>NZ_CP006942.1:0-2287500 GCF_000521605.1 Mannheimia sp. USDA-ARS-USMARC-1261 | reverse complement strand
CGATAAGAGGCGTTTAATCCAAGATATCCGAATGGGGAAACCCAGTAGATGAAGAATCTACTATCATTATCTGAATACATAGGATAATGAGGCAAACCGGGAGAACTGAAACATCTAAGTACCCCGAGGAAAAGAAATCAACCGAGATTTCGTTAGTAGCGGCGAGCGAACGCGAAAGAGCCAGTTAGTGATAGCAAGTTTGTTAGGAGAATGAGCTGGGAAGCTCAATCGTAGAAGGTGATAATCCCGTATCCGAAAACATTCTTGTGGTACTAGGCTAACAACAAGTAGGGCGGGACACGTGATATCCTGTTTGAAGATGGGGGGACCATCCTCCAAGGCTAAATACTCCTGATTGACCGATAGTGAACCAGTACTGTGAAGGAAAGGCGAAAAGAACCCCGGCGAGGGGAGTGAAATAGAACCTGAAACCTTGTGCGTACAAGCAGTGGGAGCAGATTTATTCTGTGACTGCGTACCTTTTGTATAATGGGTCAGCGACTTATATTTTGTAGCAAGGTTAACTGAATAAGGGAGCCGAAGGGAAACCGAGTCTTAACTGGGCGTGTAGTTGCAAGGTATAGACCCGAAACCCGGTGATCTAGCCATGGGCAGGTTGAAGATTGGGTAACACTAATTGGAGGACCGAACCGACTAATGTTGAAAAATTAGCGGATGACTTGTGGCTGGGGGTGAAAGGCCAATCAAACCGGGAGATAGCTGGTTCTCCCCGAAATCTATTTAGGTAGAGCCTTATGTGAATACCTTCGGGGGTAGAGCACTGTTTCGGCTAGGGGTCCATCCCGGATTACCAACCCGATGCAAACTGCGAATACCGAAGAGTAATGCATAGGAGACACACGGTGGGTGCTAACGTCCATCGTGGAGAGGGAAACAACCCAGACCGCCAGCTAAGGTCCCAAAGTACTAGTTAAGTGGGAAACGAAGTGGGAAGGCTTAGACAGCTAGGATGTTGGCTTAGAAGCAGCCATCATTTAAAGAAAGCGTAATAGCTCACTAGTCGAGTCGGCCTGCGCGGAAGATGTAACGGGGCTAAAACTAGTCACCGAAGCTGCGGCATCAATGGATACATTGTTGGGTAGGGGAGCGTTCTGTAAGCGGAAGAAGCTGAATTGAGAAGTTTGGTGGACGTATCAGAAGTGCGAATGCTGACATAAGTAACGACAAAACGAGTGAAAAACTCGTTCGCCGGAAGACCAAGGGTTCCTGTCCAACGTTAATCGGGGCAGGGTGAGTCGGCCCCTAAGGCGAGGCTGAAAAGCGTAGTCGATGGGAAACGGGTTAATATTCCCGTACTTGGTGTAATTGCGATGTGGGGACGGAGAAGGTTAGGTTATCAGGGTGTTGGATATCCCTGTTTAAGTTGGTAGGTGGGAAGATTAGGCAAATCCGGTCTTCCATTAACACTGAGAGATGATGACGAGGCACTACGGTGCTGAAGTAACCGATACCACGCTTCCAGGAAAAGCCACTAAGCGTCAGATTACACTGAACCGTACTATAAACCGACACAGGTGGTCAGGTAGAGAATACTCAGGCGCTTGAGAGAACTCGGGTGAAGGAACTAGGCAAAATAGCACCGTAACTTCGGGAGAAGGTGCGCCGGCGTAGATTGTAGCCCCTCGCGGGTGAAGGTTGAACCGGTCGAAGATACCAGCTGGCTGCAACTGTTTATTAAAAACACAGCACTCTGCAAACACGAAAGTGGACGTATAGGGTGTGATGCCTGCCCGGTGCTGGAAGGTTAATTGATGGTGTTATCGAAAGAGAAGCTCCTGATCGAAGCCCCAGTAAACGGCGGCCGTAACTATAACGGTCCTAAGGTAGCGAAATTCCTTGTCGGGTAAGTTCCGACCTGCACGAATGGCATAATGATGGCCAGGCTGTCTCCACCCGAGACTCAGTGAAATTGAAATCGCCGTGAAGATGCGGTGTACCCGCGGCTAGACGGAAAGACCCCGTGAACCTTTACTATAGCTTGACACTGAACATTGAATTTTGATGTGTAGGATAGGTGGGAGCCTTTGAAGATGACACGCCAGTGTTGTTGGAGGCGTCCTTGAAATACCACCCTTTAACGTTTGATGTTCTAACGAAGTGCTCGGAACGAGTACTCGGACAGTGTCTGGTGGGTAGTTTGACTGGGGCGGTCTCCTCCCAAAGAGTAACGGAGGAGCACGAAGGTTTGCTAATCACGGTCGGACATCGTGAGGTTAGTGCAATGGTATAAGCAAGCTTAACTGCGAGACAGACAAGTCGAGCAGGTGCGAAAGCAGGTCATAGTGATCCGGTGGTTCTGAATGGAAGGGCCATCGCTCAACGGATAAAAGGTACTCCGGGGATAACAGGCTGATACCGCCCAAGAGTTCATATCGACGGCGGTGTTTGGCACCTCGATGTCGGCTCATCACATCCTGGGGCTGAAGTAGGTCCCAAGGGTATGGCTGTTCGCCATTTAAAGTGGTACGCGAGCTGGGTTTAGAACGTCGTGAGACAGTTCGGTCCCTATCTGCCGTGGGCGTTGGAGAATTGGTTGGGGCTGCTCCTAGTACGAGAGGACCGGAGTGGACGCACCGCTGGTGTTTCGGTTGTGTCGCCAGACGCATTGCCGAGTAGCTATGTGCGGAAGAGATAAGTGCTGAAAGCATCTAAGCACGAAACTTGCCAAGAGATGAGTTCTCCCAGACTATAAGTCTGTAAGGGTTGTTGGAGACTACGACGTAGATAGGCGTGGTGTGTAAGCGTAGTGATACGTTGAGCTAACACGTACTAATTGCCCGAGAGGCTTAACTATACAACGCTCAAGTGTTTTTGGAAGCGAAAGCGAGAAAGACGAGAAGCGAAGTAGAGTAAAGACTAAACAGAAGACAAACAAAGAAAAGACGAACAGAGAAAGCATACTCAAAGTAACAGCTTGTTTTTAGATTTTAACGGATTTTCCCGACGACAATAGTGCTGTGGTTCTACCTGATTCCATTCCGAACTCAGAAGTAAAACGCAGTAACGTCGATGGTAGTGTGGTGATTCGCCATGTGAGAGTAGAGCATCGTCGGGTTTTTATTTAGTGAGTTTATTAGTAGATAGAATGAGATAGTAGTAGACTGACTAAATAGAAAGAATTTGATTGATAACCAGAGTGCTGTGGCTCTACCTGACTCCATTCCGAACTCAGAAGTAAAACGCAGTAACGCCGATGGTAGTGTGGTGATTCGCCATGTGAGAGTAGGGCATTATCAATCTAAGAATTTAGCGGAGCGGTAGTTCAGCTGGTTAGAATACCTGCCTGTCACGCAGGGGGTCGCGGGTTCGAGTCCCGTCCGTTCCGCCAATTTATTTAAAAGCGAGTCTAATACTCGCTCTTTTCATAGAAGAAAAAAGATATCAATAGGGGCGTAGTTCAATTGGTAGAGCACCGGTCTCCAAAACCGGGTGTTGGGAGTTCGAGCCTCTCCGCCCCTGCCATTATTTAGAAGACCGACTCATTTGAGTCGGTTTTTTCATTTCTATATTTGTAAAATTTGGTATAGTGGACAAAATTGAGTCTGTAAATTAGGTTAAAACCTTGTAATATAAGGCTTTAACCTACTTTTTATAAAAATGCCTAAAAAATTGCATTTTCTGCTCATCTTTTAATCTCAAAAAATACGGTAAAATTAACGGTATCCAACGCTATAAATGCCTTGATTGTAACCGTAACTTTGTCGCATCTAAGCGACTTAATTCCGAAGAAATTTGGTTTAAGTACAGTTCTCAAAAACAAACGATTCAACAACTTGCTTTTGAATACCAATGTTCTGAACGGACGATTAGAAGGCATCTCGAAAAAGCGACAAAAGCCGAGCAAAAATCTCTTCCTCAAACAGTAAATATCGTGATGGATACCACTCACTTTAAACAACGTTTTGCTGTACTTATCCTAATGGATTCCTTATCTTTAAAGCCGATTTATTTTCGCTTTATTTCTGCGGAGAAAAATCAATATTATTTTGACGCTATCTCAGCGTTAATTGAAAAAGGAATTAACATTCAATCAATTACCTGTGATGGAAGAAGAGGATTATTAAATGCTTACCCCAATATTCCTACCCAAATGTGCCACTTCCATCAAATCGGGCGAGGTATTTTTTATTTAACAAAATCACCAAAATCAGAGGCAGGAAAAGAGCTACTATCGCTTTATTACTCACTTAAATTTCAAACACAAGAGACACTTACTCTAGCCCTATCTGTATGGTTAAATAAACATAAAGGTTATTTCAATGAACATTCTGCAACCAACCCAAAACGATTTAAACATAAGCGATTACGGAGTGCTTATTGGGGTTTAAAACGTAGCATAAACTATCTATTTACCTATCAAGCGTATCCCGAGTTAAACATTGCACATACAACCAACTTGGTGGAGTCATTTTTTAGACAAATGAAAGTCAAATTAGTGCCACATCAAGGACTAACTGATGAACATAAGATGATGTTTATAAAGGATTTTGTTTGCCAAAAGAGTTGAAAATAAAGCCATAGCAGACTCAAAAATGTCCACTATGGCTAGTTCATTGGGAAATCAGACTCAATTTTGTCCACTATCCCTAAAATTTTCCTTAATTTATACCGCTTGTAGCTATAAAAAGGTTATAAAGGATATTTCTCCTGAAAGATGTGGAGAAGATATAAATAAAGCCCCATTTTTTCTTAAAACAGGGCTTTATTTAGATTAGATTTTATGACCTGTAATTCGACACCATTCTTCTTTTTCCACTACAGGATCAAGCTCAAATGATGGGCTATAAGCCTCACATACACTTTCAGCTTGGCTGGCAAGAATACCCGATAATCCCAAATCACCATTTGGTTTTACAAGAGTGATAATGTTAGGAGCAAGCTCTTTTAATGGACCTGCAAGAATATTTGCTACTACAACATCAGCTTGTAAATCTTTGGGTTGATCTTTGGCTAAGAAGAGTTGTAAACGAGCTTCTACACTATTCGCTTTCGCATTATTTTGGCTGGCTAAAATTGCTTGTGGGTCGATATCAATCCCGATTGCTTGTTTCGCACCGAGTTTTAATGCAGCAATCGCTAAAATACCGGAACCGCATCCAAAATCAATCACGGTTTTGCCTTCTAAGTCTAAGCTATCTAACCATTGTAAGCAGAGGGAAGTAGTTGGGTGTGTACCTGTTCCAAATGCTAAACCTGGGTCGAGCATCACATTAACTGCATTCGGATCAGGCACTTCACGCCAGCTTGGACAAATCCATAAACGTTTGCCGAACTGCATTGGGTGGAAATTATCCATCCATTCACGTTCCCAATCTTTATCTTCAATTTGCTCGATTTTATGAGCAAAAGTTTCATCAACTAATTTGCTAATTTTTAATGCTTCTACGATAACATTCATATCTGTTTCTGCATCAAATAAGCCAACTACATCGGTATTGCCCCAAAGACGAGTTTCGCCTGGAAGAGGTTCAAAGATTGGCGTATCTTGGCTATCCATAAAAGTAACGGATACTGCTCCAATCTCTGTTAAAAAATCGCTGATTTCTTCAGCCTGTTTGTCTGTACTATTTAAACGAATTTGTACCCAAGCCATTTTGTTTTCCTTCTATCGCTTCAAGCGGTGATATTTTTTCTAAATTTTGCAAATTGGACGGAGGCTATCCACGTCCACCCACCGTAATTTTATCTAACTTCACAGTCGGCTGCCCCACACCGACCGGTACGGATTGCCCTTCTTTACCACAAGTGCCAATTCCGGGATCGAGCTCCATTTTTTTACCTACCATTGAAACCTGCTGCATTGCTTCAATACCGCTACCGATAAGGGTTGCTCCTGTTACCGGTTTAGTGATTTTACCTTTTTCAATTAAGTAGGCTTCTGCGGTAGAGAACACAAATTTGCCAGAGGTAATATCTACTTGCCCACCGCTGAAGTGTGGAGCATATAAGCCATATTCCACCGATTCAATCATTTCCTCAAATTCGTGGTTTCCCTCGGTTAAGTAAGTGTTGGTCATTCGTGGCATCGGTAAGTGTGCATAAGATTCTCGTCTGCCATTGCCTGTCGGTTCAACACCCATTAAGCGAGCATTGAGTTTGTCTTGCATATAGCCTTTCAAAATCCCATTTTCAATTAACACATTGCGTTGTGAAGGCACACCTTCGTCATCAACCGTAATTGAGCCTCTCATATCCGGCACAGTACCATCATCAACAATAGTACAAAGCTCGGAGGTAACCATCTGCCCGATTTTGCCTGTAAAAAGTGAAGATTCTTTACGGTTGAAATCGCCTTCTAAACCGTGTCCAACTGCTTCGTGTAATAAAATGCCAGGCCAGCCGGCACCAAGAACAATCGGCATTGTGCCAGCTGGGGCAGGAATGGCAGTAAGATTAACCAGTGCTTGGCGAACAGCTTCTTTTGCAAGAGCCTCTGCTCGGCTAAATCCTGTTGCATTTGGTTCTAAAAACCACGTTAAGCCGAAACGTCCACCAGCTCCGGCTGAGCCACGCTCACGCTTGCCGTTTTGCTCCACAAGTACAGAAATAGATAAACGTACTAATGGGCGAATATCTGAGGCTAATGTACCGTCTGTGGCTGCAACTAACATCTCTTCATACACCGCAGACAAGTTGGCATTTACCTGAATAACACGGGGATCTTCCGAACGGGCGGTTCTATCAATCAAATGGAGTAATTCTACTTTTTGCTCTCGGCTAATTGTATCTAGTGGATTAATCGCCGCATAGCGTGGGCAAGCGGTCGTTTTTTTGAAATTTTTTACCAATAATTGACCGCTTGTTTGGCTGATAGAGCGAGCTGCTGCCGCACATTGTTCTAATTGTTTGAGTGTGATTTGATCCGCATAGGCAAAGCCTGTTTTCTCACCTGAAACGGCACGCACACCAAAACCTCTGTCGATATAAAACCCGCCTTCTTTAATAATGCTATCTTCCAAGCTCCAACTTTCGTCTTGGCTAAGCTGGAAATAGAGGTCGGCGTAATCAATATCACGTCCTGAGAAGTAATCAAGCACTTGGCTTAAGTGCGATAATTCAAGCCCACTTGGTGCAAGTAAGCTATCTGAAACCTTGTTTAACATTGTGATTCCTAAAAATAAAAGACGGTAGATTTTAACATAAAATCTACCGTCTTAAATGGTAATTCGAGAATTAGCCTTTTAAGCCTTCTTGCTCACGCACATTATCTACTCCCTTATCTGCTTCAACGCGTTGCATAAAGGCAGAAAGTTGTGAAAGGTGAGAGAAGTCTAAGCCTAAGCGACGGCACCAATTGAGCATAATATAAAGATACACATCAGCAACGGAAATGCTTTCACCAAAGAAAATGTGATTTTCTAAATGTTCATTGGCTGTGGCAAGTTGATCTAAAATCTGCTCAGCAGCTTGCTGGCGAATGGTTTTAATTAATTCCTCATTGCCTTCGGCATAGCTAGGTAAGCGGAAAAGTGGCACGAATGATTTATGTACATCGGCATTAAAATAAGCTAACCAGCGAGCCGCTTTTGCTTTATCACGAGCGGTTTTACTGCCGAAAAGTTTTGCATCGGGATGAAGTTCATCTAAATAGTGAACAATTGCTTGGTTTTGTGAAAGCACTAAATCACCATCAACCAATAGCGGTACGGCACCACGTGGGTTTAATGCTAAAAACTCAGGTGTTTTAATAAATTCACGGCTTACCGCTTGAAATTCGTAATCTTGATTGGCGTGCAGTTTCACCCATTCTAACGCAACGTGTGGTACGAATGAACAAGCACCAACTAAACCATATAATTTCATTTTTGTTTCCTCTGAATTAAGGGAGTAATTTTTCCAAACGCCATAAATCGGCAAAACTTGCACGGGCTTTAATGAGATGGGCTTGATTGCCATCTACCATAATTTCCGCCGCTTGCGGGCGAGAGTTATAGGTGGAAGACATTGCCGCACCGTAAGCTCCGGCAGAACGCATTACGATTAAATCGCCTTCTGCAATTGCGAGTTCTCTCTGCTTGCCTAAGAAATCGGAGGTTTCGCAGATTGGACCTACTACGTCATAAATAGCGGTTTGGCGATTAAGCGTTTTATCCACTTCGGTAATTTGCATATAGGCTTCATAAAGGGCAGGTCGAATCATATCATTCATACCTGTATCCACAATAGCGAAATTGCGATCTTCATTCTGTTTCAGATATTCTACTTTAGTGACTAAAATACCTGCGTTGGCTGTGATAGCACGACCCGGCTCAATAATAATTTCTAGGTTTTCGTAACTTTTGAGTTTTTCTAATAATGCTTTAGCGTATTCTGTTGGGTGTGGAGGTTCTTCGCCGTTGTAAGGCACACCTAAGCCACCGCCTAAGTCTAAATGATGTAGCTCAATACCATCTTCACGAAGTTGCTCCATTAAGATAATTAAGCGATCCGTTGCATCTAAGAACGGTTGTAACTCGGTTAATTGCGAGCCGATGTGGCAATCCATTCCTGTGATTTTCACATTTGGTAAAGTTTTTGCCAAACGGTAAACCTCGCGAGCTTGAGTTACACTCACGCCAAATTTGTTTTCTTTTAGCCCCGTTGAGATATAAGGATGGGTGTGGGCATCTACATCAGGGTTTACACGCAGGGAAATTGGAGCAACTTTGCCTAATTGACCAGCCACTTCGTTAATGCGATGCAGTTCGGAAATAGATTCAATATTGAAGCAACGAATGCCTACTTCTAACGCACGTTTGATTTCGATATGAGATTTTGCTACACCGGAGAAAACCACTTTTGCAGGGTCGCCACCAGCGGCAAGCACACGTTCAAGTTCACCTTGAGAGACAATATCAAAGCCCGAGCCTAATCTCGCCATCACGTTAAGTAAGGCAATGTTTGAGTTTGATTTTACCGCAAAGCAAACTAAATGCGGGTGCGAGCCAAAGGCATTGTTGAAAGCGTGCCAATGGCGTTCAAGTGTCGCTCGAGAGTAAATATAAGCAGGTGTACCGTGCTGCTTGATAATATCGCTAATTGCGACATCTTCGGCAAAAAGTTGATTGTTTTTATACTCAAAGTGATTCATTGAAATTCCGTTGTGTTTTTTTATTAGAAAAGGGAAGAGCAAGCGGTCGTTTTTGTAAAAAATTTTGCAAAAACGATCGCTTGTAGTCTTATTTTTGTTCGTGTTTTGGTGCCGGCTCAGGGAAGTAAAGAGGACCTTTTACACCACAGGCACTCAAGCCTAAGGTCGCCACTAAAGTGATTAAAAGTAGTTTTTTCATTGCTTTTTCCATTTAAAAAAGATGCTTCATTCTAAAACAAAATAATCGCCCTATCTATAAAAAATTACACCCCAATCTTAATAGATTGAGGTGTAAATAACGTTATAGTATTTTCAGTTTATTTTAAACTGCCAACCATATCTTCCGGTCGAACCCATTCATCGAATTGTTCAGCAGTAACTAAACCTAAGTTAATCGCTTCCTCTTTTAAGGTTGTGCCGTTTTTGTGGGCGGTTTTAGCGATTTTCGCTGCATTTTCATAGCCGATATGAGTATTTAATGCAGTAACGAGCATTAATGATTGGTCGAGCTGTTGTTTAATGCGAGGGTAGTTTGGCTCAATACCTACCGCACAGTGTTCGTCAAACGATACGCACGCATCGCCCAGTAATTGAGCAGATTGTAAGAAGTTGTACGCCATCACAGGTTTATACACATTCAGCTGGAAATGACCTTGTGTGCCGGCGAACGAGATGGTTACATCGTTGCCTAACACTTGAGCACAAACCATTGTCATTGCTTCGCATTGGGTTGGGTTTACTTTACCCGGCATAATAGATGAGCCTGGCTCGTTTTCAGGAATTAAAATTTCGCCGATACCTGAACGCGGACCTGAAGCGAGTAAGCGAACATCGTTAGCGATTTTATAGAGCGATACTGCAAGCTGTTTTAACGCACCGTGCGTTTCTACAATCGCATCGTGGGTAGCTAGGGCTTCAAATTTGTTTTGTGCGGTTACGAATGGTAAACCGGTGAACTTCGCAATATATTCAGCAACAAGAACATCATAGCCTTTCGGTGTATTTAAACCGGTACCTACCGCCGTGCCGCCCAATGCAAGTTCACGAAGGTGTGGCAAGGTATTTTCTAATGCTTTAATGCCAAAGGCTAATTGAGCCGCATAAGCAGAGAACTCTTGACCGAGTGTAAGTGGGGTGGCATCCATTAAGTGTGTACGACCGATTTTTACTACATCTTTAAAAGCTTCTGCTTTTTCTGCTAACGTTTTTTGTAATCGTTTTACACAAGGAAGGGTGTGCTCAACTACTTTTTTATATGCGGCAATGTGCATTGCAGTTGGGTAGGTGTCGTTAGATGATTGAGATTTGTTTACATCGTCATTCGGGTGAATAATCGATTTTTCGCCTAGCTTGCCACCGTTAATAACGTGAGCACGGTTTGCCACGACTTCATTCACGTTCATATTAGATTGCGTGCCGGAACCCGTTTGCCAGATTACCAGTGGGAATTGATCGTCTAATTTGTTTGCTAAAATCTCATCACAGGCTTTTGCAATTAAATCCCGTTTTTCGACCGCTAGTACATCCAAATCGTGGTTCGCATAAGCAGCCGCTTTTTTCAGATAACCAAAGGCTTCAATAATTTCAGCAGGCATTGAGGCTTCAGGTCCGATTTTGAAATTATTGCGTGAGCGTTCTGTTTGTGCCGCCCAATATTTATCAGCAGGAACTTGTACTTCGCCCATTGTGTCTTTTTCGATACGGAATGTCATTGTTTACTCCTAATTTTTAAAAAGTTAAAATCAATAAGCTCTAGTTATTTAGAGGTATGGTAAATACTAGCATAGAAAGGAAAAAGAAAGGAACTAACAAAAGCAATTCCTTATTGGTTTTTTGACTATTTTATGATGTGGATCACATTATTAAATGATTGGTGTTAAATCTTTTTCTTAAGCCGAAGGCATATAGGGCTTCATTAGCTTCTTGCATTAATTCTCGCTTTTGCTCTTCTGTAAAGGTGTAGATATATTGGTGGTTTAATGCTCCGTTGAGTTTAAATAGTAAATCTTCAGTAGCGTCAAAACCTTGCATAACCAGCTTAATAAATGCTGAAATATAGCCAGTTTCAGCAAAGTCTTGTATTGAATAGATCCCTACTTTTTTCAGCATTCTTTCTAACTTTAGGTTCATATTAGGTAAAGTACGGATTTGAGTTGAACGTTTATTATCTATTTTTTGTTTTTCGGATTGTAGTTCTTCTAAGGTGGAGTGAATGAGTACACTAAGTTGAGATTTATCAGCTAAGATAGTATTTGGAATAAAATAGAACTTTCTGCTTTGTAATCCTATTTTATCGTCAGATAGATTGTATGTTCCAGGGTAGTTGCTTATATATGGCATATCTTTTTGAGAAATACGCAAGTAAGTTGCTCCATTTTGATACAACGCAATCATTAGGTTATTCTTGAAAATAGCATAATAAGAGAAGTAAGTTTTTATCCGAAATTCTTTCAGAATAGGCTCGAATATAGGAGAGATTTCTTGTTTAATTTCATTGATTGTTCGCATATATGTACCTCAGTGTAAGTTTATGTAATTATTAGGTTTATGAATAATAAATACTGTTATGAATTAAATTTCAACAAGGATTTTTTAGATTTGTGAAGTGGCTCGAAAAGTTAGAATAAAAAAATTTAAAAATACTATTTATTTGAGTTACTTCAAATGAAGTTTTTAGGAAGTTGTATATCTTGGAATGTTTTATTTATTGGTTAAAAATATAAAAAAGTGAAAACTTCTTGCATAAGTATAACGAAAAGAGTATTATACCCTAGCTTTAGGCAACTAAAGACATTTGATGTAATCATTTATCAAATGACATTACAGGTATTGTAGTGTAAAAAATGTTCCTAATCTTGGAACTACATAGGTTTAACTGAGCTCCCTTATTCTGTTGATTAAGTGGTAGTTTGGTTTTTTTATTAGCTAAATTTTTTAATTGGAGCTCTGGTCTAATGCAGAACCAAAGAATCCGTATCCGCTTAAAAGCATTTGATCATCGCTTGATTGATCAATCTACTGCGGAGATCGTAGAAACAGCTAAACGTACTGGTGCACAAGTTCGTGGTCCAATTCCTTTACCAACTCGTAAAGAACGTTTCACTGTATTGATTTCTCCACACGTGAACAAAGATGCACGTGATCAATATGAAATCCGTACTCACAAACGTTTAGTTGATATTGTTGAACCAACAGAAAAAACTGTTGATGCATTAATGCGTTTAGATCTAGCTGCTGGCGTTGACGTTCAGATTAGTCTAGGTTAATTGGGAATTTTAAGAGGTTATTACAATGATTGGTTTAATCGGTCGTAAAGTTGGTATGACCCGCGTTTTCACTGAAGACGGCGTGTCTATTCCAGTTACCGTTATCGAAATCGAAGCCAACCGTGTTACTCAAGTTAAAACCCTTGAAAACGATGGCTACTCTGCAATTCAAGTTACTACTGGCTCTAAAAAAGCAAGTCGTGTAACTAAACCAGAAGCAGGTCATTTCGTGAAAGCAGGTGTTGAAGCTGGTCGCGGTTTATGGGAATTTCGTACTGAAGGTGAAGAATTCACTTTAGGTCAAGAAATCAATGTTGACATCTTCACAGATGTTAAAAAAGTTGACGTTACTGGTACATCAAAAGGTAAAGGTTTCCAAGGCGGTGTTAAACGCTGGAACTTCCGTACTCAAGATGCTACACACGGTAACTCTTTATCACATCGTGTACTTGGTTCTATTGGTCAAAACCAAACTCCGGGTCGTGTGTTTAAAGGTAAAAAAATGGCAGGACACTTAGGTGCTGAGCGTGTAACCGTTCAATCACTTGAAGTTGTTCGTGTAGATGTTGAGCGTAAATTACTATTAGTTAAAGGTGCCGTTCCAGGTGCAACTAATGGTGATGTTATCGTGAAACCGGCAGTTAAAGCATAAGTCTAGGAGATAGAGATGGAATTACAAGTTGTAGGTGCAAACGCACTAACTGTTTCTGAAACTACCTTCGGACGTGAGTTTAATGAAGCGTTAATCCACCAAGTAGTTGTTGCTTATGCAGCAGGTGCTCGTCAAGGAAGTCGTGCTCAAAAAACTCGTGCTGAAGTGTCTGGTTCAGGTAAAAAACCTTGGCGTCAAAAAGGTACAGGTCGTGCACGTTCTGGTGATATCAAATCACCAATCTGGCGTTCTGGTGGTGTAACATTTGCTGCTAAACCACAAGATCACAGCCAAAAAGTGAACAAAAAAATGTACCGTGGTGCAATCAAAAGCATTCTTTCTGAATTAGTTCGTCAAGACCGTTTAGTGGTTGTTGAGAAATTCGAGATCGATGCACCAAAAACTAAAGTATTAGCACAAAAATTAAAAGATATGGCGTTAACTGACGCTCTTATCATCACTGCAAATGTAGATGAAAATCTATTCTTAGCAGCACGCAACTTATATAAAGTTGATGTACGTGATGTTCAAGGTATCGACCCAGTAAGCTTAATCGCTTTCGATAAAGTGGTTGTTACTGTAGATGCAGTGAAACAAATTGAGGAGATGTTAGCATGATTCAACAAGAACGTTTGCTAAATGTGTTAAAAGCACCACATATCTCTGAAAAAGCGACAAACAACGCAGAAAAAGGCAATACTATCGTATTCAAAGTTGCATTAGATGCAAACAAAGTTGAAATTGCAAACGCAGTTGAACAACTTTTCGAAGTAAAAGTAGATTCTGTACGTACTGTAGTGGTTAAAGGTAAAACTAAACGCCGTGGTGCTAAAGTTGGTCGTCGTAGTGACTGGAAAAAAGCTTATGTAACTCTTCAAGAAGGTCAATCACTTGACTTCGTTGAAGGTGCGGCAGAATAATCAGAGGAGATAATATAAATGGCTATCGTTAAATGTAAGCCGACCTCCGCTGGTCGTCGTCACGTAGTTAAAGTTGTAAACACTGAGCTACATAAAGGTAAACCTTTTGCAGCACTTTTAGATACTAAATCTAAAACTGGTGGTCGCAACAACTTAGGTCGTATTACAACTCGTCACATTGGTGGCGGTCATAAACAACACTACCGTTTAATTGACTTCAAACGTAACAAATTGGACATTCCAGCTGTTGTTGAGCGTTTAGAATACGATCCAAATCGCTCTGCGAATATCGCATTAGTTCTTTATAAAGATGGTGAACGCCGTTATATCTTAGCACCAAAAGGGTTATCTGCTGGTGATACGATTCAAGCTGGTGCTTCAGCACCTATTAAAGTAGGTAATGCATTACCTATGCGTAACATTCCAGTTGGTTCAACTGTTCACAACGTGGAATTAAAACCTGGTAAAGGCGGTCAAATCGCTCGTTCCGCAGGTGCATATGTACAAATTATCGCTCGTGAAGGTAACTATGTAACTTTACGTCTTCGTTCAGGCGAAATGCGTAAAGTATTAGCTGAGTGTACTGCAACTATCGGTGAAGTAGGTAACTCAGAGCATATGCTTCGCGTTCTTGGTAAAGCAGGTGCAAACCGTTGGAGAGGTATTCGTCCAACTGTTCGTGGTACTGCGATGAACCCGGTAGACCACCCACACGGTGGTGGTGAAGGTCGTAACTTCGGTAAACACCCAGTTACTCCTTGGGGCGTTCAAACCAAAGGTAAGAAAACTCGTCACAATAAACGTACTGATAAATTCATCGTACGTCGTCGTGGCAAATAATTTTATTCATTAACTAAAAGGTAAACACCAATGCCACGTTCCCTCAAGAAAGGTCCTTTCCTTGACCTACACTTGTTGAAGAAGGTAGAGAAGGCGGTGGAAAGCGGGGATAAAAAACCAATCAAAACTTGGTCCCGTCGTTCAATGATCATTCCATCAATGATTGGTTTGACCATCGCAGTCCATAATGGTCGTCAGCACGTTCCTGTTTATGTTTCCGACGAAATGATCGGTCATAAATTAGGTGAATTTGCCCCGACTCGTACATACCGCGGTCACGCCGCAGATAAGAAAGCTAAGAAATAAGAGGTAAAAGATGGAAACTATTGCTAAACATCGTTACGCTCGTACTTCTGCCCAAAAAGCTCGCTTAGTTGCTGACTTAATCCGTGGTAAAAAAGTTGCGCAAGCATTAGAAATCTTAACTTTCACTAACAAAAAAGCAGCAACGCTTGTTAAGAAAGTTTTAGAGTCAGCTATTGCAAACGCAGAGCACAATGACGGTGCAGATGTCGATGATCTTAAAGTTGCTAAAATCTTCGTTGATGAAGGTCCAAGCATGAAACGTGTAATGCCACGTGCAAAAGGTCGTGCAGATCGTATTTTAAAACGTACAAGCCACATCACAGTGGTTGTGTCAGATCGTTAATTAAGTGGAGAATAACAAATGGGTCAGAAAGTACATCCTAATGGTATTCGCCTAGGTATTGTTAAACCTTGGAACTCTACTTGGTTCGCGAATACACAAGATTTCGCTGATAACTTAGATGGCGATTTCAAAGTACGTAAATTTTTAAACAAAGAGTTAGCGAACGCTTCTGTATCACGCATCACTATTGAGCGTCCTGCAAAAAGTATTCGTGTAACTATTCACACAGCTCGTCCGGGTATCGTTATCGGTAAAAAAGGCGAAGATGTTGAAAAATTACGCAATGCAGTTGCTAAAATTGCAGGTGTTCCTGCTCAAATCAACATTGCTGAAGTGAAAAAACCAGAGCTAGATGCTAAATTAGTAGCAGATAGCATCGCTTCTCAACTTGAACGTCGTGTAATGTTCCGCCGTGCTATGAAAAAAGCGGTTCAAAACGCTATGAAATTAGGTGCTAAAGGTATCAAAGTTGAAGTTAGCGGTCGTTTAGGTGGTGCAGAAATTGCTCGCTCAGAATGGTATCGTGAAGGTCGTGTACCTCTACATACACTTCGTGCAGACATCGATTATAGCACAGCTGAAGCTCACACAACTTACGGCGTAATCGGCGTTAAAGTGTGGATCTTCAAGGGTGAAATTCTTGGTGGAATGGCTGCAGTGATTGAATCTGAAAAAGAACCAGCGGCACAGCCTAAAAAGCCAGCTCGCAAAGGTCGTAAATAAGGAGATCGCTGAATGTTACAACCAAAACGCACAAAATTCCGTAAAGTACACAAAGGCCGTAACCGTGGTATCGCGGGTGGTACAGAAGTGAGCTTCGGTTCATTCGGTTTAAAAGCGGTTGGACGTGGTCGTTTAACAGCACGTCAAATTGAAGCTGCTCGTCGTGCGATGAGCCGTGCAGTAAAACGTCAAGGTAAAATCTGGATTCGTGTTTTCCCAGACAAACCAATCACTGAAAAACCATTAGAAGTCCGTATGGGTAAAGGTAAAGGTAACGTTGAGTACTGGGTAGCCCTAATCCAACCGGGTAAAGTATTATATGAAATGGATGGTGTTTCTGAAGAAGTTGCACGCAATGCGTTTGCTTTAGCAGCAGCTAAACTTCCGTTCAAAACCACATTTGTAACTAAAACGGTGATGTAATGAAAGCTCAAGAACTACGTAACAAAAGTGTTGAAGAGCTGAATGGCGAATTAGTAAACCTTTTAGGTGAGCAATTCAAACTGCGTATGCAGGCAGCCACCGGTCAGCTTCAACAAACCCACCAGTTAAAACAAGTGCGTCGTAGTATTGCACAAGTGAAAACTGTATTAACCGAAAAGGCGGGTGAATAATGACTGATAAAATTCGTACAGTACAAGGTAAAGTGGTTAGCGACAAAATGGACAAATCATTTGTAGTTGCTATCGAACGTACAGTTAAACATCCTTTATATGGTAAGTTTATCCGTCGTACTACTAAACTTCACGTACACGATGAAAACAACGAAGCTAAATTAGGTGATGTAGTTGAAATTAAGGAATGTCGTCCTGTTTCAAAAACTAAATCTTGGACTTTAGTTCGTGTAGTTGAGAAAGCAGTTGTTGCTTAATTAACTAGAAATAATAAAACCTCAGTAATTTGCTGAGGTTTTTAATTTTATACAAGTCATTAAGGCAAGACGATAACAGTACAAGCGGTTAAATTTTTCTAATTTTTTGCAGATTTTCTCTGTTTTTCGACCGCTTGCTAAGATGCGATAAAATACTTCACTAAAAATATATCATTGAAATCAAGAATAATACTTAAAAATTACTTGATTAATTTCTTTATTTTTAGTATATTTTGCACCCTGTTTATGTTCTGTAAACAGGTTCGTCCCGAAAGGGTGTTTTTTTATTTTAACGGAGCACTAATATGATCCAAGAACAGACTATGCTGGATGTTGCTGATAACTCAGGGGCTCGTAGCGTAATGTGTATCAAGGTTCTAGGTGGATCGCACCGTCGTTACGCTGCTATCGGCGATATCATCAAAGTTACTGTGAAAGAAGCAATTCCACGCGGTAAAGTTAAAAAAGGTGATGTGTTAAAAGCAGTTGTTGTGCGCACCAAGAAGGGTGTTCGTCGCCCAGATGGCGCAGTTATTCGTTTCGATGGCAATGCTTGTGTAATTTTAAACAATAACACTGAGCAACCAATCGGTACTCGTATTTTTGGACCGGTGACTCGTGAACTTCGTTCTGAGAAGTTTATGAAAATCATCTCTTTAGCTCCAGAAGTACTATAAGGAGAATGTAATGGCTGCAAAAATCCGTCAAAACGATGAAGTAATTGTTCTTACCGGTAAAGATAAGGGCAAACGTGGTAAGGTAACTAAAGTGTTACCAAATGGCAAAGTTTTTGTTGAGGGTGTCAACATCGTAACTAAACACGAGAAACCAGTTCCTGTATTAGGTAAAGCTGGTGGTTTAGTGAAAAAAGAAGCCGCGATTGATGCTTCAAATGTTGCAATTTTCAACCCTGAAACCAACAAAGCTGACCGTGTAGGATTTAGAATTGAAGATGGTAAAAAAGTACGTTTCTTCAAATCTAACGAGAAATTAATTTAATTAACTGGAGTAATGTGATGGCGAAACTGCATGATTACTACAGAGATACAGTAGTTAATGAATTAAAAGAGAAATTCAACTACTCATCTGTCATGCAAGTCCCACGAATCGAAAAGATTACCCTGAATATGGGTGTGGGTGAAGCATTGACCGATAAAAAACTGTTAGATAACGCAGTAGCAGATCTAGCAGCAATTAGCGGTCAAAAACCATTAGTAACCAAAGCTCGCAAATCTGTTGCAGGCTTTAAAATCCGTCAAGGGTATCCAATCGGTTGCAAAGTAACCCTACGTGGTGAACGTATGTGGGAATTCTTTGAAAGATTGATTACTATCGCTGTTCCACGTATCCGTGACTTCCGCGGTTTAAACGCTAAGTCATTCGATGGTCGTGGTAATTACAGTATGGGTGTTCGTGAACAAATCATTTTCCCTGAAATCGACTACGATAAAGTAGATCGTGTGCGTGGTTTAGATATTACTATTACCACAACAGCGAAAAGTGATGAAGAAGGTCAAGCTTTATTAGCGGCTTTCAATTTCCCATTCCGTAAATAAGGTAGGTTATCGTGGCAAAACAATCAATGATCGCACGTGATGTAAAACGTGCTAAATTAGCTGATAAGTTCTACGCAAAACGTCAAGAGTTAAAAGCGATTATTTCAAATGAAAACTCTTCTGATGAAGAACGTTGGGATGCAGTGTTAAAGTTACAAACTTTACCACGTGATTCAAGTCCAATCCGTCAGCGTAATCGTTGCCGTCAAACTGGTCGTCCACATGGTGTACTTCGTAAGTTTGGTTTAAGCCGTATTAAAGTCCGTGAAGCTGCAATGCGTGGCGAAATTCCGGGTCTTAAGAAGGCAAGCTGGTAATAACCTCTTTTAATTTGGAATCATGGGAGTAAATACATGAGCATGCAAGATCCAATCGCAGATATGCTGACCCGTATTCGTAACGGTCAAGCTGCGAATAAAGTTGCAATCAGTATGCCTTCATCTAAGTTAAAAGTTGCTATCGCAAATGTTTTAGCTGAAGAAGGTTATATCGAAAGCGTTAAAGTTGTTGAAGGTGCAAAACCTGAACTGGAAATTACTTTAAAATATTTCCAAAACAAACCTGTTGTAGAAAGTATTCAACGTGTAAGCCGTCCAGGTCTTCGTATTTATAAACGTAAAGACGAATTACCAAAAGTTATGGGTGGTTTAGGTATTGCAGTTGTTTCTACATCTAAAGGTGTAATGACTGACCGTGCAGCTCGCCAAGCTGGTCTCGGCGGTGAAATTATCTGTTACGTAGCATAATAAAGGGGTAGGAAGAATGTCTCGTGTTGCAAAAGCACCTGTTAATATTCCTGCCGGTGTTGAGGTAAAACTTAACGGTCAGCTATTAACAGTTAAAGGTAAAAATGGCGAGTTATCTCGCGAAATTCACAATGCAGTTGAAGTAAAAAATGAAGATAACGCATTAACTTTTGCACCTCGTGAAGGTGTTGCTAATGCAGATGCACAAGCGGGTACTGCTCGTGCACTTGTTAATGCTATGGTTATCGGTGTTACTGAAGGCTTTACTAAGAAATTGCAATTAGTGGGTGTTGGTTATAGAGCTCAAATGAAAGGCAATGCTGTTGCTTTAAGTTTAGGTTTCTCACACCCTGTAGAACATGAGTTGCCAGCTGGCGTAACTGGTGAATGTCCATCACAAACAGAAATTATTCTGAAAAGTGCTGACAAACAGTTAATTGGTCAGGTAGCAGCAGATATTCGTGCATACCGCAAACCTGAGCCTTATAAAGGTAAAGGTGTACGTTACTCTGATGAGGTTGTACGTACTAAAGAAGCGAAGAAAAAGTAAAGTAAGGTAACACTATGGATAAGAAAATAGCTCGTATCCGTCGTGCAACCCGTGCACGTCATTTGATGAGAGAGCAAGGTGCAACACGTTTAGTTGTGCATCGCACACCTCGCCATATCTATGCGCAGGTAATTGCACCTAATGGCTCAGAAGTACTAGCAGCAGCTTCAACTGTTGAAAAAGTAATTAAAGAGCAAGTTAAATATACCGGTAATAAAGAAGCCGCAGCAGTAGTGGGTAAAATCGTAGCTGAGCGTGCAATTGCCAAAGGTATTCAAGCGGTTGCTTTTGATCGTTCTGGTTTCAAATACCACGGTCGTGTGCAATCATTAGCAGATGCTGCTCGTGAAGCTGGTCTACAGTTCTAATAGAGGAATTTGAGATGTCAAACATCGAAAAACAAGCTGGTGAACTGCAGGAAAAGCTAATCGCGGTTAACCGTGTTTCAAAAACCGTAAAAGGTGGTCGTATCATGAGTTTCACTGCTTTAACAGTAGTGGGCGATGGTAATGGTCGTGTTGGTTTTGGTTACGGTAAAGCACGTGAAGTTCCAGCAGCAATCCAAAAAGCGATGGAGAAAGCTCGTCGCAATATGATTAATGTAGCTTTAAATGAAGGTACATTACAACATCCTGTTAAAGGTTCTCATACTGGTTCACGCGTATTTATGCAACCAGCAAGCGAAGGTACTGGTATCATCGCAGGCGGTGCAATGCGTGCAGTATTAGAAGTTGCAGGTGTTCGTAACGTTCTTTCTAAAGCGTATGGTTCAACTAACCCAATTAATGTTGTTCGTGCAACAATTGATGCACTTGAAAACATGAAATCACCTGAAATGGTTGCTGCAAAACGTGGCAAAACAGTTGAAGAAATTTTGGGGTAATTGGATATGGCAAAAATTAAAGTAACTCAAACTCGTAGCTCTATTGCTCGTTTACCGAAACATAAAGCAACGTTAAAAGGCTTAGGTCTTCGTCATATTCGTCATACTGTAGAACTTGAAGATACACCGGCGGTGCGTGGTATGATCAATCAAGTATCTTATATGGTTAAAGTAGAGGAGTAATAGAATGCGTTTAAATTCTCTTTCTCCAGCTGAAGGTGCTAAGCACAGTGGAAAACGTTTAGGTCGCGGTATTGGTTCTGGTTTAGGTAAAACTGGTGGTCGTGGTCATAAAGGTCAAAAATCTCGTTCAGGCGGACGTGTTCGTCGTGGTTTCGAGGGTGGTCAAATGCCTTTATACCGTCGTTTACCAAAATTTGGTTTTACATCACTAAAATCATTCCATGTGGCTGAAATTCGTTTAAACGACTTAGCTAAAGTAGATGGTAACGAAGTAACTTTAGAAGCATTAAAAGCAGCTAATATTATTACTAAAGATATTTTATCAGCTAAAGTGATTTTAGCGGGTGAAATTGACAAAGCAGTTGTAATTAAAGGCTTACGTGTAACTAAAGGTGCTAAAGCTGCTATCGAAGCTGCTGGCGGTTCTATCGAGGAATAATAGATGGCAAAGCAACCAGGGTACCAAGGTAGTACACAAAAAGGGACTGGCGAGCTTAAATCAAGGTTGTTATTTGTTTTAGGTGCGTTAATCGTTTTCCGAATCGGTTCTTTTATACCTGTTCCTGGCATTGATGCTTCTGTATTATCCGAATTAATTCGACAACAGCAAGGCACCATCATTGATATGTTCAATATGTTCTCTGGTGGTGCTTTAAGCCGTGCATCTATATTTGCATTAGGTATTATGCCTTATATTTCAGCGTCAATTATTATTCAATTATTGACAGCGATTCACCCACCTTTAGCTGAATTAAAGAAAGAAGGTGAGGCAGGTCGTAGAAAAATTAGTAAATATACTCGTTACGGTACATTACTATTAGCATTTATTCAATCTATAGGTATTTCATTAGCCCTACCGAATATGGTACAAGGATTAGTTCCTAATCCAAATATCTTATTCTATATAACTTCTGTAATAAGCTTAGTAACAGGGACAATGTTCCTAATGTGGCTAGGTGAGCAAATCACTGAGCGTGGTATCGGAAATGGTATCTCATTGATTATCTTTGCAGGTATTGTTGCGGATCTTCCGGCAACTATTGGGCAGACAATTGAACAAGCTCGCCAAGGTGAGTTGTCATTTATTGTATTACTATTAGTCGCAATAATTGCATTTGCAGTAACGTATTTTGTTGTCTTTGTTGAACGTGGACAAAGAAGAATTGTTGTGAATTATGCAAGTCGCCAACAAGGTAGAATGATGGCACCTGCAAGATCTTCACACTTACCGCTAAAAGTTAATATGGCAGGAGTAATACCAGCAATTTTTGCTTCAAGTGTTATTTTATTTCCTGCAAGTATTACTCAGTGGTTTGGTCAAAGTGAGGGTTTCGAATGGTTATTTAACCTTTCACAATTATTACAGCCAGGTCAACCATTGTACATTGTCCTATTTACAATGGCAGTAATTTTCTTCGCATTCTTTTATACAGGAATGCAGTATAATCCTCGTGATACAGCGGATAATCTTAAGAAATCAGGTGCGTTTGTACCAGGTTATCGACCAGGCGAACAAACATCTCGTTACATTGATAAAGTAATGACGCGTTTAACCTTAATCGGTGCGTTATATATTACTTTTGTTTGTTTGGTTCCTTACATCATTACATCATTATGGAAAGTTCCATTCCAATTAGGCGGAACTTCTTTATTAATTGTAGTGGTTGTTATTATGGATTTCATCGCACAGGTTCAGAGCCATTTAATGTCTCAACAATATGATTCTGTGTTGAAGAAAGCTAACTTAAAAGGCTTAGGTCAATAAGCCCTTAACAAAGGATAAGCAATGAAAGTTCGTGCTTCAGTTAAAAGAATGTGCCGTAATTGTAAAGTAATCAAGCGTGAAGGTGTGGTTCGTGTAATTTGTAGCGACCCTAAACACAAACAACGTCAAGGTTAATTTACGCATATTTCTTGCAAAGAACCCGCTGAGCAGTTATACTGCTCAGCTCATTCGTCCTGATATACTGTTTGAGTATCCTGAAACGGGCTTTTCAAGATCAGTATATCAATAAACTTAAATAATAGGAGTGCATAGTGGCCCGTATTGCAGGCATTAACATTCCTGATCAGAAACACACTGTAATCGCATTAACTGCTATTTATGGTATCGGTAAAACTCGTGCAAAAGCTATCTGTGCTGCAACGGGTATTGCTGAAGATGTAAAGATCAGAGAATTGTCTGAAGAGCAGATTGAAAAACTGCGTGAAGAAGTTGGTAAATTTACTGTCGAAGGTGATTTACGTCGTGAAGTAACTTTAAGCATCAAACGTCTTTTAGACTTAGGTTGCTACCGTGGTTTACGTCATCGTCGTAGTTTACCGGTACGTGGTCAACGTACTAAGACTAATGCGCGTACCCGTAAAGGTCCACGCAAACCGATCAAAAAATAGTCGGAGTAGATAAATAATGGCTAAAACACCAGTTCGCGCACGTAAGCGCGTTAAAAAACAGATTGCAGATGGCGTAGCTCATATCCACGCATCTTTCAATAACACAATCGTTACCATTACTGACCGTCAAGGTAATGCTCTTGCTTGGGCAACTGCAGGTGGTTCAGGTTTCCGTGGTTCTCGTAAATCAACTCCATTTGCTGCTCAAGTTGCTGCAGAGCGTTGCGCAGAAATGGTTAAAGAGTTTGGTTTAAAGAATTTGGAAGTTATGGTTAAAGGTCCGGGTCCGGGTCGTGAATCAACAATCCGTGCATTAAATGCAGCGGGTTTCCGTATCACGAACATTACAGATGTGACTCCGATTCCACATAACGGTTGTCGTCCACCGAAAAAACGTCGTGTATAATTGACGTTAGAATCATTGGAGAAAGAAAATGGCAAGATATTTGGGTCCTAAACTCAAGCTAAGCCGTCGTGAAGGTACTGATTTATTCTTAAAATCAGGCGTTCGTGCGATTGAATCAAAATGTAGAAATAGACTTGACGTAGCCCCTGGTCAACACGGTGCTCGCAAGCCACGTTTATCTGACTACGGTAGTCAGTTGCGTGAAAAACAAAAAGTTCGCCGTATTTATGGTATCTTAGAGCGTCAATTCCGTAACTATTATACAGAAGCAAACCGCTTAAAAGGTAATACCGGTGAGAACTTATTAGTATTATTAGAAGGTCGTTTAGATAACGTAGTTTATCGTATGGGTTTTGCTGCAACTCGTGCAGAAGCACGTCAGCTTGTTAGCCACAAATCAATCGTAGTAAATGGTCGTGTAGTAAACATTCCTTCATTCCAAGTTTCTGTTGATGATGTTGTTGCTGTTCGTGAAAAATCGAAAAAACAAGCACGTATTAAAGCATCATTAGAATTAGCGACTCAACGTGAAAAACCGACTTGGTTAGAAGTTGATGCGACTAAAATGGAAGGCGTATTTAAACGTCGTCCAGAGCGTTCAGATCTATCAGCAGATATTAATGAACATCTGATTGTTGAGCTTTACTCTAAATAATAGTTAGCTTAACCGCAAAGAGAGGAAAAAATGCAGGGTTCTGTGACAGAATTTTTAAAGCCGCACTTAGTGAATATTGAACAAATTAGTTCAACTCGCGCTAAAGTGACATTAGAGCCGTTAGAACGTGGTTTTGGCCATACATTAGGCAACGCACTTCGCCGCATTTTACTTTCATCTATGCCGGGTTGTGCAGTTACTGAAGTTGAAATTGATGGTGTATTACACGAATACAGCAGCAAAGAAGGCGTTCAGGAAGATATTCTTGAGGTATTATTAAACCTTAAAGGTCTAGCGGTGAAAGTGCAAAATAAAGATGATATTATTTTGACACTCAATAAATCTGGAATTGGCCCTGTAACTGCAGCCGACATCACACACGATGGCGATGTAGAAATCGTAAATCCCGATCATGTTATCTGTAATTTAACAGATAAGAATGCGTCAATTAGTATGCGTATTCGTGTGCAACGTGGTCGTGGTTATGTACCTGCATCAGCACGTCTTCATACTCAAAACGATGACCGTCCAATTGGTCGTTTGTTAGTTGATGCACGTTTTTCACCAGTAGATCGCATTGCTTACAATGTAGAAGCTGCACGTGTTGAACAACGTACAGACTTAGATAAACTTGTTATTGAGATGGAAACTAATGGTACATTAGATCCAGAAGAAGCTATCCGTCGTGCTGCAACGATTTTAGCAGAGCAACTTGCTGCATTCGTTGATTTGCGTGATGTTCGTCAACCTGAAGTGAAAGAAGAAAAACCAGAATTTGATCCAATTCTTCTTCGTCCGGTAGATGACTTAGAGCTGACAGTTCGTTCTGCTAACTGTTTAAAAGCAGAGACAATTCACTATATTGGTGATTTAGTCCAACGTACAGAAGTTGAACTACTTAAAACGCCTAACTTAGGTAAAAAATCTCTTACAGAGATCAAAGATGTTCTAGCTTCTCGTGGCTTATCACTCGGTATGCGCCTTGAAAACTGGCCGCCTGCAAGCATTGCAGAAGACTAGTTTCGGTATAGATTTTCTAAGAAGGAATAGGTTATGCGCCATCGTAAGAGTGGACGTCAATTAAACCGTAACAGCAGCCATCGCCAAGCGATGTTCCGCAATATGGTAAGTTCTCTAGTTGAACACGAAATCATCAAGACAACTTTACCAAAAGCAAAAGAGTTACGTCGTGTAGTTGAGCCGTTAATTACTTTAGCTAAAGCAGACAGCGTTGCAAACCGCCGTTTAGCTTTTGCTCGTACACGCAACGTTGATACAGTTGCTAAATTATTCAATGAATTAGGTCCACGTTTTGCAAATCGTGCTGGTGGTTATACCCGCATCTTAAAATGTGGTTTCCGTGCAGGCGATAACGCACCAATGGCTTACATTGAGTTAGTAGATCGTCCGGAAGTTGCAGCAGAAGCAACAGCGGAATAATCTAATTAAGTTTGAACCTAAAACCCCGATATTCTTATCGGGGTTTTCTTTTATATGCAGATCTTTGGCATAGTAGACAAAATAGTTGCTGATTTTGCAAAAACTATGCCAAGTGGACAAAATAGTTGCTAACCTTATTTTTTTAATTAGGTTAGTAGCTTTTTTTATTCAAAAAATCCTTTATAAACATCAACTTATGTTTCTTTGTTAATCCGTTGTGATTATTTAACTTCTGCTTTAAGTCTTTAAAAAGACTTTCCGCTCTATTTGTGGTTCTTTCAATATTTAGCTCAGGGTATTTCTCGAAAGTAAATAAATAATCGTGATATCGCTTTAAACTGGCATAAGCTCCCCTTATATTTCGATGTTTATAAGGGAAATAACCTCTCTCATTCGCTATATCTGAACGTTCATTTAAAAAGTCCTGATGTTTTAAATACCAATTGTGTAGTTCCCTATAAAATATATTTTTCGTACTCTTTGTGAAAGTCTTAACAAGAATTTTTAATTCCTTTCCGGCTTGAGATTGGTGTTTTCTGCCTAATTTACGCATCACTATCGCAATCATATGAAACGGGTACATTTGTGTCGGGGGTATTGAGTAAATCTTTTAATAACCCCCTCCGACCATCGCAGGTAACTGATTGAATGATATAGCCTTTTTCCCTCAACTGATTGAGAGCTAACTGATAATAAACATCTTTTTCTGTTTTTACAAAACGATGATAGATTACCTTCTTTTTCAGACTATTGATTAAAACCAATACACCAAATTCTCGACCAAAGAAAGTGGTATCTATAATAATATTCAGATATTTTCCTTCTATTATATTTGCCTGGCTTTTAGGGGCTTTTTCAATATATCGTTGAATAGTTCTCACCGAACAATGATATTTTTCAGCAAGTTGTAGATAAGTCTGTTTTCCTGTCGTGTAATCAGACCAAATTTGAATAGCGTTTAATTTCTTTTGAAAGGTAAAGGTTTTATTACATTGATTGCAATAATGGCGTTGAATATTATTTTGCTTACCGTGCTTCTTTATATTCGTACTTTGGCAAAATGGGCAGTTTTTTATTCATTTTTCAAAAATAGGGCTTAAAGTCTTGTACTATAAGGCTTTAAGCCACTTTTTAGCAACTATTTTGTCTACTATGCCAGATCTTTATATACCTTGTTTTTTTGCAAAAAATCTGTATAATTTGACCGCTTGTTTTCCCTTTTGGGGCAAGTTCGTTACCCTCACCTCGAACGAGGGTTTATTTTTTACTATCAACATTTTAGAGGAAAGGTTATGGTAACCATTCGTTTAACTCGTGGCGGAGCTAAAAAACGCCCATTTTACCAAATCGTGGTAGCGGACAGCCGTTCACCTCGTGATGGTCGCTTTATCGAGCGTATCGGTTTCTTCAACCCATTAGCAGCAGGTCAAGCTGAGCGTTTACGTTTAGATGTGGCTAAAGTAGATGCTTGGGTTGCTAAAGGTGCTGATTTATCAGACCGTGTTGCTTCTTTAGTTAAAGAAGCTCGCAAAGCAGCTTAATTTTTTAAGCCAAAATTATATAAGTAGGTGAGTATGAGCGAACAAAAAATTGAAGTTGTCGGGAAATTAGGTTCAACCTATGGGATCCGTGGCTGGTTACGCCTCTATTCATCAACAGAACAATCTGAAAGTATTTTCGACTATCAGCCGTGGTTCTTAAAAATCAAAGGGCAATGGCAGCCAGTCGAGCTCGAAGCTTGGCGTTATCACAGCAATGATTTGATTGTGAAATTAAAGGGTACAGAAGACCGTGAAGCTGCACAGTTATTAACTAATGCCGAAATTGGTGTGGATTTATCTGTGTTTCCTGAATTGGAAGAAGGGGATTACTATTGGCACGATTTAATCGGTTGTACAGTAGTAAACTTGGAAGGCTATACAATGGGAACTGTAACTGAAATGATGGAAACAGGCTCAAACGATGTGTTAGTGGTGCGTGCAAACAGCAAAGATGCTTTTGGTAAACAAGAACGATTAATTCCGTTCTTATACGAACAAGTAGTTAAAAGAGTAGATCTCGCCACCAAAACCATTACGGTGGAGTGGGATGCTGGTTTCTAACCTCAGGTATGCGGTTAGCTTTTAAAAGCATTTGAGGCATTAATGATGTGGATTGGTATCATTTCACTATTCCCTGAAATGTTTAAAGCAATCACCGATTTTGGGGTAACAGGACGTGCAGTTAAACAAAATCTGCTGCAACTAGAATGTTGGAATCCTCGTGATTTCACATTAGATAAACATAAAACCGTGGATGATCGCCCTTACGGTGGTGGTCCGGGAATGTTAATGATGGTTCAGCCTTTACGCGATGCAATTCACGCAGCTAAAGAGGCAGCCAAAGCAGCAGATGGTGTAGAGGCTAAAGTAATTTACCTTTCACCGCAAGGTCGTAAACTTGATCAAGCCGGCGTGCAAACATTAGCTTCAAATCAGAAACTGATTTTAATCTGTGGACGATATGAAGGGGTTGATGAGAGATTGATTCAAACTGAAGTTGATGAGGAATGGTCAATCGGAGATTACGTACTGACAGGGGGAGAACTGCCTGCAATGACATTAATTGATGCTGTTGCAAGGTTTGTTCCCGGTGTATTAGGCAAACAGGCTTCGGCGTTGGAAGATTCTTTCGCAGAAGGTTTATTAGATTGCCCACATTACACCCGCCCTGAAGTGTTAGACGGTATGCCTGTCCCGGAAGTGCTGATGTCGGGACACCACGAGCAAATTCGCAAATGGCGGTTACAACAATCGCTTGAACGAACGTGGTTAAGACGCCCTGAGCTATTGGATAGCCTAGCTCTGACTGACGAACAGAGAGTGTTGTTGAATCAAATTAAAAAACAACACAAAATCAGTTAATTCTAGGATTATAGAAGGTTTTTAAAATGAGTAACATCATCAAACAACTTGAACAAGAACAGTTAAAACAAAATTTACCTAGCTTCCGTCCAGGTGATACATTAGAAGTTAAGGTATGGGTAGTAGAAGGTAGTAAAAAACGTTTGCAAGCGTTCGAAGGCGTGGTTATTGCAATTCGTAACCGTGGCTTGCACTCTGCATTCACACTACGTAAAGTTTCAAACGGCGTAGGCGTTGAGCGTACATTCCAAACTCACTCACCGGTAATTGATAGCATTGCTGTTAAACGTAAAGGTGCAGTACGTAAAGCTAAACTTTACTACTTACGTGAGCGTTCTGGTAAATCTGCACGTATCAAAGAGCGTCTTGGCGACTAATTTGCTACAACGCAGTGAAATGCACAAAAGCCTTGAGGAAACCCAAGGCTTTTGTTTTTGATGATGACAAGCGGTCATTTTTCCACATTTTTTTGCAAATAACGTTTCTCAAATTTTGCTTGATGACGTTCAACCACTTCTGTCATTGAGATGCCGTATTTATCGGCAAGTACAAATAGATTATCCATTACATCGCCTAGCTCTTCGATCAAATTTTCCCGTTTCTGTTGGTGGGAGGCTTCGCTTTCATCAGGTCGTTCACGCCCGATTTCAATGGCTCTTACCGCACAGGCAACCTCACCTATTTCTTCGGTGAGATAGGTTACTCGCATAAAGGGGCTACGCTCATACCAACCTTGTTGTTGATAAAACGCCCGAACCCATTGTTGATATTGTTCAATTTGCATCTTACTCCCTTATTTAAATAAACAAGCGGTTAAATTTACAAATTTTTTTGCAAATTTAACCGCTTGTAAGATTTACGACTATTCCGCTTCCGATAGAATAATCCAACCGCTGTCTAACCAATCGCAGATGGTATCTAGAATTAGTTCCAGCTCTGCTTGATCTTGCACTTTGGAAGCGAGCTTATTCCACGAAATTGAATCACCATTTGCGATGCGAGTAAGTAACGTCATTTCTGCTTCATTCAGCTCATCAATCCATTCGCCATTTACATAAACACGTTGTGGGTTTTCAGTATAAAGAATTTTCACATTCGCATCTTGTTGCAACCAGCCGCCTGCTTCTAACACTTCTTGAACTTCATCTGGATAATATTCATTATCTGTTTGTAGCAATTCATAGCGACGTGAGCTCACTGCTGTTGCCACACTATGAGTAAGTAGATCGTCAAATTGATCAGAATTTTGCAGTAGATCGATTAAATGATGTTTAAAGGTTTTAACCGTTTTCGGATCAAGTAATGCACTAGGTTGCTCATTCGGGCTTAAACGGAATGGAATATGAAATTCCGATGAATTAATCGTATCCGCTTGTTGCTCAATGGTTTTACAGAGGTTCTCTAATAAATCTGTTGCATTCGGATAACGTAGACCAAACGAGAATGTTAAGCCTTGATCGCTTTCTGATACGCCATAATGAGCCATTCTGGACGACACATAAAGCACATCGCCCGGGTTCATCACTTCGTCTAATACCAACTCGCCCATATCATCAAAAATACGGATAGGTTGGTTTGGTTTAAATTCTGTGCTTGGATCACACCATTTGCCAAGCTGCCAACGGCGTTGTCCATAGCCTTGAACGAGGAAAACATCATATTCATCATAATGTTTTCCTACAGTGCCGCCTAATGGCGAGCAGGACACCATAATATCATCACGTTGCCATTGTGGGATAAAGCCGAAGGCTTGCCATAATTCTCCCAGTTCTGGCGACCATTGTTCAAGATTTTGCACCATAACAGACCATTGCTCCGGCAGATTCTGTAGATCTTCTTCTACAAGCGGGCTTGCTTTTACAGACCATTTATCCCCTTTGCATTGAATAAGGCGTGCAGTAACTTCCTCTTCTAAGGCTAATTCCATAATATCTTCCGGCTCAAATAAATCTACAATTTGAGGTAAGCCATTACGAATTAAAAGAGGGCGTTTTTGCCAATATTCACGTAAAAATGTTTCAGGGCTAATGTTTTCAGGTAAGCAGAATGGAATGTTCATAAATGCTCCTTGCGATTGTGTTGCTTTAGTTTGTTTAATATTCTACCTGAGAAATCGCAGAAAACGTGAAATTTTTTATGATTTAGCGACATCATTCACATTTTGGGTAAGAAAATAATGAAAAAGGCGAACATTGTTCGCCTTTGAGGGTTATTTAAGACCGAGTTTCTTCTCTAAATAGTGGATATTTGTGCCACCTTTGCGGAATTCGCTATCAGAAAGAATTTGTGTATGTAGTGGAATATTTGTTTTAATTCCATCAACAATTGTTTCAGATAACGCATTTTCCATACGACGAATAGCAATATCACGATCTTCTGCAAAAGTGATGAGTTTACCAATCATTGAATCATAATGTGGTGGTACGCTATAGCCTGAGTAAATGTGAGAATCCCAACGTACACCTAAACCACCCGGTGCGTGTAAGCGTGTAATTTTGCCCGGAGACGGTAAGAAAGTCTGAGGATCTTCCGCATTGATACGACACTCAATAGCGTGTCCTTTCACTTTAATATCTTCTTGTTTAATAGAAAGTGGTAAACCGGCTGCAACACGCAGTTGCTCTTTCACTAAGTCCACGCCTGTGATCATCTCTGTAACAGGGTGTTCTACTTGTAAACGTGTGTTCATTTCAATGAAATAGAACTCGCCGTTTTCGTATAAAAACTCGAATGTACCTGCACCACGATAGCCGATTTCACGACAAGCATTTGCACAACGTTCACCAATGAATTTACGTAATTCTTCCGTAATACCCGGTGCCGGTGCTTCTTCCACCACTTTTTGGTGGCGACGTTGCATTGAGCAATCACGTTCCGCCAAATAAACGGCATTACCGTGTGTATCAGCAAGCACTTGAATTTCAATATGGCGTGGATTTTCTAAATATTTCTCCATATAAACCATATCGTTATTAAAGGCTGCTTTTGCTTCCGCTTTAGTCATTGCGATAGATTCTTCTAAATCTTTCTCGTGATGAACAACACGCATACCACGACCACCGCCACCGCCAGAGGCTTTGATGATAACAGGGTAGCCGATGCGGCTTGCAATTTCTCTGTTTTTCTTCGGATCAGTACCAATAGGACCATCAGAACCCGGTACGCAAGGCACGCCCGCTTTTTTCATCGCATTAATTGCAGATACTTTATCGCCCATTAAACGGATTACGTCAGCTGTTGGACCGATAAACACAAAACCTGATTTTTCAACTTGTTCTGCAAAGTTAGCATTTTCAGATAAGAAACCATAGCCCGGGTGAATTGCATCTGCATTTGTTACTTCTGCTGCCGCAATAATCATTGGGATATTTAAATAACTTTTAACAGAAGGAGCAGGACCAATACAGATAGTCTCATCTGCTAATAAAACATGTTTTAATTCACGGTCTGCTGTTGAGTGAACGGCAACCGTTTTAATGCCTAATTCTTTACAGGCTCGTAAAATGCGTAAAGCAATTTCGCCACGGTTTGCAATAACAACTTTTTCTAACATTGGGAGATTCCCTTGAAGTGAATTGGTTGGAAAGATGCCCCTATTAAATAAAATATAAGGGCAAACATAGATTATTCGATGATGAATAATTTTTGGTCGAACTCAACCGGTTCGCCATCATTAACTAAAATTTCTTTAACTACACCGGCTTTATCTGATTCAATGCGATTCATCATTTTCATCGCTTCAACAATACAGAGTGCATCGCCGATTTTCACGGTTTGACCTACTTCCACAAAGGCTTTCGCATCCGGGCTTGGGCTACGATAGAACGTACCAACCATTGGAGAACGTACAGCGTGTCCACTTACTTGCTCCGTTGCCGTATTAGAAGGGAAAGAGGCTGGTGCAGCAGGTTGTGGAGCTGCTGCTGGAGCTGGGGCTGCAACAGGTGCGGCAGCATATTGAACAGTAGGAGCAACAACTGCTGCTGGTGCAGCACGGCTAATACGTACTGTACCTTCTTCTTCAGACACTTCTAATTCAGTAATGCCAGATTCTTCAACTAATTCGATAAGTTTTTTGATTTTGCGAATATCCATAATAAGATTCCGTGTGTGATTAATAATAAAAATAGAACTCTGCATTTTTTATCGTAAATAATAGAATGCAGAGCTAAAAATTCTGGGTGTAGAATACCTGAATTTCACGGATTTTGCGAATAAAATCTTCTAAATTTGGCGAAAATACGTGATTTTGGTATTCATCGTACCAGTTGGATTGTGAGCTTTTATGACGGTATTTCTTCACTATATCCTTTAATTAAATAATTAATTTGCCAATTAATGAGATTTTGATAAGCACGAATTCGGTTATGTTCGACATGATTTAACGTTACATCTTTTATGAAAAAGTTATTTTCTTCATTCCATTCATATTTGATAAATTCTGCTGTAGTTAAATCAACGACACCTGATTTATCTGCCCAAACATGAGGATGGTAAGCGAAATAGCCTTCTGTAGTTTGAGACAATAAATTTGCTCCTCCACAGTTTAAGTATTCCGCATTAGAAAGGCTTAAATGGTAAAGGGTAGGCATAATATCTTTATGCGATCCTAATTTCGTTGGAGAATAGTCAATACTGAACTGAGCTTTGATAGTTGTCGGTACGCTCAAAATAAAAGGAACTGAATGCGACATAAATATCTCTTCCGGAAATTTATGTTTCATTCCTCTAATATGGTGATCGCCTGTTGCGGCAATAATGGTGTTGTCTTTTTTGCTACCAGCTTTTACGTCCGTGATAAAGTTACCCAAAGTATGGCAAGCATATTGGAAACTTTCTAAAATGTTACGGCGTTCACTTTCATTTTCGCCAAATTTATTTTCCAATACTTGCGGCTTTACTTTATTCGGTACATAGGTATTCGGTGCTTTATATGGCGGATGGTTGGTAATTGTCAAAATATTAATAAAGATTGGCTCTTTTGCCTCTTCCAGTAAATCATTGGCTAATTTAAAAGCAAATTCATCAGCCACTCCCCAATAAGAAAGAGTCTGTTTGGCTTCAGGGTATCGATCCATCAAATCATTTTGGTCATATAATTCATCGACACCTTGAAGAGGTAAGTAATTTGCAAGGTTTCGCCACATCATATTACCGGCAGAGATAAAAATCGTTTTATATCCTTGCTTTTTATAGACAAGAAATGGTGTTGTTTTTAGCTTAACATTTTGAGCAACAGATTGAGTTACTTCTTGTATCGGGCTATGAAAATAAATGGATGCTAAAGAATTCATTGTGCCGTCAGAGGACGATAAAAACCGTTTAAAAATAAATTCTGTGTCAAAATAAGGTCTTAGAGAACCGAGTAAATCATTACTCTCTTTGTTATCAGTGATAAGCCCATTTATTCCAAAGCTTTCCATTATTGCTAATACGACATTCGGTTTATGATTTTCCAGCCATTCGTTTCTAGGGGTTTGGGAATAGAGAGTTTTTTCGCCCAATGCCTCATGGATTAATCGCTCACCCTCCGATTTATTTACAGCATTAAAACTCACGTTACGTTTTCTATCCTGAAATGCCCAACGAATTGCTAAAATGCCATTAGGTACCATTTTATTTAGAATAGTTAATGATGAGATCTGAGCGTGAATCCGCCCTAAGGGTTTAGAATTTATGGTACCTCTCATTGCAAAAAACATAGCTACAAAGATAGTTATAAATAGAGCTATTTCTACCCAGTTATTTGCTTCCCAATATGTTGTTTTCAGCTGATATATCACATAGGCAGGTATTAGGCTTAGCGTAAGGCTCATTATAGTGATAGCGAAAACAGGGTAATCATCAAGAATATTTTTTAATACAGCCTGAGTATCTTCTTCTACTAAACCAAAAATAAAAACATCATAATAATTATTGTAGGTTTTAAAATAATAGATATTACAAATAACGGTAAGTACAACTAAGAAACCGATAATCAATACATACCCGGCATAACCTAGAAGAATAGGTTGAGCTGAAATGAAAAATGAGCAAAGAGCGGAGATTAAAAAAGGTATTGCTAAAAATAATGCAATAATTTTTAAATCAAAACGTAAGCCAAGGTTTCTCATTCTTTTGATAGCTTCATTATTTTGTGGTGCTTTTAGGATATTGTTATCCACAAATTTTCTTATCATTACTTCTCGCGTAATAATAAAAATCATCGCAAAATAAAAGAATAGTCCCAGATGAATAAGGGATAACGAGATAATAGAGAATTTATCCATTAAAGTGCCTTTATATTATCAATATTGGGTAATTTAGTGATGTTTTAAGAATTGTATTGCAAAATCCAACGCATATTCATAGCCTTTTATACCCAAGCCACAAATAACGCCTTTTGCTATATCACTTAGATAGGAGTGATGGCGGAAAGGTTCGCGACTATGTACATTAGAAAGATGTACTTCAATAAACGGAATGGAAACTGAGAGTAACGCATCACGAATCGCCACGCTGGTGTGAGTGAACGCTCCGGGGTTAATAATAATAAAATCAGTGTTTTGAAAAGCTTGATGAATACGGTTGATGATTGGTTCTTCACCATTTGCTTGGAAGCAATCTAGTTCTACCCCTTGCGATGAGGCTAAAGTTTTCAGATGGTTTTCAATATCTGCTAACGTTTGTGAACCGTAAATTTCAGGCTCACGCTTGCCTAACATATTCAGGTTTGGACCGTTTAATAGTAAGATTTTTTTCATTATCTACTCCACACTTAATTCGTAGTTTAACCATTCACGATTTTCGGTTGCTCCTAAACGTTGATAGAAACGAATACCGCCCTCGTTCCAAGGGGCAACTGTCCATTTGATTATTGTGCAGCGATGTGCTTTTGCCTCCGCTTTTAAGGCTTCCATTAATGCTTCGCCCACTTTTTGATTACGAGCCGTTTCATCAACATACAACTCTTTCATATAAATAGCCGGACGATTTTGAGCGGTATAAGGCAGGAAGTAATAGACTAACATTCCTACAATCTTGCCTTCATTTTCTGCCACTAAACAGTAGAAATCAGGCGGATTTTTTCGAAAGCCAGATTCAACTACAACCTCAGGTGTAATTGCAAATGAATCGATATAATGCTCAAACTCAGCCAGTTTTTGCATTAGAGGGAAAACTTGATCGGTATCTTGTTCCGCCATTTTTCGGACGATTATTGCCATATATTTCCTTACAAGCGGTAAAAAAATCCCTCACTTTTGCAAAGTGAGGGAACATTTATTATTCTTCGATTGAACGTAAAAGTTCGTTTAAGCCCACTTTGCTAAGTGTTTTCTCATCGACTTTTTTCACGATAACTGCACAGTATAAGTTGTGTGAGCCGTCTTTCGATGGAAGTGAGCCTGAAACCACAACAGAACCTGCTGGCACACGGCCGTAATGCACTTCGCCGGTTTCACGGTCGTAAATTTTGGTGGATTGACCAATAAATACGCCCATTGAGATCACGCAGTTATCTTCCACAATCACGCCTTCCACGATTTCAGAACGTGCACCGATAAAGCAGTTATCACCGATAATAGTTGGGTTTGCTTGTAACGGCTCTAATACGCCACCAATGCCCACACCGCCTGAAAGGTGTACGTTTTTACCGATTTGTGCACAAGAGCCTACGGTTACCCAAGTGTCTACCATTGTGCCTTCGCCAACGTATGCACCGATGTTCACGAAAGATGGCATTAACACCACGTTTTTCTCGATGTGTGAACCTTTACGTACTACTGCACCCGGTACGGCACGGATGCCATCTGCTTTGAATTGTTCTTCCGTATAATTGCCGTATTTAGTTGGTACTTTGTCGTAGAATTTGGTTTCTGCACCGTCAATGATTTGGTTGTCTGCGATACGGAATGAAAGTAACACGGCTTTTTTCACCCATTGGTTTACGACCCATTCGCCATCTTTTTTCTCAGCCACACGCAAAGAACCGTTATCTAAACCAGCGATTACTTCCTCAATAGCCGCTTTGGTTTCTGCATCAACAGTTTTAGGTGTGATATCTGCACGGCGTTCAAATGCCGCTTCAATAATTGCTTGTAAAGACATTGTTGTGTTCCTTAATCAGTTAAAAATTTAAAGGGAAATACGGCTCACTTTTTAACATAGAAAGGCTTTTATTTCCACAAGAAAAAACATATCGCTGAAATTTAGTTTATAATTCAATCCATTGATTTTTAGCATACAAGCGGTCATTTTTGTGGAAAATTTTGCAGCTATTTTAACCGGTAAAACGCGAGTCCATTTGGTAGCGTTGCCAAATCTGCTTTCGGATCAACATTTCCTTCAGCCTGAAGTGGTTGAGTCGTTTTTGGCATTGCAACAAGGGGCAAAAGAGGCAGGTTTTAATCTTCAGCCAGCCAGTACCTTTCGGGATTTTGAACGCCAAAAATTAATTTGGAATATGAAATTCAACGGAGAACGTAAAGTTCACGATGATAATGGCACTGCGATTGATATGAGCCAACTCTCCGATTTCGAAAAATGCCAAGCAATGTTGCGTTGGTCGGCGGTTCCCGGTTCAAGCCGACATCATTGGGGGACGGAAATTGATATTTTCGACCCAGATTTGCTCCCTGAAAATACCCAACTTTTGTTAGAGCCTTGGGAGTATTTAGAAGGTGGCTATTTTGCTGAACTCACCGAGTGGCTACACGCTCACGCAGAACAATTTGGTTTTTATTTCCCCTTTGACGGCACGCATAGTCGAGTCGGATTTGAGCCTTGGCATATCAGTTACCGCCCGATTGCGGCTGAATATGAAAAATTATTCACGGACGAAATGTTAAGATCGGCTTGGCAAGACGAAGATGTAGCGGGCAAAGAATGTTTACTCGCCCACTTTGATGAATTATTAAAATGATCCAATTAATTAACGAAACCGATAATCACGACAAATTCCAACGCATTTGCGACAAATGGCAGCTTATTCATCAAGCAGATAGCACATTAGCTCTCGTACTAACAGAGGAGCGTTTAGAGCTACGCAAATTAGATGAACCAAAACTCGGGGCGATAGCGGTGAATTTTGTCGATGGCACAATGGCTCACCGCCGTAAATTTGGTGGCGGACGGGGTGAGGCAGTAGCAAAAGCGGTCGGCATTAAAGGCGATTATTTACCTACAGTGATTGATGCTACGGCAGGTTTAGGGCGAGATGCGTTCGTATTAGCTGCCGTAGGCTGTAAGGTACTGTTAGTGGAGAGAAACCCAATCGTTGCGGCTTTATTGGAAGATGGGCTAAAGCGGGCTTATCAAGATTCGGAAATTGGTGGTTTTATGCAAGAACGGATGATCTTGGCGGATGTTCGCAACATTTCACTGCTTGAACCACAACTGAATGCGGCAGATGTTGTCTATTTAGATCCGATGTATCCGCACAAACAAAAAAGTGCGTTGGTGAAAAAAGAGATGCGGGTGTTTCAGCATTTAGTGGGGGCAGATTTAGATTCCGATGATTTTTTCTTGCCGGCAAAGGCGTTAGCGAAAACACGAGTGGTGGTAAAGCGTCCGGATTATGCTCCTTTTTTAGCGGAACAAAAGCCGGATTTTTCCCATACGACGAAAAATCACCGTTTTGATATTTATCTTTCTCATCAAAAAAACGAATAAAACGAATAAACAGGATCTTTTTGTCGTTTTTTACAAAACTTTAAAACAGAAAACGGTATATAAGATAGGCAAGCGGTTATTTTTACAGTAAAATTTACAAATTAGTTTATTTTTTATAGGGAAGGCGGTTATTGTGCCACAGCGTGATTATGTTGCTCGTTCAAACGAGAAAAAAAGTAAAAAAACACAAAAAGAAAGTGCGTTAAAAAAGGTTCTGATCCTAATTATTGGTTTGATTTTAGGTTGCGGTATTGCATTATGGCTTTTAAAAGCAAATGCACCGGCTCCAACAACTGTTTCGAATACAGCACAACCAGTTCAACAGCAGCCAAAAAGTCAATTGCCGAGCAGACCGGAGGAAAGCTGGAGTTATATTCGTGATTTGGAAACTCGCACGGTCATTACCGATAATAATCAAACTTCACAAGAACGTTTAGCTCAATTAACAACTCAGCAAAAGCAACAAATTGAAGAAAGACGTAAACAAGAAGAAGCTCGTTTAGCTGAACAAGTACAGCAAAATTCAACAGTAGAAACTCCAGCAGAGACAACAGATAAGGCAACAATAGTTACTCAAGAGCCTCAATTAAGTGATGAGGCACTGGCAGCAAAAAAAGCGGAAGAGGAAGCACTAGCTAAGCAGAAGATTGAAGAGAAACGTAAACAAGATGAGCTAAAAAAACAGCAAGCTAAGTTAGCAGAAGAAAAAGCGAAAAAAGAACAACCGGCTAAAATTGTTGCAAGTGCGGCAACACCGGCAGATAAAGCGGCAAATCAAGCAGGTAAATTCGGTTTACAATGTGGAGCATTTAAAAATAAAGCTCAAGCAGAAAATATGCAAGCACGCCTTGCTATGGCAGGCTTTAATGCTCGAATTGCCAGCAGTGCAGATTGGAATCGTGTTTTTGTTGGTCCAGTTGGTGATAGAGCAGCAACTTCAAGAGCACAGTCAAACGCTCGTAGCGTAGCAGAATGTGTAATTGTGGCGATGTAAATGTTGAAGTTGAACAGGGAAGAGAGAGCAACAGCTCTCTCTTTTTTATATGCCTATTGCATATTTCAATGCTTGTTTTTTTATCGGTGTTGATTTTTCGGCAATCACTAATCCTAAATTACGAGCGATTTTTAATGGCAACAGTTCGGTTTTGAAGGCTTTATAAAAGATGTCCATACCTGTTTGCATTAATAAATTATCCGGTTTTCGTTTTTGCTCGTAACGTTTTAATACTTCCTCACTCGCAAAATTTTCACCTTTTTTGACCGCTTGTTCCACCACTTCAAGTAGTGCTTTTACATCTTTAAAGCCTAAATTTACCCCTTGTCCTGCGAGAGGGTTAATGGTGTGAGCTGCATCGCCCACTAATACCGCACTGTTTTGTACATAATGTTGAGCGTGCTGGCGAGTCAGCGGAAATGCACCTGATGCCTGCACGTTAATCTTGCCTAATTCTTCTGTTAAACGAGCAGGGAAATGTTGCTCAATGGCAACTGTTAGTTTTTCTGTGGGAAGGTTTTTTAGCTCCGCAATGCGTTGTGGTGAATCGTACCAAACAATGCATCCGTTGTTGCCTGAAAGGGGTAAAAAAGCACGAGGACCTGTTGCATAAAATTGTTGCCAAGTGGCTGATGGAGCGATTTTCTCCGTCTTGATTGTTGCCAGCAAACAATGTTGTCGATATTGCCAGCTGGTTAAGCCAATACCAGCCCATTGGCGGGCTTGAGAGTTTGCTCCGTCTGCGGCAATGATAATAGGGGCAGAAAAGATTTGGTTATCAACTTGAATTTCCCAGCGGTTTTCTCCTCTTCTTGCAAAAATTTGCTCAAATCCGACCGCTTGTACGCAGTTTGGAAATTGCTTTAACTGCTCCCATAATGCAATCTGGAGTAGGTTGTTTTCTACCATATCGCCTAACTTTTCCAGCCCTAAGTCAGAGGCTGAAAATACGGTGTTAAAGCCCTCTATTTCCCAGGTTTCAAGTTGGGTATAAGGGCAAGTTCTCATTGAGATAATTTGCTCCCACACGCCTAATTTTTCCAACAACTGAATTGAGCCCATACTGATAGCGGAAATGCGTAAATCGTAGGCGGAATTAGCCTCAAAAGTCGGGAGCGGATTTTTTTCTAGCAAGGCTAATTTCACCCCCTGTTTTGCCAATCCCAACGCCGTTGCTGCCCCAATCATACCGCCGCCAACAACAATGATATCCAATTCAGTGTTCATTTTTCTTTCCTCTTAAATGAGCTAATATACGCCTGAAACGCCTTGAATTGTATTGCATTTCAGATTAGGATAAAACCGATTTATTCATTTATTCAAAGGAGCATTTTATGTCTTGCAAAACTCACGCACACCACGACCACGAACACGGCGAAGGCTGTGGTCATACCGCCATTAAACATAACGACCATATCGACTATTTACACGATGGGCATTTGCACCATAAACACGGCGATCACTACGATGAACACGTGTTGGAAGTAAATGAGACCAACCCGGCGGAATGCAACGCTGTTCATTGCTGTGGCGACCACGTTCACGGCGAAGGATGTGGACACGAAGCTGTGCCGCATGGCGATCACATTGACTACATTGTAGATGGTCGTTTACATCATCAGCACGGCGATCATTGCGACGATCACGGACCGGTTGAGATTGTGAAATAAGGTTATTTTATGGGAGGTTTTGACCTCCCATAAACTATTTTTGCGATCTCGCTCGAAAATTTGAATATTTGTTCTACCCTCTTTTTCTCTTTCCTTCTATTCTCTCGTCATTGATTTCTTATTTCTCAACATAATGACATTAGCCATAGTTTACAGCCGAGCCTCCATTGGTGTGGAAGCTCCATTAGTAACGATTGAAGTCCATATCAGTAACGGTCAGCCAAGATTAACCATTGTTGGCTTGCCCGAAGCCACCGTGAAGGAGGCTGGCGATCGTGTACGAAGTGCATTAATTAACGCTAATTTTATCTATCCACCCCAACGGATTACGATTAATCTTGCCCCTGCGGATTTACCCAAAGAAGGCGGGCGGTTTGACTTGCCGATTGCTATCGGCATTTTAGCCGCGTCGGGGCAGATTGATTCGGATTTATTAAAGCAGTTTGAGTTTTTAGGCGAGTTGGCACTCACAGGGCATTTGCGAGGTGTGCACGGAGCAATTCCTGCCGTGATTTCAGCCGAAAAATCAAAACGCCAAATGATATTGGCTCAGCAAAATGCGAATGAAGCGGCTTTGGTTTCAAATGCCACAACTTATTTTGCGAAGTCGTTGCTTGATGTGGTGAATATGCTAAATAAGCGGGACAAACTACCTATTTGCCAACAAGTTTTGCAAAACTCGGCAGAAAATCGACCGCTTGTAAGCCGAGATCTCACGGATATTATCGGGCAACAGCACGCAAAGCGAGCCTTAACCATTGCCGCAGCAGGGCAACACAATTTGCTTTTTCTTGGTCCGCCCGGTACAGGGAAAACAATGCTTGCCAGCCGTTTGGCTGACTTATTGCCTGAAATGTCTGATGAAGAAGCAATCGAAACTGCCTCCGTAACCAGCCTTGTACAGAATGAACTGAATTTTCAGAACTGGAAACAACGCCCGTTTCGTTCGCCCCATCATAGTGCGTCAATGGTGGCGTTAGTTGGCGGTGGCTCAATCCCAAAACCGGGCGAAATTTCTTTAGCCCATAACGGTGTGCTTTTCTTAGATGAATTGCCCGAATTTGAGAGGAAAGTGTTAGACGCACTCCGTCAGCCGTTAGAGGCAGGCGAAATTATTATTTCCAGAGCCAATGCTAAAGTACAATTTCCTGCTCGTTTCCAATTAATTGCAGCAATGAACCCAAGCCCGACAGGGCATTATCAAGGTAAGCATAATCGAACTTCTCCCCAACAAGTAATGCGATATTTAAACCGTTTGTCAGGTCCGTTTTTAGACCGATTCGATCTCTCCATTGAAGTGCCACTTTTACCTCAAGGGGCATTACAAAGTGATTCTGCAAATCGGGGTGAAACCACCGAACAAGTTCGCAAGCGGGTGTTTTTAGCCAGAAAAATGCAATTTGAGCGAGCAGGCAAAATTAACGCACAACTTACCACACGAGAAATTGAGCGAGATTGTAACCTATCCGCACAAGATGCGTTATTTCTGGAGAATGCCTTAACCAAATTAGGTTTGTCAGTTCGGGCTTACCACCGCATTTTAAAGGTTTCTCGCACTATTGCAGATTTAGCCGGAGAGAAGGAGATTAAGCAAATTCATTTAGCCGAAGCCTTAGGTTATCGGGCAATGGATAGGTTGTTGCAACGATTGCAGGGGGAGAGTTAGATTTGTTGAGTGGAGATGAACGCAAGCAATTTCTCCACAAAATCCTCCGAATTTCCCCTATGTGCATTATGCCCTGCGTTTGAAATAATCTGCACAGGCAGTTGATATTGCTCTGCCATCTGGCGGAATTTGTTATCCTTTTCCCCGATGAAAAAGAGAATGTTTTTATTTGTTTGTTTTAATTGTTCTACATAATTAGGCTGTTTGGCAAGGCTGGTGGCTTCAAGCATTTGAGCAATTTGCTCTCCTTGATTATGCTTTCTACTATCAATATAACGTTCTCTTTCCATATTGCTTAAATCGGCAAATACAGGTTGTTGATACCAATCTTCCAGCACCTTTTCAATTGGTTCGTGGCGAAAACGGTTCGCCCATTGGCAATCATTTTGCCGACGTACTTGGCGTTCAGCTGTTGATGCAAGCCCGATATTCGCCCCCTCTAATATCGTACTCAGCAGATTTGGATTATGGATATTCAGCACATAATCAAGTGCCACTCTTCCACCTAGCGAGTAACCTACTAAATAGAAAGGCTGTGAGCCAATTACCTTTTCTAAAGTGGTGTGGAGCTGCATTCGTAGTTCAGCAAAATCGGCACAGGTAATGTGTTCACTTTGTCCGTGAAAAGGAAGGTCGATAGTAAGCGGTCGAATTTTGGGAAAATGTTGCAAATGTGGGAGAACGCTTTGCCAATCTTGTTGTGAACCGAGCAGACCGTGTAAGAAAACCACAGGTATGCCGTGTTCGGCGTGCCATTGATATGAAAGCATTGATTAAACCCATAAATAAAAGCACCAACCTCCGCTGGTGCTATCGTTTTCTGTTAGGCAATTTCCGCCTGTGAAATTTGTTTCAGCAATGATTTATACATATTGCTGCCGTCGTGTTCGTTTACTTTGATTTCCACAATGGTAACACCTTTACGAGCATAGGCGTGTTTGAGTTTGGTTTTCAAATCTGCCCAAGTAAACGGGCGGATATACTCAAGCCCGAACATTGTTGCGACTTGAGCAAATTCAAAGTTATGAGCGAGGCGGTAGTATTGATCTTTCGCTTTACTATCAACAGGCAACATATCAAACAATGCACCACCACTGTTATTCACCACGAATAAAATGGTCGGTTGGGTAATTTTAGTTAATAAGGCGATAGAGTTTAAGTCGTGCAGAGCAGAAATATCGCCCACCACACCGACGGTTGGGCGGTCGCTACCTTTCGCAATACCTGCCATTGTCGCAATTAAACCATCGATGCCACTTGCTCCTCGATTAGTATAAACAGGGTAGCCTTCAGGCAATTTGCATAGGGCATCAACTAAACGTACAAATAAGCTATTGCCGATGAATAAGTTGCCATTAATAGCTAAAACATCTTGAATATTGTGTGCAAGTGATGCCTCACTTAAACTTCCACCTACTTGCTGCTCAATAAAGGTTGCACAGAATTGCGAAAGAGCTAACGGCTCAAGTAACCACGGCTTTTGGCGAAGTGGCGGATGAACACGCAAGAAGTGATGAGCTTTCGCCACAAAACGGGTTTGATGGTGAGCGTTCGGATTAATGTAATCTTGCGATTCATCAACCAGCCAAAATTCGCCTTGATAAGCTTTTAAGAACTCATTGACACGCTTACTCACAATTTGCGTACCGAATTGGATAACGATATCCGCTTGTAATAAGCGTTGTTTCACCGTTTCATTTGAAAGCCAAATATCGGCATACGGTAGGCTTGCTTCAATGCAAGATTGCACATCGCTTAATAAGCACCAGCCCATTGTTTCCGCCCAGTTTTTTAAACCTGTGCCTTGTTCCGGTGGTAGTTTACCGACAATAATTACCCCACGTTTGGTTCGCCAATAATCCCAGTTTTCGTGCATAGATACTTCACTTTGAATTGCTTGTTGGTCAATCCATTTGGTTTGTGAATTATTCAACCAACCTTGAATTGGGCGTAACCACGGTGTATTGAGAATTTCGTTAATATCAGACTCATAAAGTGGCTCTTCAAAAGGGGCATTAATGTGCAATACACCACCTTGTTGAGCTTGTGTGGTGCAAGCCTGCTCAATGGTTGAAACTAACCAGCTTGCGTTATAAGCCTCATTTGCTTTTGGTAAGTTTACGCTCGCAACAGGATAATTTGCAAAAATGCCTTGCTGAGTAATGGCTTGGTTTACTCCACAACCAATCAATTCAGTTGGGCGATCAGCAGAAAGAATAATCAGTTTTTGATGAGTAAGGCTTGCCTCAATCACTGACGGATAAAGATTAGCAACCGCTGTGCCTGAGGTAACAATTACCGCAACAGGGCTATTGGTTGCTTTGGCAATCCCTAACGCATAAAAGCCTAAGCCTCGCTCATCAAAGTGGGTGTGGCACTCTGCATATTGGGTTTGTTGAAGTTGTACCGCCTCAAGGGTTAAAGGGGTCGAACGAGAGCCTGGTGCGATACAAAAATGCTTTACGCCATAACGCATTAACGCACTTAAAATCACTTTTGCCCAAGTGCGGTTAAAAGAACTTACACTCATATTCTTCTCTACTTATTAATAAATTCGATAAATAGCCCAAATTGTAGCAAAAAGTTAAATTATTTTGGTAAGTTTTTAGCAAAATAGTGAATTTTTAATAAAATTACCGCCCAATGCCGATTAATAGCATTGGGCGGTAAAAGAATTTGTAAAAAATTTACAAAAAAACGACCGCTTGTATTAATTAATTCCAATCCAATTCGGCAACGCTAATGAAATTGCCGGAATGTAGGTAATTAAGATTAGGAATGTCAGTAATAGTAATAACCACGGCATTGCGGCTCTGACTACATCTGCAAGAGGCATTTTCGATACCGCAGAGGCAACGAACAAGTTCAAGCCGATTGGTGGTGTAATCAAGCCAATTTCCATATTCACTACCATAATAATCCCTAAATGGATTGGATCGATACCGAGTTGCACCGCAATTGGGAATAAAATTGGTGCAAGAATTAAGATAATCGCAGATGGCTCCATAAATGCACCGGCAATTAATAGCACGATATTTACCACCAATAAGAATGTCCACGGTTGTAAATTCCATTCTACGACGGTTTCAGTAATCAGTTGCGGAATTTGTTCGGTGGTAAGAACGTGAGCAAATAACATCGCATTTGCGATGATAAACATCAACATTACGCTTAATTTTGCAGATTCCAGCAATACTTTCGGGCAATCACGCAGTTTTACATCTTTATAGATAAATACCGCCACAAACCACGAATAAACTGCTGCGACCGCTGCCGCTTCGGTTGGGGTAAAGATACCGCTGTAAATACCGCCTAAGATAATAACCATCAACAACAAGCCCCAAATTGCTTTACGGGCTGCGGTAAACCACTCTTTTACTGTCGCACGAGGCTGTGCCGGCAGGTTTTTAATACGAGCAACAACGTAAATAGCAATCATCAATACCAAGCCAAGCATTAATCCCGGTACAACCCCTGCCATAAATAATTTACCAACAGAAGTTTCAGTTGAAGCTGCATATACGACCATAACCACTGATGGCGGAATTAAGATACCAAGTGTTCCCGCATTACAAATAATCCCTGTACCAAAGCCTACCGGATAGCCTGAACGCACCATTCCTGCAATCGCAATTGACCCCACTGCTGCCACCGTTGCCGGGCTTGAGCCTGAAAGAGCGGCAAACAGCATACAAGACATTACAGCCGCAATCGCTAAACCACCGCGAATATGACCTACGGTTGCATTCGCAAAGTCAATTAAGCGTTTTGCTACACCACCGGTTGTCATAAACGCACCGGCAAGCAAGAAGAACGGAATAGCAAGTAAGGTATAATGTTCTGAGGTTTCAAATAGTTTGATTGCTAGTGAACTTACGGAGTCTTGGCTAAAGAACATAATGGTAACTGCACCCGCTAAACCGAGAGAAATCGCAATCGGCACACCAAGAAACATTAAGATAAATAACAAGCTAAATAGCACTAAAATTGTCATTATTCTTCTCCTTGTGCAAGTTTCATTGCGTCTTCACTTTCATCTGCTAAGCCAAGCCCCACTTGTTTGCCTTGTAAAATACGCACTAAAATTTCAATAAAACGGATACCGATTAAGGCAAAACCAACAGGCATAATTAAACCAATGTGCCATTGTTTTAGGTGGAATTGATGTAAATCTTCCGCCCCAATGTCAGCAACATACATTGCTGAAATCCACTCATAACTGGCTGAACCAATTAAAATCGCATAGGCTAAACAAGCACAGATTGCAATAATACCGACGATTTTCTGCCCGTGGCGAGAAAGTTTTTTCACTAACACATCAACACCGATATGCCCTGCCGTACGCACCCCATAAGATGCTCCAAAGAAAATCAACCAACCAAAACAAGCTTTAGTTAAAGCTACACTCCAAGTCATTTCTTGAGCGGCTTCCATAATCCACTCGCCGAGTGGTTCAGCGAAGCCAGCGGTAAATGGTACAGCTTCGGCTAAATCAAAAAAAACGTTATAAAGGTTGTTAAACATCACATAAGCGAAGGTAACAAGCGTCATTACCATTAATAAAATTGCGATGAAACATTCCTCAAAACGCTCCCAGAACCATTTTAAAGAAGACATTTTTTACTCCGAAAAATAGGATAATCCCAAAATAGAAAACCGAAAGGGCAAATTAAGTGCCAACAAGCGGTCAGATTTATTTAATTTTTTGCAAAATGTAGATCGTTTTGGGCGGACACTGTTATGTCCGCCCTGATAATTGAATAATTATTGGAATTACTGTTTGTTGGATGCTTCAGCCGCTTTGATTAAGTCTGCACCGATTGCATCTTCAAACTGCTTCCATACAGGACGCATTGCTTCACGCCATTTTTCACGTTGCTCATCCGTTAAAGTAACGATTTGTGAAGCACCTGAATCCACGATTTTCTTCTTATCGCTTTGGTTGAGTTCGTGAGATTGTTTATTCACTTCAACTGACACTTCATCTAAGATTTTGGTAAGTTCTACACGTACATCTTCAGGAATTTTGTTCCAGAATTCTGTGTTCACGATAACCATATAAGATAATAAGCCGTGATTAGATTCAGTAATGAATTTTTGTACTTCGTGAATTTTTTGTGAGTAGATGTTTGAATACGGGTTTTCCGCACCGTTTACAACGCCTGTTTGTAAGCCTTGATACATCTCGCCGAATGCCATTTTACGCGGTACAGCTTTTAATGCTTTGAACTGTGCATCTAACACTTCTGAAGCCTGTACACGGAATTTTAAACCACGAGCATCTTTCGGCTCACGTAACTCTTTGTTCGCAGAAAGTTGTTTTAAGTCGTTGTTCCAGTAAGATAAACCTGTAATACCTTTGTCTTCCATTGATTTTAACAATGATTGACCTGCTTCAGATTGCTCAAAACGTTCAACCGCTTTAATGTCGTCAAACAAGAACGGTAGATCGAAAATTTGAATTTTTGGTGTGTATTTATCAAATTTAGCCAGTGATGGAGCAAGCATTTGTACGTTATTTAACAATAATGCTTCCATCTCTTTACCATCTGCATAAAGTGATGAGTTTGGATAGACTTCCACTTTCACTTTGCCAGCCAAACGCTCATCCACTAATTTTTGGAACATTAACGCACCCTGACCTTTCGGGGTTTCATTTGCTACAACGTGTGAGAATTTGATGACGATTGGATCGTTAGCAAAAGCTGATACAGAAAATGCAGCGGTTACTGCTAATGCTGCAGCAAGTTTTTTGAATGGTTTTAACATAATTCACTCCAAATAGTTAGTGTTTGCAAAAATTGTTCATAATTTGCCTGATTTTTTAGAAAAGTAAACAACAATTTTTTAAAAATATGACATATATCTCAATTTTTTTACATTATTTTTACTTTTGAAGTGGAGTGAAGTGCTTTTAAGAGAGGTAAGGCTGGTTTAAACCAGCCTTGCTATTAATTTCTTGTACCTAATTGGAAGATAACTACTTCAGCTTGGCAACTAAACTTAAAATTGGCATTAAGTTCAAAACCACCTTGTACCGGGTAGATTTCACTCTCAATTTCACAAGGTTCGGATTCAACATCGTGAGCTTTTTGAGTAAATCTTTCCAGTGCAGCTTGAGCTTCAGCTTCTGTTTCATAAGTGCGTTTAATGTTTGCAACCGTTTCGCTGTTATCTAAAATTGAGCCGACGTCAAAGGTGTTACAGCCTTCACATTCAATGGGTTTATCGTTTTTCATTGGCTAATCCTCATAATTGATAAATAATATCGCTACTTTAAAACTAAATAAGAGCAGGTGCAATCTTCAATCGCCTAGAATTTGATTTAGATAGAATTTTACTCACTTAGGCTTGTTCAGCCCTAAAGGTTTTGCAAATTTTGGAGGAAAAATGACTGCTTTTATTAAATCAAACCAATGAAAATCTTTTTTAATCTGTGAAGCTGATCACGGTTTCTCTTAGTTAAATTCGTTATGCTTTAACTAACGTATTAACATAGCAAGAGGGACATTCTATGAAACGTAGTCTATTAAATGCTTTTGTATGTGCTGTAATGCTCGGGGTGAATATGAGCTATGCTCAATCTGAACCTAGAGTTGGCGTTACGATTTATAAATATGATGACAACTTTATGATGTTGATGCGTAAAGAGATGAATAAGGAGATAGAAAATTTCCGTCATCTGAAATGGTTTATGAACGATGCTCAAAATTCACAAGTGAAGCAATTAAATCAAGTCGAAGTTTTACTCAATCATAAAGTGAATGTATTGGCGGTAAATATTGTCCACCCTAACGAATCAAAAACCATTGTGGAAAAAGCGAAAGCGAATAATGTGCCCATTGTATTTTTTAATCGAGATCCGAGCAAACAGGCAATGGAAAGTTATGAAAAGGCTTATTTTGTCAGTAGTAACCCGCAAGAAGCAGGCGAAATACAAGGACAACTCATTGCAAAAGCGTGGAGAGCCAACCCTCACTTTGATTTAAATAGAGATGGAAAATTGCAGTTTGTATTGCTAAAAGGCGAATTGAGCGAAGTGAGTACTTTGCGTTCTCAAGCCGTTATTGATGAGCTTAATCGTCAAGGTATTGCAACAGAAGAAGTTTATAGCGACACAGCAATGTGGCGTTCTACCATTGCTCGCAATAAAATGAACGAGTGGTTAGTCGCAAAACGAGCCAATGAGATTGAAGTGGTCATTTCAAATAATGATGAAATGGCAATAGGGGCATTAGATGCGTTAAATGCTCACGAGAAAAAACTGCCTCTCTTCGGTATTGATGCCTTGCCGGAAGCTCTAGCTTTAATTAAATCAGGGCAGATGAGCGGTACGGTGTTAAACGACAGTGTCGAACAAGGAAAAGTCGTGGTACAACTTGCCGCGAATTTAGCACAAGGTAAGCCGGCTACACAGGGCACAGAGTGGGAAAATAGTCCATCTAAAACCATTTATATTCCACATATTGGCGTAAATAAAGAAAATTTGGAGCAGTTTTTAAAATAATTGCAAAAATTTTAATAAAAGCGACCGCTTGTAATCTACAAACAACATTGCAAGCGGTCATTTTTTCGTAAAAATTTACTATCTCCCGATAGAGTAAATATTCAAAAAGCCGCCATAGAATTAAAAAATCCTCCACTTTGTCTTAATTCTGTGAGAATGATCACGGATTGTTTTACAAAAATGGGTTATTCTTCGCACCAAGTTGCTTATGGTAAGCAATGAATATGTCAGGATAAACATATCAAAAGAGGTGATTTCTATGAAGAAAGCAGTATTAAGTGCAGTGGCAATGGCAGTAGCATTAGGTGCGACTATCAGTACAGCACAAGCTGAAAATCGTATTGGTGTAACTATTTATAAATATGACGATAACTTTATGGCATTAATGCGTAAAGAGATTGAAAAAGAAGGTCAAGCTCAAAAAGTTCAGTTATTAATGAACGACTCGCAAAACACCCAATCTATTCAAAACGATCAAGTTGATGTATTGCTTTCTAAAGGCGTTAAAGCATTAGCAATCAACTTAGTTGACCCATCAGCGTATAAAACTATTATCCAAAAAGCGAAAGGCGAAGATGTACCTGTTGTGTTCTTTAACAAAGACCCGGGTGCAGCGGCAATTGATAGCTATCCGAAAGCATACTATGTGGGTACAGATCCGAAAGAATCCGGCTTAATCCAAGGTGATTTGATTGCCAAACAGTGGAAAGCAAACCCAGCGTTAGACTTAAACAAAGACGGTAAAATCCAATTTGCGTTATTAAAAGGCGAACCGGGGCATCCGGATGCGGAAGCTCGTACCAAATATGTTGTTGAGGGCTTAAAAGAAAAAGGCATTGAAAGTGAACAAATCTTTATGGATGCAGCATTATGGGATGCAGCTCAAGCAAAAGATAAAGTAGATGCGTGGTTATCAAGCGGTAAAGCGAAAGATATCGAAGTGATCATTTCTAACAATGACGGTATGGCATTAGGTGCGTTAGAAGCAACTAAAGCACACGGTAAAAAATTACCAATCTTCGGTGTTGATGCGTTACCTGAAGTACTTCAGTTAATCAGCAAAGGTGAAATTGCAGGTACAGTATTAAATGACGGCGTAAATCAAGGTAAAGCGGTTGTTCAACTTTCTGCAAACTTAGCAGATGGTAAAGATGCAGTTGCAGGTACACAATGGAAATTGGAAAACCGCGTAGTGCGTATTCCTTACGTTGGTGTTGATAAAGACAACTTATCCGAATTTTTAAAATAATTAGCACTTTATGGCACGAGTGATGATACTCGTGCCTTTTTTTCGAGTTTTCGATATAACAGGGTGAGATATGACAGGCGAAGTACTACTCACAATGACGAACGTTAGCAAGTCGTTTCCGGGTGTGAAAGCGTTAGACCGAGCTAACTTAACGGTAAAATCCCATAGTGTTCACGCCTTAATGGGTGAAAATGGGGCAGGGAAATCAACCTTGCTAAAATGTCTCTTTGGGATCTATGCCAAAGATGAAGGCGAGATTCTTTTTCTCGGCAAACCGGTGAATTTTAAAACCTCAAAAGAGGCATTAGAAAATGGGATTTCAATGGTTCACCAAGAGTTGAACCTGGTAAAACAAGTAACTGTAATGGATAACCTATGGTTAGGACGTTATCCGTTAAAAGGTCCTTTTGTGGATCACGACAAAATGTATCGTGATACTAAAGCGATTTTTGATGAATTAGATATTGATGTTGATCCACGTGAGAAAGTGGCGAAATTATCTGTATCACAAATGCAGATGATCGAGATTGCTAAAGCGTTCTCTTACAACGCCAAAATTGTGATTATGGACGAGCCGACTTCTTCGCTTTCAGAAAAAGAAGTTGAGCATCTGTTTAAAATTATTCAAAAACTGAAAGACAGAGGCTGTGGCATTATCTATATTTCTCACAAAATGGACGAAATTTTTAAAATTTGTGATGAAATTACCATTTTGCGAGATGGTAAATGGGTAAATACCGTTGCTATTAAAGATACCTCGATGGATCAAGTGGTTTCAATGATGGTAGGGCGTGAGCTAACTCAACGTTTCCCGGAAAAAACCAATTTACCAAAAGAAGTAATTCTTGAAGTAGAGAATTTAACGGCAAAAAATCAACCTTCTATCCAAGATGTTAGCTTCAGCTTACGCAGAGGGGAAATTTTAGGTATTGCAGGCTTAGTTGGGGCAAAACGTACTGATATTGTTGAAACCATTTTCGGTGTGCGAGATAAAGCAAGCGGTAAAATTACCTTAAACGGCAAAGAAATCAATAACCGTAACGCCTTTGATGCGATTAATAACGGCTTTGCTCTCGTAACAGAAGAACGTCGCTCAACGGGGATTTATGCAAACCTAAGTATTGAGTTTAACTCATTGATTTCAAATATGAAGTCTTATCTAGGAAAATTCGGTTTGCTGAGCAATAAAAAAATGAAAAGCGACACCCAATGGGTAATTGATTCGATGAATGTAAAAACCCCATCGCATCAAACGCATATCGGCTCACTCTCCGGCGGTAACCAACAAAAAGTGATTATCGGGCGTTGGCTCTTAACCCAACCTGAAATTCTGATGCTTGATGAACCCACTCGTGGTATTGATATTGGGGCAAAATTTGAAATTTATCAGCTGATTTTAGAGTTAGCAAATAAAGATAAAGGGATCATTATGATCTCATCGGAAATGCCCGAATTACTAGGGGTAACAGACCGGATTTTAGTGATGAGTAACGGTAAAGTGGCGGGCATTGTTGAAACTGCCAACACCTCGCAAGAAGAAATCTTGCAACTCGCAGCAAAATATTTATAGACAAGGAGTGAAGTATGTCTGCTTTACAACAAAATAGAACACTCGATTTTTTTAAACAAAATGCGATTTACTTCGTATTATTAATCTTACTTATTGTGATTATTGTGCAAGACCCAAGTTTCTTGAGCTTGCGTAACTTCAGTAACATTTTATCGCAATCTTCTGTGCGTCTTATCATTGCACTAGGTGTTGCAGGCTTGATTGTAACACAGGGTACAGACTTATCCGCCGGTCGCCAAGTTGGTTTAGCGGCAGTAATCTCAGCCACCTTGTTACAATCAATGGAAAATATGAACAAAGTTTTCCCGAACTTATCCGAAATTCCAATTCCTGTTGTAGTTTTAACGGTTTGTGTGATTGGTGGACTTATCGGCTTATTTAATGGTTTTGTGGTAGCTTATCTCAACGTAACACCGTTTATTGCCACAATGGGGACGATGATTATTGTTTATGGGATTAACTCGCTTTACTACGATGCTGTAGGCTCATCGCCAATTGCTGGTTTTAGCGATGACTTCTCAAGTTTTGCACAAGGTTTCTTCCGCTTTGGCGACTTTAGGCTCTCCTACATCACTATTTATGCTGTGATCGCCACCATTATTATGTGGACGTTATGGAATAAAACCCGTTTCGGTAAAAACGTATTTGCGATTGGTGGAAACCCGGAAGCAGCACGCGTTTCTGGCGTAAACGTACCGCTTAACTTAATGGGTATTTATATGCTTTCAGGCATCTTCTACGCATTCGGCGGTATGTTAGAAGCAGGTCGTATCGGTAGTGCAACCAACAACTTAGGCTTTATGTATGAAATGGATGCAATCGCAGCTTGCGTAGTAGGTGGCGTATCATTTGCAGGTGGTGTGGGTACAATCATCGGCGTAGTAACCGGGGTGCTTATCTTCACCGTAATTAACTATGGTTTAACCTACATTGGTGTAAACCCTTACTGGCAATATATCATCAAAGGTGGCATTATCATCTTAGCGGTAGCAATTGACTCACTCAAATACGCGAAGAAAAAATAATTCATCTTGATTGAATAAATACAGGGGCAAAGTAATTTGCCCCTTATTTTTATGCAAGCGGTTATATTTGAGGAAAAATTTGCAAATACTTTTCGGCTGGATTAAAGTGCTAGACAGGCTTGTTTGAAAACATAGGAGAGATATATGGTTAAGCAAACTAAGTTAGGGCAGTTGGCATTTTTATCGCTTGCGTTTTTTTCGGTTTCAACATTTGCCGCTCATCACGAAATCAAAATGCTTGATAATAATGCAGAAGGCGGTATGGTATTTGAACCGGGTTATTTGAAAGCAGAAGTGGGCGATACAATAACTTTTATCCCAACCGACAAAGGGCATTGGATGGAAAGCCGTGCGATTCCGGAAGGGGCGGAAAAATTCCTCTCTAAAGAAGATGAAAAATTTACTCTTACGCTTACCCATGAAGGCGTTTATGTTTACTATTGCCCGCCACACCGCACAATGAATATGAGCGGTATTATCCAAGTAGGTAAGCCTGTAAACCGTGAAGCGGCACAAAAAGAAGTCGAAAAAATCGAAAAACGCACCAAAGAAAATTCAGGACGTTTGTTTGATTACTTCGATCAAATACAGTAAGAAATTCCCTCAGAGATAAGCTTTGAGGGAATTTTGTTATCTCAAAACATCCAACAAAAAACGAACCAAAATCGGGTAAAACCTTGTTGTGATGTTCGTCTTTTCCGTTTTTTCTGCCAGCTGAGGTAGCCAAGTCAGCAGTTGATTTTTGATGAAATCACTCGCTTCTTGGTGCTTGTTTTGCTCAATAAGTTGGATCAAAACTTCCAAATACACTACGAGATGATCGCTAGGTTCGTTGGTTTCTCGGTTGAGTTGGAGTTTGAAGCGATCTAAATAGCGATCCATTTTCGCTAAATTTTCGGAGAGAGTAGGATCAGTTAAATAAGCGGAAGCATAGGGTAGAGCAGAGGATCTGCCTTCAAGCAAAAAGCATTGGGCGAAATCAGCAGCTAATTCTAAACGTGGATTTTCAAATAAGCCGAGCTTTTGAATTTCCTCCACTAAGGCTTTGCTTTGGGGGGCAAAGCCAATTTCAGCCAGAAATGCAAAAAATTGTTGAAATTCGACCGCTTGTAAGGCTTGTAACTGCTCATTTGAGAGTTCTCGTGCGAGCAGATTACGCAACCATTGCAGCAGTAGTAGCTTTTCTTCTTTTGCTAATGGCATCATAAACGCTCTACCTCAATCGCTCCGCTAAAACCGTTCGGTGCTGGGGCTTCGCCTTGCCATTTTTCTACATTCACTAGGCAGGTGCTTACACAAGTTGCTTGAGAGAGTTTAGATGAGCCAATATCCAGAGTGAGCGTGTTTGGGCTGCCGTAGGTGTCTAATGCACCGATGGTTTCATCAACAGGTGAATACCAAGCCCCTTCTTGTAATCGAACCACGCCGGTGGGGAAGTTGTCTGACAGTACCGCTCCCACCAAAACTTGTCCTCGCTCATTAAAAACCCGCACTAAATCACCATCTTTAATGCCTAATTTTTCTGCATCTTGCGGGTTCATATAAAATGGTTCTCTGCCCTGTACGCTGTAAGTTTCACGTAAACTTTTTGATTCACAAAGCTGTGAATGCAAACGTTTGTCGGGGTGGCACGATTGTAACCAGAAAGGATATTGATCCGATTTCGGTCCGCCGTGTGAGCGTTCTGCTTTTTCGAACCACATTGGGTGTCCTTTGCAGTCATCATAGCCATATTTGGCAATTTTAGTGCTGTAAATTTCAATAAAACCCGATGGTGTGCCTAATGCGTGCAGTTCAGGATCTTCTCGGAAATCTTTATGCCGAACCCAAGCCTTGCCTTCAGGGAACAGCACAAAGCCCGTTTGCCAAAATTCATCGAAGGTTTTTGGCATTTCAAATTTGCCTCGATTAGCTCGGCGACATTCGGTATATAAGCGGTTTAGCCAGCCTTTTTCATCAAGGTTTTGGCAATATTCCCCTGCTTTTCCTTCGCCATAACGACTGCATAAATCTTTGAAAATCTCAAAATCAGGGCGAGATTCATACATCGGCTCAACCAGTTTTTGCATCGCAATAATACCTCTATTGCTGTATGAGCCGTAGGTATCAATGTCGTTTCGCTCAAATGGAGTACAAGCAGGCAACACAATATCGGCAAAGCGGCAAGTTGCCGTCCAACTGTAGTTGATAGTAACCACCGTTTCGAGTTGTTGGAATGCCTTTTTCATTTTGTTGAGATCAGATTGTCTGCTCCATTGGTTGCAACCTGTGAAAATTGCCATTTTATAGGGAGCGTAAACAATTTTCTTGCCATTGTAATCAATGGTTTCACCTGCGTGTAGTAAAGAGTCTGTGGCACGAGCAACAGGAATAACCTCACTGTAACCATTATAGTTTTTATTGCCGTATTTTGGTTTTTGATCTTCATCTAGGTTAGACGGGAAAGAACCGGGCGTTGCTGCACCGGAGCTGGAAACACCAATCGAGCTATAGTGATGAGCATAACTAATTCCACCGCCCGGCAAGCCGATTTGTCCTAACATTGCTGCCAGTACTGCTCCCATCCAATAAGGCTGCTCGCCGTGTTGTTGGCGTTGAATTGCCCAGCCGAAAATCAGCTGTGTACGTTTTCCTGCCAGCATACGGGCAAATTCACGGATTTTATTCGCAGAAATACCACAAATTGGAGCAGCCCATTCAGGTGTTTTTTCGATTTTATCTTCTGTTTCGCCCAATAAATAAGGCACAAATTTTTCAAAGCCTAAAGTGTAGACATCAAGAAAAGCTTTATCGTATAAATTTTCTTCATATAAAGTGTGAGCAATTGCCAGCATAAACGGCATATCTGCCTGTGGATTAACATAAAGTTGATCGCAACCTAAGAAATTTTGAGTTTTGCTTTTAACCGGATCAATAGAAATCACATTGATTTTTTTCTCCGCTACTTTTTGTTTGAGTTGCTCTAAATATCCATAGGATTCGTGAGTTTCGCAGTTCCAACCCACTTGTAAATTTTTCACCGGGTCGCTTGCCCAGAAAATCAGGTTTTCCGTCTCTTTTAAAATAATCTCCCAAGATGTTCCTTGCGAGTAAACCTCTGTACTGCCTAGCACATAAGGCAGAATGGTTTGCCCTGCACCTGTGGAGTAATCACCTACCGAACTAACGCTTGAGCCGTGCATCGCAATGGCTCTAATCATATGATTTCCGCAACTGTGGAACTGCCCGGAAGAACGCCAACCCACATTCGCCGTATGTAACGCCCAAGGTCCGTAATCTTTTTGAATACGTTCCAGCTCTTCATAGAATAAATCTAATGCTTCTTTCCAGCTCACACGCACAAAGCGATTATCGCCACGCTGTGTACGATTGCTGTTTTGGCGGTTTTTAAGCCAATCCACACGCACCATTGGATAACGCACACGAGCTTCGCTATAAAGTAGATCTTTAATGCCGTTAATCATTTCAGACGGGTGTTTATCATACTCAAAAGGCTTGATTTCAGTTACTCGTCCATTTTCCACTCTGGCACGCACAGCCCCCCACTGACAACCTGTGATTTTCCAATCACTTACGGGTGTACTATTGGCTTTTACTTCACGAGGAACAAGGAAATTCGGCATTGCAAATGCACCAGCCATAATCGACATATTTTTTAAAAACTGACGGCGAGAATGTAGCATAATCTTTCCTCTCTATTTTGTGGAATTGGCATCAGAAGCATTCATTTGAAGATAGCGAAGCACTTGTTTCTGCGTGGCTTCATCCATATCAGTAAAGCCAACCATACCGTTAAATACAGCAATCCATTCGTTTGCATCGTGCATTTTGGTATCACGCTGTTTGTGGCAAACACTACACTCCGTTTTATAAGTATTTTGTGCGTTTGCCCAGAAATCAGTTAAATCTTGGGTAAATTCTGAATTTTCCACCCATACTTTCATTTTTACCCTCTGCCAGATTAAGCCTGTGTTCGGATCTTCTTTATCTGCCAAAATATCTAATGGTGGGTTATTGCTGATAAAAGATTTTTCAAAGACAGCATCGGTAATATTTTTAGCAAAATCGTGATACCAAATTCGCCCGAAGCCTTTAGTTTTTCGCCATAAATTTAGCTCAATTTCGGAGGCTTTTGCCGTTGTTTGCACTAGCTTAATTTCAGCTCCTGCTTTTAACTGACCGATTTTTTGCGTTAAATTTTTATCGGCAAATAAGGGGATAATTTCAGTGGTGTAACTTGTTGGGCTGGCAAAAGAGAGTATTGGCGTGAGTAACCCCAATAGGTAGAGAACGATTTTCGATAATGATTTCATCATAAACCCCACACTTAAATCAGACAAGAAAACTAGGTTATATCTTACACAAATTGAGCAAAAAAGTGTTGATTTACATCATAAAACCGCTTTTATAAAATTTTTGCAAAAAAATCCCAAAAAATGACCGCTTACAGGCTATAATAACCAGCATTTTTCTACCGTTTTTCAAATTAAAGAGTAAATAGTAATGAGCGAAAAATTTAATGTAAAAACTTTCCAAGGAATGATTTTAGCCCTGCAAGATTACTGGGCAAGCAAAGGTTGTACTGTGGTTCAACCTTTTGATATGGAAGTGGGGGCAGGTACTTCGCACCCGATGACCTGTTTGCGTGCATTAGGTCCTGAGCCGATGGCGTTTGCCTATGTGCAACCGTCCCGCCGTCCGACAGACGGTCGCTATGGCGAAAACCCGAACCGCCTGCAACACTACTACCAATTCCAAGTCGTGATCAAACCGTCGCCGGACAACATTCAAGAACTTTACCTTGAGAGCCTGAAAATGCTTGGCTTCGACCCAACCCAAAACGACATCCGTTTCGTGGAAGACAACTGGGAAAACCCAACACTGGGTGCGTGGGGTTTAGGTTGGGAAGTGTGGTTGAACGGTATGGAAGTTACCCAATTTACCTACTTCCAACAAGTCGGCGGCTTAGAATGTAAGCCGGTAACAGGCGAAATTACCTACGGCTTAGAGCGTTTGGCGATGTATATTCAAGGCGTGGATTCGGTGTATGACCTTGTTTGGTCTGACGGCGAACTGGGCAAAACCACCTACGGCGATGTGTTCCACCAAAACGAAGTGGAGCAATCCACCTACAACTTCGAATACGCCGATGTGGATTTCTTATTCCAATGTTTCGAACAGTACGAAAAAGAGGCACAATACCTGTTAGGCTTAGAAAAACCGTTACCGCTGCCGGCTTACGAACGCATCTTAAAAGCGGCTCACAGCTTTAACTTGTTAGACGCTCGCAAAGCAATTTCGGTAACTGAACGCCAACGCTATATCTTACGCATTCGTGCCTTAACCAAAGGTGTTGCCGAAGCGTACTATGCGAGCCGTGAAGCGTTAGGGTTCCCAGGTTGTAAAAAATAATTTGTGCGATAAATGTAGGGGCGAATTGCAATTCGCCCCTACGATAGGGATTTATAATGAAACCGATTTTATATTTCGCCCACTGGTGTCCTGACACCGCCCCATTTGTCGCAGAATTAGAACGTTTGGGCATGAAATTTGACGAGTGCGACATTACCAAAGGCGGTTCAACCCTAAAACCGTTTTTACGCCTGCGTGACAGCCACCCCGCATTTGATAACGCCAAAGCTAACGGCTATATTGGCATTCCGGCGTTGCTGTTGGAAGGGGATAAAGTGGTGTTAGATTTGGCTGAATTAAAAGGGATTTTTGGCTAACAAGCGGTTAAATTTAGCGGAAATTTTGCAAAATGAGATAACAATGGGTGAGACAAAAATTATCTTGTTATAGCTAATGCCCATACTAAATTTGTGAACGAAATTTCACAGTTAATTCAATCTTTCGAAGATTCATATGCAAGCCAAATGGAACTTTATTCAGAGTGGCTAGCAAAACATAAGCAAGAAGTTGGCGAAAGCTGTTGTTATAAATAGAGATAATTAAATGAAAACCAAACAAGTTTTTGAAAAAGCATTACAGACCTTTGTATCTACATTACAACAAAAAATTTCTGATGACGATGGGAAATGGTCAATAAAAGGGTTTATAGATACTTATAAAAATATCTATACAATCTCTGCTGATACAAAGATTGTATCTAAAGTTTTAGAAATACATCTTTTTCCTTTAATCCTAAAGTTTGCAGAAGAGAATGACTATAAGATTGTATTACCTGAACATCAAAACTATTATCCTGACATATCTTTTGTTTCTAAATCTGATGAGAATATTCGATTTGCAGTTGATTTTAAAACCACCTATAGAAATCCTAAAAAGCCCTACTTATGCAATGGATTTACATTAGGTTCCCATGGAGCTTATTTTACCGATAGACAAAGCACTAAAAACATTCAATTTCCATACAACAGCTATAAAGGACATTATTGCCTAGGTATCATTTATGATAGAACTTCGTCAAGAGATATAGATGAAACTAAGATCTACACATTAGATAAATTAAAATCCATTTCATCTGTTATTGCTAATTTCCAATTCTTTGTGGTTGAGAAATGGAAAATTGCTAGTGATAAATCAGGAAGTGGCAATACTGCAAATATAGGAAGTATAAATAATATAGAGGATATTATTAATGGAAATGGGATGTTCTCTAAATTAGGGGAAGAATGGTTCGATGACTATTGGATAAACTATAAAAAGATACAAATCAAACAAAATAATAAATATAAAACAATAACAAATTTAAAAGATTTTGTGCAATATAGAAAAGGAGATGTTGATTTAATAGTTAATAAAAACAATAGGAGTAATGGAAATAACAAAAATGAAAGTTAGTGTTCCACCTATCAAATCTCAAGGAATTAAAACTAAACTTATACCTTGGATTTCAGAGTATATTCCCCCTAATTTTAATGGAACATGGATTGAGCCATTTATGGGAACAGGGGCTGTTGCTTTTAATTTGGCACCTAAAAAGGCGATACTTTGTGATACAAATCCTCATTTAATAAATTTTTACAAGTCTATTTCTAATGGTAGTATATCTTCATTTATTGCTAAAGAGTTCTTGATTAGAGAAGGGAACTTATTATTAGAGAATGGAGAAAATCATTATTACTATATTAGAGATAGATTTAACGATAAGAAATCGCCACTTGATTTTTTATTCTTAAATAGATCTTGTTTTAATGGAATGATCAGATTTAATCGTAAAGGTGAGTTCAATGTACCTTTTTGCAGAAAGCCAAATAGATTTGCACAGGCTTATGTTACAAAAATAATAAATCAGATTTCATTTATTGAAGAGTTGTTAAAAATCAAAGATTTTGAATTTATTTGTCAAGATTTTAGGACAACCATCTCAATGGCGAAAGAACAAGATATAGTTTATTGCGATCCCCCTTATATTGACAGACATGTAGATTACTTTAATTCATGGTCTGAAGAAGATGAGTGTGATTTATTTGATATTTTAAAAAATACTCCAGCCCGTTTTATATTATCTACTTGGGATCACAATGATTATCGTACAAATCAATATATTGATATATTTTGGAAGAAATTTGATATAAAGAATAGAGAGCATTTTTACCATATTGGAGCAAAAGAAAAAAATCGTAATCCTATGGTAGAAGCTATAGTAAGTAATTTTAACCATATAGAAAATGAACTTCCTATAAAAAATCATAATGTGCAATTAAAACTTTTTGAAACAAAACCTGATTATTTATCTAGATAAATTTATAGAGAAACAAAATGACAACACAAAACTTCCTTGCCGAGATCGGCACAGAAGAGTTGCCACCGAAGGCACTCAAAAAATTAGCGACCGCATTTGCGGAGAATGTTGAACAAGAGCTGACCCAAGCAGGGCTTACTTTCGAGAAAGTCGAATGGTTTGCTGCCCCTCGCCGTTTGGCGGTGAAGGTGCTGGGTTTGGCGGACGCTCAACCGAGCAAAGAAATCGAGAAACGTGGCCCAGCGGTGTCGGCGGCGTTTGATGCCGAAGGCAAGCCGACTAAGGCGGCGGAAGGCTGGGCGAAAGGCTGTGGCATCACGGTTGAGCAAGCCGAGCGTATTGCAACCGACAAAGGCGAATGGCTGGTGCATCGTGCGGTGATTGAAGGTCAGCCGACTAAAAATCTGTTGGTCGATATTATCGCTAAATCACTGGCGAATTTGCCAATTCCAAAAACAATGCGTTGGGGCGATAAGAGCGAGCAGTTCGTGCGTCCGGTGCATACCGTTACCCTTTTATTCGGTGCGGAGCTGATTGAAGGCGAAATTTTAGGCGTAGCGAGCGGCCGTACCATTCGTGGTCACCGTTTCTTAGGTGAACGTGAGTTCCAAATTGACAATGCGGATCAATACCCACAACTGCTGAAAGATCGTGGTTCTGTGGTGGCGGATTTCAATGAGCGTAAAGCGTTAATCCTTGCAAAATCCCAAGAAAAAGCGACCGCTTTGGGCGGCGTGGCGGATATTGAAGAAGATTTGCTGGACGAAGTAACATCTCTGGTTGAGTATCCAAACGTACTTACCGCCAAATTTGAAGAACGTTTCTTAGCCGTGCCTGCGGAAGCGTTGGTTTATACGATGAAAGGCGACCAAAAATACTTCCCGATTTACGACAAAGACGGCAAATTGTTACCGCACTTTATTTTTGTGTCGAACATCAATCCGGACGACCCAAGCAAAATCATCGAAGGTAACGAAAAAGTGGTTCGCCCACGTTTGACTGATGCGGAATTCTTCTTCAAAACTGACTTAAAACAAAAATTAGAAGACCAATTACCACGCCTTGAAACCGTGTTGTTCCAACAACAGCTCGGCACATTGCGTGACAAAACAGCTCGCATTGAAGCGTTAGCGGGTGAAATTGCGGCACAAATCGGTGCAGATCAAACCAAAGCAAAACGTGCCGGCTTGCTGTCAAAATGCGACTTGATGACCAATATGGTGTTTGAATTTACCGACACCCAAGGCGTAATGGGTATGCACTATGCCCGTCACGATGGCGAAGATGAAGAAGTGGCAGTGGCGTTGAATGAACAATATATGCCACGTTTTGCGGGCGACAACTTGCCGAACAGCCTCGTGGCTTGCTCGGTGGCATTGGCGGATAAATTCGACACGCTCACGGGGATTTTCGGTATCGGGCAAGCACCAAAAGGCAGTGCCGACCCGTTCGCCCTACGCCGTGCGGCATTAGGTTCTCTGCGTATTATTGTGGAGAAAAATTTACCGCTTGATTTAACGGATTTAGTCGAAAAATCAGCAAAATTATTTGGCGATAAACTCACTAACCAAAACGTGGTGAGCGAAGTGGTGGACTTTATGCTCGGTCGTTTCCGTGCGTGGTATGAGAGCGAAGGCATTGCGGTGGATGTCATCCAATCTGTGCTTGCCCGCCGCCCAACTCGCCCAGCAGATTTTGACGCTCGTGTGCGTGCGGTGTCGCACTTCCGTGAATTAGACAGTGCCGAAGCCCTAGCCGCAGCGAACAAACGTGTCAGCAACATTCTCGCGAAAGCGGATATTGCAATTGGCGAAATCGATTTGACCGCTTGCGTTGAGCCGGCAGAAAAAGCGTTGGCGGAAAGCGTGTTAGCGTTAAGAACCGAAGTTCAACCGTTGATTGCTAACGGCGACTACACCGCGGTGCTTGATAAACTTGCGAACTTACGTCAACCGGTCGATGCGTTCTTTGACGGCGTAATGGTCAATGCCGAAGATCAAAAACTGCGTCAAAACCGCTTAGCGATTTTAAGCACGTTGCAAGGTTTGTTCCTGCAAGTGGCAGACATCTCGCTATTACAATAACTTGTAAAATTTTCGGGATAGTGGACAAAATTGAGTCTGATTTCCCAATGAACTAGCCATAGTGGACATTTTTGAGTCTGCTATGGCTTTATTTTCAACTCTTTTGGCAAACAAAATCCTTTATAAACATCATCTTATGTTCATCAGTTAGTCCTTGATGTGGCACTAATTTGACTTTCATTTGTCTAAAAAATGACTCCACCAAGTTGGTTGTATGTGCAATGTTTAACTCGGGATACGCTTGATAGGTAAATAGATAGTTTATGCTACGTTTTAATCCAATAAGCACTCCGTAATCGCTTATGTTTAAATCGTTTTGGGTTGGTTGCAGAACGTTCATTGAAATAACCTTTATGTTTATTTAACCATACAGATAGGGCTAGAGTAAGTGTTCCTTGTGTTTGAAATTTAAGTGAGTAATAAAGCGATAGTAGCTCTTTTCCTGCCTCTGATTTTGGTGATTTTGTTAAATAAAAAATACCTCGCCCGATTTGATGAAAGTGGCACATTTGGGTAGGAATATTGGGGTAAGCATTTAATAATCCTCTTCTTCCATCACAGGTAATTGATTGAATGTTAATTCCTTTTTCAATTAACGCTGAGATAGCGTCAAAATAATATTGATTTTTCTCCGCAGAAATAAAGCGAAAATAAATCGGCTTTAAAGATAAGGAATCCATTAGGATAAGTACAGCAAAACGTTGTTTAAAGTGAGTGGTATCCATCACGATATTTACTGTTTGAGGAAGAGATTTTTGCTCGGCTTTTGTCGCTTTTTCGAGATGCCTTCTAATCGTCCGTTCAGAACATTGGTATTCAAAAGCAAGTTGTTGAATCGTTTGTTTTTGAGAACTGTACTTAAACCAAATTTCTTCGGAATTAAGTCGCTTAGATGCGACAAAGTTACGGTTACAATCAAGGCATTTATAGCGTTGGATACCGTTAATTTTACCGTATTTTTTGAGATTAAAAGATGAGCAGAAAATGCAATTTTTTAGGCATTTTTATAAAAAGTAGGTTAAAGCCTTATATTACAAGGTTTTAACCTAATTTACAGACTCAATTTTGTCCACTATACCAAATTTTCCAGAAAAAAGACTGCTTGCAAGCGGTCTTTTTGATCGAGAGTTTTACAAAACGATTATTTCAATTTAGGTTTATTTACCATAATTTCAATCACTTGTTTGTCAGTGTATTGCATACTGCGTGAGGCAATACTACAGAGGTTATTGATCGAACGATCGATATCGTATTCGACAATGCCTTCATTGCCTGTGACTTGACTGTTATCCAAGGACATCAGAATGGACTTGTAGCTTGAGGTTACACTTGTGGAAACCTTCATTGCACAGCTGTTAGATGCTCCATCACAGATAATTCCGCTAATATCTCCAATCATACTACTGATTGCCATACTGATATTTTTGAATTTTCCTGTTAATAACCATGCAACACCTGCACAGCTTCCCATTGCGGCAGTGGTTACCGCACACAGTGCTGATAATTTAGGTAATTTGCTATGAATATAAATTGCCATTAAATGAGAAAGAAATAGAGCACGAATCCGTTTTTCTTCGCTAACATTTAAATGGCGTGCAACAACAACGACCGGCATTGTCGCAGTGATACCTTGATTACCAGAGCCGGAGTTGCTCATGGCTGGTAAACTCGCGCCTCCCATTCTGGCATCAGAGGCTGAAGTGGTTTCAATTACAATCCGATTAAGTAAATCATCACTTATTAAACCTAATCCGATTTGTTTTTGTAATGTTCGTCCGATATGTAATCCATAATCCGCTTTTAGCCCTTCTTGTGAGAGAGAAGTGTTTAATTGTGCTGCTTGCTCAATAAAACGGATTTTTTCCAAATCGACAGACATCGAGAAGTCAAAAATATCTTTTGCTGTTAGGGCAGTAAAGACATCAGTGATGTTGTCATTATTGACGGCACAAGGTTTACTTAACAGTATTTCCCCGTTTTTTTCGATGTAAATCACATTGGTATGATGTTCGGCAATTCTTACGCAAACACGTTCCGATTGATGAAATAATGTCGCTTCAGAGTATAAAATATGCTCGGTTTCTAAAATGGAAACGGACACTTTATCCTCTTTAAGCATCGTTTTAGCTTGCTCGACTTGTTCTGGTGTAATATTTTTCAACACTTCTAATTCACCATTTGGATCACCACCAATTGCACCGATTGAGGCTGCCATCGGCAAGCCAACCATTCCTGTACCAGGCACGGTAACACCCATGCCATTTTTCATTAAATTTGGTGAAACTTTAGCTTCGATACGCTCCGGTAAATGCCCCAAATATTGACGTGCAATCGCAGAGGAAAGGGCAAGCGAAATCGGCTCGGTACAACCTAATGCCGGTACTACTTCGTGGTTGACTGCATTAAGAATGGATTGTTCCAATTTTTCACAATGAATGTTCATAACTAACCTTATTTACTCTAAAAATGTGAGGAATGGAGAGATGCACAGTAAAATCCCCGTGATGATAATAATATTGAGTGCTAAGCCTTTATATTTAAATAACGCAGGTACTTTATATACAAGGTATGCAGGAATCAAGCACCCAACTAAGCCAAAAATCGGGCTACAAATAGAGGTAAAGCTCAAGACGGGGGCGTTAAGTACAATGGCACTCCAAGCGAGTAGCACAGAGAATATCATAATACCTTTTTGTACATAATTCGGATTGATTTTTTCAGCAGGGAATTTTCTTAATAATAGATTCATGATAATCCCTTGTGTAGCTTCTCTAAATCCTAAATAAACACCGAAGAATGCAGTCATTACTGCAAAGATATTGAGTGCTACGCCTACATAGGTTGCCCAGCTACCCGGGAAGAATTGTGCTGCAATTGCTAATGCAGAAACGTTTTGCTCATAAGCTTTTAAGGCTTCTTCTTTCCCCATTGCGAGAGTAAAGGAAACAGCATAAAAGAAAACGGTAATAAATAAGATAGCAAAAGCAATATTCATTGCTCGTAATGCCTTATAGCGAGCTACTTCTCGTGATACTTCTTTAGCTCGATAAGAAATTACCATCGGGCTGAGTGTTTGTAAAAATAGAATTGATGTGAGTGTGAAAGGTAATGTGATAATTGCATCTTTGATCAGTTTTCCAAATGGAGGCAATGCCCCGATATTATTTAAATTCCACATCCCTACCATAGCAACTCCTAAAGCGGCAACAACTAAGAGTTTGGCTAGCACCATAAATGTAGAGATTTTAAAGAGTAATTGTTCCCCTCGTGATGACAGTGCAACTAGAATGCATATTAGTATTAGACCGTAAAAAGGGTTTTCAGAAAGTAGCGTATCCGTGACACCAAAGGTAAGTAAATAAGAGGCACTGTCATTCGTTATAGCAGTAGAGTAAACGAACAGCCAGATCACTAACATAATGAAATAAAGTATGCCTAAAAATACTCCCCAGTTTTTTCCTAAATACCCACTGATAACCGTTGGATAGTCGCGGCATTCGGGAGATTCTGCTAAAGTATTAATGAAAAGACGTTGGAAAAGGTACATTGCAGGATAGCCAATTACCGAGGAAAGTAAAAAGACCCACATTCCCATCAGTCCGACTTGAACAGGTAAGAATACAATACCCGCGCCGATAGCCATTCCTATACTCATAATGACCCAACCAAAATCAGTTGAATCAAATTTTGTTGCTTGCTTAAATTCAGCAGGCGAGAGTTTTTGAGTATCCATAGATTCTCCTTGATTAGTAATAGTAGAAATTAAATATTGTTTTTAAATTCTCTTAAATGCTTATAAATTGCATGGCTGGTAAGAGATAATTTTTCCGCAACGATAGGCACAGCATCTTTTAATTCAAAGATCCCATTTTCAAATAAGTAGAAAATAATTGATTTCTTGTAGAGTTTTGAATTTTTAGCTGTATGTTGTTCTATCTCGGTAATCGCTTTATAGAAAGTTTCTTCAATCAGTTCTTTAGGTTGTGTAATAAAGTTTTCGCTTTTGTGATACAACGGAATGGGGTCATTTGCCATAAAAGAACTCACGGTTTTATCTAGAGGGGTAGATAAATTTAAATTAATACAAAATAAACCGATAGGTACCCCTTTATGGCCAATAATGATATGGGTAGTTGATTTAATTAAGTTACCGTTATTTAACCTTGAAAAGTAAACTTGCTTACTAGATGATTTATCCTTTTGGTAACTTTTTAGTAACTGTAACCCTTTATCTGTAATTGGGGAACCTACTTTACGATTAGTATGATGACCATTAATAATTTTGATGATTGAGTTTTCGTATGCATTAAGGGAATGAATCACTACCTCGCAAAACTCGCCTAACAGGCCTGCTACAGCTTCACTTAATGAAAAATAAGATTGCATAATTTCTTGGTCTATATCATCAAGATAATCTAATCTCTCGGTCATATTTCCTCCTTATATTTTGGTTGAATTATAGTAACAAGTTTATTTTGGTCAACTAAATTTAACTTTACTGGTTGGGTAAAGTCATGGTTTTTTGACTATGATCATGTTTTTAGGCGATTAATATCATGATTAATGTGACTATTGGAATGAATATCTCCCTCTATTTTCTCAATCAAAGGTAGTAAATTTTGCCTAGCTTGATTAAAATGCAGTAAGATTTTATAAAAATAAGGAAAACACAATGTCAGTAAAAACCGAAGTTTTATTTAGTAATCATTGGAATGTGCGAGTGAGCGACCCGGGCTTTGAGGGTTCAATCAGCCATTATTTTGAAACGGTTTATATTACGCTTGAGGCTCATATTAACGGGGAAAGTGTGCAATATGAGTTTACTCGCAAGGTGGAAGATGAAGTGAAAATTCATCGCAGTTTTACCGATATTGATGAGTTATTTGAGTTTTTAGGCGAATATTTAAGCCCTGTGGCACTTGGGAATGTGGGTGTTCGCATCGGGCAGTTGGGTTTAGCATAATCCATTTTAGTAGGGACGCACTGAGTGCGTCCCTACTTGCAAATTTTCCCTAAAATATAACCGCTTGTAACAGCCATCTATGAATACCACTAACCCCCTTTTCCAACAAACTCAGCCTTATTGGGATTTTCTGCGAATTGAAAAGCAGGTCAGCCCGCATACATTGAGTAACTATCAACGCCAGCTAATGGCGGTAAGCGAGCTTTTTTCGCAAGCGGGGATTGAGCATTGGGAAGAAGTGGAAAGTAGCTCTGTGCGTTGGATGCTCAGCCAAAGTCATAAACAGGGGCTAAGTGCGAAAAGTATCGGCTTGCGGTTGGTGGCGTTGCGGCAATGGTTTGTCTATCTGATTAAAGTTGGGCGAATGAGTGCAAACCCGACTTTGGGGGTGAAATCGCCGAAAGTAGGCAAGCATTTACCGAAAAATATTGATGCCGAGCAGGTCGGGCAGTTGCTTGCGATTGAAAGCGATGAGCCAAGTGATTTGCGTGATCTTGCAATGATGGAGCTGATGTACAGTTCCGGCTTGCGGTTGTCTGAATTGCAAGGGCTGGATTTGGGCGATATGGATTTATCGGCGAAAGAGGTTAGGGTGCAAGGTAAGGGCAGTAAGGAACGTATTGTGCCGATTGGCTCACAGGCGTTAAATGCACTGAATCGTTGGCTTGAGGTTCGCCTACAGTTTAAGCCACAGGATAACGCGGTATTTTTGAATAAGCGTGGAGGGAGGTTGTCGCACCGCTCCATTCAGTTAGCGATGAAAAAGTGGGGCGAGCGTCAGGGATTAGAAAGTCATCTGCATCCACACAAATTACGCCACTCTTTCGCCACCCACATGTTAGAGGCGAGCGGAGATTTACGGGCAGTTCAGGAATTATTGGGGCATAGTAGCCTTTCGACTACACAAATTTATACCCACTTGGATTTTCAACATCTTGCCAAAATTTATGATTCTGCACACCCAAGGGCGAGAAGAAAGAAAGAGGATTAAGGCTTTATCGGCTCGGCAGGAAGGGTTTTCATTTTGCAGAAGAAATACCAATATTGAATAATCACTAATACTGCAACAGCGATTTTCCCACCAATATGTGGTAAGGTTAAAAAGGCAAATAGCGTAAACGGAAAGGAAATTGCTAAAATTGTGATTTTTTGCTTCATCGTCATTGCCCGTTTCTCATCATATTCCTGCAAATATTTTTTATACAGTTTGGTTTGAATAAACCACAAGTGCATTTTCTCTGAACCTTTGGTAAAACAGAATAAGGCTAAGAGTAAAAAAGGTGTAGTAGGCAGCCCTGGTAAAACTGCACCAATAGCCCCAAGCCCGATGCAGATAAACCCGCAGATAATATAAAGTAATTTCATCGCAATTAATTGTACTTTAGTTTTTGAGAATAAATCGCAATTATACTAAAGGAAGCGAAAAAGGATTTCAAACTATTTCTATGATAGCAAGCGGTTTCTTTTTTCAGATTTTTTGCAAATAGAAATAAAAAACCTGTTGAATAATCAACAGGTTAAATATGGCGGAGGAAGTGAGATTCGAACTCACGGAGGGCGTTAACCCTCGCCGGTTTTCAAGACCGGTGCATTCAACCGCTCTGCCATTCCTCCGGGTTGAAAGTCTATTAAATTGTTGTTCTCTTAAAAGAGAAAATCTGCTGATAAATATCAGCAGACTTAAATTCGATGGCGGAGGAAGTGAGATTCGAACTCACGGAGGGCGTTAACCCTCGCCGGTTTTCAAGACCGGTGCATTCAACCGCTCTGCCATTCCTCCGTTGAAAACGTTGCAATAATAGAGATTATTGCAATCATCGTCAAGCAATAAATCTTAAATTCTGCTTATTCGTTCTTTTTTTCAGCATAAATTATTTCTTTATCAACCAAACGCCACTTTCAATATGGTGTGTGTAAGGGAACTGATCGAATAATGCTGCTTTTTCAATACGGTGGGTTTGACTTAATTGCTGTAAATTGTCCGCCAATGTGTGCGGATTACACGAAATATAGAGAATGCGATCGTAAGCCTGCACCATATTCAGTGTGTCTTGATCCAATCCTGCTCGTGGCGGATCGACAAAAATCGTGTTGCAATCATAATCTTTCAAATCAATCCCTTTTAGGCGATAAAATTCACGTACGCCGTTCATCGCTTGGGTAAATTCTTCTGCTGACATTCGGATAATTTGTAGATTATCAATGCCGTTTTGCTCAATATTATATTGAGCTGATTGCACTGAAGATTTGGAGATTTCCGTTGCTAGAACCTTGCGGAAATTTTCCGCTAATGCAATAGAGAAGTTGCCGTTACCGCAGTAAAGCTCAAGTAAATCGCCCTCACTATTTTGGGTACAACGTCTCGCCCATTCTAGCATTTTGATATTCATTTCTGCATTAGGCTGAGTGAAACTGTTTTCTACTTGACGATAAACGTAGTGCTTGCCGTCAATCGGCAATACTTCTTCCACATAATCACAATCTAAGGCTATCTTTTGTTTATTTGCTCGCCCGATGATTTGCACCTTAAAGCCTTGATTTTCTAAGCGACTTTTCAACGCTTTAGCTTGCTCAATCCATTCTTCACCAAGCGTTTTGTGATAAAGCATTGATACGGCAATTTCACCGCTTAGCGTACTTAAATAATCCACTTGGAACAGCTTACGAGTTAAGATGTCGTTACCGTTAATTTCTGTCAGTAACGCTTGCATCATTTGATTAATTAGCTCGCTTGCAATCGGAAAGCTATCTACACGATAACGCTCTTTGGTTTCTTGATTAAACATTATGTGGTAAAGCGAGCCCTCATCGTGCCAAACCCGAAATTCCGCACGCATACGGAAATGGCTTGGCTTAGAGGCAAACACTTCTAATTCAGGAGCATTAAAAGGTTTGAGTAAAGCGGTCAGATTTTCGGTTTTTTTTGCAAGAAGAGCGGAATATTGTTCAATCGGAAGTGTCATTTTTTACCACGAATAGAAAATGAAAAAACAAACCACGAATTGCTTCGTGGTTTTATAGCATAAATTTAAGATTATTCAGCTGCACTGAAATCATCGCCGGCATCGCTACCCGCATTACCTGAAAGGGTGTAAATGCGTTTAGTTTTACTGGTCAGCGTGCGGTATTTTAACCACGCTTTTTCGATATCGCTTTGTGCAATTTCTTCGCCTTTCATTACAGCAACGAAGCGTTTTTCTTCTGCGGTTTTAGGTTTACGTTCGCCTGTTTCTAAAGCCAAGCACGCTTGACCGAACTGCTCTAAAGTTTGTGATTCACGAATAGTGTAATCACCGTGACGAGAAAAGCCACGAGGGTAATTTTTATCATCGAAAAAACGGCGTGTAACGCTAAAACTATCTGCCATAATATGCCTCATTGTTTGAAATTAGGGAAAAGAAAATCGGCATACATTAAACAAAAATGGCGAATAAATCAAGGTTTAATGGCAAAAGCGGCCAAATTTCCCTGATTTTTTGCAAATCCGGACGATTTGTGATTTATCGTTCGATTTTAGCACGCATCAATTCAATCAGATCTGAAATAGCTTGAGTTGGGGCGGGTGCTTGCAACATAACCCAACGGAATAATTCAGGGTCGGTGTAGCTTAACATTTCAACAAAGGCTTGTTGCTGCGTTTCGTTAAGTCCATCAAAATGATTTTTGTAAAATGGCATAATCATTTTGTCTAACTCACGCATACCACGACGGCATTCCCATTCAAGTTTAAAGCGGTTAATTTCTGTCATTATTTTACCTCTTTAATGCGAAGTTCTTTCGGCACTTCAAAGACAACAGCTTCTTCATTGCCAGCAAGGGTTTCTACTTCTGTTACACCTAATGTTTTTAAGTGTGAGATAACAGATTGCACTAATACTTCAGGAGCAGAAGCACCGGCAGTAATACCGATAGTTTCAACTTCTTCAAGCCATTTCGGATCAATATCTTGCGGACCGTCAATCAGTTTTGACATCACGCCCATTCGAGAAGCGAGTTCTGCTAAACGGTTTGAGTTAGATGAATTTTTCGAGCCAACTACAAGCACTAGCTGCGATTGTTCCGCTAATTCACGCACTGCGTGTTGGCGGTTGGTAGTGGCATAGCAAATATCGTTTTTGCGAGGACCTTGAATCGCAGGGTATTTCTCTTTCAACGCATCAATCACACCAATTGTGTCATCAATAGAGAGTGTTGTTTGCGTCATAAAGGTGAGCTCATCATTGTTGGATACCGGCAGATCCGCAATATCTTCCACCGATTCCACCAAATAAATTCCACCTTCTTCGTTGCTATATTGCCCCATTGTGCCGATGACTTCCGGGTGTCCTTCGTGCCCGATGAGAATGGCTTTTGTGCCTTTTTTACTGGCTCGAGCAACCTGCATATGGACTTTGGTTACCAGCGGACAAGTTGCATCAAACACTTTTAAATTACGGCGTTTGGCTTCTTGGCGGACCGCTTGAGAAACCCCGTGAGCGGAGAAGATCACAATTGCATCATCAGGCACCTCGTCCAATTCTTCAACGAAGATCGCCCCTTTTGCTTTTAAGCCATCCACCACAAATTTATTGTGAACCACTTCGTGGCGAACATAAATCGGTGCACCGTGAATTTCCAATGCGAGTTCTACAATGGAAATGGCTCTATCTACACCGGCACAGAAACCACGAGGGTTTGCTAATAAAACTTTCATCTAATCACTCTTACTTTGTCTTTTCTTTTTTCGTTATAAAGGCTTCTAAAATCAGTAAGCCTGCTCCCACACAGATGGCAATATCCGCCACATTAAAGACGGGATAATGGTAAATATCCCAATAAAAATGAAGAAAATCCACTACATAGCCGTTATAAGCACGGTCAATCGCATTACCAATTGCACCGCCGATAATTAAGGCATACGCAGAATTTTCTAATTTTTTGACCGCTTGATTTTTCCATAATGCCACAACTAAGGCGAGGGAAATCACAATTGCCAGCCCTAAGAAGAAATATTTTTGCCAGCCGGAATGATCAGCGAGAAAACTAAAAGCTGCACCATAATTGCGTGCATAAGTTAAGTTAAAAATAGGCAAGATATTAATACTTTCGCCAAATTCAAAATGTTGTACAACGATATATTTTGACCAAAGGTCGATGATGATAGTAACTAAGCTAATCCAAAGAAATTTAAGTCCGGTTTTCATTCCATATTCCAAATGTAGGGGCGTACATCGTACGCCCATTTAATTTTGGAGCGTATGTTATACGCCCTGCAAGCGGTCTATTTTACAAAATTTTTTGCAAAATCAAATTGCCTCTTCGTTTTCTTCGCCTGTACGAATACGAATAACACGTCCAACATCATAGACAAAAATCTTGCCATCACCGATTTTGCCGGTTTGAGCAGTTTCCATAATCGCTTCAATACACTGTTCTTCCAGTTCATCAGGAATCACAATTTCAACTTTTACTTTTGGCAGAAAATCAATGGCGTATTCCGCTCCACGATAAAGCTCTGTATGCCCTTTTTGTCTGCCGAAGCCTTTGATTTCAGTAATGCTCATACCGCTAATGCCCACGTCTGTTAAGGCTTCACGTACGTCATCTAATTTAAAAGGTTTGATGATTGCTTCAATTTTTTTCATCGTTATTCCTATTTTTCTCTACGAGCTGATTTTGGACGGAAACTTTCGCACACTTGCGGATTGGTTTCGACATAAATTTCACTTAAAAGTTGTAGGCAATACGGTACGGCACTGAAAATGCCTTTGACTAACACTTTGCCGTTTTCATCTTTTACCCCTTCGAGGGTTTCTTTAATTGCTTTCGGCTGTCCGGGTAAGTTGAGAATTAAGCTCTCATTGCGGATAACACCCACTTGGCGAGAGAGAATTGCGGTTGGCACGAAGTGAAGGCTTACTTGTCGCATCTGTTCGCCAAAGCCCGGCATTTCTCGATGAGCAACGGCAAGCGTAGCATCAGGGGTAACATCACGTTTTGCCGGACCTGTTCCGCCGGTGGTTAAAACCAAATGGCAAGCGTGGTTATCCACCAAATCAATCAAAGTTTGCTCAATGAGCGGTTGCTCATCGGCAATCAATCGGCTTTCTACCTCAAAATCATTGCATAATGCAGCTTTTAGCCAAGCTTTCAATTCGGGAATACCTTGATCTTGGTAAACCCCTTGTGAGGCTCTGTCAGAAACAGACACTAAACCGATTTTCAATTTTTCTTTACTTGGAGATTTACAAGCGGTCATTTTTTCTCGCCTTTTTGCAATTGTAACTCTTGTTTATCTTGTTCACTTAAATTTGATAATGCCATATTAAAACTACGCTCAACCGTAACTTTACGAGGATCTTCATCTGGCAAGAGCTTTAACATCATTCCCCACGTCATCGCCGCCATTTTGAAATCTTCTTTTTCAAACGAGTGGAAAGCAAGCAGGCTTAACGCATCAAAATTGGTGTGATCTTGACGGATAATCTGTTTTAATAACGTTTCGCCTTGTGTTTTATCTTCCGGTGCTTCGGAGAAAAGTAGAAGCTGAGCGTGGCTTAATTTGTAAGCTAAATTATCAGGTTTTAGCTGAGCGGCTTTGCTAAACGCATCGTGAGCTAATTGACCGTCATCTAACGCCATACCGATTTGCCCGAGCATATACCATTTCTGATCATCGTTTGGATTTTTCTGCAAATCAACGCGTAATGCCATTGCAAATTGGTTCATCTCTTCGGTTGAAAGTGGATTTTTATCTTCTGATTTCAAGCGTTCATAGAAATAGTCTAATTTTTGATGGGTAGTGTCTAGCATTGAGTTTGAAAGCCACGAGCCGACATTGCTATAAATTGCAAAGCTAATGCCGCCTACAAACAAAATCAATGAAACAAACCACGCCTTGCCGAGCTTTAATTTTTCACCTTGAACGGGCTGAGTGTTTTCAGGAATGTCGTCTAATAAATTTTGTTGTAGCTCTAATTTTGTGCGTTCAGGATCGTCAATAACGCCTTCATTTGCTTCGTTTTCCACTTCTTTTAAGCGATCAAAATAGAAAGCTTTATTTAAACTATCGCGTTTGCTGGCATCAATTTGCTTATTCTTTTTAAGCAAAGGATAAAACGCCACAACACAGACGATTAGAGTGATAAAAATAATGGCTATCCAGAAACTCATTTGTTGTCCTTATTTAAAATTTGGTTAAGACGCTCTTGTTCATCTTGGTTTAAATGCTGAATTGGTGTTGCAAAATTTTGCGAAGAATTGACCGCTTGCGGTTTCGCTTTCTTGCGGCGGAGCACAAAACCAAGCCCCAGTGCAATTAAAATTAACGGCAGAACCCAAAGAATAAGCGTTGCTGGTGTCATTGGCGGATTGTAAGTAACAAAATTGCCGTAACGTTCAATCATATACTCCACCACTTCATCTTTGCTTTTCCCTTCTTTGAGTAACTCTAAGGTTTTTGCCCGCATATCGGTAGAAATTGTTGCATTTGAGTCCGCAATATTATTGTTTTGGCATTGCGGACAGCGTAGTTCTTGAATTAAGGCACGATAATCCGCTTCTTGTTTTGGACTATCAAATTTATGAAGCTCAACAGGAGCAGAAAGAGCCACATAGCTTGCAAAAATAAAGAATAGGCTAAACTTTTTCATCATTTTCATCACTCTTTTAATTTGTCATAAATCGGTTTTAGCACGTTATTCCACACTTGGTCGTTTACATCGCCTGCGTGGCGGTATTTGATGATGCCATTGCCATCAATAATAAAGGTTTCCGGTGCACCATAAACACCTAAATCTAAGCCGAGTGAGCCTTTGGGATCAAAAATAACCGCTTTATATGGATTACCGTAAGCGGCTAAGAATTTAATCGCTTTCGGGCGTTCATCTTTATAATCAATGCCGACAATTTCCACTCCTTGTTTCGCTAAAACAGTAAGGTATTCGTGTTCGGCGTAACAAGTTGGGCACCACGTTGCCCACACATTTAATAGGCGAGGCTTGCCTGTTTTAACCACATCTTGATTAATTTGCTCTTTTTCATCGAGTAAAGATTCTAGGCTGAAATTAGGAATGGTTTTACCGATGAGGGCAGATTCTAATTTTTTCGGATCATCGCCTTGCGAGTTGCGAGCAAGTTGAACCAAAAATGCCACAGATAATGCTAAAAAGAGAATTAAAGGAAGTAGAAATTTTTTGTTCATTGTTTATGCCTAATATCAATCACTCTCAAAGTTGTTAGCTTACCAAAAAATAGCCGAATAAGCATTGATTTAAATAAAAAATCCGTTGAGTTGTATTCAACGGATTTTAGGGTACTACAAGCGGTTGGAAAAGTTGAATTATTTGCGTAGTTTTACCGTTTCAATGGCGTGATCTTGCCCTTTTATCAAAATGAGGTTGGCTCGTTCACGGCTCGGTAAAATATTTTGGCGTAAATTCAAACCATTAATTTCCTCCCAGATGGTTGAGGCAGTCTCAATAGCTTCTTGTTCCGATAATTTTGAATAGTGGTGGAAATAAGAGTTCGGATCAGCAAAGGCACTGCGGCGGAATTTTAAGAAACGGTTGATATACCATTTCTTTAAGAGATCTTCTTCAGCATCAACATAAATTGAGAAATCGACAAAATCAGATACAAATACATTATGTGGGCTGGAAGGGTAGTTCATTCCGCTTTGTAGCACGTTTAGTCCTTCTAAAATCACAATATCAGGTTGATCAACTACATTAAATTGATCAGGAATAATGTCATAAGTTAAATGCGAATAGATGGGGGCTTTCACATTACGCTCGCCCGATTTAATATCAGATACAAAGCGAATGAGGCTATGAATATCATAAGATTCCGGAAAGCCTTTTTTCTTTAGTAAGTTCTTTTCAGTAAGCGTTGCAAGCGGATATAAAAAACCATCGGTAGTAATTAAATCGACTTTTCTCTCTTTAGGATAATGTGAGAGCAGAGCTTGCAAAATACGGGCAGAGGTACTTTTACCAACCGAAACACTGCCGGCAATACTAATAATATAAGGCACTTTCGGCGTTTCAATGCCAAGAAAACGGTGCAAAACGGTCTGACGTTTTAAATTCTCTTCTATATAGTATTGAATTAAACGGGCAAGGGGGAGGTAAATAGTACGTACTTCTTCTAAAGAAAGATCTTCATTAAAGCCTAATAATGGTTTTAAATCTTGCTCGGTGAGCTTTAATGGCACGGATTTGCGTAAATCTGCCCATTGTTGGCGATCAAAAGTGAGAAAAGGAGTAATTTTTGTGTTTTTTTCAAGGCTCATAGCCAAAATCTCAATTTTTTGATGATGAATAAATCGGTTTAATACTCAAATTAGGGGCATAACTATACAATATATGAGACGCTTTTGCCGTATTTATTGACATAAAACCGCCTGTATTTTACAAAAAATAGCCATTTTGTATATTTAAAAGTCGAAAGATTGATTTTTTTAATATTTTTAAAAAAAATACTTGCACAGCGTTAAAATTTCCCTATAATGCACATCACTTGCTTACGACACAGCAATGCCGACTTAGCTCAGTAGGTAGAGCAACTGACTTGTAATCAGTAGGTCACCAGTTCGATTCCGGTAGTCGGCACCATTTTTGCTTTAAACGTAAATAAGTATTCAAAATATCGTGGAGGGGTTCCCGAGCGGCCAAAGGGGGCAGACTGTAAATCTGTTGGCTCAGCCTTCGAAGGTTCGAATCCTTCTCCCTCCACCATTTCTGATTTTTGAATCGTGCAGGACAGACGAATTTAGAACAGCGGGCATCGTATAATGGCTATTACCTTAGCCTTCCAAGCTAATGATGCGGGTTCGATTCCCGCTGCCCGCTCCAAACGCTGATATAGCTCAGTTGGTAGAGCGCACCCTTGGTAAGGGTGAGGTCGGCGGTTCAAATCCGCCTATCAGCACCACTTCTTCTAACTTCACTCTTTCCTATAAGTTTCAATTAGTATTAATTTCTACATTATGGTTAATGGGTTCTTTTGTTCCATTGTAACCGTTTTTGTTTAAGAGGCTTTTAGAAAATGTCTAAAGAAAAATTTGAACGTACAAAACCGCACGTGAACGTGGGTACAATCGGCCACGTTGACCATGGTAAAACAACTTTAACAGCAGCAATTACAACTGTATTATCAAAACACTTCGGTGGTGCAGCTCGTGCATTCGACCAAATCGATAACGCACCGGAAGAAAAAGCTCGTGGTATCACCATCAACACTTCACACGTTGAATACGATACAGCAACTCGCCACTATGCACACGTTGACTGCCCGGGACACGCGGACTATGTTAAAAACATGATTACCGGTGCGGCACAAATGGACGGTGCTATCTTAGTAGTAGCAGCAACAGACGGTCCAATGCCACAAACTCGTGAGCACATCTTATTAGGTCGCCAAGTAGGTGTTCCATACATCATCGTATTCTTAAACAAATGCGATATGGTTGATGACGAAGAGTTATTAGAATTAGTTGAAATGGAAGTTCGTGAACTTCTTTCTCAATACGACTTCCCGGGCGATGACACTCCAATCGTACGTGGTTCAGCATTACAAGCATTAAATGGCGTTGCTGAGTGGGAAGAGAAAATCCTTGAGTTAGCAAACCACTTAGATACTTATATTCCAGAGCCGGAGCGTGCGATTGATAAGCCATTCTTATTACCAATCGAAGACGTATTCTCAATTTCTGGTCGTGGTACAGTAGTAACAGGTCGTGTTGAGCGTGGTATCATCCGTACTGGTGATGAAGTTGAAATCGTAGGTATCAAAGATACAACAAAAACAACAGTAACCGGTGTTGAGATGTTCCGTAAATTATTAGACGAAGGTCGTGCGGGTGAGAACGTTGGTGCATTATTACGTGGTACTAAACGTGAAGAAATCGAACGTGGTCAAGTATTAGCGAAACCGGGTTCAATCACTCCACACACAGACTTCGAATCAGAAGTTTACGTATTATCAAAAGAAGAAGGTGGTCGTCATACTCCATTCTTCAAAGGTTACCGTCCACAGTTCTACTTCCGTACAACGGACGTAACAGGTACTATCGAATTACCGGAAGGTGTTGAGATGGTAATGCCAGGCGATAACATCAAAATGACTGTAAGCTTAATTCACCCAATCGCGATGGACGAAGGTTTACGCTTCGCGATTCGTGAAGGTGGTCGTACAGTAGGTGCGGGCGTTGTAGCGAAAATCATCAAATAATTTGATCTAGATTCAGTTAATATTAAAAGCATGCTGTAAGGCATGCTTTTTTTGTTAAACTATTGTTTGTATACTCTGTATACTTTTTGCTGGTGTATGAATAATATTTTAAGGTAAATAAGTATGAAAAAGTTCAAACTTTCCTCAATAACAAAGCTGGTTACAGCGACTTTTGTTTCTTGTTATGTTCTTCCTATTTATGCTGAGCCAACTACAGCTGTAGAAACTGGTCCTAATGGCTATAAAAAAACAACTATTACTGATCCTGATTCTGTAGAAGTTTTTGTAGAAGGTCAACAAGGTCCATATCATAAAAGCCTTTATTTAGGTTCTGCTAATAATTTAGTATTGCATAATAGTGCTCACTTAGATAGCCCTGATTATAAAGCCTTTTCAAATGGGAAACCAATTCAATCTATTGAAATAGAAAATAGTGGTAAATTAATTTCTTCTGGAAGCCGACCTACTAGCAGTATTGATTATCAATGGACAACAGTGAGAGATAAATTTTCTGTAAAAAATACCGGTGAAATTAGTACTACTGGTTCAGGCTTTAATGAAAATGCTATTATAGTAAATGGTAGTGAAAATACAGTCTATGATATTAAAAATCTTGGGGCTGATTCTCTTATATCTGCTAATACAGTAGCGGTTAGATTAAAGAATGGGAAAAGTGCAACACTTCTAAATGAAGGAACTATTGCTACTCGAGCTGCTCCTGGACAAAAAAGAAATTATGCAGCAGTAGTTCTTGAAGGTCTTCAAGAAACATCGTTAACAAATACAGGAACAATTGATGGTGCTGATTACATAGCCGTTTATGGGAGGTGATGGTAGGGATCATTTAACATCTAGTTCAGGTAAAATTATTGGTAATATTCTGATGAATGGGGGTAATGATGATGTTACCTTATCTAATACGGATGTTAGTGAATTAAAAATACTAAATGGTAGCTCTTCAAACGCCCCTGTTTCTACACCCGAAGTTAATGTGTTGAATTTGAAACAAAAAATGAATGCACGATCTAAACCAATTAAGACAGTAGGGACGAGAATTGAAAATTGGCATAATATCAATATTGGAAATGAAGGACATTTAAATTTAACACAGGATCTAGCACTGAATTATATTAGGGATAATAAGAGTGGTACTACTTTACTTACACCTACAAATGGAGAAACTCTTACTAATAAGGGTATTGTTACGTTAAATTCAACAATTAATTCTGTCAATGTAAATTATAATAAATTAGTTAATGAAGGTACTATTGATTTAAATAAAGGCAATAGTGAGCCATTAAATAAATTTATCCAAAATGGCGATTATATTGGCGAACAAAACTCCAAATTAATTGTGGATAGTAAATGGAATAATCCAGATGTACAACAAAACGATCAACTTATTATTAAAGGAAATGCTTTAGGTAACACAAAGATTGAGGTAAAAGAGCATATTTCGGGTGATGTCCTTCGTAGTAATATTGAGAAAAATGGAAATTGGGCTAACCCTATAGTTATTATTGAAAAAGGTGATAATGGCAATAGTGTATTTACTGGTCAAGCAAACACTCAAGGGGCTGAAGAGGCTCAAATAGCTCGCCGTATCAACCCGAATACTGGTTTTGCTGAATATACTTGGGTGTTAGATGCATTACCTGAGCCACAACCTCAACCTGAGCCGCAACCTCAACCTGAGCCGCAGCCTCAACCTGAGCCGCAGCCTCAACCTGAGCCGCAGCCTCAACCTGAGCCGCAGCCTCAACCTGAGCCGCAGCCTCAACCTGAGCCGCAGCCTCAACCTGAGCCGCAGCCTCAACCTGAGCCGCAGCCTCAACCTGAGCCGCAGCCTCAACCTGAGCCACAACCTCAACCTGAGCCACAACCTCAACCTGAGCCACAACCTCAACCTGAGCCACAACCTCAACCTGAGCCACAGCCTCAACCTGAGCCACAGCCTCAACCTGAGCCACAGCCTCAACCTGAGCCGCAGCCTCAACCTGAGCCGCAACCTCAGCCTGAGCCACAACCCCAACCCCAACCTAAAGGGTATGTTATTTATAAAGCAACTACCTCAGGTTATCTCCAAACTAATTGGATAAACCAAGAGATGGGAATTGAGCAACTTGGTCGTTTATATGAGCGAGTGGGTGAAAGAGCTCCACAAAATGCAGATACTCGTATCTTAAATAGTTGGGGCAGAGTAGGATTTAATAAAAACCTTACTCAAGGTAAACATCGTTTTGGCTTTGAAGCTGATCAGCGTTTAGTTCAAGTAGGGCAAGATATTGCAATTACTGAATCTGATTCAGGATATGCTCGACACGGTTTAATGCTGAGTTATAGCTGGTCAAATAACGATTTTTATGACAAATATCGTGCGGAAAATGGTCGTGTTATTGATAATAAATACACCAGTTCTGGAAAAAGTAAAATGTTCTCTTTAGGTGCTTATAGAACTTTTTATGGCAATGATAACAGTTATTTAGATATTGTGGCTAACTTATCAAGACTAGAAAATAAATACTATGGTAAAAAAGTGTTACGCCAAACAGGGATAGGTGCTGGATTAAGTATTGAGATGGGTAAAGCTTACCCGATAATGGAAAAATGGAAAGTTGAGCCTCAAGTACAATTGAAAGCACAATATACCCATTTAAATAGCTTCTATGATGGTATTCATAACGTGAGTGGCGGAGATTATTTAACAATGCAGGGACGTTTAGGTTTACGTTTAACAAATGATTATCTGTATTTAGCAACTAATATAGTTCAAGATTTAACGCCAGCAAAAGCTTCTGTGAGAATTGGAACAACTTCATTAGAAGAGCGTTATACCCGTAGTCAATTTGAGGTAAGTTTAGGAAGTACGGTCCCGTTAAATGTAGCGAAGACGTTCACATTATATGGAGATATTAAATATAGTCATGCATTAGGGGGAAAACACAGAGTATTTAGTTCTCGTGGTAGCCGTGAAAGTTATAGTGGCCGTGTTGGTTTACGTTATCAGTGGTGATAGATTAACGGATGATACTAATAAAAATTAATTAGATTAATTTTGTTAAAAATCCTCGCTAAGCATTATTAGCGAGGATTTTTTATATATGTATGACATATCTTAAAAAAGACCGCTTGTAGAAAGTAACATTTACAAGCGGTCGAATTTTATCAATATTTTACAATTTCAATTAAGCAATTTTTACAGCTTTATAATTACATTGTGGATTAACGATTAAATCCCGTGAGCGAATGATTTGGAGTTCGTACAAGCCTGATTTTGAGGTTTGTTCCATTACTTCATTTACGGCATTGGCAGTATGCTCAAAGGCTTCCAGATCTGATTTCCCATTTAATAAGTTCGCTACAAATAAGCCGGCAGTTAAGTCGCCTACGCCCACCGGTTCTTTGTCGAAATGGTAGAGCGGTCGGCTGATATGCCAAATCCCCTCTTGGTTGGCAAAAAGCATCTCAAATTTGTTGCTATCTTTACCTACACGGCTTAAATGTTTTACTAGCACTTTTTTCGGACCTTTAGTTAAAATCACTTTTACGGCTTCTAAGGCTTGCTCGAAATTTTCTACGGTTAAGCCTGTGAGCTCTCGTAATTCCACTAAATTTGGTGTGATGATATCAGCTTGTGCCATCGCTAGATTGATTAAGCCTTCTTTTACTCCATCTGCCACGATGCAACCTTTATCAGGGTGTCCCATTACAGGGTCGCAAATGTAGATCGCATTAGGATTTTCCGCTTTTACTTTATGGAATGCATTGATGATTTCTTCAACTTGTTCTGCAGAGCCAATGTAGCCTGATAATACCGCATCGCAGCGATGAAGTTCATCGATATTGTGAATTCCTTCTACAATGCTGCCAATCTGTTCTTTTGGCATTACCATTCCGCCCCATTTCCCATATTGAGTATGGTTAGAAAATTGCACTGTGTTTAATGCCCAAACATCCACTCCTAAAAGCTGCATTGGAAAGGTTGCCGCTTTGTTGCCGGCGTAGCCATAGACAACGTGGGATTGAATAGAGAGTATGTTTTTCATTCGCTTGCTCCTTTAAAAGCTTAATGTATATTATTTTTTAGTCATTTGAATGGCTTGAGGGTTGAAGACGGGAAAGAAATTGCTATAATTCTCCCTCGTTAAAACCTTTCTATATGCCGACTTAGCTCAGTAGGTAGAGCAACTGACTTGTAATCAGTAGGTCACCAGTTCGATTCCGGTAGTCGGCACCACTTTCAAATTTCTTTTATCTTTTTATTCTCTTAATGCAAAACGGCAAGATTTTGCAAATTTCTACAAAAATCTTACCGCTTGTTCTATTTAAAACCGATTAAACGTAGCCGTAGTTCATTAGGCGTTGATAACGACGTTCTAATAAATCGTCTTTGCTGAGTTGATCTAACTCCGCTAAATCTTCCACAATACGTTGTTTAAGATTTTGTGCAATTTCCTCAATATTTCGATGAGCCCCACCCAATGGTTCCTGCACGATGTTATCGATCAGTTCTAACTCTTTTAAACGTGGAGCAGTTAAGCCCATTACCTCTGCCGCAGTTGAGGCTTTATCGGCACTTTTCCATAGAATTGAGGCACAGCCTTCAGGGGAAATGACCGAGTAAGTTGAGTATTGCAACATATTCACTTTATCGCCCACACCGATAGCTAATGCACCGCCTGAACCACCTTCGCCAATTACGGTACAAATTACCGGTACAGAGAGTTGCGACATTTCACGCAAGTTGCGTGCGATCGCTTCTGATTGACCTCGTTCTTCAGCTCCAATACCCGGATAAGCTCCCGGTGTATCAATAAAGGTAATAATCGGCATATTAAAACGTTCTGCCATTTCCATTAAGCGTAATGCTTTACGATAACCTTCCGGTGCAGGCATACCGAAATTACGTTTTACCTTCTCTTTTACCGTACGACCTTTCTGATGACCAATAATCATCACCGGGCGACCGTCTAAACGAGCAATACCGCCGACAATGGCTTTATCATCAGCGAATGCACGATCACCTGCTAATTCATCAAACTCAGTGAAGATATGTTCAATATAGTCTAAAGTGTATGGGCGGTTTGGGTGGCGTGCCATACGGGAAATTTGCCACGCATCTAAATTTGCAAAGGTTTTTTTGGTTAATTCTTCGCTTTTCTTTTGTAAACGCTTGATTTCATCATCAAGGTCAATTTTGTCATCTTGCAGACTGACCGCTCTTAAAGACTCAATTTTAGCTTCAAGTTCGGCAATCGGCATTTCAAAATCTAAAAATTCTTGGCTCATTATTTTTTCCTTTTTATGGGCAAAATTATGGGGCATTATCGCCTATCGAAGGGTTATTGTCCATTTTCAATTACACTAAATTGACCCATCGTACCTCTATCACGCAACATAAAATCGCTCACGCCAAAGGTAAAAGGCAATTGCTCAGAAGCGGTATTCTCAAAGCGAACTAAAAGAGTTACCTCTTGTTCAGCCTCTAACCAAACCGTATCTCGCCAAGCAAGTTGCTTAATTGGGGATGGTTTACGGTTTTGAGTCTCAATAATAAATTTTGCACCTTGCAGGGTAAATCCGACCGCTTGTGTGCTGTGTAAATACCAACGCTCAACACTGCCTTTTTGAGCGGTAAAATCAATTCGTTTTGGGTCAAATCGCTTTTGGTTGATTAAGTAATCAGACGGACTAAGCATAAATCGGCGTTCTTGGCTGATTTTCAAATTAAATTCATCTAATGAAAAGGCAGGTAAACTTGGTTTTGTATTGAGTACCGCTGCCATTCCTTCAGGTCTGAGTTCTAAAATTATATTGTCGATTAATTCATCATCGCTTGAGAAAACTTGCCCGATTTTGTAAAAAATATCTCTTTTTTGACCGCTTATTAGTGAAACTGTTTTGCCGTCGCTTAAATCAACCAGAACTTCCACTCGCTCACTTGGAGCAAGGCGGATAACGTCCATCTCCACAGGCTCTGCCAACATTCCCACACCTGTTGCAATAAGCTGAAGCGGGTTTCCATTATCTAGCCTTAGCTCATAAGCACGAGAGAGAGAGGCGTTGAGAACACGCAATCTGACCCAACCGCGTGGCACATTGAAATAAGGGGATTCCTGCCCATTTACAAATAAGCGTTTTCCTAAAAATTGGGGTGTGTTTTTATCTAAAACTTGTACACCTTCTTTATTGAGAAGCTGGTCTTGCAAAATCAGTGGAATATCATTCACACCATATTTATTCGGTAAAGAGGTATTTTTGCTATGTTGATCTTCAATCAGCCACAATCCAACTAATCCTCGATAAATTTGGAACGCTGAATTGAGCATCGTATCGGCGTGATACCAACAAGTACAAGCGGCTTGATTAATTGAAACAATTGGCGACCAACTGCTTTTGGGGTCAAGAGAACGATGCACCGAGCCGATAATATCGCTTGAGGCTTGTAGCCCTTGAATATTCATTGAGATTTTTTGTGGCAAATTATTGAGATAAGTTAATTTAACAAAATCTCCTGATTTTACCCGTACAGTAGGAGCAAGATACTGTCCGTTCACGCCCCAAACATCGACCAACTTACCTTTATCAAATTGGGTTTGAGCAGGGCGTAAATCAAGCCGAACAGGTCTACCACGTCCAATATCCATAAGGGGTGGAATATTAAGGGCGGGGCGATCAGCTGCTAATGCAGCGTGAGGCAATGTCGCTAATGCACCTGCTAGGGTTGAACCTTGTAAAAATTGGCGTCGGGTTATCGCTTTTTTCATATTAGGCGTTTTTCGTTTTTTCTAGTTCTTCAACTTCTTGATTAAGCTCTTCAAATTTAGTGAGCATAATTTGGTGGCATTTTTCCATTAGTTCTTTCACATTTTCACGGCTGTAACCTGATGTATCAATAGGCTCAAGCATTTCGCAGATCACAACGCCATTATCCCAACGGTTCAAATCAATTTTATTGTGTAAGTTAGAACAAACAACAGGCACAATCGGCACACCTGCGGAAATTGCCAAATGGAAAGCTCCGGTTTTAAACGGCAGTAAGCCACGTCCACGGCTGCGAGTGCCTTCTGGGAACATCCAAACCGATACCTTGCGTTCTTTTACAATTTCCCCTGCTTTGTTCATTGTTTCAATCGCACTTGAGCGTTTTTCACGGTGAATAAAAATATTGCCGGTCGCCCAATAAACCAACCCGAAAAACGGAATCCAAATCAAGCTTTTTTTGCCGATACTCACGGTGTTTTCTGCTACCATTGAAGAAATCGTTGCCATATCATAGTTATTCTGATGGTTGCCGATGTAGATAACCGGATAGTTGATTTCAGGTTTTTTACGAGTAATCAGTTTTACACCCATCAATTTATGTAATAAACCGAACCAACGTGCCACAACGCCCACACTGCTCGGGTGGCGTAAACGCACTAACGCATAAAGTGTACCGACAAGAGAAATTAAAATAGCCGCTATTGCAACTAAAAAAACACGAAAAATTTTTAACATAATAATGATAACCTTAAAAATGAGATGTCTATGAGTATAGCAAAATCAGGTTAGTTTCTAAAGATTATCATAATTAAATTGATAGTTTCCTATTTTGCAAAAAATCGGTATATTTAGACCGCTTGTTTATTCATAAGGAGAAAAGAATGAGTAAAGTAACTTTAGCAGGAAACCCGATTGAGGTTGCAGGTGCATTTCCACAACAAGGCGATGTGGTTGCAGATTTTACGCTGGTAAACAGTGATTTAGAGGACGTTTCACTGTCTGATTTTGATGGTAAACGCAAAGTGTTAAACATTTTCCCAAGTATTGATACAGGTATTTGTGCGAAATCTGTGCGTGTGTTTAACGAAAAAGCAACAAGTTTAGATAACACGGTTGTATTATGTATTTCAGCTGATTTACCTTTTGCTCAAGCACGTTTCTGTGGAGCAGAAGGCATTGAAAATGCGAAAGTATTATCAACGTTCCGTAACCGTGAATTACATAACAAACTTGGCGTGGATATTACCTCTGGTCCACTCGCTGGTTTAGCCTCTCGTTCTGTGATTATTTTAGATGAGAGCAACAAAGTCTTACACAGCGAATTAGTGCCGGAAATCAAGCAAGAGCCGGATTACGATGCGGCATTAGCGGTGCTATAATTTGCAAAATTATTAAGTAATATTACCGCTTGTAGAGCATAAAAAAGCCCGTTGAGTGAAATCAACGGGCTTTTTGCCAAGAAACCATATGTAGGGGAAAATTGCAATTTGCCCCTACGGTGTGGTTATAAGTAAATTATTTCTTACGAGAATGTAAGCCTTTTTTCTCTAAGTTACGGTAAATTAGCCACTGTTGGGCAATGGTAATTAAGTTTGAGGTTAGCCAGTAAAGTACTAAGCCTGACGGGAACCATAGGAAGAATACGGTAAAGATCACCGGCATAAAGTTCATCACTTTTTGTTGCATTGGGTCAGCCACCGGCGTTGGCGACATTTTTTGCAACAAGAACATCGACGCACCCATTAATAGAGGCAAGATGTAATATGGATCTTGTGCCGATAAGTCTTTAATCCAACCGAAGAATGGTGCGTGGCGGAGTTCTACTGCTTCCATAAATGTCCAATATAACGCGATGAAAATCGGCATTTGGATTAGGATCGGTAAACAGCCACCCATCGGGTTTACTTTTTCTTCTTTGTAGAGTTTCATCATCTCTTGGCTCATACGTTGGCGGTCATCACCAAAACGCTCACGCATTTCTGTAATACGTGGTTGTAACATACGCATTTTTGCCATTGAGGTGTATTGTGCTTTGGTTAATGGGTAAAGAATGGTTTTTACGACAATGGTTACACCGATAATCGCTAAGCCCCAGTTGCTGACAATTTTTTGAATTGCGGTTAATAACCAGAACAATGGTTTAGCAATAAACCACGCCCAACCGTAATCTACGGTTAAGTCTAAGTGGTTTGCAGCTTCTTCCATCTCTTTTTGGTCTTTAGAGCCCGTCCAAAGTTTACTGCTTAAATTTGCTTCAGAATTTGGGGCAATGGTTGTTAATGGACCACGATAACCAATGGTTGCAACACCATTATTGGTGCGAGAATAAAGGTTATTATCCGCATCTTGATTTGGCACCCAAGCAGACACGAAGTAGTGTTGTAATACTGCAATCCAACCTGCTTTGGTATCAATACTTAAGTTCGCTTTTTCCATATCTTGGAAACTGTATTTTTTGTAGTTAGTTTCTGAAGAAGAGTACGCACCACCCGTATAAGTTGGCATTGTTAAACTACCAGAACTTTCAATGACAGAGTGTTTTAACTGACCGTAAGGCTGAACTTCAATCGCTTCTGCGGTGTTATTTTTAATGTTGAAATTTACGCCAACATCATAGCTACCACGTTTTAAGGTGAAAGTTTTGGTATAAACTACACCATCTTTCTCAAATGTTAGTGGTACAGAAAGTTCGTTTTGATCATCAGTCAATTTGAAACTGTCCGCCGTTACTGCATATTGTGGACGACCAGCATTGGTATCAATCCCATTTTTACCTACTAAGCCACTTTGAGCCACATAGGTTTTAGTACCGTCTTGCTGCAATAATTTGAATGGAGTATTAGAGTTTAATTCCGCATTGTGTTTCAATAAGTCTGAACCTACCACATCGCCACCTAAGGTATCAATGGTTAGGCGTAACACATCGCTTTCCACCGTAATGGTTTTACCTTGCGTGATGCTGTCTGCAATTGGATTATTAGCATTAGAAGCCGCTGGAACATCACCCGCCTGTTGTTGGGTTTGAGCTGCCGCTTGAGCCTGTTTTTGAGCTTGAATTTCAGGGTTAAAATCTTGCTGCCATTGCGTAAAAATAAGCACAGACACAAGAAGCAAACCCATTAGCAGTAAGCCACGATTATTCATTTTGAAGTTCTCTTGTTAGTAATGGATAAAAAGAAAGGTATTTTATAATAGGTTGGCGTGTTTTCCAAACGCCTTTTATAAACAAGCGGTCGGATTTAATCAAAGTTTTGCAAAATTCTCTGAAAATTCGACCGCTTGTTGCGGATAAGAAATTAACGTTTATCTAAGGTTTTGGTGGAAAGACGAGCCACCGCACACAAGTTACCTTGCTCGTCTTTGATATCAATATTCCACACCTGCACTTCACGCCCTAATTTCAGCGGTGTTGCCCGTGCAATCGCTTTTGTTCCGGCAGGGATTGATTTTAAATGGCTGATATTCAGTTCCATTCCGACTGCAATTTGATGTGCTTCACACACCATTAACGCCCCGGCATTAGCCGTCGTTTCTGCCAAGGCGGCAGAAACGCCACCGTGCAATACGCCAAACGGTTGTTGAGTACGCTCATCTACCATCAGTTGTGCTTCAATCCAATCTTCGCCGATGGCTGTAAATTCAATACCTAAATGTGCCACTGCCGATTTTTGGCTAAGAGCATTTAATTGTTCGCAAGTTGCAGTTTGTTTCCAAATGGTCATTATCATTTCCTGTTTAATAAAAAAGCTGTCTAAATAGACAGCTTTTTTGTATAATCCTTCCCGTGCTATGGGCGAACAGTGTGCTACGCCAATAGCACATTTGTCTGGTCGCCTTAGTCAAATAGCACTAAGGAGGTGATTTATGTGAGAAAATCAGAAATTTTCTTTCTGGTTGCGTTGCTAGTCTTAATAGCAACATCCGCTAGCATTAAAGTATTAGCTGTACTTAATTTGCTAGCTGGGTTATTAGCTAAATAACCTATATGTACTAGACAGAGGCAGGATAGCTACCTGCCTCACTTTTTATTCTAAGCCCTTTCTGCTGATATTTCAACCTTAAATCACTTCCAATAACGCCTGAACTGGGTGCTTAATCCCCTGTTGCTCAAAGCGTTTCACTTGTGAACGGCAAGAATAGCCTGTGGCCAAGCAGCGTTCGAGCGGTTTGCCGTTGATTTTTTTCTGCCACGATTGTTCATAAATCGCTTTTGACATCGCTAAATGTTTGGTTTCGTGCCCGAATGTGCCTGCCATTCCGCAGCAACCGACATTTTCCGCCACTAATGTTTCGCCAAAGTGGGCGAAAATCGATTTCCATTCGTTCATTGAGTTGGGGAGTGAGGTGGATTCGGTGCAGTGAGCAAATAAATGCCATTGCAAGCGGTCGGAATCCGCAGTTTTTTTGCAATTTTCTAACTCGCCTTTTTGCATCACCTCTTTTAACCACTCGTGAGCTAATAGCACTTTGAAATCGCCCCGTTGCTCTTTGAGAATATCGTTATACTCTTGGCGGTAAATGAGGGTTAAGGCTGGATCGACCGACACCATCGGCACACCGAGTTTTGCCACACGGTTTAGGAAATCTGCTTGGTTTTTGGCGGTTTTGGCAAATTTAGCCAAAAAGCCTTTAACGTGTTGAGCTTTGCCACTTGGCTTGAATGGCAGCACAATCGGCTTAAAGCCAAGTTTTTGCGTGAGGGTAACAAAATCCGCCACCACTTTGGCATCGTAATAAGAGGTAAACGGATCTTGCACGATAAATAGCATTTTGCGATTTTCTGCAGAAAATTGACCGCTTGCAGCCTGCTGTTCAAGGCTTTCCAAACTCTCGCCTTGATAGCCGATTTCCACCAACTGATGTTGTAGGTTTGGCACAGACAGTGCTGGCAGATAAGTCATTCCCAATGTTTTATTTGCTGCTTTTTCAGCTAAGCTTGAGGTACTGAAAAAGTTAAAAAATTGCGGTTTTTTCGCCATTATTGGGGCAACAAATTCCAAATTCGACACCACATAATCTTTCAGCGGACGCAAATAGCGGCTGTGGTAAAGCTCATTAAATTGCGATCTAAAAGTTGGTACATCAATTTTGATCGGACATTGGCTAGCACAGGCTTTACAAGCAAGGCAAGTATCCATTGCCGCTTTCACTTCGTGTGAAAAATCGTACTCTTTCTTTTTGTTGAGCGAGTTTTGCATTTTCGCCACAAAATCCGTGAGCGAGGCGGTTTTGTTGTTAGCGTTGAAGATTAAATCATTTGGATCAACTTTCTGCTCCGCTAACAAACGTAACCATTCACGTACCAAAGAGGCTCGCCCTTTCGGTGAATAGAGACGGTTGCCCGACACTTTCATAGACGGACACATTGTACTATGTACATCAAAGTTAAAGCACAAGCCGTTGCCGTTACAATTCATCGCCCCTTTAAATTCCTCTCGCACTTGAATCGGAATTTGGCGGTCAAAATCGGCTCGCATTTGGGAATCAATCGGGTAGAGAGTTGCCTCGCTCTCTAATGGCGTACAAATTTTGCCGGGGTTCAAGCGATTTTGCGGATCGAATAAGGTTTTGATGTAGCGAAGTTCTTGCCACAAGGTTTCACCAAAGAAACGCTCACCATAATAAGAACGCATCCCTTTGCCGTGTTCGCCCCAAATCAAACCGCCGTATTTAGCGGTAAGTTCGACGACTTGGTCGGAAATCTGCTTAAAGGTTTCCACTTGGGCTTTGTCGCATAAATCCAATGCCGGGCGAACGTGTAGCACGCCGGCATCCACGTGGCCGAACATTCCGTATGGCAAATTGTGGCTATCTAATAATGCACGGAACTCTGCGATATAATCTGCTAAATTTTCCGGTGGCACGGCAGTATCTTCCACAAAGGCAATCGGTTTTGCCCAACCTTTGGCGTTGCCAAGCAAGCCCACCGCTTTTTTCCGCATTGCGTAGATTTTTTCGATGGAATTGACATCATCAGTAAGCTGATAGCCAATAATGCCAGCCTCTTGATTTGCAATTTTTTGATCGAGGCTTTCGCACAGGGCTTTGACTTGAGCCTCAATTTGAGCCAGGTCATTTGAGGCATATTCCACAATATTAATACCGAGAATCGGGTTGTTCGGATCTTCGGTTAAGAGATCCGATACCGAGTGCCACACAATGTCTTGCTTGGCGAGATTCAACACTTTGGAATCCACCGTTTCCACTGACAACGCTTTTGCCTCTAACATAAAAGGGGCGGAGCGGAGGGCGGCATCAAAGGAGTTATATTTAATATTAATTAAGGTGCGATATTTTGGAATTGGGAGTAAATTCAGTTTTGCTTCGCAAATAAAAGCAAGAGAGCCTTCCGAGCCGGTTAAGATTCGGGTGAGGTTAAATTCACTTTCATCATCATTAAAGACATTTTTCAGATCGTAGCCGGTAATAAAGCGGTTAAGTTGTGGCAATTCACTTAATACTGTTGGGCGTAAGGTTCTGCAACGGGTGAAAATTTCAGAGTGTAGGGTTTTGCCTAAAGTAGAAAGATTTAATTTTTCTAAATTTGCAAAAAAGTCCGCAGATTTGACCGCTTGTGTTTCTAAAATTTCGCCGTTAATTAAGACCGATTTGATCTCAAGAATATGGGCGGAAGTTTTTCCATATTGTAGTGAACCTTGACCGGAGGCATCGGTGTTAATCATTCCGCCTAGCGTTGCACGGTTACTGGTGGAAAGCTCGGGCGAAAAGAATAAGCCGTGAGGTTTTAAAAATTGGTTGAGTTGATCTTTTACCACGCCAGCTTGCACTCGCACCCAACGTTCTTCCACATTGAGTTCTAAAATTTGGTTCATATGGCGTGAGAGATCAACAATAATATTATTGTTAAGCGATTGTCCATTCGTGCCGGTACCGCCACCTCGAGGGGTAAAAGTTAAATCTTGATATTCCGCTTTTTGCGCAAGTTTGGTGAGGATCACTACATCAGAAACGGACTTCGGAAACAGAATTGCTTGCGGAATTTGTTGATAAACGCTGTTATCGGTTGCCAGCGATAAACGATCGGCATAACTGGAGGCAATATCGCCATTAAAATGTTGGTGGACTAGTTCGTCTAGATACGCCTGTGCGGTGGTATTTAATTGGGGTACTTTAGAAAGTCTAGGTATCATAGTTGTGTTTGATTTGATAAAAATAATAAGATTAAACTTTGGTTATCTTAGCAAGAATTCAAACAATTTAAAATGGAAGTGGATGGTTTGAAATTTGTTCATAATTACCTTTTTGATTAAAAAATGATCTAAAATATACATTTCCTTAGGAAAAAATAATTGATTTTTAGAAAACGAAGAAAGATAATTAGAACATTCTTGCTCAAACTAAATTTAGAACAAGAATGTTACTCAGAAGATAATTTTTATACAAAAAGTGCTTTTTTAGGGTGTTTTTTGTTGTATAATATCGCTGACATTAGCTCTCTTGCTTCTTAATTGTTGAAGCATAAAGTTAAAGTTTTAATACTTTATAAAAAGTATTAAGAATTTATTTTAATCGATGACAATATTTAAGAGGATCATCAAAATGAAAAAAACATTAGTTGCATTAGCAGTATTATCAACTGCAGCAGTAGCTCAAGCAGCTCCACAAGCTAACACTTTCTATGCAGGTGCTAAAGCTGGTTGGGCATCTTTTCACGACGGTTTAACTCAATTCGATGCTAAAGACAACAAAGGTGAAGGTTTTGGTATTAACCGTAACTCTGTAACTTATGGTGTATTCGGTGGTTACCAAATTTTAAACCAAAACAATGTTGGTTTAGCAGTAGAATTAGGTTATGATTATTTTGGTCGTGTTCGTGGTAATGAAGGCGAAGATAAAGCAATTAAACACGTTGCTCACGGTACTCATTTAAGTTTAAAACCAAGCTATGAAGTTGCTCCTAACTTAGATGTTTACGGTAAAGTAGGTGCTGCATTAGTTCGTAACGACTACAAAGGTTACAACGGTTATAAAGATCAACGTGCTCACAACTTAAAGACTTCATTATTATTAGGTGCAGGTCTTGAGTATGCAATTACTCCAGAATTAGCTGCTCGTGTTGAATACCAATACTTACAGGCTGCGGGTAACTTAGATAAAGCACGTCAAAAAGCAAACCTTGATTGGATTGATGCACAATATAGTCCAAAAATCCACTCAGTATCTGCTGGTTTAACATACCGTTTTGGTCAAGGTGCAGCACCAGTTGAAGCTCCTGAAGTTGTAACTAAAAACTTCGCATTCAGCTCAGATGTTTTATTTGATTTTGCTAAATCAAGCTTAAAACCTGCAGCAGCAACAGCTTTAGATGCAGCACACACAGAAATCTCTAACTTAGGTTTAGCTAACCCAGCTATCCAAGTTAATGGTTACACAGACCGTATCGGTAAAGATGCAGCAAACTTAAAACTTTCACAACGCCGTGCTGAAACTGTAGCTAACTACATCGTTTCTAAAGGTGCAAATCCAGCTAACGTAACAGCTGTAGGTTACGGTGAAGCAAACCCGGTAACTGGCAACACTTGTGATGCAGTTAAAGGTCGTAAAGCGTTAATCGCTTGTTTAGCACCAGATCGTCGTGTTGAAATCCAAGTTCAAGGTTCAAAAGAAGTAACTATGTAATAGTTTCTTCAATTGTAAAATTGAATAAAAAAATGCCCGCTTGTTAGCGGGCATTTTCCTTTTTTACTTTAATAAATCTTTTAAACTGGATTTCATTTTTGCGACTTGCTCTAAATAAAGCTGTTTGTTTTCAACTTCATCAGTTAATTTAATAATAGCTTCTGATAATGTGAGGTTTTGGCTTTTTGCATATTTAGAGAGTCTTAACCAGCTAGCGTATTCTAAATCAATAGATTTTTTCTTGGTTGTTTGTTTTTCAGCATTAAAAAAGCGTTTTCGCTTTGCTCGAACAGACTGACGCATTTTTTTTCGTTGTTCAGCTGTCATTTCTGACTTAATCCATTTTTCTACTTCTTCTGGGGACTCTTGTAAGGTGGAAAGAAATTGAACCTTTAAATCAACTAAACTTTGTTCTTCGTGTTTAGTAATGTTTTCCCCTTCTCGATGCTTTTTGAGAAGATATTGCCATTTCCAAGTAGTTTCTTGTGTGATGAGTTTTTGGTATCGCATAATCGTAAATAATGTTGAAAAAGATAAGCTATATTTAGCAAGTATAGCGGAATTCTGTATAATAAACCAAATTTTCGATAAAGAGGCATATCTGTGACCATTTTTCTACTTAATAGCCCGGCATTAACTGTGGAATACCCTTTCTCTGATTTAGATAAGAAAGTCAATTTTTTAGATTTCCAACCTAAAGCAAAACAAGCTCTAGATCAATTTATGCAAGCGAAATTTGGCTCTTTGCTAGTGCTTAAATCTGAGCTTTTTCCTGAATTTATTAATGAGCTGACGGATTATTTAAAAAAAGATAATTCAAGTATTTCTATAGTAACCAAAATGGATTTTAATAAAAATAATTTGTTTGGTTATTATATGTTTTTAGAAAGAGAACAGAAAACAGAATATGTAACAGGAGCAATTCAAGAAGCTAATAATGGTGTTTTAATTGTAAATATTAATTCATTATTATTGGATATTACGCAATGGGATAAATTAAAGCAGGCATTATTATTTGGAGAATATGAACCTCATTCTATTAATGATCTACCGCATTTCCTAGCCAAAGAAAAATCCTCATTTAAGTTAGTTTTGATTGGCGAAAGAGAAGATATTTCAACCCTTTCTGCTTATGATGACAGCTTATATCAAGTAGCACAATATACTGAAATTAAATCATATTTATCCTTAAATAATAATGTAGAGGAATGGGCGAATTATATTCAGACTTATGCAGAAAATATAATTAATAAAAGATTAACACCTGCTGCTCTTAATCAATTTTTACAGGCTTATATTCGAGAAAGCGAGAGCCGGGATTTAATTTCTATTTCACCTACATTATTAAGAAAGCATTTATTAGGTATTCAGAATTTCTATGCAAATACAGTAGAAATTAATGAAGTAAAAAGTTATTTTGATTATTTGGAGCAACAATCTTCAATTCTAAATGAATATACCGTAGAAGATATTCTCAGTAATCAACTCTATATTGAAACAGAAGGCGAAGAAATTGGGCAAATAAACGGTTTATCAGTCATTGATTTTGAAGGTGTTCCGCATAGCTTTGGCGAACCTTTGCGTATCAGCTGTAATGTGCAATATGGCGATGGGGAAATTCACGATATTGAACGTAAAGTGGAGCTGGGGGGCAATATTCATTCTAAAGGGATTATTCTTGCTCAATCCTGCTTGGCGAATTTGTTGGAACTTCCTACCCAATTACCGTTTTCCGCCTCAATTGCCTTTGAGCAATCTTATGGGGAAATTGATGGCGACAGCTCCTCATTAGCGATTTTTAGCGTGCTGGTGAGTGCCTTATCCAAATTGGCATTGCCGCAATCTATTGCGGTAACGGGAGCGATTGACCAATTTGGTAATGTGTTGAGTGTCGGTGGGGTTAATCAGAAGATTGAAGGTTTCTTCAATATTTGCCACGCTCGCCAATTAAGCGGACAACAAGGCGTAATTATTCCAGCCGCTTGCCTAAGCCATTTGAGTTTAAGAGCAGATGTGATCGAGGCAGTCGAACAAAATCAATTTAAAATTTGGGCGGTAGAAAATGTATTTGATGCATTAGAAATTCTTTTCGGGCGTGAGTTCTACGACGATGAAAAAGCGGTAAAAAGTAATAAATCATCATTATTTACATTGATTCATCAGCAATTAGATGAATGCAATAACGAAGAAACAAGCGGTTCATTTTTGAGAAAACTTTGCAAAAAATTAAAACTTGACTGATCCGACAAGTTAGTGTACAACTGTTCACTGAATTAAAAGTCTGTTACTATCAGTAATATTTCATAGCCTTTGATATAACAGGTTTCCCTCCATTTATAGGATTTTAAAAACAATGAACAACTGTACACCAATTATTAAACCAAGCTACTCTTATGAAGAGCTTCTACTCTCAGGTAAAGGAGAATTATTCGGGGAAAACGGTCCACAATTACCTGCCCCACCAATGCTAATGATGGATCGTATCGTTGAAATGAATGCAGAGAAAGGGAATTTCGAAAAAGGCTATATTGAGGCGGAATTTGATATTAAGCCGGATTTATGGTTTTTCAGCTGCCATTTTATCAATGATCCTGTGATGCCGGGTTGCTTGGGCTTAGATGCGATGTGGCAGTTAGTTGGTTTCTATCTTGGTTGGATTGGCGGCGAAGGTAAAGGTCGTGCATTAGGTGTGGGCGAAGTAAAATTTACCGGTCAAATTTTGCCAACAGCAAAAAAAGTAACCTACCGTATTCATATGAAGCGTGTCGTAAATCGTAAATTAGTGATGGGCGTAGCTGATGGTGAAGTAGAAGTTGATGGGCGTATAATTTACACCGCAACAGATTTAAAAGTGGGCTTATTCCAAGATACAACATCATTCTAATAAAAGCTGATTTTGCGATCTGCGTCGAAAAATTAAATTTTTTTCATTTACAAAATCCTCTTAAATTATAAGATACCCTCTGTTAAAGAGGGTATTTTTATGTATAAAGCAATAACATTAATTGAAATGCTAACGGCTATAGCGATTATGGTGATTGCTATTTATTTTATCTCTCCTATTATTTTTACTTTTCAAGATAGACTTTCACTCAATAGTGAAATTGAAAATATCCAATCTTTTATTTATCAAGTCCAAACAAAAGCTCGTTATAGTAAAAGAAACTATACCTTAACTATTTCTCAGCGGAATAATCAGTGGTGTATAGTGGCAGCAATCAAACCAATAAATAATACTAAGCAAATTATTTGCGATTGTTTAAATAAAAAGAGTTGTTCTTCAACTGAAGAGTATCATATTTATAATCCGAATAATCGAAATATCATATTGAAAAATAAAAGCTTATATCCGAATGCGTTTATTAATATTGATGGAGTAAGTGGTCAGTTAGAATCTAAATGTATTAAGCTTGATTTAAATAAAGAAAGCGATATTTTACAACTTGAACAATTAGGACGGGTTTATGTGGCTGCCAAAAATAAACGTAGTACCTGTAAAGATTAAGTTATCGGCATTTAGTTTACTTGAGGTTTTAATTACTACCGCACTAGGCACTTTTATCTTATTTGCTTTTGCTTCTAGTTATACCGATTTTTACCGTTCTCAAACTAAACAACGTGAGCTATCTGCTCTGCAAGCAGATGCTCACCAGATAATAAACTACTTTCAACAACACTTTCAACATATTGGTTATCAAGGTAATAAGCGAGCAGACAGTAACTTTGATTTATTTCAGCCTAATGGGAAAAGTTTAAATATTCCAAATCAACGTTGTTTGATTAGTTTTTATGATGTAAACCAAGACGGTTGTTTGGGAAAACGTAGAACAAAAACGACTGCTTGTAAGTTGGGCGATCTGAATAATACCCGTGATGTGTTAAAGGAGATATTTGCTTTTAAGCTAGAGAATAATGAAATTTATACTTTTTCGCAGAAATTAGATACTTGTGTGAAAGAGAATTGCTCAAAATTATTAGAAGATTGTAATGGTTCTTGGAGTAAGTTTACTGAAATAAATAGCGTTAGAGTAAATAAATTAAATTTTAATTGGAAGAAGAGAGATATATTACTTGAAGTGGAAATAGAATTAGAGTCGATAAAAGATCGTAATTTAATTTATTCTGCAAAAAGTTATATTTTTCTGCTAAACCATTAGAGGTAAAAATGAAATTTCAGAAAAATGCCAGTGCATTATTAGTTTCATTAATATTGATCTCTTCTATTTTGGCTATATTATTTTTAACAAAAGAGAAATGGATTAGCCAGCAGAATATTTCTCAGTTTTATAGTGAAAAATATCTTGTAGATAAATATCACTTTCTCACTTTGTACAAGGAAGATAAAAATAAACTTTGCCAAAAATTAAAAAAAGATATGATTGTTCAGTCTGATTTCTCGCCTCAGAAATTAAACTTTTTGCAATATCAATTTGAATGCCAATTTAACAGTTTATTCAAAGATAAAAAACCAAGTAAAGAGAAATATATACCATTTACACAGCTTTCAGATTATTTAGATTTAGCAAATGTACCGGCACAAGAGATTTATACTATTCGCAGCTTATCAGAATTGCCTTCTAGTAGCGAAGATAATCCGAAAATTATTATTGCTCAAAATGAGATTAATGAAAATCTCCCACAGGATTTTTATGGTATTGTGATTACTGATTATCTCTTTGATATTACAGGCAAAAAAATGTATGGTACTTTGTATTCCTCTTTTGATAACGCAAGAGAAGAACGCAATTTAACCTTTAAGAAAGAGGTTATCGCCCAGCTTGAAGCGAAATATTCCTACTGGCAATATTTACCTCATTCCGAAAATACCATAGGGGCAATTGATGAATAAATATAAGGCGGAAAGTACTATTTCACTTTTAGTGGCTATAGCTTTATTTACGATTGTGGTGTTGAGTTTTAGCCATTGGCAATCTGAGCAAAATAAGCGAGTGAATATCCATTTTCAGCAACAACAGGCAGCGGTGATATTAGAAAATCAAATTGCGTTACAGTTGGCGGGTTTAGATTGTGAACGGCAGATAGAGCAAAATAATATTCGCTATGACATTCAGTGCTCAGGGAATAAGCTTAGTATCCGTTTTCCACTTGGCAAAATTGAGCTGAATAATGATTGAATCCTCCATCGCTTTATTGGACAATAATTCATTAGCGAGGCGTTATTATGTTTACACTTTACCAATCCAACCAAATTTCTTCACTGGCGGAAATGCTGGTGAAAGTTCAGCAAGTTAATCCGCTTGAAGATCCATTTGAACCGGAAACGGTTTTGATCCAAAGTCAAGGAATGGCACAATGGTTGCAAATGCAGATTGCAGAATTAAACGGCATTATGGGCAACTGCAATTTTCTTTATCCAACCACTTTTTTGTGGCAGCAGTATCGTGTACTGTTTCCTGAATTACCGAAAGAGAATATTTTTGAACGCCATTCAATGACTTGGCGGATTATGCGTTTGCTCCCGAATTGCCTAAATCAAGATGAATTTAAGCCCCTTCAGCAGTATTTGGCAAATCAGCCGAACGAGGAGCAGTATCAACTTAAACTCTATCAACTTTCTGCCAAAATTGCCGAATTATTCGACCAATACTTAGTTTATCGCCCACATTGGTTGGTGCACTGGGAAGAGGGAAACTTACAAGCGGTCGAAAATGAACTAAAAATTGCAATTTCTGCAAAGAATGTCGATCTGAATTTGATTTCAAACGATATTAAATGGCAAAGCCAATTATGGTTGCAGATTATTCAAGATCTGCAAGCCGGGGCAGATGATCGGGTATTCACCACCTCGCATCGTGCGTATTTGCAACAAAATTATTTTGAAAAGCTAGATAATCTCACCGAAGCGGAAAAAGCAAAGCTACCAAAGCGTATCTTTATTTTTGGTATTTCTGCGTTCTCGCCGTTGCAGTTAGCGGTGTTTAAAAAATTAAGTGAGCATTGCGATATTCACATCTTTTTTTTCAACCCAAGCGAAAAATATTGGGGCGATAGCGTAGAAGACAAAGTATGGCAAAAGCTCGCCTTAACACATAAAATTTCGCCTGAAGATCTGGAAAATTTGTTAGCAGAGCAGAGCAATAAACTACTTGCCCTTTGGGGAAAACAGGGGCGTGATTTCTTAGCACAGCTGATGGAATTTGAGCCAAATATTATTGATGTATTCCTCGAACCTGAAGAAAACAGTAACCTAAACAAGCTTAAAAAGCAGATTTTTAGTTCCGTAAATAATGCCACTATTGATGATTTAACCGACGATCACTCTCTTCAAATTCACGCCTGCCATAGCCCAATGCGTGAAGTAGAAGTGTTACATAACCAACTACTGAATTTGTTTGAGAAAGACAAAACCTTACTGCCAAAAGACATCATTGTGATGTCGCCGGATATTAATAAATACGCTCCTTATATTGATGCGGTGTTTTCTCGCAATAAAGGTAGCCGAGATCCACGCTATATTCCGTTTTCGTTATCGGATCAGTCGTTTACTAAAATTGATCCAATCATCAATAGTTTTTTGCAACTGCTTGCGATGAAAGAGAGTCAATTTAATGCCGAAGATCTATTTGATTTATTGGAGGTTGGGGCAATTCAATCCCGTTTTTCCTTTAGTGCGGAAGATATTCACACGTTACGAGTGTGGGCGAAAAATGCAGGCGTACGTTCAGGCATTGATATTCAACAACCTCATTGGCAGAACTACAACTCGTGGGAAAACGGTTTAAATCGTTTACTGCTTGGCTCAAGCCTAAAAGAAGCTCACGGCATTTGGGAAAACACATTAGCATTTGGTGATAGCTACGGCTTAAATGCAGAGCTGGTTGGGCGATTGGCGTCGTTTATTTCAGCTTTATTGGAATGGGTAAAGCTGATTCAGTCGCCACAATCTTTAGATCAATGGCATTTAGCGGTAAAAATGCTGATTACAGATTTATATCAAGAAAATGCTGAAAATGCCGCCTCTATTTTGCTACTCAATACAGTAAACGATGAAATTTTAACATTGATTTCCGCAACTCATTTTGCTGAAGACCTCCACATTGAGATTTTAGCGTTGTTGTTTAATCAACAATTAAATCAACATACCCAGCAGCTCAATTTCTTGGTTGGGCGAGTCAATTTCGCCACACTTTTACCAATGCGAGCTATTCCATTTAAAGTGGTTTGTTTGCTTGGAATGAATGAAGCGGATTTCCCTCGTCAGCAACAGATCAATAGTTTTGATTTAATGCAATACGCTCCACAAAAAGGCGACCGTGCGAAACGAGATGATGATCGCTATCTCTTTTTGGAAGCCTTACTTTCTGCACAAAATGTGTTTTACATCAGTTACATCGGGCAATCGCAAAAAGACGGCAAAGAGATGTTGCCCTCTATTTTGGTTTCTCAGCTGCTTGATACCATTAGCGATTACTTAACACCTGAATTTAAATCAATGTTCGGAGCGGAAGTTGAGCAAATCTTAGTAAGAAAACAACCGCTTACAGTGTTTAGCAAAAGGAACTTCACTCACCCAAGAGATTATGCCTACAACGCAGAGTGGATTATCAACTCAAACAATTCCGTACAAGATTTCTTGAGTGAGCCCTTAAGTACGGAAATGGTAACTGATATTGAGATCGAAAACCTCATTCGCTTTGTGCAGAACCCGATTAAATTTTTCTTCGTTAATGTACTAGGTATCTCTTTTAACACTTACGATGATACGATTGATGAAAGCGAAATTTTTACGATGTCTGGGCTGGATAATTACGCTATCTTAAATGAATTATTAAGTGTTAAGCCCGAACAGCAAGAGCAATTTTTTGAGCAAGAACAGCTTAAAGGCAACTTACCGGCATCTAATTTTGCCACAACAACCAAGCAAGATTTAATCGGTAAAATCAGCGATATGCGAGCGACTTTAGCGGACTATTTAGCAAGAGAAAGCACAATTTTAACGCTAAACCACAGCATTGTCATTGATGAGAAAGTGCTCCAACTTAACGGCAATATGCCAAATTTATATAGTAATGAAATGGTGCTGTGGCGAGTGGGCGGATTACGAGATAAAGATAAGATTGAAATCTGGATTTATCATTTATTACTTTGTGCTTATTTCCCTCAAAAAACCGTGAAGTTTTATTATCGTGAAGGCGAGCAAACAGGGCAGCTGAGTTTTGAAACACTTTTACCGGAAGATGCTTTAGCTCAATTAACTGTTTATGTGAAGGATTACTTGGCAGGCTTATCGCAAGCTCAGCTGGTGATTTATCAAGGAATTGAAGAGTATCTCAAAAAAGGCAGTGAAAACAGCGAACAGGCTCTTTCTCTCCTTGCAGAAGATCGAGAAGGCAGTTATATCAACCGTGTTCTTTCACAAACAATAGAGCTAGATACAGATAACATTTATCAACGTACCATAAATTGGTTTGGGTTGATGAATGAGAAAATGAGGATAAATAGTTAAATACAAGCGGTTGTTTTTGTTGATAAATTTGCAAATAGAATTTTTCTTTCATTTTACTGTCAATAAATTACGACAAATTTTAATTTCAAAAGGAGATGTATGAAATTATCTATTCTAACTAAATTACTGGCAGCCACTTTTGCTGCTAATGTAATGACTTATCCAGCCTTTGCAGATGTTGCAAAAAATTCGGAAAAAATGACCGCTAGTCAAATGCAATCCCAGAGCCAGCAAGGCTTTGAGTTAATTAAGCAAAGCATTAATAAAAGCCCGAATGATAAGGCGATTTATCAAGGTATCAAACTGAATAATGGTATGGAGGTACTACTTATTTCAGATAGCCAAGCGAATAAATCGCTAATGTCCGCCATTATTCCGATTGGCTCGATGGATGACCCGGTTTCTCAGCAAGGGTTAGCTCACTATCTTGAGCATATGATTTTGATGGGCTCAAAAAACTACCCTGAAACCAACAGTTTAGACGGCTTTTTAACCCAAAATGGCGGAATGAATAATGCGTCTACCGCCCCTCATCGCACCGCTTATTATTTACAAGTGAATAATGAGGCGTTTAGTGAGGCGGTTACTCGTTTGGCGGATACGCTTGCCTTCCCATTATTGCTGGAAACGAATGCGAAAAAAGAGGTGAATGCGGTGAATGCCGAGATGGTGCGTGCGAAATCCCACGATGGACATTTATTGCACAGTGTGAATTTAGCCACTGCAAACCCAGCTCACCCTGCCACAAAATTTGCGGTTGGAAACAAAGATACATTATCTGATAAGCCGGATAGCAAATTACAAACCGAGCTGGAGAAATTCTACAAAGAGCGTTATTCGGCGAATTTGTTTAAAGTGGTGCTTTATTCAAATCAGTCGATTGAGCAGATGGCGAAATTGGCAGTAAATACGTTAGGCAAAATGGAAAACAAAAACCTAAGTGTGCCTCAAACGGCTGAACCACGTTACCGAGCGGAAGATAAATCCGTTTTCATTCAATATAAGCCGGTGAAATCCACTAAAATGCTTGTGATTGGCTTTGATTTCCCAAATGATGAAATGCACTTTAAGCACAAAACAGGCGAGTATATCGCTTATGTGCTGAATAATAATACCGATGGCACATTGTCAGATTATTTAATTAAACAAGGCTTATCCGATGGTGGCATTGAAGCAGTCAGTTCCGCTAATATTGGACGTGATCGCAGTTCGTTCGATATTTATATTGAGCTAACGGATAAAGGCTTAGCTGAGCAAGATAAAGTGATTTCTCTCGTGTTCCAACAAATTGAAAAAATCAAGCAAGAGGGCATTCAAGAAAGCTATTTCAATGAGGTAAAAGAGAGCCTGAAGCAAGATTTTCAACATCTACAAGTTGAGAAAAATATGGACTTTGTGGAGTTCATTACCGACCAAATGCTCTATTTTCCGTTAGAACACGTTATCGACCAACCTTATGTGGCGGAAACGATGGATAATGAGGCAATTAAAGCGAAATTGGCGGAAATGAATATCGACAATGCTCGTATTATACTCGTGAGCGATAATGCCGTAACGGATAAGAAAACGCCACATTTTGAGGCTGGCTATTCTGTGGCAAAAATCACAAACGGACAAAAGCAAAAATGGTTTGATTTCAGCCAAAATCCAACGCTCAATTTACCTGAGTTAAATCCTTATTTCACCACAGATTTCTCGTTAAATGAGGTAGAAAAAGGGCTGACTAAGCCAAAATTATTAGCTGAAAAACAAGGCGAGCTGATTTATGCGATGCCGAGTGTGAATTTTGCTACCGATCCGAAAGCGAAAATCAGTATGACATATAACATTCTCCCAAGACAGGACGATTTAAAAACCGCGATTGCGGCATCAATTTTGGGTTATATGAATAACTTGGCACAAACGAAGCTGGATTTTCAATCTTCCACAGCAGGAATGAATTTAAGTTTAGCCCCGGCAGCCAATGGTCTGGTGGCGAGTGCGGAAGGTTATACACAAAATCTAAGTAAGTTGATTTTAGACAGTATCAAACAATTCAGCACTTTTGAGCTTGATGAAGACGTATTAGCTCAGGCTAAACAACGTTTACACCAAGTTTTAGATCGTAGCGAGAAAGAAAATAGCCTTAATCAAGCGAATGCGGCGTTAACCTCTTTTGCAAGCTATCCGTATTTTGAGATAGCGAAACAACGTGAGATGATCGACCAAATCACGCTTGATGATGTGCAAAAATTACGTCAGCGTATTTTAAATGATGCGACAGGCTTTAAGTTACTTTCCGTTGGGAATTTGTCGAATGATCAGGTTTCTGCACTTTCAAACGAAGTACAAGCGGTCATAAAAAATCAAAAATCTGCAAATGCAACAGGGCAGTATCTTGATATTAATGAAAGCAATCGTAAGATCAATTTCATTAAAAACGTACCGAATGAAGACAACGCATTGTTAATGGCATTCCTGCCAAATGGCTATGCAGAGTTAGAGGGTGTAGTAAGAGCAAGATTGATTAGGGATATTGTGTCTCGCTGGTATTTCGATGATTTGCGTACCGACAAACAACTTGGTTATGTGGTGTATGCAACTCATACGGCTGTTGGTAAAACCTCAGGCATTCAGTTTATGGTGCAAAGTCCGAATACTACGCCGGCAGGGATTTTAGAACATAACAAGCGTTTCTTTAAAGAAAGCTTCGAGCGTTTACAGAATTTATCTGATGATGAATTTGTAAAATATCGCAATAGCTTGGTCGAAAAACTGCAATATAAGCCAGAATCTTTAGCAGAAGAATTTGCCGAATTTGGTTCAGACTTTAGCAGAAATAATGCGAAATTTGACCGCTTGCAACAAGTGATTGAGCTAACTAAAGGGCTAACTAAGGCAGATATTGTGGCGTTTTACCAAAAAGCGGTCATCGATCAGAAAGGTTTAGTATTCGTTAGCCAAGCTGTCGGCACAAAAACCAAAGCAGAAGATGTAGCGAAGTTTAACGATTTCGAACAAGTTGAAAGCATTGAAAAGCTACAACGAGAATTTGACATTAAAGACTACTAAGTAGAAAAAAGCCACCTTTCGGTGGCTTTTGTTTATCTCTGATTTCATTAATCTACAATCTTCACAGGATATAAGTAAGTATATCCGAATGGGCTTTGTTTGTAGCCTTCAACACGTTTGCTGGTTGGGGCAAAGTTAATTGAGTGAGCTACGTTAATCCAAGGTGCTTGCTCTCTTAAAATCACTTGAGCCTGTTCGTATAACTTAGTACGTTCTGCTTTATCAGATGAGCCTAATGCTTTTTCCAATAACGCATCTAACTCTGGATTGCTAAAGCGTGCATAGTTGCTGTTCCCCACGTTTGGCGTGCCGAACAGTGGAGATAGGAAGTTATCCGGATCGCCATTATCACCAGACCAACCGTAAGTCCCCGCAGTTAATTCACCTGCTTTGGTACGTTTGATGTAATCGCCCCATTCGTAGGTTACTAAATTTGCTTTCACACCGATTTTCGCCCAGTCCGCTTGAATAATTTCTGACATACGGCGTGGGTTCGGGTTAGAAGCACGCACTACAGGCTGCACCCATAAATCGGTTTCAAAACCGTTCGGGAAGCCCGCTTCCGCTAATAATTGTTTCGCTTTTTCGATGTTGTATTCAGACTCAGGTAAGCTGTCGTTATATCCCCAGATCGTTGGCGGAAGAGGGTTTTTTGCCGCAAAACCATTGCCTTGGTAAACCACATCAATAATTGCTTTTTTATCTACCGCTAAATTCAATGCTTGGCGAACTTTCACGTTATCAAACGGAGCTTTTTCAGTGTTGAACGCCACATAAGCAATGTTTAAACCCGGTTGAGATAATAAATTCACCTTCGGATCGGTTTTCATTTTCTCAATGTCGGTAGCATTCGGGAAGTCCATTAAATCACATTGACCAGCCTGTAATTTCGCATAACGAGCGGTTGCGTCCGGCACAATCTCAAAAATCAAGCGGTCGATATGCGGCTTACCTTTCCAATACTCTTTGTTTGCCACATAACGGCTTGCTTGGTCTAACACATAGCCACTAAATACAAACGGACCTGTGCCGATTGGTGTGGTATCTACTGCTTCAGGCGTGCCGGCTTTCATCATTTTATCCGCATATTCCGCAGAATAAATCGAAGTGAAATCCATACCAAGACTCGATAAGAACGAGGCATCACGTTTGGTTAAGGTAATACGCACCGTGCTGTCGTCCACTTTCTCTACCGATTTTAATAACGTTGGGAATTTCATCGCATTGAAGTACGGATAAGTCCCTTTAGAAACCGTGTGATATGGGTGATTTTTGTCTAGCTGACGGTTGAATGAGAACACCACGTCATCTGCGTTGAAGTTACGGCTTGGGGTGAAATCTTTATTTGAATGGAATTTCACACCTTGACGTAATTTGAAGGTGTAAGTTAAACCATCTTCGCTGATTTCCCAGCTTTCAGCCAACGCAGGTTCAATATCCGTTGTGCCCGGCACAAATTCCACTAAGCGGTTATAAATTTGTTGCGAGCTGGCGTTATAAGATAAACCGTCCATCATTAAAATAGGGCTAAAGCCAGTTGGCGAACGGCTCACACAGTTTACAAAAGTTTTCTCTACAGCCGGTTTTGCTGCTACAGTCGTAGTTGCTTTGTTTTCGCTTTTATCATCACAAGCGGCTAATGCTAAAGCTGCAAATACGCCTGCACTTACTTTCGTTAAAGTTGAAAATTTCATATTTTTCTCCGTTATCTTAGAGCTAACCGACAAAGAGTACCTTTTCTTATATTGAGAGTAAAGAACAAAAGGTGTGTTGTTATAACTAATAATTCTAAAGAGAGAAGATGCCAATAACTGTTTTTGCGATCTGCATCGAAAAATAGAAATAAGTTAATTGTACTTGTTAAAGATTTTCTGCATTATTAAATTAGATTGAAATATCATTCTAAAGATGACAATATATGCAAAAAATATTTAAGACAAAAGCTTTTGAAAAATTTGCGAGAAAAGCTCAAATTAGTGATGAAATATTGCTGGAGGCTATATATCGAGCAAATCAAGGACTTATTGATGCTGATTTAGGGCATTTCATTATTAAGCAACGAATAGCCACCAACGGGCGTGGACGTTCAGGTAGCTATAGAATGATTATTTTTTATCAAATAAATAATCGCAGTTATTTTGTTGCAGGTTTTGCGAAAAATCAGCAAGAAAATTTGTCTGCTGCTGAATTTATAGCGTTGAAAGCCTTATCAAAAATATATCAACAATTAACAGATGATGAACTAAACTTATTGCTACAAAATAATAAGCTGATTGAAATCAAACAGGAAATATCAGATGACGAATAAAAGTAATATATTAGAAATGCTGCACGATAATGCAAGTGATCTACACGAGGTAGGTATTATTCCTAAAAAAACAATGAGAAGTTTTGATAAATTATGCTTAACGCCGATTAAACCTCTTGCACCTGAAGAAATTCGACAAATTAGGGAGAGAGAAGCCTTTTCTCAGAGTGTTTTTGCTCATTATTTAAATGTAAGCAAAAATCTGGTTTCAGATTGGGAAAGAGGGATCAAAAAGCCGAGTGGTGCAGCATTAAAGCTACTTACGATTGTTCAAAATAAAGGGATTATAGCAATTCTTTGAATTGCAAGCGGTCATATTTCTCCTATTTTTTGCAAAAAATATGGAAAATTTAACCGCTTGTAAGAAGCTAATCTGCCCGAAGCGACATTTCTCCAATACCGAAATATTGAATGGTTTCGCCTTGTCGGAGGATTAACTCGCCTTGTTCGTTAATGCCGAGTGAGGTGCCGTGAATTTCGCTGGTTTCTGTTACTAATTTCACCGGTTTATTGTAGAAAATATCGAATTTTTGCCAGCGTTCAGCGTAGTGAGAGAAGCCGACAAGCGGGTAAATTTTGAGATTTTTTTGCAACTCAAAGGCTAAATGGCAGACTAGTTTGTTGCGGTCGAAATGATATTGTGATAAATCCGCCCACGCTTGGGTAACAATGGTTTCGTCCACTTTTGTCATACCCAAATTTAAACCAATGCCAATCACTAAATTTAAGCTATTGCGAGTGGCTTGGCTTTCCAGCAAAATACCACCCATTTTTTTACCTTTATAGTAAATATCATTTGGCCATTTGATTTGAATATCATCCACATTTTGTGCACAGAGGCTTTCGGCAATAATTAACGCTACTACAAGGCTAAGTGATGGCAGATTTGCTGCTTCTTCATTTGGATAATGCCATAAAATGGAAAAATAGAGATTTTCGCTTTCCGGCGAATACCACGTTCGCCCACGTCTACCACGCCCGGCAGTCTGTTTTTCGGCAAGGCAGATTGAGCCATTTTCTAATGTTTGATGATGAGTGAGTAAATACTCGTTGGTTGAACCAATTTCATCAAATACAATGGCTTGTCCACAGAGTAGTGCTTCTTGAATTTGGGCTTGGTTGAGCTTCATTCTTACCTCTCTTAGCGAGTGATTTGCTCGCTATCCACTTCGCCATTTTTGCTAATAAAACGTACTTCAGGCTGGATTTCCACCCCAAATTTTTCACGCACACGTTGGCGAACAGTTTTTGCCAATTCCGCAACGTCTTTTCCTGTGGCATTTCCTTTGTTGATTAAGACTAAGGCTTGCTGAGTATGCACCGCTGCACCGCCAATTTGTAAGCCTTTTAAGCCTGCTTGGTCAATTAACCAACCTGCAGCTAGTTTGATTGAGCCATCGGGCTGTAGATAGCTTGGAATAGTTGGGAATTTTGCTTGTACATCTGCAAATTGCTCAGGTGAAATAATCGGGTTTTTAAAGAAACTGCCTGCGTTACCAAATTCATCCGGGTTCGGTAGTTTTGAGGAGCGAACGGCACAAACTTCATCAAAAATTTGTTGGGGCGTAACGGTTTGCGGATCAAATTGAGTAAGAGAACCGTAAGTCAGTACAGGCTGCCACGCTTTAGCAAATTTTAAACCAACGGAAATAATCGCAAATTCATCACGATATTGGTGTTTAAATACACTTTCACGGTAGCCAAAGCCGCATTCTTCTTTTGAAAGCGTAAAGCGTTCGCCTGTGCGTAAATTTATCACTTCGACAAAATCACACACTTGCTCAAACTCTACGCCATAAGCTCCGATGTTTTGAATTGGGGCAGAGCCTACCACACCGGGAATTAACGCAAGATTTTCAATGCCTGCAATGTTACGTGCTAATGTCCACTTCACTAATTCGTGCCAATTTTCCCCACCTTGAACGTGCAAGTAGTGGAATTGTTCATCTTCACGGTGTTCAATCCCTTTTAGTTTATTAACTAAGACTACACCGTCAAAATCTTCTAAAAACAAGACGTTAGAACCTTGCCCTAGAATTAAAATCGGCATTTGAGCATTAAAAGCTTTTTGCCATTCTGTGAGTAGTTGTTCAACGCTGGTAAATTCAATAATTTGTGTGGCGTTTGCAGGCAAGTGGAACGTGTGAAAAGAGCTTAAACTGTGTTTCATCATTATTAGGTTACGTTAAGAAGTGGGAATTACAAGCGGTAATATTTTTATCAAATTTTGCAATTGAGATTTGAGGCAGGCACAGGACCCACCTCTACATTTAGTATTACCTTGCTCCGAATACGACAATGGTTTTGCCGTGTGCAGAAATTAAACCTTCGTCTTCCAGCATTTTCATAATGCGTCCAACAGTTTCACGCGAGCAGCCGACCATTTGCCCGATTTCTTGACGAGTGATTTTGATCTGCATACCCTGCGGATGGGTCATAGCATCAGGCATTTTCGCTAAGTTTAGCAAGGTTTGAGCAATACGTCCTGCAACATCTAAGAAGGCAAGATTGCCGACTTGGCGTGAAGTTTGACGTAAACGGCGAGCCATCTGTGCCGACAAATACATCAAAATATCAGGGTTTAAATGCACAAGTTGTTTGAATTTTTTATAGGAAATTTCCGCAATTTCGCACGCTCCTTTAGTTCGAACATAAGCGGTGCGTTGTTGCACTTTTTCTTCAAACAGACTTAATTCGCCTACAAATTCACCCGTACCTAAGTTGGTTAAAAGCATCTCTTTGGTTTCATCATCTTTAATGTAAACCGATACCGAACCATTAACAATATAAAAAAGTGATTGAGCATCTTCTCCTGCGTGGATTAGTGTATATTTTGCAGGGTAACGATGGATATGACAATGCGTTAAAAACCACTCAACCGCAGGATCGTGAATCGAGGGCGGAGGTGTTACATTTTCAAGTGGTGCTGTTGAGAGCGTCATATCTTGCATAGTATTTCCTATAACTCTTTATACTAGGTTAAATTTTCGAGATTCTAGCACGAAATTAACTATTAGCCTAAGAAAGATTTTTTGTCTTTAATATCAAGGCTTTCGTGCAATTCAGACCAAACGATGACTACTTTATCTGCCTTTAGTTGGGCGAGTAAGCGTGCTCTTTTTTCTTCCAAAGAAAGCTCGATTTCACCGTAGTCTGTGCCTTCTCGTAAAATGAAAGAATCCAGCACATTATGCAATGTGGATTCTTCTAAGTCTTGCCAAGGTATAATCATAATCAATCAAATAAAGGCTTGATAAATGCCCACTGTTTTTCAAAATGTTGATGCTGGTTATAGCTGAAATTTGAGCGAACCAGACGTAAAAATTGCCCTTCGCAGAAATTTACCAAATAACCTGCCAACGCTCTTTCATCTTCAAAGGATTTACGTTCACGCAGCTTGCTGAGTTGCAAGATATTGGAAAATTGTAATTCCAAATTATCAAAGAATTTGGCGACACGAACTTTCAGAATATCATCTTCAAACATTAAGGCGTGCCCTGTCAGAATACGGGTTACGCCAGGATTTTTACGAGCAAATTCCAAAATAGTGTAAAGAATGGCACGTACTGAATTTGCACTGCTATCTTGGCGTTTATTGGCGTGAATGTAGCTGGTTAGCGTTTGCTCGATTTTCTCGATAAGTGCTTCAAACATTTTTGTTTTGCTTGGAAAATAGCGATACAACGCTCCTTCCGATACGCCCACCGCCGCAGCTAAACGCTCGGTTGTAACACGCTGCATACCATCTTCAGAATTTAACAAACCGATTAACACTTCCAGTACCTGCTGGCGACGTTCCACTACCGATTTTTTCGGCATTTTAATTTTAGGTTCTATCATTGCTCACCCTACTACTTACTGCTTGCCGGAGTGCCCGAAACCACCTTCACCACGTTCAGTTTGCTCAAAATCTTGCACGACATTGAAATTTGCCTGAACTACTGGGACGAAAACAAGCTGAGCGATACGGTCGCCCACATTCACGGTAAAATCGTCTTGGCTTCTGTTCCAAAGTGAAACCATTAGCGGACCTTGATAGTCGCTATCAATCAAGCCAACTAAGTTGCCTAACACGATCCCGTTTTTATGCCCTAAGCCCGATCTGGGTAAGATCACCGCAGCTAAGTTTGGATCGGCAATATAAATTGAAATTCCTGTTGGGATCAAAACCGTTTCGCCTGCTTTAACCGTAAGCGGTTCATTAATTAACGCTCGTAAATCCAAGCCTGCCGAGCCTTCTGTTGCATAAGCCGGAAGTGGAAATTCCGTGCCGATACGGCTGTCTAAAATTTTTAAATCGATCTGTTTCATTGTTTGTCCTTTTGTAAATTTTTTATCTTTTTTGACCGCTTGCAAGCGGTCGATTTCAACGATTTTTTACCACTTAATCGCTGGTGTGTTGCTGTTCAAAAATATATTTTTGCTGTTCTATTTCCGCCACCAATTCCGCCTCGCTTGGTAAATAATGCACATATTTGCTGGCAAACAGTTGCGGATTTTGGTTCAACACCGAGTATTTCGCCACCACGCTGTCATTTTCAGTGCAGAGCAGCAAACCGATGGTTGGGTTATCGCTTGGCTGGCGGTGTAAATCGTCATACATTCGCACATACATATCCAACTGCCCAATGTCTTGATGAGTCAGTTTATCGGTTTTCAGCTCGACAATCACAAAACATTTTAAGATGTAATTGTAAAACACCAAATCCACGAAAAAATCCGACAGTTCAGTGCGAATATGTTGCTGGCGTGCTACGAAAGCAAAACCTTTGCCGAGTTCCAACATAAATTGCTGTAAATTATCAATTAACGCTTTTTCCAACTCTGCTTCACTATATGCCATTGAAGTCGGCAAATTCAGAAATTCCAACACGGTCGGGCTTTTGATGAAATCTGCCGCCTGCAAGGTTGCCGTTTTTTCTTTCATCTCCTGCTCAACCAAGCCTTTGTCTTGGCTTGCCAACAGGCGGTCGTAGTAGAGCGTGGAGATATTCCGATCGAGTGTACGAACCGACCAACCATTCTCCGCCGATTCGGTTAAATAGTAGTGACGAGCCTGTGGATTGCTGACTTTTAAGACCCGTTGGAAATGTGTCCAAGTCAATTTGGAAATCACTGATTTCCAAATGTTGAGATCGGTAAATTCAATATAAAATTGGCGGAAATTGCGTAGGTTGCGTTCGGTAAATCCTTTACCAAATTCCGCTGTTAATTCTGCCGAGAGATTTTTAATGATCTCCTTGCCATACTCCGCACGGCTCTGCCCGTTTTGTTCTTCTTGTACAATTTGCTCACCGATTTTCCAATAGGCTTCAACCATTGCGGAATTGACCGCTTGGTACGCCTTTTGGCGAGCTTGGCTTAAAATCTGTTTGATCTCTTGAATGTAGTGGTTGGAAGCTAACATTCTCACTCCTGGCTTTTATAAGCGGTTATTTTTTCTGATTATTGATAAACAGCTATATGTTTGATATTAAAATATCACAGGGCAACCAGCCAACGTCTTTATCTCGCTCTACTATTGCCCAGCCGTAACAGAGTTCTATCAGATTAACGATTTCGTCCTTTTTTACGGCTAATTCCGTTGGGTTGTAATCGCAAAGCAATTTACCTTGTGCAACAAAATGACGAGGCACATAGGTAGTGTAACCGGCAATTTCGCAACTAAACCAGTTGGGATAACGGTCGCATTCTTTCCCAAGATGTATTTTACTTCCTTGTTTAAAAAGCGGGAATGCTCCTTCGCCTTTATGATCTACAGTTATTTTTAACTTCATTTAGATTTTTCGTGATAACGTTCTACTATTTCGTGTACTAAATTTTCCGCCAGCTTATTTTTATCCGCTAGCGGTAATTTTTTCTCTCCGTTTTTCCAGAACAAATGAAGCGAGTTTTGATCCTGCCCGAACACTTGCCCACCTGAAACATCATTCGCACAAATCATATCGAGGTTTTTGCGTTGCAGTTTTGATTTGGCATATTCCGCCACATTTTGTGTTTCTGCTGCAAAACCAACCACAAATGGGCGATTTTCTGCAAGATTGGCGACATTAGCGATAATATCGGGGTTTTTGACTAGTTTGAGTGTGAGTTCATCACTGTCATCGGTTTTCTTGATTTTTTGGTTGGAAACTTCCGCCATTCGATAATCTGCCACCGCCGCACAGCCGATGAAAATTGCAGATTTTTGAGCAAATTTGACCGCTTGCTGTTCCATTTCTAAAGCGGATTGCACATCAATGCGTTCAACATTATCGGGTGTCGGTAAATTCACCGGTCCACTAATCAGCGTTACGTTCGCCCCACGTTCGGCAAAGGCTTTGGCTATGGAGTAGCCCATTTTGCCGGAGCTATGATTGCTGATATAACGTACAGGGTCGATAGCTTCGCGAGTCGGACCTGCGGTAATAGTTACGTTCAAGCCTTGTAAATCTTGATTTTGGGCGAAGTGAGCCAGCACGGCTTGGTAGATTTCTTCGGGTTCAGACATACGCCCGGCTCCTACATCACCACAGGCTTGGAAGCCACTGTTAGGACCGATAAATTGCATCCCACGAAAGATGAGCGTAGTGATATTCTCTTGCACCGCCAGTTGTTTATACATTTGTTGATTCATTGCAGGAGCAAGCAGTATAGGGCTTGCAGTCGCAAGGCAAATGGTGGAGAGTAAATCATTTCCCATTCCCACTCGCAGCCGAGCGATAAAATCAGCACTTGCAGGGGCAATTACCACTAAATCCGCCCATTTCGCTAATTCAATATGCCCCATTGCCAGCTCGGCTTGAGGGTCGAGAAGGGAAGTAGAAACGGCATTACCTGAAATTGCCTGTAAGGTTAAAGGCGTTACAAAAGCCTCTGCAGCAGGGGTTAAGACTACTCGTACTTCCGCATTTGCCTTTTTTAAGTGGCGGATAAATTCAATGGTTTTGTAAGCGGCAATTCCGCCTGTAATGCCCACTAAAATTTTTTTATTTTGTAACATCCTAATTTCCTTTGACTTGGATTTTTTGCCTATTTTAACGGAATAAGTAATTGCTCACAACAAAACTATTTTTGCGATCTGGCTCGAAAAATTGAATAAATCCTTTTGTCTGTAAAGGTTGGCTCTTTTATGCTTAACGAAATTGATGGAGGAAAAAATGAACGATTTTTTTGATGAAGATTCTCAAGAGCCAACTATAATGCCACGTGAAAAATTATTAACGCACGGAGCAGCCGCTTTAACAGATGCGGAATTATTAGCAATTTTCTTACGGACAGGTACAAAAGATGTCCCTGTAATGACATTGGCAGAAAGCGTATTAATGGTGTTTGGTTCATTGCGTCAATTACTCAATGCCGATATTGATGAATTTTGTAAAATTTATGGATTAGGTAAAACGAAATATATTCAGTTACAAGCCTCTAAAGAGATGACTAAACGCTATTTGGCTCAACAAATGGAATTTAGTGAGATGATTCAAGCCCCTTATATGGCAATAATGTATTTTCAAACGGAATTGGAGGAAGAAGAGCGTGAAGTGTTTATGGTATTGTTTTTGGATAATCAAAATCGTTTGATTTATAAAGAAAAGATGTTTTTTGGTACGATAAACCAAACAGCGGTTCACCCGCGAGAAATTATTAAAAGAGCCTTGAAATATAATGCAGCAGCAATTATTGTTGCACATAATCACCCTTCTGGTTCTTGTTTACCTAGCGAGTCGGATAGAAGTTTAACGAAAAAGATAGAAATGGCGTGTGAGCTGGTGGATATTCGTTTTGTGGATCATATTATTGTGGGTAAAGGGGATTATTTTTCGTTCGAGGAAGAAAAGTTAGATATTCAAACTCATTAAGTTTTTGCAAAATTTTGTTACAAAATTACCGCTTGTTTTGTTCGAACTTGAACATTTTTTCTGAATATAGTAAAAAGATACGCATATAAATTCTGCTTGAATATAACAAATGAAGACTGTATAATCCGCAGTCTTTATTACATAGACTGTGGTCGGGTTAATGCCTGACGAGGCAATCAAAATCGGAGGGGTTGGTTGAGCAACGCCTTTTGTGAGATAGCCCGAACCATTTTTAAGCTTAAAATTATTGGAGAAATTCAAATGTCAAGAGTTTGCCAAGTAACCGGCAAGCGTCCAGCAGTTGGTAACAACCGCTCACACGCAATGAACGCGACTAAACGTCGTTTCTTACCAAACCTTCACACTCACCGTTTCTGGGTTGAGAGCGAAAACCGTTTCGTAACTTTACGCTTAACAGCGAAAGGTATGCGTATTATTGATAAAAAAGGCATTGATGCAGTATTAGCTGAAATCCGTGCTCGTGGCGAAAAAATCTAAGGAGCTAACAAATGGCAGCTAAAGGTGCTCGTGAGAAAATCCGTTTAGTTTCTACAGCAGAAACAGGTCATTTCTACACAACAGATAAAAACAAACGTAATATGCCTGAGAAAATGGAAATCAAAAAATTTGATCCAGTTGTGCGTAAACACGTTATCTACAAAGAAGCAAAAATCAAATAATTTTGCTTTGAGATTTAAAACCCAGCGAATGCTGGGTTTTTTACTTTTAGAGAAAAATACCTTCCCTTTTCAGAAAAAAACGGTATTATTACGCCTCTTAAATGTAGCCCTACATTTTAAGTCTGTTTCCAACCTATCCCATCCTTTCTTTCGGGTATATAGGGTAAAAACAAAAAAGCTGAAACGCTTTTTTTAATAAGTAGCGAGTCAAATGCCCCAAGGCACCGAGTCTTTCAGGATTCGAGAGCTTAGGCTTCCTCCGCAAGGCACCCGACTTATTTTTTTCACCTCTTTTAGAAGGTTTATTTCAATGACAATTAAAACTCCTATTCAAGCCGTTCTGGCTTCAAATCAGTACTTTTTAGATCGCCAAGATGCAATGGAATCAAATGTGCGTAGTTACCCACGTAAATTGCCGTTTGCTTACCAAAAAGCACTGGGTGTTTGGGTAACCGATGTTGAAGGCAATGAATACCTCGATTTTTTAGCAGGTGCAGGAACGCTTGCATTAGGGCATAACCACCCTAAATTAATCCAAGCGATTAAAGATGTTTTAGACAGTGGTTTACCTTTACACTCTTTAGATATTACTACACCATTAAAAGATGCTTTCACGGAAGAATTACTTTCATTTTTCCCGAAAGATCAATATATCCTGCAATTCACCGGTCCAACAGGAGCTGATGCTAACGAAGCGGCAATCAAATTAGCAAAAACTTACACCGGTCGTGGCAACGTGATTGCTTTCTCTGGTGGCTTCCACGGTATGACACACGGTGCATTATCTTTAACCGGTAATTTAAGTGCGAAAAATGCAGTGCAAGGCTTAATGCCGGGCGTACAATTTATGCCGTATCCGCACGAATACCGCTGCCCGTTTGGTATTGGCGGTGAAGCAGGTGCAAAAGCAGTTGAGCACTATTTTGAAAACTTCATCGAAGATGTTGAAAGTGGTGTGGTAAAACCGGCAGCCGTAATTCTTGAAGCTATTCAAGGTGAAGGTGGAGTAGTGCCTGCTCCAATCAGCTTCTTACAAAAAGTACGTGAAGTAACGAAAAAACACGGCATTTTAATGATTGTGGACGAAGTTCAAGCCGGTTTCTGCCGTTCAGGTAAAATGTTCGCCTTTGAACACGCAGGCATTGAGCCGGATATCGTGGTGATGTCAAAAGCGATTGGCGGTAGCTTGCCATTAGCGGTATTAGCGATCAAAAAAGAGTTTGATGCGTGGCAGCCGGCAGGGCACACGGGAACATTCCGTGGTAACCAATTAGCGATGGCGACCGGTTATGTATCGTTAAAAATTATGCGTGAAGAAAACCTTGCTCAAAATGCGAAAGAGCGAGGCGAATACTTAACCCAAGCCTTACGTGAATTAAGCCAAGAATTCCCTTGTATCGGTAATGTACGTGGCAAAGGTTTAATGATGGGGATCGACATTGTGGATGAACGCCAGCCAAAAGATGCAACTGGTGCTTACCCACGTGATTGTGATTTAGCGGTAGCGATTCAAAAATACTGTTTCAAAAACCGTCTATTACTAGAACGTGGCGGACGTGGTGGTAATGTGGTACGTATTTTATGTGCTGTGAATATTACCCAAGCAGAATGTGAAGAGTTTATCAAACGCTTCAAACAATCTGTAGCCGAAGCTGTGAAAGCGGTACGTGGTTAATTTGTGATAGGAGAAGCGGTTGGATTTTACAAAAAATTTGCGAAATGTAACCGCTTGTCAATAGCGAAAGGTGGGACTATCCCACCTTTTTACTATTGAATCTCGTTAAATTGGGATATACTGTTGCCATATACCTTTGAAAGGAGAGCAATATGATTGAAGCGTCCATTTTTATGACTAACCGTAGCCAAGCTGTACGATTACCTGCAGAGGTTCGCTTTGAGAGTGATGTAAAAAAAATCGCTGTGAGAGTAGTAGGTAACGAGCGAATTTTATCGCCAATAAATCAGAGCTGGGATAGTTTTTTCCTAAGTAATAATACTGTCAGCGATGATTTTATGGCAGAGAGAGAAATTACACTACAGCCTGAACGTGAGGATTTCTAATGTTGAAATATATGCTAGATACCAACATCGTTATTTACATCATTAAGCGGCGTCCTATTGAAGTCTTACATCGATTTAATCAAAATGCGGGCAGAATGTGTGTTAGTAGTATTACCGCAGCCGAACTTTATTATGGTGCTGAAAAAAGCGAATTTCCTACACGAAATCTGGCGGTGATTGAAGACTTCCTCTCTCGTTTAACTATTTTAGATTATCAACTTAAAAGTGCGGCACATTTCGGAAATATCAAAGCCAATCTTGCTAAACAGGGTAAATTGATTGGTGAAAACGATATTCATATTGCTGCCCACGCTCGTAGTGAAGGTTTGATTGTTGTAACTAACAATTTAAAAGAATTTGAACGTGTCGAAGGGCTACGTTTAGAAAATTGGATTTAACCCCAAAGGAAGAAATACGATGTTAAATTTAGAAAAACACAGACAATCGCTATTTTGTAGCGATCCACAATCCATTGCAGATTATGAAACCGCAATGAACAATGCGGTGCAAGCGGTATCAAATTGGTTAAAAAATGAAAAAATGTACACCGGCGGTTCGATCAAGCAAATGCGAGCCTTGATTGACGGCTTCAAGCCTACTAAAGAGGGCGTGGGGGTGCAAAAATCCCTTGAGCATTTAGTGGAGATTTTCCTCAACCCAAGCCTTAAAGTTCACCATCCACACTCTTTGGCTCACTTACATTGCCCGACAATGGTTACCAGCCAAATTGCTGAAGTGTTGATTAATGCGACGAACCAATCAATGGACTCTTGGGATCAAAGCCCGGCTGGGTCGATTATGGAAGAGCATTTAATTGACTGGTTACGCCAAAAAGTCGGCTATGGCGAAGGTACTGCTGGAGTGTTTACTTCTGGCGGTACGCAGTCGAATTTAATGGGCGTGTTACTTGCTCGTGATTGGGCGATTGCGAACCGTTGGAAAAACGAAGACGGCTCTGAATGGTCGGTACAAGTGAACGGGATTCCTGCCGAAGCAATGAAAAACGTGAAAGTGGTTTGCTCGGAGAATGCCCACTTCTCGGTACAGAAAAATATGGCGATGATGGGAATGGGCTTCCAATCGGTAGTAACTGTTCCATCAAATACCAATGCTCAAATGGATTTAGAGGCGTTAGCCAAAACCTTAGCCGCCTTGAAAGCTGATGGCAAAATCGTGGCTTGCATCGTGGCGACCGCAGGTACAACCGATGCCGGTGCGATTGATGACTTGAAAGCGATCCGCAAATTGGCGGACGAATACCAAGCGTGGTTACACGTTGATGCCGCTTGGGGCGGAGCGTTATTATTATCGAAAGATTTCCGTCATTTCTTAGACGGCATCGAATTAACAGACTCAATCACGCTCGATTTCCACAAGCATTTCTTCCAATCGATTTCGTGTGGGGCATTCTTGTTAAAAGATCAAGCGAACTATCGCTTTATTGATTACAAAGCAGATTACCTCAACTCAGAATATGATGAAGAACACGGTGTGCCTAACTTGGTGGCGAAATCATTGCAAACTACCCGCCGTTTTGATGCGTTGAAATTGTGGTTTACAGTAGAGGCGTTGGGCGAAGATCTTTATGCCTCAATGATTGACCACGGTGTGTATTTATCCAAAGAGGTTGAGGCTTACATCACCGCAACCGAAGGCTTGGAAATGCTAGTGCCGGCACAATTTGCCTCGGTGCTGTTCCGTGTTGTGCCGAAAGGCTATCCGGCAGAATTTGTGGATACATTGAACCAAAACGTGGCTGATGAGCTGTTTGCTCGTGGTGAGGCGAATATTGGCGTAACCAAAGTCGGCAATAATCAATCGTTAAAAATGACGACCTTAAGCCCGATTGCCACCCTCGAGAACGTGAAAGCGTTGTTAGGTCAGGTGTTGGCAGAGGCAGATCGCATTAAAGATTCCATTGTGAACGGCACTTACGTTCCGCCGATTGATTAAACAATTGGCAAAATTTCTTTGAAATTCGACCGCTTGTAAGGCTCAAATCAGCCTGCAAGCGGTCAATTTTTTAGATTTTTTTACTAATTTATTTTAATATTTCTTCGCAAGATTTTGTAACTTTTTGCAAAATCGCTGCGTAATTTGTACTTTTTAAGCCAATTTCACCGAAAAAGTGCATTTTTACATATTCAATGCCGCAGAATTCAAATAACCCTTTCCCCAAAGTGTGTTCAAAGGCAGCCAGAAAGCCTTTTCTTTCATATTTTTCATTCGGATTGCCAAGCGTAACAAATTGTTGCATTTTCTTGTCTGTAAGCAAGCCGATGCTTTCAATGTCGCCGTTACGATAGGCAAAGTCATAACTTAAAACCCGATCTAAATAGCCTTTTAAAATTGCCGGAAAACCCATCCACCAAAGCGGATAAATCAAGGTGATAACATCCGCCTCTCGCCAATATTGGTGCTCTTTTGCTAAATCTTCGGCGTATTGATGCGAAATGCTTTGGCGAAATTCCTGCCAACTTAAATTAGGTTGAAAATTAAACTGATAGAGATCTCGCACTATCACATTATTTGGTGAGGCTTCAACCGCTTTTTCTAAAATTGCGTGGTTAAAACTGTTCGGGTTTGGATGAGCGTAGATAATGAGATGTTTCATTATTTTTACCTTTTTATCTTTTGCGTAGTTGGTAGATGAGCTCAATGAAAATTTATTTGATGGAAATCAATTTTTTGGTGAATACTTAAGCAAATACCCCATTTGAGGAATGAACGATAACCAATGAACATTGGATAATTTAACCTATGATAATGGCATTAAAAATGGTGTTTTCTTGACCAATAGTCCTAATCAATCACTTCCTCGCCGTAGCTTTTTACAAGGGCAATTTTTGGATTCACTAAAAAGTGAAAAAGTCAGCCGGCAAGGTTATGAACCAATTCGTCCACCGTGGGCTAATTTAGCAAATTTTTTAGAAAAATGCACCGCTTGTGATAACTGCATTAAGGCTTGTGAAACAAACATTATTATAAAAGGGGCGGGCGGTTATCCTGAAATTGATTTTAGTAAAGGCGAGTGCACGTTTTGTGAAAAGTGTGTGCAATCTTGCGAAGCCGATGTTTTCCGAGTTGTTTCGGAGCAGGCTTGGAGCCATAAAATTGAAATTCAAGACAGTTGCTTATTGAAACTAGGAACAGAATGCCGAAGTTGTGGCGACAGTTGTGAAATGCGAGTGATCCGCTTCCGCCCAAGTTTAGGCGGTATTGCTCAAATGGTATTAAATTTAGAAAGCTGTAACGGTTGTGGGGCTTGTTTGAGTATTTGTCCGACAAGTGCCATCCATATTCAACAAGTAAATGAAGTATGAGTGAAAAATTATCTGAAAACGAAAACTGGTATGTTTGTAGTTTAGTGGTACAAGCAAAGCCGGAAAAATTGGAAGACGTTAAAGCCGAGATTCTGAATATTCCGTATACCGAAATTCACGGGGAAAAACCGGAAGAAGGCAAATTAGTCGTAACGATCGAAAGCGATGTGCATTTAGCCCTTTCAGATCGTATCGATCAAGTAAGAGATATTAAAGGTGTGATTGTGGTCTCTTTAATCTCAAACTATATCGATGAACAGTAACAAGTTATTTTTGAAGCAAACGTGGGACAGTATTATGGAACTCAATCGTAGAGATTTTATGAAAGCAAATGCAGCGGTAGCTGCAGCTGCTGCGGCAGGGATTATGATTCCTGTGAAAAACGTTCAAGCTGATGATAGCGGTATTCGTTGGGATAAAGCCCCTTGCCGTTATTGCGGTACAGGTTGTAGTGTACTTGTGGGTACAAAAGATGGCAAAGTGGTTGCGACACAAGGCGACCCGGATGCAGAAGTAAATCGCGGTTTAAACTGTATTAAAGGTTATTTCTTATCAAAAATGATGTACGGTGCAGACCGTATGCAAGAACCTATGCTTCGTATGAAAGACGGTAAATTTGATAAGAACGGCGATTTCACGCCGGTTTCTTGGGAACAAGCATTTACGGTAATGGCAGATAAAATCAAAGCTACTATTAAAAGTGATGGTCCGAATGCAGTAGGTATGTTCTCATCAGGTCAAACAACCATTTTCGAAGGTTACGCAAAAGTTAAACTTTGGAAAGGTGGTTTCCGTTCTAATACGATTGACCCGAACGCACGCCACTGTATGGCATCAGCTGCAGTTGCCTTTATGCGTACTTTCGGTATGGATGAACCGATGGGTTGCTATAACGATATTGAAAAAACCGATGCGTTTGTGCTTTGGGGTTCAAATATGGCGGAAATGCACCCGATTTTATGGAGCCGTTTATCAGATCGTCGCTTATCAAATGACAACGTGCGTGTAGTAGTGATGTCTACTTACGAGCATCGTTCATTTGAGTTAGCAGATACGCCGATTATCTTTAAACCACACTCAGACTTAGCAATTTTAAACTACATCGCTAACTATATTATCCAAAACGATAAAGTAAATTGGGATTTCGTAAATAAACACACTAAATTCAAACGTGGTGAAACCAATATCGGTTATGGTTTACGTCCTGAACATAAATTACAGCAAAATACTAACGCTAAAACGGCGGGCAAAATGTATGACAGCGATTTTGAAGAATTTAAGAAAATCGTTGCACCCTATACATTAGATGAAGCTCACCGTATTTCGGGTGTGCCGAAAGAGCAGTTACAAGCCTTAGCGGAAATGTATGCTGATCCAAACAGAAAAATTGTTTCATTCTGGACAATGGGTTTCAACCAGCACACTCGTGGTGTATGGGTAAACCATATGATGTATAACGTACACTTATTAACAGGCAAGATTGCATTAGAAGGTTGCGGACCATTCTCTTTAACCGGTCAGCCATCTGCTTGTGGTACAGCTCGTGAAGTAGGTACATTTATCCATCGTTTACCGGCAGATATGGTGGTAACAAACCCTAAACATCGTGAAATTGTTGAGAAAGCGTGGAAATTGCCGGCAGGTGCAATTCCGGATGTGCCGGGCTATCACGCTACTGCACAAAGCCGTGCATTAAAAGATGGCAAAATGAAATTCTTATGGCAGATGTGTACGAACAATATGCAGGGTGGTCCAAATATCAACGAAGAGATCTTCCCGGGCTGGCGTAATCCTGAAACCTTTATTGTGGTTTCAGATCCGTACCCATCAGTTTCAGCCGTTGCGGCAGACCTAATTCTTCCAACCTGTATGTGGGTAGAAAAAGAAGGTGCTTACGGTAATGCAGAACGCCGCACCCAATTCTGGCGTCAGCAAGTGAAAGGACCGGCAAATGCACGTTCTGATACTTGGCAACTTGTAGAATTCTCTAAATATTTCAAAGTAGAAGAAGTATGGCCGGAAGAGTTACTTGCTAAAGCCCCTGAATTACGTGGCAAAACGTTATACGAAATCCTTTACACCAACGGTAAAGTAGATAGCTACCAAGTGCCAACCAATATTCCGGGCTATATGAACGATGAAGCAGATCACTTCGGTTACTACATTCAAAAAGGGCTATTTGAAGAGTATGCTCAATTTGGACGCGGACACGGACACGACTTGGCAGACTTCGAGACGTACCATAAAGTACGTGGTTTACGTTGGCCTGTAGTGAAAGACGAAAAAACAGGCGAATACAAAGAAACCTTATGGCGTTACCGTGAAGGCTATGACCCGTATGTAAAAGCAGGCGAAGGCGTGAACTTCTATGGTCAGCCGGATGGTAAAGCGATTATTTTAGGTGTGCCTTATGAAGCTCCTGCGGAAGCACCGGATGAAGAATACGATTTATGGTTCTGTACCGGTCGTGTGCTTGAACACTGGCACACAGGCACAATGACCCGTCGTGTTCCAGAACTTCACAAAGCATTCCCAACCAATCTTGTGTGGATGCACCCGGAAGATGCGAAAAAACGTGGTTTACGTCATGGCGACAAGGTAAAAGTGATTTCTCGTCGTGGTGAGTATGTATCGAACTTAGATACGCGTGGTCGTAATAAATGTCCACAAGGGTTAATTTACTCAACCTTCTTCGATGCAGGTCAGTTAATTAACAAAGTAACCCTTGATGCAACAGACCCAATTTCATTTGAGACCGACTTCAAAAAATGTGCGGTTAAAGTGGTTAAGGCTTAATGTGAATGGGCGAATTCTTTCGCCCGACATTATACCCCGTAGGGGCAAATTATTATTTGTCCATCACAAGCGGTTAAATTTTCATAAAAATTTGCAAAATTTCAAGTTTAGCGTAGGGGCTAATTGCAATTAGCCCCTACAGAAATCGTCAAATTTGCAAAAAATTGTCGAAAACCAACCGCTTGAATTAAGAGGAACCCTCAATGAAAATGGATCCAAATCGCCGTCAGTTCTTAAAAAATGTTACCCGCACCGCAGCAGGTGTGTGTGGTGTTGGGGTGATTTTAGGGCTGCAACAACAGCAAAGTTTTGCTCGTCAAGGTGTAGCATTACGTCCACCGGGAGCATTGGCAGAGCAAGATTTCTTAAGTGCTTGTACCCGTTGTGGGCAGTGTGTTCAGGCGTGTCCTTACGATATGCTGCATTTAGCGTCATTAATTTCTCCTGTGGAAGCCGGCACACCATATTTCATTGCTCGTGATAAACCGTGCGAAATGTGTGTCGATATTCCGTGTATGAAGGCGTGTCCGACCGGAGCTTTGAGCGAAGAGCTTAAAGATATTGATGATGCAAGAATGGGATTAGCCGTATTGCTAGACCACGAAACTTGCTTGAACTGGCAAGGTTTGCGTTGTGATGTGTGCTATCGAGTTTGTCCTTTAATTGATAAAGCGATTACACTTGAAAAAATACATAACGACAGAACCTCCATCCACGCAAAATTAATTCCAACCGTGCATTCGGATGCTTGCACAGGTTGTGGCAAATGTGAACAGGCTTGCGTATTAGAAGAAGCGGCTATTAAAGTATTACCGATGGATTTAGCGAAAGGATTACTTGGTCGTCATTACCGTTTAGGCTGGCAAGAAAAACAAAATGCGGGTAAATCTTTGATTGAAGATGTACACCCGGACGGTTTACGCCCAGCTTACGATGCGAGAATGCCGGAAGGTTTACACGAGCCGGTTTATCAACATATGGAAGTTAAGCCGGGTGCAAGAGTTGCAACGCCAAGCCGTGCAACTCAGGATTATGTGCCAAATTCAACGACGGTTGAAGCACCTGAGCATTTCCCTGACTTAGACTTAAATCTGAAGGGGGTGAAATAATGGCAGCAAATTCACCAAGAGATGCCGGCTTAGAAGCTCGTCAGAAATTAGGTTGGTGGCACGCTTATCGGTTCTTGATTTTAAGACGATTAACTCAGCTTGGCATTATTTTAATGTTTATGAGTGGTCCGCTTTGGAATTTTTGGATTTTAAAAGGTAACTACAGTGGCAGTTTATTGCTCGATACCGTACCGATGACAGATCCGCTAATGACCGCACAAGTGCTGGCAACAGGATATCAACCTGAATGGACGGTGCTGATTGGGGCATTAATTATTGTTGTATTCTATGCGATTGTCGGTAGCAAACTGTTTTGTAGCTGGGTTTGTCCGATGAATATGGTAACTGATGCAGCTGCTTGGCTAAGACGTAAATTAGGGATTCGCCAAAGTGCAAAATTACCACGCGGTTTACGCTATATCATTTTAGCCGTGATTTTAATCGGTAGTGCGATTTCCGGCACGCTATTATGGGAGTGGATTAACCCTGTAGCAGCATTAGGTCGAGTATTTGTGTTTGGTTTAGGAGCAACACTTTGGTTGGTGTTAGTGGTGTTCTTATTCGACTTATTAGTGGTTGAACACGGCTGGTGTGGACACCTTTGCCCGATTGGTGCAACTTATGCGTTGATTGGGGCAAAAAGCCTGATGAAGGTTAAGGTACTTGATCGTAATCGTTGTGATAATTGTATGGATTGTTACAACGTCTGCCCTGAGCCACAAGTACTTCGTGTGCCGTTACACGGTAAACCGGAAGATAGCACGGTTATTTTATCGAAAGATTGCATTACCTGCGGACGTTGTATTGACGTTTGTGCCGAAAAAGTTTTTGCCTTTGGAACACGTTTTCAAGGCAGTATTGATGTAAAGAATATTTAAATTTTAGCCTTGTTTGAAAACAAGCATTTTAATGGAGTGAACCTCAAATGAGAAAATATCTTGCCCTAATTTTAGCCGCAATGACCGGCTTTGCAATGGCAGAAGCACCGAAGTTGTCAGGCTCTATTGATGATACAACTGAAAGTGTTGCCCCCGGGTTTCATAACCCACAAAAAGATGTAGGAAATATTCCAACCACTTTCCCATTCCAACCACCACTTGTTCCACATAGCATTCGTGGCTTACAAGTGAGTAAAAATGTGAACCAATGTTTGGCGTGCCACGCAGTTGAGCCTTCAAAAGTAACAGGTGCAACACCATTACCGAAGAGCCACTTTACTAACCGTGATGGTAAGGCACTCCAAACTGAATCGCCAAGTCGTTACTTCTGTTTACAATGCCACGTGCAACAAACAAACGTAAACCCGATTGTTCAAAATAAATTTGAGTCTGTACGACAAACGCAAGGTAAATAAGGAGTAAGCAATGATAAGAAGATTTTTTAACTGGTTACGTCGCCCAAGTAGAATGGCAATTGGCTTAGTAATTCTACTTTCTGCATTAGGTGGTATTTTTGCGTGGAGTGGTTTTAATGCTGGGCTTGCTTATACCAATACCGAAGAATTTTGTTCAAGCTGTCATATGAATGATGTTGTGCCTGAATATCGTGCCTCTGCTCACTACTCAAACCGTAGTGGTGTGAAAGCGATTTGTTCAGACTGCCACGTTCCACACGAATTTTTCCCGAAATGGAAACGTAAAATTATTGCAGCTAAAGAAGTATATGCTCACTACACCGGTAAAGTGGATACCAAAGAGAAATTTGAAGCACATCGTGGTGAAATGGCAGCTCGTGAATGGGAGCGTTTGAAAGCGAACAATTCACAAGAGTGTCGTAATTGCCATAACTTTGAAGATATGGATTTCACTCAACAAAAAACAGTGGCACAGCAAATGCACGCATTGGCACAAGAGCAAAATAAAACCTGTATCGACTGCCACAAAGGGATCGCTCACAATCTTCCACATATGGAAGCGGTTCAAAAAGGCTTTATCCCTGATGACTTAATGAAAAAAACAGAAGAGAAAAAATAACTTCTGAAAAGAAAATAGCCCTCAAATCAACATTGAGGGCTATTTTTTTATCCGTAGGGGCAAATTGCAATTTGCCCAACTCGCTAGTAACCAAGAGCATTTAGATTTGGTAAAAAATCATTGGAATTTAACCGCTTGACGGTGGTTTCTATCGCACCATTTTCGTGGAGTATAATTTCTCGCCAGCCTTGAGGCAATAAATCTAAGGTAAACTGATCACAATTCGGCTTGAATTGGATGCAAGTTGAAGGCGTTGCGTAAATAGGAATACCATTCCAAATATCATCTACCTGTTGATGAATATGTCCGTGTACAATCCCTTTGATATTATTAAACGGCTGTAAAATTTTTGCTAATTCATCACTATTTTTTAGGCTGTGCTGATCAAGCCAAGCGGAATTTGTTGGCAGAATATTGTGATGCAATGCGATTAAAGTAAAACGTTCCGGGTATTCATTCAATTTTGCTTCTAACCATTTCAGCTGATGGTAACAAAGTTCACCATAAGGCATACCGGCAACTTGTGTATTTAATAGAAGAAGCTGCCATTTCTCGCCGATTAAAATTTGCTTATGTGGCAAGATATGTGAATATTCACCCAAAATTTCGGTCATATTTGGCTGAACATCGTGATTACCCTCTAACCAAACAATTGGCGTTTTCAAGGGCTCGGTCAGCTGAGCAAAATAGTGATAGCCAGCGATATTATGATCTTGAATTAAATCCCCCGTTGAAAGAACTAAATCAAAACCTTGTTGCGTTTGCTCAATTTGTTTTTGTATCTGCTCAATGACCGCTGAGAAACTTTTAACCGTTTTAACATTGAGCAGAGTTTCCTCTGTGTGAGAAAAGAGATGCGGATCGGTTATCTGCAATAACCGAACTGTGCCATTTTTCGGCAACTCAAACTGTTCGCTCATTCTTATGTGCCTATTCAAATTTTCATAAATTTTAACTCACTAAATTTTACCAGTAAGCGAAAATGAAAAATGTGGTTTATGCCACATTTTTGAAAAAAAGTAAGCTAAATTTTGAAGTTTTTCATAATTAGCGTATTGAATGTATAATATCCATACTTTTTTTAATGTTTCTATTTTTGACTAATAAAATCTTAAGGACGATAATTACCTCTTATTAGGTATATAAAGGCATTAATAGGCGTTGATGATAAGGCTGATTGCTTAACAAGCGGTCTTTTTTTATGAAAAATTTACAAAGGAGAACAAGAAAAAAATGAAAAGAGCGTACTTAAATATATTGGATCTCGTTGTTCTAACCATCATCTTTTTCGGATTAGCAATTTATACTTCTTTTTCACAATATTTATTGCTAAGTCAAGAAACAGTTACGTTAGAAGAGAGTTTAACTTTTTCGAATGCACAAAATTATCAAGCATTTATAACCCAACTTGGATTATTAATAGCTGCATTTTGCTATTTAAAATGGCGGAATTTTAACTTTAGCCAATGGCATATTGAGCCATCTTTAAAATCGGTTTTACAAGGTGTTGGGTTATTTATCTTACTATCACTCGCAATGGATCTTTATTATGCGGTAATTTATGGATTTTACGTTTCTGATAATTCTGTCTCATTTTTAAATGTATTAAGAGAGGTTCGATTTTCAACGGTATTGTATGCCATACTGAATGGCTTTTATGAAGAGATATTTTTTCTAGGTATCTGCCTTGCGGTTAAGCCTAATTATTTGAAGTGGGCGGTACTTTACTCACTTATTATTCGTGTCAGTTTTCACACATATCAAGGATTAGAAACCGCCTTAGGATTAGGAATTTGGCTTGGTTTAATTATTTATCTCCTCTACTCCCGCTCAAAAGAGAAAAATCTATTTCCGTTTTGGGTAGCCCACAGTATCGCTGATGTGTTTGGGCTAAGCGTGATAGCATATTTTTAAGTGAATTACCCTATTTAAACTCATTGTACCAGATGTCTAAAAAACATTATTTTTTATATGGAAATGTATTTTTGGGTTTATAATATAACTTATGGTTATTCTATATAACTGAAAGTTATTTTTGTTAAATTTTTGTTTAATTAAAGGGAACAAATTATGAGTATTAAAAAATTAACCTTAGCAAGTTTGATCTTAATTGGTTTAACAGCTTGTGGTAGCAGTGGTTCAGGTAGTGGTTCAAATCATAAATCGCCTGAGCAGAAGATTACGGAACAAAAGCAACAGCTAAAAGATAAAGCTGATACAGCAAAAGTGGAAGCGGAACGCTTGAAGAAACAAGCTGAAAAAGCAAAAGAAAAAGCAGAAAGTCTGGCAAAAGAGGCAGAAAAAGCAAAAACAGAAGCGGAACGTTTAGCACAAGAAAAAGCAGAAAAAGCGAAGGCTGAAGCAGAGCGTTTGGCAAAAGAAGCAGAAAAAGCGAAAATGGAAGCAGAACGTTTAGCGAAGGAAAAGGTAGAAAAAGCAAAAACAGAAGCGGAACGTTTAGCACAAGAAAAAGCAGAAAAGGCGAAAGCTGAAGCAGAGCGTTTGGCAAAAGAAGCAGAAAAGGCAAAAATGGAAGCAGAACGTTTAGCGAAGGAAGAGGCAGAAAAAGCAAAAACAGAAGCGGAACGTTTAGCACAAGAAAAAGCAGAAAAAGCGAAAGCTGAAGCAGAACGTTTGGCGAAAGAAGCAGAAAAAGCGAAGGCGGAAGCAGAGCGTTTAGCTAAGGAAAAAGCAGAGAAAGAGAAGTCAGAAGAGCAAAAAATTATTGATGCCAAAGGTGGAGTTGATAATAAACAGATTGGGTTAAGTGAAATTCCTGTTATTAAGGAAGATGGTGGTAAAAAAGAGACTTACGGTAGTCTCTATAATCAGAAATATTCTGTTGTGAAAGCTCAAATAGTTAAAACAGGAGATGATTTAAGCAATGTTAATTCAATTGTTGAAGTAAAAGGCTTAAATACAGAAAAATTACCTTCTGAAGGCAAAGCTACTTATAATGGAAAAGCCTTTGATGCTCACGGGGATGAAGGTATTTATGCAGGTAACTTAACTTATGAAGTTAATTTTTCTGAGCGTACAGGTTCAGGTCAAATAATTAATACATTGGATGGTACTATTGACTTGGATAAAGGTAACATAGATAAAGGTTTGATTTCTTCCACTGCACATCATCGTAAGGGAGAGCATACTCAAAGCGGTAGATATGAAGTTCAATTTTTTGGACCTAATGCAGAAGAAATTGGTGGTAAAGTAGATATCCAAGACGATGGAAGAACACATAGTTTTGGTATTAGTGGAACTAAAGCTAACTAAAATTTATTAATACTATTTAATAATTCTCCTTTACTCACAAATGCCGTTTACGTTTAAATTAAACGGCATTTCTTTCTAGATTATGAATAAAAAATTACTGCTATTACTCCTTTTCTCACCATTGGTGAAAGCGGAAACAATTGTTGAATTTGACCAAGATCAGAAAGAGTTTAATCACGACAGACAAGCGGTTGAATTTGAACAAAAAATTGTAAAAAACACGCAAAAATCGACCGCTTACTTGCCTGATGAACAAGTAACAGAAAGTGTAGAACAACAAATTAACCAAGCGATCTTAACGCAAAATTGGGAAAAGCTTGAAATATTACTGACAGCGTATTCAATGCAACAGCAAGCAGATCCGCTTCTACTGGATTATGCTTCAGCGGCGTTAGCGTATGCTAAAAAAGATCATCGCTCGGCAATTTTTTACTATCAACAATTGCTCAAGAAACAACCTTCTTTTATTTATCCTCGATTTGATTTAGCCCTAATTCTAAAAGAAGATTTCCGCTACCGAGAGGCTCAGAAAGAATTTGAGCAACTGAAAACAACTGCTCCACATAATTTACACGCGACCATAAATAATGCATTGGAGCAAATGGCGGAAGAGGAACAGTGGAAGCCTGATTTCTATCTGTAATATACGCAAACCAATAATGTGAATAATGCAGCATCTTCGCCGATCGTGAACATAAATGGGCGAATTTTCCATAAAGCTGAGGAAAGTTTGCCTCAATCCGCTAAAGGATTTAGATATGGCGTTGGGCTAAGCAAAATGCAAAATGTAAGTGGCAATCACTTTATTGGAGCAGATTTGGCTTATAACGGTGTGTATTATTGGAATAATCAGGATTACAGCGAGCAAGTGTTGTCAATTACACCGAGCTATAGCTATAGAAAAGCTACTTACCGTATAGGTTTATCACCATTTATTGAACAAAATTGGCTAGGGAGTTCACGCGACAATTATCAATTTGGTGGCAGGGTTAATGTAATGAAACTCTTGGAGCGAGGGATAGTGTCCGGTTCATTCAGTCATACACAGAAACGCTATTTTGATACTGCCACCGCTGAGTATTATAACAGTTATCGCAATCAAGTAACGGTTGGAACACAATGGCAAGCGGTCAAAAATTGGCGATTTTTTGCAAATGTAATGGCAAACCGTGAAATTGCACGCGAAAAAGCTCAATCTTCTAATAAATGGTTGGCAACTATTGGGGTAATTCACCAAACGCAACGCTGGTCAAGCTCTGCAAGTGTGGGCTATGGCAAACGCTATTTTGCGGATAAACACTATTTATTGGACTACAAACGACAAGATAAAGAATACCAGGCGAATGTTGCAGTTTGGAATCAAAACTGGCATTGGAACGGTATTGTGCCGAAGTTAAATTTCCGCTACCAAAAAATAGACAGCAATATTGCAGATTTTTACTCTCGCAGTAATAAAGAAGTATTTTTAACGGTAGAGAAGGTGTTTTAACCATAAGAAAATAAGGGCAAATAATGATTTGCCCTTATAAAATGTTAACGTATTGATTAAACGATATATTTCTTATAATTCAACTGCAACCATTGCAACCCGATAACTGCAATCACATTATCAATTTTACCTTCCTCAACCCATTGATAAGCCTGCTCACGGCTGACAACGTGGACTAAAATATCCTCATTTTCTTCTTCTAATAAACCGTGAACTTCGCCTGATTTGACTTTACTGCTATCAATCAAGCCAAGAAATAAATGTAAACGCTCAAGCTGTCCGCCGGGGCTGTCCCATACGCTAAGGGCGTGTTGTACTTCGCTTACTTCTAAGCCTGCTTCTTCTTTTGCTTCCCGAATAGCGACTTCAGCGGGTTCTTCATTGCCTTTATCAACCATACCAGCGACTAATTCTAATAACCAAGGCGATTTTTTCTGGGAAGAGTCATAAGCCCCAATACGCACTTGCTCAACCAGCACTACATTATCCAGTTTGGGATCATAAGCAATAAGTGCGGCTGCTTCGCCTTTAATGAGTAATTCACGCACCACATCGCCGCTCATTTCACCGGAAAAGAGCTTGTGGCGGAAAGTGATTTTTTGTAGTTCAAAATGCCCTTTGTAAACGGTCTCTTTGTTTACAATCTGCAAATCTTCATATTGATATTGGTTCATTTTGCCCCCTAGCTTCTTTGTAAACGATCGCTATGTACAAGATACAATGCAACAATCATTACTAAAATAGAAAGAGAGAAAAGTAGCGTATGCATTGCATTTGAGTGATCGACAATAATCAATCTCACCATTGCGGTAATGCCGATATACAGAAAATATCGCAATGGGAAATGGTAGTTCGATTTAAAATATTTCACAATTAAGGCGAGAAACTCAAAATAGAGAAAGAAAATCACAATATGTTCAACCACTTGGAATTTCTCGCTGTTACCCAGTAATAACTCATACAGAGAATAGGCTTCAGCAAAAAGGGAATAAGAGAGCAAAATGCCGGCAACAAGTAAAGAGGCATTCAGCACCCATTGAAAAATTTCTGACGCCATTTTGCCAAACGTGGAGTGGTGTTCTTCTAAAGATTTTTTAGGCATTCATTGTCCTTAATTAACATCATAAACAAGCGACTGGCATTCAACGGGCTGGAGCAGCCCATTGTGCCAATGGTATAACAAAGGCTCAGATAATAGCATATTTTCCGGTTGCTGATAGAAGTAGCTTAAATAGAACGGCAATTCACTGACAAAATGCAATTTACCTTTCGGGCAGTGAGCAGAAAAAATCCGTTTTTCAAGCGGAAGATGCCTTACTTCCGACAATTTCACAATCCCCACGCCTTGCGATTTTAAAATTGCTTCTCGCAAGCACCAGCTGAGATAAAAACGTTGCGAAAGGTTATTCAGCAACGGGCAATGTTCATCTAATAACATCGCTTGTTCCTCCACATTTGCATAGTGGCGAATAAGATCTGCATAACGCCTTTCTTTCTGTGGGTGTTCAATATCAATGCCTACTGCCAATTTTGCAAAAAAATGCGAAAAAATGACCGCTATCCAATCGCCCGAATGGCTGATATTAAAATCAATCTGTTCTGAATTGACAAAAGGTCTGCCGCTTTTAGTGTGTTGAATATGGTCTAACAACCTCAAATCCAAATCATATTTTTTAAACAGTTCGGTAAGTAAAAAATGAGCCGCACGGCGGCTCTGCCATTTCTGAATTTGCTTTTTATTTAAATTTTCAGGCATTGACGGAAAGTCAAAATCATTCGGCAAAACGGCTTGCCGATGAATAAAAGCAATTTCGATGTAGGGGATTGGATTTGCAAAATTTTCCATAAAAATGACCGCTTGTAGGTTAGCGTTTAAATGCGAGCAACAGCACGCCTGCTGAAATCAGCCCAATGCCCGCCCACTCTTGCCCGCTTGGGCGTTCGCCAAGAAATATCACCGCAAAAAGAGTAACCAGCACAAGGCTGAATTTATCAACAGGTGCTACTTGAGAGGCATTTCCCATCTGGAGAGCTTTAAAATAAGCCAGCCAAGAAATACCTGTTGCGATGCCTGAGAGAATAAGAAATAACCAGTTCTTAGCGGTTATATGCTGCACAGGCTGCCATTTGCCTGTGTAGGTAAGAAAGGCAATTAACGCAATGATGATAACAATAGTGCGAATAAAAGTGGCAAAATCGGAATTCATATTTTGCAAACCCACTTTAGCAAAAATTGCTGTGAGGGCGGCAAAAACAGCGGAAATTGATGCCCAATAGAACCATTCATTGCTCATAACAAATCCCTAACATTTTTGATGAAATTATATTCAAACAGATTGTTGAAATGTAACATATCTCTAGTTTATCAAATTTTCTATTTGATCTTACGGAAATCTTTGGTAAAAGATAAATTGTATGGAAAATGTATAAATCAATGAATAGGAGAATTTAAGTGGGAAGATTACTTTTACTTTTAAAATCGGAAGCAGCTGGGGGAATTTTGTTGCTGATTTTTGCGTTTGCGGCAATCATCTTAGCTAACTCATCGCTCAGTGATACTTATTTTGACTTCTTACAAACCAATGTTAGTTTTCAGTTTGGTACTTTTGCTTTAACCAAGCCATTATTGTTATGGATCAATGATGGATTAATGGCAATTTTCTTCACGTTGGTCGGTTTAGAAGTGAAAAGAGAGCTATTTGAAGGCTCGTTGTCGAGTTTAAGAAACGCAATATTTCCTGCGGTAGCGGCAATTGGTGGAATGGTTGTGCCGGCGTTGGTTTTCTGGTTCATTAATAAAGATTATCCACAATATCACTCAGGCTGGGCGATTCCAATGGCAACTGATATTGCTTTTGCTGTCGGCATTGTGGCATTACTCGGTGCACGTGTGCCTTTAGCTCTAAAAGTCTTTTTATTGGCATTAGCCATTATTGATGACTTAGGGGCAATTATTGTTATTGCTTTGTTCTATTCACAAGAAATCAGTGTGCAAGCCTTAACCATTGCAGGTATTGCGATTATAGGGCTGATTTTGCTTAATCGTTTCAAAGTGAGTTCACTGTGTGCCTATTTAGTGGTTGGCTTAGTGTTATGGACATCGGTCTTAAAATCAGGGGTTCACGCCACGTTAGCCGGGGTAATTATCGGTTTCTGCGTACCGCTAAAAGGTAAAAATGGCGAGCGCCCGGCAGAAGAGTTAGAACATATTCTAATGCCTTGGTGCTCATTTATGATTTTACCTTTCTTCGCCTTTGCGAATGCAGGCGTTTCATTAGCCGGAATGGGTATGGAACAACTCACTTCACCATTACCATTAGGTATTGCGTTAGGTTTGATTATCGGTAAAACCGTTGGCGTGTTCGGCTTTAGTTACTTAGCGGTATTATTCCGTTTAGCAAGTTTGCCGCAGGGTGTGAATTTCAAACAAATTTTCGCTATTGCGGTGCTATGTGGTATTGGTTTTACAATGTCAATGTTCATTGCAAGCCTTGCTTTTGATGTAAGCGAAGCGGGGGAAGTTACTACTGCATTAGCTCGTTTGGGAATCTTATTAGGCTCGGCGGTGTCGGCGATTTTAGGTTATGTGTTATTAAGAATGTTTACATCTTCAACATTGGAGCATAGCTAGGTAACACTGATAAATAATACAAAAGTAAAGTTTATTGTAAATTTTGGCGAATATGCTGTTGATTTTACGCTTTAGGAAGGGAAATTTATAAAGTTATTAAAAATTTATTGAGATTATAAAGTGAAAAAGTTAGGCGTATAGTACAAAATTTAGTATAATGAAAAAGAAAGTATTCTTATGATATAAGCGGTTGTCAAAGCGTTTATTCGGAGTATTGTGCGGTTTTCGAATTATTTACAAAATAGCTTATTTCTTAAGTTAATAGAAATAAGCTATTTTTATGTCTTAAAGGGATTAAATTATGAATAAAATATTTAAGGTTATTTTTAACCGAACGACACAAAAAATGGAAGTTGTGTCTGAACTTGCCCGTTCACAAGGTAAGTCTACCTCTTCGACAGATGAGCGTGGTGGGAATCTGTTTTTAAATGTATTAAACAGCACATTGTTTACCGGTGGTATGGCAGTATTAGCATTATCTGCTGTTTCAGCAGAGGCGGCGATTTATATTGAAGAGACTTCTGTGGGTAGTTCAGTTACTACAGGAAAAGAAAAAGGGGGAGAGGGAGTATTTACTTATCCTTATAACTACTATAACCCTGGTAGTTTATCATATTCTGATCCTAAAAATACTGTGAATAATGGTAACTATGATAATCGACACTCAACAGGTATTGCATTAGGTAAAGAGACAAATGTTGTATCTCGTTACACAAAAGGTAGTAATGGTATCGCTATTGGTGATTATTCAAGTTCTACAGGCGGTTTAGGTATCGCAATTGGTGCGTATTCACAATCACTTGAGATTGGTTCTGTTGCATTGGGGGCTGCTTCTCGTGCAGCTGGGTTTAACTCATTTGCAGCACAGAGACAATCAAGCAGCTATTGGTGACTATTCTGCGGCAATTGGGGCAACTTCTTGGGCAAATAGTACAGCAAGCTTTGCGATAGGTGCTTCTGCAACAGCACTTGGAACTCGTTCTTTTGCAATTGGTTCAGGTGTACCTCACACTATAAATACAGATGAAAATGAAGTTAGAAAGAGTACTTATGATGGTGAGAATAACACTTATTCATATGGTGATGATGCTTTCGCTATTGGTACTAAAGCTAAAACGAATGGTAAAAATGCCTTTGCTATCGGTACAAATGCGAATGCAGGTGGGTTTAAAGAGCAGGCTTCTAACATAGCTGAAGTAGGTAAATTTATCGTTGCGGATACAGCTAAATCAGCTGAGAGTGCATTTGCTTTAGGTACGAATACTAAGGCAAATTCAAAAGATTCTGTAGCCTTTAGTACTAATGCTACGGCGACTGGTGATGGTGCTATAGCATTTGGTGTGAAGTCTGTTGCTAATGGTACAGGTGCAATTGCATTTGGTAATGTTTCTAACACTACTGGAGCGAATGCAATCAGTATTGGTTGGAATGCAACCTCATCTGCTGATAAAGTGATTAGTATTGGTGCATATGCTACAGCAACTAAAAATGGTGCAACTGCTATTGGTGAAGAAGCAAAATCAAAGGGGAATTATTCTACTGCGTTAGGTTACCATTCTAATGTTAGCGAAGCTAATGCAACTGCAGTGGGGGCGAAATCTAATGTAACAAAAGCTGGTGGTAGTGCTATCGGTTTTGAGTCAGAATCATCAGGGGAGTATGCAACAGCTATAGGTCATAAATCTAAAGCACAAGGGAACTATTCTCTTTCTCTAGGTGATGAATCAAATACGATTGGGAAAAATTCATCTGCAATTGGTAAAAATGCGGTAGCAAATGGCGATTTTGCTATTGCTATAGGTAATGCAGATAGCACCAATTTAGATGGTACGAAAACCCAAGCGGGTGGTGTTCGAGCAATTGCGGTGGGTACAACAGCGAGAACAAGTGCGAATGATACTATTGCTGTTGGTACGCGTACAGAATCTACCGTTGGGGGTGCAATTAGTGTGGGTTATGAAGCAAAATCAAAAGCTCTTGATGCAATTGCGATTGGTACAAATACGAATATCAGCAATGTAGGTGCTAAAGGTAGTATTGCCATTGGTAATTCTGCTGGTACTCAAGGATTTAGAAATTATAATGTAGAAAAAGTAGATGCGAATGAGGCAGGTTATAAGCCATCAAAAATTGATAAGAATTTAGGTGAAGCATTACAAGATACTATAGCGATTGGTACTAACTCTCACGCTTATGGTCATGATTCGATTGCAATTGGTACGCGAGCTCAAGCTGTATTTAATAATTCCGATACATCACGCAATTCATTAAATAGCGGTGCTGTGGCAATCGGTTATCAAACTATTGCACAGGGTGATCAATCTATTGCTTTAGGTTCTCGTGCTGAAGCTGTGAACCGTCAGGCTATGGCGTTGGGTAATGATTCTTTTGCTTCCGGTGTAGGTGCGATTGTAATCGGGGGCGATGATTCTTTACCACACGGTAGTGCAGCGGATGCCGGTTATCAACTTGATACAGGTTTCTTTGATGCAAATAATAAAAAATACCGCCAATCTGCCGCGACCGGTAATGGAGCAGTAGTTGTGGGTGTGCACAGCCAAGCATTAAGTCAAGGCTCAACCGCTATTGGTGTAGCAGCTACCGCAGGTGATAATGGCGAGACTAGAACAAAAGATAATGCAACAACAGCAACTACAGCAAAAGAAGCTACCGCTGTTGGTGCTAAATCACGTGCAAAATTAGAGCATACTACTGCAGTTGGTTATTCTGCTGAAGCATTAGGCGTAAATTCAACAACTGTAGGTGCAGAATCTAAAGCAAATTCTACTAATGCATTTGCAGGTGGTTATAAGGCAACGGCAGATGGTGTGAATGCAACCGCGATTGGTTCGTCGGCTGTAACAACAAATGCAGATAACGCCATTGCTATCGGTACATCAGTAAATGTGTCAGGGGCTCGTTCTGCTGCAATGGGTTATAACAACACAGTTACTGCGACTGATACCTTTGTATTAGGCTCAAATGTGAGCGTAGGCACAACAGGTTCGGTTGTGTTAGGTGCGAATTCTACGGCGGCAACAGCAAAAGCTATTGATTCTGCAACAGTAGGCAAATTATCTTACAGTGGTTTTGCTGGTGATGAAAATATTATTAGTGGTGATTATGTAAGTATAGGTAATTCTACTAATGCTCGCCAAATTAAATTTGTCGCACCGGGTGAAATTTCAAAAACATCAACTGATGCAATTAATGGCTCACAACTTTATGCAACTAATGAAGTGATGAGTAATATTGCAAGTTCAGTTAATTCAACCTTTGGTGGCAATTCAGTATTGAACCCTAATGGTACGCTTACGTTTACTAATATTGGCGATACCAATAAAAATAACATTCACGATGCAATTAAGGCGGCTAAAACACAGGTTAGAGCAGGCTCTAATGTGAATGTAACTAAAGGAGTAGAAAATGGCACAGATGTTTATACCGTAAATGCTTATAACACAACGGTAAGTGCTGTTGCAACCAATGGCAAGAGCTATATTACTGCGACACCTAAACCTGTTACCGGGGCTGCTAACACAACAAATTACGAAGTGGCTTTGACTACAGATGCAATTGCTGATTTTACGAAAGATACTGATACCTCTGCAACCGTAACTAACGGTTCGACAGCGATCAGTGTAACTTCAAAGCCAAATGCTACCAATGCGAATATTACGGACTATACGGTTGATCTTTCTCAAGCAACGAAAGATACCATTGCAAATAATACGAAAAATATCGCAAATAATAGCCAAAATATTACGAATAATGCCAATAATATTGCAAATAATACACAAAACATCACCAAAAATGCGACTGAGATTGCCAAAGGATTTGGGTTAAAAGCAGAAGATAACAACACCGTTAATAAAAAACTGGGTGAGTTTGTAGATGTTGTGGGTGGAAATAGTAACATTAATACTACTGCTTCGGACGGTAAAGTAAAAGTTAATTTAAATAATACCTTAAATTTAACTGACAGTGGTTCGGTTACAATTGGTGGCACAACTATTAATAATGGTGGTTTAACCATTGAAAATGGTCCGAAGATTACTAATACAGGCGTTGATGCAGGTAATAAGCAAATTACGAATGTATCAAACGGTACAATTAGTAATACTTCTAAAGATGCAGTTAACGGTTCACAGCTTTATGCTACCAATCAGAATGTAACAAATTTAACTAATAAGGTTGATGGTGGATTTAACATTACTGCTGATAATTATGGTAATGGGCTCACTCAACCTGACAATGTTAAATTAGGTGAGACAATTACATACACCTCAACTGATAAAAATATTGTTACTACTGTTAGCAATAACACCATTGATTTTGCATTAAATTCAACCTTAGCTATTGGGGGTAAAGACGGTAAGCCGGGTATCGGTTTAGATGGTACGAACGGCACTATCGGTTTAACTGGTCCGGTAGGTAAAGACGGTAAATCGGCGACTGCAAATATCACTGTTAAAAATGGTGCTCCGGGTGTTGATGGCAAAGATGGCGACTCTAAAACCCGTATTGTTTATGGCAATGAGGAAGTAGCGACTCTTAACGATGGCTTAAAATTTGGAGCTAATAGCGGTGAAGTTCATAATGCGAAATTAAATACGCAAGTGAATGTAAAAGGTGCTGAGTCTAATACGCAATGGGATAACTTTGATAAAGGTCAAAATATTATGACCCAAATCAATGGTGATAGCATTACAGTAGCATTGGCGAAAAATGTTAACTTGACTGACGGTGGTTCAGTAACCATTGGTGGTACGAATGTTACTAAAGATGGTTTAACTATTACAGGTGGACCAAGTGTTACTACTACGGGTATTAATGCTGGCGATAAGAAAATTACGAATGTGACTGCCGGTAATGTAACCAATGATAGTAAAGAAGCTGTTAATGGTAGTCAATTGTATGCAACTAATCAAAATGTAACTAATAATACCAATAATATTACTAAAAATGCGACTGAGATTGCCAAGGGCACGGTTTATGCAGGTGATTATTCTGCAACAGGTGAAGCTGTTGATGGAAATAAATTCACTCAAGCATTAGGTAATCAAACCAATATTAAAGGTGGGGCAGCATTCGCAAACTTGACCGAGAATAACATCGGTGTGGTTTCAGACGGTAAAGATACACTAACGGTAAAATTATCGAAAAATTTGACCGCTTTAGAGAATGCGACCTTTGGAACGGATACTAATGATAAGACCGTTATCAATAAAGATGGCATTATCATTACCAATGGTACTGATGTAAATAAAACCGTGAGCTTAACTGAAAGCGGTTTAAATAATGGTAATAATCAAATTACCAATGTATCAAGCGGTTTAACCGACTCCAGTGGTAAAAAAACAGATCTTGCGAATGCAACTACAACCAATGCGGTTAATGTGGGTGATTTAAAAGAGACAGTTAATAACTTAACGAATGCAACGACAGGTGGTTTTGGTTTAAGTGACGATACTAAAACTGAAGTTAAGCAAGATTTAGGTAAAACTATTCAAGTTAAAGGTAAAGATGGTGTAACAGTTACTACGAACACAGCTGAAAAAGCCTTAGAAATTGCATTAGCCGGTGAAGTGTCTGTTGGCAAAGGTAAAGACGGCAAAGACGGTTCTATTGGTGTGAAAGGTGCTGATGGCAAAGACGGTGTAACTATTAACGGCAATGGCACTGTTGTTGTGGGTAAAGATGGCACACCAGGTCAGATTGGCATTAACGGTAAAGGTGGTACAAATGCAACCATGACCGTTGAAAAAGGTGCTCCTGGCTTAGATGGTGCATCAGGTAAAGATGGCAAAACAGGCGAGCAAACAACCCGTATTGTTTACACTAATGAAAAAGGTAACAAAGAAGAAGTTGCTAACCTGAATGATGGTTTACGCTTTACCGGTAACAACGAAGTTGAGAACAAACATAAGCTTAACAGCTTAGTCACTATTGTTGGCGAAGGAGTGAGCAAAGACCAATCAAATGATTTCCAATCTGCAGCAGGTAATATTAATGTGAAAGCAGATGGTAAGGGAACATTGACGGTTCACTTAGCGAAAAACCTCAACTTAACCGATACTGGTTCGGTAACTATTGGCGGCACAAATGTGACTAAAGATGGCATTACGATCAACAATGGTCCGAAAATTACTGCCGATGGTAATAATATTAAAGTGGGCGATAAAGATGGGAATACGGTAAAAATCACGAATGTAAAAGAAGGTGATTTAAATGCAAATTCTAAAGATGCCGTTAATGGTTCACAGCTTTATGCTACAAATCAAAATGTCACTAGCGTAACAAACAAAGTTAATGGCGGGTTTAATATTGATGCAGATAATCGTGGTGAAGGCTTGAAGGATGTTGATAATGTTCAGTTAGGTGAAACGGTGAAGTACACTTCAACAGATAAGAACATTGTTACAACCGTTACCAACAATACTATCGACTATGGTTTAGCAAACAACATTACTGTAGGTAAAGCAGGTAAAGATGGAAAACCGGGTGAAGATGGTTCAATCGGTGTGAATGGTGCTAACGGTAAAGATGGCATTAGCATTACACCGGAGACTATTGTGTTTAAAGGTATTGACGGTGTAAACGGTAAAAACGGTACTGATGGTAAAGATGGTAATGCAACCATTAAAGTTGAAAAAGGAGCAAAAGGTCTTGATGGTAATGACGGTCAAGATGGTAATAGCAAAACCCGAATCGTTTATGAAAAACCGGATGGCAAAACAGAAGAAGTTGCGACACTTAACGATGGCTTAAAATTCGGTGCTAATAACGGCACAGTTCACAATGCGAAGTTAAATACGCAAGTGGATGTAAAAGGTGCTACAAATAATACGGATTGGAATAAGTTCGATGCCGGTCAAAATGTGATGACTCAAATTGTGAACAGTACGATTACTGTGGCATTAGCAAAAGACTTATTCGGTTTAAATAGTGCAACTTTTGGTACTGCTGAGACTGATAAAACCGTTATTCATAAAGATGGTATTACTATCACGAAGAAAGATCCTAATGATGAAACTAAATCAAATGTGACATTAACCGAAGATGGTTTAAACAACGGTGGTAATAAAATTACCAATGTGGCAGACGGTAATGTAACGAGTGATAGTAAAGAAGCAGTTAATGGTAGCCAGTTATACCAAGTTCAGCAAATTGCAAATTCCGGTTGGAATTTGACCGCTAACGGTACAAATAGTAGTAATGTGAAGCCAACTGAAACGGTTGATTTAAACAACAAAGATGGCAACATCAATATTACTAAGGATAACCATAATGTTACTTTTGCCCTGAAAAATGACTTAAAAGTGGGTGAGAAGGGCAAAGATGGCTCTATCGGTGTGAAAGGTGCAGATGGCAAAGATGGTGTAACCATTAACGGTAACGGTACTATTGTTGCTGGTCGTGATGGTAAAGATGGTGTAGATGGTTCAATAGGTGCTAATGGTAAAAACGGTTCATCTGTTGTGTTAAACGGCAAAGATGGTTCTATCGGCTTAACCGGTCCTCGTGGTAAGAATGGGGAGAACGGTGCAAGCACCAATATTACGGTTAAAGATGGAGCACAAGGCGTTGATGGCGACAAAGGTGAAAACGGTTTACCGGGTAAAAACGGTGAAACCCGTATTGTTTATAAAAACGGTGGAAAAGAAGAGCAAGTTGCTAATTTAAACGATGGCTTACTCTTTACCGGTAATAATGCTGATACATTAAATCGCCATAAACTCAATACGTTAGTGAAAGTACAAGGCGAGGGTGTTTCTAAAGAACAATCGAAGGACTTCAAGTCTGCTGCAGGGAATATCAACGTTGTAGCCAAAGAGAGCGATAAGCTTGAAATTCAGTTGAACCGTGAGTTGAAAGACTTAGGTAATGCGAGCTTTGTTAAATACAAAGATGAGTTAGATAAAGATGGTAAACCTTTGGTTGATGAAACAGCACCTAAGACTACCGTCAATAATAACGGGATTACGATTACTCCTGTAGCACAACCAGGAGAAGTTAAATCGCCTGTAACCTTAACTCAAAACGGTTTGGATAATGGTGGCAATGAAATCATTAATGTGAAGTCAAACTTAGCTCCTGTGACGGTGAATGATCAGAAACAACCTGAATCAAATAGCCCAAGTAAGTTGGCTGGCAAAGTGAATAATGCTGCAACAGTGGGTGATGTATTGAATGCGGGTTGGAACTTACAAGGGAATGGAGAAGCTGTTGATACGGTGGTTCATAATGATACAGTAAACTTTATCAATGGTCGTGGAACAAAAGTAACAGTGGAATCAGACCCACAAACTAGCAGTAACACGATTAAAGTGGATACGGCTGTAGGTTATGTTGACCCTGCAACTAAAGTGGATAACACTGATCCGACTAATACAGTGAAGTTCTATAGTAAAGGTAATGATCCGGTACAAGTTACGAATGTGGCGAGCGGTGTGCGTGATACAGTAACTGCAACAGGTGAAGGTGGTAAACTGACACCAGCAGATGTTGCAAATGCGATTAAAACTGCGGAAGGAGATACCTTAACTAATGCTGTAAATATTGGGGATTTAAAAGACACGATTACTAGTGTTTCAACCGATGCTTATGGTTTGAAAGACAAAGAGGGCAGGGAGTTTAAGCAAAATTTAGGTACGACAGCACAAATTACGGGTGATGCAAATATCAACACCAAAGTAGTTGATGTGACTAATAAAGATGGTACACAAAGTAAAGCCCTAGAAGTGAGTTTAAATCCAGAAGTTGCACTTGGTGCGAAAAACGGCAAAGATGGCAAAGATGGTGTTGACGGCAAAGTGACAGTGAATGGTAAAGACGGTTCAGCAGTTACGATTGACGGAAAAGACGGCTCATCTATTAGCGTAGCCGGACCAAAAGGTGAAGATGGTAAACCAGGAGCTTCAGTTGTCCTAAACGGCAAAGACGGTTCTATTGGCTTAACCGGTCCTAGAGGCACAGATGGCAAGGATGTCATAAGCACTAATTTAACTGTGAAGAATGGTGCTGAAGGCGTTGATGGCACAAATGGTAAAGATGGTGATAAGTTGACCAATTTACCTGCTAAAGACAGTGAAACCCGTTTAGTTTATACCAACAGCAAAGGCAACCCTGAACAAATTGCAAACCTAAATGATGGTTTAATTTTCACAGGCAACAATGAAGCGTTAAATCGTCATAAGCTCAACACGGTTGTGAAGATTGTAGGTGAGGGTGTAGATAAGTCAACTTCTGATACCTTTAAATCAGCAAAAGGGAATATCAATGTTGTGGCGAAAGAGGATGATAAACTTGAAATCCGATTGAACCGTGAGTTGAAAGACTTAAGTAATGCAAGCTTTGTTTCTTACAATGATGACGGTAGCATAAATACTGAAGTACCTAAAACAGTTGTTAGCAACAATGGCTTAACCATTACGCCGAAAGATGGTAAAAATGGTAATATCGTGTCATTAACTGATAAAGGTTTGAACAACGGCAACAACCAAATCGTTAATGTGAAGAGCGGTATTGATGGTCAGAATGGTAAAGACGGTCAGCCGGTTAAATCGGTAAATGATTTAACCGAAGATCAGCTTAAAGAGGTTGGTACTAATGCAGCGAACATTAAAGATGTACGTAATGCAACAGATGCTTTAATTTCTAAAGGCTTCAATATTACCGCAGATCATTCGGCATTAGATAAGGGTGAAAAAGTTGATAATGTTAATTTAGGCGAAACAGTTAGCTATACTTCGACTGATAAAAACATTGTAACGACAGTGCGTGATAACGCTATTGACTTTGGTCTAGCTAATAATCTAACTGTTGGTAAAGACGGTAAAAATGGTCAGCCGGGTGAGGCTGGTTCAATCGGTGTTAAAGGTCAAGACGGAAAAGATGGTGTTTCAATCAAAGGTGATAACGGTGAGCCAGGAAAACCGGGTGAAGCAACAATCACTGTAGGCCGTAACGGAAAAGACGGTGCTGATGGCGGTAATGGCATTGACGGTAAAGTTGGTGTGAACGGTAAAGACGGTTCAGCTGTTGTGCTTAACGGTAAAGATGGTTCAATCGGCTTAAATGGAAAAGACGGTAAAGACGGCTTAACATTTAAATCGGCAGATGGTGCTCAAGGTGTTGATGGTAAAAACGGTAAAGATGGCTTACCGGGTAAAGATGGTAAAACTCGTATCGTTTACCAACCGACTGATAAAGACGGTAACCCAATCAAAGATAATGAAGGTAACCCGATTAAAGAAGAGGTGGCAACACTTAATGATGGCTTAATCTTTGCAGGTAACAATGAGAAGCTAAACCGTCACAAGCTAAATAGCGTAGTGAACATTATTGGCGAAGTAGCTACAGGCATCAATGATAAAAAGACATCTGATAGCTTTAAATCAGCGGCTGGTAACATCAATGTAGTTGCTAATGCGAAAGATCAGCTTGAAATCCGACTAAACCGTGACTTAAAAGACCTAGCTACAGCAAACTTTGTTGAATACAAAGAAGATGGTTCTGTAAATGCAGATGCACCGAAAACAGTTGTAAACAACAATGGTGTAACGGTAACACCGAAAGACGGAAAAGCTGGTAAAGACAGTAATGTTGTCTCTTTAACTAAAGATGGTCTAAATAATGGTGGAAACCAAATCGTTAACGTGAAGAGCGGTATTGACGGTCAGAATGGTAAAGACGGTCAGCCGGTTAAATCGGTAAATGATTTAACCGATGAGCAGCTAGAAAAAGTAGGTACTAATGCAGCGAACATTAAAGATGTACGTAATGCAACAGATGCTTTAATTTCTAAAGGCTTTAATATTACCGCAGATCATTCGGCATTAGATAAGGACGAAAAAGTTGATAATGTTAATTTAGGTGAAACTGTTAAGTACACGTCTAAAGACAAAAACATTATCACAACTGTAAGCGATAATGCGATCGACTTTGCATTAAACAATAACTTAACCATTGGTGGTCCGGGTAAAGATGGAAAACCGAGTAAAGATGGTACAATTGGTGTGAATGGTGCTAATGGTAAAGATGGCATTAGCATTACACCGGAAACTATTGTGTTTAAAGGCATTGACGGCGTAAACGGTAAAAACGGTGCTGATGGTAAAGACGGTAATGCAACCATTAAAGTTGAAAAAGGAGCTAAAGGTCTTGACGGCAACGACGGTAAAGATGGCGAAAGCAAAACTCGTATTGTTTATGAGAAACCAAACGGCGATAAAGAAGAAGTTGCTACACTTAACGATGGTTTAAGATTCGTAGGTGATGACGGCAAAGTTATCGATAAGAAACTAAATGAAACTTTACAAATTTCAGGCGGCGATACAGATTTAGATGATTTATCTGATGATAATATCGGTGTGGTGAATAAAAATGGTAAGTTAGTGGTTAAATTAGCGAAAAACATTGACTTAACAGAAGAAGGTTCAATTACAATCGGTGATACATTTATTGATACGAATGCTGTTGGTGTAGGCGATTCTGCATTAACTGGTGATAGCCTAACGGTTGGTGGTGATAATGCGATTACTGTTGATGGTAATAAAGGCACAATTGGTGGCTTAACGAATAAGACATTTGATCCAAACAACTTCACAAGCGGTCAAGCAGCAACAGAAGACCAATTGAAACAGGTTTATGATGTAGCTAATTCCGGTTGGGATATTGCAGCGAATGGTCAAAACAGCACAAATGTTGGACCGAAAGGTAAAGTTTCATTTAATAATGAAGATGGCAATATCATCATTACCAAAGAAACGACCGATAACAATGTAACCTTTGCATTAAATAACGATTTAACTATCGGTGGTCCGGGTAAAGATGGTAAACCTGGTAAAGATGGTGCAATCGGTGTGAAAGGTGCAGATGGTAAAACAGGTGTAACCTTAAACGGTAAAGATGGTACAATCGGTATCAACGGTAAAGATGGTTCAAACGGTACAATGACCTTTGAACAAGGTAAACCGGGTGTTGATGGTAAAGATGGCGAAACGAAAACCCGTATCATTTATGAAACCAAAGACAAAGACGGCAACCCTGTTAAAGAAGAAGTTGCAACCTTGAACGATGGCTTAAAATTCGTTGGTGATGATGGTAAAGTAATTACTAAGAAACTAAACGAAACTTTAAGCATCACCGGTGGTGAGAAAGATGCTACTAAATTATCTGATGCTAATAATATCGGTGTAGTAAATAACAACGGTACTTTAACCGTTAAATTAGCGAAAGATATTGATTTAACGAAAGATGGCTCTGTTACTATTGGTAATACTACGGTAAATAATGATGGTTTAACTATCAAAGATGGTCCAAGTGTAACCAAAGACGGTATTAGTGCAGGCGATAAGAAAATCACTAATGTTCAAGACGGTGAAATTTCTTCAACCAGCAAAGATGCGGTAAACGGTAGCCAGTTATATCAAGTGCAACAAGTTGCTAACGCAGGTTGGAACTTAACAGCAAATGGTAAAGACAAAGGCAACGTTAAACCGGGTGCAACGGTTGATCTGAACAACAAGGATGGTAACATTGTTATTACTAAAGAAGGTAATAATGTAACCTTCGGCTTGAACAACGACTTAACAATCGGTGGTAAAGACGGTAAAGACGGTCAAATCGGTGTTGCTGGTAAAGACGGTAAAGATGGTGTAACCATTAAAGGCGACGGTACTATCGTTGCAGGTCGTGATGGTCAAGATGGTGTTGATGGATCTATCGGTGCAACCGGTAAGGACGGAGCATCAGTTGTATTAAACGGCAAAGATGGTTCTATCGGCTTAACCGGTCCGAAAGGTACTGACGGCAAACCGGGTGCAAGTGCAAATATTACAGTGAAAGACGGTGCTGAAGGTGTTGATGGCACAAACGGTAAAGATGGATTACCGGGTGAAAACGGTAAAACTCGTATCGTTTATGAAACCATAGACAAAGACGGCAAGCCTGTAACAGAACAAGTCGCAACGTTAAATGATGGTTTGATTTTCTCAGGTAACAATGAAGAGACTAAGAACCGCCAGAAACTGAATACTGAAGTTAAAGTGAAAGGTGAAGGTGTGGATAAAGCCGCTTCTGAAAACTTTAAGTCAGCATCAGGCAACATCAATGTGAAAGCAAATGGTACTGATACATTAGAAGTACAATTAGCGAAAGCGATTGATTTAACGGAAGATGGCTCTGTAACAACCGGTGGCACAACCGTAAACAACAATGGTTTAACTATTAAAGACGGTCCAAGTGTAACTAAAGGCGGTATCGATGCGAAAGATACGAAGATTACTAACGTTAAAGATGGTGATGTAACGGCAACAAGTAAAGATGCTGTGAATGGTAGTCAGTTATACAATGCAATTGAGAATGCAGGTTGGGAGCTCACTGTTGATGGTAATGTTGCAGCGGATTCAGAAGAGGGATCTAAACGTGTTAATAACAATGGTAAAGTTGCTGTGAAAGGTGGCAAAAACATCGTAGTTTCACGTAAAGGCTCAACGGTTGAAGTTGCGACTTCAGACAATCCTGAGTTTGATTCAGTAAAAGTTGGTGGTACAACTATCAGATCAACAGTTGCTAAAGATGGTGTTAATGAACTTAACATTGCAGGTAGCAACAATGCTCCAACACGTATCACAAATGTAGCAGAAGGTGTGAAAGGTACTGATGCTGTAAATGTGAATCAGTTGAAAGGTGCAGAAAACCGTCTGAACAACCGCATTAACAACGTAGATAAAGATTTACGTGCGGGTATTGCTGGTGCACTAGCAGCTGGAAACTTATACCATGTAACACAACCTGGTAAATCAATGGTTTCTGCTGGTGTGGGTACTTATCGTGGTCAAGGTGCTATGGCTGTAGGTTACTCTCGTTTATCTGATAATGGTAAAGTGGGTATTAAATTCAGCGTTAACTCAAACAGCCGCGGGCACGCAGGTGCTGCTGCAAGCGTAGGTTACCAATGGTAATAGCGTTAGCTAACTGATAACAAAGCCCTTCTCGAAAGAGAAGGGCTTTATTTTTACGTATAGATAAGAAAACAAGCGGTTATTTTTTACTGTTGTTTTGCAAATGGATTTTACAATTTCCCAGTAAAAAATAACCGCTTGTCGTTAAGAAGAGTTAATTATCCCATTTTGCCAATTCGGCATATTCCGTCAATTTGGGGAAGTGTTTTAGCCATTTATGCCACTGTACTTCGTTCACTTCAATTTGCACAATTCGCTCGCCGAAATCATTGAAATTTTCAGCTTTAATGCAATTTTCTGCTTTAAACTGGGCGTAAATTGCACCGGCAGTAACAGGGAGCAAGAGTGTTTCACGCACTAAATTGCTTCGTAGTCTTTCTTGTATGGCTTGGAATAAGAGCTCAATGCCTTGATTTTTTTGAGCTGAGAGATAAACCGCAATCGCTGTGCCATCATCATTACGTTCGATATGTGGCTCAATTCCCTCTAACTTATCTATTTTATTAAAGACTAACAATGTTGGAATGTCCAATGCTTCAATTTCATCAAGCACTTGATTTACCGCATCAATATTTTCATTTTTGCGATCGTCTGAACCATCAATAACGTGTAGGAGCAATGTCGCTTCTGTGGTTTCTTGTAAGGTAGATTTGAACGCAGAGACTAAATCGTGTGGCAGAAAACGAATAAAACCCACCGTATCGGCGAGAATTGTTGTGCCAACATCTTGTACTTGAATGCGGCGTAAGGTTGGATCAAGTGTCGCAAACAGTTGATCGGCAGCATAAACACCCGCTTGGGTAATGGCATTAAATAGGGTAGATTTGCCTGCATTGGTATAGCCAACAAGAGAGACAGTTGGAATATCCGCTTTTTGACGCGTTTTCCGATTTTGATTTCGTTGCTTGCTGACTTTTTCCAAACGGCTTAAAAGTTGCTGAATTCGCACTTTGATCAAACGGCGATCCGTTTCCAGCTGAGTTTCACCCGGACCTCGTAGCCCGACAGAACCACCTTTTTGTTGATCTTGATTGGTTACACGGCGAACCAGGCGAGTTGATAAATGGCGAAGCTGTGCTAGTTCTACCTGTAGTTTCCCCTCGTGCGATCTGGCTCGCTGGGCGAAAATATCGAGGATCAAACCTGTTCTATCTACCACTCGGCAGCCGCATAATGATTGTAAATTTCGGGTTTGTGCAGGGCTTAGCTGATGATTGACTAATACCACGGTTGCCTCTAATTGCTCTACGGCTTCAGCAATTTCTTCCGCTTTGCCTTGCCCGACATAATATTTGATATGTGGGCTTTGACGAGTTGTAGTTAGGGTCGCCAGCACTTCAACACCAGCAGACTCTGCCAATGTTTGAAACTCAAGTAGATTTTCGACATCTTTATGTTGTCCAAGATAGAGGTGGACAAGAATTGCTTTGTCTCGGTTGTTTTCTATGGGGGCTTTAATTTCTGAAATTGGGTTTGCTTCAGATAAAGCAAAGCCAAACGCAGAATATTCTTCTGAGTTTGGCAATGATTCGTTTAACATTTTTTGATTGATAATGTGATTATTCCGTTTGTTCAGCCGCTTCTGTTGCAGCTTGAGTGTGCTGGTTTTGGTTGTTATTGTTGTTATGCGATAACGCACGAGCAGGCACAACCGTTGAAATGGCGTGCTTATACACCATTTGGCTTACTGTATTTTTAAGTAAAATCACGAATTGATCAAAAGACTCAATTTGACCTTGTAATTTAATGCCGTTAACTAAATAAATTGAAACAGGAATACGCTCACGACGAAGTGCATTCAAATATGGATCTTGTAAAGATTGACCTTTTGCCATTTTATCTTTCCTTTTTATTGTTGTGTGTTGATGTTAGGACAGCAAATTATGATATAAGTTCTAAGGTGTGTGCAGATACTTCAAATTGAGTGAAAACTTATTTAAGTTTAGGCACGCCACGAACTAAATATTATCACAATTATTTAAATAATGATCGATCTTTTCAACCATTTTTGTTTTGGAGCTGGTCGGATCTAGAGTATCTAACCACGTTAGCTCACCTTGCCAGCCTCGAAGCCAAGTAATTTGTCGCTTTGCCAGTTGGCGTGTGGCACAAATGCCTTTGAAAATCGCTTCATCAAGAGAGATATCGCCTTGTAAATATTCCCACATTTGGCGATAGCCCACGCAACGAATTGACGGCAGATTAATATGCAAATCTTCACGTAAAAATAACCGCTTGACCTCCTCTTCAAAGCCCAAGTCAATCATTTTGTGGAAACGTTGCTCAATACGTTGGTGTAACACTGCCCGATCTTCAGGAGCAATTGCAAATTGCAGAATATTATACGGCAACGCTTCGCCTTGTTGGGCGGTGAGTTCCGTCATCGTTTTGCCGGTGATGTAAAACACCTCTAACGCTCGGTTAATCCGTTGGCTGTCGTTTGGGTTAATTCTTGCCCCTGCAACAGGGTCGATGTTCGCTAATTCCTGATGCAACGCTGCCCAGCCGTGTTGCTCGGCTCTCGCTTCAATCTCGGCACGAATAGTTGGATCGGCAGATGGCAACGGTGAAAGTCCTTCCAGCAACGCTTTGTAATAGAGCATTGTGCCGCCCACCAAGAGCGGAATTTTTCCCTGAGCGGTAATCTCTGCCATTTCACGCAACGCATCGGCGTGGAAGTTCATCGCCGAATAACTTTCCGTAGGGTCTAAAATATCAATTAAACGATGTGGGGCAAGAGCCAGTTCTGCTTTGCTTGGTTTTGCTGTACCAATGTCCATTCCTTTGTAAATCAAGGCAGAATCCACACTAATTACCTCAACAGGTAATTCCTGTCTGAGAGCGATGGCTAAATCTGTTTTGCCTGAGGCAGTCGGACCCATTAAAAAAAGGGCGAGGGGTTTTTGAGTCATTTTATTATTAAGCTGAATAGTTAATTCTTTTAAATCAGTATAGCACATTTAAGCCTAAGTTTAGGCTCAGCCACATAGTTATAAAATTAAACTATTCATTGAACTAATTTTTATAAATGCTATCATATTGTATATCATTTGATATACAAAAAGAGGTTTTCTATGGCAAATAGTGCATTAGTTAGTGTAAGAATTAGCCCTGAAATTAAAGAGCAGGCAAGCGAAGTTTTAGCCGGAATTGGTTTAACGGTTTCTGATGTTATGCGAATGACATTAGCAAAAATTGCGACGGAAAAACGTTTTCAGCTTGACTATCAACCTAACGTGGAAACAGCAGAAGTATTAAAAGCGGTTAGAAATGGAGATGAAAAATTAAATCCGGCTAAAAACATTGCTGATTTAATGGAGCAACTTAATGCGAGAGATTGAGTTATAGTAACGCTTTTAAACGAGACTATAAAAAGTGTGCCGTTGATACATTATCTTCTTCGCTGATTGAAGCACTCTATTTTCTCATCAACGATAAGCCATTACCTGAGAAATATTGCGATCACGCATTAACAGGTGAATGGAAAGGTTTTCGGGATTGCCATATTCAGCCTGATTTAGTGCTGATTTATCGAAAGATTGATGATAAATTAGAATTGTTGAGAATAGGTAGTCATTCCAATTTATTTGGGTAAAGGGCGAGAGTTGCCCTTTAGTCTTTATAAATATTTAGAAAAATCCACTTCCTTCCTAATTGCTTCAATCTCTTTCTTCCCATTCGCATAGAGTTCAATTTCTGAGAGCAGAGCAATCACTTCACTTAGCGTACAAGCGGTTTGAATTTCGCATTTTTTTGCAAAAAATTCGGCTAAATTGACCGCTTGTGTTTGGTTGAATAATGCAAAGAGTAGCTGTTGCAGATTTTGCTCTCTCACTGCTTGAGGTACGGAAAGAAGCGTTAGCCTTGTTTGCTCCTGCCAATGTTTTTCGGTAATCGAAAAGCCAAGTTCTGATAATCCTTCCCTATATTGTTGCCAGCGTTCCGTTTGTGGTTCATCTAAAGTGAGGTTAAGAGGAATGAGCAAGGCTTGGGCTTGTCCTTTACCGAGTTGATAAGTAAATTTTAGCTCGGCAAGTTTTGCTAGTGGAATTAAGTAAAAATCGTCCCCTCCTTTCATTAATACCGCTTGGTTTTTCACAATAGCTAAGGCTTGAGAATGGTTGGTCGCAAGCGGTGTAATTTGCTCCATTTTTTGCAAAACAGGTTCGGGTTTTGTTTCCATTTTTGGTTCAAATGTTGGCATTTGAACAGCGGTTCTTTCTACTTTTTCCGCTCGAATATCTGAACCACTCAGGAGTTCGTTATACCATTTTTGAGCTGATTGAGAGCTACTACTTCGCTCAAATTTCGGCGTAAAAGGCGAGTGAGTAGAGCGATTTGCATTTTGTTGTGAAAATTCGCCCGCTTGTATTAGCTCTTTGGGCTGTGTAAATACATTTTGCCCTGCTGCTTGGCGATTGGTGTCTTTCGCATAAGCCGGCATTGGCTCATTGAGTTCGTTCCGTAGTTCAAGTGTGGGCTGTGCTTGTTGTAGACTATTGCTGACACCTTGTAAAATAAAATCGTGTACCAGCCTTCCTTGATGGAAACGTACTTCGTGTTTAGCCGGGTGGACGTTTACATCCACCATTGTAGGATCTAAATCTAAGAAAATCACAAACGCAGGGTAGTTTCCTGTTGCAATGCTCTCGCCATAGGCTTGGCGGATTGCGTGATTGATGGTTTTGTCTCGCATCATTCGCCCGTTTACATAGCTATAGCAAAGATCGTTTTGTGGACGAGCAAGCATCGGTGAGCCAACCCAGCCGTGTAAGTGCAAATCGCCGTGTTGCCAGTCAATATAATTGGCGTTTTGAATAAATTCCTCGCCACAAATCGCTGCCACCCGTTTTTGTTTTTGCTCTACTGATTGATCGGCAACTTTGCGATATTGGCGGACGATTTTACCATTGTGGCTTAAGGTAAAACTCACGTTCGGTTTAGCCAGGGCGATGCGTCGGATAACTTCGTCAATATGGGCGAACTCGGTTTTATCGGTGCGTAAAAATTTACGGCGTGCCGGTGTGTTGAAAAACAGATTAGCGACTTCAATTGTTGTGCCGATAGGGTGCGAAGCAGGTTGGATTTCCACTGCCATTTCTCGCCCTTGTGCGTAAGCCTGCCACGCTTCACTTTGCTCTGCGGTGCGAGAGGTGAGAGTTAAACGTGAAACCGAGCTGATACTCGCCAATGCCTCACCCCTAAAGCCTAGACTTAAAATGGCTTCCAAATCTTCCAAACTGCTGATTTTGCTCGTGGCGTGGCGAGCGAGTGCGAGTGGCAGATCTTGCTTATTGATGCCGCAGCCGTTATCTCGAATGCGGATTAGCTGTGAGCCACCTTTCTCAATATCAATTTGAATATTATTCGCCCCGGCATCAAGGCTGTTTTCAACCAGTTCTTTCACCACAGACGCAGGGCGTTCTACAACCTCGCCTGCAGCAATTTGGTTTGCTAGCTGTGGAGGCAGAATGTGGATGAGCTGTTTAGGGGGAGTGTTTGTCATTTTTAGTACTTAGTTAGATTATATATAGTAAGAGATAAAGTATATTTTGTCCTGATTAGTAGCTCCCCTCTTTAGAAAAGAGGGGCAGGGGGAGATTTGATTACGATTTTAAAATTTCGTATGAGCGTAATAATTACTTCTGCCAAATCTCCCCTAACCCCTCTTTGCTAAAGAGGGGGATCTGATCGAGCGTAAAATTCACTTACCTCACAAATTAGCCCATTTTATCTAATTTTCTTCACTTTTGCATATTTCTTCATACAAAAGAACGTGTTAGATTATGGCAATATTAACAAAATGAGAACAAATTTATGCAGATGATAGAACTTGCTCAACAAGCCAAGCAAGCCAGCGTTGAATTGGCACAATTTGGTAACCGTCAGAAAAATGAGGCTTTACTTACCATTGCAGATAGCCTTGAACAGCGTGCTACCGAAATTTTATATGCGAATGCAAAAGACATTGAATTTGCTCAATCACAAGGCATTTCATTGGCGATTATCGACCGCTTGTTACTCAATGAAGATCGCTTAAAAGGGATCGCAAATGATGTGCGAAACGTAGCGAAATTGGCAGATCCGGTCGGGCAAGTGATTGATGGCGGCGTGTTAGACAGTGGTTTAAAAATTGAACGCCAACGTGTGCCGCTGGGTGTGATTTTAACCATTTATGAAGCTCGCCCGAACGTAACTATTGATGTCGCTTCGCTCTGCTTGAAAACGGGCAATGCGGTGATTTTACGTGGCGGTAAAGAGACCAAATTTACCAATGCAGTATTAGTTGATGTGGTGCAAGATGCGTTAGAAAAAGCAGGTTTGCCGAAATTAGCGGTGCAAGCAGTAACAGATCCGGATCGTGGTTTACTGTTAGAATTGCTGAAATTAGATCGCTACATTGATATGGTTATTCCTCGAGGCGGTGCGGGGTTACATCAATTCTGCAAAGAAAATTCAACTATTCCTGTGATTGTAGGCGGCATCGGGGTTTGTCATCTGTTTGTAGAGAAAACGGCAGATCAAGAAAAATCGTTAGAGGTTATCGCAAATGCGAAAACTCAACGCCCAAGTACGTGCAATACATTAGAAACCTTGTTGGTGGAGAAATCTATCGCTGTGGAATTTTTACCGAAATTAGTCGCTAAAATGCAGCAGCTCGGCGTAACCATTCATAGTGATGATTTGCAAAAAATTGATGGAATTGAACCGCTTGATCAAGCAAAACTCAGTCAAGAGTGGTTATCCCTTGATCTTAATGTGGTCGTGGTAAACGATTTACAACAAGCAGTGGAGCATATTCGCCATTATGGATCACAACATTCGGAAAGCATTTTAACCTCTGATTACCAAATTGCTCGCCGGTTCGTACAACAAGTTGATGCAGCAGCAGTTTATATTAACGCCAGCACTCGTTTTACCGATGGTGGCGAGTTCGGCTTAGGGGCAGAAGTGGCGGTGAGTACGCAGAAATTACACGCACGAGGTCCAATGGGGCTTGAAGCATTAACCACTTATAAATGGGTGTGCGAAGGCGATTATTTAGTTAGAGGATAATATGTTGAAATGGATTTTAGAATTTCTTAAATTGCTCGCTAAGCGTTATACGGAAAATAACATTGCAATTTCAGCGGGCTATCTTACTTACAGTACAATGCTTGCCATTGTGCCGTCAATCATTGTGTTGTTTTCGATTTTTACGTTTTTCCCTGTGTTTTATGAAGCCAGTGAAATGCTAAAAGCCTTTATTTATGACAATTTCGCCCCTAATGCGAGTGAGATGGTATCTGAGTACCTTGAATTATTTGTAGGTAATGCAAAAAAAATGGGGCTCGTCAGTATTATTGGTTTATTTGTGGTTGCTCTGATGCTGATTAAAAGCATTGATGAAGCCCTCAATACCATTTGGCATAATAATAAGAGCAGACCGATGTGGTTCTCTTTTTTGCTCTATTTCTTAATTTTAATATTTGGACCATTACTCGCCGGAGCAAGTATTGCTATTACGACCTACATTACATCTCTGGCAGTTTTTAATGGCTCAGGAGCATTGTCGCTAGGGCAACATTTATTAGAATTAATGCCGTTTTTATTAATTTGGTTGTTGTTTACATTGGTGTATAAATTTATCCCGGTTACTAAGGTGAAATTTAAGCACGCAGCAATTGGAGCATTGTTAGCTGCTTTTTTCTTTACTTTGGGTAAACAAGCCTTTATTTGGTATATCACGGCGTTCCCATCTTACCAAGCGATTTACGGAGCATTAGCTGTGTTACCTATTATGCTATTGTGGATTCAATTAAGCTGGCAAGTTGTATTATTAGGTGGGCAGTTCGCTGCAATATTAAAAGAGATGGAAGAAAACAGGGATATTTATGATCGGATTAATTCAGCGGGTTAAATGGGCAAAGGTTGAGGTTGAAGGGCAAGCCGTTGGCGAAATTCAGCACGGTTTATTGGTTCTGCTTGGCGTTGAAAAAGATGACGATGAAGCTAAAGCCGATAAGCTATTAGAAAAAGTGCTGAATTACCGAGTGTTTTCTGATGAGCAAGACAAAATGAATTTGAATGTTCAGCAAGCTGGCGGTAGCCTACTCGTGGTTTCGCAGTTCACCCTTGCGGCAGATACGAACAAAGGTTTACGTCCAAGTTTTTCAAAGGGAGCTGCCCCAATTGATGCAGAGCGTTTATATGACTATTTTCATCAACAAGCAGCAACTAAAATCCATACCCAGACAGGGCAGTTTGCCGCAGATATGCAAGTTAGCTTACAAAATGACGGACCTGTTACGTTTTGGTTGCAGGTGTAATTTTTACCCTTAGGCGATTTTTAGGGTATCAATTACCGCTCGTAGTGCAGGTGAAACATTACGATGCGGATAGTACAGATAAAGAGGTGGCAGGGTGATGCAACTTTGGTTAAAAATAGAAATTAATTGACCGCTTGCCAGCTCTGTTTCTATTAAATGTTCAGGCAAATATGCTAAGCCTAAATGCAAAAGAGCTGCATCTTTGGCAGACTGTGAACTGTTGAAAATCCAGCGGCAATTTGGGGTAAGCTTAATTTTTTCGCCATTATCCTCAAACTCCCAAGAAAAAAGTTCTCTATTGCTTAGGCGATATCCAATACATTGATATTGTGCTAACTCTTGAAGATCTTTTGGAAAGCCGTGCATTGTGAAATAGTTTGGGGTTGCAGCTAACGTCATTTTAATAGGCTCTGTGATTTTGACTGCGATCATCTCTTCAGCAACATAACTTCCTAATCGAACTCCTGCATCAAAGCCTTCTTGAATAATATCGATAAAATGATTTGCTCCGATTAATTCAATCTGAATTTCAGGATATTTTTCTTTAAAATGAGCCAATTTAGGCAGCAATAGCTGTTGAACTGTGTGTAAATCAGCATTAATTCTCACTAAACCGCTAGGTGCTTCACGGTAATGAGCCAGTGAATCTAATTCTTGGTCGAGCTTAGTAAAACTTTTTTCAGCGGTACGAAAAAGTTGTTGCCCGGCTTGGGTAAGTGTAACCTGCCTTGTTGTTCTAACAAATAGTTGCAAACCGAGCCGTTTTTCTAATAAACGAATTGTTTTGCTGAGTGCAGGAGATGAAACCCCTAATTTGCTTGCTGCTCTGCTAAAGTTTTTTTCATTGGCGACTAATAGAAACGCATAGAGATCATTATAATTTTCACGTTTTGGCATAGTTTTCCTTAATTAATAACTTAAGGTTAATAGTCTATCAACTTTTTTGTGTATTATCATTTTATTTTTAACCTCTATAATGCTCCACATCAACGACAAGATGTCGTTTGACTTAACAAATAGATAATATATAGAGGATTTTTTTAAATGAAATTAAATACATTAATCAGCACAATTTTACTTGGTACAGCTTTAACTACAACAGCAAATGCGGCAACTATTCAACGATATGTAGATATTGAAGGAAAGACATATAAATTAACTGAAGTAAAAAAAGATAATTATGATTATTATGCTGACCAACTAAAAAGTCGTTTAGCTGATCTACAAACAGAGCAAAATCTTGCAAATTTTAAAACGTTAGTGAATGAAGCAGCTGAATTCGCACAAAATGCAAAAAGAACAGTACAAGAGAGCTTTGTAGATCAATATGATGCTCAAGATAATGCTCGTGAAAGAGATATGGTGTCTGCTCGTTCAACTCTAATCGGTAAATTAATTACTTCGTTAGATACTGCGGCTCATAAAAATGAGTTAAGTGCAGCTAAACAAGCCGTATTATTTAACGTAGCAAGTTATCTTTAATCCTAAATAATTTTTTTCATAGTTCCTTAGTAGTAAGCGGTCATATTTGTAAGTTTTTTTGCAAATATGACCTTTTTTATATTAGCGATTAATCAAAATCACTTAGGCAATTTCTGACATTTCGGGCAGAAGTAAGTGTTACGTTGCCCAATCACTTTGGTTTCAATGGGTTTTCCACAATCATTACAGGCTTCCCCTTTTCGTCCGTATACTTGTAGCACTTGAGCAAAATAGCCGGGTTTGCCGTCAGGTTGGACAAAATCTTTGAGCGTTGTGCCACCTTGAATAATGGCTTTAGTTAGCACTTCTTTGATGGTTTTCACTAAACGCTCGCATTGCTTTTTAGTCAGATTTTGTGCTGCAAGCTCAGGGTGAATGCCAGCCATAAATAAACTTTCGCACGCATAGATATTTCCAACGCCCACAACTACTTCATTCGTCATAATAAAGGTTTTACAAGCGGTCGTTTTTTTACGACTTTTTGCAAATAAATAATCGGGTGTGAAATCGTCTGAAAGCGGTTCAGGTCCAAGTTTACGTAGTAGTTCGTGATTTTCAGCCTTTTCTGACCATAGCCAGCAGCCGAATTTGCGAGGATCGTTATAGCGTAAAACAGTGCCGTTTTGGGTAATAAGATCGACGTGGTCGTGCTTGCCAATTTCTTTTTGTTGGTTTTCTTGCAAAATGCCAAGTGAGCCGGACATTCCTAGATGAACTAAAATATCGCCTTTGTCGGTGCGGATAATAAGATATTTCGCCCGTCTTTCTACTGCTTCGATTTTTGCATTTTCCATTTGAGACAGCTCAGGGCTAACTGCCCAGCGTAGTTTGGGTTGGCGGACCATTATTTGCTTAATTGTTTGCCCTTTTAAATAAGGCTTGATGCCTCGCACGCTGGTTTCAACTTCGGGTAATTCAGGCATTTTTACTCCTTATAGTAAAAGGTGCGTTTATAAACGCACCCTAAATGTTGTTAATTAGGCTTTTTTACCAAATAGATAACCAATTACTGTACCTGCAATTGCAAACGGAATCCACTCCATTGAAATAGATTTCAACGGCAGAGCGTTTATCACTTCTACACCGGCAACGGATAAAATGGACACAATAGTAACCAGTGCTAATGGTAAGCGTTGAGCCAGTAATGGCAGTCTAATAAAGATGTTAATAAACATTAGGAAGATAACCGTCATCGCAATCGGATATAGCACTAACAACACCGGCACTGATTTTGAGATAACAAAATCTAAGCCTTGATTAGCAATGCCAAAGCTAATAAGCGTAAAAATCAATACATACACTTTATAGGAAATTTTCGGGAATACTTCATTGAAATATTCGCTTGTGGTTACGATTAACCCAATTGAAGTGGTTAAACAGGCAAGCGTTACAATTACGCCCAGTAGCGTACGACCAAACTCACCGAAGGTATCAGTTGCGACACTATTGAGAATAAATGTACCGATGTTTTGACCTTTTGCATTCAGCTCTGCGAGAGTTTCTGCACTAATCGGGTAGTGATTACCAATCCACGCAAGAGAAATGTAAATTGCTGCTAATGCAATAGCTGCAATTACCCCAGCCATTGAAGTCTGCTTGATTAAGTCTTTACCGCCGATACCTTTCGCCTTAATTGCACTAATCACAATCACAGAGAAAGTAATCGAGGCTAGAGCATCCATTGTTAAATAACCTTCAACAATACCTGTAAAGAGAGGGGTTTCAGGATCAGCTTTCGTTGCTGCTACAGGCAATTCATTTCCGCCTAATAAGATAACCGCTTTAACAACTAATGCTAAAATCGCAACTAACAATACAGGGGTTAAAATTGCCCCGATTCTATCTACTACCGTTGATGGGTTTAAGCTGAACCATACCGCAATCAAGTAATAAACGAGTGTAAATATCAATAAAGAAACTGTGCTACTTTCACCAATAAAGGGTACAACTGCCATTTGGTAAGCCGTTGCCCCTGTACGAGGAATGGCAAAGAATGGTCCGATAGTTAAATAAATTGCCATTAAAAATAGCAGAGAAAAATAAGGGTGAACATTTTTGCTCAAGGCTTCTTTGTAACCACCTTGATAGTAACCGCTCACGGCAATTCCGAGCAGTGGCAAACCTACACCGGTAATCACAAAGCCAATAATAGAAGGCAGAAAATCAACGCCACTATCTAAACCGAGTTTTGGCGGAAAAATTAAGTTACCCGCCCCAAAGAAAATCGCAAAGAGCATAAAGCCCACGATGAAGGTATTTTTAGTCATAATAATTACTACTTAAAAATTAAAAAGGAAAGACATTAAAAAAATAAGGGGAGAATTGTGCCATATTTGCAAACTTCTTGCAAAAAAAGACCGCTTGATATTGTGGAAAAATGTGTTTTTAGAAAAGAAAAGTCGGCAAATTGCCGACTTTTAACAAAATAGAAAGGAAATATTAACCCATATATAACCCACCATTCACGTGAATGGTTTCGCCGTTGATATAACGTGCATCATCTGAGGCTAAGAATGCCACTGCTTTTGCAATATCTTGTGGAGAGCCAAGTTCGCCAGCCGGAATTTGACTTAAGATTGCATTGCGTTGATCTTCATTTAGTTCATCGGTCATATCCGTTGCGATAAAGCCCGGTGCAACGACGTTTACCGTAATGCCACGGCTTGCGACTTCTTTCGCAAGTGATTTAGAGAAACCAACTAAGCCTGCTTTTGCCGCACAATAGTTAGTTTGCCCCGGATTACCCATTGAGCCAACTACAGAACCAATGCTGATGATACGACCGCCTTTTTTCATCATTGGTCGTAAAACAGCTTTAGACAAACGATAAACTGATGTAAGGTTAGTTTGAATGATATCGAACCAATCATCATCTTTCATACGCATTAATAAACCATCACGGGTGATGCCTGCGTTATTCACTAACACATCCACATCACCAAAGGTTTCTTTAATCTGTTTTAACACAGAATCAATAGATTCTGCATCTGCCACGTTTAGCACTAAACCTTTGCCATTTTCGCCTAAGTAAGCAGAAATAGACTCCGCACCTTTTTCAGAGGTTGCTGTACCAATAATGGTATAGCCTTTTGCGACTAATTCTTCGGCAATTGCTTTGCCGATACCACGAGTTGCACCTGTAACTAATGCGATTTTGCTCATACATTCTCCTATAAAAGACGATTAAAGCGTTAAAATATAAAAAATAAAAAGAATAATAAAGTAGTTTATCACAGTGGTTGAACCACCGAATAACGCATATTTAACTGCTGAACCTTGCTGTGGATAAATCCAACGTGGGCGAGCAAACGCCCATATTGTTGAGACTATCAATAATCCTAAACTACTTAATAAATAAATTTGAAATAAAACGACCGCACCTTTAGGATCGCCCTCGCTTAACAGCACACCATAAATAGCCCACGCTTGAATAACCGCGGTAGTAAGTGCGGCTCCGCCAATAAACGCTCGGCGAATTTTCGGATTGATAGCCAAAAAGTAAGCTAAAAATGAGCAAGCAGCGGCAACCGAAAGCATACCAAATTGTTTAAATATGGAACTACTTTCAAGCGGATCGACATTACTAAACATATAGCTGGCAGGCACTATGACTAAGGCAATCAATACACTGAACAGCATAAATAAAGTTTCTTTGCTCATTTTATTGCTCATTGAAATTAGGCTTGAACTGCCTCAAGGCTGGCAACATCATTTACCGCTTGTGCTGATAACTCTTTCACAACACGGCTTGTTAAACCGGTTAATACTTTGTTTGGACCGATTTCATAAAGCGTTGTGATGCCGTCTTGTGCCATTTTTTCAACGGTTTCTGTCCAACGCACGGGGCTATAAAGCTGACGAACAAGTGCGTTGCGGATGGTATCTGCATCGCTTTCAACTGCCACATCCACGTTGTTAATAACAGGTACAAGCGGTTGATTTAGCGTGATATTTTGCAATGCTACGGCTAATTTTTCCGCAGCCGGTTTCATTAATGCACAGTGTGAAGGCACGCTTACGGCTAGTGGTAACGCACGTTTTGCCCCAGAAGCTTTGCATAATTCACCTGCTTTTTCTGCTGCCGCTTTTGTACCGGCAATCACCACTTGACCCGGCGAGTTAAAGTTTACCGCTGAAACAATTTCACCTGTTTCAGTTGCGGCTTGTTCGCACGCCTTGATAATCGCTTCATTGTCTAAACCGATAATCGCATACATTGCACCACTGCCTGCCGGCACGGCTTCTTGCATTGCGTTACCACGTAATTCAACTAATTTGATGGCATCTTGGAAGTTTAACACGCCGGCACAAACTAGGGCAGAGTATTCTCCCAAGCTATGACCTGCCATTACAGACGGTTTTAATTCAGGGTATTTTTCTTGCCATACACGGAAAATCGCCACCGATGCGGCTAATAAAGCAGGTTGAGTGCGTTGAGTTTGCCCTAATTCTTCCGCTGTGCCGTTTTGAACTAAATCCCATAAATCATAGCTAAGCACATCACTTGCTTGTTTGAAGGTTTCTTCTACGATTGGATATTGTGTAGCAAGGTCTGCAAGCATTCCGATAGCTTGTGAGCCTTGACCGGGAAAAACCATAGCGAATTTTGACATTTTTTATTCCTCTTTTAAATTGTAACCTGTAGGGGCAAATTGCAATGTGCCCCTACGATGTAATCTTGCAAATTTTTGGTGAAATCTGATCGCTTGTAAGGGCGAATTGCCATTCGCCCCTACGTTTAAATTAATCCGGCGAGTAATAAAGCTTGCCGATTTCAATCCGCTCACGCCCTGTTTCTAATCGCCATTTGTTGCTATCACGCAGGGAATAAACGCAACCGCAATATTCCTGCTGATAGAAGCGTTCACGCTTACTGATTTCGATCATACGCTGAGAACCACCGCCTTTACGCCAGTTGTAATCCCAGTAAACCACATCATCAAATTTGGCGGCGGCACGGTGTCCGCAGTCGTTGATTTGGTTCATATCTTTCCAGCGAGAAATACCTAAGCAACTGGTAAAGACCGGGAAGCCGTTGTTGTGGGCGTATTCCGCTGCTTTTTCAAAACGCATATCGAAGCACATTGTGCAACGAATGCCTCGTTCAGGTTCCCATTCCATACCTTTAGCTTTTTTAAACCACTCTTTGCGGTCATTTTCGTAGTCGTCATCTAAATCGATAAACGGAATACCCCACTTTTCAGCAAAGCGGATATTCTCTTCCTTGCGAATGAGATACTCTTTGAGTGGGTGGATGTTCGGGTTATAGAAATAGATGGTAAATTCGATGCCGGAGGCGTGAATTGCTTCCATCACTTCGCCCGAACAAGGGGCACAGCAAGAGTGCAACAGCAGCTTGTTGTGTCCGTTTGGTAGTTCTAATTTCTCACGTACAAACGGGGCGTTCGGGTCTTTTTTACTTTGTTGAGCTCTGCGTCTAGCACGCACGCTTTCAATATGTTCTTGGGGTTGTTGGTTTTGTTCTGTCATTTTTCGTAGGAGCGGGTTCTGTGCCACCCATAAATTATCGTAAATATTAGGGCGGGCACAGAACCCGCCCCTACAAGTGGTTAAATTTTTCCGATTTTTTGCAAATTAATAAGAGCGATCTACCGACAAATACGCCAGTGAAATCAATGCCTGTTTGTATTCACTTTCAGGCAATACCGCTAACGCATCGACCGCTTTTTGGGCTTCTTCACGGGCTTTTTGCATTGCGTAGTCGAGAGATTTGTGTTCCGTCATAATGGCTAAAACGTCTGGAATTTGCTCCAATTCACCACCGTTTTCAATTGCATTGCGGATCAGCTCCACTTGAGCGGTTTTGCTTGCTTTTTCCGCTGCGTGCATTGCGTGTAAGAGCGGAAGCGTTGGTTTGCCTTCTACAAAGTCATCGCCTACATTTTTGCCTAAACTTTCACTTTGGGCGGAGTAGTCTAAAATATCATCAATAAGTTGGAATGCCGTGCCTAAATAACAACCGTAATCTTTTAAGCCGTTTTCGATTTCTTCGCTTGCTTGTGCGGCAATTGCCACACATTGAGTCGCAGCTTCAAACAAACGTGCGGTTTTGTTGTAAATCACACGCATATAGTTTGCTTCTGTGGTGTTTGGGTCGTTCACATTCATTAATTGCTGAACTTCACCTTCTGCCAACGCATTGGTTGCCGAAGACATTACTTTTAATACACGAAGCGAGTCTAAATCCGTCATCATTTGAAAAGAACGAGTGTAGATATAATCGCCCACTAACACGCTTGCTGCATTGCCAAACACCGCATTTGCAGTATCTCGCCCACGACGTTTGTCGGATTCGTCCACCACATCATCGTGTAAAAGTGTTGCCGTATGTACAAACTCAATAAAAGCCGCCGCTGTAATATGTTTTTTACCTTGATAACCTAACGCACGGGCTGCAAGCACTGAAATTAATAGGCGAATGCGTTTGCCTCCGCCTGCGATAATGTAATGCCCAAGCTGGTTAATCAATAAGACTTCCGAATTAAGTTGAGCCAAAATTTCTGCGTTTACCGCTTGCATATCTTCATTTGCAAGGGCTTGAATTTGTTCGAGAGTTAATTGCGTAGCCATTTGTTTCCATCTGATTAGGTAAAATTTGCTCTACATTCTACCCTAAATCAGCCGTCTTCAAAAAGAATAATTTCAGAAAGCATTTGCATATCGGGCTAAATTTTCTTAGACTTGAGCTAATTTTAGTCGGGGTGCTGTTTTCAGCTGAGATGATACCCGTGAACCTGATTCAGTTAATACTGCCGTAGGAAACTAATGATGCCAAACTCAATCCCTATCTCTATTCTTTCGTCTTTTTCACGCGTTTCTTGCCTTACTCTAAATCGTTGATTTGGAGGCATTATGCACATTGAAATCCGCAATCTTTGCTTAACATTTGGCGAGCAAGTGCTATTTCAACATTTCAATTTTCAACTTAAAAAAGGAAGTTGGACCAGTATGTTAGGAGCAAGCGGTGTTGGAAAATCAACACTTTTACGCATTATTGCAGGATTAGAAAGCGAAGCGATACAAACGGGCGAAATCTCTTTTGACCCCAACACTCGTATTGCGTGGTTAGCTCAAACCGACTCGCTTTATCCGTGGTTATCAATGATTGACAACGTTCAGTTACAGGCTCATTTAAGTGGTCAAAAATCAGCAGAAAGTCAAGAAAAAGCGATAAGCCTGCTTGAGCAAGTCGGGCTAGGTGAACATTTGCATAAGCGTTGTTATCAACTTTCGGGCGGTCAGCGGCAACGAGTGGCGTTAGCTCGCACGTTAATGCAAGAGGCAAATCTCATTTTAATGGATGAGCCATTCTCCGCTCTTGATGCAGTAACTCGCCATCAATTACAAGCCCTTGCCGTTGAGCTGTTGCGAGATAAAACGGTGTTGTTGATTACGCACGATCCGCAGGAAGCAATTCGTGTAAGCGATGAAATTCGCATTTTACGTCATCAACCTGCTGAAATTGCTCTAACTATTGCCCTAGAAGGCGACAGACCACGAGAACTTAACAATCACCGGCAATGGGTATTACAGCAACAATTATTTAATGAATTAACCGGCGGAGGAGAGTAATGCGTTCCTTTTTGCAAAAAATGCCACTTTTTCGACCGCTTGTGATTACATTTTGCTTGCTTTTATTGTGGCAAGGGGCGGTTAGTTTTGGTGGAATGCCTGCTTATATGTTGCCTTCACCGCTTACGGTTTGGCAAAAGTTAATTGAAAATGCTCCGCTTCTTGCTACTCACGCCCAAATCACGTTATTGGAAATTGTGTTAGGCTTGCTGCTTGGCTTTTTGTTCGGGTTAGGCTCAGCATTGTTACTGACTCGCTATAAGCAGTTGTCTAAATTCTTATTGCCTTTGCTTGTTATTTCTCAAGCTATTCCTGTGTTTGCTATAGCACCACTTCTCGTACTGTGGTTTGGCTATGGGCTTGCTTCCAAAATTGTGATGACGGTACTGATTATTTACTTCCCTGTAACTGCTGCCTGTTTTGATGGGTTACGCAATACACCAAAAACTTGGTTGGATTTGGCAAAAACCTTAGAGATTTCACCTATTGCAATGTTATTTAAAGTTCAGCTCCCTGCTGCTTTGCCATCACTGGCTTCAGGTTTACGCATTGCAGTGTCAGTTGCACCTATTGGGGCGATTGTGGGGGAATGGGTAGGTTCATCACAAGGTTTAGGCTACTTAATGCTCCACGCTAACGCTCGTATGCAGACAGACTTGATGTTTGCCGCTCTTTTTATTTTGATTGTGATTGCGTTATTGCTCTACTTTGTTACCGATAAATTACTTAAACACCTTGTACCTTGGGCTGCACATTTACATTAATAAAAAGGAGAATTTATGTCTATTATTCAACGACTTACCGAAAAAGCAGGGCAATATTGGCTTGATTATATCGATCACGATTTTGTGAAACAACTTGCTAATGGCACGTTACCTAAACACTGTTTTCAACACTATTTAAAGCAAGATTATCGTTTTTTGTTTCAATATAGCCGAGCAATTTCACTCGGTATTTTCAAGGCTGAACGGTTTGAAGATATTTATTTCGCCCAAAAAATGAATGAAGGATTACTGCGCGAAATTCAATTACACATTGATTATTGCAAGCAATGGGGCATTAAAGAGGAAGAACTTTTTGCAACAGAAGAATCTCCAGCTTGTGTTGCCTACACTCGTTATGTTTTAGATTGCGGAATGAAAGGCGGATTAGCAGAGCTTTATACCGCTCTTGCTCCTTGTACGATTGGCTATGCTGAAATTGCTCGCCGTATTGCTCCATATTCTGTGGCGAATAATCCTTATCAGAGTTGGATTGATACTTATGCTTCAAATGAATTTCAGCAAGATAGCCAAGAACTTTCTGATTATCTGGCTAAACTCTATGAACCTTTAAACGAAACACAAAAAGCTGAATTACAACAAATTTTCAATACTGCCAGTCGTATGGAAGCCGCATTTTGGCAAATGGGGCTGGATTTAAGTTAACTAAAAAGGAGACATTTATGAAACTTCATCGTACTTTATTTGCTGTTGCGGCTCTACTTTCAGCCAACAACGTTATGGCAAAAGAAAAAATCAGCCTAATGCTAGATTGGTTTGTAAACCCTGACCACGCTGCCATTATTGTGGCACAGCAGAAAGGTTATTTTGCCGAACAAGGTTTGGAGGTTGAAATTATTGAACCGGCTGATCCTTCTATGCCACCCAAATTAGTCGCCGCAGGTAAGGCAGATTTAGCGGTGGATTATCAGCCGCAACTTCAACAACAAGTGGCACAAGGCTTGCCTCTAAGCCGTATAGGTACATTGGTTGCCACTCCTCTGAATAGTCTTGTCGTGCTGGATAACGGCAAGATCAATACCATTGCCGATCTGAAAGGTAAGAAGATTGGCTATTCCGTTAGCGGATTTGAAGATGCGTTACTTAAAGCAATGCTCTCTTCGGTTGATTTGAAAGAAAATGATGTTGAGCTGATTAATGTGAACTGGTCGCTATCGCCCTCATTACTTTCAGGGCAAGTTGATGCGGTAATTGGGGCTTTTCGTAATTTCGAGCTAAATCAACTTGCATTAGAACATCAAAAAGGGAAAGCCTTCTTCCCTGAAGAACACGGTGTCCCTGCTTATGATGAATTGATTTTAGTTGCTCATAAAGACAAAGCACAAGATGCAAAATTTTCTGCTTTTTTGACCGCTTTAGAGAAAGCTACCATCTACACGCTCAATCACCCACAAACTGCGTGGGAAGAGTTTGTCAGTTATAAACCACAAGAACTAAATAATGAATTAAATCGCCGAGCGTGGGCTGATACTTTACCACGTCTTGCACATCGTCCTAGAGCATTAGATGCTCATCGTTACACTAGAATGGCAGAATTTTTAAAATCGCAAGGCTTAGTCAAAGAAATGCCAAAACTGGAAGAATATGCGGTTGAACTAAAATAACGGTCTTTGGGGTTGTGAAATCGGAAAAAAGATCAAAATAATTGGGCTAAAAAGCAGGAACACAAATTTTTAAAGATTTTATTAAAATCCTGCTTGCTCTTTTTAATGTTTTTCCGTAGAATTGCAACCCTATTTTTATGAATTAATTTAGTGCCTAAACGCAAAAGCAGATGGCACATAGCGGAGTAAATATGTACGCAGTTTTCCAAAGTGGCGGCAAACAACACCGTGTAAGCGAGGGTCAAGTAGTTCGTTTAGAAAAACTTGAAATCGCAACTGGTGAGAAAGTTGAATTCGATTCAGTTTTAATGGTCGTTAATGGCGAAGATGTTAAAATCGGTGCACCGGTAGTTGCTGGTGCAAAAGTAGTGGCTGAAGTTGTAGCACAAGGTCGTGGCGAGAAAGTTAAAATCGTTAAGTTCCGTCGTCGTAAACACAGCCGTAAACAACAAGGTCATCGTCAGTGGTTCACAGAAGTGAAAATCACTGGGATTCAAGCATAATTTCAGAGGAGATCTAGAAGATGGCAACTAAAAAAGCTGGTGGTTCAACTCGTAACGGTCGTGATTCTGAAGCTAAACGCCTTGGTGTTAAACGTTTCGGTGGTGAATCTGTATTAGCAGGTAGCATCATTGTTCGTCAACGTGGTACTAAATTCCACGCGGGTTCAAATGTAGGTATGGGTAAAGACCACACTTTATTTGCAACTGCAGACGGTAAAGTTAAATTTGAAGTGAAAGGCGAGAAAAGCCGTAAATATGTAAGCATCATTGCTGACTAATCATTTCAAAATCAATAAGAGACCTCGCCAATGGCGGGGTTTTTTTATATCACCATATTTCCAGAATATAGAAAACATAGAATAGAAAAAGGAATTTCAACAATGAGACAACGACCTTTACTTGGTTTTTCTCTGGCATTAATTGCAGCGATGACGTGGGGAACTCTACCAATTGCTGCACAGCAAGTTCTGAAAGTTATGGATGCACAAACGTTAGTGTGGGTGAGATTTGTTATTGCTTCAGCCGGATTATTACTGATTTTGGGATTTGCAAAACGTTTACCAAAATTGACCGCTTGTAGCAAAAAAGAATTCAGCTTAATATTGTTAGGCGTATGCGGTTTAGCGGCTAATTTCTTCCTATTTGCAGAAGCCTTGCACTACGTTTCGCCTGTTACTAACCAAGTCTTGTGGCAGTTAGCCCCATTTTCAATGATTCTATTAGGTGTCTTACTATTTAAGGAAAAGTTCGGTTTTTTCCAAAAGCTTGGCTTTATGTTATTGATTGCCGGTCTTATTGCTTTTTTTAACGATAAATTTGCTGAAATTTTGCAACTTAATACCTATGCTCTCGGGGTGTTGCTGAGTGCCGGAGCCAGCTTGATTTGGGTATTATATGGCGTGGCTCAAAAGTTATTATTAGCGAAATTCAACTCCCAGCAGGTGCTATTTATTATTTACATTGGTTGTTCATTACTGATGTTGCCTTTTGCTACACCGGCACAATTAGGCGAGCTTGAAGGTGGATTTCTATGGGGATGTTTTATCTATTGTTGCTTGAATACCTTGATTGGCTATGGCTCTTACGGTGAGGCGTTAAATCATTGGGATACCTCAAAAGTGAGTATTGTAACTACAATGCTCCCAATTTTTACGATGATATTTTCCAACATTAGTCATTATTTTTATCCTCATATTTTTGCCGAACCAGATATGAATTGGATAAGCTATCTTGGAGCATTCGTGGTAGTGGGAGGAGCAATTTTAGCAATTGCTGGTGATAAGTTATTTAAACGAGGGTGAGTATACAAGCGGTTGTAAATTGATAAAAATTTACAACCGCTTTTTGTTTAAATGACGTGTAGTGTTTCTAATGCGTATAAAATACCGTCTTCTTCAATCGGTTTTGTAATGAAATCTGCCACCGCCTTCAGCTCAGGTTCGCCATTGCCCATAGCCACACCGAAGCCGACAGTCGGTAACATTTCCATATCATTAAAGCCATCTCCAAATGCCATTGAGCTTTCAATATCAATACCCAATTTTGCCAGCACATCTTGAATACCACGAGCTTTGGAGTTCTCTTTTCTTAGAATATCCACTGCATTCGGGTGCCAGCGAGCCTCTTTTAAATCATTTGCAAAAATTCCGCTATTTTCGACCGCTTGTGTTTGCTCTTTGGTATAAAACAGCAGCATTTGCACAATATGCTCTTTTTCGTGGTAGTGCGGATCAACCAAATAATTCGGTGTAATCGGTAAAACCGCTTCGTGAACGATAGGATTAGTTTCAGAAACTGCAATCGTCATCGGTGTTACAAAGGCGTAAATAATGCCTAATTCATTAGCTTTGCGAATAATTCGCTCAATTTGCTCACGGCTAAGGGAATAATCGCTAATAAGCTGATCTTTATAGAAATTATATTGCCCATTAATCGTAACAAATAATTCAAAGCCTGTTTCGGGATTTAAATAGGGTTTCAAGGCTTCAGGGAAACAACCGTGATTTCTGCCTGTGGCGATAGCAGGAATAATCCCTTTTGCTTTTAGGCGAGGTAAAACTTGCTCGGTAACAGAAGTAGGAATGTAGGCTTTATGCTTTACATACAAGGTTTCATCAATATCGAAAAAAACAATTTTAATTGGTTTTTGAGGTGTGTTCATCTGCTTTTCCTTTATGTTGCCAATAGTAAGATTTTACTCTTTTTTCGAGAAAGATCGCAAAAATAGTCCGAAAAAAGCGACTTAAGTTTGATAATCTGCAAAGAAAAGGAGGAAAGATGAATGTATTCGGCTTTCGCTGTTTTCACTGTGATAAATCATTGGCAGTTGGTATTCACGGATTTTGCAGCATTTGCCAAAAGCAAATGAAAAAGCAACCTTACTGCACTCATTGTGGAATGAGTTCTTTAGCATACCGTGATTATTGCGGCTATTGTTTAAAAAATGAACCCAAGTGGCAAAAATTAGTGCGAGTGGGGGAGTATAAACCGCCGCTTTCTCATTGGATACATCGCTTTAAATTTCAGCAACAATATTGGCTTGATCAAGCCCTTGCACGACAATTGCTTTTAGCTATAAAACAAGCTCAAAGAGAGCAAGGTTTGAGATTGCCGGAAGTGATTATGCCCGTGCCGTTATTTTGGCAGCGATATTGGCAGAGAGGTTTCAATCAAAGCGAATTGTTAAGCCGTTGGTTAGCTAAATGGCTAAATATTCCGTTGGATAATCAAAGTTTAATAAGGCAGCGGAAGACCATCTCTCAACGAGATCTTAGTGCAGCACAACGCCGTAAAAATTTAAAAAGAGCTTTTAGCTATCAACCTATCAGAGAGTATAAGCGAGTAGCGATTGTTGATGATGTACTTACAACAGGTTCAACGCTGAATGCAATTTGTACCGAGTTATTGAAATGGAATGTTGAAGAAATTCAAGTTTGGGTGTTAGCAAGGGCTTAATATTATTTCTTTATTTGAAATAATATATTTTAAAATTGATAGATTATCAAATAAATGTTTTCCTTTAAAATACGCCCTCAATTGTTTAGTTACTTTTATTTTTTAAGGAAAGCTTATGAACTCAACTTTAAACAACTTACAACCGCTTGCTCTTTTAATTACCCGTATTGTAGCAGGTTATATGTTCTTACTTCACGGCACGGCAAAATTCTTTGAATTCCCAATGTCGATGACCAACGGCAACGGCAGCGTGCCGCTTTTCTCGATTTATGGTGCGGCAGGTATTTTGGAAATTGCAGGCGGTATTTTATTTATTTTAGGCTTGTTCACACGCCAGACTGCATTTTTGCTTTCAGGTATGATGGCGTATGCGTTTTTCATCGTACACGGTGCACAAGGCAACGTATTATTACCATTATTAAATGTATGGGGTACTGATCTTTTTTGCATAGAGAGAAAGAAAAAAATTTGGTCGGGAAAATAACGGCGAAGCCTTGTGATGTGGGGCTTTGCCGTTTTTGTTTGGTGGGTGGCTATGCAAAAAACAAAATGAGCAGGATTAGAAAAAAATGAGCAGTTTTTGCGTTATTTTTTGCATAGGTTTGATCGGTTTTAAAACTATTTTAAATCTGTTTTAAACTAAAGAGTGTCCGATGTGAACTACTTGCCCGATGATTTGTAAGTTTTGAGCTTCGTCGGCAGGAATTTTAATCGGTTCATATTCCTCTCGGTTATCTGAAATCAGCTCTATCCCGTCCCACAGCGGTTTAATACGCTTAACCCAAACGCTGTCGCCATTTTGCACTAGGTAAACTTTATCATCTCCTGTTGCTTCTTTCTGGCTGAAATCCACCAACATTTGATCGCTATTAGCAATGGTTGGCTGCATTGATGTTCCTCTCGCCCAAAATACGCCACAGTTATGGGCTTTAACACCTAGTCTTTGCAATAAGCTATCTGAGTAAGGTTCTTGCCCATCTGGCTTTGTTATACCCTCATTAAAACTGCCAAAGCCTGCTGATACATTGATTGAGAAAAAGCTATCAATCATTGAAACCGTTTCATCTGAAACATCTTTTAATCTCTCAAATGCTCTTGCCACAATCCCGTTTTCATTTTTAGGCTGGCTTTGCTCGCCTGTTAGCAGGTAGTTTGGTGTAACATCTAGTGTTTCTGCTATTTTGATGATCATAGAGGCTTGAGGTTCTCGCTCGTTGGTTTCCCAGCCTTGCAATGCAGACAAAGACACACCAATCATTTTTGCTAACTCTGGACGAGTTAATCTTAACCTTTCTCTTTCAAATCTTACCCTTTCACCAAGTGAAATTGGTTTTTTAAACTTCTCATTCATAACTTTAAAAAATAAAATTTAATTTTTAATCTTTTTAAACTTACAGATAAACTTTGAAAATCAACAATTTACAAATTTTAAGGTTTAAATGGTCAAAAAATAACTTTAAAAAATGATTTTTAAACTTTACAGAGTTTAATTTTAAGTTTATTATCCCTTGCGTTAAGTCAATGAGGTTATCTAATGAGTACATTAACGCAAACTAAAAAAACAGCAGAAGATTGGCATAGAGCCGACATCATCGCTGCACTACATAAAGCTGGTTGGAGTTTACGCCAACTCTCTTTGCAACACGGCTATAGTCAAGCAAGCACCTTAAAAAATGCTCTTGACCGCCCTTGGAAAAAAGGGGAACGCATTATTGCAGAAGCGATTGGTGTACCTGCCGAAGTGATTTGGGCAGGTCGTTTTGAACAACGCAACCACAAGAAATTTGCTGAATAAGCTCTTTAAGGAGTTTAGATATGAGTGAAAACAACTTAAAAACGCACTATTCCGCAAAAGAATTGTTAGCTTTAAGTTTAACCCTTTTACCTAATTCGGTGCAAGGAATTATTTATCAAGCTAAAAAACAACTTTGGGAAACTCGAAAACGAGTTGGTCAAGGTGGTGGAAATGAATATGCCCTTGATAGTTTTCCCGAAGCGTTACAAACCGAAATCCGTACCAAGCTGCTAAAACTTTTACCTGTAGAGGTAAGCAAAGGCGAGCTTAGCACGCTTCGACAAGAAATTGATTTGGAGCAGATAACAGATAATCAGCTTTCGACGGCAGATAATCGGATTGTAGTGGTGCGGTGGTATTTAATACAGGAAAAGCAACTGGGGCTAAGTCGCACTAAGTCGTTAGACAGCGTGATTACAGCGGTCGCAAGCGGTCAAATTCCTGCGGAAATTTGCAAAGCGATTATGGCGGGCAATGGTAAAGCCGGTGGAAAGTTAAAGCTCTCTAAACGCACCTTGCATAGTTGGGTGCTGGCGTATGAGGCAGGAGAAAATTCAGCGGAACGGTTAAAACAGATGATTCCGCTGAAAACACAAAAACGTGCCGTGCCGGAGCGTTGCCCTTGGTTGCAAGCCTTTTTACCCTTTTATCAAACTTTTAGCAATGTGGCTTTAACACAGGCTTATGCTCAATTTGCAATGCAGTATGAGGGCGAAGATTTACCTACAGAGAGCCAAGTTCGGTATGCCTTGAAGCAGTTACCCGATTATGTAGTTCAGCAAGGGCGTAAAACAGGAGCAGAGATGCGGAATTTAATGCCGTTTATTCGCAGAAACGATCAGGTAATGGGGCTAAATGAATGCTGGGTGGGTGATGGGCATAGTTTTAAGGCGTATGTGAAGAATTTACTCGGTATGCCCTACATTCCTGAAGTTACAGCAATTATTGATGTACGTTCACACCGTGTTGTGGGTTGGTCGATTGCCAATAGCGAGTCTGTGATGGCGGTGGGTGATGCCTTTCGGCACGGGGTGATGAATGTGGGCTTACCGAATATTTATTACTCAGATAATGGTGGCGGTCAATCCAACAAGGTGCTAGACAGCGATGTAACAGGGATTTTTGCCCGATTGGGTGTGCATCACGAAACAGGTGTGGCAGGTAATCCACAAGGGCGTGGGATTATTGAAAGATTGTGGCAATCCACCTTAATTCCACTGGCAAAAACCTATGCCAGCTATGGTGGTAAAGATGCTGATAACGCCACTAAGCATTGGAATTATCGCAAATTAAAAAGTGCGATGAAAGCGAAAACCAAAAATCAGTTAATGACTGATGAACAACGTCGAGCAATGGCAAAAGTGCCTGAATTTGCAAATTTTGTGGCAGATGTAACCGCTTGTTTTGAGGCTTATAACAACAGACCGCACCGCAGTTTGCCGAAAAATCCTGAAACAGGTTTACGGTTTAGCCCGAATGCGTTTTGGGCGTACTTAGCCAATATGACGAACTGGAAAGCGGAAATCATCACGGAAGAAGAGAGCAAAATGTTGTTCCGCCCTGAAGTGGTGCGAGTGGTGCAACGAGGCGAGGTTCACTTTGATAACAAAATTTACTTCCACATTGACCTTGCTGATTTTGACGGCAAGGAAGTAAGAGTGTGCTATGACATTCACGACCCACAAACCGTGTTAGTAAAACAGCAAAGTGGCGAGATTATCTGCCAAGCGGTATTAGATGGTAACAAGGTGGCTTACTTCCCTGAGTCGGTGCGTGAAAGTGCAGCACGGAAGTCGTTAGAAGCGAAGATTAAACGTAAGCAAGATGCAATCGACCTGATTAAAGCACAGGATAAGCAAGTTTATACCATTGAGCAGATGCCTGAGTTTAGCTTTATTCCAACAACCAAAGCGAAACAAGCCAAACCAATATTCCTCACGCAAGCCGATAAGGACGAGTGGGAAAAGAAACAGAGAGCCTACGGGTAAGGAGCAATAAATGAAAAACCAAGAACTTAGAACCTTAATGGATAGCAAGGGCTATCAGCAAAAACAGGTGGCACAGCTTTTAGGTGTGTCGGTGACAACGGTGAGCCTTTACCTCAAAGGCGAATATAACGGCAACGTAGCAGAAATGGATCGCAAAGTCAGCGAGCTGATTGAGCGTGATAAGGCAAAGGTGGTTGAAGCGAAATATAACGCCGCTTTTGTATCAACTTTAGCGGCAAGACGTGGAATGGAAGTAATGGCATTTGCTCACGTTGAGGGCGAAATTAATGTGATTTACGGCTCGGCAGGTTTAGGCAAAACGCAGATGTTAAAAGAGTACGCACGCAGAAACAGCTCGGCAGTATTAATTGAGGTCGATCCAAGTTGTACGCCGAAAGTGTTGCTCCGCAAGATTGCCGAGGCGGTGGGGGCAAATGCACGAGGGGTGAATAACGAATTGCTCGACAGCATTGTGAGCAAGCTCAAAGGCTCAGAGCGTTTGCTGATGATTGATGAGGCTGAATTGCTCTCTACCCGCTCGCTAGAATTTATCCGCCGTATCCACGATTTAACAGGTGTAGGCGTGGTGTTGGCTGGTATGCCTCGCTTACTGATTAACTTAAAAGGCAAGAATAACGAGCTGGCACAGCTTTATAGCCGAGTAGGTTTTGCCTGTGATTTAGGAAATGCCTTGAGCGAGGAAGATTTGGGGCTATTAGCAGAAAGTGCGTTAGGTACGAGCGAGTTTAACGCTCCATTAATTAAAGCCAGCAATGGCAACGCTCGCCGATTAAGTAAGTTAATGCGTGGCGTGGTGCGGTCGAGCGAGATTAACCAAACGCCAATCAGCAAAGAGTTAGTTGAGCAATATAGCAAGATGTTGATTAGCTAAGGAGCAGATTATGCAAAAGGTGTACAGCGAAAAAGCAGGCGAGATGATGAACCCATTAAACGCTTATATCCACGACAGCCTTGTGAAGTTAGAAATTGCCACGCTTGAGTGCGAGGCGTTGGATTTGGAGATTGAGCGGGTGGAATTTGAGGCGGCAAGCCCACCTCGCCTTGTGTTGCGAGATAACCGCAAAACGCAGGATTTTGTGAAAAACGGCTTAGCAAGCCTGTTTGGAATGAAAACCAAAGGCGGCAGACGGTATGACAGCTACCAAATGCAAGTGCGAGGCGTGAAGTGTGTGTGGGAGTCTGAACGTGTTGCGAAGGTGTAGAGATGAAGAAACGGCGAATGATTTATGCCCTGTATGTTGGCGAAGAGAATGTGGCTGACGGCACAGCGGAAGAATTAGCAAAACGGTTGGGGGTGGAGGCAAAGACGATCCGATTTATGTCGTCCCCCGCCCACAATAAAAGAGTGAAGTATAACGGTAAAGCAGTCCGCACCGTGAAAGTCGGGCTGGAATAGAGAGGAAAAGACAATGAGCAAAGTAAAAATCGGTAATGAAATTTACTGGAAAGATGCCGATGGTAATTTAAAGCCAGAAGCATTAGTGAAAGAAATCGACAAAGAACGTGATGAATTAGTCCGTCAATTTGTGAGCCGTGCCGAAGAAATTAGCCAACTACTAGGCAATTTTAAACAATCCGTATTTGATGATGTAGGGGCTTTTGTCAGCCTATCGGCTGAAAAATATGGGGTAAAAATCGGCGGTGCAAAAGGCAATATCACGTTATTTACCTATGACGGTGAATATAAGTTGCAGTTAGCAGTGCAAGAGAATATTCGCTTTGATGAGCGTATTCACGCCGCAAAAGCCTTGATTGATGAGTGCTTGCACGATTGGTCGGAAGGAGCGAAACCGGAACTTAAAGCGTTAATTGATAATGCGTTTGAGGTAGATAAAGAAGGTAATTTATCAACAGCTAAGATCTTATCGCTCCGCCGTGTTGAAATTGATGATGCACGATGGAATCAAGCAATGACAGCAATTTCAGACAGCGTGCAGGTAATTGGTAGCAAAGGTTATATCCGTTTTTATAAACGTGATGAAAATGGCAAATATCAGCCGATTAGTTTAGATATGGCGGGAGTTTAAAATGTTTATTGCTTTTAATGTTAATTATACGGATAAGCCTGTTGTGGTTAATACAGACAAGGTTTGTTCAATAGAAAATATTAACGGGAATGTAACAGTACGCTTTTGTGATAACACAACATTAATAATGAAGGACTTTGATGATAACGAATATCTGTCGTTATTAAATCATTTGCTGATTTTAGATCAGTTAAAAAGAAAGTCTTAGTTTAAAACCCTTTTCAATGCCCTTTAAAAATCTCCCCTAGCCCCTCTTTTTCAAACGGGGAACAAGATAGAAGGGCATTTATAAAGTGTTTTAACCACAGGAGAACGAAATGAAACCAACAGAAGCAAAATTTAACCGCTATCAACATTATGCCGAAAAAGCGGCTGAAGCCGAACGCCAAGGCAACTATAAGGAAGCCCAAGACCATTGGGAAATTGCAAAATTATCCGCAAAAACAACCACTAACCGTGATTGGGCAGAACAACGAGCGGTATTTTGTAAACGTATGCACAAGAAACCGTTTTAGGGGGAAGTGATGACAGAAACCGTAAAAGAACAACTGAATAGCCAATTAAATGAGGCAATTATCCAGCTTATACAGGCTCAAAAGTATTTAAACCAAAGCGATTTTATCCGTAGCGGTGTGTATCTAGGCACGGTTCAGGATTTATTGCCCAAAGTGCACTTGAAGTTATTAACGGCAAATCGAAAACATTAACGAAAAGTAGAGAGGAAATAAAAATGGCTATTACAGCAGAACAATGGACGGAAATTAAGCAAAAACTAGACAGTATTATAGGAAGAGTTAAATTTAAATACAAAGAGCATTTACTCACGGTAGATGTTACACAAGTTAAGCGATCTTTAAAACTAGCTGTGTATGTTGATGGGGAGATTAACGAAGCTTGGACAAAAGAGGGACACGAAATTCGCCCTTATTTGGAAGAGGTTTGGTATCGCAAAGAACGCCCTATTTTTAATGCTAAGGAGAAGAAAGCATATAAAGGTTTAGTGAGTAAAAAACAGCTAAATGAAAAAATAACAATTTATTCACCTACATTTCCATCACCAACTGCACTGATTCGTCAATATAAGAAACTGGAAGGATTAGAGTTAGTTGAAGTCATTTAAGAACCCATTTACAGCCCATTTACCACTATTTTAAGTGGGCTGGATAATGTGTTTTATTTAAAGGAGCAACAATGACTATTTACGATCCTCAAAAAAGCGTATCGATACGCCATCATAGCATTACTCTAAGGGTTAATACCGCAGAGGCAAAACCAAATTATCGTTTGTGTAAAAAGAAAAATGGCGAAATTGTATTACAACAAATGTTTATTATTACACAAGGATATATCTCACACGGAACTCCATATCCTATAAGTAAAGTTGAATGGAGAGAAATTGAAACAGTCTGTGAAGATAGTGAGGTAGATCTATGAAACTATGCAAATGCCCGATTTGCCATTCGGAAATCTCGCTGGAGGCGTTGATTGAAGATGATGCAGGGCGTGAGTTGTTAAATACGATAGTGAATATCGGTGGTAATTGTGGGCGTGCGGTGGTGAGTTATTTAGGGCTATTTAAACCACAGAAAAACAGTCTTGCCAATAGCCGAGCGTTGAAAATTGTGCAGAGTTTATTGGAGCTTTACCCTCCCTCTAATGTGTTGGAAAAAGCGTTAATTGATACGGTGGAGCAAGTCCGCCGAAATCGTAGAGAAACAGGCAGATGTGAGCCGCTGGCAAACCATAACTACTTAAAGAAAGTGTATGAAAGCGTAAAACCGCAATTTGCGGTAGTGCGAAGTGAAAAGGCGGCAAACACCGATAGCCTTGAGGCACAGCAACGGCAAGCCGACCAAAAGAAACACGATGCGGTGATGTATGTGGAACGAATGAAGCAAATGGGGCAACTGGAAGCCGTTAAGAACACCGAAAGTTATCAAATTTGGCTGAAATGGAAGGAGGAGAAACAAAATGCAACCGCAAACTAGAAAGCAGATGATACAGAAAATTCATATAGCGAAAAACGAGCTTAAAATGACACGAGAAAGTTATGTGCGATTTTTAATTGAAACGGTGGACAAAATGAGTTGTTCGCAAATGAGCGACGCTGAATTGATGACTGTGTTACAAGCAATGAAACAACAAGGTTTTGTTGTAAAAAGTAAACAACACGGTAAACGACCTGATGTCGGTAATTCGCCAGATAACCAAGCCCGAAAACGTTATATAGATAAAATTGAGGCATTTTTAAGCGAGATGAAACTCCCATGGGCATACGCCCATTCAATTTGCAAAAGAGCCTTTGGAGTCCAGCGAGTGCAATGGTGCAATGATGTCCAGTTGCATAAAGTGGTAAAAATTTTAGCAGTGAATGCTAAACGCCACGGGCATAGAGTATAGAGTTTATTTACAGCCTTCTGCGGAGGGCTGAATAATAAATTTTACGAAATTTTTTGCATAGTTATGATTTTTGGGCTTGACTGTCAAGCGGAAATATTTTATTTTTCGAGCACGATCTCAAAAATCGACAATACAGCTTGCACAGCTGAAAGTATGTGCTATTTTTTTGCCTGAATATCAGAAAGCCTTTGAGTTTCAGAATATCTGTGCAGAAAAATAAATACAATTTAAATCAATGACCGACAGTGCGAGGAATACAAGACCTGAAAGGGAAATAACTCCGCTGTTTATTGTGCAGTTTTGAGCTGTCGGTCGCCCTACTCAAAATAGGGTTTCCAATTCAAGGAAAAACACAATGAATAACTTCCAAATTGCAACCTTTACGGGTTCTCTTCAAAATCAATCTACCTTACTAATTAATGCTCGTGATCTACATCAGATGTTACAGATTGGGCGTGATTTTTCTAACTGGATTAAATCAAGAATTGAAAGCTACGGCTTTGTTGAAAATGAAGATTTTACTTGCTCGCCAAATTTGGCGAGCGAGAAAAGCAAAGGTTTAGCCAGCTTTTGGGGCGGTCAAAATAAAATTGACTATCACATCACCCTTGATATGGCAAAAGAGCTCTGTATGCTCGAACGTTCCGAACTGGGACAACAGGCACGCCGTTACTTTATCCAAAAAGAGAAAGAGGCAAATGCTCTAAAACAGGCTCTACCTCAAACAACGGTTGAAATCAGCACCGATAAATATATCGAACTGCTCGAAACCCAAAACCAACTGCTTAAACAAGCGATGAAACCGCAACAATACAAGCTACGCCTAAGTGCCGAAGAAAAAAGCCATATTTTCCGCCTGCACCAACAAGGATTAAGCACAGGGCAAATTGTGCAACAATCGGGGCGTTCTGAAAGTGCGGTGCGTGCGGTTATTCGTGAAAATTTAGGCAAATAAGGAGTGAGTTATGAGAACTGAATTTGAAGATATTGTGCAAAATACCGAAAATTTGGCAAGCGGTTTGTATAGTTTAAGCCATTTACTGGAAATTTTGGATAATACCGAAGACCAAATTTCAATGAGTGGCTTAGCTCACCTTGTCGCAATCATTGCCAGTGCGACTAAAAAACAAGCAAATGATGCAGCAGTAGCCCTAAATTGTGTAGATAATTAAAAATTTACACTATTTTTTGCATAGCCCACTTTTTAAAGTGGGCTTTTTTGTGGTAGATTTCAGGTGATTTGAGCTCATTAAAGGAAATTGAAAATGAAGAAATTACTATTAACAACCTTATGCTTGTTATCTTTACCTGTAGCTGCAATGACAGAAAAAGCTGAACAAGAAACAGCAAATGCTCTTGTAAGTGGTGATTATCAGCAATTAAGAAACGTGGCTTATGGAATGGAAACAGGGTCGTTTGGACACGACCACAATCCTATTGCAGCCTGTGCTTTACGCCGTGTTATTTTGCTTGTTAATTCAGACAAAGTAGATATGACTGATTTTAACAATGAGGCGATTGCTTGCCGTAAAATTGAAGTTACAGATAATCAACAGGCTTGGGAAACAGCGTTTACGATTGCAAAATCAATTTCTGCCACTAAGAAAAAGTAAATTCATAAATTAGACCGCTTTAAGCGGTCTTTTTTTATGTTGTTATATCCAGTTATGCAAAATAAATCGCAAATAAGGCGGTTTTTAGCGGTTTTTAGCGATTTTAGTAAAAAGGCAGGTTACAACTTAAGTTATATTAAAAAATGGCTTGTAGAGTGTTTTTGATAGGTTTTACAGATCAAAACTATTGCAATGATCGGCAAAAGGTTATAGAATGACTAATATCTGTTAAATAGCAGATAAAGGGAAGCCCTAAAAGGCTATAAACCTCTTAGGGCTTGTATTATTGCTGGTATATATTTTGAGTTTGGCGACCTTATATATATCAGCTAACCACGAAATCCCTTGAATACTTCAAGGAATAAGGGATTTTTGTATAAAAATACAGAAGTCAAGTCTTGACTTCTGTGAAAACTGGTTACAAATTTTACCTGTTTTTCGTGAGTTTTCAAGGGATTTTTCATTTTTTAGGAAAATTTCAATGAAAAAAGAAATTAAAAAGCAGGATAATTCTAGCTCTTGTGGCTATATTTTCAGACGTTTCAGACGAGTAAAAGGCTCTAAAGCGAAAGGTGAGGAGCGTTTCTTAGATGCTTGGGAATATGGTTATGAAGCTTGGAGAATCCCGATTAGAAAATGCTAACTTTTCAAGACCGCTTTCACAAGCGGTCTTTTTTTATCTGAAATTTGCAAAAAATTTTTAAGTAAGTATTACAGATTTGAATAACCCCCTTGGATAATGGCTTTTGTGGAAATTATTCAAGGGGGATTTTTTATGTCTGAATTTGAAAGTATTGAACGTTATTTACCTGAATCGGTAAAAGAAATTGTCGATTTGATCGGTTTACCTGCAACTGAAAAACTAATCAAAGCCTTTGGTGGCTTTTCGTTCCAATTTTCAAAAGGAAAAGTCTATTTTGAAAAATTAGAAGAAGTGCTAGGGAAAGAAGATGCAGAAAAATTACACTCTTATTTGAAAGCGAATAGGGCTTATTTGCCCCGTTGCCAAACTACCTTGCGATTATTACGTAATGAGCGGATTTATGCCGATTACTGCCGAATGACAGAACAAGAGGGGATAAGCGGTCGTTTGGCGATTATGCAGATTTGCTCAAAATATGGTGTGTGCGACCGTATTGCGTGGGATGCGGTGAGGTATTTAAAATCTAAGCCTAAGCAGCCTATTACACAAACTTCACTCTTTTAATTTGTGGAACTCTTTCATCTCCCCCACCTTACATTAAATCATTAAAGTCTCTTTAAATCATCATTGTATTTAAAGAGGCTTTTTTTATGACTGAACCTACCAAAACCAAGGCAACCCTTGCCGATTTTAACCGAGCTTTTGACCGCTTAATCGGACACGAGGGTGGTTATGTGAATGACCCGAAAGACCCCGGTGGCGAAACAAATTGGGGTATCACTCTCCATACTGCCCGTGCGAATGGCTATACAGGCTCTATGCGTGCGATGAGCCGTGCAGATGCCAAAACTATTTACCTTAAAGCCTTTTGGCAACGCTATAACTGCGACCAATTCCCGCCTGAGTTGGCTTTTCAGTTTTTAGATGCCTGTGTGAACCACGGTTCGGGCAATGCCAGCCGTATGTTGCAACGTGCGGTGGATGTGGCTGATGATGGCATTATCGGCAAAGTCACTTTGGCTGCGATTGAACGTTATTCGGTGGCGGATGTGGGCTTGTTATTTCAGGCAGAACGCCTTGAGTTCTATACCAAACTCAAACACTTTGACCGTTTTGGCAGAGGTTGGATTAATCGAATGGCGGGCAATTTGCGTTATTTTGCCAAAGACACGGCGGAGGAATAACCCTTGAAACAGTTTTTACTTGATTTAATTACCAATAAAGACGGGAAAGCCAGCACCACCGGTTTTATCCAGTTTATGAGCTGGTTAGTGCTATCGGGCATTTTGATCCACGCTTATGTTGCTGATAAGCCGTTTATTTCTGATTGGTGGTTTGCCTATGCCGGCATTTGCGTATTAGGCAGCCCTGCCACAAAAGGCGTGGTAAGTGCGTTAAAAAAAGACCGAACAAAGGGAGATGAAGAATGATTACTCAACAAATTGTCGGTTTTATCGGTGTGATTGGCACAGTAATTGCCTATGCGTTTTTTAAAGGCTGGCAGTTAAAACAAGAACGTAAAAAGACCGCTACTTTGGAGGCTGAAAAACAGCAACAAGCGGTCGAAATTCAACAAAAAAATGCAGAGGTTAAAAATGCCAAAATCCAGCAAAAACACGTTAATGAAACTCGCCGTATTCAGCCTAGTGCCGTTGATGAGCAGTTGCACCAGCACGGTTACTTCCGTGACGACCACGGGTTGCACGGCGTTCAGCCTGATTTATCCGAGCCGTGCCGACACGTTGGAAACGAAACGCCAAGTGCTTGCACACAATCTGACCTATGAGGAAGTTTGCAAGAATGACGTTAATTAAAAAATTGAGACAACGTTGGCAACAATGGCGTTTTTACCGCCGCCGTCCTGACCTTGCAGAACTGCATAACGTGGTGCGTGCGGCGGTGGCACAAGGTAATAAACACCCTGTCGGGCGAGCCAAAAGGGGGCGTTATGATTGATGAAAAACTGTTTCAGATGCTGATCTCTTTTGTAGTTGCTCCGTTAGTGGCGTTTGTAGGCAAGGTCATATTTGATCGTATCAACCGTAATGAGCAAACGGTAAAAGAGCTAAAAGCAGAAATGGAGAGTAAATACCAATCGAAAGAGCTTGCTCACGAGGTTAATCGGGGGGTGAGAGAAAAACTGGATGATATTTTTAACTCCGTAAAAGAAATTAATAGCAAGTTAGATAAAAAGGCGGATAAGTAATGAGCCGTAAAAAACATAAACAAACCGATTCGGAAAAATTAGACCTGATTTTAGGCGGATTAAACGAGCTGAATGACAAGGTGGATAAGCAAAATGAAGAAATTGAACGCTTACACCGTGAAATTCAAGCCACACAACGCCTCGTAAATGAAATGGCACGCAAAAATCGCCGTGATGCCATCATTGCCGGTGGTGTAGGCGGTGGCATTGTTGCAGTGGGTTTTGAGTTATTACGCTTGAAATTTGGTATGTAGAGGGCGTATGGCACACGATGTTGAAGTACAGAAAGCCGTTCGGCAAGCCTATGTATTTGACCGCTTAAGCCTTGAAATGGCTGCTGAACGTGCAGGGGTGTCGTTCGGCACAGCTCGCCGTTGGAAATCGACAGCCGAAAAGAATGGCGATAACTGGGAAAAAGCCCGTGATGTGCAAGCAATGGCAAGCGGTGGCATTGAGAATATCGCTCAAGGCTTATTAGCCGGTTTTTTAATTAAGTACCGCACCTTAATGACGGAGCTTGAGGAAAACACGGAGATGACAACCGCAGCGAAGGTGGAGGCGTTATCTGCTTTGGCTGATTCATTTGCAAAGATGACGGCATCGAGTAAAAAGCTATTGCCTGAAACAAGTGCAATGGCAACCGCTATGCGTGCGATTGAGATGATGGCGAATATCGTCAAAACCAAGAAACCGCATTTATTACCTGACTTTTTGGAAATGCTGGACGATTTAGAAGTGCAGTTTAAAAAGGAGTTTAAGTAATGGCTAAGAAAAAACAAACTGTAGTGCATAAGCATTACTCTTTCCGTTGGATTGTCCAACTTGCTTGTATTTTCGGAGCAATAAAACTAATGCTCAACGGTACAGACGGTTGGGGCTGGTTGTTGCTTATCGCAGCTTGTATGTAATTTATGAAAATTAAAGAATTTGAAAAAGAACTGGAAGCCCTACGGCTACAGCTACAACGTAATATTGAAGCGAGTTTTGAAGGCTGGGACGATACGCCAAAAGCTATTAGCGAACGCCGACAGAAGGTTTTAGACCCTGTTTCCGGCTTTGAGTATTTTGTGCAGGCTTATTTTCCGCACTATGTGCGTTCTGAGCATAAATCGCAGTTGCACCATTATCTATTCGAGAATTTGCCACTTTCGGTAAGTGATCTTTCCAAGTCAGTTCGCCAAGCGATTGCAGCCCCTCGTGGTGAGGCAAAATCGACGATTTGTACTCAGTTATTCCCTTTGTGGTGTATGGTTTGCGATCTGAAACGTTACATCATTATTGCAATGGATACCCGTGAGCAGGCTTACGGTATGCTTGAGGCGATTAAGGTGGAGATTGAATCAAACCCTCGTTTAGCGGTTGATTTTCCTGAATTGGGAGCCGGTAAAGTATGGCGTGCTGGGGCAATTATTACCAGTAAAAATCAGAAAGTTGAAGCGGTTGGTGCAGGGCAGAAATTGCGTGGTCGCCGACACGGGGCTTATCGTCCTGATTTAGTCGTGCTTGATGATATTGAAAATGATGAAATGGTGCAAACCCCTGAACAGCGTAACAAGTTGCATAACTGGGTGCTAAATGCCGTACTGAAATTAGGTGCAGCAGGCGAAAAGTTCGATGTGATTTATGTCGGCACAATTCTACATTATGACAGCGTACTTAACCGAGTTTTAAAAACGAAAGGTTGGAAAAAAGCCCATTTTAAAGCCATTTTACGCTTCCCTGACAATATGGCGTTATGGGACGAATGGGAGAATATCTATCTTTCTGAAGAAGGCGATGATGACACGCTTTCAGACCTATTCTATCAGCAACATAAAGCTGAGATGGATAAAGGGGCTGTCGTTTCGTGGTTGGCTCGCCCTATTCTCTATTTAATGAAAATTCGTGCTAGTGATGGGCATAGTTCTTTTGACTCCGAGTATCAAAACGACCCAGTCTCGGGCGATGATGCGATTTTTGCCAATAGCATCCAATACTGGACGGAGTTGCCAGAAAATTTAATCTATTTTGGGGCATTAGACCCCTCAATGGGTAAAGCTGGGGCAAGCCGAGACCCATCGGCGATTTTAGTGGGTGGTTATCACCGTGAGAGCGGTAAGTTGTACGTTGTAGAGGCTCAAATTAAAAAGCGATTACCTGATTTGATTATTGAGGACGTAATTCGGTTGCACTCGCAATATAACTGCCACCGCTGGTTTGTGGAGACGGTGCAGTTTCAGGAGTTTTTACAGACGGAGCTGGTTAAACGTTCGGCACAACGTGGCAAGCCTGTACCGGCAACCGCCACCAAGCCGAACAGCGACAAGATGTTACGCATTGAGAGCCTACAACCGCATATCGCTAACGGTTTGATTTTACTCCACCGCTCGCAATCCACGTTAGAGAGCCAGTTGCGGCATTTTCCGAAAGCAGATCACGATGATGGACCCGATGCTCTGGAAATGTTGTGGCGAAATGCCGTGAGTTCTTCTGCCCCGATTGAGTGGGAAAGTGTGGATGATGACGACTATGGTGGAAGTAAGTGGCGGCATTAAAATCTCCCCCAACCCCCTCTTTAATTAAAGAGGGGGCTTTATAGTATTAGGAATTTAAAATGGCAAAAAAGAAGCATAAAAAACAGGCTAAACCGAATTTAAACCCGATTAAAAATCAAGAATTGCAAACGGATTTAGCCGAAATTACCGCAACAGGTCGAGTTCTCTCCGACCACCCGAGCAATTTTATTACCCCGGCAAAAATGAAAAGCATTTTTGAGGATGCGGAAAATGGTGATATTACCGCTCAGCACGAATTATTTATGGATATTGAAGAGCGTGATAGCTCTATTTTTGCCAATATTCAGACCCGAAAACGTGCTGCACTGGGCGTGGATTGGGCGATTGTTGCCCCTCGCAATGCCACACCGCAAGAAGAAAAACTGCGTGATGAGGTGGATGAGTTATTTTATCAACTCGGCAACTTTGAAGATTTGGTGATGGACTGTATGGATGCGGTGGGGCACGGCTTTTCTGCATTGGAAATCGAATGGGTGTTTAACGGCACGCATTGGTTGCCTATGGTGTTTAGCCACCGCCCGCAGTCGTGGTTTAAGTGGGATAAAGACGATCAGCTATTGCTCAAAACCAAAGATAACCCAAACGGCGAGCCGTTGCGTGAAATGGGCTGGGTGGTGCATACCCATAAATCTCGCTCGACCCAAGCAGCACGCAATAACTTATTCCGCACGTTGGCGTGGCTGTATATGTTTAAGCATTACAGTATTCACGATTTTGCGGAGTTTTTGGAGTTGTACGGTATGCCTATCCGTATTGGTAAATATGGGGCAGGTGCAACTAAAGGCGAGAAAGATACGCTCAAGCGTGCGTTAGCGGAAATCGGACACAACGCCGCAGGGATTATGCCGGAGTCGATGAGTATTGAGCTGCATAACGCCGCTAACGCAGGCGGTGCAGCAGGTAATAACCCATTTTTGCAAATGGTGGATTGGTGTGAAAAATCCATTGCACGCTTGATTTTGGGGCAAACCTTAACCAGCGGTGCGGACGGTAAAACCTCAACGAATGCACTTGGCAATGTACATAACGAGGTACGCCGTGATTTGTTGGTCTCTGATGTAAAACAGTTAGGGCAAACTTTTACCCAACAAATTATTCTGCCATTTTTGCAAATTAACTTTGCAGGGGTTGATCCAAATCGTATCCCGAGCTTTGAGTTTGACACCAAAGAACCGGCAGACTTGGCGTTATTTGCTGATAGCTTGCCAAAATTGGTGGACATTGGAATGCCTATCCCTGTGCAATGGGCGATGGATAAGCTCGGCATCCCTGAAGCCCAAGAAAATGAAGCTGTGTTAGGGCGTTCTGCCACACCACAAGCGGTGGGATTATCGGCAAAAATTGCAAATTGCTCTTGCGGTTGTGGGGGCAAGGTTCACGCTTTGTCGGCCCAAACCAAAACGGGCATTAAAGAGCAAGATGCCTTAGATGATTTGGCAGACGAGGCTTTTTCCGTGCCGGATTTTAACGCCCAATTTGACCCTATCACAAAAAAGGCGGTGGCGGTGGTAATGGCGTGTAGCTCTTATGATGAGGCGGCGGAAAAACTGGCAGAAGCCTACCCTGATTTAGTGAGTGAAGATCATAATCGCTATTTAGCCAATGCGTTATTTTTAGCGGATTTATTGGGGGCAGCCAATGCCGAAGGCTAATTTTGCGATTGGGCTAGAGCCTAAGCAGGCGATTGAGTTTTTGCGGCAGAAGAAGTTGCTTGCAAGTAAAGTGTTTAAACAGGAACTGTTTGACTCTGCTCTTGGGCGAGCCACCACTATTAGTAAGATGACAAGCCTTGAGATGACTCGTGATATTTATGAGTCGATGGAAAAAGCACGGCGTGAGGGGAAATCCTTTAATGAGTGGAAGAAAACGCTTACGGCTGAATTTGAGCGAAAAGGCTGGGTGTATGGACACGACAAAGCGATTAGCCGTGGCATAGACGGCAAATTGCTTGCCGACCCCAAAACCGGTGAGCATTTCGGCACGCCTCGCCGTTTGAATACGATTTATCGCACCAATATGCAACAGGCTTATTCTGCGGCTCGTTATCAGCGGTATATGGAAAACGTGGATAATCGCCCTTATTGGCAGTATTCGGCGGTAGGCGACCAACGCACCCGCCCTGCTCATCAAGCGTTAAACGGCAAAATTTATCGTTATGACGATCCGTTTTGGGCGACCTTTTACCCACCAAACGGTTTTAATTGTCGTTGTACGGTGATTGCACTGGGTGAGCGTGATTTAAAACGTAAAGGCATTGATGAGGTCGGCAGTAGTGAGCCGTTTTTGGTGAAAGCAAAACGCCCGAAAGATAAGCTGGGCAATAAAGAAGAGACTATCGGCTTTAAATTACCGGACGGCACGGTGCGGCTTGCTGACAAGGGCTTTGATTACAATGTGGGACGTTTGACTTATAAGCCGAATTTGGATTTATACCCCGAGAAGTTGGCTCATCAGTTTGCGAAAGCGGAGATGGCTGGGGGCGAGTTTAAGCAGGCTTTTAAGAAGCTAGAAGATGCGGTAAATCAAGCCAAAGGCAGCCATAAAAAACTCTCCGCCGATGAGATGGTTAAGGTGCGAAATGCCCTCAATCAGAACTTTAAATTTGCGGCAGGTCGGTTAAGTGAGGAAACGCAAAAGCAGATTGATAGCAAAGTGGCTACGGTGTGGCTATCTGATGATACGCTGATTAAGCAGTTTAATAGTCGTGAGGGGCAGGATTTTGGGCTTGATGTGTATGCAAATATTCCTGATGTAATTTTTCAGCCTGATCATATTTTGCAAGATGGCAAAAATTTTAGCTTTGTACGAAATTTTGAAAACTACCGCATCTTAGTTGTTATGAAGTATTTAGAAGAGTTTAGCGAGTTATTTCTTGTATCAACAAGGGAAATCGGTCAAAAAGAGTTGGATAAATTATTGCTAAAAAATACGGTTATTAGGTAAGGCTCCCGATCACTTACACACGCTCTCGGTCATTTGAGCAGGACTAGCCATCTCAAATAGGCTGCGGTAGGGAGATTATCACCGCTTTTCTAATAACCGTCTAACGAATATACCCCCGTTTATTTTAAAAATCAATATAGGAGAGTGGAAATGGATAAGCAATATAATGAAAAAATGAACGAAATTTTTGGAGAGGGATGGCAGGATTACGCACCTAAAACCATAGCTTGGCACGATAAAGATAAGGTAAAAGATGCTCTGCTTTACCGTTACAAAACAGGGGTAGATAGTTTTTCATCTCTTTTAGTAATGTGGCGATTAATTGATGATTACCCTGAGACAGAGCCTAGTGAACTATGATTGAAATCCAAATTCACGGCATTGATGAGATTATTGCTACTCTCAACCGTATTGCCGACAAGACCAAAGATAAAACCGACCTGATGCGGAATATCGCCGGCACAATGGAATCGGCGGTGCTGACTAACTTTGATGTGGGCGGTCGCCCTGCGTGGTTGGGGATTAAACATCGTGAGGGTACGCCACTTGTGGATACTGAAAATCTGATGAGTAGCATTACCAGAGACTACGATAATGATTCTGCGGTAGTTGGTACAAATGAGCCTTATGCGGCTATCCACCAATTTGGCGGAATGGCTGGGCGTGGTCGGAAAGTGAAAATTCCTGCCCGTCCGTTTTTACAGCTTACAGAGCAAGATGAGGCAGATATTTTGGATGATGTGCAGGACTATTGGCAAAAGTTGCTCGGTTAGGTTTAAAATGCCCCCATAAAACGCCCCAAATTAACGATTAGGGGCGTTTTTGTTTTATGTGGTATGATTTATCATTCTTTCTTTTTTAAAATTTTTTAAAGCGGATTTAAAGCGTTTTAAAACAGGTTGCCTTTCTTTCTTAATTCCAAGCGGTTGCTTTTTCCTAAAAATTTGCAATTTGTGGAAGTTGCTCCCCTCTTTTCTTTTTTCTCAATTATTTATTCTCTAACCTCATTAATTTGTTTTGAGGTGTTTTTGTGTTTAAGCATAAATTCAAACTAAACCCCATTGCATTGAGTTTTAAACTCAACCAAGAGGCAAACGGACGTATTCAACTTTTCCCTTTTGGTTGGTTTGAGGCTCAAGACGGGCGTGGAGGACGTTGGTATGTAGGTGACGAGAATGGCTATGCGTTAGCCGATGATATTAACAATACTGCGATTGATCTGATGATTGATTATGAGCATCAGACTTTGTATATCCAAGACAATGGCAAAGGCAACCCTGCTGCGGGTTGGATTACCAAAGCGGAATATATCTCGGGCGAAGGCTTGTTTGCCGATGTACGTTGGACACCGCAAGCCACTCAAGAGATTAAAGACGGCGTTTACCGCTACCTCTCACCGCTGTTTTTGACAGACGGCAGCGGAATGGTAATTAAGGTACTTAATGCCGCCTTAACTAACCGCCCTGCCTTGCATAATCTGCAAGAGGTGGTTGCGATGTCTAGCCAATTTGCCAAATTTTTAACCCCCGAGGAGGAAAATCCAAAAATGAAAGAACTCTTAATTAAATTATTTGCATTGTCGGCAAATGCGACCGATGAGCAGATTACCGAAAAGCTGACCGCACTGGATAAAGCCAAAGGCGATAGCCCTGTGGCGTTGAGCGATGTGTATGCCGAGCTTGCCAAAGAGAAAGGCAATGTTGTGGCGTTATCAGCCAAAGTGAATAACCCCGACCCTGCTAAATATGTGGCATTAAGTGATTTACAAGCGGTGCAGTCAGAATTAAATGGCTTAAAACAGCAAATGAACGACAAAGAGCGTGATGCGTTAATCCAAACTGCTCTCTCTGATGGTCGTTTATTACCTGCTCAAAAAGAGTGGGCGGAGAATTTAGGTAAGCAGAATTTAGTGGCGTTATCGGACTTTTTGAAAACGGTAACACCTAACCCTGCATTAAACGGTACGCAGTCGGGCGGTGAAGACCCGAATAAAGGTGCGGAGAAAGTGGCGTTATCGGCTGCGGAAATTGCAACTGCTAAGACGTTGGGCTTAACGCCTGATGAATTTGCTCAAAAATACAAAGAGGAAGCGAAGTAATGTTTAAAAAATCAGAATTATTACAAGCCTTAGATACGGCTTTTAAAAAAGAATTTGGTGCAGGTTTAGCCTTAATTAAACCGCAATGGGAAATGGTGGCAATGAAGATTAGTTCTTCGACAAAAACCAATACTTACGGCTGGTTAGGTCAATTCCCGAAAATGCGTGAATGGGTAGGTAAACGCCAAATCAAGAAAATGCAAGCGGAAGCGATGTCGATTGAAAATAAAACCTTTGAATCGACCGTCAGCATTGCCCGCACCGATATTGAAGACGATCAGGTTGGCTTATTTACCCCGGTTGTACAACAAGCCGGTCAAAGTGCGGCGGAATTGCCGGATGACTTAGTGTTTAGTTTATTGGCAAAAGGTAAATCGACACTTTGCTATGACGGTCAAAATTTCTTCGACACCGACCACCCTGTTTACGAAAACGTGGACGGTACAGGCACAAGCAAAACCCAAAGCAATATTACCACCGGTGCAGCAAGCGGTAAGCCTGCATTTTATATTTTAGACGATACCCATGCGATTAAGCCGTTAATTTGGCAAGAACGCACTAAGCCTGAAATTGAAACGAAGTTTGACCCTTCAAAATCTGACACCGTCTTTATGGAAGATGAATATTTATGGGGTGTACGTGCTCGTGGTAATGCCGGTTTCGGTTTCTGGCAGCTTATCCATCGTGTAGAAAACTCAGAGCTGAATGCAGAAACTGTGATGGCAGTTATTGCTAAGATGCGTATGCTTAAAGGTGATGGTGGCAAGTTGCTGAACATCCGCCCAAGCACAATTTTAGTGCCACCGGCTCTTGAGTATGCAGCTCGCCAGTTGGTTGAGGCAGATATTATTAATGGCACAAGCAATCCGTTAAAAGGAGTGCTGAAAGTCGCAGTTTCTGCTCAGATTGCAGAATAACAAGTTAATCGGGCGTAGCAATACGCCCCTTTTGAGAGGATAGCAATATGAGTCGTAAGAAAAAAGACGATGAAACCTTGAACCCAAAGGAAAACACTCCGCCTGAAGATGAAGTTAAGGCTGATGAGCAACCGCAACCACCTGAAGGTGAAACAAAAACTGACGGTGCGGTGATTGACCCTATCGCCTTTGAAATCAAGCTGAAATCTATCCACCCACAGGCAACTTATGGGCGTTGTGGTTATCGCTTTAACAAAGAAACGGCGGTGGAAATTGCTCGTGCTGATTTAACTGATGAGCAGATTATCACATTAGCTAACGACCCTTATTTGGAGTTTGTGCCTGTTGTTGAGGGTAATGCGTAATGTATGCGTTGGTTGATGATTTCGTGTTGCGAATTGGCGAACAGGAATCCATTGAGCTAACCGACCGTGAAATGGTAGGCGTGGTTGATGAAGCGACTCTTGAAGTAGCTTTAGCGGATTCGTCCAGCCAAATTGATGGCTATTTAAGTGGACGTTACCGCCTACCATTAAAGACTGTGCCGCAAAATTTAAAGCGTATTTGCTGTGATTTGGCTCGTTATCATTTAACCAGCAAATCATTAGTAACGATGACCGAAGAGGTGGAAAACCGCTACAAACTTTGCTTAAAAGAGCTGGAAAACATCTCTAAGGGCATAGTGTCATTGAGTTTGGATGAAGAGGCTGCCGCTGAATCGGCAGATGGTGAAAACACGGTGCAGTTTTTCAATGGGGGGAACCGTATTTGGGGGCGAGACCGCAGATGATTAGCAAAATTGAGCAAGCCTTGATTGAGCGTTTAACGCTGGGCTTAGGCAAAATGGTGTATGCCGTTGCCGGTTATGCCGGAGAAATTAACGATGAGCAGTTAGATGTTCGCCGTTTGCCGGCTTGCCTTGTCTCTTACGGTGGCTCGGTGTTTGAGGCTAAATCAATGGGGGTAAGGGGCAAACGCTATCAAACCACCGATGTGTTTGTGGTGTTGGTTATTACCCGCTCAATGCGAAATCAGACCGCCGGGCGTTTAGGTGGGGTAACAAGTCGTGAGGTCGGTGTTAATCAGCTATTGGGGGCAGTAAAAACCTTGCTGATTAATCAGACCTTAGGCGGTTTAGTTCACCCTATCCAACCCAAGCGAATCCGCACCATTTGGAATAATGCGGAAGTAAAGAAAGAGAAACTCTCTGCTTATGCCATCGAATTTGAGATCAGCTACAACGAGTGCAAAGTGCTTGATGATGGCAGATACCCCGAAGGGGTTGAGCCGAATGAGCAAATCTTTAAGCAGTACCAAGGCAAGCTAGATAAGCCGCAAGGCGATTTATCGGGCTTTAATAATCGGATTTTTGACCCGAATAACAATGCAGCCACCGCAGTTACGGTGGTAAGCGAGGAAAAATGAAAAATAAACTCACTATTGATGACATTAAAGGTGTGATTGTTAATGAGCAATATGTTGTTAATGGCACATTAACAATTTGCGTATTAACACTCAAAAATGGTTATAAAGTCACTGGCGAAAGTGCCTGTTTAGATGTAGCCAACTTTGATGTAGAGATTGGCGAAAGTGTCGCTCATGCCAAGGCAGTCTCAAAAATCTGGGAGCTTGAAGGGTATTTGTTGGCACAAAAACGCTATGAGGAGGTAAAAAATGCTAAAGGTTAAAGCCGCTAAAGGGGTGCGTGTGCCGGTTGAGAACCGTCCGCATCACTATATTGAACAAGAGGTCGTTGAGGTAGAAAACACCCTTTACTACCAACGCCGCATTGCCGATGGCGATTTGATTGTCGTGAAAGGCAATGAGCCTAAAGGCACAAAAGACAAGGGGGTAAGCAATGTCTAAAATTGAATTTGACCAAATCCCGAATAGTATTCGTAAACCAAGTGTGCTGACCGAATACAATAATAAAGATGCCGTCACTACCTTACCGAACAATGAGCAAGAAGTGTTGATTATTGCCCCGATGACAGGCGGTGATGCTGCTTTTACTGCACCGCATAAGTTATTTAGCGATGTAGAGGCAGAAGCCTTATTTGGTAAAGGCTCGGTGGCTCATTTAATGGTTCGTCAAGCAATCCAAAATAACTCTTTAATCCGCTTAACGGTGGTAGGTTTGAAAGACCACGATGCCGGTATTGCGGCAGTAGGTAAAGTAACCTTTACCGGTACGGTAACTTATGCCGGTGTGGTACGTATTACGATTGCAGGTACGGCTTATGAGGTGGCAGCTGCAAAAGGCGAAGAGGCTCAAGCTATCGTTGCTCGTTTGGTGAATGTGATCAATGCGGCAAGCTATAGCCCTGTGGTGGCAAGTGTGGAGAGCGAAACCACGCTGAGACTCACTGCAAAAGCGAAAGGCGAAATCGGCAATGAAATCACGCTTGCAACACTCAACACCGCAACAGGTTTAACCTTTGAAGCTCGTGCATTTGAAAATGGTCAGCGTAATGCTCAACTTGCTCCAGCATTGGCAAGTGTGGCTGGTACGCATTATAACGTGATTATTTCGCCTTTCTCTGATGAAGAAAATGCCCTTGCGTTGCGTAGCCATTTAGAGTCGGTTTCTGCCCCTATTGAAGATAAGCCGGCTATCGGCGTGATGGGTTGGCGTGGCACTTATGCCACCGGCACAACCTTAACCGCAAGCCTGAATAGTGAGCGAATCATCGTAGGTTGGTATAAAGGTGCGACCGAATCGAATGCAATGATTGCGGCAGGGCTTGGTGCAGTGATTGCGGGTGAGGAAGATCCTGCTCGCCCGTTGAATACCCTTGAAATTAAAGGTTTAACGGTGGTAGATGACTCACAGAAACCGCTATTTACCGAAGTAAACCAAGCATTGTATCACGGCTTAAGCCCGATTGAGGTGGTGGCAAGCCGTGTGCAGATTACCCGTGCGATTACCACTTACACCAAAAACGCCACCAATACGGACGACCCAAGCTATTTGGATTTAACCACTATTCGCACGTTAGATTATGTGCGTAAAGCAATCCAAACCCGTCAGCGTTTGCGTTTTCCTCGTGCGAAAAACTCGCGCCGTATTGTGGCGAAAGTGCGTTCGGAAATTTTAGACGTGCTTTATCAGCTCGAAGGCGAGGAAGTGATTGAAAACGTGGAAGCGTGGAAGTCTCGCTTATTGGTGGTGCGTAACGCTCAAGACCCGACTTACTTGGATTTAGAAATTCCTGCTGATGTGGTCAATGGCTTACACGTTATCCGCAACAAAATTACGTTAATTTTATAGGGGGTATTAGATGTCGATTGTATATGAAGGCTCGTGCGTGCTTGAGGTGGACGGCGTTGAAATTGAAATTACCAAACTTGATGTCAAAACCGTAACAGGTCGCAAGCTGGTTAAAACAATGAATAGTTCGGGGCGTGCGAGAGGTTATTCGCAAGGTATTGAAGAGCATACCATTTCAGTAACCGCCGTTGAGCCGCAAGACGGTACTTATATTGATTGGGCTAATATCAAAAATGCGAAATTAACCCGTTATCCGCTCAATAATAGCGAAAAACGCACCTCTTATTTGGGTTGTTTTAGTACTGATGTGAGCGAATCTTACACCGTTGATGGCGAATCGGTGCGTGATATTCAGCTTAACGCATTACGTAAGGTGGAAGAATAATGAAAATCACCCTACTCGGTTTAGAGCATAACGGCGTAACCTATCGTGATTGCACGGTGCGGCTGCTGACAATGGGCGGTCAATGCACCGCCCAAGAAATGGTGGCTGATTTAGGGCTTGAGGAAGACTCTGAAACCTTATCAAAGCGTGAGCAAACGTTGGTTGATATGGCTTATCTTTCTCAGCAAGTGAGCTTTGATGGCTTAGACAAAGAAACCGTTACCCCTCAATTTTTGTTTGATAACCTTGCCGCTGATGACTATTGGACGTTGATTAAGGCAACGTTGGAGTTGCGAAAAAAGCGGTTAGAAAATGGGGAGAGCCAAAGCGAAAGCCCGGTAAATCCCGATTTGGCGTAGCGGAAGCCTTTAAGCAGTACCGACAAGCGGTGATTTTACTCTCAAAATTTGCAATCACCGCCGAGCAAGTGTGGCAAATGCCGTTGCTTGAGGTATTTGCGTGGATTGAGAGCTACTTGGAGAGTGAGGGCGTAAAAACACCGCATAGCCCAATGGGTGCGAATAGTGAAGTGAAACACGAAAGCTATGTCTTTACTCGGCGTGGCAAAATTGAATAGGGGCGAAAGCCCCTTTTTTGTACTTTAAAATCATTTTAATGAGACTTTAAAAATGGCAAAAGAATTAAATGCAAAACTGATTTTAACTGCGGTGGATAATGCCTCAAAGGTGGTTAAAGATACCGCAAAAAATGCAGAAAAAGCCTTTAAGGATACCGAACGAGCCGCACAACAAAGTGGTAATGCACAAACACAGGTAGCACAGAAAGTAGCTAATGAAACGACAACTGCACATAGAAAACTTGAACAAAGTTATCGCAATATTCGCAAGGTTAATGCTGCCCGTGAAGTGTTGGATATTCGTTCGGAAAATGCTATTCAGCGTGAAATTGAACAAACCCGTGCCGCCTATGACCGCTTAAAACGCTCGGGGGTTGCCTCGCAAAATGAGCTACGCCGAGCCTCAGAGGCAACAAAGAAACGTGTGCAAGAATTGAATGCGGAATTGGGGAAAACGAGTTTTGGAGATAAAGCCGGGCAGTTAGGGCGTGGATTAAGGAATGTGGGGGTGGGTATTATTGCAGGTGCAGCAATGGCTCGCCAACCTGCCAAAAATCAAATGGAATTTGACAGACAGCTTGCGATGGTGGCGAATACCGCCTTTTCAGACCGTGATGTTAAGGGACGTATTGATGGGAAGAAAGAACTACTTGATGCCGTACAGAAAGCGACAAGTATAGGTGGTGGCACAAAAGAAGAGGCGTTAAGCTCATTAGATGCTTTGCTTGCATCCGGTGCTGTTTCTACTGAAACTGCCCTTAATTTACTCCCAACGTTGCAGAAAGGTGCGGTTGCAACAGGGGCGAGTGCAAATGATATGGCTCAAATTGCTATTTCCTCAATGCAACAATTTGGGATTAAAGAAGAGGATATTGGGCGAGTCTTAGATATGGCTGTTGCAGCCGGGCAAGCAGGTAGTTTTGAGCTTGCAAATATGGCAAGTTGGTTGCCTCAACAAATGGCAGCTGCAAAACAAGCCGGTTTGAGTGGTATTGAGGGCTTTGAGCGACTTTTAATTGCAAACCAACAGGCTCGTGTCACTGCCGGTACAAGCGATGAGGCAGGTAATAATCTGGTAAATCTGCTTGGTAAGATTACAGCTAAAGAAACAAATGAGCGTTTTAAAAATATTGAATATAAAGATCCGAAAACGGGTAAAACCAAAGGTATTGATTTGGCAAAATCTATGGAGCATTACAAGAGAAAAGGACAAGACTCTTTGCAGGCTTTTATGTCTATTATGGATGACGTTGTCGGGAGTGATAAACGCTATCAAGAACTACAAGCTAAACTTAAAACTGCTAAAGGCGAAGAGCAGAAACGCTTATTCAATGAATTAACAAACTTAGTTGAAGGTACGGCAATTGGAGAAATTATTTCTGATCGCCAAGCATTAATGGCTCTATTAGGGATAAAGAATAATGTTCAATTAGGTGAAAAAGTACAGAAAGATATTCAGAATAGTGAAGGAGCTGTTGAAACCTCTCACGCTGTTATTCGGGATACTAATTCTCATAAAGTTGAATCATTAAAAAATACAACTGAATTTGCTCAAATGGAGAATTTTGAGAAAGTAAACGGTGTATTAGGCTCTTTAGCAGAACTTTTAACTAATTATGCTAACCAATACCCTAATTTAACCCAGTTTGTGAGTGGTGCGACTGATGCCGTTAAAATTTTTGGAGCAGCACTTGCTGCATCAAGTGTGCTTGATTTATTAACCGGTAAAAAAGACAAGGGCGGACTAATTGGTGATGTTTTGGATAAATCATCAAAAGCCGGTGGGGGTAAAGGCAAAGTAGGTAAATTACTTTCAGTCGGTGGTTCGTTTGCAAGTGTTGCGGGCGTTGCCACAATGCTACACGGAGACCAAGCTCCGATGAGTGAGGAGCGAAAAGCACAATTAAACGACCCTAATTATCAAGCTCGTAAAATGTACGAGTACAAAAAAGAGATTTTAGGTAGCCGTTTTCATTCTTTTTTTCGCAGCAATGAAACCCTTGAGCAGTATCGGAAAGATATTAAGTCTTATGAGGCTAAACAAGCATCTGCGGTCTATTTACCTAGTGTAGCAAGTACTGTGGCACATAATGTTGCGAATTTTAAGCCTACATTACCACAGATTACTCCACATCCTGCAGTACCTAATATTGCGACAGGTGCAATGCAAGGAGTGCTTAGTGCAATCCCAAATTTACAGCAAGCAGTATCACAGGAGTTACGCCCTAAAGTTGATTCGGTTACTCAAACCCTATCCACCTATCAAGCCGACTTTCAGGCTTTTGGGGCAACGATTTCAGCTGGGATTGAGGCAGGGCTTGCCTCGCAATCTCATACGATTGCAAATCAAATCACTGTGGAGTTGGACGGTTCGGTGGTAGCCGAAAAAGTGGCTGAATATCAGTTTAATTTTAACAAAAGGATGGCGTAATGAGCGGTTGGACAATGCCTATTCAGCAGGCAAGTTTTAAAGGTGTACGTTTTGATGTGCTTGCGGTAGATGATAGCTTTGAGCGAGCGGTAGTTGAACACGCCTACCCTTTTGTGAATGGGGCTGATTTAGAGGATATGGGGCTCAATAAACAAACAGTACGGCTACAAGCGGTATTGTTTGGCGAGGGGTATTATGCCGACTATCAAGCCTTTTTAGCAATGGTGCAAAAGCGAGGTACGGGGGTCTTAGTCCACCCTGTGCGTGGGCGTATGCCAAATATGCTATTACTCTCGGCAAACCTTCGCCACGATGCAGAGAATGTGAATTATGTGTCGCTCGACCTTAATTTTGCCGAAGCCTCAGAAATGCAGCCGATTTTTGTGTTTGAGAACAGTCTGCTCTCTCGTATTGATAAGTTTTTGCTGCAAATTGAAAACTTTGTGGAAAAAGTAACCGCTTGGTGGGCAAAAAATATGGAAATGGTGGTGGCAGCTCATAATGTTAAAAAGCGTTTGCTGTCGCAATGGTCTGCTATTTTTTATATGGGGGAGCAGCTATTTAGTTTATTGGATTTTGATAATAGCCTCTATGATTTGCGGTTGGGGGTAACTAAAGCCTCGTTTTTGCCACAAAGCAGCGATGCAATTGGTTTATTTTTTAAGGTATTTAAGCAAGCAGCTGATAAATACAAATTTAGCACCAATTTGGGTGTTAAATCAGCATTTAACGATCTTATGCGAGATTTTGATGCAGTGGCTAAAATCCCTCGTTTTCTGGAGACAAAACAGACACAGCGGATTACTTCAGCAGCTCAGTTTTTTAAACAGCGTGAACGACAAAACCAAGGTAGTTATTTAAGCACTCAGTTTACTCGCTCGGACTTGCAAGTTTTAACCTGTGCTTTGCAGTTGATGAGTTCCGCAATTTTGACTCAAAGTGCGGTACAAATTATTGAGGCTCAAGCGGAGGAAATGACCCCGGCAGATATTGAGTATATCACTACTCAAGCTCGCCTATCCTTGCTTAAAAGCCTGAATTTAGTGCGTAAAATGCAGCAGGATTCTCAGCAAAATATAGCTATTAATGAGCCAAATAACGGGCTTTATACCGCAATGCACGAGTTGAGTGAGGTGTTACGGGATAGCAGCCACGAATTAATGCAGATTGCCCTATCCGCGATTAACCAAAAACCGCCTTTAGTTGTGAGAAATGTGGAAGTTAGCGGCACATTACCACAAGTGGCTCACGCCTTTTATGGTGATTATAGTCGCTCTGATGAGTTGTTACGGCTTAACCCTCAAATCCGTCAGCCGAATTTTATTGAGCGTGCCACATTGTTAAATTGTTATTCGGAGTAGGAAATGATTGAAAATGAGATTGTGGTGGAAATTGACGGCTCACAGCATAAAAACTGGAAAAGCTATGATATTGACAGCGATTTTTTAATCCCTGCCGATAGTTTCAATTTTGAGTTGGGTAAATCCAGTAATTTAGAGGTGTTGCCAAATTACTCGGGCAAAACGGCGGTGGTTAAAATCAACGGCGAAACAGTGCTTACCGGCATTGTGGATACTACACACCACACTATTAGCAAAAGCGGGCGTGGATTTAGCCTAAATGGACGTGATAAAGCCTCTATTTTGGTGGATTGCACTGCCCCGATTACCAATGTGCAGGGTTTATCGCTGCTTGATGCTGTTAAAAAAATTGTTAATCCGCTCGGCATTAAAGAGGTACAACTTAAAGCCGAGAAAAACCCGACGCTGAGCAAGGTGGATATTGATGTTGGCGAGTCGGCGTGGGAAGCAATTATGCGGTGTGCCAACTCCGCCGGTTTGCATTGTTGGTTTGATCCGAAAGGTGTGTTGATTGTGGGCGGAGCGGATTACGCTCAACCGCCTGTCGCCACGCTCTACTGTGTGAAAGAGTCCGGCGATACCCGCAAAAATAACTTTGTGGATGCCACACTTTCTTACGATGTGTCGCAAAGCTATTCAGAGGTAACTTTTTTAGCTCAAAAGCACGGTACAGAGTCAGATAACGCCAAGCACGATTTTAAGTGGGTTTACAAAAACGATGAAATGGAGCTTTATAAGCCTAAAACTATTGTACTAGGCGATGTGGAGAACCTTGAAGCCTTGATGAAACAGGCGAAAAAGCAGGTGTCAGATTGGCAGTTAGAATCGTTTAGTCTCACAATTATTGTGCCGGATCATAAAACCCAAGACGGCACGCTATGGCAAGCAGGACAACGGGTTCACGTTGTGTGTGAGGAGTACGATTTAGATGGTATTTTCTTTTTGATGGGACGACGTTTTAGGCTTTCTCGTTCAGGTGGCACAACCACCGAATTGCGGTTAAAGCTCGATGGCGTGTGGACACCTGATGCTTATCAGGCTAAAGCGGAAGAGGCTCGTAAGCGTAAAGGTAAGAAAGGCAAAAAAGGGCGTAAGAAAAAAGAACAAGTGGAATATGTAGGCTCGTGGGAGTTGGGGCAATAAGTATGATGCGAAAATTAGCAAAACAGACAAAAGAGGTGGCAAAAGGTGTGCAAGATAGCGTGCGAGCTGCTTTTAGGGGGGTATTAAATTTAGTCAAAAGTGGCAGCGATATTCAGCAGGTGCAAGTTTCCGGTTTGGCTGATGAGACTATCCAAGACTTAGAGCTAATGCAGCACTTTGGCTTTACCTCTGTGCCTCCTGCCGGTACGCAAGCGGTGGTGATTCCATTAGGCGGTAAAACCACGCACGGCATTATTGTGGCGACCGAAAACGGCTCGTTTCGGGTCAAAAATCTAAAAAATGGTGAGACAGCGATTTATGACTCTAGTGGCTCGACCATCATTTTAAAAAATGGACGGGTCATTGATATTGAGTGCGATACATTTAATATTAAATGCAAGCAATATTCTGTTACCGCAAGCAGCGGGGCGAATTTTAAAACTCCGAAGCTAGAAACCGACCAGCAGTTTGTTTCGCAAGGGCAAATCAGCGGCAACGGTGGAATGGCTGTACAAGGTGGAAATGGTGCGAGCTTTAGCGGTAACGTAAGCCAAACCAGCGGTAGCTTTAAAACAAGTGGAGACGTGACTGCCGGTTCGGTATCCCTCAAAAATCATACCCATCAAAGTGATGGTCGTGGCAAACCAAATAGCTAATTTACAAGCGGTCTAATTTTGCAAATTTTTTGCAGAAAACGACCGCTTGCTGTTTGTGGAACTCCTTCCCCCTTACTCCTTTCTTCATCAGCTCTATCATAGCAATATGGACAGAGAAATCAGCCCGCTCACTCGGGACTATACAAGTGAAAAAATAGATACACTGCAAAATGCTGTGTATATCCGATTAACAACCCCTAAAGGCTCGTGGTGGGCAGATGGGACGTTGGGGTCTCTGCTCCATCTTATTAGTCGTGAAAAAGATTTAAGCCGTGTGGGGCTGTTAGCCCAACAGTACGCCGAAGAGGCTTTGCAACCAATTATTGATGATGGTCGGGCTAAAAGCATTACGGTTACGCACGAGCAGCCAAAAGATGGCTCGTTAAATCTTAATATCCAAGTTACAGATAACCGTGGCAAAACCTATCAATTTAAACACGCAGTAAAAGTGATTTAAACGAGATTTAAAAAATGTTTATTACGCCCACTTTAGATGAGATTAGAGACCATATTTTAAGGGATATGGTCTCGCTTGAACCCAATGCCGATGTGTCGGTGGATTCGGATAATTATACCCGAGCCAGTAGTTTGGCTGCGGTGGCAGAAGGTGTGTACGCTCATCAAAAATGGGCAATTAAGCAATTTTTCCCGGATACGGCAGATAGCGAGTTTTTGGAAAAGCACGCCAGTTTGCGAGGCATTAAACGCCGTAACGCCACCTATGCGAGTGGCTTGGGGCTTGAGGTCTTTGGCAATGCTGGTGCAAAAATTGAAGTAGGTAAACAGGTTATGACTGCGGATGGACGATTTTATGAGGTGATTGAAGCAGGAACGATTAGTGCGTCTTCTACCACTCTTAAAGTACGCTCGCTTAGTACAGGTGCAAATCAAAACATTATTACATCTACACCAGCTAATTTTACCTCTGCTCCTGCAGGTGTGCAAACAGCCTGTACTTTGCGTGAGATTTTCGGCGGTACAGATGCCGAAAGTGATAGCTCGTTACTTGAGCGGTTACTGAATCGCATCCGCCGACCACCTGCAGGCGGAAACCGTTACGACTATAAAGAGTGGGCATTAGATGTAGACGGTGTAGAGGCTGCATTTGTGTATCCTCTCCGGCGTGGTTTAGGGACAGTAGATATTGTTATTACCAGTAACAATGATTTGCCTAGCGATGAGACTGTCAATAAGGTGCAAGCCTATATTGATGAGGTCCGCCCGGTTACTGCCAAAGAGGCAAAGGTAATTAAACCAACAGCACGACGGGTAAATTTTACCATTAAAGTAAAATTAAGCGGCGTGAGTTTAAGTGCAATTACCACCGAAATTAAAACTGCTTTAGGTGATTACTTTAATCATTTAGCCCCTGCCGACAGCGTAATTGTGTCGCAATGTGAGGCAATCGTAAGTGATTTAATTGGTGTGATAGATCGCAAAATTACCACACCGATTGAAAATTTAACGGCTGACTTATCACAAAATGTAGAGTGGTTTAGGTTGGGTAATGTTACCGTTGAGGAGATGAGGTAATGGCAGATTATGCTCACGCCGATATTTTAAAGCGGCTTTATCCCCCTGTATCTTACGACATTAATGGTAAGCGTTTTACTGCTCAATGTGAGATTGATGGACGTTGCTTTGACCGCTTACAAGCAAGTGCGGAAGAGATGCTTGCAGCTATTGACCCAGCCACGTCTCGCACGATGTTGGCAGATTGGGAGCGTGTTTGCGGTATTACTACCGATTTTGCCAAATCTTATAGCGACCGTGTAAAGCGGGTCATTATCCAGCTTAATGCGGTAGGTGGGCTGTCTATCCCTTATTTTATTCAGCTTGCCGAGTCTATCGGCTACCGTATTGAGATCAAAGAGTTCTCACCTTTAGCCAATGATTTACCCAACGCCGGTGATATACCCATCCAAAACTCACCGACAGAAGTCTTGGGGTATATGTGGCGAGTGGATGTGAGAAATGCAGATGACAATATTACCCGATTTAGAGCAGGACAGTCATCAGCCGGTGACCGTTTAACCGATTTTGGAGACCAAATTTTAGAGGAGTTTTTCCGAGATCTTAAGCCGGCTCACACTTACTGCTATTTTGCCTATAAATAGGGACAAAAATGAAGAATAGATTACCTAATATTAACTCCAATAATGGGCGTTTTATCAACGGCAACCCAGCTACGGGTACGCTTGGCACTATTGTAACTGCTGAGTGGCTTAATGGTGTGCAAGAGAGAGTACAGGATGTTTACGATGAGTTGCGAAATGTATTACTGCTTGGCAATTTGCAACCAGATGGGCAAAGACAAAACCAAGTCGCCGAAGCAATTAAGGGATATTGTAACAATATCAATTTAAAGGTGCAGTCTAACACTCGTAACTTTGATAATTACATCCCCAACAGCAAAAAATCAAACTCCGTTACCAGCAATAGTGCCGATACGGTGGCGACGAGCGTTGCGGTTAAAACGGCTTATGATTTAGCCAACACCAAGCTCTCCAAAACCGGCGGTACGGCGACGGGGAATTATTTCTTCCGTGATGGCGACGTTGTTCAAACTGGCGAAGAGCGTAAGATACAGAGTAATTCTCGTGTTGTGGTGGAACGAGATAATCCAACACAACCGCCGTATTTTACGTTGATTAATGCCAATATTAATGAAGCTATTCCTCGTAGTTGGGGCGATATGCGGGATGTTGGAGGTGTTTACTCATCTATTAAAAATGGGGAAAAGTACCAAATTAAAACGGTACTTAAAACTTACTTAAAAGCGGATGGTAGTGCAGTGTTGGAGGCTGGTGGTAATAATGGTCAAAATGACTATCGTATTGGCTGGCGATTATTTAGCGATACCAACAATTTTGTCGTTGGAAATCATTCGGACGACGGCGAAAACCGCTTACAGGTGAATGGTACAGCAAAGGTTATTTCCCCAAATCTTGATGCGGATAATACACAAGTTCCAACAACAAGATGGGTAAGGCTACTGCTTAATATTTTGACTTTACCTATTTCAAGAGTAACTGGATTGTCAGCTGCTTTAAACGGATTGAGTGAGAGTAAGTTATCTAACAGTGGCGGTACTGCGACAGGCAATTATTTCTTCCGTGATGGGGACATTGTTCAAACTGGCGAAGAGCGTAAGATACAGAGTAATTCTCGTGTTGTGGTGGAACGAGATAATCCAACACAACCGCCGTATTTTACGTTGATTAATGCCAATATTAATGAAGCTATTCCTCGTAGTTGGGGCGACTGGCGTGAGTTGGGTGGGGTGTATTCGTCTATTAAAAATGGGGAAAAGTACCAAATTAAAACGGTACTTAAAACTTACTTAAAAGCGGATGGTAGTGCGGTATTAGAGGCTGGTAGCAATGATAGCCAAAATAACTATCGTATTGGCTGGCGGTTGTTTGGTGATACAAACAACTTTGTCATTGGAGACCATAAAGACGATGGAGAAAACCGCTTACAGGTGAATGGTACGGTAAAAGCTCTACCTCCACCATTAGAGGCAAGCAATCACCAAGTACCCACAACTGCTTGGGTCAGAACACTAATTAATAGCCTTAAACGAGACGATTTTACCTACACGTATTATGCAGAACATTATGCGGGTGCATCAGTATATAATCTTAAACCACTTGGGCTAAAAATTACAATGATGCGTACTCAATCACTTGGGGCAAGAGAGCTTTACTTGCCCGAACCTTATACAGGTCATCCAATTGTATTAGCTACTGATAGAGGGCACGGTGAACACGCAGTTAATGGTAATTACTTCATTGGTGAGAACAGAATTAGAGTTGGTGGCAGACATGATACCTCGTTGTACATATTAGTTATGGGCCGAATGTAGGGAGAAATATTGATGTTAAAGCAATTTAATTTAGAAAAAAAGATGTTTGATGAACCGGTTTTAGTCGGAGATGAGGTATCAGGTGTTGAGTACCGCACACACGGTGAGGGGTGGTATCCTGTGATGACAGAAGATGAATTAAATATTATCTCTGCCAGTATTACAGGTGGTGGCGAAGTATGGTTGGAGAAAGGGAAACTCAAAACATCGGGTAAAGCTCCAAGCCCTTACCACAAATGGCAAAACAAGAAATGGATAATCGACCCCGAGCAACAACAAGCGGTCATTTCTGCTGAAAAATCTGCAAAATTAGCCGAAATCAACCAAAAGGCACAAGCCTTTATTAATGACTTGGCTGAATATGACAAAACACCTGCTTTTGAACGAGATACTTGGAGCATTCAGCGAGAAGAGGCTAAGGCGTGGTTTGCGGATAAAACTGTCGCTACGCCAACATTAGACTTGATTGCTCAAAGGCGAGGCGTGCCAGTTGAGCTTTTACGCCAAAAAGCCTACGAAAAAGCAATGGCATATCAAACCGTAGCGGCGATTGTGGCAGGACAACGACAGGCTTATGAAGACCAACTAAACACAGCAGAAACTTTAGAGCAAGTGCAAGCGATTGAGCCTGTGTACAGTTTGCCAAATCAAGGGGAGGCTATAAAATGAATAAAATTTATCTAGCTCTCTACAAAGGTTCTGGTGGCAACCTATATGCTCGTTGCACTGATTGGTTAATTCGCAAGGTAACAAAAGGGCAGTATTCCCACTGTGAAATTGCAGTGCAGAAAAGTGAAATTAAAGACCACTATCACCGTGAAGAGTGGTATGAGTGTTATAGCTCAAGTCCTCGTGATGGTGGAGTGAGACAAAAAATTATCCCATTAAATGATAAAAAGTGGGGCTTAATTGAGCTCTCTAATTTAACCGAGCGAGAGGTCAAAGCCTATTATGAGCAAACCAAAGGCAAACCTTACGACTGGCGAGGCGTGTTAGGGATTGCATTCGGTATCAAGCAAAAACAGGATAAGTATTTTTGCTCCGAGTGGTGTTTTAACTTAATCAAAAACAGTAATGAGGGTTGGCGATTCAGCCCAAATCAATTAGCGACAATTTTCAAAAAGGGATAAAAAATGCAGAAAAATTTAAACGCATTAGCTGTTGCTTCTTTAGCTTCTGCAACTCAGACTAAACAGCAAGCAAGCAAAATGATGTAACATTTAAACAAGCCCCACTCCCATTTATCGGTCAAAAACGGATGTTTTTAAAACACTTTGAGCAAGTGTTGGCAAACATCCCTGATGATGGTGAAGGTTGGACAATCATTGATGTGTTTGGTGGTAGTGGATTGCTTTCGCATACCGCCAAACGACTCAAACCCAAAGCCCGTGTAATTTACAACGATTACGATAATTACAGCGAGCGTTTACAGCACATTGATGATATTAACCGGCTACGCCGCATTATCGCCGATTTAATGGCTGACACACCTAAATACAAGCGGTTGGATAATGCCAAAAAATCGCAAATTATTGAGGCGATTGAGGCATTTCAAGGTTATAAAGACCCGCATATTTTATGCAGCTGGTTGGCGTTTAGCGGTCAGCAAGTTAGCACTTTTGATGAGCTGTACAAACAAAATTTCTGGCATTGTATCCGCCAAAGTGATTACCCAACCGCAGATGGCTATTTAGATGACGTGGAGATTGTGCGAGAGTCATTTCATCAACTTGTACCACGCTTTACAGGGCAACCTAACACGCTGTTAGTGCTTGACCCACCGTATCTCTGCACACATCAAGAGAGCTACAAGCAAGAGCGTTATTTTGATTTGGTGGATTTCCTACGGTTGATTCACCTAACTAAACCGCCTTATGTCTTTTTCAGCTCGACCAAAAGTGAGTTTATCCGCTTTATTGATGCAATGGTCGAGGACAAATGGGACAACTGGCAGGCTTTTGATAATGCACAGCGTATAGTAGTGCAAACCTCAGCAAGTTATAACGGCAAGTATGAGGATAATATGGTTTATAAATTCTAAAATTTAAACGCCCTTTAATGATGATTTAAAGGGCGTTTGTTTTCAGTTTATTTTGCATAGCTTGTAGCATATTGCCTATGCAAAATAATTTGTTAATCTATGCAAAATAATTTGACCGCTTACAAATGGTGGCGAGTTAGCCGGTCTTTATTCAGTATTATTCTTAACCTTTATTTTCATCGGTGCAGGAAAATATTCACTCGATGCGAAATTATTTGGTAAAGCGTAATTCCCATTAGCTAATAATACAAGCGGGCAGATTTGGTAAAAAATTTACAAAATCTGCCCGCTTGTTTTTTTGTTTTATGTATATGTAATTAGATTAACACATTCGCTACTGTAATACCCACAATACAAGCAGTAATTACACCTACTAAACCCGGAGCCATAAAGCTGTGGTTGAAGTAGTATTTACCGATTTTAGTTGTGCCTGTTACGTCAAAGTTCACGGTTGCGATATCTGACGGATAGTTTGGGATAAAGAAGTAAGCATAGGTTGCAGGCATTAAACCCACTAATAACGGAGCCGGTAAGCCCATTGCAATCCCCACCGGTAATAACATTTTTGCAGTTACCGCTTGGCTGTTTACCACCACAGACACAGCAAACATTGCGAAAGCAAATGTCCAAGGTTGGGCTTGAACCATTTCCATCACACCTGCTTTAAATGCCGGCATTGCGTGCGTAAAGTAGGTATCGCTCATCCACGCAATACCGAAAATTGCAATTGCGGCAACCATACCTGATTTAAATACCACACCATTTGGCACTTTTTTCGGATCGGTTTTAGTTAAGATTAAGATTAAACCACCAAACGTAAGCATTACAATTTGGATAATTTGATCCATACCGGCTACTTTGCCTGTTGCAGCTACTGTTGGTTTAATGCTTGGAATCATTGCAATAACTACAATAGTCGCAATTGCAGCTAAGAATAGATAAACTGAGTTTTTCGCACTTGCCGGTAATTGTTCATCTAACGAAGTTGCACTGGTTTGTTCAATTTGTTTGCGTAATTCCGGATCTTGCATACGACGTTGGAATTCAGGATCGTCCTCAAGCTCTTTACCGCGACGTAAGCTATATAAAGACATCGCAATGACACCGCAGAAAGTTGCGGTAATAGTTACCCCTACCACATTTAAAAGCGTAACGCCTTCAAAGCCCGGTAATTTAGTAATTTCAGTTAAATAATAAGCAACCGCAGCAGATAACGGGCTACCGGTAATCCCTAATTGAGAGGCTACAGAGGCGGCTGCCATTGGGCGTTCCGGTCTGATTTTATTTTTTAAGGCAATATCGCCGATAATCGGCATAATTGAGTAAACAGAATGCCCTGTACCTAACATCAACGTCATTACATAGGTAACAAGCGGACCTAAGAACGTAATACGTTTAGGGTTGTTGCGTAAAATGCGTTCTGCAATCTGCAACATAAATTTTAAACCGCCAGCCGCTTCAAGGATAGAAGCACAGGTTACAACGGCTAAAATCACTAACATAACGCTGATTGGCGGAGCGGAAAGCGGCATTCCTAAGAAGAAAACTTCCACGAATAAACCAATACCTGACACAACCCCTAAACCGATACCACCATAACGGCTACCAGCGTATAAAAATGCTAATAAAAGCAAAAATTCTGCATAAAGCATAAGAACCTCAATTTAAAAATAATCACTGGAAATAAGTATACTCGAATTATTTTTTTAAACTTTGAAATAAATCAAAAATTACTAACTCTAAAGAGGTGGTTTGATGAAAATTTAATTTCTTTTTTAGAAAAATAGATTACTAAGCAATTAATAGATAACACACTTGAAGGCAAACGGTTGCTCTGATAGAATTTGCGGAACAAAAATTTAACCAAAATGAATAATTATTCATTTTAAAAGGTGTTATGAAAAGCTACTTTTACTCATTAATTAATGTTTTCGCACAAAGCTATTTTGGTGGCAATCCAGTTGCGATATTTTATGAAGCAGATGGATTAGAGGATAGCCAAATGCAGCTTATCGCCCGTCAGTTTAATCTTTCCGAAGTCGTTTTTATTCAATCTCCTACCTATTTACAAGCGGTCAAAAAACTCAAAATTTTTACGCCTGATTATGAAATGCCTTTCGCAGGACACCCAACCATTGGTGCAGCCTTCGTTTTACGTTCAAAACTCAATTTGCTTGATGAATACCTTCTTGAAACCAATGCAGGTTTGGTTGAAATTCAACATAAAAATAATGAAGTTACCTTTGCATTAAAAAATGGAGCAAAGTTGGAAAGTACCCCTCTAAGCCGTGCCGAATGTGCCGATATTTTAGGACTTGAGATTAGCGATATCGCTTGTGAACCTTGCTATGTAAACACCGGCGTAGAGCAGTTGTTGATTGAGTTATCCTCCCCACAAGCGGTCGAAAATTGCAAAATAAATGCAAATTTATTTATAGGTAATAGAGCCATTAAAGATAGTCTCTATATTTGGCATAGAATAGGAGATAAAGTAAAAGCTCGCTTGTTTTTTACTGCACAAGGTGCGGTAGTGGAAGATCCGGGAACAGGCTCAGCTGCGGCAAATTTGGGCGGGTGGCATATTGCAAAAGGGCTAACACCGTTGAATGTCATTATTTCTCAAGGTGATGAAATAGATAGACCGAACCGTTTGTCTTTAAGTGTTGATGAGAAGCACACTATCTTCGTTGGCGGTAAAGCAATTTTAGTGGGTAAAGGAGAATTTTATTTACCGTAAAATTTTAGTTGCTATCGATTGAATTATTATGCAATAATTTTGCATATTTTATTTTAATGTTTACAGGGAGAAACAAAATGGCGTTTAACTTAAAAAACAGACATTTATTAAGTTTAGTAAATCACACCGAGCGTGAAATTCGCTTTTTATTAGGCTTGGCTCGTGATTTAAAACGTGCGAAATATGCAGGCACAGAACAGCAAAAGTTAAAAGGCAAAAATATTGCGTTAATTTTTGAAAAAACCTCCACCCGTACCCGCTGTGCTTTCGAAGTGGCGGCTTACGATCAGGGGGCTCACGTTACTTATATTGATCCAACCTCTTCGCAAATCGGGCATAAAGAATCAATGAAAGATACAGCCCGCGTGCTGGGTAGAATGTATGATGCAATTCAATATCGTGGCTTTAAACAATCCGTAGTTCAAGAGCTTGCCGATTATGCAGGCGTGCCGGTGTTTAATGGTTTAACCGATGAATTCCACCCAACCCAAATGCTTGCCGATGTTTTAACGATGATTGAAAACTGCGAAAAACCGTTAAGCCAAATCAGCTATGTTTATATTGGCGATGCCCGAAATAATATGGGGAATTCATTACTATTAATCGGTGCAAAATTGGGAATGGACGTGCGGATTTGTGCTCCGAAAGCCTTATTGCCTGAAGAAGCTTTAGTTGAAATGTGCCAAAAATTTGCAGCGGAATCAGGGGCAAGAATTACCGTAACTGAAGACATTGAGAAAGCCGTTAAAGGTGTAGATTTTGTGCATACCGATGTGTGGGTTTCAATGGGTGAGCCGTTAGACAGCTGGGGCGAGCGTATTGATTTATTAATGCCTTACCGAGTAACGCCTGAATTAATGAAATTGACCGGCAACCCAAAAGTGAAATTTATGCACTGCTTGCCGGCATTCCATAACTGTGAAACCAAAGTTGGTAAAGAGATCGCTGAAAAATATCCTGCATTAGCAAATGGCATTGAAGTAACCGAAGAGGTGTTTGAATCACCCGCGAATGTCGCATTTGAACAAGCAGAAAACCGAATGCACACGATTAAAGCGGTGATGGTGGCAAGCTTGGCTTAGTTGAAATTAAAAGCGGATTATTAAAAAATAATTCGCTTTTTCGTTATTTAAACATCAAATATTTCATACTGAAATTATCTACCATATAGCCAATATTATCTTCAAACTGAAGTCGAATATCGCTCAGTGATAACACCGCACTGCCTAAATCAATGTTAAGTAGATCGGATTTTATGTTTTCCAAAACTTCATATTGATGCGTTTGCGTAATGTCTAAATTATGCTTATCAAAAATTTTTCGCACTTCATCGTCTATATTAAATTGAATTTCCGGCTCAATGCCTTTAAAGGCAATGATAAACTCCGTCGGGGCTTTTATTTCATCACAGGCTTGGGCGGTTTTGGTATAATTATCCGCATTAAATTCATTAGTGGTAAAATCATAACCTTGATAGATTAACGTTTGGCACTGATTTCTATCTTCTTCGGTTCTTCGAGTATAGATATGGGTTGGGCGATAAAACCTTCTCTCAAGAACAATAAACTCTTTTACATTTTCCATATCGGTTTTGGTTAAGCGAATAGGGCTGAGATCAGAGGTTTCAAAGATGCGTGGATTCTCATTATAATCTCTCTCGCTAATCAGTTCATAAGATGACTCAATACCATATTTTTCTTTAAATTTTTCAGAGTGAAATTCTCTTGCAACATAACTTACCATTGAATTAAAACGTTCAATTTCAGCACGGTTATCGTCTAGTGATTGTTTATGTTTAAATACGGCTTCTTTATCGATTTTATTATTCTTATCTAGCAAGTTATGTTCTTTCAAATAGCGATCTAAACGCTGGGTTTGGTCTTTAATCGCCATTTGTTGTGGGTCTAAAACAAATACTGAAATCAAAATGACTGCAATCGAAACCGCAGAGAATAAGCGGTATTGAGCGAAACGTTGTACTAGTAATAATCCATAACAGATGGATAAAGTAATAGCTCCAATCGCTAAATAAATACGGGCTTCAGTTAAGCCATAATTGCTTAGGCGAATGTAAATGGCATACCACACTAAAGCGAGTGGCAATAAGGCTAAATAAACATAGTAACGATAGAACCACTGCCATTTTGCATTTTGTAGCAATAATTGCACCGCTTGTATTGCCAAACCAATAGTTAAATAGGGGAATGCAACGTTTGCCACCACGCCATTTGGCATTTCGCCTCGGATAATAATATAAACCACATAAGCATAAATAATGGTGGTATAGATAATTAACGCCGGCGATAAAATCCAGTTTAGTAACATTTCACCGACTCGATTTAAATAGGTGGAGTCATCCGCAGATCTTTGGTGTTCAAGTGTTAGAAATAGAACAGGGAAAGCCCAAACAATAGAAAATATCCAGAACCGTTCGAATAGAGAGTAATCATAACTATTGAGGTTAAATAGCTTGGTAATGGCAAATGTAATCGCACTTAATGCTGCAAAAATAATCGTTGCTAATACAAAAGCAAAGCCAATATTTACTAATTTATTGACCGTTTCACGGACAAAATATGTATTATTTTTATGCCAATGTTGGCTGATTAAACATAAGAAAGTACAAAGCATTACAGCCCAATAACGGGAATCTTTAATAAGTTCAAGTTTGATTTCAGTAAAAAACAAGGCAATTGCAATCGGCAACAGAATTAAAAGCCAATAAGCTTTGGTGCTGCGTGCTAAATAAAGCACTATAAAGCAAATTGGAGCAAGGGCAATTAAGTTTTGAAAAGTTTTTAATGAATTATATTCGCCCCCATAAGGCAGCAATATTGATGTTACATAGGTTACGAATAAAATTTCAATCGGGTGCTGAATAATGGCATTTTTTACCATAGTGCCGAAGTGTTTTAATTTATCAAACATAAATATTTCCTAGCCAATTGTGAGAGAATAAGAAAGCCTATAGTTTATAAAACTATAGGTTTTCTTTTATAACCAACCCTTACGTTTAAAGTAAAGATAAGGAGCTGAGGCGGCGATAATCATCAAACCAATCGCCATTGGGTAACCATATTTAAAGCCCAATTCCGGCATAAATTCAAAGTTCATTCCGTAAGTGGAGGCTACTAAGGTTGCCGGCAGGAACATCACCGACACCACCGAGAAGAATTTCATAATGCGGTTCTGCTCAATATTGATATAACCCATTGCCGCTTGCATTAAGAAGTTTACTTTTTGGAATAATGACTCATTGTGCGGTTGTAGGGATTCAATATCTCGCATAATATCTCGAGCTTGCTCAAGCTGGTTATTCGGTAAGCGTGTTTTACGCAATAGGAAACTTAAGGCTCGCTGGGTATCCATCAAACATAATCGCACTTTTGAGCTGGCATCTTCAAATTCAGTTAAGCGAGAAAGTGCATCGTTAAAGTTATCTTTTTCTTGTTTACCGTCTAAAATCACACGGCTTAATTTTTCCAAATTCGCATAGACCTCCTCAATTACGTCTGCCAGCTGTTCGATTTTGGTTTCAAATAAGTCGAGCAACAATTCATAAGCGTTACTGTCAATTAATTTTTCACGGCGTGAACGCATACGATACAGGCGAAATGCCGGTAAATCTCGATCACGAAACGTGAATAAACGCCCATCACGAATAGTAAAGGCAACGGTAGCAATATCCGCATAGCCACCATCATCTAAACAATAAAAGAATGAGTGCAAGTGTAAGCCGTCTTCATCTTCAAAAAAGCGTGCAGAAGCTTCTAAGTCTTCTAATTCGTGTTCTTCAGCAAGGGTTTGGTCTAAACGGTTTTCTAACACGCTTCTTTCAGCTTCAGAAGGGTCGATGAGGTCGATCCATATTGCATCATTGAGCAGGGTTGGGTTAGTTTCATCAACGCTGACTAAGCGTGCGTTATCCAGTCCAAAAGCACGGATCATATTAAGCTCCGAATGGTTAGGAGGCTAGGACAAAAAGGAACAAAGATACTAGGCGAGTATTCCCGATCTTGTCGGTAATTTGAGGTTAGACAAGATAGGTTAAAGAGTTAAGTATCGACTATGACTGTCCAAAATGTGTAATCCTCAAGAAAAAATAATGTGCGAATGTTACAGAATTTAGGTTTTTTAGTCAAGTAAGCGGAGGTTTGCTTGGAAAATTGGCAATGCTACAAGCGGTGATTTTTTTGATGAAATTTGCAAATTATTAAGGAAAAATGACCGCTTTTTTGCTATGGTTACACCTAAATTTTAATGAAAGAGAATGAGCTATGAATAACGTTCAGCAACCAGAACAAATTGAAAAATTAGACCAAGCTACAGAAACCACTCACTTCGGTTTTAAAACCGTTGCTAAAGAAGAAAAACAGCAGCTCGTGGCGAATGTGTTTCACTCGGTGGCAGGTAAATATGACTTAATGAATGATTTGCTCTCATTTGGTATCCATCGTGTGTGGAAGCGTTTTACCATTGATTGCAGTGGTGTTCGTAAAGGGCAAAAAGTGCTGGATTTAGCCGGTGGTACGGGGGATTTTACCGCAAAATTTTCCCGAATTGTGGGCGAAACAGGCGAAGTGATTTTAGCGGATATCAACAGCTCAATGCTTGAAGTCGGGCGGGAAAAACTACGCAATTTAGGTGTAGTAGGTAATGTGAGCTATGTGCAGGCAAATGCAGAGTGTTTGCCGTTTGCCGATAACACCTTTGATTGCATTGTGATTAGTTTCGGTTTGCGAAATGTTACCGACAAAGACAAAGCCCTACGTTCAATGTTCCGCGTGCTAAAACCGGGCGGTCGCTTACTTGTATTGGAATTCTCAAAGCCGATTATTGATCCGATCAGTCAGCTTTATAATTTCTATTCTTTCAATATTTTGCCGAAAGTGGGTGAAGTGGTGGTGAATGATGCAGAAAGTTACCGTTATTTGGCAGAGTCTATCCGTATGCACCCAAAACAAGACGAGCTGAAAGTAATGATGGAAAACGCCGGCTTTGATAGCGTGAATTACTATAATTTAAGTGCAGGCATTGTGGCGTTACACAGAGGTTATAAATTTTAGCGATGTTAAATGAACTTAAACAACAATTGATGTTTCCTCAATTTGCTTTTGGGTTGATTGAAACGGCATTTAATGCGTTACTTAAACGCTCACCACATATTGAGCCTAACCTACGTAAATTAACAGGGAAAGTGCTTAAAACTGAACTAACTTCTCCCAAAATGGATTTTTTTATCCTGTTTGGTGAAAATCGAACAGATTGGCTAGGTAGCTATGAAGGCGAGCCAGATTGTTCTGTACAATTGGCGTTTGAAACACTCCCTAAACTGGCAGATAAACAAAAACTCACCGACTTAATCAATAATAAATCGCTCGTGATAAATGGCGATATTCAGGTGTTGCAACATTTCACCACGTTACTTGAGCAGTTAGAAAAAGACCCTGCGGAGTTGCTTTCCCCTTTTATTGGTGATGTATTAGCACAAACTTCAACCGATTTTGCGAAAAAGATGGCAGGTAAAATTAAATCTCAGTTCGAGCTAAATAACCAACATTTGGTTGATAATTTAATGCAAGAACGCCCTGTGCTCGTTCATCGCCTGCAAGCGGTGAATTTTTACGATCAGGTCGAAGAATTGGCACAACAAGTGGTCAAATTAGAGCAAAAATTCGCAAAATTAGGAATTCATTAATGCAATTTAAAAATATTCGGCGTTTTTATCAAATTATCCACACTTTTCTCCGCTATGGCATTGATGAAGCCATTCCTAATCTGCCGATTACCCGCAAAATGAAATTAGGGCGTAGAGCGTTGTTTTGGGTTAAAAATCAGCATAGTGAAAAACCTTATGGCGTGCGTTTACGTTTGGCATTGCAAGAGCTTGGACCGGTTTGGATTAAATTAGGGCAGATGCTTGCCACTCGCCGTGATCTTTTTGCTCCGGAGCTTGCCGATCAACTTGCCTTGTTGCAAGACAATGTAGAGCCGTTTGAGGGTAAAGTTGCTCGTCAAATTATGGAGCAAGCATTAGGTGGTTCTCTCGAAACGTGGTTTGAAAATTTTAATGAAACGGCGTTGGCATCTGCCTCGATTGCTCAGGTTCACACGGCAAAATTTAATCAAAATCAACCGCTTGCAGGCAAAGATGTGGTGCTGAAAGTGATTAGACCGGGCATAGAACCTGTTATCAAAGCGGATTTGGAGCTAATGTATAAAATTGCTCAACTGATCCCAAAATTATCAAATGATGGCAAGCGTTTGCGTGCGGTCGAAGTGGTTAGAGAGTACGAAAAAACAATTTTAGACGAGCTGGATTTACGCAAAGAAATGCACAATGCTGTTCGGCTGAGAGCTAATTTTGAAAACAGTGAAATGCTCTATGTGCCGGAAATGTACCAAGATTTCTGCCATAAAAATCTGATTGTGATGGAGCGGATTTACGGTATTCCTGTATCCAATATTGCCGAGCTTGAAGTAAATGGAACAGATATGAAATTACTTGCCGAACGTGGTGTGCAAGTGTTTTTCACCCAAGTGTTTCGTGATAGCTTTTTCCACGCAGATATGCACGCCGGCAATATTTTTGTCAGCCGTGAACATCCGCACAATCCGCAATATATCGGTATTGACTGTGGTATTGTCGGCACGCTAAACCATAACGATAAACGCTATTTGGCGGAAAGTTTTGTGGCGTTTTTTAACCGTGATTATCGCCGTGTTGCCTTAATGCACGTGGAATCAGGCTGGACACCGCCAGATACCGATATTGATAAATTTGAACAAGCTTTCCGTGAAGTCTGCGAGCCGATTTTTGCCAAGCCGTTGTCTGAAATTTCATTTGGACACGTTTTGCTGAATCTGTTTAATGTGGCTCGAGAATTTAATATGGAAGTGCAGCCGCAGTTGGTGCTGTTACAAAAAACCTTACTTTATATTGAGGGCTTGGGCAGGCAGGTGTATCCACAGCTCGATTTATGGCAAACTGCAAAGCCGTTTTTACAAAATTGGTTGAATGAGCAGGTGGGCGTAAAAGCGATGATTCGGGATATTAAGCAGCGTTTGCCGCAATATCGTGAACATTTTGCCGAATTTCCTGAGGCGATGTTTAAAGCCTTGCAGCAACAGAAACAGATCAACTTTAGATTGGCGGAAATTAATGAGAGTTTAAAAGACCAAAATTCAAGCAAAAATAGCCGTTTTATTACGCTGTCGATTTCGCTAATTGTGATCCTCGGCACATTTTGGAAATTTGAATCTTTGCCTCTGTGGCTGAGTGTGTCATTATTAACCATATTTCCGCTGGCGTTGATTTTGAGCCAACGCAAATAAGCGGTCGTTTTTTATAAATTTTTTGCAAAATCCCTTTTTTATATGTCAAAGTAACATATAATGAATGGAGTTTTACTTTATTTATTCCCAATTAAATGAAAGGAGTTTTTATGGGTGGTATTAGTATTTGGCAACTTCTGATTGTGGTTGCAATCATCGTGTTACTTTTCGGTACAAAGAAATTACGTACTTTAGGTTCTGACTTAGGTGAATCAGTAAAAGGCTTCAAAAAAGCAATGTCTGATGAGAAAAAAGATGCGGGATTTGATAACGTTGAAAAAGTTGAAGTGAAAGAAAGAGTTTCAACAGAGCAACAAACCGTTGTAAAAGATAAAGAGCAGGTTTAATTCGTGTTTGATGTAGGTTTTTCTGAATTAGTACTGATTATGATTGTGGGCTTAGTGGTACTAGGTCCAAAACGTATGCCGATTGCGATTAGAACCGTGATGGGCTGGGTGAGTACAATTCGAGGTTTAGCCGCAAACGTGCAAAATGAATTAGCTCAAGAACTTAAATTGCAGGAATTAAAAGACAGCATTAAAAAGGCGGAAGAGCTTAATTTGAGTTCCCTTTCGCCTGAATTGAGTAAAACCGTAGAAGATTTGAAAAACTCGGCGACTCAGTTGCAAGATTCGATTAATTCTGCAAAAAATGAGTTTGATAATAATGCTGCAACATCGGCAACAGTACCAAAACTGAGCGATGAGCAGGTAGCAGAAATCCAACAAAAAATTGAGCAGGAAAGCCAAGAGCTAGAAGCTCAAGAGTTGCAAAAAACAGTAGAAAATCAACCGCTTGCAGTTGATGATTTATCTGAGCAATTACCTGCTTCTAAAGCAGAAAGCGAATTATCGCCGGATGAAATTGCAGAATTAGCTGAAATGGAAGAAGCACTGGTGGATATGTCGGCTTACTACCCACCAGATGACGATTTAGCAACTCCGGCTACAACTACAACGGAAACAGCGAAGAAATCGGAGGCAGAGTATGGCAGAAGTTGATGAATCTCAACCGCTGATTTCGCATTTGATTGAACTCAGAAACCGATTATTACGTTGTTTTATTTGTATTTTAGTCGTTTTTTGTTGCTTAGTTTATTGGGCAAACGATATTTATACCCTATTGGCAACTCCTTTAACAGAGAACCTGCCTGAAGGTGCAACGATGATTGCAACCAATGTTGCAACGCCGTTTTTTACACCAATTAAATTGACCATTGTTGTGTCGGTGTTTTTGTCTGTGCCTTTTATTTTGTACCAAGTTTGGGCTTTCGTTGCCCCTGCGTTGTATAAGCAGGAAAAACGCTTAGTTTACCCACTATTGGTTTCAAGCACCTTGTTGTTCTACTGCGGTGTGGCTTTTGCTTATTATGTGGTATTCCCATTAGTTTTCGGCTTCTTAACCTCAACTGCCCCGGAAGGGGTAACAATGGCAACCGATATCAGTAGCTATCTAGATTTCGTTTTAACCATCTTTATGGCATTTGGTATCTGTTTTGAAGTGCCTGTGGCAATCATTTTATTATGCTGGGCGGGTGTAACTACACCTGAAGATTTAAGAGAAAAACGCCCGTATATTATCGTGGCTGCTTTTGTAATTGGTATGTTTCTCACGCCACCCGATATTTTCTCTCAAACCTTATTAGCAATCCCAATGTGTTTGTTGTTTGAAGTCGGTGTGTTGTGTGCCAAATTCTATCGTCCGAAAGACGATGATGACGCATCAGAGCAGGTTGCACAGTAATAATTTTGTTAAAAAAGGCATAGCACCTGTGGCTGTGCCTTTATTCTTTTTAGGAAATTTAAAATGCAAGTAATTCAATCTCAATTCCCTCTACGCCGTATGCGTCGTTTACGCAGACACGATTTTAGCCGCCGTTTAGTGGCAGAAAACCAATTAACTGCAAATGATTTAATTTATCCTGTGTTTGTGATTGAAGGTGAAAATCAGCGTGTGCAAGTGCCTTCAATGCCGGGTGTAGAGCGTTTAACTATCGACCAACTTTTAGTTGAAGCAGCAGAGCTTGTGAAATATGGTGTACCTGCTGTGGCTCTTTTCCCTGTGGTGGGCGATGCGAAAAAATCGCTAATGGCAGAAGAGGCTTATAACCCTGAAGGCTTAGCTCAGCGTGCAGTGCGTGCATTAAAAGCAAAATTCCCAGAGCTAGGTGTGATTACTGATGTCGCCTTAGATCCATTTACCACGCACGGGCAAGACGGCATTATTGATGAAACGGGTTATGTATTAAACGATATTACCACTGAAGTGCTGGTAAAACAGGCGTTATCACACGCAGAAGCAGGAGCAGATATTGTTGCTCCAAGTGATATGATGGACGGACGCATCGGCGAAATCCGTGAGGCGTTAGAGGCTAACGGTTTTATCAACACCCAAATTATGGCGTATTCCGCAAAATATGCCTCAAACTACTACGGTCCATTCCGTGATGCGGTAGGTTCTGCCGGCAATTTAAAAGGCGGTAATAAATACACCTATCAAGTTGATCCTGCGAATGGTAACGAGGGTTTACACGAAGTCGCAATGGATATTCAAGAAGGGGCGGATATGGTAATGGTAAAACCGGGTATGCCTTATTTGGATATGGTGTGGCGTGTAAAAGAAAACTTTGGTGTGCCAACCTTTGCCTACCAAGTTTCAGGCGAATATGCGATGCATATGGCAGCAATTCAAAACGGTTGGTTAAAAGAGCGTGAGTGCATTATGGAAGGCTTGCTCTGCTTCAAACGAGCAGGAGCAGACGGTATTTTAACCTATTTCGCGAAACGTGTGGCGAAGTGGTTATATGAAGATGCACAATCAAAATAATTGATGAACGACAAGCGGTTAGATTTGCAAAAAAATTTACAAATTTAACCGCTTGTATCTTATTTACACCCATTATTTATACTAAGTCAAACAGTAAAAATTCTACGTCGTCTTGAGCGTTAATTTCTAACAAGTTTTCTTGGCGAATGCCTAAGGCATCGCTTGTGGTTAGCTCAACGCCGTTTACAGTTAAATTTCCTCTTACTACTTGTAACCAATAGCTGCGGTTGCGGTTAAGCGTAACTTGCTCTGTTTTTGTTGTTGGGTATTGGTAACGCCACAATTTCATATCTTGATAAATTTTGAATGAGCCATCTTCTGCGTTTGATGAAAGAATCAACGTTGCCCCTTCTTTCGGTGCAAATTTGTCTTGGCTGTAGCGTGGTGTAACATTTTTTTGATTTGGGATAATCCAAATTTGGTAAAGGTGTAGCGTTTCTTCCGAAGATGGGTTTACTTCAGAATGGAAAATCCCAGTACCTGCCGACATAATCTGAAATTCACCGGCTTTCACTTCAGTTTTATTGCCCATACTGTCTTCGTGAGCGACACGCCCACTTAATACATAAGTTAAGATTTCCATATTGTCGTGTGGGTGCTTGCCAAAACCGTAATTTGGGGCGATGAAGTCCTCGTTAATCACGCGTAAATGGGAAAAATGGATATGCTTTGGATCGTAATAATTGGCGAATGAAAAAGTGTGATAGCTCTCAAGCCAATCGAAAGATCCGTTGCCACGTTCGTGTGCTTTTCTAAGTTGTAACATAATATATTCCTTATTTGTGTGTTTTGTTATGAATAGTTTACTCTGTTATTAAAATAGATAAATAGTGATTTTATAGATTGATTGTTTCCTATTGGTAAATAATTTGCAAAAAAGAACCGCTTGCATTTTCCTTAAAAAACGTTATGATTACGCCCCCTTGAGTTCCCTTACCTCAAGTTGTTGTTTAACTAAAAAGGATACAATATGAATCTTAATACTTACTTTTCGGACGAAAGCAAATTTCGTTCGCTGATTTTACTTTCCCTTTTCCACATTTTTATTATTACCATCAGTAACTATTTAGTGCAGATTACGTTTGAAATAAAAGTGCCATTTACTGATTGGGTGATTCCGACTACTTGGGGAACTTTCACTTTCCCGTTTATTTTCTTAGCTACCGATTTAACTGTGCGAGTGTTTGGGGCTGAGCTGGCTCGAAAAATTATTTTTCTCGTAATGTTGCCTGCGTTGCTTATTAGTTACATCATTTCAGTGTTGTTCTTTGAAACCGAATTTCAAGGCTTTGCTGCTTTATCTGAATTTAATCTTTTTGTTTTCCGAATTGCATTAGCCAGTTTTAGTGGCTATGTGGTTGGACAATTTCTGGATATTTTTGTATTCAACCGTTTACGTCAAGGCAAAAGCTGGTGGCTTGCTCCAATGTGTTCGACTATTTTCGGTACATTAATTGACACTTTCGTCTTTTTCGCAGTGGCGTTCTATAAAAGTAGTGATGAATATATGGCGGAACATTGGTTTACCATCGGGTCGGTAGATTATGCGTTTAAACTTTTTGTGAGTTTATTACTGTTCTTGCCGCTTTATGGTGTTGTATTAAATTTCATTATGAAAAAATTAGATTTGAAATAGAAATTATTCTGTGAGGGTTTGGGGATTATGTCGAAAAAAGGTATAATCCCCATAATTTTTTATATTTAGAGAACAAAACAATGAGTAATATTCCATTAAGAAATGAAGAAGAAATCCAAAAATTACGTGAAGCCTGCAAATTAGCCTCAGATGTGCTGGTGATGATCACGCCGTATGTTAAAGAAGGTGTGAGTACAGGTGAATTAGATAAAATTTGCCACGACTATATTTTGGCAAACGGTGCAACTTCTGCGAGTCTTGGTTATCACGGCTTCCCAAAATCAGTATGTATCTCGCTAAATGAAGTGGTTTGCCACGGTATTCCGAGTGATGATAAAAAACTGAAAAAAGGCGATATTCTAAATATTGATGTAACGGTAATTAAAGATGGCTACTATGGCGACAATTCAATGATGTATGTGGTAGGCGAGCCAAGCGTGCGTGATCAACGCTTAATGGAAGTTACTCAAGAATCCCTTTACATCGGCATTCGTACGGTAAAAGCAGGTATCCGCTTAAAAGAGATCGGCACCGCAATTCAAAAGTATGTGGAAAAAGAGGGCTTCTCTGTTGTGCGTGAATATTGCGGACACGGTATCGGCACCGAGTTCCATTGCGAGCCGCAAGTCGTGCATTATGCAGCAGACGATGGCGGTGTTGTGTTAAAAGAGGGAATGGTTTTTACCATTGAGCCAATGGTTAATTCAGGGAAAAAAGAGATCCGTTTAATGGGCGATGGTTGGACAGTAAAAACCAAAGACCGCAGTCATTCTGCTCAATACGAACATCAAATTGTGGTAACTAAAGACGGTTGTGAAGTGCTAACAATTCGTGATGAAGAAATTCAAGCCGGGCGAATTAGTCGTGTGATGCAAAATGTGTAAAATTTTGAGAAATAATGACTGCTTGTAATAGCAAAAGGGATTAAGTTTTAACTTAATCCCTTTTATTATCAGCTAGTTATAATTATTTTGCTTTAGCTTGTGCTCGTTTTACCCACACAGCTGAAATAGTGAATGCGACAACAAATGAAATCACCATACCTACAGAGTACATTGCAAGGCTATCCGGTTTGATTGATGGAATACCTAAGAAACCAGCCGCACCTAAGGCAATGGCTTTTACATTAAAGAATGCGATAAATGCACTTGCTAAACCTGAGCCGATCATTGCTGCGATGAACGCTTGGCGATAACGCAAGTTCACCCCGAACATTGCAGGTTCTGTAATCCCTAATAATGCTGAAATACCGGACGGAACAGCTAAGCCACGCACTTTAGCATCTTTCATTGCGAACGCCACACCTAAACAAGCCGCACCTTGTGCAATGTTAGACATTGCTGCAATTGGGAAGATGAATGTACCACCGGTTTGTGCCACTTCAGCTAATAATTGCGTTTCTACCGCAATAAAGGTTTGGTGCATACCGGTAATTACGATCGGAGCATAGAATGTTCCGAAAATTGCTCCACCGATAAAGCCTAAGCTGTCATATAACCAAGTTAAACCTGCTGAGATTGCTGAACCTGCTTCACGTCCGAATGGACCAATTACGGTAAATGCTAAAATACCTGCGATGAATAATGACATCATTGGCGTAACAAGGTTATCTAAATAACTCGGCACAAATTTACGGAAGGTTTTTTCAAGGGTTGCTAATACCCACGCAGAAATGATTGTTGGAATAACAGTGCCTTGATAGCCGACTTTTTCGATTTCTAAACCAAATACATTCCAATATGTGATTTTTCCTTCCATTAAGGTTTTTGCATAGTTCCAACCGTCCGCAAGTGCCGGGTGAACTAATAACATACCAAGAGCAGCCCCTAAGAATGGGTTGCCACCGAATTTGCGAGTTGCGGAGAAACCAAGAAGTACAGGTAAGAATACGAATGGTGCATTGGCAACGGTGTTAATGAAATCCACTAAATCTGCGATAGCAGGATAGCGGCTTACCACAGATTCACCTTCCCAGAAGAAGCCAACCGCAGTAAGCATTGAGTGAATACCCATTAACAAACCGCCCGCCACAATTGCCGGAATGATTGGTACGAAAATATCCGCTAAGCCTTTCACTAAGCGTTGTAACAACGGCTGATTTGCCGCTGCCGCCGCTGCAACATCGGAGGTACTCATATCTGAACCGCCCATCTGTTTTTGCATTTGGGCGTGTACTTCATTTACTGTGCCTGAACCAAAAATAATTTGGTATTGACCTGAAGTAGAGAATTGACCTTTTACGCCTTCAATATTTTCAATGCCTTCTTTATCAATTTTTGATTCATCAGCAATAGTTAAACGCAAACGAGTTGCACAGTGGGCAAGAGCTGTAATGTTTTCTTTTCCGCCTAATTTTGCAATCGTTTGCTCGGCAATTTTTGCATAATTCATAGTTAGTACCTTTTGTGTAATTGAACACCGATATTTTAACTAAAACGGTTTAGCTAAAAAAGGAAAGATTGAAAATTTTTCTAAATTTGTGATTAAGATCACATTTTTGCTAAATAGGGAAGAGATCAGAAATAATGTTCCCATTTGAAACTGTAATCACCCGATTAAACAAAAACAAACTTTCTTCTAATTGGTGAGTTACCATCAGCAAAGTTAAATTTCGGCTTTGACAAATTTCCAGTACGATTTGTTGCAATTCCTCTCTGCGTTTTGGATCGAGGGCAGAAAAAGGTTCGTCCAACAATAAAATCGGTTTATCACGCAAGAGTGTGCGAGCAAGTGCAACACGTTGCTTTTGTCCGCCTGAAAGTTGATCAGCTTGTCGGTGTAAAAATTCCTCAAGCCCCATTTGATGGGCAATTTGTTTGACTTGCAATTTCTGCTCTTCATTAAGTGAGAGGCTTGACACAAGGGCTAACCCAATATTTTGCTCTACGGTTAAATGTGGAAAAATATTGTTGTCTTGGAATAACATAGAAACGGGGCGTTGTGCTACTTCAGTGTGAGTATGATTTTCTTGATTTAAGAACAATTCGCCTTTTTCAGCTTTTTCAAATCCGGCAATTAGGTTGAGCAATGTACTTTTACCTGCACCGCTCTCACCAACTACCGCAATGCGTTCGCCTTTATGAGCGGAAAGTTGAAAGTGCATTTTCATCTGTTCATAAGTAAAGTGAAGATCAAGTTCTATCATATTTTGTCCTTTATACATAAAAACGGCAGCAAGGCGAATAACATTAGCATTAATGCAGTAACGGCGGCATCTTCGGTTCTGTAGTTTCCGAGTTGTTGATAGAGCAAGTAGGGTAGCGAACTAAAATCACGATTGCCAAAAAAGGCAATCACGGTGAAACTGCCTAAACTTGAAGAGAATGCTAATGCAAAGGCGGTTGCAAGCGGTCGAATTAGCTGTGTTTTTTCCACAATCCACCAGCGTTGAAAGCCTGTTAGCCCTAAGCTGTGAGCCAGTTTATCGTGGCTTGTTAAACTATTCCACATCGCAGAAAAGAGCATCGGGTAGATAAAAGGTAGCAACGTTAAGCCATTGCATACACCAACTAAAACTAACAACTCCGCTGGGGAGAGATTTTGATTCATCAGTAAAATAAATAAACCAACGGATAACAAAAAGATGGGGAGCACTAACGGATAAATTGCTACACTGCCTAAAATGCTGTGGGCGATTTTGGCTTTTTTATAAAGTAGTTGGCGGGCTTCTAAGGCAATAAGATAACTCACCCCAATCACGACAAAAGAGGCAATCAGGCTTAAAACCAAAGAGAACTGTGCCGCTTTCCATAATGCCGGATTGAGCAATCGCTCACTGAGTTTTGACACACTAATGCCAGCCCAAACCACGCTTACAAGCGGTAGAATTATTGCAAAACTTTGCAAAAAAATGACCGCTTGTAAAAGCAATTTTGCTACACCAGTGGGCTTTGGCTTCCAAATCTCTACTCGGTTAGGTTGTTGCTTCAGTTGCTTCAATGCTGAAGTAGACATTCGGCTCATCACAAATTGTAAGCCGATACCTACAACAAATTGTACCGCGATTAAGATAATCGCTTTTGCAAAATCAAACTCAAAAGTAACCGCTTGATAAATAGCCACTTCAAGCGTGCTGTATTTCGGGCTGCCACCGAGCATTAATACTATCGGAAAGCTGGTAAAGCAAACGAGAAATACTGTCATAAAAATATAAGGAAACAGCGTTTTGATAACAGGTATTTCTACAATATTGATGAAATTCCAGCCCTTTACATTTAATTGAGAGGCAAGTTGGAAACGGCTACTTGGGATAAGGTTTAATCCGCTGATGTAATATTTCATCACAAAAGGAATGTTGAATAAGCTGTGAGCAATAATAATGCCGTGTAAACCATATAAATTAAATTGCCATTCCAAGCCTATAGAGTGAAAAAATTGTGCCAGCCAGCCTGAATTGCCAAATACACCAATGACCGCAAAGATAATGACGAGTGAAGGTAATGCCCAAACAAAAGAGATGGTTTTATAAAGTGATTGCTTGCCTTTAAAGTCTAAATAGAAAAAAGATCTTGCTAAAAGACCGCCTAAAATAAGTGAAATGACGGCAGAAAGGATAGCTTGAAGCGAACTATAAGCGAGAATTTGCAGTACATCAGTACCGGAAATCAAAGTGTTGTTTTGTTGATATCCGAACAATGCCCATAAGCTAAAGCCATAAAGTGCAATAATGCCAAAGTAGATAAACCACGCTGTTGTTTTGGTTAATTTGCCAAGCATATTGCTCCAATGTTGAAAATTAAGGAAAAGTCGTGTGGAAATTATTGTAACATTTCCATTTGGCAGTATGCTAGAATCTTGATATTTGACAAATGATTTTTAAATTAGCTCAAAAAAATAGCAATTTTTTAGGTTAACGCAACAAGTTTTTCATTTTTTTAGCGTGTGTTTAATTTGAATTTGTAGTAAAGTTGCGAGCGAAATCGATTTGATTAAAACATTTTTTTTAACTTTCAATTTATAAGAGGAATACATTATGTACTCAAAAGATGTTGTTATCACAGCTCCGAATGGTTTACACACTCGTCCGGCAGCTGAATTTGTTAAAGCAGCTAAAGGCTTTGCATCTGATATTACCGTTGCTTCCGGAGGTAAAAGTGCAAGTGCAAAGAGCTTATTTAAATTACAAACATTGGGTTTAACTCAAGGTACTACAATCACTATTTCTGCTGAAGGCGAAGATGAGCAAAAAGCAGTTGATTTCTTAGTTGATTTGATTCCTACTTTAGAATAATTTTTTTACTCTCGGATTAAAATTTATACCACTTTATTGCAGCGAAACGTTGCAATAAAGTGTTTTGCTATGCAACACCAGACGATTTATCGTCTTACATAAGGACACGATTATGATTACAGGTATCGCAGCTTCCCCCGGTGCAGTATTTGGAAAAGCATTGGTTTTAAAAGAAGAGCCAATTGTATTAAATACTCGCAAAATTGATGAAAGCGAAGTTGAGACTGAAAAAGCGAAATTCTTTGAAGGACGTGAAAAAGCAGCAGTACAATTAACAGCTATTAAAGAGAAAGCCCGCCGAACGTTGGGTGAGGAAAAAGAAGCGATTTTTGAAGGTCATTTAATGATCTTAGAAGATGAAGAGCTTGAAGAAGAAATTCTGGGTTACCTGAGTGATAATCTTGTTACGGCTGATGTTGCAGCAAGTAAAGTGATTGAAATGCAAGCGGCAATGCTTGCGGAAATTGATGATGAATATTTAAAAGAGCGTGCGGGTGATATTCGTGATATCGGCAATCGTTTAGTGCGTAATATTTTAAATATGAATATTGTAGATTTAGGCGATATTCAAGATGAAGTCATTTTAGTGGCTTACGATTTAACCCCTTCTGAAACGGCACAATTAAATTTAGATAAAGTATTAGGCTTTATTACGGATATTGGTGGTCGTACTTCTCATACTTCGATTATGGCTCGTTCATTAGAACTTCCTGCCATTGTGGGTACGAATAATGTTACTTCTTTAGTCAAAACCGGTGATTTCTTAATTTTAGATGCGATTAACAACGAAGTCCATTTAAACCCATCAGAAGAAAAAATTGCAGAATTTAAAGCCTTACAAGAGAAATTAAAGGCTGAAAAAGAAGAGTTAGCTAAATTAAAAGAATTACCGGCTCAAACATTAGACGGTCATAAAGTTGATGTGGCGGGTAACATCGGTACAATCCGTGATGTAGATGGCGTATTGCGTAACGGTGGCGAAGCGGTTGGTTTATATCGTACCGAATTTTTATTTATGGATCGTGCTCAACTGCCGGGTGAAGAAGAGCAATTCCAAGCTTACAAAGAAATTGTAGAAGCGATGGGCGATAAGATGGTGATTCTTCGTACTATGGATATTGGTGGCGATAAAGAATTACCGTACCTTGATTTACCAAAAGAAATGAACCCGTTCTTAGGCTGGCGTGCTGTGCGTATTGGTTTTACCCGTCGTGAAATTTTAGATACTCAATTACGTGCGGTATTGCGTGCCTCTGCCTTTGGTAATTTAGCGGTAATGTTCCCAATGATTATTTCGGTAGAGGAAATCCGCTTATTAAAATCAATCGTTGAAGAGTTAAAAGATCAATTACGTAATGAAGGTCATTCATTCGATGAAAATTTAAAACTCGGTATTATGGTGGAAACGCCATCAGCTGCGGTAAATGCTCGCCACCTGGCGAAAGAAGCTGATTTCTTTAGTATCGGTACAAACGATTTAACTCAATATACGCTTGCGGTAGATCGCGGTAATGAGATTATCGCTCACTTATATAATCCATTAAGCCCATCAGTATTAAACTTAATCAAGCAAGTGATTGATGCTTCACACGCAGAAGGTAAATGGACAGGTATGTGCGGCGAGCTGGCTGGCGATGTACGTGCAACGGCATTATTGCTTGGTATGGGCTTAGATGAGTTCAGTATGAGCGGTATTTCTGTGCCGCACGTTAAGAAACTCATTCGTTCAATTAATTTTGCCGATGCAAAAGCACTCGCTGATGAAGCCCTTGCTCAGCCAACGGCTGCGGATATTGAACGTTTAGTTGATGCGTTTTATCAAAAATTAAACTAATTTCAATTATTTAGCATACAAATACAAAATTCTCGTATAAAATATACGGGAATTCTGTAATATCTGAGGGAGATTTTAAGATGGGTTTATTTGATAAATTATTCGGTTCAAAACAAAAAGAGAGCCAAGAAATCAAAATTTATTCACCATTAACCGGTGAAATTGTCAATATCGAAGATGTACCGGATGTAGTTTTTTCTGAGAAAATCGTAGGCGACGGTGTGGCAATTCGTCCTGCTGGTGATACGATTGTTGCACCGGTAAATGGTACAATCGGTAAGATTTTTGAAACTAACCACGCATTTTCCATTGAATCAGAAGAAGGCGTTGAGTTATTCGTTCACTTTGGTATTGATACCGTTGAACTAAAAGGCGAAGGCTTCTCTCGTTTAGCTCAAGAAGGTCAAACTGTAAAAGTAGGCGACCCAATCATTAAATTTGATTTAGTCTTACTTGAAGGTAAAGCAAAATCTGTTTTAACACCGATCGTGATTTCAAATATGGACGAAATCAGCAACTTATCTAAATTAAACGGTCAAGTTGTTGCAGGCGAAAGCGTTGTTTTAACCTTAACAAAATAATGCTAAAATAATGAATAGAGCCACGATATTAAAAAATCGTGGCTTTTTTATTTGCTGAATATCAGATTTATGCAGATTATTTCTAGATAAAAAATAGGCTACAGGGTAAAATATGCCACAAATTTTGCGTAAAGGGTTTATTTTGAGTACAAAACAATAAATTACTTTACGCTTTTCTTTTCTAACTAATTGATATATCTATTATTTTTTAACTATGGCTAAATTACATATTACCACTTGGGGCTGCCAAATGAACGAGTACGACTCGTCTAAAATGGCGGATTTACTCAACTCTACACACGGTTTTGAGCTAACTGAAAATCCGGAAGATGCAGATGTTTTATTACTGAATACTTGTTCTATTCGTGAAAAAGCACAAGAAAAAGTATTCTCTCAGCTTGGTCGTTGGAAAAACTGGAAAAAAGACAAACCAAACCTAATCATTGGTGTGGGTGGTTGTGTTGCTTCGCAAGAAGGCGAGCATATTCGTGATCGTGCTCCTTATGTTGATATTGTATTCGGACCACAAACCCTACACCGTTTACCTGAAATGATTAACCAAATTCGTGGCGGTAAAAGCTCAATTGTGGATATTTCTTTCCCGGAAATTGAGAAATTTGACCGCTTACCGGAGCCGAAAGCGGAAGGTCCAACTGCTTTCGTATCAATTATGGAAGGTTGTAACAAATACTGCTCATTCTGCGTTGTGCCTTACACGCGTGGTGAAGAGGTTTCACGCCCGGTAGATGATGTATTATTTGAAATTGCACAACTTGCTGCTCAAGGTGTGCGTGAAGTAAATTTACTCGGTCAAAACGTAAATGCTTATCGTGGTGAGACTTTCGATGGTGGTATTTGTACTTTTGCAGAATTGCTACGTTTAGTGGCGGCGATTGATGGTATTGACCGCTTGCGTTATACCACCAGCCACCCGATTGAATTTAGCGATGATATTATTGAGGTTTACCGTGATACGCCTGAATTAGTCAGTTTCTTACACTTACCGATTCAAAGTGGCTCAGACCGAGTGTTGACGATGATGAAACGTAATCACACTGCATTAGAGTATAAAGCGATTATCCGCAAATTGCGTGAAGTTCGTCCTGAAATCCAAATCAGCTCAGACTTTATTGTCGGCTTCCCGGGTGAAACGGCAGAAGATTTTGAGCAAACAATGAAAATCATTGAGCAAGTAAACTTTGATATGAGCTTTAGCTTTATCTATTCGGCTCGTCCGGGTACACCGGCGGCAGATCTGCCTGATAATGTCTCAGAAGAGGAGAAAAAAGAGCGTTTATCACGTCTACAACAACGCATTAACCATCAAGCAATGCAGTTTAGCCGTTCAATGCTTGGAACTGAGCAACGTATTTTGGTAGAAGGTCCATCGAAAAAAGATTTAATGGAACTCACAGGACGTACAGAAACCAACCGTGTGGTGAATTTTGTGGGTACGCCGGATATGATTGGCAAATTTGTTGATGTGAAAATCACCGATGTTTATACCAACTCCCTGCGTGGCGAGGTAATCCGCACGGAAGAGGAAATGGGATTACGCGTAGTGGAATCAGCCGAAAGCGTGATTGCCCGCACTCGTAAAGAAGACGAGTTAGGTGTTGGCAAATACGTTGTCAATCTGTAAAAAAATTACGTTTTATGACCGCTTGTAGCTATAATACAAGCGGTTATTTTTTTAGATTTTTTTGCAATTTAAGGCATCTTAAAATGCAAAAAGTAAGTGAAATTGAACCGCTTACAATTTATAATAATTCATAGCTAAATCGTTTTAGCTAAAAGTTGAATGATATAAAGAGAAAAAATTATGAGCAAGATTTGGGTAACAGGCGATGCCGTTGTAGATTTAATTCCAGATGGCGAAAATCACTATTTAAAATGTGCAGGTGGTGCACCGGCAAATGTGGCGGTAGGCGTTTCTCGTTTAGGCGTTGAAGCAGGTTTTATCGGGCGAGTGGGTAACGATCCGCTTGGTAAATTTATGCGTGAGGTGCTACAAGCTGAAAATGTTTCTGTCGAGAATATGATTTTAGATGACAATCACCGCACTTCAACCGTTGTAGTTGGCTTAGATAATGGCGAACGCAGTTTTACCTTTATGGTTAATCCAAGTGCAGACCAATTTTTAGAAATTGGCGATTTACCTGAATTTAGTCAAGGTGATTTCTTACATTGTTGTTCAATTGCCTTAATTAATGACCCATCACGTTCTACTACCATTGAAGCGATTTGCCGAGTAAAACAAGCGGGCGGTTATGTTTCATTTGATCCAAATTTGCGTGAATCCCTCTGGAAAAGCCTTGATGAAATGAAATCGGTAGTCAATTCAGTGGTTTCAATGGCAGATATTCTCAAATTTTCGGAAGAAGAACTGACATTACTCACCGATACCGATTCTTTAGAAGAGGCGACCAAAACAATTACGGCACAATATCCTGAAAAATTAATTATCATCACCTTAGGTAAAGATGGGGCAACTTACCACTTCAACGGTAAGAGCCAAATTGTGGCGGGTAAAGTATTAAAACCTGTTGATACTACAGGGGCTGGCGATGCTTTTGTCAGCGGATTATTAGCCGGTTTAGCCAACACGCCGGATTGGAAAGATGAAACTGCTCTAGTTGAGGTTATCCGCAAAGCAAATGCCTCCGGTGCGTTAGCCACCACTGCAAAAGGGGCGATGTCGGCTCTGCCGAATAAAGCTCAATTAGAAGCTTTTCTGACGGAATAGTTTTATTTTCCCCTCTCCCTGATTTTTCAGAGAGAGGGGTTATTTATTGAGGAACATCCTATGTACATTTTTAATAACGGCAAATACAAAAGCCTACACGCTCAAAGCGAAGGCGAATTAAATACTCTTCGCCAAACCGTACTTTCTGATCTTAATTTCTATCCAACTTACCATCTTGCCCCTGAAACAGGCTTATTCAATGACCCAAACGGTTTACTTTTTGATGGCAAGAACTACCACATCTTTGCTCAATGGTTTCCTTACGGTGCATTGCACGGAATGAAGCATTGGCAACATTTTATGACCGAAGATTTTCAAACCTTTGAAAAAGGGGAGTTATTAATCCCCGATGAATTGTTTGAATCACACGGTTGCTATTCTGGTGGAGCGATTTTATGGCAAGGAAAAATCGTGGCTTTCTATACGGGTAACACCCGCCGCCCTTCTGATAACGCTCGAGTTCCACATCAAAATATTGCGATTTTTGATACTTCAGGCAAATTGCTTGAAAAACGTTGCATTATTGACCAAGCTCCTACAGGTTATACCGAACACGTACGTGATCCGAAACCTTACATTACAGCGGAAGGAAAAATTCGTTTTGTACTTGGAGCTCAACGTGAAAATTTAACGGGTACGGCGTTAATTTATGAAATGAATGATCTAAATGACATACCTCGTTTAGTTGCCGAACTTGATGTGAATGGTTTTGATAATAGCAATGTGTTTATGTGGGAATGCCCGGATCTATTTAGGCTTGGTGGAAAAGATCTGTTTGTTTGGTCGCCACAGGGTAAACTGCGTGAAAGCCATCAATTTCAAAATAACTATCACGCCACTTATGCGGTGGGGCAGTTAAATGGTAATAGTCTCAATGCCGAGCATATTGAAGAATTAGATTACGGCTTCGATTTTTACGCACCACAAACGGTGGAAAATTCGGATCGCATTATGTTTGGCTGGGTAGGCTTACCGGATCTCACTTATCCAACCGACAAATACCAATGGCATTCAATGCTGACAATGCCTCGCAAACTTTCCTTACAAAACGGTAAAGTGGTGCAACAACCCATTGTGAATTTAGGCGAGCAACAAGCGGTCGAAATGTCAGAAAATGTTGCAATTGATGATTTAGATACTGCCTATTTGCAAATTTCGGTAGGAAATCAACCGCTTGTATTAGATTTTTTCAGCAATGAACAAGGGCAAAAGCTCACAATCCGTTTTGAAAACGGTGTATTTAGCTTAGATCGCAGCCAAAGTGAGCAAACAGAGTTAATGGAAAAGTTTGGTACGGTTCGTCATTGTAAAATCGAAAAATTAGATACGCTGGATATTTTCTTTGACCGCTCGGTGGTGGAAATTTTCCTCAATGGTGGCGAAAAAGTGCTGACCTCTCGTTTCTTTATCGCTAACCGTGAAAATAGCGTGAAAAGCTCTCGCCCTCTCCAAGCGAGAGTAGCAAAAGTAATACCAATTAGCGTAGAATAAAACAAAGTGGGCGGGAAAGCCCCAAAATGATAAAAAGGAGAAAGTGTGAAAAAACGCTTAACGCTAAGCGATATTGCAGAGTTAAGCGGTGTGTCTAAAACCACCGCGAGTATGATTTTAAATGGGCGGGGCAATGATTTTAGAATTAAACCTGAAACTTGCCAAAAAGTAAAAGAGATCGCCCAAAAACACGGCTATCGAGCCAATGTGTATGCAAAGTCCTTACAAGCTCAACGCACGAATGTTATTGGTTTGGTCATTCCTGATTTAACCAACTACGGCTTTGCTTTAACGTCCAAAACGCTGGAAAAATTATGCCGTGATAACGGGCTACAGCTTGTAATTGCTTGCTCTGACGACAGCTTTGAAGGTGAGAAAAAAGCGATAGAACGTTTGTTAGATAGGCAGGTAGATTTGCTCATTACCGCACCTACTCACCACGAGCCGAGTTACTATAAAAGTATTACTCAATATACCCCAATGTTACAGCTAGACCGTTATATTTCCGGGCTAGATGTGCCATCTATAACCAGTAATGATACTGAAACCATCAGTATGTTGGTGGAAAATATGGTTAGAGCTTATCAGCCAACAGAATTTTTCTATTTGGGCGGTCAGCTCTCGCTCTCACCGAGCCAAAATCGTTTGAAAGGCTTTCGTGAAGGATTGATGCAGTCGCATTTGGATTTTGATGAAAATTGGTTGCTGCACAAAGATTATCAGCCTGAATCGGGTTATCAGATGTTTTCGCAGATTGTAGAAAAGTTAGGACGACTGCCTGAAGCAGTATTTACCGCCTCTTTTACCTTGCTTGAGGGGGTGATGCGTTATTTAACCGAGCATCGACAAATGGATAAACTCTTAACCCAAGAACTCCATTTAGCTACTTTTGACGATCATCATTTATTGAATGCATTGCCGTTTCATATTCACTCGATAAAGCAAGATCATCAGCAGATCGCTGAGCAAACATTTGCCTTAATTCAGCAAAGATTAGCTCAAAAGAAAGTGGATAGTGTGAAAGTGGATTGTGAAATTTTATGGCGGAAATCAATTTAAAAGGAAAGTTATGGCACATTTTTACGAATATTTAGAATTTAATAGCGATGAAGATCGTGAAAATCAGTTAGAAGTCTATATTGAGGTAAAACTAGAACCGGAAACCGAAGAGAAGCTGAAATCCATTGGCGTGCAAGGCGATTGGCTTGTGATGGCAGAACCGCATTGCCCTGATTGTGTCGAAGTAGTCGCTTATTTTCAACGAATGGCAAAACTTAATCCAAACATCAAGGTTGAGTATATTTTTTGTAAAGAAGCCCAAGAAGCAAAACAATTTAAGCACGATGAACAGCTACAAGCGGTCATTTCTGAGCAAAAAATTCCCACGATTTTTGATGTAAGTAGTGGTAAGGCTGAAGTTGTGTTATCTGAATTTCCTCAATTTTTAAAAGATAAAATTGAAGAGCAGCCAGAGCAATCCGATCAATTAATTGCTGATTTCCGAATGGGAAAATTAGGAAAAGAGGTTGAGAAAGAATTGTTGGCGGTTTTAACCAAAGTTAAATAATTACCTAAATTCCTCCAACCATAATTGCAGAACCTACCTAATTTCTGTATAATCTGCAATCTTTTTATGAATAAAAATGAATATATCTTTGGAGTAAATTTATGGCTCGTGTAACCGTACAAGAAGCAGCGGAGAAAATTGGCAACCGTTTTGATTTAATCTTAATTGCTGCACGTCGTGCAAGACAATTACAACTTCACACGCGTGAGCCACTTGTGCCTGAAGAAAATGATAAACCAACCGTTATCGCATTGCGTGAAATTGAAGAAGGTTTAATTACCACTGATATTATGGATCAGTTAGAAAACCACGAGTCTATTAAACAAGAAGCGGCAGAACAAGAAGCGATTTCGTTTTTAACTGAAATGAGCAACGAAGCGTAATTTTATTTTTCGTCAAGAGAGAATGGGCAATTGGGTCTGCAAGCGGTAGGATTTTCCTAAAAATTTGCAAATTCGTTGTCCATTTTTATTTCTGTTGAGGTATAACGTGTATCTTTTTGAACCTTTAGATCGAATTATTCAGGGCTATTTGCCGAGTGAGCAAATCGAACGTGTTAAACGTGCCTATGTGATTGCACGCGATGCTCACGAGGGGCAAACACGCTCAAGCGGAGAGCCTTACATCACCCACCCTGTTGCAGTGGCTTCTATCATTGCTGAGATGAAATTAGATCACGAAGCCGTGATTGCCGCCCTCCTACACGATGTGATTGAAGATACACCTTACACCGAAGAAGAGCTTGCCGCTGAATTTGGGCAGAGCGTTGCCGATATTGTGCAGGGCGTTTCTAAGCTTGATAAGTTAAAATTCCGCACCCGTCAAGAAGCCGAAGTGGCAAATTTCCGCAAAATGATTTTGGCGATGACGAAAGATATTCGTGTTGTTTTGATAAAACTCGCCGACCGTACTCACAATATGCGAACCTTAGGTTCACTTCGCCCCGACAAACGTCGCCGTATTGCAAAAGAAACATTGGAAATTTATAGCCCGTTAGCCCATCGTTTAGGTATTGAGCATATTAAAAATGAGCTAGAAGATCTCGGCTTTGAGGCAATGCACCCACAGCGTTATCGTGTATTAAAAATGGCAATTGCGAGTGCCAGAGGTCATCGTAAAGAGCTTATTCAACGCATTGCAGATGATATTAAAGGGCGTTTAGAGGATGTAAAAATTGAAGCTCGAGTTTATGGGCGTGAAAAGCATCTCTATTCGATTTATCAAAAAATGCGTCAGAAAGATCAGCATTTTCATTCCATTTTAGATATTTACGCTTTCCGTGTGGTAGTAGGAAATGTGGATAATTGCTACCGCGTATTGGGGCAGATGCACGCATTGTATAAACCTCGCCCGAAACGTGTGAAAGATTATATTGCAGTACCGAAGCCAAATGGCTATCAATCGTTACATACTTCAATGATTGGTCCGCACGGTGTACCGGTTGAGGTACAAATTCGTACCGAAGATATGGATAAAATGGCAGATATGGGAGTTACCGCTCACTGGCGTTATAAAGAGGGTGAAAGTCCACACAATACTACTATGCAGTTGAAAGCACAGCAGTGGTTACAAAGTATTGTTGAATTGCAAAACAGTGCGGGCAACTCAGCAGAGTTTATTGATAGCGTGAAATCTGATCTTTTCTCGGATGATATTTTCGTCTTTACCCCGAAAGGGCGTATTGTGGAACTGCCTGCGAATGCAACAGCGATTGATTTTGCCTATGCGGTTCACTCAGGTATTGGTGATCGTTGTGTTGGTGCACTTGTAGATCGCAATCCATATCCACTTACTGAGCCTTTACGGACAGGGCAGACGATTGAAATTATTACCGAGCAGGGCAAACGACCAAAAGCTTCTTGGCTGAACTTTGTCGTAACGGGTAAGGCTCGTGCAAAAATTCGACAGTTCCTTAAAAATCAAGAACACGATGAAGCCATTGAATTAGGCAAACGCCAGTTAATTCGTGTGATGAATTTGAATTCTATTGATGAACTCAAGCCAGAAATCATTCAGCCTGTATTAGATGAGTTGCGTTTAGCCACCTTTGATGATTTGCTGTCTGAAATCGGGCTAGGTAATCAGATGAGCAGCGTGATCGCTCAACGCTTATCGGGTGAAACATTACAAATTGATACTGATGGTAACCCGGAAAATAATCAACCAATAAAAATTGAAGGTATTGAAAATCATCTTATCAGTTTTGCGAAATGCTGTTTACCGATACCGGGCGATGACATTATCGCTTACGTTAGTTCAGGCAAAGGCTTGGTTATTCATAATACTTGTTGTGCAAATGTGAAAGATTACGCTATCGATCAAAGCCATTATCTTCCTGTAATGTGGGAAGTTGCGAAAGAGAAAGCCATCAAGTTTGAAACTGAAATCGTGTTAGATATTATGAATGAACCGGGTGTGTTGGCAGCCATTACTTCAACTTTTGCGAAGATGGACAGTAATATCGGCAGTATTCATAGTGAAGCAAGAGAGGGCAATGTCTATCAAGTGATATTCCAAATCTCCGTTATCGACAAAGCTCATTTTGAGGCGATTTTACGCAAACTTTCCAGCATTAATGGTGTGGTAAAAGTTGCTCGTAAATAGGTAATAAGCTAAGTAACAAGCGGTTAAATTTTCATAAAATTTAACCGCTTGTATTTTATTTCTTACATCTTTGCTTCAATCAATTTCACTAAAGCTCTAATGTGATCACCGTTTGCATTTAATGCAGGAATGTAACGATAAGATTCCCCGCCTGCGTGTTCAAAGTTCTCACGGTTTTCTTCTGCAATTTCTTCCAAGGTTTCTAAACAGTCCGCCGAAAAGCCCGGACAAACTACGGCGACTTTTTTCACCCCTTTTTTTGGAAAGCCTTCAAGCGTTTCATCGGTGTAAGGCTGTAACCATTCTTCATCGCCAAAACGTGATTGGAAAGATAAAAGCCATTTATGCTTTGGTAAACCTAATTTTTCTGCCACTAATTCAGCGGTTTCATAGCAATGTCTTGAGTAAAAATCACCTTCATCTTCATAACGTTTTGGAATGCCGTGAAAAGAGAAGAGTAACAGCTCATCTTGTTCAATCTGTATAGAATTCGCTAAGGCTTGAATATAAAGTGGATCGTTATGATAGCTATGAATAAAATCAAACGGCACAATCTTACGCTGAGCTTTTAAACCGTTTGCGAAAGCATCAAATACCGACGCAGTTGTAGTGCTGCTATATTGTGGATAAAGAGGAAGCACGATAATTCGCTCAACGCCTTGTTTGATTAAGTTGTCTGTCGCACTTTCGATGCTTGGATTACCGTAAGACATCCCCAATTCCACTACTACATTTTTACCTTTTGCATCAAAATAACGTTGAACGGAACGTTGTTGCTCACGAGAAATAACCAATAACGGCGAGCCTTCTTCACTCCAAACCGATTGGTATAATTTTGCAACTTTTGGTGAGCGTTTTGGTAACACTATAAAATTTAAAATCGCCTGCCATTTCACTTTAGGTAAGTCGATAACACGAGGATCGCTTAAAAATTGCTTTAAATAACGCTTAACGGCAGGGGCTGTAGGCTCATCTGGCGTGCCTAAATTGGCTAACAAAATACCGATTTTTTGCTGGTTCATAGTATATTCCCAAAATTTATAACTAAATGAGTATGAAGCGATTATGCCATAAAGAAATATAAATTTCTGCGATTATTACAAGCGGTCGTATTTTTCAAAAACTTTGCAAACAATCTGATTTGTACTTAGATTGATTCTTGCTTTTTGTTTTGTTTGCCTGTAGAATTGCAACTCTTTTTTATGGTCCTTGTTTGGCAGAAACATTTTGTATGCCAACTTTTTAAATATATTTAGGTAGATAAGCAATGAAACGTACATTTCAACCATCAGTATTAAAACGTGCTCGTACACACGGTTTCCGTGCTCGTATGGCTACTAAAAACGGTCGTCAAGTATTAGCACGTCGTCGTGCTAAAGGTCGTAAATCTTTATCTGCATAATTGCAGAACTCAGCCAAAACACCTTTCTAATTAAGTGTGAAGAAGCTAAATTTTTCTCGGGAGCTGCGTTTGTTAGCTCCCGTTCAATTTAAAGCGGTGTTTGAAGAACCTCTTCGAGCCAGCACCCCTCAAATGACCCTTCTTGCGAGAGAGAATACATTAAATAATCCTCGTCTAGGTTTAACTGTTGCTAAAAAACATCTAAAACGAGCTCACGATCGCAATCGTATTAAACGCATTGTAAGAGAAAGTTTTCGCTTACAACAGCACGAATTACCCAATTTTGATTTTGTATTTGTGGCAAAAGGTGGAATTGGCAAATTAGACAACGCAACGCTTTTCGAGACACTGGAAAAACTATGGGCAAGGCACATCCGTCTGAGCAAAAAGCCTGCTCAGAGCAATCAATAAGCGAGCCAAAACGCATCAGTTTATTGGCAAGATTACTCTTGCTGCCTATCTATTTCTATCGCTATGCAATCAGCCCATTGATTGGACCTCGCTGCCGATTTTATCCGACTTGCTCAACTTATGCCGTTGAAGCAATTAAAATTCACGGAGCAATCAAAGGAGGGTATCTCGCTTTTAAACGGATTTTACGTTGTAACCCGATGAGTGAAGGAGGGGAAGATCCTGTTCCGCCTTGCTGTTGCCAATGTCAAAGCAACAAAAAACAGCCTAAATAATTGCTATTTAGGCGGTTTTCGTTTGATACAAGCGGTCAAATTTAGCGGTTTTTTTACTAGATACTAAAAGAAGAGCCACAACCACAAGTTGAACTCGCATTTGGATTAGTAACCACAAAGCGAGAACCATCTAAGCCCTCGGTATAATCTACTGTGCCGCCAATTAAATATTGAAGGCTCATCGGATCGACTACCAAACCGACATTTTGGTTTTCAATGGTTAAATCACCGTCATTGACCTGATCGTCAAAGGTAAAGCCATATTGGAAACCACTACAGCCCCCACCTGTAATATAAACACGCAAGCGAAGATTCGGGTTGTCTTCACCTTCAATTAAGTTTTTCACTTTACGAGCTGCTGCATCAGTAAAGATTAAAGGAATTTGGATATCGTTCATTTTGTTTTAGATCAAATTTTAACTTTGGGGGGTATTATCTAATAATTGAAGTGGAAGCGCAATCTTAAAAGAAAGTAAAGATATAGCATAGTTCGGTAAGAAATAGTGTATAATCGTCAAAAGATAAATACTTAAATTTAGAGGAAATTATGGCAGGTTCATTAAGAGAAACTAAGCAAAGCTCAGATGACATTGATTTAATTGAGATTATCCGTGTTTTATGGGATAAAAAAGTTTGGATTATTTTAACTACTTTTATTACTACCCTACTAGCGGGTATTTATGCTTTTACTGCAAAAGAGCAATGGACTTCTAAAGCAACAGTTATTGCACCGAAATTGACAGAGTTAGGAGAGTACTTAAGTGTTCGTCGAGAGTATAATCGAATTTTGCGTGTAGATCCTATTGACCCAAATGCATTATCTGCGAGGTTGTTCAACAATTTTAATCGATTGGCACAATCTCAAGATACTAAAAATGAGTTTTTTATCGCTTCTAACGTATATAAAAAATTAGTTGAAGGAAAAGAGGATAGAGAACAGCGTGCAGTTTTATTCAAGCTGAGTAATGAAAATACTAGTTTTATAATTCCTGATGCAAAGAAAGATCCTAATGCAATAGGGCGTACAGTATCTTTTTCTGCAGAAACACCGATAGAGGCACAAGATACTCTTGGTGAGTTGATTCAATACATCAATCACAGAGCATTTGCTATTGAGTTAGACGATTTTTTAGTTGATTTCCAAAATGTACTTACTTCATTACAATATGAAAAATCGTTAATTCAGGAAGATTTATCTGTTAATAAATCGATACAGTTAGAAAACTTAAATAAAGCCTATGAAACAGCCCAAAAGGCAGGTGTTAAAGAATATTCAAAAGTTTTTAATCAATCAGATACAGCAAATATTGCAGCGGCTTTAAGTGATACGAAAATTCCTCTTTCTGATTCTAAATTAGCAGATGGTTCCTACTTATTTATGTTAGGGGAAAAATACTTGAAAGCACAAATTGATGTTGCTAGTGAGAAAGGTATTGTTTATCCGCCTCGTTATTATCAAATTGATTATCAAATTGAGCAATTAGAGCCTTTACTGGAGAAAGCCAAGACTGTAAAAACAAAAGCATACCGTTACCAGGCTTCGCCAGATTATCCTATAAATAAAGATAAGCCTAAGACAGTAATTATTTTATTATTGGGTGTCATAGCTGGTGGTGTATTAGGATGCTTATTCGTATTATTTAATTCTCTTGTTAGCAAAGAAAAGGCTAATAAGTAAGTAAGGAACATTTATGTTAAGTGATAAATCAATTCTGATTACGGGTGGTGCGGGTTTTATTGGCTCTGCTGTCGTAAGGCATATTATTAATAACACTCAAGATAGGGTTATAAATGTAGATAAGCTAACTTATGCTGGTAATTTAGAATCTTTAAGAGAGGTTGAGAATAATCCAAGGTATATTTTTGAACAGATAGACATTTGTGATAAAGCTAGACTAGAACAAGCATTTGAAAAATATCAGCCTGATGCAGTAATGCACTTGGCGGCAGAAAGCCATGTTGATCGCTCTATTGATAATGCAGGTGAGTTTATTCACACAAATATCATTGGCACTTACACTTTATTAGAAGTAGCTCGTGTTTATTGGAATGGCTTAGAGGAAGAGAAAAAGGCAAATTTCCGTTTTCACCATATTTCAACAGATGAAGTTTATGGTGATTTGGAAGGCACAACAGCACTCTTTACTGAAACAACCTCTTATTCGCCATCTAGTCCTTATTCCGCGTCAAAAGCGGCAAGTGATCATTTAGTCCGTGCTTGGTTGAGAACATATGGTTTGCCAACTATCGTAACAAATTGCTCTAACAATTATGGTCCTTACCATTTCCCTGAAAAACTGATTCCTTTAATGATCTTAAATGCCTTAGAAGGTAAAAAATTGCCGGTTTATGGTAACGGGCAGCAAATTCGTGACTGGCTATTTGTTGAGGATCATGCTCGGGCGTTATACAAAGTGGTGACAGAAGGCAAAGTGGGGGAAACCTATAATATTGGTGGTCATAATGAAAAAGCCAATATAGAGGTTGTTAGGACCATTTGTCACTTACTCGAAGAACTTGTGCCAAATAAACCTGCTGGCGTGGCTAAATATGAGGATTTGATTACTTTTGTGACTGATCGACCGGGGCATGATGTCCGCTATGCAATTGATGCGAGTAAAATTGAACGTGAACTGGGCTGGAAACCACAAGAGAGTTTTGAAAGTGGAATTCGTAAAACGGTCGAGTGGTATTTGAATAATAAACAGTGGTGGAGCAGAGTATTAGACGGCTCTTATAATCGTGAACGCTTGGGTATTAAGTGACAAAGCGGTCAAATTTTCAGAAAAATTTGCAAGGAAAATCATGAAAGGTATTATTTTGGCGGGTGGTTCAGGCACTCGTCTTTACCCTATTACCAGAGGGGTTTCAAAACAACTGTTACCAGTTTATGACAAACCGATGATTTATTACCCACTTTCGGTCTTAATGTTAGCGGGTATTCAAGAGATATTGATCATTACAACCCCTGAAGATAATGAGAGCTTTAAACGTTTATTAGGTGATGGTTCAGATTTTGGGATCAAGCTATCCTATGCTATTCAACCAAGTCCTGATGGTTTAGCACAGGCATTTTTAATTGGTGAGGATTTTATTGGTAACGATAGTGTCTGCTTAGTACTTGGAGATAATATTTTTTATGGGCAAGGCTTCACCCCAATGCTCAAACAATCTGCTGAGAAATCTAGCGGTGCAACCGTATTTGCTTACCAAGTGAAAGACCCGGAGCGTTTTGGCGTTGTCGAATTTGATGAAAACTTTAAAGCACTATCATTAGAAGAAAAACCTGCTAAACCAAAATCAAATTGGGCAGTAACCGGGTTATATTTTTATGATAATCGAGTGGTCAAGTTTGCAAAACAGGTTAAGCCTTCAGAAAGAGGAGAACTCGAAATTACTACGCTTAATGAGATGTATCTCAATGACGGAACACTAAATGTTCAGTTGCTTGGTCGTGGCTTTGCGTGGCTTGATACGGGAACGCACGATAGCTTACATGAAGCATCGTCTTTCGTTAAAACGATAGAACATGTGCAAAATCTGCAAGTCGCTTGTTTAGAAGAGATTGCTTGGCGAAATGGTTGGCTTTCTAATGAACAAATAAAATCTATTGCTCAGCCTATGGCAAAAAATGAGTATGGGAAATATCTATTATCTTTGGTAAATGAAAAATGAGTTTAGTGAATTTTATTGAGCTGCCAGATTTGGGAGATGAAAGAGGTGGCTTAGTTTCTATTGAATCTACTAAGAATATCCCATTTGAAGTTAAACGTATTTATTATATCTTTAATACGCAAAATAAACCAAGGGGATTTCATGCACATAAGAATTTGTCACAGGTGCTTATTTGTGTAAAAGGGCAATGTAAAGTTAAGTTAGATAATGGTAAGGAAAAGGAAACAATCTTACTAGATAGTCCCAATCGCGGATTACTTATAGAGAATTTGGTTTGGCGAGAAATGCATGATTTTTCTGATGATTGTGTACTGTTAGTCTTGGCAAGTGATTACTATAGCGAGAGTGATTATATTCGTGATTATAATGATTTCTTAAAAGAAGTTAATAAGCCTTTTATTCATTCTCTGTCTGATGTACAGTCAAAAAAAATTGGTCAAAATACAAGAATTTGGCAATATAGTGTTATTTTAAAAGATGCAATTATAGGAAGTAATTGCAATATATGTGCACACACCTTAATTGAGAATGATGTGGTGATTGGTAATAATGTGACAGTGAAGTCAGGTGTTTTTGTGTGGGATGGAATTCGTATTGGCAATAATGTCTTTATAGGGCCTAATGTAACTTTTACAAATGATAAAAGACCACGCTCGAAAATATATCCTGAAAAGTTTTTAGAAACCGTTATTGAAGATGGTGCAAGTATAGGTGCTAATGCAACTATATTACCTGGTATTAATATTGGGAAAAATGCAATGATTGGTGCAGGAGCAGTGGTAACTAAGGATGTTCCTGATAATACGACTGTAATTGGCAATCCTGCAAGAATAAAAGGTTAGAGGTAAATATGATTCCATTTTTAGATTTAAAAGCAATTAATGCACAATATCGTCAAGAATTGATAAATGCTTGTACTGATGTGATTGATTCAGGTTGGTATATTACAGGAAAATATCTTGAAAAATTTGAGCAAAACTTTTCAAAATATTGTGGTGTAAAACATACTATCGGTGTGGCGAATGGTTTAGATGCACTGATTTTAACCTTAAGAGCCTGGAAAGAACTAGGTAAGCTAAAAGAGGGGGATGAAGTTATTGTCCCTGCTAATACCTATATCGCAAGTATTTTAGCAATCACAGAAAATAAGTTGAAGGTAGTATTGGTTGAGCCTGATTTAAATACTTATAACCTTTGTCCACAGAATGTGCAAAAAGCAATTACTGAAAAAACAAAAGCAATTTTGGCTGTGCATTTATATGGTCAAATTGCCCCTATGCCAGAAATTATGAATATTGCTAAAGAGCATAATCTATTGGTATTAGAAGATTCAGCACAGGCTCATGGTGCGGAGATTGATTGTAAAAAAGTTGGGAACTGGGGGCATGCATCTGGGTTTAGTTTTTACCCTGGTAAGAATTTAGGGGCATTAGGGGATGCAGGTGCGATTACGACTAATGACGATGAATTAGCAGAAATGTTGAAAGCATTACGCAATTATGGTTCTCATAAAAAATATGAAAATTTAGTACCGGGTGTAAATAGCCGTTTAGATGAGATTCAAGCAGCAATGCTTGATGTAAAATTAGCGTATTTAGATAAAGAAACTGAGCATAGACGTAAAATCGCTCAAATTTATTTAAGTAAGATTAAAAATCCCAACATTATTTTGCCACTCAATGATATAAATGCAGAAGAATATAAACAACACGTTTGGCATTTATTTGTGGTTCGTTGTGCAAATCGTTCCGCTTTACAAGCATTTTTATCAGAAAATGGGGTGCAAACGTTGATTCATTATCCTATTCCACCACATAAGCAACAAGCTTATAAGGAATGGAATAATTTGAGTTTCCCAATATCTGAACAGATTCATCAAGAGGTATTAAGTTTACCAATCAGCCCAACGATGACATTTGATGAGGCAAATAGAGTTATAGAATTGTGTAATCAATTTAAATAAGACCTATGAAATTATTTAAAACTAGCGCCTTAAATGGTATTGCTGTCTTAATTAAGACAGCAACTATGTTTATTCTGAATAAAATTCTGGCAGTTTATGTAGGTCCTAGTGGTTATGCATTAATCGGACAATTCCAAAATTTTATTCAGATGGTTACCGTATTTTCCGGTAATGCAATTAATACTGCGGTGGTAAAATATACCGCAGAATATTATGAGCAACCAGAAAAACAGAGGACAATCTGGCAAACTGCAACGGGTATTATCTTCTTTTTTAGTTTGGTTGGCGGTGGCCTAATCTTTTTATTGAGAGAGAAACTTTCAGTCGTTATATTCAATAACTCCGATTATGAATCAGTGTTTATATGGTTTGCTGTTTTTCTACTATTTTTTAATCTAAATACACTTTTTCTTGCTATATTAAACGGTAAAAAAGCAATCGAAAGATTGGTTGCAGCTAATATATCGGGTAGCTTGATTTCATTAGCTATTACTGCAGTTTTAGTCATTGAATTTGGCTTATATGGAGCATTAGTTGCACTTGCAATATACCAATCACTCGCTTTCTTTATTACATTTTTTATTTGTAACCAAGCAAGCTGGTTTAGTTGGAAAGAGCTGTTTGGCAATTTAGATAAAGGTATTGCAAGAAAATTTGCATCTTTTGCTTTAATGGCAGTGGTAAGTGCTGTTTGTGTACCTGTTTCACAAATGGTTATTCGCCAATATCTCTCATACGAATATGGTAATGAATATGCCGGCTATTGGGAAGCAATGGTACGCTTTAGCGGTGCTTATTTAATGTTAGTAACAACAACATTGGGGGTATATTATTTACCTCGGCTTTCAGAGTTAAAAGAAGTTGATAAAATCAAACAAGAAATTTTTCTTGCGTACAAATATATTTTTCCATTGGCATTATTAGGCGGCGTAACAGTTTTTATATTAAAAGATTGGATTATTATTACACTCTTTTCCGATAAGTTTCTGCCAATGAGAGAACTCTTCTTTTGGCAGATATTGGGGGATATCGTTAAGATAGGAAGTTGGATTCTTGCATATTTAATGCTTAGTAAGGCGATGACAAAGTTATTTGTTATTACAGAAGTTGTTTTTTCTATATCAAGCGTTTTATTATCAATACTTTTTGTAAATTTAATAGGGTTTGAAGGTGTAAGTTTAGCACATCTTATTAATTATACTTTATATTTGATGGTAGTAGGACTTTTCATATTTAAGGTTTTAAATAAATTATAAAAGGTAAATAAAAATGAGTAATATGCCATTAGTTTCTGTAGTTATCCCATGCTATAACCATGAAAGATATGTGCAGGAGTGTATTCAGAGTGTGATAGATCAAACATATCAGAATATTGAGTTAATTATTATTGATGATGGTTCAAGAGATCATTCTGTTGAAAAGATCAATCAGTTAATTGAGAAATGTAAGAATCGATTTGTTCGTTTTGAGTTCAGATATAGAGAGAATAAAGGCTTAAGCAAAACGCTTAATGAAGCAATTGACTGGTGTCGTGGAAAATATTTTTGTGCTATAGCATCAGATGATAAGATGTTGCCATATAAAACTGAATTGCAGGTTCAGTTCCTAGAAACTCATACGGATGTGGTGGCTGTATTTGGAGGTATTAATCAAATTGACGATGATAGTCAAGTTGTTAGAACTATTTATCCAAAATCACATTACTACGTTTTTGATGAAATAGCAAGATTTGAGCACACTCTTCCCGCACCAACACAGATGTTAAGGCTAGATGCTTTGCGTAAGATTGGTAAATATCATCCTGAGATTAGATTGGAAGATTGGTATAGCTATTTAAAATTAACGCAAGATGGTTCTACAATAGCAGTGATTGGAGATATAATTTGTGATTATAGACGGCATGAAAAAAATACTTCAAAAAATATGAATCTTATGATGGAAAAAATTGATATTATTAAGCTCGTTACTAAGGATTATGATAAATATCTAGGGGATATATATCTATCTATCTCTTCTGATGCTGCTGCATTTGATAAAAAGAAATCTTTTGGTTATTTAGTTCAAAGCGTTCTTAAAGAGCCAAAAATTATTTTCAGGAAGAGGTTTCCAATAGTGCTTATAAAAAATATTCTTCCATATGGTTTTATGAAAGAGAACAGATGATATGGGTCACATACTTGTTGATATATTTGAAAAAGGCTTATATTGTCTATTTTTAGTTGCTCTTATTTCAGGTGTTCTGTTATATCAAGTTCGTAGATTCAATTTAGGTGTACTCATCGATTCCATAAATTTCTTTTGGATATTCACATTTGGGACATCTTATGCTATTGTAATTTTCTTATTCTTAAATAGCTATATATCTACTGACTACTTTTATATCATTTTACTCTATTATATAGTCATATCTTTTGGCATTTGGTTAGGCTATCAAGTTTCTATATTTAAGTATAGATATAAATTTCGTTTCTTTTCTTCCAATGTTAACTTTCCAAAGAGAGAAATATCATTTTTAATATCAATTTATTTTTTGTTATTGATTTTTTATATTTCTAAAGTGGATTTTTCAGTATTTTTTATTTCTAGATTTGAAGCAAATTCTGGCGGGCTGGGCATTATTTCAAGGTATATGGATGTCATAAGATTATTTATAATTGCTTACGCTGCTATAATAGCATTTAATAAAAGGTCATGGGGTTTATATATTGCTTTGTTATTATTTTCTATAGCCTCATCTTTTATAAATGGTGCTAAATTTGCTATTATAGAGTCTATATATACTGCTTTTATTAGTATTATTCTTTATTACTCTATATCGTTTAAGATTTTCACCTTAAAAAGGTTTTTTTTATTACTTATTATTAGTTTTGCAGTTCTTGTCTATGTCGCATATTTCCTTGACAGGATGGCATCTGACACAGGTATGGTTAGTAAGTATACTGATTATCCAGTATGGTTTGAGGCTTTATTACTCAGAATCGTCGCAAATGCTGATATGTATTATTTATCCTTACCAGATGGCATTATAGATATTGTTCAATATCAAGTATCAAGTTGGTCAAATCTATTTCTTAGACCTTTGATTGGTGGATCGTTAACAGAAAGTTTAACTGGTGTTAAAGAAAGTATTTCTGTTGGTAGAGCAATTTGGTTATATCATTATCCTGATAGTTTATCTGGGGGAAGTGTTGAACATTTTGATTTAGATGCCTACGTTCATTTTGGGGTATTATTTGGGGTGCTATATGTCCTAGCCATAGGAATATATATTGGTTTTATCAATAAAATAAAAATGAGAATTTATCGAGATAAAAATAGGAAAAATATTCTATTTATTATGTTTTTTTCTTATATGTATAATAAATCCTATATATTGCTATTGTCCCCTACTTCAGGATTTTCTTTGATTGTTGACGGGTTTGTAGTCATTAGTTTAATGTTATTATATCTGGGTTTTATTAACTATGTTTTTATAGGGAATAATTCTCGTGGGTAGGTTTAGAATGGATAAAAAGTATATATTTGATATTTGTTGGACTTTATATAAAGCAAATACGACATTTGATTTCATTTGTTTTTTTTCTCAAAGTAAAAGCAAGAAGTTATATCTAGGTATTTTAGATAATAAAGTTGTTAAAATTCTTTTAATTTTAATTGGAAAAATGGTTGGTATGGATATTTATAGGGCATTGTACATTTTTTCTTTAAAGGGTAGTACAAAAAGTCAACTTGAAGATGCAGCAAGAGAGTATGTGGAATATATCCTTTCAGAAAAGAAGATAGCGTTTTCCCATGACTTTTTGAATCAATCACTTAGAGATAAAGGTGGTACGATCTTGTTATGCTCCGCTAGTTTGGATTGTATCGTAAAGGCGGTAGCTCTTAATTTGGGCGTTTCCAGTTTTTACGCTTCAGAACTAGAATATATTAATGGTATTTGTACTGGAAAACTAAGAAAAGATTTGCTTCATACTAAGGTCGACCTTTTTAAAAATGAACATAAGCCTTTCTGGGTTATAACAGATAATAAGACAGATTTGGATTTGATTAGGCAGAGCGAGAATCATACGATTTTATCGAATAAGAAAAATATGAAATTTTGGAATGAAAATGGCTTGAGTGTTGGTTTTATAATGGAGGATTAATGTTTTTTTATATTCCTTTTTATTACTTATTTAGAACGAGATTAGTAGGTAAGTCTGCAAAGTTTGCTTGGATATTTACATATATTATCCCTACATATGTCGTATATTTTTATATGATGAATGCTGGGTTTATGCTGTATTTTTTACTACTATTGGCGACTTTTTCAGCCTATGAGTTAGGTTATATTTATAATGATGCTGAGTTAGTGAAGAAAGAAAATAACCCTACTTTAAGGTTATCTCAGCAGGAGCATGTATTTTATGAAAAAAACAAGAAATTTATCTATTCGATAAGATTATTATGGGTTGTTATTTCAAATGTTATGGTATTCTGTCTGTATAAGGAATATTTTATCTTTATTTTATTAAATTCATTATCTATTCTTCTTGTGTATGTTGTTTATAACTCTATCAGAAATGAGTTTAATATTATTCTTTATTCTTTATTGTTAATACTTAAATATTTTGGTGTTTATGTTTTTATGCTTGGTGATTTGGGGTTTTTGTTTGTATCTTGGCTTTTATATCCACTCTGCAATACATTAGATTTTGCAACAAAAGCTAGATTTTTTACTAGTCACTATCTTAAGATTGATAATTTTGATAAATTTAGGGTTCAGTATTATATTTTTTTAGTAATGTTGATTTATATATTGGGATATTTTGATTCTTTACCTTATTCTGAATTTTTTAATGTTCTTGCTTTGTATTTTTTAGTGTATAGAACATTATTATATTTATTTGTTGTTAAGAAATTTAGATGATGGGGTTTATATGAATTTTTCAGTTCTTATGTCCTTATACTATAAAGAGCAGCCCGCTTATTTGGAAGAGAGCTTGCACTCTTTGCAAGCTCAAACTTTACCTGCAAGTGAAATAGTTATAGTGTTTGATGGAGTAATCTCGGAAAGCTTAGAGCAAGTGGTGCAAAATTTTGCAGAAAAATTACCGCTTGTTGTGGTTCGCCTACCACAGAATGTAGGATTGGGACAAGCATTAAATGAAGGATTGAAGCATTGTTCTAATGAGTGGGTATTTCGAATGGATACAGACGATATTTGCTTGTCTGAACGCTTTGAAAAACAGGTTAAATTTATTCAGGAAAACCCTGAGGTGGTTTTATTTAGCACGCAAGTTGAGGAATTTGATGAAACAATGTCAAGTTCTCTCGGTATTAAGAGGGTGCCGGTAAGTTGTGAGGAAATTTATTCGTCCGCCTTATTGAGAAACCCATTTAATCATATGGCAACTGCTTATAAAAAATCTGTTATTGAGCAAGTGGGTGGTTATCAACATCATCTTTATATGGAAGATTATAATCTTTGGCTAAGAGTAATTGCACAGCAATATAAAGTATATAATTTACCGGAGATTCTAGTAAAAGTGAGAAGTGGAACTGCTATGTATGCTCGTCGTAAAGGGTTTGATTATATTAAAAGCGAGTTACAATTAGCACAATTGAAAAGCCTGTTGAAATTACAATCAGCTAGTGTCGCTACTATTTATTTTATAATGAGAGCATTGCCTCGATTATTACCTAAATCCTTATTGGGTAAGGTTTATAAAAAGTTAAGAAAAGGATAGTTTATGGAAATTTATAAAAAGAAACGCCACTCTCGTTGGTACGAGCGACTATTTTTTAGTACTACGATACAAAGTATTCTAGGCATTATTTTTTCTAGTTTATTACCCGCTCTTTATTTTTGGGGTGGTGGATTTAACTTAATGGAGACTCGTACCAATACCCTTGTTGCAACTTCGTTAGCATTTGTGATGATTGCAATTACACTTAGAGTACTAATTAAATATCCAGGGAATAAATCGGCTAGCTTTGTGTTTTCAACTGTAATTGCGTGGTATTTTATTGTACTTATGGTATTAACACTATTCCGTTTAGATTATTCAAATATGCTGTTAGGTACTAGTTTTGTATTAACAATGCTATTTTGCTTTATCGGTTACTTTGTCTCTAGACGTTGGATTGTATCTAAAATTGCTTATATTTCACTTGGGAAGGCTGTAGCGTTAAATCAAATTGAAAATGTAGATTGGGTTGAATTAACTGAGCCTAAATTAGGAGAGAAGAGGATTAATGCGATTGCTGCTGATCTCCATTCTTCTGAATTATCAGCAGATTGGCAAAAGTTTTTAGCGAAATGTACTTTAAATGGTATCCCTGTTTACAATGTTCGCCAGTTACAAGAATCACTGACGGGACGTGTGAAAATTCATCATATGTATGAAAATGATTTGGGGTCATTACTCCCTTCGCCAATTTATTCTTTAATCAAACGTGTTATAGATATTTCTCTTATTGTGCTGACATTCCCAATTACATTGCCAATTATGGCTATCACCGCTGTTGCTATTTGTTTGGAAAGTGAAGGTGGGGCAATGTTTATCCAAAACCGTGTTGGTCAAGGTGGTAAAGAGTTTCGCATCTATAAGTTTAGAAGTATGTGCAAAGATTCTGAAAAAGATGGGGCACAATTTGCCTCAAGCGGAGATATGCGTGTGACTCGCATTGGTAAATTTATCCGAAAAACACGTATTGATGAACTACCACAATTTTTTAATGTGTTAAAAGGTGATATGAGTTTAATTGGTCCGCGTCCGGAACAGAAAGCTTTCGTTGATAAATTTGAGGAAGAAATCCCGTTTTATAATTATCGCCATATTGTGAAACCGGGAATTTCAGGCTGGGCGCAAGTTGTACACGGCTATGCAGCTGATGTTGATGATACTCGTGTGAAAGTCGAACACGATTTCTATTACATCAAAAATTTTTCTCTATGGTTGGATATTTTAATTATTTTTAAAACATTAAAAACAATGCTGACAGGGTTTGGTGCAAGGTAAGAAAATAAATAAAGGCAGAAAGTAAATTCTGCCTTTATTTTTAATTGATATTTTCTTTCTGCTTGATCGCATGATATAACAAAATTAGCATAAAGAAATAGAATATTGTACCTGAAGTATGAGTAAAGAAAGATTGAGTTAAGAAAAAGAACATATGTGATATAATATGCACTATTCCTAATACAGCAATGCTTTTAGTATAGTTATTATTGCTTTTTAGACGCTGTATAAAAATGGCCAATGGGACAATTAAAATTACCATTAAGGCTGTAAAGCCAATAATTCCTCTTTTAACAAATGCTTCTAGATATTGATTGTGGAGACTATTAAATGAGCTGGTCTCTGCCATTTTTTGAGCTCTTATTTGCCTATCTCTGAACTGGTCATATCCTAAGTTACCATGACCTAGCAATGGCTTTTCATTGATCGCGATAATCCCATTTTCCCACATATCTAAGCGAGCTCCTTGCGAAGAATTTTTTATTCCTTTTTCAAAATAATTTTTTACATCTGTTTTTGCGGAGCTATATCTTTCTGCGAATTCAAATTCAGCTCTTGTAATAAATATTAAAATAGAAATAGTGAATATAGATATGATTAATAATAGAGCCTTCTTATTAAGATTTTTATAATAGCAGGCTAAAATGAAAAGAATGCAGAATGGAAAAGAAACCCAGCCTCCTCTAGCTCCAGAAAGGATACTTGCAACTAACCCAAATGCTGAAAATACTATATATAAAATACCAAGTCCATTTTTATTTATACTAAACCAATATAGGGAAATAACTATACTAAACATCGCTAATGAGATAGCAATATCCCCCGCTTGGATACTCATCATCCCAGGAAATGGTTTTGGTAATTCTAGGAAAAACTTCTGGTAAATCGCTAATATCCCTGTAATAAATGAACCAATTGGTATGAAGTGAAAGAGTACATTTTTTTTAATTGGGTAAAGAGCAAAGAAAAAAATCAATGGAATGAAGAGTAATATCCTGCTTGGATTATCAATTATCCTAATTCCATCACCATTAAAAATGATAGATAGCACAAAAGTGAAAAAATAGGCAATGAGTGCAAAAATTAGGTATTTGTCTTCTTGATCCCACTGCCACTTTATTTTGAGTTTTAAGCGATAGTATAAGAAAGTCAAGGTAGCGATAGTACCAAGTGTTATTGGCACATAGCTGTAACCTTTTTTAAAGGTTAAAATAGTTACAAAAAATAATGCAATCAATATGTTAGAGAAAAAAATGATATGGTTTTTTTCTATTTTTCTGAAATTTAACAACATAAAAATTTACCTAAGCAATAAAAAACATACTTATTTTATCCTAATAGCTTTAGACCTATCCATCTCTTTTTTAAGATAAATTTGTTTCTGATTTGTATGCAATAAACTTAGCATTTCAGCCTTAATCTGCTCTTTACTTTGCTTTTTTGTTGAGGTAGAATGCACTACCTTTTTTGTTCTATGCCGCCAAAATTGTATGCGGTTAATAATTTAATCTATTTTTCTGAGGTGATGGCATATGCCAGTAATTAAAGTTCGTGAAAATGAATCATTTGACGTTGCATTACGTCGTTTCAAACGCTCTTGCGAAAAAGCAGGTATCTTAGCAGAAGTTCGTGCTCGTGAATTCTACGAAAAACCAACTACAATTCGTAAACGTGAAAAAGCATCACTTGCTAAACGCCACGCTAAACGTAATTTCCGTGAGAACGCACGCAACACACGTTTATACTAATTAGTTCGCTAATTAGCAAAAATATATCGAAACCGTGATTCCTTTTAGGCTCACGGTTTTGGTGTTTTTAACGTTTCTATTTCAAGCGGTCATATTTTGGTAAAATTTTACGATAAATTATCCGCTTGTATCATTCAAAGAGCAGGAGGCAATCAATGAAAGGCACAATTCCACGTTCGTTTATTGATGATCTCATCGCTCGTACTGATATTGTTGAGGTCATCAACAGTCGGGTCAAGCTCAAAAAAGCAGGACGAGATTATCAAGCCTGTTGTCCTTTTCATCACGAGAAAACCCCTTCATTTTCGGTAAGCCAGTCGAAACAGTTTTATCACTGCTTTGGTTGTGGCGTTCACGGTAATGTCATCACTTTTTTGATGGATTACGAAAAATTAGAATTTCCGGAGGCAATTGAAGAGCTTGCGGCTATGCACGGGCTAGAAGTGCCGAGAGAAAATATCATTAGTCGTGATGGTAAACCGCAAGCGAATTTTAAAACCAAGCGTAATCTCTATGAGTTGATGGAGGCGGTAGCGAAGTTTTATCAGCAAAATCTTACCCATCAAATTGAGCCACAAAGTTATTTGCAACAGCGTGGTTTATCGGCGGAGATTATTGAACGTTTTGAAATTGGTTTTGCTCCTAATGCCTTTGATGCGGCATTACGTACTTTTGGGCAATCGCCTGAAGAAACACAAAAATTGCTCGATACAGGGATCTTAACTAAAAATGATAGCGGTCGAATTTACGATAAATTTCGCAATCGGGTAATGTTCCCTATTCGGGATAAGCGTGGACGTGTGATCGCCTTTGGGGGGCGAGTGTTGCCAAATGATGAGCAAGGTGCGAAGTATATGAACTCGCCTGAAACGGTAATTTACCATAAAGGTAGTGAGCTTTACGGTTTATATCAAGCACTCAAAGTGGATGAAAACCCTGATTATCTCTTTGTAGTGGAAGGTTATATGGACGTAGTGGCTCTGGCTCAATTTGGAGTAGATAATGCTGTGGCTTCATTAGGTACAGCCACTACAGGTGAGCAAATTCAGCAAATGTTCCGCTGCACTGAGCAGATTATCTGTTGCTATGATGGTGATAGAGCCGGACGAGATGCAGCGTGGCGAGCATTAGAAAATGCTCTACCATACTTGCAAGACGGTCGTCAGCTCAAATTTATTTTCTTGCCTGATGGCGAAGATCCAGATACTTTCATTCGCTCGCAAGGTAAAGCCGGTTTTGATCAATATTTGGCAGAGAATGCCAAATCTCTGAGTGATTTCTTGTTTGATAGTTTACTTGCTGATGTGGACCTCTCCTCAAAAGAAGGAAAATCCAAATTGGCAGCTTTAGCCGTACCGCTGATTAACCGCATTCCGGGTGAAATGTTGCGTGTTTATTTACGCAATATTTTAGGGCAGAAGTTAGGCATTCTCGATCCAACACAGATAGAAACATTATTACCGAATAAAAAAGCAGAAGAGAGAGCGGCTCATCAAGCCGTTAAAATCAAGCGAACGCCAATGCGATTGCTGATAGCGTTATTATTGCAAAACCCACATTTAGTGAAATTTGTACCGGATGTGAGTTCTCTAAAAGCCTTAAAAGAGCCGGGTTTTGAATTATTAACGGATATTGTAGCGATTTGTCAACAAAATGCCGGCATTAGTATGGGGGGGATACTTGAACATTATCGAGAACATCCCCAATATAAAATCGTTGAAACACTCGCAAGTTGGGAACATTTAGTGTTGCCGGAAAACGTTGAAACCACCTTTATTGAAACGCTCGATTTTCTTTATGCTAAATTAGTGGAATTACGAAAAGAAGAGTTAATTGCCAAAGACCGAACGGTGGGTTTAACTGACGATGAGAAAAAAGAGTACTTTTTTTTAGAGCAAAATCGTATAACAAGCGGTTAAGATTCATAAATTTTTTGCAAATTTACCAAGCCAAGCTGAATTTAGTGGTATAATCCATTACTATTTTTTGCTCGCAAAATAAACGGATAAACTATGGAAAATCAAGCAGATCAACAATTAGAACAGCAATCCCAGTTAGAACTTTTGATTACACAAGGGCGTGAACAAGGTTATTTAACGCTTTCTGAGGTGCACGATCATTTACCTGAAGAGTTAGTAGATGCAGAGCAGATCGAAGATATTATTCAGATGATCAATGATATGGGGATCCAAGTCTTAGAGGTTGCCCCTGATGCGGATGATTTACTCCTGGCTGAGAATATCGCTGATGAAGATGTGGTAGAAGAAGCTACGAAAGTGCTTTCAACCGTAGAATCAGAGCTAGGCAGAACTACTGATCCGGTGCGTATGTATATGCGTGAAATGGGTACAGTGGAGCTTTTAACTCGTGAAGGCGAGATCGATATTGCAAAACGTATTGAAGACGGTATCAATGAAGTGCAATGTGCGATTGCAGAGTACCCGGAAGCTTTAGTCGGACTTTTAGAATGTTACACCCAAGTAGAATCGGGTGAAATGCGTATTTCTGATTTAGTTACAGCCTTTGTTGATCCGAATGCATCAGAGCAAGTTACGGAAGAATTAGAGGTAGATCTTGATGATGATGAAGAGTCAGATACGGTAGCCGATGTTGAAGATGACGAAAATGAAGACGAAGAAAGTGATAGCAGCTCAGACAGCAGCGATGACAGCTCAATCGATCCTGAATTAGCACGAGAAAAATTTGAAGCATTACGCAGCCAACACGAGAAAGTGTTGTTATGTATTCAAAAACACGGTCGTACTAACAAAAAATCAAGAGAACAGATCGAAATTTTATCGAATATTTTCCGTGAGTTCCGTTTAGTACCGAAACAGTTTGATTTATTAGTTGCCACTATGCAAAAACTAATGAAGCAAGTGCGTGCGGAAGAACGTCAAATTCAGCGTTATGCGGTTGAATATTCGGGTATGAAGAAAACCGATTTCTTAAAAGCATTCCAAGGGCACGAATTAAGTGAAGCGTGGATTGAAAAAGCGATTAATGCAAAGAAAAATGCTGCACCAAAACTTGCAAATTATGTAGATAACATTCGTGTTAATATCGCAAATTTACAAAATTTAGAACAAACGTCAGGTTTAACCATTGCTCAAATCCGTGAGATTGGCGGTCGTATTTCTAATGGTGAGCTAAAAGCCCGCCGTGCGAAAAAAGAGATGGTGGAAGCGAACTTACGTTTAGTTATCTCCATTGCAAAAAAATACACTAATCGTGGTTTACAGTTCTTGGATTTAATCCAAGAGGGAAATATCGGTTTGATGAAAGCAGTGGATAAATTTGAATACCGTCGTGGTTATAAGTTCTCAACCTATGCAACCTGGTGGATTCGTCAGGCAATTACCCGTTCGATTGCGGATCAGGCTCGTACCATCCGTATTCCGGTGCATATGATTGAAACCATCAACAAACTCAATCGTATTTCTCGCCAATGTTTACAGGAAATGGGGCGTGAAGCCACACCGGAAGAGTTGGCAGAACGTATGGGAATGCCGGAAGATAAAATCCGCAAAGTATTGAAAATTGCCAAAGAGCCGATTTCAATGGAAACTCCAATCGGCGACGATGATGATTCACATTTAGGCGATTTCATTCAAGACGAAAGCCTTGAATTACCATTGGATTCTGCAACCGCTGAGAGCTTGCGTATGGCAACCAACGAAGTGTTAGAAGGTTTAACGCCTCGTGAAGCGAAAGTATTGCGTATGCGTTTCGGTATTGATATGAACACCGACCACACCCTTGAGGAAGTGGGCAAACAGTTTGATGTAACCCGTGAGCGTATTCGTCAGATTGAGGCAAAAGCGTTGCGTAAATTACGCCACCCGAGCCGTTCAGAAACCTTACGCAGTTTCTTAGACGATTAATGATTTCCCCTGTGCCTTGTGGTACAGGGGTTTTTGTTTTAAGATGAACAACAAGCGGTTGTTTTTCTTAAATTTTTTACAAGAGGGAGAGATATGAATAAATCACTATTAGCACTTTTAATTAGCTCAGTATTTGTAATTGCGGGTTGTGAAGACGGCAAAATGACACAAACGGTATTAGAAGCCGAAAAACAGATTGTTCACTTAGGCACAGAATTAAAAAATGCCCAGTCAGACTTGGCAAAAAAAGAAGCAGAAGTTGCTGAACTTTCAGGTGTGAAAGCGGAGAATGAAAAATTAAAAGCAGAACTAGAGAAAGCCCAACAAAACACCGCATTAAACGTTGAGATTGTGAAAATCTTCGATAAAAAAGATGTGATTAAACATAAAGTTGATCCAAAAGAAGAATTTGCAATAGAAGAAAGTACGGTGAGTTCGATTGTTACGCTTCCAAAAACAAATTTTGATTGGCTCAATCAACTGTTGATTAATCAGGTTTATGATCACAATGAAGAACAAGGTAGAAAGCTAAAAAATCCCACCGAAGAAGAGTTTAAAAAGCACCGTGAAGAGGTTTATCAAGGTTTACTGGAAAGTACGAAAACAGAGCCTACAATTGGCTATGATGAGCATATTCATAGTACTTTTATGGGGCAACGCAATAATATCGCTACTTTTTTGATGACACATTATAGCTACACAGGTGGTGCTCACGGAATGCACCATACGCAATACATTAATGTCGATTTAGCTAAAAAAGCAGTCATTGGCTTAAATGATTTAATCAGCCCAAAAAATCAATCCCAACTGAAAGAGCTCCTTTGGGAAAATTACAGCCGTGAGCGAGTGGATGAAAATGGTAAATATAATGGATTTGGAGATAAAAAAGAGTTCCGTATTTCTGACCAATTCTATTTCACCCCCGAAGGGATTGCCTTTGTTTATCCTCCATACGAATTGGGTGCTTACGCAGAAGGCGATATAGAGGTTGAAGCGGATTGGTATAGTATCAATAAGTTACTCAATTCAGATTATCAACGTGGTGAAAAAGATGGGGTCTTTGCAGAAGAACTGGAGAACTAATTGTAAATTCAAGTTAAAAAACAACCGCTTGTAATTCTTTATTACAAGCGGTTTATTTTTGTTGAAATTTTGCAACTTACCCCAACAAAATCCCCAAGCTAAACAACAAGTTAGTGATTAATGCCAAGCCTGCCATTTGTCCTAGAATTGGGTAAAGCTCTTTTGGATCTTGGTGTTGATAAACAAAACGTGCGTGTTTTGCGAGCAACGGTACAGCGAGTAAGAACAGGAAACTGTACCAATGTTCAAATTCCGAAATAGCAAAAATCAGATAAGAAATAACCGCTAGTACCAACAACGCAACGTGGTATTTTCGCCCGTTTTGGCTGCCAATTCTCACAATCAGCGTGTTTTTGCCGGCTTGTCTGTCTTGGTTAATATCACGCAAATTATTGATATTTAATACCGCAACCGAGAGTAATCCGCAGCCGAAAGCAGGTAGTAAAATTATTGATGGTACACTATGAGCTTGCAGGTAAAACACGCCGATAACCGCTACAAAGCCAAAGAAAATCAGCACAAATAGATCACCTAATCCTAGATAACCGTAAGCCTTTTTGCCGACGGTGTAAGTGATTGCAGCAACAATGGACACCACACCCAGCCCAATAAAAAAGAACAAGTCTTGAATGCTCTCAAAGGCATAAGCACTTAATGCTACGCCTGAAATAAAAGAGAGCAGACTTAAAATAATCACCGCTTTTTTTAGTTGCTCGCCACTAATTGCTCCTTGCTGAATGGCTCGAAGCGGTCCGATTCGTTCTTTGGTGTCGGAACCTTTCACGTGGTCGCCGTAATCGTTAGCGAAGTTAGAGAGAATTTGTAGCAAGATAGTCGTAATAAAAGCCAATAATGTCGTAATAAAATCAAATTTTCCAGCCCAATGAGCCAGTGCCGAGCCGACAATAATTGATGCTAACGCCAGCGGCAAAGTTTTTGGGCGAGCAGTGGTAAACCAAATCGAAAAAAGGGAATTTTTGTTCATAAATAATATTTCGTTTAAAATAATGAGTAATCTCCGTCATTTTATCAGAAAAAATCCCGATGACTTCTACCCCAAAACAATTAAATCCGATCCAGATCAATCCAATCGGTATTATGCAAAGCCCTTACGATGAAAAATTTTCCGTGCCTCGCCAGCCCAATTTGGTAGCGGAAGGAAAAGGCATTTTGCATTTCCTTCCGCCTTACAACACGCCCGATGCGGTGCGAGGCTTGGAACAATTTAGCCATATTTGGCTGATTTTTCAGTTTCATCATATTCCTGAGCGAGATTGGCACGCTACGGTTAGACCACCTCGTTTAGGTGGGAATGAGCGTATCGGTGTGTTTGCCAGCCGTGCGACTCATCGCCCTAATCCATTGGGCTTGTCAAAAGTGAGACTAGAAGCTGTGGTGGTTGAGAACGGCGACGTTTATCTGAAATTAGGCAGTGTGGATTTAGTAAACGGCACGCCGATTTTGGATATAAAACCTTACATCGCCTATGCGGATAGTGAAGCTGAGGCAATATCGGGCTTTGCACAAGAAAAACCGGAGCAGAAACTATCTGTTGTATTTAGTGAAGAAGCTCAACAAGTGGTCAAATTTTGCCAAAACTTTGCTCAATTTGGCATTGAGCAGCCACTTACTTTTATTCGTGAGGTAATTGCACAAGACCCCCGACCGGCTTATCAACAAGGGAAAGTATCCGATAGAATTTATGGTATGAACCTTGCAGGCTATAATATTCGCTGGAAAATAGAACAAGGTGAGCAAGTGTTCGTCCTTTCGATTGAGTAAATGAACTTTCTGAAAGTGGGGATATCTAATAAGTGAATTTTATCCCTTTAAGGACTAATTATGAAATTGAAAAATTTTCTCACACTTCTACCGCTTGCACTAACAACGGTAACGGCTTTTGCTGAAACGGCTACCACAGAGGCAGCCCCTGCCGGTACGGTTGTTTCGGTAGAGAAAAAACAAGCCTCAAACTTTAGTTTCTCAACCAAAGTAACTCGTAGCGTTGAACAAGATTTAATGCAGGCAACAGTTTATAGCCAAAAATCAGGGAAGTCATTATCTGAACTGAAAAAAAGTATTTCGCAAAATTTGAATCAAGTACTGGAACTGGCAAAAAAACATCCTGCTATTGAGGTGCAAGCGGAAGGCATTAGCAATAACGCCAATTACAATAACAAAGGGAACATTGACGGTTGGCAAGCTTACGGTAGTGTGAGCTTGAAAAGTAAAGATTTCAACGCTATGGCTGAGGTGTTAGAAAATTTAGGTAAAGACGTGGCAATCCAATCTATTTACTTTGGTGTATCGCCTGAGAAAGTTGCATCATTGGAAGAAGAGATGCTACTTGAAGTCATTAAAAAATTCCAAGATAAAGCGGAAATTATTCAAAAAGCTTTAGGGGCGAAAAAATATCGACTAAGTATGGTTAATCTGCAAACACCAAGCGATGGCTGTTATGAGTATGGCTCTCCTCGTATGGCAAGTGCGATGTATGCAGCAGAACAAGCCGCAATGGGGAAATCTGCAGATATGCCGTTAGAAGCAGGTAAAACGACAATTTCGGCTGTTGCTTCGGGCAGCGTTGATTTTGAATAGAATTGTATAGATTTGTATAGACTTGTATTTTTACTTTAAATTTAGGAATAAATCTGTCTATACTATTAAGCATTGATATGAGTATTTATGGTTTATCATAATACTCATATTTTTATTTAGTTATTTATTGGCATTTTTGGAAAGCAAAACGCTTATGTGTTGTTCACCCTAATGGGTAAGGATTAAAAATGAAAAAATATTTTGCTGAATTTTTCGGTACATTTTGGTTAGTGTTTGGTGGTTGTGGTAGTGCGGTATTAGCGGCGGGGATCCCTGAGCTAGGTATTGGCTACACAGGGGTATCATTAGCCTTCGGTTTAACAGTATTAACAATGGCGTATGCAGTAGGGCATATTTCTGGCGGTCATTTTAACCCAGCGGTGTCAATTGGCTTATTAGTGGGTGGTCGTTTTAATGCGAAAGATTTAGTACCTTATATTGTTGCTCAAGTTATTGGTGCAATTGCAGCCGGTGCGGTGTTATATACTATCGCTTCAGGTATCCCAACTTTTGATGCTACCGCTGGTTTTGCAAGCAATGGCTATGGTGAGCATTCTCCGCACGGTTATAGCTTAATGGCAGCGTTATTAATTGAAGTAGTATTAACGGCATTCTTCTTAATTATTATTATGGGGGCAACAGACAGACGTGCTCCGGCAGGTTTTGCCCCGATTGCAATCGGTTTAGGTTTAACCTTAATCCACTTAATCAGCATTCCGGTAACTAACACTTCGGTAAACCCTGCACGTTCAACAGGTGTGGCGTTATTTCAAGGAAGCTGGGCGATTGAACAATTATGGTTGTTCTGGGTTGCTCCGATCGTAGGTGCAATTATCGGTGCATTAGCTTACCGTTTCATCGCTGATGAAAAATAATTTTAGCATAAAGTTCTATGCAGTCCTAGCCATTATTGGTTAGGGCTGCTTTTTATTTATATGAAAGATTAAGAATGAAAATGTTAATTAAATTAGGTAGTGTGATTTTTGCAGCAGTACTGTTAAGTGGTTGCTTAGTTACTTCGGTTGTGGGCGGCGTAGTCGGTACGGCGGTAGATGTTGTTGATGCGGTAACCCCCGATATTGTCGATTAATAACTATTACAAGCGGTTAAAATTCGCGGATAGATTGCAAATATAAAATAAAGCGTTACAATGGCTTGTTATTTTTAACTAAACGTGGATAAAGGATTCAATATGAAAATTACAAAAGATTTAGTACCAAGCATTGCTTACCAAGTGCGTACCCAAGACGGCGTATTGGTTGATGAAGCTCCGGTAAATCAACCCTTAGAGTATTTGCACGGTCATAGCAACTTAGTGGAAGGTTTAGAAAAAGCCCTTGAAGGTAAAGTGGTTGGCGATGTATTTGAAGTACGTGTAAAACCGGAAGAAGGTTATGGCGAATATAATGATAATATGGTTCAACGTGTGCCAAAAGACGTATTTATGGGCGTAGATGAACTAGAAGTAGGTATGCGTTTTATTGCAGACACAGACTTAGGTCCATTACCTGTTGTGATTACTGAAGTGGACGGCGATGAAGTTGTGGTTGATGGCAACCATATGTTAGCCGGTCAAGAGTTATTATTCTCTGTAGAAGTAGTTGGCGTGCGTGAAGCAACCGCAGAAGAAATTGCACACGGACACGTTCACGGTGGACACGAGCACGGTTGTGGTTGTGGCGGACACGATCATCATCACGATCACGCAGGCTGCTGTGGCGGACACGATCACGACCATCACCATAATCACGGTGGTTGTGGTTGCGGCGGTCATCACTAATTCTTATTTCTCCCTCCTTTCTGGAGGGAGATCTATTTTAAAATATCGATTAAAGCTAATGGTAAGCGGTCCAATTTCTTAGAAAATTTACCAATGTCTTTATAAAAATATAACCTTTCAAATGATGAGTGAAACCAAACAAAACGAATCTGTAGATTATTTACGTTCGATTTTAAGCTCGAACATTTATGATCTCGCCCAAGTTACCCCTCTGCAAAAAATGGAAAAACTGTCTGAACGTTTAGGCAATAATGTGTTTATTAAACGTGAAGATCGTCAGCCTGTGCATAGTTTTAAATTGCGCGGTGCTTTTGCAATGATTTCTAATCTATCTAAAGCACAAAAAGAAGCCGGTGTGATTGCCGCTTCCGCCGGTAATCATGCTCAAGGTGTGGCACTTTCAGCAAAACATTTAGGTTTAAGAGCCCTGATTGTAATGCCACAAAATACCCCTGCAATCAAAGTTGATGCAGTGCGTGGTTATGGTGGTGAGGTATTGCTCTATGGTGCAAACTTCGATGAAGCTAAAGCAAAAGCGATTGAGCTTTCAACTGAATTGGGGATGACCTTTATTCACCCGTTTGACAGCCCAGCGGTAATTGCAGGACAAGGCACTATCGGTTTGGAATTAGTGCAGCAAAAGCCGGACTTAGATTATATTTTCATTCCTGTTGGTGGTGGTGGATTAATTGCAGGAATTGCCGTATTCATTAAGCAAGTTTTACCAAATATTAAAGTTATTGGGGTAGAGTCTAAAGATTCCGCCTGTTTGTATTACGCATTGAAAAATGGTCAGCCAACCGATTTAGAGCGTGTGGGCTTATTTGCCGATGGTATTGCGGTTCGCCGAATTGGCGATGAAACCTTCCGCCTTTGTCAGCAATATGTTGATGATGTTGTGTTGGTGGATAATGATGAAATCTGTGCTTCAATGAAGTTAATTTTTGAAAACGTGCGTGCCATTTCAGAGCCATCGGGGGCAACTTCATTGGCTGGTTTAAAAAAATATGTAAAACAGCACCAATTACAAGAAAAGAATTTAGCTTGTATCCTTTCCGGGGCGAATGTTAATTTCCATACTTTGCGTTTTGTTTCTGAGCGTTGTGAAATCGGCGAAAAACGTGAAGCATTACTGGCGGTAACCATCCCTGAACAGAAAGGCAGTTTCCTAACTTTCTGTGAGATTTTAGGTAATCGTGCGGTAACTGAATTTAACTATCGTCATTCCGATGATCAAAATGCGTGCATATTTGTTGGCGTAAGAATTTCCGGTTCGGCAGAGAAGTTAGAAATCATTAAAGAGCTACAGCAAAATGGCTATGATGTAACGGATCTGTCGGATGATGATATTGCTAAAACTCATATTCGTTATATGGTTGGTGGTAGAGCGGCCTCTATCAAAAATGAACAGCTTTATAGTTTTGAATTCCCGGAACAGAAAGGGGCGTTACTGAAATTCTTGCAAATGCTCACAAATTGGGATATTTCTTTGTTCCATTACCGTGCTCACGGGGCAGATTATGGTGATATTCTCGCTGCATTTGCACTAAATCAAGGCGATGAAGTAGAATTAAATCAACATTTAGAACAGCTTGGCTATCGTTTCCAAAATGTCAGCAATAGCCCTGCATATCAATATTTTTTGAAATAAAAGTTAGGAATTAAAATGGCTCGTAAATATTTCGGCACAGATGGTGTGCGTGGAGAAGTAGGTAAATTTCCGATTACTCCTGAATTTGCCTTAAAGCTCGGTTGGGCAGCGGGTAAAGTGTTGGCAACACAAGGCACAAAAAAGGTACTAATCGGAAAAGATACTCGTATTTCAGGTTATATGTTGGAATCTGCACTTGAAGCGGGTTTAACTGCAGCTGGTTTATCGGCAGTATTTGTTGGTCCAATGCCTACTCCTGCGATAGCCTATTTAACCCGTACTTTCCGTGCTGAAGCAGGTATTGTGATTTCAGCCTCTCACAACCCATATTATGATAATGGGATTAAATTCTTTTCATCAGTAGGCGAAAAATTGCCTGATGAAATCGAAGAAGCGATTGAAGCAATGCTTGATCAGCCAATGGATTGTGTCGATTCAGCAAATTTAGGGCGTGCAAGCCGTATTAATGATGCTGCTGGGCGTTATATTGAATTTTGTAAAGGAACTTTTCCATCTGAATTAAGCCTTGAAGGTTATAAAATCGTAGTAGATTGTGCCAACGGTGCAACTTACCATATCGCACCAAGTGTAATGCGTGAGTTAGGTGCAGAGGTAATTGAGATTGGTACGAAGCCAGATGGTTTAAACATCAACGAAAAATGCGGAGCAACGGATATTAAATCCCTGCAAAAAGTGGTGATTGAAGCAGGAGCAGACGTTGGTTTAGCTTATGATGGTGATGGCGACCGTTTAATTATGGTTGATCATTTAGGCAATAAAGTTGATGGTGACCAAATTCTCTTTATTTTAGCCCGTGAAGCTCTTCGCTCAGGTAAATTACAAGGTGGGGTAGTTGGCACATTAATGAGTAATATGAGCTTGGAGTTAGCATTAAAACAGTTAGCGATTCCATTCTCTCGTGCGAACGTAGGTGACCGCTATGTACTAGAGCAACTTAAAGAGAAAGGCTGGAAATTGGGTGGTGAAAACTCAGGGCATATCATTGTATTAGATAAAAATACAACAGGCGATGGCGTAATTGCTTCACTTCAAGTATTAGCCGCTATGGTAAGCCATAAATTAAGCCTCAATGATTTAGCAAAAGCTGTACCGCTATTCCCTCAGGTGCTATTGAATGTTCGTTTTGAGAAAGGTGCTGCAAATCCGCTTGAAAGCGATGACGTGAAAGCCGTTGCCGCTGAGGTAGAAAAACGTTTGGCGGGTAAAGGGCGTATTTTATTGCGTAAATCAGGTACTGAGCCATTAATTCGTGTAATGGTAGAATGCGAAGATGGGCAACTCGCACAAAGCTGTGCAGAAGAAATTGTTGAAGCAGTAAAACGTAATTAATCGCAAGCGGTTATATTTTGTAAAAAATTTGCAAAATATGACCGCTTGTTGTTTAAAAGGAGCAAAAAATGGATCAACAAGAAATGAAAAAAATTGCAGCTCAAGCTGCATTAAAATTTGTAAAACCGAATACGATTGTAGGCGTGGGTAGTGGCTCAACGGTAAACTGCTTTATTGATGCTCTCGCTTCAATGAAAGATGAAATTAAAGGAGCAGTTGCCGCTTCAAAAGCCTCAGAAGAACGCCTGCGTGATATCGGCATTGAAGTCTTTAGTGCCAATGAAGTTAGCGAGCTTGATATTTATATTGATGGGGCTGATGAAATCACACCTCAAGGAGCAATGATTAAAGGCGGTGGTGCAGCATTAACTCGTGAGAAAATTGTCAGTTCGTTGGCTAAAAAATTTATCTGTATTGTTGATAGCTCAAAACAAGTGGACGTTTTAGGTTCAACTTTCCCATTACCGGTAGAAGTTATTCCAATGGCTCGCTCTTATGTGGCTCGTCAATTAGTGGCACTTGGCGGTTCGCCGGAATATCGTGAAGGTGTAGTAACCGATAATGGCAACGTGATTTTAGATGTACATAATTTTAAAATTATCGAACCGTTGAAAATGGAGCATACAATCAATAATATTGCAGGTGTTGTTACAAATGGCATTTTCGCACAGCGTTATGCTAATGTTACTATTGTTGGCACACCTGAAGGTGCAGTTATATTAGAATAATTTATTATCGCAAACACATAATACTAGGAGCAAAAAATGGCTAAAATTTCTTTGGATAAATCAAAGATTAAATTTCTTCTACTTGAAGGCGTGCATCAAAATGCAATTGATGTACTCTTAGCGGAGGGTTATACCAATATTGAAGTACATAAGAAGGCACTTGATGGTCAAGAGTTAATTGATGCAATTAAAGATGCACACTTTGTTGGTATTCGCTCACGTACCTTTTTAACAGAAGAGGTGCTGGCTCAAGCTCCGAAATTAATTGCGATTGGTTGTTTCTGTATCGGGACAAACCAAGTTGATTTAAGTGCGGCGAAAAGACGAGGTATTCCGGTATTCAATGCACCGTTCTCAAATACTCGCTCTGTTGCAGAATTAGTGCTTGCAGAAATGATTTTATTAATGCGTAAAGTACCGACTGCCAATGCTGAAGTGCATCGTGGGGTGTGGAATAAATCTGCTGCCGGTGCAAATGAAGTGCGTGGCAAAAAACTAGGTATTGTAGGTTATGGACATATCGGTTCGCAGTTAAGTGTGCTTGCTGAAGCAATCGGTATGCAAGTTTATTTCTACGATGTTGAAAATAAACTACCGCTTGGTAATGCACAGCAAGTGCCGACGTTGGAGCATCTACTTTCAACTTGCGATATGATTTCATTACACGTTCCGGAGATCGATTCTACCAAAAACCTAATGAGTGCAGAACGTATTGCTCAATTAAAAGAAGGTTCGGTATTAATTAATGCGGCTCGCGGTACGGTGGTTGATATTGATGCGTTAGTAGCCCGTTTGGAAGCCGGCACATTGCGTGGTGCGGCAATTGACGTATTCCCAGAAGAGCCAGCGTCAATTAACGATCCGTTTGTATCACCATTATGTAAGTTTGATAACGTGATTTTAACGCCACACATCGGAGGATCAACTTCTGAAGCACAAGCGAATATTGGTACGGAAGTAGCGAATAAATTTGTGAAATATTCAGATAATGGCTCAACTGTAACTGCTGTAAACTTCCCGGAAGTTTCATTACCGATTCATAATCAAGCTAAACGCTTATTACATATTCACGAAAATCGTCCGGGTATCTTAAATCAGATCAACCAAATCTTTGTGGATCTAAATGTAAATATTGCAGCACAATACTTACAAACCGACCCAACTATTGGTTATGTCGTGATCGATGTGGAATGTGATAATGTTGATGATGCATTACAACGCTTAAAAGTAATTGAAGGCACAATTCGAGCACGTGTACTTTACTAATTAAGCAAAGAGCCTGAATAATATTCAGGCTCTTTTGTTACAAGCGGTCATATTTTTAAAAAATTTTACAACCGATTAATTTATGCTTAGAAACGATAAGTGGCATTTGCTGTGAAAGAGTTGCCTCTTAATTTTGTACCACTGCGTTTTAAGTTATCACGGGTGTATTCTGCAGTAAGTTCTACATCGCTTGATACAGCATATTTTGCCCCTGTACCAAAGCCGAAGCCACGATAAGTTTCGTTACCGACTTTAGTTGAGCTTGCATCAACTTTTACATAAGGAAGTAAGTCTGAACCAACACGATAACCTTGTTGATAAGCAACGGTATATTTATTTTTTTGTTTTACATCACTAAATACTTTAGTGCTGCCTACTTTTGCTTTACCTTGCACAACACCTACAAAGTTATTGCCTTGATCGATACCGTAATCAACAACTAAGACCGGACCTGTTGAGTCTTTACCTTTTACGCCATCTACGTTGTACTTGGTCGTTGTTACGTCAACACCTACGCCAACACCGGTAAATGTATTACCAACCGGGGCTGCAAATAAATTTGCGGAGAATAAGCAAGCAAGTGTTGCAATAGTTAATTTCTTCATATATGACTCCTCTTTGACTAAGATTCAATATTACCGCAGAAGCGATAACCTTCTCCGTGAATAGTTACGATCATTTCCGGTGTATTTGGGTGATCTTCAAAATGTTTACGAATACGACGGATTGTTACATCAACGGTTCTATCGTGAGGTTTTAATTCACGTCCTGCCATTTTCTTCAGTAAATCTTCACGAGTTTGGATTTTACCCGGATTTTCACAGAAATGTAATAACGCTCTAAATTCACTACGTGGCAATTTCGTTGCTTCACCTTCAGGATTAATAAGGCTGTGGCTGTGAATATCTAATGTCCAGCCGTTAAAGCGATAACGTTCCACATCGGATTGCTCTTTTGCTTCATTTTTTTCGCCCATTGTGCGTTGAAGTAAATTTCTAGCACGAATAGTTAATTCGCGTGGGTTAAACGGTTTAGTAATGTAATCATCAGCACCAATTTCTAACCCTAAAATTTTATCAATTTCGTTATCACGACCGGTTAAAAACATTAAAGGTAATTTACGGTTCTCTCGAATTTCACGAGCTAAAATTAAGCCGTTTTTACCCGGTAAGTTGATATCCATTAACACAAGATTGATTTCTTGAGCATTCAATACTGTGTGCATTTCTTCGCCGTTAGATGCTTGAAATACTTGATAACCTTCACCCTCAAAAATGCTTTTGAGCATATTCCTTGTGACTAATTCATCCTCAACAATTAAGATTTGTGGGATTTTCATTTTTTAACCTCTGATCTAATTATAAATTCTGTTTATAACCTTTATGTTACAAATTATTCAAATTCTACTTATAAATTTCTAAATGGAAAGAATAAAAATGACAATTTGTTTAATTCAATCAAATTTTTAGCTATTTCTCTCTATCATCAACACCTAAAATTAAGTAATTACCGTCAATATCGGCAAGGCTACGAAAACCGATGTTATAAATATGACAACCATATTTAGAATTTTTATTGTCGTAATGAAAATTATCGTGATGATGTCCGTGAAAAATCTTAGTTGCCCCTAATTTTTTAGCCAGTTGGTTAATTACTGCAAAACCTTGTGGGTGTGGCTTAGGTGCTTCGTGCGTAATTAAAATATCAGCTGTTTCGTTTTCTAATGCTTCAAAATCTGAAGGAAAAATAGAAGAACGGTGTCTTAGTGGCACTCCTCCTCGCCAAATTTTCTCTTGCGGAGTATATTGGCAAAAATGAATAGGGTCAAAAAACATAGGTCGATTCGGTGGCATCCAGATATGCCCTCGAAACACACCGCCAATCCCCGCAATTTTTACCCCTTGAATTTCCACTACTTTGCCGTGAATATTGCGTTCTTTCCAATGGCTATTCCAAACAGAATCAAAGGCAGCAACAGTTTTACTATCGTGATTACCGTGAATAAACCAAATATCGCAATGTTGGGAAAGTTTATCTAATTCATCGGGAGTCGTGAGTTGGAGATCACCTAGAATAACTAGAGACACTTTCTCTGTTTGTTGTTGTAAAACAGGGTAAAGATGCTCGTAGCTACCGTGCGGATCACCTGCAAAAAGTATCATCTTGTATTCCGTTACTCTGAATCGTTAAGGTTATATTGTTTAAATTGTAGTGGGATTGGCTCTTCATTTAAGATTGCTTCAACAACCTCTTTTGCCTGATTATATCTATCTAAATAACTTGGCGATTCAATTTCAATATAAGGAATACGGTATTTTTCCAGTAATTTTTTCAATAATTGTTGGAATTGTTGGCGTTGCTTTTTAGAACCCAAACTACGCAAACCGTCTGCAACCCATTTGGTATTATTTGACAGTAAAATCGTTACATCAAACGGATATTCACGAATCATTGAATCTAAGAATGGATGGGCTTTTCCTTCATATTGAATACAAAATGCCTGTGTTGTAATGTAATCGGTATCAATAATTGCCACTTTGTGAGCGTGTTTCATCGCATAATCAACATAACGCTGATGCCCTAGCACCATCTGAGGATAGTCAGAATATTGCATTGCTTGCTCATTGCCACCTAGTTGCTCAAACACAAATTCACGCCCATATTCCCAAGCGGAAGTTGTATTAAACACGTTCGCTAATTTGCTGACCAATACTGATTTACCACTGCTTTCACCACCTAAAATCGCAATGGTTTTAACAAAGAACGGACGAACTTCTTTCGGAATAAAACGCCAATAGTGGAACGGATTATTACGAATTTGAGTCGCAGAAACATTAACCGATTCACGAGCAGGATCAACCAACTGAACCTCTAAACCCAAATATTTTTCGTATGGCTCTTTGTCTTGAACTTCGCTACTAAACACAATGGTTGGATTGATGTTTTTCTCAGCAAACAGTTCTTTCACACGAGCTGACCAGCCTTCCCACCCGTTCGGGTAGCTTGGAATGCCATCCTCGACTAAATGGTGGATAAATATTTGCTTTTGCTGATATTTAAAGATCTGCTGTACCCAACGCAAACGGTCTTCGTTAGTTGGCATACGTTTCATTTTACTTTGCTGGAAAAGGCGTAAATCACGTTCGGAATCGGTACAAACGATAACGTGTAATACATCCACTTTACTGAATGCTTCATAGATCATATTAATATGACCTGTATGAATAGGGTAAAATTTACCAAAAATGACACCGGCACGCTGGTTGCTATCTTCGACAATTTCTAAAACCGAATGCAATGCTTTTAGTTTATTTGCACTCGGATTTTTAATTTTACCGCTCACTAGCTGATTAAAATAGGCTCGCGTTACACCGGCTTGTTCACAAATATCATTGACTTTAAGTTTAAGTTGTTTACGTTTTTGTTGAAGATAAGCAAAATTTGCCATAGTTATTCCCCCGATTTTTGGTTGCAATCATATAGCAAAATGTAGCATTTGAATATCTTTTTATACGAAAAAAGCTATGTTGATGTGATATTCGTGCATTAATTGATAACACATAGGATTTTTTTTCCTTTTTTGTTGATTTCTCGCTATAATCACAGCAATTTTTACTCATAAAACGGTTTATATTTTTATGCAGCTCATTCGAGGTTTTCACAATTTAGATAAATATAGTGCTTTAAACAAAGGCTGTGTTCTTTCTATTGGAAATTTCGATGGCGTACATATCGGACACCAAAACATTTTAAGTCGTTTGTGTGATAAAGCCTTAGACTTAGATTTACCTTCGGTGGTAATGCTATTTGAACCTCAGCCTCGCGAATTTTTTGCAAAAAAAAGTGGAAATTTGACCGCTTGCACACCGCCTGCAAGGTTAATGCGATTGCGTGATAAGCTGAAATATTTAGCCGAAGCCGGAGTGGATTTCGTGTTGTGCGTTCGTTTTAGTGAAAAGTTCGCTCAAATTTCCGCAGACGATTTTATTAGCGATTTATTAGCAAAACGGCTCAAAGTTCGTTATTTAAGCGTAGGGGACGATTTTCGTTTCGGTGCACAACGTGCTGGCAATTTTGACACCTTACGCAATGCAGGGCTGAAATACCGTTTCGCGGTGGAAGAAAGCCATACTCACAGCCTAAATGAAGAGCGAATTAGTAGCTCATTAGTGAGAGAGGCTTTGCAAAATAACGATTTAGCCTTAGCCGAAACATTATTAGGTAAGCCTTACTCAATTCACGGGCGTGTTGCTCACGGCAATAAGCTCGGTAGAACCATTGGTTTCCCAACCGCCAATATTATGCTCAACCGTTTAGTTACACCTATTCAAGGTGTATTTGCGGTGAAAGTAAACACGAAACAAGGCAGCTACAACGGCATTGCGAATGTCGGCAACCGCCCAACCATTAACGGTACAAAGCCGTTATTAGAAGTGCATATTTTTGATTTTAATGCCTCCATTTACGGCGAAGCAATTGAGGTCGTTTTTCTGCAAAAAATTCGTAATGAAACAAAGTTTGAGAGTTTTGAGGCATTAAAAGCACAGATTGAAAAAGATCGCCTACAAGCGGTTGAATTTTTTGAGAAATTTGCAAAGTAATTATGCAATTTAGCTTATTTCATTTGGAAGAGATATCGTAGGGGCAAATTGCAATTTGCCCCTACAACCCCGAGATTTTATTAAAATTGGAAAACAAAATGACAGTTGATTACAAAAACACCCTTAACCTGCCTGAAACAGGCTTTCCGATGCGTGGTGATTTAGCCAAGCGTGAACCAGATATGTTGAAAAATTGGTATGACAAAAACTTATACCAAAAAGTGCGTGAAGCAAGAAAAGGTAGTAAAACCTTTATTCTGCACGATGGTCCTCCGTATGCAAATGGTAATATCCATTTGGGGCACGCTGTAAATCATATTCTTAAAGATATTATCAACAAATCAAAAACTGCAATGGGGTTTGATACGCCTTATGTGCCGGGTTGGGACTGCCACGGTTTGCCGATTGAGTTAAAAGTAGAAGGCATTGTCGGTAAGCCGAATGAAAAAATTTCAGCGGCTGAGTTCTGCCAAGCCTGCCGTAATTATGCCAAAGAGCAAGTAGATGGTCAGAAAGCGGACTTTATGCGTTTAGGTATTCTAGGCGATTGGGACAATCCCTATTTGACAATGAATTTTGATACTGAAGCTCATATTATCCGCACTTTAGGTAAAGTGATTGCTAACGGTCATTTATACAAAGGTTCTAAGCCGGTTCACTGGTGTTTAGATTGTGGATCTTCATTAGCTGAAGCCGAAGTGGAATATGAAGATAAAGTTTCGCCATCTATTTATGTGCGTTTTAATGCGGTAGATGAATCGGAAGTAGCGGCTAAATTTAATGCACAAGGTCAGGGCAAATTATCAGCGGTAATTTGGACAACTACCCCTTGGACGATTCCGTCTAACCGTGCGATTGCGATTAACCCTGAACTTGAATATGCCTTAGTACAATTAGCAGATGAGCGTGTGGTACTAGCGGTCGATTTAGTTGAAGATGTTGCAAAAGCTGCCGGCGTTGAATCATTTGAAATTTTAGGCACAACCAAAGGCGAAAACTTAGAATTATTACGCTTTAATCACCCATTCTATGATTATAGCGTGCCGTTTATTTTCGGCGACCACGTTACCACAGACGGTGGTACTGGCTTGGTTCACACCGCTCCTGACCACGGTGCGGACGACTTTGTGGTGGCTCGCAAATATAAAATTGAAATGGCAGGCTTAATTTCCAATGACGGTAAATTCAAAGCGGATACGCCATTCTTTGCCGGCTTAGGCGTATTTGAATCGAACGAAAAAGTCGTGGAAAAACTGCAAGAAGTGGGGGCATTGCTGAAATTATCCCGCATCAAACACAGCTACCCACACTGCTGGCGACACAAAACCCCTATTATTTTCCGTGCAACTCCACAATGGTTTATTGGAATGGAAACCCAAGGTTTACGCAAGCAAGCATTAGGCGAAATCAAATCTGTACGTTGGATCCCATCTTGGGGCGAGGCACGAATTGATACGATGGTTGCAAACCGCCCAGACTGGTGTATTTCACGTCAGCGTACTTGGGGCGTGCCGATGGCAATGTTCGTTCACAACGAAACAGAAGAATTGCACCCACGCACTTTAGAATTGATTGAAGAAGTGGCTAAACGTGTTGAAGAAAAAGGCATTCAAGCGTGGTGGGATTTAGACCCAGCAGAACTGCTTGGCGAAGAAGCGAAAGATTACCGCAAAGTGCCGGATACCTTAGACGTGTGGTTCGACTCAGGATCAACCTATGCCTCAGTAGTGGAGCAACGCCCTGAATTTAACGGCAATTCAGCGGATATGTATTTGGAAGGTTCAGATCAACACCGTGGTTGGTTTATGTCTTCATTAATGCTTTCTACCGCAACTAACGGTAAAGCCCCTTACAAACAGGTTTTAACCCACGGCTTTACCGTTGATGAAAAAGGCAGAAAAATGTCTAAATCGCTCGGTAACGTGATTGTACCAAGCGAAGTTTGGAACAAAAACGGGGCAGATATTCTGCGTTTATGGGTGGCAAGCACTGACTACACCGGTGAAATTGCGGTATCGCACAACATTTTAAACAGTGCGGGCGAATCTTATCGCCGTATCCGTAACACCGCACGTTTCCTATTGGCAAACTTAAACGGTTTTGATCCGAAACGTGATCTAGTTAAGCCGGAAGAGATGATCGCACTTGATCGCTGGGCAGTGAGCTGTGCCTTAGATGCCCAAAACGAGATCAAAGAGGCGTACGACAACTACCAATTCCACACGGTGGTACAACGCTTAATGCGTTTCTGCTCGATTGAAATGGGCTCATTCTACCTCGACATCATCAAAGACCGCCAATACACCACCAAAGCGGACAGCCTTGCCCGCCGTAGTTGCCAAACAGCGTTATGGCACATTGCAGAAGCTCTTGTGCGTTGGATTGCACCAATTTTATCTTTCACTGCAGATGAAATTTGGGGCTATTTACCACAAATTGAAGGCAGAAGTGAATTTGTGTTCACTGAAGAGTTTTACGGCAGCTTGTTTGCCCTAACTGAGCAAGATAAATTAGATGATGCTTACTGGCAACAAATTTTAAAAGTGCGTGCTGAAGTAAACCGTGTGTTAGAGCAAGCTCGTAAAGACAAAATTATTGGTGCAGGTTTAGAAGCGAAAGTTACGGTGTACGCGAATGATGATATTCTTCCATTATTAGAGCAACTTGGTAATGAATTACGTTTTGTATTAATTACTTCACAAGCAATTGTAAAACCACTCGCTGAAGCTGATATTGCCGAAGGCGAATTAGCCGGTTTGGCGGTGAAAGTGGAAAATGCAGATGGCGAAAAATGCCCTCGTTGCTGGCACTATGCAACCGACATCGGCACGCACGCAGGCCACAAAGAAGTATGTGGACGCTGTGTGGAAAATGTTGCAGGCAGTGGTGAAAAACGTTTGTTTGCGTAATCATTCAATGTATTTTAAGGCAGGGGAAACCCTGCTTTAGTTTTTTCACTAATAGATAGACACCTATCTTAAAATTTGCAAAACTTTCCTAGAAAACAACCGCTTGCCTCGCTATAAAAATGAAAAAAATCACTGTTTTCCTGTCATTTATCTCAAAGTTTGCTCAAACAGCAATCGCCTTTTCTCCAGAGTGATGCTAACAGCTCAAATTTTCCTATATTTACCAAACCGAAATTGACAAAACCAAATATCTCAAGAACAAATAGTCCTGAAAGTTACGAGTGCCGTTAATGTAAAATCGCTTTATTAATCATTTCGGTGTAAAATAGTCGGCAGTCATTAAAAAAATCGGGAATCATTAATGTTAATTTTGAATAAACAACGCAAAGCTGAAAAGCTGATAGAAAGTTTACCTTTCTTGCCACAGCAGGCGGAACAGGTGATTTTTCTTAGTTCAAGCCAAGCGTTTAAACAGCAAATTTTACAGCTGATTCAAACGGCAAAAAAAAGAATCTATTTGACAGCACTTTATTTTGAAAAGGACGAAGCGGGGCAAGAAATTTTGGCTGCCCTTTATAATGCGAAACGAAGCAATCCGGCTTTAGAGATTAAAATCTTGGTCGATTGGCATAGAGCCCAACGTGGACGTATTGGTGAAGCGGAAAGTCTCTCGAATGCTGATTGGTACACGAAAGTTAAAGCTGAACAAAATCTCCCTGAAGGACAAGAAATCGAGTTCTACGGCGTGCCGATTAATGGGCGAGAAGTGTTTGGCGTATTGCACCTAAAAGGTTTTGTGTTTGACGATACGATTTTGTATAGCGGAGCAAGTATCAACAACGTTTATTTGCATCAGTTAGACCGCTATCGCTACGACCGCTATCACGTTATTGAAAATAAAGCCTTAGCAGATAGTTGGGTAGAATTTATTCAACAACATATTTTATCGAGCAGGGTGGTAAGCCGTTTAGATACGACGAATCGTCCGAAAACTATTGAAATCCGTTCACAGATTAAAGCATTCCGTAAGCAGTTAGGGCGAGAGCAGTATCAATTCAACGGTATTGCGAAAAGCGACGATTTGCTGGTTTCGCCATTATTTGGTTTAGGACGTCGTAGAAATCAGCTCAACAAAGTTATTGAGGCGTTGTTCTACCAAACAGAACAAAAATTAACGATTTGCACGCCTTATTTTAATTTTCCGCTTTCGTTAAGAACTCGTATTGAATGGTTGCTGGCAAACGGCAAATCAGTGGAAATTATTGTGGGCGATAAAACCGCTAATGATTTCTATACCAAGCCTGATGAAAAATTTACGATGGCATCAGCTCTGCCTTATTTGTATGAAAAGAATTTGCGAGCTTTCGCAAAACGGTTAGATTTTTATATTCAAAATCAACAGCTTATTATTCGTTTGTGGAAAGATGGCGAAAATAGCTACCACCTTAAAGGGGGTTGGGTAGATAACCGCTATATTTTGCTCACAGGGAATAATTTAAATCCGCGTGCGTGGCGTTTAGATGCTGAAAATGCGATTTTAATTTCTGACCCGAAAGCAGAGCTAAGTGAAAAAGCGGAAATGGAGTTGAGCCAAATTCGCCAACATACGCAGGTTTTAAGCCATTATAGCGATTTAGAAGTGCTGACAGATTACCCTGAAAATGTGCGTAAATTGCTGAAAAAATTTGGTAGAGTGAAACTCGATAAAATTGTGAAGATGTTATTGTAAAACATTTAATGTAGGGGCGAACCGATGTGTTCGCCCAATTATTAAGGAAAAATATGAGTGAACAAATTTATGGCATTCACGCAGTGAAAGCCTTTTTAGATAATGCTCCGGAGCGTTTAATTGAAGTACTTGTGCTTAAAGGACGTGAAGATAAAAGATTACTGCCGTTGTTAAACGAGCTACAACGCTTGGGTGTTTCCATTCAGCAAGTAAACCGCCAAACGTTAGATAATAAATCGCAAGGCGAAGTACATCAAGGCATTATTGCCCGTGTTGTGCCACAAAAAGAGTTAAATGAGCACGATTTAGAGGCAATTTTGAGCCAAAAGCAAAATCCACTCTTGCTTATTTTAGACGGTGTAACTGATCCACATAATCTTGGTGCGTGCTTACGTACTGCGGATGCAGCCGGTGTAGATGCGGTTATTGTACCGAAGGATAAATCTGCTCAATTGACTTCAATCGCCCGTAAAGTGGCGTGTGGAGCAGCAGAAGTGATGCCGTTAATTCGAGTTACCAACCTTGCCCGTACAATGCGTGATTTGCAAGAACGCCACAACGTCTGGATTGTTGGCACAGCAGGTGAAGCCACATCGGGCATTTATGAAGCGAAATTAACCGGCTCAATTGCCTTAGTGATGGGGGCAGAAGGAGACGGAATGCGTCGCCTAACCCGTGAACATTGCGATCAACTCATCAGCATTCCAATGGCTGGTTCTGTGTCATCTCTGAACGTATCGGTTGCAACAGGAGTTTGCTTGTTTGAAATTGTTCGCCAAAAGCTAGCAGCAAAATAGTGAAAAAATAGGGGCATATCACATTATTTGCCCCTATTTTGATTACTTATCTAAATAATCTTCCAAATTAATCACTGTATCACACGATTTCTCAATTAAATAAGGATCGTGGCTCACCAAAATCAAGCTACAATTTCTGGCTCGACATTGGTTTATCAGCAATTCAATCGTTTCTTGCTGCGTGATAGGGTCAAGTCGAGAAGTTACCTCATCAGCAAACAGCAGCACAGGGTCGAGCAATAACGCTCTTAAAATCGCCACACGTTGTAGCTCGCCACCCGACACATTTTCGGCACTGCGTTGTAAAATTTCCGGGTTAAGCGAGAGTTGCTCTAATAAACTTGGAATCGGTAGGCGATCGAGCTTGTGTTTGTTAATCACATCGTCCAATAGCGTTTGCAAGCTCACATTCGGGGCAAATGCCTCGGGCGGATCTTGGTAGAGCTTTAATACCTGGTGCTTTTTGTGGCTTTGGCTGTGCCATTTTACCTCGCCCGATTTTGGTTTTAGCAAACCACATAACACATCGGCAAGGGAGCTTTTTCCAATACCACTATGCCCCACAATGCCTAGCACTTCGCCTTTGTGTAAATCAAAAGAGAGATTGCTAAACAAGGTTTTCTTACCTCGAGCAACACTCAGGTTTTTAACCGAGACAAGCGGTTGTTTTTGGCTCAAATTTTGCAAATCTTGCAATGGCTGCCAATGTTTTGGATCAGCGGCAATTAAGGCTTGGGTATAAGGGTGTTGTGGATTGCTTAATAGTGCTTCCGCCTCGCCTTGTTCCAACAGCTCGCCTTTTTTCATTACCAGTATGTAGCCACCGAGTTGTTCGGCAACTTCAATATCGTGGGTAATGGTTAATAAACCACCACCATTTTGGTAAGCGGATTTTAACAGTTCAATCACTTTGCCTTTGCTAATTGGATCAAGCCCTTTGGTCGGTTCATCTGCCAGTAAAATTTTTCCACCCGCAGCAGTTGCAATTGCGAAAGATGCACGTTGAGCCATTCCGCCCGAAAGTTGGTGAGGGTAGCTTTCAACCGATTCACCTAAACCGAGTTTGGTCAAATAGGCTTGGCTTTCGGTTTTTGCTTGAGGCGAAGATTTTCCAGCCACATAGTGAAAACTTTCCCATAATTGCTTACCAATTTCCATAATTGGATTTAGCGAGCGGCGAGGCTCTTGTGGCAGCATTACTAAGGTTTTGCCCCACATTTTTTCAATCTCAGATTGTTGGTTAAAATCAATTTTGCAAGTTTCAACAAAAAATTGACCGCTTGCAATAAGCTCTTCAGGTAAAGCACCCATAATGGCTTGAATTAACAGGCTTTTGCCTGAACCCGTTTCGCCTAAAATGGTAATATTTTTGCCTTGTTGCAGTGAAAGTGAAATAGGTTGAACCAGCGTTATACCTTCTTTGGTCTGTACGCTTACATTTTGAATTTCTAGTAACATTATTTCACTCTCCCTGATAATAATTGTAGGCTAAGCACCATCAAAAATACGGCAACTACCGGTTGTAAAAAGATCAATGGAGCTTCGTAGTAATAAGGGAAGAGCTCTGTCATCATTAAGCCGAGCTCCGCTGTAGGTGGGCGTAACCCCACGCTTACAAAGCCGAGTGTTGCGAGAGCTAAAATCGCGTTGCCGAGTGAAAAGGCAGATAATGTGGCGATCATTGGCAGTAAACGAGGTAATAAATGGCGTTTGAAGCTATAAAGCCAGCCCATTCCCATTAAGCGAGAGGCTTGAATTTCTGAGCTGTTTGCCATTGTCGAGCTGATTGAGCGGATCACACGGAAAAATTCCACCCACATTACCAATGAAATCCCTAAGTAAAGTGTCCAGAACGAACCCGGAGAGAGTGCGGCAAAGAGTAATACCAGTAATAAGCCCGGTAATGCCATCACTAAATCACACATAAAACTGAAAATGCGGTCGATCCAGCCACCAAAAAAGCCTGCCATAATGCCTGTAATCAAGCCTGCCACTAAGGCACAAAATACGCTAAACAGCGATAAGCCGAAAGAGAGGCGAATAGCAGAGGAAAGTCGGGCAAGCATATCTCTGCCGAGATGGTCTGTGCCGAACCACGCTAATTCATTTGGGCTGGAAAGCGTATTGGCTAAATCTTGAAAGCCGATATCCATCGGGTAAAAATAAGGCTGTAAAAAGGCGAACCCGAGCATAATAAGTAGGATCGTGCCGCCCAAATATTGTGAAGTTGAGATTTTCATTTTGATATCCTATCGCTTAATTCGTGGGTCAATCCAAGCACTGAGCAGATCGGCAAGAGTGTTTAATACAACAAATAATCCACCCATTACTAAGGTTGTACCTTGAATCATCGGTACATCACGGGCAATAATGGCGTGAACCAATGCGTGTCCACTGCCGGGCCAAGCAAATAAACTTTCTACCACCACAACACCTTCAATTAAATAGACAAGCTGGACTGCGTGATAGGCAATAACGGGGACGGCGATGTTTGGTAAACCGTGTCGCACAAAAGTTTTCCAGCGGCTTAGCCCTTTTAATTGCGAGAATTGGTAAAACTCTGCATTTTTCACTTGTACCATCGTAGAGCGGGTTACTCGCACCGAAACCGCACTCAAGCCAATCGCAAGGGTTAAGGCAGGTAAGATAAAATGCTGCCAGCTACCATATCCGCCAGCAGGCAACCATTTTAGTTGAGCTGAAAATAACGTAATTAAGCCGATAGCGATAATAAAGGCTGGCACAGAGCGGAACAGCGTGCTGAAAATGAGTGTCAAGCGGTCAAAAAAACCGTTTGGTTTGCGAGCGGCGAGTAATCCAAGTGGAGGACCAATAAGGATTGCCAAGATAAGTGCCACAATTGCAAGGCTTAAGGTATGTCCGAATTGATGTTGAATTTCAGCCCAGACAGGATCGCCTGTTACCAACGATTTACCTAAATTAAACTGCAATAAATCGCCTAACCAACTGAAATAGCTTTGCCACCAAGGCTGATCTAACGCTAACTCGGCTCGCACCGCTTCAGCAGCCATACTATCGGCTTGGTCGTAACCATAACGGCTGGCGGCAATACGGTATGCCATATCGCCCGACAGTTGGCGGGTAATAATGAAAGTTAATGTGCCGACTGACCAGACGACTAATAACAACTGAGTAAGGCGGCGGAGTAGGATTTTTAGCATAGGATAATTTTCTATTTATACTCTTTTCTTCGTTAATTTCTACTGCCAAATCTCCCCCTCCCCTCTTTGCTAAAGAGGGGGACTATCGGATATAAATTTATACTTTATCTCTATTTTAATTATCCTAATGAAGGACTTGAATTTAAAATTCACTGGAGATCTATCACCCCTCTTTAGCAAAGAGGGGAGGGGGAGATTTGGCAGTATATATTGGCGAAGTACGAGCGGTTATTTACTTAGTTTTTCCAAATAAAAACGTCTTTCAAATGGGTCAAGTGTCAAACCATTAATGCCTTGATGCCCTACAACAGTTTGTTGATCGTACACAATCGGAATAATCGGTAATTCATCGTGAATAATTTGGCTCACTTGCTGTTTTAATTGCTTCGATTTTTCAGGATCGATTTCTGTTTCAAGTTGTTTTAGAGCTTGATCTAGGCTGTCATTACGCCAGTTCATTGTTCCCCAATCGCTTCCACCGTTGGCAAAGTCTTGCACTAACAAGGCGAATGGATCGAGTGTTTTCGCATAGTTGAATGCATAAAGTGCCATCTCTAAAGTGCCATTTTGATGTCCTAGTGGAATTTCACTGAAGTTACCGACGGACACATTGATATCAACCCCGATTTTTTTCCATTCAGCTTGTAAAATGGTCGCAATAATCGGTAATTCAGGACGATCTGAATAAGTTCTTAAAGTGAAAGTAAACGGCTTGCCCTCTTTGGTTAATTTGCCTTCTGCGTTATATTCATAACCGGAAGCGGTCAAATTTTCCTTAATTTTTGCAATAGTTTCATCGTGGCTTAGGCTTGATTCTGCTGTTGCAACACGCCAGTCGGCAAAGGCTTTAGGTAAAATTTGATCTGCCATACCGTCTTGGATTTTCAATACTTGCTCAGCAATCGCTTTGCGGTTAATTGCTTGAGATAAGGCTTGGCGAATTGCCAAATCGTTAAAGAACGGTTTCGCAACATCCATTTTAAGTTGAGTCGTGCGTGCAATAGAGGTATTGATAAGCTGCAAATTTGGATCAGCTTTTAAACGAGCCACGCTTGCTTTATCTAAATTAAACACTAACGAGGTTTGATCGCTCTGTGCCATTAACGTACGGGTTTCACTACGGCTGCTGGCTAAATAATTCGCTTGCTGAAGTTGTGGCTTGTTGCCCCAATATTCATCAAAACGAACGCTTTCTAATTTTTGTGGAGCTTCAATTTTCGTTGCTTTAAATGCCCCAGTGCCGATTACTTGTGCTACATCGCCTTTTTCATCAAAACTGTCTTCCGCCAAAATTAAGGTGGTGTAGTGGGTTAAGAAAGAAGGAAATGGCACAAAAGATTTCGTTAATTCAAATTGAATTTGGTTGTTCTCTAAGGCTTTAATCTCTTTGATAAAGGCTTTTTGCAACACACCCGGTTTTGAAAGTGCAATTTTTAACGATTTTTCGACCGCTTGTGCGGTTAAAGGCTTACCGTTATGGAATTTGGCATCACGCAAGGTGAAAGTCCACACCGTTGCATCATTATTACTTTCCCACTTCGTTGCCAAACCTTCCACTAATTGACCTTCAAGATTGGCTTCAACTAAAGTTTCAGCAATGTTCATACGTTGGAAAATCACGCCCGATTGGTTTAAATCTAAACTGTTTAATTCCCAAGGGGCAACAACAGTTACAAGCGGTAAAGTTTCCGGATTTTTTTGCGATTGTTCAGGCTGTGCCACCGGTTTCTCTACATTGGCTTGTGTATTTTTATCATCACAAGCTGCAACACAAAATGCTGCCATCGTTAATGGAATTAACCATTTTTTCATTTTATTTTTCTCCATAAAAAAATAAGGGGCTATATAACCGCGAACTTTAGCATATTTCCATAAAAAAAGTAGAGTTTTTTAAGTTGAGTGTTTTAATTGGTTATTTAATAATCGGTATGTAAAATGAGCTCTATTTTTGCACCGGAATTATTTTTACCCCAAAATGGTTGGCGACTTTTCGTTCCTCATTTTGCAAAATCGGCAAGGAATTAACCCGCTTGTTGCCAATGACCATTGTTGAACTGCCGCCACCGTCAAGGTTGATGGCTTTAGTGAGTTCAAGTTTGCCGGCAAGTTCAGCCAGCTCATCTAAGGTAACGCCACCAAAGGTTAATTGACGTCCCTCCACCACAACCAAATAGAGCCAGTTTTTCTGCTCGTTCAAGCCAAGCAAAGTGCGAGGGTGTTTATCGTGAAAAATGCTTTGCGAACAGCCGACCTTATCATTTTCCGCACACTCAAATTTCCCGCTTTGGGCGTTATACCAATGCCAACCACTAATTGCCACCTGCCATTTCGGGTTTTGTTTGGAGAGCGTATTTTTCCCCTCAATGCTACATTTATTTGCCTTATCGCAGGCGAAAACTACCCGATTACGCACATCGCCATATTTTGACCAACGCTTTCCTTGGCTCACGACCAAGCCAATCGGCGTGTTATCTTTCCAATAAAAGTTGGCGTTGATGGCAACATCTGTTTCATATTTCTTCGCAAAATCAGACACGGTTGAGCCGTTATCGCTTTTTTCCGAACCGACAAAAGCTAAATTTTTGCAGTTCAAATCCACCCGAGTAATATGAAAAGGGGATTGATCGGAATAATCAATACATTGATGTTCAGCATAGGAGAAACTAGAGGAGAGTAGTGATAAGAGGATTAAGAGGCGTTTCATAGGAAAAATAAACGTTTATAGATAAAATAAGCGGTCGGTTTGCAAAATTTTCTGCAAAATCGACCGCTTGTATTAAAGGATTAATGCTCTCTTGTTTTAAAGAAGGTTACATCAGGATAACGTTCTTGTGCCAAGTTTAAATTCACCATCGTTGGGGCGATGTAGGTGAGGTTATCGCCGCCGTCTAGGGCTAAGTTTACTTCGTTTTTGCGTTTAAATTCTTCAAATTTTTTCGCATCACCACATTCAACCCAACGGGCAGTTGCCACGTTTACCGTTTCGTAAATCGCCTCAACGTTGTATTCCGATTTTAATCGGGAAACCACCACGTCAAACTGTAGCACACCGACCGCACCGACAATTAAATCGTTGTTGATGAGTGGGCGGAAAACTTGCACTGCACCTTCTTCCGAAAGTTGCACTAAGCCTTTAAGCAGTTGTTTTTGTTTAAGCGGATCTTTTAAGCGAATACGGCGGAACAGTTCCGGGGCAAAGTTTGGAATACCGGTAAATTTCAGGTTTTCGCCTTGCGTGAACGTATCGCCAATTTGGATTGTACCGTGATTGTGTAAGCCGATAATATCACCTGCGTAAGCTTCTTCTGTGTGGGCACGGTCGCCCGCCATAAAGGTTAAGGCATCAGAAATTACCACGTCTTTGCCGATACGGACGTGTTTTAACTTCATCCCTTTTTCGTATTTACCTGAAACCACACGCATAAAGGCAACTCGGTCGCGGTGTTTTGGATCCATATTCGCTTGGATTTTAAACACGAAACCGCTGAATTTTTCCTCGCTTGCCTCAACGGTACGGCTGTCAGATTCACGAGCCTGTGGAGCGGGAGCCCATTCAGTTAAACCGTCTAAGAAGTGGTTTACCCCGAAGTTACCTAACGCTGTTCCGAAGAACACCGGGGTTAATTCGCCGTTGATGAAAGCCTCGTGTTCAAATTCGTGTGATGCACCTTGTACCAATTCCAACTCATCACGCAGTTGTTGGGCTAAATCATCGCCAACCGCTTGATCTAACTCTGGATTATCTAATCCTTTAATAATACGGACTTCTTGAATGGTATGCCCTTGACCTGTTTGGTAAAGGTAAGTTTCATCTTTATAAATGTGGTAAACCCCTTTGAACAACTTACCGCAACCGATTGGCCAAGTGATAGGTGCACAGTTGATTTTCAATACGCTTTCCACTTCGTCCAATAATTCCATTGGATCACGAATATCACGGTCAAGCTTATTCATAAAGGTCAAGATCGGCGTATCACGCAAGCGGGTAACTTCCATTAATTTAATGGTACGTTCCTCAACCCCTTTTGCCGAATCAATCACCATCAAGCAGCTATCTACAGCAGTTAAAGTACGATAAGTATCTTCCGAGAAGTCTTCGTGCCCCGGGGTATCTAATAGGTTCACCAAGCAATCATTGTAAGGGAACTGCATCACGGAGGTGGTGATCGAGATCCCACGCTGTTTCTCCATTTCCATCCAGTCGGATTTGGCGTGTTGAGCCGAGCCTTTACCTTTTACCGATCCTGCAGTTTGAATCGCCTTTCCGTATAAAAGCACTTTTTCGGTAATGGTGGTTTTACCCGCATCGGGGTGGGAAATAATCGCAAAGGTGCGGCGTTTATTAACTTCTTGTGGATATGACATTTTTTTCTCAATAAATTAAAGATAAAAGGGCGGAAAGACCGCCGAAAATTCGCTGATATTTTCGCTGATTTGAGGCAAGAGGGCAAGCGGTTAAATTTTTCCGAAAAATTGCAAAAAAGCAGAGGAAAACGACCGCTTGCTTTTTGAACTTTGGCACAATACAGGGTAGAATAGCGAACTTTTACTCTCGGATTATATTGATAATGAAAAAATTACTTCCTGTATTGATTGCGGCGATGGTGCTAAGTGCTTGTTCTTCCCAACCTGCAAAGAAACCAAGCCCTCGTATTAAAGCGAAAGCGGCTTATATCCCCACTGAAAATTCAGCTTATGTGGTGTTTGATTTAAAACAGAAAAAATTTTTAGAAGGGAAGAACTTTAACTTAGTTCGTCCGATTGCATCCGTAACTAAATTGATGACAGCAGTCGTTTTCTTGGAAGAAAACCGCTACGGCTCAAGTTGTCAAACGCAAATTTTGCCTTCAGATGCGGATTTCATTAAAGGCACAACCAGCCCGTTACCAAAGAATACTAACATTGCCTGTGGCGAATTATTAAAAGCGATGTTAGTGCGTTCAGATAATTATGCGGCACACGCACTGGCTCACGCTACTCACTTAAATAAAGCCCAATTTTTGGCTCGAATGAACAGCAAAGCCCGTGAAATCGGAATGACTCAAACCTACTTTGGCGATAGTTCCGGCTTGTCTGCGGATAATGTTTCAACTGTGGTTGATTTAGCAAAATTGGCGGGTTATGCCGCAAGTAAGCCTGAAATTCAGCAGCTTTCTAATTCACCATTAGTGAGTGTTTATGCAGGCGGTCGCTATTTCTCAATGAAAAATACTAACAGTATGGTGCGTTCTCAATCTTATCAAGCGTTAGTAAGCAAAACCGGCTACACTCGTGAGGCGGGTTATAATTTAGCCTTTATTGCCAAAGGCGATTGCAGAGGCAAGCGAATTGGTGTGGTAAGTTTAAACAATGATAACGCTGCTTCACGCACCGATTTTACTGAATCGATGTTGGCGAAATATCAATGTGTGCCAAATCCGTATAGACAATATGATTAATGGTTACCTTGAGAAAATAGCGGTTTTTCTCTACAATATTGCCTTTTAATTTAGAGAATTGAGACAACATTGTGTCAGAAATTAAATTGATTGTCGGGCTTGCCAACCCCGGAGCAAAATATGAAGAGACTCGTCATAATGCAGGCGAGTGGCTGATTAACGAACTTGCTCGAATGTATAATGTGAGCCTAAAAGAAGAGGCGAAATATTTCGGTAAAGTGGCTAAAATTAATACTGCTCAAGGCGAAGTGCGTTTGTTAGTGCCGACCACTTTTATGAATTTAAGTGGCAAAGCAGTAGGAGCGTTAGCAAATTTTTATCGCATCAAACCAGAAGAAATTTTGGTGGCTCACGATGAGCTAGATCTTCCGCCCGGTTCAGTTAAGTTGAAAAAAGGTGGTGGACACGGCGGACACAACGGCTTGAAAGATATTATTGCCACCCTTGGTAATAATAAAGAGTTCTACCGTGTGCGAATTGGGATTGGACATCCGGGGCATAAAGATATGGTGGCTGCTTATGTTTTAGGTAAGCCTTCACCGAGTGATCAGACATTACTGAATAGTGCGGTGGATGAAGCTGCACGTTGCGTAGAGATTTTATTTAAAGACGGAATGGTTAAGGCAACTAACCGTTTAAATGGTTTTAAAGCATAAAATGTAGGGGCGAATTGCAATTCGCCCTCTTCTCACCCTTGATAGGGCAAATTGCAATTTGCCCCTACAAGCGGTCAAATTTTCACAAAATTTTGTAATTTAAAGGAACAAAAAATGGGATTTAAATGTGGTATCGTGGGTTTACCGAATGTTGGTAAATCAACACTTTTCAACGCATTAACTAAAGCAGGTATCGAGGCAGCGAACTATCCATTCTGTACGATTGAGCCAAACACCGGGGTTGTACCAATGCCGGATCCACGTTTAGATGCGTTGGCGGAAATCGTGAAACCTGAGCGTGTTTTACCAACCACAATGGAATTTGTGGACATCGCAGGTTTAGTTGCCGGTGCAAGCAAAGGCGAAGGTTTGGGTAACAAATTCTTGGCAAATATTCGTGAAACCGATGCAATCGGGCACGTTGTGCGTTGTTTTGAAAATGATGACATCGTTCACGTGGCAGGCAAAATTGACCCGGCAGACGATATCGAAATTATCAACACCGAATTAGCCCTCGCGGATTTAGACAGCTGCGAACGTGCGATTCAGCGTTTACAAAAACGTGCAAAAGGTGGCGATAAAGACGCTAAATTTGAATTATCCATTATGGAAAAAATTCTGCCGGTACTTGAAAACGCCGGAATGATCCGCTCGGTAGAGTTAGATAAAGATGAATTGCACGCCATTAAAGGTTACAACTTCTTAACCTTAAAACCGACAATGTACATCGCTAACGTAAACGAAGATGGTTTTGAAAACAACCCATATCTTGATCGTGTGCGTGAAATTGCGGAAAAAGAAGGGGCTGTGGTTGTGCCAGTGTGTGCGGCGATTGAGTCTGAAATTGCAGAGCTTGATGACGAAGAAAAAGTGGAATTTCTACAAGATTTAGGTATTGAAGAGCCTGGCTTGAATCGTGTAATTCGTGCCGGTTATGCGTTGTTAAATCTTCAAACTTACTTCACCGCAGGCGTGAAAGAAGTGCGTGCTTGGACAGTTTCAGTAGGGGCAACTGCACCAAAAGCTGCGGCGGTAATCCATACGGACTTTGAGAAAGGTTTTATCCGTGCAGAAGTGATTGCTTACCAAGATTTCATTGATAACAAAGGCGAAGCCGGTGCAAAAGAAGCCGGTAAATGGCGTTTGGAAGGGAAAGAGTATATCGTTCAAGACGGCGATGTAATGCACTTCCGTTTCAATGTGTAATTTGTAAAATTCAGTAGAAAAAAGACCGCTTGCAAGCGGTCTTTTTTGTTTAATTAATTGCGTATTGAATGGTTACCACCAAGCGAACTTTTTTGTCGATGGTTGAAGTATCGTAACTGCCGCCGTAGCTATCATCACTATCTTCAGTATTTGGGCGGCTTGATTTAATATCAAATGAACCTTGTGATGCGGAGCGTAATAAGCCGACTTTCACATTGCTGGTTTTGGCAAATTCTTCTGCTCGCACGTAGGCATCTTGGGTTGCTTTAGCAATTAAATCACGTTTGATTTCTTCCAAATTCTCTAAATAATAATCGGGCTGGCTAAAATCAATGGCTTCGTTTTCAGCCCGTAAGAATTGGATTTTTGATAATCCGTTTTGTAATTTGGCTAGGTCTTTGGTTGAAAGCACAATAGAACGTGTTGCGTTATAACCATTTTGACGAGAGCGATCTTTGCCAAACTCATCTACATAGTACTCTGTTCTCTCATTCACGGAAAGCTCGGTAATTTCACGTTCTGTATCCAAAAAACCTTGTTCTTTTAAAAACTTAACGGCTTGATTTAAGTTTTGCTGATTAGCTTTCATCGCATCGTTATAAGTTAAGCCCCAACCGAAAATAGATACCCGCCAAGTACCTAGTGTCGCTTTATGCTCAGCTTCGGCAAGTCCTTTTACGGTAATCACACCTGTTTGTTGTAAATTTTTAAATTGATGTCCAAGAATAAAGGCTGCTGCCATCAAACCTATGGCTAAAATAACACCAAAAATGGCAAGATAGCGGTTATTAGAGGTTAAAGACATAACATTTCCTTAAAGAGTAAAATAATTCCGACTGATTATACTTGATGGAATTGTAAAAATAGATAACAAGCGGTTAAATTTTATAAAAATTTTGCAAAATAAGCTCCAAATGAATAACTCTTGAGGGTTATTTATAAAAAATTAGGCTTTTTTTTAATCATACGCACCCTAAAAATTTGAATTAGATCACAAATTTACAACAAGTTAGTTACATCGCTTTTTCTAATGTGTAGAATGCTTAACCAGTCCGACCACTCAGGTCATTTTATAATCATAAATGAGGTGTTCTATGGCTCTTTTTCTGAGCATTTTCCCAATTGTTTTACTGATTTATTTAATGGTAAAACGCAACGCGTTGCCGTCTTATGTGGCTCTTCCACTGACAGCTTTACTTATTTTTATTCTTCAACTTACCTATTTTGGTAACGATGTTACATTAGTCTTTGCAAATATTATTGCAGGTTTAGGTGATGTATTAACGCCGATTACTGTAGTATTCGGTGCAATTTTATTTAATCGTTTCTCTGAAGTGTCCGGTGCAACTAACACAATGCGTAAATGGTTGGGTGCAATCAATCCAAACCCGGTTGCACAGTTAATGATTATCGGTTGGGCATTTGCGTTTATGATTGAAGGTGCTTCCGGTTTCGGTACGCCTGCTGCTATTGCGGCTCCAATCTTAGTTGGTTTAGGTTTTAAACCATTACAAGTAGCTATGTTAGCGTTAGTGATGAACTCTGTACCGGTTTCATTTGGTGCAGTAGGTACGCCAACGTGGTTCGGTATGGGACCATTATTAAAAGATGGTTTATTAAGTGATGCACAAGTGCTTGAAATCGGCTCTATAACCGCTCTAATTCACTCAATTGCGGCATTCATTATTCCAATTATGGCATTGCGTTTAATTGTAAGCTGGAAAGAAATTCGTCAGAATATTGTGTTTATCTACATTAGTATTCTAGCTTGTGTTGTGCCTTACTTTATTATTGCTCAATTTAACTATGAATTCCCTTCATTAGTGGCAGGTGCAATTGGTTTATTGGTTTCTGTATTTGTAGCAAATGCAGGTATTGGTTTAGCGAAAACTGAGAATAATCTTGCAGGCGAAAAAGCAACTTTTGGTGAAGTAGCAAAAGCATTATTACCAACAGGTTTGTTAATCTTCATCTTAGTGATTACCCGTATTCAACAACTTCCACTTAAAGCGTGGTTGAATGATGCGACGACTTGGATTGCAAGTTCACTAGGTTTTGCTAACTTTGAAATCAGCCAAGGTTTGATTTTCGCACTGAAAAATATTTTAGGCACGAACGTTGCAACCAGCTATAAGTTACTTTATGTACCGGCATTGATTCCTTTTGTGATTACGGTATTAATCTGCTTACCGATTTTCTCGGTATCCGCTAGAAATACCAAAGATATTTTCGGTACATCGTTAAGCCAAGTTAAAAAACCATTTTTAGCCCTTTTAGGTGCAATTATTATGGTAAAATTAATGTTGATTGGTGGCTCAGAGTCAATGGTACAAGTTATCGGTAGAAGTTTTGCAGAGTTCACAGGTCAATCTTGGACATTATTTGCGTCATTCTTAGGTGCAATCGGTGCGTTCTTCTCAGGTTCTAACACGGTATCTAACTTAACCTTCGGTACAGTACAATACGCAACAGCACAACAAGTTGGTTTATCAGTAACCCTAATCTTAGCATTACAATCTGTAGGTGGTGCAATGGGTAATATGGTGTGTATCAATAACATTGTTGCGGTATGTTCAGTAACAGGTATCGAAAAACAAGAGGGTACTATCATTAAGAAAACGGTTGTTCCGATGGTTGTATATGGTGTAATTGCCGCAGTTGCTGCACTATTAATAGTACCAATCTTCTATAATGTGTAACCGGATAGTTAATATCTAATGAAGATAAAAAGGAAGCGGTCAGATTTTGCTGATGTTTTGCAAATCGCCCTTCCTTTCTCTGTCTTAAAAAGGGCAGTCTGAGTTTAATTCTTATTTTTATTTTTATTGTGGGGTTCTTTATGAACGTTAATTTCTATGTAACCTGCATTGCAGATGTGATGAAAGCAAGGGTTGCGAAAAACTCCGTACTTTTATTGGAAAAATTAGGTTGTAAAATCACCTTTTTAGAAAAGCAGGGGTGCTGTGGGCAACCTGCAATTAATAGTGGATATACAAAGCAAGCTTTATCGGGTATGAAAAACTTGGTAGAAACCTTTGAAGCAAATGATTACCCGATTGTTGCTCCTGCGGGTTCTTGTGTTTATGCGATTAAAACCTACCCTGAGCATTTTGAACGTTTCGGTGAAGCTGAATGGGCGGTGCGTGCGAAGAAGGTAGCCGATCGCTTTCACGATTTAACCGATTTTATTGTGAATAAATTAGGTGTTACTGATGTGGGGGCTTACCTACCGGGTAAGGCGGTTTATCATCCGTCTTGTAGTTTATTCCGCAAATTAGGTATTAAGGAAGAGCCGATTACCTTATTAAGAAATGTAAAAGGCTTAGAGTTATTACCAATTAAAAACCAAGAAACCTGCTGTGGTTTTGGTGGTACATTCTCAGTAAAAATGGCAGAAATTTCCGGTGAAATGGTAAAAGAGAAAGTATCGAATATTGATACTGATGAACCGGATTATTTGATCGGGGCAGATGTAAGCTGCTTGATGAACATCGGTGGTCGCTTAAGTCGTGAAGGCAAAGAGATCAAAGTGATGCACATTGCAGAAGTGTTAATGCAGGGAGGAAAATAATATGTCTTATTTACAAACCAATACCCTGCCTTTTAAGCAACGTGTTGAACAACAGGTTAATAATGAAGTTGTTCGTAAAGCTTTAGTAAAAGCTCAAGAAACTATCGGTGCAAACCGTCAGCGTATGGTGGACGAGTTAGGCAATTGGGAAGAGTGGCGTGATGATGCGAAAGCAATTCGTAATCACGTTTTAGCCAACCTTGATGCTTACCTTTACCAATTAAGTGAAAAAGTAACTCAAAACGGCGGGCACGTTTTCTTCGCAGAAACAGCAGAAGAAGCAACAAATTACATCAAAAATGTGGCGAAAGCGAAAAACGCGAAAAAGATTGTAAAATCTAAATCAATGGTAACCGAAGAGATCGGCATGAACCACGTTTTAGAGGCAGAAGGCATTAAGGTGGTGGAAACCGACCTAGGTGAATATTTACTGCAAATTGTGGGTGATAAGCCTTCCCACATCGTTGTTCCAGCAATCCATAAAGATCGCCATAGAATCCGTCAAGAAATGCACGATGTGCTAGGCTATGAAGGTTCAGAAACACCGGAAGAGATGACGGCATTTGTTCGCCAAAAAATCCGTGAAGATTTCTTAGAAGCGGATATCGGCATTTCAGGTTGTAACTTTGCTGTGCCGGAAACCGGTTCTGTTTGCTTAGTAACAAACGAAGGTAACTTGCGTATGGCAACGACTGTGCCAAAAACGCATATTGCGGTAATGGGTATGGAGCGTATTGCACCCACTTTCAAAGAAGTGGATGTGTTAATTACAATGCTTGCCCGCAGTGCGGTAGGGGCAAAATTAACCGCTTATAATACTTGGCTAACAGGTCCTCGTCTTGAAGGCGAAACCGATGGTCCGGAAGAGTTCCATTTAGTGATTGTGGATAACGGTCGTTCTAAAATTTTAGAAAGCGAGTTCCAAGAAGTTTTACGCTGTATCCGCTGTGGTGCTTGTTTGAATACTTGCCCGGCTTATCGTCAAATTGGTGGACACGGTTACGGTTCTATCTATCCGGGTCCGATCGGTTCGGTAATTTCGCCATTATTAAGTGGCTATGAAGAGTTTAAAGAGTTACCGTATGCCTGTTCACTCTGTACGGCGTGTAATAGTGTTTGCCCGGTAAAAATTCCACTGGCTCAGCTCATCTTAAAACACCGTGAGAAAATTGCGGACGCTGGCTTAACACCAATGGCAGAACGTTTATCGATTTTCGGCTTCAACTTTGCTAACTCCCACCCAACACTTTGGAAAGTGGGTATGAATGTAGGGGCAAAAGTCGCAAGCAAATTCATTAAAAACGGTAAAGCCCCTGTGAATTTTGGTGCATTAGGCGAATGGACAAAAGCTCGTGATTTACCTCAACCAGAGGGCGAGAGCTTCCGTGATTGGTTCAACAACAGAGGTTAAGAGGAAAATTAAGATGGATTTACAAAATCGTGAAAATTTCTTAAATAAATTGGCACAGCGTATGGGCAGACCACGCCAAAATGTGCCTGAGCCAATGCCTGTGTTGGAAAACAACCACGCGATCACCCGTTTAACTGACCGTGCTCAACCACAGCTTTGCCAAGAGTTTATTGACTTTGCTCGTGTAATGATGGCAGATGTAGTGGAAGCTAAGGAAGCGGATCTACCGCAAACCATCATTGAGATCTGCGAAAAATATGGTGGTGCAAGTGTGATCATCAATAACGATCAACGCTTAAAAGATCTTGGTATCACCTCAGCAATCCAAGCAAAATACGAAGACAGCTATGTTTGGGATTATAACCAATCAGAAACCAACTTTGAAAAAGCCCAAAATGCGAATATCGGCGTAGTATATGGCGAATATGGCTTGGCGGAGTCTGGTGGTATTGTGTTATTTTCCGATAAAGAGTTCGGTCGTTCTGTAAGCTTACTGCCTGAAAAATCGGTGGTAGTGTTACGCAAAAGCACTGTACTCCCTCGTGTTGCTCAACTGGCTCAAATCCTGCACGAAAAAGCACAACGCGGCGAAAGAATGCCATCTTGTGTTAATATCATTTCAGGTCCATCAGCTACGGCAGATATTGAGTTGATTAAAGTTGTTGGTGTACACGGGCCGGTGAATAAAATTTACCTTGTGATTGATGATTTGTAATTTGCAAAAAATCGACTAAAAAAGACCGCTTGTATAGCCCTAAACAGGCTTGCAAGCGGTCTTTTTTTGCCAAAATTTTCTGATTATTCTGCCAACGCTTTATGTTGAGTATCCACTAATTGAGCAATGCCTTGTTTGGCGAGATCTAATAAAGTCAGTAATTCCTCGTGAGAGAACGGCTCACCTTCGGCTGTACCTTGTACTTCTACCAAACGACCATCTTCCACCATCACCACATTCATATCGGTTTCAGCGTTGGAATCTTCCACATATTCTAAATCGCACACGGCTTCACCTTCTACAATACCGACAGAAATTGCCGCCACTAAACCTTTCATTGGGTTGGTTTTCAATGTGCCGTTTGCCACTAATTTATTCATTGCATCATATAATGCCACGCAAGCCCCCGTGATAGATGCGGTGCGAGTGCCACCGTCTGCTTGGATAACATCGCAATCAACCGTTACGGTACGTTCGCCTAAGGCTTTTAAATCCACTACCGCACGCAAAGAACGGGCGATTAAGCGTTGAATTTCCATTGTGCGTCCGCCTTGTTTGCCTTTTGCCGCTTCACGTTGGGTGCGAGAATGGGTTGCTCGAGGCAACATTCCATATTCAGCCGTAACCCAGCCTTGTTGCTGACCTTTTAAAAAGCGAGGCACGGTTTCTTCCACCGTGGCGTTACATAACACTTTGGTTTCGCCGAACTCAATTAACACCGAACCTTCAGCGTAACGGGTGTAGTTACGGGTAATTTTAATTTCTCTAACTTGGTTATTTGCTCGATTATTTGGACGCATTTTCTTTTCCTTTTTGCTAAAATTTTTACCATTTTAACAAAGAAAACAGTAGAATGTGATTTTTCTTTAGCAAGATTTGTAGGGGCGGAATATTTTCCGCCCAATAATATAAAAACACAAGGAATAACAATGATTTATAGTATGACAGCCTTTGCCCATTTAGAAATTAAAAAGGAGTGGGGCAATGCAGTGTGGGAAATTCGCTCGGTAAACCAACGATTTTTAGAAACCTATTTCCGCCTACCGGAGCAGTTCCGCAACCTTGAAATGACTTTGCGTGAACGCCTACGTTCCGCTTTAACCCGTGGCAAGGTAGAATGTAGTTTGCGTATCGATTTAAGCAAAACCCAAAACAGTGAAATTGCGTTAAATAAAGGCTATGCCGAGCAGGTGATTCAATCGCTTAAATGGATTAAAGAAACTGCAAATGAGGGCGAAATCAATCTTGTTGATGTGTTGCGTTTTCCGGGCGTGGTGGATACGGAAAGCCAAGATTTAGACCAAATCACCCAAGATCTATTAGACGGTTTTGAACAAATTCTTGCTGATTTCATTGCGATGCGTGCGAGAGAAGGTGAAAACGTGCAAGCCTTAATTCAACAGCGTTTAGAGGCAATTTCTGTTGAGGCAGCGAAAGTACAAACCTTAATGCCTGAAATTCTGCAATGGCAGAAAGAGCGTTTACAGCAACGTTTTGATGAGCTGAATTTACAGCTTGAGCCACAACGTTTAGAGCAAGAAATGGTGCTGCTTGCTCAACGTGTGGATGTGGCGGAAGAATTAGACCGCTTGCAACTCCACGTTAAAGAAACCACCAATATTCTGAAAAAAGGTGGAGCAGTGGGGCGTAAATTAGATTTTATGATGCAAGAGCTTAACCGTGAATCGAACACGCTTGCGTCAAAATCCATTAATGCAGAAGTAACTAATTCTGCGGTGGAACTTAAAGTGTTAATCGAACAAATGCGTGAGCAAATTCAGAATTTAGAATAGGAACAAAATATGACATTGAGTTGTAAAGTGAGCCAAGCTTACCCTGAACTGCGTATGCAACTTTCCCAATATTGTCTAATTGATATTTCAGGCGTAGATGCAGAGAAATATCTACAAGGACAATTAACCTGTGATGTCGCAAAAATTGAGGTAGGCAGCCATACGCTAACCAGCCATTGTGATCCAAAGGGCAAAATGAGTGCGTTACTGCGTTTGTATCGTGCGGAAACTGAAAAATTTATTGCCATTATCCATCGTGATTTGATGCCCGAAGCCCTAACGCAATTAAAAAAATATGCGGTGTTCTCAAAAGTTACTTTCACCGAATTAGACACCCCAATTTATGGCGTGGCAGGCGAAGAAGCATTTGCAAAATTAAGTGAAAAAACGACCGCTTTAATGCTTACACAAGGGCAAAAACGAGCAATTGTTTGGGGTGAACAACTTGAAACTAATGCAGATGGACAACTTTGGACGTTAATGGATATTCAAGACGGTATTCCTGTTTTATTGAAAGCCAATCAGTTTGAACTGATTCCACAAGCGGCAAATTTACAGCTGCTGGAAAATGCGATTTCTTTCACTAAAGGTTGCTATATCGGGCAAGAAACGGTGGCGAGAGCGAAATATCGTGGAGCAAACAAACGAGCGTTATTTACCCTTGTGGGCAAATTTGAAGGTGAAGTTGCTCTACCTGAACCGAGTTCAGCGGTTGAAATGCAGTTAGGAGAAAACTGGAAAAGCACAGGAACAGTATTATCGAGCTCAGTACACGACAGCACGTTATGGGTTCAAGTTGTGCTGAATAAAGAGATAGAACCCGATGGTCAATTTAAAGTAAATGGCGTGAATTTGCAGATGGCAAAACTGCCGTATAGTTTGGAAGAAAGCGAGTAAAAGGAACGGTCATAGTAATATGACCGTTTTTTTATATTTTATCCGGGTGATGAATCATTACAAATCGCTCCCAAAGTTGCTCTTCGGTTTCGATATGATCAGGATCTGTAATAATACAGTTGGTGATCGGGCAAACTTTTTGGCAGGTTGGCTTGTCGTAATGCCCGACACATTCCGTGCAGAGTACGGGGTCGATCACATAGATATCATTGCCCACCGAAATTGCATCATTCGGGCATTCGGGCAAGCACATATCGCAGTTGGTACATTTGTGGGTAATTAATAAAGCCATAAGTTTGTGTGGAGAAAATAAAATTAAACAAGCGGTGGAATTTGTAAATTTTTTTACTAAATCGACCGCTTGTAACTAGATTTTACCTATTATAAAGCAAAATAATTTGAACTACTTCACATTTTTGCAATTTGGTTGTTTATCGTTGGGGAAAAATTTTTTATGATCTCATCGAAACGTTTCGATGGAGTGTTTTCCAATTATAATGAAGCGAAATAAAGGGAAATTGAGATGAAAAAAACAACAAATCTTAATGCACAACTTTCACATAGTATTGCTACACTGGGTCATACCGACAGTTTAACTATTTGTGATGCAGGATTACCTATTCCAAATGAAGTAGAGAGAATTGATTTAGCTTTAACTGCCGGTGTGCCAAGTTTTTTACAGACGTTTGATGTTGTGGTAGATGAGCTTTTTGTTGAGCGTGTGTTGATTGCGGAAGAAATTAAGCAAAAAAATCCACAGATTTTAGCTGATCTTTTAGAGCGTTTAGCTCAACTTGAGCAAGCACAACAGAATAAAATTCAAGTCGATTATGTCAATCACGAAATCTTTAAAGAGCAGACTCACTATAGCAAAGCCGTTGTGCGTACAGGCGAATGTTCACCTTATGCCAACATTATTTTATATTCAGGCGTGCCGTTTTAAGGTGGAATGATGGAAACCTTATTAAAAATGAATGGGATTGATAAATCTTTCCCGGGTGTAAAAGCTCTAAGTAATGCTTGTCTGTCTGTGTATTCCGGGCGAGTAATGGCATTAATGGGCGAGAATGGGGCTGGTAAATCAACGTTAATGAAAGTATTGACGGGTATTTACAGTAAAGATGCGGGTTCAATCAGTTATTTGGGGCAAGAGGTTACTTTCAAAGGTCCGAAACATTCTCAAGAAGCTGGAATTAGCATTATCCACCAAGAGCTTAACTTAGTCGGTAATTTAACCATTGCGGAAAACATTTTTCTTGGGCGTGAATTTAGAACCGCTTGGGGATCGATTGATTGGAAAAAAATGTATGCGGAGGCGGATAAATTACTCGCTCGACTTGGTGTGAAACACAGCAGTCATCAGCTCTGTTCTGAATTATCCATCGGTGAGCAACAAATGGTGGAAATTGCCAAAGCACTTAGTTTTGAGTCTAAAGTGATTATTATGGACGAGCCAACTGATGCATTAACGGATACTGAAACAGAAGCCTTATTTAAAGTAATTCACGAACTGAAAGCAGAAAATCGAGGCATTGTGTATATTTCACACCGTTTAAAAGAAATTTTCCAGATTTGCGATGATGTTACTGTGCTTCGTGATGGTCAATTTATCGGAGAGCAAGTGATTGCCGATATTGATGAAGATAAATTGATTGAAATGATGGTTGGTCGCCGTTTAGAAGAACAGTATCCTCATCTACAGCAAGAACGTGGCGAACTACTTCTTGATGTGAAAAACCTAAGTGGAAGTGGTGTGAATGATGTTTCGTTTCAGTTACATAAAGGCGAAATTGTCGGCATTTCAGGGCTAATGGGAGCTGGACGTACCGAGTTAATGAAAGTACTTTATGGGGCATTACCAAAAACCGCAGGTACGATTGAGCTAAAAGGAAAAATGATTTCCAATAAGTGTCCGCAAGATGGATTGGATAACGGTATTGTGTATATCTCAGAGGATCGTAAAGGCGATGGGCTGATTTTGGGAATGTCGGTAAAAGAAAATATGTCTTTGACTTCATTAGATCATTTCTCCAAAGGTGGATCAATTCGACACGATGCAGAAAGATTGGCAGTTGATGATTTTATCTTGATGTTTAACATCAAAACACCAAGTCGAGATCAGCAAATCGGGCTACTTTCCGGCGGTAATCAGCAAAAAGTGGCGATAGCCAAAGGCTTGATGACTCGTCCAAATGTGTTGATTTTAGACGAGCCAACGCGTGGTGTTGATGTTGGGGCGAAAAAAGAGATTTACCAATTAATCAATGAGTTTAAAAAAGATGGATTAAGTATTTTAATGGTTTCATCTGATATGCCGGAAGTGCTTGGAATGAGTGATCGCATATTAGTGATGCACGAAGGCAGAATTAGTGCAGAATTTTTGCGTGAAGAAGCAACTCAAGAAAAATTGTTGGCAGCAGCTATCGGTAAAAATACGGTATTAAATTAAGGTGTTCTTATGACAACTCAAGCAAATAAATTTCAACTAGGAAAATTTTTAATAGAGCAACGCTCTTTTGTTGCCTTATTTGTTTTAATCATCATTGTTTCAATGATTAACCCCGATTTCTTCAGTGTAGATAACATTCTCAATATTTTACGCCAAACTTCTGTGAATGCGATTATTGCAGTAGGAATGACGTTCGTGATTTTAATCGCCGGGATTGATTTATCGGTTGGTTCTGTTTTAGCTTTAACAGGAGCGGTTGCCGCCTCTTTAGTCGGTTCTGAATTACCGATTTTCCTGGTTATTCCATTAGTATTATTACTCGGTACAGCTTTTGGTGGAATTAGTGGTGCGATTGTAGCGAAAGGTAAAGTCCAAGCCTTTATTGCAACGTTGGTTACAATGACATTACTGCGTGGTATCACAATGGTTTATACCGATGGTAAACCAATTAGTACAGGTTTTTCTGAGCAAGCCGATGCGTTTTCTTTCATTGGTACAGGTTATTTATTCGGTATTCCGTTCCCAATTTGGATTATGGCAATCGTGTTCGCCATAGCTTGGTATATCTTAAAACATACACCGATCGGTCGTTATATTTATGCCTTAGGTGGAAATGAATCAGCAACTCAGCTTTCAGGAATTAATGTTAATAAAATAAAAATTTTCGTTTTTGCAGTAAGCGGCTTTTTATCCGCACTGGCAGGCTTAATTGTAACTTCACGCCTTTCTTCTGCACAGCCAACAGCAGGCGTTTCTTATGAATTAGATGCAATTGCAGCAGTGGTAGTAGGCGGAACAAGCCTGATGGGCGGAAAAGGGCGTGTAATGGGGACATTAGTTGGGGCATTAATTATCGGTTTCTTAAACAATGCTCTCAACTTATTGGATATTTCTTCATATTATCAGATGATTGCTAAAGCGTTGGTGATTTTAGCAGCCGTATTAGCTGATAATTATTTAGGTACTAAAAAAGTGTAAGCATCTTCAAAGGAGATTTTCTATGAAAAAATTAACAACTATCGCTTCAGCAATTATGTTGAGTTTATCTGTTGTCGCTACGGCTTCAGCAAAAGATACCATTGCATTAGCCGTATCAACTTTGGATAATCCATTTTTCGTGAGCCTTAAAGATGGGGCTCAAAAGAAAGCGGATGAATTAGGCTACAAATTAGTGGTGCTTGATTCACAAAATGACCCGGCAAAAGAACTTTCTAACGTAGAAGACTTAACTGTGCGTGGTGCAAAAGTGCTTTTAATCAACCCAACCGATTCGGAAGCGGTCGGAAATGCGGTAGCAATTGCAAATCGTAATAAAATTCCTGTCATTACTTTAGACCGTGGTGCGGCAAAAGGCGATGTAGTGAGCCATATTGCTTCAGATAACGTAGCCGGTGGTAAAATGGCAGGTGATTTCATCGCACAGAAATTAGGTGAGGGTGCGAAAGTGATCCAATTAGAAGGTATTGCGGGTACATCAGCCGCTCGTGAACGTGGAGAAGGCTTTAAGCAAGCGATTGATGCTCATAAATTCAATGTATTAGCAAGCCAACCGGCAGATTTTGACCGTACAAAAGGCTTGAATGTAACCGAAAACTTATTAGCGAGTAAATCGGATGTACAAGCGATTTTCGCTCAAAATGATGAAATGGCATTAGGTGCATTACGTGCAGTAGGTGCGGCGAAGAAAGAGGTATTAATCGTTGGCTTTGATGGCACAGATGATGGTGTAAAAGCAGTAGAAAGTGGTAAATTAGCGGCAACTATCGCTCAACAACCAGACTTAATCGGCTCACTTGGCGTGGAAACTGCTGACAAAGTGTTAAAAGGCGAAAAAGTAGAAGCGAAAATCCCAGTAGATTTAAAAGTTATCACAAAATAATCGCTTTAAAGCCCCAGAAGGGCTGAATTATGCTTAACCCGGTACGGCTTTGCCGTGCTGGGCAAGCAAAGATTTTGGCAACTAAGGACTTACTATGAAAAATCTCACCGTACTCGGCAGCATTAACGCTGATCACGTTATTTCCGTTCCCTATTTTGCTAAACCGGGAGAAACCTTGACTGGGCATAGCTATCACATTGCTTATGGCGGTAAAGGAGCGAATCAGGCGGTTGCGGCAGCTAGGCTTGGGGCAAAAGTATCTTTTATCGGCTGCATTGGTGATGATGGCATCGGTAAAGCAATGAAAACTGCGTTTGAGAAAGACGATATTAATACTCGCCCGATTAAATCGGTGTCAAATGAAATGACCGGTATCGCAATGATTCAAGTAGCAGAATCTGGCGAAAACAGTATTGTGATTTCGGCAGGTGCGAACGGACATTTAGATGAAACCGTTGTGGCTGAATTTCAATCGGAAATTACACAAGCTGATTGCTTATTAATGCAGTTAGAAACCCCTTTACCTGCGATTATTCAAGCAGCGAAAATCGCCAAAGAAAATAACACGCAAGTAGTGCTGAATCCTGCACCTGCCAGAGCATTACCTGATGAGCTACTAAGCCTGCTAGATATGATTACCCCAAATGAAACAGAGGCGGAAATGTTAACGGGTATAAAAGTAGTTGATGAAACAAGTGCGAAGCTGGCAGCTCAAGCCTTCCACCAAAAAGGTATTGAGAAAGTGCTGATTACACTGGGTTCAAAAGGTGTTTTTGTGAGTGAAAACGGACAAGGCGAAATTGTAGCGGGTTTTCGTGTTAATGCAGTTGATACGACTGCAGCAGGAGATACCTTTAACGGTGCATTGGTTACCGCAATGTTAGAAGATAAACCGCTTAATGAGGCAATTCGTTTTGCACACGCAGCCGCTGCGATTAGCGTAACCCGAAAAGGAGCTCAGCCGTCTATTCCAAGCCGTCAAGAAGCCTTAGATTTTTTGAGTAAGCAGTAACAAGCGGTCGTTTTTCTAAGGAATTTTGCAAATGGCAACAATGAAGGACATCGCACGCCTCGCACAGGTTTCGACCTCAACGGTTTCCCACGTCATCAACAACAGCCGTTTTGTGAGTGAAGAAATTCGGGAAAAAGTTCAGAAGGTGGTTAAAGAGCTGAATTATACGCCTTCTGCATTGGCTCGCAGCCTAAAAGTCAATGAAACCAAAACTATCGGTATGCTGGTTACCGCCACCAGTAACCCATTTTTTGCGGAAGTGATGGCAGGTGTTGAGCAGTATTGTCAGCAAAATCACTACAACCTGATTATTGCCACCACCAATGGTGATGCGGAACGTTTACAGCATCATTTACAAACACTTATTCAACGTAAAGTTGATGGCTTACTACTAATGTGTGGTGATGCCAGATTGAATACTGATGAGAGCCTAAATATTCCTCTGCCGATGGTGGTTGTGGACTGGTGGTTTACGGAATTGAATGCGGATAAAATTTTTGAAAATTCAACATCTGGTGGCTATCTTGCAACAAAAACCTTGATTGATGCAGGGCATTCTGACATAGCTATAATTACCGGAAATCTGAAAAAATCATTGGCAAAAAACCGTTTAGAGGGCTACAAAAAAGCGTTATATGAGGCAAATATTCCACTCAACCCAAATTGGATTATTGAAAGCCATTTTGATTTTGCAGGTGGGCTTGCAGGAATGAATAGTTTGCTTACTCAATCTAAAAAACCAACGGCGGTTTTTGCCTGTAGTGATACTATCGCTTTTGGTGCTTACCAAGCCATTTGGCAGCACGGATTAAGTATACCGAAGGATATTTCAATTATTGGTTACGATGATATTGAACTGGCAAAATACCTCTCACCACCGCTTTCTACCATCAGCCAGTCCAAAGCGGAATTAGGGCAACTTGCAGTTGAAACCTTATTAAAACGAATACGCTCTCAAGCAAAGGATTTTCAAACTATAATGCTAGAACCCGAGTTAGTATTACGAGATTCCATTCATCAGATAAACAAAAATGCTGAATAATGTTAAGTTATTCAGCATTTTTTTATCTCTTCTGTATGCTTTAACTTAGCCTTTCTGTTGTTCTAAATAAAGCACGGTTGCAGCGACACGGGAGTGAACATTGAGCTTACGCAGCAAGTTGCGGATATGTACTTTTACCGTTTCTTCGGAAATAAAGAGCTGGGCGGCGATTTGTTTGTTTGACATACCGGTTGCGATCCACTGCAATACATCCAGCTCACGATCGGTTAAGCAGCTTAGCGGATCATTTTCCGGTTGGCGGTTTAACAAGTGCTGGCGAACGGTTTCGCTTAATACGACTTCACCTGCGGCAGCTCTACGGATATTATCTAACAATTCCGGGGTATCGGTATCTTTTAGTAAGTAGCCATCCACACCGGCATCCATTAAGGCGAATACGTCTGATTGCTCATCAGAAACCGTTAGCATAATAATACGAGCGTCTACGCCTTGAGAACGCAGTGAACGTAAGGTATCTAGCCCGGAAATACCTCTCATATTCAAGTCTAAAATAATCACATCCGGCTCAAGTTGTAGAGCAAGTTTGATGCCATCTGTGCCGTTGCTGGCTTCGCCCACTACAGAAAATTGGTCGTCAAGTTCCAATAGCTGACGCATACCTTGACGCATTAACGGGTGATCATCAATTAATAAAATCGTTGTTGGAGTTGTCATTTCTTTCTCCTTTCTTTTTCTTCATAATCGTAATCGGTTAATTCTGCAATTATTACTGCAAAATAGCAAGTTTACGATTTTAGTAAATGCTTCTTTTTTGATCTTAGCTAAGTTTTTAATTCATCAAGAAATTGCAAAACTTTGCAAGAAAAAGACCGCTTGTTCGGCTATAATGGGGCAAAATTTTCTGTGAGAAAAACCATAATGACAAATCAAACTACTTATTTCGCCACCGCAGCCCGAGGTTTTGAGGAAATGCTTAAAACCGAACTCGAGCAGATCTGCGGGGCAGAATGCAAAGTCGCCCAAGGCGGTGTGCATTTCACCACCACTCAAAAAGGGGCTTATCAGGCGTTGTTACACAGCCGTTTAGCCTCTCGCATTTTATTGCCGTTAATCAGCACTAAAATTTTTAGCGATACCGATTTATATGCCTCTATCGTTTCATTTAATTGGACAGAATTGTTTGACCCACGGGATACGTTCTATATTGATTTCAACGGCACAAACCGAGAAATCCGCAATACCCAATTTGGAGCAATGCGAGTGAAAGACGGCATTGTCGATTATTTTGAGCGTAAAGGTTTCGCTCGCCCAACGGTGGATAAAGAGAACCCCGATGTGCGTATTCACGTCTATTTAGATCGTGAAAATCTTGTGGTGTCGCTTGATTTAAGTGGCGATGCGTTACACATTCGAGGTTATCGTGAAGATACCGGTAAAGCCCCTTTGCGTGAAACCTTGGCGGCGGCGATTATTCTACGTTCCGGTTGGCAAAAAGGCACACCGTTGGTCGATCCGATGTGCGGTTCAGGCACGTTGTTAATTGAGGCTGCTCAAATGGCGGCAAATATTGCTCCACAACTTCACCGTAAATATTGGGGCTTTAATGCGTGGAAAGGACATCAACAAGCGGTTTGGAAAGAGGTGCTAGACGAGGCATTTAATAACGTAGTGGCGAATTGCAATTCGCCCGAAACCCCGATGTTCTTTGGCTTTGACCTCGATCACCGAGTGCTTGCCAAAGCTAAACAGAACGCAAAAAACGCCGGTGTGGATCATCTCATTCAATGGCTGCAAGGCGATGTAGCAGCGTTGAAGAATCCGATTCCCGAGCAGATTGGCACAGTAGTGTGTAACCCACCTTATGGTGAGCGTTTAGGTACAACACCGGCATTAATCGCCCTTTACTCGGTTTTCGGACAACGCTTAAAACAACAATTTGCCGGCTGGAATGCCTCCATTTTTAGTGGCGAGCCAGAGTTGCTGAACTGCTTGCGTCTGCGTTCGGCACGTCAATTCAAAGCGAAAAACGGTCCGTTGGACTGTGTGCAGAAAAATTACCTGATCAGCGAAAATAACAAGCGGTCAGATTTGGATGAAAATTTACAATTTGAGCAAAATGCTCAAGTTGCACCGGACTTTGCCAATCGCCTTGCCAAAAATATCAAAAAAGTCGAGAAATGGGCAAAACAGCAGGGCATTGATGCCTATCGTTTATACGATGCCGACTTGCCAGAGTATAATTTGGCGGTGGACAGATATGGCGATCACATCGTGGTGCAAGAATACCAAGCACCGAAAAGTATTGATGAACAAAAAGCCCGCCAACGCTTGCTGGATGCAGTTTCTGCCACCCTTTATGTAACCGGCGTGGAAACCAATAAATTAGTGCTAAAAGTTCGCCAAAAACAAAAAGGCACAAATCAATACGAGAAGTTGGCTAATAAAGGCGACTATTTCTTCGTGAATGAATACGGGGCGAAACTGTGGGTGAACTTAACTGATTATTTGGATACCGGCTTGTTCTTAGACCACCGCTTAACCCGTAAAATGGTGGGGGAAATGGCGAAAGGAAAAAACTTCCTGAATCTGTTTGCCTACACCGGTTCGGCAACGATCCACGCCGCCCTAAACGGAGCAAAATCGACTACCACAGTGGATATGTCCAACACCTATTTGAACTGGGCAGAGCAAAATTTAGAGCTGAACAATTTACCACTTCGCAACAACCGTTTATTCCAAGCGGATTGCTTGCAATGGCTTGCCGAGTGCCGTGAGAGTTTTGAGCTGATTTTCGTTGATCCGCCTACGTTCTCGAACTCAAAACGAATGGAAGATAGCTGGGACGTGCAACGAGATCACATTAAGCTGATGACTCAGCTCAAACGCATTTTAACGGCAGACGGTACTATCGTTTTCTCCAACAACAAACGGGGTTTTAAAATGGATTTTGACGGCTTGGCAGCGTTGGGCTTGCAAGCGGAAAATATTTCGCACAAAACCCTACCGCTTGATTTTGAGCGTAATCCGCAGATTCATAATTGTTGGATTGTGAAGCATTTATAATATTTAGCGTAGGGGCAAAAAATGTTTTGCCCCTACATTTTCGACTGGAATGTAAAATGTTAGACATTGTTTTATACGAACCTGAAATTCCGCAAAACAGCGGCAATATTATCCGCCTGTGTGCAAATTGCGGATTCCGTTTGCATATGATTGAGCCGTTTGGCTTTGCTTGGGACGACAAAAAACTTCGCCGTTCGGGCTTGGATTACCACGAATTTGTGAATATCCAAAAATACAAAAATTTTGAGGATTTTTTAGAACGAGCCAAACCGAAACGCTTATTTGCTTTAACCACTCGAGGAGAGCAAAATCACAGTGATGTGAAATATGAATTAGGCGATTTTTTAATGTTCGGACCGGAAAGTCGAGGGATTCCAAAACCATTATTGGCGGAAATGCCGATGTCGCAAAAAATCCGTATTCCAATGTGCCAAGACAGCCGCAGTATGAATTTATCCAATTCTGTGGCGGTGGTGGTGTATGAGGCGTGGCGACAGTTTGGCTACCAAAATGCGGTTTCGGCTCAGTCTATTTAAGTGACAAGCGGTTTGATTTTTGTGATTTTTTACGAAAATTAAACCGCTTACATTTTATGTGATCTAGATCACAATAAACCGTATAAAACATAGCATTTGAAGTTATATTTCATTAAAATGAAAAAAATGAAGTATTTTTCTCAAAAATAAAATTTAAGGAGATGTTATGCGTTTAATTCCGTTAGAAACTGCTCAAGATGTGAGTGTTTGGGCTGCTCGTTATATTGTTGATCGTATTAATGCATTCAAACCAACTAAAGAGAAACCCTTTGTACTTGGCTTGCCGACAGGCGGCACCCCTGAAAAAACCTATAAAGAATTAATTAAACTCTACCAAGCAGGGGAAGTGAGCTTTAAAAATGTGGTAACGTTTAATATGGATGAATATGTTGGCTTACCTAAGGAACATCCTGAAAGCTACCACAGCTTTATGTTCAAACATTTCTTTGACCACGTAGATGTACCGCTTGAAAATATCAATATCTTAAACGGTATGGCGGAAGATGTGGACGCAGAATGTGCACGTTATGAAGAGAAAATCCGCTCTTACGGCAAAATCCACCTCTTTATGGGCGGTGTGGGCGTTGATGGTCATATTGCGTTTAATGAGCCAGCCTCTTCGCTCTCTTCCCGCACTCGTATCAAAACATTAACGGAAGATACTCGTATTGCAAACTCTCGTTTCTTTGATAATGATGTCAGCCAAGTGCCAAAATTTGCCTTAACCGTGGGCGTTGGCACATTGCTTGATGCGGAAGAAGTGATGATTTTAGTTACAGGTCATAATAAAGCTCTGGCACTACAGGCTTGTGTGGAAGGGGCAGTAAATCACCTTTGGACCATCAGCTGCTTGCAATTACACCGCCGTGGTATTGTGGTGTGTGATGAACCGGCAACGCAAGAGTTGAAAGTTAAAACAGTTAAATATTTCAAAGAGTTAGAGAAAAATGTAGCACGTTAGTGCGTTATTACAAGCGGTAATTTTTGCAAAAAATTTTACAAAAACGACCGCTTGTTGCAATCTAAAGGAACAAAATATGAACCATTATGCCTTAACAAATTGTGTGATTTACACAGGCGATGAGGTGTTGTATCAACACGCTTTAGTGGTAAAAGACGACAAAATTGAATCCATCATTCTTGAAGAACATTTACCGCAAACCCTCGAAAAAGTGGATTTGAACGGGGCGAATTTATCGGCAGGTTTTATTGACTTGCAGCTCAACGGCTGTGGTGGTGTGATGTTTAATGAAGACATCAGCATCCGCACCCTTGAAATTATGCAAGAAACTAACTTGCGTTCAGGCACAACTAGCTATTTGCCAACCTTTATTACCTCGCCTGATGAGGGAATGAAAGAGGCGGTGGTGGTTATGCGTGAATACCTCGCTAAACATAAAAACCAAGCCTTAGGGCTACATTTTGAAGGACCTTATTTAAGCGTGGAGAAAAAAGGCGTTCACCGCCCGGAATTTATCCGTGAAATCAGCCCGGAAATGTTAGATTTCTTATGTGCCAATGGCGATGTGATTACCAAAGTAACGATTGCTGCTGAAAACCCAACGGCTGATCATATCAAGCGTTTTAATGATGCAGGAATAATTGTTTCTATTGGGCATTCCAATGCAACTTATGTCAAAACCAAACAGCGTATTGCTGAAGGGGCTGGTTTTGCTACCCACTTACACAATGCGATGTCGCCGGTGAGTAACGGACGTGAAGGTGGTGTAGTCGGTGCGGTGTTAGACAGCGATATTTACGCCGGAATTATCTGCGATGGCTTACACGTGGAATGGGGTAATATCCGCATTGCGAAAAAAGCCAAAGGCGATAAATTAGTGATCGTAAGCGATGCGGTGGCCGCTGCGGGCAGCGATATTGAATCCTTTATTTTCGTCGGCAAAAAAGTCACAGTAAAAGACGGTAAATGCTTTGATGAATTTGGAGCCTTAGGCGGTGCGGCGATCACCATGATTGAATCGATCCGCAACGTAGTATTACATTGCGACATCAGCCTGAATGAGGCGATCCGAATGAGTACCCTTTATCCTGCAAAAGCCATCGGTGTGGACGATACGCTCGGCTCGCTAGCGGAAGGCAAAATTGCTAACTTAGCTATTTTCGACAACCAATTTAATGTTAAAGCCACAGCAGTAAACGGGCATCTTAAATGGCATTCGTAAAGAAAACGAGAGAATGGAAGGCTACACAAGGTGTAGCCTTTTTGTTTAGGTATTGTTGAGGTACTATGTAAAAAAGCATTTAAATGCTAATGGCTTTCAACTAAACTGTCGTAGTTTATTTTATCGTTTAAGGAAAAAACGTGTTTAGCGTTGAAAATGTAACCTTTGATCTTCCAAATCGGCGTTTACTTCACCCGATCTCGCTACAATTTGAGCGAGGCAAAGTCTATGGTTTAATTGGACATAATGGCTCGGGCAAATCCACTTTAATTAAATTGTTGGCGAAACAAAACCCCTATTCTTCAGGCAAAATTAGTTTTAATCACAAAGAGATTACCGAATGGTCAAGCCGAGAATTTGCCAAACAGGTTGCCTATTTGCCACAGCATTTACCTCAAGCCACCAACCTTACCGCCCGTGAACTGATTGCAATGGGGCGATATGCCTGGAATGGCTTATTTGGGCGTAATACCAAAGAAGATAATGCAGCGATTGATCGAGCTTTATCGCTCACTCACACTGAAAAATTTGCCGATCAGCTAGTGGACGTACTTTCCGGCGGTGAACGTTCTCGCATTTGGTTGGCAATGTTGTTGGCTCAGCAAAGCCAATTCTTACTGCTGGATGAACCCCTTGCGGCTCTTGATATTGCTCACCAGGTGGAAGTAATGCAACTTGTGCAAAAACTCGCCCACGAGCTGAATTTGGGGATTATTATTGTGATCCACGACATCAATCTCGCCTCTCGTTATTGCGATCATCTCATTGCTCTACATAGCGGCAAATTATTGGCTCAAGGCAATGCACACGAGATCGTCAATCAAGCCAGACTCAAAGAAATTTATAATATTGAGCTGAACGTGATTAAGCACCCTCAACTTGACAGACCGGTGAGTTTTTATTGATGAAACGAATAATCAACACATTACAAGCGGTTATTTTTTCTCTCTTTTTTGCAAATTCACTCTTTGCCGGCGAACCGCAAAAAGGCATTGCGACTTTGGATTGGACAGTAGCAGAAACGTTGATTGCTTTCGGCGAAAAGCCGGTTGCGGTGGGCGATGTGGAAAGTTATCAAAAATGGGTGAAAGAGCCGGCATTACCGGATTCGGTGAAGGATTTAGGTATTCGCTTACAACCTAACCCAGAGCAATTATTGATGCTTTCCCATAGCCTTGAGGCTCAACCGTTGCACTTTATCAATAGCGGATTTTATGCCTCGGTAACGCCACTGTTAGCCCAATTTTCGCCACAGATTGATATTGTCGATTTCTACCGTGAGGGCGATGCGTGGCAGAACATTCTCACCGCTTCGGAAAAGGTAGCGGAGCTGATTGGCAAGCCACTGGCTTTCCATCAACTTTATCAAGGCTATTTGCAAAAAATCGAGCAAATTCGACCGCTTGTTCAGCCTTATACAGACCGCCCGATTCTCTTAGTTCAGTTTATCGACACTCGCCATTTGCGAATTTACGCAAAAAACAGCCCCTTTGGGGCGGTGCTTTCGCAGTTAGGTTTTGAAAATGCGTGGAACGGCTCACAAAATCATTGGGGCTTTGAAGTGATTGAGGTAACTCAACTCACTAAATTGCCATCAAACAGCCGATTTGTGGTGGTTAAACCCTATCCGGCAAATATTGCCTCAGCCTTGAAATACAACATTATTTGGCAAAAGTTGGCGATGGCGAAAGATCCACTCATTCTGCCTGAAGTTTGGACTTTTGGCGGTATTCCGTCCGCTCAACGTTTTGCGGAAACCCTAGCAAATGGGTTATTAAACGGAGGTGAACCTTGGTAAATAGAAGATTAGTAGGGGCAAATTGCCATTTTCCCCTACTAGCGGTCATTTTTTTGGGATTATTTACCATTTTACTGAAAGCCCAGTTACCTAGTGATATCAGCTTTTGGGCGTTATTTCAGCCCACCGAAAATGTAGAATTGCTATTGGTGCAAAGCTACACCTTGCCACGCATCACAATGGCGTTGCTCGCGGGTGGGATTCTCGGTTTTGCCAGCCTTTTATTGCAACAAGTGTTGGCGAATCCGCTCGCCTCAGATAATACGCTCGGCATCAGCAGCGGTTCACAATTCGCTTTATTTCTAACCGCTATTTTCGCCCCTAAATGGCTGGAAAACGGCTCAAGCCTAGTAGCTGTGGTGGGTGCCGGCTTAAGTCTGGTTTTGGTGTTAAGTCTTGCTTTGCGAAAAACGATGTCCTCACTTCTGCTGATTTTGGCAGGCTTGGTGGTGAATCTCTATTTCGGTTCGTTTTCGGCAATGATGCTGCTATTTTACCCTGAAGAAGCTCGAGGGCTAGCACAATGGGGAGCGGGTTCGTTAGTGCAAGAGAGTTGGCGGGATAGCTTGTGGCTGATGGCTCAAGCTCTTCCTGCGTTGTTGATTGTGGCAATGCTGATTCGCCCTTTAACGATTTTATCTTTGAACGACAGCAATGCACAAAGTCTGGGTGTGCCGGTCGGAAAATTGCGGCTGATTGGCGTATTAGTTGCTGCATTTTTAATTGCGGCGGTGGTATCTGCGGTCGGAATGTTAGGGTTTGTCGGCTTGGCGGCGGCCACGATGGTTCGTCAATTTGGCATCAGAACCTTAAAAGGGAAGTTAATCGGAGCTTTTGTGCTAGGGGCATTACTGCTTTCAGTGACGGATTTATGCCTGCAACTGTTAGCCTATTTTAAAGGCATCAGCTTGCCTACAGGGGCGGTAACGGCGTTGCTTGGTACGCCATTATTGCTTTGGTTGATGTTCCGAGCCTTGCCACACACAGGGCGAGTGCAAGAACAGCATTTGCAAAATTTACGCAAAATATCACCGCTTGCAATCGGCTTAGTGATAGCTGGATTTGTGCTTTCCATTTTGATTGCCCTTTTTATCGGCAATGGATTTGATGGGTTGGAGATATTGGCTTTTAATCGTGAATGGGGCAGTGGCTTGTTGGAGATTCGTTACCCTCGAGTGATGGTGGCTTTGGCTGTCGGTATTTTGTTAGCGATTGCCGGCGTAATTTTACAACGCCTCACACTTAACCCAATGGCAAGCCCGGAATTGCTTGGGGTTTCGTCCGGCACATCAATGGGGATTTTGGCGGTGCTGTTTTTATTCCCCATCCAACAGACGGAATATTTTTGGATTGCCGGCGTATTAGGGGCGTTTATCACCTTGTTTGTACTTGCGATCATCAACCAAAAAAACGGAATGTTGCCGGAAAAAGTTTTACTCACTGGGATCAGCCTTTCCGCTTTATTTGACACTTTACAACGTATTGCGATTGCCAGCGGTGATCCGAGAGCAAATCAACTTATTTCGTGGACATCCGGCTCAACTCAAACCGCTAATGCAGAATTTGCCTTGCTGTTTTTGTTGGTTAGTTTTGCCTTACTAGGGGGAAGTTTGCTTTTTAGTCGTTGGTTGGAATTATTGGCACTACAATCTCCGATGGCACAAGCCTTAGGGCTTAACCTCAAGCAAACCCGTTGGATTTTAATTTTATTCAGTGCCTTATTAACCGCACTGGCAACGCTGGTGATTGGTCCACTAAGTTTTATCGGCTTATTGGTGCCACAAATGGCAAGATTTTGGGGCATCAGCAAGGCTCGTCCGCAAATTTTGATGTCTGCCCTGTTAGGCGGAGGGATTATGGTGCTAGCAGATTGGTTTGGCAGACAAATTCTTTTTCCTTATGAAGTTCCGGCAGGTTTAGTTGCTACGCTTATCGGCGGAACCTATTTCTTATTAATGATGAGAAAAGTATAAACATAAAATACTAAATGAGATTGTTTTTCATTTACTTGTGAAGTGTTCATCACTATAATGCCGCAGCTTTACACAAATTAATCATAACTTAAGGAAGTTGAAATGAAAAAAACATTTATTTATACCGCAATTACGCAATCAGTACTGATTGCAATAGCACAAAATGCTATTGCAAATGAACAAGTTGCTCAACTTGACGAAGTGTCAGTGGTCGGTTCAGTAGCGAAAACAGGAAAGGTTGAGTATATGATGCCGAAATCCGTTTCAGTTATTAACGCTGAGAAATTAAGTGAGAGGGCTACACATCAGCTAGATGAAGCTTTACGTTATGAATCTGGTATTTATACCCAAATGTATGGTTCAGACTTAGATACTAACGATTGGTTCTACATTCGTGGTTTACAAGCGTCTACTCGTATTGATGGTACTTCATCTTATAAAAATGCTTATTTTGGCTGGGAACCAAATCTCTATGGCTTAGAAGCCATTGAGATTGTTAAAGGTGCAGATTCTTTAACCTATGGTTCTTCACAAACCGGTGGTATCGTCAATTTAATCAGCAAACGTCCTAGTAAGGAAGCAAAAGGAGAGGTTCAATTTACTTTGGGTAATCGTTCTGAGCGTGGTGTCGGGGCTGATTATAGTGGTGTAGTGAGTGATTCTATTCGCTACCGTGTAGTTGGAAATTATAATTATCGTAAAGGCGAACAAAATAAGACTTTCTTAGAAAGCTACTATTTTGCACCAAGTTTTGCTTGGGATATTACGGATAAGACTAATCTCACATTATTAGCAAGCACTCAAAAAGATGTTGGTGTACCAACTACTGCATTTTTCCCTCCGTATGTCGTATTAAAAGCAAATAACATTGATCGCCGTACTAATTATGGATTAAATGATGGTAATTATTTGAACCGTAAACAATACTCTATTGGTTACGAATTTACTCATAAGTTTGATAATGAGCTTACTTTTACTCAAAACTATCGTTTTGCTCAAGCGGATAAAGATCAATTTGTAACTTACTTCTATGGAATGAATTACGATGTAGTCGCTCTTGGAGCAAGTTCTACTGAGGCAAAAAAAGGTTTCTTAGCTGCAAATGGTCGAACTCGAACACACTCTGTTGATAGCCGTTTGAGTAAAGAATGGAAAGCTGATCGTATTTCAAATACATTATTAATTGGTTCAGACTACCAACACAGCAATACTAATGGTTTTTATGATTTCCCTTGGCCAGCAGCATTTTATAATATTAATCAACTTGTGAACGCACCGGTTGAAGTAACAGATATACCTCTATATAAAGATAAGCAGCATCAATTAGGTCTTTATTTACAGAACCAATTCCGTTTAGACGATAAATTAACGTTATCAACGGGTGTACGCCGAGATTTTGTGAAAGGGAATAGCTATATTCAAAATAAAGCTTCAGAAAATAATGTCGCTCATACCACTTATAATGCAGGTATTATTTATGTTACTGATTTAGGTATTGCCCCATATTTCAATTATTCAGAATCATTTAAGCCGCTTTCAGGTGCAATAGACAGTGCAGTAAATGGTGCAACAATTTACAAACCATTTGAAGGCAAACAGTATGAGGTCGGTTTTAAATATCTCCCAACTTTTATTGATGGTACAATTTCTGTTGCATATTTTGATCTCAAAGAAAAGAATGCTTTAGCTGCAAGCAGAGATAGCGCTACTGCAGCTCAAGTGGAAAAACAAAAAAGCCGTGGTGTGGAGCTGCAAGCCGATATTAACTTAACAGATTCATTAAGTGCTTCTTTAGCTTATACCTACATATTTGCTCAGACGACAACTTGGGAAAACTGGTTAAGACAAAATAAAGTTATAGCTGAAACTCCGTTACAGCCAAATCATACTTACTCTGCTTTCTTAAACTATGCCTTTAAACAAGGAACGTTAGAGGGATTAACTGTCGGTGCTGGTATTCGCTATACAGGTACGACTCCAACTGAAATTGATGGCTATAATAATGCTAATATTCGTGTACCAGCGAGAACATTAGTAGATTTGATGGCAAAATATAATTTCAGCAAAAATTGGGAAGCTCGTGTAAATGTTTCCAATTTATCAGATAAAAAATATATTAGTGGTTGCTCATATGCTTGCTTCTTTGGAGAAGGGCGTAAAATTAACGCTTCTCTAATCTACAAATTCTAACCACAAAACCATATAATATCGGCAGACTTTACGTCTGCCTTTATTTTTTACTAGGGAGTATTTAATGCAATTTAAAGATTTTTTAGCCACTTTTCCGGCTATCGAGCATCTTGCCGGCTTAAATGTGCTGAACGAGCAAGGTGAACTTATCCACAACATTCCGGCAATTGAAGGGAAATTAGGTTCTCTGAAACTTTACAACGCACTATTTGCAAAATTTAATGGAAAATTGACCGCTTGTGCGGCTCAACAAGGTTTAGAGTGGTTTGCAGAACACGTGGAAGATGCTAAAAATAACCCCGGCAAGCACCCTAATATTGATTTGCTATTCAAAGTGGTTGATGAAGATTTAACTTTAACCCTAGAGCCGATTGCTAAGTAGTCTTAATTCTATAAAACAAAACCCACTTTAGTGATTAAAGTGGGTTTCTTATTTAACTGATTGAAAAGTTAGAGTTTTGCAGAAAGCATTGCTTCTAATTTTTCTTGGTCGATAGCAAATTTACGAATCCCTTCCGCTAATTTTTCAACCGCCATTGGGTCTTGGTTATGCTCCCAATAGAATTCCGCTTCAGTCATCGGTGCTGGGCGAGCCTTCACTTCACCTGAGTATTCTAATTTACGTACTAAAGTTTCATTGCTTTCTTGTAATGCTTTTAATAAAGGTGGTGCGATAGTTAAACGGTCGCAACCTGCTAATTCAACAATTTCACCTACATTACGGAAACTTGCACCCATTACTACAGTTTTGTAACCATATTGTTTGTAGTAGTTGTAAATATTGGTTACAGAAATCACACCGGGATCTTCTGCCGGAGCATATTCTTTCCCTTCATTTGCTTTATACCAATCTAAAATACGACCTACGAATGGTGAGATTAAGTAAACACCAGCTTCTGCACAAGCACGAGCTTGAGCTTGAGAGAATAACAATGTTAAGTTACAGTTGATGCCTTCTTTTTCTAATACTTCTGCCGCACGGATACCTTGCCAAGTAGAAGCAATTTTAATTAAGATGCGATCATTGCTAATGCCTGCCGCATTATATAAAGCGATTAACTTGCGTGCTTTTGCAATGGTTTTTTCTGTATCGTAAGAAAAACGAGCATCAACTTCGGTTGAAATTCGGCCCGGTACGAGTTTTAAAATCTCTAAACCAATGTTTACCGCTAATTTATCTTCTGCATCAACTAATTGTTGCACTTTATCATTGCTTTGTGCTTTTGCATAAGTAACTGCATCCTCAATTAATGGAGCATATTGCGGCAGTGCAGAAGCACTTAAAATTAAAGATGGGTTGGTTGTCGCATCTTCAGGTTTATAAAGCTTCATCGCCTCAATATCGCCTGTATCTGCAACGACCACAGTAACTTTTCGTAATTCATCTAATTGGCTCATATTTCTTCCTTATATATGATGTTGATAATGAAAAATAAGTTTGCAAATAATAGCAGTAACAACTTCAAAAGAGTAAATAATTTTGTGATATAGATCACGTTTTTATAAAATAACTAGACGGAGATTTATTCAGATATGCTGATTAAAGCAAATTTAGTGCATAAATAATCACTTTTAGCTAACAGAATAATCAAATTGCCGAGAAATTCAACAAGCGGTGATTTTTTTTAAATTTTTTACAAAAAACACTTGCGTTCATTTTAGATTTCTCTATAATGCACCCCACACAACGACGCACTGTTGTGAAGAGATTAAGTTTGATTCCGGTGCGTCGTTTTATTTTGTTCTTTAACAATTTATCAGACAATCTGTGTGGGCACTTGTTGATTGACTTGATTTTGAAAATATTTTTTAATTTTGAAGTCTTAATAGGTGCTAACTAGAAATTCATTTTAACTTTTTTAAGTTTACTTAAATTAGTGTGATTATTTTATGTCAGCAGTATTGAGCGATTGAACTTTTAATTGAAGAGTTTGATCATGGCTCAGATTGAACGCTGGCGGCAGGCTTAACACATGCAAGTCGAACGGTAACAGGGAGAAGCTTGCTTCTTTGCTGACGAGTGGCGGACGGGTGAGTAATGCTTGGGAATCTGGCTTATGGAGGGGGATAACTACTGGAAACGGTAGCTAATACCGCGTAATGTCTACGGACTAAAGGGTGGGACTTTCGGGCCACCTGCCATAAGATGAGCCCAAGTGAGATTAGGTAGTTGGTGAGGTAATGGCTCACCAAGCCGTCGATCTCTAGCTGGTCTGAGAGGATGACCAGCCACACTGGAACTGAGACACGGTCCAGACTCCTACGGGAGGCAGCAGTGGGGAATATTGCACAATGGGGGGAACCCTGATGCAGCCATGCCGCGTGAATGAAGAAGGCCTTCGGGTTGTAAAGTTCTTTCGGTAGCGAGGAAGGTGATTGTTTTAATAGAGCAATCAATTGACGTTAACTACAGAAGAAGCACCGGCTAACTCCGTGCCAGCAGCCGCGGTAATACGGGGGGTGCGAGCGTTAATCGGAATAACTGGGCGTAAAGGGCACGCAGGCGGACTTTTAAGTGGGATGTGAAAGCCCCGGGCTTAACCTGGGAATTGCATTTCAGACTGGGAGTCTAGAGTACTTTAGGGAGGGGTAGAATTCCACGTGTAGCGGTGAAATGCGTAGAGATGTGGAGGAATACCGAAGGCGAAGGCAGCCCCTTGGGAATGTACTGACGCTCATGTGCGAAAGCGTGGGGAGCAAACAGGATTAGATACCCTGGTAGTCCACGCCGTAAACGCTGTCGATTTGGGGATTGGACCTTGAGTCTGGTGCCCGTAGCTAACGTGATAAATCGACCGCCTGGGGAGTACGGCCGCAAGGTTAAAACTCAAATGAATTGACGGGGGCCCGCACAAGCGGTGGAGCATGTGGTTTAATTCGATGCAACGCGAAGAACCTTACCTACTCTTGACATCCAGAGAAGCTTGTAGAGATACGAGTGTGCCTTCGGGAGCTCTGAGACAGGTGCTGCATGGCTGTCGTCAGCTCGTGTTGTGAAATGTTGGGTTAAGTCCCGCAACGAGCGCAACCCTTATCCTTTGTTGCCAGCGATTCGGTCGGGAACTCAAAGGAGACTGCCGGTGATAAACCGGAGGAAGGTGGGGATGACGTCAAGTCATCATGGCCCTTACGAGTAGGGCTACACACGTGCTACAATGGCGTATACAGAGGGCAGCGAGCCAGCGATGGGGAGCGAATCTCACAAAGTACGTCTAAGTCCGGATTGGAGTCTGCAACTCGACTCCATGAAGTCGGAATCGCTAGTAATCGCAAATCAGAATGTTGCGGTGAATACGTTCCCGGGCCTTGTACACACCGCCCGTCACACCATGGGAGTGGGTTGTACCAGAAGTAGATAGCTTAACCGCAAGGGGGGCGTTTACCACGGTATGATTCATGACTGGGGTGAAGTCGTAACAAGGTAACCGTAGGGGAACCTGCGGTTGGATCACCTCCTTACCAAGAATCAAGAAGCGAGAGCTTGATGGCGTAAAGCCAGAACGACAGCAAGTGTTCACACAGATTGTTTGATAGATGAAAGTAAAGACAAAACCGAAGGTCATCCGTTGGGTCTGTAGCTCAGGTGGTTAGAGCGCACCCCTGATAAGGGTGAGGTCGGTGGTTCAAGTCCACTCAGACCCACCACTCGAACGATGCGAAAGCCGAGCAAGAGTGAAAACAACGGAAGATGAATTGGGGATATAGCTCAGCTGGGAGAGCGCCTGCCTTGCACGCAGGAGGTCAGCGGTTCGATCCCGCTTATCTCCACCAATCATCATACCTAAGGTTGCAAGCGGTAGAAAATACCGAGATTTTTGCGATTTTAGGTATGATGATAGGCGAAAGCCGATTGTCTAATGTTCTTTAAAAATTTAGAAACAAGCTGAAAAACTGAGAGATTTTTCAAGTTCACTAAAGCAAAAAGCAAAAAGCAAAAAGCAATAGTGAATAAATTGAAAGTCTGAGTATAAAAAATCTTGAGTGAACAAAAGCACTCAAGTGTTTAGTTGAATAATATCGCTTCAAATAAAATCGTTTGATTGATTTAAATGAAAATTTAAATGAAAACATTTGAGGTTGTATAGTTAAGTGACTAAGCGCACAAGGTGGATGCCTTGGCAATCAGAGGCGAAGAAGGACGTGCTAATCTGCGAAAAGCTTGGATGAGTCGATAAGAGGCGTTTAATCCAAGATATCCGAATGGGGAAACCCAGTAGATGAAGAATCTACTATCATTATCTGAATACATAGGATAATGAGGCAAACCGGGAGAACTGAAACATCTAAGTACCCCGAGGAAAAGAAATCAACCGAGATTTCGTTAGTAGCGGCGAGCGAACGCGAAAGAGCCAGTTAGTGATAGCAAGTTTGTTAGGAGAATGAGCTGGGAAGCTCAATCGTAGAAGGTGATAATCCCGTATCCGAAAACATTCTTGTGGTACTAGGCTAACAACAAGTAGGGCGGGACACGTGATATCCTGTTTGAAGATGGGGGGACCATCCTCCAAGGCTAAATACTCCTGATTGACCGATAGTGAACCAGTACTGTGAAGGAAAGGCGAAAAGAACCCCGGCGAGGGGAGTGAAATAGAACCTGAAACCTTGTGCGTACAAGCAGTGGGAGCAGATTTATTCTGTGACTGCGTACCTTTTGTATAATGGGTCAGCGACTTATATTTTGTAGCAAGGTTAACTGAATAAGGGAGCCGAAGGGAAACCGAGTCTTAACTGGGCGTGTAGTTGCAAGGTATAGACCCGAAACCCGGTGATCTAGCCATGGGCAGGTTGAAGATTGGGTAACACTAATTGGAGGACCGAACCGACTAATGTTGAAAAATTAGCGGATGACTTGTGGCTGGGGGTGAAAGGCCAATCAAACCGGGAGATAGCTGGTTCTCCCCGAAATCTATTTAGGTAGAGCCTTATGTGAATACCTTCGGGGGTAGAGCACTGTTTCGGCTAGGGGTCCATCCCGGATTACCAACCCGATGCAAACTGCGAATACCGAAGAGTAATGCATAGGAGACACACGGTGGGTGCTAACGTCCATCGTGGAGAGGGAAACAACCCAGACCGCCAGCTAAGGTCCCAAAGTACTAGTTAAGTGGGAAACGAAGTGGGAAGGCTTAGACAGCTAGGATGTTGGCTTAGAAGCAGCCATCATTTAAAGAAAGCGTAATAGCTCACTAGTCGAGTCGGCCTGCGCGGAAGATGTAACGGGGCTAAAACTAGTCACCGAAGCTGCGGCATCAATGGATACATTGTTGGGTAGGGGAGCGTTCTGTAAGCGGAAGAAGCTGAATTGAGAAGTTTGGTGGACGTATCAGAAGTGCGAATGCTGACATAAGTAACGACAAAACGAGTGAAAAACTCGTTCGCCGGAAGACCAAGGGTTCCTGTCCAACGTTAATCGGGGCAGGGTGAGTCGGCCCCTAAGGCGAGGCTGAAAAGCGTAGTCGATGGGAAACGGGTTAATATTCCCGTACTTGGTGTAATTGCGATGTGGGGACGGAGAAGGTTAGGTTATCAGGGTGTTGGATATCCCTGTTTAAGTTGGTAGGTGGGAAGATTAGGCAAATCCGGTCTTCCATTAACACTGAGAGATGATGACGAGGCACTACGGTGCTGAAGTAACCGATACCACGCTTCCAGGAAAAGCCACTAAGCGTCAGATTACACTGAACCGTACTATAAACCGACACAGGTGGTCAGGTAGAGAATACTCAGGCGCTTGAGAGAACTCGGGTGAAGGAACTAGGCAAAATAGCACCGTAACTTCGGGAGAAGGTGCGCCGGCGTAGATTGTAGCCCCTCGCGGGTGAAGGTTGAACCGGTCGAAGATACCAGCTGGCTGCAACTGTTTATTAAAAACACAGCACTCTGCAAACACGAAAGTGGACGTATAGGGTGTGATGCCTGCCCGGTGCTGGAAGGTTAATTGATGGTGTTATCGAAAGAGAAGCTCCTGATCGAAGCCCCAGTAAACGGCGGCCGTAACTATAACGGTCCTAAGGTAGCGAAATTCCTTGTCGGGTAAGTTCCGACCTGCACGAATGGCATAATGATGGCCAGGCTGTCTCCACCCGAGACTCAGTGAAATTGAAATCGCCGTGAAGATGCGGTGTACCCGCGGCTAGACGGAAAGACCCCGTGAACCTTTACTATAGCTTGACACTGAACATTGAATTTTGATGTGTAGGATAGGTGGGAGCCTTTGAAGATGACACGCCAGTGTTGTTGGAGGCGTCCTTGAAATACCACCCTTTAACGTTTGATGTTCTAACGAAGTGCTCGGAACGAGTACTCGGACAGTGTCTGGTGGGTAGTTTGACTGGGGCGGTCTCCTCCCAAAGAGTAACGGAGGAGCACGAAGGTTTGCTAATCACGGTCGGACATCGTGAGGTTAGTGCAATGGTATAAGCAAGCTTAACTGCGAGACAGACAAGTCGAGCAGGTGCGAAAGCAGGTCATAGTGATCCGGTGGTTCTGAATGGAAGGGCCATCGCTCAACGGATAAAAGGTACTCCGGGGATAACAGGCTGATACCGCCCAAGAGTTCATATCGACGGCGGTGTTTGGCACCTCGATGTCGGCTCATCACATCCTGGGGCTGAAGTAGGTCCCAAGGGTATGGCTGTTCGCCATTTAAAGTGGTACGCGAGCTGGGTTTAGAACGTCGTGAGACAGTTCGGTCCCTATCTGCCGTGGGCGTTGGAGAATTGGTTGGGGCTGCTCCTAGTACGAGAGGACCGGAGTGGACGCACCGCTGGTGTTTCGGTTGTGTCGCCAGACGCATTGCCGAGTAGCTATGTGCGGAAGAGATAAGTGCTGAAAGCATCTAAGCACGAAACTTGCCAAGAGATGAGTTCTCCCAGACTATAAGTCTGTAAGGGTTGTTGGAGACTACGACGTAGATAGGCGTGGTGTGTAAGCGTAGTGATACGTTGAGCTAACACGTACTAATTGCCCGAGAGGCTTAACTATACAACGCTCAAGTGTTTTTGGAAGCGAAAGCGAGAAAGACGAGAAGCGAAGTAGAGTAAAGACTAAACAGAAGACAAACAAAGAAAAGACGAACAGAGAAAGCATACTCAAAGTAACAGCTTGTTTTTAGATTTTAACGGATTTTCCCGACGACAATAGTGCTGTGGTTCTACCTGATTCCATTCCGAACTCAGAAGTAAAACACAGTAACGTCGATGGTAGTGTGGTGATTCGCCATGTGAGAGTAGAGCATCGTCGGGTTATTAATTTGAAGCGAAAGCGGAAGAGACAGAAGAAAAGAACGAAGATATAAACATAAATAAACAAGGCATAAAGAGCCCCTAAGTAGAGATACTTAGGGGTTTTTGTTTTTTATCTTAGCATAACCATAACCATAACCATAACCATAACCATAACCATAACCATAACCATAACCATAACCATAGCATAGAAGGTTATTTTGCAAAATAAGGTATAAAAATGACCGATTGTTACCTGAAATGAGGTTGCAAGCGGTTGAGTTTTCGGGGAAAGTTGCAAAAGAAAATTTAACTCTTCAATTTAAAATGGCATTAAATTATATTTTACTCCTGTAGCATTAGCACAATATTTTTTTATCAGTTTTTATAATGATTGGCTATAATGGCAGAATTTAAATATTCCTTTTTTATAAATCTAACTATGAAAAACAAATCACCTATTATTGCTCTAGTTGCAGGGGAAGTATCTGGCGATATTCTCGGAGCAGGCCTAATTAAAGCATTAAAAATGCATTATCCAAGTGCTCGTTTTATTGGCGTAGCCGGTCCACGAATGATATCAGCGGGTTGCGAGACTTTGTTTGATATGGAGGAACTTTCGGTTATGGGTTTAGCTGAGGTGGTTAAACATCTTCCAAGATTACTTAAACGCCGTAAACAAGTGATTGATGAAATGCTTCAAGTAAAGCCTGATATTTTTATCGGTATTGATGCACCGGATTTCAATTTAACTGTTGAAGAAAAACTTAAAGCGAGTGGCATTAAAACTATTCATTATGTGAGCCCATCGGTGTGGGCGTGGCGTCAAAAGCGAGTGTTTAAAATTGCCAGAGCAACTAATTTGGTATTGGCATTTCTGCCGTTTGAAAAGGCATTCTATGATAGGTTTAATGTGCCTTGCCGTTTTATTGGTCATACAATGGCAGATGCGATTCCGTTAGAGCCGGAGCGTTCACAAGCCTGTTTATCGCTCAATATTGATGAAAGCAAACGTTATATGGCTATTTTGGTGGGAAGCAGAGGGAGTGAAATTCAGTTTTTAGCTGAACCATTTTTAAAAACCGCTCAGCTTCTAAAGGCTCGCTTTCCTGATTTGCAATTCTTAGTGCCAATGGTTAATAAAAAGCGAATTGCACAATTTAATGAGATTAAAGCACAAATCGCTCCAGAGCTAGAACTTAATATTATTCAAGGCAAGGCTCGTGAAGCGATGATTGCAGCGGAATGTACGCTCTTAGCGTCCGGCACGGCCGCATTAGAGGCAATGTTGTGTAAATCTCCAATGGTAGTTGGCTATAAAATGAAACCGCTTACTTATTGGCTGGCAAAAAGGCTGGTAAAGACGGATTATATTTCTCTACCTAATTTACTTGCTCAAGAACTTCTTGTGCCAGAGCTAATCCAAGAGGAGTGTAATCCGGAGAATTTGGCAAACCATTTAACGGTTTTCCTCGCAGAGGATATGGAAAACCAAGCTAAGAAAGCGGATTTAAAACAGCGATTTGTTGAGCTACACAGGTCAATTCAATGTAATGCAGATGAGCAAGCAGCTCAAGCGGTTGTTGATTTATTAAATTATTCTACAAGCGGTCATATTTATTAATTTTTTTGCAAAAGGGAAGATGTATGTGGAAAGAAGTTTTACTTAATTATGGGATTTTCTTATTAGAATTATTAACGGTTTTCGGTATTGTTGCAGTGGTTGTGATGTTGATTTTGGAATCCAAAAAACAAACTGGAAATGGTACAGTATCCATTACAAATTTAACAAAAAAATATAAGGAACAACAAAAATCGCTTGCAGGATTTTTCTTGAGTGAAGCAGAGCTAAAGCATCAAGAAAAGCAAGAGAAAAAAGCAGAGAAAGAGAAGGCAAAATTTGAGAAGAAGCGTTTAAAAGAAGGGGGAACAAGCGGAGAAGCCCCATCTCGCTTGTTTGTACTGAATTTTAATGGCGATATGATGGCACACGAGGTTAATTCTCTACGCCGAGAAATTGATGCGGTGATTAGCCTTGCCGATCCTGAAAAAGATGAGGTTTTGCTGAAGTTGGAAAGTCCGGGGGGCGTGGTTCACGGTTATGGCTTAGCAGCTTCACAGTTACAACGCTTGCGTGATCGCAATATTCCTTTAATTGCAGCAGTAGATAAAGTTGCTGCAAGTGGAGGTTATATGATGGCTTGTGTGGCAAATAAAATTGTTGCTGCTCCTTTTGCGGTAATTGGATCGGTGGGGGTTGTAGCTCAAGTGCCAAATATTCATCGTTTCCTGAAAAAACACGATATTGATGTGGATGTGATGACAGCAGGCGAATATAAACGTACAGTAACTTTAGTCGGCGAAAATACAGAGAAAGGTAAGCAAAAATTCCAACAAGAATTGGAAGAAACCCATTTATTGTTCAAACAATTTGTCGCTCAACACCGCCCACAATTAGATATTGAAAAAGTAGCAACAGGCGAGCATTGGTTTGGTAAGCAGGCGATTGAGCTGAATTTGGTTGATGAAATTGCAACCAGTGATGATCTTATTTTAAATGCAATCTCTGAGAAAGAGGTAATTGAATTAAAATACAAAGAGAAGAAAAAATTGAGCCAGAAAATCGGCTCACAGCTAGAACAATCTGCGGAAAATGTTTTAACTAAGATCTTAAATAAAGGTCGTTCAACGATAATGTAGTGTCAAGCAAAAGGGCTGAACTTAATCTAGTTCAGCCCTTTTCATTTTAATTAAACCGCTTGTTATTACTCATTTACCACAAAGCAGGCGATGCGAGTGCCATCTGCATAGGTTTTGAGATCTGGCTGGCTGACACGGCATAGATCCGTTGCAAAACGGCAGCGAGCATTGAAAGCACAACCTTTTGGTGGCTTAAGTGGGCTTGGTAATTCGCCTGTTAGCTTAATGCGTTCACGACGTTGATTTGGATCTAAACGTGGTGTTGCTGAAAGCAATGCTTGGGTATAAGGGTGGCGAGGATTACTAAAAATCGTTTTAGTATCGCCTTGTTCAACACAGCGACCTAAATACATCACCATCACTTCATCAGCAATGTGCTCAACAACGGATAAATCGTGAGAAATAAAGACATAAGACAGCCCCATTTCTTCTTGCAGATCCATCATCAAGTTAAGCACTTGGGCTCGAACCGAAACGTCTAATGCGGAAACCGGTTCATCAGCAACTACAATGTCAGGCTGTAGCATCAAGCCACGAGCAATTGCAATTCGCTGGCGTTGTCCACCCGAGAACATATGTGGATAGCGGTCGTAGAACTCAGGTTTTAACCCCACTTTTGCCATCATTTCTAACACGCGATCTTTACGTTCTTTTGCCGACAATTCGGTGTTAATTAACAACGGCTCTTCTAAAATTGCTCCTACTTTTTTGCGAGGATTGAGAGAGCTATATGGATTTTGGAATACAATTTGAATTTTTTTACGGCGTAGCTGAGCAGTTTCTTTATCATTTACTAAGAAATTCTGTCCGTTATAGAATAATTCGCCTTCAGTTGGGCTTTCAATCATTGTGAGCATTCGCCCCAACGTTGATTTTCCACAGCCCGATTCGCCTACAATTGCCAATGTTTTGCCACGCTCAAGCGTAAATGATACGCCATCCACTGCTTTAACTAGCTTTGGCGGTGCGAACATTCCTTTTTTAACGGGGTAATATTTTTTTAGATTAATCGCATCGAGAAGCGGTGCGTTTTTATCATTTTTTTGCAAATCGCTCATTTTAACCTCTCAGATGTTGTTCAAATGCAAGTGGTGTGCCTGCGAGTGTTAGTGGTGTATGACATTTCACTTGGCGACCGTTTAATGTATGTAGCTCCGGTTCAATTTGACGGCATTTATCCGTTGCATAAGGGCAACGAGGATTGAGTAAACAACCCTGTGGTCGGTCATATTTGCCCGGTACAACACCCGGTAGAGATTGCAAACGGGATTTCCCTTCGGCAAATTCAGGTAATGCTTTCAGCAATGCTTGGGTGTAAGGGTGAAGTGGCGAGCTGAAAATTTCCGCCGCTTTGCCTTCTTCAACTACTTGTCCGGCATACATTACGATAATGCGATGAGCCGCTTCCGCAACAAGGGCGAGATCGTGGGTAATGAGAATTAACGCCATATTTTCTTTGCGTTGTAATTCTAACAGTAAGTCGATGATCTGTGCTTGAATGGTTACATCTAATGCGGTTGTTGGCTCATCAGCAATTAATAATTTAGGGTTACAGGCAATTGCCATTGCAATCATCACTCGCTGGCTCATACCGCCCGAAAGTTGATGCGGATAAACCTCTAAACGAGATTCAGGATCGGGAATTCCGACCATTTTGAGTAACTCAATGGCTCGCTCACGGCGACTTGCTTTTGAACCACCTTGATGGACTTTCAACGCTTCCATAATCTGATAGCCTACGGTGTAGCTTGGGTTGAGGCTGGTCATTGCATCTTGGAAAATCATAGACACGTCCGCACCCACAATTTGTTGTTTTTCCTTTGGTTTTAATGCCAACAGATCATTACCATTAAAGTGTAAATTTTCAGCCATTACACGACCGGGAAAGTCAATTAAGCCCATAATCGCTAATGAACTGACCGATTTACCCGAACCTGATTCTCCTACAATGCCTAATACTTCGCCTTCATTGATTTCGTAGCTTACGCGATCCACCGCTTTAAATGGCGTTTTTTCATCGCCAAAATGGACGGAAAGCTGATTAACAGTTAATAATGCCATCTTGTCTCTCCTATTGTTTGAGTTTTGGATCGAGTGCATCACGCAAGCCATCGCCCATTAAGTTGAATGCTAATACAAGTGATAAAATCGCCAGTCCCGGAATGGTAACTAACCAGTTTGCGGATTGCATAAAGCCACGTGATTCTGCCAACATCGTACCCAGTTCAGGTGTTGGGGGCTGAGCCCCAATGCCTAAAAAGCCGAGTGCGGCAAGTTCTAAAATCGCATTTGAAATCCCCATTGTCATTTGAACGATCAGTGGAGCTAAGCAGTTTGGTAAGATAACCACAAACATTAAGCGGAACACACTTGCACCAGCTACACGGGAAGCGGTTACATAATCACGGTTTTTCTCACTTAATACTTGAGCACGAGTTAAACGCACATAGCTTGGAATGGATACTGCCGCAATGGCAATTGCTGCATTGGTGAGTGATGGACCAAGAATGGTTACTACCCCAATGGTTAAAAGTAGGCTTGGAATGGCAAGCATAATATCTACAAATCGCATAATGATAATATCAAGCATACCGCCGTAATAGCCCGCGATTAAGCCTAAAATTACCCCGAATACGCAAGAAAGTAGTACAATGATTAAGCCGATAAAGACGGATAATCTTGCACCGTAAATAATACGAGACAGAATATCACGCCCGATATCATCAGTACCGAGTAAATGAGCGGAATTTCCCCCTTCAAACCAAGCCGGAGGGAGTAGTAATGCACTACGGTTTTGCTCAATTGGGTCAAATGGGGCAACCCAAGGTGCGAACACGCAGGCAACAAAGACAATTGCAATAAAGGTAAGTCCGATTAATGCACCTCGATTTTGACAAAAATAGTACCAAAACTCCTGCAATGGTGTTTTTGGTTTAGGTGCAGATAATGTTATTGAAGACATTCATCACTCCAAAAATAAAAAGATCCCAAATCCTAGAGAACAAGCGGTTGGTTTTTAGATACTTTTTGCAAATTTATAAGCAAAATTAACCGCTTGAAACCTTGTTATGAATGGCGGATTCTTGGGTTTACAATACCGTATATTAAATCTACGGTTAAATTAACTAAAATAATAATAGTGGCTATGATTAATACAGAGCCTTGTAACACAGGGTAATCACGGCTGTTGATGGCATCAATAATCCATTTACCGATGCCAGGCCACGAGAAAATATTTTCGGTTAAAACTGCCCCGGACAAAAGTTGCCCTACAATCAAACCAACAACGGTTACTACTGGAATTAACGCATTTCTCAGGGCATGAACAATCACAATGCGAGTGGTATTCAAGCCTTTAGCTTTTGCGGTGCATATATAATCTTCGCCCAGAACTTCAAGCATTGAAGAACGCGTCATTCGGGTAATCACCGCAAGCGGAATTGTACCCAGTACAATAGCAGGTAAAATTAATGATTTTATCGCTGCTAAAAATGCCCCCGGTTCGTCTGAACGCCAAGTATCAATCAGCATAAAACCTGTTTCGGCTTCAATCCAATATTCAGACGGTAAACGTCCCGAAGCGGGTAAACCCAGCGGGGTAGAAAAATAAAGGATTAGCACTAAGCCCCACCAGAAAATCGGCATAGAGTAACCTGTCAGAGAAAGCGTGGTAACTGTATGCGAAATCCACGACTCTTTTTTAACCGCTGCAATCACGCCTAAGAAGATCCCTAAAATGAGCGACCATAACAATGCAAAAAATGCCAACTCAACAGTTGCAGGGAAAAGGGTAAAAAATTCTTTCAGTACAGGTTCGTTGTTACGAAACGACCTGCCAAGATCACCTTGTAGCACACCGCTGATATAGCTGATGTACTGCTCAAACAATGGTCGGTTTAAGCCAAGCTGTTCCATCATTTGTTGATGAACTTCAGGCGACAATCCACGCTCTCCCATTCGGATCTCAATTGGATCACCGGGAATAAAATGCACAAGGGCAAAAGTAATTAAAGTAATTGCGATAAAGGTGGGAATCACCATTAATACGCGTTTAAGAATAAATTGAAACATTCAAAATCTCTAATATGTTGGGATTTTATAAAGGGTTATCTGACCTCTCGATCTGATTCCTCTCTTTAGAAAAGAGGGATTAGGGGAGATTTGACAGAAGTCATTGCCGGAGAAAATAAATAATCATTCAAAGAGATCTTTTCATTCTCCCATTTCGCAAATCGTTGCTACCAAATCTCCCCCTGCCCCTCTTTGCTAAAGAGGGGAGAACAAGCGGTCAAATTTGTAAAAAAATTCGCAAAATTGACCGCTTGCAGGCAGATTATTTATCCGCAAGCTCTACATTATAGAAGTTATGTAAGCCAAACGGGCTCATTACATAACCTTTTACTTCTTTACGAACCGGGAAGTAAACGGTTGAGTGAGCAATGGTAATCCAAGGAGCTTGCTCTTTGAAGATAACTTGTGCTTGTTTGTAAAGCTCTGTACGTTTTGCTTTGTCGCTTTCTTGAGCCGCACCAAGCACTACGTCTTCAAACGGTTTGTGGCAGAATTTTGAGTAGTTTGAACCAGCTTCAACCGCTGAACAGCTTAATAGTGTGTTCAGGAAGTTATCCGGGTCGCCATTATCGCCTGTCCAACCAATCATTGAAGTTGCTGCTTCGCCTTGACGTAAACGTTTGAGGTATTCACCCCATTCGTAACTTACGATTTTCGCATTCACGCCCACTTTTTTCCAGTCTTCCTGGATAAGTTCAGCCATACGGCGAGCGTTCGGGTTGTACGGGCGAGATACCGGCATTGCCCAAAGTTCTGTGGTAAAGCCGTTCTCAAAGCCTGCTTCTTTTAATAACGCTTTGGCTTTTTCAGGGTTATAGTCATAGTCTTGAACAGCGTCATTGTAACTCCACATTGTTGGTGGAATAGGGTTTTTCGCCACTTGACCGGCACCTTGATACACCGCATCCACAATCGCTTGTTTGTTTACTGCGTGGTTTAAGGCTTGGCGAACTTTTTGATTATCTAACGGTTTAATTGATGAGTTCAATGCAAGATAACCTACGTTCATACCAGATTGGCTCATTAACTCAATGTTGGCATCTTTTTTAAGTGCTTCAACATCCGCAGGGTTAGGATATGGCATTGCGTGGCATTCGCCTTTTTGTAATTTGGCTAAACGTACAGACGCATCTGGTGTAATCGCAAACACTAAACGGTCAATTTTTGCTTTACCCTGCCAGTAGTTTTCAAAAGCTTTGTAACGGACGGTTGAGTCTTTTTGGTAATCAACAAATTGGAACGGACCGCTACCGATTGGGTTAGTATCAATACGCTCCGGTTTACCTGCTTTTAATGATTGTTCGGCATATTCAGCAGAATAAACTGCGTTAAAGTCCATTGCTAAGTTTGCTAAGAACGGGGCATTTGGCACTTTTAAGCTGATTTTAACTGTGTGATCGTCCACTTTTTCCACTTTTTCAATGATATTTTGCATATCCATACCGACAAAGTATTCATAGTTGCCACCTGATACTTTATGGAATGGGTGGTTTGGATCAAGCTGACGGTTGATTGAGAATACCACGTCATCAGCGTTTAATTCACGGCTTGGTTTGAATTCTTTGTTGTCGTGGAATTTTACACCTTTACGTAGGTGGAAAGTATAAATTTTACCATCTTCAGAGATATCCCACTTTTCTGCTAATGATGGGATAACATCGGTTGTGCCTTCTGCAAAGTCCACCAATTTGTTATAGATAGGACGAGCGTTGGCATCAAGGCTTGCACCGTCTGTTACAAGAACAGGGCTCATTGCTGAAGGCGATGCTTCTAAGCAATAGACGAAGGTTTTTGGTGCAGCCATTGCAGTTGCAGAACCTGCAACCGCCATTGCAATTAACGAAAGTTTAGCTAGGTGTTTCATTTTCACTCCTTGAGTTTTATTTATAGATTGAATTACTTTTTTTATGTGAAGTTTTGAATATACAATTTTTTTAGCGAACTGCAATCTTTTTTTAACAAATAGAGGTAGGACTTTATCAAAATTTACAAATGAAATTTGATTGAGCAATTTCCACTTCTCAAAACGGCAGTTTTCCGATATTCTTACAAAGTTTTTGATGGCTGGCTTTAAGGAATATTTTTGCAGTTACCTCTACCGATTTATCAAATTGATGAAGACACTTTCGATAATTTTTACGCAGAGAATAGTGAAGTGTTGCTTGAATCTCTCAAACGGAATTTTGCCGATGTACAACAGCCGTTTTTCTATATTTGGGGCGAAAAAGGTTGTGGTAAAAGTCATTTGTTAAAAGCCGTGAGCAATCACTTTCTTTTAAACCAGCAAACCTCAAGTTACATTCCTTTAACAAAAGCTCATTATTTCTCACCGTTGGTTTTAGATAACGCCGAGCTACTGAATGTGATTTGTTTAGATGATATTCAAGCTATTGCAGGTGATGAGGAATGGGAGCTGGCAATTTTCAACTTATTCAATCAAATTCGAGAACAGCAGGGATTATTTAGTGATGGTATAAAAACCTTGTTGTTAATCAGTGCGAATTGCCCGCCTCATCAATTAAATATTAAATTGCCGGACTTACGCTCCCGTTTAACGTGGGGAGAAGTGTATCAATTAAGTGATCTCACTGACGAACAAAAATGCCATATTTTGCAAGCCAATGCACATCAAAAAGGAATTGAGTTATCCGATGAAGTTGCTCATTTTCTGCTGAAAAAAATAGGGTCTGATTTGGAAGAATTGTCCAAAATATTAGATAAATTAGATCACGCATCTTTACAAGCCCAACGAAAATTAACCATTCCTTTTGTGAAGGAAGCCCTTTCTCTGTAACAAGCGGTTTGATTCTTATCAAAATTTGCAAAAATTTTTGCAAATTTGACCGCTTGCTACCTCTAAATAAGTAACTTATTTGCTACGTTAAAAGAATAGCTTGTGTTACACTTCAGCTAACATTTTTTACCCATTGAGTTATGATGAAGCAAACACCCCAATATCAGCTTAAACTACAGAATATCGCTTGTGAGCGAGGTGAAACCCGTTTATTTGAAGGGTGTAATCTTACTGTAAACAGTGGCGATTGGGTGCAGATTGAAGGGCATAACGGCATCGGTAAAACCAGTCTATTACGTATTTTAGCCGGGCTTTCATTACCTGCTGAAGGCGAAGTGCTGTGGAACGATATTCCCATTCAAAAGCAACGTGATGAATATTATTCGGAACTCTTTTATTTAGGTCATTATTCGGGTGTGAAACCGGAGCTGACTGCGTGGGAGAATTTACGCTTTTTCCAAAAAATTCAACAACTGCCGCAAGATGACGAAGCGTTGTGGGAGGCGTTAAATAAAGTTTCCCTTATCGGGCGAGAAGATTTGCTTTGCTCTCAATTATCAGCAGGGCAACAACGCCGTGTTGCGTTGGCTAAATTATGGCTGACCCAAGCTAAACTTTGGATTTTAGATGAACCTTTTACCGCCATTGATAAAAAAGGGGTAGCAGATTTAATTGCTCATATTGAGCAACATTGTGCCAAAGGCGGATTAGTCATTTTTACCAGCCATCAAGCAGCAGAGAGCGATAAAGTTGCTATTATTTCTTTAGATCAATTTAAAGTATGATTTTATTTAGCATTATTCAGCGTGAATTAACCATTGCCTTTCGCAAACCATCGGAAATTTTAAATCCGCTTTGGTTTTTTTTAATGGTGATTACTGTATTCCCGATTTTAATGGGACCAAATCCTGAATTATTGGGCAAAATTGCCGGTGGCATTGCGTGGGTAGCGGCACTCCTTTCTGCATTGCTTTCGTTTGAACGTTTATTTCGAGATGATTATTTAGACGGCTCACTTGAACAATTAATGTTATTGCCGTTAGGTTTACCGCAAGTGGCATTGGCGAAAGTGATTGCTCACTGGATTTTAACCGGCTTGCCGTTGATTTTACTTTCCCCCATTGCGGCAATTTTGCTCTCGCTAGAAACCCACGTTTGGTGGGCGTTAGTGATGACATTATTACTCGGCACACCGATTTTAAGCTGCTTAGGGGCAATTGGCGTGGCATTGACTGTAGGATTACGCAAAGGTGGTACTTTGTTAAGCCTATTGATTTTACCGTTATTTCTACCGGTATTAATTTTTGCCGCCGCAGTGCTTGAAGCCGCTACCCTGAATATGGGCTACAGCGGACAACTTGCGATTATCGGTGCAATTTTAGCGGTTACTTTAACTTTTTCGCCATTTGCGATTGCAGGGGCGTTAAGGATTAGTTTGAACTAGATTTGAAAGCAGTAATTTTACAAAAATAAGTAAATAAACATTTCATTTATTACGGAGTTTTTCTATGTGGAAATGGTTACACCCTTACGCAAAATCTGAAACACAGTATCATTTGCTAGGGAAAATCCAACCGTTTTTGGGTTGGTTAAGTTTAATTATGTTAGCGGTGGCTTTTGTGTGGGGGCTTGCTTACGCACCGAAAGATTACCAACAGGGCGATAGCTACCGTATTATCTTTATTCACGTGCCGGGGGCGATTTGGTCGATGGGTGTATATGGCTCAATGGCAGTAGCGGGCTTAGTTGCTTTAGTTTGGCAAATTCGCCAAGCGAATTTGGCGATGATTTCAATGGCACCGATTGGCTTGGTGTTCGCCTTTATTTCGCTTGCCACAGGGGCAATTTGGGGCAAACCGATGTGGGGAACTTGGTGGGTGTGGGATGCTCGCTTAACTTCTGCCTTAGTGCTTTTTTTCCTTTATATTGGCGTGATGGCTCTTTACTCAGCCTTTCAAGATAAACAGACTGGGGCAAAAGCTGCTGCGGTGCTTTCGGTGGTTGGGGTAATTAACCTGCCGATTATTCACTTCTCGGTAGAGTGGTGGAACACGCTGCATCAAGGTGCAACCATTACTAAGCTTGACAAGCCGTCAATGGCGGTCGAAATGCTCATTCCGTTATTACTGGCGATTTTTGGCTCATTGATTTTTACTGTGTGGTTTAGTATTTGGCGTTATCGTATCGCATTATTAAAAGATGAACGTAATCGCCCTTGGGTTAAAAATTTAGCAAAAGCAGTGTAAGAAAGTAGGAGATAGAGATGACTTTTCAATTTGAATCAATTAGCGAATTTTTCGCAATGGGTGGTTACGGTTTCTATGTTTGGCTCTCTTATGCCATTACCTTTATTGCAATGGGAGTACTGATTTGGTTAAGCCGCCGTGAACACAAGGCAATTTTAGCTCAAGCGAAAAAAGAGCTGGCAAGAGAAGAAAAGCTTAAACAACCACTTTAATAGGCAATACAAGCGGTTAAAAAACGTTAAAATTTTGCAAATATCGCATTAATACTTCTTTATAGGTATTTGGTTTGAGAAATCGCAAAACTTCCTTCAAATTTAGGGAATGTTTTGCGATTTTTTGTTATGCTTATAGTTGGTTATATTTTTAATTTTTTAATGCAATAGCATTTATTTTAAGCATTTATTTTTAAGGGTGATTACGATGAATCCAAGACGAAAATCAAGATTGAAAGTAGTACTTTCAGTATTGCTTGGGCTTTCTGTGGCAGCAGGATTGACACTTTATGCGTTAAGCCAAAATATCGATCTTTTCTACACACCATCTGAAATTGTCAATGGTAAAAATGATGATCCTAAACAAAAACCGGAAGTCGGGCAGCGTATTCGTGTTGGCGGAATGGTTGTGGAAGATACGGTCAAGCGTGATGATAAAACTTTAAAAGTGGTGTTTGATTTAAATGATGTTGGACCTTCTATTACGGTAGAATACGAAGGTATTTTGCCGGATTTATTCCGTGAAGGGCAGGGTATTGTGGCACAGGGCGTGCTCATTGAGCCAACACGTTTAAAAGCAACCGAAGTATTGGCAAAACACGATGAAAACTATATGCCACCGGAATTGGGCGATAAGTTGAAAGATCAACATAAAAAATCGGGTGTTTCAGAGCAAGATTTAAAAGGCGAATCAGAAACTGATCGCAAAATGAAAGCGGAAGCCGAAGCCGAAGCCCAAAAAGCTAATATGCAAGGGGAAACTAAATGATTGCGGAATTAGGCAATTATGCTTTGGCACTTGCCTTAGCTATTTCTGTGTTATTAGCCATTCTGCCGATTTGGGGGGCAGAAAAACATAATAGCACTTTAATTGCCCTAGCCAGACCAATGACGTGGGCGATGTTTTTAGCTTTAACCGTCTCTTTTGGTTCATTATTTTACTTATTTGCGGTAAACGATTTTACTGTGCAATATGTGGTAAATAACTCAAATAGTCGTTTACCCCTTCAATATCGCCTTTCTGCCGTATGGGGTGCTCACGAAGGCTCGCTCTTACTCTGGGTTTGGTTGCTTTCGCTTTGGTCGATAGGGGTTGCGACTTTTACTCGTAAAATGCCGGAAGATGCAGTTGCTCGTGTGTTAGGTTTAATGGGGATGATCAGCATCGGCTTTTTGGTGTTTGTGATTTTTACTTCCAACCCGTTTGATCGCACATTCCCGAATTTCCCGGTTGATGGCAAAGAATTAAACCCAATGTTGCAAGATGTGGGCTTAATTTTCCACCCGCCGCTGCTTTATATGGGGTATGTAGGGTTCTCGGTTGCCTTCGCCTTTGCGATTGCTTCATTAATGACGGGTCGTTTAGATACCGCTTGGGCTAGATGGTCTCGTCCTTGGACAATGGCAGCGTGGGTGTTTTTAACGCTCGGTATCGTGCTAGGCTCTTGGTGGGCATATTACGAACTCGGCTGGGGGGGCTGGTGGTTCTGGGACCCGGTGGAAAATGCTTCACTTATGCCGTGGATTGCCGGTACGGCATTAATTCACTCATTAGCGGTAACTGAAAAGCGTGGCACATTTAAAGCGTGGACGGTGTTATTAGCCATTCTCGCCTTCTCCCTCTGTTTAGTGGGAACATTCTTAGTTCGTTCAGGTATTTTAGTTTCAGTTCACGCTTTCGCATCAGACCCAACGAGAGGGCTATATATCTTGGCTTATCTAGTTGTGGTAGTAGGTGGTTCATTATTGTTATATGCGTTTAAAGGCTCGCAAATTAAAAGTCTTGATAACTACGAACGCTATTCGCGTGAAACAATGTTATTAATCAATAATATTTTATTGATGGCATTTTTATCGGTAGTATTCTTGGGGACTTTATTACCGCTTGTTCATAAGCAAATCGGTTTAGGTACAATCTCAATTGGTGCACCGTTCTTTGACCAAATGTTTATGATTTTAATGGTGCCTTTTGCATTTGTGCTGGGAATTGGACCGCTTGTGAAATGGCGTCGAGACCAAGTTTCTGTCATTCGTAAACCAGTAATTATTACCTTGATTTTAATGGCTTTGCTTGGCTTTGCTCTTCCTTATCTATTCCGCAATACGATTACCGTAAGCGTTGTGCTTGGCACAATGATGTCGGTCTTTATCGTATTATTGAGCTTATATGAATTGCAACAACGAGCTACGCACCGTCATTCATTCTTTGCTGGATTATTCAAGCTTTCCCGCTCACATTGGGGAATGGTGTTAGCTCATCTCGGTGTGGCGATGACGGTATTTGGTATTACCTTTAGCCAAAACTTCAGTGTCGAACGAGATGTGAGAATGAATGTGGGTGATAAAGCTGAAATTTTAGATTATCAATTTGAATTTAAAGGCATCAAAATTACCGATGGTGCAAACTATCAAGGCGGTACGGCTGAGCTTGAAATTACCCACAACGGCAAGTATGAAGCCACACTCAATGCAGAAAAACGTTTTTATAACGTCAGTAAAATGGGAATGACTGAAGCGGCTATCGACTGGGGCTTCACTCGCGACCTCTACGCTGCATTAGGAGAAAAACTTGAAGATAATTCTTGGGCGGTTCGCTTATATTATAAACCGTTTATCCGCTGGATTTGGATTGGCGGACTCTTTATGGGGTTGGGAGGATTACTCTGTATGATGGACAAACGCTATCGTTTACGTCTACAAAATAAAGATGTTGCAACGGCATAAATTTAAAGGACTAAGCTTAACGGCTTAGTCCTTTTGTTTTATCTATTGATGACACTTTTCATAAAGCGGCAGCAGATCTCGAATTGCCTGATAAATAAACTCTACTACATCCGTTTTATCTAAATCATCCTTTTCTAAATTTCTCCCGATACACCAAAAATCTTCTTCATCTTTTAAGGCAAATTCGTTTTCGGAAAAGGTTTTTACTTGGCGGAAATCAGCATATTCACTCTCACTTCCGTTCCAAACATCAAAATCGGCAAAGCGTTCTCGATCTAAATCTTCCCACCATTGATTATATTGATGCACGTTAATCTGCGAGCGGTCAGCCCGATAGCAATGCCAATCAAGGCTCACCTGCAACCTGCGGCGGTTAAGAATGACGGAAATAATCGCTGCCGAATTTTGGTTAAATTCATATTTGTAATAGGCAAAAAAGTGAGCCCTAACTTGCCAGCCGTTGCACCAACGCTCAATATGTGGCTCGCTAAAAGGCTGCCCTAGCTGACGGTGGATTTCAAGATGCAGGTTCTTCCAAATTTCCCAATGGGTTTTATAATCCGCCTTAATACGCGGAATTTCCTCGGGGCAATATTTTTTCAGCTGAGCAAATTGGAAGAACGGAATATTAAATAAATCGCAAGATTCTGATGTGAGCATAAGCTTTCCTTAAAAACACAAGCGGTTGTTTTACCTCAGAAATTTGCAAATTTCCAGTTAAAAACAACCGCTTGTACTTAAATTAACGACGTTCGTAAATAAACTCTACGCCTTCATCGTCTTCTTCAGACCAATCATCGTCCCAGTCGTCATCCCAATCTTCTTCCACTGCATTTTGCATGGCTTCGTTGTGGTAGTCTTCCCATTTGAATTTCACTTCATCCGCTGCTTTATTTTCTTCTTCCACTTCACGCGGATTCGCTTCAATGAAATCCATAATATCACGGGTAAGATTTTGCACGTTCTGACCGGTAGCAGCGGAGATTAGGTAATAATCGCTTTCCCAGCCGATTTGCTCGGCAATCTCTTTGGCTCGTTCAGCGGCTTCTTCTTCGCCGATGGTGTCGATTTTGTTGAACACTAACCAAGTCGGTTTTTCGGAGAGTTTTTCGCTGTATTGGTAAAGCTCAGATTCAATGACTGAAATATTGTGAGCCGGGTCGCTTTCATCAATCGGCATAATATCCACAAGGTGAATTAGAATGCGGCAACGCTCTAAGTGCTTGAGGAAGCGGATACCTAAGCCAGCCCCTTCCGCTGCACCCTCGATCAAGCCCGGAATATCGGCAACCACGAAGCTGCGATCTGCCCCCACACGAGCCACGCCTAAACTTGGCACAAGGGTAGTGAACGGATAATCTGCCACTTTCGGTTTGGCGGCAGAGACGCTGCGGATAAAGGTTGATTTACCGGCGTTCGGCAAGCCGAGCATTCCCACATCGGCAAGCAGCATTAACTCTAACAATAAATCACGTTTCTCGCCCGGTGTGCCGTTGGTTTTTTGGCGTGGAGCACGGTTTACCGAAGATTTGAAACGAGTGTTGCCCAAGCCGTGATAGCCGCCTTTTGCCACCAACATTTTCATTCCGTGGCGGGTTAAATCGCCGATCACCTCTTGGGTGTCGTTGTCAATCGCACGGGTTCCGACTGGCACACGCAAGGTGATGTCGTTACCACGATGACCGGTACAGCCTGCACTGCGACCGTTTTCACCACGCCCTGCAGCATAACGTTTTTCAAAGCGGTAGTCGATCAGGGTGTTAAGGTTTTCATCTGCGATTAAGTAAACATCGCCACCATCGCCACCATCGCCACCGTCCGGTCCGCCTTTCGGGATATATTTTTCACGGCGAAAACTCACACAGCCGTTTCCGCCATCGCCTGCTTCAACACGAATCAGGGCTTCGTCAATAAATTTCATTTTGTTATCCTTTGGTCTTGGAGCGAAAAATATTTCGTTCCGCTGTATCTTTGAGAAGCAAATAATGATTTGCCCCTACGGATGCAAATTTTTTCTAAAATATAACCGCTTGTAGGGGCGAAATATTTTTCGCCCTGCGGAAATTACATCTTCTCTACCGTTTTAATACCGAGTAAATCCAAACCTTGTTTTAAAGTCTTAGCGGTTAATGCGGCTAAGGCTAAGCGGCTGTTTTTCACATTTTCTTCGGCATTGAGAATAGGGCAAGCCTCGTAGAAACTGGAGAATGTGCCGGCTAATTCGTATAAGTATTGGCAGAGAATATGCGGCATACCGTCTTTTGCCACTCCGTTTAGTGCTTCTTCAAATTGCAGTAATTTCACCGCTAAAGTACGTTCTTTATCTTCGCTAAGTTGAATTTTAGCATTTAAGCTGTCGGCATTAATGCCGGCACGGGCGAAAATTGAGCGAATACGGGTGTAGGCATATTGCATATAAGGGGCAGTATTGCCTTCAAACGTCAGCATATTGTCCCAATCGAACACATAGTCGGTGGTGCGGTTTTTCGATAGATCGGAATATTTTACCGAGCCGATTGCCACAGCTTCCACTACTGCCGCTTTCTCTTCCGCGGTTAAATCTGTAGAACGTTCTGAAATCAGTTTATCCGCACGCTCTACCGCTTCGTCTAATAGATCTTTCAGTTTAACTGTGCCACCGCTGCGGGTTTTAAACGGTTTACCGTCTTTGCCTAACATCATTCCGAAGAATGGATGTTCAAGGCTGAAACCTTCCGGCACATAGCCTGCTTTGCGGGTAATTAACCACGCTTGTTGCATATGTTGGGCTTGGCGGCTGTCGGAGAACACTAATGCACGGTCGGCTTTTAAGGTTTCATAGCGATATTTTGCAGCGGCAATGTCGGTGGTGGTGTAAAGGAAACCACCATCTTTTTTCTGCACAATCACGCCCATTGGGTCGCCGTCTTTGTTTTTAAATTCATCTAAGAACACCACCAACGCACCATCATCTTCCACCGCTAAGCCTCTGGCTTTGAGGTCGGCAACAATTTCAGGCAACATTGGGTTGTAAAGACTTTCGCCCATTACATCTTTTTCCGTTAAGGTTACGTTTAGGCGATTGTAGTTCTCTTGGTTGTGGTGCATTGTGATGTCCACGAGCTTTTTCCACATCGTTAAGCAATACTTATCGCCACTTTGCAATTTCACCACATAATTGCGGGCTTTTTCGGCAAAAACTTCATCGGAATCATAATGCTCTTTAGCTGCTCGGTAGAAGGCTTCCAAATCGCTTAATTCCATCTCACTGGCGTGTTCGTTTTCCATTTTTTCAAGGTAAGCGATAAGCATACCGAATTGGGTTCCCCAGTCGCCCACGTGGTTGGCACGAATCACGTTATTGCCTAGAAATTTAAGGGTTCGAACTACTGCGTCGCCAATAATGGTTGAGCGTAAATGCCCTACGTGCATCTCTTTTGCTACGTTTGGAGAAGAGTAGTCGATGACAATAGTCTGCGGATTTGCAGTTTTTATCCCAAAATTGACCGCTTGTAATGCACTATTGGCATTTTGAGCCAGCCATTTTTGGTTTAAGAAGATGTTGATAAAGCCCGGACCAGCAATTTCTAATTTGTCCGCAACGCCGTTTAAGTCTGCGTTATCTAAGATTTTTTGAGCAAACTCACGAGGGTTCATGCCTAATTTTTTTGCTGCCCCCATTGCTCCATTGGCTTGATAATCGCCAAATTCCGGTTTACCTGATTGACGCACTAACGGTTCTACATTTTCGTCTGCCCCTGCTGCAATCATTGCCTGTTTAATTTTATCTGATAGAATTTGTTGAATATTCACTGATTTAACCTATTAAATTCGATTTACAAAAAAATGGACAAGATTATAGCAGAAAATGCAAAATTTTTCGAGAAAATGACCGCTTGTTTTGGTGATTTATCTCAGTTTGAGCAAAAAATTCAACAAATTGCCGATATTGCCAGCATTGATTTATCCCTTTATCAAATCGATCATCTAGCGGTCAGAATGAATCAACACGAAACTGCCGAGCAATGGAAAAGCCTTTTATTAGAAGGGGCGAGCTTGTTGAAGGAAAGCGAAGTGAATGGCAGACCGATTGGTTTATTTACCTTAGATCAAGCGGTTAAATTTTGCGGACAAAATGTAAAGATTGTTGAGCTCCCTTTCCCGAAAGATAAAGTTTATCCTGAGGAAGGCTGGGAGCATATTGAGGTAGTATTCCCGATTTTAGCAGATGAAAATGCAGAGCAATGGGTGGAAAGAGCTTTATCACACTTTGGTTTGGTAGAAAATTCCAATCTGAAATTAAAAATTAGCCAGCCGAAAGTAGAAGGGGAAAGATTACCGAATCCAAGTATTGCGATGAGTTTGAGAAATGTAACTTTTTGTAATCTTTGTTGTCTAAAGCTGCACCCTTATGATATAAACAACATAATTATGTCAGAAATGTAATTTTTTGGTATTTCGGAGAATTAAAATGAAAAAATTAGCTTTAGCAGCGGCGTTAATGTCAAGTTTTGTGTTAGTTGGTTGTGCTAATACAGATATTTATAGTGGCAGTGTATATTCTGGATCACAAGCCAAAGAAGCTCGCTCTATCTCTTATGGTACAATTTTATCTGTGCGTGATGTTAAAATCCAAGCTGATAGTCAAGGTGTAATTGGTACTGTTGGTGGTGGCGTATTAGGCGGTATTGCAGGTAGCGGTGTTGGTGGTGGTACAGGTCAAGCTATTGCAACAGCAGTAGGTGCGATTGCAGGTTCTGTAATCGGTAGCCAAGTAGAACAAAAAGCGAGCCAAGTTTCTTCTTTAGAAATGGTGATTCGCAAAGATGATGGTAAAGAAATCGTTGTAGTTCAAAAGAAAGAAGACGGTTTTGTGCCTGGCAAACGTGTGAGAATTGTAGGGTCTAACTCAGATCTGAATGTATCTCTCCTTTAATTTTTAGTTTTTCCTAGAGGATATATTATAATGAAAAAACTTTCTTTAGCAGTATTAGCAACTTTCGCTTTAGCAGCTTGTACTGCTGATGTGTACTCTGATAAAGGTAATGCAACTGTATTATCTAGCAAAGAAGTATCTCCGGAAGTTGTTGAATTGACTATTCAAAGAGATAACGGTGAAGTAGTAACTTTAACACGTGAATACGATGCTCATGCAGCAGTAGGTGCTCGTATCCATCTTGCTGATGAGATCCAAAAGCAAGATTCAGACGTGAAAACTATTCGACGTTACGAATTTAAATAATTCCGTTTAAATCACTATAAAATGAAGAGGTCATAATTTGTAATAAATTTGCAAATTATGACCTCTTGCTTATTGGGAGATTATTTCACCGTAATGCGAGCAAACTTACGTTTTCCGACTTGGTAAACAAAAGTACCCTTTTGAGCATTTTGTTTCATATCTTCCACTTTCTCACCGTCAATTTTCACGCCGCCTTGTTGGGCAGAGCGGATAGCCTCTGAGGTTGATGGAACAAGTCCTGCCTCTTTTAATAGAGCGGCTAAGCCGATTTCGCCTTCAAAGGTAAATTCAGGCATTTCATCCGGAATTGCCCCTTTTTGGAAGCGGTTGATAAATTCTTGCTCTGCGGCATCAGCGGCGGCTTCGTCGTGGAAGCGGGCAATGATTTCTTTCGCTAACAAAATTTTCACATCACGAGGGTTTTTGCCGTTTGCCACATCTGCTTTTAATTGGGCGATTTCGTCTAATGGACGGAATGAAAGTAAGTTATACCAATCCCACATTAAATCATCAGAAATTGACATAATTTTACCAAACATCTCGTTTGGAGCTTCAGTTACGCCAATGTAGTTGCCAAGTGATTTCGACATTTTTTTCTCGCCGTCTAAGCCAACGAGTAGTGGTAATGTCATCGCCACTTGCGGTTTTTGCCCGGCAGATTTTTGTAATTCACGACCTACTAATAAGTTGAAGGTTTGGTCTGTACCGCCTAATTCTACATCTGCTTTTAATTCAACGGAATCGTGTCCTTGTAATAATGGATAGATAAATTCGTGAATTGCAATCGGCTGCTGGTTGGTGAAACGGTTTTTGAAATCTTCACGCTCAAGCATACGAGCCACTGTGTAATTTGAGGCTAAGCGGATCATTCCTTCCGTGCCTAATTTACCTAACCAATCAGAGTTGAATACGATCTTGGTTTTTTGTAGGTCTAAAATTTTGAAGATCTGCTCTTTGTAGGTTTCCGCATTGCGTAACACATCTTCACGACTCAGTGGCGGACGGGTAGAGTTTTTACCTGATGGATCGCCCACCATACCGGTGAAATCACCAATTAAGAAATAAACTTCGTGCCCAAATTGTTGGAATTGGCGGAGTTTGTTTAACACTACCGTGTGTCCTAAGTGGATATCCGGTGCAGTTGGGTCTGCACCTAATTTAATGCGTAACGGACGATTTTCTTTAAGTTTTGCAATTAAATCTTCTTCTGAATAGATATTTTCCACACCACGTTTAAGCTCGGCAAGTGTTGATTCGATAGATTGAGTCATTGATCTTCCTTCTCTTTTATCAATAAAAATGGCTCTATTATAGCGGTATGAATTGAAATTAATAGAGGTTTTGGCGGATAAGCAAAAAAAACGCCGTATTTTGTGGGGGAATACGGCGTAAAGAGTTGGAGTGATTACCTATTATTTTTGAAGTGAGTTGATGATAATAGTTCTCAACTGAGAAGTCAATAACTTTTTGAGAATTATTATCAACAAAATTAAAAAGTCTCCGAAAGAAAATTCTCGGAGACTTGTTTTTACTTTTGTACTTTCAAATAACGGTTACATATTGGCAATATATTTCAGCATTACACCTGCTGCAATGGCTGAGCCGATTACACCAGCCACATTTGGACCCATTGCGTGCATCAATAGGAAGTTTTGTTTGTCATATTCTTGACCGATTTTATTGGATACACGAGCCGCCATTGGTACGGCGGATACACCAGCCGAGCCGATGAGTGGGTTGATTTTGTGTTTACTAAAGCGATTCATAATTTTCGCCATAATCACACCGCTTGCTGTGCCAATGCCAAATGCAATTACGCCTAGCACTAAAATCCCTAAAGTTTGCGGTTGGAGGAATTTATCGGCAACCAATTTCGCCCCAACTGATAAGCCCAAGAAAATGGTAACGATGTTAATCAACGCATTTTGGGCTGTATCGTTTAAGCGTTCTACCACGCCACTGGTGCGGAGCAAGTTACCGAAACAGAACATACCGAGTAATGGTGCAGCATCAGGTAATAGCAGAGCCACTAATAGCAATAACACAATCGGGAAGATAATTTTTTCACGGTTGCTGACATTACGCAGCTGTGTCATTCTGATTTTGCGTTCTTGCTCGGTAGTCAGTGCTTTCATAATCGGTGGTTGAATAAGCGGCACTAATGCCATATAAGAGTAAGCTGCAACTGCTATTGCACCTAATAATTCAGGAGCAAGTTTACTTGCTAGATAAATAGCGGTTGGACCGTCTGCTCCCCCGATAATGCCGATAGCTGCGGCTTGAGGTAAGGTAAAATCAATTAAGCCTAACCAGTTCAAGCCTAATGCTCCAAGAACAGTTGCAAAAATACCAAACTGAGCGGCGGCACCAAGTAATAGCATTCTTGGGTTGGCGAGTAACGGTCCAAAGTCTGTCATCGCTCCCACCCCCATAAAGATGATGAGTGGAGCAACCCCGTAGCCAATCGCCACTTTATAGAATAATGCTAATACACCGGCAGTGTAGCCCATATCGCCAGCCATTATTTCCAATTCATTTTGAACTGATGGTGCAGCAAGAGCAATGGCGTCTTTGATAGCGTGAACATCAAGGCTTGTGCTATTGACTTTCGCCGCAATAATGGCAAGTTGTTCCGCTGTACCGCTATGAAGCAAATTGTCTAAAGCTGTCATCGCCAAACCGGCTTCGGGAATGTTAGACATCAAGCCTCCAAAGCCAATCGGGACGAGTAACAGTGGCTCGAATTTACGGGCAATCGCAAGCCAGAGTAGCAGTACGCTTACCGCAATCATCACGGCTTGCCCCCACTCTAGGTGCATAATGCCCATTCCTTTAAAGAGTGCAATAATACCTTCCATATATCACCTCTATGCGATGCTCATTAAGGTATCATTCACGGCAACCACATCGCCCTGTTTCACATTAATGCCTTGAATTGTGCCTGATTTCGCCGCACAAATTTGGGTTTCCATTTTCATTGCTTCAAGAATCAATAGCACATCGCCTTCAGCAACTTGTTGCCCTTCTTTTACTTCCACTTTTAAAATGTTACCTGCCATTGGGGCATTGACCGGTTCGGCATTTGCAGGTTTTTGAGCGGAATTGACCGCTTGTGGAGCTGGAGTAGGGGCGGTTGTCGGAGCAATATTGGTAATATCTCCTCCTTCGCTCACTTTCACCACAAAGGCTTTGCCTTCAAGTTCAACGGTGTAAACCGCAGAACCGGATTGTGCTTGGGCTTTTGGTGCAGCAGCTGGTGCAGCTTTTACATCATCAGCACTAGGTACTGGCTCAAAGGCTGATGGATTGTTGCGGTTTTCCAAATATTTCCAACCGATTTGTTGGAATAACGCCACAATCAATACATCATCAATGCTGTTTTCAGAAAGCGAGATACCTTTTTCTTTTGCCTGAGCAGTTACTTCTGCTACTAATTTATCTAGCTCCGGTGGAATATGATCGGCAGGTCGGTCGGTAATCGGCGTTGCACCTTCTAACACTCTTTCTTGTAACGTTTTATTTACCGGTGCTGGTGTACGACCGTATTCACCTTTGAGAATCCCAGCGGTTTCTTTCGCAATTGTTTTGTAACGCTCGCCCATCAACACATTCATAACTGCCTGCGTGCCGACAATTTGGGAGGTTGGAGTTACAAGTGGAATATTCCCCAAATCTTCACGTACACGAGGGATCTCTTGTAATACGAGATCAAGTTTATCTGACGCATTTTGTTGTTTTAATTGGCTCTCAAGGTTAGTGAGCATACCACCCGGCACTTGAGCCACTAAAATACGGCTGTCCACGCCTCGCAGTTGCCCTTCAAATTTCGCATATTTTTTACGCACATCACGGAAATAAGCGGAAATTTTTTCTAATTCAGGAATATTTAATCCTGTATCATACGGTGTGCCTTGTAAGGTAGCCACAATAGATTCTGTTGCAGGGTGTCCATAAGTGCCGGACATTGAAGAAATAGAAGTATCCACGCCATCAACACCCGCTTCAATCGCTTTCAACAACGCCATTTCAGCCATACCGGTGGTGGAGTGGCAATGTAAGTGAAGTTCCACATCGTAGCGTTTTTTAATTTCGCTCACTAATTCATAAGCCGCCATCGGCGTCAAAATGCCCGACATATCTTTGATCACCAAAGAATCCACGCCAATTTCCAATAGTTGCTCAGTAACATCTAACCAGGTTTCTAAAGTATGTACCGGGCTAGTGGTATAGCTCAGAGTCCCTTGTGCGTGTCCACCGTGTTTTTTAACCGCTTGTAATGCCGCTTGCATATTGCGAGGGTCATTCAACGCATCAAATACACGGAAAACACTCATACCGTTTGCCACAGAACGTTCAACAAATTTATCTACCACATCATCGGCGTAATGGCGGTAGCCGAGCAAATTTTGTCCACGCAATAACATTTGCATTGGCGTTTTTGGCATTGCTTTTTTTAACTCACGTAAACGAACCCACGGATCTTCCCCTAAAAAGCGAATGCAGCTGTCAAAAGTTGCTCCCCCCCAAGTTTCTAACGACCAATAGCCGATTTTATCGAGTTCTGCAGCAATCGGTAACATATCGTCTAAGCGTAAGCGAGTGGCAAATAAAGATTGATGAGCATCGCGTAAAACAACATCGGTAATGGCAATTTTTTTCGGTTGAGTTGTCATAGTAAACTTCCTTCTAATTTTTGAGTTTTATATTAATTCTGACCTTTCATTCGGCGGTGATGAGCGATAGCAGCTGCAATCACAGGGCGTAAGCGTTCTAAATCATCAACGGCAGGCTGTATTGTTTTGGGAGTTGGGCTAGGAATTGGCTCGGGGAAATAACGGTTAATGAGGCTTGAAATAAAACTGATGGCATAAATTAATGCAAGCAAGAAGAATATTACAAATCCCATTCCTGCAAACATCAGATTTAGCCCTTCACTAAAAAGTTCTGCGTTTGTCATTGTGATTTCCTTTAATTTTATAATGAATAAATTTAACAAAAAAATAAAAAAAATCGAGTAAAATTTCAAATGTTTTAGTTCATAAATGATGAATGGATCACAAATTATTTTTGACAAGCGGTCGAATTTTACAAATTTTTTACCAAATTTAACCGCTTGATAACTTACGTAAGGAGATTTTGTTACTCAGCAGGTTCTCGTACTCTTAAAAAGGTAGCAAAGCGAGGCTTGCCAGATTCGGTTAATCCTCGATATTTATAAGTAATAGTTGAGCCTATCGGCGGTGGATTTTCACGCTCTTTATCTTTAAAGCCGGAGCCGATGCGAAAACGCCCACGATGGTTTTCGCAGCTCACAGCCCCGAGTTTATCGGCATATTTCCCTTTGCCTTTGTGGTGTGCGGTTACAGTACATTCTTCATCTAGCACAGGTTTGATTTTCAAAATCTGAGCGGATCGCCCTTGTATGTATTCAGCATTTGGATTGCGAACGACCACACCTTCTCCCCCTTTAGCTAGAATATCTTGGTAAAATTGCTGAAGGTGGGCTTTATCTTGAATCGGGATTTGCGGAATAATCTCAATATGAGCATTAGGGTGCTGGTTAAGGTATTTCTGTAAACTTGATAGCCGCTCAAATAAATTGCCTGTTGCATTTGGCACATCAAAAACGTGAAGTTTTAATTTATACCAACCTTTAGGTTCAGCAGAACGGACGGTGGCAGAAATTTCTTCAAACTTTCCTCGTTCGCTAAACAGTTCGCCATCAATGGCAAAAGGTGGAAAATCTTTTACAAAATAATCAGGCGGATTAAGCGAATAACCTTGACGGCTGATCAGTTGTTTACCGTCCCAAAAACCACGCACGCCATCGAGTTTTTCGCTCATCACCCAGCCGGTAATATCTTGATCTTTATATTGACCGAGCAGCATTAAATCGGGTGATTTGGCAAAAAGAGAAGAGCAAAGTAGTAATAAAAAGAGAATTTTTTTCATAGTGCCTCCAACGGTTGAAGGCACTATAAGATAAAGGAAGGGACGCGTCAGAAAAGAAATTCAAATTTTCGATTCAGATCGCAAAATTTTCTTCAAAAAAGACCGCTTGTAATTAACGAACTGTTTGAATTAAGGCAGAAATATCTTCGCTAAAGGTTTCCAGCTTCGCCATTTCTTCAATTTGACTGTGAGTATATTTCTTCGCATTGTATACCACGACTATACTCATATCGCCCACTTGCAAGAAATTGGTTTCGCCAAAAGGGGTATAGCGTGTTGCCCCAATGCTAATAATGGCTTTTGCTGGATAATTAGCCTGCTTTAACATTTCAGCAATGTTATTCATCGGACCTTCATCTGGCTGATTATTCATTCTATCCACAATCCAATCTAATAATTTTTGATGGAAGTAGCTATATTCCACTGCCGGACTATCAATACCATAAGCATTCAGCTCGCCATTACGTTTATGGAAACAAGCGATGTTGTAGTTATCTAAGGTGCTACCTTCATTAAAATTATCAAGTTCTAACAAAGTAGCTGAAAGCCCTTTAGAAGAAGCTCCCCAGTTTTTCTTTTCACAGATTTTATTTGCATTCGGGCGACGGATAGAGCAGTCATTATAAGCGGCAAAATGAGTGGGAGTGAGAGAAACAACTTGATTGTCTTGGTAGCCAATGGTACAAATCAATGCTACTTCAGGCTCAATTTGCAGATTATCCGCATCGGTAGGGAAATTAATCGCAGTATTTGAAAGCGGATAAGTTGATAAGAACTGATAATCCCCCAAATTCTCAGCTGGTACATAAAATGGAAAAATTGCTTTTGGTTGCACAGCTTCAACGGTTTTTACTTTTACGAAATCCGCAGCTTCACCTGCTTGCTCCAAGTGTCCGGCAAAATTACCAGCTACACCTAAACCGATAAAATGTTCCATAATCTACTCCTTAATTGGTAAAAGTTGGATAAAATTCTACCGCTTGCGAAAGAAAATTGCGAATATTTATTTTATCTAATTTGGGTTTGAGGTGAGTGTTTCTCATTTCGCAGTGCTACAATCTTCGGTAAAGATTTTGCGATTTAGCTCTTGTTGTAGCTCCCTTTCTCATTTCGCAGTGCTACAATCGACAAACATCAGCCCATTTATTCGTTGAAGTTGTAGCTCCCTTTCTCATTTCGCAGTGCTACAATTCACAACCTCTAGATAATTCGCTTGCCACAGTTGTAGCTCCCTTTCTCATTTCGCAGTGCTACAATTTTGTGCGTGATGATTATAACAACGGCAACGTTGTAGCTCCCTTTCTCATTTCGCAGTGCTACAATGAAATCAAGGTTGGCATACAAGGCGATGAAGTTGTAGCTCCCTTTCTCATTTCGCAGTGCTACAATTTTTCTCAATAACGCTCGTTGTTGTGCGACGTTGTAGCTCCCTTTCTCATTTCGCAGTGCTACAATAGATTGGCAAGTTATATTAGATAGTTTTGAGTTGTAGCTCCCTTTCTCATTTCGCAGTGCTACAATCCTCTCGCTTAGGGTCTTATTTATCAAGGGTTTTGCGAGGGGCAGTTCGATAAAAAATTGAGCTAGAGCCCTTTTGTAAGCGGTTATTTTTCTGAAATTTTTTGCAAATTTTGCAGATTTTTTTAGAAAAATAACCGCTTGTTTTTGCCAAAAATGGCTGAAAGTAGGCATTTGGGTATGATGTTTAGGTTAAAAATTCAGCAAACAAACCAAAATTAACGATGTAGCATAAAATTTTTTTATCCTGTCTTTTTCCTAAAAGAGTAGCATTTGGTTTGCATTGACTTTTTCCTCTTGTGGTTTTAATTCACCGACTAACAATAGCATTGAGGTAAATTGTTTTTCGGTGACTTCCAAGCAACGCACCGAACCTTCTTCCGGCAGGTGTTGGGTGAGACGTTTGTTATGTTTTTCGAGCGAGTCCCGCCCTCGTACAATTCGGGTATAAACCGAAAGTTGCAACATTTGATAGCCGTCTTTGAGTAGAAATTGCCGAAATTGGCTGGCAGCTCGGCGTTTGGCTTTGGTGGTAACCGGTAGGTCAAAGAAAACGATAATTCGCATAAATGTAGCCTCACTCATAATGATGTTCCTTTAACGGCAGAATTTTGGGCAGTTTTAATAAGCTCGGGTCTCGCTGGGCGACAGCGGCTTGGAATGAGCCGACAGTGCGATCAATCGCTGCCAGTGTGCTGAATGTTTGGTCTTGAAAACGCAGTTGATAGTGCAACAGCCCGACAAGCTTTTGTTTGGTGTGTGGTGTCAGGCTGTCGCTTAATTTTTCTTGTCGCCACAAATCCCACACCTGTAAATCTACCAGTGGGCGAAACGGTTCGATAAAATCATCGGCAAGGTTAAACGGGTTCAGTTCGCTATGGTGAAAAATACCGAGCGTCGGCAGCCAGCCGTAAAGCACCAGTGAGCGAGCCACTGCCGAACGTAGCACAGTGTAGGCGTAATTGAGATGAGCGTTGATCGCATTTTCTTGCCAACGGCGGAAATCTTTGCCGAAAGCGGTTTGGAAGTAGAGCAGGGCAGCTTGGGCTTCGAGGTTCTCTTTGTCGCCGGATTTGACCCGTTTTGCCATATTTTGCAATTTTTCAGCCATATCCGACCGCTTGGTTTGGCTCAATACAAACGCCTGATTGCGGATTTTTTGTTGCACAATCGCTTGCCAGAGCTGTTTTTTCAGCGGTTGGCTCATTTCCAATTGCAGTTTTAAGGTTTTTAGTTGGCGGTGATACTGCCCAAACGGCAGCCACTGCCCGCACGGAATAAATTGTTCATCACAGGTCAGTAGGGTTATGCCGTTAAGGGCAAGGGCGGAAAGTAGAGGGGTGGTAATCACCACTTCACGGCTTTCAATCACAATCACCGCAATATCTTCCAACGGTACGCAAAATTCCTGCTCTTCCTGCCAGATAACCATTTGGTTTTGGCGGAGGGATAATTTTCCGCCTTTGCTGATTAAAATGCTTCGCCAACTCATTGTTTCTATCTCCTATAAAAAAATCCCTGCACCGCAGAGCGGTACAGGGATTGGGTTAGCGAACGGCTTGTCGTTTGCTTGGGCGACAAGGGCGGATATTTTTACCGAGTTCATCGACTTGGTATTTTTCAACGGAAAGGGCGGTTTTTACGCCAATACTACGATGTAAGCCCGACTTACCTTTGTTGATATTACTATCGGGTTCTTTGAGGTTAATTGCACCTGTTGCACGATCTAATCCATTGTAATAACCAAAGAATGTTTCTTTCTTCGTTTTGACTTGGATTAAATCATTTGGGAACATCGAGAATAAAAATTGAGCGGTTTTATCCATCAATTCCCATTCAGATTCGTCTTTTGCAGCAACAACCGCCCTATCCGGCAAAATTCCTTTCGCCACTTGCCAAGTGTAAATCGGCACAAGGAAGTATTTTCCGCCTTTGATAAACACATCAACCCGTACCATTGAGGCGTTGTCGGCAACGCCGTTGCCGTTACGTACCACCACGCCCGATTTTTGCACCTGCTCAACCCGCACGGCTTTCACTTGTTGCCCGCCTTTTTTATAGAATGGTTCGGCAAAGGCTTTGGTTGGGTCGTCATTAAACGCATTTAAACGTGCTTTTAATGCTTCATAAAGGGCTTTTTCCCGCTCACGATTGACCATATTGTCCAGATCTTTCAATTTGAGCTGGGTGAGTGGCACTTTGGAAACGCTAATGCCCTCGTCTAACCGTTTGGCGGATTTAATCGTCTCCATATGCCCCTGTCCGCTCATTTTTCTCGTTGGCATACGAGAAACAAACAGCGGTTGCACAAATTCGTGGTTTGCCTCAGGGCGATCCGGCAGTTGGATAATCAGATCTTCCTGTGGATTTTCACTGAAAATGCGGATCATAACCTCTTGGCGGAAGAAGTGCCACGGATCAGGGAAATGCAGCGGAATGATCTCGCCGGTTTCTCGGTCAATGCGTTCTGCCGTCTGTAAATTCCCTTCTTGATATTTCACAAAGCGGGTGATTTTTTGCTGCATCGCTACCGTTGAACAGGCAACAACCACCGCATCTAGGGCGTGGTGGCGGTCGCTCTCTTCACGCACCTTGCTTAATCCCCAACGCCCACGCAAGAAAGCGGTGATTTGACCGTTTGAGGCAAACACCCGATTTTTGCCTTTGCCGGTTAAATGTAAATTCTCACGCACAAAATTCACCAAGAAACGGGCGATATAGCGGGTGTCGTTTAGGTTACGTTCAATAAAGCCCTGTTCATCGAGTTTTTGGGTCAAAATCCGTTGCTTTTTCGCATACGGAAAGCGACAGCCATTCACCCGAGCGACAAATAACGCCCATTGATGTTCGTCTTTGCCGAGCCACTCAAACGGCGTTTGATTGCCTTTATTCTGATTTTCGCCGGCAAGCACCAGAACTTTGTTATTTTGACTGTCGTCCCACGTGCGGGAAAACGGTAGGGAGTGGTCGATTTCCACATAGCCTTTTTCCAACAAGCGGTTTAAATTGAGCGGTTTTCCGCTATATAGGCACTGCCCGTTTTGCTGTTCATACAGCCGCATCATCAAAATATCTTTGCCTTTCGGCTCGCCAATAAAGGTAGGGAAAAGCGTTTTGAATTGTGCCGTTGCTTTTTCCCGCTCGGCACGATTTTGCTCTTGGCGTTTTTCAATCTCTTTGCGATCTTTGTAGGATTTACCCAATTCTCGGGCGGTTTCAATATGAATCCGAGCTGGCGAGCCGTAGAGGCGGATCACAGCATTGATCACTTTTCTGGCTTGGGTAAGCGAACGCAATACTACCGGATTACGAATTTCATCGGCAGGGATTGGGGGTAACAAGCGGTTGATTTCACCCGATTTTTTACCAAAATGGTCGCCGTAAATCTGTTGGCACGCCTCGTCATAACGCAATCCTTGCTCCATTAGTGGCACAATGTTGTAGAGGCTTTTTAAGGAAAGTTGAATGAATTTATCGAAGTTGAGGTTTTCCAGCAGGGCGTTCAGTACCGTATCACTCAGCTTGCCGTTGAGTTGTTCAGTGATGTCGTCATCGGTTTTATAAATCGAGAATGTCGTGCCGATTTCGTCTAAAAGTGCGGTCTGATTTTTCAAGGTTTCCCACGCTGATTTATCCGCCTTTTCCACCGCTTTACGAATAGCGTGGTAGGCTTTCAGCTCGATCAGTGTGGCATCTTCGGCTTTCTCTTTGCCGTAACGTACACCATTGAAACGAGCCTCTTCCGATAAACCCAATAATTTACGCACTTGGGTGTAGGTTAGTTTGGCTTTTTCATAAGGCTGATTGAGCAATAAGCTCCGTTCATCGGTATTTAAAACACGCTCTGAGCCGTGTTCTAAAATCCGTAAATTATTCAGTTTCGTCAGCCAAACAAAACGTTCCGCCGTGTAGCTGTGTTTGGCGGCTTTATATTCGTTGGTTTCAAAGGTGCATTTACCGAGCATTTTCAAAATCGCATCGCCCGATAACGCCGGTTTCTGCCACATCAGCAATTCGCAAAATTCCTGCTCTAATTGACCGCTTGTATGTGGGTTGCCGAGTTCTCGCTGAGTTTGAAACAGTAATTTCATTTCGGCGAGTAAATCGAGGCGATTAAAGGTGTGCGTGTAAGCCCCTAGCTGATTGCGGATATGTCCCTCTTCGAGAGCAAATTTTTTCACTGCAATCTCTGCCGGTGTACGGAATTGGTTTTCGACTAATAATTGGTGGTTGCTTGCCACACCGGAAAGCAATGCCCCCATTTCTTTATCTGCACTTTTCGCTTCATTTTTACGTTGAGAAAGATAGCCACGATGTTTCAATAAATGAAGCAATACCGCCGACCACTCTGTTGGCGAGAGGCGTTCGTCTAAACCTTTTACCCGTAATGCCCAGCAATCGGTAGGCAGGGTAGTCAGTGCTTCTTTATTGATTACATTATGTTGTTTTAAGAGACGTTTTCCTTTTAATAGGCGAAATGCGCGGCGGCGGATTAAGCGGCGGGTGGAACGGGCAAGACGGCGGGCGAGGGCAAGCGATTCACCTGTTTTGGAGACTTCTGCTTTATCAAAGGTTCGTACGCCGATATCAATTAACCGAATCGGAAAATCATTCTCATCAATTTCTACTATTGCCCAACCAACGGAAGCAATACCTAAGTCTAAACCAAGAATATAGCGAAGCAGTTTCATTTACATTTCTCCTATCAAATAGATTTGACAAAAATTATACAACAGTTAAAATATGCCGTGTAGTACTGCGAAATGAGAAACGTTGCTACAATAAGGAATTCGAAAGAATTACCGTAATGCTCTGCCCCTTGATACTTTGGTATTAAGGGGCATCATTGTTATTGATGCAATAGAAATCAGTATTTGATGAAATTATTTTCAATATGGTTGCAAATTCAACAAACGGTAAAATTTTTAAAATTTTTTGCAAAAAACACTTGCGTTCATTTTAGATTTCTCTATAATGCACCCCACACAACGACGCACTGTTGTGAAGAGATTAAGTTTGATTCCGGTGCGTCGTTTTATTTTGTTCTTTAACAATTTATCAGACAATCTGTGTGGGCACTTGTTGATTGACTTGATTTTGAAAATATTTTTTAATTTTGAAGTCTTAATAGGTGCTAACTAGAAATTCATTTTAACTTTTTTAAGTTTACTTAAATTAGTGTGATTATTTTATGTCAGCAGTATTGAGCGATTGAACTTTTAATTGAAGAGTTTGATCATGGCTCAGATTGAACGCTGGCGGCAGGCTTAACACATGCAAGTCGAACGGTAACAGGGAGAAGCTTGCTTCTTTGCTGACGAGTGGCGGACGGGTGAGTAATGCTTGGGAATCTGGCTTATGGAGGGGGATAACTACTGGAAACGGTAGCTAATACCGCGTAATGTCTTAGGACTAAAGGGTGGGACTTTCGGGCCACCTGCCATAAGATGAGCCCAAGTGAGATTAGGTAGTTGGTGAGGTAATGGCTCACCAAGCCGTCGATCTCTAGCTGGTCTGAGAGGATGACCAGCCACACTGGAACTGAGACACGGTCCAGACTCCTACGGGAGGCAGCAGTGGGGAATATTGCACAATGGGGGGAACCCTGATGCAGCCATGCCGCGTGAATGAAGAAGGCCTTCGGGTTGTAAAGTTCTTTCGGTAGCGAGGAAGGTGATTGTTTTAATAGAGCAATCAATTGACGTTAACTACAGAAGAAGCACCGGCTAACTCCGTGCCAGCAGCCGCGGTAATACGGGGGGTGCGAGCGTTAATCGGAATAACTGGGCGTAAAGGGCACGCAGGCGGACTTTTAAGTGGGATGTGAAAGCCCCGGGCTTAACCTGGGAATTGCATTTCAGACTGGGAGTCTAGAGTACTTTAGGGAGGGGTAGAATTCCACGTGTAGCGGTGAAATGCGTAGAGATGTGGAGGAATACCGAAGGCGAAGGCAGCCCCTTGGGAATGTACTGACGCTCATGTGCGAAAGCGTGGGGAGCAAACAGGATTAGATACCCTGGTAGTCCACGCCGTAAACGCTGTCGATTTGGGGATTGGACTTTGAGTCTGGTGCCCGTAGCTAACGTGATAAATCGACCGCCTGGGGAGTACGGCCGCAAGGTTAAAACTCAAATGAATTGACGGGGGCCCGCACAAGCGGTGGAGCATGTGGTTTAATTCGATGCAACGCGAAGAACCTTACCTACTCTTGACATCCAGAGAAGCTTGTAGAGATACGAGTGTGCCTTCGGGAGCTCTGAGACAGGTGCTGCATGGCTGTCGTCAGCTCGTGTTGTGAAATGTTGGGTTAAGTCCCGCAACGAGCGCAACCCTTATCCTTTGTTGCCAGCGATTCGGTCGGGAACTCAAAGGAGACTGCCGGTGATAAACCGGAGGAAGGTGGGGATGACGTCAAGTCATCATGGCCCTTACGAGTAGGGCTACACACGTGCTACAATGGCGTATACAGAGGGCAGCGAGCCAGCGATGGGGAGCGAATCTCACAAAGTACGTCTAAGTCCGGATTGGAGTCTGCAACTCGACTCCATGAAGTCGGAATCGCTAGTAATCGCAAATCAGAATGTTGCGGTGAATACGTTCCCGGGCCTTGTACACACCGCCCGTCACACCATGGGAGTGGGTTGTACCAGAAGTAGATAGCTTAACCGCAAGGGGGGCGTTTACCACGGTATGATTCATGACTGGGGTGAAGTCGTAACAAGGTAACCGTAGGGGAACCTGCGGTTGGATCACCTCCTTACCAAGAATCAAGAAGCGAGAGCTTGATGGCGTAAAGCCAGAACGACAGCAAGTGTTCACACAGATTGTTTGATAAAGCAGTAGGACAAAAGATGAATGAGATTTAGGCATTCAAGCGGTTAGAATCTTGAAAAATTTTGCAAAAATTGCTAGAATACTTGACCTAAACTGGCAAAGCGGAAAGCATCTTTAAATGATGTCCCCATCGTCTAGAGGCCTAGGACATCGCCCTTTCACGGCGGTAACCGGGGTTCGAATCCCCGTGGGGACGCCATTTAAAGATGATTTTTATTGTCTTAATGTTCTTTAAAAATTTAGAAACAAGCTGAAAAACTGAGAGATTTTTCAAGTTCACTAAAGCAAAAAGCAAAAAGCAAAAAGCAAAAAGCAAAAAGCAAAAAGCAAAAAGCAAAAAGCAATAGTGAATAAATTGAAAGTCTGAGTATAAAAAATCTTGAGTGAACAAAAGCACTCAAGTGTTTAGTTGAATAATATCGCTTCAAATAAAATCGTTTGATTGATTTAAATGAAAATTTAAATGAAAACATTTGAGGTTGTATAGTTAAGTGACTAAGCGCACAAGGTGGATGCCTTGGCAATCAGAGGCGAAGAAGGACGTGCTAATCTGCGAAAAGCTTGGATGAGTCGATAAGAGGCGTTTAATCCAAGATATCCGAATGGGGAAACCCAGTAGATGAAGAATCTACTATCATTATCTGAATACATAGGATAATGAGGCAAACCGGGAGAACTGAAACATCTAAGTACCCCGAGGAAAAGAAATCAACCGAGATTTCGTTAGTAGCGGCGAGCGAACGCGAAAGAGCCAGTTAGTGATAGCAAGTTTGTTAGGAGAATGAGCTGGGAAGCTCAATCGTAGAAGGTGATAATCCCGTATCCGAAAACATTCTTGTGGTACTAGGCTAACAACAAGTAGGGCGGGACACGTGATATCCTGTTTGAAGATGGGGGGACCATCCTCCAAGGCTAAATACTCCTGATTGACCGATAGTGAACCAGTACTGTGAAGGAAAGGCGAAAAGAACCCCGGCGAGGGGAGTGAAATAGAACCTGAAACCTTGTGCGTACAAGCAGTGGGAGCAGATTTATTCTGTGACTGCGTACCTTTTGTATAATGGGTCAGCGACTTATATTTTGTAGCAAGGTTAACTGAATAAGGGAGCCGAAGGGAAACCGAGTCTTAACTGGGCGTGTAGTTGCAAGGTATAGACCCGAAACCCGGTGATCTAGCCATGGGCAGGTTGAAGATTGGGTAACACTAATTGGAGGACCGAACCGACTAATGTTGAAAAATTAGCGGATGACTTGTGGCTGGGGGTGAAAGGCCAATCAAACCGGGAGATAGCTGGTTCTCCCCGAAATCTATTTAGGTAGAGCCTTATGTGAATACCTTCGGGGGTAGAGCACTGTTTCGGCTAGGGGTCCATCCCGGATTACCAACCCGATGCAAACTGCGAATACCGAAGAGTAATGCATAGGAGACACACGGTGGGTGCTAACGTCCATCGTGGAGAGGGAAACAACCCAGACCGCCAGCTAAGGTCCCAAAGTACTAGTTAAGTGGGAAACGAAGTGGGAAGGCTTAGACAGCTAGGATGTTGGCTTAGAAGCAGCCATCATTTAAAGAAAGCGTAATAGCTCACTAGTCGAGTCGGCCTGCGCGGAAGATGTAACGGGGCTAAAACTAGTCACCGAAGCTGCGGCATCAATGGATACATTGTTGGGTAGGGGAGCGTTCTGTAAGCGGAAGAAGCTGAATTGAGAAGTTTGGTGGACGTATCAGAAGTGCGAATGCTGACATAAGTAACGACAAAACGAGTGAAAAACTCGTTCGCCGGAAGACCAAGGGTTCCTGTCCAACGTTAATCGGGGCAGGGTGAGTCGGCCCCTAAGGCGAGGCTGAAAAGCGTAGTCGATGGGAAACGGGTTAATATTCCCGTACTTGGTGTAATTGCGATGTGGGGACGGAGAAGGTTAGGTTATCAGGGTGTTGGATATCCCTGTTTAAGTTGGTAGGTGGGAAGATTAGGCAAATCCGGTCTTCCATTAACACTGAGAGATGATGACGAGGCACTACGGTGCTGAAGTAACCGATACCACGCTTCCAGGAAAAGCCACTAAGCGTCAGATTACACTGAACCGTACTATAAACCGACACAGGTGGTCAGGTAGAGAATACTCAGGCGCTTGAGAGAACTCGGGTGAAGGAACTAGGCAAAATAGCACCGTAACTTCGGGAGAAGGTGCGCCGGCGTAGATTGTAGCCCCTCGCGGGTGAAGGTTGAACCGGTCGAAGATACCAGCTGGCTGCAACTGTTTATTAAAAACACAGCACTCTGCAAACACGAAAGTGGACGTATAGGGTGTGATGCCTGCCCGGTGCTGGAAGGTTAATTGATGGTGTTATCGAAAGAGAAGCTCCTGATCGAAGCCCCAGTAAACGGCGGCCGTAACTATAACGGTCCTAAGGTAGCGAAATTCCTTGTCGGGTAAGTTCCGACCTGCACGAATGGCATAATGATGGCCAGGCTGTCTCCACCCGAGACTCAGTGAAATTGAAATCGCCGTGAAGATGCGGTGTACCCGCGGCTAGACGGAAAGACCCCGTGAACCTTTACTATAGCTTGACACTGAACATTGAATTTTGATGTGTAGGATAGGTGGGAGCCTTTGAAGATGACACGCCAGTGTTGTTGGAGGCGTCCTTGAAATACCACCCTTTAACGTTTGATGTTCTAACGAAGTGCTCGGAACGAGTACTCGGACAGTGTCTGGTGGGTAGTTTGACTGGGGCGGTCTCCTCCCAAAGAGTAACGGAGGAGCACGAAGGTTTGCTAATCACGGTCGGACATCGTGAGGTTAGTGCAATGGTATAAGCAAGCTTAACTGCGAGACAGACAAGTCGAGCAGGTGCGAAAGCAGGTCATAGTGATCCGGTGGTTCTGAATGGAAGGGCCATCGCTCAACGGATAAAAGGTACTCCGGGGATAACAGGCTGATACCGCCCAAGAGTTCATATCGACGGCGGTGTTTGGCACCTCGATGTCGGCTCATCACATCCTGGGGCTGAAGTAGGTCCCAAGGGTATGGCTGTTCGCCATTTAAAGTGGTACGCGAGCTGGGTTTAGAACGTCGTGAGACAGTTCGGTCCCTATCTGCCGTGGGCGTTGGAGAATTGGTTGGGGCTGCTCCTAGTACGAGAGGACCGGAGTGGACGCACCGCTGGTGTTTCGGTTGTGTCGCCAGACGCATTGCCGAGTAGCTATGTGCGGAAGAGATAAGTGCTGAAAGCATCTAAGCACGAAACTTGCCAAGAGATGAGTTCTCCCAGACTATAAGTCTGTAAGGGTTGTTGGAGACTACGACGTAGATAGGCGTGGTGTGTAAGCGTAGTGATACGTTGAGCTAACACGTACTAATTGCCCGAGAGGCTTAACTATACAACGCTCAAGTGTTTTTGGAAGCGAAAGCGAGAAAGACGAGAAGCGAAGTAGAGTAAAGACTAAACAGAAGACAAACAAAGAAAAGACGAACAGAGAAAGCATACTCAAAGTAACAGCTTGTTTTTAGATTTTAACGGATTTTCCCGACGACAATAGTGCTGTGGTTCTACCTGATTCCATTCCGAACTCAGAAGTAAAACACAGTAACGTCGATGGTAGTGTGGTGATTCGCCATGTGAGAGTAGAGCATCGTCGGGTTATTAATTTGAAGCGAAAGCGGAAGAGACAGAAGAAAAGAACGAAGATATAAACATAAATAAACAAGGCATAAAGAGCCCCTAAGTAGAGATACTTAGGGGTTTTTGTTTTTTATCTTAGCATAACCATAACCATAACCATAACCATAACCATAACCATAACCATAACCATAGCATAGAAGGTTATTTTGCAAAATAAGGTATAAAAATGACCGATTGTTACCTGAAATGAGGTTGCAAGCGGCTTTTTTATAAATAAAATTTGCAAAATGAATATGGGATAAAAATTAGACAGCCAATGGGATAATCCCATTGTTCTACTTGCATAGCAAGTAGAACAAATAAAGTACTGACAAAATAATGAGATATTTTGTTTAGTTAATATGGTTTTTATATAGGAACCCAATAATGCTGATAATGAAATTTGAAAATGGTAAACGGTTTTATACCGATAATATAGGAAATAAATACCAATATGATTTAACCGATCCAAGTGACCAACTTAGTTATAAAATAGATGTAGATGCTCAAATGAGAGATCAATTATCGCTAAATCTGACTAGAGATAAAAACGGTGGAGGTATCTATGAGTAGTTCTTATGAAGAAGTTTTTGATGAATTCACAGATAGACAATTAGTGTCTATTTTAGAAGAAGCAGATTATGAAAATGTGAGAATTGTTAAACGAGGTCTTATTGCATTTACTCGTGATGGTATGAATTATCTTATAAGTAATGGATATGATGATGGTTCCATAGAAATATTTATGGCATTTAGTGATATCGATATATCATTTAAAGAAATGAATGAGTGGAATTGTGAAAAGCGATTTGTTACCGTTTATAAAAACGATGATGGAAAGGTATGTTTAAAAATGAGTTTAGAATCAGGAATGACAGAAGCGTATTTATTAAAATCTATCAATAGATTTATAACAGTCCAGAAAATATTTTCTTTATCTAGATTAGGTGGTTTAGCCAGCCTCTTGAAAATGTTTAAGTAACCTATCTCAAATTCGACTTAGTGAGCTTCTTAAAGAAGCAAAAAAATTAAGAACGAACTCCAAGCCCCAAGGTAAAGAATCCGTGGGGTTTTTTATTAAATTTTACAAATAGAATCATCATCATAGCTATATTTACGCTATATTAATAGATTTGAATATTTGATAGAATAAATCCATATTGATTTTTTATGGCTAATTTGCTTTGTTTGAATATTTCCTTTCGCTTTCTCCTGTATGGCAGGCATTTTTAGCCGGGTTATTTACTTGGGGATGTACAATTTTAGGCTCATCATTTGTCTATTTTTTTAGATCGGTAAATCGAAAATTATTGGACAGTATGATGGGCTTTGCTGCCGGTGTGATGATTGCAGCTTCATTTTGGTCTTTGCTTTCACCTTCTTTAGACTATGCCGAAGCTGATTATGGTGAGCTTGCTTGGTTGCCGGCAGCGATTGGATTTCTTGCCGGTGGTGCTTTCATCAGACTAATTGACTATATTGTTCCACATTTACACCTCAGTAAGCCTATTGAGCAGGCAGAAGGAAATAAACAGCTTACAAAAGGATTGTCAAAAACCACTTTATTGTTTTTAGCCATTACGATCCATAATATTCCGGAAGGGTTGGCTATTGGTGTAACTTTTGGAGCTTTAGCAAGCCAAATGGCGAGTGTAGATGCTTCTATTATGGGGGCGATTGGCTTAGCAATAGGTATTGGTTTGCAAAATATTCCTGAAGGTTCTTCTCTTGCTCTTCCAATTAGAGCTGAGGGACATAGTAGAAAAAAAGCTTTTTGGTATGGTGCAATGTCTGCGGCAGTTGAACCTATTGCAGCGGTTATTGGCGCGATTTTTGTGCTTTCGATGACGGCAATTCTTCCTTATGCTCTTGCTTTTGCTGCTGGAGCGATGATTTTCGTTGTAGTAGAAGAATTAATTCCTGAATCACAAAGTAATGGGCATACAGATATTGCAACTTTAAGTTTAATGCTAGGATTCGTGGTAATGATGATATTAGATGTTGCTTTAGGGTAAGATATGATTTGGTATAATGCACTTTTTGGCTTTAAAGGTAGATTAAACAGGCAAGGATTTTGGATAGGTTTTTTGATTAACTTCATTTTCTTGTTGATAGTTGCTGTTTTTATGACAGATTTAACTAATTTAACTTTTTTAAGTTTTTTACCTCTATGGATTTCAGTATTTAGCCTATCTTCGATTATTGTGAAACGTTTGCACGATAGAGACCGCTCAGGTAAAGCCCTTTTAATGGTATTAGTGCCGATTATTTGCTACCTAGCATCAGCCTATACTCAAGGCATAATGAAAGTATTACTTGGCAATGTGATGCCTGCATTTATTGCAATGATCCTCTTCTTAGAATGGGGTATTTTTAAAGGAAACTCAAATCCAAACCAATACGGTGAGCGAGGCTTATCGTTTAAATTAAGAGAATAAAATGAAATTAAATTATCACAAAACCCATTTTTTAACTTCTGCACCGGATATTCGCCATTTACCTGAAGACATTGGCGTGGAAATTGCCTTTGCAGGGCGATCAAATGCCGGTAAATCGACGGCATTAAATGCTCTAACAAATCAAAAAAGTTTAGCGAGAACTTCTAAAACACCTGGTCGAACTCAGTTGATTAACTTATTTGAAGTTGAGCCAAACTGCAAATTGGTGGATTTACCGGGCTACGGTTATGCAGCTGTTCCAGAACAAATGAAAATTCAATGGCAAAAGGCATTGGGTGAATACTTACAAAAACGAGAATGCTTAGGTGGTGTAGTAATTTTAATGGATATTCGCCACCCATTAAAAGATCTTGACCAACAGATGATCGAATGGGCAGTTTCAGCAGATTTACCCGTTTTATTACTATTGACCAAAGCGGATAAATTAAGTCAATCCGCTCGCTCTAAACAAGTGAAAATGGTGCGAGAGGCAATTTTGCCTTTTCAAGGCGATATCCAAGTTGAGGCTTACTCGGCATTAAATAAAATTGGCGTGGATAAGCTCTCAGCTAAATTAGATAGCTGGTTTGCTCCCATATTAACTGAAGAATAAATGAGGAATTGAATATGTACAACTTAGAAGAATTACGTTCTGAAACCGATGAAATTATTGAGAATTTATTAAAAGACGGTTCAGATCCTGATGCACTTTACATTATTGAGCATCACGTCGCACACCGTGATTTTGATAAATTAGAGAAACTAGTGGTTGATGCTTATAAACTTGGCTATGAAATTTCCGAAGCGGAGGAAGTAGAAGAAGAAAATGGAAAAGTCATTTTTGTGTGTGATATTGTGAGTGAAATTAACTTAAACGCGGAACTCATTACGGCACAACAGAAAGAATTACTGCCTTTAATTGAAAAAGCGGGTGCTGAATATGAAGGCTGGGGAACGTATTTTGAAGACCCAAATGCCGATGACGATGAGTACGGCGATGATGGCGAGTTCTTCGATGAAGATGATGATTTTGATGAAGAGGCGTGTCATTAATAGCAAAATGTAGGGGCTAAATTTCAACTAGCCCCTTGTATCTCCCAATACCAAGTAAAATATAAGTCTCATGGTAAGAGATAGATTTGCTCCAAAGTGCTAGACACTGTGCTATAGATTAACTTATCCTGAGTTTCATTCGACAATCTTACATAGTGCCGTCAGCTCAGATGAGACACTGCATCGACAAGGACAAATACAATGAATGCACACCATTTTATCAGTATTGATATTGCTAAACATAAATTTGACGTCGCTTATCTCAAAGATAAAGCCCGTCAAACAGTAAAAATAAAAGTGTTGGAAAATAACCCGAAAGGCTTTTCCCAACTCCTTGATTGGATAAAGAAAAATATTAGCGATGACTATATTACGCTTGAACCGACCGGCGTGTACTACGAAGCATTGGTTTACTTTTTACACGACAAATAAGTTCATCGTCAATTTAATCAACCCTGCCTGTTTTCCTAAATTTGCTGAATATAAAGGCTTCATGCATAAAAACGACCAGGGCGACAGTAAATCATTAGCCTTGTTCGGGGCAGAAACTTCCCTTAAACAGTTGACAGCCTGAACCCTTGACAATTCATCAACTCAAAGCGAAGCTCGCTTGGCTTGAAGCTTCAAAAGGCGATTTATTACGAGAAAATAACCGCTTGGAACAGGTGTTATCGGGTAATGTGAGGTATTGCAATCTATTTATGCCATTCGCACGGCGTTGCAATCGGCTATTCAAGCTTTATCACAGAGTATTGATGGTAATCCGGACCTCAAAAATGGCAAGACATTACTTAAAAGCATATCCGGTGTTGGCGAAGTGATTGCCAATCAAGTGCTTGTGGTTTACTACAGCAAACGTTTCCAAAAAGCCGCCGATATGTGATCTGTCCCCAAAAAGTTAGACTCATTTAATTCAAGGACTGAGTTCTGTATTCCACAGGGCTGAGTCCTTTTAGTTTCACTTGAATATGCTCATTGTTGTAGTAATGAATGTAATCGTGAATAGCTTTCTTCAGTTCGGCAAAGGTTTCAAATCGCTTGCCAAAATAGCATTCTGTTTTCAAACGTCCAAAAAAACTTTCCATTGCCCCATTATCCAAGCAGTTTCCTTTTCTTGACATACTTTGCCTAATGCCGTTTTTTCGACAAATTTCCCTAAAACTTGCCATCTGATATTGCCGACCTTGGTCAGAATGCAGTATCGGTTTTGCACCGTTAAGCTTTGCTATCGCCTGCGTCATCATTCGGCTAATCTGCTCAAAATGAGGGCTTTCTGCTAAATCATAGGCGATAATTTCACCATTGAACAAATCCTTGATTGGCGATAAATAGAGCTTGCCTTCTGCACATTTAAATTCCGTGATATCAGTAACCCATTTCTCATTGGGCTTGGTGGTTTGGAAATTTCGTCCCAACAGATTATCCGCAATCTTACCCACTTACCATTGATACGAGCGGTATTGTAATGCCTTTACGAGATTTGCCTTTTCCGCATTTTTTGTTGGTTGTACTCCTGCAACTTTTTTAGTAAAGCTACCTCCGCTTCCAATTCTAAAATGCGATAACGCAAGCGTTCTTCTTCGGTTTGGGGTGGCGGTGGCATTTTCGGGTATTTCGGTTTCATTGTCGGACGACCTTTGGGTTTGGGTAATAAGCCGTTTATACCCTGTTTATCAAGGCTTGCAACCATTGACTGATGATACCTGAATTGGCAATCCCAAAATGAAAACAAGCGTTTCTTGCAGAAAATTGTCCGTTTTTGACCGCTTGTACAACGGATAATTTAAATTCGGGTGAGTAAATCCGCTTTTTACCTAAAACAGCTAACCCATTGTTTCCATTATGATTATATTGGTTAATCCAACGCTCTAATGTTGTTTTGGCAAGCTGAAAATGCTGACGAGTGAGTGATCGATTTTTCCCGTTTTGAAGATAAAATTCGATCACTTGTTGTTTGAAAGATTGGTTGTATTTAGTCATAAAAAAATCTGCACCTTATCAGTTGGTTATTTAGTCCAACTTTTGGGGGGCAGATCATATGGCTGCCTTTTTAGGATTAATTCCCAAAGAGATAAAATCATGGCTTATGCAAGGCAAAACCACGTTGAGTAAGAGGGGCTCACCACACGGCTAAGAGCATTGCTCTTTTTACCTGCCGTTGTTGCCAAATGCTGTAACCCTGATATTGAAGCCCATTACGACCGATTACTTGCCAAAGGTAAAACCAAAATGCAAGCGGTCGGTACGGCAATGAGATGCTTAGTACATATCTGCTTTGAGGTATTAAAGAACCAGTCTGTTTACCAATCACGGATAGTTTTAGCGTAATGCAAAAACAATTTGACTTTGAGGTTGGGAGGCAGTATCTACATCATTAATGTTTCTAATTCTATCGACAGAAATGATAAATCAACTTGGTTAATAGTTCTTTCGTCGGCTCAATATATTTCATTTCTAAAAATTCATTAGGCTGGTGAGCTTGCTCAATTGAGCCAGGTCCTAGCACGAGTGTAGGGCAGAGTTGCTGAATAAATGGGGCTTCGGTGCAGTAGTTTACTGCATCACATTTTTCACCTAATAATTTTTCAACCACTTGTACGATTTGGGCGGAGTGTTCGCATTCATAGCCCGGAATGCCGTCGTGTATCGGGCGGATGTCAATTAAATCGCCATATTGTTCAAGCATAGGTTTTAAGTATTCATCAACCATTGCGTATAAATCGGCTAACGGCATATTTGGCAATGGTCGCATATCAAACTGTAATTCACAGCAAGCACAAATGCGGTTAATCGCATCGCCACCACGAATGTTACCGAAGTTCATTGTCGGGTGAGTAACTTGGAAAAGCGGATTATGATATTTCTCTTTCAGGTCATCACGCATTTTCATTAAGTAGCCGATAGATTCGTGCATCAATTCAATTGCATTAATCCCTTTACTTGGGTCGCTTGAGTGCCCGCTTTTACCTGTGATTCTGACTGATTCCCCCATATGTCCTTTATGGGCTCGAATTGGCTTAAGTGAGGTCGGCTCGCCGATAATGGCACAATCTGGGCGAATGTGGGTGTGCTGTGCGAAGGTTTTTGCCCCAAGCATCGTGGTTTCTTCATCCGCAGTGGCTAAAATGCGGATCGGCTTTTTGATTTGCGATAAGTCAATTTGGCTGACTACCTCCACTACAAAAGCAAAAAAGCCTTTCATATCCGCTGTGCCTAAGCCGTATAATTTCCCCTCTTTTTCGGTTAGTTTGAAGGGGTTAAATGTCCATTTGCCATCATCAAACGGCACGGTGTCGGTATGTCCTGCCAGTAATAATCCACCTTCGCCCTCGCCATAGGTTGCAAGTAAGTTGTATTTATTACGGCTGCCTTCAACCGCTAAAATGTCGGTTTTAAAGCCAAAATCGGCAAGCCAAGTGGCGAGTAATTCAATCAATGCACGGTTTGATAAATCATTTTCTGCCACTAGGCTTGAAATCGTGGGTAGCTCAATAAGTTGTGCATAGCGGTTAATAAACGGAATGTTGTGTTTCATAGTTTATCCTGTTGTATCTTATTTTATGTTTCTATAGGGCGAGTTAATGACGGAATTTTTCTTAACCGTTTAATAATGGCAAAACCGGCTAAAATTTCCCACATCATAATAGTGTAAATGCCTGCTCGCTCAATTAATGGACTGAAAATCGTCGGTAAGAACATTGTAATTAAAATACAAACTGCCCCGATAATGCCTGCCGTAATGCTAAAACGTTTGAAAAAACGCATTGTTGGGTGGTAAATATCTAGCCCTGCGATAATCAAAGTTAAGTTACCAATTAAAAAAGTGATGCTTGCCCCTAGATTGTAAATACCAAATTCCCCCTGGCTTGTCGGTTGAATACCCGAAATTAACGAGCAACCAATTGCAAAACCGAGTGCTAAAACTAAGCCGATAACACGCAGTTTATTGTGGGTAATGTGGGTAATGCCGATTGCATAAATAAAGAAAAAAACGATCGCTTGTATCACAAACATCGTACGCATTACGATGGAGAGGGGAGAGAGTTCGGTGATTTTTCCATCAAGCATTGTGCCAACAGGCACAAGCAATTCTAAGGTGCTGTGGTGGAAATAGGTAGTAAGCGATCTTTCACTGAATAAAATTGTGAAATGTTCTGCCAGTAGGTAAAAAACACCACTGAAACTAGAAACAATCGCAATGATAGATACTAGAAATGCACAGCTTTTGCGAAAGCAAGGATGCATCAGAAAAGGGTAAAATTTCACCCCAAATGAACCGCTTGTAAAATAGTTTTCCACCGCTTTTGAAATTGCGATTAATTTTTGTACGAGATTTTTAATCCACTCTGTTTTCATAACGACCTTTATTAACGAGTTGCGTGGGTTAATGTATGGGTTCGCACATCGAACACGTCCATTCCACCGCTAAGAGCGGCTTGCACGCCTAAATCGGCATCTTCAAATATCAAACAACGATGAGCAGGCACACCCAGTTTTTCAGCACATTTTAAAAATGTTTCAGGATCTGGCTTATGGTTGCTTACATCATCAGAATCTACAATAACCGAAACATATTGACGTAGGTTAAATTTTTCGTCTAATAATTCCACCATTGCACGGTGCGAACCTGTACCGATTGCCATTGGTTTTTTACCGAGATTGGCTTTCACTATCTCGAAAGCGGGCAGTAATGTTGCATTTTCAGGAATTAATTCCATACCAAATTGGCGTTTTAATTTAACCACTTCATCAAAATAATGCTCCGGCATATTAGCTCGCTTCATTGTTTCACGGGCAATCACAAAGGTAGTTGAGCCGCTGAGTTCAAACATTGCCTCTGAAGTTAAAGGATAGCCCAACAGCTCGCCTACTTTTTCCCACGCTTTGGCGTGGCTTGGCATAGTGTCAATTAATGTGCCGTCCATATCAAAAATAAGGGCATCGTATTGGTCAATAATAGTTTGATCTAACATTGCTTTTCCTAAATTTTGGTCCTAAATTCTGGCTTTAAGCCCACCAAATTCTTCAATTATTTTAGCGGTAAAGGTTTTTAATTCTTCCGTCATCAGCAAGAAATCGGCATCAAAACGTTGGGCGATATCTTCTTTTAGAATATCATCGTTTTTCTCACGCACTTCATCAGCAAATTTAAGGCGAGAAAGCGTGGCATCTTCATTGAGAACACAAGAGAAATGGGCTTCCCACTCAATTGCAAGTTTTGTGATAAATTTACCCGCTTGTAAGTGCTGGGCGATTTCTTCTGTTTCCAAATCTTGGCGTTTGCAGCGGATAACGCTGTCGGTATCAAAGGATTTCAGCTCGGCTTCTTCTAATAAAGTTAGCCAACTTGGTGTATGCCCTTTTGCAATCCAGTTTGTCATCACTTCTGATGGCGAAAGCGTAAACGAAATTGGCACAACAGGTAATGAGCCAAGCGTTTTACGCAGTAATGCAAGGGTATCTTCTGCTCTCTTACTTGAAGCAGCATCAACATAAACCAATTGATTATCTAAATCTAACCAAAGAGCGGTAAATTGATGCTTGCTAAAGGCTCGAGGTAAAAGATTAGACACCACCTGATCTTTCACTGCCTGCTTTTCGGTTTTTTTGAGTTTACGAGCCTCTTTTTCTTCCAATTCTGCAATGCGTTGCTCGGTTTCTGCTTTGACTACATTGGCAGGCAGTAATTTATCCTCTTTGTGTGAAACCAGCAAAAATTGATTACCTTGTGAAAAATGAAGTAAATCAGACCCTTTTAGTGGACTAGACCAGCCGAATTTACTCATATCAAATTGAGTACAAGGCGTGAATTTTGTTTCTTGTAATAAATCTTCTAGGCTTTTGCTATCAAGCGAAAGCTCGCCGGTTAATTTATAAATCATCACATTTTTGAAGAAAACCATTTTTGCCTGTCCTTTTAGAGAAATCTTTTAAGGTGTAGAATAAGGTATTTTAACAGAGCCAACCCCAACACAGTAGAGAATTTGCAAATGAACAGTAAAAAACTTGCCTTTATCGGCACGGGCAATATGGCATTCGCCATTATTCAAGGTTTATTGAGAAGCGGTTATCACGCTTCTCAAATCATTGCGTGTAATAAAAGCAATATTGCTCGGAGAGAGGCATTACAAGCGGTCGGAATTTCCACACATTTTGCAAATCGTGAAGCGGTAGAACAAGCGGAAGTGGTGGTGTTAGCGGTTAAACCTCAGGTGATGGCAGAGGTTTGTGCAGAATTTGCGGACATCGATTTTTCAAATAAATGGGTCATTTCTGTTGCCGCAGGAATTTCGGTAAAACGCTTGGAAGAGTTGCTTCCAACAGCGAAAAATATTATCCGCACAATGCCGAATACGCCTTCATTGATTGGTGAAGGAATGACGGGGCTATTTGCAAAAAAATCGGTAAATTCGACCGCTTGTGAATTTTCTGAGAACTTAATGAGTGCGGTAGGGAAATGTTATTGGGTGGAAACTGAGGACAAAATCAACCACATTATTGCCATTACCGGCTCAAGTCCTGCTTATTTTTTCCGTTTTATGGAAGTAATGCAACAAAGTGCAATGCAAATGGGTTTTAGCGAGCAAGATGCAAGATTGCTTGTGCAATCTGCCGCACTTGGAGCGGCAAAATTAGTAGAGGCAAATCCAACAGTTCCCCTTTCAACCTTACGAGAAAATGTAACGTCCAAAGGTGGCACAACGGCTAAAGCCCTTGAGGTATTTGAGCAAGCCAATCTTGCCGATACGGTAGATAAAGCAATGTGGGCGGCAATTTACCGTGCTGAGGAAATGGAGAAGTCATTATGATAGCGGTTTCACCGTTTAAATGGGCGGCATTTAACTATTTCGGTTTCTTTTGTGCCTACGGCGTAATACTGCCATTTTTACCTGTTTGGCTAAAGCATCACGGCTATTCCACTGAAATTATCGGCTTACTGGCTGCTGTAGGCTACCTGTTTCGCTTTGGCGGCAGTATGCTGGCTTCGCAGCGAGTAAAAGCGGTAAACCAGCTTATTCCAACCGCAAGAACCTTAACGTGGCTAAATATTGCAGTTGCCGTTGTGCTGGCATTTTCTGGCGATTCTATTTGGTTGGTCTTTCCTGTCTTAATGCTGTTTCAAATGTTTAATTCAGGGGCGATGCCGATTGCAGATAGTATAGCTTCCATTTGGCAACGACAAGTCGGTTTGGATTATGGTAAAGCCAGACTTTTTGGCTCAATCGCATTTGTGGTTGGTTCGCTTTGCGGTGGCTATTTTATCGGGCAGCTAGGCGAAGATATTGTAGTTTGGGTTATTATTGGCTTTCTAGTCTTGTTTGGCATTGGGCAATTCGCTAGACCAACAGTTGGTTTTGAAGATAAGAATGTGGTAACTAATGGCTCTAATGTAACTTACTTAGCCTTATTAAAAGAACCTACCACCTTACGAATGTTAATTGCGGTATCGTTAATTTCAGCTTCCCACGCGACTTATTACACCTATAGCACCATTCATTGGTCAAATGCAGGCATTTCAACGGAAATCACCAGTTTATTTTGGGGATTAGCGGTGGTATCGGAGATTTTGTTCTTTTTAGTCTCTAAACAGTTGTTTAAGTCGTGGAAAATTAGTCATTTGATGATTTTATCTGCGGTATTTGCTTTTATCCGCTGGGGGATTATGGGGAGTACAACAGATATTGTATTAATGATTTTTGCACAAATGTTACACTCAGTTACCTTTGGGGCTTCTCATATTGCAATGATTCGTTATATTTCAATGCAATCGGCAGAAAATATTACGAAGTTGCAAGGCTTATATTTCGGTTTGGCAAGCTGTGCGTTTATGGCGATATTTACCTTTGTAGCGGGAATGATCTATCAATATTCGCCAAGTTTAACCTTCTGGTTAATGGCGGCTTTTGTTGTACCGGTGATGTTTATTGTACCGAAAAAATTTGAGGTACAGATTTTGAAATAAGCATAAAAAATGCCGACATTATGTCGGCATTTATTTTTAAAAATCGTTAAAAATTAGATTTTTTTCACGTTTACTGCTGATGCACCACGATCTGAATCTTGGATCTCAAATTGTACTTTTGCACCATCTTCTAAAGTACGGTAGCCACCGTTTGCTTCGATTGCAGAGAAGTGAACGAATACATCTTTTCCGCCTTGGTCTGGAGTGATGAAACCAAAACCTTTAGTTGAATTGAACCATTTTACTGTACCAGTAACTGCTGACATAGGATTTTCCTTATAAATATAAAAAGTGATAAAAGATAGCTAGACGGGATATTACAGACGCATCTATCAATCACTTACCTTTTAGGAAAATAACTAAAAAGATTCAACTACTAATTAACACACGAAAAGCTTTTACCATTAGAGCATTTATTCATTTTTTAAGCAAATGATTTTTACGCTTTTGTGAACATTTATCTAAAAAAATAGTCTGTTTTTTGTAAAACGAATATGCGATTTATATGGACGAAGCTTTATAAATCAAATATAGTATTAAGTTAGATTTTAACTTAGCAAATTCTCGAATTTTTTATTAACGGAACTTATTATGTCGGAACAACAAGTAGAGCAAACAACAGAACAGACTAACAATAAAACGAACCCAAGCACAAAGGAAGTGATTGGGTATTTAGCGGAAAAATTCCCGCTTTGTTTCACTGTTGAAGGGGAAGTTAAACCGCTAAAAGTGGGGCTTTTCCAAGAATTAGCAGAAGCGTTAAAAGATGATGAAAAAGTAAGTAAAACCTTATTACGTCAAGTGTTGCGTAACTATACAAATTCTTGGCGTTATTTAGCTGCAAGCCAACCGAATGCAGCTCGTGTCGGTTTACAAGGCGAAGAAGTTGGCTTTGTAACAGAAGAAGAAGCAACTCACGCAGCAGAAACCTTAGCAGCAGCTAAAGCAGTTGTTGCAGAGCGTAAAGCACAAGAACGTAAAGAGCAACGTAAAGAATTCTTTAAGCAAAAAGCACGTGAAGAAAATGCTAAAAAACGTGTGGCTTCTAAAGCAAAAAAAGTAGCAGATAATTTACCTAAAGCATCAGAGGAAAAATTAGCAGCTTTAGCAAGTAAATTTGGTCGTAAATAATATGTATAGTGGGCGTATAAACGCCCTTTGCAAATTTTTATCGTTTTATGACCGCTTGTAGATTGGAAAAGAAAATGAAATTAACAAAATTAAACAAAATAGTTGCACTAACTTTAGGTTTATTGGTTAGCAATGTCTTTGCGGTTCAACCTGATATTAAAGAGAATAACATTGTTATTCCAAAACCAAGTGAACAGCACAGCTTATCAACCAAACGTGTTACAGCTCGTCTCACTCAATCTCATTATCATAAATTCCAACTAAATGATGAGTTTGCATTGAAAATTTTTAACCGTTATGTTGATTGGCTTGATCCATCGCATAATACTTTCTTGCAATCGGATATTGATGAAATGCATAGCAAATATGCTATGTTATTAGATGATGATCTATACGCCGGTAAATTAGATGCAGCATTTGCAATGTATGAGCTGATGTCTAAACGCCGTTATGAACGTTATAGCTACGCATTGTCTTTATTGGATAAAGAGCCGGATTTAAAAGGTAGCGATAAAATTGAGATAGACCGTGAAAAAGCGGCATTCCCAACAAGTGTGGAAGAAGCGAATACACTTTGGGAACAGCGTGTCAAAAACGATATTATCAATTTATATTTGAAAGATAAAAAATGGACTGATATTAAGAAAACTTTAGTCAAACGTTATAATTTTGCAATTAAACGTTTAACTCAAGTGAAAGCAGATGATATTTTACAAACTTACTTGAATTCATTTTCTCGTGAGATTGACCCTCATACCAGTTATTTATCGCCTCGTGCGGCAAAAGCCTTCCAAGAAAGTATGAATCTTTCATTAGAAGGGATTGGGGCAACACTTACTCAAGAAGATGATGTAACCAGTATTAAGTCTTTAGTGCCGGGTGCTCCAGCCGCGAAAAGTAAGAAACTTGTGGTTGGCGATAAAATTATCGGCGTTGGTCAAGGTGAGAAAGGCGAAATTGAAGATGTTATCGGTTGGCGTTTAGATGATGTAGTCGATAAGATTAAAGGTAAAAAAGGCACAAAAGTTCGCCTAGAGATTGAGCCGGAAAAAGGCGGGAAAACGAAGATCATCACACTTGTGCGTGATAAAGTGCGTATTGAAGATAGTGCAGCTAAATTAACTCTTGAGAAAGTAGATGGAAAAAGTGTTGGGGTAATTAAAATTCCAACCTTCTATATTGGCTTAACTGAAGATGTGCGTAAATTATTAGCGGATATGAGTAAGCAAAATGTGGAAGGTTTAATCATCGATCTGCGTGAGAACGGTGGTGGTTCATTAACGGAAGTGATTGAATTAACGGGTTTATTTATTAAAGGTGGACCGGTAGTTCAAGTGCAAGATGCCTTTAACCGTATCAAAGTACACGAAGATCCTGAATCAAAAATCGTTTATGACGGTAAAATTATGGTAATGATTAATCGCCATAGTGCATCGGCTTCCGAGATTTTTGCAGCTGCAATGCAGGACTATAACCGTGCGATTATTGTTGGTCAGCAAACCTTTGGTAAAGGTACAGTGCAGCAAAGCCGTTCGTTGAATTTTGTGTATGATTTAGATAAAGAGCCATTAGGTTTTATTCAATATACAATTCAAAAATTCTATCGTATTAATGGTGGTAGTACTCAGCTGAAAGGAGTTGATGCGGATATTAAATTCCCTGAAATCATTAATGCGGAAAAAACTGGCGAAAGTTTTGAAGACAACGCTCTGCCTTGGGATAAAGTGCCTGCAGCGACATATCAAGAAGCGGGTAATGCACGCAATGCAGTTTCAGAGTTAAAAACGAAACACGAAGAGCGTATTGCGAAACATCCGGAGTTCATCGTATTAAATGAAAATATCGCTATTCGTAAAGAGCGTGATGAGCGTAAATTCTTATCGTTAAATTTAGAAGAGCGTTTGAAAGAAGAGAAAACCGATGATGTAAAACGCTTGAAAGATATTAATGCCCGTTTCGCAAGAGAAGGCAAAAAAGCATTGAAAAGCATTGATGATTTACCAAAAGATTATGAAGCACCTGACTTTTTCTTAAAAGAAACTGTACAAATGGTAGTAGATTGGTCGAATATTGGTAAAAAACCATAAATGTGTTTATAATATACACAAATATTGCCGCTTAGATTACTAAGCGGTCTATTTTTTGAAAAAATTTGCAAATGATATTAAGAGGAAGAGTGGGTGAAAACCTTTAAATTATTACCTATTATGATGGCTTTTTCAGGTTTAGCTTTAGCTGAAACGGCAACAGTTACTCAGGCTACAGCTACACCTGTTGTGCAAGATACAATTTTACCGCAGTTAAGTTTTGCAGCCCAACAAGCTCGTGCCGCAGAATTGGTAAAACAGGCAGATTATGCGTTAGCTCAAGAACAAATTCGCCAAGAGCAAGCAAGAAAATTTGCAGAGGCAGAAGCGAGAGTGAATCAAGAAATTGGTAATAATGCCCTATTACTAAACCAAGCGACAACAAAAGTTTATTTAGACAATGAATTTGCCACAATGTGGAATGACAAAGCTGCAGAAAAAGCTTTTTTAAAAGAATATGCTTTATTTGCTGCAAGTGGTGTATCGTCTAAATCTGCTAAAGCATTACAACAAATCTTAAATCAGCCGGAAGGTTTGGGTAGAGATATTTTATTAACAGATGGCTTTTTAGATTATTTGTATTACAACAAAAATGTGTTTAAAAATGCCAATAACTGGTTATATAACTTAGGAAGCTACTCACCTAAAGCCCCTTCTCTGGAACAAATTACTAAATGGACGAGTGCGGTAAAAGATGGTTCATCAGGTCAGTTTGTAACTAATCTTGTGCCAAGAAATCATTTATATCGTGATACTGTGGAAAGAGTATTAGCAATGGCAGGTGGTTCATCTTCAGCAAAATCTAAAAAAGGTAAAGTAGCGGGGGGAGAAGTAGCAAATAATGGCGGTTCTTTCTATAAATTAGCACTAAATGCTCAACGCTTGCGTATTATTCCAAGTTTCAATAACGGTATTTTTGTGAATATTCCAAGTTATCAATTATATTACTTCCGTGATGGGGCATTGGCTTTGCAGTCTAAAGTGATTGTTGGACGAGCTGATCGTAAAACGCCTGTAATGTACAGCAAATTAAGTAATGTTGTAGTAAATCCGCCTTGGAATGTTCCAACGAGTATTATGACAAAAGATATTGTGCCAAAACTTGCCCGTGATCCAGGCTATGCAGATCGTGCTAGTTTTGAAATTTTAGATGGCAGCGGTAATAAAATTAATCCGCGTAGCGTGAATTGGTCGCAGTATTTAAATGCAAAAAGTACACCATACCGTATTCGCCAGCAAGCAGGTGATGATAGTGCATTAGGTCGCTATAAATTTAATATGCCAAGTTCAGATGCAATTTATTTACACGATACGCCAAACAGAGGACTATTTGGTAAGACAGACAGAGCGTTAAGTTCAGGTTGCGTGCGTGTAGAAAAAGCAGATGATTTAGCGACAATCCTTCTTAAAGAATCAGGTTGGAGCGTGGATAAAAAGAACCAAGTGTTAGGTAGTAAAAAAACCACTTCTGCACAAATTCGCTCGGATAACCCGGTTTATTTATATTATGTAACTGCTTGGGTTGAAGGTGGAAAAGTACAAACTTTGCCGGATATTTACAACCTTGATGCGAAAATTCCACAATATTCAATTAGTTGGGGAAAAGTTAAAAGTTTGATTTAACGTAATACATCACAAGCTCCAAGAAGATCCGGTATCTTCTTGGAACTTTTTTATAATTTAGATTACTAATTGTAATCTATGATTAAAAATTACACTATAGATTTACAGAAATTCGTTTATCGAAGCGATTTTCTCTAAATTATTAGCTAACCTATGAGGAAAAAATGAAACAAATTGATGTTCAACGCCGTAAGTGGTTATCACTCGGCGGACTTGTTTTAGGGGCTAGCCTTCTGCCGGGTCAAGTAATGGCAGCTCTTTCTACCCCTGCCCCTGCTGCATTACGTTTTCGTAATATTAATACAGGTGATACCTACACAGCGAAATTTGGTGCAGGTGGTTTAAATAAAAAAGATCTCGGTCAATTAAATTATTTGATGCGAGATCGTCATATCAATCAAGTTAAAGCGATTGATCCAAAATTATTCGTTAAACTTAACCAATTACAGCGTCGTTTAGGTTTCCATAATGCAGAAATTCTAGTATTAAGTGGTTATCGCTCGGCACAAACTAATGCAAGAATGCGTCGTAGAAGTCGTGGTGTAGCACATCATAGCTATCATATTCTTGGTCAAGCAGTAGATTTTCAAGTTTCAGGAGTGCCTTTAAATAAAGTAAGGCAAGCAGCAGAAAGTTTGAAAAATGGAGGGGTTGGTTACTATCCTCGTAGTAATTTTGTTCACGTTGATACCGGTCCTGTTCGTACTTGGAGAGGCTAACAAGCGGTCATATTTTATGTTTAATTTGCAAATTATTCCTGTTAGCCCATTCCAGCAAAATTGTACTGTGATATGGGATAACAATAAAAATGCAGCTATTATTGATGCCGGTGATGATGCAGACCGTATCATTCAATTTGTAGAATCTCAAAATTTAAACGTGCAAAAATTGCTGATTACTCACGCACATTTAGATCATATTATGGCTGTTAAAGCTGTTAGAGATCATTTTAACGTTGAAGTGTTTGGTTCTCAGATAGCAGATAAACCGTTATTTGAACATTTACCTGAAATGTGCCAACAATTTGGCTTACCAGCGGTAGAAGGATTTTATCCGGATCACTGGCTAGAAGAAGGCGATGTGGTTGAGGTAGGTGAGTTAAAATACCATATTCGCCACTTGCCGGGACACGCACCGGGACATATTGGTTTCTTTGATTTTGAGAATAAAATCGCTTTTAGTGGTGATGTTTTATTCCAAGACAGCATTGGAAGAACTGATTTGTATATGGGGAGTTATGATCAGCTTTTAGAAACTATTCGTACTAAAATGTTTGATTTAGATGATGATTTCATCATTGTGCCGGGGCACGGCTCACATACCACTATTGGGCGAGAAAAACAGAGTAATCCGTTTTTGAAGTCGTAGAGATAAAAAAGCAGAGTTTTCACTCTGCTTTTTTACTATCTTGCACCTCGCAAATAAAGCCGGTAATTATGGCTTTCTTCAGTAGGTTTAATTAATGCCACGGTCTGTTTTTGCTTTGGCTGTAGCCATAATGGTTGCCAGCCTGAACTTTCTGAAATACCATTTGGTGATTGGGTTACACCATCTTTATCGTACCAAAATAGCTTGTAAATCATATTGAGCGGAAAATCTGTTAAGTTAGTGGCACTAAAGGTTTTGCCATTGGTATTGAGTTCCACTTTTTGTGCAATATTTTCCTCAATATTAACAATAGGCTTTGAACCTGTTGGTAAATAGCTTACCGGCTTGCTTGCACAAGCGGTTAAAAAGAGTGAAAAAATTGCAAAAGTAAAATAGGATAAACGCATAATGTTACTTCGCCACTAATGGACCTAATTTCTCTCCACCAAGTAAGTGCATATGAATGTGGAACACTTCTTGCCCTGCGTTTTTATTACAATTCATAATTAAACGATAGCCATCTTCGGCAATACCTTCTTCTTTAGCAATTTTGGCTGCAACGGTAAATAAACGCCCTAATGCTAACTCATCTTCAGCAGTAACGTGATTAACGGTTGGAATAAATTTATTCGGAATAATCAGAATATGCGTAGGGGCTTGTGGAGAAATATCACGAAATGCCGTAACAAGCTCGTCTTGATAGACAATATTGGCAGGAATTTCTTTGTTGATGATTTTGGTAAAAATCGTTTCTTGGTATTCTGTAGTCATAAAATGTTCCTTCTAGTCAATTAAGCCTAATACTTTTTTCACTGGGGCAAAACTTTTGCGATGATAAGGTGTTGCCCCAAATTCAATTAACTTTTCAAAATGTAACTTAGTCGGATAGCCTTTGTGTTTGGCAAAACCGTATTGCGGAAATTGTTTATCTAATTCCTCCATTTCTTGATCACGAGCTACTTTGGCAATAATCGATGCGGCACTGATTTCAGCTACTAAGCTATCACCTTTAACTACTGCTTGTGTCGGCACGGAGAATTGTGGTGGGCGATTGCCATCAACTAAGATGAAATCGGGCTGAATATGTAGACCTTCCACAGCACGTTGCATCGCTAACATAGTGGCGTGAAGAATATTTAATTCATCAATTTCAGCCGGTTCAGCTCGACCAAGCGACCAGCTCAGGGCTTTTGCTTTAATTTCTTCTGCCAATACTAAGCGTTTCTTTTCCGATAGTTTTTTAGAATCCATTAACCCTTCAATCGGATTATTAGGATCTAAAATCACTGCTGCGGTTACAACTGCTCCAACTAATGGACCTCGCCCGACTTCATCAACGCCTGCAATCAATTGGGCGTTTGGATAGATAAACTCACTCATTATTATACTTCTTCTTTTCTAAAATGGCGTTGGCTTTTGGTTTCAGACAGGCTTTCAATTAAGCGGTGGTAATTTTCAAACCGAATTGCAGAAATTTTACCATTTTCGACCGCTTGTTTTAATTCACAGCCCGGGTCGTTTTTATGTTTGCAATCACGGAATTTGCAAGTACCTAGCACTGATTGAAATTCACGATAGCCAAGCGTAATTTGTTCCGGCTCTAAATGCCATAATCCAAATTCACGAATACCCGGCGAGTCAATTAATTGACCGCCTTGTGGTAAATGGTATAAACGTGAAGCGGTAGTAGTATGTTGCCCCAATCCTGAATTATCACTTACAGATCCTGTGAGTGCATTGACTTCCGGCATAAGCTGGTTAATAAGGCTCGATTTTCCTACACCTGATTGACCAACGAAAATGGATGTTCCTTTTGCAAGATATTGATGCAAAGCGTGTATATTCTCGCCGGTATCGGCGGATAGGCAAAGTGTTTCATAGCCAATATCTTCGTAAATTTTTAATTGTTCTTGAACGGCTTTTCGTTCTGTTTCATCAAGTAAATCAATTTTGTTCAGCACGATAAGAGCCGGGATATTGGCAGTTTCGCAAATGACTAAATAGCGATCAATAATATTGAGTGAAAGCGTAGGCACAACTGCTGACACGATGATGATTTGATCAATATTTGATGCCATTACTTTAATACCATCATAATAATCGGGGCGGGTAAGCTCATTTTTACGAGGGAATACAGCTTCAATTACGCCACTGATGCCCTGTAGCTGTTCACTGCCTTTACGCCAAGAAACACGATCACCCACCACTACATTTTTTAATGTACGGCGGATATTACAACGGAAAATTTCACCTGCTTCAGTTTCGACATCAGCGTGTTTAACGTGGCGAGTTACTACAATGCCTTGTTGCATTTCGCCCAGCATATCATCTTGCCATTCAATCTCTTTTTTATTGATACGTTTATGATGATTAGACTTAATTCTACGTTGTTGATTGTGGGTTAGTTTTGGTTTACTCAAAAGGATACTCTGCTATTAAAAAATAGTTATGGTGTTAGAATACTATAAAACCTATGTTTATAACAGATGAAAGTGAAAGAATAAAAGAGTATAAAAGCTAGAATAAATATAACGAATAATATAGAATGGCAACCAATCTTTTATATTTACCTTTAGATAGAAAAAACCGCCCAAAGTGGGCGGTTATAAACCAATACGGTTCAAAATATACAGGAAGTGAAACGAGTAACTTTCGTTACTCCAGTCTAGTTTCCTAGACCAATATGCAAACACAACATCATACTTAAAATTTAGGAATAGAATAAATTCTACGACTATCCATTAAGTATGGAGAATATTTTATTGTTTCTACTTTCAGTCATCAAGCGAATTTTTTTTATTTTAACCATCAGAAAAAATAATGGAATTGCTTTATTTTAGCAGTTAATTATATTTGAAATACTATGAACAGAAAACTTCCACCGCTCAATGCATTAAAAGCATTTGAATCTGCTGCCCGCCATTTGAATTTTACCAAAGCGGCAGAAGATCTCTTTGTAACTCAAGCCGCTGTTAGTCATCAAATTAAGTTATTAGAAGACTTTTTAGGGGCTTCGTTATTTCATCGTCGTAACCGTTTATTAGAATTAACGGAGTTAGGGGCACAATATTTCTATGAGGTACAACCTTTATTGGAACAAATTGCATTAGCAACTGATAAAGTTCGTCAGCAGAGCTGTCGCCAAATTCTGACTATCAGTGTGCCACAAACCTTTGGTATGCACTGGCTAGTACCACGTTTAGCTGATTTTCACGATAAATACCCAGACATTGAAGTGCGTATTAAAGGTGTGGATCAAGATGAGGGATTACTTGGTAAAGAAACCGATGTAGCCATTTATTACGGTAAAGGCGATTGGCAGGACTTGGAATCTATCCGTTTAACGGAATCTCGCATTGTGATTTTAGCCTCGCCAGAGTATTTATCGAAAAATCGCATTCAGTCGGCAAAAGATTTAGTTGATAAGCATTTGTTACACTCTTCTACTCATAACAAATGGAAAAGAATGGTAGAGCATCTCAATATAGCAGATAAAGTTGATGCAGAAACAGGTTCTATTTTTAGTCATACGTTTATGGTATTGCAAGCAGCTATGCACCAGCAAGGTGTAGCGATTGCGAATAAAGTTCTAGCCCAACACGAAATTGAAAAGGGTACGTTAATTGAACCTTTCCCAACAGCATTATTTGATGAGAAATCGTTTTATGTGGTGTATCCATTTCAATCGGCTCAAGTGCCAAAAGTGAAGTTTTTTGTAGAGTGGATACAACAAAAAATGGCAGAATGTGAATAAATTGCCATATTTGCAAATTTTTTGAAAATTTTCACCGCTTGTAGTAATAAAAGGAAGATTATGAAATACCAATGGGTATTATTTGATGCTGATGAAACTTTATTTTCATTTAATTCTTATTTTGGCTTGAAAGCAATGTTAGCTCGTTATCAAATTGATTTCAGCGAGCAAGATTATCAAGATTTCCAAGCCATTAATAAGCCACTTTGGGTTGCTTATCAGAATAATGAAATTACGGCACAAGATATTCAAACACGCCGTTTTGCGAAATTATCGGAACAAACGGGTGTTGAACCATTCAGATTAAACCAAGAATTAATGGCGGAAATGGCGTTGATTAGCCAGCCGTTAGCCGGGGTAATTGAGACATTAAACGCTTTGTACGGCAAAGTAAAAATGGGCATTATCACCAATGGTTTTACCGAATTACAGCAAAAGCGTTTAGATAATACTCAAACTTCGCATTTTTTTGATATTGTAGTGATTTCAGAGCAGATTGGAGCAGCTAAGCCTGATCGCCAAGTATTTGACTATGCTTTTGCTTTAATGGACGAATTTGACCGCACTAAAGTATTGATGGTGGGCGATACACTCGCTTCTGATATTTTAGGTGGGAATAATTCAGGTATTGATACTTGTTGGCTCAATACACTCAATCTAAAAAATGAAACGAATATCAAGCCAACTTATGAAATTAACACGATTAATCAAATTATTGAGATTGTAGAAGGAACACAGGGATGAAACTACAGCAGCTACGTTACATTGTGGAAATAGTAAATCAGAATTTGAATATTACTGAAGCCGCAGAAGTGCTTTACACTTCTCAACCGGGCATTAGTAAGCAGGTTCGCTTATTAGAAAGTGAGCTGGGGATTAATATTTTTGAACGTAATGGTAAGCACGTTAAAGGATTAACACCTGCGGGCGAGAAAATCGTAGCAATTGCCCGTGAGTTATTGGTTAAAGCTCAGAGTATTAAATCTGTAGCAGAGGAACAAACTCGCCCGAATAAAGGAGTGTTAAGAATTGCGACCACTAATACTCAAGCTCGCTATATGTTGCCTGAAGTCATTGAAAAGTTCAAAGCTCGTTATCCGGAAGTGAGTTTGCATTTGCATCAAGGTTCGCCTAATCAAATTTATGATGCGTTAATGGCAGGCGAGGTGGATTTAGCTATTACTACAGAAGCACAATACTTATTTGAAGACGCAATATTGCTGCCTTGCTATTGGTGGAATCGTTCAGTTATTGTTAAACCGGATCACCCATTGGCAACTTTTGTGAACCAAAGTCAAAATTTAACTGTCGAAGAACTAGGTAAATATGATTTGATCACCTATACCTTTGGGTTTACGGGGCAATCAGATTTAGATCACGCTTTCAATAAGGAAGGCATTTTGCCAAATATTGTGTTTACCGCAACCGATGCAGATGTGATTAAAACTTATGTCCGTTTAGGTTTAGGGGTCGGAATTATGGCATCAATGGCATATACTGAGGCGGATAAAGATTTAGTTGCAATCAATGCAAGTCATTTATTCCAACCAAGTATGACTCAAATCGCATTTAAACGAGGGACATTCCTTCGTAATTATATGTATGATTTTATTCATTATTTTTCGCCACATTTAACACGAGTGCAAGTGGAGAAAGCAGAACAATTGCGAGATAACAATGCAATCTCAAGATTGTTTGAACGTGTATCTTTAGAGGAGAAGTAGATGAAAATTTGGCAGAAACTTACCACTGTTATTATTGCAACATCAGGGTTAATTTCCACTGCTTACGCAGATAGCTACAATATTAAATATAGCTCAAATTATTTAATGCCAGCCTACATTAACTTCAATAATGGCGGAGGAAAATATAATATTCAAGCTAAAATCAACGTACCTTTGTACAATATTGTATTTACTGCAAAAGGAACAGAAAAAAACGGGCAGTTTGATATGTTAAGTTACCGAGATACGCGTAACGGTAAAACTTATGCAATGGCAGAAATTGATTCTAAAACAGTAAAATATGGAAAAGTAAAAGAGCCATTAAAAGAAGAAGCATTAACAATGCCAACTTATGATTTGTTTACTACTGCATTCCAGCTGAGCTATTACGATAAATTACCAACAAGTTTCCAAACTACGAACGGTAAAAAACTTTATCCAACGCCAAATGTGCAACTACGCAAATCACAAAAAGAAGTAAAATCGGGTGGGAAAACGTATCAAGAAATCACTTATAAGTTTAGAACCAGCGATAAAAAAGATATCACGGTTAAAAAATATGACGGAGAGAAATTCCCACGTTATATTTCCTACAGCCGAGATGGTGATAACTACGAGCTAACCTTCGATGGTTTTGTGAAGTAAAATGTAATTTACAAGCGGTTGATTTTGTAAAATTTTTTGCAAAATCGACCGCTTGCAGATTTTGGATTAGCAAAAAAAATTGATTTGATGTAAACTACTATCCCGTCCTAATAGTTTCTTTTTATGAAAAGAAAACTTGTATTCTTAATTTCCAATCAAACTAATCAGCAAAGGCAATAACAATGACAACGAATTATATTTTCGTAACGGGCGGTGTTGTATCTTCTTTAGGTAAAGGTATTGCGGCAGCCTCTCTTGCGTCTATTCTTGAAGCTCGTGGGTTAAATGTAACCATTATGAAGCTCGACCCTTACATCAACGTTGATCCGGGTACAATGAGTCCAACTCAGCACGGCGAAGTGTTTGTAACGGAAGACGGTGCGGAAACCGATTTAGACTTAGGTCATTATGAGCGTTTTATTCGTTCAAAAATGAGCAAGGCGAACAACTTTACGAGCGGTAAAATCTATTCAGAAGTGTTGCGTAAAGAGCGTCGTGGCGACTATTTAGGTGCAACCATTCAAGTTATTCCACACATCACAAATGAAATTAAAGCACGCGTGCTTGAAGGTGGTAAAGGGCGTGATGTAGCCATTGTTGAAGTTGGCGGTACGGTAGGCGACATTGAATCACTACCATTCCTAGAAGCATTACGCCAATTAGCAGTGGATATTGGGCGTGAGAAAACCTTATTTATGCACTTAACGCTTGTGCCTTATATTCCAACCGCCGGCGAGGTGAAAACGAAGCCAACCCAACACTCGGTGAAAGAGTTGCTTTCAATCGGTATTCAGCCGGATGTGTTAATTTGCCGTTCAGATCGAGCGATTCCTGAAAATGAGAAGAAAAAAATCGCATTATTCTGTAACGTGCCGGAACGTGCGGTAATTTCACTAAAAGACGTAGATTCCATTTACCGTATTCCTGAATTATTGAAATCACAGGGATTAGATTCATTTGTATGTGAGCGTTTCCGTTTAGATTGTCAAGAAGCCGATCTTTCAGAGTGGGAGCAAGTGTTATATCGCCAAGCAAACCCAACAGGCGAAGTTACCATCGGTATGGTAGGTAAATATGTTGAGTTGCCGGATGCCTATAAATCAGTCAATGAAGCATTAAAACACGCAGGTTTAACTCATCGTTTAACTGTCAATATTAAATACATCGACTCGCAAGATATTGAAACCAAAGGCACAGAGTTACTTGCCGGCTTAGACGGTATTTTAGTGCCGGGTGGCTTTGGCTATCGTGGGGTGGAAGGCAAAATCCGCACCGCACAATATGCTCGTGAGAACAAGATTCCATACTTAGGTATCTGTTTAGGTATGCAGATTGCCTTAATTGAATATGCACGTAATGTGGCTGGTTTAACTGAAGCAAATTCTTCAGAATTTGATAAAGATTGCTCACAACCTGTTATCGGCTTAATTACGGAGTGGCAAGATGCCGATGGCAATGTAGAAACACGAACAGATAAGTCAGATTTAGGTGGCACAATGCGTTTAGGTTCGCAACAATGCCACTTAATTGAGGGTTCTAAAGCCCGTGAATTGTACGGAGCAGAAACGATTGAAGAGCGTCATCGCCACCGTTATGAAGTAAATAATAATTTATTACCTCAAATCGAAGCGGCAGGCTTAAAAGTAACGGGCTTATCAGCGGATCGTAAATTAGTGGAAATTATTGAAGTGCCAAATCATCCTTGGTTTGTGGCTGCACAATTCCACCCTGAATTTACTTCAACTCCGCGTGATGGACACCCATTATTTGCCGGTTTTGTAAAAGCAGCTAAAGATTATCAAGACAGCCGTATGGCTTAATTGAATTTTACAAGCGGTCGTCTTTTGTAAAAAATTTGCAAAAAATAACCGCTTGTGAATGACGAGATTTAAAAAGGATAAATCAAATTGATTTATCCTTTTTATCATTCTAGTAGTAAGAGTGTTCGCCGTGTTGATGCTCGGTAATATCTTTTACACCAACCAATTCATCAGGGAATTGCATTAAGAGTTGCTTTTCAATCCCTTCTTTTAAAGTTACATCAACCATTGAGCAACCATTACAGCCACCACCAAATTGTAGAATAGCGTATTTATCTTCGGTTACTTCAATTAAGGTTACTTTACCACCGTGGCTGGCGAGTTGGGGATTTACCTGAGTTTGAATAACATAATCTAAACGCTCAATGAAAGGGGCATCATCAGCTACTTTACGCATTTTAGCGTTAGGAGCTTTGAGGGTTAGCTGTGAACCCATTGGATCAGTTACATAATCAATTTCCGCTTCATCAAGGAACGGTAAACTCACATCATCAATAAAGGCGGAAAATTGGTCAAAAGTAAATTCAGTATCGGTTTCTTCTACCGCATTTGGTGGGCAGTAAGATACTCCACATTCTGCACCGGGCGTACCGGGATTTACCACAAAAATGCGGATATTTGTGCCTTCTTCTTGTTGCTCTAAGAGTCTTGTAAAGTGGGCTTGTGCCGCATCTGAAATTGAAATATGAATAGTTTGTTCTTCCATTTTATCTTGTCCTGTAATTAAAATATTTTACAAAATCTATCAACTATTTTACGCCTGAATTTGATAATTGCCTAGCTAAAAAAATTTTTGCAAATTATTAACAAAAATTAACCGCTTGTGCTGAAAGATGCTTAACTATTTTGGGTTATCTTTTGGTAATGTGCTGTGGAAATCTTGATTTATTTCAAATTTTAGCAGGGGAAAAGAGAAAAATTGAGGGGTTTTTCTAGCCATAAGGGGCGGTTTTTAGGTAAAATAGCAGGATTATTTTTTATTAACCTTTTGTTACAAAAATTAGACAAAGGCAAAAACAGATTTGAGAACTTAATGTGGCGTTTAAAAATAAGTGGGGGAATTCGTTTATTTTTAAATTAGCTGCGGCTCAATAGAAGCGATTGCGTGATACGCAATCATATTTTTAACCCAAAAGAAAAGTAGTGCAAACAATATGATTACAATCAAAAAAGGCTTAGATCTCCCAATTGCGGGACAACCTGAGCAAGTAATCCATAACGGGAATACCGTTACTGAAGTTGCTATGCTTGGTGAAGAATATGTGGGTATGCGTCCTTCAATGAAGGTGCGTGAAGGTGATGTAGTGAAGAAAGGTCAAGTTCTTTTTGAAGATAAAAAGAATCCGGGCGTGTTATTTACTGCTCCTGCAAGCGGAACCGTTACGGCAATCAACCGTGGCGAAAAACGCGTTCTTCAATCGGTAGTAATTAAAGTTGAGGGTGATGAGCAAATTACCTTTGCTCGTTATGAAGCTGCTCAATTAGCTTCATTAACTTCAGAGCAAGTCAAACAAAACTTAGTAGAATCAGGCTTATGGACAGCATTCCGTACTCGTCCGTTTAGCAAAGTGCCTGCATTAGATGCAAATCCTTCATCTATTTTTGTCAATGCAATGGATACCAATCCACTTGCGGCAAATCCTGAAGTGATTATCGCAGAACATCAGCAAGCTTTCTTTGACGGTTTAACAGTGTTAAGTCGTTTATTTGAAGGTAAAAAGACAATTCACCTTTGTGGTGCAGCTGATTCTAATATTTTAAATGCGGCACAAAGCCGTCAAATCCAAAATGTGGAAACCAACCGTTTCAAAGGTCCGCACCCGGCTGGTCTTGCCGGTACGCATATTCACTTTATTGATCCAGTTGGTGCAACTAAACAGGTTTGGTATTTAAACTATCAAGATGTGATTGCCATCGGTAAATTATTCACTACCGGTGAGTTATTTACCGATCGTGTGGTTGCTTTAGCCGGTCCGCAAGTGAAAAATCCACGTTTAGTCCGTACCCGTTTAGGTGCTAATCTTTCTCAGCTTACTGCGAATGAATTAAACGCAGGAGAAAACCGTGTGATTTCAGGTTCTGTATTAAGCGGTGCAACGGCTACAGGCGTTCACGATTACTTAGGTCGCTATGCGTTACAAGTTTCTGTGTTGTTAGAAGGTCGTGAGAAAGCTTTCTTTGGTATGATCGCACCTTATGCAGATAAATACTCCATCACTCGTACAACCTTAGGTCATTTTGCGAAGAAATTATTTAATTTCACTACCGCAGTGCACGGTAGTGAGCGTGCAATGGTGCCAACAGGTGCTTATGAGCGTGTAATGCCGTTGGATATTATTCCAACTTTATTACTCCGTGATTTGGCTGCAGGCGATACTGACTCTGCACAAGCATTAGGCTGTTTAGAGTTAGACGAAGAAGATTTAGCGTTATGTACTTTTGTGTGCTCAGGGAAAAACAACTGGGGACCATTATTACGCCAAGCGTTAGATAAGATCGAGAAGGATGGTTAAAAATGGGTTTGAAAAATCTTTTTGAAAAAATGGAACCCGCTTTCCATAAAGGTGGAAAGTATGAAAAATGGTACACGCTTTTTGAAGCGGCATACACCATTTTCTATACGCCGGGTACAGTAACTCGCAAAGATGCCCACGTGCGTGATGCGATTGACTCTAAGCGTATGATGTTAATTGTATGGTTGGCGTTATTCCCTGCGATGTTCTACGGTATGTATAATGTGGGTGCACAAGGCATTTTAGCTGCACTTAAAATGGGTACATTATCTGATTTAATTGCTAACAACTGGCACTATAGCTTGGCTGATAGTTTAGGCTCAGTTCAAGATGCCGGTTGGGGAACCAAAATGTTATTGGGTGCAACTTATTTCCTACCAATCTACTTGACCGTATTTGCAGTCGGTGGTTTCTGGGAAGTTGTGTTTGCAATGGTGCGTAAGCACGAAATTAACGAAGGTTTCTTTGTAACATCTATCTTGCTTGCACTTATCGTTCCTCCAACATTACCGCTTTGGCAAGCTGCACTTGCAACGACTTTCGGTGTTGTTGTAGCAAAAGAAGTGTTTGGTGGTGTAGGTAAAAACTTTATGAACCCTGCATTGGCTGGTCGTGCATTCCTATTCTTCGCATACCCGGGTCAAATTTCCGGTGATGCTGTATGGGTTGCAGCAGATGGCTTCTCAGGTGCAACAGCACTTTCTCAATGGGCAGTAGGTGGACAAGGTGCATTAAAACACGTTGCAACAGGCGAAACGATCACTTGGATGGATGCATTTTTAGGTAATATCCCGGGTTCAATCGGCGAAACTTCTACCCTAATGTTGATCATCGGTGCGGCAATTATTGTCTTTGCTCGCATTGCATCGTGGAGAATCATCGCAGGTGTAATGGTTGGTATGGCTGCAACGGCAACATTATTTAATGTTATCGGCTCAGATACAAACCCATTATTCTCAATGCCTTGGCACTGGCACTTAGTTTTAGGTGGTTTTGCATTAGGTATGTTCTTTATGGCAACCGATCCTGTTTCTGCTGCATTTACCAACAAAGGTAAATGGGCTTACGGTATCTTGATTGGCTTTATGTGCGTTTTAATCCGTGTAGTGAATCCGGCATACCCAGAGGGTATGATGTTAGCGATCTTATTTGCTAACTTATTTGCTCCGATCTTCGACTACTTAGTGGTTCAAGGCAATATCAAACGCAGATTAGCGAGGGTAGCAAACAATGGCTAAATTTAATAAAGATAGCGTTGGTGGCACACTAACCGTTGTAGTTCTATTAAGTTTGATCTGTTCTCTTATCGTAGCAGGTGCTGCGGTGTTGTTAAAACCAACGCAAGATATTCAGAAACAGCTTGATAAACAGAAAAATATCTTACAAGCGGCCGGTTTAATGCAAGAAAAAACTAACGTGCAAGAAACCTATGCCAAATTCATTGAGCCGAAAATCGTTGATTTAGCAACCGGCGACTATGTTGAAGGTATTCAAAACTTTGATGCTCGTGCAGCAGCGAAAGATCCGGAAAACAGTGTTGCAATTAATCCGGCTGATGATAAAGCAAACATCAAAGTGCGTGCAAAATATGCTGAAGTTTACTTAGTAAAAGATGAAGCAGGTAAAACAACGCAAGTTGTATTACCAATGCATGGTAATGGTTTGTGGTCAATTATGTACGGTTTTGTAGCGGTTCAACCAGATGCAAACACAGTAAATGGTATTACTTACTATGAACAAGGTGAAACTGCGGGTCTTGGTGGCGAAATTGCTAACCCAAACTGGCAAAAGAACTTTGTAGGCAAAAAATTATTCAATGAGAATAATGAAGTTGCTTTAAGAGTAGGTAAAGGGGCATCAGCAGATAAAGATCACGGTGTGGATGGTTTATCTGGTGCGACATTAACCTCAAACGGTGTTGATGGCTCATTCAAATACTGGTTTGGTCAAAACGGCTTTGGTCCATATTTAGCAAAATTTAAAGCAGCAATGGGAGCTAACTAATGGCAGACAATAACAATCTTAAAAAATTATTGTTATCGCCTATCGCAGATAACAACCCAATTGCATTACAGATCTTAGGTATCTGTTCTGCACTTGCGGTAACTACTCAATTACAAACGGCAGTAGTAATGGCGATTGCGGTAAGTTTAGTAACCGCATTCTCAAGTATGTTCATTTCAATGATCCGTAACTATATCCCAAATAGTATTCGTATCATTGTACAAATGGCAATTATTGCATCACTTGTAATCTTAGTAGACCAAATTTTACGTGCCTATGCTTACGATCTTTCAAAACAATTATCGGTATTCGTTGGTTTGATTATTACTAACTGTATCGTAATGGGACGTGCAGAAGCATTCGCAATGAAATCAGGTCCGGTTGAAAGTTTTGTGGATGGTATTGGTAATGGCTTAGGCTACGGTGCAATGTTAATTATCGTTGCTTTCTTACGTGAACTTATCGGTTCAGGTAAAATTTTCGGTATCACTATTCTTGAAACTGTGCAAAATGGCGGTTGGTATCAAGCAAATGGTTTATTCTTATTAGCACCAAGTGCGTTCTTTATCATCGGATTTGTAATCTGGGGTATTAGAACGTGGAAACCGGAACAAGTGGAGAAATAAGATGGAACATTATCTTAGCATTTTAGTGAAGTCCATTTTCATTGAGAATATGGCACTTTCTTTCTTCCTTGGTATGTGTACATTCCTTGCGGTGTCTAAGAAAGTTTCAACCGCATTTGGCTTAGGTATTGCGGTAATCGTGGTGTTAGGTATTGCTGTACCGGCTAACCAATTAGTTTATACCCACGTATTAAAAGACGGTGCATTAGTTGAGGGGGTAGATTTAAGCTTCTTAAACTTCATCACATTCATCGGTGTAATTGCGGCACTTGTTCAAATTCTTGAAATGATTTTAGACAAGTTCTTCCCTGCGTTGTACAGTGCATTAGGTATCTTCTTACCACTTATCACGGTAAACTGTGCGATCTTCGGTGGTGTATCATTTATGGTACAACGCGAATATAACTTCGTAGAATCTGTGGTATATGGTGTTGGTGCCGGTACAGGCTGGATGTTAGCTATCGTAGCTCTTGCAGGTTTAACCGAAAAAATGAAATATTCTGATGTACCGGCAGGCTTACGTGGTTTAGGTATCACCTTTATTACGGTTGGCTTAATGGCGTTAGGCTTTATGTCATTCTCAGGCATTCAATTATAAGGAGCATATCGTGGATAGTAATTTTATTTTCGGTATTATCGCATTTACTGCTCTTGTTCTAGTGCTTGCGGTGATTATCCTATTCGCTAAATCTAAATTAGTGGATTCTGGCGACATTACCATTTCAATCAATAACGACCCGGAAAAAGGCATCACCTTACCGGCTGGCGGAAAATTACTCGGTGCTTTAGCGAGCAAAGGGATCTTCGTTTCCTCAGCTTGTGGTGGCGGTGGCTCTTGTGGTCAATGTAAAGTGCAAGTGAAATCAGGCGGTGGCGAAATTCTACCAACTGAGTTATCACACATTTCGAAGAAAGAGGCGAAAGAAGGCTGGCGTTTAGCGTGCCAAGTAAACGTAAAATCTTCAATGGATGTTGAATTACCTGAAGAAATCTTCGGCGTGAAAAAATGGCAATGTACCGTTATTTCTAACGACAACAAAGCGACTTTCATCAAAGAGCTTAAATTGGCAATTCCTGAAGGCGAAGAAGTTCCATTCCGTGCCGGTGGTTATATCCAAATTGAAGCAGAGCCACACACAGTTAATTATAAAGACTTCGATATTCCAAAAGAGTACCACGAAGACTGGGATAAATTTAACTTATGGCGTTATGTGTCAAAAGTGGACGAGCATATTATCCGTGCTTACTCAATGGCTTCATACCCAGAAGAAAAAGGCATTATTATGCTGAACGTGCGTATCGCAACGCCTCCACCACGTAATCCAGACGTACCGCCGGGTCAAATGTCATCTTACATTTGGTCATTAAAAGAGGGTGATAAAGTAACGATTTCAGGTCCATTCGGTGAATTCTTCGCAAAAGATACCGACAATGAAATGGTATTTATCGGTGGTGGTGCAGGTATGGCACCAATGCGTTCACACATTTTCGACCAATTAAAACGTCTGAAATCAAAACGCAAAATGACCTTCTGGTACGGTGCACGTTCAGAGCGTGAAATGTTCTATACCGAAGATTTCGATATGCTTCAAGCAGAAAACGAAAACTTCAAATGGTATGTGGCACTTTCTGACCCATTACCGGGCGACCGTGAAGACTACTACCGTGGCTTTATTCACAATGTGCTTTATGAAAATTACCTCAAAAATCACGAAGCACCTGAAGACTGTGAATACTATATGTGTGGTCCACCGGTGATGAATGCTGCCGTAATCGGTATGTTGAAGAGCTTAGGTGTTGAAGACGAAAACATCTTATTAGATGACTTCGGTGGTTAATCCTTAACTTCCACATAATGACAAGCGGTGCGTTTTGCAGAATTTTTTGCAAAATGCACCGCTTGATTTAGTTCATATCATCAAGTTTCTCTTTAAGGAATTTAATGATATGAATTGTAGGGAAATGAAATGATATTCACCCTAGATATAAAAATGGGCAAAAGTTATGCCCTAACGGAGTTCTTGTGAAATTAAAAAAAGTGCTGTATTTTGCTATTTTTTCGCTATTTTTAACCGCCTGTGAAAAAGCTCCCGAGCAAATTACCCTACAAGGTAAAACGATGGGAACGACTTACACTGTCAAGTATATTGATAATGGTGAGGTTAAAAGCTTAGCTAATCCCGAAAAAATAAAGAGTGAGTTAGACGGATTATTGGTAGAAGTGAACAACCAAATGTCTACTTACCAGCAGGATTCTGAAATTAGCCGCTTCAATCAGTTAAAAGAAGCTAATCAAGCGGTCGAAATTTCGCAAGATTTTGCAAAAGTAGTGGCGGAAGCAGTACGCTTAAACAAAATGACAGAAGGGGCATTAGATGTTACTGTTGGACCTTTGGTTAATTTATGGGGTTTTGGACCCGATAAACGCTTAAATAAAGTCCCTTCTGATGAACAGATTAAAGAGCGTTCTAGTTATGTGGGAATTAATAAAATTAGCCTAAAAACAGACAGTAAGCCAATGCTTACCAAGAGCGAGCCTAATCTTTATTTAGATTTATCCTCTATTGCGAAAGGTTTTGGAGTAGATAAATTGGCGGAACATCTTGAAAAAATAGGTTTGAGCAACTACTTAGTTGAAATTGGTGGTGAGTTGCGTGGCAAAGGCAAAAATTTACAAGGTTTAGATTGGCGAATTGCGATTGAACAGCCTATAATGGAGCAAGCACAATCTGTACAAATTACCGTGCCTTTACATAATTTAGGAATGGCAACATCGGGCAATTACCGTAATTATTTTGAAGATGAAAATGGCAACCGCCTTTCACATATTATTGACCCACAAAAATTAAGCCCGGTGAGCCACAACTTAGCTTCAATTACCGTCCTTGCCCCAACAACGATGACGGCAGACGGGTTATCAACAGGTTTATTTGTTTTGGGAGCAGAAAAAGCGTTAGCCCTTGCAGAGCGTGAAAAATTAGCGATATTTTTAATTGTTAAAAGCGGCGACAAGTTTGAAACACAAATGTCGAGCGAATTTAAAAAACTAACTCAATCACAATAGTTGGAGTGGAAAATGGAAACTGTATTATTAACTTTCGGATTTTTTGTTGCCGTGATTTTTGCAATGTCGATTGGCTTTATTGTAAAAGGCAAAACTATTAAAGGCAGTTGTGGTGGTATTACCGCTTTAGGTATGAAAAAAATGTGCGATTGTGAAGAACCGTGCGATAACTTAAAGTCAAAAATTGCAGACGGCACGGCAGATCCTGAAGAAGTGGCACGCTTTAATAAAGAGCCTCAATTTTACGAAGTAAAATAGCAAAACTCTTCAATTCCTCCGTAGGGGCAAATTGCAATTTGCCCCTACAGATTTTAGGAATTAATAGCGATTTTATGGGCATATGTTATGTGCCTATATGTAATTTCAAGCGGTTAAATTTAGCTAAATTTTTGCAATTCCTGCGTAGGGGAAAATTGTAATTTCCCCCTGTGAAATTCGGGAATTAACCGTTATTTTGTAGGGGCGAATTATTATTCGCCCTAGATTTTTTAACCAACCAAGTGCTTCGCCTTAACCGAAGTTACGGGAGATTTATGACAACTCAATTAACCTCAAAAACCTACGACACCCATTTTTCTAAATTAAGCCCAGGGCAACTTGCCGAAAACAGCAAGAAAAAAGTGATTATCGGAATGTCAGGTGGAGTGGACTCCTCCGTTTCCGCTTTTATCCTTCAACAACAAGGCTATCAAGTAGAAGGCTTGTTTATGAAAAACTGGGAAGAAGATGATGACACCGATTACTGCACTGCTGCTGCTGATTTGGCAGACGCTCAAGCGGTTGCCGATAAGCTCGGAATGAAACTGCATAAAATTAATTTTGCGGCAGAATATTGGGATAATGTGTTTGAATATTTCCTTGCAGAGTATAAAGCAGGACGTACGCCAAACCCCGATATTTTGTGTAATAAAGAGATCAAATTCAAAGCCTTTTTGGAATATGCGGCAGAAGATCTTGGGGCGAACTATATTGCCACAGGGCATTATGTTCGCCGTAGTGGAGATGATCAAAACGCAAAATTATTGCGTGGTTTAGATGAAAATAAAGATCAGAGCTATTTTTTATATGCCATCAATAAAAAGCAAGTTGGTCAAAGCTTGTTCCCGGTGGGCGAAATTGAAAAGCCGATTGTGCGAGCGATTGCGGAAGATTTAGGATTGGCAACGGCGAAGAAAAAGGATTCTACGGGGATCTGCTTTATCGGTGAACGTAAATTTAAAGATTTCTTGGCTCGTTTCTTACCTGCTCAGCCGGGTGAAATTCGCACTGTTGATGGTAAAGTAGTTGGTCGCCACGATGGTTTGATGTATCACACACTTGGTCAGCGTAAAGGCTTAGGTATTGGCGGTGTGAAAGGTTTGAGTGAAGATCCATTTTATGTGGTAGAAAAAGATCTAATTAATAATGTTCTGGTGGTTGCTCAAGGGCACGATAATTCAGCACTACTTTCAACAGGTTTAATTGCAAAGCAGCTCACTTGGGTAGATATGCAGCCACTACGTGAAAATTTACGTTGTACAGTGAAAACTCGCTATCGTCAGGCTGATATTCCGTGTGAAATTCAAGTGATTGATGATGAAACTATTCGAGTGATATTTGATGAGCCACAAATCGCGGTAACGCCTGGGCAATCTGCCGTGTTTTATTTAGGCGAAGTTTGCTTAGGTGGTGGAATTATTGAAGAACAACTAAAATAGTTGTAAATAAATATTGAAATATTTTGCATATTTATGCAAAATAGAGGGAAATTAAGGCGGTAAAACGCCTTTTTCATTTTGGCTAAATACAAAAAGAATATACAAGGAATACACTATGGCTCTTTGGGGTGGACGTTTCACACAACAAGCAGATGCAAAATTTAAATATTTTAATGACTCACTACGTTTTGACTACCGCTTGGCAATCCAAGATATCGAAGGTTCTATCGGCTGGGCGAAAGCGATTACTTCGGTGGGTATCTTAACTGAAAGTGAATTAGAGCAATTAATCGCAGCACTTAACGAAGTTCGAGCAGAAGTAGAATCAAACCTTGCCATTATTTTAAAAGATGATGCGGAAGATATTCATAGCTGGGTAGAATCTAAACTAATCGAAAAAGTAGGCGATTTAGGCAAAAAACTTCATACAGGGCGTAGCCGTAACGACCAAGTAGCAGTGGATATTAAAATGTGGTGCAAAGTGCAAGCAGTCGCCTTACAAGAGCGAATCCGTGCTTTACAAGAACGTTTGGTATCTGTCGCGGATGAAAACCAAGGCTCAGTAATGCCGGGTTACACTCATTTACAACGTGCTCAACCTGTTACTTTTGCTCATTGGTGTATGGCATATTATGAAATGCTCGAGCGTGATTTCAGCCGTTTAAGTGATGCCAATAAACGTATGAGCACTTGTCCGCTTGGTTCGGGAGCTTTGGCAGGAACGGCTTATGGCATTGATCGTGATCTACTTGCCCGTGATTTAGGCTTTGAAGAAGCCACGCGTAATAGTTTAGATAGCGTGTCGGACCGCGATCATATTTTGGAACTACTTTCAACGGCTTCAATTAGTATGGTGCATTTATCTCGCTTTGCGGAAGATCTAATTATTTTCAACAGCGGTGAATCGGGTTTCCTTGAAATGTCTGATCGCGTAACCTCTGGTTCATCGTTAATGCCACAGAAGAAAAACCCGGATGCTTGCGAGCTCATTCGTGGTAAATCAGGACGTGTATTTGGGGCATTAACAGGGCTTTTGACCACGTTAAAAGGTTTACCGCTGGCTTATAACAAAGATATGCAAGAAGATAAAGAGGGTATTTTTGATGCGTTAGAAACGTGGCAGGCTTGCTTAGAAATTGCAGAATTGGTGTTGGTAGATATTCAAGTAAATACTGAACGTACGTGTGAAGCGGCTCAGCAAGGTTATGCGAATGCGACAGAATTAGCCGATTATTTAGTTGCGAAAGGCGTACCATTCCGTGAAGCACATCATATTGTGGGCGAAGCGGTCGTGTATGCAATCAGCAAAAAAGAGCCGCTTGAGGCACTAAGCATTAGCGAGTTCCAGCAATTCCATCACACAATTAATGATGATGTTTACCCGATTTTGTCATTAGAATCTTGCTTAGAAAAACGTTGTGCCAAAGGTGGGGTAAATCCACAACGTGTGGCAGAAGCGATTGCAGCTGCAAAAGCTTCGTTAGCTTCTTAATTATTTTTAGATACAAGCGGTCGTATTTTTAACAAAATTTGCAAAAAATTTTGTAAATATGACCGCTTACACATTTAATTTTCAAATTTTTGCTCGTTAAGATTGCAAAATGGGCATTACCTCTTTAAACTCTCGAATAATTTTTTGAATTTTTATTTCCACTATTTTATTTCAAGAGTGTTGTATGACCGAATCAGTGAATCCTATTCAGGAACAGCCTAATTCAGCTCTCACATTAGGGCAACAATTAAGAGCTGCTCGTGAGGCATTAAATCTTTCAATTGCAGATGTTGCTCAAAAAACAAATCTAAAAAAATCACATATTGAGTCAATTGAAAATGATATTTTTATTTTAAAAAATGTTGCTCCAACCTTTGTACGTGGTTATGTGCGTAATTATGTGAAATTTTTACGTTTGCCGGAATCGTTGGTTTCTTCTGTTAATTATGGCGAAGTAATCATTCCAAAAGAGATTACAAAAGTTTCGCCTGTAAAACCGTCGTCTAATTCACAGGGCAAAGCGTTGAAATATTTAACAATATTCGTGCTTTTAGCGGCATTAGGTATGACGCTTTTATGGTGGTGGCAAGGTTATCAGAAAGAGCAGGAAAACCGTGAACAGCTTGTTAATTCTGCCCCTGTTGCTGAAACAACAAATGTTGCATCTGTTGAGTCTGGAAATCAAGTTTCTGTGCCTGTTCAACAGCCAATTCAAGTGCAAGGGCCCCAAGCTCAACCACAGCCTGAAACGGCTACAGTTGTAGAGCCTACATCATCTCAAACAGTAGAGCCAAACCAGCAGGAAAGTACAACAACGCAGACTGTTGAGCCGCCAAAACCTGAAACGGAAACCACTGTTGAGCCAGCGAATGTTCTCCAGCAGACAACAACAGAACCTGAAGCCACGACAGAGCAACCGGCAACGGCAGGCAACGATGAGTTACGTATTGAAATTACAGGCTCACAAAGTTGGATTACGGTCAGAAATGCTAAAAATAAACGCCTAGCTGAAAAGCTCTATAATAATGGTGAAGTATTAACCTTTAATGAGAATGAGCAATATCGTTTAACCATCGGTGCACCGGCAAATGTAAAAATTTACTATAAAGGACAGGAAGTACCGTTAAAAATTGATGGTCGCGTCGCTCGTATTCGTTTGCCATTGCAATAATCTTTTAAGAATAAAAACGCACGTAAAATAGTTGCTTAGCACTTTTATTTTACGAGCGTTTTCTGCTTTATAACTTTTAACGACTATTTAAAAATATGATACATCAATCTCCAATTAAACGTCGGGTATCGAAAAAAATCTATGTTGGTAATGTGCCTGTCGGGGGCGATGCTCCAATTTCGGTACAATCGATGACAAATACCCGCACTACCGATGTGGAAGCAACTGTCGCTCAAATTAAGTCTTTAGAGCGTGTGGGGGCGGATATTGTACGTGTTTCTGTGCCAACAATGGATGCGGCAGAAGCCTTTAAAGTAATCAAACAGCAAGTCAATGTGCCATTAGTGGCAGATATTCATTTTGACTACCGTATTGCGTTAAAAGTAGCGGAATATGGTGTAGATTGTTTACGTATTAATCCGGGTAACATCGGTAATGAAGAGCGTATTCGGGCGGTAGTGGATTGTGCGAGAGATAAAAATATTCCAATTCGTATCGGCGTAAATGCAGGCTCACTTGAACGAGATCTACAAGAAAAATATGGTGAACCCACGCCGCAAGCGTTATTAGAATCGGCATTACGCCACGTTGATCATCTCGATCGTCTCAACTTCGATCAATTCAAAGTAAGTGTGAAAGCCTCAGATGTGTTCCTAGCGGTCGAATCTTATCGACTTCTTGCAAAACAAATTGAGCAACCTCTTCATTTAGGGATCACAGAAGCGGGCGGAGCAAGAGCTGGCTCGGTTAAATCTGCGGTAGGTTTAGGCTTACTTTTGGCAGAAGGGATTGGCGATACGCTACGCATTTCACTGGCGGCTGATCCAGTTGAGGAGATAAAAGTCGGCTTTGATATTTTAAAATCACTGCGTATTCGCTCACGCGGTATTAATTTTATTGCTTGCCCAACTTGCTCACGCCAAGAAATTGATGTGATTGCAACGGTAAATGAGCTAGAACAGCGTTTAGAAGATATTATTACCCCGATGGATGTTTCCATTATTGGTTGTGTGGTAAATGGACCGGGTGAGGCATTAATTTCCGATTTGGGTGTAACCGGCAGTAATAAAATGAGCGGCTTCTATTTAGATGGTGTTCGTCAAAAAGAGCGTTTTGATAATGCAAAATTAATCGACCAATTAGAAGCTAAAATCCGTGCTAGAGTAGCACAGCAAAATAACCGTATAGATATTGTAAATAAATAGGAATAAGATAGTGGCAAAAACAATTCAAGCAATTCGTGGAATGAACGATTGCTCTCCAACAGAATCTCCATTATGGCAATGGGTTGAAGAAAAAGTACGTGATGTACTGGCAAGTTATGGCTATTCAGAAGTACGTATGCCGATTGTGGAAAGTACGCCTTTATTTGCTCGTGCGATTGGCGAAGTTACCGATGTGGTTTCAAAAGAAATGTACACCTTTTGGGATAATGATGAGCAATTAACGCTCCGTCCTGAAGGTACCGCAGGTTGCGTGCGTGCTGCGATTGAACGTGGTTGGATCTACAATAATGAACAGCGTTTATGGTATATGGGACCAATGTTTCGCCACGAACGTCCACAAAAAGGGCGTTACCGCCAATTCCACCAAGCAGGTGTGGAAGTATTTGGGATCCCTAATCCGGAAATTGACGCAGAATTAATTATTTTAACTGCTCGCTTGTGGAAAGAATTAGGCATTGATCAGCACGTTTCTTTGCAACTAAACTCAATCGGTTCGTTAGAAGCTCGTGCAAATTACCGCTCTGCATTGGTAAATTTTTTACAAAATCACACCGCTTTAATGAGTGAAGAAGAGAAAGAGCGTTTGGTAAAAAATCCGCTGCGTATTTTAGACACTAAAAACGAAGCCTTACAACAAGTGCTAAACGATGCACCGAAACTTCTTGATTATTTAGATGATGACAGCCGTGAGCATTTTTCACAACTCTGTTCATTACTTGATGCAATGGGTATTACTTATGAAATCAACCCAAAATTGGTACGTGGTTTAGATTATTACAATAAAACTGTATTTGAATGGGTAACTTCAGCATTAGGCTCGCAAGGCACAGTCTGTGGCGGTGGTCGTTATGATGGCTTAGTTGAACAACTTGGCGGACACGCAACTCAAGGCGTAGGCTTTGCGATGGGCTTAGAGCGTTTAGTATTATTAGTTCAAGAGGTAAATAAAGAGATTGATTTACCGAAAGCGGTGGATGTTTATTTGGTATTCTCTGGTGAAGGGGCAACCGTTAATGCGTTCCAACTTGCCGAGCAAATTCGTAGCGAGTTACCGCAACTGCGTGTAATGACGCACTGCTCAGGCGGTAAATTCCAAAAACAATTCAAACGAGCTGATAAAGTGGAAGCCAAGATCGCATTGGTTATCGGCGAAAGTGAAGTGGCGGAAAAGCAAGTTGTGATTAAAGACTTACGTTCAGGTGCGGAGCAAATCACTATTGCTCAATCAGAGATGATTGCTGAGCTTAATAAACGATTTTAGGAGAGAAAATGAGCAACGAATATTTAAATAAAACCGAAGAACAGCAGTTTGAAGATGCCAAAAACTGGTTCAAAGAGAATGGCACACCGATTTTAGTCGCGATTATTTTAGCTTGTGCTGCAACTGCAGGCTGGAACTTCTGGAAAAATCATCAACTTGAAACGGCACAAAGAACCTCTGCTTCATACCAAAGCGTGATGGAAAGCTATTTGCAAAATCCAAGCAAAAATCAACCGCTTGTTGAGAAGTTTATTGCAGATAATAAAGATTCAAGCTATGCGATATTTGCACAGTTAGAATCAGCAAAACAAGCGGTCGAAAAAGGTGATTTTTCTGTAGCAAGAGCTGCATTACAATCGGCTTTAACACACTCGGATTCCACGTTACAAACAGTGGTGCATTTCCGTTTAGCACAGGTGGATTACCAATTAAAATCTTACGATGAAGCCCTTGCAAGCCTCGCTCAAATTCAAGATAAAGCGTGGGAATTGCGTAAGCAAATCCTAACAGGCGATATTCTTACTGCAAAAGGCGATATTCCAGCTGCAAAATCTGCTTACGAGCAAGCGAAAGCGAATGCGACCCCTCAAGAACAAACTTTGATTGATGTGCGTTTGAATAATTTATAACTAAAAAGCCTGATGTAAATCAGGCTTTATTTTTCGCTAATGCCCTGTTTTAACAGGGCTTTTTCGTATTACAAACGCATCGGCATAATCACATATTCCGCGGAAGTGTTATCGCAATCTTCAATTAAGCAACTTGAGCTTGAATCCACGAGACTGAAGCGTACTCGTTGGCATTTTAGCGTATTGAGTACATCTAGCACATAGCTGACATTGAAGCCTACTTCCATTTCCGGACTGTCGTAGGCAACATCAATTATTTCTTCTGCTTCTTCTTGCTCTGGGTTATTGGCGGTAATTTTAAGTAGATTGTTGCTTAGCGTTAAACGCACGCCTCTGAATTTCTCGTTTGAAAGAATAGCCGCACGCATTAATGCACGTTTTAACGTTTCGGTATCCGCTTCTAAAATGCGATCTGCGTTGCGAGGAAGAACTCGGCGGTAGTCAGGGAATCTGCCGTCAATTAATTTTGATGTAAAGACAATGCCGTTCATTGTAATACGGATATTGCTTGAGCCAATCTCTAAACGCACTTCTTCATTGCTGGCAGATACAAGACGTGAAAGCTCAAGCACTGCTTTACGTGGTACGATAACCGAATGGGTTAAAAGCTCTTGATTTAGCACCATTGTGCAAACGGCTAAACGGTGCCCGTCTGTGGCAACGGTACGTAATAAATTGCCTTCTGTTTCAAACTTCATTCCATTTAAGAAATAGCGTGCATCTTGGTTTGCCATTGAAAATTGCGTTGCATCAATAAGACGGGCAAGAGTCGCCTGCTCAATAGAAAAGTCCACTTCAGGCTTCCAATCCATTAAATTTGGATAGTCGCTGGCAGGTAAAGTTGCTAAGCTGAATTTGCTGCGACCTGCTTTGATAATGGCTTTATCTTCTTCGAACGTTACTGAAATAACGCTATCATCAGGCAGACTTTTGCTAATGTCTAAGAATTTTTTTGCTGGAATAGTAAATTTTCCTGCAAAATCGACCGCTTGTAGCAGCTGAGCTTGAGTTGTTAATTCAACTTCTAAATCCGTGCCGGTTAAAGATAAACGATCGCCTTCAATTTCTAATAAAATATTGTTAATCACAGGCAATGTCGGGCGGCTGCTCAACACGCCACATACCTGTTGCAAAGGCTTGAGTAATTGGTCTCTGGTAATCGTAATTTGCATAATCATTCCTTTATTCTTAACAGCTTAAGATGATAATTTACGCGTTAAATTTATATAATCTTCTTGAATACCGCTTTCGGTATCACGCAATTCATTAATGGTTTTGCAAGCGTGTAGCACGGTGGTATGATCTCGCCCGCCAAATTCTCTGCCAATTTCAGGCAAGCTATGGTTAGTGAGTTCTTTTGCTAACGCCATTGCTATTTGACGAGGGCGAGCAACACTTCTCGCTCGGCTTTTTGATTTAATATCAGCCACTTTAATGCCGTAATATTCCGCCACAATGCGTTGAATATTTTCAATTGTAATTAAGTAATCGAAAGAGGCAAATAAGTCTTGTAAGGTTTCACGTACTGCATCAACGGTAATGGGGCGAAGCGTGAGTTTTTGCCACGCAATTACGCGGTTTAATGCTCCTTCTAATTCACGCACATTGGTGCGAAGTTTTTGCCCCATTAAATAAGCGGCATCTTCTTGTAAATCTGCACCACGTTCTAAGGCTTTTTGGCGGAGAATTGCTACACGGGTTTCCAGCTCCGGCGGCTCAATAGTGGCACTAATACCACCACTTAAGCGTGATTTAATTGCGGTATCAATTTTATCAATATTCTTCGGCAGAACATCAGAAGTTAGAATAATCTGCTTTTTCTGCTCAAATAGGGCATTTAATAGATGTAAAAACTCTTCTTGTACTTTTGGCTTGTTGGCAAGAAATTGAATATCGTCAATCATCAACACATCAAGCGAGCGATAGAATTTCTTGATTTTTTCCGCATCATTATTTGAGCTGTTAATGGCTTTAATAATATCACGGTAAAAACGCTCAAGATGAATATAAAGCACACGAACCGTTGGATTGCGTTTGACCAATTCATTACCGATAGCGTGCAATAAGTGGGTTTTACCTAAACCAGTGCCGGCATAGAAAGAAAGTGGATTACAGTGGCTTTCGCCAAGATTATCAACCACCTGTTGAGCAACTAATTTCGCCAGTTGGTTTGAACGACCTTGTACGAAATTATCAAAAGTTTGGTGTGGATTTAACCCTGTTTTAAAGCCTGTATTGCTAAATTCGGAAAGTTCGTTTTTTGAGCTAATTTGTGGTTTTGCTTGTTCCGCAGGCTTAATACCTACTTTTAGGTTTACAACCAAATTATCATTTTTAGATAAAAAACGAGCTAATTCCGTAATTTCCGATAAAAATTTATCTTTAACCCAATTTTCAACGAATTGATTTTGTGCATAAAGAGTGAGTTCCCCATTATCAGACCCGGCTTGCAGAGGGCGTAGCCAAGTACTGTAATCAGTTGGCGATACTTTCGTTTGTAAGTGATTAAGGCAATCAGACCAAAGGGAAGACACAATTTGCTCCAAAATTATTGTTAATAAAGGTAGTAATGATACCTGAAAAAAGGGGAGAAATCTTGAAAATTTTTGTCAAAATTTTGATAGGTTCGGTATGAATTTCAAGGACATTTTAATTGGTGAACAAGCGGTCATTTTTTGCTGAAAATTTGCAAATTTTTCACTAAAAATGACCGCTTGATCTTAAAAGATAAGGTGAGATCTACGTTTAGATATCGGTATGTTCCGGTAAGAATCCCCCACTTTGATGAGCCCAAAGTCTTGCGTAAACGCCATTTTGAGCGAGTAATTCTTCGTGTGTGCCTTGTTCAACAATTTCGCCTTTATCTAGCACAATTAATCTATCCATTGCCATAATGGTAGAGAGGCGGTGAGCAATCGCCACTACCGTTTTGCCTTCCATCAGTTTGGTGAGGTTTTCTTGAATTGCCACTTCCACTTCAGAATCTAAGGCACTGGTTGCTTCATCTAATAACAGAATTGGGGCATCTTTTAACATCACACGGGCAATTGCAATACGTTGGCGTTGTCCGCCTGAAAGTTTTACACCACGTTCGCCAACGTGTGCATCAAAACCTGTTCTACCTTTGGCATCTTGCAAGTTTGGAATAAATTCACTTGCAGCGGCTTGCTCAACGGCTTTTATCATCTCCTCCTCTGTGGCAGTTGGGCGACCATACATTAGGTTTTCACGCACAGAACGGTGGAGTAGTGAGGTATCTTGCGTTACTAAGCCAATTTGTGAGCGGAGGCTTTCTTGTGTAATGTCTCGAATATTCTGACCATCAATCGTAATTGAGCCGTCTTGAATATCGTAAAAACGTAATAGTAAGTTGGTAAGCGTTGATTTACCTGCACCACTACGACCTACTAAGCCCACTTTTTCACCCGGTTTGATGGTTAAATCAAAATCTTTCAGTAATGGTTTTTTGACATCGTAGGCAAAATCTACGTTCTCAAATTTAATTTCGCCTTTGGTTACATTTAACGGTTGAGCATTCTCTTTATCTACCACATTGTGCGGTTTGGAAAGAGTAATCATACCGTCTTGTACGGTACCTAAATTTTCAAATAGACGGGCAAACTCCCACATAATCCATTGCGATAATCCTTTGATTCTTAATGCTAACGCGGTTGAGGTGGCAATAGCCCCAGCAGTTACTATGCTTGACCCCCAAAGCCATAAACCGATACCTGCTGTGGAGATAATTAATGCCATAGAAGTTAGGTTGGTTACGGTTTCTATCACGGTAACTAAACGCATCTGTTTATGTACTGTAACCATAAATTCTTCCATTGATTCTTTCGCATAAGCAGATTCACGATTACCGTGAGAGAATAACTTGACAGTTGCAATGTTTGAGTAAGCATCTGTAATTCGACCGGTCATAAGGCTTCGAGCATCAGATTGTTCTTGGGCTGCTTGAGCCAGTTTAGGCACGAAATAGATAATAGTGGCAGCAAGTGAAATTACCCATAAGATAAAGGGGACAAATAACCAGCTATCCAGTTGCAATAAAATCACACTTGAGGTGGTAAAATACACTAATACATAAACCAACATATCCGCACAAGTCATAATCACATCACGCACGGAGAGGGCAGTTTGCATTACTTTTGCGGATACTCGCCCTGCAAATTCATCTTGGTAAAAGCCTAGACTTTGCCCTAGCATTAAGCGGTGGAAGTTCCAACGCAAACGCATTGGGAAAACGCCTTGTAAAGATTGGAAGCGTATGCTGCTGGCGAGATAAACGAATACAACGGCGAGTATCGCAATAAAAAACATTCCTATAATTGTCCAACCTTTTTCAGCCCAGAGTTCAGCAGGTGTGTATTTGTTGATCCAATCGACTAAATCGCCCATAAATTGAAACAGAATGGCTTCAATAACGCCGACTGCTGCTACAAAGATTGTCAGAATTAGAATATAAATTCGCATTCCTTTTGTAGCATCAAAAATAAAAGGAATTAAACCTGATTTTGGCGTTTTCGGCATTTCATTTGGGTAGGTTTCCACCCTTGCCTCAAACCATCTAAAGAGTTTTTCAAACATAAACTAATGATTTCCGAGTATAAAAAAGTAGGGACAAATAGCAATTTGCCCCAGTAAGATTTTAATAAAGATTACGGATTTAACAATTTGTCATCTAATGCTAAATCTTCATTACGGTTAATACCAATTCCTACAGTTAAAACATCACGAGCAATTTTGTGAGCTTCTTCTAATGAATGCTCTTTATAAGAGCCACATTGGTATTCATTCAGTTCCGGAATTGCGGAAACATCTGGAATTTTGTTTAACGCATCTTCCATAGAAGCCGTCCAAGCATCTGCAACTTCTTGTGCAGAAGGTGAGCCGATTAGCGACATATAAAAGCCAGTGCGGCAACCCATTGGTGAAATATCAATAATTTCCACGTTTTCGCTATTTAAGTGATCACGCATAAAGCCAGCAAACAGATGCTCCATTGTGTGAATACCACGCACAGGAAGAATATCAATATTCGGGCGGCAAAAACGTAAATCAAACACGGTAATAGTATCGCCTTTTGGTGTTGTCATTGTTTTAGCAACACGCACCGCAGGGGCATTCATTTTAGTATGATCAACTTTAAAACTATCTAATAAAGGCATTTTTTCACTCCATAATATTATTCTGCAATTCCTTGTTCCCACGCTGGGGCGTCTTCAGGAAGTTTGCGTTGTAAGAAAAATCTTCTATTGGCTTGGGCTTGTGGCTTCACCACTTTAGTGTAAGGGGTAGAGAATTCAATACCGCCGTTTAATAATTGCGACATCGTACCGGAATTCATACTCACACCTTGTAAGCTGATATCCATTGTATAGCCCGAAGCTTGCCAGAATTGGGTATTAGTTCTGACTAAGTGTTTGTATTTGTTGTTAATTTTAAGGTGAATTAACACTCTGTCGTTGAGTTCACTTAAGCTTAAGTGGCTCACAATACCGACTTGCATTCCACGATAAAGTACAGGTGCTTCCGGCTGAATACCATTGGCATTTGTGGTTTCCACAATAATTGGGAAGCCGCTTGCGTAGGTTGTTTTTACTGTATCGGTTTGTGATAGCTCAAAATAGTTTTGAGCTTTGCCAGAACCTGCATCAACGGTAATATAGTTTTGCAATGCAGCATCTAAATTTTTAAAGCCAGCCGTACTAATTTCAGGCGAAACCACACTAAATTTTGCACCTGCTTTAGCAATAGACGGATAATATTTGCCTTGAATGTAAGCGGTCGCTTTTATCTGTTTTTTTGCATTTTGCAATTCCAGTTTTTCAATTCGACCCACTGTTAAGCCCATATACTTGATATCCATACCCTCACTGAGTTTGCTACCATCTTTCGCAATGAGAGTAATGTAAGTATTACCTGAAGTTGCTTTCTCTTTTGTTGCGTAAAGGGTTTTATTGCCTTTTGAACCGCCATTATCAAAGCTAATCGCTCCTTTTAATGTTCGCATTAAAGGTGCAGTAGTGATGTTTACACCTTTTAATGACACATCAACATTGGTTGCAGGTTCAATCCAGAAACGGCTCGTTTCTGTTAATAAATGGCGATAATTAGGCTGAATAAAGAGTTCAACATCAAAGCGATTTTGCTTAGGAGTTACTTTTAAAACTTCGCCGACTTGAAAATCTCGATAGAGTACAATTGAACCTTCACTAATACCTGATAATGATTCGGCGGAAAGTGTAACAGTTGCGTTTTTGCTTAAAGTTGAAATACCAGATTCCGCACTTTCTATATCTTTATATAACGGATACTGCTTTTTAGGATTACCTTCACTCTTACCATTAATTAAGCGAATCCCTCCCTTTAACCAATCAGAGGTCGAGCCTGCGTGTATACGTAAGCCATCTAAACCGACTGACATATCCAGATTGGAAATGGCAACAAACTTACTGTTACTGCCAATTAAATTACGATAAGGCGGATAGATAATCGCATCAAAGCGAATATTCTCTAAATCTAATGAACGTTTAACAATTTCGCCAATTTGCACATCGCTATAGTAAATACCTTGATTTACATCAACCCCATAGGCTTGCGGTGCAGTTAGGCTGAAACTCAGTAAATTTGGTAAACTTAATAAGTAATCGGCTTCATTTTGTACGATAAACTCAGATTGAGGCTCTCCTTCTCCGGGTTGAACATCAAAATAAATGCCACGCAGAAGCTCGCCAATTTTAGTTAATTGCTCCGCATTTAATGCAAATTTGGGCTCTTTCAGCAATATTTTCGTTTGTGAACGCAGTAAATTTTCGTAACTTGGATCGATTAATAAAATGCCCTCAATTAATTTATCTTGCTCCAAGTTTTGCTGTGGTAAGCCGTTATCGGTTACTTCAGGTAATTTGAGCTGAGAAAGTGTACCGATTTGTGTACGTTGATAAAAAACAGAGGTTTCATTCACTCTTAAATTAGGCGAAAGTGGTACTTTAACCTTGATTTCAATACCGCGTTTTGCCGATTTTAAATCCGGATATAGTTCAAATTTTTGCCCTTGTTCGGCAGCTTCCATATTATCAGGCGAATCGAAGGCAACCGCTCCTTGCACTACAGAGGCAAGACTTTCCATATTAACTCTTATGCCTTGTAAATTAAGATCGGCACTAATACCACTAATATTCCAGAAACGGCTCTCTTTTTTCACCAAATGAGCGTACTTTTTCTGAATGATAACGTCGATTTCTATTTTCTTCTGATCTTTGGTAAAACGGTAGTCGGCAATGTTTCCCACAGGCACTTTACGGAAATAAACGCTTGCTCCTACATTAATTGAGCCGATATCATCAGAAACGAGACGGACAAGTAAATCGCCATCACTTACGGTAACAGCCGGGGGATCTTCTTCAGCAATGAATTCATCGGCAGACTCGCCCTCGCCGGGTAAGAGAGTAATATAGTTACCCGAAACAATCGCATCTAACCCGGAAACCCCTGCTAATGAAGCAGAGGGTTGAACCAGCCAAAATTTAGTATCTTGGCGTAATAGGCTTCTCGCCTCAGCATTGATCTCGGCTAAAACTTCAACTTCTCTTAAATTATCAACAAAATAAACACGTTTTACTCGCCCGATTTCTAAACCTTGATAACGGACAATGGTTTTTCCTGCAACAATTCCATCGCCTTTAGCAAATCGGATCGAGATTGTTTCGCCCTGTTCTTTTAAGATCTGGAAAAAAAGTAAAGCCCCAATAATAAAAGCGACAATTGGCAAGAGCCAAAAAGGCGATATTTTGCGAGGTTGCCTGATTTGGGCATCCATTACAGGTTGTGTCTGTTCTTCCATCATAATATTAATAATTAGCGAAACCTATATAGAACAATACCGAAGACCCTTAAAAAGGGGCTTCGGTAATAGATAATTAAGTTAAATAAGCGATCTTATTTTTTCTCATCACAATTGGTTAAATTGCTACATTTACCGTAGAGATATAAACTGTGGTTGGTTAGTTCCATTCCGTGCTTTTCACTGATTTCACGTTGGCGGCGTTCCATATCCGGATCTTTAAATTCAAATACTTTACCGCAATCCATACAGATGATGTGATCGTGTTCGTGGTTCATATTTAATTCAAATACCGCTTTGTTTGCATCGAAATTATGACGAGTTAAAATGCCCGCTTCTTCAAATTGGTTTAATACACGGTAAACAGTTGCCAAACCAATATCTGAACCTTTTTCTAACAGAATCTTATAAATATCTTCCGCTGCAAAATGTTGCATTTCATCACGAATGTCTTGCATTAATGCAAGAATGGTTAAACGAGGCTCGGTAACTTTTAAGCCTACCTCTTTTAAACGTTTAATATTTGCTTCAGACATATCTGCCACCTAATTATCTTTACTCAAAACCTTATGCAAGTTGGTCTAAACACATTTCTTCTTTTAACTGTGCACACCATTTATTAACACGCTCAGTGGTTAATTCCGGTTGTCTATCTTCATCAATGCAAAGACCGACAAAAGTTGCATCATCAACTAAAGCTTGTGAAACCTCAAAGTTATAACCTTCAGTTGACCAATGCCCAACAATAACCGCACCGTTTGGCTCAATAATATCACGCACTGTACCCATTGCATCACAGAAATATTCTGCGTAATCTTCTTGATCTCCACAACCAAAAATTGCTACCACTTTACCGTTAAAATCAATCTCTTTTAACGTTGGCATAAAATCATCCCAATCTGCTTGAGATTCTCCGTAATACCAAGTCGGAATACCAAACATTAGAAAATCATATGCTTCAATATCTTCTTTCGTACTTTTAGCAATATCACGAATATCAATTAATTCAGCACCTAAATTTTTCTGAATCATTTTAGAAATATTTTCTGTATTGCCGGTATCACTACCGTAAAATAAACCTACAACTGCCATTGCTACTACCTATTTTTGATATAATTATTTAGAATTATTTCAATCAACTGCCCGCGTGAAATACCTTGTTCGGCTGCCTGTTCCTCTAAAAGTTTGACTAAATCAGAATGCAATTTAAGTTCAACCCGCTTTAAACCCGACGATTTATCTCGCTTTAGCTGATTACGTTTATTGATTCGAATTTGTTGTTCTCTATCAAGAGGATTAGTGCGAGGACGCCCAACTTTTGGTACAGTCGCAAACAGATCTAATGTGATACAATCTGAATCTTGTTTTGCCATTTCTTTATATCGGGCTTTTTGACTTCCATTCACTTTCCATTTTAATGAGAATGAGAAGCTACTTTCCAAAGTGTGAACTATATCAAAAATCCAAACATTTGAAAAGTAAATCAGTCGGAAAACAAGCGGTGTTTTTTTGCTAAAAAGTTGCAATTAACTCGTTGTGGGTATAAACCTGTCGTTACTATTCAGAATAGCGAAGAAAGGTAAATTGCACTATAATTCTGAAACGAAAATGATGAAAAGGAGAAAATGTGTCAATTATCCATTTAGCTATTGCGAGCGATTTTACGCTTGCAGAAAAACTACTTGAAGTACTAGAAACCCAAGATTTAGGCATTGAGAAAATTTCAGCGGTAGAATTAGAGCCTTTCGGAGAAGAGCAAAACTTACGCTTAGGAGCAAAAGCCGTTGCACAATATGCGTTAGATGAAGTGAATTGGGCTGAATTTACTCACGTTTTATTTGCAGGCAAAATGGCTCAAGCAGAAGTGTTGGCTGAAGCGGTGAAAGCGGGCTGTGTGATTTTAGATTTATATGGCATTACCGCATTGATTAGCGATGTACCTGTAATTGTGCCAAGTGTAAATGATGAAAATGTGGCAAATGTGCGTGAGCGAAATATTGTAGCTCTAGCCAATCCACAAGTTTCACAACTTGCATTGGCATTAAAGCCATTATTGGCTCAGCCTTTAAATCAAGTATTTGTAACTTCACTTTTACCTTCAGCTTATTTTGGCGATGAGAAAGTTAAAGAATTAGCCGGGCAAACTGCACGTTTATTAAATGGCATTCCGTTTTATGAAAATGCAGAGCGTATTGCGTTTGATGTTGTGCCTGCTAATGTGCAAGGTGAGGAGAAAAAATTGCCTTTCTCTAAAGCCTTTGAACTGCAACTTGCAAAAGTTTTACCAAATTTGACCGCGTGTATTACTTTCCACACTATTCAAGTGCCGGTATTTTATGGTGTGTCGCAAATGGTTTCGGTACAATCTGAGTATCCGCTAGATGCTGAAAATTTAAGTACGGAATGGAAAGCAACAAGTTGGATTAATTTTAATGAAAATTCAGTGATTACTGCGGTAAAAAATGGGGAAAACGAAGAGCGAAATGCATTAGAAATCAGCCAGTTATTAGCAAAATCAGAACAAGAAATTCAGTTCTGGTCTGTGGCTGATGAGCAACGTTTTAGCTTGGCATTGTTATCGGTTGAACTATTAAAATTAGTTTTAGAATATTAAATACTTGCCAAACGGTTCATTCCGTGATAAAAATCATCAACGCCCGAGCAACCGATTGCTTGGGCGTTGTCATTTTCACAATTTATTAAGTTACGAAGGTCTTATGTTAGAAAAATTATTTCAGCTTAAAGCAAAAGGCAGTAATGCTAAAACCGAAATCATCGCGGGGATTACTACCTTTTTCACAATGGTTTACATTGTTTTCGTTAATCCGTCCATTCTAGGTGTAGCAGGAATGGATACTCAAGTCGTATTCGTAACCACCTGTTTAATTGCTGCATTTGGTACTATTGCAATGGGCTTATTCAGTAATCTACCGATTGCACTTGCACCCGCAATGGGGTTGAATGCCTTTTTTGCTTTTGTAGTAGTGCAAAAATTAGGCTATTCTTGGCAAGTAGGTATGGGGGCAATTTTCTTAGGCTCTGTGGGCTTATTCCTATTAACCGTATTGCAAGTTCGCTACTGGTTTATGTCTGCGATTCCACTTGGTTTACGAGTAGGCATTGGGGCAGGTATCGGCTTATTTATTGCGTTAATCGGCTTTAAAAATATGGGTATTGTTGTGCCAAATGAAGCGACCTTAGTTGCATTAGGTAACTTACACGATCCTAAAGTATTAATGGGGATTTTAGGTTTCTTTATCATCGTTGTGTTAGCGGCTAAGGGCGTTCACTCTGGTGTATTAGTATCGATTGTAGTGGTTACAGGCTTAGCTTTAATTTTCGATCCTGCTGTAACATTCAACGGTATAATGTCTATGCCGCCAAGTTTAGGGGCTGTTGTCGGGCAGGTTGATATTGCCGGAGCTTTTGATGTCGCCTTACTTGGCATTATTTTCTCCTTTATGTTAGTAAACTTGTTTGACTCATCAGGTACGTTGATTGCAGTAACCACTAAAGCGGGTTTTGCAGATGAGCAAGGTCGTTTTCCGAGAATGAAACAGGCTCTATTAGTGGATAGTACCGCAGCAATGGCTGGTTCTTATATGGGAACATCGGCGATCTCAACTTACATTGAAAGTGGTTCAGGTGTTTCTGTTGGCGGTCGTACCGGTTTAACTGCGGTTGTTGTGGGGATTTTATTCTTACTGACTATTTTCTTCTCACCATTAGCTGGTTTAGTGCCTGCTTATGCAACCGCAGGTGCGTTGGTATTCGTCGGGATTTTGATGGCTTCAAGCCTGATTGAGGTAAAATGGGACGACTTAACTGAAGCTACACCGGCATTCATTACTACAGCAATGATGCCATTTACTTACTCAATTACCGAAGGAATTGCCTTTGGTTTTATCAGCTACTGTGTAATGAAAGCATTCACTGGGCGTTGGAAAGAAATCAGCCCGTCTGTGTTAGTGATTTCATTGCTCTTTATGATCAAATTTATTTGGGCTGATGCTCATTAACTTTGTAGGTTTCCCTCTCCTGTGAGAGGGAATTTTTAAATTATCTATGTGTTTCGTGTATTCCGAGGTAAAACTATGTCTAATCAAGTTCAAAAACTACTTTTCATCATCAATTCAGCACCTTACGGTAATGAAACCTTCTTTAGTGGTTTGCGTTTGGCATTACAAATTCAAGAGCAATACAAAGAAAAAGCCGAAATTCGGATTTTTTTAATGTCTGATGCGGTTACTGCTGGGCTTGCCAAACAAAATCCTGTAGAAGGGTATCACGTTCAGCAGATGCTGGAAATTTTAACTGCACAGGGGGCAATAGTGAAACTCTGTAAAACTTGCACAAACACACGTGGTATTACTCATTTAATGTTGGTAGATGGTGTAGAAATAGGCACACTTATTGAGCTTGCAGATTGGACAGTAGAAGTAGATAAGGTACTCAATTTCTAATGCAAAAATTTGATGTCATCATTATTGGTGCAGGGGCGGCAGGGTTATTTTGTGCCGCTCAACTAGGGCAAGGCGGCAAAAAAGTTGCACTGCTAGATAGTGGCAAGAAAATCGGACGTAAGATTTTAATGTCGGGTGGTGGTTTTTGTAATTTTACCAATTTAGAGATTGGAGCCGGGAATTACCTTAGCCAAAACCGTCATTTTGTAAAATCGGCTCTCTCTCGTTACACTCAATGGGATTTTATTTCCCTTGTTGCGAGTTACGGCATCAGCTATCACGAAAAAGAGCTTGGACAACTTTTCTGTGATGAAAGCTCGCAACAGATTGTCGATTTATTACAAGCAGAATGTGAGAAAGGTAAAGTCGAGATCTTTTTACGACAAGCGGTCATTTCCGTCGAAAAATTTGCAAAAAATTTCCAAATTTCGACCGCTAGTGAGCAGTTCCAAGCGGAGCATTTAGTGATTGCCACAGGCGGATTATCAATGCCAGCATTAGGTGCAAGCCCTTTTGGTTATCAAATTGCCGAACAGTTTGGCATTCCTGTTATTGCTCCTCGTGCCAGCCTTGTGCCTTTTACTTGGAAAGAAACTGATAAATACTTTACCGAACTTTCAGGCATTGCCATTCCTGTTACTGTTTCCAGCCAAAATGGAAAAAGTTTTAGTAATCAAATGTTGTTTACTCATAGAGGATTATCTGGTCCTGCTATTTTACAGATCTCGAATTATTGGGAATTGGGCGAAACGGTGGAAATTGATTTACTTCCAAGTGAATCCATTCTTGATATATTGAAAGAACTTCGTCAATCTTCGCCGAAATTGCAGTTAAAAACCGTATTATCTCGCTATTTTCCGAAAAAATTAGTTGATATTTGGCTAGAGCAGAAATTGCTGGCTGATAAAATCATTGCCGATTTGAGCAAAAAAGATCTCGCTTTCTTAAATGAATTTATCCATCACTGGCAATTTTTACCAAATGGCACAGAAGGCTATCGTACCGCAGAAGTAACAAAGGGCGGGATCGATACCCATTATATTTCTTCTAAAACAATGGAAGCTAAAAATGTTGATGGGCTTTATTTTATCGGCGAAGTGCTCGATGTAACAGGCTGGCTTGGTGGCTATAACTTCCAATGGGCGTGGTCATCCGCTTTTGCTTGTGCAGAAGCAATTATTGAGAAAGGTTAAACTTCAATCTGAAAATAAAGGCGAACCTGTTAAGTGTTCGCCTCTATTTTTTTTGATTATACAAATTATCTCGCACGGAAAATAATGCGTGCTTTGCTTAAATCGTATGGTGTCATTTCAACGGTAACTTTGTCGCCGGTTAAAATACGGATATAGTTTTTACGCATTTTGCCTGAAATGTGAGCAGTTACCACGTGCCCATTTTCTAATTCCACACGGAACATTGTATTTGGTAAGGTTTCTAAAATTGTACCTTGCATCTCAATGCTATCTTCTTTAGCCATTTATTCCTCTTTAAATTTTAATTTTCTTTGCTATGCCATTTGGCGAAAAACGGCGGATATTATACGCTTATTCGTTCAAATTACAATCGTTTCTTTGATAACACGCTATTTCTGCTTAATCCATCGACGACGTGAATGAAAACGCTGGGTTTGTGTTTTTACTTCACTCATCATTGGTTTTGGAGCGATTTGTAGCTGATGAATTTTACGGCGGAAGTAATAATGTACGCTGCTTGCCAGCAATATACCTGTTAAAAGCAAAATAATCATCTCGCCATAAAGTTGATGGAATTGTTGCTCTACTCGGGCTTTTGTAGTTTGTCCGTACTCGGCATCAAACGTAACGCGTAAAAAACCAACCAATGCTTGCTGGGCAAAAATAGGCTCAACAATTTGCTGTGTTTTTTCTACTTGTTCAGAGGTTAATAGAGTTTTTAACTCTTTCGCATTTTGACTTTGTGCGAGCAGCACACCTTTGGGCGAATAAATATTTGCATCAATAATAAAATCTTCTTTTGCAAAACTATCCAATGCATCAACCAATTCATCTGTTTTTGCATTTTTTACTAATAAAAACGAGAAAATATTCGCTTGTTGGCGAACCAATAAATGCGACAGATTTGACACTTGGTTAATACTTGCTAATTGAGAGCCTAATTTAAACTGATTTACGCCCGTTAAAATAACCGCCACAACCGCGATGCAGAGAGCAGTAATCCCAGCCAGTAAAAGCGTTTTAGCTATTTTTTCGCGAGTAATATACATAGCATTCCTCTTAAAATGATGCGTGATTGTAGCACGGTTTTCTGTTAGATTAATGCAGTAAATTTAAACAACCTAAAATAAGACTATGGTAAATACAATTTTTATTTATTCAAAAACGTTAAATGAGCGTGAAATTAAGCAGTTTTCGCAACAAGCAGAGGCAACGTTGCTCAAACAAGCGGTCTATTTAGACTATAAAATTGCATTTTTTTCGACAAATTTGACCGCTTGTGAATTGCGTGAAACGGCTCAACAAGTCAATGCGGATATTAGCGATCTCAATATTATTCCAAATTTAAACCAAGCCGGTTTGTTATTAATGGATATGGATTCAACCGCCATTAAAATTGAGTGTATTGATGAAATCGCTAAGCTTGCCGGCACGGGCGAAATTGTGTCTGCGATTACCGCAAGTGCAATGCGTGGCGAGTTGGATTTTGAGCAAAGCTTACGCAAACGTGTCGCTACACTTGAAAATGCACCTGAAGCCATTTTACAAAAAGTGCGAGAAAATCTACCGCTTATGGACGGCTTTGAGCAAATGGTGTCGCTTCTGAAAAGCAAAGGCTGGAAATTGGCAATTGCCTCCGGTGGATTTGACTATTTTGCTGATTACTTAAAAGAAAAATATGGCTTAGATTTTGCTGTATCGAACCAGCTGGAAATTATTGATAGCAAATTAACCGGTAATGTATTGGGTAAGGTGGTGGATGCTCAACATAAAGCCGATACACTACAACAACTTGCGACAGAATTTAATATTCCAAAAAATCAATGGGTTGCGGTAGGCGATGGAGCAAACGATTTGCCAATGTTAAGAACCGCCGGCTTAGGCGTTGCCTTACACGCCAAACCAAAAGTACAAGAACAGGCGAATTTTGTGGTAAACTTTGGCGACTTAACCGCATTGTGCTTGCTGCTGAATGCGAAGAATTTATTTCAAAATTAATGGAGAAGAAAAAATGCCATCATTTGATATTGTATCTGAAATCACAATGCACGAAGTGCGTAATGCGGTTGAAAATGCAAACCGTGTGTTAAGCACTCGTTATGACTTTCGTGGTGTTGAAGCGGTGATTGAGTTAAACGAGAAAAACGAAACTATTAAGCTTACCACCGAATCGGATTTCCAATTAGAACAGTTAATTGAAATTTTAATCGGCTCTTGCGTAAAACGTGGCATTGAGCATAACTCACTTGATATTCCAACTGAAAGTGAGCATCACGGTAAACTTTACTCCAAAGAGATTAAGCTCAAACAAGGGATTGAATCGGATATGGCGAAGAAAATTACTAAGCTGATTAAAGATTCGAAAATCAAAGTGCAAGCTCAAATTCAAGGCGAACAAGTGCGTGTAACGGGTAAATCTCGTGATGATTTACAGGCAGCTATTCAATTAGTGAAAGGGGCAGATTTAGGACAGCCTTTCCAATTCAATAACTTCCGTGATTAATTAAGTAGGCAAGCGGTTGTTTTTTACAAATTTTTTACCAAAAACAACCGCTTGTCATTTCTTCTAGTGGAGAAAGACAATGAGCGAACAAACCGAAAAGAAAAGCTGGTTTAAAAAAGCCCTTGAAAAGTACGACCAATTTTGTGATGAATTAGGTGTAAATCAAGGTGCTTGTCGAGGCTGTGTGCCAGTAGTGAAATTTGACCCTGAACCCGAAAAAGAGCAAAAAGCCGAAAAGAAAGGGTAACAATACGCCCATAAAATGGGCGTATTGCTATTCTCTATTTAATCAGCATAGTAATGGCTATATTTCTCTTTTACTCCGCCTTGATTTGCACAAGGATTTTGTATATCTGTTGAATAAATCCCATTAAAGCAAAGTGCCGTTGCATTTTTCGGCTTTTGCATATTCTGATTTGTAGTCGTCGTGTTATTTGCTAATGTTGATTCACTAATATGAATATTCTTTTGTTGTGCATAATCTAATTTATTATCACCACTTACGACTTTCACTGGCTTATTAGATGAACAAGCGATAATAGAAAATGCCATTAAACTAATAATAATCTTGTGTTTTAACATAATCATTTCCTTCTGATAATAATAAAATTAGATGAAAAAAGGGCTGACAGATTGATCAGCCCTCATATTTTAATTAAGCATCTTTATTGAATTTTTGACCTAATTCGATCTCTTCATTTAAAATTGGAATTAAATCTTCTACTTGTTTTTTCTCAAAATCGCTTAATTTGCCAATTGGTAGCACTTCTTTCAAGCCATCCGAACCTAAACGAATAGGGTAGGCAAAGAATGCCGGAGAGGTTTCTCCGTTTGTGTTATCAATATAAGCATAGCGAAGAACATCTTCACCAATTAATCCTCTTACCAAACCAAGTGCAAATTCTGCACCTGCTTGTGCCATTGATAAGGTTGCTGAGCCACCACCTGCTTTCGCTTCAACCACTTCCGTGCCTGCATTTTGAATGCGGTGAGTTAATTGCTCAATTTGCTCTTGAGTGAATTCAAGTTTTAAGCCATTTACGGTTGCTTGTGAAAGTAATGGAAGAATAGTTGTGCCTGAATGCCCGCCAATAACAGGTACTCTCACATATTTCACATTCACATTTTTAGCTTCAGCTACAAAAGTGTGAGCACGAATTACATCTAATGTGGTTACCCCGAAGAGTTTGTTTTTATCGTAAACACCGGCTTTTTTCAGTACTTCTGCCGCGATAGGAATAATCGTATTAACCGGGTTAGTGATAATTGCGATACACGCTTTCGGACAAACTTTTGCTGCTTTTTCCACTAAGTTATGTACGATAGTTGCGTTGACATTGAATAAATCAGCACGCGTCATACCCGGCTTACGAGCAACACCTGCAGAAATCACAACCACATCAGCATCTTTAAGTGCATAAGTCGGATCTTCACCTGCAAAACCTGTTACTTTAACATCCGTTGGAATATGGCTTAAATCAACCGCAATACCGGGTGTAACAGGGGAAATATCATAAAGAGATAATTCAGATTTAGCAGGTAAATTGAGTTTTAATAATAATGCGAGAGATTGACCAATGCCACCTGCTGCACCTAAAAGAGCGACTTTTTTACACATAAATTTCTCCTAATAAGTTATGGAAGTTTAGATTAATTTTAGTGTAAGGCAAATTTTTTCGGGATTCAAACAGCAAATCTCATTTTTGAGACATAGAGCAAATTTTTTATTGGATTTTTTCTTGGTTTATTGATTTATTTGCATAAATAAGCAAGAATGATGAATAATTTTAGCTTTTTTATGAATAAGAGAATGAATGTGGATAAGATCGATAATTTATCAGAAGCGTTTAAATCACTACTGCGAGAAGAAAAATTCAGCTCACAAAGTGAAATTGTAACCGCATTACAAGAAATGGGGTTTGAGAACATTAACCAATCAAAAGTTTCTCGAATGTTGTCTAAATTTGGAGCGGTTAGAACACGTAACACCAAAATGGAAATGGTCTATCAGCTCCCTGTAGAATTAAGTGTGCCAACAACATCAAGTCCACTTAAAAATTTAGTGGTTGATATTGACTACAATGAAGCATTAATTGTGGTAAAAACCAGCCCGGGAGCAGCCCAACTTATTGCACGCTTACTGGATTCAATGGGAAAAGCTGAAGGCATTTTAGGTACAATTGCAGGCGATGACACCATTTTTATTACCCCTGTCCGTCAGGTTTTGGTGGAAGATTTAATTAAAAATATCACGGAGCTATTTGAAACATCATTGTAGCTAGATGGTAGATAACTAAATTGTAAATAATTAAGGCAGTAGCGTGGCAAGTTTGCCATTTCTTTATAAGGAGATAACGTATGAATATTCTTATTACGGGGGGTACGGGCTTTATTGGCACTGAGTTAATTAAAAAGTTAAAATCTGAAAATCATCACTTTACTCTTTTAGTTAGAAATAAAGACAAAAAAAGTGATGATAAACGGATTACACATTGCTATTCACTCGATGAGTTTTCCGATTTAAACGACTTTGATGCGGTTATTAACCTTGCCGGTGAGCCCATTTTTGATAAGCGTTGGACGGAGCAACAAAAGCGTAAACTCATTGAAAGCCGAGTTAAAATTACCAATAAGCTCAGCGAATTAATTAATGCGAGTGTTAATCCTCCGCATACTTTTCTCTCAGGTTCGGCAATCGGAATTTATGGCGATTTACCGAAATCTGCAAATTTTTATACAGAATCGACCGCTTGTTATCAAGATTGTTTCACTAACTACCTTTGCCAACAATGGGAAGCCGCTGCACTAAAAGCTGAAAGTGATAAAACCAGAGTTTGTTTAATTCGTACTGGGACGGTATTTTCGCCTGAAGGTGGAGCATTAAAGAAAATTTTACCGATTTATAGATGCGGATTAGGCGGAAAACTTGGTTCAGGCAAACAATATTGGGCGTGGATTAGCCGCCGAGATCACGTACAAGCGGTCATTTTTTTACTAAAAAATGCAAATTGTTCGGGTGTTTACAATTTTGTTGCACCAAATCCCGTAAGAAATGAGGAATTTAATCGTATTCTAGCGAATGCAGTTAATCGTCCCGCTTTCTTTGCTGTGCCTGAATTTGCGTTGAAATTAGGCTTAGGTGAACGAGCTTGCTTAGTATTAGATAACCAACAACTCATTCCAGAAAAACTCCTCGCAGCCGGTTTTGAATTCCAAGATCCCATTTTAACGGAGAACATTTTCTTAAACCCATAATTTAGGCTATAATGCTGTATAAAAGCACAGATTAAAAGGTGATTATGGATTTTTCATTATTATTAGATGGTTTAAATGACAAGCAGCGAGAGGCTGTTGCTGCACCAATCGGCAATTACTTGGTTCTGGCGGGAGCCGGTTCGGGCAAAACAAGGGTTTTAACTCACCGCATTGCGTGGTTAATTGGCGTGGAAAATATACCGGAATCAAACATTCTCGCCGTAACTTTTACCAATAAAGCTGCTGCAGAAATGCGGCACCGTATTGAGCATACCCTTTCCCAATCAGGCGATAACCGCCTGTTTGGTATGTGGGTAGGCACTTTTCATAGTATTGCTAATCGTTTATTACGCTCCCATTACTTAGATGCCGATTTACCGAAAGATTTCCAAATTATGGATACCGAAGATCAGCAGCGTTTGCTCAAACGCTTGCTGAAACTACACAATATTGATGAAAAACATTTCCCGCCGAAACACGTTGCTTGGTATATCAATGCTCAAAAAGATAAGGGAAAACGAGCCAAAGATATCGAACACCATAACGATCCAAATGAGAAAAAACTGGTTGAGATTTATCAGATCTACCAAGAGGCGTGCGACCGTGCAGGCTTATTGGATTTTGCCGAGCTGCTTATTCGAACTTATGAGTTATTCAAACGCAAACCTGCGATTTTGCAGCGTTATCAACAACGCTTTCAGCAGATTTTGATCGATGAGTTCCAAGACACCAACAACATTCAGTACGATCTTATTCGCTTATTAGCAGGTGATGTCGGCAAAGTGATGATCGTGGGCGATGATGATCAATCGATCTACGGTTGGCGTGGAGCTCAGGTGGAGAATATTCAGCGTTTCTTGAACGATTATGACAATGCTCAAACCATTCGTTTGGAGCAAAATTACCGTTCCACCGGCAATATTTTAAGCTGTGCCAATGAATTAATTGCCAATAATGATAACCGCTTGGGCAAAAATTTATGGACAGATAGTGGTGATGGCGAACCCGTAGATATTTACTGTGCCTTCAATGAGTTGGACGAAGCCCGCTTTGTCGCCTCTCAAATCAAACAATGGAAAGAGGACGAGGGCGATCTTGCCGAATGTGCGGTGCTTTACCGTAGCAACAGCCAGTCCCGTGTGATTGAGGAAGCCTTAATTCAAGCCAATATTCCGTACCGCATTTACGGCGGAATGCGATTCTTTGAACGCCAAGAGATCAAAGACGCGTTGGCGTATCTGCGTTTGATTGCCAACCGCCAGGACGATGCTGCATTTGAGCGTGTGATTAACACCCCAACCAGAGGTATTGGCGACAGAACCTTAGACACGCTTCGCCAAATTACTCGAAACCGCCAAATTACCTTATGGCAAGCCATTCAAGTGGCAGTGCAGGAAGAACAACTTTCAGGCAGAGCGGCTTCTTCGTTGCTCCGCTTTGTTGAATTGATTAATGCCTTAGATCAAGAAACCGAGCAGATGTCTTTAGCTGAGCAAACCGATTATGTAATTAAAAAATCGGGCTTGTATGAAATGTACAAACAAGAAAAAGGCGAGAAAGGTGAAGTTCGTATTGAAAACTTAGAAGAGCTAGTAACTGCCACTAAACAGTTTGTTAAACCTGATGAAGCAGAAGATTTAACTGATCTCACTGCCTTTTTAACTCACGCATCCCTTGAAGCCGGTGAAGCTCAAGCCTCTCAACACGAAGATTATGTGGAGCTAATGACATTACACTCAGCGAAAGGCTTAGAATTCCCACGTGTATTTATGGTGGGTGTGGAAGAAGGGATTTTCCCAAGTGGAATGAGTTTTGATGAAGGCAGATTGCAAGAAGAACGTCGCTTGGCGTATGTTGGCATTACTCGAGCGAAGAAAAAGCTCACTATCAGCTATGCGGAATCCCGCCGTTTATACGGCAAGGAAGAACGTCATATACCTTCTCGCTTTATTGCCGAGTTACCGGAAGAACATATTCGTGAAGTGCGTTTAAGAGGTTCAATTAATCGTGCGGCGAGTTTTAATCAATCTTCTGCATTTGCAAAAAATCCAGCAAAAACGACCGCTTCCATCTTAAATGATGATAGCTGGAAAATGGGACAGAAAGTAAATCACGCCAAATTCGGACAAGGTACGATTATCAATGTGGAAGGTTCAGGCGAAGCAACCCGTTTACAAGTGGCATTCGTCGGTAATGGGATAAAATGGCTGATTGCAAAAATGGCAAATTTAGAGAAGCTATAAACGAAAAAAGTCCAGAAATTCTGGACTTTTTCTTTAAGTATTAAGCAGATTTTTGTTTTAGGATAGCGTAAAGCTGATCTTTTAGATGCAGTTTTTCTTTTTTTAGAGTCTCAACTTCTTCGTGGGTGGCGATCTCAATATTAGCTTCCATATTTTTGATACGCTGATCTAGCTCGTTATGTTTGTCAAACAAGCGAGAAAAATGTGCATCGCTTTGTTTTAATTCTGTAATTAAATCACGAAATTCCGGAAACATATTTAACTCCTATTTGTTGTTTGTCATATTTATAACAAAATACTAGCATTTTTTCGTGATTCTACGCATAAATCTTTCTGATTTTTTGAACTTGATCACAAAATTTATATCGAAAATTAGTATGTGTGATAACCCTATTTAAGGCTATAATAGCCACCATAACTTTTATCTTTAGGATACCAAATAATGCGTTATAAAGCGGTCTTTTTTACACTGTTCTCTCTATTTTTAGGCACAGCAAATGCAACTTGGAAAAAAATTAATGATGTCAATTATACTTGGGGACCGTTCAATATTTATCACATCACACTTTTTACCGAAACGGGTCGCTATGATGAAGGTACACGTCCATTAATGCTCACATTGCAATATAAAAAGCCGTGGGAAGGGCGTGATTTTGCGGTTTCTTTAGCAAGAACTTGGAATAATTTAGGCATTCAACTGCCTGAACAAGAGGTTGATGAAGTTATTACTCGTCTGAGAAAAACATTCCCTGACATTAAACCGGAAGATACTTTGCACTATATCGCGTTAGAAGATAGTGGCTACTTTATTTTAAATGATCGTGTTGTATCTGAAGTGTTTAATAAAAAATTTAGCGATGCTATTGCTGCGATCTGGCTCGATTCTAAAATGGATATCAGCCGCCAATTATTAGATCCATCATATAAACCAAAAGTGGAAGAAAATAGTACAGAGCAGACTGTAGAGCAAGTGGAAACTGAACAAAAAACCGAACAAGTTAATACCCAAGAAACGAAGATTGAGTCTCCGCAAACGGAAAATAAAACGGAAGAATTAGCTAAAAAAATAGATATCAATGAAGCAAAACCGAATGTTAAAGCAGAGCTAGCTCCTCCACAAGATAAACAAGAACAAGATATCACTGCCAATAAAAAAGATGAGAATAGCTCTGAAAATAAAGCAGAAGAAAAGCCCAAAGTGCTTAAAATTGAAAAACCAGAGGTGCTGATTTTACCGATTTATGATGATTTCTTAATGTTGAATAAGCATTATATCTAATAAACAAGCGGTTGAATTTATATCATTTTTTGCAAATTGCCTTTTCCGGGTTTATATATCTGGAAGAGAATATTAAGTTGTTGAAATATAATTAATTTTACCATCAAATTAAGGATTGAACTATGAGTGATTTACGCCAAGCTGCACTGGATTTCCACGAGTTTCCAAAACCGGGAAAAATCGAAGTTACCCCAACCAAATCTCTTGCTACGCAGAGAGACTTAGCTCTGGCGTACTCACCGGGAGTGGCTGAGCCTTGTTTGGAAATTGAAAAAGCCCCATCAGCAGCTTATCGCTACACAGCAAAAGGCAACTTAGTTGCAGTAATTTCAAACGGTACAGCGGTACTGGGTTTAGGTAACATCGGTGCATTGGCTGGTAAGCCTGTGATGGAAGGTAAAGGCGTACTATTTAAAAAGTTTGCTGGTATTGATGTATTTGATATTGAAATCAATGAAACCGATCCGGAAAAACTTGTGGATATTATTGCCTCATTAGAACCGACTTTCGGTGGCGTAAATCTTGAAGATATTAAAGCACCAGAGTGTTTCTACATTGAGCAAAAACTGCGTGAGAGAATGAACATTCCTGTTTTCCACGACGACCAACACGGTACGGCAATTATTAGTGCTGCAGCAGTCATTAACGCCCTGCGTATTGTGGATAAAAAAATTGAAGAGGTTCGTTTAGTTGCATCAGGTGCGGGGGCTGCGTCAATTGCGTGCTTGAATCTGCTTGTTTCACTTGGTATGAAACGCGAAAACATTGTGGTATGTGATTCCAAAGGTGTAATTTATCAAAACCGTGATGATCGTATGGACGACACCAAAAAAGCCTATGCAATTGTGGATAACGGCTGGCGTACGTTGGGCGATGCTATGCCAAATGCAGATATTTTCTTAGGTTGTTCGGCAGCGGGTGCATTAACGCAAGATATGGTTCGTTCAATGGCTGCTCACCCGATTATTCTTGCTCTTGCTAACCCGAACCCTGAAATTACTCCTCCTGAAGCAAAAGCAGCTCGCCCTGATGCAATTATTTGTACAGGTCGTTCAGATTATCCAAACCAAGTAAATAACGTGCTTTGCTTCCCATTTATTTTCCGTGGGGCGTTAGATGTGGGGGCAACCACCATTAATGAAGAAATGAAAATGGCGGCGGTGTATGCCATCGCAGATCTTGCTCTGGCAGAACAAAATGAAGTGGTTACTTCGGCTTATGGAGGCGAAGGGGCAACATTTGGAGCGGACTATATTATTCCTCGACCATTTGATCCTCGCTTAATTGTGCGTATTGCCCCTGCTGTTGCAAAAGCTGCGATGGATTCTGGTGTTGCAACTCGCCCGATTACAGATTGGGAAGGCTATATTGAAAAACTCACGCAGTTTGTTTACAAAACGAGTTTATTTATGAAGCCAATTTTCAGTCAAGCGAAAGCCGATAAAAAACGCATTGTACTTGCTGAAGGCGAAGAAACTAAAGTGCTACACGCTACCCAAGAGATTATTTCAATGGGCTTGGCATATCCGATTTTAATCGGTCGTCCTGCGGTTATTGAAGCTAAAATCAAAAAATTAGGTTTACAAATTTTAGCAGGCAGAGATTTTGAAATCGTAAATAACGAACAAGATGACCGCCACGAGGAGCTTTGGAAACGTTACTACGCTCTAATGAGCCGTCGTGGTATTACGGAAGCGATTGCAAAACGAGTAACCACCTCAAATACCACTGTAATTGCTTCATTGCTTGTTGAAATGGGCTATGCAGATGGTTTAGTGTGTGGCTTGTTTGGCTCATACAGTCGCCATTTAGAAGCAATTAAAGATATTATCGGCACTAAAGAAGGGGTAAAAGTACCAGCTGCATTAAACAGCCTTGTGTTGCCAACAGGAAATGTGTTTTTAACCGATACTTATGTTAATGCCGATCCAACGGCTGAAGAGTTAGCAGAAATCACGCTAATGGCAGCGGAGGAGATCAAACATTTCGGTATTGAGCCGGCGGTTGCATTGCTTTCACATTCAAACTTTGGCTCAAATAACTATCTTGGTGCACCGAAAATGCGTGAAACGTTACGTATTGTGCAAGAACGTGATCCTAGTCTCAATATTGATGGCGAAATGCACGGCGACTTAGCTCTTAATGAAGAGTTGCGTTTAGCTCATATGCCGGAGACCACTTTAAAAGGCTCGGCAAACTTATTGGTTATGCCAAATGTGGAATCTGCCCGCATCAGTTATAACCTACTGCGTGCAACCACAACAGCTATTACAGTTGGTCCAATCCTAATGGGGGTGAAGAAATCAGCCCATATTTTAACGCCGGTGGCTTCTGTTCGCCGTATTATTAATATGGTGGCATTTGCAGCGGTAAAAGCCCAAACACAAGCCTAATAAAATAACAAGCGGTCGAAAATTTGCAAAAAAATGCAAAATTTTGACCGCTTGCCATAGACAATAAAAAATCTGCACTAATTGAATAGTGCAGATTTTGTATATTCAATTAAAGTAAGATTTTTTCTAATTCAGCACTTACTTCTTCAACCGGTTTTGTTCCGTCTAAACGCTCATAGCGAGTGTTCCCCGCTTCTGCTTCAGTGGTGTAATAAGCAATTAACGGCTTAGTTTGTTTGTGATAAATCGCTAAACGCTCTAATACTGTCTCTGGCTTGTCGTCTTGGCGGATAATTAAATCTTCGCCGGTTACGTCATCTTTGCCTTCTACTTTTGGCGGATTGTACACTACGTGGTAAGTACGACCGGACGGTTGATGTACTCGGCGACCACTCATACGCTCAACAATCACTTCATCAGCAACATCAAATTCAAGCACTAAGTCAATTTTTACGCCTGATTCTTTTAACGCATCAGCTTGTGGGATAGTACGAGGGAAGCCATCTAATAAGAAACCTTTAGCACAGTCTGGTTGTACGATACGATCTTTTACTAACGCCACGGTTAATTCGTCCGGTACAAGTTTTCCTTCGTCCATCAAGGCTTTGGCTTGTTTGCCTAATTCAGTGCCTTCTTTGATAGCCGCACGGAACATATCGCCCGTTGAAATTTGCGGAATACCGAATTTGTTCATAATAAACTGAGCTTGAGTGCCTTTGCCTGCACCCGGTGCACCTAATAAAATAACTTTCATTTGTAAACCTCAATAACTAAAAAAATGAATAAATAACTTAGGCAATAACCTTACCGATTACTGCCTAAAATTGCAAATTTTTTTATAAATTTAACCGCTTGTAACTAAGCTGAGTTTTGTTCTGTCCAAGGGGCAACTTTAAATAGCATTAACATTCCCGGAATACCAATAAAGAAGCAGAGCCAGAAGAATTGATAATAGCCCATCATTTCTACCAAATGCCCGGTGTATGCCCCGAGCATTTTGCTTGGCAGGGCAGCAAGGCTAGTGAAAATAGCCAGTTGCATTGCAGTATAAGCAGGGTTAGTTTCACGTGCCATAAAGGCAACGAAAGCAGCCGTGCCTAGCCCTACGCCCAGATATTCGCCTGCCATCACTAAACCTAATTTCCAAAGTTCCGCAGCTCCAATGCTTTCGGTGGGGAAATATCCAAAGCTGGCAAGATACGCAAAACCTAAAATGGTTACTAACTGAACTAAGCCAAACAACCACAAGGCACGGTTTACACCCAATTTCAACATTGCAATACCGCCAATAATACCACCGCCAATACTACACCAAAGAGAAGTCATTTTTACAATACCTGCAATGTGCGATTTAGTAAAACCCATATCTAAGATAAATTTAGTTTGCAGTGTGGTGGCGAGAGAGTCGCCTAATTTATAGAGAAAAATAAATAAAATTAACCCGATAGCCCCAGCGACTCCTTTACGGGTAAAAAATTCTCTGAACGGATCAACAAACGCCATATAAAACGGCTTGGAACGATCGATAGGTTTATGATTAGGTTCAGCGGCGATTAACGTAATAAATAAGCAAGGCACTAAAAAAGCAGCCGTAATCAAGAAAACCGTATCCCAAGCGTAGTGATCCGCTAAAAATAGTGATAAGCCACCGGGAATTAAACCTGCAATGCGATAAGCATTAACGTGAATGGAATTACCTAAACCCAGTTCGTTATCCGATAAAATCTCACGGCGGAACGCATCAACAACAATATCTTGCGTAGCGGAAAGGAATGCTAATATTACCGATAACGTTACCACCATCGAAATATCTTTCACCGGATCAAACAAGCCAAAGCTGGCTAAAATAACTAAAAGCCCAATTTGAGAAATAAAAATCCAACTTCTACGTCTACCTAAAAATGGTGGAAAATAACGGTCTAATAACGCAGCCCAAAGAAATTTCCAAGTGTAGGGAAGGGAAGTAAGGGTAAATGCCGCGATGGTTTTAATATCTAAATTCGCACTGGTAAGCCAAGCCGGCATTAATTGAATTAACACAAATAACGGCAAGCCGGAACAAAAACCCGTGTAAATACAAAGGAGCATATTTTTTGTAAAAATCTGCTGCCAAATAGAAGGCTTTGTAGCATTATTTTCAGGCGTGTAAGCGGTCATATTTTTCCTAAATTTTGCAAAAGAAAAGATGATATTAGGTTAATATACCATAGCTTGAATACCTTCTCTAATTATTTGCGATTTAAGAAAAAAGAGCTATCTTTCGATAGCCCTTCATTTCTTTAGCCTTTATAACCATTCGGGTTATTTTTTTGCCAATTCCACGTGTCTTTCATCATTTGCTCTAAGCCACGCTCGGTTTTCCAGCCGAGTTGTTCGAGGGCTTTTTGAGGGGCAGAGTAGCAAACAGCAATATCGCCTGGGCGGCGGTCTGTAATTTTATATGGAATGGTAATACCATTAGCATTTTCAAATGCTTTCACCATATCTAACACGGAATAACCGGTACCTGTGCCTAAATTGTAAATGTGGAAACCAGCATCGTCTTGGTGTTTTTCTAATGCTTTTAAATGTCCGATAGCTAAATCAACAACGTGAATATAATCGCGTACACCTGTGCCATCGTGGGTAGAGTAGTCGCCACCAAAAACAGATAATTGTGGTAATTTACCTACAGCCACTTGGCTGATAAATGGCATTAGGTTATTTGGAATGCCATTCGGATCTTCACCGATCAAGCCGCTTTCGTGAGCACCTACGGGGTTAAAATAACGTAATACTACCGCACTTAATTGTGGGAAGGCTTTTACAGTATCTTCAAGAATACGTTCTACCATATATTTTGATGTGCCGTAAGGGTTAGTTGTTCCGCCTACAGGGCAAGATTCCACAATTGGAATAATTTGTGGATCGCCATATACGGTTGCAGACGAGCTAAATACAATTGTATTCACGTTTGCTTTTAGCATTTCTTCTACCAAAACAATCGAACCGGTTACGTTATTTTGATAGTAGCGTAGTGGCTCTCTTACGCTTTCACCAACAGCTTTTAAACCGGCAAAGTGGATAACCGATTCAATCTTATTTTCAGCAAAAATCTTGCGTAATATTTCACGATCTAAAATATCGCCTTGGTAGAATTTTACACTTTTGCCTGTGATCTGTTTTACACGCTCAAGTGAAACTTCAGAGGAATTAGAAAGGTTATCTAAGATAACAATTTCTTTGTTTTCATTTAAGAGTTCAACAACGGTATGTGAACCAATATACCCTGCACCGCCTGTGACTAAAATTGCCATTTTATGTTCCTTTTGCAAAATTTACGAAGAAAATAACCGCTTGTATTTTACTCGTTTTTTCCTCGTTTTACGAATATTAATGCGTTGTGAGGTCAATAAAATCTTGTTCGGTTAAAATCTGAATACCTAGCTCTTGGGCTTTAGCCAGTTTTGATCCTGCTTTTTCACCTGCGATGAGGTAATCGGTTTTGCCGGAAACAGAACCCGAAACTTTGCAACCTAAACTTTGTAATAGAGCTTTGGCTTCATCACGAGTCAGCTGAGTGAGTGTGCCTGTTAATACCACATTTTTGTCTTTTAATGGATTATCGGCAATTTCAGTTTTAACCACATTTTCCCAATGCAGGCCTTGAGCAATTAAATCTTCCACTACTTCAACATTATGTGGTTCTTGCCAGAAACTCACAATGCGGTTTGCCACCACTTCGCCGACATCTTGAACCTCTTTTAATTGCTCAAAATTAGCTTGGCGGATTGCTTCTAGGCTACCAAAGTGATTAGCTAAATTGAGAGCAGTTGCTTCCCCAACTTCACGAATACCTAGTGAGAACAAAAAGCGATGAAGGGTGGTATTTTTCGCTTTTTCGATACTATTTAAAGCATTTTGAGCGGATTTTTCGCCCATTCGTTCTAATCGCATTAAGGTTGTATGATCGAGCTTGAATAGATCGGCTGGAGTTTTAATTAACTCACGAGCCATTAACTGCTCAATCAGTTTTTCGCCTACGCCGTCAATATCCATCGCTTTCCGAGAAACAAAATGTTTTAATGCCTCTTTACGTTGAGCCCCACAGAATAAGCCGCCGGTACAACGTGCGACAGCCTCGCCTTCTACCCGAACAACCGCAGAGTTACAGATAGGGCAAGCGGTCGGAAATTCAATTTTTTTTGCATTTTCAGGACGACGTTCAGCAACTACACCTGTAATTTGTGGAATAACATCGCCTGCACGGCGAATAATCACGGTATCGCCAATTACAATGCCTAAACGCTCAATTTCATCGCCATTATGTAGTGTTGCATTGCTCACCGTTACACCCGCTACAAAAACAGGCTCTAATTTCGCCACTGGCGTGATTGCCCCTGTTCTCCCTACTTGGAAATCTACTTCTTTCAAAATAGTCATTTCTTCCTGTGCAGGGAATTTGTAAGCAATCGCCCAGCGTGGGGAACGAGAGATAAAACCAAGTTGCTCTTGTAAGGCAATATCATTGACTTTCAATACCGTACCATCAATGTCATAGCCTAGCGTTGGGCGTTTAGCTTGGATTTCGGCATAATACGCCAAGAGTTCTGTTTTGCCTTGAGCTAAGCGGATTTCATTATTCACAGGAATCCCGAGCGATTTCAGCCATTGTAAACGCTCAAACTGAGTATTTGGCAATTCGTCATCACTTTCATAAACGCCAATGCCGTAAGCATTTAGCACAAGTGGACGCTGGCGAGTAATTTTCGGATCTAACTGGCGTAGTGAACCAGCTGCTGCATTGCGAGGGTTAGCAAAGGTTTTCTCGCCTTTGGCTAAGGCTTTTTCATTTAACTCATTAAAGCCTGCTTGAGGCATAAAGACTTCACCACGAATTTCTAAACGAGCAGGTGGATTGAGCGTGTTGAGTTTTAACGGAATATTACGAATGGTACGGATATTTGCCGTAATATCTTCGCCTGTTGTGCCATCGCCTCGGGTTGCCGCACGGGTGAGCAAGCCGTTTTCATACAAAATACTTACCGCTAAACCGTCTAATTTGGGCTCGCAGCAAAATGCTAACTCATTTGGATTATTGATAATATAGCTCTCCATTCGACGTAAAAAGCCATCTAAATCATCATCACCAAAGGCGTTGTCTAACGAAAGCATTGGCATTTCGTGTGTAACTTGAGCAAAGCCTGACAATGGCTTTGCACCCACTCGTTGCGTTGGAGAATCTGCGGTAATCAGTTCCGGGTGTTGCCATTCAATATTTTTCAGTTCATTCATTAAGCGGTCGTATTCCGCATCCGGTACGCTAGGATTATCTAAAACGTGATATTCATACTCGTATTGACGTAACGTTTGGCGAAGTTGTTCGATTTGCTCAACTAATGCAGATGTGGCATTTTCTTCAAATAAAGAGCCTTGACTAAATAAAGACATTGGTAAAATTCTCTACAAAAAAGACCGCTTGTAACAAGCGGTCGAAAAAACAATTATTTTTGCAATTAACGCATTACACGTTGCATATAACGCTGGCGAGATTCTTCGCTAAACGGTTGTTGAGCATCGTCATATAAATAACCGCCGAGTGATGATGCCAAGTGCTCAGCATTGCTCAGTAATAATTTCATATTCACAATATCGTTGCCTTCGGTTGGTAACTGCATAAATAGCACCAAACCGGCGGTGGAGAAGTTAGCAATATTGTGTAAATCAAATGTACCCGGATTCATTAAGTTCGCCGCACTGAAAATAATCGGGCTGAGCGAATCGTCAATGTGTTGGTGGCGATGGAAAATTTGGTGTTCGCCAAAACGTAATCCAACTTCTTCTAAATAATGAACCACATAATCGCCACGGAACGGCTCATTTTGCGGTGCGTAAACATAAAGCGTTACAAATGGATTTTCTTGCTGTTCAATTTGCACAACTTCGGTTTCTTCTACAGGTGCAACTTGCACTTCTTGTTCAGGCGTAATAACAACATTAATCGTTGGGTTCGCAAAATCAGGTGTATTTTGAATATGTTGCTGATTAGAAATTTGCTGACCGTAGGTGCTAACAGGCTCTGCTATAGGTTGTTGAAGCTGCACTGTTGTTTGAACTTGAGGTTCTCCCGGTAAGCTGATTTTGATATTTTGCAATGAGCTTTCCACTTCCTGTTGGATCTGCTGTGGATTTTCTTCCGGCACAGACATTGCTTGATATTCATTAGCTTGCGGCTGTAATGAAGCAGGAATATTGTTATTTAGCTCATTACTTGACGGAGGTACAACAACAGGTCTGCTTGAAAAAGTGTTTGAGAAAATGTTCGATTTTTCACGGCGGGCAGACCAAATACTAAAGCCGATTAAGACCGCAATCAATAATCCGGCTAGAATAAAGAAAATAATATGCAGTTCCATTGTGTCCTCTTTATTTTAAATAATCAGTAAAAAATACATTTTCATATTTGCGAAAATAGTGTGCGTAGCTTACCATATTTCTAACAAATTTTTGATAAAAAATAAGGAATGATTATGTCTTCTGCTTTTTCACAGCCACAAACTCAGATAGGGCTTGGTTTTCACTACTTTATTTATGGCTGGAAATTGTTGCTGCAACGCCAATTTTTACCCTTTGTGATTTTTCCGATTTTGATTAATACCGTGTTAATGGTTGGGCTGATATGGGCGTTTTTTGCCAACATTGGAGGGTTGTTGGCATTAATGTTACCAACTTGGTTGGAATGGCTTAGCTTTATTCTCATTCCGCTGATTTTTTTGATGATTTTAGTTGGCTTTTATTTTGCCTTTACCACATTAGCAAACTTTGTAGCTGCTCCTTTTAATGCTTTACTGGCTGAAAAAGTTGAACTACAACTCACGGGCGATCCATTGGGTGATATGTCTTTCGGGGCAATGTTAAAAGATGTGCCAAGAATGCTAAAACGTGAGTGGCAAAAAATGATGTATAGCATTCCAAGATTAATTGCCCTTTTTGTACTTGGTTTTTTACCTGTGGTGGGGCAAACCATTGTGCCTATTCTTACCTTTATGTTTGGGGCGTGGTTAATTGCCATTCAGTATTGCGACTATCCGTTTGATAACCATAAAATCAGCTTTCAGCGTATGCGAAATGCACTTACACAATACCGCACGCTTAATTTTACCTTTGGTGCGTTAGTGAGCTTATTTACGATGCTCCCATTTGTGAATTTGGTGGTGATGCCTGTGGCAGTCTGTGGGGCAACGGCGTTATGGGTAAATGAATATCGCCATTTCTTCTTAAATAATCAAACAGGCGAGTTCAGCAAAGCAGACTATACCTTTAAACGTTCAGGAACCGCAGTAACTACAGAAATGCGTTCAGGAGACGTAAGTACAGAAGTAAGAAAAGGCGATATCAAACCTAAGTAAAATTCCCTTTACTAAATTTTGCTTTTTTTGTTTTTATGTTCTATGATTTGAGATATATTTTTTACATCGGAGGCGTGTATGCAAGATTCATCATTTTCAACGAAATTAAAACAAGAACTTTTCGGCGGTTGGACTAAATTTGAAGCAGGGTGGTTGCTGACTTTCCTTGCGATACAAATCGCCATTTTTATTTACCAACCAGATAGCTGGATTGCCACTATTGCAGCAATTACAGGCATTTTATGTGTCGTTTTTGTGGGTAAGGGGAAAATCAGTAACTACTTTTTCGGCTTAATCTCCGTTTCGCTTTATGCTTATATTTCATACACTTTCCAGCTTTATGGCGAGATGATGTTAAATTTACTCGTTTATGTACCGGTGCAATTTATCGGATTCTATTTCTGGCGTAAAAATATGACAAGCCAAAATACGGTAAATAATGCAGGGGTAGAGGAAGTGATTGCAAAAGCCCTAACCGCGAAGCAGTGGGGGATTGTGATTATCTCTGCAATTATCGGTACATTCCTTTATGTTGAATTACTGAAATATTTAGATAGTGCTTTACCGTTACTTGATGGAGCAACAGTGGTTATTTCAATTGTGGCTCAAATCCTAATGGTGCTACGTTACCGTGAACAATGGGCGTTGTGGATTATCGTTAATATTATGACGATTTCACTTTGGACGGCAATGTACTTCCAAAACGGCGAAACCAGCTTACCGTTATTAGTGATGTATGTGATGTATCTTTGTAACTCTATTTATGGTTATTATAACTGGATTAAACTTCACAGAAATCATCAGCAAGAGATTAGATAATTAAGTACAAGCGGTTGTTTTTCGGTAAAATTTTACGAAAAAACAACCGCTTGTTACATTATTTCTTGCGAATGGTGTTGATGTCTGTAAGCAATTTTTGGATATCCGGATTTGCAAAAATCTGCGCCGTCGTGGCTGATAATTTTCTTCGCCAGTTCGGGTATTCTGTGCTTGTTCCCGGAATGTTCACAGGCTCTAGCATATTCAACCAATCTTCAGGTTGTGTACCAAATAACGCACTGTTGGTGTGTGCTACATAGCGTTGTAATTGGTGGGTGAATTTCACGGTTATGCCCACTTCATTTGGCTCGAGTTCCATTACCTTTTCCACTGCTGTGCGGATATTTAAACGGTCATAAGATCGCTCTTCTTTTAGCTTGCGTAATACCGCTTTACTTGGGTAAGTGTCAAATTTTTCGCCTAACTCAAAGTCATAGCCTTTCCAATAGCCTTGAATTGTCGGTAAATCGTGCGTACTAAGCGTTGTCATTGCTTGGTAAGGGTAATCTTCCAGCGACTTATAGCTATTTTCTGCTTTTTCAAAATAGAAAATGTTGTAGGCTAAAATCCCTTTTTCTTCGAGGGATTCTAAAATGCCTTCCGGCACAGTACCAAGAGCTTCAGCAATAATTAAACATTGATGGCGTTGGCTTTCTAACGCCAAAATGGAAAGCAGATCGTCTAACGGATAGCGAACATAAATCCCCTCTTTAGCTGATTCACCATTTGCTACCCACCACATACGGGCAAAACCAAGAATATGATCGATGCGTAATGCACCACAATGTTTCATATTGGCTCGCACCAACTCAATGAAAGGTTGATAGCCTCGGGTTGCTAAAATATATGGGTGCATTGGTGAAAGCCCCCAGCCCTGTCCATTTGGGGCAAGCATATCAGGCGGTGCTCCGATAGAAGCCTCTTGCACAAATAGTGCCTTATCTGCCCAAGTTTCCGCTCCATTATTAGTTACACCTACCGCTAAATCACGGTAGAACCCAATCGGCATATTTAATGATTTAGCAAAATGATCACATTCTGAAAGTTGCTGAATAGCAATAAATTGTAACCACATATAAAAACGGATAAGTTGGGCTTGAGTTTGCTGAAATTCTGAAACCTTAGGCGATTGGTAATTTTGATATTCTTCTGTCCAATCCTGCCAACCACCGTGCAGACCAAGTTGCTCAGAAAAGTGTTGGTGTAAAGCATCAAAGGTTGCTTGAATTTTTAACGATTCTCCCGATTGTTCAATAAAATCGTTAAATTCGGCTTGGCTTTCGGTTGAGAATTGCTCAAAGGCAAAATGTAATGCGGTTAATTTCAGTTTGGTTACTGTGCTGTAATCCACGTAATCTCTAGCCCTTAATTCAGCAAGTTGTTGCTGAATATCTGTAGCGTTAAACCATTCTTGGGCTTTTTTCGATTGTTTGAATGCCTCAACTGCATTGATATCAATATAGATAATATTTTGCCACAAGCGAGATGACGGACTGTAAGGGCTTGCCCCTTCAGGGTTGGCTGGAAATAGAGCGTGAATTGGGTTTAGACCGACAAAATCTGCACCATATTCAGCAATCTTTGCAAGAAATTGCTTCAAATCACCAAAATCACCCACGCCCCAGTTTTGTGCTGAGCGTAACGTATAAAGCTGTAAAAATGCACCCCATAATTTTTTCTGTTGTTGTAATAGGATAGGCTGAAAGGCTTTTTCAGGGGTAACTATTAGAGAACAGTTTTCCTCTGTCTCCTCTGTTTTAAGCAAGAGAGTGTGATAGCCCAAAGGGAGATCTTTTGGCAGGGTTAAAACTGCCTCTTCACTTTTTTCAATTTCACCTGTTAATTGTTCGCCATTTTCAAGAGTGATTATCCATCGTGCTTTATCGTCATTCGCAAAAAAAAGTGGAATTTCAACCGCTTGTTTCTCTTTAATCACTTTTACAAGCGGTAAGATTTTCGGATTTTTTTGCAAATCTAAAGGTGCATTTAAAATTTGCTTGATTTTCTCAAATGCACTCGGATTGGCGTATTCTTGAATATTCGGATCGTAAAAATAAGGGGTGATTGTAGTTGTCATAATTTCCTTAGTTTTTATTATTTAGCTTATAAAATAAGCAGCAATAATAACCATAAAAATAAAGGCATACAATATTTGGTATGCCTTTATTAACTATACATTTAAGCTTATTTACCTTCTTCTCTTGCAACAGCTCGATAACCAATATCTTTGCGATAGAATCTGCCTGTCCATTGGATTTGCTCGGCAAGTTTTAAAGCTTTTTGTTGGGCTTCAAACACACTATTTCCTAATGAGGTTGCACACAGTACACGTCCTCCGTTGGTGAGTAATTTACCCTCTTTTTGTTCCACACCGGCAAGGAAAACTTTTTGGTTTGCAGTTGCGGTAGGAATTCCAGTAATTTCATCGCCTTTGCGGTAATCGCCCGGGTAACCTTCAGCGGCAAGCACGATACCAAGAGCAGCTTGTTCGCACCATTTTGATTTGATGGTATCTAATTTTTCTTCACAGGCTTTTAAGCAAAGTTCGACTAAGTCTGATTCCAAACGCATCATAATCGGCTGCGTTTCAGGATCACCAAAGCGGCAGTTAAATTCAATCACTTTTGGCTGACCGTTTGGCATAATCATCAAACCTGCGTATAAAAAGCCGGTGTATGGATTATTTTCACTCGCCATTCCACGCACGGTTGGGTAGATGATTTCTTCCATCACACGGTTGTGAATTTCAGCGGTTACAACCGGAGCCGGTGAATAAGCCCCCATTCCGCCGGTATTTAAACCTTTATCGCCTTCGCCCACACGTTTATGGTCTTGCGAGGTTGCCATCGGCTCCACATTTTTGCCGTCCACCATCACGATAAAGCTCGCTTCTTCGCCGTCTAAAAATTCTTCGATTACCACACGGCTGCCGGCTTCCCCAAAGGCGTTACCTGAAAGCATATCACGCACAGCATCTTCGGCTTCTTGTAAGGTCATTGCCACAATTACGCCTTTGCCTGCGGCTAAACCGTCCGCTTTAATCACAATCGGAGCACCTTTTTCTTTTAAGTAGGCAAGTGCCGGTTCAACTTCGGTGAAGTTTTGGTATTCTGCGGTTGGGATATTATGGCGAGCCAAGAAATCTTTGGTAAAGGCTTTTGAGCCTTCTAACTGTGCAGCGGCTTGGGTTGGACCAAAAATTTTTAAACCATTGGCACGGAAAGCATCAACCACACCGGCAACGAGCGGAGCTTCAGGACCAACGATAGTTAAGCCGATCTCCTGTTCTTTGGCAAAGGCAACAAGATTAGGTAAATCCGTGCCGGAAATTGCTACATTTTCAATACCGTTTTCGGTTGCAGTTCCTGCATTACCCGGAGCAACAAAAACCTTGTCTGCTAATGGAGATTGGCGGACTTTCCACGCAAGAGCGTGCTCACGCCCACCGTTGCCGATAATTAAAATGTTCATATAATTCCTTGATAAAATAAAAAGCAAACGTTTGCGTATTGTACTTTATTTATTTGTTTGATGACAAGCGGTCGTTTTTACTCAATTTTTTGCAAAAAGATGAATTGTTGCTTGCAAAATAGGCTTTTTTCCGTATAATTCTGCCGTTCAGTCACATCCGTTTTTTAATCCTTGCTTCCACAAGTTGGTGACTGGCTAAAGTTGGAGGCTGCTAACCCGTAAGGATAGTCAATGCGTCACTACGAAATCGTTTTTATGGTTCACCCGGACCAAAGCGAACAAGTACCAGCAATGATTGAGCGTTACACAGCATCTGTTAAAGAAGCTGGCGGTCAAGTTCATCGCTTAGAAGATTGGGGTCGTCGTCAATTAGCATACCCAATCAACAAACTTCACAAAGCACACTATGTGTTAATGAATGTAGAAGCGCCACAAAGCGTAATCGATGAGTTAGAAACTAACTTCCGCTACAACGATGCGGTTCTTCGTAACTTAATCGTTCACACTAAAGCGGCGGTAACAGAAGCGTCTCCAATGTTAAAAGCACGTGAAGAGCGTAAACCTGTTGAAGCAGCAGAAGTTGAAGTAGAAGAAGCAGGCGAATAATTTGTCTGTTGAAAATTGTTTAATTTTAAGTGGCAAAGTTGCCAGCTTAGTTAAACAGAGCCTAAGCCCGCTAGGAGTTCCACATTACAGTTTTTGGTTGGAACATCGTTCAAATCAAATTGAAGTGAATTTAGAACGTCAGGCGTGGTGTAAAATCCAAGTGATTTTGAGTGGCAATCAATTTAGTTATTTAACCCAACAAATTAAGCTCGGTGAGAACGTGAGAATTAAAGGTTTTATCCATACTCACAAAGACTATAACGGTTTAAACCAATTAGTTTTACACACCGAACAAATTGAATTTATAGATCAGGAGAAGCCAAATGGCACGTTATTTCCGTCGTCGTAAGTTCTGCCGTTTCACAGCGGAAAATGTTGTTGAAATCGATTACAAAGATATCGCTACATTAAAGAACTACATTTCTGAAAGCGGCAAGATTGTTCCTAGCCGTATTACTGGTACTCGTGCGAAGTATCAACGTCAATTAGCTCGTGCAATCAAACGCGCTCGCTACCTTGCGTTACTTCCATATACTGATAACCACCAATAATCAGGAGAGAGTACAATGCAAGTTATTTTATTAGACAAAGTTGCTCACTTAGGTTCTGTGGGCGACCAAGTAACAGTTAAATCTGGTTTTGCTCGTAACTTCTTAATCCCACAAGGTAAAGCAGTTATGGCAACAGCAGCTAACATTGCTCACTTCGAAGCTCGTCGTGCAGAATTAGAAGCGAAAGCAGCTGCTGCATTAAATGCAGCACAAGCTCGTGCAGCTAAAATTGCTGAAATTGCAGCTGTATCAGTATCTGCAACAGCAGGTGATGATGGTCGTTTATTCGGTTCTATCTCTGCAAAAGACATCGCTGAAGCATTAACTGCAGCAGGCGTTGAAGTTGCTAAATCTGAAGTTCGTTTAGGCGAAGGTCCACTTCGTACAACTGGCGAACACCAAGTTAAAATTCACTTACACCCTGAAGTGAACGCAACTGTAGCAGTAAACGTTGTCGCTGAATAATCAGTAATAAAGATAAAAATAAACCCAGCCTAGTGCTGGGTTTATTTTTGAATTAATTTAAGATTTCCGATTCTTCAGTCATTGCTTTTGTCCAAAGACAATTACCTTTCGATTTCTTTTCAATCAGCTTTAATAATGCCAAATGCGATTCTTCCTCTTCAGTATTGGCTTTAAGAATAATAGCGTCATCTGCATTTAGTGTAATTGCTGAAAATTCTTCTTCACTATCGACAACAACCGATGTCGTTTCTACTTCTTCTTCGCCTAGTAATGAAATTTGCCCGCCGGTCATCATCAAGAAAACATCGGCTAGGATCTCTGCATCCAGCAAAGCTCCGTGAAGTACACGCTTGCTGTTATCAATGCCTAAACGGTCGCACAAAGCATCTAAATTATTTCGCTTACCTGGATACATCTTACGTGCCATTTGTAGGCTATCGGTAACTGTACACATTTCAGATGTTTTCGCCGGAGGATTAGGCAGATAAGAAAATTCCTGATCCATAAATGCCACATCGAAGGGTGCATTATGAATAATCAGCTCAGCTCCTTTGATGAAATCTAAAAACTCATCGGCGATGTCAGCAAAAACAGGTTTATCCTGCAAAAATTCATTGGTAATTCCGTGAACTGCAATCGCTTCTTCATCGACTTCACGCGGTGGTTTGATATAAACGTGGTAAGTTCGCCCGGTCAAACGGCGGTTAATTACTTCAACCGCTCCGATTTCGATAATATTATGCCCAATTTGTGGCGGTCCACCTGCCATATTCATTCCTGTGGTTTCAGTATCCAGAACCACTTGGCGAATAATTTTTTCTTCTGTCATATTTTTCCTTTCTATAATTTGATCTTGTAAAATTTTACCAAAATTGAACCGCTTGTAGAGAAATTTTTACTTTGAGTTTTAAAAGTAGATTAAATGCACAAAAACCATACATTGAATGTGGTTAAATTGCTTTCGTTAAAAGATGATTTTTAATATAATATAAAAGCTTTAATTTTAAAGGAGACAAAATATGAAAAATATAATGAAAATTTTTGCAGTTGTATCTGTTGTTGCAACATTAGCCGCTTGTACAGGTGTGCGTGGACACGACGGTTCAGGTCCTGTATGTGAAAATGCGACCTTTATGGGCATTTCTATTATTGAAGCGGTTTCTCCGTGTAAAAAATAAATTCTATTTTTATACATAGAGATATGAAAAAGCTCAAATCTGATGGCAGATTTGAGCTTTTTTAGTTTATTACGCTTTATTTCGCAATTCGTTTATATTTCACACGATGCGGCTGAGTAGCTGCCTCACCAAAGGTTTTCTTTTTCCACTCTTCGTAGTCCGAGAAGTTACCTTCGTAGAAGGTTACTTTGCCTTCATCGCCGTAGTCTAAAATGTGGGTGGCGATACGGTCTAAGAACCAGCGGTCGTGCGAGATAACCATTGCACAGCCAGGGAATTCTAAGATCGCATTTTCCAACGCACGCAGGGTTTCTACATCAAGGTCGTTGGTCGGTTCGTCCAATAACAGTACGTTACCGCCACGTTGTAGAAGTTTCGCTAAGTGTAAACGACCACGTTCACCGCCCGATAATTCGCCCACACGTTTTTGTTGATCCACACCTTTGAAGTTGAAACGTCCAACATAAGCACGGCTTGGAATTTCAAAGTTGCCGATGGTTAAAATATCTTGTCCGTTTGATACTTCTTCCCACACGGTTTTCTTATCGTCCATTGCATCACGGAACTGATCCACAGAAGCAAGCACCACAGTTTCACCCATTACAATAGAGCCGCTATCCGGCTGTTCTTGTCCTGAAAGCATACGGAATAAGGTCGATTTACCTGCACCGTTTGCCCCGATAATACCAACAATCGCCCCTTTCGGAATGCTGAATGAGAGATCATCAATCAAAGTACGTTCGCCATAAGATTTGGTTAAATTTTGCACCTCAATTACTTTATCCCCTAAGCGTGGACCAGGTGGAATAAAGAGCTCGTTGGTTTCGTTACGTTTTTGATATTCGCCGCTGTTAAGTTCGTCAAAGCGAGCCATACGTGCCTTGCTTTTCGCTTGGCGACCTTTTGGATTTTGGCGTACCCACTCCAACTCTTTCTCAATGGATTTTTGACGAGCCGATTCCGCTGCTTGCTCTTGGGCAAGGCGTTTTTCTTTCTGCTCCAACCAAGATGAGTAGTTTCCTTCCCAAGGAATACCTTCACCACGGTCAAGCTCTAAGATCCAGCCGGCAACGTTATCTAAGAAGTAACGGTCGTGGGTAATTGCCACAACAGTACCTTCGTAGTCGTGTAGGAAGCGTTCTAACCACGCCACAGACTCTGCATCCAAGTGGTTGGTCGGTTCGTCTAACAACAGCATATCCGGTTTTTCGAGCAACAGACGGCAAAGAGCCACACGGCGGCGTTCACCACCTGATAAATGCTCGATTTTGGCATCCCAATCCGGTAAACGTAATGCATCGGCAGCACGTTCTAATTGGTTATCTAAGTTATGACCATCGTGGGCTTGGATAATCGCCTCAAGTTCCGCTTGTTTCGCTGCCAACTTGTCGAAATCGGCATTCTCGTCTGCGTACATTGCATAAACTTCATCTAATTGAGTTAATGCATTTTTCACTTCTGAAACCGCTTCTTCAACCGCTTCACGTACGGTTTGTTGTGGATCGAGTTTTGGCTCTTGCGGTAAATAACCGATTTTAATACCCGGTTGTGGGCGAGCTTCACCTTCAAACTCTTTATCCACACCTGCCATAATGCGTAATAAAGTCGATTTACCCGCACCGTTTAAACCTAAAACCCCGATTTTTGCACCCGGGAAGAAGCTTAAAGAAATATCTTTAAGAATATGACGCTTCGGTGGCACAACTTTGCCGACTCGGTGCATCGTATAAACAAATTGACTTGACATTGTTCGTATTCCTCACAAAAAAATTCGCCTTATTCTACTTGAATTTTAGCTTGAAATATAGGGTGGTTTTTCGCTTAAAAAGTACCTCTGATTTTTTATTGTGAATGAAGTAAAAACAGGGGATAATATCACGTTTATTTTAATGAGCTACTTTAACAAGCGGTCAGATTTTCTCTGTTTTTTGCAAAATAAAATGTGTTTTTGACCGCTTGTATATTTAATTTTGTGGATGTTATGGTCGATTATATTCTGTTAGTCATCAGCACCGCCTTAATCAACAACTTTGTTCTAGTGAAATTCCTAGGGCTTTGTCCGTTTATGGGGGTGTCGAAAAAGGTAGAAACCGCAATCGGAATGGGGCTTGCCACCACTTTCGTTTTGACGGTTGCCTCACTTTCAGCCTATTTGGTGGAAACTTACCTGCTTGAGCCGCTCAATGCCGAGTTTTTAAGAACGTTGGTGTTTATTTTGGTGATTGCGGTGATTGTGCAATTAACAGAAATGATCGTCCATAAAACCAGCCCGACTCTTTATCGCTTATTAGGCATCTACTTACCGCTGATTACTACTAACTGTGCGGTGCTTGGGGTGGCGTTATTAAACGTGAATTTATCTAATAACCTAGTGGAATCCGTACTTTATGGTTTCGGTGCCGCAGCTGGATTCTCGCTTGTTTTGGTATTATTTGCCGCTCTGCGTGAACGTTTAGCCGCTGCTGATGTGCCTCGTCCATTCCAAGGAGCATCTATCGCCTTAATTACCGCAGGCTTGATGTCGCTTGCCTTTATGGGCTTTACAGGATTGGTGAAACTCTAATGCTTGATTTACCAATTATTGCTTATATTCTTATCGCTATCGCTTTTATCGCACTGATTTTCGGAGCGATTTTGGGCTATTCCTCAATTAAACTAAAAGTTGAAGCCGATCCGATTGTTGAACAAATTGATGCTTTATTACCGCAGAGCCAATGCGGGCAATGCGGTTATCCGGGTTGTAAACCTTACGCAGAAGCGATTGCTAATGGTGATGTCATTACAAAATGTGTACCGGGTGGACGACCTTTGGTGGTTAATCTTGCCGAGCTATTAGGGGTTGAAGTACCGCCAATGGAGGGAATGGAAGAGCCCGAAGTCAAAGTAGCTTTTGTGATTGAAGATCTTTGCATTGGTTGTACTAAATGTATTCAGGCTTGCCCTGTTGATGCGATTATCGGCACAAATAAGGCAATGCACACTATTATTCCTGATCTCTGTACAGGTTGTGAGCTTTGTGTTGCCCCTTGCCCAACTAACTGTATTGAAATGATCCCGGTTAAACAAACCACGAACTCGTGGAATTGGAAATTTGACCAAAATTTAATTATTCCTGTGGTAAATACAACAGAATTACAGAAAAAATTGGTAACAGGCGGAGGGAAGAATGAGCAATCCTAACTTAGTGATTGAGCGTATCCGCCAAAACAAAGAAAGCGGCAAGTTATGGGATTTCCCGGGTGGTATTCACCCGATGGAAAATAAAGATCAATCTAATAGTAAGCCGATTCGAACCCTCAATTTACCTCGCTTTTTCTATGTGCCGCTGGTTCAGCATTCCGGTTGGGCGGGAGAACTATTAGTAAAAGTGGGCGATTTGGTGCTAAAAGGGCAACCGCTCACTAAAGGCGATAACTACCGTCAGCTTCCGGTACATAGTCCAACTTCAGGACGAGTGATTGGCATTGAGCCTTATGTTTCCACTCACGCTTCAGGCTTGCCTGAGATGACGATTATCATCGAAACCGATGGCAAAGATGAATGGGTAGAACGCCAGCCAATTGAAGATTTCTTAAGCCTTACAAGCGATCAAATTATCCAAAAAGTTTACCAATACGGCATTGCGGGCTTAGGTGGAGCGGTGTTTCCAACTGCAACAAAATTAAGCCTTGCGGATAAACGCTGTAAATTGCTTGTGATTAACGGGGCGGAATGTGAACCTTACATTACTTGTGATGACCGCTTAATGCAAGATTGTACGCAGGATCTGATTGAAGGAATTCGGATCTTGCGTTATGTGCTTCGCCCCGAAGAAGTGGTGATTGCGATTGAGGATAACAAACCGCACGCCATTAAAGCACTAGAAGAAGCCTTGAAAGGTTCAAATGATATGTTTGTGCGAGCCATTCCGACTAAATATCCGTCCGGGGCATCTGATCAGTTAATCCAAGTATTGACCGGGCTTGAAATTCCGGCAGGACAACGCACGATTCAAATGGGTATTGTAATGCACAATGTCGGCACAGCGTATGCCGTTAAACGTGCGATTATTGATGACGAGCCGTTAATTGAGCGAGTGGTTACTCTGACTGGCGACAAAATCCGCAACAAAGGTAATGTGTGGGCAAGGCTCGGTACACCAATTCAGCATTTGTTAGAACAAGTGGACTACCAAGCTGACAAGCGTTTTCCTGTGTTTATGGGCGGACCAATGATGGGCTTTATTTTGCCTTCATTGCAAGCTCCTGTAACCAAAACCGTAAACTGCTTGATTGCCCCGGATCATTTTGAATACGCACCACCGGAGCCTGAACGTAGTTGCATTCGCTGCTCAAGCTGCTCTGATGCTTGCCCTGTGGGGTTATTACCACAGCAGCTTTATTGGTTTGCCAGAGCGGAAGATCACGACAAATCTAAAGAGTACAATTTGGATGCTTGTATTGAGTGTGGCGTTTGTGCCTATGTTTGCCCAAGCTATATCCCACTTATTCAGTATTTCCGCCAAGAAAAAGCGAAAATCAATGAAATTGAAGAAAAAGCTCGCAAGGCGGAAGAAGCTAAAATCCGTTTTGAAGCACGAGAAGCCCGTTTACAAAAAGAACGAGATGCAAGAACGGCTCGGATTACCCAAGCGGCTGAAAAACGCCGTGAAGAAGTGGCAAATGCAGGTGGCGTTGATCCTGTAAAAGCAGCTCTTGAACGCTTGAAAGCGAAAAAAGCAGCTGAAACCATTCAAGAAACACCGGCAGAAGTGCAAGTAAAATCTAACGGTGAGCCTGATAATAGCGATTTAATGGCACAACGCAAAGCCAGACGTCTAGCTAAACAGGCAGAGCAAGCGGTCGAAAAAGCAGAAAATATTGCAAACACTGAAACTGAAGCCACAGATAATGCTGAAACTGACCCTCGCAAAGCTGCAGTTGCCGCAGCACTTGCTCGAGCCAAAGCGAAAAAAGAGGCTCAGAAAGATCCTGTAGTGGAGAACAGTAATTCGCCCGAAACAACAAACAATGTGGAAACCGATCCACGCAAAGCGGCGGTTGCTGCCGCTCTTGCTAGAGCCAAAGCGAAAAAAGAAGCTCAACAAGCGGTTGAAAAAGCAGAAAATATTGCAACTGTAGGGGAGAATTACAGTTCGCCTGAACCTACAGAAAATGTGGAAGCCGATCCACGCAAAGTGGCAGTTGCTGCCGCTCTTGCCAGAGCCAAAGCGAAAAAAGAAGCTCAACAAGCGGTTGAAAAAGCAGAAAATATTGCAACTGTAGGGACGAATTGTAATTTACCTGAACCTACAGAAAATGTGGAAACCGATCCACGCAAAGCAGCAGTTGCTGCCGCCCTTGCTAGAGCCAAAGCGAAAAAAGAAGCTCAACAAGCGGTTGAAAAAGCAGAAAATATTGCAGCTGTAGGGGCGAATAGCAATTCGCCCAAAACGGAAAGCGAAGATCCTCGCAAAGCCGCTGTAGCTGCTGCAATTGCTCGAGCCAAAGCTCGTAAGCAAGCTGAACAGGAGCAAAAAGATGTTTAGTGAGCTAATTCCACCACTGCCTTGGTCGTTCCTGTTTATTCAGGATTTAATCGGTACAATCGTGTTTGCCATTTCAGGGGCGATTGCGGCTCGCCAGCACAAAATGGATATTTTCGGAATGTTTATTTTAGCGTTTGTAACAGGCGTAGGTGGTGGCACATTGAGGGATATGATGATTGGCTCAACTCCGGTATTTTGGATGAAGCAGCCGATTTATGTGCTGATGATTAGCTTGGCAGTAGTAATTACGGCGATTTTCCGCAATCAAATTTCCCGTAAAAGTTGGCAAACAGGCTTGTTGGTATTCGATGCGATTGGGCTTGGTGTATTTACGGTGATTGGGGTACAAAAAGGCTTAGATTTTGGGCTTCACCCATTAATTTGTGTGGCACTGGGCGGTGTTACCGGTTGTTTCGGCGGCGTGATTCGAGATATTTTACGCAATGAAGTGCCGATTGTGCTACAAAAAGAAGTTTATGTAACGGCAAGCTTGATTGGTGGTGTGATTTTTGTGATGGCAAATTCATTTGGGCTAGAAAGTGATTGGGTTTATCTTGCCACTGTTTTCACCGTTATTATTATCCGCTTATTAGCAATTCGGTTTAATTTGAATTTGCCAAAGGTTTAATTAGATCTTTTCTTATTTTTTATAAAAAGGCTTATATTAATGTTCAAAATTGTAAGTTCCCCACATACCCATTCAAGCAATCTTACAGCAAATTTTATGCTGTGGGTTATTGCGATGATGTTGCCCGCACTTGGGGTTCAACTTTACTATTTCGGTTTCGGGGTGCTAATTCAAATTGTGATTGCGGTAGTTTTAGCAATTATCATTGAAATTGGAGTTGCAAAATTACGTAAAAAAACGACCGCTTTCTATTTAGCGGATATGTCGGGCATTTTAACCGCATTGATTTTAGCAATGTCGATTCCTCCTTATGCTCCTTATTGGATCATCATCATTGGTATTATTGCCGCTCTTTTATTAGCAAAACATAGCTATGGCGGCTTAGGGCAGAATCTGTTTAATCCTGCAATGATTGGTTATGCCTTATTATTGGTTTCTTTCCCTGTACAGATGACTTCTTGGATTGTGCCGATTGATTTGTTAAATGAGCCACCTACATTTAGTGATGCAATTTCATTAATTTTCAGTGGAGTAACCAGTGATGGTTTTAGTCTTCATCAACTGGTGAATAGTGTTGATGGCATCGCACAAGCCACACCGTTAGACAGTATGAAAAGCAGTTTAGCCAAATCTGGTTTCGATGCTGTAATGAATACGCCGATTTTTAATGGATTATTTGCAACAGGCTGGCTACAACTGAATATTGCCTTTTTATTAGGTGGACTTGTGCTGATTTATAAGCGAATTATCCATTGGCAAATTCCTGTTTCAATGCTTGCTGCCTTTATCGTTTTAAGTGGTATAACTGAGTTGGTAACAGATCAAGCATATCTTCATTTTGTCAGCCATTTATTCAGTGGTGCGATGATGTTTGGGGCGTTTTTTATTGCCACTGATCCTGTCAGTGCTTCTATTACCCCAAGAGGAAAACTGATTTTCGGGGCGTTGGTCGGCGTTTTGCTTTATGTGATCCGCTATTACGGCAATTATCCTGATGCAATTGCGTTTTCCGTATTATTGGCAAATATCTGCGTACCGTTAATCGACCACTACACACAACCAAGACTTTACGGTACGAAATTGGATAGAAAATAATGAATACCTCAAAAATCACGTTAAAATATGCCTTAATTTTAGGCTTGATTGCGTTGTTAAGTACCGCAGTTTCCACCGGTGTGTATCTGCTTACTAAAGGCAGAATTGACGATGTAACGGCAATGCAGCAACGTAAATTATTAGAAGAAGTTGTGCCGAGAAGCCTTTTTGACAATGATGTGTTAGGCAGTTGTAAACTGCTTCAGCTTGAAAATGCTCCTTATCTGAACCGCATTTATATTGCAAAAAAATCGGAAAAAACGACCGCTTACTTAATTCAAAGTACAGCTCCGGACGGTTATTCAGGTAATATCGTATTATTAATGGGAATAGAGCCAAACGGTAATCTGTTAGGGGTACGCACGCTAGAACATAAAGAAACGCCGGGCTTGGGTGATAAAATTGAAACTCGTGTGTCAGACTGGATTTTATCTTTCACCAATAAACATTTTAGCTTAGAAAATGAAGCAGAATGGAATGTGAAAAAAGATGGCGGACAATTTGACCAATTCACTGGTGCGACCATTACGCCTCGTGCAGTAGTGAATAATATCCGCCAAAGTGCAAAATGGGCTCTCACAGAGCTTGCACAAAATCCGCAAATGATCGACCAATTTAAAGATTGTAAATAGGGTATAAAATGGAAAGAGAAAACCAAATCCCTGTAACCAATATTGAGATAGAGCCCAAACAAGTGGCTGTTTGGCGAGATCTGTTTACCGATGGTGTATGGAAAAATAACGGTGCGTTAGTCCAATTATTAGGGCTTTGCCCGTTACTGGCGGTTTCAAACAGCGTAACCAATGCGTTAGGTTTAGGCTTAGCAACAATGTTTGTGCTGATTTTTACCAATGTAACCGTCTCGCTTTTCCGTAAAATTACGCCGCACGATATCCGCATTCCGATTTATGTGATGATTATTGCAACCGTTGTAACGGCAGTACAGCTTCTAATGAATGCCTTTGCATTCCCTGTGTATCAATCGCTGGGTATTTTTATTCCGTTGATTGTTACCAACTGTATTGTTATCGGGCGAGCAGAAGCCTATGCTTCGAAAAATGAAGTAAAATTCTCCGCCTTTGATGGTTTTTCAATGGGGTTAGGAATGACCTTAAGCCTTGTGGTGCTGGGAGCTTTGCGTGAGATTATCGGTAATGGAACGCTTTTCTACGGTTTAGATTTATTACTCGGCAACTGGGCAAAAGCACTCTATATTGATGTATTACATATTGATTCAGGATTGTTACTTGCGATTTTACCGCCGGGAGCCTTTATTGGGCTTGGGGTGATATTGGCGGTGAAGAATATTATTGATAAAAGATAGTTTCTTGTTACTTTTCTTTGCTTGTGCAAAGAAAAGTAACCAAAAGAAAGCACACCCTGCTTCGTTGCTTTCCTCACTTGGTTGAAATTTTCTTAACGAAAAATAAACCTGATGTTCGCTTCGCTCTCGCTCGGGTTATTTTCCTAAAAATTTCAAGTCGTTCGGGCAACTCAGAAGGGAACCCGAACCGTCTATACAAGCGGTGATTTTTTTGAAAAATTTTGCAAAACAATGCTATGTGAAGTAGGGTCGCCTTTCTTTGGTTACTTTCTTTATTCGCTACGCTCACACTTCGTGCCGTTGGCAAAGCCAACGTTCAAAACATAAATGTTTTGTGGCGAAGCAAAGAAAGTAACAATAATATTGAGGAATACAGAATGACAAGAATTACCGCTCAAGACGGTTACACTCACAAATTCCTATGGTCTTTTCTCCACCCAAAGTATTGGGTGGTGTGGTTAGGCGTATTGGGACTTGTGATTTTGGCGTATGTGCCGGCAGGAATAAGAGATAAATTTTCTGCTTTTGTGGGAAGAACTGCCTATAAATATCTCAAAAAGAAAAATAAAAAAGGCTATCATCGGGCAAAAGTAAACTTACGCTATTGCTTTCCGCAGTGGAGTGAGCAAAAACGGGAAGATGTAGTTGAAAAAATGTTTATCACAGTGGCTCAAACAATGTTAGCGATTGGTGAAACGGCTATTCGCCCTGTTGCTTATTTACAAAAACGTTGTGAATTTACAGGATTTGAACACGTAGTAAAAGCCAAAGAGAGCGGTAAAAACGTGATAATGCTTGTGCCACATACTTGGTCTATTGATATGGCGGGCGTGGCAATGTTCTCATTGGGTTACCCGATGACCTCAATGTACAATCCACACCGCAATGCGTTAGTCGATTGGCTATGGAACATTACCCGAGAGCGTTTAGGTGGGCGAATGCACACTCGTCAAAACGGTATTAAAGCCTTTTTAGCGGATGTACGCAAAGGCGATGTCGGTTATTTCCTTCCGGATGAAGATTTTGGTGAAGAATTAAGTGTATACGCAGATTTCTTCGCAACTGAAAAAGCCACTCTTCCCGGTTTAAATAAAATGGCGAGAGTAGCTAACGCGGAAGTGATTCCAATGTTCTCAATCTATAATGCCGAAAAAGCAAAATATGAAATGGAAATTTTACCACCACTTGAATTTTCAGGCGATCCTGTTCAATCTGCCCGAGAAATGAACCGAGTGATTGAATATTTTGTAGAGAAGAACCCGGAGCAATATGTTTGGATTTTACGTTTGCTTAAAACCAGACGAAATGGGGAAGATATTTATAAAGGTGAATAAATAGACTTAGGGCGAACTAATAGTTCGCCTTTTATGTAATATAAAATAGATTTGGTATAGCAAGCGGTTAATTTTATAACGGATTTTACACTCGTTTTAACGCTGTATCATATACTTCATTATCTTCACGTTTGCCAACTGTCAGTAATAAAATATAGATTTCATCATCATTAACCTGATAAACAAGCCGAACACCTGCTTTTCTTAATTTGATTTTGTAGCAATTATGCAGTTCGCCACTTAAGCGATTCTTGGGAATATGAGGATTTTCAATGACATTATCTAGTTTTTTACGTAGTTGTTGCTTAATAGTAGGATCAAGTTTATTTAGTTCTGCCACAAAATCTTCGTGAACTTTAATAGAATAAACCATAATAACGCCTTATGAAAATAGCTCATCGAGTGTCGTATTTTTGATTTTTTCTGGTTCATTTAGTCTTTTCTTCACGATGTTATACAATTGGGCATCTTCATCTGAAACAATAATTTGCTTAATCGGCATTTTACCTGTATCTGCTACATAAGCTAAAAATGTACGGATAGCATCCGATGGGCTAATGCCCAAATTATCGAAAGCTAAAAAGGCTCGTTGCTTAACATTATCGTCAATACGAATATTCAAGTTTGCCATAATTTCTTCCCCTTTTTATATTTATTGTAAAACGTTTGTAAAACATAAGCAATGTTAAGGATATGGAAAAATTAAGGGTAAGCATATTTACTTACCCTATAGACTTATTTACTCGGTGCTTGTGCTAGCAAACGAGTTAATAACTTCCAATACGTTTCCACCGCCGGAATATGCACTTTTTCATCTGGTGAGTGGGCGTTGAGAATAGTTGGTCCAATCGACACAAAATCCATATTAGGATAGATTTTATTGATTAAACCGCATTCTAAACCTGCGTGAATAACTTTAATTTGAGATTCATAACCTAAAATATCATCGTAAATCGCTTTGGTTAATGGGGTGATTTTTGAATCTGGATTTGGTTCCCAGCCCGGATAATTGCCGGAAAAATCAACCTCCGCTCCCACAAGAGTAGCTAATGAGCGAATTTTACTGCGAATATCGGCTTTGCCCCCTTCAATTAAAGAACGAGCGAGAATAGTCGCTTTTACATCGCTCTCTTTGGTACTCAGCACGCCAATGCTTAATGAAGTTTCCACCACATTTTCCACAACATCGCTATTACGCACCACACCATTTGGCAGAGCGTTAATGAAGTGAATTACACGTGCGGTACTTGCCGGGTCGAATGCTTGTTCAGGCACGTCAGCTTCTTCAATGAAAAATTGGAAGTTTGGCTCTGCAATTCTGAGCTCTGTTTTTAACTGCTCGGCAGTTTGGGTTAAACAAGCGGTCAATTTTTCCTTATTTTCTGCAGAAACAATCAGTGTTGCGTGAGCTTCACGTGGAATAGCGTTACGCACAGAACCACCTTGAACAGCGGAAATTTGAAATTCCACTTCGTTGTAAGCTTCTTCCAAAATACGAGCAAAAACTTTAATCGCATTTGCTCGAGTTGTGTGGATATCACAACCTGAATGCCCGCCTTGTAAGCCTTTAAGCGTAAAGGTAAGAGCCGCATCTTGCTGATGTGGCACTAAAAAAACGGGAAGCGTTATATTCACATTTTCGCCACCGGCACAGCCGATATAAATTTCACCATTTTCTTCGGTGTCAGTATTAATCATAATATCGGCAGTCAGCCAGTTCGGGCGTAAACCAATCGCCCCTTCCATTCCCGCTTCTTCCGTCATTGTGAGCAGCACTTCAATGGTTGGGTGGGCTAAATCATCACTATCTAACACCGCTAAGCACGAAGCTAAACCAATGCCGTTATCAGCCCCAAGTGTTGTACCTTTCGCTTTCACCCATTCACCGTCAATATAAGGCTGGATTGGGTCTTTTTTGAAATCGTGAACTGTGCCGGCATTGGCTTGTGGCACCATATCTAAATGAGCTTGTAGGGCAATGACGGCACGATCTTCCATTCCTGCCGTTGCAGGCTTACGGATTAACACGTTACCAGCTTCATCACGCTCAACAAAGAAATTTTTCGATTTTGCCCAATTTACAATAAATTCAGCCAATTCCTCTTCGTGATAAGAGGGGTGGGGAATAGCACACACTTTATCAAACCATTGCCAGAGCAGTTGAGGGGCGAGAGTTGAAATTTCAGACATAATGAGCTCCTTTTGTAAAAAATTGAGAAAAAATCACCGCTTGTATTTAAGCTGGATAGCTATCTCTACCATTGTAGAATAATTTGAGATGAATTTAATAAAAAAATCTTAAAAAAGTGAAAAAAATACTTGATGACGAGTTGTTTTTTTTTTGTACAATCTGCGTGTGTTTTAAACACAAAAATCATCTTTTATCTTACAAAAGGAACATTCTATGTCTATCAAAAAAGTAACATTAGCAAGTTTGATTTTATTGAGTTTAACGGCTTGTGGTAGTGGCGGCTCCGGTGGCAACTCAAACAATGCAACAAAACCGAATGCTAAACCGCAAACCACTCAACAACAAACCGATAAAGCCGCTGCCGAAAAAGCGGCTAAAGAGAAAGCGGAAGCGGAACGTTTAGCGGCAGAAAAAGCAGCGAAAGAGAAAGCAGAAGCGGAACGTTTAGCAGCGGAAAAGGCAGCGAAAGAGAAAGCGGAAGCAGAGCGTTTAGCAGCCGAAAAAGTAGCGAAAGAGAAAGCAGAAGCAGAGCGTTTAGCAGCCGAAAAGGCAGCAATAGAAAAAGCGGCGAAAGAGGAAGCGGAACGTTTAGCAGCAGAAAAAGCAGCGAAAGAGAAAGCAGAAGCAGAGCGTTTAGCAATTGTTAAAGCAAAAGGCATTGATGATGAAAATTACGGTATAAGATTTAATGATTTTAACGAAAAAACAGAAGGAAAAATCAAAGTTAGAACACAAAGCTACTTATATAATCAACCATATTCAGTTGTTACAGCACAAGAGGTTAAAAGAACAGGCTGGGAAAATGGAAAATATATTGATATATCAGATAAAACAATTACAGTTAAAGGATTAAAAACAGAAAAATTACCACCTGAAGGTAAAGCAACTTATGAAGGAAAAGCTTTTAATTATAATGGGGATTATGACGGTGCAATCGGTGGTCATTTAACATACGATGTTGATTTTACTAATCGTACTGGTTCGGGAAAGATAGAGGGAGGTTATGCTAGAAGTATAACATTGGCTAAAGGAAATTTAGAAAAAAATAGTATTTCATCTACTGCTAGTCTTTATTATGGAACTCATCATCATGGTGATGGAAGCTATAAGGTAGAATTTTTTGGTCCAAACGCAGAAGAAATTAGTGGCTATATAAAAATGGAAACAGATATTAATGGGAATCCAGATAGCTTTGGTTTCTCAGGCATTCGTGGAGAAGTCCAAAAATAATCTTTTCTAATATTCAATGCCGTTTAATGAAAAATTAAGCGGCATTTGTATTGATAGTATCTACTCATTTCTTTATCTTTATGAAAAAATATACCCTCTTATTTCCACTTTTCAGTCCTTTTGTGTTGGCAGAAACCGTGATTGAGCACAACACAGATCCCGTTTCTTTTGAACGCCATTCACAAGCGGTCAAATTTGAGCAAAATTTTGCAAAAAAGCCACAAAAAACGACCGCTTATCAGCCCAAATATTCGTTAAATCAGAATGTTGAACAGCAAATTAACCAAGCGATTTTGAGCCAAAATTGGGAAAACTTAGCACCGCTTTTAAGTCGTTATCAGCAAATGCCCAATGTTGATCCGTTACTTTGGCATTACGCCCAAGCGGCACTTGCCTATGCGGAAAAAGATCATCATTCAGCCATTTTTCACTACCGCCAATTACTCGCCAGAAATCCCAATTTGGTTTATCCACGTTTTGATTTAGCGTTAATTTTGGCAGAAGATCAGCAATTTCGTGAGGCGGAGCGTGAATTTAGCCATATTCAAGCCTATTTACCGCCCGATTTAGGCAAAATTGCGGCGAATACTCAAATGCAAATTGCAGAAAATGAGCGTTGGCAGCCTGATTTTTACTTGCAATATACCCAGACAAATAACGTGAATAATGCTTCATCTTCGCCGATTGTAAGCGTAAATGGGCGGATTTTCCGTAAAAATGAAGAAAGTCTTCCACAATCGGCAAAAGGTGTTCGCTATGGTTTCGGATTAAGCAAATTGCAGAATTTGCGTGGCAACCATTTTGTGGGGTTAGGGCTGAATTATAGCGGTATTTATTATTGGGATAATCAAGATTACCGTGAGCAATCTCTTTCTATTTCGCCAAGTTATAGTTACCGCAAGGCTCGCTATCGCTTTAGTTTTTCGCCGTTTATTGAGCAGAATTGGTTGGGAAGTAGCCGTTATAATTACCAATTTGGAGCAACGGTAAGTGGTTTTCGTTATCTCAATTCGCAATGGTTGATGTCAGGTAGTTTTACCCATTTACAAAAACGCTATTTTGATGAGCTAACCGCAAGTCGTTATAACAGTTATCAGCACCAAATCAGTACTGGACTGCAGTGGCAAGCGGTCAAAAATTGGCGATTTTTTGCAAATTTAGACGGCAGCCGTGAAATCGCTCGTGAGAAAGCTCAAACGTCAAATAAGTGGTTAGCAAGAGTCGGGGCAGTTTATCACGGCGAAAAATGGGCAACTCAGGCAAGTTTAGGCTTTGGAAAACGCTATTTTGCCGATAAGCACTATTTATTTGGCTATAAACGGCAAGATAAGGAATATCAAGTTAATCTTGCGGTTTGGAATCGTACTTGGCATTGGCAAGGCATTGTGCCGAAGTTGAATTTCCGTTATCAAAAAATGGATAGTAATATTGCCGATTTTTACTCTCGACAAAATAAAGAACTGTTTTTTACGTTAGAGAAGCTATTTTAGTGCTGATTTTTTGCACTACGCATACGGTTGCGTAATAAGTTGTATAAAAAAATGAATGAAATGATGGCGAAAAAAACATTTTCAGGTTATTCTAGTGCAATTTTTTTATATCGGGGTGAGCCCCAATTTTATATTAGGTTGTTTCTATGAGCGAAAAATACACAAACGAAAAATATGTGGTAACGTGGGATATGTTCCATATGCACGCCCGTAAGTTGGCAGAAAATTTATTACCCGCTTCTCAGTGGAAAGGGATTATTGCAGTAAGTCGTGGCGGTTTATTCCCTGCTGCTGTTTTAGCACGTGAGTTGGGTATTCGCCACGTAGAAACAGTGTGTATCGCAAGCTACGATCACGATAATCAAGGTGAATTAAAAGTATTACACGCAGCTGAAACTGACGGCGAAGGTTTTATTGTGGTAGATGATTTGGTGGATACCGGAAATACCGCAAAAGAAATTCGCAGAATGTACCCGAAAGCACGTTTTGTAACCGTATTTGCTAAACCACAAGGTGCTCCATTAGTTGATGATTATATCATCGACATTCCACAAGAAACTTGGATTGAGCAGCCTTGGGATTTAGGTATTACCTTTGTTCCGCCTTTGGCTCGTAAGTAATTTTGTGTAATGGACAATGAAAATTGTCCATTATTTTTATCTGTTTTAAATTGATTAAGAAAATGAGTTTAGGTCATCTTTATATTATTTCAGCCCCCAGTGGTGCAGGTAAATCGTCGTTAATTAACGCATTATTAGCTGATTTGCCACGTTCTGAAGTCCAACTTTCTGTTTCTCACACAACCCGTAATCCACGTCCGGCTGAACAAGATGGCGTGCATTATTACTTTACCAACCACGAAGAATTTAAGCGTTTAATTGAGCAAGAGCATTTTTTGGAATGGGCGGAAGTGTTCGGTAATTACTATGGCACATCGCTACCAATGATTGAACGCAGCCTTGAACAAGGGATTGATGTTTTCCTTGATATTGACTGGCAAGGGGCAAGACAGATTCGGGAAAAAGTGGCAAATGTGAAAACGATCTTTATTTTGCCACCTTCAAAAGCTGAACTCGAAAAACGCTTAATCGGGCGAGGGCAAGACTCAGCAGAAACCATTGCAAAACGTATGGCAGAAGCCGTTTCTGAAATGAGCCATTATGATGAGTTTGATTACGTGATTATTAATGATAACTTTGAACAAGCTCTTTCTGAGCTAAAAGCAATTTTAGTGGCAGAGCGTGTCAGCTTAAATAGTCAGAAAATTCGTCATACCAATCTGATTAGTGAACTATTACATAACTAAATGAACAAGCGTTCATTTTAGCTGGAAAGAAACGTAGTTTTTGGGTAGAATACGCCGGTTTTCTACCCAAATTTTTTCACAAAATTATTTTATCCCAAATAAGGACATAGAATGAAACTCTCAAAATTAGCCTTTTCTGTGGTGTTAGCCTTAACGGTAACGGCTTGTACTACCGGAAATATGAGCAATGATGGTTCTTTGCAAAAAGCACAAGAAACTTATCAAAGTTATGATGAAATCACTAAGCAATATCAAATTAACGAGCAATGGTGGCAAGGTTATAGTGATGCTGAATTAAACCGTGTTGTTGATTTAGCCGTTAAAAACAATCTTGATTTAGCAAAAAGTGGGATTGCAGTAAATAAAGCTCTTTATAATGCGAACTTAGTGGGGGCAAATCTAGTTCCAACCTTTAGTGGTTCAGGTTCTGCTTCAGCAGCAAAAGGATTGGGTTCGGCTTCTTCTAATAATATTTCAACCGGTGTTTCAACTACAGCGGCTCAAGCAGCATTCAATTTAAGTTATACCATTGATTTATGGCAGCGTTTAGCTGACACCGCGAGTGCGGCAGAATGGGTTCATAAAGCGACGGTTGAAGATTTAAAAGCAACTCGCTTATCTATCATCAACTCAGTGGTAACTACTTATTATCAATTAGCTTATTACCGTGATGCTATTCGTATTACCGAAGAAAGCATTAAAAACTATGAGCAAATCAGCCGTATTTTAACGAACAAGATGAATGCAGGTGCAATTGACCGTTTAGCGGTAGATCAAGCACAGCAAGCAGTTTTAACTGCTCGCAACAAGGTGATTGAATTACGCACAATGCAAAAAACGGCAGAGCAGACGTTACGCAATTTGCTAAATGTTCACCCAAATACACCGCTTAATATCCGCTATCCAAATATTATGAACGTGAAATTGCAAGGTGTGGATTTAAATGTGCCGGTTTCAGCGATTGCAAATCGCCCTGATGTAGTGGGTTCATTACAACGTTTACAAAGTGCCTTTAAATCTTTAACGGCGACAGAGAAAAGCTGGTTCCCAACTTTAACTATTGGCGGTTCTATTACTGGTAATGCTACAAATGTGGGGAATATTGCAGATAACCCGGTTGGTAATGCGTTAATTAAACTGGATTTACCATTCTTAGATTGGAATCGTGTAAAAAATAACGTAAAAATTTCAGAAGCGGATTATGTAACGGCTCGTTTAAATTATGAGCAAAAAATTACTTCGGCGTTAAATGAAATTGACCGTTATTATTATGGCTATACGCAATCAAGAAGCTCGTTAAAAGTGCTACAAGATGCATATAATCAAGATAAACGCATCAGTACATACTACAAAAATCGTTATGAACAAGGTGTTTCAGAATTCCGTGAATGGATAGCTGCAATGAACACCGAGCGTAATTCCCAACTTGCCATTTTAAATGCCAAGTACACCATCTTAGCGAATGAAAATGCCGTGTACCAAGCAATGGCAGGTAAATATAGAAGATAAGCAAGTACAGTAGAACTAAAAAAGAGTTAATATGACAAATATTAACTCTTTTTTATTTTGAATAAATAAAACTGTGAATTATAAACCCAGCACTTTTCGTCCATTAATACTGGCGATATTCGCCATTTCTTCTAAGTTTGTGAAACGGCAACCCGCAGAAAGTAGGCTTAACTCTTGCCACATATCGCCTTCACACAGTGGCACCATATAGTCGCAGATGTTATCTGTCCCCACTGCCACTGTGATGCCTTCAGGAATTAATTCATCCGCAGGTGTTAAAGCGTTGTGGAACGGCTGGAGGTCTTCTTTACGACCACTATCAATCCACGCCATCGGGCAGGCAATCACCATCATTTGGCTATCACGCATTTTTTGATACAACATTTTACGATAATCTTTTGGGTGAGCCCCAATTGAGATACCGTGAATAGCGACAACTCGCCCTTGCATTCCGTGTTCAACTGATTTATCACATAGTTGCTCGGTTTCTTTTTCTTTTGGTGAGTTAAATTGATCGACGTGAACGTGCAACATTTTACCTTGTGATTTGGCAGTTTCCATTAAAATATCCATTGCTTCCAAGCCTTTGCCATAATCTAATTCATCACGGTAAGGCAAGCCACCGATGATATCCACCATTTCAGAGCCAATATCAAACCACTTTTTCGCCGTTGGCTCAATCACTCCTTTTAAGGTTTGGTTAGCAAATTTTAAGATAATATCGTTTTTATACACTTCACGGGCTTTGTGAGCGGCAATAATGGCTCTGTCTTCACATACCTGATCGATATCTACAAAAGTACCGAATGCCGTAACCCCTTGTGAAATCATCAATTCAATCGCTTGCGAGAAGCGACGGTAGTAATCTTCTACGCTTGAATTACGTTTTACTTCATCTACCAAGTCCCATTTTTGTTGTAGATTCGCATTTTGATAAACAGTGATTTTCTCGGGTGTCATTGTAAATGCACGATCTGCGTGAGCGTGAGCATTTACCCAGCCGCCTTTTTTAATGATTTCATCACGAATATGACCTTTTAGGGTACGAATCAATTGGCTCATCTATGCTATTCCTTTCAATATTGTCAATGTAGATTAAGTATCATAAAAAAATCGCCTTTAAGAGCGATTTTTAATTTTAGAAATGAATAAAAAAACAGCCACGCCTCGTGAAACGATGCGTAGCTGCGTAGAATTTGGAGTCATTATTAAAGTAGGATAATTCATTTCTAGTTCCTTGTTTGAACTAGGTGGGTAGTATAATGATTTTTTTGCTAAATAGCAAACGTTTGCGAATATTGAAATTCAGCAACAAACTTTTTACAATAAAGCGTTCTCATTGGGGTGCAACAAGCGGTTTAATTTGCTTAAAAATTTGCAAATTTTCTCTAAAATCCGACCGCTTGTGGCTGAGAAATACCCATAGAACCTGATCTGATTAATATCAGCGTAGGGATTTGAGATAGCAAACTTGCCTCTTAAATCCTTCTATCAACGTAATTTAGAAGGACTTTTTATGAAACTGATTTTATCTTCATTGGCACTACTTACCTCCACCGCTTTTGCCAACCAACCAACACTTACCGTTTACACTTATAGTTCGTTTGCCTCTGAATATGGTCCGGCTGCAAAATTAGAGCAAAATTTTGAGAAAGAGTGTAACTGTGATTTAAAATTTATGCCGTTTGATAATGGTGTAACAATGTTCAACCGTGTGCGTTTAGAAGGTGAAAAAACCAAAGCCGATGTGGTGTTAGGCATTGATAATTTCTTGCAAACTGAAGCTGAAAATTCAGGGTTGTTCACGGAATTTGAGGCAAAAACCAAATTAGAGATGAAAGATAAAATTTTCTTTCCGTATGATACAGGCTCTTATGCCTTTATTTACGATAAAGAAAAGTTGAAAAATCCGCCGAAAAGTTTGAAAGAGCTGGTTGAACGCCAAGACTTAAAGATTATCTACCAAGATCCAAGAACCAGTAGCGTTGGACGTGGTTTCTTAATGTGGCTAAATCAAGTGTATGGTGATGAAGCTCCAACGGCTTGGAAAACATTGGCAAAACATACCGTAACGGTAGGTAAAGGCTGGTCTGAAACTTATGGAGCTTTCTTAAAAGGGGAATCGGATTTAGTATTAAGTTATACTACATCGCCTTTATATCATAAGTGGCACGAAAACACCGATAAATATGTAGCAGCTCCATTCGAGGAAGGGCATTTAGTTCAAGTAGAAAATGCGGCAATTGTAAAAACGACTAAACAAAGAGCGTTAGCGAATCAATTTTTAGCATTTTTGCATAAGCCTGAGTCGCAACATATTATTTCTTACCATAATGTAATGAATCCTGTTTTAGCGGAAGGTGTTGATCCTGCTTTTGCAGAAATGCCAACCTACAACAAATTAGAATTTACTTCGCCCTCTAATGAAACGATTCAAAAATGGCTCGCCGATTGGTCAAAAAGCTGGTAAGAAATAAACAGAATGATAGCCGAACGTAAATTCGGCTATAATTTTGAGCAAATAAATCAATATAAATGCAAAATTTTTGCAAATTTATTTGTTAGTCATTCGATTTTGTGTTATTTATAGCCGCCATTACTAAAAACCCGAAGATGTTGATTTTTTCGTATAATGTAGTTACAAGGAAGTTAGGTTGTATTCGGGATATAATTTTAACAATAAAATTCCAAACAAGGAGTAATCTATGACTGAAACGGCTAAAACCACCTCTCTTGGTTTATTAGCATTAGCAGGTGTTGAGCCTTATGAGCCAGCAAAAGATGAAGAGTATATGAATGAAGCTCAACGTGAGCATTTCAAAAAAATTCTGAAAGCGTGGCACGGTCAAATTATGGAAGAAGCAGAACGCACAAAAAGCCAGCTTCAAGAAGATATGACGAACTTCGCTGACCCTAACGATCGTGCAAGTCAAGAAGAAGAGTTTAGTTTAGAACTTCGTAATCGTGATCGTGAACGTAAATTGTTGAAAAAAATTGAGCAAACGTTACATAAAATTCAAGAAGATGATTACGGTTTTTGTGAAACCTGTGGTGTTGAGATCGGCATCAAACGCTTAGAAGCTCGCCCAACCGCAGATTTATGTATAGATTGCAAAACATTAGCTGAAATTCGTGAGAAGCAGCTAGGTTTATAATCAAGTTACATAATGCCTCTTTTAAAGAGGCATTTACTATTTAGAGGTGTACTATTTTTAATTATATTAAGTCATTATTTTCCAAACCAAAAAAGCAAGAGAAGGAAAGTAAGCCAGAAGTTGAACCAAGAGCAGAGAAAACAACTAAATCCAGTCGCTCTAAACGTTCAGCCCCTAAATTAACAGAACAAAAAAGCCATAAAAAAGGCAGTAAAGGTCATCAAACAGATGTGCCTTCTCATCTCCTACATAAAAAATTCACGGTAAGTGCAGCTCAATATGGGATTAGTCCGAAGGATTTCCCTAAAAATGCTCTTTCGATTGTAGATAAATTACATCTTGCCGGGTTTGAAGCCTATATTGTTGGTGGTTGTATTCGTGATCTATTACTTGAGAAAAAACCAAAAGATTTTGATATTGCCACCAATGCTCGCCCGGAAGAAATTCAACGTATTTTCGGCAGACAATGCCGCTTGATTGGTCGTCGTTTCCGCTTAGCTCACATTGTTTACGGGCGTGAAATTTTTGAGGTGGCAACCTTCCGAGCAGGGCACGCTTCCCACAGCAATGACAAAATCTCGAAAGTAAGCGATGAAGGAATGCTATTGCGTGATAATGTATACGGCACATTAAGAGACGATGCCGAACGCCGTGATTTTACCGTTAATGCGTTATATTACGATACCAAACGTAACTTGATTTTTGATTTCTTCAACGGTATTGATGATTTACGAGCAGGCAAATTATCGCTCATCGGCGAGCCTGCAATCCGCTACCAAGAAGACCCTGTGCGTATGATCAGAGCCATTCGTTTTATGGCGAAGCTGGATATGTTCCTTGATAAAGCAACAGAAGCTCCAATTCGTGATATGGCGGTGCTTTTAACGAATATCCCGGCAGCTCGTTTGTTTGACGAATCGCTCAAATTATTACAAACAGGAGCAGGGCTAAAAACCTATCAATTATTGCGTGAATACGATTTGTGGCAATTCTTGTTCCCTGTATTAACGCCGTTTTTCACTCCGAAAGGGGATTCAAATGCTGAGCGTATGATTAATAAAGCATTAGCCTCAACAGATGAACGCATTGCAGATCAATTGCCTGTTAATCCAGCTTTCTTATTTGCTGCACTGCTTTGGTATCCATTGCGTGAAAAAATGGAACAGCTTAAAAATGAAGGTGGTTTCAACAGCCACGATGCAATGATGTTAGCGGCAAATGACATCTTGGCAGATAGCTGCAAAGCTATCGCCTTGCACCGTCGTCATACTTCGGTTATTCGTGATATTTGGGCATTGCAATTCCAAATGATGAAACGTAGTGGCAACCGCCCGCAACAAACGCTGGAACATATCAAATTCCGTGCAGGCTTTGACTTGTTAGTGATGCGTGCGGAGATTGAAGGCGGCGATTTAGTTGAACTGGCTGCTTGGTGGCACGAATACCAATTCAGCAATGAGGGGCAACGTGGTGAGTTGTTAAAATCGGTTCGTCATTTGCCTAATGTTCAGCCTGAAGCGAAGAAAAAACGCCGCCGTAGAACGTTTAAGAAAAAAACGAAAACATCTAAAACTGAATAATGTTGTAGGGGCGAAAAATCTTTCGCTCCTACTTTTTTAGGAAAGGAAAATTATGCAAACTGTCTACATCGCCTTAGGCTCAAACCTTGATAATCCTCTCGAACAGCTTAAACAAGCGGTCGAAAAATTGAAAAAATTTGCAATTCATTTTGAAATTAGCCCATTTTATGGCTCAAAACCTGTTGGACCGCAAGATCAGCCTGATTATGTGAATGCTGTAGCGAAATTTGAAACCGAATTATCGCCAACTGAATTGCTAGATAAGTTACAAAGCATTGAAAATGAACAGGGCAGAGTGCGTTTACGCCGTTGGGGCGAGCGGACGTTGGATTTGGATATTATTTTATACGGCAATGAGCAAATTCAAACCGAGCGTTTGAACGTGCCACATATTGAGATGAAAAATCGTGAATTTGTGATTGTGCCGATGTTTGATTTAAGCCCGAATTTGGTATTACCAACAGGGGAAAAATTAGCCGATATTTATCAGCAATTTAAAGATCACCAAATGGCAACCTTTAACTAATTTTTCGTTTTATTTTCACTTTTCGTGATCACCACACGGGATTTTTCGTCCATCTTCACATCAATGCGGTGATCTACCACTACATTCATATTAATGGTTATCCCATCAGCTGGCGTTTCGAGCTGCACTTTGGGGGTACAAGCGGTCAAATTTAGCAAAAAAATTGCAAAACAAAATGAGGCTTTTTTCATTTTTCTTCCGTTATTTTTATTCATCATCTAATTTTTGGTAGAGATAATTTTCTAGCTTTTGCTCAAATTGTGAGCTGTAGTTAATTAGTTTCCACAAATCAAACATATTTTCTCGGTGATTATAGTTTAAATTCACTTTGGATTGATCTTGGTTAGACGATAATTTTAATTTTCCGTCCAACACTAAATCGCCTTTTGAGCCGACATTAATCAGACTGCGAAAATCATTAAGCGTGCTTTTATCCACTAAATGTAACAAAATTTGCTCGGTGTAACCACTTTTCTTCATTTCTGAAAGTAATTCAGGAGTAAAGGTTAAATAAGAGGTTTCCGCTTGTGTAAGTAAGCCATCGCAGATGTAGCAAGGTTTGCCGCTTAGCCAAAATGGCAAAGTAGCGTTGGCTTTGCCTTTCAGATCGATTTGTTGATATTGCATAAATTGCAAAATTTTCTCAAAATCTAACCGCTCTAAATTCAGATAAGCAATTTCGGTTTGCGGTAAGGCAAAGCGTTTTACATTGAGTTTACCGCCAAATAAATTAAAGGATAATTGATTTAAATTCAATGGTTTAGCTTTAGTGTAAGGGTAGTAACCATTAATTTTCATTGAGGCATTATCAAGGGCTAATTCGCCGAGTTTGATTTGTGCGACTTTGACATCAATCGGTTTTTTTACGCCGAAATGAAAGCGTCCATCTTGATAGCGGTAAGGTAGAGCAAATTCAATGCCTTTTGCCTCGCCATCTGGTAAGGATAATCCTCCGTTGCGAATGGTTAAATGCCCGCCTGCAATTAAGCCTTTTTCTGCACTGGCGGTAAATGCCGTTTCGCCACGAATTGTGCCGTTATTAATTATCCATTGGCTACGGAATGGAAAAAGAGGTTGGAAGCCTTGTGCAGACTGCTCTAGCCAATAGAGTTTACCGATAATTTGGCTGGCATCTGCGGTTAATTGGCGGCGAGCAAATAATCTAAGCGGACCAAGTTCGGTGGTATTTACTGTACCTTTGAAATTAAGATTTTCTAACTCACCGCTAAAAGCAAGTTTTGCTTGTGGTTTTGGTAGCAGCCCACCGTAATCAAACTTAATTTCAGGTGATTTGAGCTGAATAGCTCCGTCAAGCGTGAATTTTTTGATATTAAATTGTATTGCTTGGGCGTTGGTTAGCTCTGTTTTGGAAATAGTTGTGCCATCAAGCCTCACAGAGGATAAATCGCCCTTCAGTTCGTTAAGTTGCACAGTATTTTTATGCCATTGCCCTCTACCGCTTAAATTTACTTTACTGTTAAAAGCGTTAAGATTGGAGTTTCCCCAAATTCGCCATTTCCAGCTATCTTTAACGGCTTTTGGGTCTTTCGGATCTTGGAAAAAATCTAACGCTCCTGCTTTAAAATTTTGAGCTTGTCCATCTAAATGGAATTCAATATTTTTAAAGTCAGGACTTTGCCCTCGAAGAATAGCGTGTAATCGCCCGTGAATACCTTGTTTATCTATTTTGATCCCGGCAAGCGGAAAACGTAAATCATCAATCGTTAAATAACGCTCTTTCCCTGTCAAACGAAGCAGGGAAGTGGGTAAAAACTTCAAGGTTAAATCATCGTAATTACCCTGAAGATCCAGCGGAATACTGCTGTATAAAATAAAGTTACCGTGCTTGATGTTACCCGTCAAACGTAGTGGTAAATTTAGCCCTTGTTCGGTAATTTCGCCCTCTGAATTGGAGATCACAATATTGCCTTTTCCCAAGCTGTTTTGGGAAAGCAAGCTGATACGAATAGCCGTTTTAAGCGGCAAAAATGGCTGGTTGGTAAAAGATTGTGGAGTAACTTTTGCTGTAACAAAGCCGTGAAGCGGAAAACGTTCGGTTAAGCTCCAATCAAAACGCCCTTGTTTGATTTCTAGGCTTTTGCCGTCAAACAGAAAAGGGAAATTGAGCTTATCATTTTCACTACTAAGGCTTGCCTGCCAGTATCCTTCAAATTGTTGTTGGGCGTTTTTCTGCCAATTCAAGGTTGAGTGCCCGTTTTGTAAGGCTTTGGTTGTAATGATTTCATCGGGCAGCTGCCAGTAATATTCTGCTGAAAGAGTGTGTGGAAGCGTAAGGAAATTATCTTCAATTTCAGCAGAAAGTGTAAGCTTATGTTGCTCTTGTTTGCTCGGTTGGTAAGTTAAATCGGCATTCAATTTCCCATTTGTAAAAAATGCGGAAAAATCGACCTCCTGTTGAGCTAATGTAGCCTTGATTTCCGCATTGAACAGAGAAATTTTCAAGGCGGTTTGTTGTTCTAACAAGTGGATAATTCTTGGGTTAAAATTCTCTGGGAGATTTTTCCAATTAAGCGAGTGGATAGTTGCTTCGCCATCAGGAATCACCGCCAGTAATGCTTTTAGCGAAGTGTTGGAATTATTTTCCGATTTGGGAAAGAGTGATAAGCAGTGGTAGTCAATGTCTAATTTTTCAACAAATAGGTGGTTTTGCTTAATCCAAGTGAGATCTGTTTTATCTGCACTAATCAGCGGGCAATCTCGATAAGAAAGTTGAAATTGTGAAACTGATGAACCTTGCCAATTTAGGTGTAACCCTTGTGGAATTTTCACTTTCCACTCTTTCGGTAAAATCCAGTTAATGGGAGTCGCAAGTTGGGTATTAGGCACACATAAAAAGGCAATCACCGCAATGAATATTGCGGTAAGTATGCCGAAAATGCGTAATACCCATTTCATAAAATCAGGCTACATTGGCGAATGGATATAAGATCGCAAGGGTTGTAGCGACACTCCAAGCGGTCGGATTTTTGATATTTTTTCCAAGTAGTAACCACGCCAGCATCAGTAAAATCACAAATTGTACAGCGAAATAAAGAATGAATGAGAGCAATGGCATTTCCGGCATAATTTGCAAATGTTGATATAACACAAATGCTGACCAGCAGTAGTTAAGTATCAAGACAATCAAGGCGGATTTTACCAATAATTTCAAGAAAACCTCTAAACGGCTTTTTGCCAACATTAAATACCAGCCGGCGAGTAAAATACCAAGCAGCACTTGAGCAAAATTATTGGCACGAATGCCGTTAAATAGTGAAGGCAGTTCAATCCAATAAATTGCTAAATATTGAATAATGCCGATTGCCACAATGCCAAAACCACAATACATCAACGTGTTGTAGAGCGTTTCATCTTCCGGCAAACGAAAATAGATCAAGCAAGATAAAATGGCAGCAAAACTTGCAATTGCCATTGGGTTATATTTAGGTGTGAAAGCAATCGAATAAATAAAATTTCCGACTGCAAAAATCAGTAAAAAAGGCAGAATAAAGGTTAAGCGGCTGGTTTGCCCACGACAAATCTCACCTTTCCATAATACTAAAATGGCGATGAAAGAGGTAACAAACAACGCCAATAAATAAGGGGAGATGAAAATAGCATTATCCGGAGAGGCGTAAAAATTAAGTGCCATTTCAATAAATAGCATTAACACCATCGGCAGGGCTGCGTGTGTGGCAATTTCAAGTTTTGATGGGCTGTTGTGATCGTGAGCCATAAATAATCCTAAAAAATGGAAAGAAAATGATTTTAAGCTCAAATTATGCCATAATACGCAAGATTTTTTAACTTCAAGGGGGAAAGAAAATATGCGAATTTTACACACAATGTTACGCGTTGGAGATTTAGAGCGTTCAATCAAATTCTATACCGAAGTGTTAGGTATGCGTTTGTTACGCAGAAGTGAGAACGAGCAATACAAGTACTCTTTAGCCTTCTTAGGCTATGCTGACGAAAGCGAAAGTGCAGTTATTGAGCTGACTTACAACTGGGGTGTGGATAGCTACGAGCTAGGTACGGCTTATGGTCATATCGCATTAGGTGTTGATGATATTTATCAAACGATTGAAGATGTGCGTGCGGCAGGTGGTAAAATTACCCGTGAGCCGGGTCCTGTATTAGGCGGCACAACGGTTATTGCTTTTGCGGAAGATCCGGATGGTTATAAAATCGAATTTATTGAAAACAAAAACGCACAAGCCGCATTAGGAAACTAATTCCTTTTATCTATTCACAAGCGGTCGGATTTGTAAAAAATTTTGCAAATCAGACCGCTTGTATTTTTAAGTTGAAATAAAAATGGAAAATATAACTGAATCTACCTCTCAATCGACTACACCACCAACCGATTATAATCTATTAAAAAATCGTTTTCGTGGTTATTTGCCCGTTGTGATTGATGTTGAAACTGCGGGGCTTAATGCTCAAACTGATGCGTTATTAGAACTGGCGGCAATTACGGTTAAAATGGACGAAAACGGCTACTTAGTGGAAGACCAAAAATGCCATTTTCATATCAAACCGTTTGAAGGGGCGAATATTAACCCAGAGTCGCTAAAGTTTAACGGCATTGATATTGATAACCCATTGCGAGGTGCGGTGGCAGAAAATATCGCTATTCCCGAAATGTTTAAAATGGTGCGTAGAGCGATGAAAGAGCAGGGTTGCCAACGTGCGGTGATTGTGGCTCACAATGCTGCGTTCGATCAGGGATTTTTACAGGCAGCGGTTAAAAGGATTAATGCTAAACGTGATCCCTTCCACCCCTTTGCAATGTTTGATACTGCAACTCTTGCAGGTTTTATGTACGGACAAACGGTGTTAGTTAAAGCCTGCCAAGCCGCCCAAATTAGTTTTGACGGACACCAAGCACATTCAGCATTATACGATACCGAAAAGACCACAGAGCTATTTTGTGCTATGGTGAATAAACTAAAAGATTTGGGCGGCTTTCCACACATTTAGTGTAGAGGAAGATGGGCGTTATTTTTCAATTTTTATTATTTAAAAGATGGCTCTCTAAAAAAATATAATCTAGCTATTTACACAGTTCTTCTATATAAATAAAATGGTAATCATTTTTAATTAAGGAGAAAATTGTGTTTAAAATGAAAAATAGCGTTATTTTATTAAATGCTGTACTACTTGCGGCTTGTACTTCAAACGGTGGTAGTTTTGATACCAATTCAGTTAAGGCAAGCCCATCTCATTCCAGCTCTTCTAAAGACTCAGCAACTCAGCCTAAATCAGAACGCAGAACGATATCTTCGGCTGAAGGCTCAGCTCAACCATCCTTAGGATTTCAAACTAAAATTCCACGTCGTAATTTCTTTGGTGGCACTGGAGAGGAAAATGGGGCGATTGGTGAAATTACACCAATTGTTGGTGAGCCAGGCAAGCCATTATCTCTTGAAGAAGAAATGAAAAAGCTTGAGGAAGAAGTAAAAAAACTCGGTTATGATGAAGATGACATTATTCACACCCACGATGGAAAAAAATTACACCGTAAGCGAGAGATGAAATTTGTTCGTTCGGGTTATTTCATTCATTTAGGGGCTTCAGCCGAGAGAAGTAAAAGAGGAGAACCTCGTCTTCTAAAAACAGGTCCTACAGGGTATGTATATTATTTAGGCACTCAACCATCTAAAGCTTTCCCAACCGAAATAGCAACTTATAAAGGGACTTGGGATTTTACTACTAATGCATCTGCAAAAAACAACAGTAAGTATTTTGAAGGAAGTAATGCTGGCACGAATGTTGGGGCAACGTCAGAAGATAACCAAGCAAATACAGATGATAAGGATAAGCCTATAGGGCATAGCAGTGAGTTTACGGTTAATTTTAGTGAGAAAACACTTAAAGGTACTTTAACCAAAAATGGCTATGTAAATCCAAGGGAAAAGGACAAGCAGGAAATTACTGATCATTATAAGATAGAAGCGAATATCCACGGAAACCGCTTTAATGGTAAGGCAAAGGCTTTAAAAACAGACGATCCTTACTTTGGTAAAGATAGTAATACAGTAGAAGGCGGTTTTTATGGCGATAAAGCGCAGGAACTTGCGGGAAAATTTTTGGCAGATGATAAATCGATTTTCGTTGTATTCGCAGGTAAGCGTGATGAAAAAAGCGAAGACAAGGTCGAAAAGAAATTTGATTCAGTGCAAGTGAGTTTGAAAGATTTGGCTAAATCAGATATGGATACTTTTGGTCTGGCAACTCATTTAGTTATTGATGGCGTTCAAATTGCTTTATTACCAGAAGGAAAAGCACGTTTTGCTGATATGGATTTTTATCAAGTATTAACAAAAAACATAAATGGCAAAGATTACAAAATTTCAGTCTGTTGTAATAATTTAGACTATGTCAAATTTGGGACTTACAATGTAGAAAACGATAATGATAGTGCTCATCAATATTTGGTGGGTGAACGTACAGCTGTGATGGATTTACCAAGCGGAATGGTGCAATATCGCGGAACTTGGAATGGGACAATTCATAGCAAATCCGGTCCGGTAGGAGCTGAGTCACCAAGTAATAGTGAAAGTGGTACTCGCTCACTCTTTGATGTAGATTTTGCCAATAAAAAAATCAATGGCAAATTGATTGCTAATGATGGCGTTGAAGAACGTCCAATGCTAACACTTGAAGGTGAAGTGAAGGCTAATGGTTTTGCAGGGACTGCCAAAACGAGTGATTCTGGTTTTAATCTTGATCCGAAAAGTACCAATGGTGGCACGGTAGTTCATATCAATACCCAATTTGAAGGAGGGTTTTATGGTCCTAAAGCAACTGAATTAGGTGGTATTGTACATAGTGCAGAAACGGATAAAGATAAAGTCAGTATTATGTTTGGCGGTAAACGTCAAATAGAAAAATAATCATAATTTCTTCGCTCGTTTCACTTAAGCAAGCGGGTTATTTTTTATAAAAATTTGCAAAATTAAATAAAGGAGATCCTACTTAATGATAATGAAATATCATCATTTTCGCTATTCAACCATTGCGTCAGCGGTATTGTTTGCACTTTCCCATTCATATAGTGCGGCGACTGAAAATGAAAAAATGACAGAAAATAGTGATGTGGCTGTTTTAGACGAAGTTATTGTAACAGAAAGTCGTTACGCTCACGAGCGTCAAAACGAAGTAACCGGATTAGGAAAAGTTGTTAAAAATTATAGTGAGATGAGTAAAAATCAAATTCTTGGGATTCGTGATTTAACTCGCTATGATCCCGGGATTTCGGTTGTTGAACAAGGTAGAGGGGCTAGTAGTGGTTATGCTATTCGAGGAGTAGATAAAAACCGAGTTGCTATGTTAGTTGATGGTCTACCACAAGCACAGCATTATAATACTCTTGGCTCAAGTGCTAATGGTGGGGCGATAAATGAAATCGAATATGAGAATATTCGCTCAATTGAATTAAGTAAAGGGGCAAGCTCTGCTGAATATGGCTCTGGTGCTCTCGGTGGAGCAATTAGTTTTCGCAGTAAAGATGCTCAGGATGTAATTAAAGATGGGCAACAGTGGGGATTAGATACTAAGACCGCTTATACCAGCAAAAATAGCCATTTTTTACAATCTATTGCCGCTGCGGGAGAAGCCAACGGATTTGAAGCCCTTGTAATTGCGACCCATCGTAACGGTAAAGAGACTAAAACTCACTCTGAAGCCAATAAACTACATCATAATATTCAACGTATCACCGGTTTTGAAAATCGCTATGATCTTTACCCCGGGTCTGCACAAAATGCTCCTGGAGGATCATTTTTTATCGTAGAGGATGCTTGTCCAACATTGGATTGTACCCCACGAGCAAGCGTTAAATTGAATCGTGATAATTTCCCGTTTAGAAAAGCACCGGAATATACTTCCGAAGAACGTAAACAGATTGAGCAAATTCCTTATCGTACAGAGCAGTTATCTGCTAAAGAATATACAGGTAAAGAGCGTATTGCCCCAAATCCTTTGGATTATAAGAGCAATTCTGTTTTCGTGAAGTTAGGTTATCATTTTAACTCTTCTCATTATCTTGGTACGGTGTTAGAAGATACGAAGCAGCGTTATGATATACGTGATATGCAAACGCCGGCTTACTACACAAAAGATGATGTTAATATCAAGCTAGATAATCTATGGAGTAAGAACCCTGTTTATGAAGGTAATAATATTTTAGATGGCTTAGTATTTGATAGAAGTATCCCTTACGGGCTGCGTTATAGCCGTGTAAAATTCTTTGATGAACATCATCATAAACGTCGTTTAGGTTTCAATTATCAATATAAGCCGGAAAATAATCGTTGGCTGGATAGTTTTAAACTCATTGCTGATAAACAAAATATTGAGTTATATAGCCGTATGCACCGCTTGCATTGTAGCGATTATCCGAACGTTGATAAAAATTGCCGCCCTAGCTTGGATAAAGCTTGGTCTATGTATCAAACTGAACGCAATAATTATCAAGAAAAACACCGCTTGATCCGCTTAGAATTTGATAAAGCATTTACTGCTGGGCAAGGAATATTTAAACAGACTCATAAGATGAATTTTAGCCTTGGCTTTGATCGTTTTAATTCTCTAATGAACCACGGTGATATGTATGCCCAATACACCAAAGGCGGCTATATCAATATTCGCGGCAGAGGACGATTAGATGATCCTTATATCTATCGACGCCTTCCACGTAGTATTGAAACTGTATCATTATGTGATAATAAACATGGTGGTATTTTAAACTGCGAACCTCGTAAAATTAAAGGAGACAGCCGTTTTGTCAGCTTCCGTGATTTAATAACTAGCGAGTATGTTGATCTTGGCTTAGGGGTACGTTTTGATCAACATCGATTTAAATCTGATGATCTATGGACACTTAGTCGAACTTATCGAAATTGGTCTTGGAATGGTGGTATTACGCTCAAACCAAGCGACTTTATTGCACTTTCATACCGTATTTCCAATGGATTTAGAGTACCGGCTTTCTACGAACTTTATGGTAAACGAACTCATATTGGCTTGATTGATAATGAATATGTGCAAAATGAGCAACGCAACCACCGCTTAGAGCCGGAAAAATCAATGAATCATGAAATGGGGGTAAGTTTTAAAGGGCAATTTGGTTATATTGATGTGAGCTATTTCCGAAATAATTATCGGAATATGATCGCAACGGCTTGTAAAAAACTCACACATAAGAAATCCGAATGTTTCTATAACTACCATAATATTCAAGATGTGGTTTTAAATGGAGTGAATTTAATCGCCAAATTCGATCTACACGGTATTCTCTCACTAATTCCTGATGGATTTTATTCTTCGGTAGCGTATAACCGTGTCAAAGTAAAAGATCGGAAGCTCACCGACCAAAGATTGACCAGCGTAAATGATCCGATATTAGATGCGATTCAACCTGCTCGCTATGTGTTTGGATTTGGCTATGATCATCCCGAAGAAAAATGGGGAATTGGAATTACAACTACTTACTCTAGAGCTAAAAAAGCAGAGGAGGTTTCAGGAACACGACACCACGGTATACATCGTGTTGATTTAGGCGGTAAGCTCACCAATTCTTGGTATACGCATGATATTACGGGCTATCTCAACTATAAAAACTATACTTTACGTGGCGGTATTTATAACGTAACTAATCGTAAATATTCCACTTGGGAGTCTGTACGCCAATCTAGTGTGAATGCAGTCAATCAAGACCAAGGTAGTAATTATACCCGATTTGCTGCTCCCGGACGAAATTTCAGTTTAGCATTTGAAATGAAGTTCTAGGCACTTAAATAAAATAGAAAAAACGCTGAATGGTATGTTCAGCGTTTTTATTTTGCCTAATTAATATACGAATTAAATCGTTTTTTATGGTGGTTCAGATTAACCCATACCGTATTTTTTTAATTTTTTGCGTAATGTACCACGGTTGATACCTAACATTGTTGCTGCACGGGTTTGGTTACCACGAGTGTATTGCATCACCATATCTAACATCGGGTGTTCGATTTCAGATAATACTAATTCGTATAATTCTGTTGGATCTTCACCATTTAATTGAGATAAATAGTTTTTTAATGCTGCTTTAACGTTATCACGAAGAGGTTTATTAACCTGTTGTGCTGGTGCATTTAACATTGTTACTGTTAATGGGTTTTGTGTAGGTTGTTGTTCTAACATTTTTTTCTATCCAACTTTATTATTAAGATTCTAACGAATCGATTTAACAAAATCTTCTAATGCGTTTAATTGCTCTTTGGTTGAGCTTAACGTATTAAAAGTGCGTTTAAAATTTGATTCCGGTTGTAACTGTTCCACATACCAACCAACGTGTTTACGGGCAATTCGATAGCCTTTTTCTTCCCCATAAAAGTGGTGTAAGTCTTCAATATGCTTAAACATCAGTTGATATTTTTCATTTTCGGGTAATGTGGAATATTGCCCGGTTTCAAAAAAATCGTTGATTTCCTTAAATAGCCAAGGATTGCCAAAACTTCCTCGCCCAATCATTACTGCATCAGCATTGGTGTAATCTAAAACAGATTTCGCTTTTTCAGCCGAAATAATATCGCCATTAGCAATAATGGGGATTGATACAGCTTGTTTAACGGCTTTGATGCTTTCATATTCCGCTTCGCCATTGAATAAACAACTGCGGGTGCGTCCGTGAATAGTAAGGGCTTTAATGCCGGCTTGTTCTGCAATTTTGGCTATTGTCAGACAATTTCTATTTTCAAGATCCCAGCCTGTTCTAATTTTTAGCGTAACAGGCACATCAACGGCATTAACCACAGCATCTAATATTTGAGCGACTAATTCAGGTTCACGCAGCAGAGCAGAGCCTGCCATTTTTTTGTTTACCTTTTTAGCGGGGCAACCCATATTAATATCAATAATATCGGCACCATACTCAACATTCACTTTTGCGGCTTCTGCCATCTCTATTGGATCTGAACCTGCAATTTGTACAGCATTAATGCCGATTTCTTCGTGATGAGCTAAACGCAATCTCGATTTTTCGGTATGCCATACATCAGGATTTGTGGACATCATCTCTGAAAACGTCAAACCTGCACCAAGTTGGCTACATAATCGGCGAAACGGCTGGTCAGTAATACCTGCCATCGGTGCAAGGAAAATACGGTTTTTAATTTCATATTGCCCTATTTGCATTTTTAACCTTTTATTAACAAACTTGAAGTAATTTTAACCAGAGGGATATCCAAATAAAAAGTACGGCAAATACCGTACTTCTTTATTAATCATTTAATTATCAGTTTTACTGATTTAGGGGGCGTATAATACGCACTTTTTAATCATTTTGGAAGTCTATAAATTAGACAATTTGCAAAAATAGTGAAAATATTTTTATTGACAATATAAAAAATAGGACTAAACGTGTTTTATTTCGGCAACTTTGCCGTTGTTTCCAACCCAATGAATTTCAGTAATGGTGGAAGTTGGAAATTGTACATTACCTTGATTATTCGTTAAACGTTGGCTTAAATCGAACACCAGAGGTAAATGAGAAATCAGTAGAATATTTTTTGCCCCTTCTTCTCTTAGAAAATGGAGATAGTCTTCAACCACATAAGGATTACCATCAGGCGTAATTTCTTCCCATTCTTCAGTAAGATTTGCAAAATTTTGTGAAAAATTGACCGCTTGCATACCTGTAATGAGATTTTCAAGGGTTTGTTTAGCACGGAGGTAAGGGCTAACCAGAATTTTGTCGAGTTTAATTTGCTTGCTGTTTAAATATTCTCCAAGCCATTTGCCTTGTGAAATAACATTTTTTATACCGTTGTCGGTTAAACTACGAGTAGCATCGCTTGGGGCATTAAAACCTGCTTCTCCGTGCCGCATAATCCAAATATTCATAACATTCTCCTTAACTTGTATTTAAACTCTTGTCATTTAGGCGTATAATGACCCTCGTTTAACGCATAATCAAGTGCTTAGAAAGATTTTAACTTATATTTTTTAAATTTATTACGGAGTCAAATAATGTCTAGAAAACTCAGAAGAACCAAGATCGTTTGTACAATGGGACCAGCAACGGATCGTGGCAATACATTAGAAAAAATTATTGCGGCAGGTGCGAATATGGTTCGTATGAACTTCTCTCACGGTATTCCTGAAGATCATATCGAGCGTGCGAATAAAGTGCGTGAAATTGCCTCAAGATTAGGTCGCCACGTGGCTATTTTAGGCGATTTACAAGGTCCTAAAATTCGTGTTTCGACTTTTAAAGATGGCAAAATTTTCTTAAACATTGGCGACAAATTTACCTTAGATGCAGAGTTACCGCGTGGTGAAGGTCATCAATTAGCAGTAGGTTTAGATTATAAAAACTTACCAAATGATGTAGTACCGGGCGATATTCTGTTATTAGATGATGGTAACGTGCAACTTAAAGTATTAGAGGTTGAAGGTGTACGTGTTCACACTGAAGTAACCGTTGGTGGTCCTTTATCAAACAATAAAGGGATCAACAAATTAGGCGGTGGTTTATCAGCTCCTGCATTAACTGAAAAAGATAAAGAAGATATCAAATTAGCGGCAAAAATTGGTGTAGATTACTTAGCGGTTTCATTCCCACAATCAAGTGCAGATTTAGAATATGCTCGCCAATTAGCGAAAGAAGCAGGTTTAGATGCTAAAATTGTGGCAAAAGTTGAGCGTGCAGAAACTGTTGCAACCGAAGAAGCAATGGACGACATCATTTTAGGTGCAGACGTTGTGATGGTGGCTCGTGGTGATTTAGGGGTTGAAATTGGTGATGCAGCATTAGTTGGTGTACAAAAGCGTTTAATCCGTCGTGCACGTAAATTAAACCGTGTAGTGATTACCGCAACACAAATGATGGAGTCGATGATCAAAAAACCAATGCCTACCCGTGCTGAAGTAATGGACGTTGCTAACGCAGTATTAGATGGTACGGATGCGGTAATGCTTTCAGGCGAAACAGCAAACGGCGATTATCCGGTTGAAACAGTAAAATCAATGGCTGATGTATGCTTAGGTGCAGAAACAATGCCAAGCATCAACATCTCTCGCCACCGTATGGAAGGCACATTTAAATCAATTGAAGAAGCCGTTGCAATGTCTGCAATGTACACAGCAAACCATTTAGAAGGCGTATCTGCAATTATTTCATTAACTCACTCCGGTGAAACAGCAAAATTAACTAGCCGTATCAGCTCAGGCTTACCAATTTATGCAATGTCTCGCAATCAAAAAGCATTAAATCTTTGTGCATTATATCGTGGTGTAACCCCTGTATATTACAATGAAGACAGCCGTACAATGGACGGAGCGAAAAAAGCAATCTCTTTATTAAAAGAGCAAGGTTATTTATTAACTGGCGAATTAGTGCTTTTGACACACGGTGATGAATTAAAAGCAGGTGGCACAAACACTTGCCGTATTTTAAGAGTTGAATAATCTAACCGAGTAGCACCAAAAGCCACATAAAACACTTTATGTGGCTTTTTTTATATCTTAATATAAGCTTACTCAATGTTTAATCCAGTAAATTATGATGTCAAATAAACCTCTCTCAATTTGTATTTTACGCCTCTCCGCTATTGGTGATGTATGCCATACTTTAGCCGTTGTGCAAGCTATTCAGCGGCATTATTCTTCCGCTGAAATTACTTGGATTATCGGTAAAACCGAAGCCGCTTTAATGAAAGATATCCCTAATGTGCAATTAATTCCTTTTGATAAAAAATTAGGGTGGAAAGAAATATTTACAATGTGGAGAAAACTTTCTCACAAGCGGTTTGATTTTTTACTTAATTTGCAAACTGCATTTCGGGCATCAATGCTTTCGCTTGGCATTAAAGCTGATAAAAAAATCGGCTTTAATAAAGATAGAGCAAGAGAAATGCAATGGTTATTTACCAATCAGAAAGTAGAAATAACAAATTCCCCTCACGTTCTTGATGGTCAAATGATGTTTGCGAAAGCGATTGGGGTAACGGATCTATCAGCAAAATGGAATTTACCTGTGAATGATGAAGATTTAGCTTATGGTAAGCAATTCATTGATTTTACAAGGAAAAATATACTAATTGCTCCTTGTTCAAGTAAAAAAGAGAAAGATTGGCTGCCGGAAAGATACGCAGAAATTGCTAATTGGTTAAGTAAGCAAAATATTAATGTATTAATTGCAGGTTCTCCTTCGCAATATGAAATGGAAACAGCAGCTAACATTCAGCAACTTGCACCGGAAAGTACAAATATTGCGGGTAAAACGTCATTAAAACAACTTGCAGGCATTATCCGTCAGGTTGATTTAGTGATCTCTTCAGATTCAGGACCAGCTCATATTGCTACTACTCAAAATACGCCTGTTATTGGTTTATATGCTATTCATAACCCAAGACGAACAGGACCTTATCAAGATTTAGATAAAGTGGTGTCTGTGTATGATGAAGCGATTTTGCAATCCTACGGTAAATCTTGGCAAGAAATGGCTTGGGCGACTAAAGCCAAAGGCAATAATTGGATGGAGAAAATCAGTGTTGATGCGGTTAAGCAAAAAATAGTTGAAACTTTAAAAATAAAGCTGTAAAGTATTTGTAATTTAAAGTTTACATAAGGAAATAAAAATGAACACTGTATTTAATCAAGATAGCGTGCATAATGTGAATATTCAAGATGAAAAAGTTTTACTTACCCCACAAGAACTAAAACAAGAGTTCCCATTGCCTGAACACTTACGCGAGCAAATTGAACGTTCACGCAAAGAGATCTCGGATATTATCCACAAACGTGATAAACGCCAATTAATTGTGATCGGACCTTGTTCTATTCACGATCCAATCGCCGCCATTGAATACGGCAAAAAACTTAAGGCACTTTCAGACCAAGTAAGCGATAAGCTCTACATCGTAATGCGTGTTTATTTTGAAAAACCTCGCACAACAGTAGGCTGGAAAGGCTTAATTAACGATCCTAAAATAGACGGCTCTTTTGATGTTGAAACAGGGTTGCGTATTGGGCGTAAACTCTGCCTTGATTTAGCAGAACTCGGTTTACCGCTTGCAACGGAAGCTTTAGATCCTATGACACCGCAATATTTAGCGGATTTATTCAGCTGGTCTGCAATTGGTGCGAGAACCACAGAATCCCAAACTCACCGGGAATTAGCCTCAGGTTTATCAATGGCGGTTGGCTTTAAAAATGGTACAGACGGTGGTTTAGCTGTTGCTCTCAATGCAATGCAATCTTCTGCTCAAAGTCATCGTTTTATCGGCATCAACCAAAAAGGGCAGGTAACTCTACTCAAAACTAAAGGTAATGCCGATGGACACATTATTTTACGTGGCGGCAAAACCCCAAATTATGAAAAGCAATACGTTGATGATTGTGAATGGGTGCTAAAACAAGCAAACTTACCTACGGCGATTATGATCGATTGTAGTCACGGTAATTCAAATAAAGACTACCGCCGCCAACCGATTGTGGCAGAAAATGTATTGGAGCAACTACTTGCAGGCAATACCTCGATTATCGGTTTAATGATTGAAAGTAATTTGCACGCAGGTAATCAATCATCAGAATTGCCGTTTAGTGAGATGAAATACGGTGTTTCTATTACCGATGCTTGCATTGACTGGCAAACTACAGAAGATCTCTTAACGAATTTTGCAGCAAAATTGCGTGATTAATCATTTGCAAAAAATGAGATAAAAACGACCGCTTGTTTTTATATTGGTAAGAATTATGAACCCATTAGCTCCGTTACGTGAACAAATTGACCAAGTTGATCAACAACTTATAGCATTACTTTCCCAACGCCTGGCCCTTGTGGCAGAAGTGGGAAAAGTAAAATCAGAACACGGCATTTCTGTGTATGCCCCTGAGCGAGAAACCGCAATGATTTCCGCCCGCCGAGAAGAGGCAGAAAAGCAAGGCGTTCCTGCCGATCTAATTGAAGATGTGCTACGCCGTGTAATGCGTGAATCTTACGCTAATGAAAACAAGCACGGTTTCAAAAGAGTGAATTCTGATATCCAAAAAATTGTAATTGTAGGCGGTAAAGGGAAATTAGGTGGATTATTCGGCAATTATCTAACCTTATCCGGTTATAACGTTGAAGCCTTAGGGCGAAATGATTGGGGCAATGCCGCAACTATTTTAGCCAACGCTGATTTAGTGATTGTTTGTGTGCCGATTGCCAACACCTTAGAAACTATCGAGCGTTTAAAGCCTTATTTAACCGAAAATATGATTTTAGCAGATTTAACTTCTGTTAAATATCAGCCACTGCAAAAAATGCTGGAAGTGCATAATGGAGCGGTAGTTGGCTTACACCCAATGTTCGGACCGGATATTGCGAGTCAAGCAAAACAAGTGATTGCCTGCTGTAATGGTCGTTACCCTGAGCGTTATGAATGGTTGATTGAACAAATGAAAATTTGGGGAGCGAAAATCGAACAGATTGAAGCAGTAGAACACGACCACGCAATGACGTATATTCAAGCGTTACGCCACTTTTCAACTTTTGTATTCGGGCTGCACCTTTCCCGTCAGCCTATACAATTGTCGCAATTATTGGCGTTATCTTCACCAATTTACCGATTAGAATTAGCGATGATCGGGCGTTTATTTGCCCAAGACGGTAGCCTATACGCAGATATTATTGCCGATAAACCGGAAAATATAGACATTATTGAATCACTCAAAGAGAGCTTTGAACAAGGTCTGGATTTCTTCAAACGTAACGATAAAGCCGGCTTTATCCAAGCTTTTGATGAAGTACACCATTGGTTTGGCGACTATTCCGAACAATTCCTAAAAGAAAGCCGCATTTTGCTGCAACAGGCGAATGATTCAAGACGTTAGTTATTGAGGGTATTTTTGAAACTATATTGATTACTTCTATTTCAAAGCAGTTTGCGAGTGGGTATTTAAACGAGAAAATTTTAATTCATCAAATTCATCGTTTATAACGTATTGGTAAATCAGGACTAAATTACCTTGAATATGGCAATCTCGATAACCTTTCCATTCTCCAACTAATGCGTGATCTTGATAGCTTTCGGGCAACGGTAAGCGATTTAATAAACAGTTTATTACAGTAATGTATTTTGGTCCAATTAACACATTGGGGGAGCGTTTAGCTAAATCAGTTAAATCCCTTACAAACTGTTTTGAATAGCTCACTTTTAATGGCTTTGCTGACATTATTGACCGCCATTAAGAATGCGTTTTGTAAATTCTTCAGCAGAGTAATTTTCACTCGCTTCAATAAAGAAACTCTCTAATTCATCAATAGATGCTAGGGTTTCTTTATTTGGGCGAAGATAAAGAAACCCTCTTGACCAAATGCACAAAGCCGTTATTCCTTGCTTGAACTTGTTTTCTATGTTTTTTATTTAAAATAAAACAAAGTGATTTTTCAAGAATAAAGCTATGAATAATATCAAAACCTACCTCAGCAACCTAACCAAAGCAGACATTGAAAACGCCACCAAAGAACAGCTTGCATTAATCATTGATTATATGGAGCAAGTGAAAGGGGATTTGGATTTTTCCGCTTTAATCAAAGATAAAGTCGAGCAATTTAAACAGTTTGCGACAGAGGCGAACAATAAGATTATTTTAGAAGCCGCATTGCAAGAGCAGCAAGAAAAACAAGAGCTTTTGCGTGAGCGTGTGCGTTTTATGCGAAACCTTGACTATATTGAGAAAACGGTACAGGTTCAAAATACTCGTGAAGAGGATAGTCGTATTCAGCGTAATATTGAAAGACAGCAATACAATATTCAATCTCATTTAGCTGCAATGGCGGTATTACAACAACGTTTTGACAAAGTGGAAGCGTTTTTCCAATCACAAGAATATAAAGAAATTGAGAGAAAAATGGACGCTTTTGTTTCTCAACGTCCTGAGTTTGCGGAAATTTGGAATGAAGTTAAACCAACAGAAGGAAAACTTATTGCGGCTAAAGAACTTTTTGAAATGGCTAAAAATTCAATTCCTCCTTTGCCAAATGCAGAAAAAATTGCCGAAACAAGTGCTTCGTATCTAGTAAATAGCCAACAAATTTTACAAAATGATAGTTTAAGTGAAGAACAAAAATTAAAAGAATTATTGCTTGTGCAAATTAAAAGTGTATTAGAACTTAAATCTTATTTAAAAGAGAATGGTGATAAATTGACTCCGCTTCAAGCGAATGTGATTAGAGAGTTTGCACGTAAGATAGGGAAAAGTGAGCTTTCAGAAGAAGATTTGTTGGAATTGTATAAAAATATCGAAAGTGGCAAAATAAAGATTCAAGATATAAAAAGCCAAGTTTTTTATTTTGATGCTTTTGTCGCTGAATCAAATATTAATGAAACCATTCAAAAACGTAAAGAGTTGCAAGCGAAAATCGCCACCTACAAAGAGGATGAAGTCCCCGCCCATTTAAAAGGACAGCTTAATAATTTAATTTACACTGAAATCACCGTGGGGGTAACTAATCATATTCTTGCAAAACAAAAAGATGACGAAAACCTCAAAGGGTATCAAATTAAAATCAGCAGCTTTGGCTCCGATATGGGGGTGATTTCATTAAAATCCAAAGATGGCGGACAAGTTATGTTGGATTTTACCGAAGCGATGTTGAAAGTGGGGTTGAAAAATTTAACTTCGGAAAATAAAACAGATATTAACTCAATTGACGACTTCTTAAAAGATTTCACCAATACCAATACAAAATTTACGCTTGTGAATGAAGAAGATGGAAATGAGGCAAAATTTAACGGTATTAATGAGCAATATGCGAAGTTAAGAGCATTGGTGAGCTATAAGTTGGAAAATAAAGATAATGCAGAGTTAATGGATATGTTGGATAAACATATTAATGCGATGAAAAAAACATTAATTTCCGCTTATGTTAATGATCCTCATCTAAAAATGAATCGAGAAGAAGCAGAGCGTTTTATAAATCGTATGACCGAAGATGAAATTATGCGTTATTCTGCTTATGGGGCATACAATAATGTTTATAAAAAAGAAGAGGCTAATCAATTAACGCCCGCTTATACTTTGGGGGTTATTTTACAGAAAATGAAAAATAAAGAGCCTGTTAGCGAGGAAGAAAAACAGTTCGCCCTAGATGAATTATCTAAACAAGGGAAACCGTTAGGGGAAATTAAAGAAGAATATCCTCAATTAGATAAGCTTGTCGCAAAAGAACACGAGGCGGTCGCATTTAATCAAGAAAATGCAAATGAGCAAACGAAAGAGCAAGTTGCAGAAAATATATTAAATCAAAAGAGTATTGAGGTTGGAATATAATAAAAGCGGGTTTAACCCGCTTTTATTATTCTTCATATAGTTTTAAGTTTTTTAGAATTTGAGTAGAAAAGTTAATTTCATTTCTTAATTGGTCAAATTCAGGCGTACCCTCAATTTTTATAAAGTAATCTAAAAATTGATATTTAAACGCTCGCTGAATGTTTTTAATTGTAGCATCATATTGGAAAAGCATTTCAGGGTTATAGCCATCTAAATAAATGGTTTTACGCATTGGTTTTAATTCTTGTAACCCCCCAATAAAGACTTTCGTCATCTCAACAATATCGCTTTCAGATTTAGTCTCTTGTTTTAAGAACTTTTCCAATGCGAATTCGATTTTAACTTTTGCACCAGAGGCTTTCATAGTAAATTTCCATTGGGGTGTTAAAATCGCTTTTCGCTCACCATTCACCATTTCATATTTGGTTTTACCATCGTTAGGAAACGCTGGCGCTTTCACTGTAATCTTCCCAAATTCAGGGTCGGTAAACGTATCGCCAATTTTAGCGTGTGCGGTGGCTAATGCAAGTAGTGCAATCGTAATAAGTTTTTTCATAATGGGTTCCATTTTTAATGGGTAATCTTTATTTTAATAAAAAATTTTGTGCATTTTGGGGGGGATGGTAATTTCTAATGTTTTTCATTATCGTTAAATAAATTAATTATCTTTTTAGAAAATAGTCCTATAAAAATAGTTGTTAAAGATATTAAAATGCTTAATGTTTTTATCATAAAGAGTAAGCAGCTACTTATGTTATTTAGTGTTTCTGCCATTTTTTCTGTTTGGGTATGTATTTCAATAAATGATAAACATAGTGCTGTCATAAATATGATGAATAAGTAATATGTTATTGTTTTACCTGTTTTTAAAAAGCAACAGGAGAATACTATTGATAGTATGTAAAATGGTATTGGAATAAATAAAGTTATATCTTCTCTTAAAGATATTTTTTCGTAGTTCAATGCGAGGAAGCAGATGTGTGATATAAATAATACTACTAATGAGATATTAAAAGTTTTAAGGATGCTGATTGGTGATATGTTTTTATTTATAAATTTCATATTGGTAACCTCTTTATAGTTGAAATTTGAGATTACCATTCTAAATCGTTTTTTTTTCGTCAATATCTATTCAGAAAATAATCAGTGATTTTAACAAAATCCAAGAAATCTCCAGCACAAACGCCCCTGAACGCAAGCGTTAGGGGTGGTTTTGATAGGGTTTTAGCCTACTAAGTTGCTCTGCATACCGCCTTCAGTTTGGAAGGCTGCTAGATAAGCTTAATCGGTGGGTGATTAAAACAAAGTGTAGATAAATGTATTAGTTTTTGAATAAGGCTATCTTGATTATGGTTTCTTCGATAAGCGGTTTCTAAGCTAAATAAGAAAATATATTTCTGGCTAATATGTTTGACGATATTTAAATTATGAACAAGCAAACTATTAAAATTTTCCGCAATGTTATTACTTACCCCATTTGGGGTGCAAAATTCTTTGGCGTGATTAACTTTTTGGTGGTTAAAGCCTTGCTGTTTAATAATCGAATAAACAGGGGCGGAATCAGTATGAATTTTGCTATTTTTATCTACCTGATTTAATATTTTTAATACCGTTTCTTTATCTTCTGTTTTAGCAATATAAACAATGCTCTTTTTTACCCATTTATTCGGCTGTTTTTCATCTTTGTATTTACAGGTGGCGTTAATAATTGAAAATTTGTTTTTCTGCTTATCAAGTTTGTTTTTATCTTTATTTATTGCATTGGCTTGCTGAGAATTGCATTTTCTAATGGATTTGGTTTTATATTTTCCATCAATATGCACTTCACCTTGTAATAAAATGCTTTCTTGTTCTTTTAAAAAAGTATGTTGGATTTTCTTTACATTCATAAAGGCGGTTTTATAACAAATGCCAAGATCGATACTTAGTTGATAAATAGAAATAGCACATTTTCGGTTATTAAAGTATAGTAATAAATGATAAATATCAACAAAAGATAATTTTCGAGAATGGAATATCGTGCCGGAACTTAAACTAAAGGTATGTTTGCAGTATTTGCAACGCCACTGTTTGCGTGTTTTTATATAATAGGCTTGATGCTTTTTTTGACAATGGGGGCAAATTTGCTCGCTTAAACTCTCCCAACGTAAATATTGAAAGAAATTGCGAGCGGTTTCTTCATTAATATTTCTAATTGATTTTATGGTTAATTTTGGGTTTTCTTTATCTAATCCTAATAATTTGTGAGGCATTTTTAAAAATAAAATAGCGTCTTTCGACATTACAATTTATTTTAAAAATGCGATAGGGAGAAAACCAAATAGATGAGAAAATATTTTTTGCAAATTTTTGCCATAAATTAACCGCTTGCAAGTGGCTGAATATCACCGTTTTTCACTTCAAACAAGCGATCATCCGCCCTATCTTGCCACTGCATTTGGTTGAGCTGATCTTGGGTAATTGCCGTAACAAACACTTGTGAGCCGTTCTCTCTTAAACGGTGGGCTAAAAGTTCACGTTTGGTTGGGTCAAGCTCTGAGGCGAAATCGTCAATCAAAAACAGGCATTGGCGTTGTTTTTGAGCAACTAAATGTTCCCCTTGTGCTAAGCGTAAAGCACACATCAGTAATTTGAGTTGCCCGCGGGAAAGCACATCTTCTACCGGCAGTCCGTTCGCTTTAAAACGGAAATCCGCTTTTTGTGCCCCAATCATTGTGTAACCAATCGCTTTATCACGCTCAAAGCCTTGTGCCAGAATTTCGGCATAATCCGCTCCCTTTTCCCAACCTTGATGAAAACTTAAGCCGATTTCTAATTCCGGCAAGAAAAATTGACAGGTTTTCTCAATTTCAGGGCGGAGAGCTTCGGCATATTCTGCTCGCATTTGGCTCACTGCATAGGTGGTTTTCACCAGTTCAATATCCCACGCTTTTAGCTCTTGGTAAGAACGCACTTGCTGCAAGGCAGAATTTCGCTGTTTTAATAAACGGCGTAGGTTAGTCCAATGGGTGTAGAAATCAGAATGTTGGTGGAACAAGCCCCAATCCAAAAAGGCTCGGCGATAGCTCGGACCGCCGTTTAGCAGTGTTAAGCCCTCAGGCGTAATCACTTGCATTGGGAGTAACTGAGCGAGATCAGCAATTTTATTGCCATCTTCGCCGTTGATTTTGAGAGTGGTATCGCCGCTTCGAGATTTCTGAATGCCAACCGACCACGAATGTTGGGCTTCGTCAATTTTGCCGTGTAAGACAAAATCATCACTATCATAATTGATGATGCGGTTGCTGATATGGCTTTTAAAGGAACGTCCGTGCCCGAGATAAAAAATGGCTTCCAACAGGCTGGTTTTACCGCTGCCGTTTGAGCCGACTAAAAAGTTAAAATGGGGGCTAAATGTTAAATCGGCACTTTGGATATTGCGGAAATGATTAATCAGTAAACGGGTTAAAGCCATAAAGTGAGAATACAAGCGGTTAAAAATGAGTGGTATTTTACCAAATTTGCAAAATTTTGGGAAAAATTAACCGCTTGCAGATTAGACAAGCGTTCAGTAAAATGAACCGCTTATTTTATCGCTAAATTTAGAGGAAAAATTATGTTTGGAAAAGGCGGTTTAGGTGGCTTAGGCGGCTTAATGAAACAGGCTCAGCAAATGCAAGAGCGTATGCAAAAAATGCAAGAAGAGATCGCACAATTAGAAGTAACAGGCGAATCTGGAGCAGGTTTGGTGAAAATAACCATTAACGGGGCACACAACTGCCGCCGTATTGAGATCGACCCATCATTAATGGAAGATGATAAAGAGATGGTGGAAGATTTAGTTGCAGCAGCGTTTAACGATGCCGTTCGCCGTGCAGAAGAAATGCAAAAAGAAAAAATGGCGAGTGTAACAGCAGGTATGCAATTACCACCGGGTATGAAATTCCCATTCTAATTGAGTATGCAAACCAGTCCTTTACTTGAAAATTTAATGGAAGCCTTACGAGCTTTGCCAGGCGTTGGTCCAAAATCGGCACAGCGAATGGCATATCATCTGTTGCAACGTAATCGTTCAGGCGGTGTAGCATTGGCTAAGGCATTAAGCGAAGCAATGAGTCATATCGGGCATTGCCAATCTTGCCGTACCTTTACCGAAGAAGAGGAATGCACAATTTGTAAAAATCCTCGCCGTCAAATGAGCGGACAGCTTTGTGTGGTTGAAATGCCGGAAGATATTCAAGCTATTGAGCAAACCGGGCAGTTTTCAGGGCGTTATTTTGTGTTAATGGGGCATTTGTCGCCGATTGATGGTATTGGTCCACGTGAAATTGGGCTGGATTTACTCCAACAGCGTTTGGAAAATGAATCATTCCACGAAGTGATTTTAGCCACTAATCCAACCATTGAGGGCGATGCGACGGCAAACTATATCGCCGAAATGTGTAAGATGTACAACGTAAAAGCAACTAGAATTGCACACGGAGTGCCTGTTGGCGGTTCGCTTGAAATGGTAGATGGTACGACGCTTTCCCATTCATTTGCCGGGCGACGTGATATTACCTTTTAAACTATTTCGGTATAGGCTTAATTCTGATATAATTACTCAACTATTTTAATTTTAAAATTCTATTTTATTGAGGTTAAAAAATGGAAACTATTGACAAAATCAAACAACAAATTAGCGAAAATCCAATTCTACTTTATATGAAAGGTTCGCCAAAATTCCCATCTTGCGGTTTCTCAGCTCGTGCGGTGGAAGCAGTAATCAACTGCCAAGTGCCATTCGGTTATGTGGATATTTTAGCTAATCCAGACATTCGTGCTGAATTACCAAAATTCGCAAACTGGCCAACTTTCCCACAATTATGGGTAGAAGGCGAGTTAATCGGCGGTTGTGATATCGTGTTAGAAATGTTCCAAAAAGGTGAATTACAAGAATTGTTAAAAGCAACGGCAGAAAAGCACGCAGCAAATTCTTAAAGTCAATCGTTAAGGCTCTTAATTTAATCAGTTCCCAATAATGGTTAGATTGATTTAATTCAAGGACTAAGCCCGATATTCTAAGGGCTTAGTCCTTTTAATTTCATTTGAATACGAACAAATAATATTTGTGAATATGTTGAAGATAAAATCTGAACCTTAATCAGTTGGTTGTTTAGTCCAACTTTTGAGGTGCAGATCATAATTTGCTTTTTTAAAGATAAATTACAGCATACTAAGCATAAACAGGTAAACGTTTGCAGATTTCTAATACTTTCGCTTTTGTTTCTGCAATCACTTGTTCGTGGTTGTCTTTACCGATACTTTCTAACACATCACACATCCAGCCGGCTAATGTTGCTACATCATCTTCTTTAAAACCACGACGGGTAACAGATGGTGTTCCCACACGGATACCTGATGTTACAAATGGTTTTTGTGGATCGTTTGGTACTGAGTTTTTATTTACCGTGATGTTTGCTGCACCCAAAGCCGCATCTGCTGCTTTACCCGTTAAGCCTTGTTTTACAAAACTTACTAGGAATAAGTGGTTTTCCGTTCCGTTAGAAACAACGTCAAAGCCACGTTGTTTAAATACTTCGACCATCGCTTTCGCATTTTTCACTACTTGATGTTGGTAGGCTTTAAATTCAGGCTCTAATGCTTCTTTAAAACAAACCGCTTTTGCTGCAATAACGTGCATTAACGGACCACCTTGACCTGCCGGGAATACCGCAGATTGTAGTTTTTTATAGATTTCTTCATCGCCACAAGCAGATAAAATTAAACCACCACGAGGACCGGCTAATGTTTTATGTGTTGTGGTTGTAACAACGTGTGCGTGTGGAAGTGGATTTGGGTAAACACCTGCTGCGATTAAACCTGCAACGTGTGCCATATCCACAAATAAGTAAGCTCCTACTTCATCAGCAATTTCACGCATTTTAGCCCAATCAATCACTTGAGAATAAGCAGAGAAACCAGCCACAATCATTTTCGGCTTGACTTCTTGAGCTTGCTTACGCAATGCATCGTAATCAATTAAGCCTTCTGCGGTAATGCCATATTGCTCAGCTTTATAGATTTTGCCGGAAAAACTAACTGAAGCACCGTGTGTTAAATGTCCGCCGTGAGCTAAGCTCATACCTAAAATGGTATCACCCGGATTTAACAACGCCATATACACCGCAGCATTTGCTTGTGAGCCAGAGTGTGGCTGCACGTTAGCATAATCAGCACCAAATAATTCTTTAGCACGATCAATCGCTAATTGCTCAATAATATCTACATATTCACAGCCGCCATAGTAGCGTTTATTAGGGTAGCCCTCTGCATATTTATTGGTTAATTGTGAACCTTGAGCTTGCATTACACGCGGACTTGCGTAGTTTTCTGAGGCAATTAACTCAATGTGCTCTTCTTGGCGGCGATCTTCATCTTGGATAGCCTGCCATAAAACAGCATCATAATCTGCGATATTCATATCACGTTTTAACATTGTTGGACTCCTATAAAGCTTAAGTAAACGTTTGCGTAAGTTGATTTGCCGATATTTTACGTATTTTTTAATCTAATAGATAGTATTAATTTAAATAATCATACTCCTATAAAAGCAGAAAGCAACAAGCGGTCATATTTTGTAAATTTTTTACCAAAAATGACCGCTTGTAAGATAGTAAGTTTTGCTTTTCTAACCCGCCAATTCTGCTCTAATTATCGCCGCACCTTGACTAAGTGCATTGAGTTTGCCACGAGCGACTTCACGAGATAGTGGAGCCATACCACAGTTAGTGCAAGGGTAGAGCTTATCGGCATCGACAAATTGCAATGCTTTACGCAATGTATCTGCTACTTGCTCAGGTGTCTCAATTGTATTGGTTGCGACATCAATAGCTCCCACCATTACCTTTTTACCACGAATAAGTTCAATTAAATCCATTGGTACTTTGGAATTCTGGCATTCAAGAGAGACAATATCAATTTTAGATTGTTGTAATTTCGGGAAGCTCTCTTCGTATTGTCGCCATTCTGAACCGAGCGTTTGTTTCCAATCCGTATTTGCTTTAATGCCGTAGCCGTAGCAGATATGCACCGCAGTTTCGCATTTTAAGCCTTCAATTGCTCGTTCAAGAGCAGCAACGCCCCAATCGTTTAATTCATCAAAGAATACGTTAAACGCAGGTTCGTCAAATTGAATAATATCTACGCCTGCGGCTTCTAACTCTTTCGCTTCTTCGTTTAAAATTTTAGCAAATTCCCACGCTAGCTTTTCACGGCTTTTGTAGTGAGCATCGTATAAGGTGTCGATCATCGTCATTGGACCCGGCAATGCCCATTTAATGGGTTTGTCAGTATGGGCTCGAAGGAATTTTGCATCTTCAACAAATACGGATTTAGGGCGAGAAACCGCTCCTACCACGGTTGGCACACTGGCATCGTAACGGTTACGAATGCGGACGGTTTCACGCTTGTTAAAATCTACGCCGTCTAAATGCTCAATGAAGGTTGTTACAAAATGTTGGCGAGTCTGTTCACCATCACTCACAATATCAATGCCAGCTGCCGTTTGCTCAGCAAGTGAAACTAAAAGAGCATCTTTTTTTGCTTGTAGTAATTCACTGCCACTGAATTTCCATTCAGACCAGAGTTTTTCAGGCTCAGCAAGCCAAGCCGGTTTGGGTAAACTGCCAGCGGTAGAAGTTGGGAGAAGGATTTTGCTCATCTTTTTTTATTCCTATTTTTCACTTAACCAAGCATCTAAAATAGCTTGATATGGCTTAATAAAATGTTCTTCGGTGTATTTGCCTTGTTTGATCGCAAGCTGAGTACGCTCTTCACGGTCATATTCCACTTGGGTAGTAGAGTAATCGCCATAAGTCAAACTGGCTTTGTAAACCTGTCCTGCTACAGAGTTTGCGTTATACACTTCCGGGCGATAGATTCTTTGGAAAGCTTCCATTGTTGCAATGGTACTGATAAGTTCCAAGTTACTATAATCGTTCAGTAGATCCGTGTTTTCATCAAAATAGAACGCGTAAGGTGCAACTGATTTTTGTGGCATAAAGTAACGCACTTTTAAGCCCATTTTGGCAAAGTATTCATCGGTTAATGAATAGTCATTTTGCACATATTCTACCCCTAAAATTGGGTGAACATTAGTGGTTTTGTGATAAGTGCGAGTGGTTGCCACACTTAAACAAATCACAGGTGATTTTGGGAATTTTGCTTGATATTCAGGGGAGTTTACCAAGTGTTTATAGAGCTTGCCGTGTAAATCGCCATAGCCTTCCGGTACGCTGAAACTTGGTTTATCTTTGTTGTAATCAAGTAATAGAACACTAAAGTCATAATCACGCACATAAGATGAAAAGCTGTTACCTACAATACCATCAATGGTCTTACCTGTTTTGTGATCGATTACATAGGTTTTAAGCCATTCAAGAGCAGGGAAAAATTCGCCTTTACCTTCTACGTCAATATCTACGGACACAATGTCTAATTTCACAGAATAACGATCCGCATTTGGGTTATCCCAATTCGCTAAATCATTAAAACGGTTATTGATCATCGTAATCGTATTTTGCAAATTTTGCTTACGGTTTTCGCCACGTGCAAGATTGGCAAAATTGGTGGTTAAGCGAGTGCTATTGGCTGGTTCATAGTTTTCATCAAATTCAATGGTGTGAACTTGGCATTTGAAATCTGTAGTCATCTTAACGTCTCCTTTGAGTTCTTATTGTTGTTGAGATGACTTATTGAACCATAAATTTTTGTTGAATAAAAATGATATGTTTTGAAGTTGAATATGAATAACTTTCATATTCAACCTGCAAAATGTCAGAAAAAAATGACCGCTTGTAAAAAATGAGTATCTATAACGGGCAGGGATATTTTACACTTTAAAATAACTTACTCGCCCAGCCTAATTTTGAACCTAGCACAGTAAAGTAGTTGTAATCTTTTAAATGCAGTAGTTGTAATTTATCAGGGCTTTTTCTAACTAATACACGATCTTCAGGGCTAAAGCTCATCTTTTCCTGCCCATCACAAATCACTTCTAAATCAGGGGTATTATATTTTGCAAAGCGGAGTGAAATTTGGCTGTCGCCATCAATGACTAACGGACGTGATGAAAGCGTGTGTGGGTGCATTGGCACAAGTGCGATAGCATTCATATTCGGGGTGAGAATTGGACCGCCGGCAGAAAGTGAGTAAGCAGTTGAGCCTGTTGGGGTTGCCACAATTAAGCCATCTGCTCGTTGCGAAAAGGCAAATTTGCCGTCAATATAAACTTCAAATTCAATAATTCGAGCGACTTGTGTTGGGTGAACCACAATTTCATTTAAGGCATTATTTAATGAAATGATTTTGCCGTTACGTTCAATATAGGCTTCAAGCAAGAAACGCTCTTCAATGACATATTCATTTTTCACTAAGCAGCTATAAAGCTGCTCAAAAGCCGTTTGAGGGGCAATATCGGTTAAAAAACCTAAATTACCACGATTAATGCCGATAAGCGGTACACGATATTTGGCTAAAGCACGAGCAATGCCTAGCATATTGCCATCACCACCAATCACAATTACAAGTTCGGCACGTTGCCCGATTTCATCTAGGCAATAACTTTCGGCAAGCTGTAACTGGGTAGCGACCTCTTTTTCCACTAAAATGGTGTAATCTCGATCTTTTAACCAGTTATACACTGCGAGATGTGTTTCAAAGGCACTATCGTGGCGAGGCGTGCCAACGATTGCAATAACTTCAAACGGTTTTTGTGGGTTCATTTTCTATTCCTATAAACGACTAGAGAATATGGGTTTGATACCATTGGTTAAGCAGAATACCTGTATTAACTGCCACATTTAAACCACTATTTAACGGATTGTTAAATGAAAGCTGTACGGTGGTATCTTCCATATAAGCAATCTCGCTTGCCGGAATTTCACTTAATACAAAGACCACTTTCTCTGCCAATTTCGTTTTAGTTAAAGATGGAGCTTGCTTATGGCGGGTTAGATGTACAATTTGGTAGCCGGCTTGGCGTAACTGCACTAACGCAATTTGCTTATTCTTCGTTTCTAAAGCACGCACAAACTCTAATCCACCTTCCGCTACACGAGCTGCGGCACTTGAATTTAAGCTATCTACATTTTCCGTGATGATCCCTTTCACCCCATAAAATGCACAGGTACGGATAATACCGCCAACATTTTGTGCATTATTCACGCCATCTAGCAATACTAAACAATCTTGCTTTTTCGGGACTTGTAAGTAGCCCTCTAACACGAATGATGACGATTTTTTCACTAATAAGCACATCTCGCCGTGATGTTCAGTACCGGTTACACGTTCCATTTCTTCACAATCGATAACGTGATATGCCTTTTTATGTTCGGCTAAATAGCTCATTACATCGCCTAATTTCTTCGCACCTTCAACTGTTGCCCATAAACGCACAATAGATTCAGGACGTTGTTGGAATAATGTGATACACGCATTTTCGCCATACACTTTCATTTCCTCTAAGCGGTTTTTCTTAATTTTTTCCGGTGCTCGAGGCGAAAGCGGACCTGTTTTTTTCTCTTTTGATGAGTTACCGCCTTTTACCCAAATTTGCACGCTGCCTTCGCCGCTGGCTTTTCTGCCCTCGGTTGGGTAAATTGGTTCAGAGCGTTCACGTTGAAAATTGGCTTTACGGTTATCATTTCGCTCATTTTTGCGTTCAAAGCTTCGCTCTTTGCCTTTTTCCGAAAAGCGGGAAGAACGATCACTCGTTCTCTTTTCATCTCTAGTTTTAAAACGAGGCTCATTATTTTCTTTAAATTTCATTTTTCATACCTAAGTTGTGGCTAAAATTAAGCTTATTATAACGAATACAATTTATAAGCGGTTAGAAAAAGCCATTTTTTTGCAAAAAATTTCACAGATTAGACCGCTTGTTGTTTCTTTATCGGGCTACTTTCTTTATAATCGGTGCTTTCTTAATGTTCTTTAAAATCTGGTGGAAATATGAACCCAATGTTAAACATTGCTATTCGTGCTGCACGAAAAGCAGGCAATATTATTGCCAAAGGCTATGAGCAATCGCCTCAAGATACTCAAGTTTATCAAAAAAATACAAATGATTATGTAACCGATATTGATAAAGCGGCTGAAGCGGCAATTATTGATGTGATCCGTAAATCTTACCCTGATCATTCTATCGTAACGGAAGAGTCAGGCGTATTAAACGGTAGCAATGAAAATGTGCAATGGGTAATTGATCCATTAGATGGCACAACTAATTTCGTAAAACGCTTACCGCATTTCTCTGTTTCTATTGCCATTCGTGAGAATGGTCGTACAACAGTAGGAGTGGTTTACGATCCTATCCGTAATGAGCTTTTCACTGCAGTGCGTGGTGAAGGAGCAAAATTAAATGAGTTCCGCTTACGCATTGATGCAGAACGCCGTGATTTAAAAGGCACTGTATTAGCAACAGGTTTCCCTTTTAAAGTGTTAAGACATCGTGAAGCACACTTAAATATGCTTGAAGCATTAATGAATAATGGTGTGGCTGATTTTCGTCGTACAGGTTCGGCAGCATTAGATTTAGCTTATGTTGCAGCCGGTCGTGTGGACGGTTTCTTTGAAATCGGCTTAAAACCGTGGGATTGTGCAGCAGGTGAATTAATCGCTCGTGAAGCAGGGGCGATTGTAACTAACTTTGTCGGCGGAACAGATTACTTAAAATCGGGCAACTTAGTGGTTGGTAATGGTCGTGTCGTAAAAGAAATTTTAAACAGTATTCAACCAACTTTAACTGAAGAATTAAAAGCTTAATTTTATAACAATATCATTTGCTCATTTTGCGAATAAATTGTGGGAATAAATATGATGGAAAAGAAGTATCCTCTGTTAAATGAAATCAACTCTCCTGAAGACTTGCGTTTGCTCCCGACAGATAAACTGCAAGAGGTGGTTGATGAATTGCGAGCCTATTTACTGGAGTCTGTGAGTCGAACAAGTGGTCATTTAGCCTCCGGTTTAGGTGTGGTGGAGCTTACGGTTGCATTGCATTATGTTTATCAAACCCCATTTGATCAACTGATTTGGGACGTAGGACATCAGGCTTACCCACATAAAATCTTAACAGGTCGCCGTGAGCAAATGCACACCATTCGCCAAAAAGATGGCATTCATCCCTTTCCTTGGCGTGAAGAAAGCCCTTATGATGTATTAAGTGTTGGGCATTCTTCTACTTCCATTAGTGCCGGCTTAGGTATTGCGGTTGCAGCTGAAAAAGAAGATGCCGGACGTAAAACCGTTTGTGTGATTGGTGATGGAGCAATTACCGCAGGTATGGCGTTTGAAGCGTTAAATCACGCAGGTGCATTGCATACTGATATGTTAGTGATTTTAAACGATAACGAAATGTCGATTTCAGAAAATGTGGGGGCATTAAATAATCATCTTGCTCGCATCTTCTCTGGCTCGCTTTACACTTCTGTGCGTGATGGAAGCAAAAAAATTCTTGATAAAGTGCCGACCATCAAAAACTTTATGAAGAAAAGTGAAGAGCATATGAAAGGCGTTATTTTTTCGCCAGAAAGTACTCTATTTGAAGAATTAGGCTTTAACTACATTGGTCCGATTGATGGTCATAATATTGATGAATTAGTGAAAACTTTAAGCAATATGCGTGAGTTGAAAGGACCGCAATTTTTACACGTTCGCACTAAGAAAGGGAAAGGTTATAGTCCTGCGGAAAATGATCCTATCGGCTATCACGGTGTACCTAAATTTGATCCAACAATTAATGAGTTGCCTAAATCAAAAGCTCCGCCAACCTATTCCAATATTTTTGGTGATTGGCTATGTGAGATGGCAGAGCGTGATTCGAAAATTATCGGCATTACTCCAGCAATGCGTGAAGGTTCGGGGATGGTGGAGTTTTCCAAACGTTTTCCGGAACAGTATTTTGATGTGGCAATTGCCGAACAACACGCTGTTACCTTTGGTGCAGGCTTAGCAATTGCAGGTTATAAACCTGTTGTTGCTATTTATTCGAGTTTCTTACAACGAGCTTACGATCAGCTTATTCACGATGTGGCAATTCAAAACTTGCCTGTCATTTTTGCCATTGACCGAGCCGGTATTGTGGGAGCAGATGGTCAAACTCATCAAGGTGCATTTGATTTAAGCTTTATGCGTTGTATTCCAAATATGACAATTATGGCACCAAGCGATGAAAACGAAATGCGTCAAATGCTTTATACCGCTTATACAATGAATACGCCAACCGCTATTCGTTACCCTAGAGGAAATGCAAAAGGTGTAGCGTTGCAACCAATGCAAGCATTAGAAGTGGGTAAAGCGAGGGTAATTCGTGAAGGCAAAAAAGTCGCAATTTTAAACTTCGGGGCATTATTAGATGAAGCCAAAATTGTGGCAGAAAAACACGATTATACGCTTGTTGATATGCGTTTTGTTAAGCCGCTTGATGAAGATTTACTCCAAAAAATGGCGGATTCACACGAGCTTTTCGTTACCCTTGAAGAAAATGCTATTCAAGGTGGAGCAGGGAGTTTTGTAAATGAATATTTGCAAAATATCGGCAAAATTAAACCGCTTGTAATGCTTGGTATTCCTGATTTCTTCGTGCCTCAATCTACTCAACCTGAAGCTTATGCCGAACTTGAGTTAGATGCGAAGGGAATTGAAGCAAAAATTCAAAAATTCTATTCTTAATCATATAAAAAATCCCCTTTAGGCAGGGGATTTTTGACATAGTTCACATTTCTGGCAAAATATTTCACACAAATCTCACAATTTATTTTACTTTACTCATACTCCTACTTACAATGACACGACTTTTTAGTATTTATACTAAAAATCTTTCTTCATTCATTTATAGATTATAGGATTTCTATTATGTTGTGGTTCTTCTTTTGCGTAGCCATACTTATTCTTGGCTATTTTACCTATGGAAAAATCATCGAAAAAATCTTCGTGATTAATCCAAATAAATTAACACCGGCTAACTCAATGAGAGATGGTGTGGACTATATGCCAATGTCGAAAACGAAAATTTGGCTTATTCAATTATTAAATATTGCCGGCACGGGTCCTATCTTTGGTCCGATTTTAGGTGCGTTATACGGACCGGTTGCAATGTTATGGATTGTTATCGGCTGTATCTTTGCCGGTGCAGTACACGACTATTTCTGTGGTATGTTAAGTATCCGTAATGGTGGTGCAACAATGCCAAACCTTGCAGGTAAGTTTTTAGGTCGTCCGGTTAAATTATTTATTAACGTAATGGCATTAGTTCTGCTTTTATTAGTAGGTGTGGTGTTCGTTGCAAGCCCGGCTCAATTATTAGCAACCATTACAATGGATGTTGCAGGTGCAACCCAAGGTGCAATGGAATTAGGTGATGTTGAAGCGGTAAAAGAAGCTGTTGCAGCAGGCGGTATTACTGTCTGGGGAATGGATAAAGCAACCGTTATCTCAGTTTGGACACTAATTATCTTCGGTTACTATATTTTAGCTACCTTATTACCTGTGGATAAAATCATCGGTCGTATCTACCCATTCTTCGGTGCATTATTGCTCTTTATGTCTGTGGGTATGGTGTATGGTTTAGTGAGTGCTCATTTAAGTGCGGCAGATCCAATTGACTTCTTCCGTACGGTAAATGCTGATGGTCAGGGCTTAACGTGGGAAAAATTCACTCAAAACTTCCAAGTGAAAGGTGATGTTCCAATTTGGCCATTACTATTCTTAACGATTTCTTGCGGTGCATTATCAGGCTTCCACGCAACACAAACGCCATTAATGGCACGTTGTGCACAAAATGAAAGCGAAGGTCGCTTCATTTTCTACGGTGCGATGATTACTGAAGGTGTAATCGCATTAGTATGGTGTATGGTAGGTCTTGCATTCTATGAAAGCCCACAAGCATTACAAGATGCCATCGCAGCAGGTTCACCGTCTAAAGTAGTATATGATAGCTCATTACACTTCTTAGGCTTTATCGGCGGTATCTTCGCGGTATTAGGTGTGGTGGTATTACCAATTACTTCAGGCGATACCGCATTCCGTGCAGCACGTTTACAATTAGCGGAAATCTTTGGTATCGAACAACGTGCATTAGTAAAACGTTTATACATTGCAATTCCACTGTTTGTTCTTGGCTTTATTGTATCGAAATTAGACTTCAGCGTATTATGGCGTTACTTCACTTGGGCAAACCAAATGACAGCAATGGTAATGTTATGGACAGCCGCAGGTTACTTATATCGCTACAACAAATTCCACTGGGTATGTTCAATCCCGGCGTGGTTCATAACAACCGTGTGTGCAACTTATTTAGCTTATAATAAAATCGGCTTTGGTTTAGATTACCAATTATCAGTGTACATCGGTTTAGCGATTACAGTAGTATGTATCATCTGCTTCTTCACATTACTTAAACCATATAATGTGCGTGATGAAGATGAGTTAGCTACCAGCTAAACTTGATTAAAAATGCAAAAATGGGGACAATAAGTCCCCATTTTTATTAGCTGTACAACTTTGTCTATGCGATTTTTTGATACTCACACTCATCTTGATTACCTTTCAGAAAGCCTTAATTTAAGTATTTCTGAACTGGTGGAAAATGCTCAAAAACATCAAGTGGGAAAAATATTAGTGGTTTCTGTTTTTGCAAAAAATTTTGAAAAAGTAACCGCTTGTGCTAATGAAAAGCCGGAAAATATTGTTTATGGTTTAGGTTTACACCCACTCTATATTCAACAACATCAACTTTCTGATTTAGATTTATTAGAAAATCGATTAAGTCAAAAAGTGCCACTCTGTACTGCAATTGGTGAAATAGGCTTAGAAAAAGCCGTGATCGAAGTTTCTTCTCCTGAACTATGGAAAAAACAGTGTGAGTTTTTAGAGGCACAGCTTGCCCTTGCTAAAAAATTCAATTTGCCGGTTAATCTTCATTCACGTAAAAGCCACGATCAGTTATTTGTGTTTTTAAAAAAAGCACAGCTTTCTCAAACCGGCGTGATTCACGGATTTGCTGGGAGTTATGAACAAGCAAAACGTTTTGTTGATCTCGGCTATAAAATTGGCGTGGGCGGCACAATTACTTATCAACGAGCGAACAAAACCCGTGAAGCAATCCGAAAATTACCGCTAGAAAGTTTATTGTTGGAAACTGATTCTCCTGATATGCCTGTTTTCGGTTTTCAAGGGCAGCCTAATCGACCGGAACGGCTTATTATGAGTTTTAATAGCTTGTGTGAATTGCGAAATGAGCAACCCCAAATTATCGCTGAAACCATTTGGCAGAATAGTGAGAGATTATTTTCTCACACTTGATTTAATCTTCTTTTTAGGTGTTGCCAAACCTGCAAGCCATAATTTTTATCAAAATAGGCACAAATTGTTTCTTCTTTTGCTTTTATTTCACGATCTTCACAGCAATTTACAATTTTCTGCTGATAAATGACCGCTTGTAATTCAAAATGCACTCCGGAGAGCAGATAATATCCTTGCCCTAAATCTCCTTCTATCATCGCGTATGATCCATCTGGATAGTAAGCCAATGGGTGGTAAACTGCTTTAGGTGTTGGCTCGAAGCAGCAACCACCGTGGTAATAAAACGTCATTTTTTTACCTTCTGCAAGTGTTATCTCGATCATCGCTTTACTCTCGACCCCTTCATCGTAGAGCTTTCCATTCGTAAACTTAGGTAAGCTACCTTTTGCAACACCATTAAATAACGAAAGTTCTCGGCTACCTTTTACACTATAGCCAAGTCCTATAAAATCCAATTCAGCACAACCATAATAAGCTCCGGCACAGATACCGAGATAAGCTCCGCCTTGTTCAACAAAATGACGAATTTTGCGGTTGCCTTCTCCATTTAATTTTTTGCAGTAAGGCAAATCTGCACCACCGGGCATTATCAATAAACAGCCATCAGATAATTTGCCTTGAATAATTTGTTCAGCATTAATCAGGCAAGCCGGGTGCGGTAAGTATTGTTCTACCGCTAATAGCAATGACTGAGCCCCAATTTCACTGCTACCTTCATCACAATAAATATAAACTGGTTTTACCATACACAATTTACGTTTACCCTAAAAGATATATTCCTATATAATTCGTTGCGAACATTTTTACTATATTTAAGGAGAAAAGTATGTTCACCACTCAATTAACTCAAACTAAACGTTGGCTAGAAGCCAATAGTACAACAACATTTTGGTTGAAAACCTTCATCGGTGCAACCTTACTTGCGATTTTTGCTCAAATTTCTGTACCAATGTACCCAGTGCCAATTACAGGGCAAACACTTGCTTTAACGGTTGTTGGTTTTGCAATGGGGCGTAAAGCGGCAACGGCAGCAGTATTACTTTATCTCTTTGAAGGGGCTATTGGATTACCCGTTTTTGCCGGTGGTGCTTCAGGTTTCCATCATTTCTTTGGTCCGACAGGGGGCTACTTATTGGGTTATATCCCAACTGCCTATTTCTTAGGCTATTATAGTGATAAAGGCGTATTAAATTCTTTTTGGAAGAGCTTATTTGTTGCATTGATTGCTAGTGTGATTACTTTTGCATTCGGCTTAGCACAACTTTATTTCTTTGTACCGGAAGGCACAGTATTACAAGCCGGTTTATATCCATTTATTTTAGGTGGAGTGCTTAAAGCACTTCTCGCAAGCATCTTAGTTAGCCCAAGCTACAAATTTTTCTCTAAACTCTAATCTTTCTAAGGCTTTGCTTAATGCAAAGCCTTTTCTATTCAACTGATTATCCTATTTTTGCTTAAAAGTGATTAAGTCGGTACAATGTTTTTTAATAATAGTAAACCGATTAAGGAGAATTCATTGAATAGCACTAAATTTTACTCCCTTTATTCAGGTATCTTTTTTCTGTTTTTCGGCTATGGTTTATTTCTAAACTCAGCAGGAATTAAACTTGCCGAAATGGGGGTAACGGATATTATCATCGGTTTACTCAATGCGGCTTTCTTTATTGGAGCTGCACTAAGCACCATTTTGGCTCACCGTATTGTTTCGAGTGTCGGGCATATCCGCTCATTTAGTGTATTTTGTGCCGTTTTTGCTATTGCTGCCCTTAGTCATATGATGGTGGATAATTTATGGATCTGGGGTGTGTTACGCATCATTTTGGGCTTCTGTCATTATAGTTTGTTGCTTTTAGTGGAAAGTTGGTTAAGCGAAAAAACGAATGTTGATACCAGAGGCAAAGTGCTTGCTACTTATAATATTATTTTCTACCTAGCCTTTATTTTAGGGGTGAGTTTATTAAGTTTAGAGCTTAGCAGCCGAAACATTTTTACCTTATCGACCATTTTAGTAGTGATGTCGATGATCCCCATCGCTTTAACTAAAATGGTTCAACCCGATATTCCAGCTCGTGAACGTATTAGCATTCCTAAACTATTTTCGATTTCGCCATTAGCCTTAGCTACCAGTTTTATTAGCGGAATGTTGGTCAATGGCTTTTTCACAATGGTGTCGGTATTTCTGCTGAAATTTAGCTTTTCACTAAGCGAAATTTCGCTTTATTTGATGATCTCGATGATCGGCGGTTTTATCAGCCAAATGCCGATGGCGATGCTCTCAAACCGCATTGGCAGACGTAACGCTATTTTAGCTTGTGCGGTGGTCGGTACTCTTACTGCACTTATTGGGCTATTTGCAATTTTTCAAGAAAATTTGACCGCTTGGATACAATACATCATTGCCTTTTTATTTGGCTGTAGTTTATTTAGTTTATATGCGTTGAGTATCGCCCGGGCTAACGATGAATTGCCGAATAATATGAACACCGTTGAAGTTAGCAGAGGCTTGCTATTTTGCTATGGTTTAGGGGCATTGGTTGCTCCACCGCTTATCGGTTTTGCGATGAGCCTGTCTGCTGAGTACGGTTTTTATGCACTCTTTGGTCTGTTTTCACTTATTTTATTCATTTGTGCTGTCAGAACTAAACCTGTTCCGAAAGCGGAGCGTGCAGAGATGCAATACGCCACACCTATTGCTACCGCAAGCCCGATTGAAGAAATTGAATTAGTTGAGGAAGAACTTATTCCATTTGATGAAGAGGTAGTGCAAGAATACCAAGCTCAGCTTGAAACATTTGAAGAAGAGCAGCAAACAGAAAACGAAAATATTGAGCTGGATGAAGAAAAATCTCAGGATAGTCTAACGAATAGCGAAAACAGTAAGGTTTAATTTTCCTTTGTTTTGTGCTAGAATTATTGTGCTTTTATTCCCCATTTGTAAGGGAAATAATAAGCAAATTGCAAAATTTTAATCAAAAAAGACCGCTTGTAAGCGGTTTTTTCATTCTCAAACTCAACAAGTAATCTCTCGTATGGATTACCACTGTAAGGATTTATTATGCCAATTATTACTTTACCGGACGGTTCACAACGTTCATTTGACAACCCGGTTTCCGTAATGGAAGTTGCTCAATCAATCGGTGCAGGTTTAGCGAAAGCAACCATTGCCGGTCGTGTAAACGGCGAACGCCGTGATGCGTGCGACATTATCAGCCAAGACAGCACTCTTGAAATCATTACCGCAAAAGATGAAGATGGTTTAGAGATCATTCGCCACTCAACGGCTCACTTATTAGGGCACGCAATCAAACAATTATTCCCCGATGTGAAAATGGCTATCGGTCCGACCATCGAAAACGGTTTCTACTATGATGTGGATTTAGATCGTTCTTTAACTCAAGAAGATTTAGATGCAATTGAAAAACGTATGTTGGAATTAGCGAAAACCAACTACGATGTGGTAAAACGCCCGGTAACGTGGCAAGAAGCCCGTGATACGTTTGAAAAACGTGGCGAGCCGTACAAAATGGCAATCTTAGATGAAAACATCGAACGTACCGCAACCCCTGCGTTATATCATCACGAAGAATATATTGATATGTGTCGTGGTCCACACGTACCAAATATGCGTTTCTGCCAACATTTTAAACTGCAAAAAGTGGCGGGTGCTTACTGGCGTGGCGATAGCAAAAACAAAATGTTGCAACGTATTTACGGCACGGCTTGGGCAGATAAAAAACAATTGAGTGAATATTTAACTCGTTTAGAAGAAGCGGCAAAACGCGACCATCGCCGTATTGGTAAAGCATTAGATTTATATCATATGCAAGAAGAAGCACCGGGTATGGTGTTCTGGCACAATGACGGCTGGACAATTTTCCGTGAATTAGAAACTTTCGTGCGTACCAAATTAAAAGAGTACGATTACCAAGAAGTAAAAGGTCCATTTATGATGGACAGAGTGCTTTGGGAGAAAACAGGGCACTGGCAAAACTACGCGGATTTAATGTTCACCACGCAATCTGAAAACCGTGAATATGCGATTAAGCCGATGAACTGCCCGGGGCACGTTCAAATCTTTAATCAAGGTTTGAAATCTTACCGTGATTTACCAATTCGTATGGCAGAATTTGGTTCTTGCCACCGTAACGAGCCGTCCGGTTCTTTACACGGTTTAATGCGTGTACGTGGTTTTACCCAAGATGATGCACATATTTTCTGTACTGAAGAACAAATTGAGTCTGAAGTAACAAGCTGTATCAAAATGGTGTACGATATTTACAGCACATTCGGTTTTACTAACATTGCGGTTAAACTTTCAACCCGTCCGGAAAACCGTATTGGTGATGATGCAATGTGGGACAGAGCGGAAGAAGGCTTAGCAAACGCACTTCGCAACAATGGTTTAGAGTATCAAATCCAAGAAGGCGAAGGTGCATTCTACGGTCCGAAAATTGAGTTTGCACTTCGTGATTGCTTAGGTCGAGAATGGCAATGTGGTACAGTGCAATTAGACTTCGCCCTACCGGGTCGCTTAGAAGCTTCTTATGTGGCGGAAGATAATGGTCGCCGTACACCCGTGATGATTCACCGTGCAATTCTTGGCTCTATTGAGCGTTTCATCGGTATTATTACCGAAGAATACGCAGGTTTCTTCCCAACTTGGTTAGCCCCTGTGCAAGCAGTGGTAATGAATATTACCGACAGCCAAGCAGATTATGTACAACAAGTAGTGAAAACCTTAAGCGATGCAGGGATTCGTGTGAAAGCTGACCTTCGTAACGAAAAAGTTGGTTTCAAAGTGCGTGAACACACCTTACGCCGTGTGCCTTATATGCTTGTTTGCGGTGATAAAGAGATCGCTGAAGGCAAAGTATCTGTACGTACCCGCAAAGGTGCAGACTTAGGCACTTACCTCGTTTCAGACTTAGTGGACATTCTGAAAAACCAAATTAAAGCTCGAGAGTTGGCTTTACTAGGCGAAACACAAGACTAATTATAGTTTTAAAGATGAACACCCTCAAAAGCGATTGCTTCTGAGGGTGTTTTTTTATTCAAGAGAGAATCTAATTGGTACGGTAACTGAAGGTGGGAAACCTGCCGGTGGCGGTGGCATACTCACTGCCTGTGCACTTTTTACCGCTGCATTATCCAAATTACTGTTACCCGATGAATTTACTACAGAAACATTTGAAATTGCACCGGATGAGGTAATGGTAAATTTAATGGTTACCGTGCCTGTTTTCCGCATCATCTTTTCACGCTGAGGGTATGAATTATTTGCCTTGCGTTGTAACGCACGCTGTAATGCGGTTTTATAGGCTGAAAGTTCGCTTGCATTGCCCCCTGTTACGTTACTCCCTGTCGTAGAGGTTGAATTCAATGAGCCACCTTTTTGTCCGCCTACAACTCCTGAAACCATTTTTTCGCCTTGTACAGCATTTGGAATGGCTTTTGCAACAATACCTTGTTTTACCTCAGGACCACGCTCTAATGCTTTGATCGGTTTTTGCTGAGGCTTTTCTGGCTCTTTTGGCTTCTCTTTACGTTTTTCTTCTTTTGGTTTTTCTTTTTTCTCTTTTGGACGTTCTTTACGTTTTTCTTCCTTTGGCTTTTCCTTTTTCGGCTCTTCTTTTTTCGGTTTTATGACTGGATCAGGAATAGCTTCAGGTTCAGGTTTTGGCTCGGGTTGAGGCTCTGGTTCGGGTGTTGGAGCAGCTTCCTTTACTTCTTCAATAGGATCAGGTGAAACTGCCACCTGTGGTTGCTCTAATAAAGCAGCAACCATTTCCATTGAAAGCGAATTTTGCTCTGCCGCTTTTTCGATTTTTTGCTCATTAAGTAAAGCAAAGCTACCACCAATCAATGCACCGTGAATGGCTAGTGAGGCAATTAATCCGATTCGAGAATGGTGTTTTTTCATCTCTCTTATCCTATTAAGGCGTTATTGGTGCTTGATTAGGCGAGGCTGGCGTATTAGCAGCCGGTGTAGCAACGGTTTCTTTTTTAGTAATAATTGCCACATTTTTGATCTCATTTGCAGATAAAACATCAGTTAATTCCACAAATTTTTCAAAAGCAACTGCACCATCGACTTTAAGCGAAACTTTTTGGCTTTTATCCCAAGTTGAAACCTCTGCCACAAGCTGCTCTTTTGTGATAGGTTTATCATTAAAGAAAAATTCATTGTTTTCAGTAATGGTCAAAAGTTTAGCAAGTTCATCTGCTTGCATTGGCTGTGTTGTTGTCGCTTTTGGTACATTCACTTGAATTTTACCTTGTGAGATAAAAGAGGCTGTAACTAACACGATAGCCAACAATACCAACATAATATCAATAAATGGGATGATGTTGATTTCATCAAATTTTTTCATCTTTATGCCTTCTTAATTTGCAAAAAATAGAGGAAATTAGACCGCTTGATGATTTTTAGCCTGTAGAGCTAACCATTTCAACTTGTTTTCTTCTACTTTACGACCAAAACCGTTATAGAACACCATTGCAATAATCGCTACTAAAATACCTGCGGCAGTTGCTTTTAATGCTAAGGAAAGATTTACCATAATAGCGGCAGCATCAATATCGCCACCTGATTGTCCTAAGTTGTAGAAGGTGAGAAGAATACCAATAACTGTGCCTAATAGCCCGATATAAGGTGTATTTGAGCCAATAGTAGAAAGGGTAGTTAGGTTGTGGGTTAAGTCGATTTCTAATTCTTCCAAAGTGCTATATTTGGAAATATCCACTTTTGAATAGAACATAATACGTTCAATTGCTTTCCACACGCAAATAACGCTTAATAAGCCTAGTAAGCCTAAAATAACGAAGTCTGTATAACGTTCTAAAAAATGAAAAAGTTGATTCATATAAAACCTCAAATAAAAAATGGATAAATCTTGCATTTGAAAATAGTTCGCAATTATATAAGACAAACATCAATTTTTCAACTTGAAATAATCGCCGATACCTTCGCTATTTTGTGGTATAGTTTCGCCATTTTTGAGGATAAATTATGACTGATATTACATTTAAAGAAATTACTCCCCAGCAAGCGTGGGAGATGATTGAAAACGACGGTGCGGTACTTGCCGATGTGCGTGATGCTCGCCGCTATGTTTATAGCCACCCACAAGATGCTTTTCATTTAACTAACCAAAGCTACGGCAAATTTTTAGATGAAGTTGATTATGATGATCCTGTTGTTGTCATTTGTTATCACGGGGTGAGTAGCCAAAGTACCGCTCAATTTTTGATTGAGCAGGGATTTGAAAACGTTTACAGCGTAAAAGGTGGTTTTGAAGCGTGGGAAAGAAACGGGCTACCTATTGAAACCTCTTATTAACGCTACAATATAAAATGTAATTTTTAGCTTAAAGAAGGTTTTTATGGACTATTTGGTAAATGTAAACGAACAAAATTTTAGTGAAGTGTGGAGTGCCGCTGGGCAAATGCCTACAGTGTTCCATTTTATTTCTCCCCGTGAGGTTGCCTCGCTAGAAATGGATGCCTTACTCCGCCGTATTGCGGATGAAAATCCACAGCAATTTTTGTTGGCAACGATTAACTGCGATGAACAGCAGACATTAGCCGCACAGTTTCGCATTCAACAAATTCCAACGCTTTATCTCTTCTCGAACGGTCAGCCTATTGATGCTATTCAAGGTGCGGTAAGTGAGCAAGAGTTGCGAATTCGGCTTGCTAACATTCTGCCGAAAGAGGAAGATCTTAAATTTCACCAAGCCTTAGAGCTTCTACAAGATCAACGTTACGATGAAGCATTGCCTCTATTAAAAGCTGCTTGGGAAATGACGGACAAGAAAAACAGCGATTTTGCTTTGCTCTATGCTGAAACTTATATCGCAATGAGAAATGTTGAGCCGGCTCGTGAAATCTTAAAAGCTATTCCAATTCAAGACAGAGACAGCCGCTGGCACGGTTTGCAGGCTCAAATCGAGTTATTAGAGCAGGCGAGTGAATCCCCCGAGTTGCAACAGTTGCAAGCCGATTATGCTCAAAGCAAAACACCTGAAATTGCGATTAAACTGGCTAATCAATTACACCAAGCTCACAAAAATGAAGAAGCTTTAACGCTCTTATTTGATTGGTTGAAGTCAGATTTGAATGTATCAAACGGCGAGCTGAAAAACCAATTTTTAGCCATATTATCAGCACTTGGAACAGATCCTATTGTGCCTAAATTCAGAAGGCAGCTTTATTCTCTGTTATATTAATGAAATGAAAATGCCGTAATTGATTACGGCATTTTTGTTTGTGAATTTAGATTATTCAGCCTGCTCTTGTTTAAGTTGAGCAGCTTCATTGGCTTCTTTTAAAATTAACTCTAAGCTATCACCGGCTGATGCTGCTACCACCGCAGCAAAAGCTCCCTCCACTAAAGGTGCGTAGCTGATAACCACTTTTTCGGCAATTTCCGGTTCGAGTAAATCAATGGCGGTTTGGGTACTTAATACTGCACTGCCTAAATCGACAAAAACAATCACACCATCAGGTGTAAAGACCGATTCAATCGCCTGCATAATTTTAACGGCGTCAGTGCCGATCGGATTCTCCGCATCGTCAATTCCCCCTGCAACAGCAATCTGACAACCACCTTGAGTCATTTGCAAAAGAATTTCTGCAACCCCTTCAGCCAGTTTTGCGCTATGGGAAACAATTACTAAATTAACCATTGTAGCTCCTTATTGCACTGCATCTGCTAAGGCTTTAAAAATGTAATAACTCGATGTTGCTCCCGGATCTTGATGCCCTGCACTTCGTTCTCCCAGATAGCTGGCTCGTCCTTTTTTAGCAATAAGTGGAATCGTTTGATTTGCAAAATGTTCTGCTTTTTCGACCGCTTGTAACAAAATTGAGCCAATTGATTGAGAGGTATCTGCTTTTTTTAGCTCTTCCAGCAAAGGCAACCACAGATCGCACATTGTTTTGTCGCCAATTTCTGCTTTCCCTCGTTGCACAATGCCTTCAACCCCTTGCTCTAAACAGAGTAGCAGATCTGAAAAGCTGAGAGCTTCTTTTGCATTTGTGCTTTGAGCAGCTTTAATGAAAAATGTACCGTAAAGTGGACCGCTTGCACCGCCAACTTGTGAAAGTAAGGTCATTCCGACCGTCTTTAAAATTGTGCCGATGTCTTTGTCTTCCACCGTTTTAGCTTTTTCAATTGCTTTGCTAAAGCCACGCTGCATATTCAAGCCGTGATCTCCATCACCGATAACGGTATCCAACTCGGTCAAATAATCACGCTTTTCGTCCATTACTTGTTGGCATAATTCAAGCCATTTTAAAATTTGTTGTTTTGATATTTTCATACTTTTTCCTTCAATGTGATTATTCGCCCCAGCGTAATGCAGGTGTATTAACCGGTGCATCCCATAATTGTAGAATATCATCATCGGCTTTGAGTAAGGTGATTGACATTCCTTGCATATCCAGTGAGGTACAATAAGAACCGACAAGGCTACGTTCAATAGTTAAACCAAAAGCATGGCTCTCTTTTTCAAGGGCATCATAAACTGCGTAAAGTTCTGAAAGCGGCACCGAGCCAAGATTATTCACAAGAGCGATAACACAATCGCCTTTTTGTAAGGCTTGCTTACTTTCTTCCACTTCATTCCATTGCTGATTTTGATTATCCCAGTGGCGAATTGTGCGAGTGTAATCGCCGTGAGCAATTAAAGTTTCAAACATCTGTTTGACAGTCTTATCTAAATTCTCAAACGGACGGCGTTCAATGCCCGGTTCGCCGTGAATACCCACACCAAACTCCATTTCATTTTCTGCTAAGGTAAACGATGGCTTACCTGCGGCAGGAACGGTACAAGCCCCAAGTGCAATGCCGATTGAATGCCCATTATTATTGAGTTTGTTACCGAGCTCAGCCAGTTCGGTTAAGGAATAGCCTTTATCTGCGGCTGCACCAAGTAATTTTTCAATCAACACGGTATTGGCAACACCGCGGCGACCGGCGGTATAGAGGCTGTCTTTTACAGCCACGTCATCATCAACCAATACGGTCGCCACTTGAACACCACTGTCTGCCAATAATTCAGTTGCCGTTTCAAAGTTTAGTACATCACCGGTGTAGTTTTTGATGATTAACAAAACGCCTTCGCCACGATCTAGTGCTAAACCACATTCAAACATTTGGTCCGGTGTTGGCGAGGTGAAAATTGCTCCCGGGCAAGCCCCATCAAGCATTCCTTTTCCAATAAAACCGGCGTGCATTGGCTCGTGTCCGCTTCCACCGCCTGAAATTAAAGCGACTTTCGGTTGATTACTTGGTGGTGTGCGATAAATATAGACAGGTTCTTTATTTAATATTAAGTCAGAATGTGCTTTTACGAAACCGGAGAGTTGTTCATCTAACACGGTTTCAATTGAATTAATAAGCTTTTTCATAAGTTTTCTCCTTTTAGAAGTGAGTGAAGTTGTTCTAATCTACAGGAAAAATGCTGATATTTCTGTTAAGTTTGTCACAAAATCAAAAAAATGTGAGCGAAAGCGAAAATGGAGTTAAATGTGAATTTAAGATAAAATAGATGCTAATTTCATTCAGAGGATTGATTATGACAACTAAACACGCAAAACTTTTAATTTTAGGCTCAGGTCCTGCTGGCTATACCGCTGCGGTGTATGCCGCTCGTGCTAACTTAAACCCTGTATTAGTTACGGGGATGCAACAAGGTGGGCAATTAACCACTACTGATGAAATCGAAAACTGGCCGGGTGAATTTGAGCATACTACCGGCACGGAATTAATGAATAAAATGCTCAAGCACGCCGAAAAATTTGAAACTGAAATTGTGTTTGACCATATCCACAGTGTAGATCTTTCTAAACGCCCATTTACCTTAAAAGGTGATTTAAACACTTTTACTTGTGATGCATTAATTATTGCTACAGGGGCATCGGCAAAATATTTAGGCTTGCCGTCTGAGGAAAAATTCAAAGGCAGAGGTGTTTCCGCTTGTGCAACTTGTGATGGTTTTTTCTATCGCAATAAACCTGTTGCGGTAGTTGGCGGCGGCAATACCGCGGTTGAAGAAGCATTATATTTAGCGAATTTAGTGAGCGAAGTGCATTTGGTTCACCGCCGTGATAGCTTCCGTGCCGAGAAAATTTTATTAGGTCGCCTACAAAAACGTATTGAAGAAGGCAAAATCATTCTGCACACCGACCGCACAGTCGAAGAAGTGTTGGGCGATAATATGGGCGTAACCGGTTTACGTTTAAAATCAACTAAAGAAGAACTAACCGAAGAAATTAAAGTTGATGGATTCTTCGTAGCAATTGGGCACGCACCGAATACCGGCATTTTTGAAGGGCAGTTAGAGCTTGAAAACGGCTATATCAAAGTGAAATCAGGCTTAGAAGGCAACGCAACAGCGACTTCGGTTGAAGGCGTATTTGCTGCCGGTGATGTAATGGATCACAACTACCGCCAAGCCATTACTTCAGCCGGAACAGGCTGTATGGCAGCCCTTGATGCGGAACGTTTTTTAGATGCTCAAGAAGCATAAGGAACTGTGATGAATTTTACCGTGATTATTCCGGCACGTTATGCCTCTAGCCGCTTGCCTCGCAAGCCGTTGTTGGATATTGCCGGCAAACCGATGATCCAACACGTTTGGGAAAAAGCCCAACTTTCTGGGGCAACTCGAGTAATTATTGCCACCGATCACCCCGAAATTGAAGCCACTGCTAAAGCCTTTGGGGCGGAAGTGTGTATGACGTCAGACAAGCACAATTCAGGCACTGAGCGTTTGGCAGAAGTGATCGACAAAATGGCAATTGCCGATGATGAAATTATCGTCAATATTCAAGGCGATGAGCCGCTAGTTCCACCTGTGATTGTCGCTCAGGTTGCTCGCAATTTAGATAGTTTCCAAGTGAATATGGCAACACTTGGTGTGAAGTTAGAAACTCGTGAGGAGTTATTCAATCCAAACGCAGTGAAAGTAGTAGCGGATAAAAACGGTATGGCGTTATATTTCTCGCGTGCCTCAATTCCGTTTGCCAGAGATAGCTTTCCGGATTGCGATGATAGTTTTATTGTTTCACAAGGCTACTTACGCCATATCGGCATTTACGCTTACCGTGCCGGTTTTGTGAAACAGTATGTGGCTTGGCAGCCAACGGCATTGGAACAATTAGAATCCTTAGAGCAGTTGCGTGCTTTATGGTATGGCGAAAAAATTCATATCGAACTGGCAAAAGAAGCCCCACAAGTTGGGGTGGACACGCCGGAAGATTTGGAAAGAGTGCGAGCGATTTTAGCTCGTTAATCAGTATTGCAAGCGGTTAAATTTCACCGATTTTTTGCAAAATTATGAGAAAAAACGACCGCTTGTCTAGGAGAAATTATGTTAGGTAATATTTTAGGTTCATTGGCATCGTCTGTTTTGGGCGGCAACAACCAATCAACCGCAATTCAATTAATTCAAAACTTACTGCAATCACAAGGTGGTGTGGAAGGTTTAATCGCTAAATTCCAAGAAGGCGGCTTAGACGATTTATTACGCACTTGGGTTAGCAGCGATGAAGATAATGCTCCGGTATCAAGCGAGCAAATCAGTAATGTTTTTGGTCAAGAAAATATTCAAAATGCAGCTCAAGACGCCGGTGTGGATGCGACAGATGCGAGTGATTTATTAGCTCAGCTACTCCCTAAAATCGTGGATACTTTGACCCCAAACGGCAATGTAGATGATTTAAAAAATCTGGGGGCTGATGACTTATTAGCCCAAGCGGCTAAAGGAATTTTGGGTAACTTATTCAAATAAAACAAAGGGCTGATTTAAATCAGCCCTATCTTTATAAAGCTTTCCCTGCTTCGGGTAACAATTCAGGAATGCCGTTTTTAATCGGGTAGGTAATGTTAAGTTTACGATTGATTAAACGGTCGTTTTCTTTGTCCCACTCCAATTTTTCATTGGAAATCGGGCAGACCAGATTATTCAGTAATTTTTCATTCATCTTAGGTTGTTCCTTTTTTGATTTTATTCATCACTTGTTCGATTAAACAAGCGGTCGATTTTTCGGAGAATTTTGCAGAAACCGGCACATACCACCAATTTTCTTCCGCAAAGGCTTTGCATTTTACCGCATCTTTTTCCGTCATCAATAATGGAGTTTGGCTGTCAGCTAATGCTTTCAGTTGATTGGCATCAAAATCTTGATGATCGGCAAAGCCTTGCGTTTTGGCAAGCGGAATGCCTAATTTCCCCAACATCGTGAAAAAACGAGGCGGGTGCCCGATTCCTGCAATGGCGACACAATGTTGGCTAAATTCACTTAAAGGTCTATATTCATTAGTTAGAAGATTAACCGCTGAACTTGGCTCTAGGCTCATTAAATGTTCATTTGACTTGGCAATTCCGCCGTTGCAAATGATGGCATCTACCGAATTTAAACGGCTTGGCAGCTCACGCAATCCACCGGCAGGTAAGACAAAACCGTTGCCGAAACGTCTTTTACCATCAACGACCACCCATTCCAAATCTCGCTGTAGTGCGTAGTGCTGCAATCCATCATCGGTGATGATTAAATCTAACTCAAATTGGCTAAGTAATAATTCAATACTTTGCTGACGGTTAGGGGAAACCGCCAATGGTACATTAGTGCGTTGCACAATCAACACTGGCTCATCGCCCACCATTTCAGCAGAACTCTGCTGTGTAACAAGCTGTGGAAATACTTTATTTTTCCCACCATAACCGCGAGAAATCACGCCCACTTTTACTCCGCGTTGTTGTAATTGTTCCACCAACCAAACCACCACGGGAGTTTTGCCATTACCGCCAACAGAAATATTGCCCGCAACCAACACCGGCACAGGTGAGCGATACGATTGCAAAATATTCCAAGAATATAACCGCTTGCGAACGTTGCTAATCAACCAAAACAGCAATGAGAACGGTGCGAGCAGCCAAGTAATAAGGGATTTTGTTTGCCAGATTTTCATTTGATATTACTCAATATAATAAATTCTATTTTTATTTTCACCTTGTGCTGTCAGTAAACCGAGTTTCACAAATTTTGCTAGGTATCGTCTTGCTGTGGCTGGACTTAATTCTAGTAACTGTACGGCTTTTTGGTTGGTAATCATCGCATTTTCAGATAAATAGCTTTTTATTCTTTGGAAGATCAATTGCTCTTTATCGCTTATTTTATCGCTTATTTTATCGCTCATTTTATCGCTCATTTTATTTATTGAATAAGCATTTAATGTCGTAAGGATTGCCTCAAGCATAAACTCAATAAAATCGGTAGAATCGTTTTTTATATTGCTACTATTAAGTGCTTGGTAGTAACGCTGTTGATGCTGATATACGATAGTTTCAATAGGAAGCCATTCAAAAAGTGAATCCCACTGACTTAAAATTAAACTTTGCCATAAACGCCCGATTCTGCCATTTCCATCTGCAAAAGGGTGGATTATTTCCAACTCAAAATGAACAATACAGCTTTTGATTAATGTATGGACTTCACTCTTTTCTGCCCATTTAAGTAAGTTTTGAACTAATTTAGGGACAAAATCAGCTTTAGCACCAATGTGGACAATATTTTCTCCACTATAGACAGCAACTTCTCTGTTTCTAAATTTCCCTGACTCTTTAATCAGATCTTGAGTGAGTAGTTTGTGAGCAAGTAGTAAATCTTTGGATTTATATGGATTTAGCGTAAAAGCAAGATCGTATGCTTGGTAAGCATTCTCGACCTCTCTAATATCTTTAGGATGAGCAAGAATACGTTTACCGTTTAAAATACCTGTAACTTGCTCTAGAGTCAAAGGGTTGCTTTCAATCGCCAATGAGGATTGGATTGAACGAATACGTTGCTCTTTCCGTAAATGCAGATCCCGTTTTTCTAATGATAGCCGACCAACAAGGGAAGAAATATCCACAATATAATTAACTATTTTATGGTTAATGGTAAATTTTGGTTCCATTACATTCTTCCCTTATTGTAAATAGTTTGAAATTTTTTGTTTAAAAATCCTCTAAACTTTCAAATATTTCGTAACTATTATTCCACCTTCGGCTTATCGCCGTTTTCCACACAACCTTTGCCGATAGTTACCTTTTTCGCATTTAAGGTTGGGAGATCGTACATTGTATCAAGCAACAAGTTTTCTACGATTGAACGTAAACCGCGAGCCCCTGTTTTACGGGCAATGGCTTTGCCTGCAATGGCGATTAATGCTTCTTTGGTGAAGTGTAATTCTACGCCTTCCATTTCGAATAAGGCTTGGTATTGCTTGATAATTGCATTTTTAGGCTCGGTTAAGATCTGAATCAAGGCTTCTTCATCTAACTCTTGTAGTGGCGTAACTACAGGTAAACGACCGATTAACTCAGGAATTAAGCCGAATTTAACCAAATCTTCAGGCTCAACTTGTTTGAATAATTCTGTTAAATCTTGGCGATCTTTATCTTTTCTCAATGCCGCACCAAAGCCAATACCGCCCTGCGTATTTGTGCGAGATTCTACAATTTTATCTAAACCTGCAAACGCCCCACCACAAATAAATAGGATTTTGGAAGTATCCACCGGAATAGTTTCGCCTTTCGGGTGCTTACGACCACCTTGCGGATTGATATTAGCTACCGTGCCTTCAAGCAGTTTTAATAAGGCTTGTTGCACGCCTTCACCCGAAACATCTCGGGTAATTGAAGCACTTTCCGATTTGCGGGTGATTTTGTCGATTTCATCAATAAAGACGATGCCACGTTCCGCTTGTTCTGCTTCAAAATCGCATTTCATCAATAATTTTTGAATAACGTTTTCCACGTCTTCACCCACATAGCCAGCTTGGGTAAGGGTTGTTGCATCGGCAACCGCAAACGGCACATTTAAACGGCGAGCAAGCGTTTCTGCCAGTAAAGTTTTACCGCTCCCTGTTGGTCCGATTAATAAGATATTACTTTTACCTAATTCCACACCATTTGTAGCATCAAAATTTGATAACGCACTTCTTAAACGTTTGTAGTGATTGTAAACTGCCACAGAAAGTACTTTTTTGGCGTGTTCTTGCCCGATGACATAATCATCTAAGTGTTGATGTAACTCGTGCGGCGTTGGGACATTTGTGAAGAAACTCGCTTCATCTTCTTGGCTTTCATCAATTAGCGGCTCTTCTTCGCCGTGTAGCAGAGCGTAAGATTCTTCAATACATTCGTTACAAATATAGCCTTCAGTACCTTCTACTAACTGATCGACTTCGGTGCGTTTTTTACCGCAAAAACTGCAATGTGGTTCTTTTTCAAACGCCATTATGCCACCTCACTGCGAGAGGTTAAAACTTTGTCGATTAAGCCATATTCAGCTGCTTCTTTGGCAGACATAAAATTATCACGCTCGGTGTCCGCTGCTACTTTCTCAAAAGGCTGATCACTATGCTCTGCCATTCTGTGGGTAAGCATCTCTTTCAAACGTAAAATTTCTTCTGCTTGAATTTGAATATCGGTTGCTTGACCTCTCGCCCCACCCAAAGGTTGGTGGATCATAATTCGTGCGTGTGGAAGTGCAAAGCGTTTGCCTTTTGCTCCGGCGGAAAGTAAAAATGCCCCCATTGAAGCCGCTTGCCCGGTGCAAAGAGTTGCCACATCAGGTTTAATAAAATTCATTGTATCGTAAATTGCAAGCCCTGCCGTTACTACACCACCCGGCGAGTTAATGTATAAATAAATATCTTTTTCCGGATCTTCCGCTTCTAAAAAGAGCAGTTGTGCCACAATTAAATTTGCCATTTGGTCTTCAACTTGACCGTTTAAAAAAATAATACGCTCTTTTAATAAGCGTGAATAAATGTCGTAAGAACGTTCGCCTTTTGAGGTCTGTTCTACCACCATTGGAACTAATGCCATTATCATTTCCTCTATCGTAATACGAAAATCGCTCTATTCTAGCAAATTTTCAGAAAATCATTAACAACAAGCGGTCAGATTGTTAAAATCTTTTGCAAATTTATTGAGGATACTATGACATTAGCAGAGATTTACCAAAAATTTGAAAATTGCAAATCGTGGGAAGAAAGATACCGCTTGTTAATTCAATTTAGCCGTCAGTTACCAAAACCAACAGAAGAAGAGCTTGCCGAATTACCCGAAATTGAAGGTTGTGAAAGCCGATTATGGTTTCAGTTTCAGCTCTCGCCACGCAAGGTTGAAGCCTATAGCGATGCCCGTTTAATGCAGGGGATTTTATTTATTGTAGTAACGGCACTTACCGAAAAATCTGTAGAGGAACTTGAGAATTTTAATTTACGAGAAATGTTTGATGAGCTGAAAATTTCACCGAATTTAACCAGCACAAGGTTGAATGGCATAAGTCAGTTACAGAAGTTGATTATCGTTTGACAGAAACAAAAAAGCCTCTGATTTCTCAGAGGCTTAAATTTATTGGCGGAACGGACGGGACTCGAACCCGCGACCCCCTGCGTGACAGGCAGGTATTCTAACCAGCTGAACTACCGCTCCGTACTGGTAGTACAAATAATAGTGGGTTCACGAAAATTGAGCAATCAAATTTTAAAAAATAATGTTTAATTGATTGTAAAATAACCACATTGATAACTCGCTGTTTGCTATTTTTGTTTTTGTACTTTTACAAATAGCAATGGCGGACGATGTTGTAAATCTTTAAATTCATTATGCCATTCAGGCTGCTCAGTAAGCATCGGCTCTTCCACTTGCAGAATGTTAAATCCACTTTGAATAAGCTGATTTAAAATGGTCGCCATTGTGCGATGGTAGGTTTTAAACGATTGCTGAAACCAACTGCGATCCCGCTCGCCCTCATCTCGATAATAATTTAACCGATAAGCCACTTGTTGTTTTGCTTCGTTTTTTTCCCAACGGTATCCTTCTCTGTAGCACGTAACAATCGGGTGTTCTTGAGAGAAAATCAGCGTGCCACAAGCGGTCATTTTTGCCGAAATTTTTGCAAGGAGCGAGGCAAAATCCTCAATATAGTGAAAGGCAAAAGAACTGGTAACGACATCAAAATCGCTCTCTTGAATTTCATCTAAACGCTCCATCGGCAAGCAGTAGAGCGAGAAATCTTTTCCTTTTTGGTATTGTGCGGAAAGCTCGGTTTCGGCTTGCTGTAGCATTAATTCGGATAAATCTAATCCAACCACTTTTTCTGCCCCTAAACTTAAATAATGGGCGAGATGAACCCCAGTTCCACAACCTAAATCCAACACTTTTTTGCCTTTTAAATCAGGCAGTAGCGAGAACATTGTCGGCTTTTCTACGACCTCATTCATACTAATCGGGTTTTGTCGAAGTTGTTGGTAGCGTTCAAAGAAAATCGGGGTGTCGTAAATGCTTTTTTTCACTTTAGTTAGGGCTGTTAGTCGATCGTTAATAGAGGCTGGTTAAAACTCGCCTCTACGATATAGTTATTGATATGTGGCTAATTTTCTCAAAGTTTCAAATGCTTTTCCACTGGCAAGGGTGTTTTTAACCTCTGCGACATTTGCTTTAAGATCAGCTTTTCCAAACAGTTTCATCAACAATGCTACATTTACCGCCACCGCATCAATATGAGCGGCTTCGCCTTTACCTTGTAAGATAGCGGTGATTTTTTCTGCATTTTCTGCAGGCTCTCCGCCTTTGAGATCTTCAAGAGAATGGCGTGAAATGCCGAAATCTTCAGGGGTGAGAGTGTAATAGTCAATCTGTCCGTTTTGAATTTCTGCCACTAAGGTTTCGCCGTGAATGGCAACTTCATCTAAGCCTGCTCCGTGAACGACAATCGTATGCTCATAGCCTAACGTTTTGACAGTTTCGGCATAAACTTTTACGAGTTCTGGCGAATAAACCCCAAGTAACTGGCGTTTGGCGTGTGCCGGATTGATAAGTGGTCCTAAAATATTAAAGAGGGTTCGGGTTTTTAATGCTTGGCGAACCGGTGCAGCATATTTAAAACCGCTGTGGTACATTGGGGCAAATAAAAAGCAGATACCGGCTTCATCTAAGGCTAGGCGTGCGGTTTGTGGTGTTACGTCAACATTAATGCCTAAATGGGTAAGAACATCGCTTGAGCCTGTTTTGCTGGATACGCTGCGGTTGCCGTGTTTGGCAATTTTATAGCCCATTGTCGCTGCAACCAACGCTGAGGTGGTGGAAATATTGATGGTGTTATGTCCATCGCCGCCTGTGCCGACAATATCGGCAAAAGGGTAATCCGGGGTAGGGAACGGATTAGCATTTTCTAACGCTGCTGTGGCGGCTCCGGCAATTTCTTCTACCGTTTCGCCTCGTAGTTTTAACGCAATCAAGGCAGCGGCTAATTGTTCGTTGGAAAGGTTGCCTTTCACCACTTCGCTAAACAAAGCGTGAGATTCCGCTTGGGTTAAGGCTTGGTTAGCGAATAATTTATCAAGTAATTTTTGCATAAAATTTTCCTTATTTGACCGCTTGATGTATCAACCGATTAGCGGTGTACCTGATATTCCAAATCGGTTGCTTCATTGCCGGTCATTCCTCGAAAGCCCCAGCAGTGTTCGGGCTGTTCTTTAATAGTAATTTCCACATCTATCGGCATAATCCCGACTTTTGATTGCAATGAGCTAAATAAGCCTTTAATCAGCCGTTTTTTGATTTGTTCGCTCCGTCCAAGCATCAGGTTAATTTCAATAACGATGAAATTTTCGCTACGATTAATTGGCGGATAAAAATTTTCTGCCTCTAACAGCTCAAAACGCAAGGCGTGGCGTTGTTTCGGCACGCCTAAGCTCATTTCCAAGCAGTCAAAAATGACTTCGGCAATTTGGGGTCGGCGGTCTGCCAATGTCTGCTTTAGACCATATACACTAATCATTTTTTGCCCCTAACAACCATTCTACCGACTGTTTGAGTAATTTTGTGCCTTCTACCGTTAAAATGGATTCAGGGTGGAATTGAAAGCCGCAAATTGGCAAAGTTTTGTGGCGAATTGCCATCACGATATGCTCGAATTTGGCGTTTACTTCAAATTCTTCTGGCAAATCATCGCCCATTAATGAATGGTAACGTGCCACAGGCATTGGGTTATTGATACCTTCAAACATCGCTTGATTATCGTGTTCAATGCGGGAAACTTTGCCGTGTAACACCGTGCCGGTATGCACCACTTTTCCACCAAAGGCTTCGATTAAGGCTTGATGACCCAAGCAGATTCCAATCATCGGTACTTTATCTTTTAATTGGCGGATAATTTCTAATAAATTGCCTGCTTCAGCCGGGTTGCCCGGACCGGGAGAAAGTGCGACCAAGCAGTCAGGCGTGTTTAAGGCTTTGTCTAAGAAATCCGCTAGGGGGTAATCATTACGGAAAATCGTAACTTGATGCCCTAATTCACGGAATTGATCGACTAAGTTGTAGGTAAAAGAGTCGAAGTTATCAATAAAAAGAATGTTTGCCATAGTTCGTCCTTATACTCTCGCCTTTGCATTTACTTGCCCTATCGCCTTTAACACTGCTCGTGCCTTGTGGCGGGTTTCATCGGCTTCTAATTGCGGATCGGAATCTAATACTTCACCGCAACCTGCTTGCACATAAGCAATGCCGTTTTGTACGAAGGCTGAGCGGATTACGATACAGGTGTCTAAATTGCCGTCTGAAGTTAAATAACCTACCGCACCGCCGTAGCTGTGGCGTTTTTGTTGCTCTACTTGGTAGATAAGTTGCATCGCCTTGATTTTCGGTGCACCGGTCAGTGTACCCATATTCATACAGGCTTGGTAAGCGTGAAGGGCATCTAAATCAAAGCGAAGTGTGCCGATCACACGGGAAACTAGGTGCATAATCTGCGAATAGCGGTCAATTTGCATTAAATCCACCACACGGCGAGTGCCTGATTCGCTCACTCTAGCCACATCATTTCGAGCCAAGTCCACCAACATTAAATGTTCGGCAAGCTCTTTTTGATCTAGGCGTAGTTCCAGCTCCAAACGGCTGTCTAGTTCAGGATCGATGTTGCCGCACTCGTCAAATCCACGAGGGCGAGAACCGGCAATCGGGTAAATTTCCAACTGGCGGTTACTCTCGGAATATTTCAACGCACTTTCCGGCGAAGCCCCAAATAGAGTGAAATTTTCTCCTTGCATATAGAACATATAAGGGCTTGGGTTGTTAATTTTTAACTGCTTATAGCTGGCAAGCGTGTTCGGGCAAGGCAAGCTGAAACGGCGAGAAGGCACAATTTGGAATACATCACCAATGTTAATATGGTGTTTGATTTTTCGGACAATCGCCTTAAAGTCTTCATCTTCAATATTAGCAGTTGCTTCATCTGTTGCAGCTTTAATTTCTAGTGAAAGCTCGGTTTCAGAAAGATTTGCAAGTTTTTGGGAAAATTCGACTGCTTGTTGTTGGAGGTGAGATTGCTCGCTTGGCTCAAAGCAAAACGTATTTAGTATTGCTTTTTCTGTTTGATGATCGATTGTAACGAGCTGCTCTGCTAAATAAAAACTGTAATCAGGACAGCTTAAACCATCATCTTGCAGGCTGATGTTTTCCATCGGAATAAAATTCGCCACTAAGTCGTAGCTAAATAAACCACCTAAATAGATTGGCGATGCTGAATTTGCAAACAGCCGGCTGACAGTGCGTAAACCATCAAAAACAGTAGTGGTTTTGAGTTTACTGTCTTCATCTAAATAGTTGCTGATGGTTGGGAATATGGCTTGCAAGCGGTCATTTTTGCTTAAAAATTTGCAAATTGGAGCTGGAGAAAGTTGGTTTAACACTTTTTCAATCAATGGCAATACAGCTTCGCCGTTTTTGGTTAAGGCGTGAAAAGTAACCTGTTGATCTTCACAAAAAATATGCACAGCGGATTTGGCAAACAATAAACTTTTTAAACTATTTTTGCTTTGAATTTCGGCAGAATCTAATAATAAAGTATGCGTACGTTCGCCACATAACGCATAGTAAATATGGGTTGTATCTGAAAAGTAAGGAAGCTCTGTTTGGGTAATAGTTAAATAAGACATTGCAAATTCCTATAGAAAATTTATTTTGTACTATTAAACTAGTACAAAATAAATAAGTCAAGCAATTATTGTAGATATTTATAGAGCTTCGGGCATATTGGTGTATAATTAGCCCAATTTTTATCAAGCGAAAGGCGTGAAGACGATGACTACGCAATTTTTTTATATTCACCCCGATAATCCACAGCAACGATTAATTAATCAAGCGGTAGAAATTATTAAAGATGGCGGTGTGATTGTTTATCCAACCGATTCAGGCTATGCTTTAGGTTGTGCGATGGGCGATAAGCACGCAATGGATAGAATTGTCGCAATTCGTAAATTGCCGGAAAATCATAATTTCACCTTAGTTTGTAGTGATCTATCTGAACTTTCTATTTATGCGTTAGTGAATAATCAAGCCTATCGCTTAATTAAAAATAACACGCCAAACCCTTATACTTTTATTCTGCCTGCAACCAAAGAGTTGCCTCGTAGATTGATGACAAAGCGTAAAACGGTGGGAATTCGTGTGCCGAATAATGCGATTGCGTTAGCTTTAATTGCGGCACTCGGTGAGCCAATTCTTTCTTGCTCGTTGATGTTGCCTGATACTGAAATGACGGAATCTGACCCTGATGAAATTCGTATGCAATTAGAGCATAGGGTCGATCTAATCATTCACGGCGGTTATTTAGGGCAACAACCGACAACTGTGATTGATTTAACCGAAGATGCTCCGGTCGTTATCCGAGAAGGTTCGGGCGATCCAACGCCGTTTAATTAAAATTACCCTATCTCCCATAAAGGGAGATCTACTAAAATTCAGACGCTTGTGAAAGCGACAAAAGGAACTTTATGACAACTTTTCAAAAGAAACCAAGCCATACTTTCCGCTCAGAGAGAAACGCGGATAATCGTCCATCTTTCAAAAAAGGCGAGCCGAAATTAAATGAGAAATCTGAACGCAAATTCGGTAAAACCTCAGAAAAACCACAACGTCCAACTTCTAAGCCATTAACGGTGAGAGTTGCAAAAAAAGTGGAAAAAACAACCGCTAGTGAGACGGTATCTCAAGAGAAAAAAGCCAAGGTAGTGGGCGAAAAGCTACAAAAAATCTTAGCTCGAGCAGGGCAGGGGTCTCGCCGAGAGTTGGAAGAGATTATTGCTAGCGGGCGTGTGAGTGTAGACGGAAAAATTGCTACTTTGGGCGACCGTGTGCAAGTGAGTTCTTCTACCAAAATCCGTATTGATGGGCATTTAGTGAATTTAATGCCTGCTCAAAAAGAGGTTTGCCGAGTGTTGATGTACTACAAACCGGAAGGGGAGTTATGTACACGTTCAGATCCTGAAGGACGAGCAACGGTGTTCGATCGCTTACCTCGTTTAACGGGGGCTCGTTGGATTGCAGTTGGGCGTTTAGATATTAACACTTCGGGATTATTACTCTTTACTACAGATGGCGAGCTTGCTAACCGTTTAATGCACCCAAGCCGTGAAGTGGAGCGTGAATATTCAGTGCGTGTGTTCGGCAATATTGACGATGCAATGTTGCAACGCTTACGCAAAGGTGTGCAGTTGGAAGACGGTCCGGCTAACTTTAAGCAAATTAAAGTAGTTGGCGGAACCGGCTTAAACCAATGGTTTGATGTAACTTTAACCGAAGGGCGTAACCGTGAAGTTCGCCGCTTGTGGGAATCACAAGGGGTGGAAGTGAGCCGTTTAATCCGTATTCGTTACGGTAACATTAAATTAGATAAAGGCTTACCGCGTGGCGGCTGGGAAGAGATGGGGCTTGAGCAGGTCAATTACTTGCGTGAATTGGTTGGGCTAGAGCCTGAAACTGAAACAAAAGTGGATGTAACTGCAAATCGTCGTCGAACCAATATTCGTCAAATTCGTAAGGCAGTTAAGCAACACCAGAAATATCGTGGTTAATCAATGAGAAATAGAGAGCTGATTATTTGTATAATCAGCTTTTTTGTTATTTTTAAGTTAATAAAATTTAGAGACAAACACAATAGCTTGATTTATGATTGCAGCTCTTATTTATATTAAAGTTGGAGTAAAAGGATGTCTTGGGATATTGTAGTAACACTGGCAGTAACTTTTATTGCGGTGTTTTTATTTGCAACTGAAAAAATTCGTATGGATGCGGTTGCTGTTTTAGTTTTATCGTCATTAGTATTATTAGGGCAAATTGATACTAAATCCGCATTAAGTGGATTTTCAAATTCGGCAACAGTTGCTGTTACCGCAATGTTTGTGTTAGCGGCAGGTTTACAGAATAGTGGAGCATTAGATAGCATCGGTGGCTTACTGGCAAAAGTTAAAACGCCTTGGGTATTCATATTGGTATTATGTGGCGTAAATGCGGCAATTTCGCCTTTTGTGAATAATACAGCAGTCGTTGCGGTATTAATTCCAATCGTGATTGCAGCATCACAAAATATTAATCTCGCACCGTCTAAATCCTTAATTCCTTTATCTTTTGCTTCCCAAATGGCTGGGGTTTGTACTCTGATTGGGACATCAACTAATTTATTGGTAAACTCCATTGCACAAAATCAAGGGCATTCAGGCTTCGGAATGTTTGAATTTGCTCCTTTAGGGATTATTTTCTTCTTAGTTGGTACGGTTTATTTATTATTGACCAGTCGCTTCTTATTACCTGAATCACGCTTGCAACTTGAAGAAGGGGTAGGATTTGGTAAATATGTCTCTGAATTAAAAGTAAATAAAAATTCTGTTTTAATTGGTAAGAGTTTAGCCGAATCTGGTTTAATTGAAGAATTTAGTTTGTTTGCTGTAGGTTTACTACGAAATGGGGAACGTTTATCTACTCCAAGCCATCAAATATTACAGAAACACGACATTATATTACTGCGTGGAGAATCGGCAGATTTATCAGGTGCACGTGAAAAATATGGCTTACATCACGTTGTTTATGGTCGCCGAGATCTTGATGAAGATGATTTTGATGATTTAATGATAGCAGAAGTGATGATTTCCCCAACTTCACGTTGGGTGGGGGGCACAATTCCGATTTTACAACAACGTTGGAATAAAGATGCTACCGTATTAGGATTGCAGCGTCGTAGCCGAGTCATTAGAGAGCGTTTGCGTGGTATCAGCTTTAAAATGGGGGATATCCTGTTATTAACGTTACCAAAAGAAGATATGGACGATTTACGCAAAGATAAAGATTTTATCGTACTCTCTTCTGATTTAGTGAAAACAGAAGAATCTTGGCGTGCCAAATTTGCCTTATGGGTAATGGTTGGTGTAGTTGGTACAGCAGCAATCGGCATTGTACCTATTGCGATAAGTTCTCTAGTTGGTGCGGTTGCAATGTGTTTAGCGGGTTGTTTAACGGCAGATGAAGCTTACCAATCCATTGACTGGAAAATTATTTTAGTAATTGCCGGTTTACTTCCCCTTGGAGAGGCTATGGCAAACAGTGGAGCTGCTCAATTTATTGTAGATAATACGCTTGGCAAAGTAGGGCATTTTGGTCCGTTAGTGGTGCTTGCGGTGCTTTACCTACTTACTTCGGTATTAACGGAATTTATGAGTAATGCCGGCACTGCCGTGTTACTAACACCAATAGCAATTTCAACGGCTCAAGTTTTAGGTGTTGATGCCTCGCCATTTATTATTGCAGTAATGTTTGCAGCGGCAACCAGCTTTATGACACCGGTTGGTTATCAAACTAATACGATGGTTTATGGGGCAGGTGGCTATAAATTTAGTGATTTTATCAAGATTGGCTTACCGCTCAATATTATATTCTGGATTTTAGGCGTGATTTTTATTCCTATGTTCTTCCCGTTTAATCCATAATAAACGAAAAAAAGTGGCTAATTATTTAGCCACTTTTTTGTTTTCTTTTTAGTGTCCGCTTAACACTTTCGCTGGTTCTAGTTTCGTTGCTCGATTAGCTGGGTAAAGGCTGGCAAACAAACTTAATACAATAGTTGCAATGAGTACATAGCCGACATCTTGCCAATGTAATTCACTCGGTAGGAAATCAACAAAATAAACGCCGTCTGAAAGTAATTTTACGCCGAAGAAGCCTTCAATTGCTTTAATGATAGCGGTCAAATTTAGCGATAAAATTACGCCTAAAATAATACCGAATACAGCCCCTTTCATACCCGAAAGTAAACCATACCATAAGAAAATTCGGCGGATAAAGCCATTGTTTGCCCCAAGTGTTCGCATAATTGCAATATCGCCTTGCTTATCTTTTACTGCCATAATTAGCGTAGAGATAATGTTGAAGCAAGCAACACCAATGACGAGCACCATTGCGATATACATTACCGTACGAACCAACTGAATATCGTTATACATATAGCCGAATTTTTCGATCCAAGTATTTAAATAAAGTGGCTGCGGATAACCATTAAGCTGGGGCATCGCAAGGCTTTGCACCGCAAATGGATTGCTTAAACTCATTTCAATACCTGAAACTTGATTTGGCTGATATTCCATCGGCTCTTGGGCTTTATTGAGCGGAATTAATGCATAGCTATGATCTAACTGACCATCTAAGCGTAACACCCCGGTAACAGGCATATTAAAACGCAGAGGTTGAGCTAATTTGCCGTCTTCCGTCGGTTGGGGAATCAGTAATGTTACCTCATCGCCGGCTTCTACTTCGAGGGCTTTTGCAATACCTGCTCCAAGAATTAAGCCATCTTCATCAGCTTTAAACTGAGCAGTAAAAGCCTGCCACTGTTCCGCCGGAATAAATTGGCTGAGTTTGCTCACCTGATCTTGTTTGTGTGGATCTACCCCTCTCACCTGTGCAATTTTAAGCTGTGAACCGTTTTCAATTAAGGCAGTGAAGCTCACAAAAGGGGAGCTAGCGGTGATATTTTCCGATTTTTTTACCAATGCTTCTAGTTTTTGGCTATCTGCAATGGGGTGGGCTTGATTACCCCGAAACGAAACCAGCTCTGCGTGTGGCACAACTGAAAGTACACGGTTATTCAGCTCACGCTCAAAACCATTCATCGCACTTAGCCCGATAATCAACACTGCCACGCCGAGTGCAATACCGATACTTGAAAACCAAGAAATCAGCGAAACCAGTCGGTTTTTCTGTTTGCCCTGTTGGTAACGCCAGCTAATAAAAAAGGGCGTACTCATAAGCTTCCCTCGCTTAGTACCCCATCTCGCATTACAAGGCTGCGTGAAAGTTTATTCGCAAGGTTTAAATCGTGCGTAACCAATAAAAAGGCAATGTTTTGCTCTTGGTTGAGCTGTTGAATCAGCTCAAAAATGCTTTCGGTCGTTTTTTGGTCGAGGTTGCCGGTTGGCTCATCAGCAAGCACTAAAGCAGGGTTGTTTACCAACGCTCGAGCAATCGCCACACGTTGGCGTTCACCGCCTGAAAGTGCTGACGGACGATGTGTCATTCGATGAGCTAATCCGACCGCTTGTAGCATTTTTTCCGCTCGATTTGCCGCTTCGGTTTTATTCTGCTTGCCAATTAACATTGGCATCATCACGTTTTCAAGAGCGGAAAAATCTGCCATTAAGTGATGAAACTGATAAACAAATCCCAAGTTTTGGTTACGCAATAAGGCTAATTTATCAGAGCTTAAATGTTGTAACGACTGTCCACGCACCCACACTTCGCCTGAACTGGGTTGATCTAGCCCACCAAGCGTATGCAATAAGGTACTTTTACCTGAACCGGAGCTACCGACAATCGCCACTAACTCACCTTCATTCATCGAAAACGAAACATCTTTTAGCACTTGAACTTTTTGTTCACCTTCATCATAAAATTTGCTGATATTTTCACAGCGAAGTAATTCTGTCATTTTATTTCCGTTATTTATTCGTATCTTAATGCCTGAGCTGGCTCAATTTTTGAGGCTCGATATGCCGGGTAAATGGTACAAAGTAGCGAAAGTAAAATCGAAATGCCTACAATCACCGCAATTTGTGTACCTGAAATCAAGGTTGGTAAATGAATTGTCGGGTTGAGTAAGAGAATAATCTGATCCAAATTAGACACTACCAGCACGCCAAGCAATCCACCGATAATTGAGCCAATCACGCCCACAATCGCTCCTTGAAATACAAAAATCTGCATTACTTGTTTTTTAGTTAAGCCTTGTGTTTGCAAAATTGCAATCTCGCCCTGTTTATCTACCACCATTAGGCTCAATGAGGTAACAATGTTTGAAATAGCAACCACAATAATCAAACTAATCAACAAGCCCATCATATTTTTTTCCATTTTTACCGCTTGGAAAAATTCGCCTTTTTGTTCACGCCAATCGCTGATTTTGTAACGTTCTGCATCAAAATGGTTGCCAAGTTCGGTAACTTGGAAGGGATCTTGCAGATACAAACGTACGCCTTGTACTTGATCTTCGGTAATTCTCAGTAATCTGCCGACATCAGCTAAATTGGCAAATAGCGTAAATTCGCTCGCCTCACGATTAGAGTGGTAAATGCCTGAAATTTCAAATAAACGCTGTACCGGTACACGTCCCATTGGGGTGTATTGGCTGTTTTCGGTAATCATTAACCGCAATTTATCACCCACGTTTAAATTAAGTTTATTAGCCAAACGAGAACCAACCAGCACCTTAAATTCACCTGTTGGCAATAATTGAGGCACATTTTGATCAACTAATAGCGGATCGTCTGTAGCATTTTCAACACCAATCAGCTGCCCGGCATTAATGCCTTCCGAGCTTTGAATGACCACGTTCGCACGGTTAATCACCACACTTTGCGTGGCAAATGCAGGTAAAGTGAGTTTTTCTTGTTTGGAAAAATATCCTTCCTGTGGCGTAATAATGGCGTGTGGTAAGGTAGAAAGCAGATTATTTTTCTGCATATTTTCCAATCCGTTCATAATCGATAGCACAATGACCAACGCCATCACACCTAGCACAATGCCAAGGCTTGCAAGGTTGGTTACAAGCCGCCCGAAACGGTCTGCACTTTTCGATCTAAAATAACGAAAAGCAATAAAAAAAGGGGTTAAATTCATTTGGTTCTTCTAAAAATAGATCGATACAAGCGGTTTTTTACTTACCTGTTGCTACAAATTCTTCCATATTTTGTGTAACTTTGTTTACGAGTGTCGTAACTGCAGAATCACTTGCCCACGCAACGTGGGGCGTAATCAGTAAATTCGGTAAACGTCTTGCTGCAAGTATTAGCGGATTATCTTTCTCTGGCGGCTCTTTTACCAATACATCAAGTGCTGCACCTGCAATTTTACCTTGCTCAAGTGCGTTCAAAAGTGCCTGTTCATCAATTAACGGACCTCGCCCGGTGTTGATAATATAAGCCGTTGGTTTCATTAAGGCTAAGGTTTCGTCGTTAATCAAATTTTTCGTTTTATCGGTTAAAGGGCAATGTAGGGAAATAATATCCGCCTGTTTAAATACCTCTTCAAAAGCGGTATAGCCTTCACGAATTTCCGTTGCTCCTTGATGTTCTGCAAAAATCACCTTCATTCCGACCGCTTGTGCAAGGCGAGCGACTTCCGCACCGATATTCCCTTTGCCGAAAATCCCTAAGGTTGAGCCTTGAATATCCTGAATTGGATAATCGACATAGCAGAATTGTCCACAAGTTGCCCAGCAGTCTGAAGTAATCAAATCACGGTAATAATCGGCTAAACGATGTTTAAGGGAATAGATCATACCAATCACGTGTTCCGGCACAGTAACGGTTGAATAGCCTGTTACATTCTTAACGGTAATCCCAAACGCTTTCGCTGCCTCTAAATCCACATTATTTGTACCTGTTGCTGTGATCGCAATTAATTTTAACTTGGGTAATTTAGCCAGCAGATCACGCTGTAGTAACACTTTGCTGGTAACAATAATATCGGCATCTTTCACACGCTCAAAGGTTTGCTCGGCTGTGGTGGAATTGTATTCCGTCCAAGTATGAGCAAAGCTAGGACGAGGGATTTCGTGAGTGGCAGGAATACCTGTACGGTCAAGAAAAACAATATTGAGCATAGCTTCTTCCTTATTAATGGAGAATCGCAGAGTAGGAATGTGAATTATAGGGGCAAACTGTAATTTGCCCCTACGGTGTTAATTTGAAGTATCGATTTCAGCAAAGGATTTCACTAAATCATCAATCGCTTTCATTTGTGAAACAAAGGCTTCTAATTTAGAAAGCGGCAATGCTGACGGACCATCACATTTTGCAGAGTTTGGATCCGGATGAGCTTCTAAGAAAAGCCCTGCTAAACCAATCGCCATACCTGAACGAGCAAGTTCGGTTACCTGATCACGACGACCGCCTGAAGCAGCACCGAACGGATCGCGACATTGTAAAGAATGGGTTACATCAAAAATCACAGGGCAACCTTTCGACACTTTTTTCATAATACCGAAGCCAAGCATATCCACAATTAGATTATCGTAACCAAAGTTAGTGCCACGATCGCAAAGAATCACGTTTTCATTACCGCATTCAGCAATTTTTTCCACGATATTACCCATTTGCCCCGGGCTTAAAAATTGTGGTTTTTTCACATTAATCACGGCACCGGTACGAGCCATTGCTTCCACTAAATCGGTTTGTCGGGCTAAGAATGCAGGAAGTTGAATTACATCCACTACTTCCGCTACAGGCTTGCACTGATAAATTTCGTGGACATCAGTGATGATATTCACCCCAAAAGTCTGTTTTAGCTCTTGGAAAATTTTTAACCCCTCTTCCATACCCGGTCCACGATAAGAGTGGATTGACGAACGGTTTGCTTTATCGAATGAGGCTTTAAATACATAAGGGACGTTTAATTTTTGGGTTACTTCGACATACTGCTCACACACTTTAAGTGCCATATCACGGCTTTCCAGCACGTTCATACCACCAAATAGGGTAAATGGCTTGTTGTTCGCTACTTCAATGTTACCAATTTTTACGATTTTATCTGTCATAGGGTTTCCTTGTTTATAAATTCTAAATAATTAATGTACCACGCTTCCTTGGCTTTTTTGTTCTAAGCCTTTGACTTCCATTTTTAGAATTTCAGCGGAAGGGTCTTCAGGGCATTGGTCGATGAAATAATTAATATCTTCCAACGCAGCTTGGTAACAATCCATACTTGCTAATACCATTCCACGATCACGAATTTCATACGGATCTTCAGGGCTCATTGCTAAGCGGTACTCAATTAAACGCAATGTTTCCTCATATTTCCCTTCACGGGTAAGAGCCATTTTAAACACTGTTTCAATCCGCTCAAGGAGTTCTTGTGGCTCGGCTCTTCTAAGAAGATCGGGAGTAACTTCCATACCAAAGCCTATTTCACCTTCCAGCCATTTATTGAGCATTTCAATGCTGATAAATTCGCCATTCCACGGGTTAATAAAGCGGACTTTGGTTGCCCCATTCGGCTGTTTCATTTCCGCTCTTAAGACTAATTGAGTCGGGAAGTTTACAGGGTAAAGAGGTAAATCTAGCACAGAGGCTAAATAAAGCACCACAGCTCCTAATGAAACCGGCATTCCACGACGTTTTTTGATGACTTGATTCAGCAATAAATTTTCCGTGTGGAAATAGTCTTCATAGTAGCAATGAAATCCCCATTCTTTATAAACTAAATGGAGCAGTTGATTAATTCGTTCTTCATCGCCTTCACCATTGACGTTGTAGCGAGCTTTTTTAGTTAATGCAGACATCTGCCCAAATACTTGTTGCTCATTTACCGTATCGTCAATTAGCGTGGTAAGCCGTAAGATTTCACGATAGAGAAACTTTTTCAACTCGGTATCGCTTATCTTAATTTTCGGCTCTGCCAACTCTTTCAATAATTCTTCAATAATATCGTCCATTTCCTGCCTTTACTTTAGGATTGCTTGGGTAACTCTATCATTACCACCGTAATCTTGAACGGTTGTGATGTTTTCCCACAAATTTGGATCAAATAAATTTCTTACCTGCTCGCCTTGCTGCCAGCCGTGCTCCAACATTAATGTACCTTGATGCTTTAAGTAAAGCGGTGCATTTTCAATAATTTTTTGCAAATCGCTCAACCCTTGATTATCGGCAACTAAAGCAGTTAAAGGTTCAAAACGTACATCGCCTACGGTTAAATTTCCATCTTCTGCATCAATATAGGGCGGATTGGATAAAATCAAGTCAAACTGCTGATTTTTAATCGCAGAAAACCAATCACTTTGTATAAAACGTACGTTATTTAAACCAAGATTTTGGCGATTTTCTTCCGCAAGTTTAACTGCCTCAGACTGAAAATCCACCCCGATAATATCAGCTTTATCGTCTAGCTCGCTTGCCATTGCCAACGCAATTGCCCCAGTACCGGTGCCTAAATCCAAAATTTGCAAATTTTTTTGCTTTTCTAACCGCTTGTAAGCAAAATCTAACGCCAACTCAACCAATCGCTCCGTATCAGGGCGGGGAATTAAAGTTGCGGTTGAAACCTTTAACGGTAACGACCAAAACTCCCTTTCGCCTAAAATATATGCCATTGGTTCACCGTTTGCACGTCTTGCTAAGTATTCGGCAAGTTGTTTTAGCTCATTTTCGGTTAAGATAGTTTCGCTAAACGCAAAAATTGCTGATTTTGTGCGTTTTGTAACTGCTTGTAGGAGCAAATTTACGTCGAACTTAGCATCTAAAAAAGGGTTATTTTCAGCATTTTCGAGCAATGTTTGTTCGGCGAAGGTGAGCCATTCTGCGTAAGTTTTGGGGAAAATATTTACCGCGTAAAACCGTTCACAAACTACTTCAAAGTGTTCATCAATCTCCTTGCCGAGTTCCCCTTTAAAAAAATCGCGGTGGGCAATTTTCCAAGATTGATAGTCGCCTTCTCCTTCGGCAAGGGCAAACTCTTCTGTGACTTCATTAAAGCGTTCAATGAAGACTTCACTTAGCTGAATACACACGACAGCTTGATTTTGGCTGTCTAATACAATGTGTTTTTCACCTTTTTGTGGAAGCGGTTGATTTTCTAACGCATAAAAGCAATAACCAGAACAAGTTGCAGTCTTTCTACCCGCAACCACGAGATTGGCTAAGGTATTAGGTTTTATGCCAAATTGCCATTGATAAGAGAAGTTAGGTTCCATATTAATATATGCTAAAAAATCGATCTATTCTCAATGTAAATTATAAAACCCTTACACAATTCCCCGAACGTACAGTTTCAGCAACTTTCTGTTCGATGCTAAATGCTTTGGTTGTAAAGTTACTTACGGCAAGGCTTACTTTGGTTTTTCCTGCTTTTTTTGTTTGTTGGTTTAATGCATCAAAATATTGCTGCTCTAAACTTTGTAACTCTTGATTTGCTTGTAAATTAGCTTGAACTTCATCAGCGTGAGCACGAGAAACTTTGCTCTGGGTAAAGTTATAAGTTAAGGCGTTATCTGCAAATTTCCAGCTGCCTGAACGCTCAAGAGCATAGTTAAAGATTGGGTTTTCAGCAGGGAGCGTTACATTTCCAAGATAGTTTGCTTTGCCATCTTTGCCCAATTTCACTTTATTGGTTGTTGCTGCAACACCATTCATCGCACATTCCCACTCTCCAACAAAATGCTCGGTAATTGGTGTAATAACTTCGTTTTTTACCGCAGGGCTTGAGTTAATAAAGCTGTTACAAGCAGCAAGTAGAGTAGTTGCTATGGCTAATAATATTTTTTTCATATTGAAATTCCTCTTTCTTTAGTTCACAAGCGGTCAAATTTTACAAAAATTATGCAAAATCTGACCGCTTGTAATTTAATTTTGATCCGACAACGCCGCCAACTGATCCGCTTGGTATTCAGTAATAATCGGCTGAATCAGCTCATCAATTTTACCGTTCATTACTTCGTCTAAGCGGTAAACTGTTAGGTTGATACGGTGGTCGGTTACACGCCCTTGTGGATAGTTGTAGGTGCGGATTTTATCCGAACGGTCGCCCGAACCGAGTAAGTTACGGCGGGTGTCTGCTTGTTCTGCCGCTTGGCGTTCTTGTTCCACTTGTACGATGCGGGAGGCAAGCACCGCCATTGCTTTAGCTTTGTTTTTGTGTTGCGAACGCTCGTCTTGACATTCCACCACAATGCCGGTTGGAATATGGGTAATACGCACCGCGGAGTCGGTGGTATTAACGTGCTGACCGCCTGCACCCGATGAACGGTAGGTATCAATACGCAAGTCAGACGGATTAATTTCCGGCATTTCGCTTTCCGGCAGTTCCGGCATTACCGCAACCGTACAGGCTGAGGTGTGAATACGCCCTTGTGATTCGGTTTTCGGCACACGTTGCACACGATGACCGCCTGATTCAAACTTAAGCTGTCCGTAAACACCTTCGCCGCTGATTTTGACGATAATCTCTTTGTATCCGCCTTGTTCGCTTTCGTTTGCCGACATTTCTTCAATTCGCCAACGTTTACTTTCAGCGTAGCGGCTGTACATACGGTATAAATCGCCGGCGAAAATCCCTGCTTCATCACCACCTGTGCCGGCACGAATTTCTAGGAATGCATTATATTCATCGTTCGGATCTTTTGGCAGTAATAAAATTTGTAAATGTTGCTCAAGGTTCTCAATTTCTGCTTTGTTTTCGGCAATTTCTTCTGCTGCCATATCTTTTATATCTGGGTCATCAAGAAGTAATTGAGCGTCTTCAATGTCGCTGTTTAACTTTTTCCAGCGGTTGAATGTGCCAACCACTTCTTCTAATTGGGAATATTCTTTGGAATAAGCACGGAATTTGTCTTGGTCGGAAATGACAGAGGCATCACCCAATAACGCCTGTAACTCTTCGTGGCGTTCACTTAAACTTTCTAATTTATTAATGATGGAATCTTTCATTTAAACTATCTCTTGAGTATTGGGGCGAAAAATGTTTCGCCTCTATAAATTAAAAAAAGGAAATTTAAAAAGGAGGTAAATAATCGGTAGATTATAGCGGATTTTCGGCTAAAAATCTTGCTCTAAGACTAGATATCGAGCCAATTTTGTAAAATTTGAAGCCCATATTCGGTAATAAAGGATTCAGGATGAAATTGCACGCCGTAAATCGGTAAATTTTGGTGTTTAAATGCCATCAACACGTTTTGGTCGCAAACAGCGGTGGCAACAAGCGGTGTCTTTTCCAAAGAATTTTGCAAAATGCCCCAAGAGTGATATAAGCCCACCTGAAAGGTATTCGGTAAGCCGTTAAAAATCGGATTAGGCTGAATTTGGCTTAACGTACGTTGCTGCCCGTGGCGGACATCTTTCAAATTATACAAAGTGCCACCAAAAAATTCGCAAATGGTTTGATGCCCTAAGCATACGCCTAAAATAGACTTGCTTTGATGATAGCGTTCTAGCATCGCAAAGGTTTGTGGGTAAGCCCTCGGCACATCGGGGCCGGGGGAAATCAAAATATGGCTAAATTGTTCCACTTCGTCTAGGTTGAGCTCTTCCACCAATACCACCTTGGCAGGTACTTGAATTTTGCGAAGTAAATCCACCAAGTTGAATGTGAAAGAGTCGTGGTTGTCGATGATTAATAGTTTTTTTTGCATTTGGTTGGTTCTTTGTTATTTCAAATCTCCCCCTCCCCTCTTTTCTAAAGAGGGGTGATCATTCAGAGGGAAGATTCAATTCATCTGGCTATTGATTTTTAATGATGAAAGATGAATTTATGGATTTTGGTGATCTCGTCCCCCTCTTTAGATAAAGAGGGGTTAGGGGAGATTTGACTATTCTTCCAATAATTCCCTAGACACCATTTCTAGTTTTATCGTGTCTGCCTCGTTTTCCAGCAATTCCACCTGCGGCATTATTTGGCTGGCTTTGCTGGAAAGATGTTGAAAACGTTCCACTTTACCGATTAAGCCTTGTCGCCCAACGAGTGAGGTAACTGTTTGATTATATTGATTATTTGCTGTGTTCAGCGTATTACCTAATTTGGCTAAGCGGTCTGCTACCGCACATACTTGGTTATAAATTTCACCGGCTTTTTCGCTGATTTCTCGTGCCTCTGTGTTGCCACGTTCAATTCGCCATAAGTTCGCCACCGTGCGTAAAATTGGCATTAGCGTAGTGTAGGAAACCAAAATCACGTTGCGTTCGTAGCCAAAATTGAAGAGCTGCGGATCGTGTTTCATCGCCTCAATATACGCCGGCTCAATCGGCACAAACATTAGCACAAAATCAGGGCTTTTCACGCCTAACAAGGCACTGTAATTTTTCTTGGAAAGCCCTTCGATATGATTTCTCAATGAACGGCAATGTTCGTCTAACGCTTGGGAAATCGCACAATTTTCTTCGGATCTGACCGCTTGATCGTAAGCCACTAACGATACCTTGCTGTCAATAATCAGATGCTTTTGGTCGGGCAGATGTACGACAAAATCGGGGGCGAAACGTCGCCCTTCTTCATCTCGAAAACTCTCTTGTGCCTGATAATGCTCGCCCGCCAATAAGCCAGCCGATTGCAATGCACTTTCTAACTGCACTTCTCCCCAGTTGCCGGCAATTTTATTGTTGCCTTTTAATGCGGTGGCGAGGTTTTGTGCCTCTTCCGACATTGATACACCAATTTGCAGCACCCGCTTAATTTCCGCCTCTAAATTCGCCGAGCCTTTAAGCGATTCGCTATGCACCTCATTCACCCGTTTTTGAAAGCCTTCAATTTGCTCTTTAAACGGTTTGAGCAACGCCTCAAGTGAACTTTGATTGGTTTCGCTAAAACGTTTACTTTTCTCTTCCAAAATTTGTTGAGCCAAATGTTGGAATTCCATATTAAGCTGTTGTTTTACCTCGACAAAATTGCGTTGTTGCTGCTCAAAATTCGCCTGTTTTTCTGAAAGCGTAGTGCGTAGTTCTGTCAGTTCATTTTGCACCTCATTTAAGCGGCTAAAAAGCGATTGATTTTCTCGCTCTTTTTGCGAAAGGGAACTCTGGCTAAATTGCAACTGTTCTTCCAAGCTCTCGGCTTTAGCGTGTGAAGAACCTATTCTTTCTTTCAACTCATTAATATAACGTTCCAGCTGATTTTCTTGCTGCTCAGCAAGCTCGATTTTTTGTTGAAAACGTTGTAGCTGAGCATCTCGTTCACTCAAGCGTTCGCTTACGGCTTCATATTTCGTTTGTTGTTGCACCGCCCACTGTTCCAGCTGATGTTTTTCTTGGGCTAAAACCTCATACTTTTGTTGAATTTGCTCGAATTTTGTGGTGATTATATCGAGATCTTGGCTTAATTCATAAGCATCTCGCTGATAACGTGATTTCAAGAAAAACAGATAAATCCCCATTATCACGCAAATTGCAAGAGCGATATAAATCCAAATTTCATCAATATTAAGTGATGTGTTCATCGGTAAAACCTTTTTCAAAAAATGCTTTTCAAAACTATTACTTTGCATTATAACAGAGCTTTCCAATATTAAGCATTTCAGTTTTATGCAAGATTTTATAGACAAAGCCAATCAATATGGGCGAGCCAAACGTCCTTTTTTCTTTTTAATTGATTTTGAGCAGGAAAAGCCGCTTATTTTTCCGCTCGAAGAGGCTCATACAAGCGGTCTTTTTTTTGAGTTTTTTTGCAAATCGAATGCAGAAAAAACCTTTGAAAAAGTGGCTAAATCTTTTGAATTTTCAGCAAATCCAATTACTTTTGCTGAATATCAAGCAGGTTTTGAATTAGTGAAGAAAGAAATTCAAGCCGGTAATAGCTATTTGCTGAATTTAAGCTATCCAACAGCCATTGAAACCAATTATTCATTAGCGGAGATTTTTGCAAGTAGTAAGGCAAAATATAAATGTTATCTGCAAGATCAATTTGTCTGCTTTTCGCCCGAATGCTTTGTGCGAATTGAGCAGAACCGCATTTTTTCTTACCCGATGAAAGGCACGATTAATGCGAGCGAAGAAAATGCTGAGCAGAAATTAATGGCTTCTGAAAAAGAGTTTACTGAACATAATACTATTGTAGATTTGATCCGAAACGATCTCGCCTTAGTTGCTAAAAATATTGAGGTTACAAAATATCGTTATGCGGAGAAGGTACACACTCATCGCGGGGCGATTTTGCAGACAAGTTCTGAGATCTGCGGTGAATTAGCTGAAAATTGGCAAGAAAATATTGGATCTATTTTAGCTGCTTTATTACCAGCTGGCTCAATTAGTGGGGCTCCAAAAGAGAAAACGGTTTCCATTATTCAGCAGGCAGAACGAGGTAAACGTGGTTACTACACGGGCATTTTTGGCTATTTCGATGGCAAAAGTTTAGAAAGTGCAGTAGCAATTCGCTACATCGAGCAAACTGCAAATGGATTATTATTCCGCAGCGGCGGCGGAATTACTTCACAAAGTGTGTTAGAAGATGAATATAACGAAATTTTAGAGAAAGTCTATGTGCCAATTTCCACTCTTTGAAACTCTCTCGGTTATTGATGGGAAAGTTCAGAATTTGGACTATCATCAGAAGCGTTTTGAACAAGCTGTGCAAAAATATTTTGACTGTGAGCCAACTTTTACACTGGCACAGATTCTAGTTGTGCCAGAGGCTTATCAACAAGGCAAAATACGTTGCCGAATTGATTATAATGCTTCCGAATTTGAGATAAAATTTTTTGCATACTCGCCAAAACAAGTCGAACGTTTTCGTTGTGTGGAGGTGGAAAATTGGGATTATCACTTAAAATTTAGCGATCGCAAGCGGTTTGATTTACTCAATATTTTGCAAAATGAAGAAGTGGTGATTATCAATAATGGCAATGTGAGTGATTGCTCCATTGGTAACTTACTCTTTCTAAAAGATGGAGTTTGGTGTAGTCCGAAAGATTATTTGTTGAAAGGCACTCAATTAACTCAATTACTAGAACAGAATAAAGTGAATTTAACGAAAATCACTCAAGCTGATTTAGGGCAATATGAAAAAATAATGTTAATTAATGCACTTAACCCATTTGATGAATCAAGAGCTTTACCTTGTTCACAAATCTATTTTTGTAATCTGGATCGAAAAGTTTAAAAAAACACTTGCAACTGGATAAGTATATACTATAATAATATACAGTTATTTTACGCAATAAGCGTTTATTAAAATTGACAAAGGATAAAATATGGCTGAGAAGAAAAGTCAAAAAAATACACCTGTAAAACAGGTTGAACCGGAACAAAAAGAGAAGGCACTTGCTGCCGCATTAGCTCAAATTGAGAAACAGTTCGGTAAAGGTTCAATTATGAAATTGGGCGATACGCAAACATTAGATATTGAAGCAGTTTCAACCGGTTCTTTAGGGTTAGATTCCGCGTTAGGGATTGGTGGTTTACCAATGGGGCGTATTGTTGAAATCTATGGTCCGGAATCTTCAGGTAAAACAACCTTAACTTTATCTGTTGTGGCTCAGGCACAAAAAACAGGTAAAACTTGTGCCTTTATTGATGCAGAACACGCACTTGACCCTGTTTATGCCCGTAAATTAGGTGTAGATACAGACGAATTATTAATTTCACAGCCGGATAACGGTGAACAAGCATTAGAAATTTGTGATGCCCTAGTACGTTCCGGTGCGGTGGATGTAATTATTGTAGACTCTGTAGCCGCACTTACGCCAAAAGCGGAAATTGAAGGGGATATGGGTGATTCTCATATGGGTTTACAAGCTCGTTTAATGTCGCAAGCATTGCGTAAGTTAACAGCAAACATTAAAGCAACAAACTGCCTGGTTATTTTCATTAACCAAATTCGTATGAAGATTGGTGTAATGTTTGGTAATCCGGAAACTACAACAGGTGGTAACGCGTTAAAATTCTATGCTTCTGTGCGTTTAGACATTCGCCGTTCAGGTGTGGTAAAAGATGGTGATGAAGTTATCGGTAGTGAAACGAAAGTAAAAGTGGTAAAAAACAAAGTTGCTCCGCCATTCCGTGAAGTTCAATTCGATATTATGTATGGCGAAGGGATTGCTCGCACTAATGAATTACTCATTCTGGCAGAAGCAAATGGCTTTATCAAAAAAGCGGGAGCTTGGTTCTCTTATGAAGGTGAAAAAATCGGTCAGGGTAAAAACAATGCGATTAAATGGTTAAAAGAACACCCTGAAATCGCAGAGAAAATTGAGAAAGATGTGAGAGATTTACTCATTGCTAATCCAAATTTGGTTTCTACTAAAGATTCCAACAATTCAGATGATGACAGCGAAGAGTTTAATGAAGAAGAACTATAATTAACTAAATTTATGCGATTTTCGCTCAATGTGAAAATCGCATTTTTATTTCAACTTATGACAACCATTTCTACAACCAAAACAAATAAATACACTGCGGTTAATTATCTGCTATATTTACTCTCAAAGCGTGATTACAGTGAGCAAGAGCTTCGCCAAAAATTGAAGCAAAAAGAATATGATTTTGATGAAATTGATGAAGCAATAGAAAAGGCACAAGTCAATAATTGGCAAAGTGATGAACGTTTTTGTGTAACTTTTATTCGTTACCGCTCAATGCAAGGTGTAGGTCCTCGCCGACTAAAGCAAGAATTAAAGCTCAAAGGAATTAAAGATTGGTTAATTAACCAAGAACTCGAAAATGCAGAAGTAGATTGGTTTGAATTAGCCGAGCAAATTTTTGAGAAAAAACGACCGCTTGTATGGGATCTTAAAGCCAAACAAAAAATGTGGCGGTTTATGATCAGCCGTGGTTTTTACAATGATCATTTTAGCCATTTAATGGGTATAGATTATAACAGTGATGAATATGAATAGAGAGAAAATTACCTTTTTTAGCCGATTTGAAGCGGATATTGTAAGTGGTAAAAAAACTATTACCATTCGGGATAAATCAGAATCTTACTTTCACCCTAACCAAGAATTAGCCGTTTTTACCAACGAAACGGATCGATTTTTTGCTAACATCAAAGTACTTTCTGTTACTCCGATTCAATATGATGAGCTAAATGATCAACACGCTCAACAAGAGAATATGAGCTTAGCTGAATTGAAAAAAGTCATCCGAGAGATTTATCCGAATGACGATTCCTTTTTTGTGATTGATTTCAAGCTGATTTAAGTTAATGCTATGGTACTTTTTAAATCCACCAAACAAGTTGAATTATGCCCCAAATGTCATTCTCCCTTACAACTTAAACAAGGGAAGAAAGGCTTGTTTTTGGGATGTTCGGCTTATCCTAAGTGTGATTACATCAAGCCATTGCACCAAGAAAATCATATTATTAAAGCGTTGGAAGAATGTTGCCCTGAGTGCGGACATCATCTCCAATTAAAGCAAGGCAGCTATGGCATTTTTATTGGTTGCAGTAACTATCCTGAATGTCATTTTATTGTTCACGAAGAGGCTGAGGTAGAAGAAGAATTTGATTGCCCTGAATGCAAGCAACATAAACTGGTTGCTAGGAAAGGACGGTCGGGAAAAACATTTTATGGCTGTGCAGGCTTCCCTGATTGTAAATTTACCTTAGCAACTCGACCGATTAAGCAACAGTGTGAAAGATGTGGTTGCGAACTTGCTACCATCAAAAAAGTGAAGGGTAGACAATACAGTATCTGTGCTAACAAAAGCTGCCAACACCAAACTGAAGTAAAAGCGAATGAATAATTTTTTAGAAATAGTTAATCAATTAAAGCAAGAAGAAGTTGTGGCTTATCCAACCGAAGCGGTTTTTGGCTTAGGTTGCAATCCGCAAAGTGAAAAAGCAGTGAGGAAACTACTCGCATTAAAGCAACGCCCTGAAGAGAAAGGCTTAATTTTACTGGCTTCCGATTTAAAATATCTTCTTCCTTATATTGATGACAACAGAATGACAGAGCAGGCTTGGCAACAGCTAAACCAAATTGGTGAGCAAGCCATTACTTGGATTGTGCCTGTAAAAAATAGTGTGCCGAGTTACCTCACAGGCAAATTTGATTCTATTGCCGTGCGTTTATGCAAAGTACCTGCTGTAGCAGCACTCTGCGAGGCAACCGGTTTTGCTCTTACTTCAACCAGTGCCAATTTAACAGGCGAGCCGCCTTGCAGAAATTCAGAGGAAGTACGAATTCAATTTGGAGAGGATTTTCCTGCATTAAATGCAGAAACTTTAGGCAGAGAAAATCCTTCCGAAATTCGAGATATTTTCACGCAACAGATTTTTAGACAAGGATAAATAATGAACAAATATGCTGTTTGGGGCAATCCAATTGCACAAAGTAAATCACCTCGTATTCATCAACTTTTTGGCTTGCAGGCTCAACGAGAGATTGAATATGTTGCGAAATTAGGTGATGAAATTGCCTTTGAGCAACAATTAGAGGAGTTTTTTAATTCAGGGGCGAAAGGGTGTAATATCACAGCTCCCTTTAAAGAACGGGCATTTGCTGTTGCTGATGAATATAGTGAAAGTTGCTTATTAGCAGAGGCTTGTAACACTTTAAAACGATTAGATGACGGTCGTTTATATGCCGATAATACCGACGGTAAAGGTTTAGCGGCTGATTTAGAACGGCTTGGTTGGCTAACAACAGGGCAAAAGACCTTAATTTTAGGGGCAGGAGGAGCAACCAAAGGCGTATTGCTTCCGTTACTTAAGTCTGGGCTAGAGATTACGATTTATAACCGTACTATAGATAAAGCGGTCATTTTAGAGGAAAAATTTGCAAAATTTGGCAAAATTCAGACCGCTTGCTTAGAGGAGCTTGCCGAACAACAGTTTGATCTAATCATTAATGCCACTTCTTTAGGCTTACAGGGAAAATATGTTGAACTACCGACATCTTTAATGGCTTCAGCCAAAATTTATGATATGCAATATGCCGTTAATATGCAAACTCCATTTCTCAATTATGCGAGAGATTGTGGTGCTATCGAATATCAAGATGGTTTAGGAATGTTGGTTGGACAAGCTGCTTTTGCTTTTGCATTGTGGGAAGATAAGTTTCCTGATATTGAATTCGTACTAAAACAATTAAAGCAAGAGATGCAATCTGCATAATAGTAAAAGATAACCTATTATTTTATAAACAAAAAACGGTATATTTCCGACAAAACGACGAATATCTATACAAGCAAACCAAAAAATCAAAAAATTCAAAAAAAAGTATTTGACGGAGAGCCTTAAAATCAGCATAATGCACTCCGTTAGCCGATATGGTGAACGCAAAGGGCTACATAGCTCAGCTGGTTAGAGCACAACACTCATAATGTTGGGGTCGCAAGTTCGAATCTCGCTGTAGCCACCATTTGCGGGACTGGCGAAATTGGTAGACGCACCAGATTTAGGTTCTGGCGCCGAGAGGTGTGTGGGTTCAAGTCCCTCGTCCCGCACCATTTATCGATTAACAAAAATTAGTGTTGGGGTATCGCCAAGCGGTAAGGCACCGGGTTTTGATCTCGGCATCCCTAGGTTCGAATCCTAGTACCCCAGCCATCTAATTTCAAATTATCAAATCTTATTAGACTAACGTAAGTTAGTTTTTTTCTTTTGGGGTATCGCCAAGCGGTAAGGCACCGGGTTTTGATCTCGGCATCCCTAGGTTCGAATCCTAGTACCCCAGCCATATCTTCCTATTCTTTTTTAATTTCTGTACTGTATGGTTAATTCAGGGCATAATGTAAGCTATTATTAATTTTCAATAAGTAATTAAAATGAAAAAATTTGTTGTGTTAATTTCAGGTAATGGCTCAAATCTCCAAGCGATTATTGATCGTCAAAAATCAGTTAATGCAAGCGGTCAAATTTGTGGTGTAATTTGCAATAAAGCTGATGCGTATGGCTTAGTTAGAGCTAAACAAGAAGGCATTCCAACCTTTGTATTCTCTCGTAAAGATTATGAAAGTAATTTAGCAATGGATTTAGCTATTGCTGAGAAAATCGAGCAGTTAGGTGCAGAATTAATCGTGCTTGCAGGTTATATGAAGATTTTAACGCCTGAATTTACCCAACGTTTTGAGGGAAAAATTCTAAATATTCATCCTTCATTATTACCAAAATATCCGGGATTAAACACTTACCAAAGAGCGATGGAAGCAGGTGATTCTGAACACGGAACAACTATTCATTTTGTAAATGAAGAAGTTGATGCAGGAGCGATTGTGCTACAAGCAAAAGTTCCTATTTACCCTGATGATGAAGTTGAAGATGTGATGGCTCGTGTTGTTGAACAAGAGCATCAATATTATCCATTAGTTGTTGAGTGGTTTTGCTCAGAGCGTTTAGTCGCCAAAAATAGAAAAGCATATTTAGATGGGAAAGAACTGTCTGCTACAGGGTATGCAGAAGAGTAATTGCATTACCATAAAAAAAGAAGCTGCAATGATCTGACCCCAAAAAGTTAGACTCATTTAATTCAAGGACTGAGTTCTGTATTCCACAGGGCTGAGTCCTTTTAGTTTCACTTGAATACGCTCATTGTTGGGCATAGTAGACAAAATAGTTGCTAACCTTATTTTTTTAATTAGGTTAGTAGCTTTTTTTATTCAAAAAATCCTTTATAAATATCAACTTATGTTTCTTTGTTAATCCGTTGTGATTATTTAACTTCTGCTTTAAGTCTTTAAAAAGACTTTCCGCTCTATTTGTGGTTCTTTCAATATTTAGCTCAGGGTATTTCTCGAAAGTAAATAAATAATCGTGATATCGCTTTAAACTGGCATAAGTTCCCCTTATATTTCGATGTTTATAAGGGAAATAACCTCTCTCATTCGCTATATCTGAACGTTCATTTAAAAAGTCCTGATGTTTTAAATACCAATTGTGTAGTTCCCTATAAAATATATTTCTCGTACTCTTTGTGAAAGTCTTAACAAGAATTTTTAATTCCTTTCCGGCTTGAGATTGGTGTTTTCTGCCTAATTTACGCATCACTATCGCAATCATATAAAACGGGTACATTTGTGTCGGGGGTATTGAGTAAATCTTTTAATAACCCCCTCCGACCATCGCAGGTAACTGATTGAATGATATAGCCTTTTTCCCTCAACTGATTGAGAGCTAACTGATAATAAACATCTTTTTCTGTTTTTACAAAACGATGATAGATTACCTTCTTTTTCAGACTATTGATTAAAACCAATACACCAAATTCTCGACCAAAGAAAGTTGTATCTATAATAATATTCAGATATTTTCCTTCTATTATATTTGCCTGGCTTTTAGGGGCTTTTTCAATATATCGTTGAATAGTTCTCACCGAACAATGATATTTTTCAGCAAGTTGCGGATAAGTCTGTTTTCCTGTCGTGTAATCAGACCAAATTTGAATAGCGTTTAATTTCTTTTGAAAGGTAAAGGTTTTATTACATTGATTGCAATAATGGCGTTGAATATTATTTTGCTTACCGTGCTTCTTGATATTCGTACTTTAGCAAAATGGGCAGTTTTTTATTCATTTTTCAAAAATAGGGCTTAAAGCCTTGTACTATAAGGCTTTAAGCCACTTTTTAGCAACTATTTTGTCTACTATGCCATAAAAAAAGAAGCTGCAATTGCAGCTTCTTTTTTATAGCGTTATTTACAAATTAGAGGCTAAAATTAACCGCTTGGTATAGGCTTGTTGTGGGGTTTCGAAGATCTGCTGTACAGAGCCGCTTTCCACAATATCGCCTTGACTCATTACAATCACTCGATCGCTTAATGCTTTAATTACCGCTAAATCGTGGCTGATAAATATATAACTTAAGCCATATTTTTTCTGTAATCGATTGAGCAATTCAATCACGGTAATTTGTGTTGAGCGGTCAAGAGCAGAGGTTGGTTCGTCTAAAAGCACAAATTTTGGTTCTAAAATAATTGCTCTTGCAATCGCAATACGCTGACGTTGTCCGCCTGAAAATTCGTGCGGATAGCGATTGATCATTGCAGGATTAAGATTTACTTCTTCCAAAATTTTAATCACTTTTTCACGGCGTTCGGCTTTGCTCATTTGTGGATAATGTACCGTTAAACCTTCCGCAATAATTTCGCCTACTGTTAAACGTGGCGAAAGTGAGTTAAATGGATCTTGGAATACCATTTGCATATCTCTTTTTAACGCTTTCTGTTCAGATTTACTTAGTGTTGTAATATCTTGGTCAGCAAAAGTGATATTGCCACGATAGTCTAAAATCTGCATAATCGCACGCCCAAGTGTGGATTTGCCCGAGCCGGATTCTCCTACAATTCCTAGTGTTTCGCCTGTTTTAAGGTGTAGTGAAATATTTTTTAAGGCATTAAATACTTTTTTCGGTTTGCCAAATAGCGAGCGTTTTAAAATATAGTCTACCTCAATATTATCTGCCTTAATTAAGGTTGGAGCATCGAGTGGCAATTCACTTTTTAAGTTATTTGGAATCGGAGTTAATAGCTCAACAGTGTAAGGGTGCTGAGGGTTGGTAAAGACCGTTTCCGTTTCACCACGCTCAATAATTTCCCCATTTTGCATTACACAAACCATATCACTATATTTATGCACTAAGCGTAGATCGTGAGAAATTAAGATAATCGCCATTCCCATTTCACTTTGTAGATCGTGCATTAAATCAAGAATTTCTGCTTGGGTCGTTACGTCTAACGCTGTCGTTGGCTCATCAGCAATTAATAAATCCGGTTTATTGATAATTGCCATCGCAATCATAATACGTTGTAACTGACCGCCTGAGAACTCGTGCGGATAACAAACCATTTTCTTTTCGGCATCAGGAATTTTTACTTTCTGTAAGGTTTCCAATACCAATTCTTCGGCTTGAGCATTGGTAATTTGTGGATTATGCGTTTGAATTGCTTCAGCCACTTGTTTACCAATCGGCATATAAGGATTAAGCGAGGTCATCGGTTCTTGGAAAATCATACCGATACGATCGCCTCGAATTGCCTGCATTTCTTTTTCAGAAAGATTTAACAGGTTCTGCTCTTCAAACACAATTCTGGAGTTTTCGCCAAATTTAACGATATTTTTTGGCAATAATTGCATAATCGCCATTGAGGTAACTGATTTACCTGAACCGGATTCCCCAACAATTGCGAGAGTTTGCCCTTTTTCAATCGAAAAAGAGACATTACGAACTGCGTGAACTAATTCTTCGTCCGTTTTTAAATAAACATCAAGATTATTTACTTCTAATAATTTCATCTTAAACCTCTATTTATCTTTTGGATCGAGTGCATCACGCAAGCCATCACCAATAAAGTTAAAGCAAAATAGCGTTAAACATAAGAAAAATGCAGGGAAAGCAAGTAGCCAAGGCGAAGTTTCCATCTGTGCTGCACCATCGCTTAATAATGCTCCCCAGCTACTCATCGGCTCTTGTGTACCGAGCCCTAAGAAGCTTAAGAAAGATTCAAATAAAATCAGAGAGGGTACTTCAAGGGAAGCATAAACTACTACTAAGCCTAAAACGTTTGGCACAATGTGTCGCCAAATAATTTGGCGGCGAGAAACACCGCATACAATCGCAGCTTCCACAAACTCTTTATTTTTAAGTGAAAGGGTTTGTCCTCGCACAATACGGGCAAGGTTGAGCCACGCCACCATTCCGATTGCGATAAAAATCAAGAAAATATTTTGTCCGAAGAAGGTAACAAGTAAAATTACAAAGAACATAAATGGGAATGAGCTTAAAATTTCTAAAAAACGCATCATTACCATATCCACTTTGCCCCCGAAGTAGCCGGAAATTGCACCGTAGATTGTGCCGATAAGCACGGCAATTAATGCACCGGCAATGCCTACCATTAATGAGATACGTCCACCCATAGCAACACGCACCAGCAAATCACGCCCTGATGAATCTGTACCAAAATAGTGTTGAGACTCAAAATCCGGCGGAATACCCATCATATTCCAATCGGTATCTTCATAGCTAAACGGCATTAGCATTGGGGCAAAGATAATAAAAAGGATAATACAGCAAAGAATAATCAAGCTTGCTACAGCCGCTTTGTTTCGGAAAAAACGGCGGCGGGCATCTTGCCATAAACTTCTGCCTTGAATCGTTGAGGTAACATCAACAAGCGGTTGTTTTTTATCAGAATTTTGCATTTCCGCTCCTACTTATGAATAACGAATTTTCGGGTCGATTACCGCATATAAAATATCGACAATCGCATTAAATAAAATAGTTAATGTGCCAACTAAAATGGTAAGACTTAGCACTAAAGAATAATCGCGGTTTAACGCTCCGTTCACGAAAAGCTGCCCAATACCCGGTAAGCCAAATACGCTTTCAATTACCATTGAACCTGTAATAATTCCTACAAAGGCTGGACCCAAATAGGTAATCACTGGCAGTAAAGCTGGGCGTAAAGCGTGTTTGAAGATAATTTTACTCATCGGTAAGCCTTTCGCTTTAGCGGTACGAATGAAGTTTGAATGTAACACTTCAATCATTGAGCCTCGTGTGATACGGGCAATCCCAGCAACATAGCTGATGGTTAAAGAAAGAACAGGTAGTACCATATAATAGATCTGACCACCATTCCAGCCGCCGGCAGGTAACCATTTGAGATAAATAGCAAAGACGAGAACCAAAAGCGGAGCGAATACAAAGCTTGGCATAATGATCCCGGTCATTGAAAAGCCCATCACCCAATAATCCCATTTACTGTTTTGCTTAAGGGCAGCAACTGTTCCTGCCGTTAAGCCAATAATGACAGCAAAAATAAAAGCAGTAATGCCTAGTTTTATCGAAACAGGAAATGCAGAGGCAATCAAACTGTTTACGGTTTGATCTTTATATTTAAATGAAGGACCAAAATCCCCTTTCGAGAGATTTTCCATATAAAGAAAATACTGTTTATAAAGTGGCTCATTCAGATGATATTTGGCTTCAATATTTGCCATTACTTCTGGTGGATAAGCTTTTTCACTGGTAAACGGGCTGCCGGGAGCAAGCCGCATCAGGAAAAAAGAAAAGGTAATGAGGATAAATAGGGTTGGAATCGCCTCAAGAAGACGTTTAAAAATAAACTTCAGCATAAGTACCACTCTTTTTAGTTATATTGGTAGGCAATTAATAGCGTAAATTAAAGGTTTTGTAAAGATATTGATTAGTTATAGTTATTTTTGTGATCAAATATAATTTACAAGCGGTTATTTTTTGTTGAAATTTTGCAATCTTATTAAACAAAAGTAGTACAATTTGCTATCTATCTAGTAAAAGTTAAGTTAAAGTAAAAGCCTTTATATCTAAAAGGAAAATACGATGTCTGAAAATAAGATAGAAAATCGCCGCCCGCTAAGTTCTCGCAACAATAAATGGCTTGCAGGGTTTGCGGCTTGGCTTGCCCGTAAAAGCTTCCCAACACCTAATCAAATTTCGTGTTTAAGTATGTTGTTTGCGTTATTTGGGGCAGTTGCTTTATTTTTTAGCCAATCGATTTCAGCACTGATTTTCTGTGCTTTGATGGTGCAAATGCGTCTGTTGTGTAATTTGTTTGATGGAATGGTAGCAGTAGAAGGCGGAAAGAAAACCGCAAATGGAGCAATTTTTAATGAATTTCCAGACAGGGTAGCAGACAGTTTATTTTTAATTGCATTAGGTTATGCTACACCATTTTTCTGGTTAGGCTGGCTGGCAGCATTGTTGGCGGCTTTAACTGCCTATATTCGTATCTTTGGTGGAAGTTTAGGATTACCGCAACGTTTTCAAGGTCCGATGGCAAAACAACAAAGAATGGCAGCAATCACGGTGGGTTGTTTGCTTGCTGCGGTAGAAATCTATTTTAATTTAACCGCTTATACACTTTCTGCAACCTTAATTATTATCACACTTGGCACAGCTTATACTTGCTATGTTCGTACAATGGCGATTTCAGCCGAGCTTAATTCTTTGGAGAAACAGAATGAAAAGGTTACTCGCTAAATTTATTGACCATGTTATTTGCTTTTTTACCTCTTTTATTACGGGTGTTCGTCCTCAACAATTAACTGAAAATAGCGTACCGACGGTTTATTACGCAAACCATCATAGCCACGGTGATTTTATCTTAGTTTGGATTTCATTACCGCAACATTTACGCCTAAAAACCCGACCTGTTGCGGGGGCGGATTATTGGCAGAAAGGAGTTATTCGCCGTTTTATTGCGAATGCTGTTTTTAATGTATTGTTGGTAGAACGTAACAGTGATAATCCGCAACTTGCGATTGAAAATATGGCTAACCGGCTTTCAACAGGCGAAAATCTGATTATTTTCCCGGAAGGTACACGTAATTTAAGTGAAGAAGTACTACAACCTTTTAAAAGTGGGATTTATCATCTCGCCAAACAACAAGCTAATATTCAATTTGTACCGGTCTGGATTGATAATATGAAACAAGTTTTACCAAAAGGAGCAATTTTGCCTATTCCGCTAATGTGCCAGGTTCGTTTTGGTGAAGCAATTTCATTGCAGGAAGGTGAAGAAAAAGCCGATTTTATCGAACGCACACGCCAAGCGTTGCTTACTCTTTCCCCAACGCATAAGGAGTAAATAATGACAATGAGTACAATTTTTCTCTCTTTTTTCGGGGTTTTAGTTTTTGCATCATTAATTGGCTTTGTGCTTAAAAAACGTAAAGGCAATACGAATACCATTGAGAATTTAAATGCTCGTATCTATGCCTGGTGGGTAATGCTTTTTGTGTTGTTATTCGCTTTTGCATTCGGGCAAAACGGCACAATTTTGCTCTTTTTCCTTATCTCTTTTGCTGCATTGCGGGAGTTTATGACGCTGGTCTATCAAGACAGGCACGACTATTACGCCTTAGTAGTCTGTTTCTATTTACTACTACCGATACAATACTATTTTGTGTGGACAGAATGGTATGGAATGTTCTCTATTTTTATTCCTGTTTATGGCTTTTTATTATTGCCGATTGTAGGGAGCTTAACAGGCAAAACCGAGCATTTTTTAGGGCGTTCAGCCAAAATTCAATGGGCGGCGATGATCAGTATTTTCTGTCTTTCGCACGTTCCGGCATTGCTTACCTTAAATGTTCAAGGATTAGATAAAAATCAAAATATCCAACTGCTGATTTTCTTAATTGCAATTGTTCAATTAAGTGATGTGTTGCAGTACATTTGGGGCAAATTAGTCGGTAAACGTAAAATTATGCCAAGTCTATCGCCATCTAAAACAGTTGCCGGCACAGTAGGAGGTATTTTAAGTGCAACTGCTATTGCAATCTTGCTTGCTCCTATTACACCATTCTCAACGTTACAAGCAGGTGTTATTGGTTTTGTGATTTGTTTAATGGGCTTTTTTGGCGGATTGGTGATGTCTGCAATTAAACGAGATTATGGCGTAAAAGATTGGGGCAGAATGATTAAAGGACACGGCGGAATGTTAGATAGAGTAGATTCAATTTGTTTTTCTGCTCCTGTGTTCTTCCATATTGTGAGGTATTATTGGGCATAGGGAATGCTCAACAAGCGGTGGTTTTTATCTAAAATTTTGCAAATTTTTAAACAAAAGCAACCGCTTGTGAGTTAGCCAATTTTAGTAATACCAAGATGGGCATAGGTTCTATTGGTTGCAATTCTGCCTCTTGGCGTGCGTTGTAGGAAGCCTTGTTGAATGAGATAAGGCTCGAGTACGTCTTCTATTGTATCTCGCTCTTCGCCAATCGCTGCTGCAAGGTTATCCAAACCAACGGGTCCGCCGTCAAAACGCTCGACAATTGCTTGCAAGAGTTTGATGTCCATAAAATCAAAACCTTCAGAATCCACATCAAGCATTGCTAAGGCTTGCTTTGCAATATCAGACGTAATGATGCCGTTATTGCGAACATCAGCGTAATCTCGCACACGGCGAAGTAGGCGGTTAGCAATACGAGGTGTACCACGTGAGCGGCGAGCTACTTCATAAGCTCCATCTGCGGATAAATTAAGATTGAGACAGTCCGCACTGCGTTTCACAATTAACGTGAGATCATCCACTGAATAAAATTCTAATCGTTGTACAATGCCAAAGCGATCCCGTAATGGTGAGGTGAGTGATCCAGCACGAGTAGTTGCCCCCACTAAGGTAAAGGGAGGTAGATCAAGTTTAATTGATCGTGCGGCAGGACCTTCGCCAATCATAATATCGAGTTGATAATCTTCCATTGCAGGATAAAGCACTTCCTCGATAGCAGGAGATAGGCGATGAATTTCATCAATGAAAAGTACATCATAAGGCTCAAGGTTAGTGAGCATTGCGGCTAAATCGCCAGCTTTTTCTAATACAGGTCCGGAAGTCGTGCGGATATTCACGCCCATTTCATTTGCCACAATATTGGCAAGGGTGGTTTTACCTAAACCGGGAGGACCAAAAATCAGTAAATGATCGAGAGCCTCATCACGCAATTTGGCGGCTTTGATGAAGATCTCCATTTGATCACGCACAGAGGGCTGTCCAACGTAATCGGTAAGTAATTTAGGGCGAATTGCTCGGTCGATGACTTCTTCCTCACGCTTTGGCGAGGCACTGATGATTCTATCTGCTTCAATCATAATTTAATACTTATAAGGAATTTTTTAATGCCTCACGAATGAGCTGCTCGCTCGTTGCTCCTGCTTTATTGACCTTCTTGATCATTTTCTCTGCATCATTTGGTTTGTAACCTAAAGCAATTAGAGCATCAAGAGCTTCATTTGCCGGGTCTGGTGTGCTGCTTGCCACAATTTGATCGTGTGAAACTTCAACAAAGAAATCGCTTTGGGCAATGCCTTTGAATTTACCTTTTAGCTCAACAAGCAAACGTTCTGCGGTTTTTCTACCAATACCCGGAATTTTCGTGAGTTTTGCTAATTCTTCATTTTCAATTGCTGTCGCAAATTGTGAAACAGACATTGCAGAAAGAATGGCAAGAGCAAGTTTTGGACCAACACCATTGGTTTTAATTAACTCACGAAATAAGGTTCTATCTTGTTTTTGAGCAAAACCAAAGAGCAAGTGAGCATCTTCTCGCACAACTAAATGCGTGAAAATAGTCGTTTCATCGCCTATTTGTGGTAGGCTGTAGAAACTTGTCATTGGGAGTAGCAGCTCATAGCCTACACCTTGTACGTCCAGTAAAATTTCCGGTGGCTGCTTTTCAATAATCTTGCCGTGTAATCGTCCTATCATTGTTTTATCCGAAAGTTAAAATTGGCAGTAGCATAGCAGAAACTGTATAAAATAACACTATTGAATTTATGTTAAATATGCAAAATTTTGTAAAAAAACGACCGCTTGTTAGCTGATGAGATGAGTAAATCCTTCATAAATCAACATCAGACCAAACAGGATAAAAATCACACCTGAGATGTTATCAATATAGCGACTATGCTTTGAGTAAAATTGTCTGATAGGCTTACGAGAAAAGAGTAGGGCTACCACACAGAAATAAGCTAATGTGCTTATCACAAATAAAAAGAGTAGCTCAAACATTTGTGATATTTGAGTGAAATTACTTAAATAAGCAGAAACAACGCTGGTAAAGTAAACGCCTGCTTTAGCATTAAAAATATTGATTAATAAGCCTTTTCTAATTTCTTCACAGTTATTGAGCGGCATTAGTTTGGTTTTATGTTCTTTAAATGTAACACTTTCAGTTACTCTTACCATTTTTGAGCCGATATATACAAGGTAGCAACCACCAATTAACATAACACTATATTGGAAAATTTCACCCATACTTTTGCTTAACCAAGCCAGCCCGAAAATAGCGAAACTTGCCCAAAAAATAATGCCAATAGAAATACCGATTGCCGCTAAAATGCCTTTTTTAATTGAGTGGCTTGCGGATTGTCTTACTACATAAAAGAAATCGGGACCGGGAGTTATTAGCCCGGCTAAGTGGATAAATAAAATTGTCAGCATAATGTTTAAATAAAATAGTACAAAAGATGAAGTGAAATAAGAGCAAAAATGGCTGCAAGAATATCATCAAACATAATGCCTAAACCACTTTCTAATTTTTCGTCAAAATAGCGGATTGGGAATGGTTTGAGAATATCAAAAATGCGGAAGCTGATAAAAGCTAATACATAACCTAATAAATTATATTCAGGTAGATAAGTAAACATTAAAAAGATGGCAACGATTTCGTCCCAAACAATTCGCCCATCATCGTGAACATTCAGATCTTGGCTGGTTTTGTTGCAGATATAGCACCCTGAAATAAAGCTAATTAGGGTAAGAATCGCAAAAAAAATACTGGACTGGGTTGCTGTCCATAAAATAATAGCAACTATTAAACCTACTAGGCTTCCCCAAGTACCGGGGGCAGGTCTTAGTAAACCGGAACCAAAGCCTACTGCTAAAAAATGAATTGGATTTTTAAGATTAATTGGTTTCATTATTGTTATTTTTTAAAATGGTCGAAGCCTCTTTGAGTAGGCAATGTCACGATTTCATTATTGCGTAGTACGGTTAAGCCTTCTTTGGCAGAGCGAATTTGCCCGATACAAGTATAGCTTACGCCAATGTTGGCGAGGGCTTTTTCTAGTTTGTGTTTATTATCGTTATGAACGGTAAAACAAAGCTCGTAATCTTCCCCGCCACTTAATGCAAAATGTTCGGCATCTTCTTTTGAATAGCAGTTTAGTAGAGATTCAGAAAGTGGTAAATCATCAAGATTTAAGACCGCACCGCAGTTACTGCGTTTTAAAATATGCCCTAAATCAGAAAGTAAACCGTCTGAAATATCAATAGCAGCATTAGCAATAGTCGCAATCGTTAAGCCAAGCAATACACGGGGTGTTGGACGTAAATGGCGTTGAATAAGATAGCTTTCATCTTTATTCCAACTTATATCATCGGTTTTCCGGTTAAGCAGTAATTGCAAACCGGCGGCACTATCGCCCAGTGTGCCAGAAACATAAATCCAATCGCCTACTTTGGCATTGTGGCGGAATAGTCCTTTATCTTGAGGCACAATACCTTGTGCGGTAATGGTTAAGGATAAATGCCCTTTGGTAGTATCGCCACCAATGAGATCAACATTGTAGTGGTCTAAAATATCAAAGAAATATTCGCTAAACTCAGCCAACCAATCGTGATCGATTTCAGGTAAGGTTAAAGCTAAGGAGATCCAAGCAGGCTCAGCTCCCATTGAGGCGAGATCGCTTAAGTTTACCGCCACACTTTTATATGCCAAATCAGCAGGTGAAATAGTGGGAAGAAAGTGAGCACCACAAACTAATGTATCTGTTGTAATAGCAAGTTGTTGATTTGGTTTCAGTGAGGTAACTGCACAATCATCGCCAATAGCCAGCACAACATCTCTGCGAGCCGGACGTTGAGAGGCATTGAAATAACGTTCGATAATATCAAATTCACCCATAAAATATCCTTAAACCTTATGATCAACAAAATCCCCAATTTCATACAAAATTGGGGAATATTTTATTTCTTACCGAGTGCCGGAGCCAGTTTATCTAAAATACCGTTGATGTATTTGTGGCTGTCATCAGAACCAAACACTTTTGCGACTTCAATACCTTCATTTATTACAACACGGAAAGGCACATCATTTTCAAATTTTAGTTCATAGCCTGATAAGCGAAGAATAGAACGCTCGATAGGATCGATATCGTCTTCAGCTCGATCTAAATAAGGGCGTAATGCTTCATCAATGGCTTCAACATTATCTACAACGCCACGAAAAAGTTTGCGGAAATAAGGCATATCCACGCCTTTCATATCTTGATCGGCAATAAATGCTAATTCCACTTCTTCAACCGTATTTTTGGAGATATACCAAGAATAAATGGCTTGAACCGCACACTCTCTTGCACGGCGACGTGGGGAAACTTTCATAAAACCTCTAATTCTATAACACAAAAAATGACGGCTGATTCTAGCACACTTCCCCTATTTTTGCTTGCGTTTATCTACGCTATTTTGATTTTTTCGTACTGCTTACTTTTTCGTTTGATTGAAGAATGTAAGGAGTAACGAAAATGACGAGTTCTCGTTTGCTGATTTTATCTCTAGTTTGGCTGAATAAACGCTTAATAAAGGGAATTGAACCTAAAACAGGCACTTTATCTTCCCCTTTTTGGGCTAAATGTTGAAAAATTCCACCTAATACAATAGTTTCCCCGTGTTTAGCAAAAACTTGTGTGTTGAGTTCTTGCTTATCAATAGTAATTAAACCGCTACTGCCGGATTGAGAGTTCGGCGAGTTTTGGGTTACGACTAAATCCAGCAAAATTTGATTTTGAGTAGAAAGATGAGGAACAACTTCCAATCCTAACACTGCTTCTTTAAATTCGACATCGGTTGCTTCTGATTTGGTGTTATACATTACATAAGGAATTTCTGTACCTTGCTTGATGCTTGCAGGTTTTTTATTCGTGGTTAAAAGACGAGGACTGGCAATAATTTCCACACTGTTTTCCTGCTCTAATGCACTAAGTTCCAAATCTAGCACACGGCTATTAATGGAAGCCACTTGTAAAACGGCGGAAGCTCCATTCGTAACAGGGAAATTCACATTGAGATTATTAGCTACATTACTTAATCCATTACCTTCAAGTCGCCCGCCAAATTTATAGTGATCAGCTCCTCTGGAAAACATTCCCCAACGCACTCCTAGTTCTTGCAAATGTTCGCTACTGATAGTAACAATGCGAGCTTCAATCGCAATTTGTTCGGTAGGTTGGTCTAGTTTTTTGACTAATCGCTCAATATTTTGCAGTGATTTCGCACTATCTTTAATAATTAAGCTATTACTTCGCTCATCAAAATGGATATAGCCATTCTCAGATAAAAACGTACCACTACCTTTAGTTAAAGATTCAATCACTTCTGAGGCTTTCGCATAATTGAGCTTTATCGTTTTAGTCATCAACTTTGGAGTGGTTACAAGCGGTGGATTTTGTCCGTTATTTTGCAAATGGGTAATAGGTATTGTATTCAAATCAGCTATTTTTTCTTCTTTCTTATTAATATAAACAATATCACCTTCATAAGTGAGCGATAATTTATTCACTTTGCTGAGTGTTTTAAATATCTCTTCAATAGATTTGTTTTCTAATCTTAATGTAGATTTAGTTTGAATATCATCCTCTAATACTATATTTTTCCCTGTTTCTTCGGATAAATAAGTAAGCAGATGTGAAGTTGGTACATTTTTTACTGCAAGAGAAATAGTATCAGCCAACGCTAGTGAAGAGCTAAATAATAAATAAAGAAAAACTCTGAACATACTAACCTCTATAGTTTTATGGTGATCTCATACGGAAAATGACAATCTTTTGTGAGTTTCCAATTAATATAAGTGAGTGATTTTAAATTAATGTTTTTTATCTCAATTTCTTGATTTTGAATGAACTGGTTTTCCTTGAAATCAAGTAATTGTTCTTTTTCATCGATAAACAAGGCTGTAGAATGTTCATTAATTTTAACTAAGCCAATAAGTTTTAATTTCTCAAATTCAGTAAGTAAATTGAGAGATTTTTTATGCTCCAAAGTCTTGCAAGCGGTTAAATTTTCCGAATTTTTTGCAATTTCAGGTAGAACTTCAACAGTATTCTGTTCATTTTTCATCTGAGGCTGTTCACCAAAAAATGGATCGACAGCCATAGCATTAAAACTAATGAATAAAAAAGAGAAAAAATAGTTACGCATATTATTCCTTATTGGCTAAAACCACTAATGTAGTAGTGAGTTCTACTTTTCTATCTTCTGCAGATTTAGTTAAAGTAAGCAAGTGATATTTTAAATATTCAATTTTGTTAAGATCGTTAATAAAATTAAACAATGAATGGCTATCAGCAGTTATTTTTAATTCAATGCTTTTACCTTGTTCTAAATTCCAATTTAGATTATCAATATTAAGATGATGTTTCTGGGCTATTTTTTGTATTGTAGTATTAATATTTGTTAAGTTATTTTCTGTTTTTTTAGATTTAACCTTATCAAATAATTGGTTGTATAAATTTTTCTGATGAGTAAGGTTTACATTTTGATTGCCTATCTTTTCTAAGAACTGATTAATATCTAAGTGAATTTTGATTATATAAAGTATAGGTAAAATAATAAGAGTGAAGAAAATAAAAGTTTGTATTGTTTTTTGGTTTTTTCTAATGAAATTAACCACTTTGAAGATAGTGCTATTCGGATTTAAATATAAATTTTCTAGCTTATTTTTAATTAAAATCATCTTAGTTTCCTTTATGTTTTATGCTGAATGTAAAAGATATTTCATTTTTATGATTAACACTTACTTGCTCTGTTTTGGTCTCAATAAATTCTTTTTGATATAAATATTGCTCTAGCTTTTTGAAATCTTCCTCTATACTTAAATTACCCCCTATTATTAAATAAAGATCTTTTTCTTGATATAACTGTATTGTATCTATGCCTCCATTTTTTAAAGGCATATTCTTAATTATTGTAAATAATTGTTCGGTTTTCTTATTCTCAGCAAAAGGTAAAGTAATATTATTTCCATTTTGAAGAAGTGAAATTTTGTTTTCAAAATCAAAGGTATCTGTTTGCAGTTTTTCTAATTGCTGTGTAAGAGACTTAATTTCATTATTTTTATGAATAATATAAAAGAGTAAATAGAAGCTAATAAGGCTCATTAATAAAAAAGTATAAGCGATATTTTTAATGCTTTTATAGTGAGTAAATACCCATTTACTTTTTCTATTATCACTTAAATCAATGCCTTGCCATTCCATAAACTTGCTCCGAGTGCGAGAAAATAAAGTTGCTTTGCTTCATCAGATGGTATATTAATATCGGTAATCATAATATTAGCTAAATGAGTGCAATCTTTAGGTTCAATTTGAGGAAATAGTAATTCACTTTCCGTAAATTGAACTATTTTTTGCTTAAAAGAAAAACAGGGAAAGTTATTATCAAGTTGAGGATTTAAATGAAAAATACCTCGAATATAACAATGTAGCTCGCAATCTAATATATTGTTAAATTGGTTTAAACTTTCGGCATAGTTTTTGTTTAATGCATAAATTGTTATTTTATCAAGATTAGTATTACTACTCGGCAATCGTTGATAATCAAAATTGAGTAATTCAATTGCAAGTGGCTGCTCATTTTTTAAAATTTGGATAACTTGCTGATGTAATTGGATTTCATCAAGTTTTTTAGAGATAAAAATTGTTTTTCGCCAGATATATTGGTAAGGAATAGTGCGAACAAGGGTAAAAGGTTCATTCACTGTTTCTTTTGCGATGATCTTTTGAATATCCATTTCTAACCCTTCACTCTTTTTTTGCCAAAAAGTACTGAATTTTTCAGCTTGATTTTTGACTAAGCAATAATATTGCTCATCTTCACTTAAGCCTAAAACTATGGGCGATAGAGGCTTTTTCACTGATGGTTTAAGTAATTTCATAATAAGTTCAATAAGTAAAATTTATAGCAATTTAGTTAGGCTAAATGGGCGTTTTCGCTTATACTTAGCAACTTAATATTGGCTTTAAATTTACATTTCGTCATTAACCAAAAGAGATTTTTTCGATGCGGATCGCAAAAATAATATTTAGTGCTTTACTTTCACTGTTAATTTTAGGTGGAGTAATTGGCGGTTTACTTTATATGCATATCAAGTCTGACTTACCTGATGTTGCAACGCTTAAAAATGTTGAGCTACAACAACCAATGCAGATTTTTACCTTAGACGGTAAATTGATTGGTGAGGTGGGCGAAGAACGCCGTATTCCGGTTAAACTTGAAGATGTTCCCCCAATGCTGATAAAAGCAATTTTAGCAACGGAAGATGCTCGCTTTTATGAGCATAAAGGAATTGACCCTAAAGGGATTATGCGGGCATTGTGGCGTACCAGTCAGGGCGATACACAAGGGGCAAGTACTATTACTCAGCAATTAGCAAAAAACTTTTTCTTAACACCTGAGCGTAGTATTGAGCGTAAAGCTAAAGAAGCTATCTTAGCGTTAGAAATTGAACAAGTTCTGACGAAAAATGAAATTTTAGAGCTTTATTTAAACAAAATTTATTTGGGGTATCGCTCACACGGTGTAGCTGCAGCGGCAAAAACCTATTTTAATAAAGCATTAAACGATTTAACCCTTTCGGAAATTGCGATTATTGCGGGGCTTCCAAAAGCACCATCAACGATGAACCCACTCTATTCGGTAAAACGAGCAGAAGATCGCCGTAATGTAGTTTTGGGAAGGATGCTTGAAACTAAGGATATTACTCAAGAAGAGTACGAAAAAGCAAAAGTTGAGCCAATTGTGGCTAATTACTATGGTGCAAGCTTAGAATTTAGAGCCGATTATGTTACAGAGATGGTTCGCCAAGAAATTGTAAAACGTTATGGTGAAAATATTGCTTATAACAAAGGTTTAAAAGTCTATGCAACGGTACTTTCTGCAGACCAAAAAGCTGCACAAGATGCATTGCGTGAAAATTTGATTGATTATGATCGCAGACGTGGTTGGCGTGGAGCTGAAAAATTATGGGCAGGAAATGATGCTTGGGATGATGAAAAAATTATCGACCATTTAAGTAAATTACCAAAATCAGAGCCTTTTACACCTGCGGTAGTAATGCAAGCAGACAAATCAAAATATACGATTTTGTTAGCAAACGGAGAAGCTTCTATATTAAAGCGTGTTAATGCTTCTTTTGCTCCTAAAGGCTTAAAAGTAGGTGAGCAAATTTGGGTAAGGCAAAATAAAAGTAAAGATTGGGCTTTAGGACAAATTCCTGAAGTGAATTCAGGGTTAGTCTCTATTAATAGTGAAAATGGGGCGATTGAAGCTATTGTAGGGGGATTTAGCTTTGAGCAAAGTCGTTTTAATCGTGCGACACAATCGGTAGTACAGGTTGGCTCTGCAATTAAACCTTTTATTTATGCAGCGGCAATGAATAAGGGATTAAGTCTTTCAACTACTATTAGTGATGGTCCAATTGTAATTAAAAAGCCAGGGCAAAAAGAGTGGAAGCCGAAAAATGCTGATGGGGTTTATGGTGGTCCAACTCGAGCAAGGGTTGCTTTAGGTAAATCCAGAAATATGGTGGCAATTCGTGTGCTACAAATGGCTGGTATTGATTATACTGCCGATTATTTACAACGTTTCGGATTTAACCGTAACCAATATGTGGCAACAGAATCTTTAGCCTTAGGTGCAGCTTCATTCACACCATTAGAAATGGCTCGTGCTTATGCTGTATTTAATAATGGAGGTTACTTAATTGAGCCATATATTATTGATCGCATTATTGATGCTCAAGGTTACGAACTATACCAAGCAAACCCTGTAGTAGCTTGTTCTGTTTGTGATAATCCGGTTATTTATCCTGAGCCTAAATATTTTGACTCTGTTAAAATTCACGATGAAACACAGGTTGGTACAACAACTGCAACCACCTCTAATAATGAAGAAGTTGTTGAAGAAACGGATGAAATTGAAACAGAATTACCGGAAAATAACGTAGAAAAGGGTTCACCAAGCTTAATGGCGGAATCTTCTCATCATGTTAAAGGGCTACGTTATGCACCACACGTTATCAGTAATGAATTAGCATTTTTAATGCGTAGTGCGTTAGCAACAGCGGTTACCGGAGAGCCTGAATATGGCTGGCGAGGTACGAGTTATAAGATGTTAAATACGATTAAGCGTGCTGATGTAGGTGGTAAAACCGGTACAACGAATAATTCCAAAGCAACTTGGTATGCCGGCTTTGGTGCAGATATTTCGACTGTTGTTTATGTTGGATTTGATGATAATAAAAAAGGGCTAGGTAAAGGAGCAACGGGCTCAAGTACTGCTTTACCTGCTTGGATAAATTATATGAAAGTTGCATTAGCAGATAAGCAAGTTGAAAAGCAAGTTGTGCCTAAAAATATCGTTGAGGTACAAATCGATCCAAACAGCGGTTTCTTGGGCGATGGGCGTAAAGAGTTCTTCATTAAAGGAACTGAACCAACAAAACGCTATATTATAGAGAGAGGATATACGGAACAATCTCCAAATCAAGCTCCCACCCGGTTAGGGCTTCCACCGCCGGGAGTATTGCAAAGTGGAGAGTTATTCTAAAAATTGTGAGGAATATGCTCTTAAAAGTTGAAAAATAGGGGCATTTCTTGCGATAATAACGACCAATTTTATTTTGGGCGATTTGTGAGTTATTTATATATCTTTAGTCAATAAACGGATTTTATTGCAATTTTTATAAGAAATCAGACCGCTTGTAGAACAAGCGGTCATTTTTTCTTTTAATTTCACAAATCAAATGTTTATAAATTTTAATAATAGAAGAAGAAATAATGGCTGAAAAACGTAATATTTTTCTAATTGGACCGATGGGGGCTGGAAAGAGCACAATTGGTCGCCAACTGGCTCAAACATTAGGAATGGAATTTTTGGATTCCGACAGCGTGATTGAAGAAAGAGCCGGTGCAGATATTGATTGGATCTTTGATGTTGAAGGTGAAGCGGGTTTTCGCAAGCGTGAAGAGCGTATCCTGAACGAATTAACGCAAAATCACGGTATTGTGCTTTCAACGGGCGGTGGCTCTATTTTGTCAAAAGATAACCGCAATGTATTATCGGCTCGTGGTATCGTGATCTACTTAGAAACAACGGTAGATAAGCAATTTGAGCGTACGCAACGTGATAAAAAACGCCCTCTGTTACAAACAGAAGATCCACGTAAAACATTAGAAGAATTAGCGAAAATCCGCAATCCGCTTTATGAAGAAATTGCGGATATCACTATCCATACTGATGAACAAAGTGCAAAAGTGGTTGCAAATCAAATCATTGATATGATGGATAATTTAGTCGCATAGGAAACCTAAATTAAGCTAAGGAGCGAGATATGTTACAGGTTAATGTGGAATTAAAAGAACGCCGCTATCCGATTATTATTGGAGAGGGAATACTTGCTCAGGCTGCAAGCTATTCGCCGTTAAAAGCAGGCGATAAAGTGATGATTGTATCCAATCCAACCGTTGCCTTTCATTATCTCGAAACTGTTACCCGTACTTTGACTGAATTAGGTTGCCAAGTAGATTCGGTGCTAATTCCTGATGGCGAAGAGCATAAAAATCTGGATTCGTTAAATTTGATTTTTACTGCGTTATTAGAAAAAAATCATAATCGTGATAGCACCTTAATTGCTTTAGGGGGCGGTGTAATTGGCGATGTGGCAGGTTATGCCGCCGCTTCTTACCAACGTGGTATTCGTTTTATCCAAATCCCAACTACGTTATTGGCACAGGTGGATTCTTCCGTTGGTGGTAAAACCGCAGTTAATCACCCGCTTGGCAAAAATATGATTGGGGCTTTTTATCAGCCTATTTCTGTTATTGTGGATACCAACACGCTTGCGACTTTACCAAAAAGAGAAGTGAGTGCCGGCTTGGCAGAAGTAATCAAATACGGAGCGATTTTTGATATTGCTTTTTTTGAATGGCTTGAAAAGCATATTGATGATTTAGTTTCTCTTAAACAAGATGAGCTGGAATATTGCATTCAACGTTGTTGCCAATTAAAAGCAGATGTTGTTGCCCGTGATGAAACGGAAAAAGGCGATCGTACGTTGCTTAATTTAGGGCATACTTTTGGACACGCAATTGAAGCTCGTATGGGCTATGGCGTATGGCTACACGGTGAAGCTGTTGCGGTTGGTATGCTTGAAGCGGCTGCTTTGTCGCACATTTTAGGTGATTTGAATGTGGAAGATGTAGCTCGTTTAGAAAAATTACTGGCGAGAGCAAACCTACCTACTATTTCGCCGAATGGTATGGAGCCTTTGGAATACTTGCCGTATATGTGGCGAGATAAAAAAGTATTAGGTGGGCAATTACGTTTGATTTTACTGAAATCACTTGGTCAAGCTTATGTCTCAGCAAGAGCAACTGAAGAACAAGTGCTGGCATCTATAGAACGTTTTACCCAGCGTTAAAAATTTAAATGAGTCATTCTAAACACCGAGCCTTTTTAAAATGGGCGGGCGGTAAATATCGCCTTATTTCAGATATTCAAACCCATTTGCCGAAAAAGGCTTGTCTAGTTGAGCCTTTTGTCGGTGCGGGTTCGGTGTTTCTGAATACTGACTTTGAACACTATATCCTTGCCGATATTAACCCTGATTTAATTAATCTTTTCAATACGGTAAAAGCAGATGTTGAGCATTATATCGCTCAAACAAAATTGCTTTTTCTACACCCAAAAGCGAATACTGAAACCTTTTATAAAGCACGCCGTGAGGAATTTAATCGTTCAAAAGATATTTTTCGCCGTTCGGTTATTTTTCTCTATTTAAATCGTTTTGGTTATAACGGGTTATGTCGTTATAACCAGAAAAAAGGTTATAATGTGCCGTTTGGGCGTTATAAAACCCATTATTTCCCTGAAAATGAGTTGCGGTTTTTTGCAGAAAAAGCTCAAAAAGCGACTTTTGTTTGTGCGGATTTTGAACAGGTGTTTGAGCTGGTAAAAAATAGTGCGATAGATTGTGTTATCTATTGCGATCCTCCTTATGCCCCGTTATTGCAAGAGACTAACTTTACTCAATACGCAGGAGGGGGATTTAGTTTGTTACAGCAAGCTCGCTTGGCAAATCTTGCCCTAGAGATGAAAGAGCAGGGCATTCCTGTATTAATTTCAAATCACGACACTGATTTTACTCGGCTGATTTATCAATCGGCTCAAATTACATCAGTGCAAGTGCAGCGTTCAATTGGGCAGAAAGCGGATTCCCGAATTAAAGTCGGCGAACTATTTGCGTTATTTTCCTAATCATTTGCAAATTTTTTTAAAAATTTCACCGCTTGTGTTTATTATTTAATCGTTATTTTTTATTTTTATGCCTATGGAGTATCAAATGGCAAATCAAAATGAAGAGCGTCAATCGTGGTCTAGCAGATTGGCATATATTATGACTGTTGCAGGAGCAACTGTAGGGTTTGGAGCGACGTGGCGTTTCCCATATTTAGTGGGGGAAAACGGTGGCGGTGCTTATGTATTCCTATTCTGCATTGCAATGATTGTGATCGGCATTCCAATGATTTTAGTCGAAAATGTGATTGGCAGAAGAATGCGAGTGAATGCCGTTGATGCCTTCGGTGGTTCGGCAAATGGTAAGAAAATCTCCCCTGCTTGGAAAATACTAGGCTATATGGGGTTACTTGGTGCATTTGGTATTCTGGCATATTATATGGTGCTCGGTGGTTGGGTACTCAATTATATTGGTAGCCTAATTACGGGCAACCTTGACCTCTCAACGCCTGTTACGGTAGAAACCACTTATCAATTTTTCCAACAAAGCATTTTTAATAGTCCGGTGATTATTATTACTTATACTGCTATTTTTGTGCTGGTAAATTATTTTATTTTAGTGAAAGGAATCGTTGATGGTATTGAGCGTTCAGTTAAATACTTGATGCCGATTCTATTTGTGTTTTTACTGGTAATGGTTATCCGCAATGTAACTTTACCGGGAGCGGTTGAGGGAATTAAATTTTATCTGATGCCTGATTTCTCTAAAATCACGCCAAAACTTTTTGTGTTTGTATTAGGGCAGGTGTTCTTTGCATTAAGTCTAGGGTTTGGTGTGTTAATTACGCTTTCAAGCTATTTAGATAAAAATGAAAACCTCGTTAAAACGGCGACTATTACGGGCGTGATGAATACGATTATTGCGGTTCTTGCCGGTTTTATGATCTTCCCATCGCTATTCAGCTTTGGTGTTGCACCGAACTCTGGTCCGACATTAGTTTTCCAAAGTTTGCCGATTGTTTTCTCAAATATGTGGGGCGGTACGATTTTTGCGATTATTTTCTTTGCTTTGTTGGTTGTTGCGGCTTTAACCACCTCATTAACAATTTATGAAGTGATTATTACTGCTCTTCAAGAAAAAGCAAATATCAGCCGTAAGAAAGCAATTTTTATTACCTTAGCAACCATTTTTATACTAGGCAATATCCCGTCAGCATTAAGTGATAATGTGCTAAAAGATGTGCAAATTATGGGCAAAAGCATTTTTGATGCCTTCGATTATATCAGCGGAAATATTCTCTTCATTTTAACCGCATTAGGTAGTGCTATTTTTGTCGGTTTTGTATTAAAAGATGAAGCAAAAGAAGAGCTTGGAGCGGGTAAAACATTGACTAATATTTGGTTTAATTACGTTCGCTTTGTGATCCCTGTGATTATTTTAGTGATTTTCTTTAATTCACTGTAGAGTGAAACATATAAATAAAGCTGTTTGAATGCGTATTCAAACAGCTTTTTACTTTTACAAGCGGTTAAAAAAGCATAATTTTTTGCTATTAATGCCAAGTCATCCAGAAGAAATAAGACAAGCAACCAATAATGGTTACACAGAAAATATTTAGTATAAGACCGACTTTTACCATCTCGCTTTGCTTGATGTAACCTGTTGCAAATACAATTGCATTTGGAGGGGTTGCAATAGGCAACATAAAGGCACAAGAAGCACCACAAGCAATGATTGCCGCTAACGAAATTGGCGGTAAACCGAGCGAATTTGCAATCGTAATAAAGATTGGTAACATCAAGGCTGCACTTGCGGTATTTGAAGTAAACTCAGTTAAAAATACAATGAAGCCTGTCATTACTAAGGTCATAATCAGCCAATGCTTCGTACCGATATAATTAACGATAGTATCTGCTAGAATCTTACTCGCACCTGTTTCTCGTAACACAATACTTAATACTAATCCGCCACCAAATAGCATTAACACTCCCCATTCGGTACGTCCTTGAATTTCAGACCAAGTAGCGGTGTTACAAATACAAAGTGCGACAACTGCGACCATTGCAATTACTGCATCAAAATTTTTAATTGATTCTTTTAACATTAAGGCATTGCGGATAAAAGGCTCAATATAGCTACTAAAAGTCAATAAAATTGCAGTAATGATAAAAATGATGAGAGTAGCAAGTTGTTTCCCATTGAGTTTCGAATCTTCAATTTCAACATCAAACGGCACGTTAAAGTTTGGCTTTAGCATAACGAGTAAGCTGATAACCATTGCAATCATCAGCAAAATTGCAACCGGCATACCGTATGGTAGCCACTCAGAGAATGAGATTTTAATCTGAGAAGCCAATAACGCATTTGGTGCAGAGCCAACTAGTGTGCCAATACCGCCGATACTGGAGCTAAAGGCAATTCCTAGTAATACGAAAACATAAAGGTTACGGTTAGTTTTAAGATCTACTTTGTGTAGAATACCAAGTGTGAGTGGCAACATCATTGCGGCTACAGCGGTATTATTAATAAAGAGGGAGAGTAGAGCGGTTACCGCAAATAGATAAATAACGGTACGTTTTAAATTACCTTTGGCTAAGCGGATAACGTGATTAGCAATCCAAAGATCGATTTTTTGGATATTTAACACCGCTGCAATCACAAACCCTCCGAAGAACATAAAAATAATTGGTTCTGAGAATGGAGCAAAAGCGGCTTTGGTGGGTAGTACGTTAAGCCCGATAGCAAATATCGGCACCATCAAGGCAGTTACGGTAATATTGAAGGCTTCAGTAAGCCAAAGAATACCAATAAAAACAAGCAGGGCTAAGCCTCTATTTTCTTGTTCACTGAAAGGAAGATATTGCAGTAATAGAAAGAAAATCACAATATCAACAGCAAGTATAATTAACCCTCTTAAAGGATTTTTAGCTGTGCTAGACATATAAACTCCTAATCATTTTGTTATCTTAAATCGAAGGTTTTTTCACTATACCAGAACTTTTTATTTAAAAAAGGTTAAAAAATTGTTAAATAGAAATATTTTCAGAAAATTTATAAAAATTATCACTTTATTTGATCTAGGTTAGCTCAAAATGATTAGAAGCTGATATAATCAAGTTGTTATCACTTTTTAAATTCTAATCAAAAGAGGAACAAACTATGTCTGTTATTAAAATGACTGACCTTGATTTAGCAGGTAAACGCTTATTTATTCGTGCTGACCTTAACGTGCCGGTAAAAGATGGTAAAGTAACATCGGATGCTCGTATTGTGGCAACTATTCCAACGTTAAAATTAGCCTTACAAAAAGGGGCTAAAGTAATGGTAACTTCTCACTTAGGTCGCCCGACTGAAGGTGTATTTGAAGAAGAAAATTCGTTACAACCTGTGGTAGATTACTTAAATGCTTCAGACTTAGGTGTTCCGGTTCGTTTAGTGCGTGATTACTTAGACGGCGTTGATGTAAAAGAAAACGAAATTGTTGTGCTTGAAAACGTGCGTATCAACAAAGGTGAAAAGAAAAACGATCCTGAATTAGCGAAAAAATACGCCGCACTTTGTGATGTATTTGTAATGGATGCTTTCGGTACGGCTCACCGTGCAGAAGGTTCAACTTATGGTGTAGCAGAATATGCCCCTGTAGCTTGTGCAGGTCCGTTATTAGCAGCGGAATTAGATGCGTTAGGCAAAGCATTAAAAGAACCACAACGTCCAATGTTGGCAATCGTAGGTGGTTCAAAAGTTTCTACTAAATTAACGGTTTTAGACAGCTTATCAAAAATCGCTGACCAATTAATCGTGGGTGGCGGTATCGCAAATACCTTTATTGCAGCAGAAGGTAACGCAGTAGGTAAATCATTATACGAAGAAGATTTAATCCCTGAAGCAAAACGCTTAGCACAAGTAACGAACATTCCTGTGCCTGTTGATGTGCGTGTAGGCACCGAATTCTCTGAAACTGCACCGGCAACTGAAAAAGCGGTGAACGAAGTACAAGCAGACGAATCTATTTTCGATATCGGTGATAAATCAGCCGAGCAATTAGCTGAAATTATCCGCAATTCAAAAACGATTCTTTGGAATGGTCCGGTAGGCGTGTTTGAATTCCCTAACTTCCGCAAAGGTACTGAAATCATTTCAAATGCGATTGCTGAAGCAACTGCAAATGGTGCATTCTCTATCGCAGGCGGTGGTGATACATTAGCGGCTATTGATTTATTCGGCATCAAAGATAAAATTTCTTACATTTCAACCGGTGGCGGTGCGTTCTTAGAATTCGTTGAAGGTAAAGTATTACCGGCAGTGGAAATTTTAGAGAAACGTGCAAACGGTTAATTGATTACAAGCGGTCAAATTTCAATGAAATATTGCAAATTTGACCGCGTATTTTAACAATGTGCATTTGCACATTTCATACAAAGGAAGCAAAAAATGTCATTATTAAACATCGTAAAACCGGGCGTAGTAACAGGCGACGACGTACAAAAAGTTTTCGCTTACGCTAAAGAACACAACTTCGCGATTCCTGCAGTAAACTGTGTAGGTTCTGACTCTGTAAATGCAGTACTAGAAACAGCAGCTCGTGTTAAATCACCGGTAATCGTACAATTCTCAAACGGTGGTGCACAATTCTACGCAGGTAAAGGCATCAAGCCAACTTCAGGTGCTCGCCCAGATGTATTAGGTGCGATTGCAGGTGCAAAACACGTTCATCAATTAGCGGTTGAATACGGTGTGCCTGTTATTCTTCATACAGACCACGCTGCGAAAAACTTACTTCCTTGGATTGACGGCTTACTAGAAGCGGGCGAAAAACACTTTGCAGAAACAGGTCGTCCATTATTCTCATCACATATGATCGATTTATCTGAAGAGCCAATCGAAGAAAATATGGAAATCTGCCGTGAGTATCTTGCTCGTATGGACAAAATCGGTATGACCCTTGAAATTGAAATCGGTGTAACTGGTGGTGAAGAAGACGGCGTTGATAACTCAGATGTAGATGAATCTAAACTTTACACTCAACCGTCTGAAGTATTATACGTTTACGACCAATTAAGCCCAATTAGCCCACGTTTCACTATCGCGGCGGCATTTGGTAACGTACACGGTGTTTACAAACCGGGTAATGTAAAATTAAAACCGTCTATTTTAGGAGCTTCACAAGAGTTCGTATCTAAAGAGCGTGGCTTACCGGCGAAATCATTAGACTTCGTTTTCCACGGTGGTTCAGGTTCTTCTCGTGAAGAAATCCGTGAAGCGATCAGCTACGGTGCAATCAAAATGAACATCGACACTGATACCCAATGGGCAGCGTGGGACGGTATCCTTCAATTCTACAAAGCAAATGAAGCATACTTACAAGGTCAATTAGGTAACCCAACCGGCCCTGATGCACCAAACAAAAAATACTACGACCCACGTGTTTGGTTACGCAAAATGGAAGAGTCTATGTCTAAACGCTTAGAGCAATCTTTCGAAGACTTAAACTGCGTGAACGTATTATAATTTGCAAAGTTTTTAGCAAATTTGACCGCTTGATCTGCACCCCAAAAGTTGAACAATTAAACCAACTGATTAAGGTGCAGATTTTTTATTGTTGTCAATTTTCTACATTGTTGATTTGGAACAGCGTTATACAAATATATTCGTTATTATAGAATGAATAAACTAAGCTTAAAAAAATAGAGCTCTGTACAGTACAGAGCTCTATATTTAAGTTAATTTATGAACTGTCAGTTTATGGCCAGATAAAAAATGTTTACGAGCGGTCTTTTTGCATCTATTTTTTGCAAATTAGATAGCCAAACCAAAGGCATAGAATGCTACTAAAATAATAGCAATAATAACTGTACCTAAGTTTAACTTGCTTGCTTCGCCTGAAATTAAGCGACCAATCACGAGTGTTGCGAAACCTAACATAATACCGGTTACGATGTTTGCGGTTAGTACAATAAATACCGCACATACAAGACCTGCCATTGCACCAACGAAATCACTAAAATCTAATCTTGAAACATTGCTTAACATCAATAATCCCACATACATTAACGCAGGGGCAGTAGCATAGCTTGGTACTAAGAATGCAAGGGGTTGGAAGAACAGCATAAATAAGAAGCCGATACCCACCACTACCGCCGTTAAACCGGTTTTACCGCCAACGGCTGTACCTGCTGCTGATTCAATATAAACTGCTGCGGGGGCGGTGCCGAATAAGCCTGATAGAATTGAGCCGAAAGAGTCGGAGGTTAAGGCTTTATCACCATTAATAATCTGACCGTCTTTATCTAATAAATTAGCTTGACCTGCTACAGCACGAATTGTGCCTGTTGCATCAAAAATTGCAGTCATCACTAAGGCAAATACTACAGGCAAAATGGCTGTATTTAATGCCCCCATAATATCAAGACTTAAAAACAGTGAATTTTCTCCAAAGCTTGGCATTTTGAAAAAGCCTGCGTATTTTACGTTAGGATCAAAAATTAGCCCAACAATGGTAATTGCGATGATTACCCATAAAATACTACCTTTTATTTTTAGCTTTTCTAAACCAATAATAGCGGCTAAACCAATTAAAGACATTAATACGGGGAATGAGGTAAAATCGCCTAATTTTACCGGGATATCCATACCACTATTTACGACTAATTTAACGTTAGTTGCTGCAATAATGAGTAGGAATAAACCGATACCGATACAGGCACCGTGTGCAATGCTGCTTGGTAAATTACGCAAAATCCAAGTGCGGATACCTGTTGCAGAAATAATGGTAAACACCACACCCATTAAGAAAATTGCCCCTAGGGCAACAGGAACAGAAACTTGTTGCCCAAGCACTAAGCTAAAGGCGGTAAAAGCAGTTAGAGAAATTGCACAACCAATTGCCATTGGTGCGTTTGCCCATAAGCCAATTAAAATTGAACCTAAACCTGAAACTAAACAGGTAGCAATAAATACGGATTCCGCAGGAAAGCCTGCTTGGCTTAACATTCCAGGCACAACAATCACAGAATAAACCATTGCGAGAAATGTAGTTAAACCTGCGATCACTTCTTGACGAACGTTTGAACCACGTTCTTCAAATTTAAATAAGGACATAAAAACCTCAAAGAAAAAATAAAATGGGAAATTTTGTGGGCGAATTCTACAGAAATTTAAATTAATTGGCAAACGTTTGCGTAAGTAAAAAAAGAAAAGCAGGAATAAATCCTGCTTTTGTCTTACCGTTAATCAGTAATCAATAAAGGCTTCTTGATCTGCACCTTCTTTTTCAACTTTAGGCTGAACCATATGTTCACGTTTCAAGCCAAGTTGTAGTGCTACACCGATTGCAATATAAATTGATGAATAAGTACCAAAAGCAATACCAATCAATAATGCAAGCGAGAAGCTATGAAGTGTTGGACCACCTAAATAGAATAGGGCTAATACCACAAAGAGGGTGGTAACAGAGGTCATTAAAGTACGAGAAAGCGTTTGGCTTAATGAAATATCCACTACTTCGATTGAACTTAGACGGCGAATTTTTGAGAAGTTTTCTCGCACACGGTCAAACACAACAATTGAGTCGTTTAGTGAGTAACCCACTACCGATAAAATCGCCGCCACAAATGTGAGATCTAGCTCGATCTGTAAGAAAGAGAATACCCCAAGTGTAACCAATACGTCGTGGAATAAAGCAACAATACCACCTACCGCTAAACGCCATTCAAATCGTGTACCTACATAAATAAGTAACATCGCAAGTGTGGCAAGGGTGGCATAAATTGCTCCTTGTGTAAGCTCCTCACCTACGTTAGGTCCAACGAACTCAATACTTTTAATCGTTGCATTTGGATCTAATTTTTGATGGATCATCTCCATCACTTTATTTCCCACGCTCATATCGCCGGCATTAGCAGACAAGCGGATCATTAAATCTTTTTGACTGCCTGTTGTTTGCACTAAAGCACTACCATAGCCGCTATTTTCAAGCTCGCTACGCAGTTTTGACAAATCTGCTGGTTGAGAGAATTGGGTTTCAATTACCGTACCGCCTGTGAAATCCAAGCCCCAGTTAAATCCTTTCGTTACAATTGTGAAAATACATAATGCAGACACAATCATCGAAAAAATGAAACCGATGAAGCGGTATTTCATAAACGGAATTAATTTATAAGGCAGTTTAATGTCTGCTACATCTTGTTTTACATTTTCAATAGCCATTTATTCCACCTTAAATCCAAAGTTTCTTCACGCGTTTGCCACCATAAACCCAGTTTACCAGCATTCGAGTACCTGTAATTGCTGTAAACATAGAAATAATTACCCCTAAAGCAAGCGTTACTGCAAAGCCTTTTACCGGACCTGTTCCTACCGCATACAGCACAAGAGAGGTTAAAATGGTGGTGAGGTTCGAGTCAAAAATACTTGAGAATGCACCACTATAGCCTTCGTGAATAGCTTGTTGAATAGAGCGACCGTTACGAATTTCTTCTTTAATACGCTCATAGATCAACACGTTCGCATCTACCGACATACCCACTGCCAGTACAATACCCGCAATACCCGGCATTGTAAGTGTTGCCCCAATTAATGACATTAAGCCGATGGTTAAAATCATATTAGCAACCAATGCTATAGAGGCAAATACCCCAAACATTTTATAAAATGCTAAACAGAATAAAATGGTTAAGCCTAAGCCTAACATACTTGCTTCCATACCTTGTTTAACATTATCTGCACCAAGCGATGCCCCGATAGTACGTTCTTCCACAATCACGATTGGAGCAATTAATGCACCTGAACGTAGTAAAACAGCAAGATTTTGAGCTTCAGCCGGTGAGTTAATACCTGTGATTTGGAATTGGTTGCCTAAACGGGTTTGGATAGTTGCTACGTTAATTACTTCTTGGTGTTTTTCAAGAATGACTTTGCCGTTTGCATCTTTACGACCTGAATCTTTAAATTCGGTATAAAGGGTTGCCATTGGCTTTTTAATTGCCATTTTAGTAATTTCGCCCATCATATCGCCACCTTCAGTATCTAATTTGATACTTACTTGCGGTAAGCCGCGATCATCTTTACCGGCGGTCGCATCAATAATATGCTCGCCACCTAAAGACGGCTTACGACGTAATACAACTGGTTCACCATCACGTGTGTTTTGTACTTCAGAATCGGCTGGTACAATCCCTTTAGCTGCAGAAGCTAAATTTGCTTCTGTATTTACTAAACGGAACTCAAGGGTTGCAGTTGCTCCTAAAAGTTCTTTTGCACGAGCAGTATCTTGCACGCCCGGTAATTCCACAACAATGCGGTCAGCACCTTGACGCTGAATGGTTGGTTCTGAAACGCCTAGTTCTTCTACACGCTTACGCAAAATTGAAAGATTTTGCTCAATTGCCATACTACGAGAATCAGAAAGAGCTTGCTCTGACGGGGTTAAAGTTACGTTATTATCTTTAACTAAAATATCAAGCGTTGGGTGAGAGCGGCGAATTAAACGAACCGCATTTTCAGCTGTTTCGTTATCAACAAACTCAATCTCAGTTGCAAAATTTTCACCTTTTTTGACCGCTTTATATTGCAGTTTTTCTTTGCGGAAATCATTACGCAAGCTGTCTTGTAAGGTATCTTGCTGTTTAGCAAGAGCGGTGTTCATATCCACTTCCATTAAGAAACGAACACCACCAAGCAAGTCTAAGCCTCGTTTCATCGGGCTTCCGCCAATATCTGAGAGCCATTTTGGTGTTGCCGGTGCAAGGTTTAATGCAACAGAATAGTTATTACCCAATGCTTCAGAGATTTTTTCTTTGGCTGGAAGTTGTTGTTCAGCACTTTCTAAACGAACCAAGATCGAACCATTTTCTAACACGGCTGATTTTGGCTGAATGTTCATTGATGAAAGCGTAGATTGAACTTGAGTAAGGGTTTCTGGTGTGGCTTGTTGTCCACGAGTACCGGAAATTTGTACAGACGGATCATCGCCATATAAATTTGGAAGGGCATATAAAGCACCAATGGCGATCACGAAGATCACCATTAAATTCTTCCATAGAGGGAAACGGTTTAACACAATAAATCCCCAAATGTTAAGGTTTGATTAGAGGCATTAAAGAGATCTTAATGAGCCTTTAGGTAATACAGCAACCACGAAATCACGCTTAATGGTTACTTCAGTTGTGTCGTTTAATGCGATAACGATGTTATCATTATCTGCGGTTACTTTTGTAATTTTACCGATTAAACCACCACTGGTTAATACTTCTTCGCCTTTTGCGAGGCTTGCCAGTAATTCACGTTGTTGTTTTTGGCGTTTTGCCTGTGGACGATAAATCATAAAATAAAAAATTGCACCGAAAACAATCAGAATAAAGATCATTTCCATTCCGCCACCTTGTTGCATAAAAACTCCTTAAATTGTGTTAAGTGGTATAAAAAATTGATGTTATAAAAACGCCTGTTAAAATACCACAAATTCAATGAATTAACGAGTAGAAAAATTCATCGAATGCTTTTCTTTTAAACAAAAATTTGGGTAAAATCGTTTCTTTTGTTTACAGAGTTATGTCGGTTTTTATAAAAACGAGGAGAAAAAATGAGAAAAGTCGGAAAACTAGCGGTTATTTTTGGACTATTTTTTGCAAATATGAGTTTTGCTCATAATGTAAAATTAAATCAATCTTTACCAGCCGTTTCGGTGGCAAAAGATGGCGAATTAGTGATTCAATCAGGCAAAATTGCTTATAAAAGTTGGAATTCATCAGCCGTTGCCGGAAAAGTGCGAGTAGTGCTTCATTTTGCAGCAAGAAGTTCAGTAAAGAGTAAAAATGACGCATTAATTAACGCATTAAAAAATGCAGCCTTTGATCCTACAAAATATCAAACATTAACCATTGTAAATGCGGACGATGCGATTGTGGGAACAGGACTTTTTGTGAAAAATAATGTTGAAGACGGTAAATTAGAAAATCCACGTAGCCAAGTCGTGTTAGATCAACAAGGCAATGTTAGAAAAGCGTGGAATCTAAAAGAAAAAGAGAGTTTTATTGCGGTATTGGATAAATCGGGCAAAGTTAGATTTGCAACTGAAGGAGCTCTTTCGTCAAAACAGATTGAAGAAGTGATAAGCTTAGTTAAAACGTTAATGCAGTAAATAATGATAGGCAGGTTTTACCTGCCTATTTTTTCTCAAATTATAAACCGATAACTTATCGTATGATGATAATTTTCTCCGGCTTTGGTTATGCCGCCAAATTGTAATAATTCAGGTTGATTCACGGAATTTGGGAAAAACTCTGGCTCTAACGCCACGCCTGCATAATCTCCATATTCGCCATTAGTCAAATTCGGTTGCCCTTTTAGCCAGTTGCCAGTATAAACCTGCAAGGCAGGCATTGAGGTGCGGAGTTCCATTTTTAAATCTTTCACAGCTAAACAAGCGGTCAGATTTTCACTATTTTTTGTAAGATGAAAGGCGTGATCGTAACCTTTTACCGCTTTTTGGTCGTCATCAGCTAATAAGTCTTGCCCGATTTTTTTAGCCGTGCGGAAGTCAAAACCTGTGCCTTCCACCTTTTTAAGCGGAGCATTCGGAATACCGCTTGAATCCACCGGCAAATACGCCTCAGAATTAATCATCAACTTGTGATCTAAGATATTTTCTGAACCTTGCAGATTAAAATAAGCGTGGTTGGTTAAACAAAGTGGTGTATCTTGATTTGTTGTTGCATCAAAGCTGATTTGCAGTTCATTATCGGTTAAACGATATTCTACAAAGGCTCTCACTTCACCACCAAAGCCTTCCTCATTATCTGCAAAAATATAACTAAATTTGACCGCTTGTTCGCTCTGGCTTTCCATCTTCCAAACTACTTTATCACCGCCGAGCGTGCCGCCGTGCAAATTATGATTGCCATTATTTTTGGCAAGCCGATAGGTTTTGCCGTTAAGTGAATATTCCGCATTGGCAATGCGGTTGGAGTAACGCCCAATGCTTGCCCCAAAGAAAGCGGTCTGTTTTTGCCAATCTTTTGCAGAAGTGGTTACTAATACTTCACGCTCTTCACTAGGCATTTTTACTACACAAGAGAGCCAAGTGGCCCCTAGATCTGACAAGGTAATTTTTAAAAATGAGTTTTCGATGGTGAATAGGTTCATAATATACCTCTTTGCCCCATACGAGCCGTATGGGATTAGAAATCTGAGCCACGCTGTGGCTCTTATTTTTCAGCTCCGAAGGAGCTAGGATAATTTAACCTAGCACGGCTTGTGCTAGGTCGGGAGATTTTAGACCTCACGCACTCCATCACAAGCCGTACATAAATGGAAGGTTTCTTTAATGCCTGTTTGCTTTTCATAATGTTCAGCAACGGCTTGGCGAAGATCTTCCACTTTATCATTTGGCACTAAGCATACTACACAACCTCCAAAGCCACCGCCTGTCATTCTTGCTCCGCCATTTTTACCGATTGCTTGTTGGGCGATTTCAGCCAAGCAATCGACTTCAGGACAGGTAATCTCAAAATCATCACGCATAGAGTCGTGCGAAGCTGCCATTAATTCGCCCAATTTAACCATATTATTCGCTTTTAAGGCTTCTGCGGCTTCTAGCACACGCTGATTTTCGCTGATGATATGTTTTGCACGTTTATAGGCAAGTTCATTAGCATCACGCAGTTCTGCGGCTCGTTCAATAAATTGCTCTGCACTTACATCACGCAATTTTGCTTTACCGAAGAAGTGAGCGGCAAATTCGCATTGTTCACGGCGGCTGTTGTATTCACCCGTTACTAAGTCGTGCTTCACATTGGAGTTAATAATGGCGATTGAATAACCTTGTGGTTCAGGCGTTGGACTAATCTCAAGGCTACGGCAGTCAATCATTAAAAAATGATCTTTTTGTCCTAAAGCAGAGGTGAGTTGATCCATATTTCCGCAATTACAGCCGACAAATTTATTCTCTGCTTCTTGTCCAATTAATGCGATTTGAGTATGAGAAAGCGGCAAATCTCCCAACAATTGAGCTGTTTTACCAATTGATACCTCAAGAGCTGCGGAAGAACTTAAACCTGATGACATAGGTACATCGCTGGTAATCACTAAATCAGCCCCTTGTTTGAAATCAGGGCATTTTACTTGCACAAATTTCACCACACCACGCACATAGTTCGCCCATTTGTGTTCACTTGGCTCAATTGGTTGGCTTAGGTCAAATTCATCTTGTTCGTTAATATCAAGGGCGAACACTCGCCATTTGTTATCATCACGTTTAGCAAAGCTTACCGCCGTGCCGTAATTAATCGCACAAGGCATAACAAATCCGTCGTTATAATCAGTGTGTTCGCCAATAATATTCACTCTGCCCGGAGCAAATACCGTGCGTTCTGCTTTATAACCAAAATGTTCTTCAAATTTTTGAATAGCAATTTCTTGTGGTTTCATTCAAATTCCTTATTTTTCGATTTGTGGTTTCTTATCTTTATAGTGTTCAGTATCACTTACCGCATTTAAACGTTCTGCCGCTTGTTCCGGGGTTAAATCACGCTGGGTTTCTGCCATCATTTCATAGCCGACCATAAATTTACGTACGGTAGCAGAACGCAACAACGGCGGATAAAAATGGGCGTGCAGTTGCCAATGTGTATTTTCTTTGCCGTTAAACGGAGCAAAGTGGAAACCCATTGAATAAGGGAAGCTAATGTTAAATAAGTTATCGTAGCGAGTCGTGAGTTTTTTTAATGCTAAGGCTAAATCAGCTTTTTCCGCTTCGTTCAGATCGGTAATCGACTTAAATTGCTTCGCTTTCGGCAGTAACAATGTTTCAAACGGCCAGCTCGCCCAGTAAGGTACAACGGCAAGCCAATCTTCCGTTTCTACTACAATTCGCTCTTTTTTATCTAATTCACGCTTAGCGTAATCTAATAAAAGTAGTGAGCCATATTTCTCAAAATAATTGGCTTGGCATTCATCTTCAATGGTGATTTCATTCGGCTGAAAATTACTCGCCCAAATTTGCCCGTGTGGGTGAGGGTTAGAGCAGCCCATTGTCGAGCCTTTATTTTCAAAAATTTGTACCCATTGATAACGTTCTTTCAGCTCATTTGCCTGTTCTTGCCAAACTGTTACTACATCGGTAATTTCATCAACCGAGAGTTGTGGTAAAGTTTTGCTGTGATCGGGCGAAAAGCAAATCACACGGCTTTCACCTTGTGTGTGTGAGATTTGGAACAGTGGATCGTCATTTGCCTCTGGAGCCGGCGTGTCAGGCAACAGAGCAGAGAAGTCATTTTTAAACACAAACGGCTTGGTATAATTCGGGTTTTGTTCACCGGTGATGCGTTTATTGCCGGGGCAGAGATAGCAAGTTGGATCGTAGCTCGGCTTATCGTCTTGCACGACTTCTTCTTGTTGCCCCTGCCACGGACGTTTTGCCCGATGCGGAGAAACTAAAATCCACTGATTTTTCAGCGGATTAAAACGGCGGTGTGGATGATCGTTGAGGACAAACTCGCTCATATAAAACTCCTCGAAATTAACTATATGAAAAGTATAGCGAAAGTGAGGAAAAATGACTGTGATATAGATCACAAAATAATGATGTCAAGCGGTCAGATTTGCGGAAAATTTTGCAAGCAGTTCTCCATTTTTGTCAGCTTGTTTTTGTGGTGATGTTTGTTGATGTTAGTGGCTTGCCCTACTAATTATTTCAATTTATATCGCAATAGCGGGCAAGTTTCACCCTATGATTAAAAATCTTTCCCTTCCACATCAATAATCATCACTTCAGATTGCGAGCCTAACCGCATCGGGACACCCCAGAAACCGTAGCCTGAGGTTACAAAATAATGCCCCAACCCGATTTTTTCATAGCCGTAATGCAGTCTATATATTATTTTGGTAATAATACTGGCAGGGAAAACTTGCCCTTTGTGAGCGTGCCCTGAAACTTGAATATCAATCGGTAATTTGGCGTGTTTTTCAATTTCAGTTGGGCGGTGGTCGAGCAAGAACACAGGCAATTTGGTATTTACTGATTGCAATAATTGCTCGGCAGAAGGGCGATTTTTGACTAAATCATCATTACGCCCAACAATTGCAAATTTTCCATTAATTTCGACCGCTTGATCCCATAAAACAGTAATGCCGGCGTTACGAATAGCCTGTGCAATACTTTCCTGAGCCCCAAAGAAATCGTGATTGCCTAGTGTGGCATAAACGCCTAATGGTGCTTTGAGTTTAGAAAATGAGTTTTGCATATTTTCTGAGCGATAAAATTCGAGGTTATCGTCCATAATATCGCCGGGTAGCAAAATCAAATCGACTTTTTCTTGATTAAAAATCTCTGCCAGTTGGTCAAGTTGTTTAGCCCCAAATAATTTTCCTAAATGGAGATCGCTTGCCATACCAATGCGGAGTGGTTTGTCTAACGGTTTATCTATTTTAATGGAATAATGAACTACCGTTGGCACATAGGCATTGTAAAAGCCAAGCCCGATTAAGCCTAAGAAGGCAAAAGGGTAGATGACTTTCAAGCTACGATTAACGGAAGGATTTCCTTTGGTTAGTTTGTAAATGCAAGCGGTCAAAAAACTCACAAAAAATGCAAATAGCAAAAGTACCAATACAAATGCCATTACCCGAAATAGGGTAAATGTGCGAGTAACGTGCAAAATAACCATTGTGTTAATGGCTAAAAATGTAATAAGGTGAGTGATTTTTTGGCTTCTTGCCGACAAATTAAACAACCAGCCGATTGTTTTTGCAAAGCTATATAAAAATAGTTGTAGTACCACAACCACAATGGCGGTGGTGATGTAGTAACGATATTCCAAGAGCATTCCTTAAATGAGAGGCTAAACCCAGCCTAGTTGTCTTAATAAAAATAGCCCGATGCTGGCACTGAACATTGAGCCAAGAGTAGTGATGCCGATTAAATTTGCTGCGGCTTCACCATCTCCACCGTAGCTTCTCGTCATTGCATAAGTAGCTGCTGCCACAGGAGCAGAGGCAGCAACAAAGGCTATGCCGAGTTCCATCGGTGGCAGTTTAAATACAAATTTACCGAGCAGGAGAAAGAAAATAGGGGCGAAAATTAACCGAATGGAAGCAGAAAACAGCACGATTTTATTAATGGTACTTTCTGTTCCTTGATTAAATTGCTTCAATTGTTTGAAATTAATGCTTGCTCCTGTACAAATTAAAGCGAGTGGGAGTGTTAAGCTTGCCATTAATTTGCCAGCGGATTCAAGCGGTTTGGGAATTGAAGCAGCTAATTTAAAATAGTTAAAAATTAAGCCTGCAATTACGGCTAAAATCAATGGATTTTTCAAAATCGAAAGGAGCAATCTACCCACATTGATTTTTTTCTCGCTCAATGACGAAGTTAGCGTAATCACTGCCAGCACATTAAAGGTAATCACTAAGCAGGAAATATAGACCGAAGCAGCCGCTAATGCTTTATCACCATAGGCATTGAGGATTAAAGCAATGCCTAAAATTGCGGCATTTGTACGAAATGTCCCTTGCGTGAAAATACAGCGATAACGCCTGTTTTCAATGTGGCGTGCCGCCCACCATTCCGCCCATAAATAAATTAATATCGACCCTCCCACACCGGTGGAAATTAAGGTAATTTGGCTTGAGAAATCCAACGGGCTTTTTAGCATATTGAAGAAAATCATTGGCGGTAGCGTAAAGTTAAACACCACCTTTGACGCCATATTGCAAAAGGCATCATCAATGAATTTTCGCTTGCGTAGAAAAATCCCAAATAACATTAATAAAATAGTGGGTAATGTTACGCTAATGCTAAATTGAAGAGAGTCGAAAATATTCATTTGATTACCTGAGATGATATTCCTCCTTAAATAGGAGGAATATAAGCGGTTATTTTTACTCGAAAATTTGTAAATTAAAGCCCTGCTTTCAAACTCGCCTCGACAAATTTATCCAAATCGCCGTCTAACACTTGTTGCGTAGTGCGATGTTCCACACCGGTGCGGTGGTCTTTAATGCGAGAGTCGTCCAACACATAAGAGCGGATCTGACTGCCCCAGCCGATGTCGGATTTGTTATCTTCCATCGCCTGTTTCTCGGCATTTTTCTTGCTCATTTCCAACTCATAGAGTTTTGCTTTAAGCTGTTTCATCGCTTGATCTTTATTTTGATGTTGCGAACGCCCGTTCTGACACTGCACCACAATCCCGCTCGGCATATGGGTGATACGCACCGCCGACTCGGTTTTATTAACGTGCTGACCACCCGCACCCGATGCACGATACACATCAATACGCAAATCAGCCGGATTGATCTCAATATCAATATCGTCATCGACTTCAGGGTAAACGAAGGCAGCCGAGAACGAAGTATGGCGGCCGTTGTTCGCATCAAACGGGCTTTTACGCACCAAGCGGTGAATACCGGTTTCGGTTCTAAACCAACCGTAGGCATATTCGCCGGAAATTTTTACCGTGGCGGATTTAATCCCTGCCACATCACCGTCCGAGGCCTCCATCAATTCCGCTTTAAAGCCTTTGCTTTCCGCCCAACGTAAGTACATTCGCAGCAACATTTCCGTCCAGTCTTGGGCTTCTGTTCCACCTGAGCCGGCTTGTAGATCCAAATAGCAGTCGGCACTGTCGTGCGGGCCGCTGAACATTCGCTTAAATTCCAAGTCTGCCAGTTTTTTCTCTAATTCATCGGCCTCAAGTTGGGCTTCGTTGAATGTGTCTTGATCTTCGGCTTCCACCGCCAATTCAATCAAACCTTCCACATCTTCAATCCCTTGCTCTAACTGGCGAATAGTATTGACGATTTGCTCCAACATCGCTCTTTCTTTACCGAGGGCTTGGGCTTTTTCCGGCTTATTCCACACATCCGGTTGTTCCAGCTCGGCATTTACTTCTTCTAAACGCTCGACTTTATGCTCAAAGTCAAAGATACCCCCGAATTACCTCAGTTCGTTGAGATAAATCAGCAAGTTGGTTTTTAATTGGGTTTAATTCAAACATTATTTCTTCCTTTTTTCAGTTTTGGGCTCGCAAAATAGGGCGTGATTATACCGCAAGCGGTCAAATTTTCAGAATTTTTTGCAAAAAATTTCCCAAATTTTACCGCTTGTTCTTGCTATAATTCCAGCATATTTTTATGGAGAACATTATGGCAAAAAGACCTAGTGATATTGATGCAACACTACTGCAATTAGAAATTTTACGTCGTATTCTCAAGCTACCGCAGAAAATTGATGCGAAAACCTTACATCAACAGATACTGGATGCAGGCTTTGAGCGAGATTTAAGAAGCATTCAACGCACGCTAAAAGTGCTGTGTGAGCATTTTGATATTGAATGTGATGAAAGAAGTAAGCCCTACGGATATAGCTGGAAACTTCGCTCGGAAGGGTTGGCTTTGCCGATTCTCAATGAACAACAATCGCTTTTGCTGAAATTGGCAGAACAGCAGTTAAAATACCTCCTTCCGGCAAATTTAATGGCATCCATGAAACCCTTTTTTGAGCAGGCAGATAAAATGGTATCAGGCAGTAAAGACAAGCCCGAATATCAATGGCTAAATAAAGTCTGTTCGACACCAACCAGCTTGCCACTCGTGCCGGCAAAAATCAAAGATGAGATTTTTTCCGCCGTTAGCCAAGCTCTGTTTCAAAACCGCTTTCTGAAAATTGAATATCAAAACCAATTTGGTAAAAAGCACTCGGCAACTGTTATGCCTTTGGCGATTGCTCAACAAGGGGCAAGTATTTATCTGGTCTGTCGTTATGAAGGATTTGAAGATAATCGGCTGCTTGCTCTGCATCGTATTCGCAAAGCAGAAATATCCACTTTTACCTTTGAACGCCCGAAAGATTTTGATCTGAAAGCCTATCAAAATGACGGCCATCTCGGTTTTGGTAGCGGAGAAAAAGTCCGTTTGACTTTCTCAATTAGTAGAGATGCAGGCTTCCATTTAACAGAGACACCGATCAGTAAAGATCAAAAAATCCTTGAAGAATCGGAAGCACATTACCGTTTCCAAACCACTGTTGCTGATAACGAGATGCTCAAATGGTGGCTACGCAAGTTTGGCGAAGATATTTGGGATATAGAAAAAGAGAGTGTTTAGATAAAGTAAGCGGTATGTTTTGCAAAAAATAATGCAAAATATACCGCTTGTATTAGTTTTGAATATGGGTGGTTTCTTCCAAAAAACGATTAAAATCACTTTTAAAGGTTTTATCTTGAATAACACGGAATTTCTCATATTCCGTTTCGGCTTTAATTTTTGCCATTTCAGCACTGATTTTGCCGCTATCTTGCAAAATCGGGTAGTTAGAAAGCATCAAGAAATTATTTAAAAACGTTTCCCATTCAGCCATATTCATCAGAATTTGCCGTCTGGCACGGTTTTCTGCCAAATCTAAATAGGCAGAGACCAAGCGATTAAGTTCGCTGATATGAGCCTCTTCCAAATAGTTTTTAGCCACAGAAACATCGCTTTTTAAAATTTTACCGTCAGGGGCATTTCGCCAACTGGTCAGCCCCATATTAGGTACTTGGCTGTCAGCCTTGTGATAAATCATCTCTGCGGCAGTTTGTCCTGTAATTGCCCAATGCAATTTATTTTGCACGCTGGCAAAAAATTGTCGGGTTAGTAATGATTTCGGATCGTAATCGGAAGATAAAGCATATAAATCAGTAATTTTCTCGTAAAAACGGCGTTCAGATGCCCTAATTTCCCGAATTTTCTCAACCAGTTGCTCGAAATAATCTTGCCCAAACTGATTGCCCTGTTTTAAACGTTGTTCGTCAATCACAAAACCCTTGATGATAAATTCACGCAAAGTATTGGTCGCCCAAATGCGGAACTGGGTTGCCTCTCGGCTATTCACACGGTAGCCGACAGCGATAATGGCATCGAGGTTATAAAAATCGACTTTTCGTTTCACCATTCGGGAGCCTTCTTGGCGAACTATTTCCATTTTGGAAATGGTTGCATTTTGAACAAGTTCTCCGGAACTATAAATATTATCGAGGTGTTTCGATATCGCCGGTACTTCAACTCCAAACAATTCCGCCATACTTTTTTGTGTCAGCCAAAAGGTTTCATCTAAGTATTGCACTTCAATTTGCGCATCTTGTTGGGCGGAATAGAACAGAATGTTGGCACTGGTTGGTGTGGATAAATCTTGCATAAGGTTCTCCTTTATTTGAGCCATACCTTACCACAAAACAAATACGGATTTCGGGCTAATTTTGTGATATTCACCGAAAAATTAGTATTTTTCCGACTTTTAATTTCACCTATTCGCCTGTATTGCAGAGCAATTTTCATAAAACAGGAGACGCTAATGCCTTTTCAACTCACCTTCTGCCAACAAGTCGGCAACAAGCACAAGAAAAACCAAGACACACTTTTTAACGGCAAAGCGGTTTATCAATGGCAACTGAAAAATGCCGAAAGTGATATTTTGGATAGAGAAAATGTGATTTTCGGTGTAGCGGACGGCGTTTCACATAGTCATCACTCTCAACTTGCCAGCCGCTTCTTAATGGAGCAGTTGAGTAAATGCCAAGCACTAAATTCAAGCTGGTTGCGAGCCACGCAATTTGCACTTTGTGAAAAATATGCAACTTCTCATTTTGGTATAAGCAGCACCTTTGTTGGTTGTGAATTGCACGCTAATGGTAAAGGCAAAATTCTAAATGTGGGCGACAGCCGAGCTTATAAAATTACGGTAAATGGGGAGTGGCAGCAGCTAAGTATCGATCACACGATGCTGACAGAAATGAAGCGACAAGGTTTGGCTGATGAACATACACAGTACGCTTCAATCTACAACGGCTTGACTGATTGCCTTGTTGCTGATTTTGAGGCAGATGATTTTCGTATCCATACAACTTAATTTCAGCTTGAAAAAGGCGAGAGTTTATTACTTTGTAGTGATGGATTACACGACAGAATTTCACAAGGAAGACTGAACTTTCTTTGGCAACAAAGTCAGGACAACGATGTGCGGTTGCATTTTCTCCAACGATTTGTGAGAAAAACGGATGATTTTTCAGTAGTGATTTTTGATATGTTGTAATTTATACGACATAAATTGTCGTGTTGATTGAGTAAAATCATAAAAAAACAAGGAGAGAATAATGAAAAACGATCTAACTTACGCCGCCGGCCTTATCCGCCAAGCAGACGGCATTTTAATTACCGCAGGGGCGGGAATATCGGTGGATAGCGGATTGCCTGATTTCCGCAGCGTCGGCGGGCTTTGGAACGCCTATCCACCGCTCAAAAAATTTAATTTGCATTTTATGGAGCTGGCGACACCGCTTGCCTATCAACAACATACCGAACTAGCAAAATGGTTTTTCGCCCACCGCTTAAACCAATATCGCCAAGCCGAACCACACGAAGGCTATGCAATTCTCAAACGCTGGGCAGAAAGCAAGCCACACGGCTATTTTGTATTTACCAGCAATGTGGATGGGCATTTCCGCAAAGCTGGCTTTTCAGAGGCTCGCATTTACGAATGTCACGGCACATTAGACCGCTTGCAATGCGTGGCAAATTGCCAAAGCAAATCTTGGTGGTCATACAATTATCAACCGATTACCGATGATGAAAACTGCACCGTATTAAATGATGCACCACATTGCCCTGATTGCGGCGGCTTGGCTCGCCAAAATGTACTGATGTTCAACGATTGGAGCTATGCGGAGGGCTTCCAACTCGGCAAACAAGCCCTACTTGATGAATGGCTACGCAAACCCCAACGCCCTGTGGTGATTGAAATCGGTGCAGGAAAAGCCGTACCAACAGTCCGCAATTTTTCCGAACGCACCGCCAAACAGAAAAAAGGCGGCTTAATCCGCATTAACCCGATAGATGCCGGCGTACCGAAAATGCACTTTTTGAGTTTGGAAATGGGCGGGTTAGAGGCGTTGAAGAAGATTGATGAGATTTTAGGAAGAGAAGATATTTCGTATTAAAATCAAAAGGTTAAAATAATTTTGCTTGCTTGCTTGCTTGCTTGCTTGCTTGCTTGCTTGCTTTGATTATGTGAAAATTAGGCAATTTTTAACCATTTTTAAGAGAGAAATTTTATGAGTAATTTCAACTTTAATCCAGAAGTCCAGCCCTTAGAAGAAATTTTTGGGAAGTCTGAGTACCATATTCCAAGTTATCAACGTCCTTATTCTTGGAAAAAAGATCAAGTGGAGCAGCTTTGGTATGATCTTATTGATTCATATAATAGTTCATTAGAAGATGAATCTAGTAATGATGAAGAAAACTATTTTTTAGGGTCAATAGTATTAGTTCAAAAATCTAAGAAAAATAATAAACTTTTCTATGATGTTGTTGATGGTCAGCAAAGATTAACTACGTTAACGATCCTTTTTTGTGCATTAAGAGATATGAATTTAGAGCTTCCTGATTGGCTGGATAAAAGAGTTAGGGAATGCATCATTGATAATAGCAGAGGGGAAGAGGAGAATAAATTAATTCTTTCACCTAAAGAAAATGACAAAGGATATTTCTCTCAAAAGATACAAAAGAGCATTGATTTTACAGATAATAGGTATAAAAATGAAAATCAATTTATAGAAAATGCTTTTGTAATTAAAAATCTTATTGAGGAATCTATAAATAAAAAAGATAGTGAGTATTATATAGATAGTATTTCATCTTTTGTGGAGTTTTTATTAGAAAAAGTAGTAATAATAAAGATTACTTGCAGTAATTTAAATTTTGCTATTAGATTGTTTAGTATTATTAATGATAGAGGGTTAAACTTAACATCTACTGATATTATAAAAGCCAAATTATTTGAAAGAATGTCAGATAATGAAGAAGATATGTCTGTGTTTTCTCGTGAGTGGGATCGTGTAGAAGATATTTGTAAAGATACAAATGAGTCAATGAGTAATTTATTCGATATTTATTTCCATTATTTAACAGGAGGGAAAGCACAGTCTGCATTGAATAATGAATTTGATAAGTTACTTTCTAATCGAGTCATTAAAATGGATGAAGCAGATAGTAGCTTTAAGAGAGAATATCTATATGATAAAAGTAGTTTAGATATTATAATGGAAATTAATTATTTACTTAAAGAAATTACAGAGATAAATAGAAATACAACCGATCCTGAAATTTGTATGTTAAAGTATTTAGAACAGTCAACTTATTGGAAATCTGTTCTTGCGACAGCTAAAAAAGTTAATTATCCTTATTTTAATGAATTGAAAAGTCTCTTGGTAAAATATTATTACCAGAGTTGGATTGCTGACGGTACAGCAAATAGGGTGAAACAAACATCATTTAAAGTACTTAGGGCTGTAAAAAATAAAGAGAATATTGAAGTTATAAAAGATATTGTTCTTGATAATCTGAGAAAATATAATCACTACTTTGATTATCTGAATGGGGATAATATATATTATAAAAAATGGGCTAAACCAATCTTAATCTTATTAGAGTATAATTATGTTGATAGTGTCAGTTTTATTGAAATATCAAGAGATTTACATGTTGAACATATTCTACCTCAGGAATGGAATTTACCTAATCTGAATTGGGTCAATTATTTCACAGATGAACAAGCTAATAAAGTATTAAATTCATTAGGTAATTTAACCTTATTAAAAGGTTCTAAAAATATACAAGCAAGTAATAGTAATTTCTTAGATAAAAAGGATGTTTATAAAGGAAAATTTGATAATAAGGTTTCGTCTTTTGAATTGACAAGAAGATTGGCTGATTTTGATGAATGGACTGATGAGAGAATTCAATCTCGCCAAAAAGAGATGATACAAATTATTCAATCAAAACTAGATATTAATTAGCCCATATCATGCAAATACAAGCGGTGCAATTTTGCAAAAACTCTGCAAAATTTCACCGCTTTTTTTACCTTTCTCCGACTTTTAACTCTCCCGATTAGCCTGTTTTAAAGGGCGTTATTTTTGTTTATTTCTGCAAAATAATATCGAATAAACATCTTCTTTGCGACACAAAATATCGCACTGTTACATAAAATAGAGGTATCCAATAAAACAGGAGTGGCAAATGAAAAAATACTGTCTAATAGAAAGTGAACGTGGTGATGAGGAGCAAAAACTGTATCAAATCAAAGCCTTAAAGACTTTTACAACCAGCAATGGCACAGAAGTTAAAGAAGGCGATTTAGGTGGTTTTATTAGTGGTGAGCATAATCTTTCTCACGAAGGAAATTGCTGGGTGGCGAATAGTGCGGAAGTTTGGGATCAGGCTTGTGTTTCTGAAAATGGTTATTTGGGTGGCATTACTCGGTTATATGAACAGGCTCAGTTATATGGAAATGCACGGGTCAGAAGAGGGAGTATCGGTGGTAATGTCAAAATTTATGGTAATGCCGAAGTTTCGGTGAAGGGCAATATCTCAGGCGATGTCGAAATTTATGAAAATGCGGTTGTTGCAAGCAAAGAGACGGAGATTTCCGGTTCCGTTAAGATTTTTGGAAATGCCCATATTGGTGTGTCGCCCCGAGGAGATATACGGATTTCAGAGCAGGTTAAAATTTATGGCAATGCTCAAATTGGGGGAACTTGCCATATAAAAGGAAATGCGGAAATTTGGGGTGATACGGTAATTGCCGGTAGCAATGTTCGGATTAAAGATAATGTCAAAATTTGTGGGGCGGAAATTAGCGGCAGGAATGATTTTTTCGGTAACACTCGGATTATTGGTGAAAATATCGTGATCAATGATGGTGCTAATTTAGGTAGTAATGCCTTTATTCAATCTCAAAATGATTTTCTACAAACAAAAATGTTTTCCGATTTCATAGAGTATTTAACCGCATATAAAACAGAAGATGGGTTTGAAATTCGTTATAACAATCAGGCTTTTTCTGCGGAACAAATCCGAAATGCGTTAAAGGCATATTCAGAGTATGAAACTGCTGTTGAAGTGGCTAGATCCCGTATTTTAGGAGGTTTCTAATGAAATATCGTTTAACAGAAAATACCGTGGAATATAACGGAAAAACACTTTATCAAATTGAAGCTTTAAAAGATTTTGAAGTTAAGCGAGAACATTGGGTATTGAGAGTTAAAAAAGGTGATTTAGGTGGCTATATTGAGAAAGAAAGTAATCTTTCACAGCAAGGAAATTGCTGGATTACACCGAATGTTTATGTGTTTGATAATGCAAAAGTAGAAAACGATGCGTTCATTAATTGTATTTGTAAAGTGAGGGAGAATAGCCGTGTATTTGGACGTGTTTGGCTGCTTGATGATCATATTAAAACATATGAATCCGATATTTCAGGGCAAGCAAAAGTTTATGGTAACGCCCATATTTGTAAAGCAGCTTTAACTATGGAGGGGAATACGAAAATATATGGTGATGCAGAGGTAATATACACTCAACTTTCTCTTTCTGATAATGCAATATTTTGTGGTGGAGATATTAGTGGAATAGATAAAGGGCATATCTATTTACGGGATAATGCAGAAATGCGTGGTGGTCGGTTGAGTGATAATTGCTTGGTGTATAGTAATGCGATTATTTATGGTGGTTGTATTAGCGATAATGCTGAAATTTACGGCAATGCTAAAATTTATGATTCAGATATTTGTGGTGATGCAAAAGTGGAAGGCAATACCGAAGTGAAGTTTGATACCAATATCGGTGGCAACGCTTATCTTTGTGGTAATGCGATTGTGGAACGAGATGAAGATGTAATGACATTCTCAAATATCGGCACGTTGGCACTGTTACAAAATGAAGAAATAGAAGATATGAAGCATCTCACTTTTTTCCGAGCCGGCGACGTCATGCAGATGACGATTGGAAATCGTTTTTACGATGAGCCGGAAAAGTTTTTACAGCATACCAAACTCTTTTGCCAAAATTTACAGGCAATGCTCGAAATGGCAGAACAGCGGTTTGGTTATTCGGAGAAATTTTAATGAAAGCGGATTTCACTCAATGGGTCATTAATGGTTTTATCGCCTTGCCAGAGGTACAAAAACAGCAACCGATAGTGGAATACAAAGGTAACAGAATCATTATTACATCAAAGTTATGGGATAAACATTTAAGTTTACAATTTATCAAGCATTCCAATACCCATTTTGAAGGTAGTTATTACTATCAATTTACCTTAGAAAATGGCGAGAGTTTTTTTGATATGCCGATAAGTGTTGATTGTTTAATGTGCAAAGAAAACGGTAAGTTTTATGATCTCGGTTGGATAAATCAAATCCGATTTGATGATCCTAAAACCTTATTCTGTGAAAGTTTGCTTGTGCCACTATTAGTTCCGATTTATCGCCAGCTGACCTTAAAGAAAATTATTTGGGGAACCGGCGGTGATAATTCATATCAATATGCGATGTTCGATCATACACTCAATACCGCTGAAATTGACCCGGAACAGACTATGGAAGCGTATTTCTCCATTGAAAAATGGAGCTATCAAGATTTTTTAAATAATGAGAGTGTAAAGAGTAAGGAGAATTAAAATGGAAAAATTACCGAGAATTGTTGTTTTAACCGGTGCGGGTATTTCAGCTGAGTCAGGCATTTGCACATTCCGAGCCGAGGAGGGCTTGTGGGAAAATCATAGGGTGGAAGATGTCGCCACGCCCGAAGGATATAAACGGGATCGGGGATTAGTCCAACGTTTTTACAACGAACGCCGCCGTAAGCTGTTTGACCCCGAAGTACAACCCAATGCCGCCCATTTGGCGTTGGCAAAATTGGAAGAAAAACTTGGAGAAAATCTGCTGATTGTGACGCAAAATGTCGATAACTTGCACGAACGTGCGGGATCTAAGAATGTGATTCATATGCACGGCGAATTGCTGAAAGTTCGTTGTCCTAATAAGGGGACGGTGTATGAATGGCTGGGCGATGTGGAGGATGAGAGCCATTGTAGTTGTTGCGTTCAACCGGCACGGCTGCGTCCGCATATTGTCTGGTTTGGTGAAATTCCTTTCCAAATGCTAGAAATTGATGAGGCGATTTACGATTGCGATATTTTCGTTTCCATCGGCACTTCAGGCAATGTGTATCCTGCCGCCGGCTTTGTGGAAAAAGCAAACCGCTGGAAATCGCATACGATTGAACTCAATTTAGAGCCGAGTAAGGTCAAAACGGCGTTTAAAGAAGCTCGCTATGGTAAAGCCACAGAGATTGTACCGCAGTTTGTGGAGGAGATTTTGGCAAGTCTCTAAATTCATTTCCTTTATTAGGGAAGTAAATAATCTTTCTTCCCCTTTTGGCGTAAGTACCGCCAAAGGGGAGGGGGTTAAGTCATAAGCGGTTAGAATTTGCAAATTTTTTGCGAAAATTGACCGCTTGCTTTTTTATTTTCCATCGTTATAATCCTCTCGTCCGATCAAAATACCATAAAACGCACGATTTATGCGACACACTTTGTCGTATTAATAAGTAAAATTACTGATGTGAAATCAGCAAAAGGAATGTTTTATGAGTAACTATCAATTAAACCCTTCAACTTTTTCTCTTTATAGTGAAAAAATCGTGTTAGAAATTATGTGTGAGCATAATGGTTTTAATAAATTCTTAAATCTTCGAGGTTGGGCAGACGATAGATTAGCTTATTCATTAGGTCTAAAGTCTGAGTGGGATAATGAAGAGAGTAATGAAATTGTTAAGTCTCTATTGAAAGCTCGGTATCAAGCGATTAAAAATGTTGAGTTATATCCTTCGCCTGAATTAGATATCGCCTACCGAAATATCCAAAAATTAGCGGAATATATTGATCTAAATGCCACAGAAAAAGCGATTTTTACGCTAGTTACACATATTAAAGCGGAAGAAATGTTAGAAAATGGTCTTGAATATTTAGGGCAATTTAATTCGTCATCATCAATGAAATTTATTGCTAAATTGCTTGATTTAGACGAGCAAGAAGTGAAGTGTGCTTTATCTAAAAGTCAGAAATTAAAACGTTATGGTTTAATCGAACAATCCCGACATAATACTGATTTAGAGGGCTTTTTAGAGTGGGGAAATACGCTTGATTTTAATGAGTTTATTATTGAACCATTAGATCAAGAATCCCTATTAAAACAATGTTTAAAAATTGCTGAATCGCCTAAATTATCACTTTTTCATTTTGAGTATATTCAAGAAAACGTTGCAATGATGAAAGCCTACTTATCACAAGCCTTAAATACTCAACAAAAAGGTGTGAATCTATTGATTTACGGCAAGCCCGGAAGAGGGAAAACAGAACTTGCGACATTATTGGCAAATGAATTAAATACAGCAGCCTATACTTTAAGTTTTGAAGATGAAGCCGGCGAAGCCGTTTCTGCCAAAAATCGTTTAAATAGCTGTGTGTTAGCACAAACTTTACTAGCTGATCGAAATGCACTGATTATTTTTGATGAAATTGAAGATGTTTTTGCAGGTTCATTTTCAGCTCGTTCAGAAGCACAATCTAAAAAGGCGTGGGTAAATCATTTTTTAGAAAATAATAATGTCCCGATGATTTGGATTTCAAATTCAGTCGATTGCATTGACAACGCCTATCTCCGCCGCTTTGATATGGTGTTTGAAATGCCGATGTTGCCGAATAAGCATAAAGAAAGTTTGATTAGTGCATTGGTCGGTGAAAAACTCTCGCCCGACTATATCCACCATTTCGCCCAAAATGCCGATTTATCGCCGGCGGTATTAACTCGCACTTTTAATGTGATGAACTGCCTCCCCATCGAAAACCAAGCAGAGTTTGCCGAAAAAGCGTTGGGAATGTTTAATCAAACGCTGGTTTCGCAAAGTTTCCGCAAAATTGAACCGCTTGTTGAAAGCAAAATTGCCTACAATTTAGATTGGGTAAATTGTGCGGAAAATATGCACAAAATCAGCGAGGGGCTAAAACGTACCAAACGTGGGCGAATTTGTTGCTATGGCCCGCCGGGAACCGGCAAAACCGCGTGGGCAAATTGGCTGGCACAGGAAATGGGCTTGCAAGCATTGGTTCGACAAGGCTCGGATTTATTGAGCCCACTTGTGGGGGGAACCGAACACCAGATTGCCGAAGCCTTCCGAACAGCGAAAGAGAACAATATGGTGCTGATTTTCGATGAAGTCGATACCTTTCTGTTTGCTCGTGAAAGCGGACAACGCAGCTGGGAGCATAGCCAAGTCAATGAGATGCTGACGCAAATCGAAAAATTTGAAGGCTTGCTGATTGTCTCAACTAACTTGATGGATAATCTTGACCCAGCCGCATTACGCCGTTTTGATCTCAAACTTCATTTTGGCTATTTAAATGTAGAACAACGTAAAAATGCGGCTATCAGCCAAGCGACAAAATTGGGGCTGCCTGAGTTGAGTGAGCAAGAGCTTTCCCGTTTTAATTATTGGGAGAATCTCACCTTAGGCGATTTTGCGGCAGTGGCTCGCCGACATCGGTTTGCTCCCTTTGAACATTGTGCGGATTGGATTAATGCGTTGGAAGCGGAATTATGGCTAAAACCTAAAGTGGAAACGAATTTGGAAAAATGGGTGCTGTAAGGAAAGTAAGCGGGCGCTTTTTCGTGAAATTTTGCAAAAAATTTCCCAAAATTGACCGCTGGTTAGCGTACAATAAGCATAATTTTAATTCATTATGGAGGCGAGATGTCTGAACCGATTAGATTAACCCAGTTCAGCCACGGGGCGGGTTGAGGTTGTAAGATTTCTCCTAAGGTGTTAGGGACAATTTTACAAACGCAATTAGATAAATTTATCGACCCGAATTTGCTCGTGGGTAATGAAACGGCGGACGATGCGGCGGCCTACGATCTAGGCAATGGGCAGGCTATTATCAGCACAACGGATTTCTTTATGCCGATTGTGGACGACCCGTTTGACTTTGGGCGGATTGCCTCTGCTAATGCCATTAGCGATATTTACGCAATGGGTGGCAAGCCGATTATGGCGATTGCTATTCTTGGCTTTCCTGTAAATAAATTGCCGGCAGAAGTGGCTCAGCAAATTGTGGAAGGCGGGCGTTTTGCCTGTCAGCAAGCCGGTATTGCGTTGGCTGGCGGACATTCTATTGACTCGCCTGAGCCGATTTTTGGTTTAGCCGTTACAGGCATTGTGCCGACCGAGCGTGTTAAACGTAACGCTTCGGCAGTTGCCGGCTGTGAACTGTTTTTAACCAAGCCGTTAGGGATTGGGGTTTTAACCACTGCCGAGAAAAAAGGCTTGCTCAAGCCGGAACATCAGAATTTGGCAAGTGAAGTGATGTGCCAAATCAACTTAATTGGGGCTGAATTTTCCGAACTTGATGAAGTAACGGCAATGACTGATGTAACAGGATTTGGGCTGTTGGGGCATTTAAGCGAAGTGTGCCAAGGCTCGAATGTGCGTGCGGAAGTACATTTTGCCGATATTCAAACCCTAGACGGCACGAAAGAGTATATCGCCTTAGGGGCAGTGCCGGGTGGTACGAATCGTAACTTTGACAGCTACGGGCATTTAATTTCAGCGATGACGGACGAGCAAAAAGCGATTTTATGCGATCCACAAACCTCAGGCGGTTTATTGGTGGCGGTGCTGCCACAAGCGGTCGAAAAAATCCAACAAATTGCAAATCAAGCAAATGTATCACTATACCACGTTGGTAAATTGCTTGAAATGGAAGAGGGAAAACCACTTATTGAGGTAATTTGATGTTTAAACCAAATGTAACAATGGCTTGTGTGGTACATTGCAAGGGCAAGTTTTTGTTCGTTGAAGAGATTGAATATGGTAAACGAACACTTAATCAACCGGCAGGACATTTAGAAGCAAATGAAACGTTGCTTGAAGGGGCAAGCCGAGAGTTGTTTGAAGAAACCGGTATTCGGGCGGAAATGGCAAGCCTTGTAAAAATTTATCAATGGCAAGCCCCACGCTCTAAAACGGACTATTTGCGTTTTCTGTTTGCGGTAGAGCTTGAAGATTGGCTCGAACCAAAGCCGCAGGATGCGGATATTACCCAAGCAATGTGGCTCACGTTTGAGGAATTTAACCACTATATTCAGCAGAAGGGGCAATGTGAACGTAGCCCACTGGTGGTGCAATCACTGAAAGATTATTTGAACGGCGAGCGTTATCCGCTCTCGTTACTAAATGCGTTTGAGTGGAGGCAAAATGCAGCAATTTGATGTGGTGATTGTAGGCGGAGCGGTAAGCGGCTCGGTGTTGGCGTTGGCGTTAAGCAGTTTTTGTCAGCACAAAATCTCGATTGCGATAGTTGAAAAATCGTTGCCCAACTATGAACAACAAGGCGGTTTTGATGCTCGTAGTATTGCCTTAGCCGAAGGCAGTTTGCAAAAAATGAGCCAAATTCTACCGCTTGCAGGCGAGAATTTGGGCGAGATGATTCAAGCTATTGCCACCCCAATTCAACAAATTCAAGTAGCGGATAAAGGGCATTTCGGCAAAACCACATTAAAAGCGGCAGAGCAGAATGTTCTCCAACTGGGGGCGGTGGTCGAGCTTGCAAAATTAGGCAAAAATTTAACCGCTTGTATTGAAAAACAGCCGAATATTCACGTTTTCTGTCCGAATGAAGTTAAGTCAATTAAACGCTCACAGCAATGTTGTGAACTGACGCTAAAAAATGGCGAGAAGCTGAGCTGTTCTTTACTTGTGGCGGCTGATGGTATTCAGTCTCAAATTGCTAAACAATGTGGAATAGAAACTGTACAAGTTCGAGATTATAAACAATCAGCCATTATCGCTAATGTAGAGCTGAATAAATGGCATCAATATCAAGCCTTTGAGTATTTTACCGAACAAGGGCCTTTTGCTTTACTGCCGTTAGGTGGCAATATGATGTCGTTGGTTTGGTGTGTGAAAAATGCAGATGAATTGGTGCAGCTGTCAGATAATGAATTTTTAAGCCGATTACAACATCAATTTGGTTGGAAATTAGGGCAGTTTTTGCGTGTCAGCAAGCGGTTTGTTTATCCGCTGATTTTGCAAAAAGCAGAAAGTCATATTCATCACCGATTGGCTATTGTCGGTAACGCAGCACAGATGCTTCACCCGGTAGCAGGTCAGGGATTTAACTTAGGATTGAGAGATTTGTACGCATTGGCAAAGCGAGTAGCAGAAGCCTTTAATCAGGGCAAAGATATTGGCGACTTTTCGTTGTTAGTCGAGTTTGAAAAAGAGAGAGTGCAAGATCAAAGTCGTATTATCAATGCAACAAGCGGTTTAATTTCTGTCTTTTCTTGCGGAATGTTGCCTATGCAAGTTATGCGGAACTTAGGGCTATTCGTCGTTTCACACTCGAAAACGGCTAGGGATTTTATAGCTAATCGAGCATTAGGGTGGTAAAAGTACAAAATCTTAAATTTTCTATTTGACATTGTTGCAAGAACGCTATATTATTTTGCCGTTTAAAAATCAATCCTAAGCCTTGAATGAAAATTCAAGGCTTTCCTTTTAGTGGAAGCCCTAGAAATTTTGTTTGCCGTAAAATCGGCAAAAAAATTTTACCTAAAATTGGCAACCGATTGCCGTAATCGTTTGCTAAGATGTTTTGTATGCTTTCATCTGAGTAACTGCAAGAGTTACATCGTCATCACACAAAGAGAGTAAAAAATGACCACAGAAAATATGAATACGCCAAAACAGGCGTTTATCGGCTTGCAAATGTTGTTTGTTGCATTTGGGGCATTGGTATTAGTTCCGCTAATTACCGGTTTAGATCCTAATGTTGCCCTTCTTACTGCCGGTGTCGGCACTCTAATTTTCCAAGTTTGTACTAAACGTCAAGTCCCTGTTTTCCTCGCATCTTCTTTCGCTTTTATTGCTCCAATCCAATTCGGTGTCCAACAATGGGGTATTCCTGTAACAATGGGAGCGTTGCTATGCTCAGGTTTCATTTATATCGCATTATCTGCTTTAGTGAAAGCAAAAGGCGTTGAAATCTTACATAGATATTTTCCACCAATTGTGATTGGTCCTGTGATTATGGTAATCGGTTTGGGGCTTGCTCCTGTGGCAGTAGATATGGCAACAGGTAAATCAGCAAACATTCCATATAACACTGCAATTGTTGTTTCAATGACAACGTTGGTAACTACCCTTATTGTGGCTGTTTTTGCTAAGGGTTTATTGAAATTAGTACCAATTTTAGCCGGTTTAACGGTAGGCTATATTTTATCTATCTTTATGGGATTGGTGGATTTTACCAAAGTGATTGAAGCTCCTTGGTTTAGCTTACCGAATGTTTCTGCACCTGAATTCAAATTAGATGCTATTCTTTACTTACTACCAATTGCTCTTGCTCCTGCAGTTGAGCATTTAGGCGATATAATGGCTATCAGCCAAGTAGCTGGCAAAGATTTTATGAAAAAACCTGGCTTACACCGTACACTTTTAGGAGATGGTTTGGCAACTTCTGCGGCAGCGGCATTAGGTGGTCCACCAAATACGACTTATTCAGAAGTAACTGGTGCGGTAATGCTAACCAAAAACTTCAATCCGAAAATTATGACTTGGGCTGCGTGTTGGGCAATTGCCTTCTCATTCTGCGGAAAAATTGGGGCATTCCTTGCAACGATCCCGACTTTCGTGATGGGCGGTATTATGATGTTGCTATTCGGTGCAGTAGCCGTTGTGGGTATCAATACCTTAATCAAAGCTAAAGTTGATTTAAGTATCCCACGCAATCTTTGTATTGCTTCTGTTGTAATGACATTCGGGATTGGTGGTATGTTAATCAACATCGGCGAGTTCTCTTTGAAGGGAATCAGCTTATGTGCTTTAGTGGCGATTGTGTTAAATATCGTATTACCAAAAGAAAAAAACGTAACTCACTAATCGGAAAGGACGCTAATGCGTCCTTTTTGTTACAAATTCTAAAATAAGGAATAATCTATGCAAAAATTAACGTTCAATCCTCCTCTTCTTAATACGCCTTGCCCTTGGTGCTCTGAGCTCGACAACCTGCGTGAACTCTATGCGTGTGAATACACGGGGGCTGTTACTACGCGTACTTCAATGTTAGAGCCATACCCACACGATTGGGCGAACAATCAATATGTTTTATTTGATTCTACTGCTCAACAAGTTGCCGGTGTAAATGTACAAAATGCAACTGCTATGCAAACTTCCAGCCTCAATACCATTGGGCTTAGTCCGAATAATTTAATTGTAACCAAAGGTTTTGTTCGTACAATTTCTGATGAATTAAGCTCAAATAGCAGTAAACCGTTTATCATTTCTGTATTTGGCTCACCTGAGGAAGTGGGAGATTGCTACGAGCAGATTTGTGCGTTACAAAATGAAGTGAAAATGCCATTGGCAATGGAAATTAATATTTCTTGCCCGAATATTCCGGGTAAAGTGTCGCCAGCGTATTCCGCAGAGGAACTTCTGCCGTATTTAAAAGCACTACAAACAACGCTGGAGAAACTTAATCAGGGGGAAAATGCTCTGCCAATCGGCATCAAAATTCCGCCGTTTACTTACCAAAATCAGTATGATGAATTGATTAAAGGGTTATTACAAGCGGTCGAAAATGGTAAAAATTTACCAATTGCCTTTATTACTTCAACGAATACGCTTGGCTCATCATTGTTAATGCAAGGTGATAAATCGGTATTAAACTCAGAAGTGGGTACAGGTGTAGGAGGAATGGCGGGAACTGCAATTCACGCCCTTTCTCTTGGAAATGTTTACACACTACGTCAAATGCTTGATCAAGAACCGGCATTGAAATCACTGCAAATTATTGGTGTGGGTGGTGTAAATGATAAAGCAGGCTTTGAGCGAATGAAAGCCGTTGGGGCTGACTTTGTAGGTTTAGCAACGGCATTAGGTGTGAAAGGAATTGGCGTGTTTAAAGAGATTTTGTCTTAATCACGAAGAATAGAGGCGTGCGTTGCACGCCTAAATACTAAATAAAACATTTAGCCCAACCATTTCTCCACTAATTCATTAGTAGTTTCCTTATGCACCCACATACTGCCCAATTCGGGGTGAGGGAATTTGGTGCGGTTGTAGCCGACAAATTGGCGAAAATCAAATACGGCGTGTGGGTAGCCGTTAATGAGTAAAAAGGCTTGATAACCGCTTTCGTCCCAACAAATTTCCAAACGGCGTGGCTCGTGTAGTGAGTTTTGCTCAATATCACTGACGCTAAATACAAACAGACTATCGACCACAGGTTGCTCGGTTTGGTGTAAATCCATCGCATAAAAATAGCCTGTTTCGTCATCAATTTCAAACATCACGACTAAATGTTCGTGCTGAGTAGAATGTGCCCCATTGCGGTAAGGCTCGTTAAGTAGAATATGATCGGTTAAAACAGAGTAGAGCATTAAGTTATCCTTATATAGAAAAATGCCACCGATTTCTCAGTGGCATTTGCGATTTCATATCAGCAATTACGCTTGACCTTTAATCTCTTTACGACCATTGAACGGAGCCGGTGTACCAGCACGCTCTAACGCTTCTTCGATACGGATTAATTGGTTGTATTTCGCAACACGATCTGAACGGCTCATAGAACCGGTTTTGATTTGACCTGCTGCTGTACCAACCGCTAAATCTGCAATCGTTGCATCTTCAGTTTCGCCTGAACGGTGAGAGATAACTGCGGTGTAACCTGCGTCTTTAGCCATTTTGATTGCAGCTAATGTTTCAGTTAATGAACCGATTTGGTTGAATTTGATTAAGATAGAGTTTGCAATACCTTTTTCGATACCGTTTTTAAGGATTTTAGTATTAGTTACGAATAAATCGTCGCCTACTAATTGTACTTTGTCGCCTAATACTTTAGTTTGGTATGCGAAACCTTCCCAGTCAGATTCATCTTGACCATCTTCGATAGACACAATTGGATACTCTTTGCATAAGCCTTCTAAGTAGTGAGTGAACTCTTGTGAAGTGAAGGTTTTACCTTCGCCTTTCATATCGTACACATTACGTTCTTTGTCGTAGAACTCAGAAGATGCACAGTCCATCGCTAAAGTAACATCTTTACCTAATACATAACCTGCTTTTTCTACCGCTTCTTTGATACACGCTAATGCGTCTGCGTTAGAGGCTAAGTTAGGAGCGAAGCCACCTTCATCACCTACTGCGGTATTTAAACCTTTAGATTTTAATACTTTCGCTAAGTTGTGGAATACTTCAGCACCAATGCGTAATGCTTCTTTTAATGTTGAAGCACCCACAGGTTGAATCATAAATTCTTGAATATCAACGTTGTTGTCTGCGTGCTCACCACCGTTGATGATGTTCATCATTGGTAACGGCATAGAGTAAACGCCCGGAGTACCGTTTAATTCAGCGATGTAAGCATAAAGCGGTAAACCTTTAGATGCCGCTGCAGCTTTAGCGGTTGCTAAAGATACTGCTAAGATTGCGTTTGCACCAAATTTAGATTTGTTATCTGTACCGTCTAAATCGATCATAATTTGGTCGATTTCAGCTTGTGCTGTACCTTCTTTACCTTCAATTGCTTTAGCAATTTCGTTGTTTACTGCTGAAACCGCTTTTAATACGCCTTTACCTAAGAAACGACCTTTATCGCCATCACGTAATTCTAACGCTTCGCGTGAACCTGTTGATGCACCTGATGGAGCAGCTGCTAAACCTACGAAGCCACCTTCTAAGTGAACTTCAGCTTCTACGGTTGGGTTACCACGAGAGTCGATAATTTCACGACCGATTACTTTAACAATTTTAGCCATTGTTGAGTTCCTCTAATTTGAGAGTTAATAGAAAAAAAGAATAGGTATATAGTAAAACGATTTTACGCTTTTGTCTTGGAAAAACTGTGATGAGAGTTGAGAATTTACCACTAATTTGATCTAAGACTATATTCGCTCAAGATTATAGCAATTTTTGCAAAAAACGGCAAAAATTTGCCCGCTTGTATGCTTATTTTTTGATTAAAAAAGTCAGTGTTTCATAATGTGAAGTGTGAGGGAACATATCAAACAACTGCACTTTGTTTAATTCATAATTGGTTAAGGCTGCAAAATCTTTAGCCATAGATTGAGCGTTGCAACTTGAATAGATCAAATAAGGAGAGCCTAAATCATTTAAAAATTCCGCTAAAGGTTTGCCAATACCACGTCGAGGTGGGTTCACAATCACTAAATCAGGTGTTGAGCCTGCTTCATTTAATGCAAATTGGGCGGAGTCCAGTGAGGCAAATGTTACCTTTTCTAAACCTAATCTTTGGGCTGATTTTGTTGCACTGGCAATAGCCGAAGCCGAAATTTCAATGCCCGTTAATTCCACATCAACACCTTTGTCTTGCAATGCTTTGGCACAATGTAACCCAAAGCCACCGACACCGCAGAACAGATCCCAACATTTTTGTATCGGTAAGTTTTCAATCCACTGTCGAGCAGTCAAATAAAGTTGGCTTGCAACAAAAGGGTTGGTTTGGAAAAAGCCTTGCGGACGAATAAATAACGGAATACCGTTAAAATGTTCTTCAATGACTTTATGCTCTGTTAGGAATATCTCGGTTTCACCTTCCAAGACGGCTGCGTGTTGTGGTTGAATGTTGAGGCTAACGACCGAATTTTTTGGTAGTTTTTCTACTAAGTGAGGTAACTCTCTTTCGACTAACGCTCGCTTTGTTTCACTTCTTACCACAAAACGGATCATCAGCGATTGATTGAATTGGCTTTCGGTAATCAGAATATATTTCAGCTCGCCTTTTTTCTTGGCAATGTTATAAGGTACTAAACCGGCTCGGGCGATAAAATCTTTTAAAATCGGAAAAAGAGCCGAAAACGAAGGCGGATAGAGAGAACAATCAGTTAAATCTACACCACTTTGTGCATCATTTTGATCTTTTAAAATGCCGAGAATCGGGCGTTCCACACTACCGGAGACCACCATTTTCGCTTTATTGCGAAACCGGGAAATCGGCGAGCGAACAAGCGGTAAGATTTCGGTTTCATTTTGCAAAATAAAAGGAAAAATTAACCGCTTGAGGTCGGCTTCTTTCTCTGTTAATTGGTTCTGATAAGACTGCTCAAGCCATTGGCAAGAGGTACAATCGCCACGCTCAAAGTGTAAGCAACTAAGTTGATTAGGCTGATTAAGCATTGGCTTCTTTCCACTCTAGCCAGTTATTTTGTAGAGCTGTCAGCTTAGCTTGGGCTTGTTGATAACGTGTGCTGTTTTCTAATTCACGCCAAGTTACGGTTCGACGTTTCATTAATGATAGATGACGTTCTTTTTGAGCTTGAGTTGGCTGGTATTGCAAGCCGTCTAACACCTGTACCACACCCTCAGGTTCATTACAAAGAAGTAATAAATCGCAACCGGCTTGGATCGCTTTTTCAGAACGTTCCACAAAATTCCCCATAAAGCCAGCCCCTTTCATTCCTAAATCATCAGAGAAAATCACACCATTGAAATTGAGTTGCTTGCGTAAAATTTCTTTCAGCCAGTAAGCTGAGCCACTTGCCGGTTGGCTGTCGCATTGGGTGTAAACTACGTGAGCCGGCATAATCGCAGAGAGTTTACCTTTGCTGATCAATTGTTTAAACGGCAGGATATCGTGGCTGAAAATTTCGGCTTTCGGACGATCATCAAACGGAGTTTCTAAATGTGAATCAGCTAAAACGTGTCCGTGTCCGGGAAAATGTTTGCCTGTGGTTGCCATTCCCATTTCTAACATTCCGTCAATAAAGGCTTCGGCAATAGGTAAAATAGTATTTGGATCTTGCCCGAATGAACGGTCGCCAATTGCTTTGCAGTCGTGTCCTAAATCCAACACAGGAGCAAAACTTAAATCAATGTCTAGAGCGAATATTTCAGCTGCCATTAACCAGCCTGTTTCTTTTGCTAATTGCGTTGCTTGCTCTGGGGTTTGAGCCAATTGATTAAAAGATTGCATCGCCGGCAGTTTTGTAAAACCTTCACGGAAACGTTGTACACGCCCACCTTCTTGATCGACGGTGATCAATAAAGGCTTTTTCACACGTTGGCGAATATCTTTTACGAGAGCTTGAATTTGTTCTTTATCATAAAAATTACGAGTGAAGAGAATTAAGCCAGAGACCAATGGGTGCTCTAGCATTTCTACTTCTTCTTGAGAGAGTTCTTTGTCTTTAATATCAATAAGTAGCATAATTTGTAAAAAATCGGATAAATAAAACCGCTTGTATTGTACATTAAAAAGCCCTTGATTTTCATCAAGGGCTAACGAATTGATCAGTAATTATATTTGTTGCACTTTTATTTGGTTACGACGCATTTTGATATTGAGCATTTCAACTATAACAGAGAAGCCCATTGCGGTATAAACAGCCGCTTTTGGAATGTGGATATCAAAGGCTTCGCCGACTAACACTACGCCAATTAAAATCAAGAATGCTAAAGCAAGATTTTTAATCGTTGGGTTATTATCAACAAAGTCGCCAATCGCTTTTGCTGCTAACATCATCACACCAACTGCGATCATAATTGCAATAACCATTACGGGAATGTCATCAGCCATTGCTACAGCAGTAATTACCGAATCAAGTGAGAAAATAACATCAAAAATAGCGATTTGTGTCAGTATCATCAAAAAGCCGGTCTTTTTGAGTGAGGTTGTTTCTTCCTCGTGTGAATTAGCCGAAATAGATTCTTTTAGCTCCATCAAACTTTTTACAATAAGGAAAAGACCACCGATAAGTAAAATTAAGTCTCTACCTGAAATAGCATTACCTGCAATATAGAAAAGAGGGGTAACTAATTTCATCATCCACGCAAGTGAAAGAAGCAATAAAATACGTGTTCCCATTGCTAAAGCCAAACCGATAATTCGAGCTGATTGGCGTTGCTCAATCGGCAAGCGGGAAACTAAAATACTGATAACAATGATGTTATCGATACCAAGTACAATTTCAAGCCCGGTGAGCGTAACGAGAGCTACCCAAGCTTCAGGATTTGTCATCCAATCAAACATAAAATGTCCTTTTAAAAAATAGGGAATTGCTTTTTTTCTATACAAAGAAAGGCGACATCTTATAGAGAATAGAGGCAAAATTAAAGGGGGGAATATAAAAAGTTTTGTAAAATTTCTGCCGTGAATTGTTTGCGTAAATAAAAGCCTAAAGGCAGTGATTGAACTCGCTCGCCACAAGCATTGATTGCAGAGGTTACAGAGCGATTGTTTCTACCTTTGGGTCTAAGTTGTAAGACTTCACCGTGCTTGGCGTTAATTGCGTGGAGTTTGCCGAACACAATCATTTCCATCAACTCTTCCCAATCACGTTTTAATTGGAATTCTTGTTCAAGTGTAGGCGACCATAAAATCGCTTGTCCGATATGACGTTGATAAAGTGGAATAGTACGTTCGCCTTCGACAGGAATCCATAATACACGAGAAAGTTTATGCTTAACGTGTGAACTTTCCCAAGTAATACCGTTGTTTTGAGTGAGAGGAGCAAGGCTTACAAACGTAGTTTCTAACGGTAAGCCTTTGTGATTAATAGGAATAGTTTTAAGCTCAATACCTAAATGCGAAAAATCTTGCTCTGCTTTGCTCCCCGCCTTTGCCCCAAGTGCAGTTTCTATAAGTGTTCCCACCCAGCCCTTGTCTCGTTTGAGATCGGGAGGAACCGGAATATTCAGCATTTCAGCAATTTCACCTAAGCTAAAACCTGCTAGCCATTGTGCTTTGGCTAACAGTTCTTGTTCAGTTTGAGGAACACCGGTAAGAGAATAATCATTCATAGAGAATTAATAAACAAGCGGTCGTTTTTTAATGATTTTTTGCAATTGGCATCATTGATAGGGCGAAAAATATTACCCTGCCAATTTACATCCACGCATTACTACGAATAACGCCAACCGCAATGCCTTCAATCTCAATATATTCTTGGCTTGGATTAACCACAATTGGCTTTAACTCATCATTTTCAGGGTGTAAATAAATTAAGTCGCCCTTTTTTTCTAATCGTTTCACTGTTACTTCATCATTCACTCGAGCAACAACAACTTGACCGTTACGAGCGGTATTGGTTTTATGAACAGCTAATAAATCACCGTCTAAAATACCGATTTTCTCCATTGAATTACCGTTTACTTTGAGTAAATAATCAGCAGTCGGATTAAACATAGCCCCATTAACAGGATAATGATTTTCAACGTGCTCTACTGCTAAAATCGGTGTGCCGGCAGCTACTTTGCCGATTAATGGTAAGCCTTCATCTTCATCATTGGCAGCTTCGTTTTCGTCCTCAACGAGAATGCGAATACCGCGAGATGTGCCGGAAAGCATTTCAATATAACCTTTACGGGCTAAGGCTTTTAGATGTTCCTCTGCGGCATTGGGTGATTTAAAACCGATTTCTCGTGCAATTTCTACACGAGTTGGTGGCATACCTGTTGTTTCGATATGATTTTTTACAAAATCAAAAATTTCTTGCTGACGAGCAGTTAAATGTTTACGCATCTGGGTTGAACCTCACTGTCTTTATATACAGAAAATATTGATAGTATATACAGTATTTTTTATTTTGTAACTAATAATTTCACAAAATTATAGAAAAAACTATGGTAGAATGAAGTGAATCAGAGGTTAGACCTCCAAAAATAACAATTCTAAAGGGTATTAATATGTCTGGCTTATTAAATTTCTATCGTGCTTTTCTCAATTTACCACTTTCACTTTTGGTAAAATCCCGTGCTATTCCAACTGATCCCGTAAACGAACTAGATCTGAACTTAGAGCAGCCTATCGTTTATGTGTTGCCTTATACTTCACAAACGGATTTACTGATTTTGCAAAAAAACTGTTTGGCACTAAACTTGCCTGACCCATTGCAAGATAATGTTATTGATGGGCACGCTTTACCTCGCTTCGTATTTTTAGATGAGGGCAGACGCTTTTTTAAATCAAAAGGGGCAAAAAGTGAGACCGAGTCTATTTTTTATCGCTATTTAGATTTACATCGTGAAAAAACGGAGCTAGATGTTCAGCTTGTGCCTGTTTCAGTGTTATGGGGACGAGCTCCGGGTAAAGAAGATGCCCGTCATTTGCAAGTTTTAACTTCATTTCAGCGTTTTATGTCAATGGTTTGGTTCGGGCGTGATAATTTTGTCCGCTTCTCACCAGCTGTGTCGCTACGTTATATGGTAACAGAACACGGTGCAGATGAAAAAATTGCACAAAAAATTGCTCGAGTGGCGAAAATGCACTTTGCTAAATTACGTTATTCTGCAATGGGACCTCGTTTGCCTAATCGTGAAGCGATGTTCAATAAAATTCTTAATTCAGAGGTAATTCAAGCTGCAATTGCAGAAGAAGCGAAAAAATCTTCGCCTGAAAAAGCACGTAAAGAAGCGGAAAAAATCATTAATGAGATTGCGGCTGATGTAAAACACGATAGTTTGCGTATTGCCGATCGTGTACTGAGTTGGCTTTGGAACAAGTTATATCAAGGCATTAATGTGCAAAATTCAGATCGCGTCAGAAAACTTGCCTTAGAAGGGCACGAAATTGTGTACGTGCCGTGCCACCGTAGCCATATGGACTATTTGCTTTTATCTTATCTGCTTTATCATCACGGTGTTGTACCACCGCATATTGCAGCAGGGATCAACTTGAATTTCTGGCCGGCAGGTCCGATTTTCCGTAGTTGGGGAGCTTTTTTCATTCGCCGTACTTTTAAAGGAAACCGTTTATATTCCACTATTTTCCGTGAATATTTGGCGGAGTTATTCTATCGTGGCTATTCGGTGGAGTATTTTATCGAAGGTGGACGTTCTCGCACAGGGCGTTTGTTACAGCCTAAAACAGGTATGATGTCGATGACTTTACAAGCACTTCAACGTGGCTTAAATCGTCCATTAAGCATTGTGCCGGTATATATTGGCTATGAACACGTTCTGGAAGTGGATACTTATGCCAAAGAGCTGCGAGGGGCGGCAAAAGAGAAAGAAAATGCAGGTTTAGTATTACGCGTACTTAAAAAACTGAAAAATTTAGGTCAAGGCTATGTGAATTTTGGCGAGCCGATTCAGGTAAACAATTATCTAAATCAATATTTCCCTGAATGGAAGGAGCAAACTGAAGATACTCGCCCTAAATGGTTGAATGAAGCAGTAGATCAAATCTCTCATCAAGTGATGGTAAATATCAATAAAGCGGCAGCGGTAAATGCCAAGAATTTAGTCGGTTCGGCATTATTGGCTTCACGCCAGAGAGCTTTATCTCGTGAACAGCTTATTGAGCAACTTGAGAGCTATGTTCAACTATTCCGTAATGTGCTTTATTCTAAAGATATGACTCTGCCGGAAGAAAGTGCAGCTGAAATGCTTGAGCACGTTATTCAATTACCTCGTTCCGGAGTAACCATTGAGAAAGACAATTTCGGCGAATTAGTTCGTTTAGAGCGTGAAGCAGCAGTATTGATGACTTACTATCGCAATAATGTACAACATCTATTTGTATTGCCTTCACTGGTAGCAAGCTTTGTGTTACATCACGAGGCGATTTCAAAAGATTTGGTTATTCAATCGGTTAATCAAATTTATCCGTTCTTGCAAGCAGAGTTATTTTTACACTTTAAGCAAGAAGAAGTAGCAGAACAGGTTGAAGCCATCATCAATGAGTTTGTTCGTCAAGGCATCATTAAAAATGAAAGTGATATGTTGATGATTAACCGTCTGCATATTCGTACATTACAACTTCATTCGGCTGGCGTGCGTGAGATTTTACAGCGTTACTACATCAGTTTAAGTTTATTGCTTGAACAACCGGATATTAGTCGCATTGCATTAGAAAAAGAGAGTAGTTCAGTAGCACAGCGTTTGTCGGTACTACACGGTATTAATGCTCCCGAATTCTTTGATAAAGCCATTTTTTCAACATTTACTAATAGTTTGAAAGAACAAGGCTACTTTGATGGTGGCGATAATTTAGTTACCGAAAAAGTGCAAGAAACTGAGGCATTACTAAGAAGTTTGATTTCTATTGAAGTGCAACAAACCATTCAAGGAGCGATGGCAAAAGTTGATGTAGAAAAAGTCGAACGTGAAAAAGTAGAGAAAGAAAGCTAACAAGCGGTTGTTTTTCTCACCTATTTTGCAAATAAAAAGGCTGAATGTTCATCACATTCAGCCTTTTGTTATTACTTAAATTATTTAGGCTCACCGATTGGTAAAACCGTTCTGCCAAAGCTTTCGTTGATAATATCTGCCGCTGCTAAGTAGAACGCTAAGAATGCCGTTAATAAACCAAAGTTACCACCGATATGCGTGATACTACTGTTGTGGGTGAAATCGCCCGCTGCTAATAAGTAGAACGTAATAGTTAAGCTTAAGAAAATCGCTTGTAACGCACGTGGTTTGGTTAAAGTACCGATGAACATCATAAATGTGAATGTTCCCCAAGCCACTAAATACCAGCCGATAAACTCCGGAGATACAGTTGAAGCAAAGAACACTTTAAATAATGCAAAAGACCACCAGAATGCACCGTAGCTGGTGAAAGCCGTAAAGCCGAAGGTGTTACCTTTAGCAAATTCAAACATACCTGCGATCATCTGTGCAGTACCGCCGAAGGCAAAGCCCATTGCTAATACTAAACCAACGTTTTCGCCACTAAATGTGCCATTATTAATTAAACTTAATAAAAAAGTCGTAAGTGCAAAGCCGCATAAACCGAGCGGAGCCGGGTTAGTTCCTGAATTTGGAGCTGACATTGAAAACCTCTATTGTATTGTTACACCACAAACTGTGGCAATGCTTTTATTCACTTCTAAGAAAGAAGATATTTTCCCTAAATTTTAGGGCGATAAAGTATAGCGATTTTGCATCAAATTGACTAGCGATTTTATGTCTACAAGTGGTCATTTTTTATAAAGATTTTACAATATTGTCGATGAAATAATTACATCTCTCATTCTATCTATCTGAGATAATTTTAAGTATAATTTACGAATGCAAACGTTTGCTTTTGATTTTTGGGGAGGAAATATGACAACAATTGGTACACCTTTAAGACAAAGTGCGATTAGGGTAATGATGCTGGGTTCAGGCGAATTAGGCAAAGAAGTGGTGATCGAACTGCAACGCTTGGGCGTGGAAGTGATTGCGGTGGATCGCTACGAAAACGCACCGGCACAGCAAGTGGCACACCGTGCTTATACCATTTCAATGTTAGACGGGACAGCGTTGCGTGCCTTGGTTGAAAAAGAGAAACCGGATTTTATCGTGCCGGAAGTGGAAGCGATTGCAACTGATACACTTGTTGAATTGGAAAGCGAGGGCTACAATGTTGTGCCGACAGCAAAAGCAACCAAATTAACAATGAACCGTGAGGGTATTCGTCGTTTGGCGGCGGAAGAATTGGGGCTGAAAACCTCGCCTTACCGTTTTGTGGATAATTTTGAGCAATTCCAACAGGCGATTAGTGAAATTGGCATTCCGTGCGTGGTAAAACCGATTATGTCGTCGTCTGGGCACGGTCAGTCGGTGATTAAATCCGAAGCAGATATTCAAAAAGCGTGGGACTATTCGCAAGAGGGAGGTCGTGCCGGCGGTGGGCGAGTGATTGTCGAAGGCTTTATCAAATTTGATTATGAAATTACCCTGCTTACCGTTCGCCATATTCACGGCACATCATTTCTAGCCCCAATCGGACATATTCAAATTGACGGCGACTACCGTGAATCGTGGCAGCCACAAGTAATGTCGGAAATTGCCTTGAAACGTGCACAAGAAACTGCAGAAAAAATTACTACAGCACTTGGCGGACGGGGCATTTTCGGTGTGGAACTGTTTGTGTGTGGCGATGAGATTATCTTTAATGAAGTCTCGCCACGCCCACACGATACTGGAATGGTCACAATGGCATCGCAAGAGCTTTCGCAGTTTGCTCTACACGCCCGTGCGATTTTAGGTTTACCAATTCCGGAAATTCACCGCATCAGCCCGGCGGCATCAAAAGCGATTGTGGTGGAAGGCAAATCGGATAACGTGCGTTTCGGCGGCTTGGAAAATGTGCTGGCAGAAATCGGCACCAACATTCGTTTATTCGGCAAAGGCGAAGTGAATGGACACCGCCGTTTGGGAGTGATTTTAGCTCGTGATGAAAACACCGATAAAGCATTGGAAAAGGCTCGTAGAGCCTATGATCAGCTAGATATCAGCTTATAACAACAAGGGCTATTAAATAGCCCTTTTATTTTGAAAATTACCAATACCTGTGATGCCAGCCGTGATGATAGCCCACATCAATACTTGGGTAAATTACAGGGCGAATTGGATAAATTGTACTTTTTGAGCGTCTATCACTTTGGTTTAGTGCTTCATTGTTTGGTTGAGCATTTTTATCCACAGTTTGTTTAGTTAATATTCGTTGTTGATAATCGTGAACGGCTTGCATATCCATTGGCACAGTGCTTTGTTGTGCTGGAGTTGAACAAGCAGTAATGACGATTGATGAAACGAGTAGCATAATTTTTTTCATATCATTTCCTTATATTTGCAAAAAATTTGTTAATTTAGACCGCTTGTTTTCTATTTTTATCTTAAAGATTTGTCATTTTTATCGATAAAATAAAAAAGGACGCACTAGGCGTCCTCATCTCTATTCTTTAAAATTAAAGAGCAGATTTTGCTTTTTCAACTAAAGCGGCGAATGCTACTTTGTCGAATACAGCGATGTCAGCTAAAATCTTACGATCGATTTCAACAGATGCTTTTTTCAAGCCGTTGATGAATTTGCTGTAAGATAAACCGTTTTGACGTGCTGCAGCGTTGATACGAGCAATCCATAATTGACGGAATTGACGTTTACGTTGACGACGGTCACGGTAAGCATATTGACCAGCTTTAATTACAGCTTGGAACGCAACGCGATAAACACGTGAACGCGCACCATAATAACCTTTAGCAGCCTTAAGAACTTTCTTATGGCGTGCTCTTGCAATAACACCACGTTTTACACGAGCCATTATTTAATCTCCTAAATTGTCTATTTTGATTTATGGACGACTTCTCGCCCCTAAGAATTACTATTCGTACGTTTGTGTTTTTAACGCAGCCTTAGGCTTATGCGTATGGTAAACACGCTACTACTAAAACTTGGTCTGCTTTCGCTACCATTGATTTATGACGTAAGTGACGTTTACGTTTAGTGGTTTTCTTAGTCAAAATATGACGTAAGTGAGATTGTTTACGTTTGAAACCGCCAGAAGCTGTTTTTTTGAAACGCTTAGCAGCACCACGTACTGTTTTAATTTTAGGCATTGTTAAAAAACTCCGCATTGTTTTTGGTTTAAATGAATAATCAGGCGAACTCTTATGAGTTACTTGGTTGCACTGATTACGCTACTTTACGGCTTTCACCGCAATCTAAAAAAGCAGCTCAGGCTGCTGAGTGTGCCTGTCTGCTTTTGTTTCTCTTTACGAAAAACGAGCGAATTTTACAGAATAAGCTCGCTTTTTGCAAGTGAATTATTTTTTCTTCGGTGCGATAACCATCACAACTTGGCGACCTTCCAATTTGCCCGGAGCAGATTCAACAGCTGCAATCTCAGCAGTATCTGCTTTCACACGTTCTAAAACGTCCATACCGATCTCTTGGTGAGCCATTTCACGCCCGCGGAAGCGAACCGTAATTTTTACTTTATCGCCATCTTCTAAGAAGCGAAGAATGCTACGCAATTTGACTTGGTAATCGCCATCATCTGTACCCGGACGGAATTTAATTTCCTTCACTTGTACCACTTTTTGCTTTTTCTTTTGCTCTTTTGCCGCTTTTTCTTTTTCATAGATGAACTTACCGTAGTTCATAATACGACAAACAGGCGGTTCAGCATTTGGACTGATTTCTACTAAGTCTAATTCAGCTTCTTCAGCTTTTGTTAATGCTTCTTGAATTGATACAATACCAAGTTGTTCGCCATTTTCATCAGTTAAGCGAACTTCTTTCACACCACGAATTTCTTCATTAATACGGTGTGCACGGTTTGTTTGAACACGTTTTACAGGTTTAATAGCCTTATTCCTTCTAGTAAATTTTTGGTTAAATAAGACCGCTTGAAAGCGGTTAAGTATTTTTATAGTGTCCGTTTTATTTTATAAAAAACAGATAAACGTTCGGATTCTATAGGATTTTCAATGCTTATGCAATAATAAACCCTTATTTAGCTCCCTATTTTCGGTTATTTTGATGTTCTTTGATTAATGTCATAAATGCTTGACCAAATCGTTCAAATTTTCGCTCACCGACACCGTTTATTTCGAGCATTTCCACTTTTGAAGTCGGCAGGAATTCCGCCATTTCTTGTAGCGTGGCATCATTAAATACAATATAAGGCGGAATATTTTCCTTATCGGCAATCTGTTTACGCAAGAAGCGAAGACGAGCGAATAGGTCTTTATCATAACGATGGCTTGCTTGTTTTTGCACAAATGCTGTGGCGGAAATACCCAAGCGTGGCAATGCTAATTGTAACGATTTCTCACCACGCAAAAAAGGTCTTGCACTTTCGGTTAATTGAAGAGCTGAATGATTAGCTATATTTTGATAAATCAGTCCTAAATGAATGAGTTGCCTTACCACATTCTGCCAATAATGCTGGCTCTGTTCTTTCCCAATACCGTAAACTGAAAGTTGATCGTGATTGTGTTCACGAATTTTTAAGTTATTCATTCCACGAAGTACAGCAATAATGTGGTGCTGACCGAAAATCTGCCCTGTTCGATAAATAACCGACATCACTTTTTGAGCATCGAGTAAGCCATCATATTTTTGTGGCGGATCTAAGCAAATATCGCAGTTTTTGCAATCTTCTTGTTTATGTTCGCCAAAGTAATTGAGTAAAACTAAGCGGCGGCAAGTTTGTGATTCCGCAAATTCGCCGATAGCGTGTAACTTGTGCTGTTTGATGTCTCTTTGTTCGCTTTTTGGCTCTTCTAAGAGGATTTTTTGTAGCCAGCCATAATCGCTTGGATCGTAGAAAAGTATTGCTTCCGAAGGAAGATCATCTCGTCCGGCACGTCCTGTTTCTTGGTAATAAGATTCGATAGAACGGGGAAGATCGAAGTGTACAACAAAACGGACGTTTGATTTGTTGATCCCCATTCCAAAAGCAATTGTTGCCACCACAATTTGAATGTCATCTCGCTGAAATGCATTTTGTACAAATTCTCGTTGTTCAAAACTCATTCCTGCGTGATAGCCCAGCACGCTAATATTTCTGGAAGCTAATTTTTCAGTAATTTCTTCCACTTTTTTACGGCTATTGCAATAAATAATTCCACTTTTTCCCTGTTGTTTATTGATGAATTTCAGCAACTGCTCAAGTGGCTTAAATTTTTCTTGTACCGTATAGCGAATATTCGGGCGATCAAAACTACCTAAATAAATATGTGGATTATTTAGACGTAAATGGTGAAGAATATCCGCTCGTGTTGTTGGGTCTGCCGTGGCGGTTAGTGCCATTAACGGCACGTTAGGAAACGTATTTCGCAAGCCACCAAGTAGAGTGTATTCAGGGCGGAAATCGTGTCCCCATTGGGAAACACAATGGGCTTCATCTACTGCAATAAAACTAATTTTACAGAGTGAGATAAAATGGAAAAAGCCTTGTGTCATCACTTTCTCAGGGGAAAGATAAAGTAATTTTAATTTACCTGATAAGGCTTTTTGCTCTACAATCTGTTGTTCTTCGAGTGTTTGAGTAGAGTTTAAATAGGCAGCTTCAATACCATTGGTAATGAGCTGATCTACTTGATCTTTCATTAATGAAATCAGTGGCGAAATAACGAGCGTTATGCCGTCCAAACATAGAGCCGGTACTTGATAGCAAAGGGATTTTCCACCGCCTGTTGTCATAATTACAAGGCAATCACGATTTTCCAACACGGCAGAAATGACTTCTTCTTGCCCGTCTCGGAATTTTTGATAGCCAAAAACATTATTTAAAACAGAAATTGCGGTGGTATTCATTATTTTTATATGTGGGGAAGCAATATGTGCCTCCGCAAGCGGTTTATTTGAGGAAAAATTTTACAAATATAAATTATAAAAGGACGCACTTCAGTACGCCCTTACAAACAATTAGAAAGAAATGCTTTCACCGTGTCGAGCAAAGGCTTCTTCTAAATGTTGCCAGAAGGTGCGACCTTCATCTGTAACCCACTCTCCATCAATGTTTTTAAAATGAATGCCACCTAATTTGCTGGCAAGCCATAGTTCTAACATCGCTTCTTGTTTGTTAATAATGATTTGTGATTCGTCATCAAAGGTTAAAGTGCAAACTGCACCTTGAATTTCGGTATCAACCGATAAACCTTCGTCATCAATTTTTTCTTCAATTTGCTGCCATACTTGTTCAACAGATTGGTGGAATTGTGCTGTGTTCATTTTTTATCCTTAAAATATGTTGTTGTTTGAAAGAGATATTTTTGCAAAATTACCAAGAAATTTGACCGCTTGCAATGCTATTTAATTGGCGGTAGTTCGGTCATCGCCCAGCGAGGTTTTACGCTAATACTTAAATCGCTGTGTTCGCCGTTTTTTAAACGTAAAAAACCTGTGTAGGCAATCATCGCACCGTTGTCGGTACAAAATTGCGGGCGAGGGTAAAATACTTCGCCTTTGAGTTTTTGCATCATTTCGGCAACATCGGCACGTAATTGCTTGTTGGCACTTACACCGCCTGCCATCACTAGCCGTTTATAGCCTGTTTGTTCTAATGCCCGTTTGCACTTAATTAAAATAGTATCCACTACCGCTTGTTGGAACGCGTGAGCAATATCGCAACGAGTTTGCTCGTCAATTTCGCCATTTTCGTTTGCGTTGGCTTTAATGGTATTTGCAGCAAAAGTTTTTAAGCCGGAAAAGCTGAAATCTAAGCCCGGTCGGTCGGTCATCGGGCGTGGGAATTTAAAACGATTTGGTGTGCCAGATTCGGCAAGTTTTGACATCGCAACCCCTGCCGGGTAATCTAAACCTAATAATTTCCCGGTTTTGTCAAAGGCTTCGCCTGCTGCATCATCAATCGATTCGCCCATTAATTCGTATTTGCCGACACCATCGACTTTCACTAATTGAGTATGCCCACCCGAAATTAATAACGCCACAAATGGAAATTCGGGAGCGTTTTCTTCCAACATTGGAGCAAGTAGATGCCCTTCCATATGGTGTACTCCAAGAGCCGGCACATTCCAAGCATATGCCAAAGAGCGGGCAATGGTTGAGCCTACTAATAATGCTCCAACCAAGCCCGGACCTGCAGTATAAGCAATACCATCAATATCTGAAGGCTGAAGGTTAGCTTCTTTTAGGGCTTCTTGGATGAGTGGGAGCGTTTTGCGGATATGATCTCGAGAAGCAAGCTCCGGTACAACACCGCCATAATCAGCGTGCATATCAATTTGGCTGTAGAGCTGATTTGCTACTAAGCCTTTTTCTTCATCATAAATGGCAACGCCGGTTTCATCGCAAGAGGTTTCAATACCTAAAATTCGCATAATTTCCTAATGAGCTAATAAGTTATAAAGCCAAAAGGGGCGAAACCGCCCCTAATATTCTGGTATATTTAATTAGAATTGTTCACCATATTCCGGTTTTGCCGGGTTTGGTAAGGTTTTATTTTCGTATTCTTTAATTAATAGTTCGGTTTTTTGCTCTGAATCTTGAATACCCATTTGTTTAAATGCTTCTTTCAGATAAGGAAGGGCATTTTTAGTTGCTTCGGTATTTGGATAGAAACGCAACATTTCTTCTACGCGATTTACTACTGCAACGTACGCATTACGTTTATCATAGAATTTTACGATCGATAATTCGTGTTCGGATAAACGGTTGAATAAATAGTTCATCCAATTTTGAGCATCTTGAGCATATTGGCTTTGTGGATAGTGCTGAACGATAGTTTGGAAGTTACCGTAAGCGTTACGCACATTATCCACTGCACGAGAAGCACGATTTACTTTAAATAAATCTTGGATAAAATTATCACCTAAGCGTGCATTTGAAAGACCGGCTAGGTAGAATACATAATCCATATTGGCTGCATTTGGATAAGAACGGGCGAAACGTTCTGCAGCATCTAATGCTTTATAATATTCGCCTACTTTATATTGTGCATAAATTAAACTTAATTGGGTTTGTTCACCAAGACCTGAATATTGACCACCTTTAGCACTCACTCCCTCTAAATAACGAATAGCAGAGTTATAATCGCCGTCTTGTAAATAGGTTTGCCCTTTGCTATAAAGATCTTGAACGTTTGATTCTTCGATGTCTTTATTAGAACTTGAACAACCTACAACAAGCCCTGCTAATGCTAATGTGGCAAGAGTTTTAAATTTACGCATATGTTTTACCTATAAAAAGTGTCTGAGACCAAAAGTTAATGTACAATACCTCAGACTAAGAATAACTTATGAAGTTCATCTCACTATTTTATATAACATCACGCAAGTAAGCAAATGACTAATTAGGATTTATATTTTAATGACTACTCAAAAAAAGATTTTAACCGCAGAAATTACTGCTGACCTATTAGGTGCTCGCTTAGATCAAGCACTGGCACAACTTTTTCCGGATTATTCACGTTCACGCATTAAAGTGTGGATTGAAAGCGATTTAGTAAAAGTGAACGGCAATATCATCAATAAAGCACGAGAAAAAGTATTTGGTGGCGAAACGGTGGAAATTACTGCTGAAATCGAAGAAGAAATTCGTTTTGAACCGCAAGATATTCCGCTCAATATTGTGTATGAAGATGACGATATTATTGTTATCAATAAACCAAAAGATTTAGTGGTTCACCCCGGAGCCGGCAACCCTGATGGTACGGTATTAAATGCGTTGTTGCATTATTATCCGCCGATTGCAGAAGTCCCACGAGCCGGCATTGTGCATCGTTTAGATAAAGATACAACAGGCTTAATGGTGGTAGCGAAAAATATTCCAGCCCAAACTCACCTAGTAACAGCATTACAAAAACGCCGTATTACGCGTGAGTATGAAGCAGTCGCAAGCGGCATTATGACTCAAGGTGGTAAAGTTGATGAACCAATGGCTCGCCACCCGACTAAGCGTACTGCAATGGCGGTTCACCCGATGGGAAAACCGGCAGTAACCCATTATCGTATTATGGAGCGTTTCCGTAACTACACTCGCTTACGTTTACGTTTGGAAACCGGGCGTACTCACCAAATTCGCGTGCATATGGCACATATTGCTCACCCGTTATTGGGTGATCAACTTTATGGTGGCAGACCTCGCCCACCAAAAGGAGCAAGTGAGGAATTTTTATCTGTTTTACGCAGTTTTCAACGCCAAGCATTACACGCTATTATGCTACGCTTAGAACACCCGATTACAGGGGAATTGATGGAATGGTACGCTCCATTACCGGAAGATTTTGTGGAACTCATTCAAGCATTAAAAGCGGATTACGAGCTTTATAAAGATGAACTAGATTATTAATTTGAAGTATTGCATTTGTAGTTTAGAGTTGTTATATTGAAATTGTTTTCATAACAAACACAAAAATAAGGAGCGTTTTATGAAAAAATTAGTATTAGCAATTTTAGCAAGTGCAACTTTCTTAACAGCGTGTAACACTGTTGATGGCGTAGGCAAGGATGTTGAGAAAGCTGGTGATCAAATCCAGAAAGCAGCACAATAAGAATAATTAAAAAACCTCTGATAAGTGATCTGACCCCAAAAAGTTAGACTGCTCTAATTCAAGGACTGAGTTCTGTACTCCACAGGGCTCAGTCCTTTTAGCTTCACTTGAATACGCTCATTATTGTAGTAATGAATGTAATCATGAATCGTTTTTTCAAGCTCTGTAAGCGTCTCAAACTGTCTGCCTAAATAACACTCCGTTTTTAACCTCCCGAAAAAGCTCTCCATCGCCCCATTATCCAAGCAGTTTCCTTTTCTCGACATACTTTGCGTGATGCCATTTTTCCGCAAGATTGTCCTAAATTCCGCCATTTGATACTGCCAACCTTGGTCGGAATGCAAAATCGGTTTCGCCCCGTCAAGCCTTGCGATAGCTTGTGTCATCATTTGGGTAATCTGTTCAAAATTCGGGCTTCCTGCCAAGTCGTAAGCAATGATTTCATCGTTAAATAAATCTTTAATCGGTGAAAGATAGAGCTTACCTTCAGGGTATTTGAACTCAGTAATATCCGTTACCCACTTTTCATTGGGCGCAGTTGAGTGGAAATTCCGTTGCAACAGATTATCGGCGATTTTACCCACTTCACCTTGGTAAGAACGGTATTTTCTACGCGGACATTTTCCTTTCAATTCCAACGCCTGCATTATCGATTGCACTTTTTTGTGGTTGATTTTCTTGGTTTTTTTCAACACCAGCGTAATGCGGCGATAGCCGTAGTTTCCGTGATTTTTGTGAAATATAGCGGCAATTTCCTGCTTGATTGCCGCATTTTTATCGTCTTTCTCAGGCAAGTGATAAAAGAACGTACTGCGTTTCAAGCCGACAAGTTGCAACAGGATTTCAAGCGGAAACGCTACTCGCAATGCTTTTACGATACTGGCTTTTTCCGCATTTTTGCTTGGTTGAGTGCCTGCAACTTTTTTAGGATAGCATTCTCCGCTTCCAGCTCCAAAATACGGTAACGCAAGCGTTCTTCTTCGGTTTTCGGCGGGGGCGGCATTTTCGGGTATTTAGGTTTCATTGACGGACGACCTTTCGGTTTGGGAAATAAGCCGTTTATACCTTGTTTATCAAAGGCTTTCAACCATTGAATTACCATACTGTGATTAGGTATCCCAAAATATAACGCCGCCCGTCTTGCAGAAAATTGTCCGTTTTTGACCGCTTGTACGACCGATAATTTAAATTCAGGGGAATAGGTTTGTTTAGTACCGAGTACGGCTAACCCATTGGAACCATAATAATGATATTGGTTAATCCAAAGTCGTAATGTGCTTTTCTCCAGCTGAAAATGCTGACAGGTGAATGAACGATTTTTCCCATTTTGAAGATAAAACTCGATCACTTGTTGTTTAAAAGATTGGTTGTATTTAGTCATAAAAAATCTGCACCTTAATCTGTTGGTTGTTTAGTCCAACTTTTGGGGGGCAGATCAAAGCTCAGAGTTTTTTTGTTATAGAAAAATCATAAAACCAACGCAATCAAAAAAAACAGAATAACGGGAAATTCCAACATTCCGATCTGTTTTACATTCAAGCCTAAACTCGGCACAATAATCGCACGAGCAGTTGCAATTAAATAGGCAAAAAAGACCGCTTGCATTGAACTCAAACAATAAATAAGAGTTAATAGTAGGTGTGTTGCGATGCTGAGCTCCATATATACAGGGTTTTTACGTTCTCTCACCATACTTTTTACATAGAACGTTGTGGCAATAAAAAACAGCGTAGGGTGGAGTAGTATCTCAATATTATATTGTTTTGTAACAATATAATAAGCGGCTATTCCCATTACCCCAAAAGTTAAAATGCCTGCAATATCATTCCACAAATTCCGTTCATCTTTTTGTTTGGCAAAGTAAATTTGAATTAATCCAAGCGGTAGAATTATCACTAAAAATTGCAAAATAGCAGGCACATTATAAATAACAGGCAAAGCAAAGAGTAAACTTAAAGCGAAGTAAATTTTTGCCCATTTTTTATTACGTTCGGTTGGTTTTTTGCTAAATAAAGAGAGAAAAGGGTAAGAGAAAAGATAGAGGAATAGCCAAGAAAGCCCAAAGAAAATATGCAAAGGTGTAAATCCACTTGTGATGACCGCATAAAGAAAAGGCAGCATTGCCATTGCTAATGCACCGTGTTGGTTGGAAATAACGGGTTTTTCTTTGAACATTCGATTTCCTTATTAGGTGAAAATAAAAAGGCGACTATTTTAGTCGCCTTTAAATTTTAAGAAATCCTAGAATAATTTTCTAGAGGTCTCGTATAATTCTTCTTTAAACGGACGACGCATATTATTAATTGCATCAATAATATCGTGATGAACTAACTGCTCGTTTTGAATACCGACACAGTGTCCGCCAAAACCTTGTAATAATAATTCCACCGCATAAACGCCCATACGAGAGGCTAAAATACGGTCAAATGCACAAGGTGCACCACCACGTTGGGTATGACCTAACACAGTTGCACGAGTTTCGTGTCCGAAACGCTCTTCAATCTCTTTTGCTAATTCGTGAACATCAGTCATTAACTCAGTAATTGCAATGATAGAATGGCGTTTACCTTTTTGGAAACCATCAGAAATACTATTCATTAAAGATTCTTTGTCTAGTCCTTTTTCCGGCACGATCACATATTCACAACCGCCGGCTAAGGCTGCACTAATGGTTAAATCACCACAATGGCGACCCATTATTTCAACAATAGAAATACGTTGGTGAGAACTTGATGTATCACGTAAACGGTCAATTGCTTCTAAAGCGGTTTCTAACGCAGTTTGATAGCCGATAGTATAATCAGTACCTACGATATCATTATCAATCGTGCCCGGAATACCGATACACGGATAACCAAATTCCTCAGTTAATAACTTCGCTCCCATATAAGAGCCATCGCCACCAATAACAACTAACGCATCAATATCATATTTTTTTAATGTTTCTACGCATTTTTTACGTACTTCAGGGCGTTTGAATTCAGGAAAGCGTGCTGAACCTAAGAATGTACCGCCACGATTGATAGTTTCTGATACAGAGCGTCTGTCTAGTGGAATCACTTTATCGTGATAAAGCCCTGAATAACCATCTTGAACGCCACAAACTGCTAATCCTTCATTTAATGCTGCACGCACCACACCACGAATAGCGGCATTCATACCCGGTGCATCGCCACCGCTGGTTAAAATCGCAATTTTCTTGATTTTTTTACTCATCTAAAAACACCTTTTTGATAAATTAAATTTAAAATAGAAACTAGTGTAAAGATTACAATATTCAGCCTTTTCGTTCTACTAAAAAATATGTATTTTTTGATTTAGCTTAGCTTTCTTGCAAAATTTCGAGTGCAAAATTTAAGGCGTTGAAAAAATGCTCAATATCCTCTTTTGTATTGTAATGAGCCAACGAAAGGCGAAGTGTGCCGCTTTCTTGCAAATAACGCAAATAAGGCTTAGCACAATGTTCGCCGTGTCGAATAGCGATTTTACTCTGGGTCAAAAAAGCGGCAATATCGGCAGGGTGTTGATCTTTAACCACAAAACTAATAGTCGGTGTATTTTGTTGTCCGATAATTTGCAAATGTTGATAAGAATTTAACCGCTTGCGGGTGTATTCTGCTAACGTATAAAGTTGTTGATTAAGTTCTGTAAAATTCCATTTCTCTAACCAAGCCAAAACTTGTCCAAAACCAATAATACCTACAATATTTGGCGTGCCTGCTTCCAACCGGTAAGGCAAATCTGCTACAGTTAGTTCACTTTCAGTAACGTTTTTCAGCATTTTGCCACCGAATACAAGCGGTCGAATTTGCTCCAAACTTTGCAATTTACCGGTCAGCACGCCCACTCCGTTTGGACCATACATTTTATGGGCGGAAAAAGTGTAGAAATCGGCATCAAGTTTTTGCACATCCACTTGCTCACAACATACAGCTTGAGCAATATCTAACACAATTTTAGCAGAGCAAGATTGGCGGATAAGCGGGATTATTTGTTCCGCTGGCTGGCGAACTCCTGTTACGTTAGAAACTAAATTAAATGCAACAATTTTGGTTTTTTCCGATAACGCATTTTTAAGGGTTTCAAGCTCAATTTCATACTTATCATTAAGTGGCAACACCACGAGTTTCGCTCCTGTACGCTGTGCCAACTGTTGCCAAGGAATAAAATTAGCGTGATGTTCCGCTACTGAAATCACAATTTCATCACCTTCTGCAATTTGATGCTCCAAGCCATAAGCCACAGTATTAATGCTTTGAGTTGTGCCGCTCGTCCAAATCACTGCTTCACGGGCTTCCACATTAAAACGTTTCATTACCAAATCACGAGCCAGCTCATATTGCTCGGTTTGCGGCAAATCGTACTGACTGCGATGTACCGAACCGGCAGAGGCGTAAAATTCGCTGGTTGCTTGAATCAAAACATCAGGTTTTAGCGTTGTAGCGGCGGAGTCTAAATAAGTCCAACCGTCAGCTTGGGTGAAAAAGGGAAAATAGGTACGAAATTGTTGGTTACGCATATAATTTGCCTTAAATGAGAATGAATGTTATTTTGTAGATGCGTTTTTTCTGAGTTGAGGTATTGTAGATGAAAAATAACTTACTCAATTATTTGAAAATCATATTATTCTATTATCTGTTCTCTCTAGCTTTGAACTATATCATAGCACAGTTTGACCTTTCTGACGTTCCTAGCGATTTAGCTATGGTGGGCTTTTTTATGATTTTCGTATTGATTGCTTTATTTATGATTGTGAACTCTTTTCTTATGTATAGGAAGAATGTTAGAAGAAATGGGGAGACTATGAAATGAACATTAAAAATGAAAGTATAGTGAATACGAATATTGTTAGTAGACATAGTGTAATCTTATCTATATTACTCTTAGCTTGTAGTAGTCCGGAATTCATTACATATAAAGAGAACAAATATACCAATTCTTGGTATGCCAATTTTTGCTGGTTTGGTAGTAGGTAAATTGAGTTTTGATCCTGTATTTGATACCTTTATTAAAAGTATAGAGAAGCAAATTCCAGATGCACTGGATAGAATGAAAACATTAATAAAAATGGGGATTTTGGTCTATATGATTTAAATCAGTAAGTCAGTATATAGAGGATGTATTGTTATTTTATGTGGCTATTATAATGAAGTTGTTATTTTGTTTTCGTTTGAAATGGAATTCAGTATAGGAAGTATGATTGTTTTTTATAGTGAGGTGTTGTTATGAGTATTTTAATGGTGGTTTTTATTGGTTTTATTTATTTTATGGTTTCTAATTTTATTTATCCATTGCTACCATTTGGTTTTAGTGAGATTGTTTATGATGTAATGTTTTTTTGTGTTTTATTTATTTGGTATTTTTTTAGAAAAGAATAGCAATGATATATTCGTTATTTTTATATAATTAAATGTTAATTAATATTAAGCTGTATATGAATCTATATGTGGATTTATATAGGAAGCTTAGTTATGTGTTTAGACAAGAAGCTATTGCATATCAGTCAAAAAATTTATCAAGATAAGCAGGCTTATTTAGTTGAAATTGAAAAAACGAGGAATGACTATGCTGATTTAGTAAAGCATTATGAGAAATGATTAAAAGTAGGGCATTCCAGCGACGATGAAGTAAATATTTCGAAAAGTCGGCGGACAAAGACAACGATTATTTATTGCTAGAGCTTTATATAAAAAGCCTAAAATTCTCTTGATAGACGAAGCAACCAGCCATTTATATGAAGAAAATGAGAAGTTTGTTAATCAAGCGATTTCACAAATGAATATAACAAGGATTATTATTGCTCATAGACAATCTACAATTCAATCAGCAGATAGAATTATTTCTTTGAATGAATGTTAAATTAATATCTATTTTGCTGAGCTTTCCGATACAGTTTATTACACGGAATGCCGTCATTATTACCATCTAACGCTTTCCAACCGCATTGTTGGAAGTAGTGTTTTGCTTGTTCGTAATTGCCGATTTGGTTGCAGCTTAATTTAATTTTGCAGTTAATTGCTTGTGGTGGATTTGCAATATTTCCCGGTTTTTTGACCGCTTGTGGTAAGGCTGATGTATGCTCTTTTCGCCATTGGCTTGGATTGATGGGGAATTTGTCCTGCCATAAGCCGATTTTGGCGTGTTTTGCTTGATTTTGTGCCTCAATGTACTCTCGCTTTGTGGTATAAGCCCACGCCATACCGTTTTCTACTAAGGCTAAGTTGATGTTTTTACCGTTTAAATAGAGGGTAGCAAGTAAGCGTTGATAGCGATCGTAGCCTGAAATCACGGCAGTAATGTTTTGTTTAAATACTAACTGAGCCAGAGCTTGTTTAGCTCTATTTCCATAAGGCTGGGATTGTTCAGGTGCATCAATATGTATCAATCTCACTTTGAGCGGTGCTTTGTTTACTAAGCAACTTAGGGTGTCGCCATCGCTAATTCCCACCACTTTGCAATTGATTTGTCGCTCATTTGCATAACTAATTGAAAACAATAGGTAAAAAATAAAGGTGTATAAAAATTTCATAAATAAAAATATAGGGCTAAATTGCCCTATATTCTATCAGTTTTTATTCTGTTTCGCCTTTTTTAAGGCGAGCAAAGAAATCTTTGGTTTCGCTAATAATTACTTTGCGTAAAGCAATAATTGCAATGAGATTTGGGAATGCCATTAAACCGTTTACAATATCGGCAATTGTCCAGATAGTATTGAGTTGTAAAAATGGGGCAGCGGCAATTAACGCAATAAATAAAATGCGATAGAGCTTGATGTATTGGGTTCGTCCACGTGTTAAATAGACAAAACAACGTTCACCATAATAACACCAGCCTAAAATAGTGGTGAATGCGAAGAAAACTAAGCCAACTGTTACAATAATTGCACCAAATGAGCTGTCTAAGCCTTGAGTAAAGGCAGTGGTAGTGAGAGCTGCACCTTTAATATCACCTGTCCAAGCACCTGAAATAATAATAACCAAGCCTGTCATTGTACAAACAATGATAGTATCTAAAAATGTGCCTGTCATTGAAATTAAGCCCTGTCTCACAGGTTCTTTGGTTTGAGCAGCAGCGGCGGCAATCGGGGCTGAGCCTAAGCCTGATTCATTCGAGAAAATACCGCGTGCTACACCCAGCTGAATGGCTTGCATTACCGTAAAACCAAATGCTCCACCTAATGCTGCTTGCGGATTAAAGGCAGCGTGAACAATAGTAGCGATAGCTTGTGGTACTTTTTCGGCGTTGAGAATAATCACACACAGTGAAGCAACAACATAAGCGATAGCCATAAACGGCACAACAATGGTTGCAATTTTAGAAATACGTTTTACACCGCCAAGAATAATTGCAGTTACAATCAGCGTTAAAATAATAGCACTAAAGAGAATTGGCACATCGAAGGTACTTTCTAAGGCGTGCGTAATCCCATTTACTTGTGGGAAAGTGCCAATACCGAGTAACGCCACTAATACTCCGAAAAAAGCAAAGGCTTTAGCGAGCCAACGCCATTTTTTACCCATACCTAATTCGATATAGTACATTGGTCCGCCGGCAACAAAGCCTGCTTTATCTTTAGTACGATATTTAATCGCAAGCAAGCCTTCGGCGTATTTAGTTGCCATACCGAATAGGGCGATGAGCCACATCCAAAATAATGCACCTGGTCCGCCCGAATGAATTGCGGTGGCAACGCCAACAATATTCCCTGTACCGATAGTCGCTGCAAGGGCAGTAGCAAGGGCGGCAAAAGCTGAGATGTCTCCCGATTGCCCTTTCCCTTTTTCAGGTTTGAACATATAAACGAACGCTCGCCCAAGTTGGCTTAATTGAATGCCTTTTAAGGCAAGAGTGAGATAAATCCCCACGCCTGAAATTAAAATCAGAAGCGGCGGACCCCAAATAAAACTATTGATTTGATTAAGAATGGTGTCGATTGACATTAAATGTTCCTCGTAAAAATAACTTACAAGGAAAGAAAAGGAATGCTAGAACAAGCGGTTAAAAAACGGAAATTTTTTGCAAAAAATCAGCAAAAAATCAGCAAAAAACAACCGCTTGTATTGTATAACTTTTCTCCCCTGTCCTTTTGCCTGAGCGTTTCACACATTGCTGCATTTTCGCCTTCGGCGGCTGATTTTTCATCAGCTCTCTCCAAGGGTTCGTCCAGTAACAGTCCTCGCAACTTAGTTGCACCTGAAAGAGTTTACCTCGTCGGTGAAATGTTAATTCATTTCTCTCCAGCTACCTTCATCCGAACAATCTGATTTATTTCAGTTTGTGAAATAAAAAAGAGTTGCCAAATTCTAGCAACTCTTTTTCGCTCGTCAAGTTATTTAGTGATATTTTTTGCCTCTTGGCACTTCTTCTAAATCACTGAATAATACGGCATATTTTCTTGTGTCTTTATTTGATTCTAACGCTACTTTACACGCCATTGTTAAAGGAACAGAAAGCAACATTCCCACCGCTCCGAGCAACCAGCCCCAAAACAGAAGTGAAAGGAATACCACTAGAGTTGAAAGTCCTAGCTTTTTACCCATTAAACGAGGCTCTAAGGCATTACCGATAACCATATTAATGGCAACCATACCGATTAATGTTCCTAGCCCGATTGAAAAGCCATTTAATATGAGGGCTTGAATAACAATAGGAATGCCTGCCAAAATTGAACCGATATTTGGAACATAGTTAAGTAAGAAGCTAAACATTGCCCATAAAATAGCGTATTGGACATCTAACGATGTTAATAAAATCCATACAAAAATACCGGTAAGAAGACTAACAAAGGTTTTTACGCCTAAATAACCGATTACGCCTTCTAATACTTGGTTAATGTACTCTTTTTCATTGCGTAAATCATCATCTTCACTCAATGCTAAAGCCAGTTTATATTTCGCTACAGGCATTTCCATTAGCATAAAAATGACGATTAAAAAGACCACAAAAATATTTGATAATGTACCGGAAAGCCCCACCAATAGCGAACTGACAAAATTCATAATGGAGCTTGGGTCAAATTTGCTCATCAGTTCTTCCTGTGAAATATGAATTGGTAAATTCCACTGCTGTGCAAATTCCAAAAGGGCACGAACTCTGGTTGAGAGCTGCGTTTTATATTGCGGTATTGAGCCGGTAAACTCTTGCAATGAGCTATTAATAATGCCTGCAAAAAAGGTAAAACCTAACAGAATCACTATCAGCAAGAGTGTAATTGCTAACCATAGCGGAATTTTCCGCTTCGTCATAAAATTAATCATTGGCGAGCAAATAATCGCAATGAAAAGTGCGAGTAGAAATGGCACTACAATCTCACTAGACAATTTAATACCGGCTAAAATAATAATGATTGCAGCGATAGAAACTAAACTACGGCTAGATGAAAGTATCATAAATATCCTTTTACAAGCGGTCGAAAATCGTTAATTTTTTGCAAATTACCGATTTTCAAACCAGCTTTCTAAAATTAAACAAGCGGAAATGGAGTCCACTTTATCCTTTTTTAATGCTTTGTAGCCACCACGAGAAAAAATTTCCGCTTTGGCTTCAACGGTGGTTAAACGTTCATCTTGTAACTCAACAGGCAAATTAAAACGTCCGTTTAAGCGGTTAGCGAATTTTCGGGCTCTTTGGGTTAAAGGCTGTTCTGTTCCGTCCATATTTAATGGTAAGCCGACAACTAAAATATCGGGCTTCCATTCTTGCAACAGTTTACCAATTTCTTCCCATTTTGGAATACCGTCTCGGGCTTTAAATGAATTCAAGCCTTGAGCCGTGCCGGTAATACTTTGACCAACAGCACAACCAATGCTATTTGTGCCGAAATCGAAGGCAATAACGGTTTCGGACATTAAGCTCTCCCTGCTCTGGCTGGTATACCTGAAAGCCCCATCATTTCATAGGCTTCTGCCCAGCGATCTAAATAGCCGGTTTCAAATAATGTTTTTTCATTTGCTTCAGACACAATCCAATAATTTTGTGCAATTTCTTGCTCCAGTTGGTTGGTTCGCCACGTTGAGCAGCCTAAGCAAACAATAAATTTTTCCGGCGATTCGGGAGTACCGAAAGAGTCTAACACATCGCCTGAAGTTGTGAGTGTGATTCTATCCGTGATCGGATAAGTGTGAATAAAATCATTTTCTGTTTTGGTGTGAATGATAAAGCCCCTGTCTTGATTAACCGGTCCTCCGCTGAGCACCATTTGATCTTTATTATAATCACGCTGCTTTGCCATTTGGAAATCCATACGGGTAAGCAATTCAAGTACAGAAAGATCAGTTGGCGTGTTAATTACAACCCCCATCGCCCCTTGCTGATTATGCTCACAAATATAGATAACGGTACGTTCAAAATAATCATCGTCCATTTCTGGGGTGGCAATCAGAAATTTGCCTTGTAAATTTTCTAGCATTAAATATCTCCAAAACACACTTGTAGGGCAGTAATGGCGGCAAGTGAGGCAGTTTCTGTGCGTAATACTCGTTTGCCTAACAATACTTCGGTAAAGCCTTCGCTTTCTGTCATCGCAACTTCTTCTGCCGATAATCCGCCTTCTGAGCCAATTAATAAGCGTACTCCTGCACTTGGTACATTTGGCAGTTCACGAATGGTATATTTGGCTCTTGGATGCAGGTTAAGTTTTAGCATTTCATCTTGCTCTTTGCACCAATCGGTGAGCTTCATAATCGGGCGAATTTCAGGAATTTCATTTCGTCCGCATTGCTCGCACGCAGCAATCGCAATTTTTTGCCATTGTTGTAGTTTTTTATCTTGTCGTTCATCATTGAGCTTTACGCCGCAACGCTCAGACCAAAGTGGGGTAATAATTTTTACACCCAATTCCACTGATTTTTGAATGGTAAATTCCATTCTATCTCCTCTGGAGATCACTTGCCCTAAATGAATAGGCAAATTAGACTCTCTATCGTCTAATTCACTTGAATCAATTTTTGCAATAATTTGGCGTTTTTCGACCGCTTGTAATGTGGCGTGAAAAATATGGTTCGAGCCATCAAACAAAATAATCTGCTCGCCTTCTTTCATTCGTAGCACACGCCCAACGTGATTAAATGCATCTTCACTTAAAATACAACTTTGCTGATTAGCTAATAGTTCTGGGTGGTAAATTCTTGGGATTCTCATTTTATATCTATTTAAAATACATCAAAGGCAGATTAATCAGCTTAGATTATCTGCCTTATCTTAAGTAAAAATTTATTAAGGATAAAGTCTTGAACAATGCAAAATAGTAATAATGGAAATTTCGTTCGCATTCACTTCATATACTATTCTATAGCCATTGTAGTATAGTTCTCTCGTATCAGGTATTACACCTTTTACGCCCATAGTCGGAAAAATTGCTAAATTACTAATACTATTTTCCAATTCTTCTAGTAACCGAATGCCACTACTGGCATAGCCAGTAAATTCACTAACAGAAATAGCAATATTCTCTAAATCCGTTAAGGCTTCTTGCGTATAATGGATATTATGCGACTTTTTTGGCATTCTCAGCACCCATAAAAGCGGCTGCAATGACTTTTGCTCTTACCTCTTTAGGTGAGTAAACTCGACCATTTTTAATATCTTCCTTGCCTTGCTGTATTTTTTTAGCGAGATACTCAAGATATTCTTCGCTAACATTATGATAAGGATTGTTCATATTTTCCTCCTTTCAAGATTTCTACATTTTGGACTTTACTAATCGTTTAATCAAGCAAATTTCTCTGATTTTTCGAGCAACATCACAAAATAGAAAACAACAAGCGGTTAAATTTTTTCAATTTTTTGCAAAAAACTGAGCAAATTTAACCGCTTGTAAGATGAATTCAATATCAATTACTTGAATTGATGAATTGCTGCTGCGATTTCGTTATCGTTATAAATTGCTTTAACAACATCAGAATAGGCTTGGTCTAGCACTTTTTTGATTTCATCGTTGTTTGCACCAAATGCTCCTTCATAACCACGTGTTGCGTTGAAGTTTTTGCTGAAGTTGCCTCTTGAACCTTGAACAGTAACTTCAACACCAACTTGTGCATCAGCTTTATAGCGTAAATTGCCTTGCTCAACTGTTGCGAAGAATTTACGAATATTCACAGTAACATTTGCATTTGCTGCACCTTGCACAATTTGGAAGCCTTTTGCGTTAAGGTCTTGCTGTACTGCTTGTTGGAACATTGCAGCCACTTCCGGCACAGCGGTTAAACGAATTAATTCACCGTTTTTAGTGTAGCTTGCAATTTCGCGTGAGGTGCGTAAATCTTGTGTCATCACATTTACCGCAGCAGTTTGATTGTTGGTGTTAAATACCGCAGTTGGGGTTGGTGTTGCAAAAGTTAAAGTATTTGATTGGCTTTGACAACCTGCTAATAAAGCTGCTGCAAAGGTTGTCGCTAAAACTAAGGTTTTTTTAGATAATTTCATAATAAATCCTTCTGTTTAATAAATTATGAGAAAAATTTTCACTAGTATAGTATTATTTAGCCTTAATTTTCAATGAAAGAGAATAAAAATGTTAGTAGAACAAACAATTATTAATAAAATAAACAACGAATTTTCGCCAATTGTGTTGAATATTGAAAATGAAAGCTATATGCACAGTTCTGGTAGGGGGGCTGAATCCCATTTTAAACTGACATTGGTATCTGACAAATTTGAAGGGAAAAGAGCCGTTGCCCGTCATCAGGCAGTTTACGCTTGTTTGGCGGAAGAATTGGAAAATGGCGTTCACGCATTGGCTCTCCATTTATACACACAAAGTGAGTGGGCTGAAATTGGTGGAATTGTGCCAAAATCGCCAAATTGTTTAGGTATTGGGCAGTAATCCGTTCAAAATTTGATTTAATTTATTTTGTGAAGAAAATACTTGAAATAAAGTCGTAATATTGCTATATTTATACTATCTTTTTGTTGATTTGGTGAGATGTCCGAGTGGTTGAAGGAGCACGCCTGGAAAGCGTGTATATGGGAAACTGTATCGAGGGTTCGAATCCCTCTCTCACCGCCATCATAATGAAAGATTCCTTACTGTTTTCATAGATATTTCCTTGGTTAAGTAAAAGTAGAAATACTTTTTTATTTTTTTAGGTTATCCCCAAACATTTTTGTTTGGGGATTTTTTTATTCTTCAATGTAGAAATAAAAAAGAGATTCCTAAGTGATCTGACCCCAAAAAGTTAGACTCATTTAATTCAAGGACTGAGTTCTGTATTCCACAGGGCTGAGTCCTTTTAGTTTCACTTGAATACGCTCATTGTTGTAGTAATGAATGTAGTCGTGAATCGTCTGCTCAAGCTCGGCAAAGGTATCAAACCGCTTGCCAAAATAACATTCCGTTTTGAGCCGCCCGAAAAAACTTTCCATCGCCCCATTATCCAAGCAGTTTCCCTTTCTTGACCTACTTGGCGTAATGCCGTTTTTTCGACAAATTTCCCTAAAACCTGCCATCTGGTATTGCCAACTTTGGTCAGAATGCAGTATCGGTTTTGCACCGTTAAGCCTTGCGACAGCTTGGCTCATCATTCGGCTAATCTGCTCAAAATTGGGACTTTCTGCTAAATCATAGGCGATAATTTCACCATTGAATAAATCCTTAATTGGCGATAAATAGAGCTTGCCTTTCGCACATTTAAATTCCGTGATATCGGTAACCCATTTCTCATTTGGCTTGGTGGTTTGGAAATTGCGTCCCAACAGATTGTCCGCAATCTTACCCACTTCCCCTTGATACGAGCGATATTTCCGGCGTTTGCATTTTCCCTTCAAACCCAATTTTTGCATTATCGCTTGGACTTTTTTGTGGTTAATCGTCCAAATTTTTCTCAGCATTAACGTGATACGGCGATAACCGTAATTCCCCTTATTTTCGTGATAAATCTCAGCAATTTTTTGCTCAATCATAGCATTTTTATCCACTTTATCGGCAAGATGATAAAAATAAGTGCTGCGTTTTAAACCGATAAGTGGCAATAGCATTTCAAGCGGAAAGTGATTTCGCAACCTTTTTACGAGACCTGCCTTTTCCGCATTTTTTCTTGGTTGAGTTCCTGCAACTTTTTTAGGATAGCGACCTCCGCTTCCAATTCTAAAATGCGATAACGCAAGCGTTCTTTTTCGGTTTGGGGTGGGGGTGGCATTTTCGGGTATTTCGGTTTCATTGTCGGACGACCTTTGAGTTTGGGAAATAAACCGTTTATACCCTGTTTATCAAAAGCTTGCAACCATTGACTGATGATACCTGAATTGGCAATCCCAAAATGAAAGCAAGCGTTTCTTGCAGAAAATTGTCCGTTTTTGACCGCTTGTACAACGGATAATTTAAATTCGGGTGAGTAAATCCGCTTTTTACCTAAAACAGCTAACCCATTGAGACCATTACGATTATATTGGTGAATCCAACGCTCTAATGTTGTTCTGGCAAGCTGAAAATGCTGACGGGGGAGCGATCGATTTTTCCCGTTTTGAAGATAAAATTCGATCACTTGTTGTTTGAAAGATTGGTTGTATTTAGTTATAAAAAATCTGCACCTTAATCAGTTGGTGGTTTAGTCCAACTTTTGGGGTGCAGATCAAACTCAGTAGCTTTTATTTTATTTATTAGAACTACAAGCGGTCATTTTTGTAGAAAAGTTTGTAATAAAAAACCAAGCTATTCTAGCTTGGCTTTTTCTTATTGATGTTTTTGCCTTAGGTTATTTAATGCGGTTAAACCTTTCTCACAACTTTTTTGTTGTAAAACAGTATCCATTTTAAGGATCTGTTGCTTTGTTGAAGAAAGTTTATTTTTCATTTTAACCAATTGAGTATGAGTACCCGGCTGTTTTTCTGCATCAGAAACTAATTTATTTGCGGTGTTAAACATTTTCTCACATTCAGTTGGTAATGTTTTACTTAAAGTAGGTTTTGCAACTGTAAGTGATGAAGTTTTCACATTCGCAATTGCAGTAGCGGAAACCAGTACTGCACAAAGTGTAACTCCTAAAATTCTTTTAAGCATGCGTTCTCCACACATTAAGTGTTAATAAATTCAATGTTTTGCTTATTATTAAATATAAAGCCAGCCGATACTAGCAGAAGTTTAAATAAAAGTCATCTATTAAGTGGATCTTTTTTGCCAAAAGATCCATATATTAAAATGGTAAATTATTTGTTATAAATTTGTTTGTTATAACCTAGTTATTTAGTGGGTTATATAGAATTTATTACATAAATAAACCAATTTTGTGACGAATATAACAAAATTACTATTTTTTAATTGGTTATTTACAGGTAGAATACTTTCCGACACTTTATTATAAATTTAACCAATTTGGGTTATTGTTAGAATTGAGTGAAAATTTGTGGGCGATTACTTTTCGGTAATCTATTTGTCAAATTATTATATTAATAAATAAGAGGTTTGAGATGTTAGACGTAGTTGAACTCTCACGTTTGCAGTTTGCTTTAACTGCACTCTATCACTTCTTATTCGTACCGCTTACATTAGGTCTTTCTTTCGTACTTGTTGTGATGGAAACACTTTATGTAACTACGGGTAAAGAAGTATATAAAGATATGACTAAATTCTGGGGTAAGTTATTTGGTATTAACTTTGCTCTAGGTGTAACAACTGGTATTACAATGGAATTCCAGTTTGGTATGAACTGGTCATATTACTCTCATTATGTAGGTGATATCTTTGGTGCTCCATTAGCGATTGAAGGCTTAATGGCATTCTTCTTAGAATCTACATTTGTGGGCTTGTTCTTCTTTGGTTGGGAACGTTTATCAAAAGCTAAACACTTATTAACGACTTACTGTGTTGCATTTGGTTCTAACTTATCTGCATTGTGGATTTTAGTAGCTAATGGTTGGATGCAAAATCCGGTTGCTTCAGAGTTTAACTTTGAAACAATGCGTATGGAACTTTCAAGCTTCTCTGAATTGTTACTAAATCCGGTTACGCAATCTAAATTTTTACATACTGTAACAGCAGGTTATGTTTGTGGTTCTATTTTCGTATTAGGTATTAGTGCATACTACATCTTAAAAGGTCGTGATTTAGGATTTGCTAAACGTTCATTCTCTGTAGGTGCAAGTTTTGGTTTATTATCGATCATTGCAGTATTAATTATGGGCGATGAGTCCGGTTATGAAATCGGTAAAGCTCAGCCAACAAAATTAGCTGCAATGGAAGGTGAATTTGAAACTCAACCTGCTCCGGCTGCGTGGAATGCATTTGTTATTCCAAATACAGCAGAAATGAAAAATGAATTCTCAATTCATATTCCTTATGCCGCCGGTATTATTGCAACGCGTTCTTTAGATACTGAAATTACAGGCTTAAAAGATATCCGTGTAATCAATGAACAACGTGTTCGTAACGGTATTGTTGCTTACGGTTTACTAGAAAAATTACGTTCTGGTAACTATACAGAAGCAGATAAAGAAGCCTTTAAAGCAGTGCAAAAAGATTTAGGTTTTGGCTTATTGTTAAAACAATATACAGACAATGTAGTTGATGCAACAGAAGAGCAAATCCAAAAAGCAGCGGATAATACTATTCCAAATGTAGGTCCTACTTTCTGGGCATTCCGTGTGATGATGCTTTCAGGTGTGATTATGTTGGTATTGATCATTGCTGCGTTTGTTCAAAATATGCGTGGTAGAGTAGGGCAAAGTCGTTTCCTATTAAGAACGTTATTATGTGGTATCCCATTACCGTGGATCGCAATTGAATCTGGTTGGTTCTTAGCTGAGTATGGTCGTCAGCCGTGGGCTATCTATGAGATGTTACCTGTTGGTGTAGCAAACTCTGCATTAACAACAGGCGATTTATGGTTTACGATCGGCTTGTTATGTGGTTTATATACACTGTTCTTAATCATAGAAATGTACTTAATGTTTAAATACGGACGACTTGGACCAAGTGCATTAAAAACAGGTCGTTACTACTTTGAACAATCAGCTAAATAATAGGAGTTAAAAATGCTCGATTATGAATTTCTCCGCTTTATTTGGTGGATTTTAATCATAGTATTATTAATTGGTTTCGCCATTACTGATGGCTTTACTATGGGCGTATTAAACCTTTTACCTGTGATTGGTAAGAGTAATGTTGAACGCCGTATTATGATCAACACAGTTGCTCCTCACTGGGATGGTAACCAAGTGTGGTTATTAACCGCTGGCGGTGCATTATTTGCAGCGTGGCCTACAGTATATGCAACCTCGTTCTCAGGTTTCTATATTGCAATGGTGCTCGTATTAGCAGCGTTATTTTTCCGCCCTGTTGGTTTTGAGTATCGTGCCAAAATTGATAGTCCGAAATGGCGTAATGCTTGGGACTGGGGACTATTAATCGGTGGATTTGTACCATCATTAGTATTCGGTGTTGCATTTGGTAACTTATTACAAGGTGTACCATTTGAATTTAACAGCATTAACCAATCACAATACACAGGTACATTCTTTGGTTTATTAAATCCATTTGCATTATTATGTGGTGTGATTAGTTTAATGATGCTAACAACACAGGGTGCAACTTGGTTACAAATGAAAACCACAGATGAGCTCCATAATAATTCAAGAAAAGTAGCACAAGTTACAGCAGCAGTTGTATTAGTTGCTTTTGTTCTTGCAGGTGTATGGTTATATTTCAAAGATGGTTTTGTAGTAACAAGCCAAATTGATCACAATGCACAATCTGTATTTACTAATAAAACAGTAGCAGTTGAAACAGGTGCTTGGTTCAGAAATTATGCGGCAATGCCTGTATTATGGATCATTCCGGCATTAGCGGTAATTGGTGCATTGCTTACTATCGTTGCATCAAGAGCAAATCGTTCCGGCTTTGCGTTCTTCTCATCATCTATTATGATTGTTGGGGTAATTACAACGGCGGCAGTTTCAATGTTCCCATTTGTAATGCCATCAATTACTCATCCTAATATGAGTTTAACGATGTGGGATGCAACCGCAAGTCAAACAACATTAACAGTAATGTTAGTAGTAGCGTGTATCTTCGTTCCAACAGTATTAGGCTATACTATTTGGTCATACATCAAAATGTATGGTCGCTTAGATGCGAGTTACTTAGAACACAATAAATCAGCTTACTAATAGGAGAGTGCATTATGTTTTATGTAACTTGGGTGTTAGGTGTAATGCTTGCAATTTTCTTTGCAACAGTAATCACCATCAGCATTGAAAAAACAGGTAAGTTTGACGAGTAATGATTAATACTCTTTATAACTTAACAGCAAAGGGCTTGTTAAAAGCCCTTTCTTTTATTTTAGCCACCGCATTATTTGCAATAATTTTACTAAATTCGACCGCTTTTGCTCTTACTTTTGGAGGAAAAACACCGTATTTAGTGATGCTCATCTTTTATGGTATGGCAATTTTGTGGATACACGGGGTTGGATTTGAAATTCGTTCAACGATTTGGAAAGCAATTTTTTTACCGATAGTAGGTTATCTTATTGTCATTCCATCTTTATGTATTTTATTAATGAAATAGAGGCATTTTTAATGCCTCTATTTGTTTTTGATAGGTAAAAAATATTTTTACGATTAAACTCAAAATATACTTGCACAACGATTTGTCTATCTCTACAATAGCAATCAATTTTCCGCCTAAATTTTGGGCGTTTTTTCATTTTGAAGAAAGAGGAAAAAGTATGCATTTTCCGATTCGGGTTTATTACGAAGATACTGATGCTGGTGGGGTAGTTTATCACGCTAACTATCTTAATTTTTTCGAGCGAGCTAGAACGGAATTTTTAAGGCAATACAATTTTTCTCAGCAGGCACTTTTTGCAAAATCTCTCGCTTTTGTCGTGAAAAAAATTGAGATAGACTATAAGCTACCTGCACGTTTAGATGATTTATTAAACGTAGAAACAACCATTTCAGAGTTTAAAAAAGCTACTTTGGTGTTTAAGCAAACCTTGTGGAAACAAGATATCTGCTTAAGTGAGGCAACTGTAACAGTTGCCAGTGTTGATCTCGTTAAAATGAAACCTGTTGCAATTCCTGATGATATTCGTCAAGCATTACAAAAAATTAATTTTTCTATTTAAAAACTATTCGGAGTTTTATTAATGCAAACTGAATTTAGCCTTCTATCGTTGTTTTTAGAAGCAAGTATTGTGGTCAAGATCGTAATGTTGATCCTTGTTGTATTTTCAATTTTATCTTGGGCGGTTATTATCCAGCGTAGTAAGGTATTAACAAAAGCGAGAAAAGACTCATTGACGTTTGAAGATCGTTTTTGGTCTGGCGAAGATTTAAACCGCTTACATCAAGGTTTAGAAAACCGTCGTGATGCTTTAACAGGCTCAGAACAAATTTTCTATGTTGGATTTAAAGAATTTAACCGCTTACAACAAGCAAATCCTGATGCACCTGAATCTATCATTCAAGGTTCAACTCGTGCAATGAATTTGGCGTTAAACCGTGAAATGGAAAGCCTAGAAAACTACATCCCGTTTTTAGGCACAGTAGGTTCAATTAGCCCATATATTGGCTTATTTGGTACAGTATGGGGAATTATGCACTCATTTATGGGGTTAAGTGCAGTTAAACAAGCAACCTTACAATCTGTTGCACCGGGTATTGCAGAAGCATTAATTGCAACCGCGATTGGTCTATTTGCGGCAATTCCAGCAGTTATGGCATATAACCGTTTAAACTTACGTTTAGGTAAAGTAGAACAAGGTTATGTGAATTTCATTGATGAATTTACGACCTTATTACATCGTCAAGCCTTTTCAAAAAGATAGTATCAAGCGGTCTCTTTTTGATAAAAATTTGCAAAATTCAGTAAAAAAATCGACCGCTTGTAAAGTAATAATGCGTAGCTAAAAGTGTTACGTTATATAAATTAATGATAGATGCAAAAGCATCTTAAAAGAGGGAAATATGTCGATTCGTCGTGTAAAACGTAATGACATTAAATCGGAAATTAATATTGTTCCATTCCTAGACGTATTGTTAGTACTATTGCTTATTTTTATGGCAACAGCACCTATTATCAGTCAAAGTGTGGAAGTTAATTTACCTGAAGATACACATAGTCAATCTGTATCAAATGAAGATAAAACGCCTGTTATTTTAGAAGTGGCGGGTGTGGGGGCATATAAATTAAAAATTGATGGTAACTATGTGCAAAGTAATGGGCAAGATAATATTTCTGAAGCAGAAGTGATCGCTTATGCCGGAGAGCAATTTCAAAAAGATAATAATACATTATTTTTAGTTGCCGGTGATAAAGTTGTACCTTATGAAGAAATTATGAAAGGTATCACATTACTTAAAGATGCAGGGGTTAAATCAGTGGGTTTAATGACTGAAGGCAAATAATCAGCAAGGATAACGTGTGAAATCTCAACAAGATAGACTAGAGCTTGCAGTTATTATTTCGATCTTATTACATATATTATTGATTGGATTATTATTGCTTGGGTCTCTTTTCACCAAAACGGAATTAGCAGCGGCTGGAGGTAGTGGCGGTGATAGCGACAGCTTCGAAGCCGTAATGGTTGATACCGGGCAAGTGGCGGCGGAATATGGGCAATTGATGGCGGAGAAAAAGGGCTCTAAACCAGCTAAGCCAACGGTAGAGCCTAGAGAAGAGCCTGAAGAAACTGTTGAAGAAGCGGAAGAAAAGCCAACTCCGGAAGAAATTGAGCAACAAAAGAAAGCTGAATTAGCGGCAATTCAAGAAAAGCAACGTCAGCAAAAGTTGCAAGAGCAGCAAAAACTTCAAGAACAGCAAAAGCAAGAGCAAGCGAAACAAGAAGAAATTAAAAAGCAACAAGCAGCCGAAGAGGCTACACGTAAAAAAGCAGCTGAAGCAGCAAAATTAAAAGCAGATGCAGAAGCTAAGCGTTTGGAAGCTGCTGCTAAACAAGCTGAAGAAGAAAGAAAAGCGAAAGAAGCCCAAGAGAAGAAACTTGAGCAACAAAAAAAAGCTGAAGCTGAAAAGAAATTACAAGAGCAGAAAGAGCTAAAAGAGAAACAAGCTAAGGAAAAAGCAGAGAAAGAAGCTAAGGAAAAAGCAGAGAAAGAAGCTAAGGAAAAAGCTGAGAAAGAGGCTAAAGCGAAAGCCGAAAAAGAAGCTAAAGAAAAAGCAGAAAAAGAAGCCAAAGCAAAAGCTGAAAAAGAAGCTAAAGAAAAAGCAGAGAAAGAGGCTAAAGCAAAAGCCGCTGCTGAAGCAAAAGCTGCTCAAGCGAAGAATAACAAAGCACTTGACGATTTCCTAGATGGTGGCGACATTGGCGGTGGTTCAAGCAAAGGCGGTAATAAAAACTCATCGGGTTCTCAAGGATCAGGCGGTACAAGTGGTCTTGGTCAAGGTGCGAATGTCGATGGTAATGCATACGGTCAGCGAATTAAGAAATTAATTCAATCTAAATATCGTGTTGATCCAAGCTTTGCAGGAAAACAATGCGATGTTAAGATTTTCTTAAGTCGAGATGGTACAATTACTAATTATCAAGTAGTTAGTGGCGATAAAGCAGTGTGTGATGCAGCGGTAAGTGCAATTGTGGCAACCAGAAAAGTGCCGCCTGCACCATCAGATGCAGTCTATAATATGTTTAAATCTCCAACGCTTGATTTTAGTTTAAAAGTTAAATAACTTTAGAGGGTTAAAAATGAAATTATTCTCTCGTATATCGAGTGTAATAGCGATAGTTTCTACATTGGTTACAAGCCAAGTGATGGCAGATTCTGATGTTCGAATTTCTATTGATGAAGGTGTAAGTATGGCTCAACCGATTGCGGTTGTGCCGTTTAAAGCAAGTGGCGTGCCTGCTGATGTGGCACAGATTATTTCTGACGATTTGCGAAATAGTGGTAAATTTACACCGCTTGAACGTTCTCAAATGCCTGCACAACCGGGTTCTGCTGGAGAAGTAGTAGCAGATCAATGGAGTGCTATTGGGATTGATAATATTGTTGTAGGACAAGTAAGTAGCACTGGCGGCGGTTATAACGTAGCTTATCAATTAATTGATACGCTAGGGACTTCAGGGACTGCAGGTGGTGTAATTGCTCAAGGCTCATTCATTGTGCCAGCAGCACAAATCCGTCAAGGTGCTCACACAGTAAGTGATCAAGTATTTGAAAAATTAACTCAAATTCGTGGTGCATTTAGAACGAAAATTGCTTATGTAGTACAACGTGGCGTATCATCTTATGAATTACGTGTATCGGATTATGATGGCTTCAACGCTTTCACTATTACAACAAGTAAAGAGCCATTAATGTCTCCAGAATGGTCTCCGGATGGTAGCAAATTAGCCTATGTTACCTTTGAGAACAAAAAAGCACAGGTTGTTGTGCACGATATCCGTTCAGGTTCTCGCCGTGTTGTAGCTGCATTAAAAGGGCATAACGGTGCACCGGCATTCTCACCAGACGGTTCTCGTATTGCATTTGCTTCTAACCAAGATGGTGAGTTAAATATTTATGTGGTGGGTAGCAACGGTGGAACACCAAGCAAATTAACTGCAAATGCAGGAAATAATACTGAGCCGAGCTGGTCTCCAGACGGGAGTACAATCTACTTCACTTCTGACCGTGCCGGTTCTCCACAAGTGTATAGAATGAGTTCATCAGGTGGCGGTGCAAGCCCAATGGGGGGTAGTGGTAGCTACAATGCTAAAGTATCATCTGATGGTAAGAATCTAATCATGATTGCCGGTGATAGAGTTGTGAAACGCGATCTCGCTTCAGGTGGCACGGAAGTACTGAGTTCAACTTTCTTAGACGAAAGTCCAAGTATTTCACCAAATGGCATTATGGTTATTTATAGCTCTACCAAAGGTACGAGTAAAGTGCTACAATTGGTATCCGCAGATGGGCGTTTTAAAGCTAATTTGCCGGGAGCAGGCGGACATTATAAATTCCCTGCGTGGTCCCCATACTTAACTAAATAATAATATTTCTCTAATTAGGAGCAACAAATGAAAAAATTTGCTAAAGTTTTAATGGTAGCAGTACCAGCTTTCGCATTAGCAGCATGTAGCAGCTCATCTGATGATGCAGCAGCAAACGCAAATGCAAACGCAGCAGCGAATGCAGCAGGCGAATTCGGTGGTTTAACAGCTGAGCAATTAAAAGCACAATACAACACAGTATACTTTGGTTTTGATAGCTATGCAGTTGAAGGTGAATACCGTCAATTATTAGACGCTCACGCTCAATTATTAGCTAAAACTCAAGGTAACGTAACTATTGCTGGTCACGCGGATGAGCGTGGTACTCCAGAGTACAACATCGCATTAGGTCAACGTCGTGCAGATGCAGTTAAAGGTTACTTAGCAGCTAAAGGTGCTAACAATACTTCAACTGTTTCTTACGGTGAAGAGAAACCAGCTGTATTAGGTCATTCTGAATCTGACTACGCGAAAAACCGTCGTGCAGTATTAGAATACTAATTCTTAGTTGATTCTAAAATGAAGCCCTGAATAATCAGGGCTTTCTTTTTTTAAATATCTATATTATGAATTTCTGGAATGCCTTATCTCCGTTATTTAAAGCTATATTTTGTGTACTTTTATTGGCATTAAGCTTTGCTACTATGGCAGTATTTCTTCGCTTATCTGGTGAATTGCCTGTAGCTGAAAAAGCCATTTTCCGTAATAGTATTACGGCATTAATAAGCGGCTATATTGTTTGGAAAAATCGTCAATTATTCTTCGGGCATAAAGAAAATCGGCTTTTGTTACTTTGTCGTTCGGTTACTGGTCTAATCGGTATTTTAGTTGGTGTTTATATCATAGATCATCTCGTATTAAGTGATGTAGATATGATTGGCAAGCTAACTTCTTTTATTTTGATTATTCTATCTGCTATCTTTTTGAAAGAAAAAGCTTCTATAGCACAGTGGCTCTTATGTATTGTTGCCTTTATTGGTGCACTTTTTATTATTAAACCTGCATTTGATATTCAATTTATCCCTTATTTAATTGGTATTATTGGCTCTGTTTTTGCCGCGATTGCCTACTTATGTTTGAGATTATTGTCAAAAACAGAAAAATTAGAATCGCCAAATACCATTGTTTTCTTTTTTTCTGCGTTCTCGACCTTGATATTATTACCTTTTGTCGCCATTGATTATGTACCACTGACTTCTATGCAATTAGTGTACTTAATTCTAGCGGGCATCGCGTCAGCAGTTGGACAGTTTTGTGTAACTACAGCATATAAATACGCAGCTGCTAAAGATATCTCAATCTATAGCTACGCATCAGTAATCTTTAGTGCGGTTTTAGGAGCACTACTTTTTGAGCAATACCCTGATGTGTGGAGCTGGCTAGGTTATGCAATTATTTTTATAGCAAGTTGGTTTATGTTCGTTTTAACGAAAAAGCAAGCAAAGTGAAATCATTAATCTTTGCCATAAATTTTGTTAGAATAGCACCACTTAGTTTACGAAAAGGATAAAAAATGCAATTTATTGGAAAAATAATTGGCTTTATTTTGGGTTACCAAATTTTTCACGGTCTATTTGGTGGGCTATTAGGGGCATTTATTGGGCATTTGGCAGATAAAAAACTCTATGCCTTAGGCACAGTACGCTCAAGTACTTTTGGTAAAAACCTTACTCGCCAATCGCTTTTCACTCAAACTACCTTTGCAGTCTTAGGACATATTGCGAAAGCCAAAGGTCGTGTAACCGAAGCCGATATTGAATTAGCCCGTGCATTAATGGCTCGCCTAAAATTAGACGGTGCAGCTCAACAATTGGCTCAAGAGGCTTTCACTTTAGGTAAAGAGCCTAATTTCCCATTGCGTCAAGTTATTCAAGAGTTTCGTGAAGCCTGTGGTGCAAGAACCGATTTACTGCGTTTCTTTGTTGAAGTACAAATGCAAGCGGCGTTGCAAGATGGCGAATTGGATGCAAACGAACAACAAATTCTCTTTACGATTGCAGAAACAATGGGAATGTCTCGTTTCCAATTTGAGCAAATGATCGCGATGATTATGGCAGCTCAACAATTCCGCACCGGGGGCTATTACCAACAAGGTGGAAGCTATCATCAGCAGTCGCAAAGTGGCTACAGTTCTCAAGGTGGTGGATATGGTTATCAACAGCCGGCAAAACCGAGTATTGAAGCGGCTTATACTGTGTTAGGTGTAACGGCACAAGACGATCAAAATACGGTTAAGCGAGCTTACCGCAAGCTAATGAACGAACATCACCCGGATAAATTAGCAGCAAAAGGTTTACCTGATGAAATGATGGAATTAGCGAAAGAAAAAGCCCAACAAATTCAATCCGCCTATGATCTCATCTGCAAAGTAAAAGGATGGAAATAATGGATTCACGTTCGCATATCATTCCGCTGTTTTTAGCTATAGTTATTACCGTTATTGCTGTTTGGTCTGGTTTTAATCCAACAGATAGAGCGGTATGGTATGCGGAAGTTGCCCCCATTTTTGTCGTATTCGGCTTGCTGATTATCACTTACCCAAAATTTCAGTTTAGCGGCTTAGCTTATTTTCTAATGTCGCTTTGGTTAATTATGCATTTAATTGGGGCAAAATATACTTTTGCCAATGTGCCGTTTGATTGGGCGAATCAATTTCTAACACAATTTTTAGGGGAAGAACGTAACCATTTTGACCGTGTGGCACATTATATTATCGGTTTTTATAGCTACCCAATGGCAGAATGGTTATTGCGTAAACGTAAATGTACCTTTGGCGTTGCCCTCTTTTTCTCGCTATTTTTTATAATGTCGGTGGCGGCAGCCTATGAAATTATTGAGTGGCAATATGCGGTGATAGAAGGTGGCAATGCAGGTATTGAATTTTTAGGCTCGCAAGGCGATATTTGGGATGCTCAAAAAGATATGTTAGCCGATACCTTAGGGGCAATTACCGCTCTGATAATTTATGTGATTACTCGCCCTGATTTGCGTATTCACGATAGACATTTTTAACTTTCAAGCGGTTGAATGTACACATTTTTTGCAAAATTTTTATAAAATTCAACCGCTTGTCATTTTATTTTAACTAATGAACTCAATTCCAAAAGTTATTCTCGCCCCAATGCAGGGGGTGTTAGATCCTTTCGTTCGTAACCTTTTAACCTCTGTGAATGAATACGATCTCTGTATTTCTGAATTTGTGCGGGTTGTGGATCAAAAATTACCGAAAAAAGCTTTTTATCGTTTAGCACCGGAGCTTTATCAAGGCGGATTAACGGATTCCGGCACGCCAGTGCGAGTGCAGATTTTAGGGCAACACCCCCAGTGGTTGGCTGAAAATGCATCACTTGCGATTGAGCTGGGCTCGCACGGAGTAGATCTCAACTGTGGTTGCCCATCTAAAACGGTAAATGGTAGTAATGGAGGGGCATCGCTACTTAAAGATCCTGATTTAATTTACCGAGCGACAAAAGCAATGCGAGAAGCTGTGCCAAATGAACAGATTGTGTCTGTAAAAGTGCGTTTGGGCTGGGATTCTGCCGAGCAATGTTTTGAAATTGCCGATGCGGTTCAGCAAGGCGGAGCGAATGAAATAACTGTACACGGGCGAACAAAATCGGATGGCTATCGTGCCGAACGTATTAACTGGCAAGCGATTGGTGAGATTCAAAAGCGTTTAACTATTCCTGTTATTGCCAATGGCGAAATTTGGGATTTTGAATCTGCAAAAAATTGCCAAGAAATGACCGCTTGCAATACTTTGATGATTGGCAGAGGGGCATTAAATACGCCAAATTTGAGCAAGGTTGTGAAATATAACGAGCTAAAAATGGCGTGGAGTGAGGTTTTGCAACTATTGTTTAAGTATGTTCAGATGGAAAATCAGTTTGACACAGGTTTTTACCACGTCGCCCGTATAAAGCAATGGTTACGCTATTTGGATAAAGAATATCCACAAGCAGTCGAATTATTTGATATTTTGAAAACTGAACACGGCTATGATGGTCTAAAAGCACATATTGAAAAGGCGGTGGGCTAAATGAGTAAACAAATTTTTAATGAAGAAGAGCTAAAAATAACCGAGTATTTTGAGCCTAAACAAGAGTTTGATCTTGAAAATTCAATTATTGAGGAAGAAGCTAAAGCTGTTGAGGCAGAACTGATTATTGAAGAAAGCCTAAAACCTTCTCGCTTTTGGGTTCGAGTGTTGCTTGCAACGCTTGCCTTATTTGGCGTGGCGGTGATTGCTCAAAGTATTCAATGGTTAATCGATACTTTCCAACAAAAAGAGTGGATCTATTTTGCTTTCTCAATAGTCTTTTTTATTATTAGCTTGTTCGGTGTGGGCGTGATTGTCTCTGAATGGCGTAAATTGGTTTATCTGCGTAATCATCAGAAAAATCAACAAGTCAGTCAGCAGCTTTTATTGGAACAACTTCCCTCAAATGATGGCGAACAAGCGGTCAAATTTTGTGAAGATATTGCAAATAACCTCAATCATTTACCGACCATTGCTCAAGCCGAACAACGTTGGAAAAGCCAGCTTAATGAGGCTTATAATGCCAAAGAGGTGCTATATCTTTTCAGCGAAAATGTACTCAAGCCGATTGATAAACAAGTTAAGCAGATGATTTCCCGTAATGCGGCAGAAAATGCGGTTATTGTGGCTGTCAGTCCACTTGCCGTCGTTGATGTATTACTAATGGCAGCAAGAAATATTGCCTTAGTGAATAAAATTACCAAAGCCTACGGAATGGAATTGGGTTACATCAGCCGCTTAAAACTATTCAAAATGGTGTTAAAAAATATGGTATTTGCCGGAGCAACGGAAATCGCTACCGATGTAGGAATGGATTTCTTCTCGCAAAACCTCACGGCAAAACTGTCGCTCCGTGCTGCACAAGGTATTGGCGTGGGTTTACTCACTGCAAGGCTTGGCATCAAAGCAATGGAATTTTGTCGCCCAGTTGCTTTTCAAGCTAATGAGCGACCAAGAATTTCCGCTATTCGCCAAGAGTTATTAACGTCAGTGAAAAATACAGTGTTTGCTAAAACGGAAACAAAAGAAAAAGTATTTTCTGATTAGAAATTGTAGGGCGGACAATGTTCCGCCCTTAACATTATCGTTTATATTGGCTTGTTGGAATATTATCCAAATGGTCGATATTATTAAACTCTAAGACCGTTACTTTGCCATTATCCACTTCCACTTTGGTAATCGCTGTGTTAATGATAAAACTATGTTTTTCTTCATTACGAAAATCTTGCCACGCAATGCCTTTTAACACAGCGGTAAGCAGAGTTAAGGTCATTCCGTGTGAAACAATCAACACTTTGCCATCATTTTGATGAAGTTGAGCAATTTGATTAAACGCTTGGGTAGCACGTTGATAAAGTTGTTCGAACCGCTCGCCACCGTTTGTTTTAGCGAGATATTCAGCCGGCGTGCGTTTCATTACCCAATATTCTTCATTCTCTTGTAAATCAAGGGATTTCATTCCCTCCCAACTACCGAAATCAAATTCGTTCAGCCCTTTATGATGAAAGTGAGGGATATTACTCAATTTATTTTCCGCTAAAATGTAGTTTGCGGTATCTTGAGCCCGTTTTTGCATACTGGAATAAGCAGCGGTAAAAGGCACATCTTTTAACGCAATGCCAGTTTTCTTTGCCCCAATAATGCCTTCTTCCACAAGGGCTGAGTCGCCAGAGCCTTGCAATCTACCTTCAATATTCCAAACGGTTCTGCCGTGTCGAACTAAATAAATGGTAACAGCCATCGTAATTCCTTGCTAAAATAGTTAAAAATAAATGAGATTATAGCAAAATGACCTTAACATTGCCTATTTGTTATCAGCACCCCGATTTTATTATTATCAATAAGCCTGATGGTTTAAGTGTGCATAAAGACGAAGCGGAAATCGGCTTAACAGAAATGGTAGCTCGCCAGTTGAATGTTGAGCAGGTGTGGTTGGTTCATCGGTTGGATAAAATCACCTCCGGCTTGTTAATTTTAGCGTTAAATAAAGAAGCAGCAGCGAAGTTTTATCATCTGTTTGAACAACATAAAATTCAGAAAACCTATTGGGCGTTGAGCGATAAAAAACCGAAGAAAAAGCAGGGGAAAATTGTGGGTGATATGGAAAAAAGCCGTAATGGAGCTTGGAAATTATGCCACAGTAAAGAGAACCCAGCGGTAACACAATTTAACTCTAATTCGCTTGAGCCATCACTTCGCCATTTTATTTTGCAACCGAAAACAGGTAAAACCCACCAACTAAGAGTGGCAATGAAAAGTTTAGGTAGCCCGATTTTAGGCGATAAACTTTATTCAGGCACAGAGGCGGATAGGGTTTATTTACACGCCTACCAGCTTGAATTTGAATATGAAAATGAGCATATCTGTGTTCAAGCAGAGCCTACAAGCGGTCATTTTTGGCAAAAAATTTGCTAATTTATGTTACTAAAAAGAAACGGAGAACAGTATGAAACTTTGGTACTCAACAACAAGCCCTTTTGCTCGAAAAGCCCTTGCGGTTATTAAACATCACCATCTTGATGACAAAGTGGAAATGTTGCGGGTAACTGCCGCAATGGATCCAAACTCACCACACAACCAAGACAATCCGCTAGGGCGTATTCCGGCTTTACAACGTAATTGCGGACGCTGGTTATTCGGTAGTTTGCTCATCAGCGAGTATCTCGACCAAAAAGGCAATAATACGCCTTTACTGCCAAAAGAGGGCAAACCACGCTGGGCGGTATTAGCCTTGCATAATTTGGCAGACGGTATAATGGAAAACACAATGCACACCATTATCCAAGAAAAAATGGTTCGCCCCGAAAATGAATGGTGGGTAAGTCGCCACGAACAATTAATGGAAAGAAATATCCGCACTTTCCAACACTTAGAAGAAGCCATACAAGAATTTGGTATGGAGCTTAATTTAGGCACATTAACCGCAGTTGCATTAATTGACTGGTGGGCGTTCCGCTTAGAAAAAATCGGCTATGATCTTGCAAAAAATCACCCAAATTTAACCGCTTGGGCGGCAGAAATGAATAATAAATACAGTATTTTGGCTGAAACCAAGCCGAGAGTATAGAGAGCTTGCATTGAAAATAAAGGCATTGAGTTTGTGGTTCAATGCCTTTTTGTTTAGCTAATTTACCTAAATTTAGGTGGGTATAAAAATAGCATATTGTGCAAAAAAAAAACAATTGTAAAATCCAAAAAGTTTTAATCACGACTTTAAGGAGATTTTATGAAAAAATATGCCCTACTTATTATGTTGCCAGCTATGGCTACGGCAGAAGTTAATTATTCTTCGACATTTATTAAATGTAGAAGTAATGAATCTAATAACGTAGATCTGGCAAATTGCATTTCTGAGGAAACTAACCGTCAGGAGAAGCGTTTAAATAAAGTTTATAATCAGTATCTGAAAACCCTTTCCCCTAATCATTCCAAAGCATTTAAAGAAGCTCAAAGAGCTTGGATTAAATATAAAGACTTAAGTGTGAAAGCGGCAGCTATGGAATATGAAGGCGGATCTTTGGCTGGAATTTCATCAAGCTATAAATATATGGATATGACCATTGAGAAAGCTGATGAAATTGAAAAATTATTAAAGGAAGCTAATTCAAGATAATTCTATTTGTCCGTGTGCTGGGTTAGTCTACCTAACCCAGTTATAATGTAAAAGGGAAAACATTAGTCTGCCAACATCCCTTCCAACTCTTCCTGTGCCTCCAACCACTGCATTTCAATTTCCTCCACCTGTTTTTTAGTATCAACTTGTTGAGCAAGAGTTTCGGTGAGTTTGGCTTTATTTTCTGCCTCGTAGAGCTGGCTATCGCCAAGCATTTCTTCTAGCTTATTCAGTTTTTCAGAGGCTTTTTCCAATTCTTTTTCCAACTGCGTGATTTTTTTACGCAGCGGGGCGGTTTGTTGGCGGAGTTCGGCTTCTAAACGCTTTTGCTCTTTGCGGTTTGCCGCACTGTTTTCATTGGCTGTCGGCTCACAAGCGGTTGCATTTTCCGAATTTTTTGCAAGTACCGATTTCGGCTCATTCGCTAAGGCATTTTGCTCGTTCAACCATTTTTGATAATCGTCTAAATCGCCTTTAAATTCTTCCACTTTGTGATTGTGTACCAAGTAAAATTCGTTCACAGTGCTGCGGAGCAAGTGGCGGTCGTGCGAAACCACTACCAGCGATCCTTCATAATACGTCAGAGCATCAACAAGAGCTTGTCGCATTTCTAAATCTAAATGGTTAGTCGGTTCGTCCAATAGCAGAAGATTAGGGCGTTGCCACACAATTAAGGCAAGAACTAAACGGGCTTTTTCACCGCCCGAAAAGGATTGTACCGCTTGCACGACTTTATCGCCTTTAAAATCAAAGCCGCCCAAGTAGTTACGCAATTCTTGTTCAGTTTTTTCCGGTGCGATTTTCTGCAAATGCCAAAGTGGGCTTTCATCAAAACGCAAGGTATCCACTTGGTGTTGGGCGAAATAGCCAAGTTGAACGCCTTTTGCCAGTTGTACATCACCATTTTGGGGAAGAATTTCGCCCGCCAGTAATTTAATCAGCGTGGATTTACCCGCCCCATTTCTGCCAAGCAAACCAATTCGAGAGCCGGGCACTAAATTCAATTTCACCGATTCCAGCACGGTTTTATCTGCGTAACCTGCACTCACTTTTTCCATCATCAGCAATGGGCTTGGTAAGGCAAGTGGTGGGCGGAATTCAAATTCAAACGGTGAATCTGCGTACGCAGGGGCGATAAGTTCCATTTTTTCCAATGCTTTAATACGGCTTTGAGCCTGTTTGGCTTTGGTCGCTTTGGCTTTGAAACGGTCAATAAAGCTCTGTAAATGAGCAACTTTTCGTTGTTGTTGCTGATAAGCGGCATTTTGTTGTGCGATTTTAGTTGCTCGCTGAATTTCAAACGAGGTGTAATTGCCTGTGTATTCATTGAGTTTTTGGTGTTCGATGTGAATCACTCGGTCGATAATCGGATCAAGAAAATCACGGTCGTGGGAAATCAGTAATAACGTACCACGATAGTTAGTGAGCCAGCGTTCGAGCCAAATCACGGCATCTAAATCTAAGTGGTTGGTTGGTTCATCGAGTAGCAATAAATCGGAACGGCAAATCAACGCTTGAGCGAGATTTAAACGCATACGCCAACCGCCCGAGAAAGATTTCACAGGCAGTTGTAATTGCTCGGTGCTAAAGCCTAAGCCGTTGAGCAAGGTAGAAGCTCTGGCTTGAATTGTCCACGCATCAATGGTGTCGAGATGGGAGTGGATAGTGGCAATGCGATTGCCGTCATTTTTTGCATTCGCTTCATCAAGCTCTGCTATTAATTTTGTGTATTCTCTATCACCTTGAATCACATAATCAAGAGAGGAAATATCTAACGCAGGTGTTTCTTGATTTACCCACGAAATTGCCCAATTTTTTGGGAGTGAAACATCGCCGCCTTCAGGCTGTAGCTCATTTTTAAGTAAGGCAAAAAGAGAGGATTTTCCACACCCGTTTTTACCCACCAAACCTACCTTCTGCCCCGTATGAATGGTGGCGGAGCTGTTTTCAATCAGGACGGAATGTCCTCGTTTTAAAATTAAATCTGTAAAAAATATCATTACAAGCGGTCTGTTTTGTTAAAAATTTTGCATATTTTAGCATAGTAAATTTTAATACAATCAAAATTGTTTGAGATGAAAATTAAGTTTAATTCAATATATAATGTTGAATTAAACTTAATTTTGGTTTGTTGTTAAGTTTAATTAACTATGTTATATTGAATTAAACTAAAAATTCATTATTAATTAAGTTCAATTCAATATGCTATGTTAAATCAAACTTAATTTTATTTCAGGAGGGTAAATGATCTCTCGCCAAATGCAATCATTAGTAACACGTTTAGTTAAACAATTTCCGGCGATTTTGGTAACAGGGGCAAGGCAGGTAGGCAAATCAACACTGCTACAACATATCGGGCAAGATTATCAATATATTACTTTTGATGATCCTATGCTATTGCAACAAGCAAAAGATGAGTCTCGGCTGTTTTTCTTAAATCATCAGGGGAAGTTGATTTTAGACGAGGTGCAGTATGTGCCTGAAATTTTCTCTTTGTTAAAACTAGAAATTGACCGAAAACAGCAAAACGGTTTATTTTTGCTGTCAGGTTCACAGGCATTTGAGTTAATGCAAAATGTGAGCGAGACCCTTGCCGGGCGGATAGCGATTTTAAAATTGCAAGGGCTTTCCTTACGTGAAATTCTAGGGGTGAGTTTTAATCAGCCTTTTGTGCCAAACAGTGATTATTTGCTCGCCCGTGAGCAAGAATTAAAACAGCCGGAAAATATTTGGCAGCTTATTCACAAAGGCGATATGCCACGGTTGTATGCCCAAGAAACCGACTGGGAAATTTATTACCGTTCTTATGTCGCCACTTATATTGAGCGAGATGTTCGCCAATTAACCAATATTGCCAGCACGACAGATTTTACCCGTTTTATGGTGTCGATTGCCTCTCGTAGTGGCGAGCTGCTGAATTACAGCAATATCGCCCAAGAGGTTGGTGTATCGAATGAAACGATTAAACGTTGGGTAGCAATTTTACAAACTTCGGGCATTATTTATTTGTTGCAGCCTTATCATAACAACCATTTGAAACGGGCTATAAAAACCCCAAAAGTCTATTTTTTAGATACGGGGTTAATGGCGTACTTAACTAAATGGCTTACCCCTGAAACTATTTCGAGTGGGGCGAAAAGCGGTCAGTTTTTTGAAACTTTTGTCGTAAGCCAAGTAATTAAATCCTTTAATAATCAAGGCATTGAACCACCTCTTTATTTTTATCGGGATACTAATCAAAAAGAGATTGATTTAATTATCGAATATAACCGCACACTTTATCCGGTGGAAATTAAAGTTACTGCAAGCCCAAATAAAAAAATGGCGAAAAGTTTTGATTTATTAAGTCCGCTTTCGCCTGAATGGACGCTCGGGCAGGGAGTGATAATTAACCAATATCCGACTAAACTTTATTTAAGTGAAAATTTAGTAGCATTACCACTGAGTTATTTATAGCTCATCGCTCTACAAGCGGTCGTTTTATGTTAGAATTTTTCCAAATTCAAAATAACAGGGAGAGAAAATATGTTTGATTCATTAGCGGTGCAATTTGTGGTTCTTTGGGCGGTTATTGACCCGGTTGGATCTGTTCCTGTTTATTTGGCGAAAACGATTGGTTTGCCGATCGAAGCACGTCGCAAAATTGCGTTAAATGCGGTACTCATTGCAGGGGGAATCTTAATTTTCTTCTTAATCGGTGGGCAGATTTTATTGGAGTCAATGCAAATTCCTCTACCGGCTTTCCAAGCTGCAGGTGGCTTAGTGCTTTTATTATTTGCTTTAACGATGATTTTTGGCGAAAGTAAGCCGGATCAAGAAATCAGAATGAGCAGTAATTTAAATGAATTAGCGGTTTATCCGTTAGCTGTTCCTTCTATTGCTTCTCCGGGGGCGATGATGGCAATCGTACTATTAACCGATAATCACCGTTTTAGTATTAGCGATCAATTTATTACCGCTAGCATTATGGTGCTTGTTTTAGCAATTACTTATTTATTATTGTTAGCTGCAAATAGAATTCAGCATTTAATTGGTAATGCAGGGGCGGCAATTATTAGCCGTGTGATGGGATTAATTTTAGCGGCAATTGCAGTGAATAATTTGCTTATTGGTGTGCGTGATTTCTTCGTGCAAGTTAGCTGATTTTTGAATAGGAATAGAATAAATTTATGGCTCTTTTACCTCTTGCAGATGCATTAGAGAATATGCTTTCTCGTTTGCCTGCTCCAACAATGATTGAATATTTACCATTAAATGAATGTGCAAACCGAGTGTTGGCGGAAGATATTTCCTCGCCTATTAATGTGCCTAATTTTGATAATTCAGCAATGGACGGTTATGCAGTACGCATTGCAGATTTAGAGCAAAATTTAACCTTAAAGGTAGCAGGAAAAGCCTTTGCAGGTAATCCGTTTAGTGGCGAACTCCAAGCAGGCGAATGTGTGCGTATTATGACGGGAGCCTTAATGCCAAAAGGTGTTGATGCCGTTGTAATGCAAGAGGAAACCACTTTAAATGCAGATGGTTCTGTAACTTTTAACAATATTCCAAAATTAGGTAGTAACATTCGTCGTATTGGGGATGATGTCAAGCAAGGTGCATTAGTATTGAAAAAAGGTTCGCTATTGAATGTTGCAAGTTTGCCATTGTTAGCTTCACTCGGCATTGCCTCTGTGCCTGTTTTTGCAAAATTAAAAGTAGCGATTTTATCTACTGGCGATGAATTAACATCGGTTGGAGAGCCTTTGAGTGAAGGGAAAATTTACGATACCAACCGTTTTGCAGTACGTTTAATGCTGGAAAAACTCAACTGTGAGATTTTAGATTACGGTATTTTGCCAGATGATGAAACCTTATTTGAACAAACTTTCATTGATGCACAAGAAAAAGCTGATGTGGTGATTACTAGCGGTGGAGTATCGGTCGGCGAGGCAGATTTTACTAAAACAGTATTGGAGAAATTAGGCGAAATCGGCTTCTGGAAAATTGCAATGAAACCGGGCAAACCTTTCGCATTTGGTAAATTGGAAAAGGCGTGGTTCTTTGGTTTACCGGGAAATCCGGTTTCCGCATTAGTAACCTTCTACCAATTAGTACAGCCTGCTTTAGCGAAATTATCAGGTTTATCAGCAGATAAAATTGCAAATCTTACGCAAAATTTAACCGCTTGTAGTGCCGAAAAATTGAAAAAAGCAGTTGGTCGTCAAGATTTCCAACGTGGCTATTACTACGCTAATCAGCAAGGAGGGCTGGAAGTTCGACCTATTGGTACACAAGGTTCGCATATTTTTAGTGCTTTTAATGAAAGTAACTGTTTTATCGTGCTTGAAGCAGAGCGTGGCAATGTAGAGGCTGGGGAAAAGGTAACGATTCAGCCGTTTAATTCGTTACTCGGTTAGTTGAGGGAGAATATGGAACTGACTGATCACGAAACTCTTCGTTATAACCGCCAAATTATTCTCAAAAGTGTCGATTTTGACGGGCAGGAAAAATTAAAATCGAGCCGTATTTTAATTGTTGGCTTGGGCGGTTTAGGCTGTGCGGCTTCGCAATATCTTGCTTCAGCCGGGGTAGGGCATCTCACTTTGGTTGATTTTGATACAGTTTCACTTTCTAATTTGCAACGTCAAATTTTGCATACCGATGAAACCATTGGGTTGCCTAAAGTTGAATCGGCAAAAGCTCGTTTGTCAGCGATTAATCCAAATATTCAAATTGAAGTTATCAACCAAAAATGTAGCGATGAACAGTGGGCAGAACTCATTGCTAAAACAGATTTAGTGCTAGATTGTACCGATAATGTTACTGTTCGTAATCAACTGAACTTGCAATGTTTTAACCAAAAGCGACCGCTTGTATCAGGCTCGGCAATCCGTTTTGAGGGGCAAATTAGTGTATTTACTTATCAAGATAATGAGCCTTGCTATCAGTGTTTGAGTAGCTTATTTGGCGATGGCACATTGAGTTGTGTTGAAGCTGGCGTAATTGCTCCAATTGTTGGTGTCATTGGTAGTTTTCAAGCGTTAGAAGCGATAAAAGTGTTGCTGAATATTGGCAAAATATTATCGGGAAAATTGTTGATGATTGATGGTTTACATTTTTCAATACGAGAAATGGCACTGCCTAAGCAAAAAAACTGCTCTGTTTGTACCTCTAATTAAGTATTTTCAATGCTAAGAGCGTAAATAAATGTAAATAATGAACGAATGTTCATTATTTTATTTGACGGCTAAAACGTTTTAGCCTATTATGCACATCGTTAATTCCTCCTTAGTTCAGTCGGTAGAACGGTGGACTGTTAATCCATATGTCGCAGGTTCGAGTCCCGCAGGAGGAGCCAAAGATTTTTTATTTTCTTTTGTTCTTGTTTTATTTGTCTCCTTTTATAAAACAGTAATTCAAACCTCCAGAATTAGAACAAAAGTTTTGCTCCGCTCACTTATTTGAGTGGAGCTTTTTTCTTTTAGACTTTTAAAGCTCATTGAAGTATTCATTTCCCCACGTTTCTTCCGCTAATTTCAGTAAATTTGCAAAATCTTGGAAAGAAGGCACCGCTTGTTCTTCTTCAAGTTTGATTTGAGCGGTAATTAGCTTTTGCCTGAGCGATTCATACCATTCCAACAATGATAAGGAAAGTGGCGATTTTGCCCGCTTACCCAGCCAATAAAGCCCTTGAAAAGGGATAGAGATCGCAAAAATAGCCGTAATAACAGAATTAGCTACAACAGACTGTGTGGGATCGGTAAAAAAGTATTGCCATACTAAAGCAAAGCACGCAAAAGCAGGCATTACTTTAGAAGAAAATTTAACAAGGCGAATAATGTGATAATCAGGCATAAAATTTGCCAATTTTTTCTGATTAGGCAACGTGTTTAGATAGCGTTGCCCCGCTTCAAACAGGCTTAACATAGTTTTTCTCTTTCAATCTTTTCTTTTATTGTAGCTAACTTACTAAAATCTACAATAGGTTAATGCAGTTTGGGTTAACACTTGCTATACTTTACAACAAAGTGTTTACAACTTATTTGAAGGATATTTTATGCCAATTAAATTTGTGGATTTATTACAACAAAGTTGGAATTTTATGCGTAATCAGCAATCTTTCACACTGTTTGCGATAATGACTATTGTGGTGGTGCAGCTGGTATTTATTTTATTATTGCCAACTTCGCCGGAAATGGTTGCAAATCAGCAGCCACAACAAATTCAAATTGATAGCTCAAAATTATTAGCTATTTTAATGCCAACTGTTTTATTAGGAATTGCCAATTTATTTATGACAGTATTGATGATTTTAAACATTCAATCTATCAATAATGGCAACTATCAGCACTTTTTCCAAAATGCGGGTGGAGCATTAAAACACTTTTTACCTGTTTTAATGTTGCAATTTATTATGGTACTTCCTCTTTCGTTGGGGGCTTCTTTTGCGATGGCATCGCCTGAAACTGTGATTATTGCTTTGCCTATGCTAGTGGTTGGTTTTTATTTTTTCATTAAATTGTCGATCGTTATTTATGCTTATTTATTAGAAAAACCACAGAAAACCTTATCAGAAAGTATTAAATTTACCTTCCAATTGTCGCGTGGAAAAATGTTGCCATTAATTTTATTTTGTGTGATCTCTTATTTATTACCGGGAATGCTATCTCGATTATTGGTGGTTTTTGGTAATGATTTTGTCGGGGCACTAATTACCGTTGTTTTCAGTGCGGTAATTAATGTATTTATGGCAATTTTTAGTTTCCGCTTTTATCAAGTTTATCGCCAAATGCCGGCAAATTAATAGGAGATTAAATGAAACAATTACTTGAATTTATTCCGCTGATTCTGTTTTTTGTCTTTTACAAAATGGACGGCATTCAAATGGCATCAATTGTGTTAGTTGTGGCAACGATCGCACAAATGATAGTCTTAAAAGTGCTTTACGGTAAAATTGAAAAGCAACAACTTATTATGAGCGGAGCAGTGGTCTTTTTTGGTTTGCTCAGTGCTTATTTTAATGAAGTGAAATATTTACAATGGAAAGTTACCATCGTTTATTCACTTTTCGCTCTCGTGCTATTAGTAAGCCAATTTGTGTTTAAAGCACCGTTAATTAAAAAATTACTCGGTAAGGAAATTAATTTGCCGGAGCAAGTGTGGAATAAAATCAACTTCGGTTGGGCTATTTTCTTTATTATTTGTATGTTACTCAATATTTATATTAGCCAATATTTATCCGAAGATGTTTGGGTTGATTTTAAATCCTTTGGCATTATCGGATTAACATTGGTTGCAACAGTTATAACGGGTTTTGTACTTTACCCTTACCTAAAAGAGGCTGAAAAACAGGAAAAACAAGATGAAAAATGAACCTTATGAAAAAGATCCTGAAGGGAAACTGATTTTAAGAACGCTTGCAATGCCATCAGACACCAATGCTAATGGTGATATTTTTGGTGGTTGGATTATGTCGCAGATGGACTTAGGCGGTGCAATTTTAGCGAAAGAACTTGCGAAAGGCAGAGTTGTTACGGTAACAGTAGATAAAATGATTTTCCACAGACCAATCTCTGTCGGCGATGTGGTGTGTTGCTACGGCAAATTGATGCACGTTGGTCGTTCTTCAATGCAAGTAAAAGTTGAAGTGTTTATCAAGCAGGTTTATGAAGGCACGCGTGAACGTTTTCTGGTAACAGAAGCGTTATTTACTTATGTTGCTACTGATAAAGAAGGTAAACCTCGAGCTGTGCCAAGAGAGAATAATCCGGAATTAGATGAAGCTTTATCATTAATTACCCCAACTACTACTGAACAAGGAGAATAGTATGTATTACGTCATTTTTGCACAAGATAATCCGAACACGTTGGAAAAACGTTTAGAAGTACGTCCTGCACATTTAGCTCGTTTAGAGAAATTGCAGGCTGAAGAGCGTTTATTAATTGCCGGTCCTAACCCAACGGAAGATGGCACAGGCGTAACAGGTTCGACGGTTATTGCTGAATTTAACTCTCTTGAAGAGGCTCAACAATGGGCAAGCCAAGACCCTTATGTTGATGCAGGTGTATATGGCGATGTGATTGTTAAGCCGTTTAAGAAAGTGTTTTAATTTTTTCTCCCCTCTTTAGCAAAGAGGGGAATGGATAAAGTGTGCAATACCAATCCATTCCCAATTTTGAGCCTAAATTTATGCTTACCACTCTAATTTCCCAATCCCAACTTAATTTACCAGCCGATTTGCAAAATTCTGAGCAAATTCAACCGCTTGTTGTGGCGATGGCAATGTCTAATTTAGTCAAACAAACCTTGCAGAAACATCCTGATTTACTGGAGCAATGGGTTCATTTTCCTCCAACAGTAGAGGAGTGTGGTAATTATGCCACTCGTTTAAATGAGCTTTTAGCAACGATTGAAAATGAGGAACAACTTAGCAGAGCATTGCGACAATTTCGCCATCGTGAATTAGCTCGATTGAGCTTTTTGCAATCAAACAAACTTGCTACAGTTGAATTTGTATTTCAACGCTTATCAGACTTAGCTGAAAGTCTGATTTTAACCGCAAGAGATTGGCTATTTAAAAAGTGTTGTGAAGAATATGGTACGCCAATGAATAGCTTGGGGGAAAGGCAAGAAATGCTGATTTTAGGAATGGGGAAACTTGGTGGAGGAGAGCTAAATTTTTCATCTGATATTGATCTCATCTTTACTTACCCTGATGCCGGCGAAACAGTGGGGGGACGTAAGCCGATTGAAAACAGCAAATTTTTTACCCGACTCGGTCAGCGTTTAATTAAAGCTCTTGATGATATTACCGCTGATGGCTTTGTATACCGTACTGATATGCGGCTTCGTCCTTTTGGCGACAGCGGAGCGTTAGTATTCAGTTTTGCCGCAATGGAGGATTACTACCAAGAGCAAGGGCGTGATTGGGAACGTTATGCGATGATTAAAGCCAAAATTTTGGGCGAAGAGAGTCAAAACATCAATCATCGCTACTTAAAACAGATGTTACGACCTTTTGTTTATCGTCGTTATTTGGATTTTTCTGCAATCCAATCTCTACGTGAAATGAAGCAAAAAATCAGCCGTGAGGTGGTTCGTCGTAGTTTAACGGATAACATCAAACTTGGTGCCGGTGGTATTCGGGAAGTAGAATTTATTGTACAAACTTTCCAGATGATTCGTGGCGGGCGAGATAAAATTTTACAGGAACGCAGCCTGTTAAAAGTACTCCCTAGCTTGAGTGAGCTGAATTTATTAACGCAATCACAGGTAGAAAAACTGCATAATGCCTATATTTTTTATCGTCAAGTGGAGAATGTACTACAAGCGATTGATGATAAACAAACGCAAACTTTACCGACAGATCTTGATGATCAAGCTCGTCTTATTTTTGCTTGTCGGAGCTATTGGCAGCAAGCCTTAAATAGCGAAGATAGCATTTTTATAGAACACTCATTTAGCGATTGGGCAGGATTTTTAGCGGTGTTAAGTTGCCACCAAAATGAGGTTCGCCACATTTTTAATGAATTGATTGGTGAGGAAGAAAATGAAGATGAAGCCTCTCCACTAAATGAAAAATTAGCTGAATGGAAAGATATTCTGAATTACAACATCTCATTAGAAGATTTGTCTGCCATATTAAAAAATTATCCCCGAGTCGCAGAAAGCGATTATGAGACGATTTTCCACCATTTTTCTACGACTTTCCAAGATTGGGTAAAACGCCCGATTGGAGTAAGAGGGCGAGAAGTGCTTCGCAATTTAATGCCGAAAATCGCAGACAGCATTTTTGAGCGTGAAGATTATTTATTACTTTTACCTCGTTTGCTCAACATCGTAGATAAAATCACAACCCGTACAACCTATCTGGAATTGATGGTGGAGCGTGAACAGATCTTGCCACAGCTATTAACACTCTGTAGCAAATCGGTAATGATTGCCGAGCAAATTGCTCGCTACCCAATGTTGCTTGATGAACTGATAAGATACAACGGCTTAACCGAAGTGCTAGAGCTTGAGCAGTATCAATCTACCTTACAGGATTATTTAATCCGCATTCCAGAAGAAGATGAAGAAGCCTTGATTGATGGTTTACGTCAGTTTAAACAAACCCAAATTTTACGTATATCGGCTGCTGATATTTTGGGGGGGCTGCCCGTTATGAAGATCAGCGATCACCTTACTTACTTAGCACAAGCCATTATCAATGCGGTAGTGAATATGGCGTGGAAGCAGGTTAGCCGGCGTTTCGGTACACCTGAACATTTAGAGTCTGATGAAAAAGGCTTTGCGGTTATTGGCTATGGAAAATTAGGTGGGATTGAACTAGGCTATAATTCAGACCTTGATCTGGTTTTTTTGCATAATGCTCCAGAAGATAGCCAAACGATTGGCGGTAAAAAGGAAATTTCAAGCCATCAGTTTTACTTAAAACTTGCTCAAAAAATTAACTCGATTTTTAACCTTAACACCAGTGCCGGCGTGTTATATGAAGTGGATATGCGACTTCGCCCGTCCGGTGAAGCAGGGCTTTTAGTCAGCACCTTTAATGCCTATGAACACTACCAACAAAATGAAGCTTGGACGTGGGAAAGTCAAGCCCTTGTGCGGGCAAGATGTGTGTTTGGGGCAGAGTATTTAAAGCAAGAGTTTGAACGCATCCGTCAATCTACCTTGGCATTACCTCGCACAAGCGGTCAATTACGCCAAGAAATTTGCGAAATGCGGGAGAAAATGTATCAGCACCTAAGTTCCCATTCGCAAGACAAATTCCATATCAAAACCGATCAGGGCGGCATTACTGATATTGAATTTATTGCTCAATATTTGGTGCTGGCTCACAGTAATGAAAATCCACAAATGGCGGTATGGTCTGATAACGTGCGGATTTTCGACAGTGCGGTGGAATGCGGCATTTTAAGTCTACAAGAGAGCGAGCAGCTCAAACATTGCTACACATCACTTCGCAACAAAATTCACCATTTAAACTTACTCCGCAAAGAAAGTGTAGTTGAGGCAGCAGAATTTGTGGAAGAGAGGGAGTTTGTGAGAAAAATGTGGCAATCATTATTGAACTAAATGGTAAAATTTTTCCAAAAAACAACCGCTTGTTAGGCTATAATAGCCAACCAAACAGACCAATTCAAAGGAGAATAGGTATGGAATATCAATTTACGCATAGTATTCACGGGATTGTGGCAAAATGTTCGATGGATCACGAGGCATTTGCCCGTTGGTTGAATACTGAAATTACAGGTAATCCGAAAGAGTTGGAAACCATTTTTGCTGAAATTGAAAAGTGCAGAGCGGCTTTCCCAAATCATTATGAATGCGTATTTGAAGGACGTGAATACAGTATTTATTTTGATTATGATGAGGTGATGGCAAAAGCGAATAACTTAGATGCGGCTTTTGACGAAGAAGAAATGGAAGAAGGTTTTCAATTTTACAATGAAGAGAGTATTGCGTTTTGTGGCTTAGATGATTTTGAAAAATTTCTGAAAGCCTATCGGCACTTTATGCAAACTTACCATTAATTGAAATCAACGCTATTAAGGCAAGGTAATTCCTTGTAGAATAGCGTTTTATTAAAACTAGATGATGAAACAATTATGAGTCGTACGAAAAAAACACGCCGCATTACTGATATTATGCCGGCAAGAAAAACAGATAAACCAAAGCAACCAACCCCTAAATTAGGTGGTGGTAAAAATCGTAAATTAACCCGTTATGAGTTAGATGCTCAAGCTCGTGAGGAAAAGCGTAAACGCAAGCATAAAGGTTTACCGACTGGTTCTCGTAATGCTGATCCGGCAGAGCAGAAAAAAGCGGTTGAGAAAGAAGTAAAAGATCCACGTATCGGTAGCCGTAAAAAAGTGCCGTTAATGGTGGAATTTGTTAATCAACCGGAAAAAGGGCGTACGATTAAGCCTGTTCCGGTTGAACCTGTAAAACCAACGCTTTCACCTGAGCAAGAGTTAGAGCAATTAGAAAATAATGAATGCTTAAATCAGCTATTAGATGATTTAGAAGCAGGCAAAACGTTATCGCTTGAAGATCAGAAATTTATGAATGAATGTTTAGACCGCATTGATGAATTAATGACGGAACTTGGCATTGAATTTGAAGATGAAGACGGTGATAACGGTGATGCGTTATTACGCCAATTTGAAACAATGGATATTAATAAATTCCGCTAACGGATAGCAAATTATGATGCTAAAAATATTCCTGATTGTACTAGCTATACTTATTCTGATTTCAATGGCTGGTTATGCAATCCATTTAATGCTTAAAGTCCGTTTACAAAAAAGACGTGAGCAAGAGTTGATTGAAGAAGCTAAACAATCACAAAAAGCCCGCTATCTACGTATTTTAGAAAGCATTGACGTGATTACCAGAGCAATGATTTCTGAACAATGCGATCTTTCCGAAGGCGTTTTACGTTTAAAGCCTCTGTTAGATGTATTGGGTAAAAAATTAAGCCACTATAATGCGATGTGGGCGTTATATGAAGTGGTGGAAAATATGCCGATTTTAGATGAACGTAAAAATTTAAAACGCAATGAACGAATGAAACTTGATTTAGAACGTGAGGCAAAAGAAGCTGAGCTTGAAGCCGAGATTAAAATCGAGTGCGAGCAATTATTAAAAGATATTGAAGAAATGAGAAAGGCAGTCTAATGTCGGAAATTATTTGGGATTTAGCCCTTATTCAAAAATATAACCATTCAGGTCCTCGTTACACCTCTTACCCAACGGCATTAGAGTTTAACGAAAATTATACTAATGATGATTTTATTGCAGCGGCTGCTCGTTATCCTGAGCGTCCGCTTTCGCTTTATGTACATATTCCGTTTTGTCATAAACTGTGCTATTTCTGTGGCTGTAATAAAGTGATTACCCGCCATCGCCATAAAGTTGAAATATATTTAGATTATTTAGAGCGTGAAATTAAAACCCGAGCACCGCTATTTACAAATCGCTTGGTTACGCAAATTCACTGGGGCGGTGGTACTCCAACTTATTTAGATGAAGATCAATCTGCACGTTTGATGCAAATGTTGCGTACTCATTTTGAAATTAGCGAAGATGCTGAAATCAGTATCGAGATGGATCCGCGTGAAATTGAACTAGATATGTTAGATCACCTAAAAGCTATCGGTTTTAACCGAATTAGTATGGGGATTCAAGATTTCGACAAAGAAGTGCAACGCTTAGTAAACCGTGAGCAAGATGAAGAGTTTATTTTTGCGTTAATGAAGCGTGCAAAAGAACTTGGTTTTGTTTCAACCAATGTAGACTTAATTTACGGCTTACCGAAACAAAATGTTGAGAGCTTTATGTACACGTTACAACGTGTGGTAGAATTAAATCCGGATCGTATGAGTGTGTTTAATTACGCACACTTGCCAAGTCGTTTTGCAGCACAGGTTAAAATCAAAGAAGAGCTACTGCCGGCACCGGAAACAAAGCTTACGATCTTACAAAAATCGATCGAATTCTTAGGCGAAAACGGTTATAAATTTATCGGTATGGATCACTTTGCCAAACCTGATGATGAACTTGCGGTTGCCCAAGAAAAAGGGATTTTACACCGTAACTTTCAAGGCTATACAACACAAGAAGAGTGCGATTTGTTAGGTATGGGCGTTTCAGCAATCAGCTTACTGGGCGATACTTACGCTCAAAATCGCAAAGAGTTACAGCAATATTATGCTGATGTGGAAGAAAGTGGCATTGCTTTACATAAAGGTATTGCACTTACCCAAGATGACTGTATTCGCCGTGATGTGATTAAAGCCTTGATTTGTAATTTCAAATTAGATTTTGCAACTATTGAAAAGCAATACGGTATTGATTTTAAAGCCTATTTTGCTGAAGATCTGACTTTATTAGAGCCGTTAGCGGAAGATGAATTATTAACGATTAACGATGATGGCATTGTGGTGTTACCGCGTGGACGTTTGTTAATCCGTAATATTTGCTTATGTTTTGATGTATATTCAAGACAATTAGCGAGAAGACAGCAGTTTTCCCGTATTATCTAGTAGAACAAGCGGTTATTTTTTTAAGATTTTTTGCAAAATATAAAATAATCGGATTTGCAAAAAAACGTTCAAATTCAACTGCTTGTTCCCAATTCAGAAAGGAAAAATAATGAAACAGCGTTATAGCTTACTTTCTCTTGCTGTGATGGCAGCTTGTTATAGTAATTATGCAGTAGCTGATCTAAAGCAACAATGCTTGCTTGGTGTACCTCAATTTCAAGGTGAGGTAGTAGAAGGCGAACAGCTCAGAATGCCTGTTACCATTGAGTCTGACAGTGCGGTGATTAATCAGCCTCGTGATGCAACTTACACGGGTGATGTGACTATTAAACAAGGCAATCGTTCAATTGTGGCTGATCAGGTTCGAGTGGAACAAGACGGCGAAAATGCCCGAATGGCATATTTGCAAGGCAACTTTAACTATCAAGACAATTTGATTCAAGCCACTGGAGCTGATGCTACTATTAATCTGCTTTCCAAAGATGCCAACTTAAGTAATGCTAACTATCAATTAGTCGGCAGACAAGGGCGAGGTACAGCAGAGTATGGTGAATTTGGGGATAGCAAACGTACGCTTAAAAATGCCAGCTTCACTTTTTGTTTACCCGATGACAATTCTTGGCAAATTGACGCGAATGAGATGATCCAACACGTTGATGACGAGTATGCTGAAATGTGGCACGCTCGTTTCAAAGTCTTAGGTGTACCTGTTTTCTACTCACCTTATTTACAATTTCCTATAGGCGATCGTCGTCGCACTGGGTTACTTATTCCAAGTTTTGAGCGTTCAAGCAAAAATGGTTGGACTTACTCTCAACCATTTTACTGGAATATTGCACCGAATATGGATGCGACAATCACACCAACTTACTATTCCCGTCGTGGCTGGCAAGTTAGTCCGGAGTTTCGTTATCTAACTAAAATCGGTCAAGGCTTGGTGGCAACAGAGTATATGGCGAAAGATCGTCTCAGTGAATATCAACCGGAAAATGATGATCGTAAACGTTATTTGCTCCACTGGCGACACGCAATGAGTTTCTTAACCGATTGGCGTTTCTCGGTGGATTACACCAAAGTTAGCGATAGACGCTATTTCTCTGATTTTGATTCAAACTATGGTAACAGTACAGACGGCTACGCAACACAAAATTTTAGATTAGGTTACTATCAACCGAATTACAATATTTCGATTTCAGGTAAAAAATTCCAAACCTTCGATGAATTGGATATCGGACCTTACCGTGTACTCCCACAAATTGACTTTAATTACTACAAAAACGATTTAATTAAAGGTGGCGATTTCAAATTCTTCGCTCAAGCTGCTCGTTTTGAAAATGATAGTAAACTAATGCCAAAAGCGTGGCGTTTCCACGCTGAGCCAACGTTGAACTTCCCATTTGCAAACCGCTACGGTAGTTTGAATTTAGAAACTAAGTTATATGCAACTCATTATTTGCAAAGTAAAGGAAGTGAAAGTACGGAAGAGATCAAGAAAAGCGTAAGCCGAGTATTGCCTCAAATTAAGTTAGATTTCAAAACGGTTTTAGCATCAGATAAACAGCTATTCTCCGGTTTTAATCAAACGATTGAGCCGAGATTGCAATATATTTATCGTCCATACAAAAATCAAAGCGATATTGGTTCTAAACGCCAGAAAAGTGTGAGTTTAGGTTATGATTCGGCACTATTGCAAAATGATTACTTCTCACTATTTAACGACCGCCGTTATAGTGGTTTAGATAGAATTGCTTCAGCAAATTTAATTACAGCCGGTGGAACAACTCGCTTCTTTAACAATGAAACGGGCGAAGAGGTATTCAACTTTAGTTTAGGTCAAACCTATTATTTAAGCCCATCAAAAATTGATGATACATCGGATAATAGCACTGCTAAACGTTCTTCTTCGTGGGCGGCAGAATCTAACTGGAAATTCCATAAAAAGTGGAACTGGCACGGTAGTTATCAATATGACACTCGCTTAAATCAAACTTCTTTAGCGAATATGTCATTGCAATATAAACCGCAATCAGACAAATTGATTCAGCTTAACTATCGTTATGCAAGTAAAGATTATATCAATCAAAACTTAAATACGAATAGATATGGTCAATCTATCAAGCAAATTGGTGGAGTATTAGGTTGGGAATTGACGGATAAAGTATCGATAATGACGAGTTATTATCATGATATTGCTTTGAAGAAACCGGTTGAAGGGCAGCTTTCTCTGAACTACAACACTTGTTGTTGGGCAGCGAATGTCTATGTGGCTCGCCGCTTAGTTTCAACGCCTGTCGGTTCGCCTGATACGATTAACGATTTTTACTACGATAATAAATTCGGGATTAACTTTGAGTTACGTTTTGGCACAAGTTATAGCAATGGCGTATCGAGAATGTTAAAACGAGGCATTATTCCTTATACTGAACCTTACGGTATCAATTAAAAAAAAGCGAGAACATTGTTCTCGCTTTTTTATACTCAATTACAAGCGGTCTAATTTATTTAGAATTTTGGGGATAGTGGACAAAATTGAGTCTGATTTCCCAATGAACTAGCCATAGTGGACATTTTTGAGTCTGCTATGGCTTTATTTTCAACTCTTTTGGCAAACAAAATCCTTTATAAACATCATCTTATGTTCATCAGTTAGTCCTTGATGTGGCACTAATTTGACTTTCATTTGTCTAAAAAATGACTCCACCAAGTTGGTTGTATGTGCAATGTTTAACTCGGGATACGCTTGATAGGTAAATAGATAGTTTATGCTACGTTTTAAACCCCAATAAGCACTCCGTAATCGCTTATGTTTAAATCGTTTTGGGTTGGTTGCAGAATGTTCATTGAAATAACCTTTATGTTTATTTAACCATACAGATAGGGCTAGAGTAAGTGTCTCTTGTGTTTGAAATTTAAGTGAGTAATAAAGCGATAGTAGCTCTTTTCCTGCCTCTGATTTTGGTGATTTTGTTAAATAAAAAATACCTCGCCCGATTTGATGGAAGTGGCACATTTGGGTAGGAATATTGGGGTAAGCATTTAATAATCCTCTTCTTCCATCACAGGTAATTGATTGAATGTTAATTCCTTTTTCAATTAACGCTGAGATAGCGTCAAAATAATATTGATTTTTCTCCGCAGAAATAAAGTGAAAATAAATCGGCTTTAAAGATAAGGAATCCATTAGGATAAGTACAGCAAAACGTTGTTTAAAGTGAGTGGTATCCATCACGATATTTACTGTTTGAGGAAGAGATTTTTGCTCGGCTTTTGTCGCTTTTTCGAGATGCCTTCTAATCGTCCGTTCAGAACATTGGTATTCAAAAGCAAGTTGTTGAATCGTTTGTTTTTGAGAACTGTACTTAAACCAAATTTCTTCGGAATTAAGTCGCTTAGATGCGACAAAGTTACGGTTACAATCAAGGCATTTATAGCGTTGGATACCGTTAATTTTACCGTATTTTTTGAGATTAAAAGATGAGCAGAAAATGCAATTTTTTAGGCATTTTTATAAAAAGTAGGTTAAAGCCTTATATTACAAGGTTTTAACCTAATTTACAGACTCAATTTTGTCCACTATACCAAATTTTGCTAATTTTTGACTAAATCGGACCGCTTATCGCATAATTAGCCTGTATTTCGCATACCGGCTGCGATACCTGTGATGGTAATCATCAGGGCTTGCTCAAGTTCAGGATCAACATTTTCGCTTTGACTACGAATGCGGTGCAATAATTCCACCTGTAGTAAGTTAAGCGGATCTGTGTACACGTTACGCAGAGCGATAGATTCTGCAACCCAAGGTAAATCTGCCATTAATTGACCGTCGTGAGCAAGGGCGAGTACGGTTTTGAGATCGGCTTGTAATTGCGTGCGTAGTGCTTTGCCTAAACGGTGCAAGTTTGGATCAACTAAACGTTGATCGTAATATTCCGCCAACCAAACGTCGGCTTTACTAAATACCATCTCAAGCATTCCAATACGTGTTGAGAAGAAAGGCCATTCATTACACATCTCTTTTAATAGTTTTTCATCGCCTTCGTCAATGAGTTGCTGCAATGCTTGCCCCGCACCTAACCAAGCAGGGAGCATTAGGCGGTTTTGCATCCAAGCGAAAATCCACGGGATAGCTCTTAAGCTCTCAACGCCACCTTTCGGATTGCGTTTTGCCGGGCGTGAGCCAAGAGGTAAGCGAGAAAGCTCTTGCTCTGGCGTTGCTGCTCTGAAATATGGTACGAAATCAGCTTCACCACGTACCATATCACGGTAAATTTGGCAGGAAATTTCCGAGCCTTTTGCTAATACATCTCGCCACTCTTGTTTCGGCTCTGGTGGAGGGAAAATATTCGCTTCTAAAATCGCACTAGCGTAAAGCTCTAAACTTTCTACTGCCACAGCCGGTAATCCTAATTTAAAGCGGATCATTTCGCCTTGCTCGGTTACTCGTAAACCATTTTTCAGTGAACGAGGAGGTTGTGAGAGTAAAGCAGCGTGAGCCGGAGCTCCGCCACGTCCGATAGTCCCTCCACGCCCGTGAAACAGGGTAAGTTCAATATTGTATTTTTCACATAAATTGACTAACGCTTCTTGAGCTCGATATTGTGCCCAGCCGGCGGCTAACATTCCTGCGTCTTTGGCAGAATCGGAATAACCAATCATAATCATCTGGTAATTATTGATAATGCCACGATACCAGCCGATATTAAATAAATCGGTCATCACTTTTTCACTGTGATCTAAATCGCCGAGAGTTTCAAATAGTGGTGCAACAGGAATAGTGAATTTGCAACCGGCTTCTTTGAGCAATAAATGCACCGCTAGAACGTCTGAGGCTTCACGAGCCATTGAAATTACATAAGCAGAAATTACGCCTTTAGGTTGCTCTGCGACGATTTTACAAGTATCTAGTACCTCTTTGGTTTCAGGGCTTGGTGTCCAGTTATGTGGAATTAATGGGCGGCGAGAGGTAAGCTCACGCACTAAGAAGGCTTGTTTATCATCTTCTGTCCAATGCGAGTAATCACCTAAGCCGATATAGCGAGTGATTTCTGCAATCGCCATTTCGTGGCGAGTGCTTTCTTGGCGAATATCTAAGCGTGATAATCCTAAACCAAAGCATCTGACTCGGCGTAAGCAATCAAGTAATGCACCATTTGCGATAATTCGCATACCACAAGCTTGTAAGGATTCATAACAGTCAAATAGAGGCTGCCAGAGTTGCTCATCTGAAGTTAAAATTTCAGTTTCATCAATAGTTGAGATTTTATCTTCTAAGAGTTCTGCATAGTAAATTTCGGTATTAGCCAATTTCTGGCGTAATGCTTTCAGTACCACACGATAAGGCTCTAAATGCTCGCCATATTTTGCACGAAAGTCTGGTGTACATTGTGTAATAGAGAGCTCTTCGGTGAGCTGTTTAATATCTTCTAAGAATAACTCAGCCGCTTTCCAACGATTCATTCTTAATACACGGCGAGTGGTTTCAGCGGTTACAAACGGATTACCATCACGATCGCCACCCATCCAAGAAGAAAAACGAACAGGAGCAAGGCTAACAGGATATTGTACTCCAAAGTGTTTTTCTAAATAGAAATTGAGTTGGCGGCAGAACTCAGGCACAGCAGTCCACAAGCTGTTTTCAATGACTGCCATACCGCCTTTGGCTTCATCAACAGGTGTTGGACGTTGAGTTCTAATTTCATTGGTGTGCCAAGCTAAAGCTATCAGCTGCATTAAACGGCGTTTGATTTTATAACTTTCTGCTTCAGTTAAGTCATTATGTTCTAAAAGATCTAAACATTTATTGATTTCAACGTGTTTGTGTCCAAGTGAACGGCGAGTTACTTCCGTAGGATGAGCTGTTAGCACTAAATCAATTATTAGGCTTTCAACCGTTTTAATCACTTTTTCAACAGGAATATTTTGTGATTTTAAACGAAGAAAAAGTGAATCTAGAGAACGACTACCCAATGATGTATTCGTATGGTGGCGAGAAATAGTTTGATGCTGTTCGGCAATATTCGTTAAGTTTAAAAAATGGCTAAATGCACGAGCAACAGGCAGAACATCATTGTTAGAAATGTTGGCTAATTTATCTAATAATTGATTACGGGCAGTTTCATCACCGGAACGTGAGTTTCTGGATAAAACGCGAATACTCTCAATTAAATCAAGAATATAGTCGCCTTGTGCATCACGAATAGTTTCGCCTAAAAATTCCCCTAACATTTGAATATTGTGGTGTATGCTTGAATATGGCTGATTCATAAAAATTTCCTATGCTAAACATAAATTTAATTAAGTCTAAATATGCCTAAAATGGGTAGAAATAGCAAATAGATTTAATTAAAAATTTGAATTAAATGATCAAAAACAAAAAATTGTTGTCTAATCTACAACTGGCAACTAAATGCTTTTTTATCACAAGAGAGGAATCTGATGAAAATGATGAAATCATTTTATACTTTTAGTTTAGCATTATTAATTGGCGGAGTGAGTTTACCTGCTGCCGTTTTGGCTAATCAAAGTTATCAAACTACGGAACAAGGCTTGCAATATAAAGTGATTAAAGCAAGCAATGGCAAAAAGCCGAGCATCAATGATGATGTGGAAATTCGTTTTAAATCTTATAACGAGAAAGGCGAGTTATTTGAAGGCACTCTGAATAATGTTCCTGTAATTTTACCTGTGCGAGATATGTTTCTGGGACTTCAACAAAGTTTGATGCTGATGCCGGTAGGCTCAGTTTATGAATTTAATATTCCTAAACATTTAGGCTACCAAGAAGAGGGAAGCAAAGCTAAAAAGCCTGTGTTATATCGTATAGAATTATTAAGAATTAATCCTTAGTTTTAATAAACAAGCGGTCAAATTTTATAAATATTTTGCAAATTATCGGCACATTAGCCATTTATGCAAAAAATTATCAAAAATTGACCGCTTGTTTGCCTATAACAAGTACAAAAAAGCAGGAATTTATCCCGCTTTTATACGATGTAAGGATTATAAGATCTCTTTCGCTTTTGCAACTACGTTTTCAACAGTAAAGCCAAAGAGTTTGAATAATTGGTCCGCCGGTGCTGATTCACCGAAACTATTCATTCCTACAACTCGACCTTCAAAGCCAACGTATTTATACCAGAAGTCTGCAATTTGGGCTTCAATTGCAACACGTTTTGTTACTGAACGTGGTAATACAGACTCACGGTATGCTTCATCTTGTTTGTCAAACACATTGGTGCTTGGCATTGAAACAACGCGAACTTTCACACCTTCGCCATCTAATACATCCGCGGCTTTCATTGCTAAATCAACTTCAGAGCCTGTTGCGATTAGGATTAAATCCGGGCAAGTACCTTTTTCACAGCAATCACGCAAGATATAGCCACCACGAGCTACATTTGCTAATTGTTCTGCAGTACGCTCTTGTTGTGCAAGGTTTTGGCGAGTAAAGATCAATGCTGAAGGACCATCTTTACGTTCAACAGCAGCTTTCCACGCGATTGCAGATTCTACTTGGTCTGCCGGTCTCCAAGTTTCTAAGTTTGGAATTAGACGTAATGAAGCAGTTTGTTCTACCGGTTGGTGTGTAGGACCATCTTCACCTAAACCAATTGAGTCGTGAGTATAAACGTATAATACACGTTGTTTCATTAATGCCGCCATACGCACAGCATTGTGAGCGTATTCATAGAACATTAAGAATGTTGCACCGTAAGGAATAAATCCACCGTGTAGGGCAATACCGTTCATAATCGCAGACATACCAAACTCACGTACACCGTAGTTGATGTAGTTACCATCTACATTGTGATCTGCTCGGATTGGTTTTGAGCCGGACCATAAGGTTAAGTTAGAACCTGCGAGGTCTGCTGAACCACCTAAAAATTCAGGTAATGTTGGTGCATAGGCTTCAATCGCATTTTGAGATGCTTTACGGCTTGCAATATTTGCTGGGTTTGCTTGCAGCTTCTCAATAAATGCTTTGCTTTTTGCTTCCCAGTTTGCCGGTAAATCACCTGCCATACGGCGTTTAAATTCTGCTGCTAATTCAGGGTAAGCAGCTTCATAAGCGGCAAATTTTGCATTCCAATCTTTTTCTGCAAGTGTGCCTTTCGCTTTTGCATCCCACTCTGAATAGATTTCCGCTGGAATTTTAAATGGTGCATATTCCCAGTTAAGAGCTTGGCGAGTTAAGGTGATTTCATCATTACCTAATGGTGCACCATGGCAATCGTGAGAAGCTGATTTATTTGGTGAGCCGTAACCGATAATTGTTTTACAGATGATTAGGGTAGGGCGTTCAGTTTCAGCTTGTGCATTTTCAATCGCAAATTTGATTTGTTCTGCATCGTGTCCATCAACATTGCGAATTACTTGCCAACCGTAAGCTTCAAAGCGTTGTGCTGTATCATCAGTAAACCAACCATCAACGTGCCCATCGATAGAAATATTGTTGTCATCATAGAACGCAATTAATTTACCTAAACCTAATGTACCAGCTAACGAGCAAGCTTCGTGAGAAATACCTTCCATTAAGCAACCATCACCTAAAAATGCATAGGTGTAGTGATCAACAATGTTATGACCTTCACGGTTAAATTGTGCGGCAAGTGTTTTTTCTGCAATTGCCATACCTACAGCGTTAGTAATGCCTTGACCTAAAGGACCTGTTGTGGTCTCAACGCCCGGTGCATAACCATATTCAGGGTGTCCCGGAGTTTTAGAGTGTAATTGACGGAATTGTTTTAAATCTTCGATAGAAAGATCGTAGCCTGTTAAATGTAACAAGCTATAAATTAACATTGAGCCGTGCCCATTTGACAGAACAAAGCGGTCGCGATCAGCCCATTTTGGATTGGTTGGGTTGTGCTTTAAAAAATCACGCCATAAAACCTCTGCAATATCAGCCATACCCATAGGGGCTCCCGGGTGCCCTGAATTAGCTTTTTGCACAGCGTCCATACTTAAAAAACGAATTGCATTTGCTAGCACTTTACGTTCTGCCATTGTGTTACTCCTAGTCGAAGAATGTTATATAAAAGAAAGGGATGGAGTTCGATTTTACACTATTTTTTTATAAAATCTCAAAAAAGTAAATGAAAAGTGTGATCTAGCTCACATAATCTGTAGAGATTTAATAGATTACTTTCGATATCGTTCTGTCGGATAGTTTATAAAATAGCAACGATTAATAGTTGATCTTGGCTGGAAATTTCTCTAAAATACGCACTCTTTTTGGCGTTGAGTTATACTCAACATTTTATTAATCACATATGGTACTTGTTCGGCACAGCCCCAAAACGGAAGGCTCGGCAAGTGGCGATATGGTCTCGTTAGAGGTTCTCCAATGAAACAAGGTATTCACCCAGAATATAAAGAAATTACTGCAACTTGCTCTTGTGGTAATGTAGTTAAAACCCGCTCAACAGTAGGTAAAGATTTAAACTTAGATGTATGTGGTAACTGCCACCCGTTCTACACCGGTAAACAACGTGTTGTTGATACTGGTGGTCGTGTTGAACGCTTTAACAAACGTTTCAGCATTCCAAGCTCAAAATAATTTATTAATTATTGCAAACCCCACTGTTATGTGGGGTTTTGTTTATATAAAATGGGTATTCATTTCGTATGTTAAGTAAAATTGAAAAACTGATTGATGAAATTAATAAAGTTCATCTAGCTTTCTCACAAGATTACTTTGAAACCGGTAAAATTGAAAAGGTCAACCTCAAACATACTCTCTCTAAAGTACCTGTTGAACATATTCTGGCTTACCGATTAAATTTACACGAATCTATCAATGATTATTTATATCGTGCTGATTTATATGATACCTCTTATTTTTATCGAGTGAAAACTTCAGAATATATTCTTTACAAAATTGAACGTTTTAATCAGCGTAGCGAAGGTTATCCTGTAAATAGCATTTTAAATGACATATTTGGTGTTAGAATAGTAGTTGATAGTATAACTATTCAGCAAGTAATGGATAATCTAGATATCTGGAAGGAAAAATACGGATTGAAAAATTGGTATTTACGAGATAAAGAAGAATATATCGGTATTCATATCTATTTCAAAAATTCAAGTAACTTTTATTATCCTTGGGAGCTACAAGTTTGGGATAGAAAAGATGCAGAAAAGAATATTCAAAGCCATAGAAAATATAAACGTGGTTTTGTGAATAATTAATGTAATAAGAAAGGTGTAATAATGAAAAAAATTCCTATTTTTGTTATTAATTTAGAAAAATCTCACGAAAGACGAGAATTTATTATTGAGCAATTTAAGTCCTTTCCCGAGGTCGAGTATCAATTTTTCCAAGCAATAAATGGAAAAGAAAACCCTGATTCCCCATTATTTAATCTTTATAATGAACACGAACGTTTTAAGCGTAAAGGAAATCCTATGACTTTATCTCAACTTGGTTGTTGGGCTAGTCATTATTTACTTTGGAAAAAATGTCTAGATTTGGGTGAGCCTATTATCATTTTAGAAGATGATGCAAATATCCAAACTGATTTTTTTGACATATATAAATATTTAGGAAGTGATCATAATATTGAGTTTTGTTGGTTAACTCCCCCATCACCGAGCATTAGAAAAAATATAGGTGAGGTAATGTTTGATATAAATTCAAAATATCAAGTATTAAGATTCTTTAGTGGTTGGGGAAATGCGACTGGATATTTTTTAACTCCGAGTGCTGCGGTGAAATTTCTAAATCAAAGTAAAGAATGGATTTATAATGTTGATATTACAATGGATAGGTATTGGGAAAATAGAGTAGATTATCTTGCTGTAGTTCCTGCTTGTGTTAGACCTGATTCTAATATGGGAAGTAATATTGATATGAAAAAGCCTAAACGTTCTCTAGCTACGAAACTAATGAGAGAGTATTACAAGTTGAAGGATAATATATATAAGTTTAGATATGATATGAATTTGAAGAATAGTAGAGTTAAATATGAAAAATAATATATCAATCGCAATTAATAAGTTTAGAAATGGTGGCGGTACAGAGCGTTATATTCTTGATTTGGTTAATGGTTTTTATTGTATGGGTATATCTCCTAGAGTTTATGCTATGATGATTGATAAAAATATATCTGAGTATAAGAAAATCAATCCATTTAGAGTTAATTTGAGCTTAATTCCAAAACCATTTAAGACACTGCTTTTTTCTCACTTCATTCAAAGAAAGAAAAGAGAAAACGAAATAATTCTTTCTATGGCATATACGAAAGCTGATGTTCTATTTTGTGGAGGACAGCATATAGGTTATTTAAATAGTACGAATACATCACCTACCTTATCTGATCGTATTAAAATAATAACAGAGAAAAAAGCGTTAGATGGTTCTAAAATTATTATTGCTCATTCTAATTTAATGAAGAAAGAGTTAATTAAATTCTATCATATTCCTGAGAGTAAAATAGAGGTTATTTACCCACCTCTTGATATTAAAAAGTTTAATATTGTTAATGTTGATAGACGAGCTGAGCTACGTAAAAAATTTGGCTTTAATGATAATGAAGTTATCTATTTGTTTCCATCAACAGGACATAAACGAAAAGGATTCGATCTACTTGCTAAGTATTTTAAACATAGCGATTTACCTATTAAATTAGTTGTAGCGGGCACGCCAGTGAAAGAGGAAAGAAATATTATTTCTCTAGGCTTTAGGAAAGATATGCCTGAATTATATCAAGCTACAGATTTTACAATTATGGCATCAAGCTATGAACCTTTTGGTTTGGTTGGCTTAGAATCAATTTTTTCAGGAACACCAATAGTATTTTCAGAAAATATGGCTTGCTCAGAAGTGTTGAAAGGTAATTTTGGATATTTGTTCGATAGAAATAACTCTAAAAGTTTAGATGATACTATTAACTTTTCATTTAAAAATAAATTTAGAATAGATAATCCTAATAGTCTTCTTAAGTATAATCCTACATTAGAAGAACATATTGATAGATTGATTAAGATTATTGATTATATAAAATAATTTTATTTATGATTAAATTATAATTGGATTGGATAAAAATGCTTAATTCACAAATTGTAGATAAAGTAGAGTATATAGTTAAAAATCATTCTAAAGAGACGGCCTGGAATATTGCTTATTGCTCTGATGAAAATTATGCTCAATATATGAGGATATCTATTTTTTCCATATTAAGAAACAACGCTGAAGCATATATAAATTTTCATTTGTTTGTTACAAATATTAGTGATTGTGATATTCAGATGCTAAAACTACTGTCAAGTTATAAATGTAATATTACACTATACTATCTAAATTCTTCTTATTTTGATAATTTACCTGTTTGTGGGCATTTTTCTACAGCAATATATTATCGAGTATCTATTCCAATGGTGCTTTCTCATCTTGATAATGTCTTATATTTGGATATAGATACTTTATGTGTTAATGATATATCTTATTTGTTTAAAATAAATATTGATAACTACATTTTAGCTGCAAGTGAAGATAACTTGATGGATTTAATTAATCTAAATAGATTATCTGTTAAGGGGTTAGATGCTAAGTATAAGTATTTTAACTCTGGGGTATTATTGTTTAATATTAAACTTTGGAATGAAAATAATATTTTTAATGAGTTTTTATTGAAGGTTTCAAGTGATTTATTTGATTATCCTGATCAAGATGTACTAAATATCCTACTCTATAATAAAATCGTATTATTAGAGCAAAAATATAATTGGATTGAATGGAATGTTCATCCGGACAAATTAGATAATAAAAATACTAACCTAGCTATTATACATTTTGTAGGTGATATTAAGCCTTGGCATGAGGCAGGTAAAATAAGATTATATAATGAATATATTAAAAACTCTCCTTGGGGAAAGATTAATTATGAAAAACCTAACAGCACAAGAAATTTTAGACGATTTGCAAAAAGGTTATGGAAATTAGGGGACAGGAAAAAAGCAATTAAATACCAAGTTATATATTTTTTAAGGAAGTTAAGAGGTCTTAAATAATGGAATTCCAAAGCCTAAAACTGTTCCTAGATATTGTCCAAACTCGAAGTTTTATTCGTAGTGCGGAAAAAAATTATATGACGGCTTCAACCCTTACTCGCCATATTCAGCGTATGGAAGAAGAGGTGGGGCAGCCGTTATTTTTGCGGGATAATAGACAGGTTCATCTTACCGAAGCAGGGGAAAAGTTCTTAGAATTTGCTCAGCAAGGTTGGGTACAATGGCAGCAACTTCAAAGTCAAATTTCGCCTACGCAAGGCGAGTTAGAAGGCGAGTTGAAAGTGTTTTGTTCTGTAACAGCCTCTTATAGCCATTTACCACCGATCTTATCCCGTTTTAGACAGAAGTATCCAAAGGTAGATATTAAGCTAACCACAGGAGACCCGGCACAAGCCCTGCACGAAGTGCAATCGCTTACTGCGGATATTGCCATCGCAGGCAAGCCGGAGCTGCTACCGAATAATATTATTTTTCACTACATTGATGATATAGAGCTTTCAATTATTGCTCCTCGCGTTGCCTGCCAAGCAACACAGATTTTACAACAATCGCCGATAGATTGGAAAAATGTGCCTTTTATTTTGCCGGTGAATGGACCTGTGAGAAAGCGTATTGACCGTTGGTTTAAAGAGCAGAAAATCAAAGAGCCGAGAATTTATGCTACAGTAACAGGGCACGAGGCAATATTACCAATGGTTGCACTTGGTTTTGGTGTGGCGTTATTGCCTGATGTGGTTATCAAACATAGCCCAATGAATAACCAAGTTTCATATTTAAATTTACCTTCGCCGATTACGCCATTTGAGCTGGGTGTTTGTGTTCAGCAAAGGCGGTTACAAGAACCGATTATCAACGCATTTTGGGCGTTATTGTCTAAAACAGCATAACAACAAGCGGTCCTATTTTTATAGGAATTTGCAAAATGAATAAAAAATTAGACCGCTTGTATCCAAAAAATAAAGGTGCATTACTGCACCTTTATTACTATTATTGAACCGTTGCTTTTGCACGTGGTTTTTTCACCTTAATTTCTGCTTTTGGCAATGCTTCAATTCCCATCGGTGGGTTTTCAAGAGCAATTGCAAGCACTTCATCAATCGTCTCTACGGCGTGAATATTTAATGCTGCTTTGGCATTTTCCGGAATTTCCTCCAAGTCTTTTTCATTCTCTTTTGGAATAATAACCGTTGTAATACCACCACGATGAGCGGCTAGCAGTTTCTCTTTTAAGCCGCCGATTGGCAATACTTTTCCACGTAGGCTGATTTCGCCTGTCATTGCGACTTCTTTACGAACAGGGTTGCCTGTTAAGCTTGAAATTAATGCGGTACACATTGCAATACCGGCACTTGGACCATCTTTTGGTGTTGCTCCATCGGGTACGTGAACGTGGATATCACGTTTTTCGTGGAAGTCTGCCGCAATACCCAATTTATCTGCACGAGAGCGAACTACAACCATTGCCGCTTGGATAGATTCTTTCATCACATCGCCTAATGAACCCGTGTAAGAGAATTTACCCTTACCCGCCACAGAGGCAGTTTCAATGGTTAATAAATCGCCGCCCACTTCTGTCCACGCCAAACCTGTTACTTCCCCAATGCGGTTTTGGCTATCCATTTTGCCGTAGTCAAAGCGTTTTACACCTAAATAGTCTTCAATATTGCTCTCAGAAACCGTGATCGATTTCAATTTTTTATCTAGCACTAAAGCTTTTACGGCTTTACGGCAGATTTTAGCAATTTCTCGTTCAAGCCCACGCACACCGGCTTCACGGGTGTAGTAGCGGATAATGCTTAAAATTGCACCATCTTCCACTGTGAGTTCGCCTTCTTGTAATCCATTATTTTCTTGCTGTTTAGCTAGTAAATGATCGCGAGCAATGTGCATTTTTTCATCTTCGGTATAGCCTGAAAGACGAATGACTTCCATACGATCTAGCAATGCCGGTGGAATGTTCATTGAGTTTGAGGTTGCCACAAACATTACATCAGATAAATCGTAATCTACTTCTAAATAGTGGTCGTTAAAGGCTTTATTTTGCTCCGGGTCTAATACTTCAAGCAACGCTGAGGCTGGATCGCCACGCATATCTTGTGCCATTTTGTCGATTTCATCTAATAAAAACAGTGGGTTACGAACGCCAACTTTCGCCATTTTCATCATTAGAGAACCCGGCATTGATCCAATGTAAGTACGACGATGACCACGAATTTCCGCCTCATCACGTACACCACCTAACGCCATACGTACATATTTACGTCCTGTTGCATTGGCAATAGATTGTCCTAGTGAGGTTTTACCAACACCCGGAGGACCAACTAAGCAGAGGATTGGACCTTTCAATTTATTTAAACGGCTTTGTACCGCAAGATATTCCACAATACGATCTTTCACTCGTTCTAAACCATAATGGTCTTTATCCAGAATTTCCTGTGCTTTAGCTAAATCTTTCTTTACCGCCGATTTTTTATGCCAAGGCATTTGTAAAATCCAGTCGATATAAGTACGCACAACCGTTGCTTCTGACGAGCTTTGCGGCATTGCTTTTAGCTTTTTAAATTCATTATCCAATTTCTCTTTTACATCTGTTGGTAATTTAGATGCATCAATTTTCTCTTTGAGCTTATCTAACTCACTTTGCTCAACATCATCACCATTGCCTAATTCTTTCTGAATGGCTTTGATTTGCTCATTGAGATAGTAATCACGCTGGTTTTTCTCCATTTGTTGCTTCACACGGTTACGGATACGAGTTTCTGTTTCAAGGGTATCCATTTCCGTTGCCATCGCAATTAATAAGGCTTCAAAACGAGCAATGAGATTCGGTTGCTCTAACAGTTCCTGTTTTTTCTTTACCGGAGCAATTAAGTTAGAGGCAATCGTATCTGCTAAGCGATCTTCAAGCGTAATTTTTTGCAGTTTAGGAATAATTTCCGCTGGAATTTTCTTATTATTTTTAACGTAATTTTCAAATTCGGTTAAAGTTGTTTTAGCAATAGTTTTTAATTCTTCATTTTCTTCATCATATTCAGAATAAATAGGCTGAATTGCCGCCCAGAAGCCGTTTTCATCATCGTGAATTTGCTCAATTTTTGCACGAAATTGACCTTCAACCAGCACTTTTACCGTGCCATCCGGCAAGTTTAACATTTGAATGATGTTAGCCGTTACGCCAACAGAATACATATCGTCTTTGCTTGGTTCTTCTTTATTCGGGTCTTGTTGAGTAACTAAAAACAGTTGTTTGTTTGAATCCATCGCCGAACGTAGGGCTTGAATTGATTTTTCACGACCTACAAATAACGGCATAACCATATATGGGAACACCACCACATCACGCAATGGAAGTAGTGGTAATTCAATTGCTTTCTTTTTTCTTGGTGCCATAAATTTGCTCTCTCTATCTAAAATATCGTTATCCCATTATGAGGACGAATTTGGGAAAAACAAGGGAAAATTTGATTTATATTAAAAAAACTCAATAGGCTTAAACAGTAGATGATGACGATTTAATCAATCGTTAAAACCAGAGCAATTTGCTCAATTTCTTGCTTGACATAAACTTAGAATGCGAGCAGAATTCTCACCAATTTTAATCTTCAGGGCAGGGTGAAATTCCCGATCGGCGGTAAAGTCCGCGAGCGAAACGAAAAAGGTTTGGCAGGAACCGGTGAAACTCCGGTACCGACAGTTATAGTCTGGATGGAAGAAGAGGTTATCATATTGAAAGCACTGTGCAAGCGGTTGTTTTTCATTCCTTTTTTGCAAGCCTTGAGATCGTAAGATTTCAAGGCTTCATTATTTTTAATCACAACCGGAATTGCAAAATTTTCCTAAAATTTCACCGCTTGTATTGAAAATAATCTTTTCATCACGCCCTCAATTTATCAAAAATTTGTATGAAAGATGCTCAATATATGGCTTATGCCATTGAACTTGCCAAGAAAGCAAAAGGTTGGACAAATCCGAACCCTTTAGTAGGTTGTGTAATTGTAAAAGATGGCGAAATTATCGCTGAAGGTTACCACGAAAAATACGGAGAATGGCACGCTGAACGTAATGCGATTTTACGCTCCGAGCAGGATTTGGTAGGAGCTACTGCTTACGTTACCCTTGAGCCTTGTTGCCATTATGGGCGAACGCCGCCTTGCTCCGATTTATTAATCGAGCGAGGCATCAAAAAAGTGTTTATTGGCTCACGAGATCCTAATCCGCTGGTGTCGGGCAAAGGGGCGAAACAGCTTCGAGCGGCCGGTGTGGAAGTGGTTGAAGATTTTATGCGAGCAGAGTGCGATGAGCTTAACCCGATTTTCTTTCACTACATTCAAACCAAACGCCCTTATGTGTTACTGAAATATGCGATGACGGCGGACGGGAAAATAGCCACAAGTACAGGTGAATCAAAATGGATTACGGGCGAACAAGCTCGGGCAAAAGTACAAGAAACCCGCCATCAATACAGCTCAATTATGGTCGGTGTTGAAACAGTATTGGCTGATGATCCGATGCTCAATAGCCGAATGCCAAATGCCAAGCAACCTGTGAGAATTGTTTGTGATAGTCAGTTAAGAACGCCACTAGATTGCAAATTAGTGCAAACAGCAAAAGAATATCGCACCGTTATTGCAACATTAAATGATGACACGAAAGCCCACGAAGCCTATCAACAACTTGGTGTGGACATTGTTGTAACAAAAGCGGATAACAAGCGGGTAGATTTGCTCGATCTTTTGCAAAAACTAGGCGAAATGCAAATTGACAGTTTGTTAATTGAGGGTGGCTCAAATCTGAATTTCAGTGCATTAAAATCAGGTTGTGTAAACCGAGTGCATTGTTATATTGCCCCGAAATTGATTGGTGGTAAAGAGGCTAAAACCCCGATTGGTGGCGAAGGCGTTAGCAATTTAGCCGAAGCAGTAAAATTAGAATTGAAGTCCACAGAGTTGATTGGCGACGATATTTTGTTGGATTATGTTGTTAAGTAAGGAATAAAAATGTTCACAGGTATTATCGAAGAAGTCGGTCAAATCGCACAACTCAAAAAGCAAGGCGAATTTGCGGTTGTTACTGTCAAAGCTAAAAAAGTGCTTACTGATGTGCAATTAGGCGATAGCATTGCGGTAAATGGTGTTTGTTTAACGGTAACTTCTTTTACGAAAGAGCAATTTACCGCAGATGTGATGTCGGAAACCCTAAAACGCACTTCACTTGGCGAATTGAGCCTAAACAGTCCGGTTAATTTAGAGAGAGCAATGGCGGCAAATGGACGTTTCGGAGGGCATATTGTGTCAGGTCATATTGACGGAACAGGCACCGTTGCCGAAATTACTCCTGCGGATAATGCCACTTGGTATCGTATCAATGCTTCGCCGAAACTGTTGCGTTATATCATTGAGAAAGGCTCAATTACTATTGATGGCATTAGCTTAACCGTAGTTGATGTGAATGACGAATCATTTCGTGTATCGATTATTCCGCATACGATCAAAGAAACAAATTTAGGCTCGAAAAAAATCGGTAGCCTTGTGAATTTAGAAAACGATATTGTCGGTAAATATATCGAACAGTTTTTATTGAAAAAAGAACCTGAAAACCCACCGAGTAAACTTACGGTCGATTTTCTAAAAAATGCAGGATTTTAAAAGGATAAATAATGTTTAAATTTTCAACTGTAGAAGAAGCTATTCAAGCGATTGCCGCAGGTAAAATTATTTTAGTCAGTGATGATGCGGATCGTGAAAACGAGGGCGATTTCATCTGTGCAGCAGAATTTGCTACACCGGAAAATATCAATTTTATGGCGAAATATGGCAAAGGTTTAATTTGTACGCCTATTTCTACCGACATTGCGGAGCGATTGGATTTTCACCCGATGGTGGTCGTAAATAAAGATAATCATCAAACAGCGTTTACCGTTTCTGTCGATCATATTGAGACGGGCACTGGCATTTCGGCTTTTGAGCGTTCTCTCACTTGTATGAAAATATTAGATGAGAACGCAAAAGCAGAAGATTTCCGCCGCCCGGGGCACGTTTTTCCCTTAGTCGCTAAAGACGGTGGTGTGCTGGTGCGTAACGGTCATACTGAAGCTACGGTGGATTTGGCTCGTCTTGCAGGTTTAAAACCGGCAGGACTTTGCTGTGAAATTATGGCAGAAGACGGCACGATGATGCAAATGCCTGAACTTCAAGCTTTTGCGAAAGAGCATAATATTCCGTTTATTACCATTCAGCAGCTGCAAGAGTATCGTAGAAAACACGATAGCCTGGTTGATGTAGTATCGGTTGTGAATATGCCGACTAAATATGGTGAATTTAAAGCACATAGCTTTGTTGAAACTTTATCTGGCAAAGAGCACGTTGCACTGGTAAAAGGCGAGATTGGCGATGGCGAAAATGTGTTATGCCGTATTCATTCAGAATGTTTAACTGGTGATGCGTTTGGTTCTCAACGTTGCGATTGTGGGCAACAATTTGCTGCGGCAATGAGCCAAGTTGAAGCAGAGGGCAGAGGTGTCGTACTTTATTTACGCCAAGAAGGGCGAGGCATTGGCTTAATCAACAAACTACGTGCTTATGAATTGCAAGACAGAGGAATGGATACTGTGGAAGCCAATCTTGCACTAGGCTTTAAAGATGATGAGCGTGAATATTACATTGCGGCTCAAATGTTTGAAAAGCTTGGTGTGAAGTCTATTCGTTTGCTCACTAATAATCCTGCAAAAATTGAAGGACTTATTGAACAAGGTTTAAATGTGGTCGCTCGTGAGCCAATTATGGTTGAGCCAAACGAACACGATTTGGAATACCTCAAAGTTAAACAGCACAAAATGCGACATATGTTTAATTTTTAATGAAATTCTCTGGTACAAGGGTAATTTGCAAACATTTAGTAAAAAATGACCGCTTGTAGTTCTTAATTGAAATATCAAATTTATTTTTAAAGAAGGAAAACAAAAAATGGCAACATTTCAAGGTAATTATATTGCGACAGGTTTAAAATTCGGTATTGTGGCAACGAACTGGCATAAAATCTTTATTGATCAACTGCTCAACGGTGCAACTGATAAATTGCTTCGTCACGGAGTGGAAGCAGAAAATATTGATACTGTTTGGGTACCGGGTGCATTAGAAATCTCAATTGCAGCAAAAAAAATGGCACAAAGTGGGAAATATGATGCGATTATCTGTTTAGGTGCGGTGGTGCGTGGAGCAACCAGCCATTATGATGTGGTGGTAAATGAATCAGCAAAAGGCATTAGTAGTTCTGCATTAGAAACCGGTGTGCCGATTATCAACGGTATTTTAACCGTAGAAAACTTAGAGCAGGCGATTGAGCGTTCAGGCACTAAAGCCGGTAATAAAGGCGAAGAGTGTGCGATGGTTGCGATCGAAATGGCTAACCTATTAAAAATGTTAGGCTAACAAATTAAAAAATCCCCTTAGAACGAAAATGCTAAGGGGATTTTTTTATCTTCTTCTAATCAAGAAGCTAATGATTAAACAGATTAAACTCAATCCATAAATCAGCCAAGAGCCCAATTGTTTGAAAGGCGTATCGCCTTTGGTTGGCTTGAGGGTAGCGGTCAGCACCTCTGTGGTAAATTGAGGCAGTTGCTGAATAACTTTTCCATTTGCATCCACAATAGCAGTGATCCCGGTATTTGCTGCTCGTACAAGTGGTTTGCCAAGTTCTAACGCTCGCATTCTTGCCATTTGGAAATGTTGCCACGGACCAATACTTGAGCCAAACCACGCATCATTAGTAATGGTTAAGAGATAATCCGCATTTTGGCTTTTTTGGTTTTGTTGCACCTGATCGCCAAAAATAATTTCATAGCAAATTGCCAGATTAAAACGGTTGTTTTTTGCCATCATTGGGCTTTGAATAAAGCTGCCTTGAGAAAGATTAATAGGTAGAATAAAGACTTCTCGCATCCAATCCAATACCGAGCCAAAGGGCACATATTCACCAAATGGCACTAGATGGTGTTTGTTATAACGCTTGCTGGCGTGTAAATCGTAAGGCTTGTCTTGCCCTAACAGCACGGTGCTATTAAACAATTCCGCTTTCTCATTTTCATAGAGCGTGCCGATAATAATCTCACTACCGGTTTGGCGAGAGAGATTATCTAAAGCACCTAAAATGCCGCCAATTTGATTTTCAAGAGCTGGGATTGCAGATTCAGGCAAAATAATTACATCGGTTTTACCTAAATAAGGCAGAATGAGTTGCTCGTAGGTTTTTACACTAAAATTGAAATGCTGAGGATCCCATTTCATTTTCTGCTCAATATTTCCTTGTACAAGGCTTACTACAAGCGGTTGTTTTTCTTCATCAATTTGCACAAAGTTAAGGAAGCGAGTTACAAAACTTAACGAAAAAATGACCGCTAGTAAGGCGAGTGATTTGAGTGGTTTGCTTTCTTGCTTCAGCAGTTTGACTAAATAGCCACTCGCTACTACTACAAAGAAAGTTAATCCTTCTACCCCAAAAATTGGAGCGATACCGGCAAAAGGACTATCAATTAAGCTATAACCAAATTGTAGCCAAGGGAAACCTGTAAATACCACGCCACGCAAATATTCGCTAAATGTGAAAATTGCTGCAAGAGCAAACGGATTATTCAGCCTGAATTTGCGTGAGAGAACGCTAAAGAGCAAGTTATAAATGGCTAAATAACAAGCAAGTAGAAAAACAGCGATATAACTAACGACTACAGGCACTCCGCCGAATTGGGTCATACTGACCGATACCCAGTTCACGCCTGTGCAGAAATAGCCTATAGACCAAGCGAATGTTGCCCACAATGCGGTTTTTCTCTGCTCAAGTGTTGCCGCCCAAATTAAGCCTGCACAGGAGATAAAGGCGAGAACCCAAATATCAAACGGAGAGTAGGCGAAAGTGCCAACTGCACCTAGCAGTAGAGTAGCAATACAAGCGGTTATAATTGGTGGATTTTTTGCAAAATTCATAGTTCTCACTAAATAAGAGAGGCACGCCTAAATGTGCCTTTTAGATAATTAAAAAATTTATTCTTCTTCGCTTTGCGAGTGTTGTTCCATTTTTTCTAATTGTTCATCAGAAAGCGTTACTCGCAGTTGAATTAACTGGCGACTATTAGCAGAAGTTACTTTAAAACCAATGCCTTCCAGTTCAATTTGTTCGCCACGTTTTGGGAAGTAACCAAATGCTTTCATTATCAGCCCACCAATGGTATCAACCTCTTCATCATTGAAGTTGGTTGCAAAAAACTCATTGAATTTTTTAATATCAGTAAGTGGTAACACAGCATAAGTATGTCTCGAAAGTTGGCGAATCGGCTTCACTTCTTCTTCATCGAACTCATCATCAATATCCCCAACAATTTGTTCAAGAATATCTTCAATAGTAACTAAACCGGATACAGCCCCAAATTCATCAACTACGACTGCCATATGAAAACGCTCGGAACGGAATTCTTTTAACATTCTGTCTAATCGCTTACTTTCCGGCACAATTACGGCTGGGCGTAGAATTTCTTGCAGATTAAATGGCTCAGAATCAGAACGTAAATATTTGAGCAAATCTTTTGAATGCAGAATGCCTTCAATGGTATCTTTCTCGCCACGAATAACAGGAAAACGTGAGTGGGCGGATTCCACAATCACATCAATAAAAATTTCTAGCGGTTCATTAGCATCAATAAATACAATTTGTGAACGAGGAATCATAATATCCCGAACCCGTAATTCAGAGATTTCCATTACCCCTTCAAGCATTTCTCTGGTGTCGCTATCAATCAGTTCATTCTCAACAGAATCTCGAATGACCTCAACCAAATCTTCACGGTTTTTAGGCTCATTTTGAAAAAGCCCACTAAATAGAGAGTGTAAAATGGATTTTTTCTCCGATTTTTCAGTTGTATTTATATTTTGCTGCTCATCACTCATAGTTTGTTCCAGTTAAATAAATTACGCTTATAATAAGCAAATTCGGTAACAAATCAAATAAAACATTGCTATTTTCATTCAAATTAGCATAGGATAAGCAAAATCTTTTTGTTTCGTAAATTATTTTAGGGGTTTTAAATGAAATTAACCAAAATGGTATTAACGGCGGCAGCGTTAGTTGTAAGTTCTCTAAGCGTTGCCGGTACATTAAGTTCCTCATCAATGGTAGAAATTTTAGCTTTTGATGGACAGCGAGTAAAAAAAGGAACAACTTCTGTGCAAATCAGTGAAAATAAAACTCATCAAGTTGTTGTGGAAGTTGGTGGAACAATTGATGGCGATTACTTTAATTCCGATCAAATGATCTTGACCTTTCAAGGTGCAGCGGAAAATGCCAAATTAGAAACTCCGAGATTAAAATCAAAATTAGATCTGCATAAATTTAAAGAAAACCAAACGGTAACGATTAAAACCGATTCAGGAAAAGTGATTGCTCACAAGCAAGATTTCTTAAAAGGCGAAGGTTTTTTAGCGAGTACGCGTGTGGAAGAAAACTTGAGTAAATATAATTTAGCTAAGAATGTTGCGTCTGTTGAAAAATTTGCGACAGCACCGTTTGAGGCAAAAGGACAAATTATTGTCGATACAAATAAAGTCTCAGACGCTGAATTACAACTTTTATTCCAAAAAGCGGATAAAGAAACCCAAAAACGTTTCTTAGATTGGGCGAAGCAAAACGCAAAATAAGAATTTGGCTTTAACAAGCGGTTATTTTTCTCAAGTTTTTTACAAAAAATCGAAGAAAAATGACCGCTTGTATTTATTACCAACAATAATAGCAATAACGCCAGCTATCCCAACCGCCCCAATACATTTCTCTCTCGTAATTCCAACGCATTTCTTCCAGTTCTAACTGAGATTTGTAGTTTTGCCACGCCATTTTATAACAGGCTTGAAACATTGGGTCATTAACTTTTTCTGCATAACGCTTTTTAAATTCAGCTTCTTCTTTTTCTGTTTGACTAAGCGGCGGATTAAATTGTTGGTGCATTAATTCTGCGGCTTCAACATCGCATTGTTTTGCCAGTTGTACTTGCAAATCTTGTTCCGCTCTTACTTGTTTCGCTCGGCGTTCCGCTTGTTGTTCAGGCGTTAAGGCACAGGCAGTTAAAATGAATGAAAGCGAAAGGGTTAAACCTAATTTTGCTATTTTCATATCCAAGTCCTCATATCCAAATTCACTTAGTTGAATTGGTTGTTTATTCTACTGCTTCTTGCTCGCTTTCTTCAAGCTCATCAGCCATAGCACTTAAGGCATCACGGGTTAATTGAGCCAGAGCTTTATAAAAACCACTATCAAAGGCTTCTACTTTACCTAAAAATTGACTGGCACAAGGGAGCAAAAAACGCTCAAATAGTGTTTTTTGTGCAAGTGTAGAGTCAAGATTGTCTTCAATCCACGAGGCGGTTAAAAGTAATAATGCAACGTGATCTGCATTCTCTAATGCGGGCATTGCTCGCTCTTGGCGGAATGTTACAAAATCCTCAACAGATAAACCATAGGTAGAAATTGTTGTAGCAATAGCCCCATTTTCTGCAAAAAGTGCTTGATAGCTTGCTTTTAATTGCGTAGGGTTAGCACTCTTTTGCAAAATATTCAACGCATTCTCGCTTTGTGCATCTGTGCTTAATGCCCAATGTTGTCGTAATCCGCCTTGTGCAAGCCAATTAAATGTACCGGCTAGAATCGGATCTGTTGGGTTACGGTAAAATAAATTGCCAAATAGACGGCAAAGCAGTGAAAAATCGTTAATAGTTGTTTCGCTCATATAATGTGAAATAGGTAAATAAAAGTAGTGTTAGTATAACAGAACATCAGAGAGGACAGAATGAAATATATTGGGGCTCACGTGAGTGCTTCGGGTGGTGTGGAAAATGCGGTTCTGCGTTCGGTAGAAATTGGAGCGAATGCTTTTGCGTTGTTTACTAAAAATCAACGTCAATGGCAAGCTCCGCCATTAAAAGGCGATACTATTGAAAAATTTAAGCGATTTTGTGCAGCACATCATTTTTCAGCAGAGCAAATTTTGCCACACGATAGTTATTTAATTAATTTAGGTAACCCAGAAGCAGAAGCGTTAGCAAAATCTCGCACTGCATTTATTGATGAGATGAGTAGGGCTAATCAGCTTGGCTTGAAATTGTTGAATTTCCACCCTGGATCGCACTTAAAGAAAATTTCTGAACAAGATTGTTTGTCTCGAATTGCAGAATCTATCAATATGGCAGTTGAAACAGTGCCAAATGTGATAGCAGTTATTGAAAATACGGCAGGACAAGGCTCTAATTTAGGTTGGCATTTTGACCATTTAGCAAAAATTATTGAGCAAGTAGAAGATAAAAATCGAGTTGGCGTATGTTTGGATACTTGTCATTTATTCTCGGCTGGTTACGATATTAGCTCCTATGAAAAAAGCGAAGCAGTATTTAATGACTTTAATCAAACGGTTGGTTTCCATTATTTAAAAGGGATGCACTTAAATGGTTCAAAAACGCCATTAGGTAGCCGTGTAGATAGACACCATACGCTAAGAGAAGGCACAATTGGTACAGAAGTTTTTACATTTATTATGCAGAGTTCAAATTTTGACCGCATTCCGCTTATTTTAGAAACAATATTGCCTGAAATTTGGGCAGATGAAATAAAATTCCTTCGCACATTGGAACTAAAATAGGTTATACTGGTCCGAGATGTTGGTCTGGAGCGATCCAGACTTTTGTTTTGTATGTTTTTTGATCTTCTAAAGATCGTAATTTAAGGAATAAACCGCTGTAATTGTTCTGGCGAGACGAGATATTAATTATGAAAAAAAATCTTTTTGTAGTAACACTAAAACCGTTATTCATTACTTCCATTTTGGCTGTTTTTGGTAGTTATTCTTCCATTGCTGTTGCGAGTTTAAGTACAAAACCAGCAACACCTAATCAAATCATTGCAAGTAAAGCAGAAAGATTATCTAAATCTTCGATCTCAACAAATCGCCCTCAACATTCTCCACGTGCAGAACAAACTGCGAGTAGCAGTAATCGTATTAATAGTGTTTATCGCAACTGGGTTGGTACACGCTATCGAATGGGCGGTACAACTAAAGCCGGTATTGACTGTTCTGCTTTCGTGCGTGAAGTGATGGAGAAAGCATTTAATAGAGATATGCCTCGCTCAACTGCAGAACAACGCTATATTGGACGCTCTATTTCAAAATCAGATTTACGCCCGGGCGATTTAGTTTTCTTCCGTAAAAATAACCACGTAGGTGTTTATATCGGTAACGGTAAATTTGTTCACGCAAGTTCAAGTCAAGGTGTAACTACCAGCTCATTATCAGAACGTTATTGGTCAAGAACTTACACTCAATCTCGCCGAGTAATTTAAAGAATGAATAAGGGGACTAGTGCCCTTATTTTTTATTTCTATTATGCTACTCGTTGCTTACTTTGTGTAAATGTTCCACGAGTACGCATTTGATGTACTACGTTTGTAATCACGCCGGAAATTTTGACTTCATTCCAATCAGTAATTCTTAAGTTTGGTTCGCTTACATCTAATGAAAATAGAATTTTTTCATTCACGCCTTGTGCATTTTCAAGCTCACTAAAGAATTGATAGAATTTGTATTCACCATTCTTTTCTAGCACCAATAAGTCATTCACTAAATAGTGGTCGGTATTTTCTACAATCAGCAGATCATCAAGTTCAATTCCCCACGCAATTAAGTTAGGGTTTTTAACGTGAATGAAAAACGTATCCGTTGGGCGTTTAATGCAAAGTGAATTAAGATCAAGTTTTACAGAACGACTACTGTTAAAATCCCGATAAAGCGGAATCGGTTGATGAGATACCGTTTGTGTTGAAATTTGTTTTAATGAAGCCATTGTGAGATCCTCTATCTGTCTTTTTATACAGGTTATTTTACTGTGTAAAAAAACAGTGTCAATACTTTATTTAAATTTTTTGTAAATTTAAACAGTATTTTGACCGCTTGTTATTCGCTAGTAAGTAATAAAAAAGCATCCAATATGATCTGCCCCCCAAAAGTTGGACTAAATAACCAACTGATAAGGTGCAGATTTTTTATGACTAAATACAACCTATCTTTCAAACAACAAGTGATCGAATTTTATCTTCAAAACGGGAAAAATCGATCTCTCACCCGTCAGCATTTTCAGCTTGCCAAAACAACATTAGAGCGTTGGATTCACCAATATAATTATAATGGAAACAATGGGTTAGCTGTTTTAGGTAAAAAGCGGATTTACTCACCCGAATTTAAATTATCCGTTGTACAAGCGGTCAAAAACGGACAATTTTCTGCAAGAAACGCTTGCTTTCATTTTGGGATTGCCAATTCAGGTATCATCAGTCAATGGTTGCAAGCTTTTGATAAACAGGGTATAAACGGTTTATTTCCCAAACTCAAAGGTCGTCCGACAATGAAACCGAAATACCCGAAAATGCCACCGCCACCCCAAACCGAAGAAGAACGCTTGCGTTATCGCATTTTAGAATTGGAAGCGGAGGTAGCTTTACTAAAAAAGTTGCAGGAGTACAACCAACAAAAAATGCGGAAAAGGCAAATCTCGTAAAGGCATTACAATACCGCTCGTATCAATGGTAAGTGGGTAAGATTGCGGATAATCTGTTGGGACGAAATTTCCAAACCACCAAGCCCAATGAGAAATGGGTTACTGATATCACGGAATTTAAATGTGCAGAAGGCAAGCTCTATTTATCGCCAATCAAGGATTTGTTCAATGGTGAAATTATCGCCTATGATTTAGCAGAAAGCCCTCATTTTGAGCAGATTAGCCGAATGATGACGCAGGCGATAGCAAAGCTTAACGGTGCAAAACCGATACTGCATTCTGACCAAGGTCGGCAATATCAGATGGCAAGTTTTAGGGAAATTTGTCGAAAAAACGGCATTAGGCAAAGTATGTCAAGAAAAGGAAACTGCTTGGATAATGGGGCAATGGAAAGTTTTTTTGGACGTTTGAAAACAGAATGCTATTTTGGCAAGCGATTTGAAACCTTTGCCGAACTGAAGAAAGCTATTCACGATTACATTCATTACTACAACAATGAGCATATTCAAGTGAAACTAAAAGGACTCAGCCCTGTGGAATACAGAACTCAGTCCTTGAATTAAATGAGTCTAACTTTTTGGGGTCAGATCAGTTTTCAGTAGCTTTTATTCATTAAGAATAAACGATTACATCATTCCGCCCATTCCACCCATACCGCCCATTGCAGCTGGATCTAATTTTTCTTCTTTTGGTAAGTCTGTGATCATACATTCTGTCGTGATCATTAAACCTGCAATAGAAGCCGCAAATTGTAATGCTGAACGGGTTACTTTAGTTGGATCTAAAATACCCATTTCTAACATATCGCCATACTGCTCTGTACCTGCATTATAACCATAGTTACCCGAACCATCTTTCACGTTGCGAGCAACCACTGAAGACTCTTCACCGGCATTTGCTACGATTTGGCGTAAAGGTGCTTCCATCGCACGAAGGGCAAGTTTGATACCCACATTTTGTTCCTCATTGTCGCCTTTTAAGGTTACCGCTACTTTGGTTGCCGCACGCACTAATGCCACGCCGCCGCCTGGGACGATACCCTCTTCCACCGCTGCACGAGTTGCGTGTAAGGCATCATCAACACGATCTTTCTTCTCTTTCATTGCCACTTCTGTTGCTGCACCAACTTTAATCACAGCAACACCGCCTGCTAATTTCGCCACACGCTCTTGCAGTTTTTCTTTGTCGTAATCTGACGTTGAATCTTCGATTTGCTGACGAATTTGTGCTACACGACCTTTAATTTGAGTTTCATCACCAATGCCGTCAATAATCGTTGTGTTATCTTTAGAGATCACCACACGTTTTGCTTGACCTAACTCTTCTAAAGTTGCTTTTTCAAGCTCCATACCGATCTCTTCCGAAATCACAGTACCTGCAGTTAAGATCGCAATATCTTGTAACATCGCTTTACGGCGATCGCCAAATCCTGGTGCTTTCACCGCAGCCACTTTCACGATACCACGCATTGTGTTCACCACTAAAGTAGCCAACGCTTCACCTTCGATATCTTCTGCAATAATCACTAACGGTTTGCCCGCTTTCGCAACACCCTCTAACACCGGTAATAATTCACGGATGTTAGACACTTTTTTATCCACTAAAAGAATGTACGGATTCTCCAACTCTACTGTGCCAGCTTCAGGTTTATTGATGAAATATGGTGATAAGTAGCCGCGATCAAACTGCATACCTTCAACCACATCTAACGCATCTTCTAAACCTGTGCCGTCTTCAACAGTAATTACGCCCTCTTTGCCCACTTTTTCCATTGCTTGAGCAATTAATTGACCGACAGTTGAATCTGAGTTTGCAGAAATTGTTCCCACTTGCTCGATCTCTTTGGAAGTTTCACACGGTTTTGAAATCACTTTTAATTCTTCAACAACTGCGGCAACTGCTTTATCGATACCACGTTTTAAATCCATTGGGTTCATACCGGCTGCAACCGCTTTCAAGCCTTCATTTACGATCGCTTGAGCTAATACCGTTGCAGTTGTTGTACCATCACCGGCGGCATCATTGGCTTTAGAGGCAACCTCTTTCACCATTTGAGCACCCATATTTTCAAATTTATCTTCTAATTCGATTTCACGAGCAACCGATACACCATCTTTAGTAATTGTTGGAGCACCGTATGCACGGTCTAATACCACATTACGACCTTTCGGACCTAAAGTTACTTTTACTGCATCAGCTAAAATATTCACGCCTTTTAACATTTTTACGCGTGCATCATTACCAAATTTAACGTCTTTCGCTGCCATTTTTCTTTTCCTTTTTTTGATGTGTGTAGGCGTATGTAATACACGCCTACATTACAATGAATTTATTCTACAATCGCTAAAATATCGTGTTCTGCTAAAATTAACACTTCTTCGCCATCAATTTTCTCGGTTTTCACGCCGTAGCCTTCATTGAAGATAACGACATCACCTACTTTAACCGCTAAGGGTTGAACCGAACCGTTCTCTAAAATTCGACCTGTACCTACTGCAATTACTTTACCACGGGTTGATTTTGTTGCTGCCGAACCGGTTAAAACAATACCACCTGCCGATTTTGTTTCAACTTCTTCACGTTTTAAAATAACTTTATCGTGTAATGGACGAAGTGCCATATTCTGTTCCTCTTATAAATTGATGATTGATAATTCTACGCAAAAAAGCGTAACGTCTAACAATATAAAGGCGGATTTCATACTTTCAAGGGCAAGCGGTGAAATTTGTAAAAAATTTTGCAAACTTCACCGCTTGGTGGTGGAATTTCAGTCAAATAAAGAGAACGAAAACCATAAAAAAATCCGCACATAAGTGCGGATTCGCTTAATAGTTACTGCTTCGCTGCTTCAATTTGAATTGCAATTTCAACGTCTTTTGTCATACCCACATCAACAAGGTAGTTCATACCCCATTGGCTTCTGTCGATAGTGGTTACGAAATCGCCGCCACATACTTCAGCTTTTAACATTGGGCTTTGATAGCAGTTGAATTTTGTCGCTTTTAAGGTTACCGGATGAGTTTTGCCTAATAAGGTTAAATTACCTTCTACTTCCGTTACTTTTTTATCGGCAAAATGGAATTTGGTTGAAACAAAACGCATTTCCGGGAATTTTTCAACGTGGAATAAATCAGCCGATTTTAAGTGATTGGTAAAATCTTGGCTACTTGCTTGTAAACTGCTTACCGGAATAGTTACATCAATTGAGCCAGTGCTTTTTTCTACATCAAGCTGTAATTCGCCTGTTAAATTGTAGAAACCGCCCACGTTGCTACTTGTACCAAAATGGTCAATGCTAAATCTTGCATTTGCGTGATATGGGTCAATTTTATAAGTTGCCGCATTTGCAGATACAGCAGTAATAGCAGCTGCTAACATAACGATTTTTTTCATAAAAGTTCCTCGCTTGAATTGTCGATTTGTTAAATTTTAGTTAAGGAACTTTTATTCTATCCAAATAAAGATAAGGAATAAATGTGCGTTATGAAAAAAGATTATTTCTTTAAAAGAAAGAATGGCAGATTAAACAACTACTATTCTTGATTTTCTATTTCTGCTTTTAGACGTTTAATCAATTGTGCATTAGCCGGTGGGAAAGCCCCTTCATCTAAATCAGATTGTGCGATCCAAAAGCCCTCTTGCCCTTCTCGACCAAAGGGTTCATTTACCCATTCTTCCACTAAGTAGAAGAAAAACTGAATAATCTTGTTTGGATATTCAAAGCTGAAACTTTCATAGGGAAAAGCACTTAGCACTTGAATACCGATTTCTTCTTCTAACTCACGTTTAAGGGCTTCTTCAGGAGTCTCACTGGCATCAACCTTACCGCCCGGAAATTCTAATGATTGAGCGAAGTCTTGCCCTTCTAAGCGTTGGGTCAAATAAATTTGCCCAAATTCGTTGCGGATAATACCGGCTGATACTTGAATAATCGGTTTTGACATAGATTTCCTCTACTCTTTCTATAAACTCAAGCGGTCAGATTTAGACGATAATTTGCAAATTTCTGTCTAAAAATAACCGCTTGTATCATTATGCGTATCTCGCTTTATTGCCGTGACAATGTTTATATTTTTTGCCTGAACCACAAGGGCAAGGATCATTACGACCAATGTTTAAGTTTGCTAACTCTTCATCACTTAAACTTTCAAGATCAACTTGCTGTGCTGGCTCATCGATTGGTGATTGCTCCGCCGCTTTAGCTTCCATTTCTGCTTGCAAACGTTGAGCCTCTTCCACCTCTTCTTGGCTACGCACTTGAATACGGCTTAAAATGCTAATCACATTTAATTTTAAGGTGTTAAGCATATTGGTAAACATTGCAAAAGACTCTTTTTTGTACTCTTGCTTCGGATCTTTCTGAGCATAGCCACGCAAGTGAATGCCTTTGCGTAAGTAGTCCATAGAAGAAAGATGCTCTTTCCATAATTCATCAAGATTTTGTAGCATTACACCTTTTTCAAAATTACGCATTACTTCAGCACCAACTTTCTCTTCTTTCGCTTTATATTCTTCAATAGCAATATTGAGAATACGCTCACGCAAGGTTTCTTCGTGTAGATCTTTTTCGGTTTCTAACCAATGAGAAATCGGTAAATCTAAGCCAAACTCGCGACGTAAACGCTCTTCCAAGCCCGGCACGTTCCACATTTCTTCAATAGATTGAGGCGGAATGTACTCACTGATGGTGCTATCAAATACATCTTGGCGAATAGTTTCAATCATTGATGAAATATCATCAGTATCTAATAAGTGATTACGTTGTTCATAAATCACTTTACGCTGCTCGTTCGCCACATCGTCATATTGTAAAAGGTTTTTACGACCGTCAAAGTTATGAGCTTCTACTTTTGCTTGTGCCGATGCAATTACTTTGGTTAATAGTTTAGATTCCATCGCTTCGCCTTCTTCAGTAAAGGCTTTACGCATCATATTCAATTTACCTTCATTGAGGTAAATTCGCATCAACGAGTCATCTAATGATAAGTAGAAACGTGATGAACCCGGGTCGCCTTGACGACCGGAACGACCACGCAACTGGTTGTCAATACGGCGAGACTCGTGGCGTTCTGTACCAATAATGTGCAAACCACCTGCTTGCATTACCGTGTTGTAACGCTCTTGCCACGCTGATTTAATTTCATCAATTTGTTCTTGAGTTGGATTTTCAAGTTTGGCAATTTCCACTCTCCAGTTACCGCCAAGCACGATATCTGTACCGCGACCAGCCATATTCGTTGCAATAGTTACTGCACCCGGTGCACCTGCTTCCGCCACAATTTCTGCTTCTTGGGCGTGGAATTTTGCATTTAATACATTGTGAGGAATACCCGCTTTGGTTAATTCTGCCGATAATAACTCCGATTTTTCTACCGATGCTGTCCCCACTAACACAGGTTGCTGGCGTTCCATACAATCTTTAATTTCAGTAATAATCGCCGCAAATTTTTCTGCTTCACTTTTGAACATTAAGTCAGTGCGATCTACACGGATAACCGGTCTGTTTGTTGGCACAACAACGGTATTTAAGCCGTAAATTTGTTGGAATTCAAAAGCTTCGGTATCTGCCGTACCTGTCATACCTGCTAATTTTTCGTATAGACGGAAATAGTTTTGGTAAGTAATAGAAGCAACGGTTTGGTTTTCGCCTTGAATATTCACACGCTCTTTTGCTTCAATCGCTTGATGTAGACCATCAGACCAGCGACGACCTGCCATTGTTCGCCCGGTGTGCTCGTCAATGATGACAATTTCTCCATCTTTTACAATGTAGTCCACATTGCGTTCAAACAATTTATGAGCACGCAACGCCGCACTAACGTGATGTAAAAGCGAAATACGAGCCGGGTGATATAAGCTCTCCCCTTCTTCCATCAAGCCCATTTGAGTAAGGAAGTCCTCTACTTTCACCATACCACGCTCAGTTAAATGAGCCTGTTTGTTTTTCAGATCTAGGGTAAAATCTCCTTCGCCCGTGTATTCTTCGGTATCTTCTTTATCTTGTGCGATCAAATGCGGAATAATTTGATCTACTGCTTGATAAATTTGAGTCGCATCTTCCGCTGGTCCTGAAATAATTAATGGCGTACGAGCTTCATCAATTAAGATAGAGTCCACCTCATCCACTAATGCGTAATGTAATTCACGTTGAAAACGCTCATTTCTATCGTGAGCTAAATTATCACGCAAGTAATCAAAACCTAATTCACTATTGGTTGAATAGGTAATATCCGCTTGGTATGCCGCACGTTTAACCTCCGGCGGTAAACCAGGAATGTTCACGCCTACGGTTAAGCCTAAAAATTCAAATAATGGACGGTTAGTTTCCGCATCACGGCGAGCAAGGTAATCATTCACGGTTACAACATGAACCCCTTTACCGGTTAAAGCATTTAAATAGCAAGGCAGAGTTGCAGTTAATGTTTTCCCTTCACCGGTACGCATTTCGGCAATATTACGCCCTGTTAAAACCATACCGCCAATAAGCTGTACATCAAACGGACGCATACCTAACACACGTTTACTCGCTTCTCGAACCGTTGCAAAGGCTTCAGGCAATAAACTGTCTAAGGTTGCCCCATCTGCTAAACGGAGTCTAAATTCAGCCGTTTTGGCTTTTAATTCTTCGTCAGATAGCTGTTCAAATGTCGGCTCAAGTTTATTAATTTGCACCACTCGTTTTCTTAAACGTTTTAGCGTACGGTCATTGCTTGAGCCAAAAATAGAGGTAAGTAATTTTGAAATCATTGTATTTTCCTAAATATAAACATTGTTAATTATTTGATTTTAAACGTTAAATTTATAGTTAGGCGTAAGGTCCTGCTCGGATTGGATAAATATTTTGTTTATCCAAGCGGTAAGATTTAGTAAAAAATTCGCAAAAATTGACCGCTTGTGGTTTAATTTCCACAATATCGTAGTTCAATTCTGCGATAAAAAGTGATTGTTGCTCTAGCTCATTCGTAGCTTGAGCATACTGAAGAAAAGATTGATTGATAACTGCTTCTTGCTCACTTTCATTTGGATTAACCGCCTGAATTTCAGGTAACGCAAGCATCGCAACCATTCCGAAAAAAAGTTGCGACCAAAAAGGCGCCCTATGAAAATGTTTAAAAAATAAGCTCATTAAGTTAAGATTAAATAAAAATTTAAGTGATTATACGCTAAATTTAATCAGAGTTATCAAATAATTGGGTCAAGTAACGTAAAATCAAGTATAAAAATAGAGATAAAGTAAATAATAGATGAAAAATTCAGCACCTAAAAAGATTAACGAAATTTTACAGAACTCCACTTTAAGTCGAATTGTCGAAAAGGCAAATTTTGTGAATGATTTAAACCAAAAAATTCAGAAAATCTTGCCGGAATCTTATCGTGGGCTTTACCGAGTGGCAAATTTAGTTGATAATCAACTCATTATTAATGTAAAAAGTGCAACCGTGAGGCAAGGTTTATTGTTACAACAAACTGCTCTGTTAGCACAGATACAAACCGATTTACCTGAAATAACCCAGCTTGAATTTAGAGTAAATCCGAGCGTTAAAATTTAAAAAGAGGAAAAGAATATGAAAAAAATCGCACTCATTGGATTTACCGCAACTATGCTAGGTGCGTGTTCATTGTTACCACAAAAAAGCGTAACAGGTACTTATGCAGGTGTATTTCCTTGTGCTGACTGCGAAAAAATTCAAGCACAGCTGACTCTAAACGCAGATAGAACTTATCAATACGATACTATCTATTTCAAAGATAAAAAAGAGTATTCTTACCGTGATAACGGCACATACACTTGGGAAGCCAACAAATCAAACGTTATCCGTTTAGAGCACGCTTCCGGTAATTTGGCATTCCAAGTTTCCGACCAATATGTTGAACTTTGCGATCCGAACGGTAATACGGTAAAAAGCACAAACAATTATAAATTGAATAAAATTCGTTAATATGCGATTAAAGAGATTCTTTGATCTGCCCCCCAAAAGTTGGACTAAACCACCAACTGATTAAGGTGCAGATTTTTTATGACTAAATACAACCCATCTTTCAAACAACAAGTGATCGAATTTTATCTTCAAAACGGGAAAAATCGATCTCTCACCCGTCAGCATTTTCAGCTTGCCAAAACAACATTAGAGCGTTGGATTCACCAATATAATTATAATGGAAACAATGGGTTAGCTGTTTTAGGTAAAAAGCGGATTTACTCACCCGAATTTAAATTATCCGTTGTACAAGCGGTCAAAAACGGACAATTTTCTGCAAGAAACGCTTGCTTTCATTTTGGGATTGCCAATTCAGGTATCATCAGTCAATGGTTGCAAGCTTTTGATAAACAGGGTATAAACGGTTTATTTCCCAAACTCAAAGGTCGTCCGACAATGAAACCGAAATACCCGAAAATGCCACCGCCACCCCAAACCGAAGAAGAACGCTTGCGTTATCGCATTTTAGAATTGGAAGCGGAGAACGCCATCCTAAAAAAGTTGCAGGAACTCAACCAAGAAAAAATGCGGAAAAGGCAGGTCTCGTAAAAAGGTTGCGAAATCACTTTCCGCTTGAAATGCTATTGCCACTTATCGGTTTAAAACGCAGCACTTATTTTTATCATCTTGCCGATAAAGTGGATAAAAATGCTATGATTGAGCAAAAAATTGCTGAGATTTATCACGAAAATAAGGGGAATTACGGTTATCGCCGTATCACGTTAATGCTGAGAAAAATTTGGACGATTAACCACAAAAAAGTCCAAGCGATAATGCAAAAATTGGGTTTGAAGGGAAAATGCAAACGCAGAAAATACCGTTCGTATCAAGGGGAAGTTGGTAAAATTGCGGACAATCTGTTGGGACGCAATTTCCAAACCAGCAAGCCAAATGAGAAATGGGCTACCGATATCACGGAATTTAAATGTGCGGAAGGCAAGCTCTATTTATCGCCAATCAAGGATTTGTTCAATGGTGAAATTATCGCCTATGATTTAGCAGAGAGCCCCAATTTTGAGCAGATTAGCCAAATGATGACGCAGGCGATAGCAAAGCTTAACGGTGCAAAACCGATACTGCATTCTGACCAAGGTTGGCAATACCAGATGGCAGGTTTTAGGGAAATTTGTCGAAAAAACGGCATTACGCCAAGTATGTCAAGAAAAGGAAACTGCTTGGATAATGGGGCAATGGAAAGTTTTTTCGGACGGCTCAAAACGGAATGTTATTTTGGCAAGCGGTTTGATACCTTTGCCGAGCTTGAGCAGACGATTCACGACTACATTCATTACTACAACAATGAGCGTATTCAAGTGAAACTAAAAGGACTCAGCTCTGTGGAATACAGAACTCAGTCCTTGAATTAAATGAGTCTAACTTTTTGGGGTCAGATCAATATGGGTGCTTCTTCGCATTAAAAACTGTTATTATAGACTTTCAGTAAAAGTACGAGTAATAACATCACGTTGTTGTTCAGGGGTTAATGAGTTGAAACGCACGGCATAACCTGAAACACGAATGGTTAATTGTGGATATTTCTCCGGGTTTTTGATTGCATCTTCTAATGTTTCACGGCGTAAAACATTCACGTTTAAGTGCTGGCCACCTTCCACTTTGATAGTTGGAGCAACATTTACTGGTACTTCGCGGTATGCAATGTCGCCCAATTCGCTGATTGCAACGATTTGATCTTCTTGGTAACCCGCTTTAGCTGCTAAGCAACGAGCTTCATTTTTAGCTTCATCTAATAACCAAAAAGAGTTTAATAAGTTGCTGTTTGCTGACTCAGTGATTTGTACACCTTTAATCATTTTAAGTTCTCCTATAAAGAGTGAAATTGAAAATTACGAAAAAAGTTTAAATATTCAAATTTATTTGAAATTATTGTACCTGTTTTTAGATAAAAAGCGATAAAAATTTAACCATTTTTAGCTTACAGTATTCTATTTGAATGAAATTTAATCACAATTGGGTGTTTTTATGAAAACTTGGACAGAAGCCTTAGGCGAAGAAAAGCAAAAAGATTATTTTCAACAGATTTTGCAATATGTACATAATGAGCGGTTATCAGGCAAAGTAATATATCCGCCACAAAATGAGGTATTTAGTGCTTTTGCTTTAACAGAATTTAGCAATGTGAAGGTGGTGATTCTAGGACAAGATCCTTATCACGGACCAAATCAAGCACACGGGTTAGCCTTTTCAGTTAAACCTCCTGTTGCTCCTCCCCCATCTTTGTTGAATATGTATAAGGAATTATCCGAAGATATTGAAGGATTTCAGATTCCGCATCACGGTTATTTAATTGATTGGGCAAAACAAGGCGTTTTTATGTTAAACACGAGTTTAACTGTTGAGCAAGGTAGAGCAGGCTCACATTCACAAATTGGCTGGGAGATTTTTACCGATAAAGTTATCGCACAATTAAATGAACATCGAGAGAATTTGGTGTTTTTACTTTGGGGTAGCCACGCTCAGAGAAAAGGGCAGTTTATCGATCGTAATCGACATTGTGTGTTAGCTTCTCCGCACCCATCGCCATTGTCGGCTTATCGTGGATTTTTTGGCTGTAAACATTTCTCAAAAGCAAATAATTACTTGATTTCAAAAGAAATATCCCCAATTAATTGGCAACTACCTATCGAAATTTAATTGTTTATTTAAAGGAGAAAAAGATGGAATTTGATTTACCGATTTTAGGTGCTGCATTTGCAATATTGGTGCTGGTAGTATTAAGTTCAACTATCAAAATTGTGCCACAAGGTTATCATTGGACAATTGAACGTTTCGGGCGTTACACCAAAACCCTCACTCCGGGACTAAATATTGTTTTACCTTTTATTGATAGAGTTGGACGAAAAATCAATATGATGGAACAGGTATTAGATATTCCATCGCAAGAAGTTATTTCTCGTGATAATGCCAGTGTGTCTATTGATGCAGTCTGCTTTGTTCAAACCATTGACGCTCGCCGGGCAGCTTATGAAGTGAATAATTTAGAACAGGCGATTGTAAATTTAACAATGACAAATATGCGTACTGTGTTAGGTTCGATGGATTTAGATGATATGCTTTCACAACGTGATGTCATTAATAGTCGCTTGCTCTCGATTGTTGATGAAGCAACCAATATTTGGGGGGTAAAAGTAACTAGAATTGAAATTCGTGATGTTCGCCCACCAAAAGAATTAGTAGCTGCGATGAATGCTCAAATGAAAGCTGAACGCAATAAACGTGCAGACATTTTAGAAGCAGAAGGTATCCGACAAGCTGAAATTCTACGTGCAGAAGGTGAAAAGCAATCTCGTATTTTAAAAGCCGAAGGGGAGCGTCAAGAAGCATTCTTACAAGCGGAAGCTCGTGAACGTGCAGCAGAAGCGGAGGCAAAAGCAACTCAAATGGTATCTGAGGCTATTGCAAAAGGCGATACCACCGCAATTAATTATTTCATTGCTCAAAAATACACTGAAGCATTAAAAGATATTGGTTCGGCAGAAAACAGTAAAGTGGTGTTAATGCCTCTTGAAGCGGGCAATTTAATCGGTTCTGTTGCAGGTATTGCTGAATTATTAAAAGGCACTAAGAATAGCAGTAAGTAGTTCTGCTTTTAGCAAGGAGAAAATATGGATTGGCTATTTAACTGGAGTAGTTGGTTAATTTTAGGCTTTGTGTTACTTGCTTTAGAATTAATTATTCCAGGCGTATTGATTATGTGGTGGGGATTTTCTGCCATTTTGCTGGCAATGCTGGTTTGGCTATTGCCTGATTTATCTGTGAGTATTCAAATTAGTGGCTTCGCGATTCTAGCCATTGTCTTTAGCTTGATTTGGTGGAAATATCAACATACTAAAGATAAACAAGATGATAAATCTACATCGCTCAATTCAAGAGAGCAATCAATGATTGGTATGCAAGGTATAATTGTTGAAATACTGGAAAATGGCGTTGCTAGAGGTAAGTTTGGCGATACCACTTGGCGAGTGATGGGAATAGGGCTTAATTTAGGTGATAAAGTACAGGTTCAACGTGTTGATGGGATTACGTTGTATGTAACTAAAATGGTAGAATAATTTAATACAAGCGGTTATTTTTTATATTATTTTTGCTCTTTTAAAATAAAACCTTGAATTTATTCAAGGTTTTATTCTTATAAAAACAAGTAGGATAATTTTATTGAAAATTATGTCATATTTTATTTGTTTACCATAGCTCTTTCAGTTCTTGTTCTATCTTTTCAAATAGTTCATAGCGTTTTTTATACATAGAGCGTTTTTTACTCGGAATTGTGCTTAGTTCTTTTTTCTCAAGTATGATAGGTAATCGCCAATAATTATTAGAATTTAATGTCCCTCCATTTTCTTGCCAAAATAGATTGTAATTAAATAATAATTTAGAGTGATCATTCCAACGATATTTTGCTTGGTTTTTATGATGAATACCTAAAAGTTCTAAATTAAAATATTGAGCTATTAGCTTAAATATATTTACTAACATAAACATTGGACGAACACCATATAATTGTTTAGTTGCAGATTTAATTAATAACTGAGAGAGTTCAGTATTGGGTCCTTGAATAGATGAAATCAATAACTGATTTTTACTTAAAAGGGTAAAAGAGGCATCATAAATATGTTCTTTTTCGTTGTTTTGAATATTGAGTGAGAAAAAACCTTCTTGTGGATCTATTTGGTTAATACTTAGGTAGAGGCTTAATTCATCACTTAGTTTAATTAAACATATTTCTCTATCTTTTACTAACTGATTACAATAAGCAGCTCCAAATAGTTTTTCTGCACAATTAAAGTGAGTGATAATTGCATTTAATCGTTCTTTCTTATTGAATTTCTTATCACAATAGGTTTCGAGTAACGTATTAAAGCGATATAAATTTTGTTTGAATAATTCCGCCCATAAAGGATTATTAGTAAGATAGTTATTTAACTCATAGCATTGAGAAGAACACCATATTTTATGCAGATGATAACGTAAATATTCTCTTAATAGCTTTGTAAATCTTTTCTCGTTTGGAAATAATTCAATAAATGTTGGGGTGTTAAAAGTGCTTTCCATATAATACAATTAAGTGTTATTGTTTTCTAGAGTTTTAGATAAATTCAGGAAGAAATATTTGGCATATACTGTGATATGCCAAATATTTTAAGTGAGATTTAGAAATTTAATCCGATGTATGCTTTCCAGCCTAAATTGTGAGTAGATTTAAAACGATCATAACTCAAATTAGCGGAGGCAAACCAATTTTTATATTGTAATTTCGCTCCAATTTCACTATTTAAGTAGTTTGAACGTTTAATCTTCGCTTGGCTATGAAGAGTATAGTCTGCAATTTGGCTATTAATATTGGTGGCTTTCCCATTTAACCGATGGAGATAACTTAAGCTAATATATGGAGAAATACTCCCATTATCAAATTGGAATTTGCGTTGTAATTTTACACTTGGTACAACATTCACGTCATTGTAGCGAATAGATTTTGTACGAGAGGCTAATACACCAGTTTCATTCAAGTTGTTCATTTTAGTTTGTGTCAATTGTAACCCAAGGCTTGGTTCAATAATCCATTGATTTGGTATAAATTGATAACCAAGTCGAATTTCTCCACCAACACTTGAACCTCTATTATCTGCTTTTCCTAACTGCTCATTTTTAAATTGGCGAGTTTGTCGATATTTTTGACGCCCAAATTGTATCGCTGTTTCACTGAACCAACGATCTGCTAAATCATAACGTAAGCCAAGATTTAGTGTAGTTTGCTTCAATTCTGCTTCTGCATATAGTTTATTTAGCTTATCTTTTTGTTGGGAGAACTGTACGGTTAATAATGCTTTATCATTTAATTTATGGCTTACACCTAATAGGGACTGATGTTGCTTGATCTCCGTATTATTCTTATCATTGGATGACTGTTTTTGCTGTAGGTGTCCTGTCCATACATTGGTTTTTAGCGGAGAATGATACGCTATAAAAAGATTATGTTGAGCTTGTTCTAAACCTTTTGCATTTTGGCTACGCAGTAGCTCAATGCTTTCAGCGTAAATATGGTTAGATACAGCATAATGAAGATCATCTAACTTATTATGTTCTAATGCACCTTGAAGCCAATCATTATAAAAACCGCGACGATAAGCAAGCGGGCTATTTCTTAAATTATTTAGCAAATGTAATCCTGTCTGCCCGTTTGCATCGGCATATTTATCTGTAATTGGCTTATTGCTGTTTACTTTTGCAACAATGCCTTTGTTATTAAAATAAAGATCCTGCCTTAAACCGCGAGCAGTTAAATTCGTATTTTCAGACAGATGATCAAAACCTCCTTGATAAGAAGAGTTGTCTTTTAGTTGTAGTACATTAGCAGAAATGTCTCTCGCCTTTGCTATTTCTGTTAACCGATCATCAATTTTAAGAGAACCTGCTAATTGAACCGTTGCTTGCCCTTGAGCAATTCCCCCAATCTTTCCTAAAACAGTTAATTGGCTATCATTAGATGAAGTATAACTTTGTTTGATAGTGGTATGATTTACACCTAAAGTTGCATTATTAGTGATTTTATTCGCGGTTGTTTTACCATTTAAGTCTAGCTCACCTTTTTCAACAGAAAGATCTGTAAATGTATTATTACCATCAAGACTTAAGGATTTATTTCCTGTTTTTGTAAATTTAAATCGGCTAGAGAAATTATTTGTCCAACGATCATCTCGGGAAACATTAACTGCTTCATCACTTAAAAATTGCATAGGTCCACTAAGTGCGTTTTCTACATTTAGAAGCCCCCAACCATATACACTATCAACACCTTTTTCACCTAAGTCGGTTGCTGTAGTGAGTACAGTATCACGAATTTGTGAAGGTGTCAGATAATCAAATCTTTCCTTCACTATTGCTAACGCTCCTGTAACAACGGGAGCAGCAATAGATGTGCCGTTAGATGCTAGAAGGCTATATATTGGTTTTTTATTTTCATCAGGTGTTGCATTTAGGACGTGCAAATCTCCCGGTGCAGTCAAACACCAGTTTTTACTCACACCACAGTGATTAGAATATTCAGTAATTTTTTTCTTATTATCAACAGCAGCAACTGCAAGATATATACGTTCTAATTCCGGGAAATAGCGTGGCATCATCGCCATTACACCAGGTTGTTTTTTCTTTTCATTACCTGTTGCGAACACAAGCAGTGCATCTTTCTCTTTTGCATTCATTAATGCTTGAATTAGAGGGTGATCTGTAGATTTTTTTATGGATTGATAAAATTTATCAATTACCTTGATATCATCACTAACAGGATCAATATTCCAGCTGTTGTTAATAGCAAAAAGTTTTTTATCAATAAGTTTATTTAATGCAGTTGCCCATTCTGAACGTTCAAAGACCATATCTTTATCAGTACCAATTAATAAGTCAGATTCGGCTAATTCACTTAAACTAGGTTCTTTTTCGTCCTGCTCTTCACCTTCTTGCTCTTTTTTAGCTTCTGCCAAAAGTTCTTCTAGACTTCGTTTACGTGTATTGGTAGAAATGTAAACATCGGCATCTTTAGCAATACCCCCTTTAAATCCAAGTTTTTCATCTGATTTTGCTGATATCACGCCAGTAACACTTGCACCGTGCACTTCGTACCCTATTTGTAGTGCTGGTTGCCCCTCTTTTTCCGTTTTAGTAACTTCAAGCTGAGGGTAAGTTGGATCATAGGTGCGCAATTCGCCTTCTGGTGTGGTTAATTGGAATTTTAATGGCGTAATTCTTTTACCGGAAAATGGGTGCTTAACTATAAATCCACCGTCTAATACCCCTAACTTGACGTTTTTCCCACTATATTTTGCACTTATTTGCTCAGATAAATTAACAAGAGAATGAGGATTATTTATTTGTTGCTGCTGTGCATAAGCCACAGATAAAAAACTAGATAAACTGATAGCAATCAAACTTTTATGAAAATAGGGTTTTGTTTTAAGCATTTTATTATCTCCTTAATTTTAGGAAGGGTATTTTAGACCTATAAAATATTATTGCAAATAATTATCATATATTATTGATAAGGATCAAAAATATTGTATTAATTATTTAGCATATTTTTTGTTTTTATTGAAAATAATAGATTAAATGTAGCAAGCTTGCTTTCTTTTAGAATATAAAAAGGAGGAATATGCAATTTGCATATTCCTCCTTCTAGCAAATAGTAAGGCTGATAGTTATTTTTTTAGATCATTAATTGTATTTAAAATTCTCTTATCAGAAATCGGATACTTTGTACCAAGCTGTTGAGCAAATAGGCTGACCCGTAGTTCCTCGATCATATATCGAATTTCCTGCACTTCATCAGGCATTGGCTTAGATTTTGGCAGTTTGCTTAAAAGTTGCTTATAGACTTCTTGGACTTGTTCGATGCGTAACATTTTGGCTCGGTCAGTATTGCTATCAACTACCAGTTTATCTAAACGGCGTTCAATGGCGGTTAAATAGCGGTGTAAATCGCTTAATCTTTGATAGCCGGTTTTGGTTACAAATTCCGGATAAATCAATCCATCAATTTGGGCTTTAATATCACTTAACGCAAATGCCATTGTGAAATCCAATTTGCCTTTTAGGCGTTTATTCAGCTCATACGCCAACGTTAAACATTTTTCAACCTGTTTTGCAATATCAACAGTGGTATCATTAAGATTTGCTCGTACATATTCGTGCAGTTCGTTGAATTTCTCCTCAGTCCATACAAAACCGCCGAATTCCCCAATCAACTTATCCACTGCACAGGCGATACAGTCGTCAATCAGTTCTATCACTTTGCCGAATGGAGCAAAATATAAGCCGAGCTTAGCTTTATTTGGTAGTTTTTCGTGTAGATATTTGATTGGTGAAGGCACATTGAGCAACAATAAACGGCGTAACCCAGCCTGCATTGCCCGAGCCTGTTCAAATTCCGTTTCAAATAGTTTCACGCCTACTGCACTCTGTTCATCGACAATCGCAGGGTAGGCTTTCACACTGAAATGGGCTTTCTTCTGTTCGTAGAATTGCGGTAACTCGGCAAAATTCCAAATATGCACACCGCTTTGCTCAATGCCGTCATCAGCGATATTTGAAAGCGTATTCTGTACTTCATTTTTGAGAGCAAATTTCAGCTCGTCTAAATTCTCGCTCTCTTGTAATTTTTTGCCTTTGTCGTCTACCACACGGAAGGTCATTCGCAAATGCGGCGGTAGCTGGCTGATGTCCCACTGTTCAGCCTCAACTAACACGCCGGTCATTCGACGAAGTTCATAGCTTAAACTTTCCAATAATGGTTTTTTAAACGGCTCAACCCGCCCTAAAAAGGCATCAGCATAGTTAGGAGCAGGCACAAAGTTGCGGCGTAATGACTTTGGTAGACTTTTGATCAAAGAAACAATTAACTCGTGGCGAAGCCCCGGAATTTGCCAGTCGAAACCATCAGGCTCGACTTGGTTGAGTAATGGCAATGGAATATGCACCGTTACGCCATCGTGATCTTTACCCACTTCAAATTGATAGCTGAGTTTTAATTTAAGATTATCTTGATACCAGAAATTCGGGAAATCCAGCTCGCTCGCCAAGTTAGCATTATCGTTAATCAAGAACGATTTTTCAAAGTTCAGTAGCTCAGGATCGCTTTTCGAAGCCTTTTTCCACCAAGTATCAAAGTGTTTGGCGGACACCACCTCTGTACCTATTCGTTGATCATAAAACTCGAATAATACCTGCTCGTCCACTAAAATATCACGGCGGCGGGATTTATGCTCCATTGCCTCTACTTCGCGGATCAAGCGGTTATTTTCTTTAAAAAATTTGTAATTATTATGCCATTCACCTTCCACCAGTGCTGAGCGGATAAAAATTTCACGGCTGACGCTTGGGTCAATCGAGCCATAATTAACAGGGCGATTTGTTACAATTGGAATGCCAAATAGCGACACTTTTTCAGATGCCATCACCGCTCCTTTGGACTTCGCCCAGTGTGGCTCGCTGTAACTGGATTTGGTTAAATGTACTGCCAATGGTTCAATCCATTCCGGCTCAATGCGAGCAACCATTCGTCCCCAAAGTTTGGTGGTTTCTACCAGTTCTGCTGCCATTACCCATTTCGGCTGCTTTTTGAAAAGCACGGAATTCGGGAAAATGAAGAAGTGAGCATTTCTTGCCCCTAAATAGTGCATTTTCTCATTATCTTTCAAACCGATATGCGAGAGTAGCCCTGTGAGAAGGGCAGTATGAATCGGCTGATAAGTGGCAGCTTCACTGTTAATTTTTAGCCCCATTTCACGCACGGCTAGACGGAGTTGGTGGTAAATATCCTGCCATTCCCGCACACGATTATAGTTTAAATAATCCTTACGGCAGAGATTGCGGAATTGATTTTTCGATAACTCTTTTTGTTGCGTTTGAATGAAATGCCAAAGGTTTACAAATGCCAAGAAATCGCTCTCTTTATCGGCAAAGCGGCGATGTTTATCGTCTGCGGACTGCTGTTTCTCCTGTGGGCGTTCTCTCGGATCTTGGATAGAGAGAGCGGAAACGATCATCATTACTTCGTGCAATGAACCGTTTTTCGATGCCTCAATAATCATTCTGCCTAAACGAGGATCGACAGGTAGTTGAGCGAGCTGTTTACCGATTAGTGTCAATTTATGTGTAGACAGGCGAGCTCCGTTTCGGTTAGGAATAATTGCTTGCAACTCTTCCAACAACCTAATCCCATCTTGAATTTGACGGCTATCAGGTGCATCGACAAATGGGAAAGATGCAATATCACTCAGCCCGAGCGAGGTCATTTGCAAAATTACAGACGCGAGGTTGGTTCGTAAAATTTCCGGATCGGTAAATTGCGGACGAGCGTTGAAATCCTCTTCTGAGTAGAGACGGATGCAGATCCCTTCCGAAATACGCCCACAACGCCCTTTCCGCTGATTAGCAGAAGCTTGGGAAATCGGTTCAATCGGTAAGCGTTGTACTTTGGTACGATAGCTATAGCGGGAAATACGAGCCGTGCCGGTGTCGATTACATATTTAATATTCGGGATTGTCAGTGAGGTTTCCGCTACATTAGTGGCTAAAATAATGCGGTTTAACCCACCACTCGGCTGGAAAATTCGTTGTTGCTCCGTAGCTGACAAGCGAGCGTAAAGTGGCAGAATTTCGGTATGGCGAAGCTCCTGCTTTTGTAGAGCTTCGGCGGTATCACGGATTTCCCGTTCGCCATTCATAAAAATCAGAATATCGCCTCTTCCTTCAGATTGTAGCTCATCAACGGCATTTAAAATACCTTGTAATTGGTCTTGCTCCTCTTCTTCTACAATTGGTCGGTAGCGAACTTCAACAGGGAAAGTTCGCCCAGACACTTCAATAATAGGGGCATTGTTAAAATGTTTGGAAAAGCGTTCTACATCAATGGTGGCTGAGGTAATGATTACTTTCAGATCAGGGCGTTTATGCAGAATTTGTTTTAAATAGCCCAAGATGAAATCGTTGTTCAGCGAACGTTCGTGGGCTTCGTCGATAATCAGCGTATCGTATTGATTTAAGTAACGATCATTTTGAATTTCGGCAAGCAAAATACCGTCTGTCATCAGTTTAACTAAGCTGTTTTCACTTACTTGATCGTTAAAACGGACTTTGTAACCGACAGTCTCCCCCAGCTCTGATTTCAGCTCTTCAGCAATACGGGTTGCCACAGATCGAGCTGCAATTCTGCGGGGTTGAGTATGTCCGATTAATCCTTTTACGCCTCGTCCGAGTTCCAAACACATTTTCGGTAATTGGGTGGTTTTACCCGAACCGGTTTCACCAGCAATTACGACCACTTGATTTTCAGCAATCAGCTTTAAAATTTCCTCACGGCGAGCGGAAACAGGCAGATCCGGATAGTCAATTTTTAGATTTTGGGCGTGGGTTTGGCGGATAAAAAAGCGAGCTTGGCAAGCAGTTAGATCTTGCAAAATTTCGTCTAAAACTGACCGCTTGTTAGCTTCATTTTTAATATTTTCTGCTCCTTTTAATCTGCCGAGTAGGCGACGAAAATCGCTCGTTGTGATATTTTCCAGTTTTACAAGCGGTTGATTTTCTTCATTTTTTCGCAAATTCTTTTTCATCACTTCCTGCTATACTTTCCCAATAATCAACGATAAAATGCCTGCCGCGATGAGTGGACCAACGGGGACTCCCTTAAATAATGCAACGCCAATAATTGTGCCGATGAGTAAGCCTGTTACTAAAACAGGTTGATTGCCCATCAAGCCCACGCCGCGTCCTCCAAGCCACGCCACCAGTACACCGGCAATAATAGACACCAGCATTTTCCAGTTCAATAACTGATTGAGTTCAGGGAGCATAATTCGCCCTGAAACCAGAGGGCTAAGTACACCAATAGTTAAAATAATGATCCCGATTTTTAAACCATATTGATCGATAAAAGGAATATATTTAGAGAGTAGCGTTTGTTGCATAATCAGCAATACTGCGGCGGAAATTGTAACGGCATTGTTTTGGCTGACTAAGCCCAGTACAATTAGTACAACTAACAGTAGGGCAACAGAGTTAAATTGTAATGTCATAGTTATTTAAAAATGTAAAATCCCTTATCTCAGAGAGATAAGGGAGAATTAGAGTTGGTTAGTTGATGAATTTCATCAGCCCCATAAGAACGCCGACGCCAGCCAAAATAAAACCTGCCATTTTATACATTGATGATGTTAATCTTACTTCAAGCTGAGAAATTTCAGTTCGAATTTCTGCTTTTAGCTCTTTAAGATCTTGCTTGGTAGCTAATGCCGATTGGCTTTGTTCCAATGCATCATCAAGAGCATCGGCAAAAGCTTCTGCAATTTCCGGAGATTGGTTCGCTTCTTGTAGCTTTTTCACAAAGCGTAATTTGTCAAATCGTAGGCTCATCGTTGTTTCCACTTTTAGCTCCTTTTGCTATTGAATGACAGGCTAAATTTAGCACAGCTACAAAAGGACATTTTGGCTAATTTTGCGATCTGCGTCGAAAAATTGGGATTAAGCAGCAACCATTACCATTGCAGGGCGGATTACACGACCGTGTAAGGTGTAACCTTTTTGCAATACGGTGCTGATATGGTTTGTTTCAATGCCTTCTGCCGGTTGCATAGAAATGGCTTCGTGGAGTTCCGGATTAAAGGCTTCACCCACTTCGCCCATTGCCACTACGCCGAATTTCGCCAATGTATTGATAAACTCTTTATGGGTCATTTCAACTCCGTCTACTAAGGCTTGGGTTGTTTCATCGGTAACTGCTTTATCTAAAGCATCTAAACCACGTTCTAGGTTATCAACTACATTTAATAGCTCTTTAGAAAATTTTTCTAATGCAAATTTGTGAGCTTTTTCCACATCTTGTTCGGTACGGCGACGAATATTTTGAATTTCTGCCTGTGCACGAAGTTGAATATCCTGTTCACGCTTATCGGCTTCTGCAATATAAGTTTCTAATTCAGTAATTCGAGCTTGAGCAAGAGCTAAAGGATCTTCTTGAGGGGCATTTTCTTCTTGCTGAGCTTCTTCATTTACAACTTCAGGTTGAATTTCTTCTTGTTTTACTTCGTCTTGTAAGTTTTCATTTTGAGTGGTCATCTTTAATCCTCTTAAAGCCTAATTTGGAAATTATAAATCTTCCTTAATATAGCGATAAATTAAGGGATTTCAAGCTCATCATAAAGTTTTTTGCCAAAAATTACATTTTTAATAAGAAAAGGCTTGCAAAATCTAGGGGGTGGCTTAAAATTCGCTAGTCTTTAACGCCCTTAGGCAAGGCTATATTTTTTACTCACTTTCTTTTAACGGAGAAACTTAAATGAAAAAATTAGCGGGTTTATTTGCAGCAGGTTTAGCAACAGTTGCATTAACAGCGTGTAATGAAGAAAAAGCAGCAGAACCAAAAGCGGCTGCGGAAGCGAAACCTCAAGCAACAAATCAAACAGTTCACCTTTATACTTGGACTGAATATGTACCTGAAGGCTTGTTAGATGAATTTACCAAAGAAACGGGCATTAAAGTAGAAGTTTCAAGTCTTGAATCTAACGAAACAATGTACGCTAAATTAAAATTACAAGGTAAAGATGGCGGTTATGATGTTATCGCTCCATCAAACTACTTTGTTTCTAAAATGGCAAAAGAAGGGATGTTGGCGGAGTTAGATCACGCTCAACTACCGGTTATTAAAGAATTAAACCCAGACTGGTTAAATAAACCTTATGACCAGGGTAATAAATACTCATTACCGCAATTATTAGGAGCACCGGGTATTGCGTTTAATACTGCTGATTATAAAGGCGATGCTTTCACCTCTTGGGGCGATTTATGGAAACCTGAATTTGCTAATAAAATCCAATTATTAGATGATGCTCGTGAAGTGTTCAATATCGCATTATTAAAATTAGGTAAAAATCCAAATACTACAGATCCAGAAGAGATCAAAGCAGCTTATGAAGAATTGAAAAAATTACGTCCAAACGTACTTTCATTTACTTCAGACAATCCGGCTAACTCATTTATTTCAGGTGAGGTTTCTGTAGGTCAATTATGGAATGGTTCTGTTCGTATTGCGAAGAAAGAAAATGCACCTGTTGATATGGTATTCCCACAAGAAGGACCGGTACTTTGGGTAGATACTTTAGCAATTCCAGCAAGTGCAAAAAATAAAGAAAATGCACATAAATTAATTAACTACTTATTAAGTGCAAAAGTAGCTGAGAAATTAACATTAGCGATTGGTTATCCAACTTCAAACGTTGAGGCATTAAAAACGTTACCAAAAGAGATTACAGAAGATCCAGCAATTTATCCATCAGCTGAAGTGTTACAAAAATCTCAATGGCAAGATGACGTAGGTGATGCTATTGAACTTTACGAAAAATACTACCAAGAGTTAAAAGCAGCAAAATAATTGCTGATTGATTATTAAGCCTCTGGAGAGCAATTTCCGGAGGCTTTTTCTTTGGTTGTAAAAAGTTGCAAAAATTTTGAAAAAAACGACCGCTTTCTAAGGTAGAATAATAAGTCCGCCTAGATTTTAAGAGGTTACTATGAATTTAAGATGGCAAGAATATCCGGAAAATGCCCGTAAATTATTTAAATTATCGCTGCCGATTTTTATTTCCCAGCTTTCCGCCTCCGGAATGGGCTTAGCTGATATTGTGATGGCTGGCTTGGTAAGCGATGATGATGTTTCTGCAATTGCAGTCAGTAATTCTATTTACTTTCCGCTCTTCCTATTTGTGTTAGGGCTTTTAAATGCCATTACACCTACCGTTTCGTACTTAAACGGTTCAGGTAATCGCCATTTAATTGCAAACCAAGTACGACAAGGTTATTGGATTGTATTTGTAATGTCTATTCCACTGATGACTATTTTTCTAAACAGCCATCTGATTTTAGATTTAATGGAAACACCCACTGAGTTTTCAATCAAATCACAGCAATATTTAGCGGTAATGGCAGTAGGGCTAATTCCTGCTTTACTTGGCGTAGCTTTACGTTGTATGAACGATGGACTATCTAACCCAAAACCTGCAATGCGAATTACCTTTTTCGGCTTATTGCTTAATATTCCGCTTAACTATATTTTCATTTTTGGTAAATTGGGTTTACCTGAAATGGGGGCGGTAGGCTGTGGAGTAGCAACGGCGATTATAAACTGGATTATGTTCTTTTTAATGCTGCACTATTGCTACCATAACCCGGCACAAAAAGACATTAAATTATTTGAAAAATGGCTTGAAGCACCAAGCGGTCAAATTTTACTAAAACTTTGCAAATTAGGTTTGCCGATTGCTTTTGCAATTTTCACCGAAGTGATGTTGTTCTCAACCTCCGCTCTCTTTCTTTCACCACTTGGCTCGCAAGTCGTTGCAAGCCATCAAGCAGCTTTGCAAACCAGTTCGCTGTTTTTTATGATCCCGATGTCATTTGGAATTGCAACCACGATTATGATTGGGCAAACGTTAGGCGAAAAAAATGTAGAAAGAGCGAAGGTGCTAAGCTATCACTCACTTATTACCGCCGCTATCTTAGCGATTATTGCAGCTATCATTATTATTTTGCTGAAAAATGTTATTCCACTTGCCTTTACTAGTAATCCTGTATCTATTGCAATTACAGCACATTTACTGATTTTCGCAGCGGTTTACCAAATTCCCGATGCCATTCAAGCAGTAGCAAATGGTATTTTACGTGGTTACAAACACACTCAACCTATTTTATATGTAACTATTTTCTGTTATTGGGTGGTGAGTATGCCACTTGGTTATATTTTGGCAAGAACCGATTGGATTGTACAACCAATGGCTGCACAGGGGTTTTGGCTTGTGTTTTGCATTGGCTTAAGTTTGGCGGGGGGATTATTACTTTGGCAAATACAAAAAATTCAATCTATACCTGAAGCTCAATTAATTGAAAAGTTAGAAAGGATTAAATAAATTAACACTCAGTTGTATTGATGTATTGATTCTAGGCGATAAAAAAGCCACTCTTTCGAGTGGCTAATTAAACTAAGGTGAATTTTGGAGATTAGAAATTGATACGAACACCTGCAGCAATACGGCTATCTTTCTCGATAGTTTCGCCAGCTTGTTTGGTTCTGCCTTTACCACCTTCAAGATATACGAATGTAGAGCTGTTGAAGTTATGGTCAACACCTAGTTTCCAGCCTAAGTTTTTCGCTTTAGCTTGACCAGCATTTTGACCTGTACCGAATAATACACCACCGTAGATGCTATTTTGTGGAGTTACCGCATATTTCACACCCACATCAAAGCGGCTGATTTTTTCAAACGTTTTTGAACCAAATGTTTGGAATTTAAAGAATTCATTTTTTGATTTACCATAAGCCCAGTCGATACCTGCTGTAAAGTTGCCGTAATTGATATCAAAGCCTACACCTGCAAATTTACGTTTGAATTCTTCTTCTTTGCCGTAAGTAACAGTTTCTTTTAAACATACTCTTTTTACTGGGGTTACTGCATTTCCATCTTTATCAGTTACTGCTACATATCCTTCACATACTGGTGGGTTAGCTACACCTGCTTTAGCTGCAGTTACTTCACCGTAACCTGAACCGAAGCGTACGTTTGCATCGCCTAATTTACCGTCATAGAATAAACCGAATTGGAAACCTTGACCTTCATCTATTTTAGCTTTATCTGAATGACCTACATAGTAGTCTGCTGCGAAGCGTACGCCGTTAAATTTTGCAGACATAAAGTGTAATGCTTTACCGTGAGAATCTAAGAATACGTTACCACCCATTTCTTTCGTATAGTTAGCTTTAGGAATGTGGTCACCTAATACTAATTGTTTACCGAAAGTTAAAGAACCGATATCGTTATGGCGAATACCCCCGAATACACGTTGTGCACGGATGTCGTCACCAAAACCGGTTTTAGAAAAACGTAGTTCAGCAGATGCTAAAGCTTCATAACCATTACCAATTTCTTGGAATGCACGCACACCCAAACGCGAACCTTTATCTGCAACATCAGTGCGTTTATTTTCAGCTTTAATAACTTCTAATGCAACACGACCGTATAGATCAACTTTAGCACCGTCTTTATCGTAAATAACGGTTGCGTTTGCCCCACTGGCAGCCATTGCTGCAACTGCTAATGCAAGAAGTGTTTTTTTCATAATGTTTTCCTTATAGTAGTTAGTAGTTAGAGTTTCAACAAGCTAGTTACCTAGCAACGTTAAAAATCGTGTAACACAAAGTGTTCCCTTGTTGTGGCGAAATTTACATAAATAAATTTTTTTCGTCAAATTTTGAGGGTTTTGGGGAACTTTTATAAAATGATTAAAAATCAATAAGTTATGAATTTTTAGTGAAATTTTACTCCATTTAAAAATGAGGGCTAGATCACATTTTCAATAATTCTTTTGGAGTGAAGTTTTCAAGGTGAAAATTAACTTATTGATTTATATATATTTTTTTAGGAGATGGAAAGAGGGGGATTTTATGTGTACACAAAAACGAAAAAAATTCAAACTTTTATTTAGATTTGTGAGCTTGATCACATAATAAATGAAATTTTTCTCCGAGATAGAATAAAAAAGAGTAAATTTGGTTCACACTAGCCATTCTTTTTCTTTATAGATAAAATCTTATTATTTGTCGTTTTCCTACTTTTACGTTATGCAAAATCTAAATCCTATTAAATTACCCTTAAATAAATCTGTCTTAATTGAAGCCTCTGCCGGTACGGGGAAGACGTTTACCATTGCCAATATTTACTTACGTTTATTGCTAGGCGTAGGTGTTATGCCTTTAACTGTTGAGCAAATTTTAGTGGTAACTTTTACCAAAGCAGCAACGGAGGAGCTGAAAAATCGTATCCGAAAAAATATTCAGCAATGTGCCGATTTTTTAAAAGATAAAGTGAATGGGGAGAAAACAGAAAATAAATCTTATGCTAATAATCTCGAATTTTTAGAGCACCTCTATCCGCATATCAATCACATTCACGAAGCATTATTACGTTTGAGCATTGCCGAACGTGAAATTGATACTGCCAGTGTTTTTACCATTCACAGCTTCTGTCAAAAAATGTTGGTGCAATTTGCCTTTGAATCGGGCGTGCGATTTGATCTTGATTTACAGCCGAACCAATCTGATTTACTGAAAAAATTAAGCGAAGATGTATGGCGAGAGCAGTTTTATCCGCAAGGGGTAAAAGAAAGTGAAATTATTTCAGCTGAATTAACTACACCGGAAAGAGCGTTAAGTGCGGTAAGAAATTATTTAGCAAGTGAGTTGCCCAAGCCGAAAGCGTTTCTAGCTCAAGATTTTACGGAACAGTTGGCACAATATAATCGATTTATTGATGAAGTGAAATCTTACTGGAAAGCCAATGGTGAAGCGTTAGTGGAAGCCATTAGGCACGATCTCAAAAATAAAACGACGTTACACGGTAGTTGGTATCGCTCTGCTACTTTTGAAACGGGTGTTATTGTGATGAACCAATGGGTAAATTCGTCAAATCGTGATTTGCCAGACGAGTTCTATCTGTTTACTACGGAGAAAATAGCCGCAGGCACGAAGAAAAGTTGTGAGCCAATGGATTTACCTCAACTTGCAAAAAATCAGGATTTTTTGACCGCTTATCAGCAGCAGTTTGAAAATAGCTTAAAAGCGATTTTACTCTATCAATTTTTAATAAGCTTAAAAACCAAGCTGGCAGAATATAAGCAATCGCACCCGGAGCGTGGTTTTGATGATTTACTCACAATGCTTAATCAAGCGTTGAAAAATCCGCAAACAGGTAAAGCGTTAGCCCAAAAAATTCGCTCTATTTACCCCTTTGCGATGATCGATGAGTTCCAAGATACCGATCTAACCCAATATGAAATTTTCAGCCAAATTTTTATGGAAGGGCAGAGCGATAACGGCTTTATTATGATCGGTGATCCGAAACAGTCGATCTACAAATTTCGTGGGGCGGATATTTTCACTTATTTGAGAGCGGCAAAGCAGGCTGACGAGCAATTTACGCTTGGCAAAAACTGGCGTTCTTTGCCTGAAGTAGTGCAAGCGGTCAATAATTTGTTTTATTTTGCAAATAAGGATAAATCGCCATTTCTTTATGATGACATCGGTTTTCACCCTGTTGAAGCAGACGGTCGCAAAGGTAAGCTAATGAGTGAGCAAGGGCATTTTGTTTGCTACACCAGAGATAAAACCAATCTCGATGAGAGAGCAGAAATTTGTGCATACCAAATCCATCAACAACTTAAGGCAATGAATGAGGGGAAATTCGGGATTGAGAAAAATGGCGAGTTCAGCCCTTTTGAGCCAAAGGATATTACCATTCTAGTGCGAAAAGGCTCACAAGCAAAACGCATTAAAAAAGCCCTAGCCAAGAGAAATATTAAATCCGTTTATTTAGCGGAATCGGCTTCTGTATTTGGTTCTGAAATTGCAACTGAACTTTGTTGGATTTTGCAAGCCGGGCTTAACCCTTACAATTATAAAGCATTATTATCCGCTTTAGGTTCAACCCTTTGGGGGCTAAGTGCAGTAGAAATTTATCGCTACAAAGAAAATGAAATGTTGTGGGATTTAAAGGTCAATCAGTTTGTGGAATACAGCACCATTTGGAAAGAGCAAGGCATTTTGCCGATGTTGCATAAAATCTATTTGGAGCAAGGTATTATTGAACGATTAAAAGGCTTGCCAAATGCGGATCGTTTGATTACAGATTTGCTCCATTTAACCGAAATTCTGCAAGAAACATCGCAGGCGTTGGAATCTGAAGCGGAACTGGTGCGTTGGTATGAAAAGCAAATTAGCTCACCCGATTTTAATGATGAACAGCAACTTCGCCTTGAAAGTGAAGAAGAGCTGATTAAAATTGTTACCATTCACGGCTCGAAAGGATTGCAATATCCGATTGTTTGGTTGCCGTTTGCAGCGGAAAAAAGCGAGGGCGATACTAAGGTTAATTTAGGCTTGTATCGTAATCAAAAAGGTGATCTGGATTGGTATTTAGGTGAAGAAGAGGCGAAAGAGCAAATTCAAAATGAAGCCTATGCGGAAGATCTCCGTCTGTTTTATGTTGCATTAACCCGTGCGGAATCTCAGCTCAATTTAGTGTTACCAAAAATGATTTCAGGCTGGAGCCCGTTACATTATTTATTGGCAGAAGGTGAATTACCGAAAGATGAAGTGAGTGTGGCAGACTATTTTGAGAAAAAGCAGATTTCAGCCGATATTATTGAAGTAGCAGAGCATTTACCTTTTAGCCGTTGGGAAAGTGGTAAAACGGAGGAAAGTTATCAAGCCAAAACCTTTAGTGGCAATATTCGGGTAGTGGGGCAGATTACGAGCTTTACTTCACTTTATGCACAACACGAGCGTTTTAGTGAAGGTAAAGCAGAAAGAGTGATAGATTTAGCCCAAGACAAAGATGTCCATATTGACCTCATTGAGCCGGATTACACGATGGAAACTGATGCTTTTTCACCATTCCAATTTCCGCACGGCATTAAAGTTGGTACTGTGTTGCACAGTTTTTTTGAGCATTGCCGATTTGGCGAACAAATTGATAAAGAAAGTGTGGCGAAAGTGTGTGAACAATTAGGTTTAAGTGAAGAATGGCTCGAGCCAACATTAGGCTGGTTTGAGCGTATTCTTGCTACTCCTCTGCCGGAAGCAAATTTCTGTTTAAAAGAGATCGATGAAACTAAACGGTTAAATGAATGGCAATTCTATTTACGCTTAAAAAATGATAAAGCTTTGCACCAATTAAATGCGTTATTAAAACAACATAGCCCTTTAGCAAAAAATTTGCCTGAACTGCAATTACCGCAATTAGAAGGCTTTGTGCGTGGCTTTGTGGATTGTATTGTGCAGATGAATGGAAAATTCTATCTTATTGACTACAAATCGAATTTCTTAGGTTATTTGCCACAAAATTATTCCACAGAAAATATTCAGCGAGAAATGGGCAGACAGCGTTATGATTTACAATATTTGCTTTATACTCTTGCCGTGCACCGTTATCTAACTGTTCGTCTAAGTGAAAATTACGATTATGAACGTGATTTTGGGGGCGTTGCGTATCTTTTCTTACGGGCTATGAATGGAGAGAGTGCAAGCGGTGTTTATTTTGACAAACCAAGCAAATTGCTAATTGAAGAAATGGATAGGTTGTTTGGGTAGATAGAGTAGGGGCAAATTGCAATTTGCCCCTACAAATGATTAGCCCGCTTGCTCATACCAAATCTTGTTAATATAAAGCAACACTTTTCCCATAGGTGTTTCTACCCGAATTTCATCGTCCACCTGTTTGCCGATTAACGCACGGGCGACCGGAGAGTCTATCGAAATCCAGTTTTTTGCCGGGTCAAATTCATCACAACCAACAATGCGATATTGTTTCGCCTCACCTTCTTCATTTTCGAGCTCAATCCAAGCACCAAAAAAGACTTTGCCTTCTTGTTTCGGGTGATAATCGACAATTTGTAACACCTCTAGCCGTTTAGAGAGAAAACGCACACGGCGGTCGATTTCACGCAAGCGACGTTTACCGTAAATATATTCCGCATTTTCGCTGCGGTCGCCTAGTGCCGCTGCATCAGAAACCGCTTGCGTAACTTTTGGGCGTTCTTCCTTCCATAAAAATTTCAGCTCTTGATCTAAGGCTTGCCAGCCTGAGCGGGTAATGTAATTTGATTTAGCCATAATTATTCAATTGTTAGTAGGGCAAATTGCAATTTGCCCTACGAAGCTTGTTATTTTGAGAGTAACAAATTTGCGATTGTTTTGATACCAAGCCCTGTTGCACCCGCAGCCCATAAATCGCTTGCGGTTTTGCGGAATGTAGCAGAAGCATCAATATGTAACCAGTTTTGCTGGTAGTTTTCTACAAAGTAAGATAAAAATGCGGTTGCCGTACTTGCACCTGCCCCAACGGGTACAGAACCGATATTAGCAATATCAGCGAATGAAGAAGAAATTTGCCCTCGGTGGAGTTCTTCAAACGGTAAACGCCAGAATGGTTCGTTTTCATCTTTTGCCGAGCTGAATAGAGCGTTTGTTAGGTTATCATCCATTGAAAGCACGGAATGGTAGTCGTTCCCCACCGCCACTTTTGCTGCTCCGGTGAGCGTTGCCGCATCAATAATAAATTGTGGATTTTGTTTTGAGGCATCAATTAAACCATCGGCTAACACCAAACGCCCTTCCGCATCAGTATTGAGCACTTCAACAGTAACGCCGTTGCGGTAAGTAATGATATCGCCCAGTTTGAATGCATTGTGGCTGACCATATTTTCTGCACAGCAGAGATAAAGTTTTACACGTTTGTTTAAACCACGAGAAATCGCAAAAGCAAGTGAGCCTGTTAAGAGTGCCGCTCCGCCCATATCGGTACGCATTGTGCTCATTCCATCACTTGGTTTTAAACTGTAGCCGCCGGTGTCGAAGGTAATTCCTTTACCGACTAAGCAGGCAAGCACAGGGGTATTTTCATCACCTGTTGGATTAAAGTCTAATTTTAATAAAGCAGGGGGATTGTTTGAGCCTTTACCCACCGTCCAAATGCCGTGATAGTCTTTTTCTTTTAACGCTTTGCCACGAATGATTTCATAAGAAACTGTGTTTGGTTTTGCAATATTTTGGATAAATTCACCCGCTTGTTGAGCCAATTTTTCAGGGGTTAAGCTCTCAGACGGCTCGTTAATTAACTCACGCACGAAAGTAGCACATTTTACTCGGTTATCAAATTCCGCTTGTTGTTCGCCTAAATTAGGGTATTCCACAGAGCCTTGATTTTTAACTGAATTGAAACCTTGATGGAACGCCCAACATTCTTCTAAATTCCAGCCATCGCCAGCTAATGCCACATTCAAAATACCTTGATTTTTAATTTTACGAGCGGCTTTTTGAACGGTGGCTAAATCATTTTTTGGGTTGTGAACGATAAAGCCTGCATCATTAACAGAAAGTAGAGCATTTTTTCCCCAAATTTCAGGGGCAGCTTGTTGGGAAAGTGTAATTTTCATTGCTGTCATTGTTCGTTCCTTATTGTTTTAGTATGAGTTGAAAGCGTGGTTATCCTAACAAACTTTTGCAAAGTTTTATAGAAAAATGACCGCTTGTAATCGGATAAAAGATTTACAAGCGGTCGTTATTTAGGGATTTTTTACAAATAGTTGAGCGGATTATTTACCGTCCCACGCATTGATTGCATTGTGGCGGATTTTTACACGGCTTTCTGCATTACCTTTGTAGTAATTTTTATCTAAACCACCTTCCCAGTCGCCGTAGTTCGGGTTTGGTAATACAATAAATTTTTTACCGAATAATTTACTATTTTCAGCTACAAATGCACGGCGTTCTGCGTTTGATTTGCGGTAAGTTGCATCACCGAAATCGTTTAGGTTATCGCCCACATAAAGCACGATCTCATAACCTTGTTTTTCGATTTCTTCAAAACGAGGAGTTTTGTTAGATTTATCTTTTTTCAAGAATAACGTTTTTTCACTCACGCCATTAAAGCCGAGTTTGTTCATATCATCGATAGTGCCTGCTTTTTCGCCGTCATCTTTACGGTTTGAAACATAAAATACCGTGCCTTTATGGCTGTTTACATAGTTGTTAAATTCAACGGCACCGGCAATAGCTCCGGTTTGACGGGCATTTACCCAGCGTGTCCAGCTTTCGCCATCAAAAGGCTTATGATTTTTTACTTGCCAGCCGGCGTATGGGCTGTTATCCATCATTGTTTCATCTAAATCAACAACAACAGCTTTTTTCTTGCCTTTTTTCACTTTTGCCTGATCAAAAGCAACTTTTGCCGTGTTAAATGCTTGATGAGCTAAAGCTTGGTATTCACCGGATTGTTGTACCCAATTTATGCCTAAGGTTGCTTGCTCTTGCAACACCATTTGATGATGTTCATCACTATTTGAGTGAGTGTGAGTACAAGCGGTTAGAACAAATAAAGCGGTGAGGCTCATTGCGGAAAGTTTTAAGTTTTTCATAAAGATATCCTTAAATTTTTTGTTGATAAACGAAATTATTATACCTAAAAAGAGGCATTCATTACTATAGTTTTTATGACCGCTATTCACTTTTACTGAAAACTAAGTTAGGCTATTAACCTTTTTATAACAATATAGAGGCAATATGCAAACATTATTAAAATTTACGCAATTTGTTAGCAAAACTTTCGCTATTTGGGTGGTGGTTTTCGCTTTCATTGCGGCACAATTCCCTGAAACTTTTAAACAATTTGTTCCTTGGATTCCATATCTTTTAGGTATCGTAATGCTTGGAATGGGTTTAACCTTAACATTCAAAGATTTTGCTGAAGTTACAAAAAATCCAAAATCAGTGATTATCGGTGTTATCGCTCAATTCGTGGTAATGCCAAGTGTTGCTTATGGATTGGCAAAAGCATTTAATTTACCGCCTGATTTAGCCATTGGTGTAATTTTAGTTGGCTGTTGTCCGGGTGGAACATCGTCAAATGTGATGACTTATTTAGCTCGTGGTAACACGGCTTTATCGGTGGCTTGCACAACCATTTCAACCTTATTAGCACCTGTTTTAACTCCTGCTATTTTCTACTTATTTGCCAGCCAGTGGTTAGAAATTAATGCAACGGCGATGTTTATTTCTGTGCTACAAATGGTGTTGTTGCCTATTTTTGTTGGCGTCGTTATTCGTACTATCTTCAAGCAGAAAGTAGAACAGTTCAGCCAAACAATGCCGTTAATTTCAGTGATTGCGATTGTATTAATTGTAACGGCGGTGGTTTCAGTAAGTCGTGATCGCATTATTGAATCCGGTTTATTAATTTTTGCAGTGGTCGCCTTACACAACGGTTTAGGTTATTTAATCGGTTATTTAGCGAGCCGCTTATTTAAACTGCCTATTGCAGATAGCAAAGCAGTAGCAATTGAAGTGGGTATGCAGAACTCAGGTTTAGGGGCAGCACTTGCCGCATTACACTTTAAAGCAAATCCTGTGATTGCTGTGCCGAGTGCGGTATTTAGCTTCTGGCACAATATTTCAGGTCCTATCTTGGCGATGATTTTTGCGAAGATGAAAAACGATAATGAGAAATAAACATTCGTTTTAATATAGAAACAGGCAAGCGGTTAAATTTTTCTTATTTTTTGCAAAATATGAAGGAAATTTAACCGCTTGTTATTTAGAAAGGATTTAGAGAATTCTTGGTCCTCTTGTTGTACTTATTTTTTCTCCATCTGCTCTTTGCGTAACAATAACCTGATCGCCTTCATTTAATCCTGTTACAATTTCGGTATTTTGCGTATCAGAAATGCCGATTTGTATCGGTTTCTCAACCGACAGCCCATTCTCTAGCACTAACACATAATTTTCTTTTCCACGTTTTTTAATTACGTTAGTGGGAACAACTAAAACCTGCTCTCGTTTATCAATGGTAATTTGAGCTTGGGTTGTCATTCCAATGCGTAAACTATTATCGGAATTATCAATCGACACATTGGCATAGTAATAAACCGCCTCAGTATTGCCTGATTTTTCTGTATAGTTGTTGTCGGTAAGTGTTGTGAGTGCAGGATCAACAGAATCAATGGTTGCTAAATACTCTCGATTAGGTTCAGCAAGAGTAGAAAATTTGACTTGTTGTCCAACTTTTACTTGAGCAATATCGCCTTCTGAAATTTCAAGTTTAATCAGCATTTTAGATAAATCCGCCACTTGCACAATGGTAGGTGAAGTTTGATTAGAATTCACCGTTTGTCCGACAGAAACAGGCACAGATACAATCACACCATCCATTGGCGAGATGATTTGAGTGTAATTTAAATTGGTTTGAGCATTATTGACCGAGATTTCTGCGGATTTTAATTGTGCTTTGATGTTATCAACTGTCGCTTTAGCTGAAGCAAGTGTATTTTTAGCTGTTTCGACGTCTGACAACGCTGCACTATTGGCTCGATATAATTTAGTTAATCGGCTGTAATTTGATTGAGCGACTTCAAGAGCAACTTGTGCAGAGGTAAGCTGTGCTTTGTATGATGCGAGTTGAGCTTGAGCAGTGCTTAACGTGTTGCTTTGGTTGCTTGAGTCAATGTCTGCAATCAAATCGCCTTGTTTAACAGTTTGCCCGAGTTCGACATAGAGTTTTTGGATTTTACCCGAAACTTGAGCCCCAACTTCCGTACGTTTGCTCGCTCGTACTGACCCTGTGGCAAGTACATTTTTATTGATTTCGGCACGGCTAACCGCCCCAGTAATATAGTGAATTTGTTGTTCATCATTTTGCTGATTGTAGTAAAAATATCCACCTATCCCGACAGCGGCAATTAGCACAAGTGTGGCTAATGTTTTACGTTTCATACTCTTCCTTTGTGATATGTTGTGCTACAAGCGGTTGTTTTTTGAAAAAATTTTGCAATTAGATGATACCAAATGTGGCTCGAATATAACTGGCAACCGCTTCATCTTTATTGTATCCAATCACTTCATTACTCGGTAATGCCAATTTTAGGCGAGGATCGGCATTTGCCATTAGACAACCTTTGCCCGCTAAGTTCAACATTTCTATATCATTCATACCGTCGCCAAAGGCAATGCAATCTTGTAATTTGTAGCCTCGTAATTTCACTAACTCTTCCAAGGCATTCGCTTTGCAAACGCCCTTTGCCATTATTTCAAGGCAGAGTAGGGCGGAATAGGTCATTTGCACACGGTCGCCATAGGTTTCTCGAATGTAATTTTCAATCGGAATTAAGGCTTCAACTGTTTTACCGATAAAAAAGACTTTCTCTGTTTCTCTGCCGTGATGGTTAGAAAAATCTGCCACTTGATAGCCAAAACCGGATTCTTGGTGGAAGTGTTTTAGCTGTGGAATCTCTTTATTGATAAACCATTCATCGCCTTGATAGCTGTTTAGGCAAACATTTTTATCGTCAAAGTTAATATTCATTAACTCAAAGGCGATATCTTCCGGCAAATAATGACTGACAATTTTTTCGCCGTCTAAATTATTGGCTCTTGCTCCATTTGAGGTAACCAGCATTGCATTTTTAGCATCTACTTTGCTGATGATATGGGAAACATCGGGGTAATTTCTGCCTGTGGCAAAAAAGATATCTACGCCTTTTTGTGATAATTTTTCTAATGTATCAATTGTAAAATCGCCAATTTTATGATGTGCATTTAACAGAGTGCCGTCGAGATCGGAAATAATGGCACGAAATGGTAGGGTCATTGTGTATCCTCAGCAGTAAAATAATGCAAGAGGCTATCAAATTTGAGTTGAAACTTCAAAGGTAAAAATAAATTTAAAATTATTTTTATAGAAATTTTAAAATTCTAAATATCATTAAAATTGATGTATTGTATTATTTTGTTTTTCTCATTTGGAGTTTTAAACCAAATATATTGTTAATGGCAAAATAATATTCTAATTTGATGGCTTCTTAATTGCGGTTAAACGGTTGCGTAAAGTGAAAAATGCTATTGACATTACCTTAGATAAAGCTAATATACACCCATTAACGAATAACAATGCAAACATAAACACACAACACAACATATGGAAAAATTTACCTTACTCCGATTATCTCTGTTATCGTATTCTGTGCGAGGATAAAGATTGGTTGGAAAAAGTAAATGGACTATCCACATTCTTGCCCGCACTTAAAATGCGGGCTTTTTTTATCCCAATAAAATGAAGGTTTTATTATGAGCAACAATAACATTATTATTTTTGACACCACCTTACGTGATGGCGAACAATCTCTAAAAGCGAGTTTAACGGTAAAAGAAAAATTACAAATTGCACTCGCGTTGGAGCGTTTAGGTGTGGATGTTATGGAAGTAGGTTTCCCTGTTTCATCATCAGGGGATTTTGAATCGGTACAAACGATTGCTCGTCATATCAAAAACAGCCGTGTGGCGGCACTTTCTCGAGCTATACCAAAAGATATTGATGCTGCTTATGAAGCCTTAAAAGTTGCAGAAGCTTTCCGTATTCACACCTTTATTGCTAGCTCGGCATTGCACGTTGAAGCAAAATTAAAGCGTTCATTTGATGATGTAGTGGAAATGGCAGTGGCAGCAGTAAAACGTGCTCGTGGCTATACCGATGATGTCGAGTTTTCGTGTGAAGATGCAGGTCGTACAGGGATTGATAACATCTGCCGTATTGTAGAAGCTGCAATCAACGCAGGGGCGACCACCGTGAATATTCCGGATACGGTTGGTTTCTGCTTGCCGAATGAGTATGGAAATATTATCCACCAAGTGATGAACCGTGTGCCGAATATCGATAAAGCAATCGTTTCTGTACATTGTCATAACGATTTAGGAATGGCAACAGCGAACTCTTTAACCGCAATCCAAAATGGGGCAAGACAGATCGAATGTACCATTAACGGTATTGGTGAGCGTGCAGGGAATACGGCATTGGAAGAAGTGGTAATGGCGATTAAAACCCGCCAAGAGTTTATGGGCGTAGATACTCGCATCAATACCCAAGAAATTCACCGTGTCAGCCAAATGGTGAGCCAGCTTTGCAATATGCCGATTCAGCCGAACAAAGCGATTGTGGGCAGCAATGCGTTCGCTCACTCATCAGGTATTCACCAAGACGGTATGCTGAAAAACAAAAATACCTACGAAATTATGTCTCCGGAAACCATTGGCTTGAAGAAAGAGAAGTTAAATTTAACCGCTCGTTCAGGTCGTGCAGCGGTAAAAGGACATATGGCGGATATGGGCTATACTGAAGCGGATTATGATTTAGATAAACTCTATGAAGCTTTCCTAGAGCTTGCTGATAAAAAAGGACAAGTTTTTGATTATGATTTAGAAGCTCTTGCTTTTATTGATATGCAACAAGGCGAAGAAAACAGATTAAAACTGGATGTGATTACGACTCAGCTGATTAGCGGTTTGCCGGCATCTGCATTTGTGCAGGTAGAACTAGACGGTGTTCGTCAAAGTGCAACTTCGCAAGGTGGTAATGGTCCGGTTGAAGCAACTTACAATGCAATTATGAACATTGTGGGTATGGAGCTTAAAATGTCGCACTATAACTTAACCGCAAAAGGCGAAGGAGCAGAAGCTTTAGGGCAGGTGGATATCGTGGTTGAATATGAAGGCAGAAAATTCCACGGTGTGGGCTTGGCGACAGATATTGTAGAAAGCTCGGCAAGAGCGTTAATTCACGCCATCAATGCGATTTACCGTTCACAAAAAGTAGCGGATTTAAAAGCAAAGAAATAAGAAGTAATAAAGTAGAGTAAATTGCAATTTGTCCTTTTCAAAGGTGATACAAGCGGTCGGATTTTTTGAAATTTTTGTAAAATTTCGCTAAAATCCGACCGCTTGTTATTTGTTTTTATCAAAAAATCAAAAAGATCAGAAAATTTTCCGTATTAGTTGGAACTTTTAGAAAAAAGCACACACTAAAGAAGTGTGCAATGGAAATGACACATTTATTAGGAGAGTCCGCAGTTGAGCGAACAAATCACCGACCAAGAATTAGTCGAAAAAGCACAAAAAGGTGATAAAAAAGCATTTAATTTACTTGTAGTACGTTATCAAAACAGGGTAGCCGGTTTGCTTACTCGCTATGTTGCAAGAGATGATATTCCAGACATTGTGCAAGAATCTTTTATTAAAGCCTATCGTTCCTTAGAATCATTTCGTGGGGAAAGTGCTTTTTACACTTGGCTTTACCGTATTGCGGTTAATACTGCAAAAAATCATTTAACTTCATTAGGCAGAAGACCTCCGAAAGAAGATATTTTAGCCGAAGATGCCGAAAGCTATGATGTTGGTACTCAGCTTCGTGAAAGTGATACACCTGAAAATTTGGTGCTATCCGAAGAATTAAAGAAAGTCGTATTTGATACGATTGAAAATTTACCTGATGAGCTTAAAACTGCAATTCGTTTAAGAGAATTAGAAGGTTTAAGTTACGAAGAAATTGCAGAAGTGATGGAGTGCCCTGTAGGAACAGTACGTTCACGTATTTTCCGTGCAAGGGAAGCAATTGATGCAAAAATTAATCCACTTATACAGTAAATCAAATAAATAGTTTTAAAAAATCTCAAAAATCATTGGAGTCGATTATGCAACAACGCATTACTCAACACGAGTACCTTTCTGCTTATATGGACGGGCAAGATGTTGATAAAGAGTTTGTAGAAACCTTAACCAATAGCCCTGAATTACAGCAAAAATGGGCTAGTTATCACACCATTCGTAATGTGATGCAAGGTGATGAAATCATCTTAGGTGCGGATTTTTCTGCGAAAATGGAAGCATTGCTTGAAAATGAAGAAATTGAATCTCAAGCAAATGTGGAAAAACCAAAAGGTTTATTACTTAAACTTAAACGTTGGGGTACTCCACTCTTACAAGCAGGTGTTGCTGCTTCAGTCTGTTTAGTTGCTGTATTTGGTGTAAATTCATTTAACGCTAATAATGAAGTGGCTCAAACTCAGCCTGTATTGCAAACTTTACCTTTCAGTAATTCTGTTGAAGCGGTAAGTTATAATGCACCGGCGAAAGATCAGCCAACTGCTGAGCAATTAGAGCTTCAGCAACGTAAAATCAATGCGTTACTAGAAAATCACGAGCTACAACGTCGTACAAATACAGTACAAGGTGTAACTTTATCAGAAGAAGAAAAACAGAAGGCTAAAACTTCTTCAAATCAAGTAGAACAGCAAAATAGATAAGATAGATTAAGGTAAGTAAGAAACCACATAATTAATTGATAATTATGTGGTTTTTTGTATGTAAATGTAGCGAAAAAACAAGAAATTACTCACAAATAGCGAAATGATTTAAAATTTTTGATAGAATAAATCAGTTTAATTTGGTTTTGAGAATAAATATGTTTATTAAGATAAAAAAATATTTTTTGATGTTCATAGCTATTTTCGCTTGTTCTGCTTTTGCGTTGGCAGATACAGGAATTAAAACGCCTTTGCTGTATTTATCCTCAATGACTGAAGCTCATAAAAAATCAAATTACGAATTACTCTATATTCTTCAGCAAAATACAGGCATAGAATCTTTTCGGTTACGCCACGCCTTTGTTAATGATAAAGAGTATGCTCAATTATTAAATCTAGATCACAATCGAGAAGAAATTATCCTGAAAGATAGCAATGTTAGTTATTTAGGATACAACTTCCGTCCTTTTAGTTTAAACAGTTCCTATATTTTAGATAACCTTCCCAATGTCATTTACGCTGATTATCATCACTTAAACGGCTATGTATTCTTAGATGCGGGTAAAGATCGTATTTCGGATAGAATAGCGAAAGTTATTCGTATTTTGCCAAAAGATAATTTCCGCTATTCTTACACGCTTTGGATTGATGAAGAGACTAATTTGTTGCTAAAAAGCCAGCTGCAAAATGAAGATAATGTAGTGTTAGAAGAATTTCGAGTGTTACAGCTTTACCAATCTCAAGAAATTGCGATGATTGCTAATGCAATTGATGTTTTAATGCTACCAACATTAACCTCTACTCAAAAAGAAGAGATAAAATCGCCTTATAACTGGGATGTGAACGAGTTACCGACAGGTTTTCGATTGGTTAAGAACCAAACAGTAAGCGGAGCAGCTTATCAGTTTGACAGTGAATATGTGGATAGCCGTTTATATAGCGATGGTTTATTGAGTTTTACGATTTATGTAATGCCGAGTCAAGGTGTCAATTTTGATGACTATGCCGGGCAGCAAGGCAAATTAACCGTTTTAAATCAGACAATCAATGATAAAGACATTGTGATTATTGGCGATGTGCCGTTAGAAGCGGCTAAGCACATTTTGGCAAACATTCAATTTAGAGAAGGAGCTTCTCAATGATAGTAGAAGAAGCGACCGTTGTAGAATATCGTAATGGTGTTGCTATTGTGCAATGCTATGCAAAAAGTGGCTGTGGCGGTTGTGCGGCAAAGGTCGCTTGTGGTACAAAAGCATTATCAGCGTTAGCTGGTGAAAAAATAGCACCACGTTTTCGCATCGCGGTTGATGAACCGTTAAATGTGGGTGATAAAATTCAGTTAGGTTTAGCTGAAAATACATTATTAAAAAGTGTCTTTCTAATTTATGGCATTCCGCTATTTATTTTAATTATAACAGCGGTCGGATTTTCACAATTTTTTGCAAATGAACTTATTGTTTTGTTTGTAATGTTGCTTTTTACAGGAATCAGTTTCTGGGCTGTAAAAAAATTTATTGATAAACGCAGTCAGCAAGTAAATTTTTCGCCTATTTTTTTAGGCAAGGTTTAGGAGACTAGAATGGAAAAAATATGGTTTAAGAATTACCCTCCCTATTCGCCAAAAACAATTGAAACGAATCAATATGAATCGCTGGTTGAGATGTTTGAAGCGGCAATAAAGCGTCACCCGGATATTCCAGCTTATATTAATATGGGGCAAATTCTGACTTTTCGCAAATTAGAAGAACGTAGCCGTTCTTTCGCTGCTTATTTGCAAAATGAATTACGTTTACAAAAAGGCGATCGTATTGCATTAATGATGCCGAATTTATTGCAATATCCGATTGCATTATTCGGAGCATTGCGTGCCGGATTGATAGTAGTAAACGTTAATCCGCTTTATACACCGCGTGAATTAGAGCATCAGCTTAACGATAGCGGAGCAAAGGCGATTGTGATTGTCTCCAACTTTGCGGCTACCTTAGAAAAGGTGGTGTTCAACACAAATATTAAACACGTTATTTTAACCAGAATGGGAGACCAGCTCTCATTTGGTAAACGTACTTTAGTTAATTTCGTCGTTAAATATATTAAAAAATTAGTGCCTAAATATAAGTTACCTCACGCTGTCAGCTTTAGGGAAGCATTAAGTATTGGCAAACAAAGACAATATGTCAAACCGAATATTGTAAGTAGCGATCTTGCCTTTTTACAATACACGGGCGGTACAACAGGCGTAGCGAAAGGGGCAATGCTAACGCATCAAAACTTAATTGCAAATATGATGCAGGCAAAATGGATTGTTGATCCTTTATTGAAAAATTCGCCAAACTTAATTGGTACAGTGCCTTTACCGCTTTATCACGTTCTTGCGTTATCTTTAAACTGCTTATTATTCCTTGAACTAGGTATTACAGGCTTATTAATTACTAACCCTCGTGATATTCCTAGTTTCATTAAAGAGCTGAAAAAATATAGAGTATCAATTATTACGGGTGTGAATACATTATTTAACGCCTTACTCAATAATGAAGCATTTAAAGAGGTGGATTTCTCAAATTTGAAACTCAGTGTGGGTGGAGGAGCGGCTATTCAGTCTAATGTAGCAAAACGTTGGCACGATTTGACAGGGTGCCACATTATTGAAGGTTACGGAATGACAGAATGTTCACCACTTATTTCTGCAACACGAAGTGATTCTGTGGAATATTCAGGCTCAATTGGCGTGCCTGTACCCAATACGGATATCCGCATTGTAGATGATGAAGGTAACGAACTCCCACTTGGTGAAAGAGGAGAGCTATTGGTTAAAGGTCCTCAAGTAATGCAAGGTTATTGGAATCGTCCTGAAGATACTGCTCAAGTATTAAAAGACGGTTGGATGGCAACAGGCGATATTGTCGTAATGGGTGAAGATCTCAATTTACGCATTGTCGATCGCAAAAAAGATATGATCATTGTATCCGGTTTTAACGTTTATCCAACCGAAATTGAAGAGGTGATTTCACAAAATCCTAAAGTGAATGAAGTCGTTGCTATTGGTATACCGAGTGAAGCTTCTGGCGAAAGTATTAAAATTTTTGTAACGAAAAAAGATGAAAGTTTAACCCGTGATGAACTTCGTAGTTACTGTCGCCAATTCCTAACGGGTTATAAAATTCCACGTGATATTGAGTTTAGAGATGAACTACCAAAAAGTAATGTTGGTAAAATTCTTCGCCGTGTATTAAGAGATGAAGAATTAGCAAAATCAACGGTTAATAACACTTAAATTATTTAATTAAGGAGCTTACAATGAAAATTGTTGAAGTAAAACACCCACTGGTAAAACATAAATTAGGTTTAATGCGTGAGGCGGAAATCAGCACAAAAGATTTCCGTGAGTTAGCCAACGAAATTGGCAGTCTTTTAACTTACGAAGCAACCAAAGATTTAGAAATGGAAACAGTCGAAATTAATGGCTGGAGCGGTAATACAATTCCTGTCGAGCGAATTAAAGGCAAAAAAGTTACTGTTGTGCCAATTTTGCGTGCGGGTTTGGGGATGATGGACGGTGTGTTGGAACATATTCCAAGTGCCAGAATCAGTGTGGTTGGGATTTACCGTGATGAAGAAACGCTAAAACCTGTTCCATATTTTTCAAAATTAGCGAATGATGTAGCTGAACGTTTAGCTATTATTACAGACCCAATGTTAGCAACGGGCGGTTCAATGGTTGCAACTATTGATCTACTGAAAAAAGCAGGCTGTAAACACATCAAAGTATTAGTATTAGTTGCTGCCCCAGAAGGGATTAAAGTGCTGGAAGAAGCACACCCTGATGTGGAACTCTACACTGCATCAATTGATAGCCACTTAAACGAAAAAGGATATATCATTCCAGGCTTAGGTGATGCCGGTGATAAAATTTTCGGTACGAAATAGTTTTTAAATTGCCATATAAAATACAAGCGGTCATATTTTGTAAATTTTTTACTCAATATGACCGCTTGTTGTTTTACTTTTTAATAATCTTCATCAACTAATTCTTCTGATGTATCAATAGCCGGTGGATTTTCATATAACCAGTTAGCCAAACGAACATAGTCGGCAATGGTGAGATTCTCTGCACGAGCAGTTAAATCAATGCCTAATGCTTCTAACTGTTCTGCACTAAAGAGAGTAGAGAGGGCATTGCGTAATGTTTTGCGACGTTGGTTAAAGGCTTGTGTGGTTACACGGTTGAGCCAATAAACATCTTTAGCAGGATACGGCAGTTGATTGTAAGGCATTAAGCGTACAACGGCTGAATCCACTTTCGGTGCAGGTTTAAATGCCGTCGGCGGTACTTCAAGCACAGGAATTACTTGACAGTAATATTGAGCCATAATGGTTAATCTGCCGTATGCCTTGCTGTTTGGTGCGGCACATAAACGTTTTACTACTTCTTTTTGCAGCATAAAGTGCATATCTTTAATCAGATCGTGGAACGTTAATAAGTGGAAAATTAATGGCGTAGAGATGTTGTAAGGCAAGTTACCGAACACACGAACAGAATCTTTTCCTAAATTTAGGCTTTCAAAATATTCACGGAAATTAAAACGTAATGCATCTTGCTCAATAACTGTCAATTTTTGATTTAAGAAAGGGTGGTGGCGTAAACGTTCAGCCAAATCACGGTCAATTTCCACTACAGTGAGTTTATCAACTAATTCTGCAACGGGTTCTGTTAATGCCGCTAAACCCGGACCAATTTCTAATAAAAATTCGTCTTTTTTCGGGTTAATTGCCGACACAATGCCGTGAATGACATTCATATCGTGTAAAAAGTTTTGCCCGAAACGTTTACGAGCGGTATGACCTAAATGTTTTTTTGAATTTTGTGAACTCATTATTATCCCTTTTGAAATAAGAAAAGAACCCCGCTAGGCGAGGTTCTTGTTATTTTTTAATTATTGACCAACGTATTGGATATTTGCGGTTTTTCTTAATGCTTTAATCCAATCTTTCGAGGCTTCTTCTGCTTGTTTATTAACAAGTTGCTGATAAGCTCGTTGGTGGTAAGCATCTTCAGTTCTGTCGCCATCACGAATATCGGTTACTTTTAAAGTATGCCAACCAAATTGTGATTTAAATGGTGCAGAAATTTGATTTGTTTTCATCTTAGAGGCTACTTTTGCAAAGGCAGGATCGTAGATCTCTAAGAAGTTAAAGCCTAAATCACCACCGTCTGCACCTGATGCATAATCCATAGAATTCGCTTTTGCTGCTTCTTCAAAAGTTGTTTTGCCAGAGTTAATATCGGCAATTAAGCTATTTAATTTCGCTTTGGCTTGAGCATCGTTTAAAATTGGGTTTGTTTTTAACAAAATATGGCTCACACGATGTTCTTTGCCAACTACCGTTTTTAATTTACCCACTGCTTTATCTTTCGCCATTAATTCGTTTGCTAATGCTTGAACTTGTTGAGGAGCAACTTGAATGGTTTTTCCAATGCTGATATGGCGAACCTGCTCCATTGCCATTTGTTGAGCAATATTGCGTTTAAATTGTTCTAAAGTAATACCTTGATAATCTAACGCATCTAATAATTGACCGTAGGTAATACCATTCTGGATAGCCACATTTTCAACCGCTTGGTTTACTGCTGCCGGGCTGATTTTCACATTAGCCTCTTTCATTGCTTGTTGTACAAGCATATCGTCAATGACTTGATCGACGGCTGCACGATGAGAGGCTTCAGTTACTTTTTTCTTGCCAAGCATACGCTGAACTTGGCTTTGCATTACAGGGGTATCATTTACTAACGCAACTACACGTTCTTCAAAAGCGTGAGCAGTTTGGGTAAGACTTATTGTTGCAATCGCAACAGCAAACAATGATTTTACTAATTTCATTTTTATAACAATCCTAATGGAGATAATAAGTAATCTTTTCCTTAGAGATAAGTTTATCGAAAAGGTTCACTTAAATTAAGTACTTTCTTTATCCGTTGCAGGAACTAAGACCACTTGATTGATGCCGTCATAAGAGAAGGTTTTTACCTGAATTTGCTCATTTTTTGCAGTAGGGATATTTTTTCCTACATAATCAGCTCGAATTGGCAATTCTCGATGACCACGATCTACTAAAATAACCAATTCAATTCTGGCAGCTCTGCCAAAATCAAGCAATGCATCTAAGGCGGCACGAATAGTTCTACCCGTAAACAGTACATCATCAACCAAAATCACTTTTTTATTGTTAAGATTGAGTTGATTTTCTGCTCCGGTAAATACAGGATCTTGATAGATTAAATCCAAATCATCACGATAGAACGTAATATCCAATGCCATATTCGGCAATTGGATTTGTGCTAACTCTTCAATTCGCTTTTGAATAAGTTCTGCAATTTCAGCACCACGACGTTTAATGCCAACAATTACGACATCTTGTAAATCCCCGTGCTTTTCAATAATTTGATGGGAAATACGAGAAATAATCCGCTGAAATTGCTCTGTATCAATAATGATTTTTTCCATAACACTATAATGATTGAATTTTCTTAATCACATTCGTTGTAGAACAACCGTTTTCAAAGTTTAGCACCCGAACATCTCCACCGTTTGCCCATACTTCTTGGCTACCTGCGATTTCTTCAGGTTTATAATCGCCACCTTTTACTAATAAATCAGGCAAGATTTCACCAATTAAACGTTGCGGTGTATCTTCATCAAAAGGCACTACCCAATCCACAGACGCTAAGCCGGCTAATACAGCCATACGAGCATCTAAATCATTAATTGGGCGAGCTTCGCCTTTCAAGCGTTTAACCGAATTATCGGTATTCACTGCCACAATTAAGCGGTCGCCTAATTTGCGTGCATTTTCTAAATAAGAAACGTGCCCCGGGTGGAGAATATCAAAACAACCGTTTGTCATTACGATTTTCTCACCACGTTTTTTTGCCTCTAACACAATAGCTTTTAGCTCTTCTTCGGAGACTACACCAAAGCCTGTCGTGGCTCGTTGATGAATGGCATTTTCTAATTCAACAGGACTAACGGTTGATGTGCCAAGTTTGCCAACCACAACACCAGCTGCTGCATTGGCTAAATAACAAGCTTCTTCGTAAGCTCTACCATCAGCAATCGCTGTAGCTAATACGCTAATTACGGTATCTCCCGCACCAGTTACATCATAAACTTCTTTTGCTTGAGTTGGTAAGTGATAAGGCTCTTGATTTGGACGAAGTAATGTCATTCCTTTTTCTGAGCGAGTAACTAGCAAGGCAGAAAGCTCAAAATCAGCAATCATTTTCAAGCCTTTAGCCACGATTTCATCATCATCTTTACAATGCCCAACAACGGCTTCAAACTCCGACATATTTGGGGTAAGTAAGGTTGCACCACGATAACGCTCGAAATCTGTTCCTTTCGGATCAATTAACACAGGTACATTAGCCTTGCGTGCAATTTGGATCATCTGCTGCACTGATTCAAGCGTGCCCTTACCGTAATCCGATAAGATTAACGCTCCGTAAGCGGTAATTTCTTGCGAAAGTTTTGCAAGTAGGGCAGTTGAATCAACATTTTGAAAACCTTCCTCAAAATCTAAGCGTAATAATTGCTGATGACGAGATAAAATCCGCAATTTCGTAATAGTTGGGTGTGAATCAATTGCGACACAATGATTTTGGATATTATGTGAATTAAGTAACGTATCTAAAGCACGCCCGGCATCATCTTGACCAATTAAACCGTGAAGGGCAACTGGCACACCAAGGCTCGCAATATTCATTGCTACGTTTGCAGCACCACCTGCACGCTCTTCAATATCTTGCACCTTAACGACTGGCACAGGTGCTTCCGGCGAAATACGATTTGTCGCACCAAACCAGTAACGATCTAACATTACATCGCCTAGTACTAGAACTTTAGCATTATTAAATTTTGGAGAGTATTGCATCATCATATAGAAATCCTTTGATATTTCACCCTCGCCCCTTGTGGGAGAGGGACAGAAATTTACTTCGTGCAGAAGTAAATTTCAGGGAGAGGAAAGTGCAAAATTTTCATAAAAAATAACCGCTTGCCTCTCTCTGAAAAATGTTTCTGTACGAAACATTTTTCGGTCTCTCTCCCAAAGGGCGAGAGAGCATAATTTATTTCTTACTTTTCTTAATAAACTTCATCAAACGTTTACGTTTACGCAGTTGGTTTGGCGTCAGTTTATTTTTCTTGCCCGCAAATGGGTTATTCCCTTCTTGGAATAAAATGCGAATTGGCGAGCCGATAATTTTCAAACTCTTACGGAAGTAATTGCTTAAATAGCGTTTGTAAGAATCCGCTAATTTTTCTACCTGATTGCCGTGAATTACAATAATCGGCGGATTATAACCACCCGGGTGAGCATATTTTAATTTCACTCGGCGACCGTTTACCAATGGAGGTTGGTGTTCATCTGCTGCCATACGCAAAATACGGGTCAGCATTGAGGTGGACGTTTTTTGGGTGGCACAAGCGTAAGCCTCTTTCACCGAGTCAAACAAATTACCCACACCGGAGCCGTGTAATGCAGAAATAAAGTGCACACGGGCAAAGTCGATAAAATCTAAACGGCGATCTAATTCTGATTTCACTTGATCTTTAATATCTTGCGATAAGCCGTCCCATTTGTTTACTACAATTACAAGTGAACGACCTGCATTTAAAATAAAGCCGAGTAGCGATAAATCCTGATCAGAAATCCCTTCACGAGCATCAATGGTTAAAAGCACCACATTGGCATCTTGAATGGCTTGTAAGGTTTTGATGACTGAGAATTTTTCAACCGCTAAATTGACCTTGCCACGTTTACGCACGCCGGCGGTGTCGATAATAGTATATTGCTGACCATCACGCTCCATTGGAATGTAGATAGAATCACGGGTCGTGCCGGGCATATCGTAGACGACAACACGTTCTTCGCCTAAGATACGGTTAGTGAGGGTTGATTTGCCTACGTTTGGTCTGCCGACAATCGCAATTTTGATGTTTTTATCTTCAATGGACTCTTCAGCATCTTCTTCCAATGCTTCATCTAATAATGCGGTATCTTCTTCATTGTCGAAGTCGAAATCAGTATCCCATTCGTCAGCTGCTTCATCATTTGCAAAACTTTCATCGTTTTCGACCGCTTGATCTGCATTTAGCTGTTCGCCAAGTGGAGCAAGCACTTGCTCGATAAGTTGTGTTACGCCACGCCCTTGAGCGGCAGCGATTTGTTCTACTTCGCCTAAACCGAGCTGATAAAACTCTGCACAGTGAGAGTCAGCATCAATACCGTCTGTTTTATTAGCAACCACCACAGTGGTTTTTTCACGTTGGCGTAAATATTGTGCGATGCCAATATCCGCAGGCAATAAGCCGGCACGGGCATCGACTAAGAAAAGCACTACATCAGCTTCTTCAATCGCGAGTAGCGATTGTTCTGCCATTTTTTCTTCCACACCTTCTTCTGTGCCATCAATACCGCCTGTGTCGATCACGATAAAATCATAGCCCGCAATATTGGCGTGTCCGTATTTACGATCGCGGGTTAAGCCTGGAAAGTCTGCTACTAACGCATCTCGGGTACGGGTTAAGCGGTTAAATAAGGTAGATTTACCTACATTTGGTCTGCCAACTAGGGCAACAACAGGAGTCATTTTTTATCCTCTAAATTCAGTGATTTGCAATGTGTTGCAAAAATTGGCTTATTATAGCGGAAATTTGAGGAAAGTTAAAATCAGAAGAAAGGATAAGAAATATAGATTGGCGTGGGGACGCACAGCGTGCGTCCGAAATTTAACTTATAGGTAAATTATTCCTCCAACCTGAGAGCTTTAGAAAAACTTTGCAAGCCCGTTGAATTTCCACTTTTTGCCATAGATTGCAAGGCTTGGGTTGGAGCGTGGAGCAGTTGGTTTGTTAGTTTGTAACTTAATTCACTCAAAACACGTTGGCTATCTTGCCCTTGATTTATTGCTTGGAGAGCTTTCTCTAATAACTCTTGGCGGATTTGTTCCGCATCTTGGCGATAGCGTTTGATAAGATCACTTGACTGCTGCTGCTTTAACCACTCAAAGAAGGCTTTGCTCTCTTCTTTGACGATTTCAGCCGCTTGTTTCGCCGCTTCTTCTCGCTGAGCCATATTGCGTTGAATGATATTTTGTAAATCATCCACACTATAAGAATAAACCCCATCTAATTCGCCGGCTTTTTCATCAATATCACGAGGAACAGCAATATCAATGAGCAACAGTGGGTCAAATTGACGTTGTTTCTGAGCAAATTCAACCATCTCTTTTGTAATTAGCATATCAGGGCTACCGGTGGAACTAATGACTACATCCGCTTGGTTTAAGCCTAATTGCAATGCACTCAGTGAGAGAATTTGCATCGGGGCATTTAATTTTTCTGCCAACATTTCTGCTCGAATATGAGTACGGTTTGCTACCATAATATTTTTCGCACCGTGTTGAATTAAATAACGAGCTACTAATTCAATGGTTTCGCCCGCACCAACAAGCAAGAAGCGTAATTTGCCGAAATTATCGAAAATTTGGCGAGCTAAACCACAAGCAGCGTAGGCAACAGAAACTGCTTGGCTACCAATTTCGGTTTCAGAACGCACGCGTTTTGCCGTTGCAAAGGTACGTTGGAATAAGCGAGAGAGCTTTGTAGACATCGTTTTGCGATGTTGTTGGTAAAAATCTTCGCTATATTGATAAGCTTGTTTTACCTGTCCTAAAATTTGAGGCTCACCTAAAATGAGAGAATCTAAACCGCTTGCCACTTTCATTAAATGGTTAGCCGCTTCTAAATTTTGTTTGAAATAGAGGCATTCACGTAGTTCATTTTCATCAAGATGATGAATTTGAGCAAACCATTGGAAGCATTGTTCTCGCCACTGAATATTTTCCTCGCTCTCTTCACGAGGAGAAATATTAGGCTGGTGGAAATAGAGTTCGGTGCGGTTACAGGTAGAAAGAATAACAACGCTTTCGGCTAATCCGCTTTCTTGAATTTGAGTAAGAGCGAGATCACGTTTGTCATCAACAAATGCGACTTTCTCTCTTAAACCCACAGAAGCGGTTTTATGATTAATCCCTAAAGCTAAAATTGTCATTGTTTCCCACAGAAAAGATAAAATTTAAAAATAAAAACGCAGTCATTTTAATCAAGAGAGAGATGTCGTGCAAATGATTGTGTTGATAGGTTTGATTTATCACAAGGTTGATACCTCTTAAGGAGTAATTTAAGTGGTAAGCTATATGCTAAATTTTTATAAAAAGGGTAAATTTTTTCTGAAATTAGACGTATAATTACACTCCATATCAAGCGATAACAAGCGGTCTGATTTTGACGAAAATTTACAAGGAGGCTTTATGGTAGCAATTCGTTATTCCCACCAACTTGATCCAAATAATTTTGAATTAGCAAGCTGGTGTGCGAGTCTGAATATGTCTCCTGTAACGAGTGAACGCATTCAACACGCTTGGGATTACGCTCAAGAAAAGCTCGATGCCGATTACAGTTTGATGTGGTATGGCATTGAGATGGTAGAAGTGTTACACGGCTTAAATATGGACGATGACAGTCTGGTTGCAGCACTTTTATTTCCGCTTGTGAAGCATAACATTATTGATCTTGTTCAATTAAAAGAAGATTTCAATAATCATATCAAAAACCTAGTGAAAGGCGTGCTGGAAATGGAAAATATCCGCCAGCTCTCTGCTCACAATGTATCTGATTTACAAATTGATAATATCCGCCGTATGTTGCTGGCAATGGTAGATGATTTCCGTTGTGTAGTTATCAAACTTGCCGAACGAATTGCTTATTTGCGTGATGGCAGCCATCACACGGAGGAAGATACGGTATTAGCTGCCAAAGAATGCTCCCACGTTTATGCTCCACTTGCCAACCGCTTAGGCATAGGGCAACTTAAATGGGAGCTGGAAGATTACTGCTTCCGCATTTTACACCCTGTCTCTTACACTCAAATAGCGAAGTTTGATTTAGGTGAACGCCGTGTGGATCGTGAACGCTATATTGCAAATTTTGTAGCAAATTTGACCGCTTGTTTAGCGGGTGAAATTGATAATGTGCAGATTTATGGTCGTCCGAAACATATCTACAGCATTTGGAAAAAAATGCAGAAAAAGCGTCTGAGATTTAATCAGCTTTTTGATGTGCGAGCCGTACGCGTGATTGTGCCAACTTTAGAAGATTGCTACACGGCATTGGGCATTATTCATACTAAATATACCCACTTGCCGGAACATTTTGATGATTATATTGCTAACCCAAAACCTAACGGCTATCAATCATTACATACCGTTGTATTAGGTGAAGGCGATAAAACCATTGAGGTGCAAATTCGCACCCAAAAAATGCACGATGATGCGGAGCTTGGCGTGGCGGCTCACTGGAAATACAAAGAAGGAGCAACCGCAGGGCGTTCAGGCTACGAAGAAAAAATTGTGTGGCTACGAAAATTGCTTGAGTGGCAAAACGATCTTGCCGATTCTGGTGATATGGTGGCAGAAATGCGGACACAAATTTTTGATGACCGTGTTTATGTCTTTACGCCAAGAGGCGAGGTAATCGATCTACCACAAAAAGCAACACCGCTGGATTTTGCTTACGCAATTCATAGTGAAATAGGGCATCGTTGTATTGGTGCAAAAGTAGCCGGGCGAATTGTGCCCTTTACTTACCATTTACAGATGGGCGATCAGGTTGAAATTATCACGCAAAAAGAGCCAAACCCAAGCAGAGATTGGCTCAATCCAAATGCAGGTTTCGTTAATACCAGCAAAGCTCGTTCAAAAATTATTGCGTGGTTTAAGAAATTAGATCGTGAAAAGAATATTCCGATTGGTAAAGAAGCTCTTGAAGCTGAAATGGAGAAATTTGGCTTCACGCTCAGACAAATCGAGGAATACGCACTGCCTCGCTATAATTTAAAACAATTTGATGATTTATACGCAGGTATTGGTGGCGGCGATATTCGTCTGCATCAATTAATGCACTATTTGCAATCAAAATTAATTAAACCAACGGCTGAACAAGAAGATGAGGCGGTACTAAAACAGGTTAATAAAAACAACAACCAGCCAAAACCAAGTAAAGGTTATGTGGTTGTTGAAGGGGTGGGGAATTTGATGCATTCCATTGCTCGTTGTTGCCAGCCGATTCCGGGAGATGAAATTTTAGGCTATATCACGCAAGGACGGGGTATTTCTATTCATCGTGCGGATTGTGAGCAATTACACGAATTGTTGAATGCAAATCCGGAACGTGTGGTGGAAGCTGATTGGGGTGAAGGTTATGTTTCAGGCTTGAGTTTGACTATTCGTGTGATTGCAAATGACCGTAACGGTTTATTACGAGATGTGAGTGCGATTATGGCGAATGAAAAAGTAAACGTGTTAGGCGTTTCGAGCCGAACGGATGTCAAACGAAGCCTTGCAACTATTGATATGGAAATTCAGCTCAATAATGTTGCGATTTTAAATAAATTATTAGCCAGAGTATCGCAATTAGATGATGTGATTGAGGCAAAACGACTTTCAAGCTAAATACAAGCGGTCGTTTTTTATAAAAATTTTGCAACCGTATAATTGGTAATCCATATAATTAAAATGTAGGGGTGAAAAATCCCTATTAAATACAGAGAAACGTAATGAAAAAATTAGTGATTTTAGGCTCAACAGGTTCTATTGGTAAAAGCACATTATCGGTAGTTGAGCATAATAAAGAACAGTACGAAATTTTTGCCTTAGTCGGCGGAAAAAATGTTTCGTTAATGACCGAGCAATGCCAACAATACAAGCCGATTTTTGCTGCAATGGACGATGAAAAAGCAGCTCAAGAATTGAAAACAGCGTTAGCAAATTTAGGTATAAAAACCGAAGTATTAGCAGGGCAGAAAGCGATTTGTGATCTTTGTGCTCACGCTGATGTGGATATGGTAATGGCAGCAATTGTGGGGGCGGCAGGCTTATTACCAACGCTTTCTGCGGTGAAAGCAGGCAAGAGAGTGCTACTGGCGAACAAAGAATCTCTTGTTACTTGCGGGCAGATTTTTATTGATGAAGCTCGCAAATCCGGTGCGAAATTACTCCCTGTAGATAGTGAACATAATGCGATTTTCCAATCGCTACCGCCTGAAGCTCAAGAGAAAGTGGGCTTTTGCCCGCTTGCAGAGTTAGGCGTAAGCAAAATTATTTTAACAGGATCGGGCGGTCCGTTCCGTACTAAGCCATTAAATGAATTTGATGCGATTACACCTGCTCAAGCCGTTGCTCACCCAAATTGGTCGATGGGGAAAAAGATCTCGGTCGATTCTGCCACAATGATGAATAAAGGTTTGGAGTACATTGAAGCTCGTTGGCTGTTTAATGCAACGGCAGACGAGATGGAAATTATTATTCACCCACAATCAATCATTCACTCAATGGTACGGTATATTGATGGTTCGGTTATTGCTCAAATGGGAAATCCTGATATGTGTACGCCGATTGCACACACTATGGCATATCCAAACCGAATTAATGCAGGTGTGTCGCCACTTGATTTCTTTAAATTAAAAGAGCTGACTTTTATTGAGCCTGATTTTGCTCGTTATCCGAACTTAAAATTAGCGATTGAGGCTTTTGCCGAAGGGCAATATGCAACTACGGCGATGAATGCGGCAAATGAAGTTGCCGTTGAGGCGTTTTTAAATGGGCAAATCCGCTTTACCGATATTGTAAATGTAAATCGAACAGTGGTGGAAAATATTGCGCCAATCCAAATGAAAGAAATTGCAGATGTATTGCATATTGATAAGCTCTCCAGAGAATTAGCAAAACAAGCGGTTCTCCAATTCTAATTAGAAAAAATGCCTACAAATTTGTAGGCATTTTTTATCGCTTAGTTTTACATTTTAGTTTGCTTTTTTACTAATAGTTACCCCTGTAAATCCAAAAATTAAGGTGAGGATTAAACAGATATAACAGAAGAACGCATAAGGTAAATAGTCTAACACCGGTACATTGAGTACGCTGCTGATAAACACACCACACACACTCCAAGGCACTAATGGGTTGATTACCGTACCTGCATCTTCAATAGTGCGAGATAAATTTTTAAGATCTAAACCTAAACGCTCGTAAGTTGAACGGAAGGTATTTCCTGATAATAATAAACTTAAATATTGCTCGCCGATCAAGACGTTAATACCAACTGCGGTACTTGCCACCACAAAAGTAACACGTCCGGTGTTGGTTAAGAAGCCACTAATACCTTTTAGCAGGGCAGGTAAAATACCTAGAATTTGCAATAAACCGCCTAAACTTAAGGCTAATAGCACAATAGTAATGGTAAAGAACATACTATTAATTCCTCCACGAGAAACTAATGATGCTACTTCGCCTAAATCTACACCTTCAACGGGTTTATAGCCGGTAAAGAAATAATTGCCTAGTTGTTCAAGGGTTGGTGAACTGTGAACATAGGTAATAACCAGGGAGAGCATTACTGTAGTAACAATAATATAAATGGAATTAACACGCTTAATTGCCATTAAAATTAAGGTAACAAAAGGTAACAAAGAGTAGCCGTGTATTAATCCTGTTTCTTGTAAATTAGTTTTTAAACTCTCAATATTTGCTAAATTTTGAGCATCAGCCGGCTCAGTTAAAAACCAAAGGATAAGAGCTGTTAAAATCCACGCCGGAATAGTGGTATAAAGCATATTGCGGATATGAGCGAACATATCAATTCCTACAACAGAAGCTGCAATAGTTGTAGTGTCTGATAGTGGAGACGTTTTGTCGCCAAAAAATGCACCTGAAACAACCGCACCGGCTACAATAGCAGGGTTAGCCCCAAATGCTGAAGCCATACCGATAAAAGCAACGCCGATAGTTGCAGTCGTAGTTAAACTACTGCCTAAGGCGATACCTACCACAGAACTTAAGGCAAAAGCAGAGATGTAAAATAATTCAGGCGAAATCACACTTAAACCATAATACATTAAAGTAGGAATCGCACCCGACATCATCAATGCGGAAACTAATAATCCGATAAAAAAGAACAAGTAAACTGCACCGATACCGGACATCAGCCCATTTGCCATACCTTCTTGCATATTTTTAAACGGAATTTTATTGAGCAATCCGAAAAGTAACAGAATGACAATAACCGCTAAAATCGAAATTTGTGGCACCCAACCAAGCCCAATCATTGTAAAACCTAAGATAAAGACCGTTAAAAGCGAAAGTATGATCGCTGTCATCGGTTTTAATTTAAGTAGGTAGTTATTCATTTATACTCCTAATTTATTATTTTTTATGAAAAGTGAATTATTATAGACTAATTTTGTGCATCTAAGTAGTGTGCCCCCAAACTCTTCTCATTGAGCATATTATTTACCACTAATTGAGCGGTTTTTAGTGCATTGTAAACTTCAATGCCTTGATACTGAGCGTGATGGATTGGGTCAAATTGTTGTTCCAAACGATTTAATTCATCAAGCAGATGTTGAAGGTTACTTCGAGTGCGGTAAACATTAGCATATAATGCCATTTTCTCTCGAATAGAGTAAAGCACTTCACTGGCGGTTAGTTCGAGATTAGCATTTGAGTTAGCAAGCTGATTTAATGCTTTTTCTGCCATTACAAGCGGTGAAATTTCGGCATTTTTTTGTAAATTAGCTTGTTCTAGTGAGCGAGAAATTTCCGCTACCGCACGTTTGGCAAATACCAAACCGCCGCCAACTGAATTTCCGCCCATACGGTTTGCTCCTTCAATACAATGAGCAATTTCGCCGATTGCAAATAAGCCTTTCACCGAACTTTCACCCCATTGGTTGATTTGAATGCCACCGTTGCAGCTGTGAGCAAAAGGTTTAATCGCAATTCTATCTTTGACTAAATCAATTCCCACTTCATTTTTCAGCCAATTCAAATAAACGGTGTAAAATTCTTCTGTATCTGCATAGAGTTTTGGGCTGTATTTGAGATAAATACCTTTTTCATTTGGATTTTCCAGCAAATGCTTCATCATCACTAAGTCAAATTCCACGCACTCAAAATCCAAACTGAAGGGAGCATAATGACTACGTTCCAACATCATTTTACTAAATTGTGTTTGGCTTAAATGAGGGAATAAATTATTGCCTTGCGAATCGGTAATTTCTGTTACATATTTCAACGTATGTTCGCCAAATAAGACTTTATATTTGGGCTCAACAAAAGCAGGAATGAACTGGATAAAAGCAAGATTGACTAAAGTTGCCCCGGCTTGCTTGGCAACAGAATGAAGTGAGCCTATTACATCAGCAGGGTAGAGGTTATCTTTATAAAGTCCGGCAATCCCGCCTGCGGCTAAAATAATATGATTGGTTTTGCAAAAAATATAAGAAATTTGACCGCTTGTAACCAGAGAAAATACCGCCCCTTGTACTTGATTATCGTCTGTTACGATATGTAAAAGGGTGGCATTTTCATAGAAAGGAATCTGCTGCTCTTGTAAAATTTGTTTTGCTCGTATGGCAGCCTCTCGCCAATCTTTAATTAAATAAATCGGGCGAGCATATTTAGCAAAGCAAGCCGGGCGGTTGTCGTTCCGCCTCCAAGGCTTAAAACCAATTCGGTCTAATAACTCAATGGCTTTCGGCGAATCTTCAATATAAGTCTGTACGACATTGGGATTGATTTTGCCCTTGCCGATATGTTCAATATCTTCTCTAAAAAGAGCGTGGTCGGCTTCATCGTCGGTTACTTGAATACCTAATGTGGCTTTTAGCGGAAAATAACTTGCACCGGAACCAATTGTGGATTTGCTAATCAGCAACGGATTTAAGCCTTTGCTCTTTGCTTCAACAGCCGCAGAAAGCCCGGCAATGCCAGAGCCGACAATGAGTAAATCAGTATCTATTGTTTGGGTAATTTTGATCATAGAAATAAAAAAACAAGCGGTAAAATTTTCAGCAAATTTTACCGCTTGTAGGACTAAAAGTACAATTACAATAATGATGGAGCTGCGTCTAACAGAATGCGGGTGTATTCATCTTGTGGGCTATCGAAGACTTGTGAGGCTTCGCCTTGCTCGATGATTTTTCCGCCATTCATTACCACAATGCGGTCAGACACTTGACGAACAGTTTGCAAATCGTGAGAGATAAACACCATTGCAAGGTTTAACTCTTTTTTCAGATCGGCAAGTAAGTTCAGAACTTGAGCTCGAACAGATACATCCAGTGCGGAAGTCGGCTCATCTGCTACTATCAAATTTGGATTAAGAGCCAATGCACGAGCGATCGCCACACGTTGCTTTTGACCACCTGATAAACGAGTTGGCTCAACTAAGGCAGCAGAGCGAGGTAAACCTACACGGTTTAAGAGTTCGTAAACTCTTTTTTCACGCTCGTTTGGCTCTAATACATTGTGGATATCCATCGGATCTTTCAAGATATCCAGTACACGCATACGAGGGTTAAGGGCGGTTGCCGGATCTTGGAAGATAACCGATACTTGGCGACCAAACTGCTTACGGGCTTCAGCACTGCCATATTTCATCTGTAAGCCGTTGAATTTTACCGTACCTGAAGTTGGTTTTTGTAAGCCGATAATGACGCTTGCCAATGTTGATTTACCACAACCGGATTGCCCTACAATGCCGACTGTTTCACCAGCGTGAATATCTAAACTCACGCCATTTACCGCACGGAATTTTTTCGGGTTGAATAGTGTTCCATCGCGGGAGCGAAACTCGACAACAATATCTCTCAGCTCAATAATTGGCTGTTCTTTAATGGGTTTCATACTCATAGTTTAGCTCCCTGATTTTCTTCTAAGTGAGATGCCCAAACGTGTTGTGGGTGTTCTCCAGTTGGAACAAGTTTCAACTGTTGTTTCGGATTCGCATCAGGACGCAATGAGCGGCTGGCGAAACGGTCGCCGTCTGCAAAGTCAAACGGAGAAGGCACACTGCCCGGAATTTGATATAAGCGTTCCGCACGGCATTCGGTTGAAAGTACTGAACCTAATAAGCCTCGTGTATATTCGTGCGTTGGGTGCATTAGCAAGTCGCTGGTTGGCGATGCTTCTACTACTTGACCTGCATACATAACCGTGATGTGGTGAGCAATTTGAGCAACTAAGGCTAAATCGTGGCTCACAAACACCATTGCAAAGCCGAGTTTTTCACGCAATTCGTTAAGCAATTTAATTACTTCTGCTTGAACGGTTACGTCTAATGCAGTGGTTGGTTCATCCGCAATTAATAGTTTTGGTTCACGAGCCAATGCCATTGCAATTAACACACGCTGACGCTGACCACCTGAAAGCTCGTGTGGGTAACGGTTGAGTGTTTTTTCAGGATCAAGATGTACCCATTTGAGTAATGTCTCTGCCGATTGTTTACCGCCACGACTGATCAACTGCTCCATTTGCTCACGAATACGCATTGATGGGTTTAAGGCACTTAATGCATCTTGATAAATCATCGAGATTTCGTGACCACGAAGATCGTTCAACTTGTCAGTTTTTAATAAATCGTGTTGATTGCCCGCACGGTCAGTAAACAAAATTTCCCCGGTGATTTTGGCTGTTTTTGGTAATAAGCCCATAATTGAGAAAGCAGAAATTGATTTACCACAACCAGATTCACCTACTAAGCCCATTGTTTCGCCTTCGTGTACGGTAAAGCTGATGTTATCTACCAATGGTGTTTCACCATAACGGTTCGGGAAACGGATAGATAAGTTTTTCACTTGCAAAATCGGTTTTGCATTTGGGTTAAGTTGCATACGGTCAGTACGTACGGTTTCTGCTTGGTTTAATTGTAATAAATAACGTTTTAATGCCAAGCTTTCTGCCATTGCTTCTTGAACGTCTGTTGAAAGCGGTTTTGACACATCGCTTTTTGCAGCTGTTGGACTTTTCTTGGTTTTTGGATTGGCTAACGCATCAGTTAAACCTTCAGAAAGAATATTTAACGATAATACCGTTAAGAGTACGCATAAACCTGAGAAGGTAGTTGCCCACCAGAAGCCGCTTAATACTAAATTACGACCTTCAGATAAGATATTACCCCAAGAAGGATGTGGCGGCTGAACCCCTGCACCTAAGAAAGAAAGTGATGCTTCAAGAATAATTGCATCAGCAACCATTACTGTTGCGAACACTAAAACAGGTGCTGCGGTATTACGCACAACGTGTTTTAATAAGATATAAGTACGGCTACCACCAATTACACGCTCAGCACGCACATAGTCTTCTTCCCATTGTGAAACTACGTTTGCACGTACCACACGAGCTAACTGTGGTGTGTAAACAATCGCAATTGTTAAGATAATAATCGGTGAAGAGTTACCGAAAGTAGCTAATAATACAGCAGCAAGTGCAATGCCCGGGAATGCCATTAGAATATCCATCAGACGCATAATCACTTCGTTACCGAATTTATCAGCCGTTGCAGCTGTTGCACCTAAAATACTACCAAATACAATCGCACAAGCTACCGCACCTAAGCCGATAAAGAGTGAGGTTCTAGCTCCGTAAACGATTCGAGAGAAAATATCACGTCCTAAACGGTCTGTACCGAACCAATATTCTGAACCCGGAGCTTGCACAGGGCGTAGGGTTTGTAGTGGATCATAAGGTGCAACCAATGGTGCGAAAATTGCCACAAGAGCCATAAAAATCAAGAAGATTAAGGCAATTTTGGAGGCGGTTGATAATGCTTTGAATCTTGCCCCTCCAGAAGCAAGTCTGTCTGCTAATCCTTGACGAAACATTATAGACTCCGAATTTTAGGGTTAATAATCAGATAAAGAATATCAACGATGATGTTCACTAATACGAAAGTTAATGCAATGGTTAGTACCACGCCTTGCACTAAGTTTAAGTCTACATTGGTAATACCGTTGAAAATTAATTTACCCATTCCCGGTAAGTCGAAAATCTGTTCGATAACGACCGCACCACCGAGTAAGTAACCGACACGTAAGCCGAGAACTGTTACCGGTGTAATTAACGCATTACGCAATACATTACGGCGAATAACAGTTGAATATGGTACGCCGTTACCAATTGCTGTACGTACATAGTCTTTGTCCATTTCTTCAACCATTGCTGTACGTACTACACGGATAAGTGATGCACAAACCGGAATAGCCAATGCAAGTGATGGCAGAATCATTGAGATAGCCCACTCTTTCGGACTTTCACTAAATGGCACATAACCACCGGACGGTAACCAATCCAGTTCAAGTGAGAAGTATTGAATTAATAAAATACCGAGCCAGAAAGAAGGCGTTGCAACCGCAGCAACCGAGAACAGACGAATAATTTGGTCTGCTAAGCGATCACGATGAAGTGCTGCAAATACCCCTAATGTGAATGAGATGATTGCTGCTAAAATTACCCCGATAAAAGTTAATTGCAATGTAATTGGGAAGGCTTTAGCAATCATTGATGAAATCGGTAATTCAGGTGGCGTAGTTACCCCTAAATCTAATACGAGAAGGTTTCCGAGAAAACGGAAGTATTGAACCAATAATGGATCATTTAACCCACGTTGCTCACGCCATAAATGTTTAGCCTCATCACTGGCTGCATCACCTAATGCAACTGTTGCGGCATCACCCGGCGTGAATTGCAAAATAATAAAAACTAATGCTGTTACCCCGAGTATCATAATAGGCAATGCCAATAAACGGCGGAATAACAGGCGAAGTACAATTTCCATTTTTATCTCCGACTATAAAACATTAGTGGAAGGTCGAGTGCGAATACACTTGGTTGATTTGTAATAGTGCGTAAAACGCACTCTATGCTATATAGAAAACACGGAAAACTTGGGAATAAATCGAAAGTTGCAAGCGGTCGGTTTCAGTCGATTTTTTGCAAAATTTTCCTAAAAACCGACCGCTTGTTTAGCCGTGTATCAAGGCTTATTTGCGTCCAACACCTAAGAATGACATACCTGTAGTTGGTAATGGTTGGAAGTCAGTTAATGCTTTATCATCCCACGCAGTTGGTAATTTACGATGGATTAGTGGGTAGAGCGGAACTTGTTCAGCGATAATGTTGAACACTTTAGACCATTCAGCTTTTGCATCACTATGAGATTTCGCAGCAACTGCAGCATCCAAGAGTTTTTGCACTTCTGCGTACTCTGGTGTATCAGACCAACGATAGCGGTTTTTCGCCCAACCGTCACCACGATAGAACCAACTTAATAATAAGTCAACGTCGTTACCGAATACAGAAGGGTCGCCCGGTGCTACAACAACTTTGAAGTTACCTGATGCGATAAATTCACCGTATAACGCACTAGATTGTAAGTGGCGTAAAGTTACTTTCACACCCGGAATTGCATTCCAAGATTCAAGAATTAATGGTGCACATTCTTTAACCCAAGAAGTATCTGTTGCCAGTAACTCAAACTCTAGTTTATCTACACCGGCTTCTTTGAGTAATGCCGCTGCTTTTTCTTTATCGAAATCATACTGAGTTGATGCTTTCACATAGTCAGGGTGAGTTTCTTGTAAGTAAGATGTTGCTGCACGAGCATTTCCTAAGAACACCACATCAATCATTTTTTGTGTATCTAATGCATAGTGGAATGCTTGACGCACTTTAACATTGTTAAATGGAGCTTCAGCACAGTTAAACATTAAGAATAGTAAGCCGAATGACTGAACAGATTCAACAGATTGTCTTTTTGATTTTAAGCGTTGAATATCAAGATATGGCACAGATTCAATAGCTTGAACACGTTTAGACTCTTGTGCAGTTACGCGAGCTGCATCATCTGATAAGAGTGACCAAATCATTTTCTCTGCTTTTGGTGGGTAAATACCGTTATAAGCGGTGTTTGCTTCAAAGACGATCTTGTCATCTTTTACCGCAGACACGAATTTATATGGACCTGAACCTACCGGGGTAGCATCAAATGCACTTTCGCCTACAGCTTCAACAACGTGTTTCGGTACAATTCTGATGATAGTTAAACGTTCGGTAAATAGCGCAAACGGGTATTTAAGTTTGAATTCAATTACTTTGTCATCAACTGCTTTCACACTTTCAATAAATGGTACGAAACCTGCGAATAGAGATTTGTTCTCCGGGTTTAATACACGCTCAAAAGAGAAAACAACATCCGCACTTGTAACCGGTTTACCATCGTGGAATACCGCACCATCACGCAGTGTTACACGGTAGGTTACATCGTCTAATTTTTCTGGCATTTTTGCTGCTAAACCTAAGTATGGCTCGCGAGTGGCTGGGTGTAAGTCCACGAGTCCTTCAAAAATATGCAGGTTTGCCGCCATTGGTGTTGCACCGGTGGTACGCAAGGGATCGAACCCTGTGGAAAGAGAGTAAGAAATACCCGCTTCAATCACAGAGCCTTTTGCAGGAGCTGTTGCCGCTGCTGCCGGTGCTGAGAATGTGCCTAATGTACTACTGAATGCAAAACCTGCACCCACACCAGCCATCAATTTCATAAAACCACGACGAGATTCGTTGTGTTCAAAATGTTTTGTCATAGTAAGCTCCTTAAGGTCGCTATATTGGATAGTTGGTTTTTAATATGAAGTGAATTTATCAAAACATATTAATTTTTTGAAACGAAACCATCATATCATTAACAACAAAGTGGTAAAGCGGTAATTTTTGAATTTGTGATCTAGTTCACGAAAAAATCTTTGCTTCCCAGCTTGCCTGCTTTTCGTTATCATCTAACACTTTTAAAAACGATACGAAATATTCACAGTGCAACTGATTTTACCTCCTTTAAGCCTTTATATCCATATCCCTTGGTGTGTGCAAAAATGCCCCTATTGTGATTTTAACTCACACGCTCAAAAGGGGATTATTCCTGAACAAGAGTATATCGACCACCTACTTGCAGATTTATCTCAAGATTTAACCGCTTACCAAGCAGCAATCGGTGATCGTAAATTACACTCCATTTTTATTGGCGGCGGTACGCCAAGCCTGTTTTCGGCAGAAGGCATTGCTTATTTACTCAAAGAAGTAGAAAAGCGAATTCCTTTTGAGCCGAATATTGAAATTACGTTGGAAGCTAATCCGGGAACAGCCGAAGCAGAGCGATTTTTAGGTTACGCACAAGGTGGCGTTACCCGCATTTCAATGGGTATTCAAAGTTTTGAGCCGGAAAAACTGCTCAAGCTTGGGCGTATTCACGATAGCCCAGAGGCAAAACAAGCGGTCATTTTCGCCCAAAATTCTGCAAAATCAGGCTTACAAAGTTTCAATATTGATTTAATGCACGGTTTGCCGAATCAATCGGTAAAGCAGGCTTTAGCTGATTTGGAAACGGGAATTTTGCTTAACCCACCACATTTATCGTGGTATCAACTCACTATTGAGCCAAATACGATGTTTTACTACCGCAAACCTACCTTGCCCGATGATGATGAATTATGGGATATTTTTGAGCAAGGTCATCAACTTTTAACGGCGGCAGGCTATGAGCAATACGAAACTTCCGCCTATGCAAAAAAAGGTTTTCAGTGCCGACACAATTTAAATTATTGGCGATTTGGCGATTATTTGGCAATAGGCTGCGGGGCTCACGGTAAAATTTCTTACCCGACAGGCGAAATTTACCGCTTTAGCAAAACCAAACACCCGAAAGGCTATATGCGAGGAGAGTATCGTTATAGCCAAGATTTGATTGAGCTAGAAGATCGCCCATTTGAGTTTTTTATGAACCGCTTTAGATTGCTTGAAGCCACGCCAAAACAAGAGTTTGAATGGTTTACAGGATTAGATCGGGAAATCGTCCGACCAACAATGGATTGGGCGTTAAACCAAAATTATATTTCTGAAACTCCAACCCATTGGCAAATAACTCAACACGGCAAACTCTTCTTAAATGAATTGCTGGAAGGGTTTTTAGAATAATTTGCAAAAAAATACCCAGAATCGACCGCTTGTAGTAGAATACAAGCGGTTATTTTTTATGGAAAAATTACAAATGAATATCTTAAAAGTTGGCGATAAAGCTCCTCAATTTACCCTTCAAAATCAGGTTGATGAAGCGGTTTCACTTTCCCAATTTACAGGCAAAAAAGTGTTAGTTTATTTCTACCCCAAAGCCCTCACTCCGGGTTGTACTACACAGGCGTGTGGGTTGCGTGATAGCAAATCAGAACTTGATGAACTCAACGTAGTCGTGCTTGGAATTAGCCCTGATTTACCGAAAAAACTGGCTCAATTTGTCGAGAAAAAAGAGCTTAATTTTACGTTGCTTTCCGATCCAGACCACCAAGTGGCAGAGGCTTTCGGCGTATGGGGCGAGAAAAAGTTTTTAGGCAAAACCTATGATGGCATTCATCGCATCAGTTTTTTAGTGAATGAACAAGGCGTGATTGAGCAGGTTTTTGATAAATTCAAAACAAGCGAACATCATCAAATGGTGGTCGATTTTATTAAAGGATCAAATTGATGGCTAAAAAAGCAATTTTTCTTGATCGTGATGGCACAATTAATATCGATCACGGCTATGTGCATAAAATTGATGATTTCCAGTTCATTGACGGTGTTGGCAAAGCGTTAAAGCAGCTTCAAGATAAAGGCTATTTGCTCGTGCTGGTTACCAATCAATCCGGCATTGCTCGGGGTTATTTCAGCGAAGAACAATTTATGCAGCTCACTGAGTGGATGGATTGGTCGCTCGATGAAGATTACGGCGTGGTGCTAGACGGCATTTACTACTGCCCACACCATCCGGAGGGAAAAGGCGAATACCGTGAAGATTGCGATTGTCGCAAGCCAAAAGCAGGAATGTTTGAGCAAGCAATTAAAGATCTGAATATCGATCCTAGCCAATCTTATATGGTGGGCGATAAATTGGAAGACTTACTAGCAGCGGAAAATGCCGGCGTGAAAACCAAAGTATTGGTAAGAACAGGCAAAGCCGTTACCGCAGAAGGTGAAGCAAAAGCAGATTTGGTGCTAGACAGCCTAGTGGATTTAGTTAGATACATTAAATAAGAAATAAAATGAACTACAACGATAAATCTCTTGATGCCCTAAAACTTGGGCAGAAAACCGAATATAAAAGCGAATATGACGCTTCGCTTTTACAACCCGTCCCTCGCAAATTAAACCGTGATGGGTTGGCGATTACACAATCTCAGCCGTTTACTCAAGGGGCTGATGTGTGGACGTGTTACGAACTCTCGTGGCTTAACAAAAACGGTTTGCCACAGGTGGCGATTGCTGATGTTGCTATTGATTTCAAAAGCGAAAATTTAATTGAATCAAAAAGTTTCAAGCTCTATTTAAACAGCTTTAACCAAACTAAATTTAGCTCAATTGAAGAAGTTGAACAGACGATCCAACGAGATCTAGAAAATTGTGCAAGCGGTCAAGTTTCGGTAAAAATTTACAAACTATCGCATTATACGAAACAGCCGATTGTGGACTTTGAAGGCGAATGCATTGATGAACAAGATATTCAAATCGACAGCTACGCATTTTCAACCCACTATTTAGAAAACATCACAGAAGATGATGTAGTAGAAGAAACTTTAGTGAGCCATTTGCTCAAATCTAACTGCTTAATTACTTCCCAGCCAGACTGGGGAAGTGTACAAATTCACTACAAGGGCAAAAAGCTAAACCGTGAAAAATTATTACGTTATTTGGTCTCATTCCGTGAACATAACGAGTTCCACGAACAATGTGTGGAACGGATTTTCTGCGACCTAATGCAATTCGCTCAGCCTGAAAAATTGACTGTTTACGCACGCTACACCAGACGAGGTGGGTTGGATATTAATCCGTTTAGATCGAATTTTGAGGAAGTGCCGGAAAATTTACGGATGGCACGTCAATAAATCGTTTGTTACTTTCTTTGCTTCGCCAAAGAAAGTAACCAAAGAAAGGCGACCCGAACTTCGCTGCTTTCTTCGCTTTGTTTGAATTTGCTTAACGAAAAAATCTAAAACTCGCTTGCGTTGCAAGCTCAAACACTAAATTTTTCCTACAAATTCAAAGTCGCTCAGGCAGCTCAGACGGGATAAGGGAGCAATGAATAGATAATGAGTAAAAATTATTATATCGGCGTTATGTCCGGCACGAGCCTTGATGGCGTAGATATTGCTTTAATGGATTTTGCAAAAAGTCCGCCCAAAATGACCGCTTGTGATTTCTTTCCAATGCCGGAGGAATTACGTTCGGATATTTCTGCGTTGCTTAAAACGGGTGAAACCAATCTCCAAAAGCTGGGGGAAATCGACCACCGTTTAGGCTTGCTTTATGCACAAACCATTAATGCATTTTTAGCGAAAAATCAGCTAACAGCAGAACATATTCAAGCCATTGGTTGCCACGGGCAAACGGTTTGGCATTCTCCGGATTCCGTTTATCCATTTACAATACAAATTGGTGATATGAATTTAGTGGCAGCCAAAACAGGCATCACCACTATTGCCGATTTTCGTCGTAAAGATATGGCAGTTGGAGGGCAGGGTGCACCACTTGTGCCGGCTTTTCATCAGGCAATTTTTAGTGATGCTAATCGTTTAACGGTGGTACTAAACATTGGTGGTATTAGTAACATTTCAGTGCTAAAACCGAATAGCCCAACTATTGGTTATGATGTGGGAGCTGGTAATACCTTAATGGATAGTTGGATTGATCAACATCAAGGCAAAAGATACGACAAAAACGGCGAGTGGGCGAAATCGGGTCAGATTATTCCTGACTTATTAGTTGAATTATTGAATGAACCGTTTTTCAGTAAAGTTCCCCCCAAAAGCACAGGGAGAGAGTTATTCAATTTAACGTGGCTTGCAAAAAAATTGCAAAATTTCACCGCTTGTAAGTCTGAAGATGTGCAACGTACGCTTGCAGAATTTACTGCAAAAAGTATCGCTAACGAATTAATTCCACTTGAAACTGAATTGCCTTGCCTGTTGTTGGTATGTGGTGGCGGAGCAAGAAACTCATTGTTAATGGAAAGATTATCTGCACTTCTGCCAAATTGGCGTGTGGCAACCACAACCGAGTTTGGTTTAGATATTGATTATGTCGAAGCCGCTGCATTTGCTTGGCTGGCTTATCAACGAATGCATAGTTTACCAAGTAATATGCCAAGTGTAACAGGGGCGAAAAAATCGGCAAGTTTAGGGGTGATTTACCCGGCGGAATAACGAGAAAAATGACAGAAAAGAATTTACTCAATGCCTTAGGGCAGATGATCACAGAGCAGCGTAATCCAAACTCAATGAATATTGATGAACTTTCTGCATTAGAGATTGTGCAGATTATCAATAATGAAGACAAGCAAGTGCCTATTGCAGTAGAAAAATGCTTGCCGCAAATTGCTTTAGTAGTAGAAAAAATCGTGGTTGCCTTTCAGCAAGGTGGACGATTAGTTTATGTGGGAGCCGGAACGAGCGGGCGTTTAGGTGTACTAGATGCTTCAGAATGTCCTCCAACCTATGGTGTCAAACCTGAAATGGTCGTGGGCTTAATTGCCGGTGGTGAGAAGGCTTTACGTTTCCCGATTGAAGGGGCGGAAGATAACCGTGAGCAGGGAAAAGTTGATTTACAAGCGGTCAATTTTTCGCAAAAAGATGTATTAGTCGGTATTGCAGCAAGTGGCAGAACGCCGTATGTGCTAGGGGCAATGGAATATGCTAATTCTCTAGGAGCAACAACAGTTTCGATTGCCAGCAACCCTCATTCGGCGATGGCACAAATTGCGGATATTGCGATTGATACGGTTGTAGGGGCAGAAGTGCTGACTGGCTCAAGCCGTATGAAATCAGGCACGGCACAAAAGTTAGTATTGAATATGCTGACAACTGCCTCAATGATCTTAATTGGCAAATGCTACCAAAATTTAATGGTGGACGTGCAAGCCACCAATGAAAAGCTTAAAGCTCGAGCAATCCGTATTGTAATGCAAGCAACCGAATGTGAAAGATATGTAGCTGAAAATACATTAAAATTAGCTGAAAATAACGCAAAATTAGCGATTATGATGATTTTAGGTAATTTAGATAAGCAGGAAGCGGAAAGCTTATTAGCTCAAAATCAAGGACGATTACAAAAGGCGTTAAAATAGAAGTATGTCTGCTCTCTCCCCTTGTGGGAGAGAGACAGATAAATCATTCGTTCAGAATGATTTATCAGAGAGAGGGGAGGCAGATTTAAGCAAATAAATGATGATATTTTACTAACTCTTCTTTCGTCAAACTAAACACACCCAATCCGCCATTTTCAAACTCCAACCAGTTAAACGGTACGCTTGGGAATTGTTCGATTAAATGTACCATACTATTTCCCACTTCGCACACTAACACGCCGTTATCATTTAAGTAATCTGCCGCCTGTGCCAAAATGCGTTTGGTTAAATCCAAACCGTCTGCTCCCGAACCTAATGCTAATTCGGGTTCGTGGTGAAATTCTTCCGGCATATCGCCTAAATCTTCTGCATCAACATAAGGCGGATTAGTTACAATCAAATCATATTTATCTTGCGGAATATCGTTAAATAAATCTGAGCTGATCGGGAATACACGATGTGATACTTGATGACGCTCAATATTAATTTGAGCCACATCTAACGCATCGAGTGAAAGATCGACTGCATCCACTTCCGCATCTGGAAAACGCTCTGCACAAGCAATCGCAATGCAACCACTGCCTGTACACATATCTAAAATGCGGTGTGGCTCATTTTTGATAATGCCTTTAAAGCCTTTTTTGATAAGCTCACCGATTGGGGAACGTGGCACAATGACACGCTCGTCCACATAATATTCACTTCCACAGAACCAAGCCGAATGAGTTAAATATGCCACAGGTCTACGAGAGCCTAAACGCTCGCAAATTAAGTGAATGACACGTTCTTTTTCCGCTCGTGTTAATCGGGAAGAGTAAAGTGCTTCCGGCACATCAAAAGGCAGATAAAGCCCGGCTAATACTAATTGTTGGGCTTCGTCCCACGCGTTGTCATAACCGTGCCCGTAGTAAAGATCGGAAGCATTGAAATAGCTATACGCCCAACGCATCATATCTTGAATGGTGGCTAAATCATTCACAACGGGCAGGGCTGCAATTTCATCAAGAAGTTCGATATTATATTTAAACATTTTTAGTGCCTTTTGCATAATTATAGAATTGCTGTTTTATACCATATTTTGCTTTGTGTTAGAATGTAAAAATTATAGAGAAGGAAAAGATTATGTCAGAGAATATGTTAGAAGACGAATTTGCATTATTTAGAGAAGCGGCTAAAGGCACGAAAAAAATAACACAAAATACTTATGTACCCAAATCAGAACCTCGTAAAAAACTACAGGAATTACGAGAGTTAAAAGAAAAAGCGGATATTGAGTTCTATTTTTCTGATGAATATGAGCCTTTGCTCAAAGAAGAAAATGAAAAAGTGAAATATTTGCGTGAAGATGTTGATCCTTACATTTTAAAGCAACTCAGACGGGGCGATTTTCAGCCGGAGCTGTTTTTGGATTTGCACGGTTTAACTAGAGAAAAAGCGAAAAAAGAGTTGGCAGCTTTAATTTTGGCTTGTGAGAGAGAAAACGTGTTTTGTGCCAGTATTATGACAGGCTTTGGCACTCGCACGCTGAAAGACCAAATTCCTCGTTGGCTTGTACAACACCCGAAAATTATGGCGTTACATCAAGCACCAAAAGAGTGGGGCGGAGATGCTGCGATTTTAATTTTAGTTGAGCAGCCGGAAAACCCGGAAAAGATGTTTGGGCGTTAAAATGAGGATAATTGCAAATTTTGAGTAGAAAAAGACCGCTAGTTATTGTTTTGTAAGGAGAACCAATGTCAGAACAAACTTTTCAACAAATTACGGCATTATTAGATTCACATCAAGCCCGCTATCGGATAGTGGAACATTCTTCTGCGGGGAAATCAGAAGAAGTGGCAAAAATTCGTGGTACAGAAATAGGGCAAGGAGCAAAGGCGTTAGTCTGCAAAGTAAAAGGAAATGGCATAAAACAGGCAGTATTAGCAATATTGCCGGCGGATTACCAAGCGGATTTAAGCAAAATTGCCGAGCATCTTGGAGGGCTTCGAGCCTCACTTGCCAGCCCGGCGGAAGTGGCAGAATTAACCGACTGTGTATTTGGAGCAATTCCTCCGTTTAGTTTCCATTCCGATTTGTTATTGGTAGCTGAGCCAAGCTTATTTGAGCGTTACGATGAATTAGCCTTTAATGCCGGCACGTTAGAACGTTCTATTATTCTGAATACGACAGATTATCAACGTATCGTCAATCCAACTTTAGTGAAGTTTGCGAAAGATTAAGTTAGGGAGCAAAAAAATCGACAATTTTGCCGATAGCAACGTCCATTAATTTCGGGTTAGAAAAGGCGTGATCTGCCCCTTCAATAGGGAGCAGTTCAATCACATTATTATCGGCAAATTGCTGTGAAACGCTTAATGGCACCATTTCATCTTCCGTGCCGTGCAAAATAAAAATTTGATCGGCAACTTCCAAATAATCATTTTGGAAAATATCGCCTCCAGCCAGTTCGTCAAAGAAGGCTTGGCTGATTTTCATTTGGCGGTCGAAGCCCCACAAAATTTCCTTACCTTTTGCTAGTTTCTGGCGTTCTTCTTCGCTCATTCGGCTCATCAATGAATGATGAATTTGTACTGCAGGAGCTCGCAAAGCAATTTTTTGGAACGGAGTACCCTGTTCATTAATATATTTCAACGTTAAATATCCGCCAAAGCTCGTGCCGTAAGCATAGATATTTTTCGCATTCAGCGTGTTTTTGGCGTAATCGATCACAATTTGCAAATAGGTTTGGCATTCGGCAACGGAAAGTTTTTTGCGGGCATCGGCTCCGTGGCAAGGGAAATCAAAAGCGATCGCCGCATAGCCTTTATATTTTGAGGTTAAACGCTCGCCAAATTTGGTGTTCGATTTTAAATCTTTTGATGAACCAAAACCGTGCAAAATGAGCACCACATTTTCAATATTATGAAGCTCTTTTTCATAAAAGAGCTTACAACGAATGCTAAAACCTTGCTCGTTAATATCAAAGAGCTTTTCCATATTTATTTAATCTTATACAGCTTGTTTGAAATCATTTTAGCACTTTTCTCTTACAAGCGGTCGGAACTCTCTAATTTTTTGCAAATTTTCAGCAAAATTTAACCGCTTGCTACTAGCGAAAATTTGAACATATTTATAGAATACAGCCTTCATTTTTAAAAGGAGAAAACAAAAAGTGTTGCAACTTATTTTTGCTATTTTATGTAGTGTTACGGTAGGGGTATTAATTAAATACGCTCGCCAAAAAGGTATTCGAATCGATCAAAGCATTGCAGTAAACTATATCGTAACAACGACAATGACGTTTCTATTGCTTAAGCCCGATTTTCAAGGGCAATCTATCACTGAAATTATGGCAACCAATCCGTCTGCTTATATTTTTGTAATTTTAAGCATCACGTTGCCAACTATTTTCTTAGTGCAAGCAAAAGCATTGGAATTTGCAGGGATTATCCGCACTGATGCGGCACAGCGTTTGTCATTATTCCTACCGATTTTGGCGGCGTTCACCATTTTTGGCGAACAAGTTACCAATAATAAATTAATGGCTCTATTATTAGCTTTTGTTGCATTAGGCTGCTTACTGTGGAAAGGTAATCAAGGAATGGAAAAAGGCGGCAAAATTGCGATTATCAGTCTTTTCCTTGTTTGGGTAGGTTATGGCGTAAATGATATTTTATTCAAACAGATCGCCAAATCCGGCTCGGCATTCCCCGTTACTCTAGCCATTGCCTTTATTGGAGCGGGCTGTTTTATGTTTATCTACTTACTGCTAAAACGCACTCAATGGCACGTTCCAAGTGTATTAACAGGCTTGTTATTAGGTATATTGAATTTCGGCAACATTTTGTTCTATATTCAAGCCCACCAAGCGATGAAAGATGATCCAACCTTAGTTTTCACCGGGATGAACCTAGGGGTTATCTGTTTAGGCACATTCGTGGGAGCATTTTTCTTTAAAGAGAAAATCCATAAAGTGAACTATTTAGGCGTAGCGATTGCGATTGTGGCGATTATTTGTTTATTTTATTGGAGATGATTTGTACCAAAAATAACTAATATAATTCGGGCATCACTCTCTTTTAATGTATATAATTTGATAAAAGAGAGTGATCTTATTAAGATTAACTAACAAAATAGTTATATAAGCGAGATAAAAATGGAAATACATATTCAAGCGACACAGTTTAGACAAGAAATTTTGCTTTATCAAAAAACTGGAAATTATGAAAAAGCTCTTGATATTGCTAAACAGGCTTTGCTGCTTGGCTATGACACTGATTTTTTCTTATCGGCAGCATCAACTATGTGTATTAAACTTGAACGCTGGCAAGATGCTGTTAGCTATGCACTACAAGCAGTTGAACTTGAACCAAGCGAGATCAATAATTTTGATGTGCTATCCCACGCCTATGGTGCTCTTTTCGATTGGAAAAATGCAGCCCCTTATGGTAGAGCAGCTTTAGAACTAAGACACGCTCAACATAAAGTAAATAATCCGATTTTACCTGCCTTACCTGCAATTCAATCTGATATAGAGAAAAAGAAAAAAATTATTAGCTTCTCTCTATTTGGTGCAAGTTCTGCATATATCGAAACCGTAGTTTTAAATGTACAACTAGTTAATGAAGTTTATCCTAATTGGATCTGTCGTTTTTATGTAGATGAAACAGTACCTGAAGAAGCAATTCAACGATTAACAAGTCCTCATAGTGAAATTATTTATGTGCAAGGTGAAGAAAAATCTTTGCCTAAAACAATGTGGCGTTTTTTGGCAATGGACGATGAGAGTGTAGGTTATATTATATTTAGAGATGCAGATTCCGTTATCTCTAAAAGGGAGGCGACGACTGTTGCAGAATGGATTGCAAGCGGTTGCCGTTTTCATACGATTCGAGATTCAGGCTCTCATACAGAATTAATTTTAGCTGGGCTCTGGGGATCCATTGCCGGTAGTATTCCGAATGTAACAGAGAAAATGTATGACTATGTTAGAAAGTATGGTGATACAAGTCGATTTACCGATCAGTATTTTTTAAGAGAAAAAGTTTGGGGCTATGTACAGCAAGATCTATATGCAAGTGATAGGATTTTTGGATTTATGAATGCAAATCCTATTTCAGAGGTAGGTTTTGATTTTAGCTTAACTCATATTGGCTGTAATGAAGGTGGCTCTATTTTCCGTGCTGCAACTCCAAAACTTAAAAAAGGCAATAAAGTAGTTTGGAAGTTACATTCTAGCATTGTTATTTCTCATACTTTTGATTCATCACCTCAGATTCAAGATGAAAGGCTTATTTGTCAGTATGAAGTGATTGCTGAAGATGGCTATATAGAAGGATTTATTCCTAAACGTTATGCAAATGGGATAAATACCGGGTTGAGCCGTATTGAATTAATATATGGATAATTTTGGGGTATTTTTTGTCATAGCATAAAGAATAATTTGCTAATTGATTAGACATTTATAGCCCCGATTTCAATTTAGAGAATAAAAATGAAACTAAATATTTTATCTACAATGATTGCTGTAATGGCATTAACTACCCGGTCTTTTGCGACAATGCCTGAAAAACCTGTAGAAGAGCCTATTCCTTTGTTTAACAAAACCGGTTCAGGTTACGATTTAACGTTTAACGATCAAAACGCTCGTTCTGTTGAAGCAGAAGTAAATGGTGAGGAAATCCAATTCCGTTCTTTTGAGCGAATTGTTTATGTAAACAATCCTGTTGATCCTGAATATCAAACACTCAATTTTTATGTGCCCGAAGCTTATTATAATGAAGGTGAGATCAATGGTTATAAAATGAATACTGCACCGATTTTCTTACCAAATTCGATAGGTGGTTATATGCCGGCAAAAGCCGCAAGCTATGATAAAAAAGGGCGTAATGATTCTCCAAGTGCGATTTTGGTAGCTCTTTCAAAAGGCTATGTGGTGGCAAGTGTTGGAGCTCGTGGGCGTACGTTACAAAAAGACGGAAAATTTATTGGCAAAGCTCCGGCTGCCATTATTGATTTAAAATCAGCAGTGCGATATTTACACGCTAATAATGAAAAAATGCCGGGTGATGCCAATAAAATTATCGCAAACGGTACCAGTGCGGGAGGGGCGTTATCTGCCTTGTTAGGGGCTTCAGCCGATCATTTTGATTATGAGCCTTATTTCAATGAAATTGGAGCATTAAAAGCGAGTGATAAAATCTTTGCTGTTTCAGCTTATGCACCTATTACTAATCTTGAAAATGCAGATATAGCGTATGAGTGGCAATTTAACGGTGTAAACGAATTTAGCCGTATTGATATGAGTAAATTAAATTCAGCAGAGTTTAATGACCGCTCAAAACCTAAGCCGAAAATTGAAGGTACATTGAGTGAGGCAGAAATTAAGCTATCTAATGAACTAGCGGAACGTTTCCCAACGTATTTAAACAGCTTGCATTTGGTCGATGAGAAGGGAAATGCTTTAAGTCTTGATCCAAAAGGCAATGGCTCTTTTAAAGATTATTTAGCAAATGTGATTAAAGATTCCGCCAATAAAGCCTATAGTCAATTAGCGGAAAATAGTGAGGAACAAAAATCCTTTCAAAAAATTAGCTGGTTATCTTTTGAAGGTGGAAAAGTAAGTAATGTAGATTGGTTCGGCTATGTGTTTTCAGATAAACGAATGAAATCACCACCTGCGTTTGATGCGTTGAATGCGACTTCTGGCGAAAATAATTTATTTGGTACATATACGGAAAACAATCGCCATTTCACGCTTTATAGTGCAGAACGTTCATCAAATCAGAGCATCAACTTAGCCGATCCGCAAATAGTGAAACGAATGAACCCAATGTATTATTTGGATAATCCAAATGCGGCAGAGTATTGGCGAATTCGAGTGGGTACGGCGGATCGTGATACCTCTCTCGCCATTTCAGCTATTCTAGCGATTAAACTACAAATGGCAGGTAAAAACGTGAACTATGAAACCCCGTGGGGTGTGCCACATTCAGGCGATTATGACTTAGAAGAGCTATTCCAATGGGTTGATGAAATCGTCAAAGGCAAACCATAAAAAATAGAGTAGAATAAGCAGATCGAAAGATCTGCTTTTTTATGGATTGAAGATTATGCAAGTTAAAAAATTTAGTCAAAAATATGTAAATTGGGTATTAAGATTAGGGCGATTAAGAGCCTCTTTACTCGGTTTTTTTGTGGTCGCCGTTTCCGCAATTTTAATTCAAAGTGGATTAACCTATCTATTTATAGGCAGAGTAGTTGTGGTGGATATCTTACGTTCCATCGCATTTGGCTTAATTTCTGCTCCTTTTGTACTCTACTTTTTTACACTTTTAGTCGAAAAGTTGGAGCGTTCTCGTTTACGCTTAGAAAAAGCAGTAAAAGATCTGGAAGAGCTTCGAGAGCAAGATGCTTATCTCCACGCTAAATTAGAGAAAAACAACCGTGATAAAACGATCTTAATGGCAACGATTAGCCACGAATTACGCACGCCGCTGAATGGAATTATTGGCTTAAGCCAAATTTTGCTTGATGAACAACAAAGCGAAAAGCAGCAAGAATATCTCAAAACCATCAATATGAGTGCAACGGCATTGGCACATATTTTTGGTGATATTATCGATTTAGAAAAAATTGACAGTAGCCGCATTGAGTTGTTTAGAAAAGAGGTTGAATTTGAGCAGTTAATTCAAGATATCGCCAATTTCGGCAACTTTATGGCGGGAAATAAAAATATTGATTTTAAATTAAAATATCCACCGAATTTACCTAAATATATTTATACGGACTACGCCCGTCTAAGCCAAATTTTATGGAATTTAATCAGCAATGCCGTGAAATTTACCCCAACAAGCGGTCAAATTTTGCTGGAAATTTGCCAATTAGAGAAAGAGCAATTTAGTTTTAGTGTGGCGGACTCAGGCATTGGTATTCCTGAAAAAGATCAACGCAAAATTTTCGATATGTTCTACCAAGCTGAAAATTCGAAAGAGAAAAAAGCACAAGGGAGTGGCATTGGTCTATCGGTTTCAAAACGTATTGCAAAACTGATGGGCGGAGATTTAATGGTAAAAAGCCAAGAAAATCAAGGTTCAACCTTTACCCTAACTATTCACGCAGAAAGTACGGAAACCAAGCCTGAACTAGATATTCAAAAGCACGGATTAAAGGTGCTTTTAGTTGAAGACATTGAGATAAATGTAGTGGTTGCTCAAGCAATGTTAGAAAAAGTGGGCTGCGAAGTTGATGTTGCAATGACAGGAGAAGAAGCATTTAAATGCTTTGAGCAAAATAGCTACGACTTAATTTTATTAGACATTCAATTGCCTGATACTACAGGTTTTGATATTGCACAAACATTAAGAAACCGTTATGAAAACGAGGAAATTGATTATTTACCGCTACTTATCGCTTTAACGGCGAATGTCATTCAAAATCAAAAAGATTATCAAGCACAAGGTATGGACGATGTACTTCGTAAGCCTCTCTCTTTAGAAGCCTTATTGAATTGCCTAAATCACTATTTTGATAATGACTTTTTGCAAAAAAATGAAGAAAAACAACCGCTTGTAGCTAATGATTCTGACAATTTATCTTATAACATCGCAATGCTCAATGAATTGGTTAAGGTAATGGGGAAAGCAAATGTTCTTAGCAATATGGATTTATTTGCTGATTTAATGCCAACTTATTTGGAAAATTTACAGCGTTATTTAACTGATTGGCAAATCACAAATTCTGCTGAAAGCCGTAAATTAACGGCGGACGAAGCTCACAAAATCAAAGGAGCATTGGCATCGGTTGGGTTACATCAACTACAACAAATTGCTCAACTTGCCCAGTCTGATAATGGCGAGCAGTGGGAGCAAAATATTGAGAAATGGGCAGAAATCATTAGTTCAAAATGGCAGACTGATTTACAATTAGCTAAGGAATACGTAGAGACGCACTAAGTGCGTCCTACGCTACCATTTCTTTATTTTCGGCTTCACAAATTCAATGCCTTTATCTTGATAGGCTATTCCTTCTAATGCCAGCAGAAAACGTTTATTTGGTAAGCCACCACCAAACCCTGTCAATGTTTGATTTTTACCTAACACCCGATGACAAGGCACTAAAATCGAAATTGGGTTTCGCCCAACCGCTCCGCCTACCGCACGCATAGCACTTGGTTTGCCTAATTTTTTGGCAATTTCACCATAGGTTGTGGTTTCGCCGTGAGGAATTTCACGCAAAATTTTCCAAACAGACTGTTGAAATTCCGTACCTTGTGGAGCAAGAAAATCTAACTGCTGAAAGGGAATTTTTTCCCCTGCGAAATAGCGGTCTAAAATCTCTTTTGTTTTGCAAAAAATTTCTAAAATTGAACCGCTTGTAGAGCTTGCTTTGGTAAATGGTTCAACAGAAGTTGTGCGTTGCTCTTGTTCAAATTCAATATAAATTAACCCTTCGTTTTGGGCGAGTAAAAGTAATCTACCTACTGGGCTTTGGTAATAATCGTAGTAAATTTGAGATTTCATTTTAAATTCAATAAAAAAGAGGTGTAATTTAGTTTACACCTCTTTTAACATTAATTCATTAAATTAGAATTTATAGTTTACGTTTAAACCGTAAAGGTTTGCACGAGCTTTGCTCTTGAATGTAGCTAAACCATCTTCAGAGAAAGTTAAGTTACTACCACGAAGATGTGAGTAACCTACATCAGCAGATAGGTTTGGTGTGAAACGCACTGTAGCACCTACAGAATACCAAGCACGATCTGTATCTGGAATTGAAATTGATGGGTGAGTTACACTTGCACTTTCATCAAATGCGACACCTGTACGCAATGTTAGCATTTCATTCACATCATAGGATAAACCTAATGCTAAACGTTGTGAATCGTTGAAGTTCTCTGTTTTGTGCAATAGGCGATTACCTTGCATATCATAAGCATCTAAGCTTTTGAATTTGCTCCAGTCAGTGCGTTTATAGCTATATTGTGCTGCAAGTTTATCGGTAAGTTTATGATAACCTGAAATTTCCCAGAATGCCGGTAAACGTAGTCTTAGTGAACCATCAATTTCTGCTCCACCAGTAACAGTATTGATTGCAGGAGGATTTGCAACAGGAATAGTATTAGAATATTTACCTTTGAATTTAAGATCAATTTCAGAGTGGTAAGCAAAACCTAAACGGTTTCCTTCATTAATGTTATACACTAAACCAACATTCCAGCCTAAAGCCCATTTATCGCCTTTGAGTTTGTGGATTGTTGTGCTTGCATTAGTGTTTTGAATACCAGCTACTAAGCGTTCTAATTGAGCTGAATTAGTAATTGTTTGGTTTAAACCTCGAGATTGTAATAAACCATTGATGCCGGCTAATAGAGCCGCTTTTTGACCTTCAACAATAGGATTGCTTTTACCTGAGGCAATCGCATCTTCAAGAGCTTTTAGCTGATTAATTCTAGTATCAATGACACTTTTTTGTGCTTGTAATACTTGCTTAGCTTGAGAGAAACGAGCTGCACCGGCACCTAAGAAACGTTCTAATTCTGCTTTTGCGTGTACCGCATTCAGACCTGCACCTAATACAAAACCATAACCTAAATCATAAGCAGCACTGAAATTTACATTCACAGCACTTAATGAGGTGCGACCACCTAAGAAGCCGGCTGAATAGTTAGGATCAAATTTAGATTTTAAGCCGTAGTTTACATTTACACCACCACCAAGAGAAAGGCGATCATTGATAGGTGAAACGATATAAGCATTTGGGACAATAGCAGTAGGAATAATATTTTTATGTGAAGCATCTGTGCCTGTGGCGTTGATTTTTCCTTCAATATTCACATCAGCATCAACTAAAATACCACCTGCAGAAATTTCGGTTTGTTTGAATAATGTCATTAAGGCAGGGTTAGTTGCAACGACAGAAGCATTATCCGCTACAGCCGCATCACCTGCGTAAGCTCTACCTAAACCGGATGTTGAAACTTCAGCTAATTGGAATGCGGCTGCGTGAGCAGTGCCTGCTGAACAAAGTGTAACTAATGATGCAAGTAATGTTTTTGAAAAAATTTTCATAATAAGTCTCTTAAATAATATGAAAAATAGTTAATTTTAATAATAAATTACGATTGTTAAAAATATAACGAACTGATTTTAGAGAGCAAGACGTATGCTATCAATCAATTTTTGCAAAATTTCAACTGTTCCGATCAGTTAAATGTGAGAGTAATGAAATTATATTGTTTATAAATAAGTTTATTTTTTGGTATTTTGGGCTATTTTTTCGTATAATAGATCCATTATTTTTACGTTTTTTTAATATATAAAACCTTTCACACCGATTAGTGCTTAAATGATTGACTAAATTGGTGGGTTATATCAAAATTTACACATTGCTCCAGAGGTTTTCTGGATAAAATTACGAGGATATTTTATGAAACTTACCTCAAAAGGGCGTTATGCAGTAACAGCTATTATAGATATTGCCTTACACGGTAAATTAGAGCCGGTGAGTTTAGCTGATATTTCAGACCGCCAAGCAATTTCGCTTTCATACTTAGAGCAACTTTTTGCTCAACTTCGCCGTGATGGTATTGTGCAGAGCGTTCGAGGTCCGGGTGGTGGTTATCAATTAGGTAAAAAACCGGAAGAAATTAGCGTAGGAATGATTATTTCTGCGGTTAATGAAAATATTGACGTTACTAAATGTAAGGGTAGCGGTAATTGCCGTAAAGATTCTCAATGTTTAACGCATTCTTTGTGGGAGCGATTAGAAGATCAAATTGAGCAGTTCTTAGGGACAATTTCAGTGGCGGATTTAGCCGAGGAACACGCTGATCACGATTGTGAAAAAGAACATTGTCACGAACATCCTCATCATCACTAATTGCAAAATTTTTAATAAAAACAACCGCTTGTGAGTTGTTTTAACTAGGAGTAACAATGAAATTACCAATTTATTTGGACTATGCAGCAACCACGCCAATGGACGAACGTGTTGCGAAAAAAATGATGGAATATATGACCAAAGACGGTATCTTTGGTAACCCAGCTTCTCGCTCTCACAAATTCGGTTGGGAAGCGGAAGAAGCGGTTGATGTAGCTCGTAATCAAATTGCTGACTTAATCGGTGCAGACAGCCGTGAAATCGTTTTCACGTCTGGTGCAACTGAGTCCGACAACCTTGCAATTAAAGGTGCTGCACACTTCTATCAAACAAAAGGTAAACACATCATCACAGTTAAAACTGAACACAAAGCGGTATTAGATACTTGCCGTCAGTTAGAGCGTGAAGGTTTTGAAGTAACTTATTTAGATCCTGAAGAAGATGGTTTATTAGATTTAGCAAAATTTGAAGCTGCAATTCGTCCGGATACCATTTTAGTGTCAGTAATGCACGTAAATAACGAAATGGGCGTAATTCAACCAATTAAAGAGATCGGTGCAATCTGCCGTGCGAAAAAAATCATTTTCCACGTAGATGCAACACAGTCTGTTGGTAAAATTGAAGTGAATGTACAAGACTTAAATGTTGATTTAATGTCTTTCTCAAGCCATAAATTATACGGACCAAAAGGTATCGGCGGTTTATATGTTTGCCGTAAACCACGTGTTCGCTTAGAAGCGATCATTCACGGTGGTGGGCACGAGCGTGGTATGCGTTCAGGCACATTACCTGTTCACCAAATCGTAGGTATGGGCGAAGCATACCGTATTGCGAAAGAGGAAATGGCAAGCGAAATGGCTCGTTTAACCTTATTGCGTGATCGCTTATACAACGGCTTCAAAGATATCGAAGAAGTGTATGTAAACGGCTCAATGGAAGAAGGCAAACGTGTAGGTTCAAACTTAAACATCAGCTTTAACTTTGTTGAAGGTGAGTCTTTGATGATGTCATTACGTGATATCGCAGTATCATCAGGTTCAGCTTGTACTTCTGCAAGTTTAGAGCCTTCTTATGTGTTGCGTGCCATTGGTCGTGATGATGAGTTAGCTCACAGCTCAATTCGTTTCACATTAGGTCGTTGGACAACGGAAGAAGAAATCGATCACACTATCGAAATCGTGAAAAAAGCGATTGTGAAATTACGTGAACTTTCTCCACTTTGGGAAATGTTCAAAGAAGGTGTGGATCTAAGCAAAATCGAGTGGAACCATCATTAATTAATAAATTAAATTGGAAGGAATACAAAAATGGCATATAGCGAGAAAGTAATCGATCATTACGAAAATCCACGTAACGTGGGTACATTTGATAAAGAAGCATCAGATGTAGGTACAGGTATGGTAGGTGCACCTGCGTGTGGTGATATTTTACGTTTACAAATTAAAGTAAACGAGCAAGGTATCATTGAAGATGCACGTTTTAAAGCATACGGTTGCGGTTCTGCAATCGCATCAAGCTCGTTAATTACCGAGTGGGTAAAAAGTAAATCTTTAGATGAAGCAGGTGCAATTAAAAACAGCGACATCGCAGAAGAGCTAGAATTACCACCGGTAAAAGTTCACTGCTCAATTCTTGCAGAAGATGCGATTAAAGCAGCGATCGCAGACTATAAAGAAAAACAAGCGAAGTAATATGATACAATAAATGCAAGCGGTCGATTTTTGCAAAAAATTTGCAAAATTTTACCGCTTGCATTTGCTATTTCTATCTTGATTTAATCCATTCACATAAGGACACCTATGAGTATTACCTTAACAGAAGCCGCCGCAAACCGAGTTCGTACATTCTTAGAAAACAGAGGCAAAGGTATAGGCTTAAGGCTTGGCGTAAAAACGTCGGGTTGTTCGGGCTTAGCCTATGTACTGGAATTTGTTGATGTATTAAATGAAGACGATAACGTATTTGAGCAACACGGGGTAAAAGTGATTGTGGACGAAAAAAGTCTCACTTACCTTAACGGCACGCAATTAGACTTTGTAAAAGAAGGCTTAAACGAAGGCTTTAAATATACCAACCCAAATGTAAAAAATGAATGTGGTTGTGGCGAAAGCTTTAGTGTGTAAGGAGAACAAATGAGTAACCCATTTACACTTTTTGAACTGCCTGTTCAATTCCAACTTGATAACGCCCAGCTTTCGGAGCGTTATCTTGCTTTACAAAAACAGCTTCATCCGGATAATTTTGCCAGCCGTTCTAGTGCAGAACAACTTGAAGCAGTACAAAAATCGGCAGATGTGAATGATGCACTAAATGTTCTTAAAGATCCGATTTTACGAGCAGAATCTATTATTGCAATCCATACAGGTGAAGCTAAAAATCTCGAAGAAAAAAGTATGCGAGATGTGGATTTCTTAATGCAACAGCTTGAATGGCACGAAAAACTCGAAACCATTGAACATCGTAAAGATGAAACTGAACTAACCGCTTTTTTAAAACAGATTAAAATAGAACAAAAAACAGTACTTCAACAGCTTGAAACGGCATTAAATGCAGAACAATGGCAAAAAGCCAATGCCCTAACCGATAAATTACGATATTTCAAAAAATTAATTATTCAAATTGAGAAAGTAGAAGAAAAGTTGTTTGAAATGTAAATATAAGCGGTCTAATTTTATTAGGATTTTGCAAATGAAAAGTTTAGAAGAATTATTAGATAAACAATCCGCTTGGCTAATTTTAAGAGACTGGTTTGCCCAAGCTAAAAACCATTACCAGATTTTGGTAAGTTATCCTGAAGATGCCGGCTCAGCACTAGTCGGAATGCAGCTTTCCACTCGTTCCCCACTTGGAGCAATGCTTTATGAAACAGGTGGTGTTTTAATTGATCACGGTTGGTTACGCATTTTAGGCTCGGGCAATGAAAAATTGCCGCGAGGTTTATTTGATTGGAACTTCGGTAAAACTTTTAAGCAATCGGGTGAGCAACCAAGCCATTTGCTGATTGCGGATGATGCGATTGGTGGTTATTTTGCCATTAATGCAGGTGGAGTTGGGGCTGATATCGGCAAAGTGTATTACCATCACCCGAAAACGCATAAATGGGAAAATTTAAATTTCGGCTATTCTGAATTTTTAGGCTGGGCGTTAGCGGGCGATTTAAATGCTTTTTACAAGGCATTTCGCTGGGAAAATTGGCAAGCCGATGTGGAAAAATTGCAAGGTCATCAAATTTTAGATTTAAACAGCAAAATTGCGGTGCCGATTGAACGCCACTACCAAAGCATCTTTGCCCCTGAAAATATGGGTTATTCGGTGGCTTAGTTTTAACTCTCTCCCACAAGGGGAAAGAGTAATAGAATTTAGAGAGATAAAAATATAATGGCATTATTACAAATTTCTGAACCGGGTCAAACCGCTGCACCACATCAACATAGATTAGCAGTAGGAATTGATTTAGGCACAACAAATTCATTGGTTGCGACTGTTCGTAGTGGACAAGTGCAAGTGCTGTTAGATGAACAAGAAAGAGCATTAGTGCCATCGGTCGTGCATTACAGCGAAACTGAAAAAACAGTCGGTGTTGAGGCTTTTGCAAAAGCAGCACTTGATCCACAAAATACGGTTATTTCCGCTAAGCGTTTAATTGGGCGTTCGCTTGCTGATGTTGAGCAACGTTATACTAATTTACCTTATCAATTTAATGCGAGCGAGAATGGCTTGCCGCTCATTCAAACGGCACAAGGGAATAAAAGCCCGATTGAAGTTTCAGCAGATATTTTAAGCCACTTAGCACAATTCGCAGAAAAACGTTTAGGCGGAGAATTATCGGGCGTAGTCATTACTGTTCCTGCTTATTTTGATGATGCACAACGCCAAAGCACCAAAGATGCAGCACGTTTAGCTGGTTTGAACGTATTACGTTTATTAAATGAACCAACGGCGGCGGCAATTGCTTACGGTTTAGATAGCGGACAGGAAGGTGTGATTGCCGTTTATGATTTAGGTGGCGGTACTTTCGATTTATCTATTTTACGTTTACGCAAAGGCGTATTTGAAGTACTGGCAACTGCAGGTGATACCGCACTCGGTGGTGATGACTTCGACCATTTATTAGCTGATTGGATTTCCGAACAAGCTAATTATAAACCCCAAACTGCAAGCGAACAGCGTGAATTATTAACCTTAGCGACTCAAGCAAAAGTTGCTCTTTCACAAGCGGTCGAATTTGAGGTGAAATTTGCAAATTGGACAGGCACAGTCAGCCGTTTGCAATTTAATGAGCTAATTCAACCGCTTGTAAAACGCTCATTAATGACTTGTCGCCGAGCATTGAAAGATGCTGGTGTAGAAGCTGATGAAGTATTGCAAGTAGTGATGGTTGGCGGTTCAACCCGAGTGCCTTTTGTGCGTGAAAGCGTGGGCGAATTTTTTGGTAAACCACCTTTAACTTCTATCGACCCGGACAAAGTAGTGGCAATTGGTGCAGCAGTGCAAGCGGATATTTTAGTTGGCAACAAACCAGATGCTGATATGTTATTGCTAGATGTTGTACCGTTATCGCTTGGCATTGAAACAATGGGCGGCTTGGTGGAGAAAATTATTCCACGCAATACCACTATTCCTGTCGCAAGAGCCCAAGAGTTTACTACAGCGAAAGATGGTCAAACTGCAATGACTATCCACGTGCTACAAGGGGAGCGTGAGTTGGTAGAAGATTGCCGTTCATTAGGTAAGATTTCATTACGTGGAATTCCGCCAATGGCAGCCGGTGTGGCACAAGTTCGCGTAACTTATCAAGTGGATGCAGACGGTTTATTGAATGTAACGGCAATGGAAAAATCGACGAAGGTTCAAGCATCTATTCAAATTAAACCATCTTACGGCTTAACTGATGAAGAAGTTACTCAGATGATTAAATCTTCTATGACAAATGCGAAAGAAGATATGGAAGCCCGTCAGCTTGTTGAACAAAGGGTAGAAGCAGACCGTGTGATTGATAGTGTCGTAGTGGCATTGAAAGAAGACGGTTCGGAAGTGCTAAGCATTGAAGAATTTAAAGCGATTGAAGCAGAATTAGCTCGTTTAATTGAGTTAAAATCAGGTACAGATCGCCTAGCAATTCAACAAGGAATTAAAGATTTAGATTTAGCTACGCAAGAATTTGCCGCACGTCGTATGAATCTATCTATTCAAAAAGCGTTGGCAGGGAAAAAAATGGACGATCTTGCATAAGGAGCTTTTATGTCTAATTATGTAAAAACCGAACTCTCAGAGCAGTTTAGAATTGTTGCGGTGGAATTTGATTTAGAAGATAACCGTATTTTTGAATTGGGCGAGCGGATTAATGCTGAATATGAAGTCGCTTATATGAACGGCTATAATTGGGCGGCATTTTTAAGAGCTTATCTTAGTATTTATCGACCAAGCCTATTAGAGTTATTAGAGGAAGATCCGGAAGCCGAATGTTATTATGTAACTTATCCGCTTTCGGAGAAAAGCAAAGAAAAAGCGAGAGAATTGAAAAATATTATCGTCTATTTGGTTGAAAATGAAGACGAAATTTTAAACTTCATTGGTGAGCATATAGATAATATTGAATGGGATTAATTAAAGGAAAATTAAGATGCCAAAAATTGTATTTCTTCCACACGAAGAGTTCTGCCCAGAAGGTATGGTTGTTGAAGCTAAAGCTGGGGATAATTTATTAGAAGTTGCACACGATGCCGGTGTTGAAATTCATCACGCTTGCGACTGTTCTTGTGCTTGTACCACTTGCCACGTTGTGATTCGTGAGGGCTTTGACTCTTTAAACGACACAACAGATCAAGAAGAAGATATGTTAGACAAGGCTTGGGGCTTGGAAATGGACAGCCGCTTAAGTTGTCAATGCATTGTGGGCGAAGAAGACTTAGTTGTTGAAATTCCAAAATATAACTTAAATCACGCAAATGAGGCGGCACACTAATGAAATGGACAGATACCCGAATGATCGCAGAAAATCTGTATGATATGAATCCGGATTTAGATCCAACCACCGTACGTTTTACCGATATGCACAAATGGATTTGCGAAATGGAAGATTTTGATGATGATCCGGAAGCATCAAACGAACATATTCTTGAAGCAATTTTAACGATTTGGTTAGAAGAGTACGAGTAAATAATTCATTCCCTCTTTATATTTTAAAGAGGGATTTTATTTAGCATAATGGACAAAATTAAGGAGAGCCAACACTTTTGTCCATTATGCCTCTATTTAACATTTAAGGCTGAGATAATACAGCCCTTTAAAATTATAAGGGTAGCCAATTAATTTAGGCTACCCTTAAGTTTTAATATGATTCTTTTACAAAGAATGGAGCTCTTGTACAGAGTAAACATCAAATTGCTGAATATGTTTGATCCCTTCAGCAATAGCCTGTGCTGCTGCAATAGTAGTATAAATTGGTATACGTTGCTGCAATGCAGTACGGCGAATCGAGTGACTATCAATGATGACTTCTGGATCGCCATTAACTGTATTAATAACTAATGCAATTTCTCCATTTTTGATTGCATCAACAATATGTGGTCGTCCCTCTCGAACTTTATTTACGGTTTGAACAGCAATTCCGTGTTCACCCAAAAATTTTGCTGTACCGGAAGTTGCACATAAACCATAACCTTCTTCTTGGAAACGTTTAGCAATAGCAATTACACCTGGTTTGTCTTGCTCTATTACAGAAATAAATATTTTACCGACTTTTGGAATCCTCTCACCTGCTCCTAATTGAGCTTTAAAGAATGCTTCAGCGAAAGTTTTTCCAATTCCCATAACTTCACCGGTAGAACGCATTTCTGGTCCTAAAATGGTATCGACGCCAGGGAATTTTATGAATGGGAATACTGCTTCTTTGACAAAGAACTTGTTTGGAACGATTTCTTCCAATGCTTTCAATTCAGCTAAGGTTTCTCCTGCCATCACTCGAGTAGCGATTTTTGCTAATGGTTGCCCTGTCGCTTTACTTACAAAAGGTACGGTTCGGCTGGCACGTGGGTTCACCTCTAGTACATAAATAATATCATTTTGTACTGCAAATTGTACATTCATTAATCCTTTTACACCTAATGCAAATGCCATTGCACGAGTCTGTTTGCGAATTTCATCAAGAATTTCACCGCTTAGCGAGTAGGCAGGTAATGAACAGGCACTATCGCCACTATGAATCCCGGCTTGTTCAACGTGTTGCATAATTCCACCAATGAGGACATTCTCACCATCACAAATACAGTCCACATCAACCTCAATAGCATTATTTAAGAAATGATCTAGCAGAATTGGGCTATCATCAGAGACAGATACTGCTTCACGCATATATTTGTTTAGCTCATCATCATTATATACAATCTGCATTGCTCTCCCACCAAGCACATAAGATGGGCGGACCACCAGTGGATAGCCAACTTCATTTGCTAATTGGACTGCTTCAAACACATTGCGAGCGGTACGGTTAGCTGGTTGTTTTAAGTTAAGTGAGTATAGAATTTGCTGGAAGCGTTCGCGATCTTCTGCTACATCAATACTATCGGCAGAAGTACCGATAATATTTACCCCGTTCTCGTGTAATGCATTCGCAAGCTTGAGAGGTGTTTGTCCGCCATAGTGAACAATTACCCCCCACGGTTGCTCAACTCTAATCACTTCTAATACATCTTCAAGTGTTAGTGGCTCAAAGTAGAGGCGATCAGAGGTATCAAAATCCGTTGAAACAGTTTCTGGGTTACAATTCACCATAATAGTCTCAAAGCCAGCCTCTCTTAAAGCAAGTGAGGCGTGAACACAGCAGTAGTCGAACTCAATTCCTTGTCCGATACGATTTGGTCCCCCTCCTAAAATCATCACTTTTTTGCGGTTACTCGACTTAGCTTCGCATTCTTCTTCATAAGTAGAGTAGAGATAAGCGGTATCAGATGCAAATTCTGCAGCACAGGTATCAACTCGTTTATATACGGGTAAAATACCATTGATGTGACGATAATCTCTTACTACTTTTTCACTCACCTTAGTTAACTGTGAAATTCGTTTATCTGAAAAGCCTTTACGTTTTAAACGGCGGATTTCTATGGCATCTAACTCACTAAATGCTTTTTTCTCCAATGCAAGTTCTTCTTGGACGAGATCCTGAATTTGTACCAAGAACCAAGGGTCAATTTTAGAATAGTGGTGAACTTCTTCTAATGAAAACCCAGCTCCGAATGCATCGGCAACATAGAGAATACGGTTTGGACCAGGAGCAGAAAGTTCACGGCGGATAGTCTCAGGTTCTTCAGAAAGTAAGTTAAAACCACAAATTCCTGTTTCTAAACCTCGTAATGCTTTTTGTAAACTCTCTTGGAAAGTTCTACCCATTGCCATTACTTCACCGACTGACTTCATTTGGGTAGTCAAACGATCATCTGCATTGGCAAATTTTTCAAAGGCAAAACGTGGAATTTTAGTTACAACATAGTCCAATGTTGGCTCAAATGAGGCTGGAATTAATCCTCCAGTAATATCATTACGTAGCTCATTCAATGTATAGCCAACAGCCAATTTTGCCGCAACTTTGGCGATTGGGAAACCAGTTGCTTTTGAAGCAAGAGCAGAAGAACGGCTCACACGTGGATTCATCTCAATTACAATCATTTCCCCATTTTCAGGATTGATTGCAAATTGCACATTTGAGCCACCGGTATCTACACCAATTTCACGTAATACGGCAAGAGAAGCATTTCTCATAATTTGATATTCTTTATCAGTCAATGTTTGAGCCGGTGCAACAGTAATTGAGTCGCCAGTATGTACACCCATTGGATCGAAATTTTCAATTGAACAGATAATAATGCAGTTATCTGCTTTATCTCGCACTACTTCCATCTCATATTCTTTCCAGCCTAGTACAGACTGCTCAATTAATAGCTCGTGAGTGGGAGAGGCTTCAAATCCTCGTTCGCAGATCGCCATAAATTCATCACGGTTGTAGGCTATTCCACCACCTGATCCCCCCATTGTAAAAGATGGGCGAATAAGGGTTGGAAAACCGACTTCTTCTTGAGCAATAAGAGCTTCTTCAAAGCTATGGCAGACAAAAGATTTTGGTGTATTTAAACCGATTTTGGTCATCGCCTCTTTAAAACGTCCGCGATCTTCAGCTTTATCAATTGCATCTTCAGTTGCACCGATAAGCTCTACATTATATTGCTTCAATACACCGTGTTGGGAGAGTGCTAGAGCACAATTCAATGCCGTTTGTCCTCCCATCGTGGGGAGGATAGCATCAGGTCGTTCTTTCTCAATGATTTTTGCAACTGTTTGCCACTCAATTGGCTCGATGTATGTAACATCAGCCATATTTGGATCAGTCATAATTGTAGCCGGATTGGAGTTTACTAAGATGACTTTATAGCCTTCTTCACGCAAAGCTTTGCAAGCCTGAGCCCCTGAGTAATCAAATTCACAGGCTTGCCCTATAACGATAGGTCCTGCACCAATAATTAGGATTGTGTTTATATCTGTTCTTTTTGGCATTTTATTTTTCTCTTTTGTAGATCGGAGCTTGGTGTCCGATATTAAACTAGGTGTACGATTGGGCGTAAGTGCCTAATTTACAAGTGGTCAAAATCTAGAGAAATTTTGCAAATTTCCAATAAAATTCACCCGCTTGTTAAGATGGCAAGTCTTAGCTCTGTTCTATTGAGCTTTTCGCATATCCTCAATAAATTTATCGAACAAGTAGGCGACATCATTTGGACCTGGACTCGCCTCAGGGTGTCCTTGAAACGAAAATGCCGGTCGGTCTGTTAGTTCAATGCCTTGTACCGAGCCATCAAATAAGGAGCGATGAGTTACTCGTACATTGCTTGGCAAACTTGCTTCATCAACTTCAAAGCCGTGATTTTGGCTGGTAATTAATACTTTCTGGCTATCAAGATCTTGCACAGGGTGGTTCGCACCGTGATGTCCGAATGCCATTTTTTTTGTTTTTCCACCTGCGGCTAAGCCGAGTAGCTGATGTCCTAAACAGATACCAAAAATAGGTTTTTTAGTCTCGAGAAGTTTACGTATCGCAGTAATCGCATAATCACAAGGCTCAGGATCGCCCGGTCCATTAGACAGAAATACACCATCAGGGTTAAGAGCAAGTACTGCTTCAGCAGAAGTTTTAGCTGGTACTACGGTAATACGGCAGCCTCGTTCAGCAAGCATTCGTAAAATATTATATTTCGCTCCGTAGTCATAGGCTACGATATGAAATCGGGTATTGCCTTGTGGTACATAGCCTTTGCCTAGTTGCCATTCGCCTTGTGTCCATTGGTAAAGTTCTGAACAGGTTACATTTTGTGCCAGATCTTTTCCAGCCATAGAACCAAAGCTCTGTGCTAATTCAAGGGCTTTTGCTACATTTTCTTCATTGTGTTCACCTACAAAAATACAACCGGCTTGAGCTCCCTTTTCACGCAGGATACGGGTTAAACGGCGAGTATCAATCTCGGCAATAGCGACAATATTATGTTGAATTAAATAATCGGAAAGGGAAATGGAAGAACGGAAATTGCTATGTAACAGAGGGAGATCACGGATGATCAGACCAGAGGCACAAGGTTTATGTGATTCTGTATCTTCATTATTGACACCAGTATTACCAATATGTGGATAAGTTAAAGTTACAATTTGTTGTGTATATGAAGGATCAGTTAAAATTTCTTGATAACCAGTCATAGAGGTATTGAAAACCACTTCGCCGATTGAATGACCATCAGAACCAATAGATCTGCCATAAAAGACTGAGCCATCGGCAAGAACAAGAATAGCTTTTTTGTACATAGTTTACTCCTAAACTGAATTTGGGTTGGTACTTATAAGTCGCCATTAACCTATACTAGAAGTAGGCGGCTAATTGTAGTTTAGCGATTGTTTGAATGCAAGAGATAGTTCTAAAATATAACAAAGTGAATTTTTATGCAATATTTCAACATAAAAATTCAACTTAAAATTTATTTAAATTCTTCTACATCTTTTGATAGCATAAGCTCTACGCTTATTTAACTCTTCTCGAATAGCTTGTTTTTCAAAGCCCTCTTGAATAACTTGTTGAACATCTACTTCCATTGCCGCGTGATAATAACTTTTTGCCAGTTCGGCTTGTGGGTAATCTCGGTTTTCAAAGCCTAATCGCCCTTTTGCGTCAGCCTCACAAGCGAGCAGAAAATCAAAAAATCGTTTTGGTTTTCGCCAAACATCTAAAGCATTAAAGAGTTTAATAACGGTTTCAGGACGGAGTTCTGCTATTTTGTGGCAATGGGTATGGTATTCGGTTACTAAAAGAGCAAAATCTTTAACCTCTGTTGGAATTTTGAGTCGATTGGCTAAATTTCGAGTGAGTTGAATGCCTTTTACCTCGTGTCCGTAATGATGCGGGAGAATATCTGAAGAGGTTATTCCTTTTCCTAAGTCGTGGCATAGGGCAGAGAAGAGTAAAGCGGTCGGATTTTCCGCATTTTTTGCAAATCGCTTAGCCTGTTCTAATACCATTAACGTATGTATGCCAGAATCGATTTCTGGGTGATGTTGAGGAGGTTGTGGCACGCCAAAGAGTTTATCGATTTCTGGGAAAAGCACTTTTAACGCCCCAACTTGGCGTAGAACGTTGAAATAAACTTGGGGACTTGCTTCTGTAAAGGCTTTCTCTGTCTCAAGCCATATCCGCTCAGCGGTAAGGCTTTCTAGCTCACCGCTACTGGAGAGTTCTCTCATTAGAGCTAAGGTTTCATCTGCAATGGTAAAGCCCAAAGTGTAGAAACGAGCAGCAAAGCGGGCAACACGTAATACACGCAGAGGATCTTCACTAAAAGCAGGGGAGATATGGCGTAAAATTCTGTTCTCTAAGTCTTGAACACCACCATAAGGGTCAAAAATCTTCCCTGTTTTATCTTGTGCAATGGCATTAATGGTTAAATCTCGGCGGATTAAGTCTTGTTCAAGTGTAACAGTTGGCGAGAAATCACAGATGAAACCATTGTAGCCTTTGCCTTGTTTGCGTTCTTGGCGGGCTAAAGCATACTCTTCTTTAGTTTCAGGGTGGAGGAAAACAGGAAAATCAGCCCCCACTTGTTGAAAGCCTTGTGCTAATAATTGCTCTGAAGTTGCTCCCACCACTAAAAAATCTCGGTCTTTCACAGGTAAGCCGAGAAGCTGATCTCGCACCGCACCGCCAACTAAATAGATATCCATTTGCAAAACTCTCTAAAAATATGACCGCTTACATATCCGTTTTTTCTTTAAACTCGCATAAATCTTCAATAATGCACGAGCCACAACGAGGTTTACGGGCAACACAAGTGTAGCGACCGTGTAAAATCAACCAATGGTGAACATCCACTTTAAATTCATCGGGCACAACTTTAAGTAGCTTTTCTTCAACCTGTACTACATTTTTACCGGGAGCAAAATTGGTACGATTAGACACACGGAAAATATGCGTATCTACCGCAATGGTAGGGTGTCCGAAAGCGGTATTCATCACTACATTGGCGGTTTTTCTACCCACACCGGCAAGAGCTTCGAGAGCATCACGATCTTCCGGCACTTCACCGTTATGTTTTTCAATCAGATCTCGGCAGGTTTTGATAATATTTTCCGCTTTGCTGTTAAATAATCCGATCGTTTTAATATACTCTTTTAACCCATCTACACCTAAATCTAAAATTGCTTGTGGCGTATTGGCAACAAGAAATAATTTATCGGTTGCTTTGTTTACTCCTTTATCTGTTGCTTGTGCAGAAAGGATAACCGCAATCAATAATTCAAACGGATTACTGTAGTTCAGCTCCGTTGTCGGGTGCGGATTTTCGTTTCGTAAGCGAGTTAAAATTTCAACACGTTTTGCTTTATTCATTGTTAATTAAAAATTCCTTGTTCATAGAGCATTTTGGCAACCATAATAAATGACATTGTTACCAACATTGGGCGAATTAATTTTTTGCCTTTTGTCATTACCATTTTAGCACCGAGTGTGCCACCAATAAATTGCCCTACCATCATAATTAAACCGACTTTCCAGATAACAGCACCACCAATTGTAAAGAAAATAAGTGAGGCAAAGTTAGAGGTAAAGTTCATAATTTTAGCGTGCGCGACCGATTTTGATAAGTTAAAGCCGAGTAATAGGATACAGCCAAGAGTCATAAAAGAACCAGCAGCTGGTCCAAACATACCATCATAAAAACCGAATATAACGGCAGCGGTAAACGAGAAAGTAGTCAGGTTCACTCGTTGTTTACGATCTTCGTCACCAATACTTGGGCTAAATAAAAAATAGATACCAATAATTAAAATTAAAAATGGTAATAATTTTTTTAAGTACTCCACATCAATATGCTGTACAAAAATAGTGCCAGAGGTTGAGCCGATAAATGTACATAAAATAATCAGCCACATCTGTTTTATATTAACTGCTTTTTTACGGATAAAATAAAATGAGGAGGAAAATGATCCACCACAGGCTTGTAATTTATTTGTACCTAAAGCCATTGCCGGTGGCAGCCCTGCCGCCATCAATGCCGGAATAGTGAGTAAACCACCGCCGCCGGCAATTGCATCAATAAAGCCGGCAAGTATAGCAACACCAAATAAAATAGCTAAAATATCAATTCCAAGTTCCATTAATACACCACCATTTCATCACTGTGAACGGCAACCGAGCCAAATTCATAGCCCAGTAGCGATTCAATCTCTTTCGATTTTTTGCCTTTAATCCGAAGTAGTGCTTCACTGCTATAGCGAGCGATGCCGAGAGCAATTGCTTTCCCGTCTTGGTTGAAGATTTTGATCACCTCACCTCGAGTAAATTCGCCTTTGATTTCAGAAACGCCCACAGGCAACAGTGATTTATGTGCGAGCAATGCTTGTTCTGCTCCCAGATCCACCACAATTTCCCCTACTTGTGGAGCGGCAAACAGCCAGCGTTTTCTACCTTCCAAGCGGTCAGATTGCACTAAAAATTTACTACCGATGTTTTCACCATTGGCTAAATCCACCAACACATTTGGGCGAGAGCCAGAAGCGATGATAGTTTCTACGCCTGAACGGGTGGCAATATCAGCAGCGGTAATCTTGGTACTCATTCCACCCGTGCCTAAGCCGGTTGAACTGCCGCCTGCAATTTGGCGGATTTCAGGGGTGATTTTTTCAACTACCGAGAGTAATTTAGCATCTGGGTTTGAACGAGGATCGGCACTGAATAACCCTTTTTGATCAGTCAATAAATAGAGCTGATCTGCTTGTGCGAGAATTGCCACAAGAGCCGAGAGATTATCGTTATCGCCTACTTTAAATTCTTCAGTAGCGACCGCATCGTTTTCATTGATGACAGGGATAATTTTTTGAGCGAGTAGAGCATCAAGTGTATCACGAGCATTTAAAAAACGCTCACGGTCATCGAGATCCGCTCGAGTTAATAGCATTTGCCCGATGTGAATATTATAAATATCAAATAAGTTTTCCCACACACGAATAAGCTGGCTTTGCCCAACTGCCGCAAGCATTTGCTTTGAGGCTAAAGTTTTCGGTAGTTCAGGGTGCCCTAAGTAATCACGCCCTGCTGCAGCTGCACCAGAGGTTACAACAATGACCCGATGATTTTTATGAAGTTCGGCAATTTGCTTCACTAATTCCAGCATATAAGGGCGGCTTAAACTTTTTGTGCCGTGAGTGAGGGTACTCGTTCCAAATTTAATGACGATAGTTTTTGACATAACTGATTCACTTTATTTAAAAATTATACGAATAAAATTATCACTTTTAAGGTGTAAAATCACGCTTAATTTGATATAAAATCAAACCAAATTGCATAAAAGGATAGAAAATGAAAATTAGCGTAATTGTTGCCCGCACCCAAAATAAAGTCATCGGTAAAGATAACCAAATGCCGTGGCATTTACCTGTAGATTTGGCGTGGTTTCGCCAAAATACAGTAGGAAAACCAGTGATTATGGGGCGAAAAACCTATGAATCCATCGGCAGACTACTACCAAAACGCCCGAACATTATTCTTTCTCGTTCAGGTTTTGAGGTGGAAGGGGCTTATTCGGCAACATCATTGGAACAAGCGGTCGAATTAGCCAAAAGTTTTGCAAATAGCGATGAAATTATGATTATCGGTGGCGGAGAGTTATTTAAACAAGCCTTACCAACGGCAGATACGCTTTATTTAACCGAAATTCAGGCAGAAATTGAGGGCGATACCTTCTTCGAATTTGATGAAGAACATTGGCAACTTGTGGAAGAAAAATGGTCAGAAATTGATGAAAATAATTCATACTGTTGTCGTTTTATGCGATTGGAACGACATTAAGATAAAAGGGGAGAGTATCACACCCCTTTTATTAATTATCCCTTTAATAATTGAATATGCTGCAAGTTATTCCAAAAACGTTCCGCAGCATTATTTAACCGTGTATCCATTCGATAAATATACCCTTTAATTGGAATAACCAATTCACTATTATTTAATATTATCGCTTTTTTATTTTGTAACTCTTCACTAATTGCATATTCAGGCAACCAAGCGATCCCTTGTTGGTTCAGTAACATATTTTTAAGTAATTCAGACATTGATGAAATAAATTTTGTTTTAGTATTCAATTGCGGTGTTTGGGCTAATTTCCGGTTAACTAAACGTCCCATATAGGAGTTTGGCGTATAATTTAATAGGGGGATATTTTGATCTTTTAAATTAAATAATGCTTCCCCTGTAATATCTGTTGGGGAAATAGGATAGAGTTGAGATTGTAAAATTTCTAATGACATAAAAGGTGGGTGCATTAATTTCTCATCGTAGAATGAAAAAATAAAATCACTCTTTCCTTCAATAAGGGTATTTACGGTTTGATCTACATCAATAGCCTCAACAGAATAAATAAAATTCTCATTGGTTTGAGAGAGTTGTTTAATTAATTTAGGCATAATCGATAGTGATAATGAATGGGCTGCCGCAAATTTTATGTTCGGTAAATTGCAATTATGTCCTAGTAACTCATCAAGATTATCGCGTAATTGCTGTAATAAATTACGTGTTTGGGAATGGAATAATTTTCCTTGTTCGGTGAGCTGCAATGGAATAGCCGTGCGATCAAATAATTTTACTCCTACCACTTCTTCTAACGACAAAATCCGCCGACTAAATGCAGACTGTGATAAATTCCGTTTTTCTGCTGCTTGTGAAAAATGACGGCATTCCTCTAAAGTCAAAAAATCTTCCAACCATTTTGTTTCTATATTTTTCATACATCACCTAATGCAAATTTTGCATTTGAGTTCGACCAAATGCATTAAGGTTATTATTAAAATAACAATATTTTATTGATTTTAAAGCATTTTTTCCATTGATAAAATATGGTGTTGCATTTTTTGCATATTGGTTCGGTTTATTGCATTTCTTTTTCACATAGCTTGTTTGTATAACTCTTTACAGTTATTCAGTCTTATAAGGAGATATTTATGGCAAGAAATGTGATTGGTATTTTGGGGGGAATGGGACCAGCAGCAACAGCGGATATGTTTCAAAAATTTATCCGTTTAACGCCTGCTGATTGTGATCAAGCTCATATCCCTTTGTTAATTTCCTCTATTCCCGATATTCCGGATAGAACCCGTTGTATTTTGGCAAATGGTGAAGATCCTGCTTTCGTGATGGAGAAGTATATCAAAGGGCTAGAAAATGCAGGTGCTACTTGCATTATTATTGCTTGTAATACGGCTCATTACTGGTTTGAACATTTGAAAAAGAAAAGCCGAGTAGAGATGCTAAGTATGATTGACAGTACGATTAATGAAGTTGTTAAGAGAGGGAAGCAGCGGGTTGGTTTATTGGCAACTGATGCGACTTTAGCGACAGGACTTTATCAAAAGAGGATTGAAGCTCAGAGCTTAACTTTTATTCGCCCAACAGAATTAGGGCAAAAAGAGGTGATGGAAAGCATCTATTTGTTGAAGTCCGGCGAAACAGATAAAGCTACGGAATTGATGATAAAACAGCGTAATGAGTTAATTCAGCTCGGTGCTGAAGTCATTATTTTAGGTTGTACCGAAGTACCGATTATTTTGGCAAGAGAGATTGAGCAAGAGTCTGAACGCTATATTGATTCCACTTTAACGCTGGTTCGATCAGCGATTGATTGGTATCAAGCCCACTGATTTTTAAGGAGATTAAGATGATTTATGCAGAAATTTTTGTGGTACTTGCTGCTATCTATTTAGGACTTCGCTCCGGCGGTTTAGGTATTGGTTTATATGGCGGTTTAGGTTTAGCTATTTTAACCTTAGGTTTTGGTTTGCCAATGGGATCGATTCCGGTTGATGTAATGTTGATAATTATGACAGTAGTCATTGCTGCTGCCGTGCTACAAGCGGTGGGTGGTATGGATCTACTGGTGTGTTATGCTGAAGTGTTGATGCGTAAAAACCCGAAATATATCAATTTTATTGCACCGATGATTACGTGGTTAATGACAATTATGGCGGGAACAGGCTTTATTGTATTCTCCACGTTACCTGTTATTGCAGAAGTGGCAAAAGAGAGTGGGATTCGCCCATCACGAGCTTTAGCTGGAGCAGTAGTATCTTCTCAATTAGCGATTGTGGGATCACCGTTGAGTGCTGCGATGGCGGCAATGATAGCAGTTATGGAAAACAATAGTGTGACCTTTTTTCAAGTGATAGCGGTTTGTTTACCTGCTTCTTTTATTGCCTCAATAGTGGCTGCTTTTGTAGCATCTAAACAAGGGGTTGAATTACAAGATGATACTGTCTATTTAGAACGTTTAAAAGCAGGGTTGGTTAGCCCATCTAATAATTCAAGTAGCCAGTTTACAGCACGTAAAGGGGCAAAATTATCAATCGGTATTTTCTTAGCTGCAACAGTATTAGTGGTATTATTTGCAGCAGTACCCGGCCTAAAACCGGTATATGAAAGTGGCAAATCAATGAGTACTCGCGATATTATTATCGTTATGATGCTCGCATCCTCTTGCTTAATGATGTTGGCAGGTAGAATCAAACCAGATTTGATTGTCACGAGTTCCATTTTCCGTTCAGGGATGACTTCGATTGCGGTGATTATCGGTATTGTAACGCTAGGTATGACCTTTGTTGATGCTCATTTGGCTGAAATTAAAGGCTCTATCGGTGATATTTTGACACAGTACCCAATGTTACTGGCAGTCGTGCTTTTCTTTACCTGTGCATTACTTTATTCACAAGGTTCAACTTCAGCGTTGATTATTCCACTTGCAGTAAGTCTAGGAATTCCAAATTGGTCAATTCTAGCCTCTTTTATTGCCATTACCGGTATCTTTATTTTACCGACCTATCCAACGTCATTAGCCGCAATGGAGTTAGACACAACCGGTTCAACCCGTGCAGGTAAGTATGTGGTAGATCATCCATTTATGCTTCCTGCACTAGTGGGTGTACTTGTTGGGCTGGCTTTCGGATTTGTATGGGCTCCGGTAATTATTCCTTAATACATTCGTTGATAAATGGATGGCTATGATGAAATAGATTTATCAGTTTGCAAATTTTGAGTAAAAGAATACCGCTTGTAGTGATGATCTCAAGCGGTATTTTTGCATATTCTATGCCACTAACACGAAAATAATGGTTAATTAATCATCAATCAAAAAGAAAAATATGAACGCAAACCTTTGCTATTTTTAGCCTTAGATACAAATAATCGCAGACATTTTAGAATATAGGTGTTTATTTTAATTTGAGGAGACTTCAATGAACTATGTTGAAATTTTAGGCTATGTTGCAATGGTATTAGTTGCTAGTTCGTTTTTATTAAAAGATGTGATTAAACTTCGCTTAGTCAATTCATTAGGTTGTGCCTGTTTTGTGGTTTATGGTTTGCTGATTGGCTCAATTCCGGTAACAGGTTTAAATGCTTTGGTGGTTTGTATTAATTTGTATTATATTTTTAAAGGTAATAAATCCGAAGTCGCACAGGCGTAAAATTTTAGTGAAAAAAGACCGCTTATAGCCTAGCTTTAAGCGGTATTGTTATTTTATAGATTGCCAAGAATATCCAACGCATCGCTGAGTTTTTTCACGGTAAATACCTCCATATCTTTAATCGCTTTTTTGGGAGCGTTTCCGTGTGGAATAATCGCTCGCCTAAAGCCGTGTTTAGCGGCTTCGCTGATACGTTCTTGTCCGCTGGTAACAGGGCGGATTTCGCCAGCTAATCCTACTTCACCAAACACAACCAAATCTTGCGGCAAAGGGCGATTTCGGAAACTTGAAATTAACGCTAAGATCAAGGCGAGATCGGCACTGGTTTCTGTTACTTTTACGCCACCAACCACGTTCACAAAAACATCTTGATCCGACATTTGTAATCCGCCGTGTCGATGCAAAACGGCAAGTAATAGCGATAAACGGTTATGATCTAAACCGACTGCTACACGGCGAGGGTTAGCCAGCATCGAGTGATCCACCAACGCTTGAATTTCAACCAGTAATGGACGTGTCCCTTCCCAAAGCACCATTACCGAGCTACCCGGTGTTTGCTCTTCGCTACGGCTCAAGAAAATGGCAGAAGGGTTTTTAACTTCTTTCAAGCCCAGCTCTGTCATTGCAAATACGCCTAATTCATTGACCGCACCAAAGCGGTTTTTTTGGCTACGTAAGGTTCTAAAACGAGAGTCAGATTCACCTTCCAGTAATAATGAGGCATCAATAGCGTGTTCTAATACTTTTGGACCGGCAAGAGTACCATCTTTGGTAACGTGCCCAACCATAATAATTGCCACTTGGCGGGTTTTGGCATAACGAGTTAAAAACGAGGCACATTCTCGAACCTGTGAAACACTGCCGGGAGAAGATTGAATATCTGACAAGTGCATTACTTGTATAGAGTCGATCACCATAATTTTCGGCTTTTCTTGGTCGGCAATATTGCAAATATGCTCTACAGAAGTTTCAGAGAGCATTTTTAGATTTTGCGTAGGTAAACCCAAACGATTAGCACGCATTGCAACTTGTTGTAATGATTCTTCCCCTGTTACATAGAGAGTTGGGATATGTTGAGCCAATCCGCACATTACTTGTAGCAATAATGTACTTTTCCCAGCACCGGGGTGTCCGCCAATCAGAATAGCTGAACCCGGCACAACACCACCACCTAGCACACGATCCAACTCATTAAAGCCACTGCTAAAACGAGGTACTTCTTGTAGGCTAATATCGGAAAGTACCTGTACTTTGCCTGAGGTTTCGCCAGCATAGCCACTGAAGCGGTCAGATTTTGCAGCTTCTTTACTCGAAATTAATCGTACTTCGCTAATCGTATTCCAAGCCTTACATTCTTTGCATTGCCCCATCCAACGGGAATATTCTGCACCGCAATCATTACAAACATAGGCGGTTTTTGGTGCTTTTGCCATTTTTTATCCTCAATCCTCAAATTTATAGAATTCTAGCAAAAAACTGTATGGATAAACAGATGGAAATTTTATTTTTTCGATCTGCATCGAAAAATTGAAATTTGTTTATCGCAAAAATGGTAAAAAGTTTGCACACTTTCATCGCCAAGCTGTTTTGGCGTTTTATTCATAAGGAATTTATATGCAAAAAATTGTACATTTTCGACCGCTTTACACTCGTCAATTACACAAGGCGTTTACCTTAATTGAGTTGATGATCGTGATTGCTATTATTGCCATTCTTGCAACCATTGCAATTCCGTCCTACAACTCTTATACGCAAAAAGCGGCGTTATCGGAGCTGTTGCGGGCTTCGGCTTCTTATAAATCAGATGTTGAGCTGTGTATTTATAATAGTAATGGGCTGGATAATTGCTCCGGTGGTACAAATGGTATTCAAGCCAATAAAACGAGTATTAATGAAACCAAATATCTTAATTCGATTACTGTGAATAAAGGCGTGATTACTGTAACAGGGAAAGGCTCGCTTGATGGATATAGCTATACATTAACTCCTTCAATTCCAAAAAATAATACTACTATTAGTTGGTCTACAAGCTGTAAAGGGAGCGATACAAGCTTATTCCCTGCAGGCTTTTGTAATACCGCATCAGCTGCATCAAACGACTAATTTATCTTGAGGAAATCAAAATGGAGTATACTGTTACCGATTTAGCCAACCAAGAAATGATTGAAATTTCGAGCGAGCAGTGGCAGAAAAATTGCAATGAAAAACAGATTTTATTGCGATATTTGGCTGTGCCACTGCAAGAAACACAATCTCAATTATGGTTGGCGGTAGACGATATGCAAAATATCAGTGCTTGTGAGATTTTTGCCTTTATCTACCATAAACAGATTGAGCCTGTTTTGATTTCCTCCGATGAATTGAAGTTTCTGCTCAATTCCCTTTCACCCGAACAGAGTAGCTTTCAGAGTGAAATTTATGAGGATAATGTAGCGTATTCATTAGCACATTCGGAGCAAATAGACAGAAATGATCCGATTATCCAAATTTTAGATAATCTGTTTAAATTTTGTTTAAAAAATAATGCTTCAGATATTCATCTTGAACCGCAAAAAGAGAAATTACTCATTCGGCTGAGAATTGATGGCGTGCTGCATATTTATAAAACACTCCCACAAAGTTTATCGAGTAGACTGATTTCTCGCATTAAATTATTGGCTAAATTAGATATTAGTGAAACCCGTTTACCACAAGATGGGCAATTTCACTTCAAAACAATTTTAGCGGAAACCTTAGATTTCCGAGTTTCAACTTTACCTACCCATTTGGGTGAAAAAGTTGTCCTTCGGCTTCAAAAGAACAAACCAACGAATTTGGATTTTCTGGAGCTAGGCTTTAACCAAAACCAAAAAGAAAAATTACTCAATGCACTTAACCAACCTCAAGGATTAATTTTAGTAACAGGTCCAACAGGGAGCGGAAAAAGTATCACTTTATATAGTGCATTAAGCCATCTCAATACTAGCGAAAAGCATATATTAACGGCAGAAGATCCGATTGAAATTGAGATAGAAGGTATTATTCAAACCCAAGTAAACAGGGGCATTAATCTTGATTTCAGCCAACTGTTGAGAACCTTTCTCCGTCAAGACCCCGACATCATTATGCTTGGGGAAATTCGTGATGAAGAGAGTGCGGAAATTGCCTTGAGAGCAGCTCAAACAGGGCATTTAGTGCTTTCAACATTACATACCAATGATGCTCCTTCTGCGATAGAGCGATTATTGCAACTCGGGATAAAAGAATACGAGCTGAAAAATGCGTTGTTGCTTGTGGTAGCTCAACGTTTATTAAGGCGAACTTGCACAAAATGTGGTGGCATCGGTTGCGAAAATTGCTATCAAGGCTACAAAGGAAGAATTGGGGTGTATCAACTATTCAGCCGATCTGCAAAAAATTTTGAAAAAACGACCGCTTGTTTGGATTTTGAAACCTTAGCTGAAAGTGCGAAAGAAAAATTAGCGGAAGGAAAAACCAATCAGGCAGAAATTTTGAGGGTGTTAGGAAATGGCTAAAATTTATGAATTTCATTGGAAAGCGGTGGATCGTTTCCAACAAAAGCGTAAAGGCAGGCTATTATCTTCAAGCCGAGAAGAGCTTGAAAGCACATTACTTGCAAAAGGTTATGAGCAAATTCGAGTTAGCCGAAACTTTGTTTTTTCGCAAAATCCGAAAAAAGAGGAAATCAGCCAATTTTTATCCCAACTGGCATTGTTAGTGAATTCTGCCGTTCCGTTAAAGCAAGCCTTAGTAATGATTTTACAAAACTGTCGAAATATTAAGCTTCATCTATGGCTAAGCGAGCTTATTCAACTCATTGAAAGTGGTTATGCTTTTTCACAATCATTAGAACGGCTCAATAAATTTATCGCTAACCAAGAAATTCAACTAATTAAAATGGGCGAGCAGAGCGGAAAACTTGGTTTGATTTTAACCAACTTAGCACAGAGCAGAGTTAAATCAGATAAACTGGCTAAAAAAGTCAAGAAAATCCTGTTTTACCCTGCAATTGTACTGTTTATCTCGCTATCTCTTTCTATCGGGCTTTTAGTATTTATCGTGCCACAATTTGCCGAGCTTTATGGTACAAAAGCACAATCTTTACCACTGATTACCGACATTTTATTTTCTCTTTCTCGATGTTTGATTGAGCAGAAAAACCTTTTATTCACTTTATTATTACTAGCGGTCATTTTTTTCTTATTTTTTGCAAAAAGAGGGAATTGGGGGACGAAATTGAAACTTAGGTTATTATCTAAACTCCCTATTTTTAGGCAAATTATAGAACAAGCACGAATAGTCTTTTTTAGCCAAAATATTGCATTAATGTTGAATGCTCATATTCCGTTAGATGTCGCATTAAAATCATTTTTATCCGAAAAAAGCGATGACCCTATATTACAAAAAGAGGTTGAGTTTATGCTTAATCTTTTGCAGCAGGGTTATAAATTTTCGCAAGGCATTAACCCAAATGTATTTGGCTTAGATATGCCACAAATGATCGAAATAGGCGAGCGGAGCGGCAATGTTGCTAAAATGTGTGAGCATATTAGCGAGATATACCAACAAAAACTGGATTATCAAATTGATATTCTCTCCCAGCTATTAGAACCAATGCTGATGTTACTAATGGGCGTGATTGTCGGCACGATTATTGTCGGGCTATACTTACCGATTTTTGATATGGGAAGTTTAGTGGAGTAATTTATGTGGCTTTTACTTTCCATTTTATCCGCATTTTGGTTTAAAGCGGAAATCCCAAGATTTGCGACACGAATAAACCAGCAAATTTATCAAGAAATGATTTCAATCAATCAGCTTAAGTTAAGCGAGCAGGAATTTATTGCACAATCTGCGTTAAAACCTCAGCAAACAAAATGGGCAAACCTCTTTTTTCTGCTTTTTCCACTTATTATGTATTGTTCGGAAAATCCGACTATTGGCGTAATTTTTATTCTACTTTGTTTTCTCTCCCTTTTAGATATTTGCTATTACCTGACAGATACTCGCTATATCGGGCTTATTTTTCTACTTGTTTTATGGAAAGGATTAAATAATTTCCATAATGAGACTTTACTATTTACCTTTTTACTTTGCCTATTCATAGCTCTTTTCTCCTCTCTTATTTTTAAAAAAGAAACATTTGGCTCTGGTGATATGTTGTTATTGCTAGCTTTATCTCCCTTATTTGATGTAGAAAAAATGTTATTGCTGATATTAATTGCCTGTTTGCTAGGTATTTTTTACTATTTTGCTTATTGGTGGATAAAAAAGCAAAACTTAGAAAAGTTGGCATTTATTCCGTTTATGAGTTTGGCGATGAGCATTGTTGTAACGCTTGAAAGCAGGGGGATTAATTACTAGAATTGAGAAACTTTAATTTTGAGGAATTTTTATGACTTACGTTGTCGGCTTAACAGGCGGAATCGGTAGTGGGAAAACAACAGTTTCGGATTTATTTGCCGAGCTTGGTGTAGAAATTATTGATGCAGATATTGTTGCTCGCCAAGTGGTAGAAAAAGGAACGCCTCTGTTGGCTCAAATAGTAGAGCATTTCGGGGAAGATATTCTTAACGCTGAAAAAGAGCTGGATCGAGCTAAGCTACGTCAAATTGTATTTAACAATGAAACCGAAAAAAACTGGCTGAATAATTTACTTCACCCAGCTATTCGGGCAGAAATGGTAAAAAAATTGCAAGAATCGACTGCTTGTTATGTGATTTGGGTTGTTCCTCTGTTAATTGAAAATAAATTAACCGAGTTTTGCGATAGGGTATTAGTGATTGATGTTAGCCCGGAAATTCAGTTAGAACGAGCCACAAGGCGAGATAAAAGCAAAACTGAAACCATTAAAAATATAATGGAGGCTCAAGTAAGCCGTGAGGAAAGATTAAGTTACGCTGATGATGTGATTGAAAATAACCTCCCGCTTGAGCTAGGATTACCTTTAATTAAAGAACAGGTTCAAGCGTTATATCATAAATACTTGGTATTAGCAAAAAAGGAGAAAGAATGCCAGAAACCATCGTAAATTGTCCAACTTGTGAAAAAGAAGTAGTTTGGAATAAGGAAAGTAAATACCGCCCGTTTTGTAGTGAGCGTTGTCAGATCATTGATTTAGGCGATTGGGCGGCGGAAAAGCACGCCATAGCGAGTGAAGAGGCGGAGCTTTTCAGTGAAGATTTGGAGAAATATTAGTTATGCAAATTGAGCAGAGAAACGCTCTAGCTCTAGCCAAATATCATCGCTAAATTCTTGTTTTATTTTACGCTCTAATTCAGCAAGTTGTTGGATTAAGGCGTAAAGTTTTTTATAGGTTAAACGTTGTACCACTTGGCTGTAGAATGGTCTGCGATTTTGCCAGATCTTCAAGCGGTCAAATTCTGTTCGTAAATTACCATTAAAGAGAGCTTGCTCACTTAATACTGGTGTTGGAGAGTGGGTAATTTCAAGCAAAATCAGTAGCTCTTTTTGCACAATGCGTAATAAAACAACCGCTTGTACTTCTTCATTTTGCAAGTGATGTAAAATGCGTTGAGCTCTTCCGATTTTCCCTTCAAAAAGGGCATCAATCCATTGGAATGGAGTAAATTGAGCGGAATGTTCCACTATTTCTTTGACTTTATTAAGGGTAATTTTGCCATCATTGCATTGAAGCTGTAGTAGTTGTAATGCTTGTTTTAATGCAAGTAAGTTGCCCTCGTAGCTATAGCAGAGTAGCTGATTTGCTTCAGCTTCAATCTGTAAATTCATCTCTTTGGCTCGATTACTTAACCATTGTGGTAGCTTGCTGATTTCTGGTGTTTGGCAATTAATTTGCACTAATTGAGCTTCAATTTGACTAAACCAAGCCTGCTTTTCCATCGTTTTGGAAAATTTTGGCAAATGTAAAATAAAGAGTAGATCAGAATGAATTAAAGCACAAAGCTCAGCAAGTTTTTTTAATTGTGTAGCCGTTGGCGATTCAGGAAAATTGAGAATAAGAATTTGGCGTGTAAAAAATAACCCCATCTCTTGAGTTGCTTCAAAAAGAGTTTCCCAGTTTGTGTCATTCTTAATTTCAATCTCTTTCTTTTCATCAAAGCCGTTTGAACGAGCAAATTGAATAATCAAATCTTTGGATTCATTAACTAACAGTAAATCGTTCCCTATTAATAAATAAAAGGGCTGTAATCCTTTGTTTAAAGAGAGTTGGAGTGTTTCCGGGAAAATTTTTTGCATACAGATAAACAATGGGCGAAGGCAATTTCGCCCCTATAATGATTATTTTGAAAGTTCTTTTTTCAATGTTGCCATTTTAATAATAAGCTGACGAGAAGCCTGCTCATACATATCTTTCATAATCATCTCTTGTTCCGCAGATTTAGCAAGGGCTGCACGAGAGTCATCAAAGAAAGTGCGGTGAACAGATACTTCTAACGGATATTGCCCTTTATTTGGAATGTCGGCAATAGCATCTACGTTTAGTGTTAAGATTTTTTCTGCTTCACGAGCTTGTTTGAATACAGAAACCACTTTGCTATCTGTTGAGGTAGAGACTAAACGAAGTTTTGATACATTTGCCGAGCTTGGTACTAATTTTACATCACTTAATTGTAGCTCATTACGCAAAATGCGAGACATATCACTATGTTGGTCTGCACTTTCAAAAGTGAGTGTTCTGAGTGATTCAGGCAATACTTCATTATTTTTGAAATGCCAACCGCAGGCTGTCAGAGCAAAAACAGCAACGAGGGAGAGTTTTTTAATCATAACTAGATTTCCTTGTTTGTTTCCCTCTCCCTTTGTGGGAGAGGGATAGATTTTTCTTCGTTCAGAAGAAAAAGTAGGGAGAGGGGATATTTGGCAGAAATGTCAGTAAAAATGACCGCTTGTGATTCGCCCCTCTCTCTGAAAAATACACCTAAACGGTGCATTTTTCGGTCTCAATATTCGCTACGTTCACTCCTTTGGTGCCGTTGGCAAAGCCAACGTTCAAACGCAAGCGTTTGTCCCACAAGGGGAAAGAGAATGGTTTAGCCTTTCACCACAAAACTCAACATTTTAAATGGAATGTAGATTTCTTTGATAATCTGCTGACCATCTAAGAATTTAGCAACGTTTGGATCGGCTTTTGCGATTGCTTTGACTTCATCTTCGGTTGCAGTTGCAGAAACGGTAATCTTGCCACGCACTTTACCGTTTACTTGCACCACAACAAGTTTCTCATCTTCTACCATCGCAGATTCATCTGCTTGTACCCAAGGAGCGAAGTCGATGCTTTGCTCGTTGCAGAGAGCTTGCCATAATTCAAAACAGATATGTGGCGTGATTGGGTAGAGCATACGCACAACTGCACTTAAGGCTTCAGCCATTACCGCTTTATCTTGCTCAGACTCAAGCGGAGCTTTGGTGAGTTTGTTCATTAATTCCATTACCGCTGCAATCGCTGTGTTGAATGTTTGGCGGCGGCCAATATCGTCAGACACTTTTGCAATAGTTTTATGCACATCACGGCGTAGCTCTTTTTGTGCTTTGTTTAATGCATCCACATCTAATGCAGCAGTTGCCGGATTTTGTGCATATTCATACACTAAATTCCATACGCGACCTAAGAAACGCTTAGCCCCTTCCACGCCGGATTCTTGCCATTCAAGGGTCATTTCTGCCGGCGAGGCGAACATCATAAACAAGCGAACCGTGTCTGCACCGTATTTCTCCACCATTTCTTGTGGGTCGATACCGTTATTTTTCGATTTCGACATTTTGGTCATACCGCTGTGAACCAGTTCACGACCTTCAGGATCGGTTGCTTTAATAATGCGACCTTTTTCATCACGCTCAAGCGTTACTTGCGTAGGGCTGACCCAAATACGCTCGTTCGTTGGGCTGGTGTAGTAGAACGCATCGGCAAGCACCATACCTTGACATAAAAGTTTAGTTGCCGGCTCGTCTGAATTTAGAATACCCGCATCACGCAATAATTTATGGAAGAAACGGAAGTAGAGCAAGTGCATTGTAGCGTGCTCGATACCGCCGATATATTGATCCACCGGCAACCAGTAGTTTGCCTCGTCAGAATCTAACATACCCTCAGAATATTGCGGGCAAGTGTAGCGTGCGTAGTACCAAGAAGATTCCATAAAGGTGTCGAAGGTATCGGTTTCACGCAATGCAGGCTTGCCGTTGTAAGTGGTTTTTGCCCATTCCGGATCAGCTTTGATCGGGCTTTTTACGCCGTCCATCACTACATCTTCAGGCAGAATCACTGGTAAATCTTGCAGTGGAACGGTGGCAACTTCGCCTTCTTCGGTTGTCATCATTGGAATTGGTGCTCCCCAATAACGTTGGCGGGAAACGCCCCAGTCACGCAAACGGAAGTTGACTTGGCGTTTGCCCACATCCATCGATTCTAATTTATCTGCAATCGCATTAAATGCCGCATCAAACTCTAAACCGTCAAACTCGGCTGAATTGATTAATTTACCGTGTTCGGTGTAAGCCGCTTTTGAGAAATCCCATTCTGAGCCATCAAGCGGTTGAATTACTTGATTAATTTGCAAATCGTATTTTTGAGCAAATTCAAAATCACGCTCATCGTGAGCCGGCACAGCCATTACTGCACCTGTTCCGTAGTGCATTAACACAAAGTTAGCGACCCAAACCGGCACTTCTTTGCCTGTTAATGGGTGAATAGCGAACAAGCCTGTCGCCATTCCTTTTTTCTCCATTGTGGCAAGCTCAGCTTCTGCGACTTTGGTGTTTTTCGCATCACGGATAAATTCCGCTAATTCAGGATTATTTTCTGCTGCTAACTCTGCTAATGGGTGAGCCGCTGCTACTGCCACATAGCTCACGCCAAAGAAAGTGTCCGGGCGAGTGGTGTAAACAGGCAAGGTTGCGTTTGAACCAGCGATTTTGAAAGTGATTTCCACCCCTTCAGAACGACCAATCCAGTTGCGTTGCATTGTTTTTACTTGATCCGGCCATTGTGGGAGATTATCTAACTGCGTTAATAACTCTTCAGCATAATCGGTAATTTTGATAAACCATTGTGGGATTTCACGTTGTTCCACAGGAGTATCACAACGCCAGCAGCAACCCTCGTGAACTTGCTCGTTCGCAAGCACGGTTTCATCGTTCGGACACCAGTTTACGGTTGAGGTTTTTTTATAGACCAAACCTTTTTTATAAAGCTCGGTAAAGAACCATTGTTCCCATTTGTAGTATTCAGGGCGACAGGTGGTTACTTCACGATCCCAATCGTAAGAGAATCCCAGCATTTTAAGCTGACCTTTCATATATTCGATATTTTCGTACGTCCACTTAGCCGGAGCGGTGTTGTTTTTCACCGCAGCCCCTTCCGCCGGCAAGCCGAAAGCGTCCCAACCCATTGGTTGAAGTACGTTTTTGCCGATCATACGTTGATAGCGAGAAACCACATCGCCAATAGTGTAGTTACGCACGTGCCCCATATGTAACTTACCTGATGGATAAGGTAACATTGAAAGGCAGTAATATTTCTCTTTGGTAACGTCTTTGACTGCTTTAAAAACTTTGTTTTCTGCCCAATAGTGCTGAACCTTCGGTTCAATTTCACTTGGGTTGTATTGTTGTTGCATAAAATCTAACCTTGCTTTGAATTAGTTAAAAAATTGCTGTGATGATACCGCAAAACAGGGCTTTTTTGAATGGCAAGCGGTGGAATTTGGTGAAAAATTTGCAAGTATGTTGCTGAATAAAAGCTAGACAGCGGAATTTAGAACAGGCAAAATACCGAATATATAACCAGTAGTGCAAAGGAGTTAGTGATGTCTATTGTGATTGTTAAGACTGATTTTGTTGTTCATAAAGAAGATGAGGAGTGGACAGCAGAAGAAATTAAAATGATAGAAGAGCATCTATTAGAAGAGCAATCGGCTCCATACCAAGTAAAAAGAGATGTACCCAAACACGTTTATACTCAGATAGCTGAACGTCTATCAAAAGGGGATGCAACAGCTTGGGAGCAATTAGATGATTAGTATTGATTTTAAAAATAACCTATTAGAGTTCATATTCTATGGTTTATTTTCTGAGCATACTCAAACTAATATCATCAATGGTTTACAGATTTATCCAAAATCAGGCGTTGCATTTCGTCAGGATTTACGTTTTAGAAAGCGAGCGGTTTATCAGCGAGAAATAATGGTATTTTATCAGTTAGATAAACTAGATGAACCGAAGAATGTAACAATTATTGCATTTCGTTTAGGTAGAATGAAAAATCCTATCCGTTTAGATACAGTTCAAAATCGCCGAATAATTGCTGAAATTTTTATGAATTATCCTGAAAAAGAGATTAGGGATAAGATTTATTAAAACGAAACCAACCTCATCGCTAAGGTTGGTTTTTTCTTCTACAGATTAGCTGTTAAGCCGTAATCACTTCCAAACCACCCATATAAGGTCTTAACACCTCAGGTACAGTGATTGAACCATCAGCATTTTGGTAGTTTTCAAGTACGGCTACAAGTGTACGACCAACCGCTAAACCTGAACCGTTTAGGGTGTGAACTAAGCGGGTTTTCTTGTCGCTTTTTGCTTTGCAACGAGCTGACATACGGCGGGCTTGGAAATCCCACATATTTGAGCAAGATGAGATTTCACGGTAAGTATTTTGAGCCGGTAGCCACACTTCTAAATCGTAAGTTTTCGCTGAACCAAAGCCCATATCGCCGGTGCAGAGTAGCACTTTACGGTACGGTAAGCCTAAAAGTTGTAATACTTTTTCTGCGTGTCCGGTTAACTCTTCTAAGGCTTCCATTGATTTTTCAGGGGCAACGATTTGCACCATTTCCACCTTTTCAAATTGGTGCATACGGATTAAACCACGAGTATCACGTCCGTAAGACCCCGCTTCTGCACGGAAACAAGGGGTGTGAGCGGTATATCGTAATGGTAAAGACTCTTCATCAATAATTTCATCACGGACAAGGTTTGTTACTGGCACTTCCGCTGTTGGAATTAAACCAAATGGGCGTTGTACTTCGTTTGGATCTTGTCCCATCAAAGGTTGGGTGTGGAATAAATCTTCGCCGAATTTCGGTAGCTGACCTGTGCCGTAAAGGGTGTCGTGGTTCACTAAAAACGGTACGTTGGTTTCCACATAGCCGTGCTGTTCGGTGTGAAGATCTAACATAAATTGTGATAATGCACGGTGTAAACGGGCTAATTTGCCTTTCATCACCACAAAACGGCTTGCGGTTAATTTCACACCTGCCGCAAAGTCTAAGCCGCCTAAGTTTTCACCTAAAGCAACGTGATCTTTCACTTCAAAATCAAATTGACGAGGTTCGCCCCAACGAGAAACTTCTAAGTTTTCACTGTCGTCTTTACCTAATGGCACTTCTTCTGCCGGTAAGTTTGGTACAGATAAAAGTAAATCACGAATTTCGTTTTGTACTTTATCTAATTCTACTTTGGCGTTATCCAGCTCATTGCCCATTGAATCCACTTCGGCTAATAATGCAGAAATATCTTCACCACGAGCTTTTGCTGCTCCGATATTTTTCGAGCGAGTGTTGCGTTCTGCTTGCAAAGTTTCGGTTTTTACTTGCAAGGTTTTGCGTTGTTCTTCAAGGGTTTTTACACGTTCTACATCTAAAATGAAATTACGTTTAATTTTAAGTGCTTGTGCGATTTCATCAAGATTGGTACGAAGTAGATTTTGGTCGATCATATTAATTTCCTATTTTGTTTGTAGGGATGCACTGCGTGCGTCCGTTTATTTTTTGAATTTTGTATCGGTTAGCCACGATTTGCATTTTTCATAATGCGTTGTTTCGCTACCTGCCATTCACGATCTTTAATATCTTCACGCTTATCGTGCAGTTTTTTCCCTTTTGCCAAGCCGATTTTGACTTTCACCCACGCACTTTTCCAGTACATTGCGGTTGCTACAATGGTAAAACCTTCACGGTTTACTTTGCCGAATAGCGAATCCAGTTCACGTTTATTCAAGAGTAGTTTACGGGTACGGGTTGGATCTGACACAATGTGGGTCGATGCCATATTTAATGGGGTAATCATCGCCCCAAATAAAAATGCCTCGCCGTTACGGAAAATCACATAACTGTCGCCGATATTCACTTTCCCTGCACGTATCGCTTTCACTTCCCAGCCTTGTAATTCAAGCCCTGCTTCGATTTCCTCTTCAATAAAGTATTCGTGTCTGGCACGTTTATTTAATGCAATCGTATTTGATGCAACTTTTGGTTTTTTTGCCATAATTTTAAAAGTGTTATAAAAATTCTTTAAATTCTACCTTAAACGAGCTAAACAGTGAACAACGAAAATCTTTGCAAGCGGTTAAATTTTTGGAAAAATTTGCAAGAAATTGATAAAAAAGCACCGCTTGATTACTCAAACCTATCCGCTAATAAAAATTGCAACACGGAATCCATTCGTAAATGTGGGATAGGTTGGTCATAGTCAATTTGTTTCGGTTCAAATTGGTCGAACTCAAAACGGTTAAATTGCCAATAATTCTTATCCGGCAAGCGGTTCGGCACGGTGCCGGGGTAGAGTGTAACTTGTTTTTTATCGCTTGAGCGAATCCCCCGAATGGCTCTGATGGTTTTATCGTTTTGAGTTACTTTTACCGCATCGGTTGCTTGAATGGCAGAAATGGCTAAATAGCCTGTTTCGATGCCGTCAAATTCGGCGTGTCTGCCACCTTCTTGTACAAGTTGCCGCATTAGGCTTTCTAAGTTTGGTACTTGATCACCGGTGATATGGTCTGCCTTTGTCGCAATAAACAATAATTTGTCGATGTTCGAGGAAAATAAGCGGCTAAACAGTGAACGATTACCGTAATGGAAATGTTTGAAAAGCTGTTGTAGCCCTAATTTCATTTCCATAAATTCATTGTAGCCATAGTTTAATGGGGTGAGGCAATCAGCCAAAATCACTTGGCGGTCGAATTGGGAGAAATAATCCTCATAAAACGGCTTCACAATCTTTTTCTGGTAATGTTCATAACGTTTTTTCAATGTGTGGAAAAAGCTATTTTTATCGCTTTGCTCCAACTTTTCCCAATCTGATTCACTTAAATCTAATAGCGGGAAGAATTGAAAAACCGGTGCACCTTTAGTATTTTCGGTCGGCAATACAAATCTACCCGGCTGAATATATTGCATTCCCTGTGCTTTACACGCGAGTAAATAATCGGTGTATTGCTGGCTCAAATCTGCCAGTAAGTTTTCATCGGCTTTTGCAAAAAGATCGACTTTTTTGACCGCTTGTAACCACGTCTCCCCCAGTGTTGCTCGTTCATCTTTATGCACGGCTTGTTGGGTTTGCGACCACTCTTTATAAGAAAGAGAGAGCAGTGGTAGATCTAACAACCATTCGCCCGGGTAATCAAAAATATCCAAATACAGCGTACCGGTTTCTTTGATATGACGGAGTAATGAATGTTGGCGTTGGTAGCGAATCGCAAGGCGAATTTCACTAATTCCCGTCGTGGAATTTGACCAACGAGGCGGATTAGCTTCAAAGCATTGGCGGTTTTTGTCATATTCAAAACGAGGAATGGTTAAATCACCCTGTTCGACTCGCTTAACGGACAGAATTTGCCCGTTACGAGCCGGAGCAAATAAATTCAAATGCGTATTACCTGCTTTGTTGATATGTAAAAGCTGATCCACAAGGCTGGTAATAAAGGCAGTTTTCCCGCTACGGCTTAAGCCTGTAACCGCTAGGCGTAAATGGTTGTCTAGCCCACGTTGGACAAAGTTATTGAGTTTATGCTGAATTTTAGAAAACATTTTGCAAAATTTATTGATAAAATAACCGCTTGATTATACAACGTTGCAGAGTAGTGTGAAATGGAAAACAAAAATCAGGCAGAAATTGAGCTGAAAATAATGCTCGAACCGCATAACATTTCGTTAATTGAAAATTGGTTAAATAGTGTGAAAGCATTTGAATTGCTTGAGCAGAAATCCCAAACGCTAGGTAATAGCTATTATGATACTCCAGAGCAGTTTTTTGCTTCACAGAAGATGGGACTACGAGTTCGCTCGCAAAACCATCAATTTGAGATTACGCTTAAAACCAAAGGCGAAATTGTAGGTGGATTACATATTCGCCCTGAATATAATTTATCTCTTCCAACTAATCAGCCTGATTTTCTTGCGTTAGTTGAAAAATTTAATTTGCCGTTTGAGAATGCAGAGCAAATTGCTAATAGTCTGCAAACTATTTTTAGCACGGATTTCACTCGCCAAATTTGGTTATTTAAGGTTGGAACGTCTGAAATTGAAGTAGCATTAGATCAAGGCTTAATTAAAAACCGATATGGCGAAGAGGCTATTTCTGAGTTGGAATTTGAAATAAAACAAGGCAATTTAAGCGATTTATTTAACTTAGTTGAAGCAATGCCAAAAGCAGATGGAATGTGGCTAAGTGGTTTAAGTAAAGCTCAGCGTGGCTATTTGGTTGGACAAGCGGTCAAATTTGAACAAGATATTGCAAAAGCAATGCGTCAAGAAAATAGTTATCAACTTGAGCAAAAACTAGCTGATTTTATTCGTGTAGGAAATGAAAATAAAGCTGTGTTGGAACGATTTAATCAATGCGTAAATCAGAAGTTAGAAACCTGGGAAGACTCGAAAGCGTTTGTGAAAAGCCAAGATTATTTAATGGCGAATTTAGCAATCTTGAAAAGCATATAGTAAAAAACCACAGATTACTCTGTGGTTTTTGTTTATTTTACAATTTCAAATTCTAAGCCTTTGAAAACTTGGTCGTTAATTTGAACGTCCATTTTGTATTTTCCGATGGGATCGGTTTTGTCAAAGTCCCAACAACGACTCACATATTTTTCGGTTACATTATTTAAATTGGTAATAATAGTATTACTCGTGCCATCTGGAGAGGCTTGAACCTGAGAACCTTCAGCAATAGCTTTTGATTTTGCCGGAGCATAAATTGCTTCTGCAATCATCACTTTACCTTCTACAGGCACATTAATGCTGTTCCAACATAGTCTATTTTGTTTTTTAGCAATATTGAGTTTGTTGCCTTGAATTGGTTTGGCAACTTTACCACTTACATCAAAAATCTGTATTGCGACAGCAGGTTTCCCGTCTAATGGTTTAGTAACAGGCTTTTCTGCTGCTGCAAAACTATAGTGAGATACCATCGCTAAGGTAAGTACTGTGAATAATTTATTCATTGTTCATTTTCTCCGATTTTTGGTGCTTTTCTCTTAATTGATTAGCAATAATTTGAATGGCTTCTCCGGCACTTATACCTTCTGCCATCAGTTTTTGAATTTCTTCCACGGCAGCTTGTTGCTGTTCGTGTGTGAGTGATAGAAGTGAATTATCCATATCTTCCTCGTCTTTGTCTAATAGTATTGCGTAAAGTTCCAGTCAAAAAATGTAAAGAGTTGTCGCCATTGTTCATCAAGCGGTGCAATTATCTCAATTTTTTGCAAATTTTTGGGGTGTTGAAATTGTAATTTATGGGCGTGTAACATTAAACGGCTCACGCCTGATTTTTCGTTTAAGGCTCGATTTTGGTGTAGATCGCCATATTTACTATCCCCTATAATCGGGTGGAAAAGATGTTTCAAATGGCGACGAAGTTGGTGCTTCCGCCCGGTTTGTGGAAAAAGTTCCACCAAACTATAACGTGCGGTTTGGTGTTTACCAACCGCATAAGGCATTTCCACCGTTGCCAACCCTTTGTAATCGGTAATTGCCTGTTGAGCCTCTTTTTCTTGCGAAAATTTATCGGCGATTTTATCTAAAATCACTTTCAGCGGATAATCAATCCGAGCCTCACCTTGCAAATAACCTCGTACAACCGCTAAATAGCTTTTTTGGATTTGATGTTGTTCAAATTGTTCACTCATTAAACGTGCCGTTTCGCTGTTAAGGGCAAACAGCAGTACGCCGGAGGTCGGGCGGTCTAAACGATGAATTGGGAAAACGTGTTGCCCGATTTGATCCCGCAAGGTTTGCATCGCAAACACTGTTTCGTGCTTATCTAGCCAAGAGCGATGCACTAACATTCCGGCAGGTTTGTTAATGGCAATAAGTTCATCGTCTTGGTATAAAATGTCTAAGGTCATATTATTTTGAGGGCGATTAATAGAAATTAATCTTTCAACAACGTTTCTAATTTCAATACAGGCTCACAAATTGCCTGCAAATATGCTTCATTTTTTAACGCTTCTTCCAAATAAGGTGTAATGGCAAAATTGCGAGGTAAATCGGCGGTAGCTTCTAAAATAGCTCGCATTCTTGGAATAAAAATCCATTGTAGCCATTGAGTTGGTGTGAGCGTTTCAACACAAAACGGTTGCTCATTGGCAAGTGCCTCAGGGCTTGGCGGAGTAGCTTCCCACAGTTGATTAACACGCAGGGCAATTTCTAAATCTGATAAATGTTGTTTAACTTGATCTTTCATTTCAGTTTCGCTTGTGAAATTCGTCTTTTTCAGGTAAAAATAAGCACAGATTCTACCACTCAAACTTATTTCTCTCTAGGAATTTATATGCAAAATACCGATTCAACTAATCAGCCGACTATTTTACAAAAAATCGTACAAGATAAAGCGATTTGGGTGGAGCAAAAGCAACAAGATTTCCCATTAAGCGAATTTCAGCACAAAATCGTGAAAAGTGAGCGTGATTTTTATGCTCAATTGGCAAAAGGTTCTCACCAAGAGCCTGCGTATATTTTAGAGTGTAAAAAAGCTTCGCCATCAAAAGGATTAATTCGAGCAGAGTTTGATTTAGACAGTATTTCGGCAGTTTATAAAAACTATGCCAGTGTGATTTCTGTTTTGACTGATGAGCAATATTTTCAAGGCGATTTTCGCTATATCGACCAAGTTAAACGTCAGACTACACAGCCGATTTTGTGTAAAGATTTTATGATTTCGCCTTATCAAGTTTATCTTGCCCGTTTTTATAACGCTGATGCGATTTTGCTGATGTTATCGGTAGTTGATGATAAAACTTATCGTGAACTCTCAAATTTAGCTCACGAGCTAGGAATGGGGGTGCTGACTGAAACCAGCACCGAAGCAGAATTTGAGCGTGCATTAGCGTTAGGGGCGAAAGTGATTGGCGTGAATAACCGAGATCTGCACACGCTCACGATTGATATGAACCGTATTGTACGTTTGGTGGAAAAATATCAAGACCACATTCCTGTTGATGTTTGTTTAGTCTCTGAGTCAGGTATTAATGATCACAATCAGGTTAAACGAATTAAGCCTTATGTTAACGCTTTTTTGATCGGCAGTAGTCTGATGGGGAATGCGGATCTAAATAATGCGGTGCGTGCAGTGGTTTTCGGCGAAAATAAAGTGTGCGGTTTAACTCGAGTGCAAGATGTAAAAGCAGTGTATAAGCTAGGGGCATTGTATGGTGGTTTAATTTTTGCCGAAGGCTCGCCACGCCAGCTTTCGCTTCGCCAAGCACAGGAATTAGTGGTAAATGCACCACTTCGTTATGTGGGCGTATTCCAAGATCAAGCGGTCGAATTTGTGGAGAAAATTGCAAAACAGTTGGAGTTATTTGCGGTGCAATTACACGGCTCTGAAGATGATGGATATATTGCAGAGTTGGCTGAAAAACTTGGCGATCAAACCCAAATTTGGAAAGCATTATCAGTGGATATTGAAGCGGAAAATGTAGAGTTTGAGAATAATCCACAAGTTGCTCGTTATGTGTTAGACAGCAAAGTGGCGAACCAGCAAGGCGGTACAGGCAAAACTTTTAACTGGGCGTTAATTCCAGAAACGTTGAAGCAGAAATCATTATTAGCGGGCGGTATTAATGCGGAAAATATTGAAACTGCCTTAGCTCAAGGTTGTTTAGGCGTGGATTTAAACTCAGGTGTTGAAAGTGCCAAAGGCGTAAAAGATTTGGAAAAATTGACCGCTTGTTTTACGAAAATTATTCACGCATAGCGACACAACTCATTAAATTGTGTTAAAATAAAACCGATATTTTAACAATAACTAACAATGAGGATTTATATATGGGTACTTTGGGTTATTCAATGCTAACAGTGGCTTTCGCACTTGGTATGATTGTCTTTTTAGCCTACAATATTTTCTAATATTTATTCATTATTAAGGCACGGAAAATCTCTTGGTTTTCCGTGTTTTGTTTTGAGGGATATGATGTCTAAGCTTACTTTTGCCTCACTTTCTTTTAATGCTGCAAATACGCCTGTTTCAGAGCAATTTGATGATATTTATTTTTCCAGCCAAGATGGTTTAGCGGAAAGTTATTATGTTTTCCAAGAAGGTAATCAACTTTGGGAAAAATGGCAATCTCACACAAAAGATGTTTTTGTGATTGCGGAAACAGGCTTTGGTACAGGTTTAAATTTTTTAGCGGTTGCTGATAAATTCCAGCAATTTCAAGCGGAATTTCCACAAAGCAAACTCAAACGGCTTTATTTTATTTCATTTGAGAAATTCCCTCTCACTTCAAGCCAGCTCAGCGAAATTCATCAACATTACCCACAATTTGCAAACTTATCTGAAAATTTGATCGCTTGCTGGTTGCCACGTCAGAAAGGCTGTCAGCGTTATCACTTTAAAAATATTTATTTGGATTTATGGTTTGGTGATATTGCAGAGAATTTACCTCAGTTAGGTGATCTTTATAATAGTACAGTCGATTCTTGGTTTTTAGATGGTTTCTCGCCCGATAAAAACCCTGAGATGTGGAATGACCATTTATACCAGCAAATGTTCCGTTTAACTACGAATGGCGGCAGTTTTGCAACTTTCACGGCTTCAAGTCGTGTCAGACGAGGCTTGCAAGCAGCAGGTTTTGATGTAAAAAAACGCAAAGGTTTCGGCAAAAAACGAGAAATGCTGTGGGGAGAAAAACCGCTTGAAAGCTTAATTCAAGTGTCTAATTATCCTTATTTTTATGCCAAAAATGAAAGTGTAGAAGATATTGCGATTATTGGTGGCGGTGTGGCAAGTTTATTTGTGGCGTTATCACTACTAGAAAAAGGCAAGCAAGTTACGCTTTATTGCAAAGACGAAAATGTAGCGATGAATGCCTCCGGTAATTTGCAGGGAGCGATTTATCCACAATTGAGTGATGACGATGAACGAAATGTGCGGTTTTATATTCACAGTTTTGACTATGCGTTGCAAAGATTAGCACAGCTTAAAGCGGAAGTAGAATTTGAGCATAATCTAAATGGTGTGGCACTTTATGCCTATAATGATAAAACAGCGAAAAAACTTGCCAAAATGGCGGAACAAACTGATGACGAAACGCTATTTAAATTGTGTTCTGCTGATGAATTAAGCGAGAAATTAGGCTTAAATGTACCAAGCGGTGGGGCTTTTATTCCACAAGGTGGTTGGCTTTCGCCAGTACAGTTTGTGAGAAATGGCTTTGCGTGGCTTGAAGCAAAAGGGCTGAAAATAGTGCTTAATCACAAAGTGGAGAATTTGCTATTTTCAAACGGAAAATGGCAATGGCAGACAGCTGGAGACGTTTTTCAACACCAAGCCGTTGTGCTGGCAAATGGTTATACATTGAATGAATTTAGCCAAGCTAATGGCATTCCACTTTACCCTGTACGGGGGCAAGTGAGCCAAATTCCTACTACAATGCAACTGCAAAAACTAAAATGTGTGGTTTGCTATGATGGCTATTTAACGCCAATGGCGAAATCAGGGACGCATTGTATTGGGGCAAGCCATATTCGAGATAATGCAGAAACCCGTTTTAGCGAAACAGAACATTTAGAGAATATTGCAAAACTTCAGCAAAATTTAACCGCTTGTGAGTGGACAAATGGCATTGATTATTCGCAAAATCTGGCAAAAGTTGGTATTAGAGCGGCATTTCGAGATCGCATTCCAATGGTGGGTGCAATTCATCATTTTACTCGCCAAAAAGAGCAGTATGCCAATTTATACAATCAGCTAAGACGCAAACAAGCGGTCGAAAATGCGGAAATTTTTGCAAATTTATATATGGTGAATGGGTTAGCTTCTCGCGGTTTGACTACCGCTCCATTATTGGGGGAGCTATTAGCAAGTTTGATTGCTAATGAGCCAGTGCCGATAAGCGAAGATATTTGGCATAATTTAAGTCCAAACCGAACTTGGTTACGGAAGTTGCTAAAAGGCTCTACGGTTGAATAAAAATAAACCCCGAAATGTAATTTTCGGGGTTTATTTTATTATTTAGCGAATAATACCACGCGTTGAGCGTTTGAAGAATTCTTTGAAAATAGCAACAGCCGGTTCGTTTGCTGCCAGTTGTTCAATTTCTGCCAAACTCTCTTCTAATGTTTTCCCACTAGTATAGATTAGTTTATATACTTTGCGGATTGCGTGTAACGTTGCTTTATCAAAACCACGACGTTTTAAGCCTTCAAGGTTAATACCAAACGGACGAGCGTGGTTACCTTGTGCCATTACATAAGGAGGAACATCTTGGCTAACCATTGAGCCGCCGCCTAACATAACGTGTGAGCCAATGACCACAAACTGATGAATTGCAGACATTCCACCTACAATCACGAAATCGTCTAATGTAACGTGTCCTGCAAGTGTACCATTGTTAGCAATAATGCAGCGATTACCAATAGAGCAGTCGTGAGCAATATGGGTGTTGATCATAAATAAATTATCATCGCCGATTTTAGTTACACCACCGCCTTGTACTGTACCACGATGAATGGTTACGCTTTCACGAATACGGTTACGATTACCAATGATGACTTTAGTCGGCTCGCCTTGGTATTTTAAATCTTGGTTGATTTCCCCAATACTGGCAAATTGGAAAATATGGTTGTCCTCGCCAATTTCAGTTAAACCATTAATTACAACGTGTGAATGGATTTTTGTTCTTGCACCGATTTTTACATCTTTACCAATCACCGTAAATGGTCCGATTTCAACACGAGCACCAATTTGTGCACCCTCTTCAATAATAGCAAGTGGGCTGATTTGAGCGGTTGAATCAATTAGACGCATAGTTAGCTCCTTTAATTTTAGCTAGATTAAATTATTTACGGCGTGCACACATTAAGTCCGCTTCACACACTAATTTTCCATCAACGTATGCTTTACCTGTGAATTTAGTGATGCCTCGCACTTCTTTTAAAAATTCCACTTCAAGTTGAAGCTGATCGCCGGGTACTACAGGACGTTTAAAGCGAGCATTATCAATCGCAGCAAAGTAATAAAGCTCATCTTCATTTAACTTACCATAAGTTGCAACTGCTAATACGCCTGTTGCTTGAGCCATCGCTTCAAGAATTAATACACCGGGAAAAATCGGAGCATTTGGGAAATGACCTGTAAAACACGGTTCATTAAAAGTTACATTTTTAATCGCTTTTAGCCATTTGCCTGCTTCATAGTCTGTTACACGATCAACTAAAAGAAAAGGGTATCTATGCGGTAACATACCCATAATTTCGGTAACTTCAATAATTTTAGACTCACGATTTTCAGTTGTAGTTTCTGACACTTTAGACCTCTAATAATTAATCATTAAAACGTTTTTCGAGTGATTTTAAACGTTTATTCATTTCATCAATATTCATCACTAATGCAGCAGTTTTACGCCACTCTTTATTCGTCTGTAGCGGAATACCTGATGAATAAATGCCTTTTTCTGTAATTGGTCGCATCACCATTCCCATACCAGTAATGATAGCACCATCACAGATTTCCATATGACCGTTAATAACGCTCGCTCCTCCAATTTGGCAGAAACGACCGACTTTTAGACTGCCAGCCATAATTACACCGCCAGCAACGGCAGTACCAAAACCAATGTGAACATTATGGGCGATTTGGCAGAGGTTATCAATAATCACATTATCTTCGATTACAGTCGGATCTAACGCACCTCTGTCAATACAAGTGCAAGAGCCGATTTCCACACGATTACCGATAATCACACCACCGGTTTGTGGGATTTTAATCCATTGACCTTTATCGTTAGCATAACCGAAGCCATCGCTACCAATCACGGCTGAAGATTGGATTAAACAATCAGAACCGATTTGTACATTATGGTAAACCGACACATTTGCCCAGAGTTGGGTTCTTGCACCAATTTTACTATTTTTACCGACGAAGCAGCCTGCACCGATTATCGCATCATCGCCTAGCTCTACACCGCTTTCAATCACGGCATTTGCCCCAATAGACACATTATTACCTAATTTGGCTTCAGGCGAAATGACCGCATTTGGGTGAATGCCTGTTGCCGCTTTTGGGGTAGAGTCCATATATTGTGCCAGTAATGCGTAAGCTACATAAGGATTCGCTACAATAATTAAATTTTGATCTTCACGGCAAAATTCAACATCTGCGGGGCTAACAATGATTGCACCTGCGTTACAAGCGGTTAAATTTTCCCGATATTTTGCATTTGAGATAAAGGTAATTTGAGAGCTGTTTGCTTTATCTAAAGCGGCTATGCTTTGAATAGCCAAATCGGCGTTACCCCTAAGAGTACCGCCGATATGCTCCGCTAAATCAATTAAACGGAAATTTGCCATTATTTTTTCGCTTCTTCTGGTTTAGTTTCTTCAGCTTTCGCTTCCGGTGCTTTCTCTACAGCCGGTTGAGCTTCTGCCGGTTTTTCTATTTTGATATCAGGGTGTTTTTTTACAATTGCATCAAGCACTGCTTCAGTAATGTCTTTGCTTTCATCTTCCGCATAAAGTGCAACTTGAGGTTGGAGTATTAAAGTATAACCTTTTGATTTTGCAATTTCTTTAATAGTTACATTAACTTCATCTACTGCTTGTTTTTGAACTTCTTGAGGGTTAATACCGCCATTTTCTTTATTAGCTTGCTCAATTTTTTTCTGGAAGTCGTCAGCACGTTTTTGGAATGCTTCTGCTTTTTTAGCAAAATCCGCTTCACGTTTTTGAATGGCTTCTACTTTCTTTTGGAAAGCATCTGCTTCTTTTTGAATTGCATTTTGACGAGCTTGGATATCTTTTGAACGTAAGCGAGGAGCTTCTTTCTCTAAAGCAGCTACTTTTTTCTTAATAGAAGCTTCAACAGTTTTTTGCTCATCTTGTAATTTTTGAGCATCGGTATTGATTTTGTTACGTTCAGCCGTTAATGCTTTATTTTCTTCAGCTAATTTTTTGTCTTCATCTGCAAATTTTTCTTGGCTTTCCTTCACGAATTTATCGAATTTTGCCGTTGCGTCTAATAAAACAGGGTGGTTTTGTAAAACGTAAGTTGGATCAACAAAACCAATGGTATCCGCTGCGGTAGCCATATTTGTTGCAGTTGCTAAAGCAATAGTTAAACCTGTCATTTTAAATAATTTTTTCATTGTTTTTCCTTTTTAAAGAAACGGTTGAATTAAGCGGTCAATTTGCAAAATTTATGTCATTTTTGACCGCTTGTAGTGAATTAGAATGAGCTGCCGATATTAAATTGGAATTGCTCGATTTCATCATTATCGTACTTACGAATTGGTTTCGCATAAGAGAATGACAATGGACCAATTGGCGACATCCATTGGAATGCAACACCTGCCGAAGCACGGAAACGTTTGAAATCACCGTGATTAGGTAATGTTGGGTATTCTGATTGTTTCCATTTAGTATTCCAAGCTGTTGCTGCATCAACAAAGATAGAAGTTCTTACATTGTGTTGGTATTTTTCGCTCACAAATGGTGTTGGTGTAATTAGCTCCAAACTTGTAGCCACTAAAGCATTACCACCGATAATATCATTATTTACATTATCAAATTTGCCTGATTTAGCATTGTAGTAAATAGCTTGTGGACCGATTGCACCGTAAGAGAAACCTCTTAATGTACCAATACCACCAGCGGTGTAAAGTTGGTAGAATGGTACTTCTTTTCCACCCAAACCGTTAGTATAAGCAACGCTCGCTTTAGTTGAGATAACCCATTTATGTTCACGATTTAATGGGAAATAGTTTCTAAAGTCTGCACTTACACGATAATATTTATTATCAGAACCTGGAATAGTGATTTTACCACCGATATTCGCTGTAGTTCCTTCTGTCGGGAAATAACCTCTATTTAAGCTGTTATAGTTCCAGCCTAATGAAAAATCGAAATCATCTGCTTTAATTTTGTCATAGTAGCTTGAGTTAGGATCAAACTTAAAGTTCATTGATTTCACATATTTTTCACGGGTATATTCACGAGACGCATTTTTGATTTTATCGTGCGTATAGCCCAAACCTAAATAGTATGAGTTATTTTCATTCACCGGGAAGCCAAGCGTACCGTTAATACCATAAGTTTGGCGTTTATATGAAGCGACGTTATCATTTTTCGAGTTATCGTAATCTTCATAGAATACATTACCGCCTAAACTTACCCCATCTTTAGTGAAGTACGGCTCGGTATAGCCTAAGTTGATACTTGTACCATAATCGTTACGATTACCGTTTAAGCTGATAGTTGAACCCATACCTAAGAAGTTATCTTGTTTGATACCTGCTTGGTAGCTGATACCACTTTCTGTACCGTAACCGATACCAAAGTTAATACTACCTGTATTACGCTCTTTAATTTTATACACTACATCAACTTGGTCTGAAGTGTTTTCTACATTTTGCATAGACATCTCAACACTTTCATAGAACCCGGTTCTTTCTAAGCGAGCTTTACCTAATGATGCTTTATTAGTTGATAACCAAGCACCCTCTTGCTGACGCATTTCACGGCGGAGAGTTGAGTCTGCGGTAACATCATTGCCTTCGAAGCGAATTTTACGCACATAAATTCGACGACCGGCATCAACGACAAAGCTGATTTTAACGCTATTATCTGCATCATTAAATTGAGGATGAATATCTACTTTAGCAGAGCCGTAGCCGGCATCACCTAAGATGTTTTTAATTTCTTCTTCAATTTGGGTGAGATCTGATTTACGGAAGGTTTGACCTGCTTTAAAATCTTTTAATAATGGATTTAATTTATTATCCATATTGGCAGTATTGCCGATAATACGCATTTCACTGATATTGTATTGTGAACCTTCGTTTAATTTGTATGTGAGGTTCACTTCAGTTTTATCATCATTGAATTGCACATCGGTATCTTCAATCGCAAATTTGGCATAACCACGATTTAAATAGAAGTCTCTCAATGTTTCTAAATCTTTTTGGTAAGCCGTTTGTTCAAATTTGCTACTTTCAAAAATATTCCACCAAGATACATCGGGCTGAATATCTAAATTTTCTAATAATTTTTTATCAGAGAATGCGTTATTACCTTCAAATTTAATGGTTTTCGCCTTTGTTACATCGCCTTCATCAATCACTAATTTAACATTTACACCACCTTCGGTATTATTGGTTACAACGGTATCGATTTTAGCTAAATAACGACCTGTAGAGCGGTAATGTTCAACAAGACTTTCTTTAAAGGCTTCTAATTTTTCAGCATTAAAAATTTCGCCTTGAGCAATTAAGTTTGCTTTTAAGTTTTGTTCCAACGCGTCTTTGGGGATAGCCTTATTGCCTTCAAGTTCTACTTTACCGATAATCGGTTTTTCCGCTAGTTTAATAACAAGGGTATTGCCTTCTCGTGTTGCACGCACATCTGCAAAACGTTGCTGATTGAATAAGTGGCGAACTACATTGGAAACATCTGTATCTGTTGCAGTTTGACCCACTCTAACAGGAATAGATGAAATAATAGCTGCACCTGTTGTTGGCTGAACGCCTTCAACACGAATATCTTTAACGACGAAAGGTGCAGCAATGACACCATTTGCAATTAAAAGAGAAGAAAGTAATAATTTTTTCATTGAAATTATCCTATGATTGTATTGCATTAATTTGCAAAATTATTAGAAAAATAAACCGCTTGTTAAAAATGAATAACGTCATTGATAAAGGCAAACACCATTAACCCTAGTACAAATGCAATGCCGATTTGTTGAAATAGCATCTGTATTTTTTCAGATAATGCTTTGCCTCGAACAGCTTCAACAGCTAATAAAACCAGTTGTCCGCCATCTAACGGTAAAATTGGAAACAGATTCATTACGCCTAAATTGACACTGATTAATGCCATAAAACTTAAATAATAAATCAAGCCAATTTCAGCCGTTGCCCCAGCTCCTTTTGCCATTGAGATAGGACCGCCTAAATTTTTAATTGATAAATCACCGGTAATTAGATTACCAATAAATTGTAGTATGGTTTGAATTAAAGACCATACTTTTTCAAGACTTTTATAAAATGCGGTAAGAATATCATATTTTAATTCGGTGCGATATTTATCTGCAAGCCTTTCGTATGTTGGCACAATGCCGATAATGTAGCGGTCATCTCGCTTTTCGGGCTGAAGACTTAGTGTCTTAATTTGCCCCTTTTGTTCAATTTGAAGTTCAATTAAATTGCCCGTTTGGACATTTTCCACAAGAGTAGCCCAGTCAAAAGGTTGTTGATTAATCTTGAGAATTCTATCCCCCGAAGTCAATCCCACTTTTTCAGCAGGCGAGTTTTCAACAACTTCTTTGATTTCAGGCATTACTTTCGTACTTTTAGGACGAATACCTAATACCGTTAATGGATTCTCTTTGGCACTATCAATATTCCAGCCGGAAAGATCTAACTCATAGCGTTGAGTAGCTTGAGTATCAATTAGTTGTCCTTCTAGTTGTACATTTTTATTGCCAACTGCACCCACTAATGCAAGCGAAGCACTTTCCCAATCGTGAATATTTTGATTACCTATTTTTGTAATTTCTAATTCAGCAGGTAATTGAGCTTGTGCTGCAATCGTATTAGGTAAAACCTCACCAATTACAGGCTTAATAGTAGGAATACCTGAAACAAATACTACCCAATAAGCGAGTATAGCAAAGATAAAGTTTGCGGCAGGACCTGCAAAAATAATAAAAGCACGCTGTAAAACAGACTTCGTCGCTAATGATTGTTCTGGTCTGGCATCAACGCCTTGCTCGCCATTCCACATTTGTACATAGCCACCGAGGGGAATTAATGAGAAAGCAAATTCTGTGCCGTGCTTATCGGTTTTTCTAAATAACACTTTACCAAAACCGATAGAAAAACGGGTTACTTTCACGCCACATTTACGTGCAGCCCAGAAATGCCCGTATTCGTGTACGAATACCAGTACGCAGATTAGAACAAAAAAGGCAATAGTTGAAGTCATAGCTTATAGTACAAAAAAGAAGAACGTTGTGAAAAACGGAATTGCCGCTGTTAAGCTATCAATACGATCTAAAATACCGCCGTGTCCCGGAATAAGATTACTGCTGTCTTTAATACCGGCTTGGCGTTTGAACATACTTTCAACTAAATCGCCTAGTACAGAAATTGCTACCGTTGCAATAGAAACTATAATAAATGGTGTGGTGGCTAATTCTCTGCCGAATACATTCACAGGTGTAAGTTGTAAGAATGCAAAAGCAATCACGCCTGACGTTAATAAACCACCCAAAACACCTTCCCACGATTTCCCCGGAGAAACTTTCGGTGCAAGTTTTCTTTTACCAAATGCTCTACCAAAGAAATAAGCACCGGAGTCTGCCCCCCACACTAATAAGCAAACATAGAGGAATAAATAAGTACCTTGATACGGATCGATATGGTAATTATGGAAGCGTAATGCTAATACACCAATTAAAAAAGGAATTAAGGTAGCAAAACCAAATAAGAATTTAGCTACAACCGACTTTTCCCATAGTTTGGCAGAATTTGGATAAGTAACTACTAATACAAGAGCAATTAGCCACCAAATGCAACCAATAAAGAGAATAGGCGTGGTTTCATCAGTAATAAAACGTGTTGCTCGGATATAATCGGTATTAGCAACTACTGCAAAAAGCAATAAACAGATAGTAACCATAGCCACAATCGCACGAGGTACAGGGCGTTTAAAACCTGCAAATTGAGCCCATTCCCACATTGCCGCAACAATAATTGCAGATAATGCGATAGTTAATGGCAATGGAGAAAGCCAGAAAATAGCTGCCAATACGGCAATAATCATAATAATTGCTGAAAGTACACGTTCTTTAAGCATTGTGTTTCCTTGTAAATTGTATTAACAACCACCAAATCGGCGTTCACGCTGTTGATAAGCTAAAATTGCTTCACTAAAAGAGTCTTCGTTGAAATCAGGCCATAAAACAGGGCTGAAGAAGAGTTCCGCATAGGCAATTTGCCATAATAAAAAGTTGCTGATCCGTTGTTCGCCACTTGTTCTAATGAGTAAATCCACCTGCGGTTGAGCTTCTGTTACTAAATGTTGCTGAAATAACTCAGGGGTAATTTGTGCAATATCAAGCTGGTTCTCTTTTACTTGTAATGCTAATTTTTGTGTAGCTTGCACAATATCCCAATAGCCACCGTAATTTGCTGCAATATTTAAAATTAGCCCAGTATTGTTTTCAGTTAATTTTTCTGATTCTGCAATACGTTTTTGCAAGCTTTCACTAAAGGCAGATTTATCACCAATAATATTCAAACGGATATTATTTTTATGCAATTTTTTGACTTCAGAATCTAAGGCTTTCATAAAAAGTGTCATTAAAGCGGACACTTCAGTTTCCGGTCTGCTCCAATTCTCACTACTAAAAGCATAAAGTGTTAGCACCTTAATCTGATATTTGGCTGCAAAACTTACCGCAGAACGAACCGCTTTCACACCGTTTTGATGCCCGAAAATGCGTAATTTTCCTTTCTGCTTAGTCCAGCGACCATTGCCGTCCATAATAATGGCAACGTGTTTGGGCATATTTTGAGGATCAAAGTTCACGGATTCACTCACTAAAATAATAAATAAGATAAAAATGGTAGTAACTATATCATAGGATAGGCAAGAGTGGAATTGACAAGCGATATTTGCACAGGTTTTTCTAAAAAAATGAAAAAAATCAAGCATTGTCATCAAACTGTCATAATTCTTTTTTACACTTACTCACGCAACAGCAATCTAACGTAAGGAGAATTACTATGCTAATGCGTAAGACTAAAAAAATAGTGTTATTAGGTACTCTTTTTGCATCAGTAGCGGCGGTTTCTCACGCTCACACTATTACAGGAGCAGGGGCATCTTTCCCTTATCCGATTTATGCGAAATGGGCGGCTTTATATGAAAAAGAGACAGGCAATAAAGTAAATTATCAATCCATCGGTTCAGGTGGCGGTCAGCAACAAATTATTGCAAAAACCGTTGATTTTGGTGCATCTGATGACCCAATGAAAGCAGAATTATTACAACAACATCAATTATTACAATTCCCGGCAATTATCGGCGGTACAGTGCCGGTTGTGAATTTACCAGGCATTAAAGAGGGTGAATTAAAACTTTCCGGCGACTTACTGGCTCAAATCTATCTCGGCAAAGTTGCTAAATGGAATGATGCCGCTATCCAAAAATTAAATCCAAATTTAAATCTCCCTGATAAAGATATTCTTGTTATCCATCGTTCAGACGGCTCTGGTACAACCTTTGGTTTTACTAACTATCTTTCTAAAGTTTCAAGTGAATGGAAATCAACTGTTGGCGAAGGAAAAGCCGTGAAATGGCCGAAAGGGCACGGTGGTAAAGGAAATGAAGGCATTGCAGCCTATGTTCGCCAAATGAAATATTCTATCGGTTATGTGGAATATGCGTATGCAAAACAAAACCAACTTGCGTGGACAGCGTTACAAAACCAATCAGGTGAATTTGTTCAGCCGAACAAGGAAAGTTTTATGGCAGCGGCAAGTAATGCGAAATGGAATGAAGCAGAAGGTATGGGCGTAATTTTGACCAATGAAGCGGGTGAAAAATCTTGGCCTATTACGGCGGCAAGTTTCATCTTAATTCACAAGAAAGAGGGTAAGCCTGAAGCAACGCAAAATGTCGTGAAGTTCTTTGATTGGGCGTTTGCTAAAGGGCAAGATGCCGCTACTGAGTTAGATTATGTTCCAATTCCTGAAGGTGTTGTAAAAAGCATTCAAAATAAATGGAATATTGAATTGCAAAAATAATGAAAAAAGCGACCGCTTGTTAGGAGTGGTCGCCTATTTTACCGCTTTCATATAGAAAAATAATTATGTCTAAGATGAACCCATTTTTAAATCAAAATCGATTTGAAATATTTTTTAGAAATATGACCGCTTGTTTTGCGTGGTTAGTATTTCTGTTGCTTGCTGCAATTATGATTTCGTTATTCGTAGAAAGCTGGCAAAGTATCAAAAAATTTGGCGTAAGCTTTTTATGGGATAGCGAATGGGATCCTGTACAGAATCAGTACGGAGCATTAATGCCGATTGTGGGGACATTAATTACTTCCTGTTTAGCCTTAATCATTGCAGTACCGATTTCATTTGGCATTGCGGTGTTTATCAACGAACTTTCGCCACAATGGCTAAAACGCCCAATTGGAACTGCCGTTGAAATGTTAGCCGCTATTCCTTCCATCATTTATGGTATGTGGGGCTTATTTGTGTTCGTGCCTTTATTCCAAGAGCATATTCAACCGACGATGATCGAATGGTTTGGTGATCTGCCTTTACTTGAATATTTATTTTCAGGTGCACCCTTTGGGATTGGTTTATTTACCGCTGGTTTAGTGCTTGCTATTATGATTATTCCGTTCATTGCCTCAATGATGCGTGATGTATTTGCCATTGTGCCACCAATGTTAAAAGAAAGTGCCTACGGATTAGGCTCAACCCGTTGGGAAGTGCTATGGAACGTGGTGCTACCTTATACCAAAACAGGGCTTATCGGCAGCATTATGTTAGGTTTTGGGCGTGCATTAGGCGAAACAATGGCAGTTACTTTCGTTATCGGTAATGCTTTCCAAATACCAAATTCATTATTTTTTCCTTCGGTTTCTATTGCGTCAGCCATTGCGAATGAATTTAACGAAGCATCTGGCTTACAAAAATCAGCATTAATTGAGTTAGGTTTAGTCCTTTTCTTAATTACAACGATTGTACTGTCTATTTCTCGCTTAATGATTTTAAGAATGCAGCGTAAGGAAGGAAAATAATGAAAAATCTACAGAACGCTCGTTTTTACAGACGTAAATGTTGTAACAGCATAATGCTAAGTTTAGCCTATTTGGCGGTTGCTTTTGGTTTGTTTTGGCTTTGTTGGATTTTATATTCGCTGATTAGTCGAGGTATTTCGGGGCTTTCATTAGAACTTTTCACACAAATTACCCCAGCACCAAATGAGCAGGGTGGTTTAAGCAATGCGATTTTAGGCTCATTGCTTATTGTGGGAACTGGTACGCTTATCGGCACGCCAATTGGCATTTTAGCCGGCACTTATTTAGCGGAATATGGTAACTATAGCCGTTTTGCCAAAGTAACTCGTTTTCTAAATGATATTTTGCTCTCTGCTCCGTCAATTATTATCGGCTTGTTTGTATATACGCTTTATGTTTCAAAAGTAGGACATTTTTCAGGTTGGGCAGGCTCTTTAGCCTTAGCATTATTGGTTATTCCAATTGTGGTGAGAACCACAGACAGTATGCTTAACCTGATTCCAAACAACTTGCGTGAAGCTGCAATTGCATTAGGTTGCCCACAATGGCGAGTGATTGTGATGATCTGTTACCGTGCCGCAAAATCAGGGATCTTAACAGGTGTATTACTAGCGGTTGCCCGTATCGCAGGTGAAACAGCTCCATTACTGTTTACCGCATTGTCGAACCAATTTATGTCTTGGGATATGAACGCACCAATGGCGAACTTACCTGTTGTGATTTACCAATATGCGGCAAGTCCGTTTACAGATTGGAATAATCTTGCGTGGGCAGGTGCGATTTTAATTACGCTATTCGTGTTATGTATCAATGTTTTAACCCGTGTTTTCTTACAACCAAAACAGAAATAATTAAGGTGTTTAGAAATGAACGTAGAACCAAAAATTTCAGTAAAAAATCTTAACTTTTATTATGGCGATTTTCACGCTTTAAAAAATATCAACTTAAATATTGCGAAAAATAAAGTAACTGCATTTATCGGACCTTCCGGCTGTGGTAAATCCACGTTATTGAGAACATTCAATCGTATGTTTGAGCTTTACCCGAACCAAAGAGCAGAAGGGGAGATCAATTTAGACGGTGAAAATCTATTAACTACCGATACGGATATTTCCATTATTCGTGCAAAAGTGGGTATGGTATTCCAAAAACCGACACCGTTCCCAATGTCAATTTATGACAACATTGCCTTTGGTATCCGCTTATTTGAGAAGCTATCCAAACAAGAGATGAATGAGCGAGTAGAGTGGGCTTTAACCAAAGCCGCTTTATGGAATGAGGTGAAAAATAAGTTGCATCAAAGTGGTGATAGCTTATCAGGCGGACAACAGCAACGTTTATGTATTGCCAGAGCCATTGCCATCAAACCAGATGTCTTATTGTTAGATGAGCCTTGTTCGGCATTAGACCCAATTTCTACAATGAAAATTGAAGCCTTGATTACTGAACTCAAGCAAGATTATACTGTGGCAATGGTAACGCATAATATGCAACAAGCCGCACGTTGTTCTGATTACACTGCATTTATGTACTTGGGTGAGCTAGTGGAATTTGGCGAAACGGCACAAATTTTTAGCCAGCCGAAAATTCCACGTACTGCAGATTATATTCAGGGCAAAATGGGTTAGCTAATTCAGTTAAATGCAGTGTTAATATCAATTTCACTGCATTTCTTCTATTGGAGTATGGATAATGAGCAGAAGCATTTTAGTGGTAGAAGATGAACGTGGCATTCGTGAGATGATTAGTCTTTTTCTAATGCAACATCAATATAATGTCATTGAAGCAGAAGATTACCAAAGTGCAGTGAAAAAACTTGCAGAAAAACCACAATTGGTTTTATTAGATTGGATGTTACCGGGACGTTCTGGGGTTCAACTTATTGAATATATGAAAAAGAACGAAGAAACCGCTCAAATTCCTGTAATTATGCTTACTGCTCGTAGTGCAGAAGAAGATTGTATTACTTGTTTAAATGCTGGGGCAGATGATTATGTTATCAAACCCTTTTCTCCCAAGGTGTTACTAGCTAGAATTGAAGCTGTTTGGCGAAGAATTTACGAACAAACCACACAAATTATTCAGATAGGCGATTTAACGTTGGACGAAAATGCTCAACGAGTTTCTTATCTATCTGAACAAGTCCACTTAAGCCATACTGAATTCAAATTACTCCATTTTTTTATGACACACCCGGAAAAAGTGTACTCTCGTGAGCAATTATTAAATCGAATTTGGGGTGATGATTTAGAAGTAGAAGATAGAACGGTGGATAGCTATATCCGCCGCTTACGCCGCAGCCTTGAACCTTACCAATGCGATAGCTATGTGCAAACGGTAAGAGGAAGTGGCTATCGTTTTTCACAGCATATTCAAGGTGAGTGATGAAAAAATTACTTAACTTTTTAGCGGAATTGATTTTATCTGCTTTGATTGCGTTTATATTTAGTTTATTTGGCTTAGATTTCAGCTCTTGGCTGATTGTCATTTTTGTTGGCTTATTGGTATGGCACCACATCACAGAACATCGTTTACTTCAGACCCTAAATCCAAAAAGTAAGAAAGAACTAGAATTGATTAATTTAGAAAACTTTTCCCAAACGATAGCTTATTATCGGAATAAAAATAAAAAAGAGAAGTTTGAGAATTTACGCCTGCTGTCTAAATTAAATAAAAATATTCAATATTTACCTGATGCAATTATGATTGCACAAGCAGATGGCGAGCTGGTTTGGTGTAATAACGCTGCACAAAAAATGTTTGATTTCTACTGGCATAAAAAAACACAAAAAAACATCCTCAATGTGATTTTTTACAAACAATTTAAGCACTATTTTGCTCAGCCTAAGAAAAGCCGACCGCTTGTATTACTGACTTATAACGAGCGTTATATTGAAATTCACATTCATCAGTATGATCCTGAAACCTTGCTGATTATTGGGCGTGATATTACCGAAATGATAAAACTACTACGTTCCAGACAAACATTTTTAAGTAATATTAACCACGAATTAAGAACACCGCTAACGGTATTGCAAGGTTATTTAGAGATACTAGCCGATCAGCCTACGAAAAGTTTGCTACAAGAAAAAGCGATAAAGGCAATGCAAGAACAGAGCTTGAGAATGACGAATTTATTACAGCAGCTGAATATGTTAGCGAAAATTGAAACCTCATCAAATAAAGATCATCAACTGTTTGATATGTCTGCAATGATTCTTTCACTCAAAAAAGATGCGGAAATTTTAAATACTTACTCGCACAAAATTACCTTTGATATTCAACCAAAGGTAGAAATATTAGGTAATGAGCATCAGCTTCATAGTGTGGTGTCTAATTTAATTTATAATGCCATTAAACATTCAGGGCACGCTTGTCATATAAAGATCAGTTGGAAACCGTGCGAACAAGGTATGAAATTTGAAGTAAAAGATGATGGAATTGGCATTCCTGAAATTCACTTGCCACATTTAACCGAACGTTTTTATCGAGTTGATGAATCCCGAAGTAAGAAAACAGGGGGCAGCGGTTTAGGGCTGGCAATAGTAAAGCACGCATTAGAGCAACACGCCTCAACACTCAACATTACCAGCAAAGAAGGCGAGGGGAGCAGTTTTTCTTTTGTACTGAAATCAGCATAATGCTCCCATAATGGTTAGAAATTATCTTTTTTCTTCCGAAGTGCAATAAATTCGGCTAAATCGACCGCTTGCATAAACGGATTTACCTGCATTTCAAGCCCAATGGTGGTAGGCAAAGTCGGCTTATTTTGCGAACGTAAAATATCAACCTGTTCTTGATATTCTGCGAGAGTGCAACTTGCAGGTAACACGGCTTCAGCAAATTTTAGATTACTCTTCGTGTATTCGTGGGCTGGATAGGCTTGAACCGAGTTAGGCAGAGTTTTAAAGCGTTGTAACGCATCAAATTGGGCTTGATAATCACCGGTGAAAACACGTCCGCAACCGCCGGAAAATAACGCATCGCCGCAAAACAGATAATCATAACCAAACAAATAACTAATATGCCCTGCGGTATGTCCTGCACTTTCAATAATTCTCACATTGTAATCAAACAGTTTAATATGTTGTTCTGGCGAAACAATCACATTTGCAAACTCAGCAACTTCTTGCGGACCATAGATAGGAGTATTTGGATATTTTTCTATAATACCAGCCACACCATCAGTATGGTCGTGATGATTATGGGTAAGTAAGATAGCGGTTAAATTTAGCGAATTTTTTGCAATAAAGTCTAATACAGGCTGATGTTCTGATGGATCAACAATAATTGCATCTTGCTCTTTACGAATTGCCCAAATGTAGTTATCGCTTAATGCCGGAATAGGCGTGATCTGGAGCATAGCTTTCTCCTGATAGGGAGTTTAGATAAAAGGGTGGGGCGTTACCAGCGACCCTCGGCACACAGAAATTTCAACCCAGACTGCTTTCTTCCGAACCTGATCAAGTAAGCTGAACACCATTGCGAGGAACCAATAACGCCCCATTGAATTACGCTCATTGCGTAAGGCTTTCTATTATAGATAAATTTAAAAATAAGACAAGGCAGAATTTTACAAGCGGTTATTTTCTGGCAATTTTTTGCAAAAGTTACCGTAAAAACCACCGCTTGTTACCCTAAACTAACCACCACATATATTCATTGCGAACATTCAGCATATATAGCCCAATCACGCAGATTAACCCCACTGTTTTTTGCATTTTTTATCCTCCACTAGATTTGTTTAAATAATCATCTCATATTGACGAAAAAAAAAACAATGTAGAATGTGAATTTTATTTCAACTTAAATGAGGTCTTTATGAATAAAAAATATTTCTATGCTGCCTATATATTACTCGCTCTAATTGCTTTGATTGGGGGAGGTATAGGTATCAATATTTGCCAAGAGCATAAAATTCAGTATTGGATTGCGTATGGGTTATTACTCTTTAGCTTTGTTTTAAACATAGAGTTATATAAAAAATATCCGAGAACGAAACCTTTTTGGGCTGCATTTAAGACATCTTTTTGGATTTCTTTGCCCATTATGATTGCGGTTATTGCCTATTTTATTACTCAAGAACCTAACTTATGGAGTGCATTAACCGGTAACGAAGAGGGGCAAAAATTCACTCACCCTGAGTTCTGCAAGTTATTCTCTGAATTCTTCTTTAGCCTCTCGATGCTACTAGTCGGCAATGCCTTTTCTATATCGGATAAATAATGAGGGATAACAAAATGAAAACACTATTCACGATTTTACTGACTACAATTACTTTTTCTGTTCAAGCCAAAATTGGCGACACTTTCATTGACCCTGAATTTGGGAAGATTACCGTGAAAGGACCTGCGTTTCCTAATGACGGTAAAACCAAATATGAAGTAGTGAATGGTGAACGAAAAGCGATTTTAAGCCCTCAACAATTATTTGTTAGAAAAGCTTCTAGTGCGAAAATTAAAATCGAATTAGCATTAGAGAAATTCTTAAAACAAGAGAATAAATCTGAAAGCGAGATTGTTAAGATGACGGAAACCTTTATTGAGGGTTTTCAAACTTTAAAACCAATGCGAAAAACCATTTATTTAGATGGTTATAACCCTTATATGCTTTTTCAATATGATGCCAATATTAAAAACATTCAGCGAGCGTTTAAATATCAATTTTTGGATTACTTTATGAAGATTAAAGGCACACCTGAATTTGAACAGTTGAAAAAAGAAATTAACTTTTCTTCCCAAATTTTAGATAGCTTAAAACTTTACGAACAAGAATAAAGAAAGCGGGTTTAACCCGCTTTCTTTTATGTTTTAGCTTTTCACTAATAATGCCACCGCTTCACAAGCAATACCTTCGCTTCTGCCGGTAAAACCTAATTTTTCAGTGGTGGTGGCTTTCACGTTTACTTGGGAAATATCGCATTTCAAATCATCAGCAATGGTTTGACGCATTTTATCGATATGCGGACGCATTTTCGGTGCTTGGGCGATAATAGTTACATCAACATTACCTACTTTATATCCTTGTTCTTGCACTTGTCGATAGGCTTCAATTAATAAACCTCGACTATCAGCATTTTTATATTGCATATCGGTATCCGGGAAAAGTTTGCCAATATCGCCGAGTGCTACCGCACCTAATAGGGCATCGGTTAGAGCGTGAAGGGCAACATCGCCATCGCTATGAGCAATAAAACCTGTGTGGTAAGGCACTTCAACGCCTGCAATAATGAGCGGTCGGTTTTCGCCAAAGGCGTGAACGTCAAAACCGTGTCCAATACGAATCATATATTATTTCTCCAAATGATGAGTGAGGTAAAACTCTGCTAAGGCTAGATCTTCCGGACGGGTAATTTTGATATTATCGCTTCTGCCGGCAACAAGCTGTGGTTGATAACCGCTTAGCTCCATAGCAGAGGCTTCATCGGTTACAATTTGCTTTTTACTAAAGGCTGTTTCTAACGCAGTTTTTAGCTTCTTAGCAGGAAAAAATTGTGGCGTTAACGCGTGCCATAAAGTTGAACGATCTTCTGTATGCAAAATTTGCGAGCCGTTGGCTCGCTTCATTGTATCAATAGCCGGGGTGGCTAAAATGCCCCCTTGCTCATCTTCAATTTGCAAAAGTTTATCTAAATCCGACCGCTTGAGGCAAGGGCGAGCAGCATCGTGAACTAACGCCCAAGTATTTTCATCTTCAATGGCGTTTAACGCATTGAATACGGAATCTGCTCGTGTTTCACCACCAAACACAATTTGGATTTGGGGCGATTTGAGTAATGCAATTTCGGTATAGAAAGGATCATCTTTTGCTACCGCCACAATCACTTTGGCAATTTTGGGGTGTTCAAGAAAAAGGGAAACCGTATGTTCTAAGATGGTTTTCCCTTTTAATGTTAAATACTGTTTTGGTTTGTCTGCCTGCATTCGGCTGCCTACGCCTGAAGCAGGAATAACCGCAAAAATTTTTCTTTTCATAAATGTTTTTATTTATTTTTTGGCACGATACGGTAGAACATTTCGTTCTCTTTTACCATTTCACGTTCAAGTCTGGCACGCTCTTCAAGTGCATCTACCCCATTTTTTAAGTCATAGATTTCTGCTTCAATCAGTTTATTGCGAGCGGTTAATCTCTCATTCTCTTCTTTTAAAGCAGAAACTTCCTCTTGAAGCTCTTGGTAATCTGTCCACCCATTTTTGCCAAACCAAAAACTATATTGGAAAAAGCAGAGTAGGAAGGCAAAAAAAATAATCAATAAACGCATTTATTTTCTCTTTGTTTTAAATGATAAGTACAAGCGGTCAGATTTTACCTTGAATTTGCAAAAAATCCTAAATTTCTTACCGCTTGTAGCAAAATTTCTGGTTTGACAAGCCTGAATCCATTTTAAAATTTGATGTAAAACAAAAAAATATAGAAATTTTGTTAAATTTAGGAGAAAAATTTCAAAAATTTGAAGTATGTAACATTTTTTTTATTTCATTTGAGTATAATAGGCATAGTTGAATTTTATAACTATTATGAGGTAATTACTATGTTAAATCGTATTGAACAAGAACTTGCAGACTTAGGTATTACAAATGTTAAAGAAATCGTTCGTAACCCTAGCTATGAGCAACTGTTTGAAGAAGAAATGAAATCAGATCTTCAAGGTTATGAAAAAGGTGTTTTAACAAACTTAGGTGCAGTAGCTGTTGATACAGGTATTTTTACCGGTCGTTCGCCAAAAGACAAATACATCGTTTTAGATGAAAAAACAAAAGATACTGTTTGGTGGACATCTGATGCGGCTAAAAATGATAATAAGCCGATGAACCAATCAACGTGGCAAAGCCTAAAAGGTTTAGTAACTGATGAGCTTTCAAACAAACGCTTGTTCATTATTGATGCATTCTGTGGTGCAAGCCCAGAACATCGTATCAATGTGCGTATTATTACGCAAGTGGCTTGGCAAGCACACTTCGTGAAAAATATGTTTATTCGCCCAACAGAAGAAGAGTTGAAAGATTTCAAACCTGATTTCGTGGTAATGAATGGTTCTCAAGTAACTAACCCGAATTGGAAAGAGCAAGGTTTAAATTCTGAAAACTTTGTGGCATTTAATATCACAGAAGGTGTACAAATCATTGGCGGTACTTGGTACGGCGGTGAGATGAAGAAAGGTTTATTTTCAATGATGAACTACTTCTTACCACTTAAAGGTGTTGCATCAATGCACTGTTCTGCAAACGTGGGTGAAGAAGGTGATGTTGCCGTATTCTTTGGTTTATCAGGAACAGGTAAAACCACATTATCAACCGATCCAAAACGTAAATTAATCGGTGATGACGAACACGGTTGGGACGAAAACGGCGTATTTAACTACGAAGGTGGTTGCTATGCGAAAACTATCAACCTTTCTATCGAAAATGAGCCGGATATTTACCGAGCAATCCGTCGTGATGCGTTATTAGAAAACGTGGTTGTGCGTGAAGATGGTACTATTGATTTTGATGATAAATCAAAAACTGAAAATACACGTGTAAGCTATCCGATTTATCACATTGATAATATTGCAGTGCCATCAAAAGCAGGGCACGCGAAAAAAGTGATTTTCTTAACTGCTGATGCGTTCGGTGTGTTGCCTCCGGTATCTAAACTTACACCAGAGCAAACAAAATACTACTTCTTATCAGGCTTTACTGCGAAATTAGCCGGTACAGAGCGTGGTATTACCGAGCCAACCCCAACATTCTCAGCTTGTTTCGGTGCGGCGTTCTTATCTCTACATCCAACACAATATGCTGAAGTGTTAGTGAAACGTATGGAAGCAGCCGGTGCAGAAGCATACTTAGTGAACACCGGTTGGAACGGCACAGGTAAACGTATCTCAATTAAAGATACTCGCGGTATCATTGATGCGATTTTAGACGGCTCAATCGATAACGCTGAAATGGGTAGCTTACCAATCTTTGATTTAGCTATTCCAACAGCATTACCGGGTGTTGATACCAATATTTTAGACCCTCGCAATACTTACGAAGACAAAGCACAATGGCAAGCTAAAGCAGAAGACTTAGCCGGTAGATTTGTGAAAAACTTCGAAAAATATGCAACTAATGATGAAGGTAAAGCATTAATTGCGGCAGGTCCAAAATTGTAAGCTGTGATTTAAAATAATTAAATATTTCAAGGACTAAACCTTTTGCAAGGTTTAGTCCTTTTGTATAAAAGGAGAATAAATGACAACATTCCAGCTAAGACTCAAAGCAAAAGATGAACTTACACCACATCCAACCGCTCAATATTGGCGAAAATGCCAAGTGGAAGAACTTTTTGATATGCCGTTTATGGATTTAGTATTTAAAGCAGCCCAAATTCATCGGGAAAATTTTGATTCAAATGCTATTCAGCTTTCGACTTTACTTTCCATTAAAACAGGTGGTTGCCCGGAAGATTGCGAATATTGTCCACAATCTGCTCGCTATGATACGGGGCTGGAAAAGCAGACAATGCTGGATATTGACACCATTATTGAAAAAGCCAAAATTGCTAAAGAAAGAGGAGCAAGCCGTTTTTGTATGGGGGCTGCTTGGCGAGGACCAAAGCCAAAAGATATTAAAGTGGTATCTGAAATTGTTGGGGCAGTGAAAGCATTAGGGCTAGAAACCTGTGGTACATTTGGAATGCTTGAAGAAGGAATGGCGGAAGAATTAAAAGAAGCAGGATTGGATTATTACAATCATAATTTAGATACTGATCCTGAACGCTATAATCAAATTATCCACACACGAAATCACGAGGACAGAATGGACACTCTTGGCAAAGTGCGTAATGCTGGGCTGAAAGTCTGCTGTGGAGGGATTGTAGGAATGAATGAAACCCGCCCTGAACGTGCCGGCTTAATTGCCAGTCTTGCTAATCTTGACCCCCAGCCTGAAAGCGTGCCAATCAACCAACTTATTAAAGTAGAAGGCACACCTTTAGCTAATGCAGAAGAATTAGATTGGACGGAATTTGTTCGCACAATTGCTGTAGCAAGAATCACAATGCCACATAGTTTTGTTCGACTTTCTGCAGGAAGAACCGCAATGCCGGAAGCAATGCAAGCCCTTTGCTTTATGGCTGGAGCGAACTCTATTTTTTATGGCGATAAATTGCTCACCACAGAAAATCCGGAAGAAGATTATGACCGCAAATTAATGGATAAATTGAATTTGTATCCATTACAGTATGAAGAAAGGAAGTGAGGAGAATTACAAGCGGTTGAATTTGACTAAAAATTTGCAAATTGCTTAAACTTAAGTATAGGGCGAGTTCTTGCACCCGCCCATTAATTCGCTATATCACATCATTTTGGATCGAAACCATCACTTGGTCGATTTTGAAGTTATCGGTATCAATAATTTCAAATTTATATTTATCCCATAACACAAAATCAGTTTTCTTTGGAATTTTGCGTAAAATATACATCATAAAGCCCGCAATAGTTTCGTAGTTCTCTGCATTCGGAAACTCGGCAATATCTAAAGCACGCATTACATCTTCTAGTGGTGTTGCTCCATCAATTAACCAAGAATGTTCATTACGCTGAACAATTTGCTCCTCTTCGTTAGAAACTAGCTCACCCATTACAATGCTCATCACATCATTTAGCGTAACAATACCCACTACTAACGCATATTCATTCACAATAACGGCGAAATCTTCACCGGTTGATTTAAAGAGTTCTAAAACTTCGTATAAAGAAAGCGTGTCCGGAATAAACAGTGATTTACGTAATACAGTTGAATCAGTTAGTTTTACCTGCTTCTCTTGTAGATAAAGCGTTAAAATATTATGGGTTTCAACATAGCCTAAAATTTTATCGATGGATTTATCACAAATTAATAGCTTAGAGTGAGAATTTGCTTTTACAGTTTCAAGCACTTGATCTCTATTGAAAGTTTGTTCCAAGAAAACAATATTTTCACGTGTTGTCATTGTGGAGGTAACAGTACGTTGTTGCATTTCAAAGATATTTTCAATCAAGTATTGCTCTTGTTCTTTTACAATACCGGCTTGAGCTCCGGCATCAACTATTGCGAAAATATCCTCAGAGGTCATATTATCTTCTCGAATAGTTGGTACTCTAAACAGTTTGAAAATCGCATTTGCAATAGTGTCAAACAACCAAACTAAAGGTTTAAATATAATGATTGAAACGGTCATTATCCCTATTGTTCGCAAGGCGATTTTTTCCGGATTTGCCATTGCTAGTCGTTTAGGAATAAGATCGGCAAATAAAATAAAAGCCACCGTTACAAAAATAAAAGCTAACCAAGAGCTTGCACTTTCAACCCATTCTGCTTGGCTATATTGAGAAAGGAGAGAATAGACAAAAGGATTAACAATGCTCTCGCCAATTACCCCGCCTAAAATCGCCACCATATTTAAGCCGATTTGCACAACTGTAATAAAACGCCCAGGCTGTTCCTGTAATTTCAACACTTGGCTTGCTTTTGTGTTTCCTTCATTTGCCAGTTGCTGAAGTTTAAGTTTTCTTGCACCAGCCAGCGAAATCTCGGCAGAAGAGATGATTGCACTTATGATAATAAGTGCAATCAAAATTAAAATTGCTTCAAATAAATTCATAATATAGCTCTTTTAAATGTGAATAACGTATAAATAATGTTCTTTATAAATTTTACCACTTTTACTATATGGGGTCAGCTAAATAGTGCTGGTGTTTTTTATTATAGGGGACTATTTAATGATAAATAGGGTATATATTTTAATTTAATTGGTGTTTTTTTTGATTTATGTCTATTTTTTAAGTTTTTTTACATTGATTTATTGTATACATAGTTGTAAATTCTATCTCAGCTAATAAGCTAGGTTTCATCAGTTATGATGAAGTTTTAAATAAAGATGTATTTAATAAGAGGTGTATTATGTTACACAAATACCATATAGAATACTTCCCAGATAAAGGTAAAAGCCTTATGGCTCATATTAGAAGAACTAGACACATTATGATGCCTGCTTGTCGTTCTTGCTTCCATTTCTCTTATTTCCAATCTCTCAATTCAACGAATCCAATCAAACAGGATTAATCTGTCTATCAAAAGACGGTTATTCATTCTTACTTTAAATAAATATTATCTTATTCCTTTTTTTAAAAGGAAGGATATCTATTCATTTAAAAAATATCTAATTCTATATCAATATTATTTTGTAAGCATTTTATATTTTGTTTATTGAATGCTCGTCAAAATAGTATCGGTAGAGTACGTCTCGTTATTAAGAAAAAGTAATGAGTGGTTTTTTATATACTAAATAATGGAGTTAATTATGTTACATTTAAAAATTGCATATAGTTCATTAGTTCAACCTTATTTTCATACAACAAGAGAGTTAGTTGCTATTGATAAAACTGATTTCACAGATGTTGGTGCTATAGTATTAAGTACGGAAGATGTTCACCAATACATTGATAAAATTCTGGCAAAAGAATTCAATATTCCAGTATTTATTGTGGTGGAATCAGGCAAAATATTAGATCCTCAATATTTTGATAAGGTTTATCATATACAAGATCTTAATAATTATGATATTAATTTGTACAGTCGCCAAATTGAAACTGCAGTACATCTTTATGAAGAAAAAATGTTACCGCCGTTCTTCAAAATGCTAAGTGAGTATGTTGAAATGGGGAATACTGCTTTCGATTGTCCAGGGCATCAAGGTGGGCAATATTTCCGTAAACATCCAGCGGGTCGCTTTCTCTATGATTTCTATGGTGAGAATATTTTCCGTTCAGATATCTGTAATGCGGATGTAAAACTTGGCGATTTATTAATTCATGAAGGAGCTGCTTGCGATGCACAAAAACACGCCGCACAGATGTTTAATGCTGACAAAACTTACTTTGTTTTAAATGGAACATCCTCTGCCAATAAAGTTGTTACTAATGCATTACTTTCTCCAGGTGATCTCGTTTTATTTGACCGTAATAATCATAAATCTATTCATCACGGTGCATTAATTCAAGCTGGTGCAACACCAATTTATCTTGAAACTGCCCGTAATCCATTTGGTTTTATTGGTGGAATTGATAGTCATTGTTTTGATGATGATTATCTGAAATCTTTAGTCAAAGAAATTGCTCCTGAGAAGTTAAATCAACAGCGCCCATTTCGTTTAGCTGTTATTCAGCTTGGGACATATGATGGAACTATCTATAACGCACGTCAAGTTGTCGATAAAATTGGTCATCTTTGTGATTATATCTTATTTGATTCAGCTTGGGTTGGGTATGAACAATTTATTCCAATGATGAAAGAGTGTTCTCCTTTATTATTAGAATTGAATGAGGATGATCCCGGTATTATTGTGACTCAATCCGTGCATAAACAACAGGCTGGTTTTTCTCAAGCATCACAAATTCATAAAAAAGATAAGCATATTAAAGGTCAGTCTCGCTATTGTAACCACAAGCGTTTTAATAATGCTTTTATGCTACATGCTTCAACCAGCCCATTCTATCCGTTATTTGCAACATTAGATGTGAATGCCAAAATTCAAGGTAGTTCAGCTGGACGTCGTTTATGGCTAGATTGCGTTAAAAACGGTATTGAAGCTCGTAAGTTAGTGCTGAATTCTTGTGAATTAATTAAGCCATTTATTCCACCATATGTAAATGGGAAGAAATGGCAAGATTATTCTACTGATGAAATTGCACAAGATCTTGAATTCTTCAAATTCCATTCTGATGATTCTTGGCACAAATTTGAAGGTTACACAGAAAATCAATATTTTGTTGATCCCTGCAAATTTATGCTAACAACACCAGGAATTGATATTCAAACAGGTGAATATGAGGAATTTGGTATTCCAGCCACTATTTTGGCTAACTATCTACGCGAAAACGGCATCATTCCAGAAAAATGTGATTTGAACTCAATATTATTCTTACTTACCCCTGCAGAAACCCTTACAAAGATGCAGACACTTGTAGCACAAATAACTTCATTTGAAAAACACATTACACAAAATTCATTGTTAAAAGACGTGTTACCAACCGTTTATGCCAATAATGCTGAACGTTATAACGGCTACACCATACGTCAGCTTTGCCAAGAAATGCACGACTTGTATGTTGATCGTGATGTGAAAACATTACAACGTAATCTATTTAGAAAAGCGACATTGCCACCATATGTGATGAATCCTAAAGATGCTAACATTGAGTTGGTACGAAATAATGTAGAACTTGTTCCATTGACCGATATTATTGGTCGTGTCGCCGCAGAAGGTGCATTACCTTACCCTCCAGGCGTTATTTGTGTCGTTCCAGGTGAAAAATGGAATGAAACTGCTCAAAAATACTTCTTAGCATTAGAAGAAGGTATTAATGTGTTACCTGGTTTTGCACCAGAAATTCAGGGAGTTTATCTACAGAAAGATTCTGATGGACGCACACGAGCTTATGGCTATGTATTAATTGAACAATAATATCTTTGTTAAAAGTGCAATAAATCTATATTGCACTTTTTAGAAATGATGGAGAAACTACTTATGAGTACAAATACAAATAAAATAGGAGTTATTCAACTCACTATTATTACTATGGTAAATATGATGGGCTCAGGTATTATTATGCTACCGACCAAATTAGCTGAAATAGGGACAATTTCCATTGTTTCTTGGCTAGTTACTGCAGTAGGTTCAACCGCCTTAGCATATGCTTTTGCACAATGCGGTATGTTTAGTAAAAGATCAGGAGGAATGGGAGGCTATGCAGAATACTCCTTTGGTAAAGCAGGAAATTTCTTAGCCAACTATTCTTATGGTGTATCATTACTAATTGCTAACACGGCAATTGCCATTTCTGCTGTTGGGTATGGTTCAGAATTATTTGAAACTTCCCTATCTCCTATTTCTATTGCGACGTGGACAGGTATCACGCTATGGTTAGCTACTATCTTGAATTTTGGCGGTGCAAGAATTACTGGGAATATTAGCTCATTCACTATTTGGGGGGTTATTATTCCTGTTGTTGGACTTTGCATTATTGGTTGGAAATGGTTTAAGCCTGATCTTTATATCAGTTCTTGGAATCCTCATAATGTACCAACTTTTGAAGCTATTGGGGTATCTATCTCTATGACTTTATGGGCTTTTTTAGGTCTAGAATCTGCGTGTGCAAATACCGATGTTGTCGAAAATCCAGAGAAAAATGTGCCGATTGCTGTTTTAGGTGGAACATTAGGTGCTGCGGTTATTTATATTATTTCAACTAATGTGATTGCTGGTATTGTTCCTAATTTAGATTTAGCAAACTCTACAGCCCCATTTGGCTTAGCATTTGCTCATATGTTTAATGAGACAGCTGGTAAAGTAGTAATGGGGCTAATGGTAATGTCTTGTTTTGGTTCTTTATTAGGGTGGCAATTTACGATAGCACAAGTATTTAAAAGTTCTGCAGAAGAAGGATACTTCCCTTCAGTATTTAAAAAGGTTACAACTAAAGAAGCACCTATTATAGGTATGGTAATAATTACAGTAATTCAAAGTGGTTTAACCCTTATGACTATTAGCCCTTCTTTAAATAAGCAGTTTAATATTTTAGTAGATTTAGCTGTAGTAACAAATGTCATTCCATATTTATTATCAATGGCAGCATTAATGGTCTTACAAAAAGTAGAGAAAGTACCTGAAAATAAAGCAAGAATTACAACTTTTATTGCATTTATTGGTTCATTGTATAGTTTATATGCACTTTATGCGGCAGGAGAACAACCAATGCTATATGGCTCTATTGTTACCTTTATTGGATGGACATTATATGGTTTCATATCTTATAAATTCGATATGAAAACTAGTCACTAAGATACACTTTATAGTTAAATCAAGGACTGTTCTAATTTTATAGTTAGAACAGTCCCATCAATTGTTCCTTTTAAGGTGTAATACTTTTTAATAGTATTTGTATAGATTTATGAATTCAGATATATACGTATCTCAGAACGGAATATCATCATCAAAGTTATTCATTGCAGGCTCAGCTTGTGGAGCGGGTTTAGATTGCTGTGGTGCAGAGCTTGAAGTTTGGTTATAGCCATAATTGCTATTACCTTGATTATAGCTATTACCCGCAGGTGCTGAATTACCCCAACCGCCTTGCTGAGCACCCATATCGTTACCTTGACGATTGCCTAGCATTTGTAATACATCGCCTTGAATTTCTGTGGTGTAACGATCTTGCCCGTTTTGGTCTTGCCATTTACGAGTACGTAGGCGACCTTCCACATAAACTTGTGAACCTTTACGTAAGTATTGACCACAAACTTCCGCTTGACGACGATAGAACACAATACGATGCCATTCTGTTACTTCACGACGTTCACCGGTGTTTTTATCTGTCCAGCTTTCTGATGTTGCAACACTAATATTTGCAACTGCTTCGCCGTTTGGCATTGTACGCATTTCCGGGTCGTTACCTAAGTTACCTACGATAATTACTTTGTTGATACCAGCCATAAAATCCTCTTTCTCTGCTTTTATACAAAATTGTGGAGTATTCTACCCGAAAATTAGCTTATTGAACACAGAAAAACTGATATTTTGTACAGTTTTATTAAAATATGCGATAATGCTCGAAAATTTAGAAAATAGTGCTGGACATAATTGGATATAGGAAATATGCAACATATTGATATTCGTGGAGCAAGAACCCACAACTTAAAAAACATCAATTTAATCTTACCGAGAGATAAATTTATTGTCATCACAGGGCTTTCCGGCTCAGGTAAATCTTCTTTAGCCTTTGATACTCTTTACGCTGAAGGGCAACGTCGTTATGTAGAATCGCTTTCTGCCTATGCTCGCCAATTCCTTGCTTTAATGGAAAAGCCCGATGTGGATCATATTGAAGGGCTTTCACCAGCAATTTCGATTGAGCAGAAATCAACTTCTCATAACCCACGTTCTACGGTAGGAACGGTAACGGAAATTCACGACTATTTGCGTTTATTATTTGCCCGAGTAGGTGAACCTCGCTGCCCTGATCACGATGTGCCATTAGCCGCTCAAACCATTTCACAAATGGTGGATAGAGTAATGGAAGAGCCTGAAGGAAAACGTCTGATGCTGCTTGCCCCGGTGGTGAAAGATCGCAAAGGCGAACACGTAAAATTATTGGAAAATTTGACCGCTAGTGGTTACTTGAGAGCAAGAATTGACGGTGAAATTTGCGATTTATCTGATCCTCCGGCGTTAGAGCTTCAGAAAAAGCACACCATTGAAGTAGTAGTGGATCGTTTTAAAGTACGAGCCGATCTGGCAACCCGTTTAGCAGAATCTTTTGAAACGGCATTAGATTTATCAGGATCAACAGCCATTATTGCTGATATGGACGACCCAAATACGGAAGAAATTGTCTTTTCATCAAGTTTTGCTTGTCCACATTGTGGCTATTCATTGCAAGAGTTAGAACCTCGTTTATTTTCATTCAATAACCCGGCTGGAGCTTGTCCAAGTTGTGATGGTTTAGGTGTTGAGCAATTTTTTGATGAAAAGAAAGTAGTGCAAAATTATGATGTTTCATTAGCTGCCGGGGCAATTAAAGGTTGGGATCGCCGTAGTTTTTACTATTTCGGATTACTTAAAGCGGTTGCAGAACATTACGGGTTTGATTTAGAAACGCCATTTGGACAGTTATCGAAAAAACACCAAAATCTTATTTTAAACGGCACAAAAGAAGAGATTGAGTTTGTTTATGTCAATGACAGAGGCGATAAAGTCAAGCGTAAACACGCGTTTGAAGGCGTGTTAAATAATATGGCTCGCCGTTATAAAGAAACAGAATCTAACTCTGTGCGAGATGAATTAGCGAAATATATCAACACCCGCCCTTGTTTGGAGTGTGAAGGATCTCGTTTGCGTCGTGAAGCTCGTTATGTTTTCCTGGATAAAACTAACTTACCGATGGTTTCAGAAAAAAGCATTGGCGAAGCGTTAGCTTTCTTTGAGGAGATCAAACTCTCCGGGCAAAAAGAGAAAATTGCGGAAAAAATCTTAAAAGAAATTCGTGAGCGTTTACAGTTTTTGGTGAACGTGGGCTTAAATTATCTCTCACTTTCTCGCTCGGCTGAAACCCTTTCAGGGGGGGAGGCTCAGCGTATCCGCCTTGCCAGTCAAATCGGTGCAGGATTAGTGGGCGTGATGTATGTATTAGATGAGCCTTCTATCGGCTTACACCAACGAGATAACGAACGCTTGCTTAATACGCTTATCCATTTGCGTAACTTAGGCAACACCGTGATTGTGGTTGAGCACGATGAAGATGCAATTCGTGCGGCAGACCATATTGTTGATATCGGACCGGGTGCAGGGGTGCACGGCGGACAAGTTATTGCACAAGGCACAGCTGAAGAAATTATGCAAATTGATGAATCCATTACCGGGCAATTCCTTTCAGGTAAGCAGAAAATTGAAATTCCATCAAAAAGAGTACCCTATGATGGTTCAAAATTGCTCATATTATCAGGGGCAAGTGGTAATAATTTGAAGAAAGTGAAGTTAGAAATTCCAGTGGGTCTATTTACTTGTATCACGGGGGTATCTGGGTCAGGTAAATCGACGTTGATTAACGATACCTTATTCCCTCTGGCACAAAATGCGTTAAATCGTGCAGAAAATAGTGATGTTGCCCCTTATGAATCTATTGATGGTTTAGCTCATTTTGATAAAGTGATCGACATCGATCAAAGCCCGATTGGACGAACCCCTCGCTCAAATCCAGCTACTTACACCGGGCTTTTTACCCCAATTCGTGAATTATTTGCAGGTACGCAAGAGGCACGGGCAAGAGGTTATAATGTAGGGCGTTTTAGTTTCAATGTGCGTGGTGGTCGCTGTGAAGCCTGTCAAGGTGATGGTGTGATTAAGGTGGAAATGCATTTCTTACCCGATGTTTATGTGCCGTGCGATCACTGTAAAGGCAAACGCTACAACCGTGAAACGTTGGAAATTCGTTACAAAGGCAAAACCATTCACCAAGTATTGGATATGACAGTGGAAGAGGCAAGAGAGTTTTTCGCACCTGTGCCGATGATTGCCCGTAAGCTACAAACCTTGATGGACGTAGGTTTATCTTATATCCGACTCGGGCAATCCTCTACCACACTTTCAGGTGGTGAGGCTCAGCGAGTGAAGTTAGCTACCGAGCTTTCCAAACGAGACACTGGCAAAACGCTGTATATTTTAGACGAACCGACTACAGGCTTACATTTTGCCGATATTAAACAACTACTTGGCGTGTTACATCGTTTGCGTGATCAGGGCAATACCATTGTGGTAATCGAACATAATTTAGATGTGATTAAAACCGCAGACTGGATTGTTGATCTCGGTCCTGAAGGCGGCAGCGGCGGCGGTGAGATTATTGCTACAGGTACACCGGAACAAGTCGCTAAAGATAAACGCTCTCACACCGCAAGATTCTTGAAAGAGATCTTGGCAAAAGGCTAATTTAAATAAAGATTACAAGCGGTCATATTTTGAAAATTTTTTGCATTTGCAAAATATTGGAGAAATATGACCGCTTGTTATTGATATCATCTATAAATTTTGTGAACTGCGTCGAAAATTTTAACGTTTCTGTTAGACAAGAACATACTAAACAGTAGAATTTACGTAAGTTTTATGAGGAAAAATAATGACTAAACTTATCCGTAATAGTACCGCTGAGTTTTTGATTTTTACCAATCAAACTGGCGAGCAAAATATAGAAGTTCGATATGAAGATAATGAGATCTGGCTCACTCAAAAGCGTATAGCTGAATTATTCGAGGTCTCAGTACCAACTATTAATGAACATTTAAAGCATATTTTTGAGAGTGAAGAACTCAATGAACTTTCAGTTATTCGGAAATTCCGAATAACTGCCTCAGATGGTAAAAATTACAATACTAAGCATTACAATCTTGATGCAGTAATCTCTGTTGGTTATCGGGTTAATTCTATTCGTGCGACACAATTCCGCCAATGGGCAACTCAAATTTTGCGAGAGTTTTCGCAAAAAGGATATGTGTTAGATCGAGAGAGAATGGAAAATGGGACTTTTTTAGGAGAGGATTATTTTGAACGATTATTAGAAGAAATTCGAGAGATCCGCCTTTCTGAACGCCGTTTTTATCAGAAAATTACTGATATTTATGCAACATCGGTAGATTACAATAAAAATGCTTCCACAACAAAATCTTTTTTTGCAACGGTGCAAAACAAGTTGCACTATGCCATTCATCAGCATACAGCTGCCGAATTAATTATGGAACGAGCAGATAGTCTCAAACCTAATATGGGATTAACTACTTGGGCAAAATCGCCTGAGGGTAAAATTTTAAAAAGCGATGTTTCTATAGCCAAAAATTATTTGAATAATGATGAGTTAAAAGATTTAGGTTCGATTGTGAACGCATTTTTGGATTTGGCAGAGCGTAGAGCAAGGCGTCAAATTCCAATGACAATGGAAGATTGGGCAAAACGATTAGATATATTTTTAAACGCAGATGATTTACCTCTATTAGATGGTAAAGGAAAAATTAGTTTTGATGAGGCAAAGCTATATGCTGAAACAGAGTTTGAGAAATATCGCGTAATCCAAGATAAAACCTTTGAGAGCGATTTTGATAAACTTATCAAAGAAAAATTAAGTAAGTAGAAATCAAGCGGTCATATTTTGAAAATTTTTTGCATTTGCAAAATGTTGGAAAAATATGACCGCTTGTGTTTTACTATTTAACTTTGTGTTAATTCTGTTCTAACCTTCTCAAAAGCCGTTTCTAAATCACTGCTAAAATGAATCTGTTGAATTTCATTTACCGTTTTTTGTGATCGAACCAGCATTCTCATCGGTTGAAATTGCACATTACAGAGATGTAAATTTTGATGTGGCAACATATGTTGAACAAAACGAGTTAAAGCGTGAATGCCCCCGGTGTCAAGTACAGTTACCGCATCGCATTGTAAAATAATATGTTTGATTTCACGATCAGTGTGTACTGTTTTATCGTGTAAATCAGCGAAGAGATTATCTGCTGCGGCAAAAAAGAGTGGTCCACTAATGCGGTAAACTAGCACATCTTCTAAATCACTTGGGTGAGCTATCTCAAAAGATTTTGTCATTTCCGCAATGGTACGAATAAAGAGCAGACTTGCCAGTAATACGCCTACAGTGATCGCAATTACCATATCAAACAGTACGGTTAAGGTAATACAAGTGAGTAGTACCGCAATTTCATTTTTACCTGAACGGCGACTTAATTGAATGATTTGTGGTAGATCCGCCATATTCCAAGCCACAACAAGCAATAATGCTGCCATTGAGGAAAGGGGTAAATAAGAGAGGGCTTCAGCGAAAAAGAGCAAGGCAAAAAGCACGAGTAAGGCGTGAATTACGCTAGAGATAGGTGATACGGCACCAGAACGCACATTGGCTGCTGAGCGGGCAATTGCCGCAGTTGCTGTAATTCCTCCTAAAAATGGCGAGGCAATGTTACCTAACCCTTGTGCTAATAACTCATTGTTGGAATGGTGTTTGGTATCTGTCATATTATCGCAAACAACTGCACATAATAGCGACTCTATCGCTCCAAGCATAGCCATAGAAAAAGCAGCCGGAAGTAGAGCTTGAATAGTAGTTAAGTTCCAATTAATAAGATTACCTTCAGAGTTAGGAATATTCCAAGGTAAGATAAATTCCGGTAAAACGCTTGGAATACCATAGCCCATCGTACCGTCTGGTAGCGTATATTGGAATGCAGAGCCGATGGTAGCCACGTTTTGCCCGAGATGGATAAGCAGTAGCGACAGTAATGTGCCGATGAATACAGCAGGTAGATGTCCTGGAATAGGTAAGCGTAATTTATGCCAACGGGTTAAGATTAAAAGTGTAGCACAGCCAACTAAAGTATCAGCCCAATTGATAGTTGGAAGAGCTGAGAAAATGGTTTCGATTTTACCGAGATAATGCTCTGGCATTTTCTCAATCGTTAAGCCTAAGAAATCTTTAATTTGCAGTGTGGCGATCACAATACCGATCCCACAGGTAAAACCAAGCGTTACGGGCAATGGAATGTATTCAATTAAACGACCTAGTCGGAGTAACGCCATTAACACTAATATAATGCCTGAAAGCATTGTTGCCATCAATAATCCGCTCAATCCAAATTGTTGCGTTACGGGGTATAAAATCACGACAAAAGCAGCTGTTGGACCTGAAATATTAAAGCGAGAGCCACCTGTTAAAGCGATCACAATACCCGCTACAATTGCCGTATATAAACCGTGCTGGGGTGGTACGCCACTAGCAATGGCTAATGCCATAGAAAGCGGAATGGCAATAACACCAACAGTTAAGCCGGAGATAATATCTCGCACGAGATGTTTTTGAGTATAACCTGCTTTGAAAGCATCTTTTAACGCACTAAAAGGTTTGACCGCGAGAAAGGTATTTTTTGCTAAAAACCATTTATTTAACATAGTTCACCTAATACAACAAAATTTTCTGTATATTTTACACCTCTCTCATAAATGAATTTTGAGATAACTCAATAAAAGAGAGAATTCTGAGCGATAACAAGCGGTTCATTTTGATTGAAAATTTGCAAAAGCAAATAATTAGCTGCTTTTCTCTTAAAAATAGCGTAGAATGCCTCCAAAATCTGTACTACTATAGTAGTGCATTTCTCGAACAATTAATCATAATAACATTACAAATGGACGCTATTATTCATTTTTTAAGTTCCTTTTTAACGAATATCACTTGGATTGGTGCGTTAGAACTTGGTTTAATTTATGCCCTTGTCGCACTAGGTGTATTAATTTCCTACAAAATTCTTGATTTCCCTGATTTAACCGCAGACGGCAGTTTCCCTTTAGGTGGGGCAGTGTGTGTGATTAGCATTTTAAATCAAGTTGATCCTTGGTTGGCAACACTGTATGGCACTTTAGCAGGGGCAATTGCTGGTATGATTACGGCAAGTTTACATATCGGTTTTAAAATTGAGAAATTGCTTGCCAGTATCTTGATGATGATCGCCCTCTATTCCATTAATTTACGCATTATGGGAATGCCGAACATTGCAATTCTTGGCGAAACAACAATTTATGATGTAATGCCAATCGACAGCGATCTACAATTAGCTTTAGTTCGCCTTGTAATGGCATTGCTGGTAGTCGTGATTGTGAAATGTTTGTTTGACCTTTTCTTCGCGACCCAAATCGGTTTAGCGGTGCGAGCCACCGGTACAAATAATCGTATGGCAAAAGCACAGGGCATTGCGGTAAACAAAATGACGATTTTAGGAATGGCGATTTCCAATGCTTTAATTGCATTGGGGGGAGCGTTATATGTGCAGAGCAACGGTGGGGTGGATATTTCTATCGGTGTCGGCACTATTGTTATCGGTTTGGCTGCGGTGATTATCGGCGAGGCAATTTTCTCGGTCAAACGGATTATCTGGCTTACTTTTGCCGTTATTATCGGTTCGGTGCTTTACCGTTTCTTTATCGCTCTTGCGTTAAATAATGATACTTTAAACGGCATTGGTTTTGGTCCGCAAGATCTTAACTTAATTACAGCGTTATTGGTTGTGATTGTGTTGGCAGTGCCGAGAATTAAGCAGATATTGGCAGGTAAGAGAGGTTAAAATGATCGAATTAAATAACTTATTCATTACCTTCAATAAAGGCACTGCAATTGAAAATCCTGTATTACGAGGATTATCACTTAAAGTAGAGCAAGGCGAATTTGTGTCTGTGATTGGCAGTAACGGAGCAGGCAAATCTACAATGCTTAATGCGATTAGTGGTGATTGTTTCGTTGATAGTGGTGAAATTATTATTCAAGGCAATAAAGTCAATAACGCCACAACGTGGCAGAGAGCAAATCAAGTTGCTCGAGTATTCCAAGATCCAATGGCTGGCACTTGTGAAAGTTTGACGATTGAGGAAAATATGGCGTTAGCGTATCAGCGTGGTGGCAGACGAGGCTTGGGCTTTGCGATTAAACGCCAAATGAGAGAGCTATTCAGAGACAAACTTTCGCTGCTTGGTTTAGGTTTGGAAAATCGTCTCACCGACCAAATGGGGCGATTATCGGGTGGACAACGCCAAGCTGTTAGCCTTTTAATGGCATCGCTTCAGCCTTCTAATATTTTATTACTCGATGAACACACCGCAGCTCTTGACCCTAAAACCACTGATTTTGTGATGGAGCTAACGAATAAAATTGTTCGAGAGCAAAAATTAACTACGCTAATGGTAACGCACTCAATGCGACAAGCCTTAGATTATGGCGATAGAACTGTAATGCTTCATCAAGGGCAAGTGGCTTTTGATGTTTCGGGCGAACAACGTAAACAAATGGACGTGCCGGATTTATTACGACTGTTCCAACAAAATCGCCACGAACAACTTAGCGATGATGGGCTACTGTTAGGAAATTAAATAAATTACTATTCTACAAGCGGTTGTTTTTGTAAAATATTTTGCAAATTCAACCGCTTACTTATTTTCAATGACAAAATACGACGATAAAATTCTCCACGCTTTTAGCGATGATGGCTTACTTAGCCAAAATATCAACGGCTTTCGCCCTCGCAAAGCCCAGCTTGAAATGGCACAAGCGGTCGGAAAAGCGGTAAAATTTGCAACACCTGTGGTAGTGGAAGCAGGAACAGGAACGGGTAAAACCTTTGCTTATTTAGTGCCTGCACTGCTTTCAGGTAAGAAAACCATTGTTTCTACAGGCTCAAAAAATCTACAAGATCAACTATTTAACCGAGATCTTCCCACCATTCAAAAAGCCCTTAAATATAAAGGCAAAGTTGCCTTACTTAAAGGCAGAGCAAACTATCTCTGCTTAGAACGCTTAGAGCAAGTTACCGCAATGGGGGTATTAGGCGATAAGTCGGTGTTGGCGGATTTGAAAAAAGTCAGTAAATGGCAAAATTCCACCAAAACAGGGGATTTGAGCGAATGTATTACCATTGCGGAAGATAGCCCGATTTTACCGCAGTTAGTGAGTACAACAGAGAGTTGTTTAGGCTCAGATTGCCCGAATTTTAAAGATTGCTATGTGGTGCAGGCTCGCCGTAAAGCGATGGATGCAGATGTGGTTGTGGTCAATCATCACCTGTTTTGTGCTGATATGGCGGTAAAAGAAACCGGGTTTGGGGAGCTGATCCCTGAAGCAGAATTGGTGATCTTCGACGAAGCCCACCAACTGCCGGACATTGCCAGTCAATACTTCGGGCAATCTCTCTCTTCTCGCCAATTATTTGATATTTGTAAAGATACCAACATTGTTTACCGTACGGAATTAAAAGATGTGGCACAGTTGGGGAAAGCTTCCGATCATCTGATGAAAGTTGTGCAAGATTTCCGTTTATTAATGGGCGGAGAAGGGCAGATTAGAGGCAATTTGCGAGATCTGTTTCGGGATAAAAAAGTGGTTGATGGATTGGTAAAAGTTGCCGAAAACATTGAATTTTTAAGTGAGGTTGTGAAGAAATCACTAGGGCGTTCTGAAACCTTAGACAAAATTTTTGAACGATTGGCGGAAGTGAAAGTTCGTCTTAAAAAATTGATGGATACAACAGTAACAGGCTACTGCTATTGGTATGAAGCAAATGGGCGTTCTTTTGGTTTGCATATCACGCCACTGACGGTGGCGGATAAGTTTGGCGAGCAATTGAAAAATCAGCAAATTGGTTGGGTGTTTACCTCTGCAACCCTTGAAGTAGGGGGGACATTTGCCCATTTCTGCCAACGATTAGGCATTGAAAATGCGGAACAGTTGGTATTACAAAGTCCTTTTGATTACCAAAATCAGTCCTTACTTTGTGTACCTCGTTATTTACCTGATACCAATAAATCTCATACCTTAAGTGCATTAGGGCAGTTATTAAAACCCGTGATTGAAGCGAACAAAGGGCGTTGCTTTTTGCTTTGTACTTCCTATTATATGATGCGAGGTTTGGCGGATTTTTTAAGAGAACATAGTTCGCTTAATGTGCTGCTACAAGGGGAAACCGGCAAAAGTCGTTTATTGGAACAATTTGTGAAAGAAGAAAATTCAGTGCTGGTGGCGACCCAAAGTTTCTGGGAGGGCATTGACGTGAGAGGTGATGATCTTTCCCTTGTGATTATTGATAAATTGCCGTTTACTTCACCTGATGAACCTTTACTCAAAGCCCGAATGGAAGATTGTAAATTACAAGGGGGCGATCCTTTCAATGATATTCAAATTCCGGAAGCAGTGATTACACTCAAACAAGGCGTTGGGCGTTTAATTCGAGATGTTACAGACAGAGGGGTGGTAATCATCTGCGATTCTCGTCTGGTAATGCGTAATTATGGGCAAACGTTTTTGAAAAGTTTACCGCCCTCAAAAAGAACAAGAGATTTGGAGTCGGTTATTCAATTTTTAAAAGTGTAATATAATATGCAAGCGGTCGAATTCTTACAAAGTTTTGCAAATTATGGATAAAAAAGTACCGCTTGTTTGGAGGTTATATGTTATCAAAAGTGTTTAAGATTTTAGCATCGTTAGCATTGCTATTTGTAATGCTATATTTAGGCAAGCTCATTGCCTTTCTTTTCCCCATAGGCATTCCGGACAGTATTTTAGGTATGCTAATTTTATTTGGTTGTTTGGTAATAGGGATTGTTAAGGTAGAATGGGTTATGCCAAGTGCTAGACCGCTAACTCGCTATATGACTTTATTTTTCTTGCCGATTTGTGCTGAATTAATTGAACATTTGGATCTGTTTAGTGAAAATTTTAACACTTTTGTCTTATCTACCGCGTTAAGTTCTTTAGTTTCTATTGTGATTATCGGATTATTTGCTCAATGGCTATTTCATCGAGGTAGAAACTAAATGATTTATCTCTATTCTATTTTGACATTGGTGATTTTTATCGTTGGGATAAAAATCAGTCAAAAACTTGCTATCAATCTGCTTAATCCATTCTTGATTGCTCTGACATTAATTATTGGCGTTATTGTCATTTTTAATATTCCTTATCACGACTATTACAAAGGCAATGCACCTTTAAATAATTTACTGGGTGTTTCAGTAGTTGCACTTGCTTGCCCGTTTTATGAACAGTTACCTCAGATCCGTAAAAAATGGCGGCAAATTATGGTTGTTTTACTATTTAGTACGCTTGTTACGATGCTGACCGGTGTTGGATTTGCTCTTCTGTTTGGTGCGAGTCAAGATATTTTGGCTGCGGTGTTACCTAAATCAGTTTCAATGCCAATGGCGATCATCATCACTAATGAAATTGATGGTAATGTGGGTATTGCGGCGGTTGGGGTGATGATCGCAGGCTTAGTGGGTTCTATTTTAGGTTTTATGTTGTTACGTTTTATCAAAGTACGAAATATTATGGCAATAGGATTAAGTATGGGGGCAGCCTCACACGCATTAGGCACAGGTCGGTGCTTAGAACATAGTATGAAAGCAGGGAGTTATAGTTCTATCGCATTAGTTGCTTGTGGGGTACTATCTTCTATTTTAGCCCCTCTAGTATTTAAAATGGCGGTAATGTTTTTCTACTAAGATAGATTATATATTAGGCAGAATAGCGTTTAATTTGGTTAGTCTCTGAAATCAATGTACAATAGCCCGATTTTTCAATAAAAAGAAAGAATTATGCAAGAACAAGTTAATTTAGAAAAAGATCTTTCCACGTTTAAAACCTTTAAACGTTTATGGCCGACAATTAGCCCTTTTAGAGCAGGCTTGATCGCGGGTGCTATTGCTTTAGTGCTCAATGCCTTAGTAGACTCGGGGTTAATTTATTTGCTTAAACCACTTTTAGATGAAGGTTTTGGCCAGGCAAATCACGGTTTTCTTAAATTAATGGCAATCCTTGTTGTGGTATTTATTTTAGTTCGGGGAATTACCAATTATATTGCCAGTTACTGTTTAGCGTGGGTTTCGGGTAAAGTGGTAATGAACTTACGCCGTCAAATTTTCCAACATTTAATGTATATGCCCGTTAGTTATTTTGATAATAACCCGACCGGGCGTTTGCTTTCACGTGTAACGTACGATACCGAAATGGTGGCAAGTTCAGCTTCTCATTCGCTAGTTACCATTGTGCGTGAAGGGGCGTATTTGATCTCTCTATTTGTAGTGATGATCTATACCAGTTGGCAACTCTCAATTGTGCTATTTATTATGGCTCCGATTATTGGTGTGCTGATTGGATTCGTTTCAAAATATTTTCGTAAATTAAGCCGTAACATTCAAAACTCAATGGGCGAGCTGACAATCACCACCGAACAAATGTTAAAAGGGCATAAAGAGGTACTTTCCTTTGGCGGACATAAAGTAGAAAAAGATCGTTTTGAGCGTGTAAGTAATGATATGCGTCGCAAAGGAATGAAAGTGGTTTCTGCTGATGGTATTTCTGATGGTGTGGTACAGCTTATAGCTTCTTTTGCATTATCTGCCGTACTTTATGTAGCAACTTTTCCTGAAGTGATGAGCGAAAATCTTACCGCAGGTTCATTTACGGTTGTGTTTTCGTCTATGATGGCAATGCTACGCCCATTAAAATCATTAACTAATGTAAACTCGCAATTCCAACGTGGTATGGCTGCTTGCCAAACATTATTTGAGTTTTTAGATTTAAAAACCGAGAAAGATAACGGTTCTGTTCGAGTAGAAAAAGCAGAAGGTAATGTTGAATTTAAAGATGTCAGTTTTACTTATGTGGGTAAAGATGAAAAAGCATTAAACAACATTTCGTTTGAGATTCCTAAAGGCAAAACTGTGGCATTGGTGGGGCGTTCCGGTTCGGGTAAATCAACCATAGCCAATTTGCTCACCCGTTTTTATGATATTGATGACGGTGAAATTTTGTTAGACGGCATTAATATTCAAGATTACACCTTAAAGAACCTGCGTGAACAATGCTCTGTAGTTTCACAGCAAGTTCACTTATTTAACGATACGATTGCCAATAACATTGCTTATGCGGCAACCGATAAATATAGCCGAGAAGAAATCATTGCTGCGGCAAAAGCCGCTCACGCAATGGAATTTATTGAAAAACTTGATAATGGTTTAGATACCATAATTGGTGAAAACGGAGCAAGCCTATCGGGTGGGCAACGCCAACGTTTAGCGATCGCCCGTGCCTTACTCAGAAATTCGCCTGTACTTGTACTTGATGAGGCTACGTCTGCTCTTGATACTGAATCTGAAAGAGCCATTCAGTCGGCACTAGAAGTATTGCAAAAAGATCGTACCGTGCTTGTCATTGCTCATCGCTTATCAACCATTGAAAAAGCCGATGAAATTTTGGTGGTCGATCACGGAAATATTATTGAACGAGGAAGTCATACAGAACTTCTCGCTCAAGGTGGGGCTTATAAACAACTTCATAGCCTACAATTTGGGGCATAACAAGCGGTTGATTTTGACTGAAAGTTTGCAAAATCATTCCAAACATTATGATTTATAGGGGCGAAATATTTCCGCCCTATAGCATATAGAGAATACTATGAAAAAACTGACAACACTTTTATCCTTTACTACCTTGCTGGTTTTAACAGGCTGTAACTCAGTATTAAATGCACCTACCGAGGTGCAAAAACCAACGGTGGAAATTCCACATAACGATCCGCAATGGCAGCAACATTTAGCTCAATTAGCCAAAATTCAGGGCTATAAAGCGACAGGTCAATTTGGCTATATTTCACCGGAAGAGCGTTTTTCTTCTCATTTTAACTGGCAATATAATACGCCAACACATTTTGGTTTAGAGCTTTCTTCTAACCTTTCGACGAAATCCCTCAAATTAGAGCGTAATAAGAGAGGCTTAACGGTTTCAGATAGCGAAGGTAATAGCCGTTCAGATCGTGATATTGATGCCCTAATGCAAGAGATTATCGGAGTGTCGTTCCCAATCGACCAATTTGCCTATTGGGTAAAAGGTCAGCCTGAAAAAGAAGGGAATTATATTGTGAATGAAAAACGTCAGCTTTCACAATTTAGTTATCCGCTGAATGGCACGATTTGGAAAGCAAGTTATGTGGAATATCACGAAGATCGTGTGCCAAATTTGCCGAAATTAATTGTGCTTGAAAACGGTACGCAGACGTTGAAAATCCGTATTGAAAGATGGGCTTATTGATGGAAAAAGTGATTTTACCTAGTCCGGCGAAATTGAACCTGTTTTTGTATATTACCAATAAACGGGCAGATGGCTATCACGAGTTGCAAACGCTATTTCAATTTTTAGACTTTGGCGATGAAATTGAGATTGAAATCACCAATAACCCTGAAATTGAGCTAATAAATCAAGTTGAAGGTGTAGCGGTTGGAGATAACTTAATTTACCGAGCTGCAAAACTTTTGCAAAAAACGACCGCTTGCAACAAAGGGGCGAAAATTGGCATTACTAAAAATTTGCCGATGGGCGGCGGTGTGGGTGGCGGTTCATCAAATGCCGCTACAGTGTTGGTGGGCTTAAATCATTTATGGCAAACAGGGCTTTCACTTGAGCAGTTGGCGAAATTAGGGCTAAGTTTAGGGGCTGATGTGCCGATCTTCGTCAGAGGTATTGCCGCTTTTGCCGAAGGGGTTGGAGAAGTTTTAACGCCTTGTGAGCCGGAAGAAAAATGGTATGTGGTATTAAAGCCTGAAGTTTCCATTTCAACGGCAGTGGTTTTTAACGATCCAAACTTACCTAGAAATACGCCAAAACGCACTTTATCAGAATTATTATCTTCAAAATGGGCAAACGATTGCGAAAAAGTTGTGCGAGAAAGGTATTCTGCGGTTGAAGATCTTATGCAAGAATTGTTACAATATGCACCGTTTAGGCTGACAGGCACTGGTGCTTGTATTTTCGCCGAATTTGATACAAAAGCAGAAGCCGAGCAGGTTTTTGCACATAAGCCGGAAGAGACATTTGGCTTTGTGGCGAGAGGACAAAATATTTCGCCATTACATCAAAAATTACTCCAAACTAACCACCAATAACCAAAGGATCACTCAATGACAGATATTAAACTGTTTGCGGGCAACGCAACGCCGGAACTCGCTAATCGTATTGCAAAACATCTTTATACCTCGTTAGGTAATGCAACTGTTGGTCGTTTTAGCGATGGTGAAATTCAAGTGCAAATCAATGAAAATGTGCGTGGAGGCGATATTTTCATTGTGCAATCAACTTGTGCACCAACCAATGATAATCTTATGGAATTGATTGTGATGGTGGACGCTTTACGTCGTGCTTCTGCCGGTCGTATTACAGCAGTTATCCCATACTTTGGCTATGCTCGCCAAGATAGACGTGTGCGTTCAGCTCGTGTACCTATTACAGCAAAAGTGGTAGCAGACTTCTTATCAAGCGTGGGTGTTGATAGAGTATTAACTTGTGATTTACACGCAGAGCAAATTCAAGGATTCTTCGATGTGCCGGTGGATAACGTATTTGGCTCACCGGTGTTAATCGAAGATATTTTGAAGAAAACCGATTTAGTGAACCCGATTGTGGTTTCTCCGGATATCGGTGGAGTAGTGCGTGCAAGAGCGGTAGCTAAATTGCTTAATGATACGGATATGGCAATTATTGATAAACGTCGCCCGAAAGCGAATGTATCTCAAGTAATGCACATTATTGGTGATGTGGCTGAGCGTGATTGTATCTTAGTTGATGATATGATCGATACTGGTGGCACATTAGCTAAAGCAGCTGAAGCATTAAAAGAGCGTGGTGCTCGTCGTGTATTTGCTTATGCAACGCACGCGGTGTTCTCAGGTTCTGCTGCTCAAAACTTAGCAAACCCGGCATTAGATGAAATTGTGGTAACAGATACAATTCCGTTAAGCAATGAAATCAAAGCTCTTAACAAAGTACGAGTTTTAACTTTATCAGGAATGCTTGCCGAAGCAATCCGCCGTATCAGCAATGAAGAGTCTATCTCTGCAATGTTTGATGCTTAATGATTTTATTACCCGAATGCCCAATCCTATGATTGGGCTTTTTTATAACTGTTTATAATTAGGGAAAATATCTGTATGTATTCTCTTATACGTCAATTTTTATTTTTGCTTGATGCTGAAAATGCACATCAATTTTCCATTCAAGCATTAGGATTAGTAGGAAAGCTACCTTTTTCGCCGTTCTCCATCCCCTCTAACCCAATAATAGTAATGGGACTACATTTTAAAAATCCGATTGGTTTAGCGGCAGGAGCAGATAAAAATGGTGAAGCCATTGATGGCTTTGGTAAATTAGGGTTTGGCTTTATTGAAGTGGGGACGGTTACGCCTGTTGCACAAGACGGAAACCCTAAACCAAGGCAATTTCGAGTTTTAGAAGCTGAAGGCATTATTAACCGTAACGGCTTTAATAACAAAGGTGTAGATGCTTTAATTGAAAATGTGAAAAAAGCAAAATATGACGGCATTCTAGGAATTAATATCGGTAAAAATTCGATCACGCCGATTGAGCGTAGCTTAGATGATTATTTGATTTGCTTACGCAAAGTGTATGAATATGCGGATTATGTAACGGTTAATATCTCATCGCCAAACACTAAAAATTTGCGTAGTTTGCAATATGGCGAAGCCTTAGATGATTTACTGTATAACCTTAAGCAAGAACAAGTATTACTTTCGCAAAAAATTGGTAAATATCGACCACTTGTATTAAAAATTGCCCCTGATTTAACCGATGAAGAAATTGCGTCTGTTGCAGATAGTCTGGTTCGACATCAAATTGATGGCGTAATTGCAGGCAATACCACGCTTTCTCGTGAAAGTGTGGTTGGTCTAACGCACTCTGAGCAGCAAGGTGGATTAAGTGGTAAGCCACTGCATCAATTAAGTACTAAATTGATTGCAAGATTATCTACAGAATTAAACGGGCGTGTACCTATCATTGGAAGCGGAGGCATTCATTCACTAGAAAGTGGGCAGGAGAAAATTGATGCCGGTGCGAGTTTACTTCAAGTTTACTCTGCGATGATTTATCAAGGTCCATCACTTATTCAAGAGGTTGCTAAGGTTCGCTTAAAGCAAAAATAGAATGTGATGTTACTTTATTTTCATAAATGGAGAAGAAAGCCTTCCCCTTGAAAATTAGACAAAACCAGCGATTTTTGCTATCTTGCACTACAAATTTATCTACAAAATTTAAACAAATTTTATAATTTTCTGTAAAAAACGTTTAAAATCAAATAGATAATTAGTTTACTTGTGGTTTTTAGTCTTAAGTTTCAGCTAAGAAGAAATTCAAAGTAGCGATTTAAGATGAATTTTTTCGATCAAAATTGGTCTAAAAACCATCAAACAAGCAAAATTTGTTAAAATTTTGTTATTTATACTTCAATCATTAATTTAATAAGGAAGAATACTATGTCAGAGAACTTGAGAAATGACGTAGATCCAATCGAAACTCAAGATTGGTTAGCATCACTCGATTCATTAATTCGTGAAGAAGGTCTAGAGCGTGCTCAATTTATTGTTGAACAAGTTATTAGCCAAGCTCGTGCTGGCGGTGTTTCATTGCCAACAGGTACAACGACAGATTATGTAAACACGATTCCTGTTTCTGAGCAACCAGCTTATCCGGGTGATCATAAAATCGAGCGTCGTATTCGTTCTGCGGTACGTTGGAACGCGATTGCAACAGTACTTCGTAGCCAGAAAAAAGATCTTGACTTAGGTGGACACATCTCAACATTCCAATCAGCGGCTACAATGTATGAAGTTTGTTTCAACCACTTTTTCAAAGCCCCGACTGAGAAAAATGGCGGTGATTTAATCTTCTTCCAAGGACACGCTGCTCCTGGTATGTATGCTCGTGCGTTCTTAGAAGGTCGCATTACTGAAGAACAAATGGATAACTTCCGTCAAGAAGCTTTTGTTGACGGCTTATCTTCTTACCCTCATCCTAAATTAATGCCTGAATTCTGGCAATTCTCAACCGTATCAATGGGTTTAGGTCCTGTTAATGCTATCTACCAAGCACGTTTCTTAAAATATTTAGAACATCGTGGCTTAAAAGATACCGCAGATCAAAAAGTATATGCGTTCTTAGGTGATGGCGAAATGGATGAAATCGAATCTAAAGGTGCATTATCTTTCGCAGGTCGTGAAAAATTAAATAACTTAATCTTCACCGTTAGCTGTAACTTACAACGTTTAGATGGTCCGGTAAACGGTAACGGTAAAATCGTTCAAGAATTAGAGGGCGTATTTACTGGTGCCGGCTGGGAAGTGATTAAAGTATTATGGGGTAGTGAGTGGGATAAATTATTCGCAAAAGATACTTCAGGTAAACTAAGCCAATTAATGATGGAAGTGTTAGATGGTGATTATTTAACATTTAAATCAAAAAGCGGTGCCTATATACGTGAGCATTTCTTTGGTCGTTACCCGGAAACTGCGGCATTAGTTGCAGATATGACAGATGATGAAATCTGGGCATTACGTCGTGGTGCACACGATTCTGAAAAACTTTACGCAGCGTATGCGAAAGCACAAAAATCAGACAAGCCGGTTGTGATCTTAGCTCAACAAGTAAAAGGCTACCGTATTCCTGAAGCAGAAAGTAAAAATACTGCTCACCAATCTAAGAAAATGTCATTAGAGAGCTTAAAAGGCTTCCGTGATTACTTTGAATTGCCATTAACTGATGAGCAAGTTGAAAACTTAGACTACATCAAATTTGCTGAGGGTTCAGAAGAATACAACTACTTACACGGTAAACGTAAAGATTTAAACGGTTATGTACCGGTGCGTAAACCGAAATTCACTGTTGAATTCAAAGTGCCTAAATTATCGGAATTCCAAGCATTATTAGATGAGCAACCGCGTGGTATTTCAACTACGATGGCATTCTCTCGAGTGTTAAATACCCTATTAAAAGATAAAAATATCGGTCAGCAAATCGTACCAATTATTGCGGACGAAGCTCGTACTTTCGGTATGGAAGGTTTATTCCGTCAAATCGGTATTTACAATCCATTTGGTCAAAACTATGTGCCATCAGACCGTGATTTAGTAGCTTACTACCGTGAAGCAAAAGATGGTCAAGTATTACAAGAAGGTATCAACGAATTAGGTGCAACCGCATCTTGGGTAGCTGCAGCGACTTCTTACTCGGTAAGCAACTTGCCGATGATCCCATTCTTCATCTATTACTCAATGTTTGGCTTCCAACGTGTGGGTGATATGATGTGGTTAGCAGGTGACCAATTAGCTCGTGGTTTTATGATCGGTGGTACATCAGGTCGTACAACCTTAAATGGTGAAGGTTTACAGCACGAAGATGGTCATAGCCATATCCAAGCAGGTGTAATTCCGAACTGTGTAACTTATGACCCGGCATTTGCATTTGAAGTGGCGGTAATCGTTCAAGATGGTATCCGCCGTATGTATGGTGAAGCTCAAGAAGATGTTTTCTACTACATCACAACATTAAACGAAATTACAGACCAACCGGCAATGCCAGCAGGTGCAGAAGAAGGTATCCGTAAAGGTTTATATAAATTTGAAACGGTTGAAGGCAAAGGTAAAGGTCGTGTTCAATTATTAAGCTCAGGTGCAATTATGCGTCATGTTCGCTTAGCGGCTCAAATTCTTGCAAATGACTATGGTGTAACCGCAGATGTATTCTCAGCTCCATCATTCAATGAGTTAGGTCGTGATGGTGCGGATGCTGCACGTTGGAATCTATTACATCCAACAGAGGAACAACGTGTTCCTTATGTAGCACAAGTGTTAGCTGATTTACCAACAGTTGCAGCAACTGACTATATGAAACTATACGCTGAACAAATTCGTGCGTATGTACCAAGCAAACACTATCACGTGTTAGGTACAGATGGTTTTGGTCGTTCAGACAGCCGTGCAAACTTACGTGAACACTTTGAAGTTGATGAGCGTTATGTAGTAGTTGCAGCACTTGCTCAATTAGCGAAAGAAGGCACAGTGGAAACTAAAGTTGTTGCTGATGCTATTGCTAAATTTGGCTTAAATGTGGATCGTATTAACCCATTATATGCGTAATACAAGCGGTAAAATTTAACGAAAATTTTGCAAAATGGGGTGGGGAAACCCACCCTAAATTTGTAAGGATAAAATCAGTTTATCTGTTTACAAAAGAAGGATTTTAAAATGTCAAAACAAATTAATGTACCAGATATCGGTTCAGATGAAGTAAGTGTTACTGAAGTGATGGTAAAAGTTGGCGATACTATTTCGGTAGACCAATCAATCATTAACGTAGAAGGCGATAAAGCATCTATGGAAGTACCGGCACCGGAAGCAGGTGTGGTAAAAGAAGTATTAGTAAAAGTAGGTGATAAAGTTTCAACCGGTTCCCCAATGTTAGTATTGGAATCAGCTGATGCTGCACCAGCGGTTGAAGTTCCAAAAGCAGAAGCGGCCCCTGTTGCACCGGTAACCTCAGCAGTTGTTGAAGTTAATGTACCGGACATTGGCTCAGATGAAGTAAACGTAACCGAAATTATGGTTAAAGTAGGTGATAGCGTTGAAGTTGATCAATCAATCATTAACGTTGAAGGCGATAAAGCGTCAATGGAAGTTCCTGCTCCGGTTGCCGGCGTGGTAAAAGAAATTTTTATCAATGTAGGCGATAAAGTTTCAACAGGCAAATTAATTATGAAGTTTGAAACAGCATCATCTGCACCAGCACAAGCAGCTCCGGTTGCAGAAGCTGCTGCACCGGCTCAAGCATCAGCATCTGCAATTAAAGATGTGAATGTACCGGATATTGGTGGCGATGAAGTAAACGTAACTGAAATTATGGTTAAAGTAGGAGATTCTGTATCAGAAGAGCAATCTTTAATTACTGTTGAAGGCGATAAAGCATCAATGGAAGTACCGGCTCCATTTGCAGGTGTTGTAAAAGAAATTTTAGTGAAATCAGGTGATAAAGTTTCAACCGGTTCATTAATTATGAAATTTGAAGTAGCAGGTGCAGCACCTGCACCAGCAGCTACTCAAGTGGCTTCAGATCCTGCTCCACAAGTAGCCGCTCCAGCGAAAGCTGATGCAGTTGCCACAGGTCAAAACCAATCTGGTTTAAATCAAGAACAAGTGGTTTCAGCGGCAGGTTATGCACACGCAACACCTGTAATTCGCCGTTTAGCTCGTGAGTTTGGTGTAAACTTAGATAAAGTAAAAGGTACAGGTCGTAAAGGTCGTATCGTTAAAGAAGATATTCAAGCATACGTTAAAACGGCAGTTCAAGTATTTGAAAAACAAGGTGGAACAGCTGCTGCGGCAACAGGTGCAGCAAACGGTGCCGGTTTAGGCTTATTACCGTGGCCGAAAGTTGATTTCAGTAAGTTTGGTGAAGTTGAAGAAGTTGAATTAAGCCGTATCAATAAGATCTCTGGTGCAAACTTACATCGTAACTGGGTAATGATTCCACACGTTACGCACTTCGATCGTACAGACATCACAGAATTAGAAAACTTCCGTAAAGAACAAAATAAAGAAGCTGAAAAACGTAAGTTGGATGTGAAAATCACGCCTGTGGTATTCATTATGAAAGCGGTAGCAAGTGCGTTAGAAGCGTTCCCTCGTTTCAACAGCTCAATTTCTGAAGATGCACAACGTTTAACATTGAAAAAATATATCAACATCGGTGTTGCGGTAGATACACCAAACGGCTTAGTTGTTCCGGTATTTAAAAATGTAAACAAAAAAGGCATTATCGAACTTTCTCGTGAATTAATGGAAGTATCGAAAAAAGCACGCGAAGGTAAATTAACTGCGTCAGATATGCAAGGCGGTTGTTTTACTATTTCAAGTTTAGGTGGTATCGGTACTACACACTTCACCCCGATCGTGAATGCACCGGAAGTGGCAATTTTAGGCGTGTCTAAATCTGAAATGCAACCGATTTGGAACGGCAAAGAATTTGAGCCACGTTTAATGCTTCCATTGTCATTATCATTTGACCACCGTGTAATTGATGGTGCTGATGGTGCAAGATTCTTAAGCTATATCAATGGCGTATTAGCAGATATTCGTCGTTTAGTAATGTAATTTTAACAAGCGGTTGTTTTTGTAAAAAATTTTGCGAAATCGACCGCTTGTATAACAAATTGAGGCAAATATGAGCAAAGAAATTAAAACACAAGTCGTGGTACTTGGTGCAGGTCCGGCGGGTTATTCAGCAGCATTCCGCTGTGCAGACTTAGGTTTAGAAACGGTAATCGTTGAACGTTATTCAACTTTAGGTGGTGTATGTTTAAACGTAGGCTGTATTCCGTCTAAAGCATTACTACACGTTGCAAAAGTAATCGAAGAAGCCAAACACGCAGTGCATAATGGTGTAACATTTGGTGAGCCGACTATTGATTTAGACCAAGTTCGTGCAGGTAAAGAAGCTGTTGTATCAAAATTAACGGGTGGACTAGCCGGTATGGCGAAAGCTCGTAAAGTACAAGTGGTTGAAGGCGAAGCGACATTTACAGGTCCGAACACATTAGTAGCTCGTGATCGTGATGGTAATCCAACAACTGTTACCTTTGATAATGCAATTATCGCAGCAGGTTCACGCCCAATTCAATTACCATTTATTCCACACGAAGATCCGCGTGTTTGGGATTCAACAGATGCCCTAAAATTAAAAGAAGTTCCTAAAAAACTTTTAATTATGGGTGGTGGTATCATCGGTTTAGAGATGGGGACGGTTTACAATGCTTTAGGTTCAGAAGTGGAAGTGGTTGAAATGTTCGACCAAGTGATTCCAGCAGCGGACAAAGACATTGTGGCAATCTATACCAAACAGATCGAGAAAAAATTCAAGCTAATGCTTGAAACTAAAGTAACTGCGGTTGAAGCAAAAGATGACGGTATCTATGTTTCAATGGAAGGCAAAGCGTGTAACGACACTAAACGTTACGATGCTGTACTAGTTGCTATCGGTCGTGTGCCAAACGGCAAATTAATTGATGCAGGCAAAGCAGGCGTACATGTTGATGAACGAGGCTTTATTCCTGTAGATAAACAACTTCGTACTAACGTTCCACATATCTTCGCAATCGGTGATATTGTTGGTCAGCCGATGTTAGCTCATAAAGGTGTTCACGAAGGACACGTTGCAGCAGAAGTAATTGCCGGACAAAAACACTACTTCGATCCGAAAGTGATTCCATCAATCGCTTACACTGAGCCGGAAGTTGCTTGGGTTGGTAAAACTGAGAAAGAGTGTAAACAAGAAGGCTTAAACTACGAAGTTGCTAAATTCCCTTGGGCTGCTTCAGGTCGTGCGATTGCTTCTGAATGTTCAGAAGGTATGACAAAGTTAATTTTCGATAAAGACACTCACCGCTTATTAGGTGGTGCGATTGTAGGTAGTAATGGTGGCGAATTATTAGGCGAAATCGGCTTGGCAATTGAAATGGGCTGTGATGCAGAAGATATTGCATTAACCATTCACGCTCACCCAACCTTGCACGAATCTGTTGGATTAGCGGCAGAAGTGTTTGAAGGTTCTATCACAGACTTACCAAACGCAAAAGCGAAAAAACGCTAATTTATAACCACTAGCAAGCGGTTGATTTTTGTAAATTTTTTGCAAAAATCAACCGCTTGATTATTTTTAAGGCTCTAATCAAGTCGAGTGAAGTTTTTTTCAGCATTCAGCAGTAGAAGTTTCATTTTGTCATTGACATAAAATCATAAATCCGTAAAATGCACCTCATTCCACAACGCAGTGTTGTGAAACCTCAAGTGCGGGAATAGCTCAGTTGGTAGAGCACGACCTTGCCAAGGTCGGGGTCGCGAGTTCGAGCCTCGTTTCCCGCTCCAATTTTCAAATCTTACGGCGTGTTAGCAAAGCGGTTATGCACTGGATTGCAAATCCATGTAGCTCGGTTCGACTCCGGGACACGCCTCCATTGAAACTCATCATTTTTACTTTAATTCAATATTTTCTTAGAATAATCCAGTTGAACTTTATTGCCCTTTTTCTGCCAAAAGCTAACGACTAAGGAGAAAACTATGTGGAAGAAAACATTGCTTGCTGTATTTTTAGCAAGCCAATATACATTTGCGGCAGGTGCCGAGAAAGAGCCATTAAAAAGTTACACTGAAACAGAATTAAAACAATTAAAAAATGATTGGTTGGTTATTTATCAGAAAGAGTTACAGCACGCAGAAAATTTACGTTTAAAGCAGAGAGAAAATTTCCAGCAAATTAACTATTTGGTCGATGTGGCAGTCAGTCAGAAAAATTTATCGCCTGCAACAGAGCAAGTTATCCAACGTTTATTGGCGACTTTATCGGGCTATCCGTTAGAAATGGAAGCCGAATGGAAGCTGCTGAATGCTAAAATGACATTGAAGCAAGCAACAGAGCAAGAAGTTAAAGCCTTTGTAGCAAAATATCCAGAATCTTTATATCAACGGCAGTTGCAGAATTTTCTGTTTGAGCAGCTCTATCGTGAGCAGAAATTTGAAGAATTAGTAGAGTACGCAAAGAGTGTGAAGCCAACACAATTAGCGGAACAATGCCGTGTGTTTTCTGCTCATTATGAAATAGCGGCGAGTAAAGCCCAAATCAATCCAATGGTTGAGCAAAAAGTAGAAAATGCAGAATTATCGGCATTAGTGAAAGAATTTGATGATTTCTGGCTGGCTAATCCTAAATTAACGTCTGACTGTGCGAATTTAGAAAGTTTTTGGCGAGATCAAGGCTTAAAAACAGATGAAAAAGTACGTTTGAAAGTGGTCGAATTAGTCAAACAAAATGCAAATGCGGAAATTGCTAATCTAGCACTTAATGCAACTGATGAAAATCTGAAAACGTGGTTAAGTTCAGTTGAGAAAGTATCGGCTAATCCGAAAGATTTGCAAAATTTTATTGAAAATCAACCGCTTGATTCTGCATTTAAATCAGAAAATAAAGCTATTATTATTGAGTTATTGCCGAAATATATCCGCAATCAGCCAGAGAAACTAGATAATCCGACATTCGAGCAATATCAAGTATGGGCTGAGAAATATCAATTTAGTGAAGATGAATTTAAAGCGTTAAAAACCGCTTTTATTAGCCGACATTTCGATAATGAAGAACCAACGTTCCAATTCTGGCGTGATGAGCAGATTAAAGGCTTAGGAGCTGATAATCTGTTAGAACGCAGATTGCGTATGGCAATTTGGCAACGCTCAGATTTAAATGAATGGTTAGCTTCTCTTTCAAGTGAAGCTAAAAATAAGGCAGAGTGGCGTTACTGGTCGGCTAAAATTGAAAAGAATGAAGCTAAGCGTAAAACGATATTTGAAGAACTTGCCAAAGAGCGTGGCTTTTACCCAATGCTGGCGGCACAACAATTAGGTATGGCTTACCAATTCCCTATTATTGAAGTGGCGGATTTAACGCAGGCACAACGTGAATTGTATGAAAAGCAATTTGAGCGTATTCAGGAATTGCGTGAGCTTGGGCAAATTGATCAGGCTAAGCGTGTTTGGATTAATTTAATCAATAATGTGAAAACTGAAACGGGAGAGAGTTCGCCTGTTAAAACTCAACTTGCTATTATTCAATATGCAAAAGAGCAAAATTGGTATGATTTAGCGGTGGAAGGTACAATCCAGATAAAAGCCTTTGATAATATCGATTTACGTCTGCCGAATGCGTATTCCGATTGGTTTGAGCTGAATTTACAAGATAAGAAAATCAGTAAATCATTTGCACAAGCTATTGCACGCCAAGAGAGTGCTTGGAATCCACAAGCTCAATCACACACCAATGCAAGAGGGATAATGCAGATGCTGCCAACAACAGCGGAAAAAACAGCGAAAGATAATGGTTTGCAGTTTAGGGGAGAGCGAGATCTTTTTAGACCATTCAACAACATTATGCTTGGCACAACGCATTTAATGGAGCTTAATGAAAAATATCCAAATAACCGTATTTTGATTTCATCGGCGTATAATGCAGGAGCAGGGCGGGTAGAGCAGTGGCTCAAACGCAGTAACGGCACTTTAGAAATGGATGAATTCATTGCCAGTATTCCATTTTATGAAACGAGAGGCTATGTGCAGAATGTGTTGGCTTATGACTACTATTACCAGATGTTGTATGGTAATGTGGGTGAAAAATCAAAAAATGAGCTAAAAATGTTCTATCAAGAGGAATTAGGGCGAAAATATTAAAAAATGCTTGCATTTTTACATTAAAAGCCTATAATAAGCCCCATCAGACGCGGGGTGGAGCAGCTTGGTAGCTCGTCGGGCTCATAACCCGAAGGTCGTTGGTTCAAATCCAGCCCCCGCAACCAGTTTTAAGCTCACAGCTTTGGTTAAAGTTGTGAGTTTTGTTTTATATGGTGTTTTAATTAATTTTGCAAAAAATTAGCAAAAAAAGACCGCTTGTTGTCGCTGCATCATAAAAAAACAAACCGCTTAAAGCCCCACGGTTTCCCGTCTGGGGTTTTTTTACGGAAATTGGTACAGAAATTAACGTATCAAAGCTGGTTTATCCGGCTTTTTTTATATTTGGAGATTGATTTGGCAACCTTAGAACAAAAATTAGAAGAGCTTGTGCTGGATTCTATTGAAGCATTAGGCTTTGAATTAGTCGGCATTGAATGCCAACGTGCGGGACGTTTTTTAACAGTTCGCTTATATATTGATAAAGAGGGCGGTGTAACCATTGATGATTGTAGCGATGTGAGCCGTCAAGTCAGTGCGATTTTTGATGTGGAAGACCCGATTGCAGATAAATATAACTTAGAAGTTTCTTCGCCGGGTTTAGATAGACCGCTATTCACGATTGCTCATTATGAACGTTTCATTGGGCGTGATGTAGTTATTCATTTGCGTATTCCAATGTTCGACCGCCGTAAATGGCAAGGTCAAATCAAAGCAGTTGAAGGCGATTTTATTACCCTAACCGTAGATAACGAAGACCGTCAATTCGCATTTGGCAACATTCAAAAAGCAAATTTAGTTCCCGTTTTTAATTTTTAAGATGAAGGCAAACTGACAAAATGAGTAAAGAGATTTTATTAGCTGCAGAAGCAGTATCAAACGAAAAGCAATTACCAAAAGAAGCGATTTTTGAAGCATTAGAAACGGCTTTAACCATTGCAACGAAGAAAAGCCGTGATTTAGACATTGATGTGCGTGTAGTCGTTGATCGCAAAACCGGCGATTTCCAAACTTTCCGCCGTTGGGCAGTTGTGGAAAACGTGAGTAATATGACGCGTGAAATCAGCTTAGAAGCTGCACAATTTGAAGATCCAAATGTACAACTAGGCGATTTTATTGAAGATGAAGTGGAATCGATCGAATTTGGTCGTGTAGCAATTCAAACTTTCGGTCAAGTAGTGAAAACGAAAATCCGTGAAGCTGAAAAAACTAAAATTATTGACGAATTCCGCTCAGATTTAGGCAAAATTATTATTGCAACCGTGAAAAAAGTAACTCGTGATAATATTTTCCTTGAATTAGCCGGTAAAACGGAAGACATTAAAGGCGAAGCGGTGATTGTACGTGAAGATATGCTCCCTCGTGAAAACTTCCGTCCGGGCGACCGTGTGCGTGGTGTATTATATGAGATCAAACCTGAGTCAAAAGGTCCTCAACTGTTTGTTACCCGTGCAAAACCTGTGATGCTTGAAGAGTTATTTAAGCTTGAAGTGCCTGAAATTGGGGAAGGTGTGATTGAGATCAAAGGTTCAGCTCGTGATGCAGGTTCTCGTGCAAAAATTGCAGTGAAAACACACGATAAACGTATTGACCCGGTAGGTGCTTGCGTAGGTATGCGTGGTGCTCGCGTTCAAGCTATTAGTAATGAACTCGGTGGCGAGCGTGTTGATATCGTGCTTTGGGATGAAAACCCAGCCCAGTTCGTGATTAATGCAATGGCACCGGCTGATGTAAGTTCTATTGTAATTAACGATGAAGCTCACTCAATGGATATTGCAGTTGAATCAAAAAATTTAGCTCAAGCAATTGGTCGTAATGGTCAAAACGTACGCTTAGCAACCCAATTAACAGGCTGGGCGTTAAATGTAATGACAAACGAAGAATTAACGCAAAAGAGTGCAGAAGAAGACGGTAAAGTAATTGATTTATTAACTTCAGCATTGGAAATTGATGAAGAATTTGCTCAAGTATTAATTGAAGAAGGTTTTACTTCATTAGAAGCAATCGCGTATGTACCGGTTGATACCTTAATGGCAATTGATGGCTTAGAAGACGAAGATTTAGTCGAAGAGCTTCAATCTCGAGCTAAAAATGCGATTACCAAAAAAGCGTTAGAAGAAGAGCAATTATTAAAATCAGCTCAAATTGAAGATAAATTATTAACGCTCGAAGGTATGGATCGTCATATTGCATTCAAATTAGCGGAAAAACAAATTACAACGCTTGAAGAACTTGCAGAGCAAGGTGTTGATGATTTAGCTGATATTGAAGAGCTCTCAGAAGAGAAAGCAGGCGAGTTAATTATGGCAGCTCGTCAAATTTGTTGGTTCAACTAAGCTAAGCAAAGAGGATAAAAAAGATGACTGAAGAGAAAAAAACACTTTCGCTTGGCGGTGCCCGCAAAGCGAGTAAAGTGAATGCTACAACTACAAGCGGTAAAGTAAAAGCGGTTGAAGTAAAAGAGAAAAAACCAAAAATTGATGCGAAAGCATTACAAGAGAAAGCCGCAAAAGAAGCAGCTGCTGCAAAGGCAAAAGCTGAAAAAGAAGCCGCTGAAAAGTTAGCTCGTGAAAAAGCAGAAGCTGAGGCAAAAGAAAAAGCAGCTAAAGAAGAGGCTGCAAAAAAATCAGCAGAATCGACCGCTAGTAAAACACCTTCTGCTCCTGTAATGCCAAATAGCAAAGCAAAAGAAGAAAAACCAAAAGCACAAACTCAAGTTAAGCAAGAAAAAGCCGTCGATCCGGAAAAAGAAGCGAAGCGTAAAGAAGAAGCAGAATTACGCCGTAAGCAAGAAGAGTTAGCTCAGCAAAAAGCAGAAATGGAAGCGAAACGTGCTGCGGAAAATGCTCGTCGTTTAGCAGAAATTGAACTCGAAGAATCAAACGACAATAGTAGCAATGAAGACTTTGATGATGATCGTTTTACTTCTTCTTACGCACGTGAAGCAGATCGTGATAACGACCGTCGTAGCGAAGCCAGCCGTGGGCGTGGTAAAGCGAGTGTGGCAAAAGCGAAAAAAGGCGGTCGTGAAGATGATAAAAACGAACGCAGTGCAGATCGCCGTAACCAAAAAGAAGTGAAAGGCAAAGGTAAACACGGTAAGAAAGGTGCAGCATTACAGCAAGCCTTTACCAAGCCTGTGCAGGTTGTAAAAGCGGATGTTGTGATTGGTGAAACCATTACTGTTGCGGAACTTGCTAATAAAATGGCAGTAAAAGCGACGGAAATCATCAAAATGATGATGAAAATGGGAGAAATGGTTACAATTAACCAAGTTATTGACCAAGAAACCGCTCAATTAGTGGCGGAAGAACTGGGGCATAAAGTAATTCTGCGTAAAGAAAATGAGTTAGAAGAAGCGGTTTTAGAAGATCGTGATACTAACGCAGAAAAAGTAACTCGTGCACCTGTTGTAACCATTATGGGACACGTTGACCACGGTAAAACCTCATTACTTGACTATATTCGTAAAGCAAAAGTTGCCGCAGGCGAAGCGGGTGGTATTACCCAGCACATCGGTGCTTATCACGTTGAAACTGATGACGGTAAAATGATCACCTTCTTAGATACCCCGGGACACGCAGCATTTACCTCAATGCGTGCACGTGGTGCAAAAGCGACCGATATCGTAGTGCTTGTAGTTGCGGCTGATGACGGTGTGATGCCTCAAACTATCGAAGCTATCCAGCACGCTAAAGCAGCGGGTGCACCGATTGTAGTTGCTGTAAACAAAATTGATAAACCGGAAGCAAACCCGGATCGTGTTGAGCAAGAATTATTACAACACGAAGTGATCTCTGAAAAATTTGGTGGTGATGTACAATTCGTGCCTGTTTCTGCGAAGAAAGGAATGGGGATTGATGAGCTTTTAGAAGCAATCTTACTTCAATCTGAAGTGTTAGAATTGACCGCTGTGAAAGAAGGTATGGCAAGTGGTGTAGTAATCGAGTCATACTTAGATAAAGGTCGTGGTCCGGTTGCAACCATTTTAGTTCAATCAGGTACATTAAACAAAGGCGATATCGTACTTTGTGGCTTTGAATACGGTCGTGTTCGTGCAATGCGTGATGAAAACGGTAAAGACATTGAAAGTGCCGGTCCATCAATTCCGGTTGAGGTATTAGGTCTTTCAGGCGTACCTGCAGCAGGTGATGAAGCGACAGTTGTGCGTGATGAGAAAAAAGCCCGTGAAGTTGCACTTTACCGTCAAGGTAAATTCCGTGATGTGAAATTAGCTCGTCAGCAAAAAGCGAAATTAGAAAATATGTTCAGCAATATGACCGCAGGCGATGTGGCAGAATTGAACATTATCGTAAAAGCAGACGTTCAAGGCTCGGTAGAAGCTATTAGCCAGTCGTTAATGGATCTTTCAACCGCAGAGGTGAAAGTGAAAATTGTCGGTTCAGGCGTGGGTGGTATTACCGAAACGGATGCAACTTTAGCCGCAGCCTCAAATGCGATTATGGTCGGCTTTAACGTTCGTGCAGATGCTTCAGCTCGTCGTGTGATTGAATCGGAAAACATCGACTTACGTTACTACTCAATTATTTATGAATTATTAAATGATGTGAAAGCGGCAATGAGCGGTATGTTACAGCCTGAGTTCAAACAAGAAATCATCGGCTTGGCAGAAGTGCGTGATGTGTTCCGCCACCCGAAATTTGGTGCTATCGCAGGTTGTATGGTAACGGAAGGTGTGGTTAAACGTAACAACCCAATCCGTGTTTTACGTGATAACGTAGTAATCTTTGAAGGTGAGCTAGAATCTCTCCGTCGTTTCAAAGATGACGTAAGTGAAGTCCGTAACGGTATGGAATGTGGTATCGGCGTGAAAAACTACAACGATGTAAAAGTCGGCGACCAAATCGAAGTATTTGAAATCGTTGAGATTAAGCGTTCGATCTAATCATCAACAAGCGGTCTGATTTTGCAAAAAATTTGTAAAAATTGACCGCTTACATAATAACGGCACGCGTGTTGGCACGGGTGCCTTTCCGCTATTATAGGAAATAGAAAATGTCCAGAGAATTTAAACGTAGCGACCGCGTAGCCCAAGAGTTACAAAAAGAGGTTGCAGTTATTTTACAACGCGAAGTGAAAGACCCTCGTATCGGTATGGTAACAGTTTCAGATGTAGAAGTGTCCAGAGATTTAGCTTATGCAAAAATCTTTGTTACCTTCTTATTTGATAATGATCGTGAAGCGATTGTACAAGGAATGAAGGGCTTAGAAAAAGCCAGCCCTTATATTCGCACGCTATTAGGGAAAGCAATGCGTTTGCGTATCGTGCCTGAATTACGTTTTATCTATGATGAATCATTAGTAGAAGGTATGCGTATGTCTAACCTTGTGTCTAATGTGATCAAAAATGATGAAGAAAAGCATAAAGAGGACTAATTGTGTCTAGACCTCGTAAGCGTGGTCGTGATATTCACGGCGTTTTTTTATTAGATAAACCGCAGGGAATGTCGTCAAACGATGTTCTGCAAAAGGTAAAACGGATTTTCCAAGCCAACAAAGCGGGGCATACCGGGGCGTTAGATCCTTTGGCAACAGGTATGCTGCCGATTTGTTTAGGCGAAGCAACTAAGTTTTCTCAGTTTTTATTAGACTCTGATAAACGTTATCTTGTTACCGCTAAATTAGGCGAAAGAGCAGATACTTCCGATGCAGAAGGGGAAATCGTTGAAACCAGAGAAGTAAATGTAACAAAATCGGATATTTTAGCAACTTTAGGGCAATTTAGAGGCGATATTCTGCAAGTGCCGACAATGTTTTCTGCCTTAAAACATAACGGGAAACCGCTTTATGAATATGCAAGAGCAGGGATTACTATTGAGCGTGAAGCACGCCCGATTACGATTTTTGAGCTGAATTTTATTGAGTACAATGCACCGTTTTTAACGTTAGAAGTGCACTGCTCAAAAGGCACTTACATTCGTACCCTTATTGATGATCTAGGCGAAGTGCTTGGTTGTGGGGCTCACGTTACTATGCTACGTCGAACCTCTGTAGCGAATTATCCGATTGATAAAATGATAAGCTATGCAGATTTGCAAAAGTTAGCGGAAAATCAACCGCTTGCAGAGTTGGATTGCCATTTATTACCAATGGATACAGCGGTATCAAACCTCATTAAAATAAATTTAACTGAACAACAAACTAAAGCTGTTGGTTTTGGTCAAAGAGTTAGGTTTGACAATCCTAATCAAATTTATGGTTTGGTGCGTCTATATTCCGATAATGCACAATTTTTAGGTGTGGCAGAGGTTACTTGTGATAATGTAATTCGTCCTAACCGAATGATTAACTTAACAGAATAGCAGATGAAATCGACACTTTTTACTTTACCCTTAGCAATTATTACCTTAGCCCTTGCTGGGTGCTCAAGTGATAATTCCAAGCAGTATTCACGTTTAGACTTAGATGAAAAATACACGAAATCACGTTCAGTCAGCAATTTTAATGACTATGTGCATTTCTTAAAGCAGAAAGCAGCAGGTGCAGGCGTTTCTGCAAAAACATTAAATGAGCAGAAATTTATTAATTATAATGCGAGAGCAGTTCAGTTAGACCAGCAGCAAGCGGCTCGTAAACGTGATCCAAATTTACCGCCCCCACCTCCAAATCCAAATGGCGTAACGAATTACTTGAATAAAGTATTAAATCAAACCAAAGTAAATCAAGCGATTGAACGTTGGTATGAATATAATGCAGATTTAACTCGTGCAAGCCAAAAATATGGTGTACAAAAAGAGTATATTCTGGCACTTTGGGGAATGGAGAGCAGCTTCGGGCGTAATCAAGGCGATTTTGATGTGCTTTCGGTATTAGCTACTCTTGCTTTTGAAGGTCGCCGTGAAAAGCTCTTCACACAAGAGTTTGTAAATGCAATGAAAATGCTTAATGATGGTACGATTAAACGCTACGAATTGCTTGGATCTTGGGCTGGTGCAATGGGACAAACCCAATTTATGCCAACTTCCTATTTAACCTATGCGGCTGATGGCAACAATGATGGCAAAAAAGATATTTGGGAGAATGAAGCCGATGCTTTTGCTTCTATTGCAAATTATCTTTCAACTGTTGGCTGGGATGACCAATTACCTTGGGGAGTGGAAGTGAATTTATCTGCTCCAATGGATTTAAGTTTTTCAGGCATTGAAGCCAATAAGGCAAGAACCTTAGCTGAATGGCAGTCATTAGGTGTGTATCTTGCGTACCCTAATGATCAAGAAGTGGCAAAAATGGCTCGCTTAAATGGTAAAAAAGTCTGGTTAATCCGCCCGGATAAAGAGGCAGGCAGAGCATTTTTGGTGTCTAGTAATTTCCGTACCTTAATGGATTGGAACAAATCGAATAATTTTGGTATTAGTATCGGTAAATTTGCAGATAGAATTTTAGCATCAGTTGGTCAATAGTACATTTAGAGGGCATAGCACATTTTTTACTATGCCTTTTTACTTATGATTATGCTTTTTTTCTTCTCGCCTTCTCTTAAAAAAATCGCTTATCTTTTGGCTACATTCCTTCCCTAGCACGTTGCCTTGTATTTCTAAAAAATGGTTCATTTTATAATCTTCAAATAGATGATAACGTGAGCCTACTGCACCTGTTTTATAATCACTTGCACCAAACACCAACCGACCAATTCTGCTATGTAAAATCGCTCCTGCACACATTGGACAGGGTTCAAGTGTTACATAGAGCGTACAATCCAATAGTCGATAATTACCAATCATTTGCCCTGCTTGGCGGATAGCTTGCATTTCAGCGTGAGCGGAGGGATCAGATAATTGAATCGTTTGATTCCAACCTTTTCCAATGATATTTTGATTTTTATCGACTAATACCGCCCCTACTGGTATTTCGCCTTTTGCTTCAGCTAAATCAGCTAAATCTAAAGCGTATTGCATAAAGGCAATATCTTGTTCGGAAATTTCTGTTGAACAAGAAATTTGATTAGGTTTTATAAACATAGTTGCAAAAAATATAGAAAAAAGACCGCTTGTAAAATAGTGTAATATGAAAAATGCCCTATTGACTAGGGCATTTTGTTAATTAATCACGGCGACCACGCTTTTCGCTAAAGCGTTTTTCTTTAAAGCCACCTTTACGGTCTTTACTAAAACCGCCATCACGGCGACCGCCTCTATCATTGCGATCACGACGCTCACCTTTGCCACGACCACCATCAAACGGGCTAGCATTGCTTGCACTGTTTGCCGGTCCTAATAAGCTCATTTGCATTGGTTTACTTAACACACGAGCTTTACTAGCAAAGTGTTGCACTAAATTTTTTGGCATACCTTGTGGTAATTCAATAGTCGAGTAGGTATCGTGTAACTTGATATGCCCGATATAACGGCTGCTGATATCGCCTTCATTTGCAATCGCACCTACGATATGGCGTACTTCCACTCCATCTTCACGACCAAGTTCGATACGATATAAATCCATTGCCATACCGCTACCTTGACGTTCCTCACGACCAGTTCTACGGTCGTTTCTGTCATTACGATCACGTCCACGTTCTGAGCGAGCGGCACGAACGACAGGGTCCGGTGGAAGAATGAGTTTTTGTTTTTCTTGCAATAACATCATCATTGCTGCTGCTAGTTCTTCGTGATCTTGGTCTGCTGTGAATAAATCTTCCAGTAACTCACGATATTTTTCTAAATCGTGATGTTCTAATTGTTTAGAAATACGGGCTTTGAATTTCTCACGGCGTTTTTCCATTAATACTTCGTGGTTTGGAATTGCCACTTCATTAATCGGTTTTTTGATTAGGTTTTCAATGTTGCGTAATAAACGACGTTCACGAGGCTCAACAAATAATAATGCACGACCTGAACGACCGGCACGACCGGTACGACCGATACGGTGAACGTAAGATTCTTCTTCAAGTGGAATATCGTAGTTGATAACTAAACTAATGCGTTCAATATCAATACCACGAGCAGCAACATCAGTTGCAACTAAAATGTCTAAACGACCTGAACGAAGTTTTTCTAAAGTTTGCTCACGGGCTTGTTGAGTCATATCGCCGTTTAAGGCAGCGGTACGGTAGCCGTTACGTTCACATAATTCGGTAATGTCGATAGTGCCTGTTTTGGTACGGGTAAAGATAATTGCCGCATCAAACTCTTCCACTTCTAAGAAACGTAATAACGCATCATTTTTGCGGAAACCGTTTACTAACCAGTAACTTTGCTCGATATCCGGAGCAGAGCGTTCAGTCGCTTTAATTTTGACCTCTTGCGGATCTTTCATAAAGCGGCGGGTAATACGACGAATCGGTTCCGGCATTGTAGCTGAGAATAGGGCAGTTTGATGATCTTCCGGTAATTCAGCCATTATGGTTTCAACATCGTCAATAAAGCCCATACGGAGCATTTCATCCGCTTCGTCTAATACGATAAATTTCAATTCAGATAAATCCAATGTGCCACGACGAATATGATCAAGAATACGCCCTGGCGTTCCTACAACGACTTGTGAGCCTTGTTTTAATGCTCGAAGTTGAATGTCGTAACGTTGTCCACCATAAATAGTAACTACACGAGTACCTTTGAGATTTTTCGCAAATTGTTCACAGGCATCAGCCACTTGGATTGCCAATTCACGAGTAGGTGCCATCACTAACATTTGTGGATGGCGTTGTGTTGGATCGATTTGAGCTAATAGAGGTAAAGAGAACGCTGCTGTTTTTCCACTTCCGGTTTGTGCCATTCCAAGCACATCTCGACCGGCTAATAAATGAGGGATACATTCTTGTTGGATTGGTGAAGGGTTTACAAAGCCCATATCGTTCACAGCATCAAGAATAGATTGAGGTAAGCCTAAGTCGGCAAAGGTTAAAGATTCAGTTGTCATAAAAAACCATTTAGTTGGGAATGGCAGAGAACAGAAAATAAAGGCTATTTCCTGTTGCCGCATTCAATAAAAAAATTATATTGTTGAGATTAGGAAGAAACGAAATAACAAAGCGTAATGCTCTAAAAATCCCCTGAGTATAAGCGGTTATTTTTGTAAGTTTTTTTGCAAAATTAACCGCTTGTCTGTCCTATTTCCCTATTCAACAATGGGAGATGTTTGAGTCATACCACGAATTTGTGATAGTTCAAACAGGGCAAAACGATACTCAACGAAGTTAAACACTTGATTTGCTAAAGCAAGGCGGAAAAGGCTGATTGCCTCATCTTTATGATCTAATTTGAGTTGTTGTTTTGCTAAATAGAAATACGTTTCTGTTAGTATTTCCGCATATTGCGAGCTATTTTCTTTAGCTTCACTATCCATTATAGCACGAAGTTGAGCTAAATTTAGCTTGCCTAAAAAATAATTTACAATATTTGTTCCCCAATAATCGGGAGAAAGGGCATTAGCTCTTTTTTGTAAATTATTTTTAGCCTCTGTTGGCGTAAGTTCCAGCTCATTAAAATAGAGCCATAACACGCGATAAGGGTCTTTTTTATCTTCTTCGTAAAAACGTAATAAATCACGCTGAGCTTCAGAATAACGACCACTATAATAGAATGCCAAACCACGATTTAGATAAGTATAACTATATTCGTTATCTAACTCTAATACGGCATTAAAGGCATCAATTGAGCTGTCGTAATCGCCTTCAAGTAGAAGGTATAATCCCATATAGTTATAAGCTGCTGCCATTCGTTGATTAATCGAAATCGCTTGAGCAAAATCATAACGGGCTAGAGACCACAATCCCAAACTATCGTAAATAACCCCTCTTTCAAAATAGAGGTCTGCTTGTTCAGAGGGCGTTAATGGAGCTTCTTCCAATACTTGGCTGAGCCTTACCATCATTGCTTCTTGTTCAAAACGAAGTTGGGGATTAAGTTCTGCTAATGCTAAGTTCTTTATTGAGACTAAATCAGAATAACGACCAGTGCAACCTGTTAGCACGAGAACAGAAACTAAATTAAGTAAAAAGAAACGGATTCGAAACAACTTAAACAGTTGTACCATCACTGCCTATCCTTATTAAGGAACACTAAAAAACTGAATAACGGATAGTATTGTATCCGTTATTCGCCTTTATAATCCAGAACTAGATATTTTCTTGTTCTGTTGCTACAACCTCTTCAGATACAGTTTCTTCTGCATTCACTTCTGAATTTGTGCTGTTAAGATCTTTCATTGTTAAGCGGATGCGACCTTGACGGTCGATCTCTACCACCTTCACTTGTACTTCTTGACCAACTTGCAGGTAATCCGCTACACGCTCTACACGCTCGTTAGTAATTTGTGAAATGTGAACTAAGCCCTCTTTACCGCCTAAAATTGACACAAATGCACCGAAATCAACAACACGGGTTACTTTACCGTTGTAGATTTGGTTTACTTCCACTTCTGCTACAATTTCTTCGATACGAGCCATTACTGCTTTCGCTGCGTTGCCGTCAGTTGCGGCAATTTTCACTGTACCGTCATCATCAATATCAATTGAAGTATTGGTTTCTTCAGTTAATGCACGGATAGTTGCACCACCTTTACCAATTACATCTTTGATTTTCTTCGGATCGATCTTCATCGTGTGAATACGTGGAGCGTAGTCAGAAATATCTGAGCGTGGAGCAGGAATTGCTTGTTCCATTACGCTTAAAATGTGCATACGAGCACCTTTTGCTTGGTTTAACGCAATTTGCATAATTTCCGGTGTGATACCTTCAATTTTAATATCCATTTGTAGTGCCGTAACACCATTGCGAGTACCGGCTACTTTGAAGTCCATATCGCCTAAGTGGTCTTCATCACCTAAGATATCTGAAAGAACCACGAATTTATCATCTTCTTTCACTAAGCCCATTGCGATACCTGCAACAGCTGCTTTAATTGGCACGCCAGCATCCATTAACGCAAGAGATGCACCACAAACAGATGCCATTGAAGATGAACCGTTTGATTCAGTGATTTCAGAAACTACACGTACTACATACGGGAACTCTTCAGCGGTTGGCATTACCGCTAACACACCACGTTTTGCTAAACGACCGTGCCCGATTTCACGGCGTTTTGGTGAACCGATACGACCTGTTTCACCCACAGAGAATGGAGGGAAGTTGTAGTGGAATAAGAAACGGTCTGATTTTTCACCCGTTAATTCATCGATGATTTGAGCATCGCGTTCTGTACCAAGCGTTGCAACCGCTAATGCTTGAGTTTCGCCACGAGTGAAGATTGCAGAACCGTGAGTACGAGGTAATACGCCTGTACAAATATCTAACGCACGCACAGTATCTACCGTACGACCATCAATACGTGGTTCGCCTGCAATAATACGGCTACGCACTACAGAACTTTCTAATGAAGTAATAATATCAACGATAGCACCTTCGCTCACTGTTTCATCCTCAGCCGTTAATTGAGCTATTACTTCCGCTTTAATTGCATCAATTTGCTCGTAACGTGCTTGTTTTTCAGTAATGCGATAAGCATCGCCAATGCGGCTTTCTGCTAAGGCTTTCACTTTATTGATTAAATCAGTATTTGGTTGTGGAGCAACCCAATCCCAACGTGGTTTGCCAGCTTCTTTTACGAATTCTTTGATGTTCTCAATCACTACTTGTTGTTGCTGATGACCGAATACTACCGCTGAAAGCATTTGCTCTTCAGTTAAAATGTCCGCTTCAGATTCCACCATTAATACGGCTTTATCTGTACCTGCAACCACTAAATCTAAACGGCTGATTTTTTGTTCTGATGTGGTTGGGTTTAACACGAATTGATCGTTAATGAAACCGACACGAGCTGCACCGATAGGACCGTTGAACGGCACTCCTGATAATGATAATGCTGCTGATGCACCAATCATTGCCACTAAGTCCGGGCTGATTTGTGGGTTTACCGAAACCACAGTTGCAATCACTTGGATTTCATTGAAGAAACCTTCTGGGAATAGTGGACGAACAGGGCGGTCGATTAAACGAGCAACTAAAGTTTCGCCTTCAGATGGACGACCTTCACGTTTGAAGAAACCACCCGGGATGCGACCTGCCGCGTAAGTACGCTCTTGGTAATCCACTGTTAATGGGAAGAAATCTTGACCTTCTTTCACATCTTTTTTAGCCACTACAGTCACGAATACTGTAGTGTCGTCCATACTTGCCATTACGGCTGCGGTTGCTTGACGTGCGATAGCACCTGTTTCTAATGTTACGGTATGCTGACCGTATTTAAATTGTTTAACAATTGGAGTCATTCTGTTTTCCTTTTTAAGAATTTACTATTATTTTCGTTTTATTTTTCTAAATTGCGACTAGCAAAAAAACTCTCAAACACCAAAAGAATTTTTGATAGCCGCCTCTCAATATAAAAAATAAAACTTGTCTATTGTACAGAAGTTTTCATAAAAAATCGCCTATTTTTTGCTTATGCAAGCGGTTATTTTTTGATGATTTTTTGCAAAATGATAAACAAAAATGACCGCTTGCGTTTCAAGCTAGACTAAAATCGTTAAATCGTAGAAAATAACGCTCATTTTTCCAATAAGAATAAATCAGAAATGACGACTGAAATCAATTACGAAGGCATTGAACAGATGCCGATTAAGCGTTTTACCGAAGATGCTTACCTCAATTATTCAATGTATGTAATTATGGACAGGGCATTGCCGTTTATCGGTGATGGCTTAAAACCTGTGCAACGCCGTATCATCTATGCAATGTCGGAATTAGGCTTAAACGCCTCGGCAAAATATAAAAAATCCGCTAGAACGGTGGGGGATGTGTTAGGTAAATTCCACCCACACGGCGACAGTGCTTGTTATGAAGCAATGGTGTTAATGGCTCAGCCGTTCTCTTACCGCTATCCATTGGTTGATGGACAAGGGAACTGGGGGGCACCGGATGACCCAAAATCCTTCGCCGCAATGCGTTATACCGAATCTAAGCTCTCAAAAATTGCTGAAGTATTGTTAGGCGAATTGGGGCAAGGAACAGTTGATTATCAGCCGAATTTTGATGGTTCGATTGAAGAGCCAAAGTATTTACCCGCCCGTTTGCCACATATTTTGCTCAACGGCACGATGGGGATTGCGGTGGGAATGGCAACGGATATTCCGCCACATAATATCAACGAACTTGCTGATGCAAGCGTAATGCTATTGGATAATCCGAAAGCCACATTAGACGACATTCTGACTGTGGTACAAGGACCGGATTACCCGACTGAGGCGGAAATTATCACGCCAAAAGCAGAAATTGCGAAAATGTATGAGCAAGGTCGTGGTTCGATTAAAATGCGTGCAGTGTGGAAAAAAGAAGAGGGCGAAATTGTGATTTCCGCTTTACCACACCAAGCCTCGCCATCAAAGATTATTGAGCAAATTGCCACCCAAATGCGAAATAAAAAACTGCCGATGGTGGACGATATTCGTGATGAATCTGATCACGAAAACCCAATCCGTTTGGTAATTGTGCCACGCTCAAATCGCATTGATTTTGATTCCTTAATGGGTCATCTTTTTGCGACGACCGATTTGGAAAAAAGTTATCGAGTCAATATGAATATGATTGGCTTAGACGGCAAACCGGCAGTAAAAAATTTACTGACGATTTTAACCGAATGGCTCACATTCCGCCGCACAACGGTAACTCGTCGCTTAAATTATCGTTTGGATAAAATTTTAAGCCGTTTGCATATTTTAGACGGTTTGATGATCGCTTTTTTGAATATTGATGAGGTGATTGAGATTATCCGTAACGAAGATGAACCGAAAGCGGAATTAATGGCACGCTTTAATTTAACCGATATTCAAGCCGAAGCGATTTTAAACCTCCGCTTACGCCATTTGGCAAAATTGGAAGAACACCAATTACAAGCGGAAAAATCAGAGCTTGAAAAAGAGCGTGATGAACTGCAACTGATTTTAGGCTCGGAACGCCGTTTAAACAGCTTAATCAAAAAAGAGATTCAGGCAGATGCGAAAACCTTCGCCAGCCCTCGTCGTTCGCCATTAGTGGAGCGTGCGGAATCGAAAGCAATTGCCGAAAGTGATTTAACCCCAACTGAAGATGTAACGGTGATCCTCTCGGAAAAAGGCTGGGTACGTTGTGCCAAAGGACACGATATTGAGGTGGAAGGCTTAAGCTACCGTGCAGGAGATGGTTATCTCGCCCACGCTCGAGGCAGAAGTAATCAACCGGTGGTTTTTTTAGACAGCACAGGGCGAGCTTATGCGTTAGATCCGACTTCATTACCATCGGCACGTTCACAGGGTGAACCACTGACAGGCAAAATCACCTTACCTGAAGGGGCAACCATTCAGCAAGTGCTAATGGCAAATTCAGACACCAAAGTGCTAATGGCATCGGATTCGGGCTACGGCTTTATCTGTACTTTTGAAGATCTGGTTTCTCGCAACAAAGCAGGGAAAGCGGTCATTTCTTTAACAGAAAATGCAAAAGTGCTGCCGCCGCAATTATTGGAAAACGATGAAAATTTATCGCTTGTAGCGATGAGTAATGTCGGCAGAATGTTGGTGTTCCCTGTTAGCGAATTACCTGAATTATCGAAAGGTAAAGGCAATAAAATCATCAATATTTCCGCAGCAGCGGCAAAATCAGGTGATGAATATTTGGCTCGTTTATTGGTTATCAAGCCTACACAATCTCTCGTGTTTGTTTCCGGCAAACGCAAAATTACGCTCAAACCAAGCGATATCGACAACTACCGCGGTGAACGTGCAAGAAAAGGATCGCAATTAGTGCGAGGTTTAAGCACAAATTCCACTGTGGAAATTGTCGATTAAGCAACAAGCGGTTGTTTTTTTGAGAAAATTTGCAATAGCTTGTATAAATAAAAAACCGTTTGGATAGTTTATTCAAACGGTTTTTATATTTGGGGTAAATACTAAGGTATATTTAGATAGAGTGCTTTCTCCACTACAGAAATCCCTCTTTTATATCGTTGCATAAACTGTTCATATCCTTCGCTCATCGTTTTATCAGGTTGAATGAGATTGAGTTGAGTGGTATTGAATATACACTTATCCAAATATTGCTCTAATGTTTGTTTGTCAGAGTATGTTAAGAAATTAGCCAACAATGCAATCCCCCAAGCTCCTCCGTTTGATGCTGTGCTGGCTGTTGCAAGTGGTATATTGAGTGCTGAAGCTAGAATTTTCTGTGCAACTCCCTCTGTTTTAAAAATACCACCGTGTCCTAATATACGGGAAATTTCTACTTTTTCTTGGTTAATGAGAATATCCATCCCCAATTTCATCGCCCCAAAAGCAGTGTAAAGGTGGGCTCTCATAAAATTAGCTAAGTTAAAATTGGCTTTCGTTGGGTGTAGGAACATAGGGCAACCTTCAGATAAACCGACATTATGTTCCCCAGAGTGAAAACCATAGGAAAGTAGCCCACCGCAATCGGCATCACCTTGTAGCGAATGTAAGAACAGTATTTCATATAATTCTTCTGTACACACATGGATTCCAAATGTATCCAAACACTCCCCGAATAAATTAACCCAAGCATTAATATCAGATGTACAGTTATTGGCGTGTGCCATTGCGACTAATTTTCCTGCTGGTGTAGTCACGATATCTAATTCTGGATAAACTTTTGACAGCATTTTTTCTAGCACAATCATTGCAAATGCAGACGTTCCTGCTGAAATATTTCCCGTTTTTTCTTTAATACAATTAGTTGCAATCATACCTGTACCCGCATCTCCCTCAGGAGGACATAGCGGGATTCCTGCTTGTAAATTACCACTTGGATCAAGTAATTTTGCACCTTGTTCAGTTAATCTGCCTGCTGATTCACCGGCAACCAACACTTTTGGTAAGATTGTATTCAGCTGCCAAGGCATATTAAATTGAGAAATGTATTGTGCAAATTGGGCAAGCATCTTTTTGTTGTAGGAGTGAGAATCTGTATCAATCGGAAACATTCCTGAAGCATCGCCAATTCCCAAGACTTTTTCTCCAGTGAGTTGCCAGTGAACATAACCAGATAATGTCGTGATATGATCAACCTCCTTTAAATGTGGTTCATTGTTTAATAGGGCTTGATACAAATGAGCAATACTCCAACGCTGGGAAATCGGATATTGGAAAAGCTCTGTTAATTTTTCAGATGCTTCTAAGGTAATATTATTTCGCCAAGTTCTAAATGGAACGAGCTGTTTTCCTTGTTTATCAAAAGGCAAATAACCATGCATCATTGCACTAATGCCTAACCCTTTCGCTGAACGAATAATTGCATGGTATTTTTCTTTTACGGTTTTAGCTAAATCACTATATGCTGCTTGGAGTTTCTCCCAAACTTCATCTTGATGATATGTCCAAATGCCATCAATCAGTCTGTTTTCCCAGTCGGCTCCTCCGGTAGCGAGTATTGTTCCTTCGGTACTAATTAATACCGCTTTTATACGGGTTGAGCCTAATTCAATACCAATGACTATATTGCCTTGTTCAATTAGTTGTTTCTCATTTTGCATAATTTACTCCTGTTAACGTTTTAATAGGAAAATATGATTTTTTTGTAAGAAGATAAATAGTAACAATAAACTGCCCCACAAGATCATTGTGATGTAACTACTAATACCAAGCATATTTAAGCCACTTTCAATGACTTGAAGTAAGACAAGAGCTAACATAATACCTATTAATTTCCCTTTACCACCATCTGGATTTATTCCGCCTAGTACAGTAGCAAGAATAGAGATTAGTAAGTAAGAATCGCCGTAAGAGGCTTTGGCTGAATTAAGTTTTGACATCATTAAAATAGCAGCGAATACACAAAGTACAGATGAGATTATATAGACCCAAATGAGTACTTTTTTCGTATTAATACCTGAGTAATAGGTCGCTTTTTCATTATTACCAATGAAATAGATTGCCTTGCCAATAGATGTTTTTTCTAGGAAGAACCATATCCCCCCTGCAAGCGATAAGAATATTAAAATAGGAGTAGGAATCCATAAAAATGTAGATGCACTAATATTTAAAATACTGTCAGAGAAGTTTGCAATTGTAGATCCATTTGTTACTAATATATTAATACCATTGATTAATGTCATTGTCCCTAATGTAGCGAGAATCGGAGAAACTCGAATAATGGCGATAAGTGTTCCATTGAGCAAACCGATCACTAATGCACAGAAGAGGCTCAATATAATCGACATAAATAGCCAAGAAATACCGGTGTACTGAGTAATAAAATAAGCGATAATGAGTGAGCAAGCATTCATACTGGCAATAATAGAAAGATTTATTCCACCTGTTAGCATCGGTAATGCCATTGCAAGCGTTAAAATTCCTAAGACGGGAATTTGAGATGCCATTGACTGAAAATTACTGATAGACCAAAAGATATCCGGAATTAAAAGACTAAAAGCAATCACAGCAATAGCAAAAAGAGCCAATAGATAAAAAATAGTATGATCAATTTTTCTTTTCATCGTTATACTCCTTGTTTTTTAAATTGCCCTAATGCAGTAGCACTAATACTTAATATAATAATGATACCGGTAATGATTGTTTGCCAATAAGAAGAAACATTCATTAAATTTAAGCCATTTTGAATGATTGCTAGCAGCATTACTCCCATAACTGTTCCTAATAATGTTCCTTTACCTCCAGATAAGCTAGCTCCACCTAAAACGACAGCTGCAAGTACGGTTAACTCATAACCGAGTAGCGAATCAGGAGCAACGGATTGTACGGTATAAGATTGTACAACTCCTGCTATTCCAGCCATAAACCCCATATAACCATAAGCAAATAAATGCAGAGATAGAATATTAAACCCAATTCGAGATGTAGCATCTTGATTCCCACCAAGTGCATAAATTTTTCTACCGATAGTTAATTTACGGGTAATTAACCACGTCAATAATACAGATGAAATAGCCATAATTGCTTGGAATGAGATACCGAACTCAAATCCATCTTGAGAGGTTTGTTTGAAAAATAGGCGTTCTTGTATAAACCATTCAGGATAGTCGTATAACCATACTCCTTTCGTGAAATAGAGTAGCCCCCCATAAAAGATATTCAATGTTGAAATTGTAATAATAATGGAAGGTACACTCAGCTTATTAACAAACAGGGCATTAACAAAACCTAACAGAATCCCAATGAAAGATGAGATAGCGAACACACCTAAAAAGCCAATATCATATTTTCCTATTATTGTTACCATAACATATTGCGAAATAATAGTTATGGCAGGAAAAGAAATATCAATACCTCCTGAAATAAGGACAACAAATAACCCACAAGCTAAAATCATTAGCATTGAGTAATTATTGACCACATCATAGATGTTTTCTATGGTCGCAAAGTCATTGGTAAAAAGTGTAAGCAAAACGACTAAAGCGAATATAGTTGCAGAAAGGATATAATTATTAGTGATTTTCATAGATGACCTCCGCAATCAATTTTTCTGTTGCATTAATAGGTAGAATTTTGTCCAATATCTTGCCTTTTTTCATTACAAGAACCCTATGACTGTTGTAATATGCCTCTTCTACTTCATCGGTAACAAAAATAACTGCAATACCTTTCTGTGCTAATGATTTAATGATATTGAATATACCTTCTTTATTAGCAATATCTACGCCAATAGTTGGGGCATCTAAAATAATAATTTTAGGATCAATCGCTAACCATTTAGCAATGGAAACCCGTTGAGCATTACCCCCTGAAAGGGTATTTACTGGCAAATCTGAATCAGCTACTTTAATTTTTAGTGAGTCAATGAGCTCTTGACTATGTTGATACGCCGTTGAAGATTTAATAATATTAAGTCCACCACAGATCTTATGAAAAATAGTAGATATGATATTGTGATGAATGGACTCTGCCATAATTAATCCGGTTGTCATTCTATCTTCTGACACATAAGCAATCCCATTTTTGATAGCATCACGATTTGTTTTAAAAATGACTTTTTTTCCATTTAATAATATTTCGCCGGATTTAGGCTGAGTAATCCCGAATAAGCTAAGGCATAATTCCGTACGTCCTGAACCCAGTAAACCGGTTAAAGCAATAATTTCCCCTTCTCGTAATGCAAAATTTATATTTTCATATTGACGAGGTAATGTTAAGTTACGTACTTCTAGTACTGTTTTTCTTTGCGAAAAATCGGGCAAATCTAACCGCTTGTATTCGATTTCTAATCCGGTCATTAAGAATCCTAAACGTTTCTCATCCATTTCACTGATAGGATATTGACCAACTATATTGCCATTTTTAAGTACTAAAACGGTATCAGAGACACTCATTACTTCTTGTAATTTATGACTGACAAAAATAATACTAATGCCTTTACTTTTTAACTTTAGTACAACTTTTAGCAGATCTTGTACTTCTTTCGCCGTAAGAGATGCTGTTGGCTCATCCATAATCAATAGGCGAGCGTTTTGTGCCAATGCACGACATATAGCAACTAATTGTTGCTGTGCAATGGGTAAATCTTCTAAAACTGCATTAAGATCTAAATCAGCATTAATACTCTGAACCGCATTTAAAGCGACCTTTTGAATCTCTTCCTGACTTACCCAGCTAAACTTGCGGTGTAAATTTATCGCTATATTTTCTGCGACTGTTAAATTAGGAAATAGAGCCAGATCTTGATAGATAACTTGAATCCCTTTTTCAATAGATTCTTGGGGAGTTAATTTAGAATATGTGGTCGCACCGATTTGGATTTTAGCTCCTTTATCAGGTTGATAAACACCTGATAGGATTTTGATTAGCGTGGATTTTCCACAACCGTTTTGACCGGCAAGGCAGAGAGCTTCTCCATAGTCTAAAGAGAGGTTTACTTGATTTAATGCCTTTATACCGTGGAATGTCTTACTGATATTCTGCATGGAAATAAATGCCATAATGCCTCCTCAGAGAAATATGGGTTCATAAAGAACCCATATTTATCGTAGATTAATATAAGTTGTCGATATTATCTTTAGTCACTTTAAGTACATTGTGGAATTGGAGTAATTTTTTCTCTGCATCCACTTTAGCTTTACCAACATTAGGGATTTCTAAGCCGTCTTCAATTTTTTCACCTTTTAACACTTTTGCTGCAATAGCGGCAAGGGCATAACCTGCATTAGCTGGGTCATAAGTGATTCCCATTGTAATATCACCACTTTTAATTAAATTAGCAGCTTGAGATGGGATCATCATACCGAAAACATTCAATTTATTTTTCAAGCGTTTTTCTTTGACAGCTAAACCTGCACCAATAGGACCTTGAGAACCGAAAGATACTACTGCTTTTAAATCAGAGTGAGCTTTTACTAAGTCAATCGTTGTACGGCGAGCATCATTGATATTTTCTGCAACCGGCATTCTACTGGTAACTTCAAACATATCTGGATAATGTTCTTTTTGGTATTTCACAAATAAATCTGCCCATAAATTATGTTGAGGTACGGTTAAACCACCTACATAAATCACATATCCGCCTTTACCGCCCATTGCTTTGGCAACTTCTTCAACATAATCTGCCGCAAACTGAGCATTATCAATAATTTCAATATCCCAATCTGCACTTGGTTGACCTACAGATTCATTTGTTAAAACGACAATGCCATTTTGTTTTGCTTTTTTCAGCACCGGTTCTAAGGCATTTGCATCATTTGGAACGATAGAGATTGCACTCACTTTTTTGGCAATTAAGTCTTCAATTAATTTCACTTGCTGTGGAGCATCCGTATTTGACGGACCAACTTGGTAGGCGTTAATGTTATTGTCTTTACCTGCTTGAACGACGCCTTCAGCCATACGGTTAAACCAAGGCATACCATCAATTTTAGAAATATTGACCATATCATTCGCCAGAGCTGAACTATAGCAGCTTAATGCTAAGATTCCGGAAAATAATGCGTGTTTTAATGTTGGTTTTTTCATTGTTCTTCCCTCATAAATTAAGAAGTCATTACGTTGTACACCTGCTCCAATAGCAGGTTATCTTTACTTTAATAGAAACAGCACTATTAAAGCTGTCTTAATCTTATGCTTTAAGTGGAGGAGAGAACAGGTAAATTTTTGTTATTGATATGGAAAATTCTGCTACGAAAAGCGAAGTGAGATCTAGATCACACTTCGTTATCTTTACGTCTTTCGATAGTTCTAAATTCAGAAGGGGATAATCCGGTGTGCTTTTTGAAGATTTTAGAAAAATACAACGGGTCTTCATAGCCCAATGATTTAGCGATATTTAATATTGAAACGTTAGAGAAATATAATAGTTTTTTTGATTCTGCAATACGCTGTAGTTCTCTCCATTGAACTAAATTAATGCCTAGAGATGCTTTAAATAAGTGAGATAGTCGAGAGGGAGATAAAAATACCTTTTCTGCTATGTATTCTACACTGTCATTCCGGGATAAATTAGACAAGATTAAATTACAAACATTAAGAATACGTTGATCAATGGCTGGTATAACCTCAATTTTCTCTGCGGAAATACACTTCATCAATAAATACTCCAATAGAGTTGTCGCCACATCTTCTTTAAAAAAGTGGCTAGATTTTAATTCAAGCTCAATTTTAGAAAAAAGCTGGCTGATTTCTTGGAAATATCGATTGTCATTAATTTTTATCCGACCAATTCCTGCTTCTTTATTAGACCAATTTAACCATTTATTCCATTTAGGATTTGGTAAAAAATAGATCCATTTATAGTGCCAATATAGGGACTCAGAATGACGTTGGTAATTTTGAATCACATTTGGAGAAAAGAGAAGAAGTTGTCCTCGATTCACATTAAACGTATTTTTTCCGTCAAAAATTGTGCCACTACCAAAAGTTGTCAGCTGTAACATATAGCCATTCATACCTTGTTTATTGACAACAGAATCAAGATAATTTCCTTTTTCGCATTGAGTCAATCCGACAGCTAGCTCAAAGTCAAAGGAGGTATTTGGCGAAAGTAGAGAGAGGTTTTTGTACATAGTTTTGAGGTTAAAATACTTTAAAATAGCGATAGATAATTTTACGCTGTAATAAAAGAAAATTGAATATTCTATAATAATTAGTAAATAAGAGAATGTTTAAAATTCATCAGTTAGTCAGTAGTTTATAAAAAACTAGCTAAAACCAAGGCTTGTATTTTACACATTCCCATTTTGCCTCCATTCAGTTACAATAGTCACCATTTTTATAAACAAATAACAGATTAAGCCGTATGCAGAACGAATTGGCACAGACTATTCCAGAACTCATTTCGTGGACGAAGGATCGTGAATTTTCTCTTTCACTCTCTTCCGACCGCCTCGCTTTCTTACTTGCGATTTCTATTTACAATCAAGAACAGACCGATGGTGAATTATTAGAAAGTGATCTTATCGATCTTTTTCGTTATGTGTCTAATGCGTTTGAGCAGTCGGATTCCACCTTTACCCAACGTGCCAATAATGCGATTAACGACTTAGTAAGGCAGCGTTTATTAAACCGTTTTACCAGCGAATTTACCGAAGGATTGGCGATTTATCGTGTCACACCGCTTGGAGTGGGGATTTCTGATTATTACGTTCGTCAGCGTGAATTTTCCAATTTACGTCTTTCCATTCAACTTTCAATTGTCGCCGATGAAATCCAACGAGCCTCGGTTGCTGCGGAAGAGGGGACGGCAGAAGCTAAAGATGAACGTTTTTGGCGGAATAATGTGTTTGCACCGTTGAAATATTCGGTGGCGGAAATTTTTGACAGCATCGATCTTTCCCAACGTATTATGGATGAAAACCAGCACCAAATTCGTGAGCGAATTGCGGAATTGTTACGCCAAAACTGGCACGAGGCGATTATGAGCTGTGAGCAGTTGTTAGATGAAACCTCAGGCAATTTGCGTGAATTGCAAGATACGTTAAATGCTGCCGGCGATAAATTACAAGCCCAATTATTACGTATTCAAAGCTGTTTAATTGCCCGTGATGATTTGGATTTTATCGACCAGCTTATTGTCAATTTACAGAATAAATTAGACCGCATTATCAGTTGGGGACAACAGGCGATAGATCTTTGGATTGGCTACGACCGCCACGTTCATAAATTTATCCGTACCGCCATAGATATGGATAAAAACCGTGTATTCGGTCAGCGTTTACGCCAATCTATTCAAGATTACTATAATTCTCCTTGGTTGCTTTATACCGCAAAAGCAGAGCCTTTATTAGATCTGCGTGATGATGAAGCGATGCTCAATGAGGCAGAATCAGTTGGCGAATTGCCAAGTGAATTGGAATATGAATCGCTGTCTGATGTGCAAGAACAAATTATTGCTACGATGCAAGCTCATCTTGCGCCTTATCGTGCGGAAGGCAAGCCGATTGATTTAGGGGCAATTTTGCGTGATCAGCTCGCAATGTTCCCAGAATCCCGCCATTTTGATGTAGCAAGAATTATTGTGGATCAGGCGGTAAAACTCGGTATGGCAAGCCAAGACAACCAAGCCGTTTATCCGCAGTGGCAAGCCATTAATGATCGTGGTGCCGAAGTACAGGCAAATGTGATCGATCAATATAACAAATAGCCCAATACAATCAGTAACAAGCGGTCGTTTTTAGAGAAAATTTAGCAAAGAGAACACAAAATGACAGACAATATCCAAGATGTTATTTCCCCGAAATTGGCGGTAGCGATTGCCAACCCCATTTTCCCACAGCTTGACAGCCAACTGCGTGCCGGTCGTCACATCAACACAGAATCCCTTGATGAATATGCCTTTTTGATGGATTTCCAAACGGAGCTGGAAGAGTTTTACCGCCGTTACCATGTGGAATTAATTCGTGCGCCGGAAGGCTTTTTCTATTTACGTCCGAAGGCATCAACGCTCATTAACCGTGCGGCAATGTCTGAAATGGAAATGTTGGTCGGTAAAGTGTTGTGTTATCTCTATTTAAGCCCTGAACGCTTGGCTCAGCAAGGTATTTTCAGCTACGACGATGTGTATGAAGAATTGCTGAATTTGGCAGACGAGAGCAAATTATTAAAAGCGGTGAACCCACGTTCGACAGGCTCAGATTTAGACCGTGCCAAATTAATGGAAAAAGTGGGTGGTGCTTTACGCCGCTTATCTCGAATCGGCATTATTACCCGCATTGGCGAGCAAAACAGCAAAAAATTTGTGATTGCAGAAGCAGTGTTCCGCTTTGGTGCCGATGTGCGTACCGGCGATGATCCACGCGAGGCACAATTACGCTTAATTCGTGATGGTGAGGCAACCACGCCAGCATTACTTGCCGAACAAGCGGTTGAATTAGATGAAAATCTTGCAAATGATTTAGATGATACAGACGTGGCTGATGAGGAATAATCAAGAATGGAAAACATTGAATTATTAGACGAAAACCCAATGGAACAAGCAGCTACTCTTGCACCTGTTATGCCTCGCCACGAAGGTGTAAAACGCGGTAAATTCCAGTCTTTAACTTTAATTAACTGGAACGGTTTTTTTGCCCGTACTTTTGATTTAGACGAATTAGTTACTACGCTTTCGGGCGGTAACGGTGCGGGTAAATCCACTACAATGGCGGGTTTTGTTACCGCATTGATTCCGGATTTAACCTTACTTAACTTCCGTAATACCACTGAAGCCGGCTCAACCTCAGGCTCTCGTGATAAAGGTTTATATGGTAAATTAAAAGCCGGTGTCTGTTATGCAGTGTTGGAATCACTGAACTCTCGTGGTCAGCGAATTATTACCGGCGTGCGTTTACAGCAAATTGTGGGGCGTGATAAAAAAGTGGATATCCGCTCGTTCTCGGTGCAAAACATTCCTGCAGATCAAAGCATTATCAGCCTTTTAACCGAACAACTAGGTGAAAAAGCCCGTGTGCTGCCGTTAAATGAATTAAAAGATAAATTTGAAGGCACAGAGGTTCAATTTAAGCAATATCACTCCATTACCGATTACCACAGCTTTATGTTCGACTTAGGCGTGATTCCAAAACGTTTACGTTCAGCGGCTGATCGCAGTAAATTCTATAAATTAATTGAGGCATCACTTTACGGCGGTATTTCCAGCGTGATTACCAAATCGCTGCGTGATTACTTATTGCCGGAAAATACAGGCGTTCGCCAAGCGTTCCAAGATATGGAATCGGCTTTGCGTGAAAACCGTATGACGTTAGAGGCGATCAAAGTGACCCAATCTGATCGTGATATGTTCAAACGCTTGATTACCGAATCGACCAATTATGTATCGGCAGATTATATGCGTAATGCCAACGAACGCCGTGGTAATGTGTTACAAGCGTTAGAGCAACGTAAAGAGTGGTATGCAGCAAAATCAAAAATTTTGCTTGAGCAGCAACGCTTTGTGGAATTTAGCCGTGAAACCGCAGACATCTCTGAAACCGAAAATGCGTTAGAGGCGGAATATAATAGTGCGAACGATCATCTTAATTTAGTGATGAACGCACTACGCCATCAAGAAAAAATCGAACGCTATCAAGATGAAGTGGAAGAGCTGAATATCAAGCTGGAAGAACAACAAGAGGCATTGGAAGAAATTGCTGATTTGGCGGAAAACGCTCAGGCGAGAGCTGATCAGGCTGACGAGCACGTTGAAGAACTTCGTTCGCAAATGGCGGATTACCAACAAGCCTTAGATGCTCAACAAACCCGAGCGTTGCAATATCAACAAGCGATTAATGCGTTAGAAAAAGCGAAACAATTAACCGGCTTGGCAAATTTGGACTTAAATAACATTGAAGATTATCACGCCGAATTTGAAGCTCAAGCAGAGGATCTGACCGATAAAGTATTCGATCTTGAACAGCGTTTAGCCGTATCGGATATGGCGAAAACCCAGTTTGAGAAAGCCTTTGAATTAGTTTGCAAAATTTCAGGGGAAATTGACCGCTCGCAAGCGTGGGAAGAGGCTCGTTCGCTGCTTTCCGCTTTCCCTGAGCAAAAAATGCAAGCTCAACAAGCGGTGGCATTACGCCAAAAACTCAATGAATTAGAGCATCGCTTACATCAACAACAAAATGCCGAACGTTTGTTGGCGGAATTTAACCAAAAAGCTCAACTTTCTTTAAATTCAGGCGAAGAGCTTGAGCAATATTTTGAAGAGCAACAAGCACGTTTAGAAGATTTAGAGGCGGAATTATCTGATTTCGTTGAGCAACGTTCAACCCAACGCCAACAGCGTGAACAACTGAACCAACAATATCAGCAATTAGCGAAAAATGCCCCGGCGTGGCACACGGCACAATCGGCATTGGCTCGTTTGGAAGAACAGTGTGGTGAGAAATTTGAAGCCAGCCAAGCCGTAATGCAGTTTATGCAAAATATGCTGAGCAAAGAGCGTGAGGCAACCCTTGAGCGTGATGAATTAGCCCGTAAAGAGCAGCGTTTAGAGGCAAAAATTACCCGTTTAAGCCAACCGGATGGCTCGGAAGATGCCCGCTTAAACCAATTAGCTGAGCGTTTTGGCGGTGTGTTGCTGTCTGAATTATATGATGATGTGTCGATTGAAGATGCACCTTATTTCTCCGCCTTATATGGCGAGGCTCGCCACGCTATTGTGGTACGTGATTTAGAGGTGGTAAAAGCTCAATTAGATAAATTAGATGATTGCCCGAGCGATCTCTATTTAATTGAAGGCGACCCATCTGCCTTTGACGATGCGGTATTCAGTGCCGAAGAGTTAAGCGAAGGAGTGGTGGTTAAAGTTTCAGAGCGTCAATGGCGTTACTCGAAATTCCCTGAAGTACCGTTATTTGGTCGTGCCGCTCGTGAAAAACATTTAGAAACCTTAAAAACTGAGCGTGATGCGATTGCCGAAAAACACGCTGAGCGTGCTTTTGATGTACAAAAATGTCAGCGTTTACATCAACATTTAAGCCAATTTGTTGGCACACATTTGAATTTAGCGTTCCAAGACAACCCAGAAACGGTAATGCAAGAGATTACTGCTGAACGTGCGGAAATTGAGCGTGAATTGGCACAATCCAGCGGGAACGAACAGCAACTTCGCCATCAGCTAGAGAGCGTAAAAGCTCAGTTGCAAATTTTAAATAAAATTCTACCGCTTGCATCACTGTTAGCGGACGAAACCTTAACTGAAAGAGCGGAAGCTTGTCGTGAACAGTTAGAAACGGCAGAAGAAGAAGAGATCTTTATTCGCCAATTCGGTTCAGCCTTAACCCAATTAGAGCCAATTGCCGCAGCCCTTAAGAGCGACCCGGCTCTATTTGAGCAACTTGAGGCAGATTACAGCCGTTCGATAGCAGAGCAAAAAGTGTTACAACAAAAAGTGTTTAGCTTAGCGGATGTGATAAATCGCCGTTTACACTTTAGCTATGAAGAAACGGTTGGCACAGAAGGCTCTGCATTAACTGAGCAACTTCGCCAACGTTTGGAAAATGCTCAACGTGAACGTGAACAGGCTCGTGATCAGCTACGCCAAGCTCAAGCTCAGTTATCGCAATACAACCAAGTTCTTACCGGCTTGCGTAGCTCGTATGATGCGAAAAACCAAATGCTACAAGAGTTAATTCGTGAAATTGATGATTTAGGTGTGCGTGGCGACAGCGGGGCGGAAGAGCGTGCAAGATCTCGCCGTGATGAATTGCAACAACGCCTAAGCCAACAACGTTCCCGCAAAGGCTATTTGGATAAACAAATCGCAGTGATTGAGGCTGAAATGGACAACCTCAACCGCACATTACGCAAAGCCGAGCGTGACTATAAAGCACAACGTGAATTAGTGGTACAGGCAAAAGCGAGTTGGTGTATTGTTCAGCGTTTATCTCGCAACAGTGATGTGGAAAAACGCCTCAATCGCCGTGAATTAGCTTATCAATCAGCGGAAGAGTTACGTTCTATTTCCGATAAAGCCTTAGGTGCATTGCGTACAGCGGTGGCGGATAATGAATACTTGCGTGATAGCTTGCGAGCTTCGGAAGATAGCCGTAAGCCGGAAAATAAAGTGGCGTTCTTTATTGCGGTTTACCAACATCTGCGTGAGCGTATTCGTCAGGATATTATCAAAACAGATGATCCGATTGATGCAATTGAGCAGATGGAAATCGAGCTTTCTCGCTTAACGAATGAGCTAACCGGTCGTGAGAAAAAATTAGCGATCAGTGCGGAATCAGTGGCGAATATTTTACGCAAAACGATTCAACGTGAGCAAAATCGGATTCTTCAACTGAACCAAGGGCTACAAAATATCGCTTTCGGTCAGGTGAAGGGGGTACGTTTGGTAGTGAATATTCGTGATACGTACGCTATTTTACTTAATGCGTTATCTAATAATCGTGAAGAGCATAAAGACTTGTTTGACAGCCAAAAACTCAGCTTCTCAGAGGCGCTGGCAATGCTTTATAAACGTGTGAATCCGCATATCGAAATGGGGCAGCGTACACCGCAAACTATTGGCGAAGAGTTGTTGGATTACCGCAACTACCTCGATTTAGAAGTGGAAACTTTCCGTGGTGCAGACGGCTGGATGCGTGCTGAAAGTAGTGCGTTATCTACCGGTGAGGCAATCGGTACAGGTATGTCGATTCTCTTAATGGTGGTGCAAAGCTGGGAAGAAGAAGCTCGCCGTATGCGTGCGAAAGATATTCTGCCGGCTCGCTTGCTCTTCTTAGATGAGGCCGCTCGTTTAGATGCAACTTCCATCAACACACTCTTTGAATTGTGTGAGCGTTTGGATATGCAGTTATTAATTGCCGCACCTGAAAACATCAGCCCTGAACGTGGTACAACTTATAAATTGGTGCGTAAGATCGCTAATAACCAAGAGTATGTTCACGTAGTGGGCTTAAAAGGTTTCGCTAAGTAAAACTTAGAAAGCGATTCTTATTTTTCATACACCCAAAAGCTCTTTCAGCTTTTGGGTTTTTACTTTTCTCGGATTTTTGTATATGAAACTTGCTCGAAAAGCTCAACGGAAATTATCTTTCCTAAGAGTATTTACCCTCGCCTTTGCGGCATTTATTGTTATTACAACAGAATTTATCCCTATTGCCTTGCTGTCAGATATCGCTGCGAGTTTTCAAATGGAAACCTCTAGTACAGGTATTATGATTACGGTATATGCTTGGGTGGTATTTGGATTATCTTTGCCATTGATGTTGCTGACAGCAAAAATGGAAAGAAAAAAATTACTTATCCTGCTTTTTAGCCTCTTTATTCTTAGCCATATTTTGTCGGTTGTTGCGTGGAATTTCTGGGTGTTATTAATTTCACGTATTATTATTGCGGTGTCTCACGCGATTTTTTGGTCGATTACCGCCTCATTGGTTGTTCGAGTTGCTCCAAAAGATAAGAAAAGACAAGCTTTGGCTATGTTAGCTCTAGGCAGTTCACTTGCAATGATTTTAGGATTACCACTTGGACGAATGATCGGGCAAGCCTTAGGTTGGCGGGCGACTTTTAGCATCATTGGGGTTATTGCTTTTATTGTGGTAATAATGCTCTGGCGATTGTTGCCTTATTTACCAAGTAAAAATGCAGGCTCAATAAAAAGTTTGCCGATTTTATTTAAACGTCCATTTCTGGTTGGCATTTTCTTGCTAGTTATACTGATTGTTTCCGGGCATTTTACGGCTTATAGCTATATTGAGCCATTTATGGTTCAAATCAGTGCAATCAGCCCGAAAACGACCACATTGATTTTATTAGTGTTTGGTGTAGCCGGTATTACAGCCAGTTTCTTATTTGGTAAACTATACGGTAAAGCCCCGAATAAATTTATTTTAAGTGGCATTAGCATTATTATGCTAAGTCAGCTTTGTTTATTGCCATTAAGTCATTCTACTATTTCAATGTTTGCCCTAGTATTTATATGGGGTATCGGTATTACAGGTATGAGTATTGCGTTACAAATGAAAGTGATCGAACTCGCACCTGATGCTACTGATGTTGCGACTGCTATATTTTCAGGAACTTACAATATGGGAATTGGAACTGGAGCATTAATAGGAAGTGTTGTAATAAATCAATTAGGTTTGTCCTATATCGGATTTTTAGGCGGTAGTTTGGTATTTATTGCAATATGTTGGTTTATTTTTATTTGTTTGGCATATAAGAAAATCTAGTATTATTATATTTTTAACATATCATTAACAAATAAATAAATAAATAAATAAATAAATAAATAAATAAATAAATAAATAAATAAATAAATAAATAAATAAATAAATAAATAAACAACATTTCTTACATATATTTACGCATAATTAATTTTAAGCGAATAGGAGTAAGGATATAATGTTGTTGGATTATCAAAATTTGAGGCTTAATAATGAATAGAATATTCAAAGTAAAATGGAATAGTTATCTTCAAACTTTTATTGTTTGTTCTGAATTGGCTAAAACACACTTCTCTATATCTTCTTCATCTAAACCTAAGCGTAAAAAAATAGCAGCATATTCGGATAAAAGCAAAGTATTTACTTTATCTGCATTGCTATTAGGGCTATTTAGCCTAAATAATGCAATGGCTTATAAGATAAATGATGATGGTACTACTAATAATAACTCAACTAGTGTTGCAATTGGCAGTTCTAAGGCTAATCCTGCTTCAGCAGTAGAAAAGTCGATTGCAATTGGTCCAAATGCCGAAGCCCATAATCTTAATTCTGGCGGTATGGCTCGTGGGGCTGTTGCAATTGGTAAAGGTGCATTAACTAGAGTTTCGGGTGCAATTGCTATTGGTGATGGTGCTTATAGCCACGGTGATTCTGCTGTAGCTATTGGTGTAGATGCTAATACGACAGGTGTTTACACTATGGCAATTGGCACAAAAGCCACAAGTTTGAATGGACAAGCGATAGGGGCAAAATCCAATGCTGGATATTATGCAGTAGCAGTTGGATTAGAGGCAAACGCATCAGGTACTCATTCTGTGGCAGTAGGTAAAGCGGCTAAAGCTGAAGACCATTATTCTATTGCTATGGGGTGGGATGCTCTTTCAAATAGCATGAACTCCCTTGCATTAGGGGTACTCTCTAAGGCAACAAATAAGGGTGCTATTGCCATTGGTAGAGACAGCAAATCGGGAGGTTCTGCTGCAATGGCATTAGGATATGCTAGTGAAGCGAGCGGGGATGGCTCAATTGCTCAAGGTTATTTTGCAAAAGCAATGGGTTCTTCAAGTGTTGCACTTAGTTCTAACGCTAATGCAAGTGGGCAGCATTCAGTTGCTTTAGGGAGTGGTGCTAATGCTTTAGCTTATAACAGTTATGCTATTGGCGTTAATACAAAATCCTTGGCAGGCAGCTCACTTGCGGTAGGAACAAATGCCAATGCTAGTGCGAGCAATGCGTTAGCTTTAGGCACAAATACCAATGCTAGTGCAGACAGTGCTTTAGCTCTAAGCACGAGTGCTAATGCAAATGGAACTAGGTCAGTTGCTTTGGGGTATAACACAAAAGCATCAGAAAGTCAGGCAGTTGCCATTGGTGTTGGTGCAAATGCAAGTGCAAATGATGCGTTAGCTTTTGGCACAAATGCTAATGCTACGATTGGAAGTTCGGTTGCACTTGGTACGAATTCAGTTACAACAGATACGCTAACCCAAGCCTCTGCAGGAACAACCTCTTATGCATCAGGACAAGTTTCAAATATTACTTATAAAAGTTTTGCAGGTGCTAAACCTATTTCAGTTTTATCAGTAGGAAATGTTGGCAAAGAACGCCGTATTCAAAATGTAGCAGCAGGTTTAATTGCAGAAAAATCAACAGATGCAATTAATGGTTCGCAGTTATATTTTACTCAAAACGCATTAGGTAATGTTGGAAATTCTGTTGTAACTAATTTGGGCGGCAATGCTAAAATGAATCAAGACGGTAACATTACATTTACTAATATTGGTGGAACAGGTAAAGACACTATTCACGAAGCTATTCAATTTGCAACTACGGCAGTAAAAAGTGGCAAAAATACGAAAGTTGATCAAACACCGAATAAAAATGAATATACTGTTAATGCGTGGGATACTACTGTATCAGCTCAAAATAATGGTGGTTTAACCTTAACGCCTGCTATTGATGATACCAATATGACTCGTGCTTATGCATTGTCTATCAATACAGATAATAAAACTATTCAGATTAATAAAGAAGGAAAACTCGAAGTTATTAATAGTAATGATGCCGTTGTTCAACCAGAGAATTACTTCCACGTTAATACAGGCGATGCCACTCAATCAGCAGGTGATGCAACAACAAATAAAGGAACAGTTGATGCAAAAGGTGGGGCAAGTGCAAAAAATGCGTTAGCAGCAGGTGTGAATGCTAAAGCGAAAGGGGAAAATGCTATCGCAATAGGTTTAGATTCAACCGCAGAGAAACTATCTTCTATTGCTATTGGTAAGAAAAGTAATGCGGTAGGCAGCGAATCTGTTGCAGTCGGTTTAGAGGCTAAAAGTGATGGTTGGCGTACGGTTGCAATAGGTTATCAAGCAGAAACAACTGTAGAATCTGCGAATGCTATCGGTAATCAAGCAAAAGCAACCAATTGGGGAGCGACAGCATTAGGGACTATTGCTAAAGCAGTGGGTACAAATTCATCAGCATTAGGGAATAATGCTCACGCAAATGGTGCTTTTGGTACTGCTGTTGGTACATCATCAGTGGCATCAGGTGCATATTCTACTGCTTTAGGTACGCTTTCTAATGCGGTGGCGTATGGCACTATTGGTACAGGATTACATTCGTATGCAGGTAAAAAAGATGCGATAGCAACAGGTTCTTATAGCGTAGCAAGTGGATTATCTTCAATTGCAACTGGGGCTAAAGCTGGTGCTTATGGTAACTTAAGTATGGCAATGGGTAGTGATGCAAAAGCAGATGATGATCAGTCTATTGCTGTGGGAGCGAATAGCCGTGCGATTTCAGCTTATTCTATGGCAATGGGTTCTAATGCTTTAACAATGGCTGAAGGAGCATTAGCATTAGGGCATGATGCTTTTGTAGGAAGTAGCCTAGAGTTAGAGGAAGCGACACTAGATTATTTCACTAAGCTAGATGAATATTATAGCAATGAACGCGTATTAGCTCATACTTCACCTTCAGCAAGCACCTATAATGATCTTAAAGCGAAATCAACTACCTTAGCAGCAGAATTAGCAGTTCTGAAAGAGAAATATACGCAAGCAGCTTCAGCATCTGAAACAGAAAATGCAGTGGCGATTGGGGCATATTCACAAGCTATGCACAAAGAGGCTCTAGCATTGGGTTCATATTCCACTACAGAAGCCCCACTTGCTGCTATACCTGCAACAGTAAATGGTATTACTTATTCAGACTTTGCTGGTAACAATCCATTAGCAACGGTAAGTGTAGGTTCAAAAGACAAAGAGCGTAAAATTATTAATGTGGCGGCAGGTCGAATAGCTAAAGACAGTACAGATGCAATTAATGGTTCGCAGTTATATCTTACCCAACACGCATTAGGTAATGTTGGAAATTCTGTTGTAACTAATTTTGGCGGCAATGCTAAAATGAATCAAGACGGTAACATTACATTCACTAATATTGGTGGAACAGGTAAAAATACTATTCACGAAGCCATTCAATTTGCGACTACGGCAGTAAAAAGTGGCAAAAATACGAAAGTTGATCAAACACCGAATAAAAATGAATATACCGTTAATGCGTGGGATACTACCGTATCAGCTCAAAATAATAGCGGCTTAACCTTAACGCCTACTATTGATGTTACTAATATGACACGTGCTTATGCGTTGTCTATCAATACTGATAATGAGACGATTAAGGTAGAAAATGGTACATTGGTTGTTAAAAAAGAAGCAATAGATAGTAATACTATTACTGAAGTTGCTCAAGGAGATAATATTGTAGTAAGTGGTGGCAATGAAGTTAATGGTAAGAGAGTTTATACAGTAGCTGTTGCAAAAGATGTGGATTTGAATACTATTAAGGTAAACAAAGCACTAAATGTAGGAAATGTTACTATTAATCAAGCTGGTATTAATGCAGGTAATCAGAAAGTAACAGGCGTGGCAGATGGTGATATTTCCGCCCAGAGTAAGGATGCTGTAAATGGTAGTCAATTACATAAAGTGATTAATGATTTTAATACAAATGTGGCGGCTTCAAAAACAGAAGTGAAAGCTGGCACGAATGTTACCTCTGTTACTTCAACAGCAGGTGGCAATGGACAATCCGTTTACACAGTAAATGCAGATGGTGCTTCTGTAAGTGCAGGTTCTGATGCAATAACTGTAGCGAAAGGTGTTAAAGATGCAAATAATGTTACTAATTATTCTGTAGATTTAGCTGAAAAAACAAAAGCAGACGTTCAAAAAGGCGTAGATGCTCATACAACAGTTACAAATAAAGGCTTAACTTTTGCAGGTGATAGTGGTTCAACTGAAGCGAAAAAATTAGGAAGCACAGTAAAAGTTAAGGGTGATCGTAACATTACAACATTAGCTTCAAGTGATACGGTTAATGTGAAATTGAATGAGGATATTTCTGTTAAGAGTGTGAAAGCAGGTAATACTTTGGTAAATAATGATGGAGTAACTGTTCATAATAAAGCAACAGGAAAATCGGTGAGATTAACTTCAAATGGGCTGAATAATGGTGGTCATAGAGTTACTCACATTGCTGATGGTCGAGAAGATACAGATGCAGTTAATGTTCGTCAATTAAAACAAGTGGACAATAACGTTCGTCATTTAGATGCAAAAGTGAATCGCGTGGATCATAAATTGCGAGCGGGTATTGCTCAAGCTGGTGCTATGGCAAATATTCCACAAGTTACTAGAAGTGGTGCAAGTGGTGTAGGTGTCGGGGTTGCTAATTATCGTGGCGAAAGTGCGGTATCTGTCGGTTATTCGAGATTATCGGATAATGGTAAACACATTATTAAAGGAAGCGTATCGGTTGATTCCAGTGGTTTTGGTATGGCTGGGGCTGGCTATATGTATCAGTGGTAATCTAATTGATCCCTAGACTTTAAGAATACAAGCGGTCATATTTTCTGAAAAATTTGCAAAAATTAAAGAAAATATGACCGCTTGTTTATTTTTATTTCTCAATAAACTGATTGCTTTGCTGAATCATTTGCAAGAACAAAGCAAGCGGTGGGCGAGTGTCTTTCTCTATTTCTCCATTTGCATTGAAATGTTTGAAATTCCCTTTGCGATCAATATGGTATTGCTCGCCATTCGGCATTACTGCCACATTCCATTTATGGTTAGAGCTAGAGACCCACAGGCGTTGGCTCTGGGTACTTAAATCAATACCTTGTGCATAATCGCTAAGCGGATTTTGCACTTTAAAGAAGCCACTTAATAACGTTGGCATAATATCTAAATGGCTTGAGAGGAAATTGTACTCTTTACTTTCGCCTTGCCAATAAAATAGCATTGGAACTTGAATGTGTTTCTTCGCAAACGGATTTTCATCGGTTGAGTCATTGTTGGTAGTATCAGAAGTAATCATAACCAACGTATTACCTAATAATGCATTTTGCGTTAAGTGTTGCCAAATTTCAGCGAATTGCAGATCGAATAGTTTTTGTTGATCTTGACTAGATGCAGCTGATGGCACACTTAAATCCAAATAACTAAAAAACGGATTATCCAGCGAACGACTGCTAATCCAACTTTTCCATTGTGAAATTGCCCCAACATTGCTATGTGCTGTAGGTAATAAAATACCAGAGAAAATAGCTTGATGATAAATCGGATCAGCAAATCCGTTATGGGAGAAAAGCCCTAGCTGATAATTCGATTTTTTGAAAACTTGAATTAATGGTGAAACGGTTTTATCCGCCAATACAGAATCTAAATATTTCCCACTTAAACTATAAAATAACCCTAACGCACCTGCTGAATGGTTATCGCCACTGCTATAGTGGTTCATAAAGCGATAAGAGTGCTGACTGACTTCGGAGAGATAAGGCATATTTTCAGCATTAATCATCTCTTTAGCCAAACCTGAGAGATTAATTAATAAAATATTTGTATTTGATTGCTGAGTTGGGACTAAAGAAGCCTTAGGATAATTTAAGAAAAAGGTATCTAAACGCCCGCTTTCTTCAATTTCTTGATCTAATTCCGCTCTATCAATAAATCCGTGTTTTTCTAAAAAGTTACGAGCGGTCATCGGGTGAGACAACGGATAATTCGCTTTTTGGGCGGTAATCGGGCGATAAGCATTCATATCAGCCCACGCATAGATTAAATGGGTGGCAGTAAAGCTTACTAAGAAAAATAACGCAACATATTTTCCCCATTTTTGGCGACTGAAGCTACGCAGCTTCTGCCAACACCAACGAGAGTAAATCATTTCTGCTAATAAAATCAGTGGCATTGGCACAAATAATAGTTGCCATTTTCGGGTAAGTTCACCTTCTTCGGGATTGACTAATAAATCCCATACAAGCGGTGATAAATGCAAAGAAAATTGCTTAAAGACTTCAGTATCAACTAATAAAACAGTTTGCCCGATTGTGGCAAGAATAACCGAAAGTCCTCGATAGGTACGGTCATTTTTAATGATGAAACTGAGTGGAAACAAAATTAGTAGAAAAGCCGCAAAAACAACAAAACTGAAATGCCCAAATAAGCTGACAAAAAAGTAAAGTTTGCCGACAAGAGTATTTGGCCAGTCTGCATTGAATGCATAACGAGACGAAATGAGTAACGCTAACACAATATTAAATAGTGCAAACCAGTGTCCCCACGTTATTTTCTGTGAGGTGGCGTCCCGATATTGGCGGGAGTTTGCCGGCAATAAAGCGTGTAGGCGTTTAAACATAATTGTTATTTAGCTTTTAATGATTGTTTTAGTGCGTCTGCAAAAGCTTCTGCAAGAGCTTCACGCTGCGAGGGGTTTTGAATATTTTCGCTTAAAATATTCGTTACCATATTACCTAATGCCATTAAAGATAAATCAACGGGAGCTTTGTGCTTTTCAATAGTTACAATAAGATCGGCTAATAATGCATCAAATTGCTTTGTATGATATTTAGATTTTGTTGCCATAAATAGATAAAAGATATATTAAAGATATATTTCAATAGTAGCATAAAAATAGGCAGAAAGTAGTATTCAGACTTATTGTTTGGCTGATTTTTGCAAAGTTTTGACGAAATCCGACCGCTTGTTCAAAAAAATTTAATTTTTTCAATGAATTTATTCATCATTTTTATGATTTTTCTGCTTTCTTTTTTCCTAAAAATGGCTAAAATGAACGACCGTTCATTATAGGCTAGGAGATCAAATGTCTAGGCGGATCGAGCCAAAAGAAGAGATGGTAAATCGTATCTTATCAGCCACTGAAAAGCTAATCGTAGATGAGGGTTTACAAAACCTTTCAATGCGTAATATTGCCAAAGAAGCAGGTATTGCTTCGGGTACATTGTATCTTTACTTTAAAACAAAAGATGATTTATTGCACGGGTTAGCAACTCAATTGCTTGAATGTTATAACAATTACTTGTCTTTTGAGTTTATCTCTGAAATGGAGTTATTTCAGCAATATCAAGCATTGATGCAAAAGAAATGGCAGTTTTTAACAGAACGATTGGAGTTGGTAAAACAATTTCAGGCAGTTGTTGGAATTGATGAGCTAATTCGGGAAACCATTGCAGATGAAAATTCATTTTGGAATAAGTTAATTTTTGAAGGTAAGAAGCAAAAAATAATTGTAGATTTACCAAATGAATTACTCTATGCGTTAAGTATTGGTACATTGGTAGATATTAAGTATCTACAAAAGCTCAATCAAGACAGTAATTTTGAAGCATATCTTGATGAGATTATTTTACGCACTTGGAAAGCAATTACTTTTTAGGTTTATTTTTTATTTATTTACGGAGAATGTATGACAACGGAAACGCAGAAGCCGGGCAAAGGCAGAAAGTTTTTAATTGTACTCACATTGTTAATTGTATTGATTGTATTTGCTGCAATCGTAGGATTACAAAAAATCGGGGCGATGAAAAAAACAGAAGCTGCGGCAAATATGCCTGAATCTGTTAGTGAAGTAACGGCAATGCAGGTTACTACACAAGAATGGACACCCACAATTTCAGCAGTTGGTTATATTCGCCCAAATCAAGGGGCGATGTTAAGTGCTGAAACTTCAGGTGTGGTAAGCCGTGTGCTGGTTACATCAGGTCAGCGTGTGAAAAAAGGTGATCTTTTAGTTGAATTTGACAGCAGCGTCGAACTTGCTAATTTAAGAGCTTCAGAAGCCCAGCTTTCAACAGCTAAAGCCAATTTTGAACGTTATCGCAATTTGATTGCATCGAACAGTGCTTCAAAAGCAGAATTTGATAATGCTCAATCAACTTATAACCAACTATTGGCGAATATTGAGTCATTACGTTCAATTATCAAACGTCGTCAAATCTATGCCCCATTTAGTGGTGTGGCGGGTATCGTGAATGTAAATGTAGGACAATACATCACAATGGGAACTGAAATTGTGCGTGTTGAAGATCAATCTTCTATGAAAGTACGTTTTACCCTTCCACAAACTAATGTTGAGCAAGTTTCGGTTGGTCAAAAAGTAACAGCAGAGATTGATGCGTTACCTGCACAAACTTTCCCTGCTCGTATTGTGGCAATTGATCCTGCCGTTGATCGTTTAACAGGTTTAATGAATGTTGAAGCGGTGATTGAGGAAGGGCAAGAAAAATTGCTTTCAGGTATGTTTGCACGTTTAAATGTAGCGTTACCAACTCAAACAGAGCAGGTTGTTGTGCCACAAATTGCGGTAGCTTATACAATGTATGGTGAAACGGTTTATGTGTTGCAGCCTTTATCTGAGGAAGATAAAGAGAAGGTTAATAAAATGGCAGCACAAAATCCAAGTTTAGATGTAAATAAAATGTACCGTGCAAAACAAGCGGAAGTGAAAACCGCTGACCGCAGAGGTAATTATTCACAATTAGTGAAAGGCGTGAAAGCAGGTGATTTAATTGTAACGGGTGGATTACAACGTTTGAGTAATAACTCGTTAGTAAAAGTGTCTGATATTGAAGCCGTTGGTATTAGCACACCAGCAAAAAACAGCAAACTTTAATGGAGTAGTAAGTGAAATTTACTGACATCTTTATTAAACGCCCTGTTTTAGCCGTTTGTATTAGCTTACTCATTACGATTTTAGGCTTACAATCGATTGAAAAATTGCAGGTGCGTGAATATCCGGAGATGACTGTTTCTATTGTAACGGTAAGCGTGAACTATTCAGGTGCTGATGCCGGTTTAATGCAAGCTCTTGTTACCTCACAGTTAGAAGAGGCGGTCGCTCAAGCGGATAATATCGACTATATGACTTCATCAAGCTCGCCAAGTACGACAACAGTTACTGCGAAAATGAAGTTAAATACCGATCCGAATGCAGCACTTTCAGACATTTCGGCAAAAGTGAATGCGGTACGTTCTAATTTACCGAGAGGTATTGATGACCCGTCTATCAGAGTTTCGACCGGTTCTAATGATGCGTTAATGTATATTCGATTTGTGTCTGATGAATTAAATACGGCACAAGTAACCGATTACCTGAACCGTGTGGTTAAACCGCAATTCTTTACCGTAAATGGTGTTTCAAGCGTAGATGTGTATGGTTCAACTTTTGGCTTACGCATTTGGTTAGATCCGGATAAAATGGCGAGCAATAAGCTATCGGGCTCAGCGGTTTTATCGGCATTAAGTGCTAATAACTTACAAACTGCAGCCGGTAATGCTAACGGTTATTATACGGTATATAAAAACAAAGTTTTATCAACAACGCCTTCTGTTCAAGAGCTAGAACAAGTTACCGTTTCAACGACACCAGATGGTAGAACAATTAAACTCAAAGATATTGCCACCGTAGAATTAGATAAAGCTAGTGATGCTGCTCGTGCAACAGTAAGTGGCAAAGAAGCGGTGGTTTTAGCGGTTTCAGTTGCAGCTACAGCTAACTCATTGACTGTAGCAAAAGATATTTACCCAATGTTTGATCAGGTCGTGAGAAACTTACCGGATAGCATTCAAGGGGATATCGTTTATGATAAAACCATTGCAATTGATAGCTCAATCAATGAAGTTATCCGTACTATTTTAGAAGCAACCGTTATTGTATTAGTTGTGATTATCCTATTCTTAGGTTCGCTCCGTGCAATGATTGTACCCGTCATTACCATTCCGATTTCACTTATCGGGGCATTGTTCCTGCTTCAAATGTTTGGCTTCTCAATCAATCTTCTAACCTTACTTGCGTTAGTATTAGCGATTGGTTTAGTAGTAGATGATGCGATCGTAGTACTTGAAAACGTAGAACGCCACGTTAAAGAAGGTAAAACGCCATTTGATGCAGCAATTATTGGTACGCGTGAAATTGCCTTACCGGTAATTTCAATGACAATCACATTAGCAGCAGTATATTCCCCAATGGCATTAATGACAGGGGTAACAGGTACACTTTTCAAAGAGTTTGCTTTAACTCTTGCCGGTGCGGTATTTATTTCAGGAATTGCAGCTCTTACGCTTTCACCGATGATGTCTAGCCGAGTGTTAAAAGAGCATAAAGAAGGTGAAGAATCTCGTTTTGCACGCTTTGTTCATCGCTCGCTAGATAAAATGACAAGCTGCTACACCAATATGCTAAGTGCGGTAATGGCAGTTCGTGGTTTTATGCTGTTCTTTGCGGTATTGATTTTTGCAAGCCTACCGTTCTTATTTACCTCGCTTTCAAGTGAAGTTGCTCCAACAGAAGATCGCGGTTTCGTTGTAGGGATTTCGAATGGTCCATCTAACACAAATTTAGATTATACAGAAGCGGCCTTAGCTCCGTTTACTGAGGAAGTATCTAAAGTCTCTGAAGTTTCATCGGTTATGACTATCTCAGGGTTCAATGGTGGTAATAGTGCATTATCGATTATCGCATTAAAAGATTGGAATGATCGTACTCGTGAGCGTGCAGAAATTTCAAACGAAATTGCAGCTCTGGGGAAAAAAGTAGTTGCAATGGACGTAAATGCGATTGCTTTCCCTGAGATCTCAACAGGCGAAAACGGCTTACCGTTCTCACTTGTGATTACAACCGCAGACAGCTATGAAAAATTAGCAGTGGTGGCTTCCGAGTTCTTGAAAAAAGCACAGGCATCTGGGCAGTTCTTCTTTGCGAACCTAGACCTAAAATTTGACACGGCAACGATGAATATGAAATTCGACCGTGAAAAAATGGGGGCTTATGGCGTAACGATGCAGCAAGTAAGTGGTACATTAGGGGCATTCTTATCGGGTGCAATTATTACCCGTGTCGATATTGACTCTCGTGCTTATCCAATTGTATCGCAAGCAGTACGTAACGACCGTTTAAATCCTGAAGATTTAATGAACTACTATGTTACGACTGCAACTGGCGAATCTATTCCGCTAGGTTCATTTGTTACAATGGAATTAACTACCTCACCATCCTCATTACCTCGTATGAGCCAGTTAAACTCTGCGACAATTGGCGGTGTAGTATCCGGTTCTATCGGTGATGCCGTAAATTGGGCGAAAGCAGAATTAGATCGCACTTTACCTACTGGTTATCAGTACGATTTTAGAGGTGAGTCTCGTCAATTTATTCAAGAAGGTAATGCAATGGCAATGACATTTGCACTTGCGGTTGTGATTATCTATATCGTACTGGCAATTCAGTTTGAGTCTTGGCGTGATCCACTAGTAATCTTAGTTTCTGTTCCATTGGCAGTAAGTGGAGCATTACTGGTTATGAACATTCCATCAGCAATGAAAGGACTGTTTATGGGAATTGCCGCCGGCACAGGCTCTAAAGATATGATGGCATTTGCCAATAGTATTTGGACGGCAGGCTACACGCTCAACATCTACTCGCAAGTGGGCTTGATTACGCTTGTTGGCTTAATCACCAAACACGGTATCTTGATGTGTGAAGTGGCAAAAGAAGAGCAATTAAATCACGGCAAATCTCGCTATGATGCTATTGTTTATGCGGCAACCATTCGTTTACGTCCGATTATGATGACAACAGCAGCGATGATTGCGGGCTTAATTCCGCTTTTATTTGCGGTAGGTGCCGGTGCGATTGCTCGTTTCAGTATGGGAATGGTCATTGTGGCAGGTCTTGCGATTGGAACACTATTTACCCTGTTTGTACTGCCTGTGATTTACACCTTCTTAGGTCAGGAGCACAAACCTTTACGTGAATTTGATGAGGAAAAATATTTTCCAACCACAAAAGAAGCGTAAAACTTAATACAAAGGAAGGACGTAGCAATATGTCCTTTTGGTTACAAGCGGTTAGATTTCCTCATTTTTTTGCAAAAAATAAGAGAAATCTAACCGCTTGTTTATTTTATTTACAAATAGCGAAAACGTTTGCCTAGAAAGTTTACAACTTACATTTTTATCTGTATAATCCGCTCGCAATTTTCCAATACAGTTTTTTCATTTTAATCACTTTTTAAGGAATTATTGCAATGTTACGTATCAAACAAGAAGCACTCACTTTTGATGATGTTCTTCTCGTCCCAGCACACTCCACAGTGCTTCCAAACACAGCCGATCTTTCAACTCAATTAACTAAAAGCATTCGCTTAAACATTCCAATGTTATCTGCGGCAATGGATACCGTAACCGAAACCAAATTAGCGATCTCGTTAGCCCAAGAAGGCGGCATTGGTTTTATCCATAAAAATATGTCGATTGAACGCCAAGCTGATCGTGTGCGTAAAGTGAAAAAATTTGAAAGCGGTATTGTCTCTGAGCCGGTAACCGTTTCTCCTGATATTACTCTTGCTGAATTAGCGAATATCGTGAAACAAAACGGTTTTGCAGGCTATCCTGTGGTGGATGAAAACCAAAATTTAGTGGGAATTATCACCGGGCGTGATACTCGCTTTGTGAGCGATTTAAGCAAAACCGTGCGTGAATTTATGACGCCAAAAGAGCGTTTAGTTACGGTAAAAGAAGGTGCAAGCCGTGATGAAATTTTTCATTTAATGCACGAACACCGTGTTGAAAAAGTATTAGTGGTGAGTGATGACTTCAAATTAAAAGGGATGATCACTTTAAAAGATTACCAAAAAGCTGAAAGCAAGCCGAATGCGTGTAAAGATGAATTAGGACGTTTGCGTGTTGGGGCAGCAGTCGGTGCTGGTCCGGGCAATGAAGAGCGTATTGATGCCTTAGTGAAAGCAGGTGTAGATGTGTTGTTAATTGACTCATCACACGGTCATTCAGAAGGTGTTTTACAACGTGTGCGAGAAACCCGTGCAAAATATCCAGATCTCCCGATTGTGGCAGGTAACGTAGCAACGGCTGAAGGAGCAATTGCGTTAGCGGATGCCGGTGCAAGTGCGGTGAAGGTGGGGATTGGTCCGGGTTCAATTTGTACTACTCGTATCGTAACAGGTGTGGGTGTGCCACAAATTACCGCAATTGCCGATGCAGCAGCTGCATTAAAAGAGCGTGGAATTCCTGTAATTGCAGACGGTGGTATTCGTTACTCAGGCGATATTTCTAAAGCGATTGCAGCCGGTGCAAGCTGTGTGATGGTTGGCTCAATGTTCGCCGGTACGGAAGAAGCACCGGGTGAAATCGAACTTTACCAAGGCAGAGCATTTAAATCTTACCGTGGAATGGGATCTTTAGGAGCAATGAGCAAAGGCTCAAGCGACCGCTATTTCCAATCAGATAACGCCGCCGACAAATTAGTGCCGGAAGGCATTGAAGGGCGTATTCCATACAAAGGCTTATTAAAAGAAATTATCCACCAACAAATGGGGGGATTACGTTCTTGCATGGGCTTAACCGGCTGTGCGACGATTGAAGAATTACGCACTAAAGCCCAATTTGTACGTATTAGCGGTGCGGGCATTAAAGAATCACACGTTCACGATGTGACTATTACCAAAGAAGCACCAAACTACCGTATGGGCTAATGTTGTAGGGGCGAATCATTATTCGCCCTATAAAATTTACCCAATGTAAAAGGGCGAAAAATATTTCGCCCCTGCAAACAATTGTAATATTTTGCGAAAAATTAACCGCTTGTAAAGAGAGTCTCTATGCTCCAAGCTATCATTTTTGATATGGACGGCGTGATTGTCGATACCGAATATCTTGAGTTTTCACTGCAAAAGCAGTTTATTGAAGATCTCAAAGAACATAACCGCCCGATTACCTTGGAACAGCAATCCGAAGTAGTGGGGAAATGTTTAAAAGAGATTCCGGTGATTGTGCAAAAATTAAGTGAATCCAGCTTGCCGATTGAAGAAATCCGCAGCCGCTACTATGCCTTTTTCCAAAATTTATTTAGCACAGTCGATTTCCGTACCATTTTCCGAGCCGATATTCAAAAGATCATTGATTTCGCCAAGCAAAATAATATTAAATTAGCAGTGGCGTCTTCATCGGCAAAATCGCACATTGATAATATATTGACCGTCTGCGGTATTAAAGATGAATTTGATTTTATCGTCAGCGGCGAGCAGTTTGAACACAGCAAACCTGACCCAACTATTTACCGCTACACCTGCGAAAAATTAGGTGTGAACCCTGAAAATGCGGTAGCGATTGAAGATTCCTACTACGGAATGAAATCCGCTAAAACTGCTGGCTTAACCGTGATTGGCTATGAAGAAAAACGAATGTTGATAGACCAAAGTTTAGCGGATTATATGGGGAAGGATATGAATGAGATTTTGGGTATTTTGCAAAAGATCTGGGAAAATCGATCGCTTGTGTGAATGGTAAAACATATTAACTATTTGTGTACAATAACATAGATAAAAAATAGGAGTTTGAATGAAATTCAGAGATGCTAAGCACTTAGGGACTGGTGATATAATTATTCAAGAGAATAATATAAATGTAGGGAAACCATTAGTTCAATGTTCCAATGAAGAACTAGTTGATGAGAGAATATTCAGAAATCAAAGGTTGCTAATTGAAAGGGATAGAAGGAAAACAGAAAAAAAACCATTTGTAATCATATCTATTGCTGTTTTGATTTTAGGGTTTATTTATGGTTGCTATAAAGTAGGAAATTTATCTGATATTTTGACATGGCTGTATGCAATTCCTGGTGCAATTTTTAGTATTGTTTCATTTCAAAACTATTCAACTCCTAATCAATTTGAGCAAAAACATCAACAGGTACTAAGAGAAATTGCAGATATACTCAGAGAGCGCGGTAAAGAATAATCTATAAATTAACAGAGAAAGAAAATGACTAACATCCACAACCACAAAATCCTTATCCTAGACTTCGGTTCACAATATACCCAACTTATCGCCCGCCGTGTGCGTGAAATTGGCGTGTACTGCGAGCTTTGGGCTTGGGACGTAACGGAAGAACAGATCCGTGAATTTAATCCAACGGGGATTATTCTTTCAGGAGGACCTGAGAGTACCACTGAAGAAAACAGCCCTCGTGCCCCTGAATATGTATTCAATGCAGGTGTGCCTGTGCTTGGTATATGCTACGGAATGCAGACGATGGCGATGCAATTAGGTGGCTTAACCGAAACTTCCGATCACCGTGAGTTTGGTTATGCATCTGTGGCATTACAAGCAACCGATAACCTATTTGCAAAATTAAACGATGATTTAACCGCTAGTGAGCCAAAATTAGATGTTTGGATGAGCCACGGTGATAAAGTAACGCGTTTACCTGCAGGTTTTCAAGTAACTGGCGTTACACCAACTTGCCCGATTGCGGCAATGTCGGACGAAAGCCGCCGTTTCTATGGCGTGCAGTTCCACCCTGAAGTAACACACACAAAAAGTGGTTTAGAACTTCTAACCAACTTTGTGGTAGGCATTTGTGGCTGTGAGCGTAACTGGACACCGGAAAACATTATCGAAGATGCCGTTGCTCGTATTAAAGAGCAAGTGGGCGATGATGAGGTAATTTTAGGTTTATCAGGTGGAGTAGATTCGTCTGTAACGGCATTATTATTACACCGTGCTATCGGCAAAAACTTACACTGCGTATTCGTGGATAACGGCTTGCTCCGTTTAAACGAAGGCGATCAAGTAATGGAAATGTTTGGAGATAAATTCGGCTTAAACATTATCCGTGTCAATGCGGAAGATCGTTTCTTGGATGCGTTAAAAGGCATTGATGAGCCGGAAGCGAAACGTAAAACGATCGGTAAAGTTTTCGTGGACGTGTTCGATGATGAATCGAAAAAATTAACCTCAGTAAAATGGTTAGCACAAGGCACAATCTACCCTGATGTAATCGAATCCGCCGCAAGTAAAACAGGTAAAGCACACGTGATTAAATCACACCACAATGTGGGCGGTTTGCCGGATTATATGAAGCTCGGCTTAGTTGAACCATTGCGTGAATTATTTAAAGATGAAGTACGTAAAATCGGCTTGGCACTCGGCTTACCGGCTGAAATGCTGAACCGCCACCCATTCCCTGGTCCTGGCTTAGGTGTACGTGTACTTGGTGAAATCAAGAAAGAGTACTGTGATTTACTGCGTAAAGCCGATGCAATTTTCATTGAAGAGTTATACAACTCAGGCTGGTATTACAAAGTTAGCCAAGCCTTTACTGTATTCCTGCCAGTGAAATCGGTCGGAGTAATGGGGGATGGACGTAAATACGACTGGGTTGTGAGCTTACGAGCTGTTGAAACCATCGACTTTATGACCGCACATTGGGCTCACTTGCCTTATGATTTATTAGGTAAAATCTCCAACCGTATCATCAACGAAGTGAACGGCATTTCCCGCGTAGTGTATGATGTTAGCGGAAAACCTCCAGCAACGATTGAGTGGGAGTAATATAGTCATTAAGGGAGAACAATTTGTTCTCCCTTACTTTTCTATGTACACAAAAATAAAGCCTCTGTGAAAACACAGAGGCTTTTGCAAAAAATCAGCAGAATTTAACCGCTTGTATTATTTCTTTTTGGTTGGGCGTTGCCAGCCTTGAATGTGGCGTTGTGGTACACGGCTGATAACAAGCTCATTTTCGCCCACATCTTTGGTTACCGTAGCACCGGCACCGATGGTTGAGCCGCTGGCGATAGTAACAGGGGCGACTAATTGACTATCTGAACCAACAAATACATTATCGCCGATAATAGTTTTGAATTTGTTTGCACCATCGTAGTTACAAGTGATCACACCTGCACCGATATTACAATCTTTACCTACTTCTGCATCGCCCACATAGGTTAAGTGATTCACTTTAGAACCTTTTCCGATAGTCGCTTTTTTGATTTCAACGAAGTTGCCGATATGGGTTTCTTCCGCTAATTCCGCACCCGGGCGTAAGCGAGAGAATGGGCCGATAGCAGATTTCGCACCTACTACTGAATCTTCAAGCACAGAATAAGGTTTGATTTCCACATTATCGCCAATTTCACAATTTTTCAGCACGCAGCCGGCACCGATTTTCACGTTGTTGCCTAGCTTGATTTCGCCTTCTAAAATGACATTCACATCAATAGAGACATCTTTACCGTGGGTGACAGTACCACGAATATCAAAGCGAGTTGGGTCGATAATTGTCACGCCGGCAAGCAATAATTTTTCCGCTTCACGTTTTTGATAGAAACGTTCTAATGCAGCAAGTTGCAGGCGATTATTTGCCCCTTCCACTTCCATAAATTCAGTGGCTTGAACTGCTTGTACTTTGAAACCGTCTTGATTTGCCATTGCGATCACATCAGTAATGTAATATTCGCCTTGTGCGTTGTTATTATTGAGGTTTTTCAACCATTTTTTGAAACTTGCACCACTTGCTACCATTACACCGGTGTTTACTTCTTTCACTTTAAGTTGTTCTTCGTTTGCATCTTTTTGTTCAACAATAGCAACTACTGAGCCGTTTTCACGAATAATACGTCCGTATCCGGTCGGGTTTTCCAATTCAACAGTTAATAGTGCAATACCGTTTTCAGGTTTAGCCGCAATTAAACGTTCTAAGGTAGCTTTGGTAATCAATGGAGCATCGCCATAGAGCATCACAATATTTTCATCATCAGCAAAAAATGGGGCAGCTTGTTGCATTGCGTGCCCTGTGCCTAATTGCTCGGCTTGGAATACCCAGTTTACAGGCTCTTCACTTAAGCGTGTTTTTAATAAATCCGCACCGTGTCCGTAAATTAAATGAATTTGTTTGGCATCCAACTGTTTTGCAGTATCAATAACGTGTTTTACCATCGGTTTACCGGCAACCGGGTGCAACACTTTTGGTAAATCTGAATACATACGAGTGCCTTTACCCGCTGCTAAAATTACAACGCTCAGTTGAGTCATAAAAGATCCTTATTTAATTAATGTGTTACTTTAGCAAGATATTTAAATGATATGCCAAAGCGTGATTTTTGCGATATTTTACTCTTTTTATTCAATAATTTCATTTATTGGAGCAAAAAATTCCGTTTGGACTGCGTTTTATGATTTTTTAAGAGAAGATTTAGCGGATTATGGAATAAATAGGTATTACTTATTTCTTATATTTCTCTACAACTAAAAATCTTTTTGATAGAATGACAAAATGGAGTACGTAACTAATTAATATTAAGGAGAATTTATGCCAACAGTACAAAAAGGTCATCAGCCTTTGCCTATTTGGTCGCTTTTATTACCTATTGCAGCTTGGATTATCTATTTTGTCGGCATAAAAGAAAGCCTGGTTTTGCAATTAGTCGCAGGTGCTTTTCTGATTGGGAGTGTTTTATCAGCGGTTCATCACGCAGAGGTTGTAGCACATAAAGTAGGCGAGCCTTTTGGTACTATTATTCTTGCATTAGCCATTACCGTGCTTGAGGTATCGCTTATTGTATCATTGATGGTTGCCGGCGGAGATAATACCGCGTATTTAGCCCGTGATACCGTTTTTGCGGCAATAATGCTCATTCTAAACGGTATTTTAGGTGGTTGTTTATTAATTGGTGGATTAAAGCATCGTGAGCAATTTTTCAGTCAAAAATCAGCCAGCACTGCATTAGTAACTTTAGTTGTTATTTTAGTGATCACTTTAGTATTACCAAACTTTACCACAAGTACAGAAGGTGCAACTTATAGCCCATCTCAATTAATTTTTGTCGCAATTGCCTCTATTGTGCTTTATGCATCATTTATTTTAATTCAGACGGTTCGCCACCGTGATTATTTCTTAGTTGAAGATGATGATAACCCATCGCATCACGCAGAACCACCTTCAATGAAAGTAGCACTAACAAGTTTATTATTTTTAATTATTTGCTTAGGTATTGTTGTATTTCTAGCGAAAGCACTCTCGCCATCTATTGAACAAATGGTGTTAGGTGCAGGGGCTCCGGTGGCTTTAGTTGGGGTAATTATTGCAGCAGTGGTATTATTACCGGAAGGATTAGCCGCATTAACAGCAGCACGCCGCAACCGTTTACAAACTAGCATAAACCTTGCACTAGGCTCTGCGGTTGCAAGTATTGGCTTGACTATTCCGGCAGTAGCTATTGTTTGCGTATTATATGACATCAATATGGTGTTAGGGTTAGACTGGAAATCAATGGTCTTACTTTCGCTTTCATCTTTTGTGGCAATGCTTTCGCTTAATCACGGTCAAACCAATATACTTTATGGTATTGTATTACTCATAATTTTAGCGACTTATGTATTTACCGTAATTGTTCCTTAAGAACAATAAATATTAATATTCAAGAGCTGACGAAGATTAATTTTTCATTATCTCTTGAATTCGCTAATTTAAACCTTATTATTAATTCTTGGATTAACTAAACAAAAAGAAAAATGGGTAGAAAACGTAGTGCAAGTTCCTCTCGCTGGCTTGCGGAACATTTTAAAGATCAATTTGTACAAAAAGCACATAAACAAAAATTACGTTCACGTGCATATTTCAAATTAGATGAAATTCAACAAACTGACCGTTTATTTAAACCGGGTATGACAGTTGTGGATTTAGGAGCGGCACCAGGCGGTTGGTCGCAATATGTGGTTACACAAATTGGCAGTAAAGGCAGAGTTATTGCTTGCGATATTTTAGATATGAACCCGATTGTCGGGGTTGATTTTTTACAAGGCGATTTCCGTGAAGAATCTGTTCTGAACGCGTTATTAGAACGTGTTGGGGAAGAAAAAGTTGATGTGGTAATGTCTGATATGGCACCTAATTTTAGCGGTATGCCTTCTGTTGATATTCCTCGTGCAATGTATCTGGTGGAATTAGCATTAGATATGTGCCGTCAAGTATTAGCACCCAAAGGTAGTTTTGTGGTAAAAGTGTTTCAAGGCGAAGGATTTGATGAATATCTCAGAGAAATTCGTTCGCTATTTAGTGTAGTAAAAGTCAGAAAACCGGAAGCTTCACGAGATCGTTCTCGAGAAGTTTATATAGTTGCAACAGGCTATAAAGGCTAGAAACCACACAAGCGTTTGTTTTTGCTAAAATTTTGCAAAAAAGTTAAGAAATTTAACCGCTTTTATAGTAACCTTAAACAGTTTTTATTAAGAAGATAGGAGATTAACCTTGAACGATATGGTTAAAAATATTTTGCTTTGGGTGGTGGTTGCCATTGTAATGATGACTGCCTACGAAGGCTTCAATTCTAATTTTGGTGGAGCTTCAAACACTGTGCCATATTCGACTTTTTTGAGTGATATTAAAGAAAATCGCTTAAAAGGGGTCGATTTCAAACAGAATGACGACACTATTGTGGTTACCAAGAACGATGGTGCAACTTACCAAACCGTAATGCCAATGTATGATGAATATCTGATGGCGGACTTGGCTAAAACCAATGCGGTGATTACAGGGCAACCGGCAGAGCGTCGTGGTTTGTTATCGCAAATCTTGATTTCGTGGTTCCCAATGTTGCTATTGATCGGCTTCTACATCTTCTATATGCGACAAATGCAAGGCGGGGGTGGTCGAGGTGCAATGGGCTTTGGTAAAAGCAAAGCGAAAATGCTGACAGCAGATGAAGTCAAAACCCGTTTCTCTGATGTTGCCGGTTGCGATGAAGCGAAAGAAGAAGTAGGTGAAGTCGTTGAATTCTTGCGTGATCCAAGCAAATTCCAAAAACTAGGCGGACGTATCCCAAAAGGGATCTTAATGGTTGGACCTCCGGGAACAGGTAAAACCTTATTGGCAAAAGCAATTGCCGGTGAAGCTCGCGTGCCGTTCTTTACGATGGCTGGTTCGGATTTCGTTGAAATGTTCGTTGGTGTGGGTGCTTCGCGTGTGCGTGATTTATTTGACCAAGCGAAGAAAAATGCCCCTTGTATCATTTTCATTGATGAGATTGACGCAGTAGGTCGTAAACGTGGCGGAGCAGGCTTTAGTGGCGGACACGATGAGCGAGAGCAAACGCTTAACCAAATGCTAGTAGAAATGGACGGTTTTGAAGGTTCGGAAGGTGTGATTATTATCGCCGCAACTAACCGTGCTGATGTGCTTGATGACGCTTTAACCCGTCCGGGACGTTTTGACCGCCAAGTAACAGTTGATTTGCCGAATGTAAAAGGTCGTGAGCAGATCTTGAAAGTTCACTTGAAAAAAGTACCGCTTGCAGAAGGTGTTGATCCAATGCAAATTGCTCGTGGTACACCGGGTTATTCAGGTGCTCAATTAGCAAACTTAGTGAATGAAGCAGCATTGTTCGCAGCACGTAAAAATAAGCGTGTAGTAACGATGGAAGATTTTGAAGAAGCTCGTGATAAAATTAATATGGGTCCGGAACGTCGTTCAAATACGATGACGGAAAAAGAGATTATCAACACGGCTTACCACGAAGCAGGACACGTTATTGTCGGTTATTTAATGCCGGAACACGATCCATTAAATAAAGTAACGATTGTACCTCGCGGCCAAGCACTCGGTTTTGCACAGTTCTTACCGGAAGGCGACCGTGTAAGTGAGACCTTCACCAAATTAGAAAGTCAGCTTTCAACTTTATTTGCAGGTCGTATCGCTGAAGGTTTGATTTTCGGGGAAGATAAAATCACCACTGGGGCATCTTCTGATATCCATCGTGCAACCCAAATTGCACGAGCAATGGTAACGCAATGGGGTTTCTCGAAAGAACTCGGTCCGATCTTCTACCAAAATGAAGACGGAATGGGGGCGATTAAAGGTGTATCTGAAGAGTCGCAAAAGCTCATTGATACCGAAATGCGTAAGATCATTGATAGAAACTATCAACGTGCGAAGCAAACGTTAGAAGAAAATATGGATATCTTACACGCAATGAAAGATGCCTTATTGAAATACGAAACCTTAGATAGTAAACAAATTGATGACTTAATGGCTCGTCGCCCGGTTGGAGAACCATCAGGTTGGAGTGATACACCAACCAAAGATGACAATGCAACGCCACCAAGTGGTGAGCAAGCTGCAGATACTACTTCTATCATAGATGATAAGCCAACTAAGGATAACAATATTGGTGATTCCCTTGCTGATACTAAAGCGGAACACTAATAGATAAGTTAAAAAAACCGAGAGCAACTTGTTCTCGGTTTTTTTGTTTACAAGCGGTCGTTTTTCATTAATTTTTTACCAATAAGGCAAAGCATTAATCTGTACTTATTTCTTTCCAGTTGTAACAAAACTTTTACTGGTAAAATAATCCTTTCTCTACTAAAATCACGTGATATTTTAATAAGAAAAACAGAGGTTATTATGCAATTTTTCAACATCGCCAATGAAGGGGTGAAATCGCTTTCGCCTTATCAAGCAGGAAAGCCTATTGAGGAATTAGAACGTGAATTGGGTATTCAAAATATCATCAAACTGGCTTCAAATGAAAATCCGTTTGGTTTCCCTGAAAGTGCTAAACAGGCGATTATCAACCAACTTGATGATTTAACGCGTTACCCTGATTCAAACGGGTTTGAGCTTAAATCGACTATCGCAAAAAAATTCAACCTACAGCCAAATCAAATTACTTTAGGTAATGGTTCAAATGATTTATTAGAACTATTTGCTCATACCTTTGCCAGCGATAAAGATGAAATTATCTATTCACAATACGCGTTTATTGTTTACCCACTGGTTACCAAAGCTATTAATGCCGTTGCTCGTGAAATTCCTGCTAAAAATTGGGGGCACGATTTAGAGGGCTTTTTAGCGGCGATCAACGAAAAAACCAAGCTAATTTTTATTGCCAATCCAAATAATCCAACAGGTAACTTCTTAACGCAAGCTGAAATTGAGACTTTCTTAGCAAAAGTGCCAAGCAATGTTCTTGTGGTGTTAGATGAGGCTTATACTGAATTTACGGCTGTAGAAGAAAGAATTGATTCTTTCGGCTTATCAGCAAAATATCCGAATTTAATTGTTTCTCGCTCACTTTCTAAAGCCTATGGTTTAGCTGGGCTTCGTATTGGTTATGCGGTGTCCAATCCTGAAATTGCGGACTTATTAAATCGTGTTCGCCAACCGTTTAACTGCAACAGCCTTGCACTAGCTTCTGCGATTGCCGTAATGAATGACGATGATTTTGTGCAGAAAGTCGCAAAAAATAACCGCCTGGAGATGGCTCGATATGAGGCATTTTGCCAAGCAAACGGATTAGAATATATTCCATCTAAGGGCAATTTCATTACCATTGATTTTAAACGCCCTGCCGCTTCAATTTATGAAGCCTTATTGCGTGAAGGCGTGATTGTTCGCCCAATTGCAGGCTATGGAATGCCAAATCATTTGCGTGTGAGTATCGGGCTGCCGGCAGAAAATGACAGATTTTTTACTGCTTTGTTGAAAGTGTTGGCTTAACAAGCGGTTTCTTTTTATCAAAATTTTACAAATTATAAAAACAAATGGAAAAATTAACATTAAATCCAATTTCCCGAGTAGAAGGTGAAATCAACTTACCCGGTTCAAAAAGCCTGTCTAACCGTGCATTATTACTGGCAGCATTAGCTAAAGGTACAACTCGAGTTACGAACTTATTAGATAGCGATGATATTCGCCATATGCTTAATGCGTTAAAAGCCTTAGGTGTAAATTATGAGCTTTCAGAAGATAAGACTGTTTGTGAAGTACAAGGTATTGGTGGAGCTTTTCAAGCTCAAAATGGCTTATCGCTCTTTTTAGGGAATGCCGGTACGGCAATGCGACCATTAGCTGCCGCGTTGTGCTTAAAAGGGGAGAATAGGGCTCAAATTATTTTGACAGGTGAGCCTCGAATGAAAGAACGCCCAATCAAGCATTTAGTTGATGCGTTACGCCAAGTTGGGGCAGAAGTAGAATATTTAGAAAATGAAGGCTATCCGCCATTAGCCATCACAAATAGTGGTTTAAATGGTGGAAAAGTACAAATTGATGGCTCAATTTCCAGCCAGTTCTTAACCGCATTATTGATGTCTGCACCTTTAGCTGAAAATGATATGGAAATTGAAATTATTGGTGATCTGGTATCAAAACCTTATATTGATATTACGCTATCAATGATGAAGGATTTTGGGATAACCGTTGAAAACCGTGATTATCACATATTTTCAGTAAAAGGCAATCAAACCTATATCGCACCACAAGGCAATTATCTGGTGGAAGGCGATGCCTCCTCTGCTTCTTATTTCTTAGCCGCCGGGGCGATTAAAGGTAATGTTAAGGTTACGGGCATTGGTAAAAAATCAATACAAGGCGACAGCTTGTTTGCTGATGTATTAGAGGCAATGGGGGCAAAAATCACTTGGGGTGAGGATTTTATCCAAGCAGAGAAAGCCCCGTTAAGAGGTGTGGATATGGATATGAACCATATTCCTGATGCGGCAATGACGATTGCTACCACTGCCTTATTTGCGGAAGGAGAAACGGTTATTCGTAATATCTACAATTGGCGGGTAAAAGAGACTGACCGTTTAACTGCAATGGCTACGGAATTACGCAAAATCGGGGCAATTGTTGAAGAAGGTGAAGATTTTATCCGTATTCAACCTCTTGAATTGGATAAATTCCAACACGCAGAAATTGAAACTTATAACGATCACCGAATGGCGATGTGTTTTTCATTAATTGCGTTGTCTAATACACCAGTAACGATTTTAGATCCAAACTGTACGGCAAAAACCTTCCCGACCTATTTTACTGAGTTAGAGAAATTATCGGTAAGATAGAAATGAAAAAAGGATTTAGTTTTGATCTGCCCCCAAAAAGTTAGACTCATTTAATTCAAGGACTGAGTTCTGTATTCCACAGGGCTTAGTCCTTTTAGTTTCACTTGAATACGCTCATTGTTGTAGTAATGAATGTAATCGTGAATAGCTTTCTTCAGTTCGGCAAAAGTTTCAAACTTCTTGCCAAAATAACATTCCGTTTTGAGCCGCCCGAAAAAACTCTCCATTGCCCCATTATCCAAGCAGTTTCCTTTTCTCGACATACTTTGCCTGATGCCGTTTTGTTGACAAATTGTCTGAAAACATGACATCTGATACTGCCAACCTTGGTCGGAATGCAGTATCGGTTTTGCACCGTTAAGCCTTGCGACAGCTTGGCTCATCATTCGGTTAATTTGCTCAAAGTTTGGGCTTTCGGCTAAATCGTAGGCAATAATTTCACCATTGAATAAATCCTTGATTGGCGATAAATAGAGCTTACCCTCCACACATTTGAACTCGGTCACGTCTGTCGCCCATTTCTCGTTTGGGGCAGTAGCCGAAAAATTTCTTTCCAATACATTCTCTGCTATTTTGCCTACTTCGCCTTGATATGAGCGATATTTCCGGCGTTTGAATTTCCCTTGTAAGCCCAATTTTTGCATTATCGCTTGGACTTTTTTGTGGTTGACGGTCCATATTCTACGCAACACTAACGTAATACGATGATAACCGTAGTTACCTTTGTTTTCGTGATAAATCTCAGCTATTTTCTGCTCAATCACGGCATTTTTATCCACTTTAGCGGCAAGATGATAAAAATAAGTACTGCGTTTTAAACCGATAAGTTGCAATAGTATTTCAAGCGGAAAGTGATTTCGCAACAATTTTACGACATTTGCTTTTTCCGCATTTTGGCTTGGTTGAGTTCCTGCAACTTTTTTAGGATAGCATTCTCCGCTTCCAGCTCTAAAATACGGTAACGCAAACGTTCTTCTTCGGTTTTGGGTGGCGGTGGCATTTTCGGGTATTTGGGTTTCATTGTCGGGCGACCTTTGGGTTTGGGGAATAAGCCGTTTATACCCTGTTTATCAAAGGCTTGCAACCATTGACTGATGATACCTGAATTGGAAAAATTAAAATAAAGAGTAGCATATTCTGCGGAAAATTGTCTGTTTTTGACCGTTTGTACAACGTATAATTTAAATTCGGATGAGTAAATCCGCCTTTTGCCTAAAACAGCTAACCCATTGAAACCATTATGATTATATTGGCTAATCCAACGTTCTAGAGTTGTTTTGGCAAGCTGAAAATGCTGACGAGTGAGTGATCGATTTTTCCCATTTTGAAGATAAAATTCGATCACTTGTTGTTTGAAAGATTGGTTGTATTTAGTCATAAAAAATCTGCACCTTAATCAGTTGGTTATTTAGTCCAACTTTTGGGGTGCAGATCAAAATACAGTCCCTTATTTTTTAAATCGCTTTAGTTGGAATAATTGCCTTCGACGCATCCCAGAAATCCACCACAGGGTTGATAACAGGGGTGATAATACCTTTTCGAATAACGAAATCACCAAAGGCTTCGTTTACTTCCCGTTCTTTTGACCATTGACCAATCACTGGATCAAGTTCATTGAGTATTTCCGTAAGCGTGATATTTTCACGATACAAACGAGGAATACGCGTACCCACAATATTACCGCCAAGATGAAGGTTGTAACGCCCTACCGCTTTTCCTACTAAGCCGATTTCTGCCAACATCGCACGCCCACAGCCGTTCGGGCAACCTGTAATACGGGTAACGATGGTTTCATTTGAAACATTATGATCGGCTAGAATTTTATCCAGTTCATCAATAAAGGCGGGTAAAATCCGCTCCGCTTCTGCCATTGCTAGGGGGCAAGTTGGGAATGCGACGCACGACATTGCATTCTCACGCAGTTTAGTAATATCTCGCATTAAGCCGTATTGGCGAGCGAGATTTTCAATTTGTGCTTTATCCTCTTCTGCGACATTAGCAATAATAATGTTTTGGTTAGCAGTAATACGGAAGTCGCCTTTATGCACTTTGGCAATTTCCAACATACCTGTCATTAATGGAAATTCAGGTGTATCAATTAAACGTCCGCTTTCAACAAAGCAAGTCAAGTGCCATTTGTTATCAATGCCTTTTACCCAGCCTATACGGTCGCCTCGTTCAGTAAATTCAAACGGGCGGCTTGGTTCAAATTTGAACCCCATTCTTTCTTCTACTTCTGCTCTAAATCCCTCTAAGGTCATATTCTGAACAGTGTAACGAACACGGGCATTTTTACGATCTGCTCGATTACCAAAATCACGTTGAGTAATAACAACACACTCTGCTGCTTTAAGGGTATGCTCTACAGGAACAAAACCTAGCTCTAAAGCAATATTAGGATAAGTTTTGGTGTTGCCGTGTTCAAATGAAAGTCCACCACCAACTAACACATTAAAGCCGGCTAACTTACCTGTTTTTTCATTTTTAATGCCGACAAAATTCATATCGTTGCTATATAAATCCACATCATTGAGCGGAGGTAGAGCGACAGCGGTTTTATATTTTCTTGGTAAGTAAGTTTTACCTAAAATAGGCTCATCTTCTTGCAGTTTTAATAAATCTTCAGAACTTTCAATTTTTTTACCATCAATCCAAACATCTAAATAGCCACGAGTACGGGGCAGTAAATGCTCGGAAATACGTTTCGCCCATTCATAAGCCTCTTGGTGTAGCTCTGATTCCACAGGGTTAGAAGAACAGAGTACATTACGGTTCATATCAGCAGCAGTGGCAATAGAATCTAAGCCTAATTTATGTAGTAGGCGATGAACATTCTGCAACTTCGTTTTTGGCACGCCGTGATATTGGAAAGTCTGACGGTTAGTTAAGCGAATAGATTGATAGTGATTGTGTTCACGGGCAAACTTATCAATCTCAATCCATTGCTCAGGTTTGATGATACCGCCCGGTAAACGGCAACGTAACATCATAAATTTTAAGGGTTCTAATTTCTGATCCAAACGTTCGGCACGAATATCGCGGTCGTCTTGCTCGTACATACCGTGAAAGCGGATAAGTTGGAAATTATCGCCGGTAAAACCACCGCTAAGTTGATCTTCTAAATCTTGTAAAATCGTACCGCGTAGGTAATTACTTTCGGTTTTTAAACGTTCGTTGTCAGACAACGGTTTGGCTTTCCACTCTAAGCCTTTTTGTTCTTTCTTCGTCATAGGTTACTCCGATAAAAAATTTAATAAATATCACGTTGGTAGCGTTTTTCTTCAGCTAATTCATTCAGATATTCTTCTGCATCATCACGGCTGAATTTACCTTGCTGTTCAATGACATCAAGTAGAGCTTGTTCCACATCTTTTGCCATACGAGTGGCATCGCCACACACATAAACATAAGCACCATCTTGTAACCAAGCCCAAATAGCTTCGGCATTTTCACGAATTTTGTCTTGTACGTAAATTTTTTCTTCCTGATCACGAGACCACGCAAAACTATATTTGTGTAAGTAGCCGTCTTTTTTGAATTGTTGCCATTCTGTTTGGTAAAGGAAATCCTTCGTGAAATGTTGATTGCCAAAAATCAGCCAATTTTGACCGCTTGCTTCTTCAGCTGCACGCTGTTGTACAAACGCTCGGTATGGTGCAATGCCTGTGCCGGAGCCGATCATAATGATTGGTTTATTATTATCTTGCGGTAGGCGGAAATTATCGTTATGTTCTACGAAAACACGAACTGTATCCTCTTCTTCCACACGGTCAGCTAGATAACTTGATGCAGCACCTGAACGAGCTTTGCCATTATGCTCAGATCGCACTACCCCCACGCTCAAATGAACTTCGTCTCCTACTTCTGATTGAGATGATGAAATTGAATATAAACGGGGTGTAAGTGGACGTAGTAGGCTCACCAATTGTTCTGCTGTAAGAGTAGCTGGGTATTGCTCAATAATATCAATAATTAATGTAGTTGCGATTAAGCGGGCAACTTTATCGGTATCTTCTGCAATTTCCGATAGCTCGGCATTATTTGCCAATTCAGCATAACTTTTTACAAAAGGCTGAGATGCTTTGGTTAGCTCCAAATGTGAAAATAAAGCTGAACGTAAATTTACTTTTTGATTGCCAACAGTAACTTCTTCCTCTCCATTTAAGCCCAGAGCATCTAAAAAGGCTTGGACTAATTCAGGATTGTTGTCAAACCATATACCTAACGCATCGCCGACTTGGTAAGTTAAGCCTGAACCGGATAAATCAAGTTCAAGATGGCGAACATCTTTCTGTGTAGTTGAATCCGTAATTCTCTGATTGGTTAATAATGCTGCAGGAAATGGATTTTCTTTCGTAAATTTAGAGCTAACAACGGCTGTTTTTTGTGTACTTGATGTGATAGCAACGCTTTTCTGAGTCGATTTCTCTTTTAACACCGCTGTGATATGTTCAATCCAAGAATCAGCGGTGGTTTGAAATTCCAAATCGGCATCGGTACGATCTAATAATCGGCTTGCACCCAATTTAGCTAATTGGCTATCAAAGTCCTTACCTGCTTGGCAGAAATTAGGATAGGAACTATCACCTAAACCAAGCACGGCAAATTGCAAGCGGTCTAATTTTGGTGCTTTTTTACCATTAAGGAATTTATATAGCACCACGCCTTCTTCCGGTGGCTCGCCGTCGCCTTGTGTAGAGGTAACTAAGATGACAATATCTTCATCGCTAATATTTTTAGCTTTATAGTTACTCAGTGAATGATGTACGGCAGTAACTCCAGCCGTATTTAATGTTTCGGTTAATTTATTCGCAACCGATTTAGCATTGCCCGTTTGTGATGCTGAAAGCACAGTAACCTGCAATGCTTTGGCAATCTTACTTACTTGATGTTGAGCCGGTACAGTAAAATCACTGTTTCTGCCTTTCGCTTTTGCCCAAGCATAGCCTGATAGCCAGGCTAATTGAATATTATCTAACCCTTGAATTAAATGTTCTAAATCGGGTGATAATGGAATGTTGGTTGTGTTTGTCATTTAATCTTCCCCACAGTAAAAACAGTTACTTTATCCAATGAAAATTAATCATTTAAAATCATCCCCGCAGCCACAGTGTGATAAGTTGCCTCATCAATTAAAATAAATGAGCCTGTTGCAATATTTTGATCGTAACTGGTTGCAGTAATTGGTTTTTGTAATGAAATTTGTATTTTGCCAATATCATTTAAGTTCAGCGTATCGGCTTCAGAAGAATGGCTGAGCGTTTTAACGTCTAATACATAATCTACGTTACTTACCTTCGCAAACACGGTTTGAGTTGTATGTTTTAGCAAATATTTTCGTGCGAAACTAAGTGGTTTCTTCTCGAACCAACAAACTGTTGCACTAAGTTGTTTGGTAGCAGTAATAGGATTATTTTTTGCAACAATGGTATCGCCACGAGAAATATCAATGTCATCAGTTAAACTAATAGTTACTTGCTCGCCAACTACCGCTTGCTCAACTAAACCATTTGGGCTATAAATTTGAGCAACTTGGGAAGTGTAGCCATTTGGTTCAATGCGAACAGTATCGCCCACTCGTACCGAACCTGCTTCAATTTGACCTTGATAGCCACGAAAATCGTCGGCTTTGTCTTGGTCTAAACGGCTGACTAACTGAACAGGAAAGTGGAAATCGTCCGCATTTTCTGTAATTTTCTCGATACTCGGCAGGTTTTCTAAAATAGTCAATAATGGTTCGCCTTCATACCACGAAGTACGTTCACTTTTATGTACGATGTTATCGCCTTGCAGAGCAGAAACTGGTACAAAAATTACATCATTTAGACCAAGTTGTGCTGCTAGTTTGTTGTAAGCGGTCGTAATTGCCTGAAATTTTGCAACATCGAAATCAAACAGATCCATTTTGTTCACTGCCACAATAATATGTTGAGTGTTCAAGTGCTTTAAGATGGCAGAATGGCGTTTAGTTTGAGGTAACAGCTCTAGCTCAGACTGGCTAAAATCAAGGCGTGTTGCATCAATTAACACAATTGCGGCATTGGCAGTTGAAGCACCTGTTACCATATTGCGTGTGTACTGTTCGTGTCCGGGCGTATCTGCAATGATGAACTTACGTTTTGCCGTTGAAAAATAGCGGTAGGCAACATCAATAGTAATGCCTTGTTCACGTTCAGCTTCTAAACCATCGGTTAAAATTGAAAAATCGATGGTCTCATTATTATTTTTTGATTTATTCAGGCTTAATAGTTGATCGCTTAAAAGGGCTTTGCTGTCATAGAGTAAACGCCCGATGAGTGTACTTTTCCCATCATCAACACTCCCCGCAGTAATAAAACGGAGTGGGGCAGATTGGTTAATATTGCTCATATCTTGTTCCTTTTTATCTTAAAATTAGAAATAACCTTGTTTTTTACGTTGTTCCATTGCTGATTCGGAAGTTCTATCGTCCATTCGAGTTGCACTTCGTTCGGAAATTTCAGCAATAGCGGTTTCTTTGATAATTTCAGTTGGATTAGTTGCTGTACTCACAACAGGGCAAGTACAGCTAATATCGCCTACCGTACGGAAACGTACCGAAACGAGTTTACTTTCTTCATTTGCTTGTTTTGGGGTAAGTGGCGTAACAGGCACTAATAAACCATTACGTTCAACAACTTCACGTTCGTGAGCGTAATAAATGCTGGGTAATTCAAGATTCTCACGTTCGATATATTGCCAGATATCTAATTCTGTCCAGTTAGAGATTGGGAATACACGCATATTTTCGCCTTTGTGCAGTTTAGCGTTATAGAGCGACCACAATTCAGGGCGTTGAGCTTTTGGATCCCATTGTCCAAATTCATCACGGAATGAGAAAATCCGCTCTTTAGCACGGGCTTTTTCCTCATCTCGCCGTGCTCCACCCATTAAGGCATCAAAGCCTTGAGCTTCAATTGTTTCTAATAAAGTAACCGCTTGGGCGGCATTGCGAGAGTCAGTTTCTTTACGCAAAACTACCGTGCCTTTTGCAATGGAATCTTCAACCTGTCCAACAATTAATTTCGCCTTTAATTTTGTGACTTGTTCATCACGAAATTGGATGACTTCCGGATAGTTATGACCTGTGTCGATATGCACTAATGGAAAGGGTAACACCAACTCACGACCTTCTAATTGGAACGCTTTACGGGCAAGAGCAAGTAAGACTACAGAGTCTTTACCACCGGAAAAGAGGAGGGCTGGCTTACTGCATTCGGCTACAACTTCACGAATAATATGAATTGATTCTGCTTCGAGCCAATCTAAATGACCGTTTTCAATCTTATTGTGTACTGACATAGATTTCTTCCTTAATTTAAATGTTGAGTTATTTATGTAATCCGCACTCTTTGCTGTCTTTGTTTTCCCACCACCAGCGACCGGCTCGAATATCTTCCTCTTGTTTTACAGGGCGAGTACAAGGTTCACAGCCAATACTTGGATACCCTTGTTCATATAAACTGTTGTAAGGAATGCGATGTTTTAAGATATATGCCCAAACATCGATTTCGGACCAGTCAAAAATAGGGTTATATTTGGCAATACTGCGTTCTTTATCTTGTTCTTCAAAAGGCAAATAGGTTCTTGTTACCGATTGCTCTCTACGTTGCCCGGTGAGCCACGCATCTGCATCATTTAATGCGTGATTAAGTGGTTCGATTTTACGGATAAAACAACATTCACGGCGGCGTTCTATACTTTCGTAAAAACCATTACGCCCATTCTCTTGTTCATATTGTTCAACCTTTTTAGGATCAGGGTAGTAGAGCTGAAAATCTAAATGAGGATAGTGCGTTTTAACTTCATCAACTAATGCAAGCGTTTCTGGGTTTAGCCGCTGTGTTTCAAGCGTAAACACAGAAATATTGGCTTGTAGTTTGGCTATTACATCAGTAATCACCATATCTTCTACCGCCAAACTACTTGCAAATTTAGCATTGTGATGTTGTTGCTCAATCTGCTGAATGCGTTCGATTAAAGCGGTCTCTTTTGCTGAAAGATTTGCAAAATCACCTTCACTTGGCTGTGGAATTTCCCACAAAGACGGTTTAATAAAAAATGACATATTTCCCCACTGAGCAAGCTCATAAAAATCAATGTTTATATTTATAAAGGGAAAGCATAAAACTTAAAAATAATAACAACGCATATTTAATATTATTTTGGAATATATAAATGAAATAATTTGGTTTTTGGATGATAAATGTTTGTTTTTATAATTTTATGAAATGTTAAATAATGTTTAATTATTTATTTTGAAAGACAGTTAAATAAAAAAGCCTGCTTTTTAAACAGGCTCTTTATACTATTTGGTTATTAAATATATATTTAATTTATTAAGGCATCTTTTTTAGGCACACTGTTCAAGCTGATTATTCCATAACGTTTCTTGCGTTGAAATAAATTGCTGGGCTTGTGAACCGAACCACGTAAGTTGCGTCTGTAGTTTTACCACCTCTCCAATAATAATTAATGCCGGTGTTGGAGCATTTGCGGCAAGCGTTGGTAATTCATCTAATGTACCGATTTGTATACTTTGGTTTGGTAATGTACCATTACTTACAATAGCTACTGGCGTATCAGCCGGTTTGCCATATTTCTGTAATTGGCTTGCTAATTCTCCGGCTTTAATTGTTCCCATATAAACAACTAACGTTTGGTTACTTTGAGCAAGAGCCTCCCATTTTAGGTTTGTGCCACCTGGTTTTAGATGCCCTGTAATAAAGGTGGCATTCTGTGAATACTCACGATGGGTAAGCGGAATACCGGCGTATGCGGTCGCACCTAATGCAGCAGTAATGCCCGGAACAACACTAAAAGGAATATTCTCTGCTTTTAAAACCTCCAGTTCTTCGCCACCACGCCCAAAGACGAAAGAATCTCCACCTTTTAAGCGGACGACTCGTTTCCCTTTTTTAGCATATTTTACTAAAAGAGCATTGGTTTCTTCTTGTTTTACGCAGTCTTTACCCGCACGTTTGCCAACAAATACTCGGTCGGCATCACGGCGAACAAGTTCTAATACGCCTTCAGAAACTAATGCATCGTATAATACAACATCAGCTTGCTGAATAGCTTGTAAGCCTTTGAGGGTCAGTAATCCTGCATCGCCCGGTCCTGCTCCTACCAATGAAACTTCACCGATAATTGGGTTGTCTGCCTCTAATTCTTGTTCTAATAATGCCTCTGCTTGACTGGTTTGGTGAGTTTCGGTTAAACGTTGAAAATGCAAATTGGTAAACAACTTTTCCCAAAAGCGTCTGCGTTGGGTTATATGTGGGAATTTAGATTTTACGGCATTTCGCCATCTGCCTGAAATCGCTGCCATTTCGCCTACATTTTGTGGAATTAAGGCTTCTAATTTTTCACGCAATAAGCGAATCAATACAGGTGCCGCACCACCGCTTGAGATTGCAATTTGGATCGGCGAACGGTCTATCACAGAAGGGAATATATAGCTGCAATGCGGTTGGTCGTCCACCACATTAACCAAACGCTGTGCAGCTTCTGCACTTTTAAATACAAGATTGTTCAGCTTATTATCATCGGTGGCAGCAATAATGAGATAGGCTTGATTAACCTGCTCTGGCTCAAATTCTGTTGCGAACCATTCCACTTTTCCTTCCTCAAGTAGGTTATGCAGAGGGCTATCTAATTCACGAGCCACAATTTTTACGTTTGCCCCCACTTTTAGTAAGGCAGTAATTTTGCGTGTGGCAACGTGCCCGCCTCCCACGACTAATACAGGGCGGTTTTTGAGATCGACAAAAATAGGTAAATAACTCATTGCATATCCTTTAAAAATAAATGTGGTTTTATTACGATTAGTTATAAATGAATTTATTAAGCGGTAGAAATAACCACATTTTATAGATTATTCCATTTCGGAATAAATTAATAAAAATAGAGATTGTTTTATATGGTTTTCCGTTTTTTATTCTTCTAAAGAATATAAAAAAATTTTTGGTTCTTTTACCAATTTATATTTAACCGCTAGATTTTATAGAATTCATAAATAATAAGTTGGAGAAATGTTAAATGAGGTTATTTGCAAAAAATTTTATAAAAAAGACCGCTTGTAAGGTGGTATTCATTGCAATAATGGGCGGTTTTATTGTCAGCAATACAATGGCTCAAACCTTATTAAATGTTTCTTACGATCCAACCCGTGAGCTTTATAAAGAATACAACCAGTTATTTGAAAAGCATTGGCAATCTTTAACGGGAGATACTTCTCTAGCCGTTAAAACTTCGCACGGTGGCTCGGGTAAACAAGCTCGAGCTGTGATTGATGGCTTGCAAGCTGATGTGGTTACTCTTGCCCTATCAAGCGATATTGATGCGTTAAACCGCAACCAGCAGCTTATTGATCCAAATTGGCAGAAGCGACTAACAAATAACAGTTCGCCTTATACGTCCACCATTGTTTTTTTGGTTAGAAAAGGCAATCCACGTCAAATTTTGGACTGGCAAGATTTACTAAAACAAGGCGTTGAAGTTATCACGCCAAACCCTAAAACCTCTGGTGGGGCAAGATGGAACTTTTTTGCAGTATGGGCTTATGGCAAAACGGTTTTTGGTAGTGATGAAAAAGCCCTCGAATTTACCACCAACGTTTATCGCCAAGTTCCAGTGCTAGACACAGGAGCGAGAGGGGCAACAATGAGCTTTATTCAACGTGGCTTGGGCGATGTGTTGCTTACTTGGGAAAATGAAGCTCACTTAGCCCTAAAAGAAGAAGGGGGAGAAAATGTTGAAATTGTTGTGCCGCCAACCTCTATTTTAGCTGAGCCTCCTGTTGCGGTGGTAGATAGTGTGGTGGATAAAAAAGGTACTCGCCAAATAGCAGAAGCCTATCTAAGCCATCTCTATAGCGATGAAGCTCAACATATTATTGCGAAAAATCATTATCGCCCAGCAAATCAAACCATTTTAGAGCAATACCAAGAGCAATTTCCTGCCTTAAATTTACGCAAACTTGATGAAATTTTTGGCGAGAGCACCTCACAGATTCAAGCTCGCTTTTTTGATGATGGCGGTATTTTCGACCAAATATTAGAAAAAATTTACCAATAAGATGAATAACAAGAGAGCATAAAATGTCTGCAACAACACGCCTTATTCCCGGATTTAATTTAAGTTTAGGCTACACGGTTACTTTTTTAAGTTTGGTTGTGCTTATTCCATTAGCCAGTTTATTTGTCTATTCCGCTCAAATTTCAGCAGAGCAGTTGTGGAAACTCATCACCAGTCGCCAACTTTTAACTGCGTTGAAACTATCGCTTAGCACCGCATTTTTTGCTGCCCTTATTAACGCTTTTATTGGCTTGTTGTTAGCGTGGGTATTGGTGCGTTATCAGTTTTGGGGAAAACGTTGGGTCGATACCTTTATTGATATGCCATTTGCACTGCCAACCGCCGTTGCAGGGATTGCATTAACGGCGATTTACGCCCGCAACGGCGTTATAGGGCAGTTCTTCGATTTCAAAATTGCTTATAGTGCATTAGGCATTATGCTTGCCTTGCTGTTTGTTACTTTGCCTTTTGTGGTAAGAACGCTACAGCCTGTGCTGGAAGATTTACCAAAAGATGTGGAAGAAGCCGCTGAAATACTAGGGGCTTCAAACTGGCAACGTTTTCGCTATGTGATTTTCCCTGCTCTTTTACCTGCGTGGATCACAGGTTTCACCTTAGCCTTTGCCAGAGGATTAGGGGAATATGGTTCGGTAGTGTTTATTTCGGGCAACTTACCTTTTAGAACGGAGATTTTACCGCTCGTGATCGTTTCAAAACTTGATCAATATGATTATGTGGGTGCCGCAGCCATTGGGGCGATGATGCTCACCATCTCATTTATCTTAATTTTTGTGATTAATTACATTCAACGTTATTTTGCAAAACGAACAGGGAAATAGGAGGAAATATGCAAAAAATCATAAAAAAACGACCGCTTGCAGAATATTTGCTTATTATTTCAGCAATAATATTATTCGCTTTGATTTTAGTGTTACCCCTTTTAACTGTTATTGCACAAGGTTTTGCTAAAGGATTTAGCTTCTTTTGGGAGGCGATTAGTGAGGAAGATACTCTCTCAGCCCTAAAATTGACCTTACTCGCAGTGAGCATTGCCGTGCCGTTAAATGTAGTGTTTGGCATTGCCGCTGCTTGGGTAGTAACAAAATATCAATTTAAAGGCAGGCAGTTGCTTTTAACGCTGATTGATCTGCCTTTCTCCATTTCACCGATTGTGGCTGGTTTAATTTATGTGTTGCTTTTTGGGGCACAAAGTTGGCTTTATCCACACCTGCAAGCGGTCGATTTTCAAATAATTTATGCAATTCCAGGCATTATTTTAGCCACATTATTTATTTCAGTGCCTTTTGTTGCCCGAGAAATTATTCCTGTGATGGAAGCTCAAGGAGTAGTAGAGGAAGAAGCTGCTACTGTACTAGGAGCAAATGGCTGGCAGATTTTCTATTATGTAACGCTCCCTAACATTAAATGGGCATTGTTACACGGTGTCGTGCTTTGTACCGCAAGAGCATTAGGTGAGTTTGGGGCAGTATCGGTGGTGTCAGGGCATATTCGAGGAATGACTAATACCTTACCGTTACAGATTGAAATTTTATATAACGAATATAACGCAGCAGCGGCATTCAGCGTGGCAATTTTACTTCTGATCTTATCGTTAATCTTGCTCTTTTTACGCCAATGGACAGAGCATAAATTAGCCCGAGAGCTGGCTCAGTAATAAATAAATTTAGGGGGGATAATGACAATCAGCATACAGAATTTGAATAAACAATTCGGGCAAACACAGGTACTGCACGATATTAATTTAACTGTTCATAAAGGGGAGCTCACTGCTTTACTTGGACCATCAGGCTGTGGCAAAACCACGTTACTACGCATCATCGCAGGGCTTGAAACGGCAAGTAGTGGCAAGATCTTGTTTGATCAAAATGAGGTTACCCAACTCTCAGCCAAAGAGCGTGATATTGGTTTTGTGTTCCAACACTATGCACTCTTTCGCCATATGACTATTAATGATAACATCGCTTTTGGATTAAGGATGAAGCCAAAATCTGAACGATTGAGCGAAGCGGAAATTCAAGCTAAAGTGAAGTATTTGCTAGAGCTCATTCAATTAGAGCATATTGGTAAGCGTTACCCGGATCAACTTTCGGGCGGGCAACGGCAACGAGTTGCATTGGCGAGAGCGATCGCAACTGATCCAAAAGTATTACTGTTAGATGAACCTTTTGGAGCATTAGATGCAAAGGTGCGTAAAGATCTCCGCCGTTGGTTGCGAGATTTCCATCACGAAATGAATGTAACGAGCTTATTCGTTACCCATGACCAAGACGAAGCCTTAGAGGTTGCGGATAAAATTGTACTGATGAATAAAGGCAGGGTGGAGCAGATTGGTTCGCCGGAACAAGTTTATAAACAACCAAAAACGGCTTTTGTGGCGGATTTTCTCGGTGATGTGAATTTATTGCACGGTTATATTTTACAAGGCACATTGTTCATTGATAGATTCCGACGCAAAGTTGATAGCTACTATTCAGCAGAAGATGTGGTGGTTTATGTTCGCCCACACGAAATCGCAATAAGCAAAGATAAATCAGATAATACGATTGTTGGACGAATTCAACGTATTCATACCGCAGGTCCTACAGTGGAGATAGAAGTATTATCAAATGTGAGTGATTTACCTATTGATGTTTCCATCAGTTACAATCAATTTCTTCAAGAAGGCTTTGCAATCGGTAATGAAGTTTATTTAGAACCTAAATTGCTCAATTTCTTTATTCAAAACGAGTTAATTGAATATATGATTTAACTAAACTTACTTTTAAGCGTATTTTGGCTATGGCTGAAATACGCTTTTTTTATCCCTTTCTTTCACTATTCTTGTATAATAACGCCAATATTTATTTGATTTTCAAGAGATTTTTTATGGCAACTATCGCAAAAAATCCACTGGTGCTAGTGGACGGTTCTTCTTACTTATATCGAGCATTTCACGCATTTCCTCCGCTAACGAATCGCAATGGCGAGCCGACAGGGGCGATGTATGGTGTTTTGAATATGTTAAAAAGCTTGATTTCACAAGTAAACCCAAGCCACATTGCGGTAGTGTTTGATGCGAAGGGCAAAACCTTCCGTGATGAGCTATTCGAGCAATATAAATCTCACCGCCCACCAATGCCGGATGAGTTACGAGCTCAAATTCAACCACTACACGCTATCATCAAAGCCTTAGGTATTCCGCTGATCTCCATTGAAGGGGTAGAAGCGGACGATGTGATCGGCACCCTTGCCGTGCAAGCTGCCAAAGATGGCAAAGACGTGTTAATCAGTACAGGCGATAAAGATATGGCACAACTGGTGAACGATCACATTATGTTGATAAATACGATGAACAACACTTTGCTTGACCGTGAAGGCGTCATCGAAAAATACGGCATTCCGCCCGAGTTGATTATCGATTTCTTAGCCCTAATGGGCGATTCCGCCGATAATATTCCGGGTGTAAAAGGCGTGGGTGAAAAAACGGCGTTAGCCTTATTACAAGGGATTGGTTCGCTTAAACAGATTTATGAAAATTTAGATCAGATTGCGACACTTTCGTTTCGTGGGGCAAAAAACTTTGCCCCGAAATTAGAGGCAGAAAAAGCCAATGCGGATTTATCCTACCTGCTCGCCACCATCAAAACTGATGTGGAATTAGACGTTACCCACGATCAACTTTTAACCCAAGCACAAAATCGTGCAGAGCTTGCTACATTATTTGAGCATTATGAATTTAAGCGTTGGTTAAATGAAGTAAATAACAATGCGAACCCTGTTACACAAACCTCAGCTGAAAAAGTGCCGAATAATTACCAAGCAACGCAAGCGGTTAAAAATGAGGAAAATTTTGCAGATCCTATCATTATTGACCGTAGCAAATATGAAACGGTGGATACGGAAGCCAAATTAGTGGCTTGGATTGAAAAGCTCACATCAGCCAATATCATTGCGGTGGATACCGAAACGGATAGTTTAGATTCTATGTCAGCCAATTTGGTGGGAATTTCCTTTGCTCTTGAAAATGGCGAGGCTTGCTATATTCCGCTTGGGCATAAGCAAAAAGCCCTGCCAAAACAAGCGGATATGTTTGGCGATGACGAGGCAGAAACCGAAATCGCAGACGAATTGGTAAAAAATCAGCTAAATTTGACCGCTTGTTTAACCCAACTCAAACCGATTTTAGAGAATCGTGCCATTAAAAAAATCGGGCAGAACATTAAATATGATTTAACTATTTTTGCTAACTACGGCATTGAGTTACAAGGCGTTGAGTTTGATACGATGATCGAATCCTACACGCTAAACAGCACAGGTCGTCATAATATGGACGACTTAGCTTACCGCTATTTGGGGCATAAAACCATTCCGTTTGAAGAGTTAGCAGGTAAAGGCAAAAATCAGCTTACTTTTGATAAAATTGAGATCGCCAAAGCAGCGGAATATGCTGCCGAAGATGCCGATGTAACGATGAAACTGCACCAAGTGCTATGGCAGAAATTATCACAAGAGCCTAAATTGGTAAAACTCTTTAACGAAATCGAAATGCCATTGGTTAGCGTGCTTTCTCGCATTGAACGCAATGGCGTATTGATTGACCCTAAGAAATTATTAACGCAATCGGCAGAAATTGAAAAACGCTTAAGTGAAGTTGAGCAGTTAGTTCACACCGAAGCAGGGCAGGTGTTTAACCTTGCTTCAACCAAGCAGTTACAAGAAATTCTGTTTGATAAATTAGGCTTACCGGTGCTGAAGAAAACCCCGAAAGGAGCTCCTTCGACTAACGAGGAGGTGCTAGATGAATTGGCTCAACAAGGCCATCTTGTGCCGAAATTATTAATGGAGCATCGTGGCTTAAGTAAGTTGAAATCTACTTACACAGACAAATTACCTCAGTTGATTAATGCAAAAACAGGGCGAGTGCACACCTCTTACAATCAAGCAGTAACGGCGACAGGGCGGCTTTCGTCAAGTGATCCGAATTTACAAAACATTCCGATCCGAAACGAAGAAGGCAGACGTATTCGCCAAGCCTTTGTGGCAAGAGAAGGCTATAAAATTGTAGCAGCCGACTATTCCCAAATTGAGCTACGCATTATGGCTCACTTGGCGAATGACGAAGGAATGATTAAAGCCTTTGCTGAAGGTAAAGATATTCACCGAGCAACGGCAGCAGAAATTTTTGGTGTGGCATTAGATGAGGTAACGAGCGAGCAACGTCGCAGTGCGAAGGCTATCAACTTCGGGCTGATTTATGGAATGTCGTCATTCGGGCTTTCAAACCAATTGGGGATTGGGCGAGCTGAAGCCCAAAAATATATGGATCTCTACTTCCAACGTTACCCGGCAGTACAGCAGTTTATGACGGATATTCGTGAAGTTGCCGCAGAAAAAGGCTATGTAGAAACTTTATTCGGTCGTCGTTTATATTTACCTGATATTAAATCAAGCAATGCTATTTTGCGTAAAGCGGCAGAACGAGTGGCAATTAATGCACCAATGCAAGGCACGGCGGCGGATATTATCAAAGTTGCGATGATTGGCATTGATAAAGCTATTCAAGGCGATGATGAAATCAAAATGATTATGCAAGTACACGATGAATTGGTGTTTGAAGTGAAAGCCGATAAAATCGAGCATTATAGCCAGCTAATCAAAGCAGAAATGGAAAAAGCTATTTCGCTTAAAGTGCCATTAATTGCTGAAGTTGGCATTGGCGATAATTGGGACGAGGCTCATTAATCTAACGCTATACAATTATCCCTTTTTAATGTATTGTTGTAACAGTTCGTTAATATGAAACTTTTCAAAATTTCATTGTCAAAGAAGAACGAATCTTCTTTGATAAATAAGGAAATATAGATGAAAACATTATTCAAAAAATCAGTATTCAGTTTAGCTTTATTAGGTTTAGCCGGCACAGCATTTGCTGATGCACAATCGGTAGCGGAATTACAACGCCGTTTAGAGCAAGTGAGCCAATATAGTGCGGATTTTGACCAAACGGTCCGTTCAAGCAAAGGGAAAGAGATCCAAAAAGGGCAGGGTAAATTCCAAGTAAAACGCCCGAATTTATTTAGAATGGATACAAAATCGCCACAAGAAAATTTAATTGTTTCTGACGGTAAAGATCTATGGTTTTACGACCCATTTGTTTCACAAGTAACGGTAAATACAGTGCAAGATGCAGTGAACAATACGCCGTTTGTGCTTTTAACCAGCAGTGATAAAAACCATTGGGATCAATATGACGTAACTCAAAATGCCGATACGTTCGTATTAAAACCAAAATCGAAAAAAAGTAATTTAAAGCAGTTTGATGTGCGTATCGACCAAAGCGGTTTATTAAAAGGTTTCAGCACTATTGAGCGTGATGGACAGAGCAATCTCTATGTGTTGCGTAACATTACCACAGGCGGTGTTTCAAATGACTTATTCAAATTCAGTGTACCGAAAGGGGCTGAGTTAGATGATCAACGTGGTGGCAAGAAATCGAAAAAATAAGGTAATACATGCGGTCTTTTTTAGTAAATTTTTACACAAATGCTTGCGTTTGAGCGTAACGAGTAAAATACGACCGCTTGTATATTCTTGTATATTAAGGAATATCAATGAAAACGCTTTATAATCAACGAGATCCAAAAGAGTGGGAGCAATTTTTAGTTTTGCTTAAACAAGCCGTTGCTGAAGATAGATTGGAGCTCTTTTTCTCGATGTTTTTGACCGCCGATGAGAGAGAATCTTTGGGGTTGCGAGTTCAAATTGTGCAAGCTTTATTAAAAGCTGAAGATTCACAACGTGAAATTCAGCAAAATTTGAATACCAGTGCAGCAACTATTACGCGTGGCTCAAATATGCTCAAAACACTAGACCCGGATTTCTTGCAATGGGTAAATAGTAAACTTAACGGTATGAAGTAAATGGCAAAGTATAAGAACCGTTTTCTAAGCTCTCTTTTGAAGAAAATAGGGCTTTTTTTTATTCCTCGAAAAATAAGATCAAAAGCGGGTTGGCTTTGGTTTGGTTTTAGCCGCTTATTTTCTTTTTTCGGGAGTTTCTTCTTAATAGGAACGTTGCTTTTTTCTGTGTTACCCGTGCCGTATTCGGCTTATATGATTCAGAAAAAAGTGGAAAATATGTTACAAGGAAAAAACTATAACATCAAAAAAGATTGGGTAAGCCTTGATGAAATTTCTTGGCAGATGCAGATGGCGGTGATTGCGTCTGAAGATCAGAAATTTGAAAGCCATTTTGGTTTAGATCTTACTGCGATTGAAACTGCCTTAAAGTTGAATGCAAAATCCGGCAAAGTGCGTGGAGGTTCAACTATTTCACAACAAACAGTTAAAAACCTGTTTTTATGGCACGGACAAAGCTGGGTAAGAAAGGGGATTGAAGCTCCGCTGACTGTGTTAGTGGAATATGTTTGGACAAAGCCTCGCATTTTAGAAGTTTATTTGAATATTGCGGAATTTGGGCACGGTATTTTTGGCGTTGAAGCCGCGGCTCAACATTTTTTCAAGAAATCGGCAAAAAATTTGAATTTGCAAGAGGCTGCATTATTAGCCGCCTCCTTACCTAATCCAAATATATTTAAAGTAGATAAGCCCGGACCAACTATGCGAAAACGCCAAGCGTGGATTATGCGACAAGTAAACCAACTTGATGGAAAAAGCTATTTAGACAAACTTTAGATGGAAAGAATAAAGATGACAATACAAAGCAAAACAACACTTGAAACGATTTTATCTCATCGTTCGATTCGTAAATTTACCGAACAACCAATTTCAGAAGAGGTATTTCAGACCTTAATTAATGCGGGAAAAGCGGCTTCAAGCTCTAACCATTTACAATGCGTAAGCGTTATCCGTGTAACGGATAAACAAATTCGTGAAACCTTAAAAGCCGTTTCTGGTATGCAATATGTGGTAGATTGTGCAGAGTTTTTGGTGTTCTGCATTGATTTTAATAAACACAAACAGCTTGTGCCGGAATCGCAATTGGAATGGGCGGAAGTGTCTATTATTGGAGCGGTTGATACGGGAATTTTTGCTCAAAATGTACTGTTAGCAGCAGAGTCTTTAGGGTTAGGTGGCGTTTATATTGGTGCATTGCGTAATGATATTAAACGTGTATCCGAAGCATTAAATTTGCCTGAATACTGTGTACCATTAGTCGGAATGTGTTTGGGTTATCCTGCACAAGATCCTGATTTAAAACCTCGTTTACCAAACACTTTGATTTGTCATACTAATCAGTATCAGCCTTTTGATGAGGTAGAATTTGCAAAATATAACGAAAATTTGACCGCTTACTACCAAGCGAGAATTGGCGAACCTCAGCAATGGCAAGTCGCAATTCATAAAACCTTAGATAAACCCGTTCGTCCACATATTCTGCCGTTTTTTAATCAGAAAGGATTATTGAAAAAATGAGATGGCTAATGCTATGCCGTGAGCCTCGCTTATATAGCTGCAAACGAATTAAAGAAACCTGTGTAGAAAGAGGGATCGAACTGGATATTTTAGATCCTAACAGAATGCTACTTTCTCTAAAAAATGGGACCTTTGAGATTTTTTACCAAGAAGGAGAAAATTACGATAAACATCGCTCTGAACCTGTTTTATTGAAGGATTACGATGGTATTTTGCCTCGTTTTGGTACAAGTAGTACGGAAATGGGCTGTGCTGTGCTACGCCATTTTGAAGCGAAAGGCATTCCTGTTTTGAATCACTCTGAAGCATTTGCTTTAGCCCGAAACAAATGGCGATCGTTGCAAAAATTAGCCGAACATACTTTACCTATACCACATACCAATTTTGCAGGGAATTTAGTTTCGGTTAAATCGCAATTAAATCATTTCACTTTTCCGCTTATTGCAAAAGTGCTGAATGGTTCGCAAGGCAATGGGGTGATGTTGTTTGAAAATGAACGGAATGCGGAAGCTGTGCTATCTACCTTTAGACAAGTCGAAGAACCTTATCTATGCCAACACTTTTTGAGTGAAGCAAAAGGACAAGACATTCGTGCTTTTGTGATTGGGGATAAAGTAGTTTCTGCAATGAGTAGAAATAATTCGGCAGAAGATTTTCGATCCAATCTTCATCAAGGTGGAATTGCTCAATGTATTGAATTAACCAAAGAGGAAATCGCATTAGCAATTAAAGCAACCAAAGCGATAGGGCTTGATGTTGCAGGTGTGGATTTTTTGCGGACAGATAATGGGATAGTTATTTTAGAAGTCAATGCAAGTCCGGGCTTTGAAGGCATTGAGCAAGTGAATGAAGTCAATATTGCAGCAGAAATGGTGAACTATTTTATAGAGAAAATCCGCAAATTATCTTAATTTACGTTGCATTTCTCGCCAATTTCAGTAAAATACGCACTCGGCATATCTCTTGGTATGCCGAAGTTTTTTAACAAACAGCTGGGTCGCCTGCTGTTTTTCTATTAACGGGATAATCCCAATATTTAAGAGAATAAAACAATGTCATTCAAATTTGAAGCTGAAGTTCGTTCAACGCAAGGTAAGGGTGCGAGCCGCCGCCTGCGTCATAATGGTCAAGTTCCTGCAATCATCTACGGTGGTAGTGCAGAACCTGTATCAATCATCTTAAACCACGATGATGTAAACAACGCACAAGTACACGATGCGTTCTACAACGAAGTTTTAACTATCGTTGTTGCGGGCAAAGAAGAGCAAGTTAAAGTACAAGCGATTCAACGCCACCCAACTAAACCAAAACTAGTTCACTTAGACTTCAAACGTGCGTAATCGCTCGTTAGTGAATTAAATAAAAGGATTAAGTTTTTGAAACTTAATCCTTTTTTGCATTTCTAATAGAGTTCAAGCGGTTAAATTTTTGCAAAATTTTGCAAATCTGCTATACTAAGTCCTGAGTTGGTTAGACAATCGCTGGTTTATTGAAGCCTCTAAATTCGTGAAAACGAGAACTGGGGGACAAGTAAACGAGAGGAAAGTCCGAGCTACACAGGGCAGAGTGCCGGATAACGTCCGGGAGGCGTGAGCCTACGACCAGTGCAACAGAGAGCAGACCGCCTGTTTCGGCAGGTAAGGGTGAAAGGGTGTGGTAAGAGCACACCGTGCCGGTGGTAACATTCGGCAGCAGGGTAAACTCCACTCGTAGCAAGACCAAATAGGAACTCAATCGGTTGCCCGCCGAGAGTTCGGGTAGGTTGCTTGAGCGTATGTGTAAATATACGCCTAGAGGAATGATTGTCCACGACAGAACTCGGCTTATCGACCGACTCACCAAATTTCTGAAAGCGAACAGGGCAACTTGTTCGCTTTTTATTTTTTACAGTGAATGGATATGAAATTATTAAAATCGTTTATTATTGCATTATCTACGTTATGTTCTAGTTATGCGTTTTCTCACCCGCATTCGTTTGTCGATCTAAAAAATAAAGTGATTGTAGACGGCACAATGTTGAAATCATTCCAAATGGAATGGATGCTTGATGAAATTGCCTCTTCTGAATTGATTTATGAGATGAATAATAGTGCGGATAAAGAGAAAACTCGTAAAGATATTACCGCAGAAATGGTACAGTCCGCCCTGCAAAACCATTATTTCAGCGTGTTATACGATAGTAAAAATCAGCCGATAAAATTTACCACTCAACCGACAGATACGCGTTTTGAAATCAAAAATAATCGAGTAGTGTTTTATATTACCTTTCATTTAAGTCAGCTTTATGACTTGAAACAAAATAAGGCAAGATTTTCGACTTATGAACCAAGTTACTATATTGCAATGGAATATAACCGTGCTAATGAGATTAGTATCAGTAATACCGGCTGTAAAGTTGCATTAGTACAGCCACAGGTGGATAGCAAATTACGTTTATATGCTTCGAGCTTGGATAAAACTCAGTCGCCAGATATGCTAAATAATGAAGATTATTCATTAGGGGCACAATTTGCACAGAAAGTGGAGATTGTATGCGATTGAAGTCAAAACAATGGGGAATACTAGCGGTCGGATTTCTCACATTTTTTGCACTTTATCAACTTTATCCGATTTTGCTATTTAAAGTGATGGAGTGGCAAAAGGTATTTAATTCGGCTCTTTCCGGCTCGTTAAACGCATTGAGCGATAATCAGACCAAAGCGGGGCTTACTTTAGTTTTTATCAGCTTTTTATATGGCGTATTTCACGCCGTAGGTCCCGGGCACGGTAAGTTTATTCTAACGAGCTACCTTTCTCTTGAAAAAACGAAGCTCAATCAGGCAATGAAAATTACTTTCGCCTCAGCTTTAGTGCAAGGATTAGTGGCGGTTTTGCTCGTTACTGTGATTGTGGTTATTTTTACACTTTCCCGCCAATATTTTAATTTAACTTTGAAATGGGTAGAGCGTGCTAGCTTCGCCATTATGATTTTGCTTGGGGTTTATTGGTGCTATCAGGTTTTCAAAGAGACAAAGAAAGTGAGTAAACCTAAAATTAAATCAATTCGGTTCTCTCAACAAGTGGCACAACAACCCATTGTGCAAAAAATTCCACAAAAACGACCGCTTGTTCAGCATAATCACCACGTTCACGATGAACACTGTGGCTGTGGACATAAACATTTACCCACCTCAAATGAAATGCAGAAAGCTAGAGATTGGAAAACACAGCTAATGCTGATTTTGAGTATTGGTGCGAGACCTTGCTCTGGGGCAATTTTAGTCTTATTCCTCTCTTATACCTTAGATCTTTATTTTTGGGGCGTAATTTCAGCCTTAGTAATGGCAATCGGAACAGGTTTTACCTTAAGCCTATTTGCTTATTTAGTGATTGTGGCAAGGAATAAAGCGGTTAAAGTGAGTGGTTGGTATTTTTCTGCTCAGATGAATAAAAATGCGGTTCGATTATTCAAATTTGGTTTGGGGATAGCATTGATTTTATTGGGAACTACGCTGGTTCATAGTAGCTTTATTGATACCGGTACCGGTATTTTATTTAGACGTTAATTGAATACCGATTAAAAATTGTTATATAAAGTATCAAAAAAACTGTTTAAAAAAGTGAAATCGGTTAAACTAACTCGTTTTTATTTTAATTTAAGAGGTCTTTATGGATTCTATTATTTTATTCTTTGAAGGTATTCTCACTTGGGTCGTCAATACGATTGATGCTCCACTTTGGGATATTACTATTATTCTATTACTAGGTGCAGGTCTGTTTTTTACTATTACCACAGGTTTTGTTCAGCTTCGTCTTTTCCCTCAAAGTTTGCGTGAAATGTGGGGTGGTCGTTCTGCTTCAGGTCAATCTCTCACGCCATTCCAAGCTTTTACGACGGGTTTAGCAAGTCGTGTTGGGGTTGGTAACATCGGTGGGGTTGCAACCGCTATTGCATTAGGTGGACCAGGAGCAGTTTTCTGGATGTGGGTAACTGCATTAATGGGTATGAGCTCTGCGTTTGCTGAGTCCTCTCTTGCTCAGTTATATAAAACCAAAGATCCGAACGGTATGTTTCGTGGTGGACCGGCTTACTACATTACTCGTGGTTTAAAACTTCCTTCATTAGCCATTGCGTTTGCGGTAACCCTAATCTTTACTTTTGGTTTTGCCTTCAATGCGGTGCAATCAAATTCTATTGTAGAAGCAACTAAAAATGCGTGGGATTGGAATCCGGTTTATGTCGGTGTTACCTTAGTAGTGATTACCGGAATTATTATTTCCGGTGGGGTAAAACGTATCGGTAAAGTGTCCGCACAAGTAGTACCAATGATGGCATTATTCTACCTCATTATTGCCGTTATTATTTTAGGTATGAATATTGAACGAGTACCACATATTATCGGTTTAATTATTGAAAGTGCTTTTGACTTCTCAGCCGCAGCGGGTGGTATGTTCGGGGCATTGGTTTCAAAAACGATGTTAATGGGGATTAAGCGTGGCTTATTCTCAAACGAAGCAGGTATGGGGTCTGCTCCAAACTCTGCAGCAACATCAGATGCTAAACACCCGGCAAGTCAAGGTTTAATCCAAATGTTAGGTGTATTTGTCGATACACTTGTTGTTTGTACCTGTACCGCAATTATTATCTTAATGTCGGACAATTATGGCGGAGAAAGTTTAAGAGGTATTTCTCTCACTCAAACAGCATTGCAATTCCACTTAGGCGAGTTTGGTTTACACTTCTTAGCTTTTGTTATTCTACTGTTTTGTTTTACCTCTATTATTGGTAATTACGCTTATGCAGAAACCAACATTCGTTACATCAAAAACAAAGCGTGGTTTGTCTGGAGCTTCCGTGCAGTGGTATTATTCTTCGTTTACTTTGGTGCAGTTCGAGATGGTGGTATTGTATGGGCATTTGCTGATACTGTAATGGCATCAATGGCGGTTATCAACCTAGTCGCAATTTTAATTCTTGCTCCGATTGTGTGGGTTATTATGAAAGACTATATTCGTCAACTAAAACAAGGCAAAGAGCCGGTATTTAGAATTGAAGAACACCAAGATTTAATTCACAAAGGTGTTGATCCATTAATTTGGAAATCAAAAGAGTAACTTGAAACATAAAAAAACAGACATAGTAGACAAAATAGTTGCTAAAAAGTGGCTTAAAGCCTTATAGTACAAGGCTTTAAGCCCTATTTTTGAAAAATGAATAAAAAACTGCCCATTTTGCCAAAGTACGAATATCAAGAAGCACGGTAAGCAAAATAATATTCAACGCCATTATTGCAATCAATGTAATAAAACCTTTACCTTTCAAAAGAAATTAAACGCTATTCAAATTTGGTCTGATTACACGACAGGAAAACAGACTTATCCGCAACTTGCTGAAAAATATCATTGTTCGGTGAGAACTATTCAACGATATATTGAAAAAGCCCCTAAAAGCCAGGCAAATATAATAGAAGGAAAATATCTGAATATTATTATGGATACCACTTTCTTTGGTCGAGAATTTGGTGTATTGGTTTTAATCAATAGTCTGAAAAAGAAGGTAATCTATCATCGTTTTGTAAAAACAGAAAAAGATGTTTATTATCAGTTACCTGCGATGGTCGGAGGGGATTATTAAAAGATTTACTCAATACCCCGACACAAATGTGCCAGTTTCATATGATTGCGATAGTGATGCGTAAATTAGGCAGAAAACACCAATCTCAAGCCGGAAAGGAATTAAAAATTCTTGTTAAGACTTTCACAAAGAGTACGAAAAATATATTTTATAGGGAACTACACAATTGGTATTTAAAACATCAGGACTTTTTAAATGAACGTTCAGATATAGCGAATGAGAGAGGTTATTTCCCTTATAAACATCGAAATATAAGGGGAGCTTATGCCAGTTTAAAGCGATATCACGATTATTTATTTACTTTCGAGAAATACCCTGAGCTAAATATTGAAAGAACCACAAATAGAGCGGAAAGTCTTTTTAAAGACTTAAAGCAGAAGTTAAATAATCACAACGGATTAACAAAGAAACATAAGTTGATGTTTATAAAGGATTTTTTGAATAAAAAAAGTTACTAACCTAATCAAAAAATAAGGTTAGCAACTATTTTGTCCACTTGGCATAGTTTTTGTAAAATCAGCAACTATTTTGTCTACTATGCCTAATAAAATATAAAACGACAAAAAGCACACTTTGGTGTGCTTTTTTGCGATTACAAGCGGTTATATTTATAATAAAAAATGCAAATTACTTTTCCAGCCCTTTTCTAATCATCGGCTCGAAGAAATCATAATCAACCAGAAAGGCATCATGTCCGAAATCAGAGTGGAACTCGTGAAAATCCAAATTCACTCCGGCTTGTTCTAATTTCTGTTTGCTTTTATACACATCAACTTGTTTGAATAGCTGATCGCTGGTTACTGCTACAAAAACATAATTGGCTTTAATGCGTTTTAACGCAGCTTCTTCATTTTCATAGCCAAGTGCGGGGTCATACAAATCTAAGGCTCTTAATAAGCGAAGGTAAGTATTGGCATCAAATCGACCTAAAAATTTTGTGCCTTGATAGCTTAAGTAAGATTCTACTTGAAAATGATCACCCCAAATTTGCCCTTGCTGTTTGGTTTCCCGCCCGAAAGCTTTAGCCAGCTGAATATCCGTGCGGTAAGTCAGCATTCCTAACATTCGAGCAATTTTTAAGCCATTATCGGGTGCGATGCCATCATAATAATCTCCACCGTTGAAATGCGGATCGTTAATAATCGCCTGACGCATAACGTGGTTAAAGCCAATCGCTTCCGCACTTAAAGTAAGTGAAGAACAAAGGTTGATAATATTACGTACCTGATCCGGGTAGCTAATGCCCCATTGCGTGGCTTGCATTCCACCAAAAGAGCCACCAATGACAGCGTGGAGAATCGGAATTTCTAAGTAATCAATTAAGGCTTTTTGTACATTAACAATATCTTGAACCGTAATAATCGGGAATTGGCTACCGTAAGGTTTATTGGTTTTCGGATCAATTGAAGAAGGACCTGTTGTGCCTTTACAACCACCTAAAACATTACTACAAATAAAGAAATATTTTTCGGTATCAAAGGCTAAGCCTTTGCCGATAAAATCCTGCCACCAGCCTTTCTCGGTTGCAGAGTCGTAATAAGGCTCGGCATCGCCGGTTAAGGCGTGGCAGATCAACACAGCATTGCTTTTATCTGCATTTAATTCGCCGTAAGTTTGGTAAGCCACTGTGATAGGGGAAAGTTCGCCACCTAGTGAAAGGGGCAATGGCGTTTCCTCAAAAAGTGTAATGTGCTGAGCCATAGAATCCTTATTTGCAAAAAATATGCTTTTTTAACCGCTTGTAATTGTAATAATATGGTTAAATTAACGGTGTTGTTGTCAATTGTCAAGAAATTTTAGCCGTCTAAACGTCTAGATTTTTAAACGGCTAAAATTTTTAGGTTTTAGGTGTGATAAATAGAGCTTAGGACTTAACAAACACACTAAAATAGAATAAATTGATTGAACAATCAGACAACTTTGTTTGTCTTTAATATACTCATTATTTGAGTAATAAGAATAAATAAGTGATTTTTGGAAGTCGAAATTTAAGGGGCTAGGTCATTGCCGTTTTTTCATCAAATTAAGCAATTGGGCATAAAAATACTGAAAGTGATTGTGATCTTACACTTAATAGGAATTGCAACCCTATTAATTGTGGATTCAATAACGAGTTATGCTGTGCGGGATAAAGTCTATAGTGAGATTAACGATCTGCCTCATAGAGATTATGCCGTAGTGCTCGGTACAGCGAAATTTTACTCAAAAAATGTGATCAATGAATATTACAAATATCGTTTAGAAGCAGCAAAGCAATTAGTGAAAAGTGAAAAAGTAAATAAACTTTTAGTTAGTGGTGATAATAAAACCCCTTATTATAATGAGCCTAAAACAATGACTAATGATTTGCTGAAAATGGGCATACCTCAGCTACAAATTAAGCAAGATTATGCGGGCTATACTACTTTTGATTCAATTATAAGAGCGACAGAGGTTTATAAATTACCGCCGTTTACGATTGTCTCACAGAAGTTTCATTGTGAAAGAGCATTATTTATTGCGAAATTTAAAAATATTGATGCTATTTGTTATGCAGCGAAATATCCTGAAGGGGCTTATCAAGTAAGGTTAAGAGAGATTTTGGCAAGAACGGCAATGCTATTTAATTTGTTAATAGGTAAAATGCCTGAAACGTTGGAAGATATTCCATCTAAATAAAATAGCCAGTTTCAATCACTGGCTATTTTTTTATAAAATAATGGTTTTGTTTTTATAAACAAAGATCTTATCAGCAAGTACTAATTCTAATGCTTGACTGAGAACGGTTTTCTCTACATCCCGCCCGGCACGCATCATAGCCTCTGCAGTATAGGTGTGATCCACGTTGATCACATTTTGCATAATAATTGGACCTTCATCTAATTCATCATTTACAAAATGAGCCGTTGCACCAATAATTTTTACACCACGTTCGTAAGCTCGTTGATATGGTTTCGCACCAATAAATGCAGGTAAGAAAGAGTGGTGGATATTCACAACACGATTTGGGTAACGTGCTACAAATTCGGGATTAAGCACGCGCATATATTTAGCTAGTACAATATAATCCGGGGCGTATTCGTCAATTTTATCGGCTAATAATTTATCGTGTTCAACACGTGTTAGATTTTCGTGGCTAACTAAGTGGAATGGTACATCAAAGCGTTCAACTAACTCTCTTAATGTATCGTGATTACCAATTACAGCAGCAATTTCTACATCTAAACCACCGTAATAGTTTTTCATTAATAAATCACCTAAACAGTGAGCTTCTTTGGTTACTAAAATAACAATACGCTTTCTCTGTTTTGGTAATAATTTATAAATAGAACCTTCGGGTAAAGTAAATTCTAGATCGGTTAGTAATGTTTTATCGTTAAAAATACCGTTTAACTCAGTACGCATAAAAAAGCGTTTCGTTTCGTTGTCCACAAATTCCGAGTTTTTAATAATATTTAATTGGTGTTTGTAACAAATATTGGTGATTTTAGCGACTAATCCTGTATCATCAGGGCATTCTGTTAATAAAATTTTATGCTCAAGCATTTGATATCCTATTTATAAAAATAAGAGAACTCAATTAGAGTTCTCTCATATCTAATCTTTATTAAATAATAAATTAAATAGCAAAATCTTCTAATTTCTTGCCTTTATCAAGTGCTTCTTGTAATGCCTTTGGTGTTCTGCCTTGACCCGTCCACGTTTTTTCATTACCTTCAGCGTCAACAAATTTATATTTGGCAGGGCGAGGAGCAACCGGTTTGCGTGCTTTAGGGACTTTACGACCTTTAATCACTTTATCTGCTAATAATTGAGCTAATTCATCAATAGAAAGTCCATCTTGTTTTAACATTTCGGCGTATTTATTTAAGCTTTCTAATTGTTTTGCTTTTTCTTGCTCTTCTTTTCTAATTTCTTCTTCTTTTTCAGCAATAATAGTATCTAATTTTTCAGCAAATGATTTTAATTGTTCAAGTGCTAAATCTTTAGCAAATACTCTTAACCTACGAAGGTTTAAAAGGCTTTTTAAATCTGACATTGTATTCTCCTAATATTTTAGTAACGAAGTGAATTTTATTCTTCTTTATCATATATTAAAAGATATTTGAGGTAAATAAATATAAATAAAAAAGAGGTACTTTATATCTTCGGATATTCGTGGTATCTTTACGTCATCCTACAAAATGTAGAGGTGCAAATTCAATAAGTATTTTTTCTGAGTGGAAAACGATGAAGAAAAAGGAAAGGTGGATTTGCCGAAATCAATTAGGCGTCATCTTAATTGGTTGGGGTCGTTCTCGAAAGAAACGACACTGTCGTAGTAAACGCTACGGAGTGCTACTGTTAGGGTGGGTTTTAGTTTTTCATATTTCCTTCCTTTATATTTATTCCTATAAATATCTCAGTACATCTCTTGTTTGGCTATTATTTTTATATACAAATTATACAAAGTCATTTTAGAGGTTTTATGAATCTAGTTGATTATTCCACATCGTTTTGGTCTGTGTTACCGGCTCTGATTGCATTAATTTTAGCGATTGTTACACGCAAAGTGATTATTTCATTAAGCATTGGGATTATATTTGGTGCATTTATGCTAACCAATAGTAATTTTCTTGATGCACTTACTTATATTAAAAATAGTGTTGTTTCTTTAGTTTATAAAGGAGCTGAAGAAGGTTTAAATTCTAACAACATCAATATCATTTTATTCTTAATTTTATTAGGTGTATTAACTTCTTTATTAAGCATTTCAGGAAGTAATCAAGCCTTTGCGAATTGGGCTCAGAAAAGAATCAAAGACAAACGTGGTGCAAAATTAATAGCCGCAGGTTTAGTATTTTTCACTTTTATTGATGACTATTTCCATAGTTTAGCGGTAGGGGCAATTGCTCGCCCGGTAACGGATAAATTTAATGTTTCTCGTGCAAAATTAGCTTATATCCTTGACTCAACTGCTGCACCAATGTGTGTATTAATGCCAATTTCAAGTTGGGGAGCTTACATTATTACCTTAATTGCCGGTTTATTAGCAACTCATTCAATCACGGGCTATTCTCCGCTTGGTGCATTTATGACGATGAGTGCAATGAATTTCTATGCGATTTTCTCAATGATTATGGTGTTCTTCGTAGCTTATTTCTCATTCGATATCGGCTCAATGGCTCGTTTTGAACGCCAAGCAGAACATTTAGCAGAAGTAGAGGAAGAAAGTATTGAAGTTAAAGGGCGTATGCGTAATTTAGTGTTCCCTATTGTTGCTTTAATTGTGGTTACGGTTGCAATGATGATTAAAACCGGTGCCGATGCCTTAGCGGAATCAAACACTCCATTTTCGATTTTAGGTGCTTTTGAAAATACCACTGTGGGTATTTCGTTAGTGGTAGGCGGTCTAGCTGCATTGGTAGTTGCCAGCATTTGTATTATGGCAAGCGGTCATATTTCACTAAAAAATTACGTTCGTGCCTATGGTTTAGGCGTAAAAATGATGTCCGGTGCAATTACCATTTTATTCTTTGCTTGGACAATTAATGGCGTAGTAAGCGATATGCAAACAGGTAAATACTTATCAGGCTTAGTTGGTGAGCATATTGCAGCAGGATTCTTACCGGCAATTTTATTCGTATTAGCCGCATTTATGGCATTCTCAACAGGCACAAGCTGGGGAACATTTGGTATTATGTTACCAATCGGTGCGGCAATGGCAGTTCATTCTGAGCCTGCATTAATCATTCCTTGCTTGTCGGCAGTAATGGCGGGGGCGGTATGTGGAGACCACTGTTCACCGGTGTCAGATACCACTATCTTATCTTCAACAGGTGCACAATGTAACCATATGGATCACGTTATTTCACAATTACCTTATGCGTTATTGGTTGCTGCTGCTTCTATTGTTGGCTACTTAGTAGTAGGTTTCACGCAATCTGCTTTATTAGGATTTGTAGCAACAGCCGCAGTGATGGCTGCCTTAATTTTAATTTTTAAAGCAAAAAAAGTAGGAAAATAAAGGTTAATTTCTAAAAATGTGAAGGCAATCACAGAATTAAATGGATTTATGATATAGAATGCCATTCAAGATATGGATATCGAATGTTGTGTTATATAAATCTTAAAATAAGATCCTCCTATGTATTTAGCGTACCTTTTGGTACGCTTTTTTCTTTTCTGAACGATATATTTCTTGCAATTTTTTAAATTTTGTACTACTTTAATAGTACATTTTAATTTTGAGAGTAAAACTATGAAAACTGCATTAGTAACAGGGGCAACCGCCGGTTTTGGTTTAGCAATTTGTAAATTACTTCTTCAATCAGGCTATAGAGTGATTGGCACAGGCAGACGTGCAGAGCGTTTAAGCGAACTACATTTGCAATTTGGCGACAATTTTCTACCGCTTGTATTTGATATTCAAGATTCCTCAGAAGTTGAAAAAGCATTAAATAGCCGCCCTCAAAGTTGGCGAAAGATTGACTTATTAGTGAATAATGCAGGTTTAGCACTAGGCTTAGAGCCTGCTCATAAAGCGGATTTAACTGATTGGTATCAAATGATTGATACTAATATTAAAGGCTTAGTAACAATGACACGCCTAGTTCTTCCTGAAATGGTTGAGCATAATTCAGGACATATTATTAATATCGGTTCGATTGCAGGAACTTACCCTTACCCGGGTGGGAATGTTTATGGCGGTACAAAAGCCTTTGTGAAGCAGTTTAGCTTAAATTTGCGTGCAGATCTAGCAGGCACAAAAGTACGGGTGTCTAACGTTGAGCCGGGCTTATGTGGTGGGACAGAATTTTCTAATGTTCGCTTTAAAGGCGATGACGAAAAAGCAGCAAAAATTTATGAAAATGTTGAATTTGTTCGCCCTGAAGATGTGGCTAATATCGTGCTTTGGTTAAATCAACAACCGGAACACGTCAATATTAACCGTGTTGAAGTAATGCCGGTAGCTCAAACCTCATCAGCCTTAAATGTAGCTAGAAATTTATAATTTTATACTCTCTTTCAAGACGAGAGAGGAAATAGAAAAGGAAATATTATGTCAGACACACTTCTTAACCCTTACTTCGGTGAATTTGGCGGAATGTATGTTCCTGAAATTTTAGTACCGGTACTCAAAGAATTAGAGCAAGCCTTTGTAGAAGCTCAACAAGATCCAACATTCCAAGCAGAATTTGCCGATTTACTCAAAAACTATGCAGGTCGTCCAACGGCACTTACGCTTTGCCGTAATTTAACCAAAGGTACAAACAGTAAACTCTATCTAAAACGTGAAGATTTATTACACGGTGGAGCTCATAAAACCAACCAAGTACTAGGGCAAATTTTACTCGCCAAACGAATGGGCAAAACCCGTATTATTGCCGAAACTGGAGCAGGGCAGCACGGTGTCGCAACCGCATTAGCTTGTGCAATGCTAGGTATGTCTTGTGTGGTTTATATGGGGGCAAAAGATGTGGAACGCCAATCGCCTAATGTGTTCCGTATGCGTTTAATGGGGGCGGATGTAATTCCTGTCGAAAAAGGTTCTTGCTCACTGAAAGATGCGTGCTGTGAGGCGATGCGTGATTGGGCGGCAAACTACGATACCACTCACTATTTAATTGGTACGGCAGCAGGTCCACATCCATTCCCGACAATGGTGCGTGAGTTCCAAAAAATGATTGGCGAAGAAACCAAACGTCAAATTTTAGCAAAAGAAGACCGCTTGCCGGATGCGGTGATTGCTGCCGTTGGCGGTGGCTCGAATGCAATCGGAATGTTTGCTGATTTCATCGAAGAAACGTCGGTACAATTAATCGGCGTTGAACCGGCAGGCAAAGGCATTGAAACAGGTGAACACGGTGCACCGCTTAAACACGGCACAACAGGAATTTACTTCGGTATGAAATCACCGATTATGCAAGATAAAGATGGACAAATTGAAGAATCTTACTCTATCTCGGCAGGTTTAGATTTCCCATCAGTTGGTCCGCAACACGCCTATTTAAATGCAACAGGCAGAGCTGATTATGTATCGATTACCGACCAAGAAGCATTAGATGCTTTCCAAGCACTCGCTAAAAATGAAGGGATTATTTCTGCGTTAGAGTCTTCACACGCCTTAGCTTATGCACTAAAGTTGATTAAGCAAAATCCTGAGAAAGAGCAACTATTAGTGGTAAATTTATCTGGACGTGGCGACAAAGATATTTTCACGGTCGATAAAATTTTAAATGGAGGTAACTAATGAGCCGTTTTGATAACGTATTTGAACGCTTAAAAGCGAAAAACGAAGGGGCTTTCGTGCCGTTTGTTACTTTATGCGATCCTGATTTTGACCGTAGTTTTGAAATTATTGAAACGATGATTGCCAATGGAGCTGATGCGTTAGAATTAGGCTTTCCATTTTCAGATCCATTACTAGATGGACCTGTTATTCAAGCAGCGAACAAACGTGCATTAGATGCAGGTTACAGTACAGATGCTTGCTTTACATTGATCGAAAAAATTAGAGCGAAATATCCCGATATTCCAATTGGTTTATTGCTTTGTGCGAACTTAATTTTTGTACCGAGTACGGAGAGGTTCTTCCAACGCTGCCAACAAACAGGTGTTGATGCGGTGTTAATTGCAGATTTACCTGTTTTAGCGGCAGAAGAATTTGTACCAACGGCTAAAAAATATGGTATTCAGCCTGTGTTTATCTGCCCGCCAAATGCAGATGAAAATACCATTCAACGCATTGCAAAATTAACTGAAGGCTATACTTATTTAGTTTCTCGTGCAGGTGTAACCAGTGCGGAAAACCAAGCTCACGCAAGTAATCTTGATAATTTAGTGGGGAGCTTAAAACAAGCGAATGCTGCACCAATCTTACAAGGTTTTGGTATTGCTAAACCGGAACAAGTGAAAGAAGCCTTAAGACTTGGTGCTGATGGGGCAATTTCAGGCTCGGCAATTGTGAAGATTATTGAACGTAATTTAGATAACCAAGCGAATTTGCTGGAAGAACTTGCTGAATTTGTACAAGCGATGAAAGCTGCGACTAAGTAACTGACAAGCGGTTATTTTACCGAAAAAATTTACAAACGCTTTTAACTTAAAAATAAGTTAAAAGCGTTTTGTTTTACTGTTCAAAATTAATACATTACGCTAGAATACGCCGCCTAAATGTTAAACCTAGACACTATGAAATCTGTTATCTTTTTTTGCCTATTCTACATTTTTTTATCTTATAGTTCCGCCAAGCAAACTGTTGGTGCAGTGAATGGCTATAGTGAACAAGAGCTGGAAATTGCGAGCAATATTGTTATTGGACAAGAAAAGCCACTTTTTGTGGCGAATAAATCGGCAAAAAATTACCGTATTCCCTCGCTATTAACCACAGAAAACGGCATTGTGTTAGCGGCAATTGATAAACATCAATTTGATAATAAGGATTGGGGTAATATTGATTTAGTTATCCGTCGAAGTTTGGATAACAGCAAAATTGGCAGAACGACCAAGTCGTGATCGATTTAATTGAGCAGCCCTACAATGCTCCTAATTTTGAAAATACCCAATCGGCATTTGTTATTGACCCTGTGATGGTACAAGACAAAAATTCCGAACGCATTTTCTTATTGGTGGATATGTACCCCGAATCGAGTGGCATTCATAGTCATATTACTTATCACGGCAAAAGAGAGCCTGCTAACCCAGCCAATGCGTTAGGTAGTGGTTATACTAAAATTGATGGTCAAGCCTTTTTGAAACTGATTGGTAAAGATCAGACCTATACTTTGCGAAAGCAAAGCCACACTTTAGGTCGAGTGTATGATACCCAAAACAATCCAACAGATTACCAAGTAGTAACTAAGGGCAACCCCGATAAAGCCTATCGAGATTTAGGCGATGTTTATTTGGGTGAAATGAACGATGCCAATTATCAAGGTAATATTTTTCTCTCCTCGCAAAAAGAGTTTAATCGTTCCGCCCCATTTACAGTGCAGAAAACCAGTTATTTATGGTTGATTTATAGCGATGATAACGGCAAAACGTGGTCAAATCCGATTGATTTAAACCCACAGTTGAAAACTGATTCGATGAAATTTCTTGGTACGGGTCCTGGTACAGGGGTTCAATTGGAAAGTGGAACGTTACTGGTGCCGGTTTATTTTATTGACCAATATGACAATGAACTGACTGCCGTCATCAAAAGTGAAGACGGTGGTGAAACTTGGCTAATGGGCGAAACGCCTATTAAATTTAATGGTAATAAAGCACCTTATAAGGCGAGTGAATCGCACATTGTGGAACTCAATGATGGTACGATAACGCTTTTTACCCGCACTAATAAAGGCAATGTATTGGTATCTAGCAGTAATACTGAAGGTATGACGTGGCAAAGTAGTGAATTTGATGCGGAGTTACTCAATTCCTACACGCAATTATCAGCAATAAAATATTCAAAAGAAATTAACGACAAAGAGTATGTACTGCTTTCTAACGCTCATTCTAAGCAAATGTGGAAACGCATTAATGGAAGAGTTTGGATTGGTGAAATCAAGTCAGATAATACCATTGATTGGCAAGATTATATTCAGATAACTGATGATAATGAAACTTTTGGCTACAGTAGCATTGCAGAGTTGCCGGACGGAAAAGTCGGTTTACTTTATGAAAAAGTGGGTGGGGAGATCAGATATGTTCGCTTAGAGGTTGAACAGATATTAAAAGATGATAGGCTAAATAACTACAAGCGGTCGTTTTTCTAAATTTTTGTTAAAAGACGATTATTTATTTAATTCTTGTAAATATAAAAAGACCGCTTGTAGCGGTCTTTGAAAGAAATTTAATCTTTATTTAGATTTCTCTGCTCGGAATACACCAATAGCATTTTGTTGGTCATTACCTTTACGAATATAGTCGCCGGCTAATTCTCCAGCATTCTCGCCAAAGAAACCACCCTGCACACTCACATAGTTTTTACTTCCAGAGAATGTGTTCTGGGTAATGCTTGCTGAAATTTCAACAGGCTCAAAACCACTATTTTCCATAGATGATTTAATTGTACCTGTTAGGGGTTTTTGGTTAAAATCAGCTGTAAACTCGGCTAAGCCATTATCATCAATAGTGTCAAGTTTACCTGCTTTATCATTTTTAGCATACAGGCTGAAACTGTGTCCTTTATAAGTCAGAGCACCTTCTTTAGGCATATTTTTTGTCTGATTTATATTGGCATTAAACAAATAACGATTTTCTAAGTCATTTTGCTGAACAAAAGCAATTAAGGTATTAGTGCCCTTTTGAACTATTAATGTGCTGTTTGCATCTTCAATGTTTATCTTATTACCATTTAAACCGGGTCTTGAAAGTGGGATTTGTTTACCTTCAACGTTTAGAAGTGTTGTCAGTTCAGTATCTGGCGAGGTTAAATGACCTGTTTCAATGCCCCCACTATTTTTAGGAATGGTAAATATACCACCAACGGTAGGAGAGTTTTGAGTGTAGGCAGTTTCTTCCTGTGGCAATAAATCATCTGGTTTTGGAGGCTGTGCTGGTTGAGCAGGCTGTGCTGGTTGAGCAGGCTGTGCTGGTTGAGCAGGCTGTGCTGGTTGAGCAGGTTGTGCTGGTTGAGCAGGTTGTGCTGGTTGAGCAGGTTGTGCTGGTTGAGCAGGTTGTGCTGGTTGAGCAGGCTGTGCTGGTTGAGCAGGCTGTGCTGGTTGAGCAGGCTGTGCTGGTTGAGCAGGCTGTGCTGGTTGAGCAGGCTGTGCTGGTTGAGCAGGTTGTGCTGGTTGAGCAGGTTGTACCGGTGATACCTGTTTATTATCAGTAGTGTTGCTACCACTACCACTGCTACCACAAGCCACTAAGCCAAGAGCCATTAAAATGGTTAATGCAACATTTGTTTTTTCATATCGAACCTCGTTAAGTTAGAAATAACCACCTAAATTGTATGCTTTTTATCTTAATAATCAAGCGAGTTTTATTAATTTACACTATTTTGTTAAGTTCAGCGATATAAGTCATTTCTTATTTATGGTAAACTCAATTACGATATATCTAAACTTGTAAAATGATATGTCGGTAAATAACAAGCGGTCATTTTTTTAATATTTTTTACAGATAAAGGAAAATTATGAAATTAAGCAAAATTGCTCTTTCAGTTGTAGCGGTAATTGGTGTATCTGTAGTTGGCGGTAGCTGGTATACGGGCAAACAAGTTGAAGAAAAATATCAAGCATTAGTCGTTCAAGCCAATAACCAACTTAAGCAACTAAGTGGCGAGTTTGGAGCAAATATTGAGCTCAAAGATGTGCAAATTGATCGCCATTTCTTTAGTTCTGATGCGAAATATCGTTTAGAAGTGGATTTTGGCGATGGTAAAAAATTAGATTTTATCGGTAATGATAAACTTCATCACGGCCCGCTACCGCTTAATCGTTTAGCGAAGTTTAATTTTGTTCCTGTAATGATGAGTATGGAAAATAGCCTTCAAGGACCAGAGGTATTTAAAAAATTTGTCGGTGAACAAATTGGTTCGGGGGTGGCTAATATCAGCTATTCCGGCGATACAAAAGGATATTTTGATTTCTCGCCAATTAAATATAGCGATGAAACAGGCACTATTGAAACAACCCCTGTCAAAGTGCAATATAGTTACGACCAAAAATTAAAAGGCATTGATAGCACTGTTGAGCTAGAGAGTTTTAAAATAAAAGCAGAAGAACTTGATTTGCAAATTCAAGGTATAGCTTATGATGTTCAAACTGAAAGTAATGAAAGTTATCCTAATTTAACTTTCGGCAAAGGAAGTGGAAAAATCAACGCTATTGAGTTTCAGTCTAAAGATGGCAAATTATCTCAAATTAAAGATATTGTGGTTAAAGGCGATAACCTGTTAAAAGGCGAGCGTGTGATTTCGACAGGAGATTTAGAGGCGGCTTCTTTCAACATTGAAGGTGTTGAACTGGGTAAATTAAAAATGGATATGGCATACGATTTAGATGCTAAATTAACCAATGATATTACGCCTTTATTATCTAATCCTGAAGGATTTGAAGATGAACTTTTAATGCAGTTGTTGGCAAAATCGGTGAAGTTCCATATTAATAACTTCTCACTTGAAAATAGCAAAGGTAAATTTAATTTAGCTTTATTATTGAATATGGCTCAATTTGATCCACAAAATATGAGCAATATGCAAGAGGTATTAAAAGCTCTTTCAAGTAGTAAATTTACTTCAAATATTAACCGTGAATATGCAGAAGATATTATTCGCCAAATCTCGATGGTTACAGAGAAATTGAGCGAAGAAGAAGCCAAAGCGTTTGCCAAACAACAAGTTGATGCCGCTTTTCTTAATGCAGGAGTTGAACAGTACGGATTAAGAAAAGTAGATGAAAACAATGTGAAGATTGAATTATCGGTTGAAAATGAGAAATTAATCTTAAATGGTCGTGAATTAACTGAAGATGAAATCCAAATGGCGTTATTTGTGATTATGATGGGAGCCGGCTCATTCGGTCAATAAATAACGAAATATCAAAATAAGGGACTGTAAATGATCTGCCCCCAAAAAGTTAGACTCATTTAATTCAAGGACTGAGTTCTGTATTCCACAGGGCTTAGTCCTTTTAGTTTCACTTGAATACGCTCATTGTTGTAGTAATGAATGTAATCGTGAATAGCTTTCTTCAGTTCGGCAAAAGTTTCAAACTTCTTGCCAAAATAACATTCCGTTTTGAGCCGCCCGAAAAAACTCTCCATTGCCCCATTATCCAAGCAGTTTCCTTTTCTCGACATACTTTGCCTAATGCCGTTTTGTTGACAAATTGTCTGAAAACATGACATCTGATACTGCCAACCTTGGTCGGAATGCAGTATCGGTTTTGCACCGTTAAGCCTTGCGACAGCTTGGCTCATCATTCGGTTAATTTGCTCAAAGTTTGGGCTTTCGGCTAAATCGTAGGCAATAATTTCACCATTGAATAAATCCTTGATTGGCGATAAATAGAGCTTACCCTCCACACATTTGAACTCGGTCACGTCTGTCGCCCATTTCTCGTTTGGGGCAGTAGCCGAAAAATTTCTTTCCAATACATTCTCTGCTATTTTGCCTACTTCGCCTTGATATGAGCGATATTTCCGGCGTTTGAATTTCCCTTGTAAGCCCAATTTTTGCATTATCGCTTGGACTTTTTTGTGGTTGACGGTCCATATTCTACGCAACACTAACGTAATACGATGATAACCGTAGTTACCTTTGTTTTCGTGATAAATCTCAGCTATTTTCTGCTCAATCACGGCATTTTTATCCACTTTAGCGGCAAGATGATAAAAATAAGTACTGCGTTTTAAACCGATAAGTTGCAATAGTATTTCAAGCGGAAAGTGATTTCGCAACAATTTTACGACATTTGCTTTTTCCGCATTTTGGCTTGGTTGAGTTCCTGCAACTTTTTTAGGATAGCATTCTCCGCTTCCAGCTCTAAAATACGGTAACGCAAACGTTCTTCTTCGGTTTTGGGTGGCGGTGGCATTTTCGGGTATTTGGGTTTCATTGTCGGGCGACCTTTGGGTTTGGGGAATAAGCCGTTTATACCCTGTTTATCAAAGGCTTGCAACCATTGACTGATGATACCTGAATTGGAAAAATTAAAATAAAGAGTAGCATATTCTGCGGAAAATTGTCTGTTTTTGACCGTTTGTACAACGTATAATTTAAATTCGGATGAGTAAATCCGCCTTTTGCCTAAAACAGCTAACCCATTGAAACCATTATGATTATATTGGCTAATCCAACGTTCTAGAGTTGTTTTGGCAAGCTGAAAATGCTGACGAGTGAGTGATCGATTTTTCCCATTTTGAAGATAAAATTCGATCACTTGTTGTTTGAAAGATTGGTTGTATTTAGTCATAAAAAATCTGCACCTTAATCAGTTGGTTATTTAGTCCAACTTTTGGGGTGCAGATCAAAGCTAAATCCTTTTTATCTTTTTATTAAGCCCAGCCACCACTATTACGTTTTCGGCGAGGAATTAAGAATGGAACAAGTAAGCCGAGTAGTAAACCAGCCCCTAAAACAGCACCACCGTAGATAAACCATTGAATTACAATTTCACGCTTTTCAGAATCGTGCATTGTTTCTAAATCACGGTTTTTGTTTTTTAAGATTTCCAATTCACGTTTTAACTGAGCGTTTTCTTCTACTAAATCACTACTTTTTTGAACGGCATCCTGCGTTCTACGCTGCATTTCCGCCGTACGTTGTTGCCATTCAGTATCAATTTTGTTCAAGCGATTGGTTAAGTCTTGAACCTGTTGATTTAACTGTGGAATAAGCTCTTTTGGGCTTGCGGTATCACTTAAATCAGAATTTAATACCCAGCCTTCACGGTTTCGGGTGTCTCTAATTAAGCTATAACGATCTTTTTTGTCTAATACCGTTACCTTTTCTCCTGCTTGGATTGCACCGGAAATTCTAAAATTATCCCCTGCACCTTTACGCATATAGGTATTAAGATTTTCGCTAATATATTGCGTTTGAGCAAGTGTAGGGAGTGCCGCACAGAACAGTAGTCCTGCAAGTAAATAAACGGTTTTTTTCATAATGCTCCTTGCAATTTAAAATAGAAAAGGGGTAAGCAGAGTTACCCCTTAAAAGAGTAAGTGGATTAATGAAAAATTGCACTTAAGATATAGTAAATCACAATGGATAGCAATGCCCCTGCCGGTAAAGTAATTACCCAAGACGCGATGATATTACGAATTACGCTCAGGTTTAATGCCGCAATACCTCGTGCAAAAGCTACACCAATAACTGCACCTACAAGTGTTTGCGTTGTAGAAATTGGAAGCCCTGTACCGGATGCAATTACTACTGTAGCTGAACAAGCAAACTGAGCTGCAAAACCACGACTTGGTGTTAAATCAGTAATACCTGTGCCGATAGTACCCATTACTTTATGACCCATTACCGCAAGACCAACTGCAATACCTACTGCACCTAATGGTAAAACCCAAGGAGCCATAATTGTTTTACCTTCAATTACACCGCCGTGATCAACAATAGAAACCACTGCAGCTAAAGGACCGATAGCATTAGCAACGTCATTTGAACCGTGTGCGAAAGCCATTGCACAAGCAGTAATCAGCATTAAAATGCTGAATACTTTTTCTACACCGCTAAATGTAGAGTTTTCCTTTAAGCTTGCTTTGAAAGCATTACTACGAAGATAAAACACACAAATAATGGCACAAACTACAGAAATTGCAGCGGAAAGAAGAGCCGTCTGTAAACCACTAAGATCTAAACCAACGTGTTTTAAGCCTTTTTCTAGCGTAACGATACAAATAATAAATACTGTTAGAGCTGTATAATAAGGAGCATATTTCTCAGCATTTGCCATTGGGTTTTCAGTATCAAAAATCATTCTTTGTGTAGACACAAAGATAAGGTAGGCAACAACACCAGCAATAAATGGCGTAATAAACCAGCTACCCACAATACCGCCAAATTGTCCCCATTGTACTGCTTCCATACCTACAGATACGATAGCAAAACCCACAATAGCACCGATAATTGAGTGGGTAGTAGAAACAGGCCAACCTTTTTGTGAGGCTACAACTAACCAGATACCTGCAGCAAAAAGGGCTGACATCATACCTAGAATGAGAATATCCGGGCGACCAATGAAAGCATCAGTTGAAATAATACCGCTTTTAATTGTTTCAGCTACTTCACCACCGGCAAGGTAAGCTCCAAAAAACTCGAAAACTAACGCAATATAGATTGCTTGTTTTGCGGTAATGGTGCGAGAGCCAACAGCAGTTCCCATTGCATTTGCAACGTCATTTGCACCAATACCAAATGCCATAATAAAACCAAAAACGGCTGTAATGACAACAATAATAAAACCGTAGTTGTTAATCAGTTCCATTGTACTTCCTATGATTTAGCTAACATCAATTCAATGCGAGAACCGATTCGCTGTGCTTGATCGGCTAAAATACTGATACGTTCGATACATTTGTATAAGAACATCACATCAATCGGATTAAGTGTTTTTTCCAATGATAACAGAGTATGGCGTAATGTAATTTGGTATTGATCAGTGTCGTCTTCGATCTGGTCAAGTTCAAGAATCATCTTATTAACGAAGTCCAGCTCTCTACCTCTAAAGCCTGTTTCTAATAATTGATCCATTTCATCTAATACTTTGCGTACTTGACGGCTGGCATCAATACTACGAGAAAGGAATTTTTTGAATAGTGGTTGCATTTCCGCAGGAATAACTAGCTGACGTCCGATAATGCGACCAGAAATATCTCTTGAATAATTTGCAAGTTTGTCTAATTGTGTTACTAGCTCTAACAAATCCGTTCTTTCTAACGGCATAAATAAGCCACGAGGAAGTTTTAGGCGGATTTCACGTTTTAGTGAGTCTGCACGGCGTTCTAAATCAACAATTTGACCACGAACTAAAGAGGCTTTTTCCCAATTATGTTCAAAAGTAGCCTCAAAAAAAGATTCTAGTAATTCGCTACATTCTACCACTTTATTCGAGTGTTTTTGTAACGGCTTAAGTGGGGACTGGGCGAATAAACCTAAAATGTTATTCAATGCCATAGAATATCTCCATAGTGATAAATTTAAAATGATTTCCTATTTGAAATCCTGCGTATTTTACTTGATGTATCAGTAAAGATCACGGTGTAATGAGTGTTTTTTAAACAAGCGGTCGGATTTTGTAAGCATTTTGCAAAAATTTAAAGAAATTTGACCGCTTGCTATTGTTCGAATAAGGTATAAAAAATGCAAATTTCAATTTAATGTAAATTCCGATAAACTATACCAATCAAACTTTATTTAATAAGAGATGAAAATGGCAGAATATAACGGCACACCTCGTGAAAAAGTAAAAGATAAGCAAGTTGAGCAGATTAGCATTTCTCCGCATTCTATTGAGGCAGAGCAGGCAGTGCTTGGCGGCATTATGCTAAGTAACGATCATTGGGATAATGTGGCTGAGCGTGTGCAACCGCACGATTTTTATAATTATGCGCACCGCATTATTTTTGAACAAATGGCAGATCTGGTACGTGCTAACAAGCCTGTTGATATTATTACCCTTGACCAAGCGTTAAAAGATAAAGGCGTGTTACAAGATGTCGGCGGTTTTGCCTACCTTGCAGAACTCTCTAAGAATACCCCAAGTGCAGCAAATATCCTTGCCTATGCGGATATTGTTCGGGATCGTTCCGATTTAAGAAGTGTTATCAGTGCAGGCAATCAAATTGCGGAAATGGGTTATAAAACCAAAGGGCGAAATTCTAAAGAGGTTTTAGACGAAGCTGAACGTATCGTATTTGAAATTGCCGAAAAGCGAAATAATGCTAATGAAGGTCCGCAACGCATTGATGATATTTTGTTAAAAACGTTGGCGAGAATGGATACTTTGTCTAAAAATCGTCATAACGGTGGGGTAACGGGCGTTTCCACCGGTTTTACCGATCTCAATAAAAAAACGGCTGGATTACAGCCTTCGGATTTAATTATTGTTGCTGCTCGTCCTTCAATGGGAAAAACGACTTTTGCGATGAATTTATGCGAGAATGCCTCGCTCATTGATATTGAAGATAAAGACGATTTAGATGAAAACGGCAATCCGAAGAAAAAGCCGGCAAAACCTGTACTGATTTTCAGTCTTGAGATGCCAGCCGATCAAATTATGATGCGTATGTTGGCTTCTCTTTCTCGAGTGGATCAAACCAAGATTCGAACAGGGCAAATCTCAGACGATGAAGATACGGCTAAAATTTCCACTACAATGGCAATTTTGCAAGAACGTAATAATATTTATATTGATGATAGTTCAGGCTTAACGCCAACAGAGCTTCGTTCCCGAGCGAGACGTGTTTACCGTGAAAACGGTGGTTTGAGCTTGATTATGGTCGATTATTTACAATTAATGCGTGCTCCGGGTTTTGCTGATAACCGAACGCTTGAAATTGCGGAAATTTCCCGTTCCCTAAAAGCATTGGCAAAAGAATTAGAAGTCCCTGTGGTGGCTCTTTCACAGCTTAATCGTAGCTTAGAGCAACGTGCAGATAAACGTCCGGTAAACTCGGATTTGCGTGAATCCGGCTCTATTGAGCAAGATGCGGACTTAATTATGTTTATTTACCGTGATGAAGTTTACAATGACAATTCTGATCTGAAAGGCATTGCCGAGATCATCATCGGTAAACAACGTAACGGTCCAATTGGACGAGTGAGATTAACCTTTCAAGGACAATATTCCCGATTTGATAACTATAGTGGTGGACATTATGACGATGAATACTAAACCAATGGCACTTTGTGCGATTTATAAAAGCAAAGCAAAAGATGAAATGTATTTATATGTAGCAAAGCGAGATCAATTTGAACAAGTGCCGGAAACGTTACGCCAAATGTTTGGCAAACCTGAATTTGTGATGATGTTCAATTTAGCAGGCGATAAACAGCTGGTTCGAGCTAAAAACGAAGAAGTTTTGCAAAAATTAGCAGAGCAGGGTTACTATTTGCAAATGCCTCCGCCGCCGGAAAATTTGCATAAAGCTTTTATCGCACAGCAAGCAGCACAACAAAAAGGGGAAAAATAATGCGTTGCCCGTTTTGTTCAACCGAAGAAACCAAAGTGATTGATTCACGTTTGGCGGCAAACGGCTACCAAATTCGCCGTCGCCGTGAATGTGTGGGGTGCAAAGAACGCTTTACCACCTTTGAATCGGCAGAATTGGTTGTGCCTTATGTGATTAAAAATAACGGCAGTCGAGAGCCGTTTGATGCTGAAAAGCTCAGAATGGGTTTAAGACGAGCTTTAAACAAACGCCCTGTGAGTGCTGATGATGTAGAAAAAGCCATCAGCCAAATCATCATTCAGCTACAAGCAATGGGCGAGCGAGAAGTGCCAAGCCGTCATATCGGCACACTTGCAATGAATGCGTTAAAACAACTAGATAAAGTGGCTTATATCCGTTTTGCCTCCATTTATTTGAGTTTTAGCGATATTGAGGAATTCACAAAAGAAATTGAAAAATTAAAAGAGTAAAAGATCGTATGTTAGCCATTATTTCCCCTGCTAAAACCCTTGATTTCGAGACTAAAATTGACGGATTTGCATTTTCTCAGCCAAATTTGACCGCTTACAGCCAAGAATTAATTGATATTTGTAAACAACTTTCGCCTGCTGAAGTGGGGAGTTTGATGTCAATTAGCGACAAATTAGCTGCACTTAATGTTGCTCGTTTTACTGAATGGACGCTTGAACATAACGAACAAAATGCGAAAGCGGCAATTTTTGCCTTTAAAGGCGATGTTTATACAGGCTTAGATGCCGAGAGTTTAACCAAAGCCCAAGTGGAATATGCTCAAAATCATTTACGTATGCTCTCAGGCTTATATGGTTTATTAAAACCGCTAGATTTAATGCAGCCATATCGTTTGGAAATGGGAACGAAGTTATCGAATTCAAAGGGCAAAGATCTTTACGCATTTTGGGGGAATATCATCACTGAAAACCTACAAAAAGCGATTGATGAACAAGGTGATGATATTTTAGTTAATCTCGCCTCTGACGAATATTATGGAGCAGTTAAGCCTCAAAATATAAATGCAACAATCATCAAGCCGGTTTTTTTAGACGAGAAAAACGGTAAATATAAAGTGATCAGCTTCTATGCGAAAAAAGCGAGGGGAATGATGGTTCGCTTTATGTTGGAAACTCAACCAACTAAAGTTGAACAGCTCAAACAGTTTAACTACGGTGGTTATTGGTTTGATGAGGAAAGTTCAACTGCAACAGAATTGGTGTTCAAGCGAGAAGAACAAAATGATTAAGCGTTTATTTAGCAGGCAAATGCTATTTGCTCCTACTATTTTGATAATGGCAGGCTGCGTTAGCCAAAGTAATCAATTTGCTGTGCCGGAAAAAGTGGATTTTCAAGGGCAGACTTACATTAAAGTTACGACAAATCAGCTTGATGAAATGCAGCATTTACTTTACTTACCTGAAATTGGTGAGAAAAATGCTGAAAATTGGGAAAAAGGGATTTTGTTTTTCTTAGATAAAAACAGTAAAAATCAGACGTTGGAACAACGATCCGCTTTTCGTCAATCCAGTTTTGCCAAACAACAAGATGTGATTGCGAAATTTAAGATTGAGCAAAACGAACTCCAGAGTAATGTAATTTATCCGCCAACAGAACGTTTTAATAATGTAATGCTAGAAGTAACACGTGGGCGTAATTTGGATTGTGGTTATGGACAGATCCAATTTTCAGATAAAAGATCGTTGAATAACACCGAATTTGCAAAAAAATCGAAAAATTTGACCGCTTACAGCCAAGCAATGACAAAACTTGCTTTTGAATTTAATCAACTTGCTTGGTTAGTTGAATGTAGAAAATGACAGAAAATTATAACAAATTAGTGAAACGAGCTGCGAATTTTGCCATTATTATTGCGGTTTCACTTATCATTATTAAAGCCTTTGCCTGGTGGCAAACTGGCTCGATTTCCATTTTAGCGGCAATGACCGATTCGGTTGTGGATCTGTTTGCCTCTCTTACTAATATTTTAGTGCTACGTTTTGCACTACAACCTGCTGATGATAATCACGCTTTTGGACACGGCAAGGCTGAATCTTTGGCGGCACTTGCACAAAGTGCTTTTATTTCCGGTTCGGCAGTGTTCTTGCTATTGCAAGGCTTCCATAAATTAACCAATCCGGAATTGATTACTCAATCACATATTGGGGTAATTGTCAGTATTGTTTCTATTATAGCGACAGCTATTTTAGTGTTATACCAACGTTATGTGGTGAAAATTACGCAGAGCCCGGCAATTGAAGCAGATTCGCTACATTATCAAACAGATTTATTTATGAATGCGGCGATTTTGGTGGCGATGTTACTTAATGGAGCGGGCTTTATCTATGCAGATGCGATTTTTGCTATCGGTATTGCACTTTATATTGCCTTCAATGCGGTAAAAATGTTTTGGGAAGCGGTACAAACCTTGCTCGATAAATCATTGCCGGATGAAGAAATTGAGCAAATTAAAGAAATTGCTTCGCATCACCCAAATATTTTAGGTATCCACGATATTCAAACTCGTCGTGCCGGGGCTGTGCGTTTTATTCAACTACACTTGGAATTAGATGATCACTTAACACTTTTAGTTGCACACGAAATTACCGATAGTCTTGAGCAGAAATTACTAGAGGCTTTTCCAATGTCAAAAGTGATTATTCATCAAGAACCCACAACGGTGGTTAAGCAAGAATTTCAAGATATGGCAGAGAATATTTAATGTATCAAGTTATCGTTCATTTCAGTTATCAAAATTTTGAACAAGACCCTGTAACGTTAATTGGGCAGATTTTAAATCAATGGTTATATAATGGGCAAGTAATTGGTAGAGAAATGCCGATTACTTTTCATCAAAATGGATTTCAAGCTAGCGTTTGTACGCCTGAGCAAGAGAGTTTATTACCGGATAATAATAGTGAAGAAGTGAATGAGGCACTGTTACAAGCGGTCGAAAATGGCGTAAATTTTACCGGTTTCGAAATTGTTGGGCGTGATTATCAAGGTGAAGAAACAAGCCATAATAAACAGCCTAAATTCCAAATTTTATATACAACGCATTTAGATACCTGTTCGCCACTTTATGACGGTGAGCAATTTGCCCCCATTCCACTATATCGTTTAAAAGATCAAGCATTAAGCGAAGCATTACTAGAGTGGCAGCAAAATTGGCAAGCGTGCGATCTCTTGCAAATGAAAGGATCTGTTTTAGAGGAAAGTGCGTTAATGCAGATCTCGGATAATCGAAGTGAATTGGCGATATCCGGTTTAGATTTATGCAAACAAGTCGAAGAAAAAACGCAGATTCCGACTTTTTATTATCTCTATCGCTTAGGTACAGATGAGCTGGAAGAACACAATAGGAAATGCCCTTCTTGTAATGGCGAGTGGAAATTGGCATCGCCATTACACGAGATTTTCCATTTTAAATGCGATCATTGCCGTTTAATTTCTAATCTAAGCTGGGAGTTGTTATAACTTTTAGTTATGATAAAGTAACAATTCGTCTTTTAGAAATGCCGTAAACATAATAACATTGCGACATTTTTTATATGACTATTTATATTAGGAGGCTTTGTGCTTATTCTAAATTTAGTGGTTTTTGTTGCTATTTTATTTTTACTGGCGAGAATTTATAAATCGACGCAAAAACTGGGGCAAACCGTATTTATCGGCTTAGTGTTAGGTCTTGCAAGCGGTGTAATTTTACAAACTTTTTACGAAAAACCACTTATTGATGCAACACTTGATTGGATCAATTTAGTGGGTAACGGTTATGTACGTTTATTACAAATGATCGTAATGCCGCTGGTTTTTGTTTCAATTCTATCTGCAATTACTCGTTTAAAAGAAGCGGGAGCATTAGGCAAAATCAGTTTTGGTGTGCTGTCAGTATTATTAGTTACTACCGCAATTTCGGCAGTTATCGGCATTGCGTTGGTTTATCTATTCGATCTTTCAGCAGAAGGGTTAGTAGCTGGCACACGTGAAATTGCTGCACAAGAAAAAGTCGTGGGGCGTGCAGAGCAAGTGAGTAACTTATCGGTGCCGGCAATGTTACTTTCTTTTATTCCTAAAAATCCGTTCTTAGAATTGACCGGTGCAAATCCGACTTCCATTATTAGTACAGTAATTTTTTCCGCTTTATTAGGTTTTGCTGCACTAAGTTTAGGTAAAGAGGACAGAAATTTAGGTGAGAGTATCGCTCAAGGCGTAGAAACCTTGAATAAATTAGTGATGCGTTTAGTGCGTTTTGTCATTCGTTTAACGCCTTACGGAGTGTTCGCTTTAATGATCAAAATGGCGGCAACTTCGCAATGGAGTGATATTGTAAACTTAGGCAGCTTTATTGTTGCTTCTTATATCGCAATGGCGTTGATGTTTATCGTACACGGTATCTTGCTATTCATCGCCAAAGTGAACCCGTTTGATTATTATAAAAAAGTTTTACCGACATTAAGTTTTGCTTTCACTTCACGCTCAAGTGCAGCAACGATTCCGCTGAATATTGAAACGCAAACGAACAAATTAGGCAACCATAGCGTGATTGCAAACTTTGCTGCAACCTTTGGGGCAACTATCGGTCAAAATGGCTGTGCGGGGATTTATCCGGCAATGTTAGCGGTAATGATTGCTCCAACTGTAGGGGTTGATCCCTTTAGTTTAAATTACATTTTAACTCTGATTTTAGTTGTGGCTATTTCATCATTTGGGATTGCAGGCGTTGGTGGTGGGGCAACATTTGCCGCGATTGTAGTATTATCAACCTTAAACTTACCAATTGAATTAGTGGGATTATTAATTTCTGTTGAACCTCTTATTGATATGGGGCGTACCGCATTAAATGTAAACGGTGCAATGGTGGCAGGCACAATTACCAATAAATGGGTAAAACCTGAATAAAATAGATAAAAAAGGGCGATTCTATCGCCCTTTTTTATGGATTTCAGTATAAATTATTCAATCCACTCAATCACTTCTTCGGTTGATTTGCGTGATTTTTTCTTAATATCTTTGTTACGATAACCAAAGGTTACCATACACGAAATACCATATTCATTGAGATCAAATAAGCCTTCATCAGCTAAAATCTGATTTACTTTATCATAATGGAAACCTTCAATCGGGCAAGAGTCAATACCGATTAAAGCCGCACCGCTCATCATATTACCTAATGCAATATAGGTTTGTTTGGTACTCCAATCAAATAAAGCTCTCTCACTTTCTAAAATTTTCATATCTTCTTCTTGGAAACTTTTATAGCGAGCGATAGAGCCTTCAATTTGTTGTTCGGTTAAACCACGTTTAATCAGAGAATCTCTTAAATATTGTGAGTCATAGCGAACGTTTTTCTTAGCAAGAATGATCACTAGATGGCTCATTTCTTCCATCGGGTGCTTAATTCCCCAAGAGAACGGTGCAATTTTGTTGCGAATTTCAGGATTTTGTAGCACTAAAAATTTCCAAGGTTCAGAACCTACCGAACTTGGCGAAAGACGACCGAGCTCTAAAATGTAATCCATATCCGCTTTGCTTATTTTACGGGCAGGGTCATAATGACGGCAAGCAGAACGGAAATTAAAAGCCTCTAAAACTTGTTGTTTACTAATATTGAACATCGTTTTTTCCTTTGTTAGTAGCTTAAAAATGTTATTTATAATAACCCTTTTCAAACTTAAAGCCAATTTAATCACTCAAGGCTTGCAAAAAAATGCAGAAATATGACCGCTTGTATCAAAATCCTTTACCTTAAAAATCAACAATTTAGCAAAACGCTACATTTACTTTTTTTTACTAACGTATTATCATTCCCCTAATTTTAAATCATCAAAATTATTAGAGGATAGAATGCACAACTTAGAAGGTTTAGTTGCACAAGCAGTTGATGCTGTGAATGCAGCAAATGATATTGCGACATTAGACGCATTGAAAGTGGAATATTTTGGTAAAAAAGGGCATTTCACTGCCTTAATGCAAGGTTTGCGTGATGTGCCGGCAGAAGAGCGACCAGCAGTCGGTCAAAAAATCAATGATGCAAAACAAATTGCTCAAGATGCGTTAAATGCGAAGAAAGAGAGCTTAGAAACTGCCGAATTAAATGCTAAATTAGCCAATGAAAGTATTGATGTGTCATTGCCGGGGCGTAAAACCGAATTAGGTGGCTTACACCCTGTATCTATCACGATTGAACGTGTAGTGAAATTCTTCTCTGAATTAGGTTTTACGGTGGCAAACGGTCCAGAAATCGAAACCGATTACTATAACTTTGATGCGTTAAATATTCCTGCTCATCACCCGGCTCGTGCCGATCACGATACGTTCTGGTTTGATGCAAAACGTTTACTCAGAACTCAAACTTCCGGCGTGCAAATTCGTACGATGGAAACTGTAAAACCACCAATCCGCATTGTAGCTCCGGGGCGTGTATATCGTAACGATTACGACCAAACTCATACACCAATGTTCCACCAAATCGAATTACTTTATGTGGATAAAAAAGCAAACTTTACTGAATTAAAAGGCTTAATTCACGATTTCTTAAAAGCATTCTTTGAAGAAGATTTACAAGTGCGTTTCCGCCCATCGTTCTTCCCTTTCACCGAGCCTTCAGCAGAGGTGGATGTAATGCGTCAAAACGGAAAATGGTTGGAAGTGTTAGGTTGCGGTATGGTTCACCCGAATGTGTTGCGTAATGTGGGTATCGATCCTGAAGAATACAGCGGTTTTGCAGTGGGTATGGGCGTTGAGCGTTTAACTATGCTTCGCTACAATGTAACGGATTTACGCTCATTCTTTGAAAATGACTTACGTTTCTTAAAACAATTTAAGTAATTCGCTCACAACAAGCGGTTAAAAAGAACAAAAATTTTGCAAATTAAAGGATAGAAATAATGAAATTCAATGAATCTTGGTTGCGTGAATGGGTTAATCCAGCCATTACGACAGAGCAATTATGCGACCAAATTACAATGTTAGGTTTAGAAGTTGATGATGTAGAGCCGGTTGCAGGTGCATTTTCAGGCGTGGTTGTAGGCGAAGTGGTAGAGTGTGCCCAACACCCGGATGCCGATAAATTACGTGTAACTAAAGTAAATGTAGGCGGCGAGCGTTTATTAGATATCGTGTGCGGTGCTCCAAATTGCCGTCAGGGTTTAAAAGTGGCGTGTGCAGTGGATGGTGCGGTTTTACCGGGCGATTTCAAAATCAAGAAAACCAAATTGCGTGGTCAGCCGTCAGAAGGAATGTTATGTTCTTACTCAGAGCTAGGTATTAAAGAAGATCATAGCGGTATTATTGAATTACCGGCTGATGCTCCTATCGGTCAAGATTTCCGTGAATATTTGAATTTAAACGATGTAGCGATTGAAATCAGCTTAACGCCAAACCGTGCCGATTGCTTAAGCATTTCAGGTATCGCTCGTGAAGTGGGTGTGATTAACCAAATTGATGTGAAAGCACCGGTAATTACTCCTGTGGCAGCGACTATTGCCGATAAAGTAGCGGTGGAATTACAAGCCCCTGAAGCTTGCCCTCGTTATTTATCTCGTGTGGTGAAAAATGTGAATGTAAAGGCAGCTTCACCATTATGGTTGCAAGAAAAATTACGCCGTTGTGGTATTCGCTCTATCGACCCAATCGTGGATATTACTAACTTAAGTTTATTAGAACTTGGTCAGCCGATGCACGCCTTTGATGCGGCAAAAATTGATGGCAATATCCAAGTGCGTATGGCGAAAGATGGCGAAGAATTAGTGTTATTAGACGGCACAACGGCTAAATTACAAAGTAATACACTTGTGATTGCAGACAGCAAAGGTGCGTTAGCGATGGCGGGTATCTTTGGTGGCGAGGCAAGTGGTGTGAGTGAAAATACCAAAGATGTGGTATTAGAAGCGGCATTTTTTGCTCCATTAGCGATTACCGGTCGTGCTCGTCAATATGGATTACATACTGATGCTTCCCATCGTTTTGAACGTGGTGTTGATCCGGAATTAACCCGTAGAGCGATGGAGCGAGCAACCGCATTATTATTAGAGATTTGTGGTGGTGAAGCTGGTGAAATTGTAGAAGCTGTGAGCGAAGAAAATCTACCAAAACGTAATACTGTCAAGTTACGCCGCAGTAAATTAGATTCGGTTATCGGTCATCATATTGAAGATGTAACCGTAACCGATATTCTAACTCGCTTAGGTTTAAATGTAACTTTCTCAAATGACACTTGGACGGCAATTACTCCAAGCTGGCGTTTTGATATCGAAATTGAAGAAGATTTAATTGAAGAAGTCGCTCGTATCTATGGATACAACAGTATTCCAAATAATTCTCCGCTTGCACATTTAACAATGAAAGGCACACCGGAAAAATTATTGGAAGCAAACCGTATCCGTATGGCACTGGTGGATAGCGATTACCAAGAAGTCATTACTTATAGCTTTGTAGATCCGAAAAAACAAGAATTATTACATCCAAATCAAGAGGCGTTAATTTTACCTAACCCAATTTCAAGTGAAATGTCGGCGATGCGTGTTTCACTATTAACCGGCTTGTTAGATACTATCGTTTATAACCAAAGTCGCCAGCAAAACCGTGTGCGTATTTTTGAAGGCGGTTTACGCTTTATTCCTGACAGCAAAGCAGAGTCAGGTGTTCGCCAAGAATATGTATTTGGTGCAGCGATTGTGGGCGATAAACGCCCTGTGCATTGGGAAGCAAAAAACGAAGCAGCGGATTTCTTTGATTTGAAAGGTGATATTGAGCGTGTTCTTTCATTAACCTCTGTTCGCTACGATTTACAATTTGTGGCAAAACAGTTTGCAGCATTACACCCAGGGCAATCTGCTGCGATTATGTTAGACGGCGAAGAAATTGGCTTTATCGGTACGGTTCACCCATTAATCGTGCAGAAACTCGGCATTAAAGGCAAACCGATTGTGTGTGAAATTTTAGCGTCTGCGATTGCAGAGCGTCCTGTTGCACAAGCGGGTGAAATTTCACGATTCCCTGCAAATAACCGAGACATCGCAGTTGTGGTGGATGAATCTGTACCGGCAGGAGAAATCTTGAATGCTTGCCGTAAGGCAGCTGCTAGTCAATTAGTTGGCTTAAATTTATTCGATGTTTATCGTGGTGCAAATTTAGCTGAAGGTAAGAAAAGTTTAGCGATTAGTTTGACTGTTCAAGATAAAGAAAAAACATTAGAAGAAAGTGAAATTAATGCTGTCATTCAAAAGGTATTAGTTGAATTGGCAACAAGTTTCAATGCGGTACTTCGTGATTAATCATCAAATAAAATATGGCTGGTGTCATACCAGCCATAAAAATAAATAAGGATCAATTATGGCACTTACCAAGATTGAAATTGCAGAAAACCTAATTGAAAAATTAGATTTAGAAAAGCGAGTTGCTAAGCAATTTGTTGAATTATTTTTTGAAGAAATTCGAGCATCTCTTGAGAATGGTGAGGAAGTAAAATTATCAGGTTTTGGTAATTTTTCACTTCGAGAGAAAAAAGCAAGACCCGGTCGTAATCCTAAAACAGGCGAGAATGTAGCAGTATCTGCTCGTAGAGTAGTAAGTTTTAAAGCAAGTCAAAAATTGCGTGAACGTATTGAGCAGGCAAATATTCAAGTAGAATAACAAGCTTATCTTTTATAGACCAATGCAGTAAATGCTCAGAATAGGGGTATTAAATGAAATTAGTAAAAAAATGGCTATCATTAGGCGTTGTTCTAGCAAGTGCAATAGTATTGTCTGCCTGTTCTAGCTCAGATAGAACAGCCTCCAAAGCACAAGCAAGAAGTAAAATTTACCATTCAACCTATCACGCAGATCTTTCTGATCCCATTATGGCAATTAGCCGTTTAAGTGAACACCAGTATGAATGGAAAGGAACACGCTATCGTTTAGGTGGTAATAGCAAATCAGGGATTGACTGTTCCGGTTTTATGCAGGTTACCTTTAGAGATTTATTCGGAATTAGCTTACCAAGAACAACTAAAGATCAAGCCAAAGAAGGGGAACGAATCTCTAAACGAGAATTGAGAACCGGGGATTTAGTTTTCTTTAATACAGGGAGAGGTCCAAACGGTAAACACGTTGGTGTTTATGTTAAAAATGGGCAATTTCTTCACGCCTCAACAAAAGGTGGTGTGATCTACTCTGATATAGATTCTCCTTATTGGTCAAAAGCATTTTGGCAAGCACGCCGTTTATAATTAAGTAATTAAGTTTCAAGGGATTCACAATGCTGAAAAAAATCGGGCAAGCGGTCATTTTTGGACTTTTTTGTGCAATTTTAATTTTGTTCGTTGCTCCCTTATTTCAACATAAAAGTAATGGATTTTCCTTTTTAGCATTAAATCAGAGAGAAATTGCCAGTTACAACCAAGCTGTAAGAATTGCATCGCCAGCAGTAGTAAATGTGTATAACCGAAATTTTAGTGCTGAAAATTCAGCATTTGAAGTTAAAAATTTAGGTTCTGGCGTGATTATGAGTAATGATGGTTATATCTTAACAAATAAACACGTTATTGATGATGCAGATCAAATAGTTATTGCTTTGCAAAATGGTTTAATTTCAACAGATGTAAAATTAGTTGGTGCGGATTCTCTTACTGATTTAGCCGTACTCAAAATAGAGGCTGAAAATCTGCCGACAATACCACAAAATACCGAGCGAAAAATTGAGGTTGGAGATGTGGTTTTAGCCATCGGTAATCCGTTAAATCTAGGTCAGAGTATTACTCAAGGTATAGTCAGTGCCATTGGGCGAAATACTCTAACAGAAAGTGGGCGACAAAATTTTATCCAGACGGATGTGTCTATCAATCAAGGAAACTCAGGTGGTGCATTAATTAATAGTGCAGGAGAACTTATTGGTATTAATACCTTGCGTTTAGGTAAAAATACTAATGAATTATCTGAGGGATTGAATTTTGCTATTCCCATTAATCTGGCTAACCAGATTATGCAAAAAATTATTCGAGATGGTCGTGTAATTAGAGGTTATTTTGGCGTAAGTACAGATTTATTTGATACAGCTAAAATGCAAGGCTATGAAAAAGGCGTAATTATTGGTGATGTAAGTAAAAATGGTCCGGCAGCTAAAGCAGGTATTCAAGCTGGAGATTTGGTTCTTAAAATCGGTAACGTTGAAGCATTATCGCCTTCACAAATGATGGAAGCACTAGCTGAAATGCAACCATATTCTACAGTTCGCGTGATTGTTCAACGCGGTAGTCAATTATTAAATTTTGATGTAACTATTACTGAGTTACAAGCACAATAGGGTAAAGAAATGGAAAAAATAGTTATTACAGTTGATGGACCTAGCGGTGCTGGGAAAGGTACACTATGCCACGTTTTAGCAGAAAAACTGGGCTTTGATTTTTTGGATTCTGGGGCACTATATCGAATTACTGCCCTAAGTGCAGTAAAAAAGGGTATTGCACTGGATGACGAAGAAAAATTAGCGAAACTAGGGCGTAATCTAAATATCCAATTTGTGCCTGCAAATGGCGAAATTAGTGTGATTTTAGATGGAGAAAATGTAGGCAATCAAATTCGTACTGCTGAAGCAGGTCAGAATGCTTCTAAAGTCGCTGCTTTTCCTAAGGTAAGAGAGGCATTATTAGAACGTCAAAGAGCCTTTAGTACTGAAAAAGGATTGATTGCAGATGGTAGAGATATGGGGACAGTCGTATTCCCAAATGCTCAAATTAAGCTCTTTTTAGATGCAAGTGCAGAAGAACGTGCAAAAAGACGCGTAAAACAGTTGCAAGAAAAAGGATTTAATGCTAACTTTGAAGAGATTTTAGCCGAGATAAAAGAACGTGATTTTCGCGATAGAAATCGTGCAGTTGCTCCCCTTGTCCCCGCTAAAGATGCGTTATTGTTAGACTCAACGTATTTATCCATTGAAGATGTGGTTAAACAAGCGTTAGATCATATCGCTCAATATATTCGATTTTAGTTTGTTGGCTTTACATAGGATTTGTTTAGCTTTTATTACCAACCCCGTTTAACAGGACGTTAGATGGATGTTTATTTTATAGAAGATTTATTATGTCAGAATTATCGTTTGCTCAACTACTTGAAGAATCATTTGCAGCTACACCACGTTTAGGTGATGTTGTTAAAGGTACTGTTGTTGCTATCCAAAAAGGTTTAGTGATTGTTGATACAGGTTTCAAATCTGAGTCAGCTATCGATGCATCAGAATTTACTAATGCACAAGGTGAATTAGAAGTTCAAGTTGGTGATGAAGTAGATGTAGTGCTTAAAGCTGTAGAAGATGGCTTTGGTGCAACAGTTGTTTCTCGTGGTGATGCAAAACGTAACGAAGCTTGGATTGCTTTAGAGAAAGCATTTGAAGAACAAGCTACAGTTATCGGTTTCGTTAATGGTAAAGTTAAAGGCGGTTTCACTGTTGAATTAAACGGCGTACGTGCATTCTTACCAGGTTCATTAGTTGATACTCGTCCAGTTCGTGATTCTTTAAACTTAGAAGGTAAAGAGTACGAATTCAAAGTAATCAAGTTAGATCAAAAACGTAACAACGTAGTTGTATCTCGTCGTGCTGTAATCGAAACAGAAAGCAACCAAGATCGTGATGCTGTATTAGCGAACTTAGTTGAAGGTTCAGAAGTTAAAGGTACAGTTAAAAACTTAACTGACTACGGTGCATTCGTAGATTTAGGTGGTGTGGACGGTTTATTACATATCACAGATATGGCGTGGAAACGTGTTAAACACCCAAGTGAAGTGGTTAATGTTGGTGACGAAGTTACTGTTAAAGTATTAAAATTCGACAAAGATAAAACCCGTGTATCATTAGGCTTAAAACAATTAGGTCAAGATCCTTGGGCTGTAATCGCTGAAAACCACCCGGTAAACAGCAAATTAACAGGTAAAGTAACTAACTTAACTGACTACGGTTGCTTCGTTGAAATTTTAGACGGTGTTGAAGGTTTAGTTCACGTTTCAGAAATGGATTGGACAAATAAAAACATTCACCCATCTAAAGTGGTTAATGTAGGTGATGTAGTTGAAGTAATGGTACTTGAAGTTGATGAAGAGCGTCGTCGTATCTCATTAGGTTTAAAACAATGTAAAGCAAACCCTTGGGAACAATTCGCTTCTACTCACAACAAAAACGATAAAGTATCAGGTAAAATCAAATCAATTACTGATTTCGGTATCTTCATCGGTTTAGAAGGTGGTATTGACGGTTTAGTTCACTTATCTGATATTTCTTGGAATGTTTCAGGTGAAGAAGCAGTTCGTAACTACAAAAAAGGTGATGAAGTTGAAGCTGTAGTTCTACAAGTTGATGCGGTGAAAGAGCGTATCTCTTTAGGTATCAAACAATTAGAATCAGATCCGTTCACAAACTTTGTTGATGGTGCGAAAAAAGGCGAAATCGTTTCTGCGACAGTAGTAGAAGTTGATGCTAAAGGTGCTAAAGTTGAATTAGCCGGTGGTGTTGAAGGCTACATCCGTGCAGCAGATTTAAACGGTGAAGTTGCAGTAAACGATACAGTTGAAGCAAAATACACCGGCGTAGATCGCAAATCACGCATTGTTCATTTATCTATTCGTGCAAAAGACCAAGCTGAAGAGTCAGCGGCACTTGCACAAGTGAACAAAGAAGAAGTTGCAGTACCAAATGCATTTGCTGAAGCATTCAAAGCTGCTAAAGGCGAATAATTAGATTTAACTGATAATGAAATGGGTATGTTTAAAGCATACCCATTTAAACTTAAATCGCCATTTTAAATATTCATTTAGTTATGAGTGATTATTTAAAATTGCTATATTAATTTTACTGAGGAAACAATGACCAAGTCTGAATTAATTGAGAGTTTAGTGGCTAAAAATCCAAATTTACAGATTAAAACAGTAGAGAATTGTGTAAAAGAGATTTTAGAGCATTTAACACTAACATTAGAAAAAGGCGAGAGAATTGAGGTGAGAGGCTTTGGGAGTTTTTCATTACATTATCGCCAGCCTCGTGTAGGACGAAATCCTAAAACAGGAGACAGTGTCGCATTATCCGGAAAATATGTCCCTCATTTTAAAGCAGGTAAAGATTTAAAAGAGCGTGTGGACTTAATTTAATTCTATCAAATTATAAATTTCTGTAGTGAAGGAGATTATATGCTTAAGTATATTTTAGGGATTTTAGTTGTAATTGCAGTTATCATCGTTGCAGTTACAATTGGGGCAAATAATGATCAACTTATTACTTTCAATTATATTATTGCTCAGAGTGAATTACGCCTATCAACACTAGTGGCAATTTTGTTTGGTTTGGGATTAATTTTGGGTTGGTTAGTAACTGGTATTTTTTACTTAAAAGTTAAAGTGCAAAATATTGCGTTAAATCGCCGTGTAAAACGTCAAGCACAGCAGATAACTGAATTAACCACGCCAAAGGTTGAGTAATCAATGCTTGAATTATTGTTCCTTTTATTGCCTATTGCCGCATTATACGGTTGGTATATGGGGCAACGTAGTGCTAAAAAGGATCAAGAAACCGCTAATAATAAGTTTTCCCGTGAATATGTTACGGGATTGAACTTTCTTTTATCTAATCAACAGGAAAAGGCGGTTGATCTTTTCCTTTCTATGTTACAAAAGCAAGAATCTGAAAATCAAATTTCTACTGAATCCCAATTTGAGGCGGAATTAACCTTAGGTAATTTGTTTCGCTCAAGAGGTGAGGTAGATAGAGCCTTGCGTATTCATCAAGCCTTAGAAAATAATCCGGATTATTCATTTGAACAGAAATTATTAGCCAAACAACAATTGGCTAAAGATTTTATGGCAGCGGGTTTTTATGATCGAGCAGAAAATTACTATATTTCATTGGTTGATGAACCTGAATTTGCTAAGCATTCATTGTCTCAACTTACTGTGGTTTATCAAAAAACACGAGAGTGGAAGAAAGCGATTAATGTTGCTGAAAAGTTATTAAAAATTTCGCCGGAATCCGATACAATTCCCTTATCTCATTTTTACTGTGAATATGCACAAGCGGTTAAATTTGAAGATAAAATTGCATTTTTAGAAGCTTTAAATAAAGCCCTAGACTATTATCCTCAATCCACAAGAGCTTCAATAATGCTGGGTGATTTCTATTTAGAGCAAGCAGAATTTACCAAAGCATTAGGTTATTTTGAGCAAATTTTACAGCAAGACCCCGATTATATTAGTGAAGTGCTTGGGCGAGTAAGGCAATGTTATACGGCACTAAATGATTCAAATGGCTATGAACTATTCTTGATAAAAGCAAACCAAGTAAAACATAATAGTAGCGTAGATATTGCATTAACCGAATTTATTGAAGAAAAAGACGGTATTAATGCAGCACATTCTAAATTATATCAGCAATTAAGTGCTTACCCGAGTTTGATTACGTTCCATCGTTTTATTCGCTATCAAGCAGATTTTGCTGAAGAAGGAAATGGTAAAGAGAGCTTGGTACTACTGCATAATATGGTGGGTAACCAAATCAAAAGAGGTTTTCAATATCGCTGCTTAAGTTGCGGTTATCAAAGTTATCGCTTAATGTGGCAATGCCCATCTTGTAATCAATGGGAAAAAATTAAACCGATACAGAGTATCGATGGTCTTATCTAATAAAAATTGAGGAGTTCAGTATGAACAATAAAGTCATTGTTGCTTTAGATTATGAAACGGAACGTGAAGCATTGGAATTTGTTGACTTAGTTGAACCATCACTTTGTCGTTTAAAAGTAGGCAAAGAGATGTTTACAACATTAGGTACAAATTTTTTAAAACAATTACACGACCGTAAATTTGATGTATTCCTTGATTTAAAATATCACGATATTCCAAACACAGTTGCCCGTGCAGTGCGTTCAGCCGCTGATTTAGGCGTATGGATGGTAGACTTACACGCTTCAGGCGGTTTAAAAATGATGGAAGATGCGAAAAAAATCTTAGAGCCTTACGGCAAAGATGCTCCATTGTTAATTGCAGTAACGGTTTTAACCAGTATGGAAGATTTAGATTTATTACAAATAGGCATTAATGCCTCACCAATGGAGCAGGTGATTCGTTTAGCCCATTTAGCTCAACGTGCCGGTTTAGACGGTGTGGTATGTTCTCCACAAGAGGTTGAAGTATTACGCACACATTGTGGAGCAGATTTCAAATTAATCACACCGGGTATCCGTCCGGAGGGCAGTGATTTTGCCGACCAACGACGTGTAATGACGCCAAAACAGGCAATAGAAACAGGTTCGGATTTCTTAGTAATCGGTCGCCCAATTACTCAAGCAGCAGATCCATTAGCAGTACTCAAATCAATAAATCAATCTATTAATGGTTAATAAATAAGGCGGAATTTTCCGCCTTTTTAATGATACAAGCGGTCGTGTTTAAGGAAAAATTTACCAATGACATTAGTTTATTCAACAGAAACCGGTAGAATAAAGCCGGAAATTATTCAAGAAGAACGCCCTAAAGGCGATGGGATTGTACGCATTCAACGCCAAACCAGTGGGCGAAAAGGGAAAGGTGTTTGTGTCATTACCGGGCTTGATTTAGATGATAAAGCAATTAACTCGCTTGCTTCAGAGCTGAAGCGTAAATTAGGCTGTGGAGGTTCATTTAAAGATGGCATTATTGAGATTCAGGGCGATAATCGTGAACTTATTAAGCAAATTTTAGAAAGTAAAGGCTTTAAAGTAAAATTGTCCGGTGGCTAAAAAATGGGGAAATCGTTTGATTTCCCCATTAACGTTTAATTATTTGAAAATAATGTCATTTTTCGGATCGTATTTATCTGCTTCAATCACTTTATTTTCTTCAAAGAATTTTTTCAGCATTTCCGCATCAATGAAGCCGGTATTTACATAAGTAGGGTGTTTTTTCAGTAATGGATAACCATCACCACCAGCTGCAACGTAGTCAGGTAAAGAAACTTTATAGGTTTTGTTTTCATCAAATGCTTTACCACCAATTTTTACATCAGAAATAGTTTTTGCATTACGATCAACTACCATTGAAATACCTGCAAATTGTGGATATGCACCTGTATCAACATCTTTCAATGCGATAGCCGTAATGGTATCTAACAACTCTTTGCCTTTTAAATCAACCGTTGCAATCATATTACCGAATGGTTGCACAGTCAGTAGGTTTTTATAGGTTACTTTTCCTTCCTCAATTGAAGTGCGGATACCGCCGGAATTCATAATACCGATGTCTGCTTTTACACGCTCCATTTGAGATTGAGCAATTAAGCGACCGAGATTGGTTTGATGGAAACGAATATGCTCGCGTTTACCATCTAATAAGCCTTTAACACTTCCGACCTCAATGTTCAGTTTTTGGTCGCCTTCATCTTGATATTTTTTGAGTAATTGATAAGTGGCTTCATCCGCTTTAATTTCAGGTTGGTAGAGCTGGTATTCTTTTGTACCATCTTCTTTTTTGATGGTTTTTTTCAAGTTTACAGGGATTAACTCATATTTTACTAAAGTTGTTTTGCCATTTTTAAACTCAAAATCAGCACGTCCAACAAATTTACCCCATTCACCGGCTTGCACAATCCAAGTACCGTTTTGAAAATCCGGTTTACACTCTTCGCCTGGTGTGTATTTCGCTTTGAATTGACCTTTATCATCAATACATACTGTATCGTGAGTATGTCCACCAATGATTAAATCGAAAGCTCCTTTATCTAAGGTGCGAGCCATTGTTACATCGCCTGGTGCATTAGTGCCGTGTTTACCGTCAAAGTAATAGCCCATATGAGTTAGAGCAATACGCACATCCGGTTTTTCAGTTTTGTTAATTTCTGCAAGTGTTGTTTTTGCAGTTTCAATTGGGTTTTTAAATACCGCATTTTCAGTTACATCAGGATTGCCTAATTTTGCAGTATCTTCTGTAGTTAATCCAACAACGGCAATTTTTAGACCGCCTCGCTCAAGAATAACGTAAGGTTTTACGATAGGCTTATCTGTTTTTTTATTAATAACATTCGCAGAAATAAAAGGGAATTTTGCCCATTGTTCTTGCATAGAAAGCACTTGGAGAGGGAAGTCAAACTCGTGATTACCTAACACCATTGCATCATAACCAACCGCATTCATACCCTCAATATCAGGGCGAGCGTTTTGCATATCCGATTCGGGTACACCGGTATTAACATCACCAGCATTTAATACTACGACTGAACCGCCTTTTTCTTCTACATCTTTGCGAATACCATCAATTAATGTTTTTTGTGCCGCTAAGCCATATTCGCCTTTATCGTTTTGCCAAAAATGACCGTGTAGGTCATTGGTATGTAGTACAGTGAAACTGTAAGTTTTATCTGTTTCATACGCCATTGCAGAGACTGAGCCTAGAATAGCGAGAGAAAGTAATGTTTTCTTAAAGTTCATAGAAATACCTCAATAAGTATTAGTGTTATAACAAGACATTAGAAGAATAAAACCAATATCCAAGTAATTGCCAGTAAAATCATTGATAAAAACACAGCAGCTGAACCAAAATCTTTTGCTCTACCGGACAGCTCGTGAAAGTCAGAACCAATGCGATCAACGACGGCTTCAACCGCACTATTAAGTAATTCAACAATTAAGACCAGCAATATTGTCCCGACTAGCAGTACTTTTTCAATATTCGTTTCACCAAGAATAAAGGCTAACGGAAATAGAATAATTGCACACCATAGTTCTTGGCGAAAGGCAGCTTCATTAATATAGGCAGCTTTTAAGCCTTTCATTGAATAATTTGTTGCATTAATAACACGCTGAAAGTCAGCTTTATTTTTAGGTTTCATAAGTTGTTAGATTAAGTGAATAAGTTAAACGTTATTGTACTGAAAGAAAAGTTATCTTTAAAGAAACTTAGTATGAATAAAATAAATCAATCTGAAAATAGAAAAATCCAACTTTTTGCAAAAAAATTTAAAAAAATAACCGCTTGTTTATTCCATATTGTCTGATTTTCAGCTAATCTACAAACCTATTTTATTAGGTGGATAAATATTATTTATCCTTTTTTATTTTTTTGTCTTACATAAGTGAAATTTTATGAGTAATTCATTATCTTCAAAAATTCTTGGCGGTAATCTTGTATTACGTATCGCCATTGGTTTAGTGCTAGGGGTATTACTGGCATTTATTAATAAAGATTGGGCAGTAAATGTTGGCGTATTAGGTCAATTCTTTGTGAAATCGCTTCGTGCTATCGCTCCTATTTTAGTGTTTGTATTAGTGTTATCTGCGATTGCAAATAAAGAAGTGGGATCAGACAGCAAATTAAAACCGATTTTAGTGCTTTATGTATTAGGGACTTTCTTGGCTGCATTAACAGCAGTTGTATTAAGTTTTATGTTCCCAACTACGCTAGAATTAACTGCAAGTCCGGACGGTTTAGCACCACCGGAAGGCATCGGTCAAATCTTAAAAACTGTGATTTTTAACTTGGTAGATAATCCATTAACCGCATTAAGTAACGGTAACTTTATCGGTATTTTAGCTTGGTCTATCGGCTTGGGTATCGCATTCCGCCACGGCTCAGCAAGTTCAAAAGCATTTTTAAATGATTTATCAAATGCAGTTTCTTTTGTGGTGAAAGTGGTGATTGCGTTTGCACCTATCGGCGTATTTGGTTTAGTGGCAGAAACCGTTGCAGTAAACGGTTTAGATGCGTTTGAAGGCTATGCTCGTTTATTATTAGTATTAGTAGGTGCAATGTTATTTGTAGCATTAGTATTAAATCCATTATTAGTATTTTGGAAAATTCGCCGCAATCCATACCCATTAACATTCACTTGTTTACGTGAAAGTGGTGTAACGGCATTTTTTACCCGTAGCTCTGCTGCGAATATTCCTGTAAATATGAACTTGGCGAAACGTTTAGGTGTACGTGATGAAATAGCTTCTGTTGCCATCCCTCTTGGTGCGAGCATTAATATGGCGGGTGCTGCAATTACCGTTACCGTATTAACGCTTGCAGCTGCATATACACAAGGTATTCAGCCTGATTTCTCAACTGCATTATTATTAAGTGTTGTAGCCTCAATCTGTGCTTGTGGAGCCTCAGGTGTTGCAGGGGGGTCATTATTGTTAATTCCATTAGCTTGCAGCTTATTTAGTATTCCAAATGATATTGCTGCTCAAGTCATTGGTGTTGGCTTTGTGATTGGCGTTATTCAAGACTCGGTTGAAACTGCTCTAAATTCATCAACAGACGTATTATTTACCGCTGCGGTAAGCTACTCTGAAGATCAAAAATCAGCATAATATACTTCACTAAAGGCAGACTTTTTAGTCTGCCTTTCTTTTTGCGTTATTTTTGCGATCTACGTCGAAAATTTACATATTTATTCTGAAAACTTTTGATTTAAACGGCATACTCAGATTAAAAATTCACTCTGTTCGCTATGTTGGATCGTTTTTGTATTGCCATTTTTCTATTCCACCTGCCTATTTTGTTTTTGCCTAAAGACGGACTATTAGGTGGCATCGCTTTTGGCGGAATGATTTTGTTCTATGGCATTTTGGCTCGTACTAAACTTACTTTTGTGCTTGGTGTGATCATTTGTATGAGTTATTTTCACATTGTCCAAGTTGCAAAAAATGCAGAAAATATAACCGCTAGTAAACAGCTAACGCAGTTTAAAATCAGCAAAATTCTTAAGCAGACAGATTATCAAACGGCGATAGCCACACTTCAATCAGGCGAAAATATCTACCTAAATTGGCAAGCAGAGCAGCCGTTATTACTTGATCAATATTACCAAGCCGAACTGAATCTCCGTCCAATTTCAACTCGCAGCAATATAGGTAATTTTGACCGCCAACGTTGGTATTTCGCCAATCATATCAATATGACGGCAACTGTACGTAAAGTCGAACAATTCGTACAAACAGAGAAAAGTTTTCGGACAGACCGGCTAAATAAAGTCAAAGCAGAAACAGAAAGTTTACCTACGCAAGGCTTGTTATTAGCTCTAGCTTTTGGAGAACGAGCTTGGTTAGAGACCGAACAGTGGGAGCAATTTCAACAAACTGCCACCGCTCATTTAATTGCTATTTCAGGATTGCATATTGGGCTTGCAATGTTGTTTGGGTTTTATCTAGCGAAAAGTGTGCAATGGCTTTGTTTAAATAGTAGACTAGAATGGTTACAAGCGGTTGGATTTTCACTTTATTTTGCAAGAGCAATCGGCTTTTTAACTGCCTTTGTTTACAGCTATTTAGCCGGCTTTGCTGTGCCGACAGTAAGAGCCTTATTCGCCATTGCATTTGTGTTACTTTGCCAATGTTTAAGACGCCATTACACCGCTTGGCAATTTTGGTGGAGAATTGTGGCTTTATTGGTTGTTATTGAACCGCTGAGTTTACTGTCTGACAGTTTTTGGCTCTCTGTATTGGCAGTAGCGAGCTTGATTCTGTGGTACCAAGTTTTCCCATTAAGTCGCTTTATTTCTGATGAAACTCGCAAAAAAATGACGAAATTTAACCGCTTGTGGTTATCGCTTTTGCATTTACAAATTGGAATTTGGCTGATTTTCTCGCCTGTTCAGCTCTATTTTTTTGAGGGAGTATCCGCTTTTGCGTTACTTGCCAATCTGATTATTGTACCTCTTTACAGTTTTTTGCTTGTGCCGCTTATTTTATTCAGTTTATTAACTGATAACCTGTTCGCCACTTGGCAATTAGCGGATTATCTCGCTCAATCTAGTTTATGGTTATTAGCTCCACTTTCTAATGCTTGGATTACACTCAGCTATTGGCAACAATGGCAGTTGCTTTCACTTAACCTGTTGGTTTTATTATGTCTTTATTGCAAATTATATGGACTGGCTTATAAAAAATGGTTAAGTGCAATTGCATTATCTATATTGTTCAATCTAAGTTTTTATTTGCATAAATGGGCTTATCAAACCAAAGCGGAATGGATTATGTTTGATGTCGGGCAAGGGTTGGCAATGGCGTTGATTGATGAACAAAATAAAGCGGTAATTTACGATACGGGGTCAAGTTGGCAATCAAATGATGGCGAGAGAAACTCAATGGCAAAACTTGAAATACTGCCTTATTTAAAACGCAATGGCATTTCTGTAGAAGCGATTTTTCTCAGCCACGATGATAACGATCATTCAGGTGGCGTGATGGATTTATTATCTGCTTATCCAAACGCTCGGCTGATTAGCTCAAGCAAAGTTCGCTACCACAATGTTGAGCCAGAACCTTGTATTCAAGGAAAATCGTGGCAGTTCGGTAAATGGTATTCATCGGCAATTTATCCTATTCACTTGGTAGAGCGAGCTAAAAATCACGATTCTTGCGTGATTTTAGCAAAAAATGACCGCTTGCAGATTTTGCTCACAGGGGATTCCGGCATAGAACAAGAACGCCAATTTGCCCCAAATGTCGGGAAAATTGACTTTTTACAAGTTGGACATCACGGCAGTAAAAGTAGTACCAGCGAAACACTATTAGCCCTAACTGAACCAAAATATGCTCTTATTTCTGCAGGACGTTGGAATGTGTGGAAATTGCCAAATAAGCAAGTAGTTGAGCGATTAAGAAGAAAAGGCATTAAGGTGCTTAATACTGCCGAAGTTGGAATGGTAAGGGTGAAGTTTTATCAAAACAAAACCGAAATAGAACAAGGCAGAGAACGCTATTCGGCGTGGTATAAGCAATTTTATGCAGATAAAGGGAGTAAAAAATGAAGGCGTATTCCCCTAAAAGGCAAGCAAGGAAGTCTATCAGATTGAAATATTATGATTACCGATCACAAGGATATTACTTTATTACAATATGTTGTAAAGATAAGCAATGTTGTTTCGGCAAAGTTTTAGGGGGAGAAATGAAGTTGAATAGAGTAGGAGAAATTGTACATAAAGAATGGTTAAATACAGAAAAGATACGAAAAAATATACAATTACACGAATTTGTTGTAATGCCTAACCGTTTTCACGCGATTTTAGAAATTACAGAAAGTTTGGATAACAATAATGTAGGGGTAAATAGCAATTGCCCGATAATACACTGCGTAAGTTAAATGGAACATCAAATACGATAGGTGCTATGGTTCGAGGATTTAAAATTTCTGTTATCAAACAGATAAAATTGTTGTTTGAAAAGGGCGAATTGCAATTCGCCCCTACAGACATTTGGCAACGAAACTATTACGAACATATTATTCGTAATGAAATAGCCTATTTCCAAATTACCGAATATATACAAAATAACCCATCAAAATGAGAAGAAGACCGTTTTTATATTTTGTAGGGAAAATTGCTATTTGCCCTATACATTTCACGGCACATCATTCAACGCATTCGGGTTTTTATTAATAAACATCGCATCGCCATAGCTGAAAAAACGATATTTCGCTTCAACGGCGTGGGCGTAGGCGTTCATTGTATTTTTATAGCCTGCAAAGGCGGATACCAACATAATCAGCGTAGATTCAGGCAAATGGAAGTTCGTTACTAACGCATCAACTACTTTGAATGTTTTTCCCGGATAAAGGAAAATAGAAGTATCAGAGAAGAACGGTGCAATCAGTTTTCCCTCGTTATCGGCTGCTTTAGCCGCACTTTCCACGGAACGAACCGAGGTTGTGCCGACTGCAATCACCCGTTTTCCTTTTGCTTTGGTGGCTAAAATTTTATCCACTACTTCTTGGCTTACTTCGGCATATTCTGCGTGCATTTTATGCTCTTCAATAGTATCTACCCGCACAGGTTGGAATGTGCCGGCTCCAACGTGAAGTGTAACAAACGCAGTCTCTACGCCTTTTGCTTTGAGTTTTTCCAACATCACATTATCAAAATGTAAACCGGCAGTTGGAGCTGCAACAGCCCCTAATACTTTACTGTAAACGGTTTGATAACGCTCTTGGTCGGCATCTTCATCAGGGCGGTCGATATAAGGCGGCAGTGGCATATGACCGGCTTGCTGCAATAAATCAAACAACGGTGTTTGGGCATTAAATTCCAATTCAAAGAGCGTATCGTGGCGTGCCACCATTGTTGCGGTAAAACTGTTTCCTTCGCCTAATTTATCTTCACCAAAAATCAGCTCGGCACCTTCTTTTGGGGCTTTTGAGGCTTTAACGTGAGCCAAACAACGATGTTCGTCTAACACACGCTCCACCAAGGCTTCCACTTTGCCCCCACTTGGCTTACGACCATACAAACGAGCCGGAATTACACGGGTATTGTTGAAAATTAATAAATCCCCTGCGTGGATATGATCGTATAAATCAGTAAATTGCTGATCGGCAAATTCGCCTGTTTCACCGTTTAAATGCAACAAACGGCTTGCCGAACGTTCAGCGGTAGGGTAGCGAGCAATCAGCTCATCGGGTAAATCAAAATGGAAATCTGAAACTAACACGGTTATTCTGTTCTCTATAGTATAAAAATGGCGGAAATGATAGCATAAAAAGGATGAGAAGTCAGAAAAGCTAAAATAAGATTGATGAGGTTGGATTGAGCTTGCGAAAACCCAACATTAGGTATAACGTTCGTAAGTTATGCTTTGCTAAACTAGGAATTGAATTTTCAGATAAATGGGAGAAAATGTGTATCCAAAATTAAGGTATTTTTTTAGTACTTATTTTCATCAAGATTGGTTTTTACTGGAAGGAAAAACATTAGAAGATGTGCTAGATAATTTCAAAGAAAATGAGACAAAGGAAGTTTGCCAAGAAGTTATTCTAGAGATAGAACTATTAATAAAGGAAAAATATGTAGACGAAAACTATATATATTCTCTAGGCTGCTTTATGATACCTAATAGAGATGTTGATGGAAATACGATATTTTGGTTGAAAAGAATAAGGGAATATTTATCCTAGTAACATCTAAGCTAAATATCTTTAATATAAGTTACAAACGATTATCTATGTTGGTATTTTACAAATTTTAGTGATAAATCAATCGCTTGTTTTGGTAAGAGAGAGTATATGCACTATTGGAGGAAAAGATCCAACTGTTTCTAAGAAAATTACTATGGGATATTCAGATGGGAAAATCATTAAAAAAGGCGATAAACAAAGGGATTTCACTAAATAGATTTAATTTTTCAGGTTTTAGCTCGAGTAATCTTTGGATTGGGTATTTTGAAGCTGAAAAAGTTCATAATTTAGTTCTTGTGAAGGATGCTATAAATCTTGTATATGAGTTCTTCAAGGATAATTTAGATGATTTTATTATGATAAGCGCATTAAAATATTCCAAAGAATATAACTTTAAAAATGAAGGAGAATACTACTATAGATTATTCCAAAGAGCTAAAAAATATAATCTTATACAAGAGACAACGGATATATTTGATAATTATTTATATGGAGATATTACTTTACCTGCAGACTGTTTAACTATTTCTCTAGATAAAAGGCTTTTTCTATGTTTAACAAAATTGGTTATGGGTTGTAATGCAATACTTGGGAATGTTTGCTTTTTTATTTCTCCTAAGCTGAATATTGCAATATATCCACATGAAGATATTGGATTTGGGATTATTTCTTTATCTGATGATAAGAGCTTAGGTATTGAGTTTCTCACATTTTGTTCTCAAAATAAAAATTTTACAGTCCACATTGAAAATTAATAGTCTGTAGGTTGGGCTGAGCTTGCGAAAACCCAACTTACAAGAGCTATTTAATATTTGCAAAAAATCATCAAAATTCAACCGCTTACTTGAGCTTTTCAATCGTCCAATCTAGTCCTGAATTAAAATCTTCTGTTAAGTTTGGTCTTAGCTGTTCGAGTAAATCAATCAGTGTGTTTTTATCTGGATGAGTAAGGTTGATATGCCCAACTTTTCTGCCTGCTCGAACGTCCTTTCCGTACCAGTGGAGCTGGCTAAATGGGAGATTTAGCCATTGGTTTGAGTGTTCAATACCGATTAAATTAACCATCACGCTTGGGGCAATTTGTTTGAGTTCGGGGGTCGGTAAATCAAGCAACGCTCGCAAATGTAGCTCAAATTGGCTGATTGAGCAGCCGAGTTGTGTCCAGTGTCCGCTGTTGTGAACACGAGGGGCAAGTTCGTTAATTAACAGTTTATCGCCGACAATAAAACATTCCATCGCCATCACGCCGACATAATCCAGCTCTTGCATTACCGCACCGAGCATTTGTTCAGCTTGTTGTTGATAAATGGCTTGGTTAGGTAAATTCACGTTAGAGACCGAATAACGGAGAATGCCGTTTTGTTGAAGGTTATGTGAAATCGGGTAGAAACGAGTTGAGCCATCACGGAATCTTGCCCCGACTACGGAAATTTCACCATCAAACGGAATAAATTTTTCTGCAATCACTTCGCCGAATAAATCAGGTGTGATTTGGTTAATAGAATCAGCGGTTACTATCCACTGACCTCTGCCGTCATAGCCACCAGTACGGCGTTTTACCACCACTTTCTCGCCGATATTTTGGAAAACCTGTTGCCATTGCTCGGCACTTTCCACTAACTGCCACGGTGAAGTCGCAAGATTCAGTTGGTCAAGCAACGATTTTTGAGTGAATCGATCCGCTAAACGCCCAAATACATTCAAATTCACGAAGTTTTTATGATTGCCTAAAAGCTGGGTTAAAGGCGTATCCGCCCAACGTTCAATTTCAGCGGTAATAATACTATTTGGCTCAATATCAAACACAGGAGCGTCAAAAGCAAGTGGTTTCACTTCGATATCAAGCGGTGCACCTGCATAACGCAACATTCTGCCTAATTGACCATTGCCTAATACGTAAACAGGAGGGTAGATAGCACTTTTTTGCATATAATGTTCTCGAATTTAGAAATAATCTGATAGAGGTTTGTCTAGTTGTTGGTTGAGTAATACCATCAATTTAATGCGGGCTTTTTGTCCGCTTAAACCTTTGGTAAAAATAATGCCTTGCTGCTTGAGCTGCTTTCCACCGCCTACATAATCATACACATCTTGAGTAATGCCGTTGAAAGCACGGGAAACAATAACAACAGGAATATTTGCTTTTACTAAAGCGGCTACACCATCAAGACAGCTTGGGGGCAAATTGCCTGCACCGAGTGCCTCAATCACTACGCCATCACAACGACTCTCGGCGAGTTTCTCAAGTAAGAAACTATCCATTCCTGCATAGGCTTTGAGCAATTGAACATTCGTTTTAGTGAGTTGATTAAGAGGAAAACGTTCGTAAGCGGTCAATTTTTGGAAAAAAATTACCGATTCTTTCGTGACCAAGCCACAAGGTCCAAATGTTGGCGTTTGGAAAGTGGCAACATTGGTCGTATGGGTTTTGGTTACAAATTTGGCATTATGGATTTCATCATTCATTACCACCAGAACACCCTTATCTCGGCTTTCTTCATTTAGGGCAACTAAAATCGCACTTTGTAGGTTGATTAAGCCATCAGCTCCTAATTCGTTACTCGAACGCATTGCCCCTGTGATAGCAATTGGGACATTTACATTTAAGGCTAAATCGAGGAAATAAGAGGTTTCTTCTAAGGTATCTGTGCCGTGTGTAATGACAACACCATCAATATTTTCTTCGGTTACGGCTTTCTCTATACGAGTTTTTAGCTGCTCCCAATGTTCAATATTGATATGTGGAGAGGGAATATTAAATAAGGATTCTTGCACCAATTTTGCAGGGTGATTTAAGCGTTCTAACGCATTTAGCAGTGGATTTTCAACAGAAGGAGAGACTTTGCCGTCTTCTCCTTCTTTCATTGAAATAGTCCCACCTGTCTGGATAATTAATAATTTTTTAGACATCTGTAAAACGTGATTATTCAATACGCGGATCTGGGTTATCTAACACCATTTGAGTTTGTGTTTGGCGGAAGTGATGTAATTTTTCCGCAAGCTCAGGATTGAAAGCAGCTAAAATTTGTGCCGCTAATAAGCCGGCATTTGCCGCACCGGCAGGACCAATGGCAAGTGTGCCAACAGGAATACCTTTCGGCATTTGCACGATAGAATAGAGGCTATCGACACCGCTTAACATTGAGCTTTTAACCGGTACACCTAGCACTGGCACAATGGTTTTAGCTGCAATCATACCGGGTAGATGGGCTGCTCCGCCTGCACCAGCAATAATGACTTTGTAGCCGTTTGCTTGTGCATTTTCTGCAAAGGAAAAAAGTTTATCCGGTGTGCGATGAGCAGAGACTACTTCAACGTGATAGCTTAAACCAAATTGGTCTAGCATTTGAGTGGCTTCAGACATCGTAACCCAATCACTTTTTGAACCCATAACAATGGCAATTTCGGCTTTCTTCGACATTTTAAATCCTTATTCTGATAATGTAAAACGCCGTGATGATACCATATAAAGCAAACGTTTGCTTAGCTATTTAATATAATAAAGACAAATTTTAGGGCTATTATCTGCTGTTCAAAATATGATATAATCAACGACCAATTTTATTTTTTGTAACTTTAATCATCGGAGATATAAATGACGAGTAGTATAAATAAACGTTCAGTAATGACGCTTTTTTCGGATAAAAATGATATTTACAGCCATCAAGTGCGTATCGTATTAGCGGAAAAAGGCGTTCCTTATGAAATTGAGAACGTTATGCTAGGTAGTATTTCTGAAGATTTATTGGAATTGAACTCCTATGGTAATATTCCAACCTTAGTTGATCGTGAGTTGGTATTATTTAACCCCCGCATCATTATGGAATATTTAGATGAGCGTTTTCCACACCCACCATTAATGCCTGTTTACCCTGTTTCTCGTGGTCAGTGCCGTTTGAATATCTATAGTATCGAACAAGATTGGTATGCACAAATTGACTTAGTAAACAAAAATCCTGAATCAGCAGAAGGTAAAAAAGCATTAGCACAGCTAAAAGAAGATATTTTAGCATTAGCTCCTGTTTTTGCCGCTAAACCTTATTTTATGAGTGATGATTTCAGTCTTGTTGATTGCTATATCGCTCCATTATTATGGCGTATGCAATTATTAGGCGTGAAATTTACGGGTGCAACTGCAAAACCAATCAATACTTATATGACTAGGGTGTTCCAGCGTGATAGTTTTATTCAATCTGTTGGCGGCGAAGCTCCAAAGCATTTAATGGACGATAAAGATTAATGAAACCGTTAAGACCTTATCTTTATAACGCCTATTACAACTGGATTATTGATAACGATAACACGCCTTATTTATTGGTAAATGCAGAATATCCAGATGTTGATGTGCCTGTTGAATTCGTCAAAGAAGGGAAAATTATTTTAAATATTTCCTCACGTTCAATCGGGCAATATGTGGCGACTGATGAATATATTGGTTTTAGTGCTCGTTTTCAGGGAATGTTAAGAGATATTCATATTCCTTTTGGTGCAATGGAAGCTATTTATGCTCAAGAAACAGGCGATGGCATTATGTTCCAAGAGGAAGAGTATTATAATGTTGAGGCTTATCACACCCGCACTAAACCGGAGCAACCCTCAAAACCTAAATTAAAAAAGGCATCTACACTAAAATTAGTGAAATAAAAATAATTGAAGGGTTGTTTCCAATTAATTAGGAAACAACCCTTTTAATTTGCAAATTTTTCGCCTTTTTTAACCGCTTGTTATCGCTGTTTAGCCAATTTCTCGAGTCTCGCTAATCATAAAATTCGCAATCCGTTTAGCAATCAACCATTTTCCATCTTGTTTTACATAAGTGTCGGCGTAACGCACGCTATGGTCGTGTAAGATTTCTTTGCCGTCTTTGGTTTCAACTAGTTTCACCGCACAATAGTTAATCGCAGTGGCGTTATTTTCATCAACAAGGGTAACAGTGTACTGACCGTTTAGATGATAAACACTGTGAAATGGCGTTAAAAAGGTAGTAAAGACCTCTTCGATTTGAGCAACTCCTGCCATTTCAAACACTAATTTGCCGCCTATATAAGTATTGACAATGGCATCTTTAGTGAAAAGAAGCATTTGCTCGGCAACTTTTTTCTCATCGGCAAGATTAGAGAACGTGTCCACTAAGTCTTTCAGTGCTAAACGATCTTGAATTTGTTGTTGATTCATTGTGTTTTTCCTTCTGATTTTTGCAAATTTTATTTTGTTTTTAACCGATTGTTAAGCCGCAATGCCAACACTTTCACGGATCTCACTGTATTCACGCAAAATTTTAGCGACAAAATCAGCAATAGATTTGCGGGAAACGCTATGTCCTTTAAAGGGTTCCCCTTTGTGAGTCAGTTGATATTGCACTTTTGAATCGTTGGTAAACCAGCCAGGGCGGACAATGGTATAATCTAACTTGCTGGTTTCAATGACTGCTGCCGATTGGCGGTAAGGTTCTAAAATTGCTCCGTGATCTTCACCGGTTTCGCCGTAAATCCCCATTGAGCTAATCCAGACTAAGCGTTTCACCTGAGCATTATTCATTGCTTTTACAATATTTTCCGCCATCGCTTTTAAGTTGCCTGCAAGTCCGGCGTAAACCGCATTAACGCCTTGCATTGCTTGTTGTAGGCTTGCCAAATCCAACACATCGCCTTGCACGATTTTGACTCGTTCACTTTCAAATTTCGCTACCGACTGTGGACGACGGGTAAAAAGAGTTAATTGTACGTTACCATCTTGAAGTAGTTCAGGAATAACTGTTGTAGCAAGGCTACCGCTTGCTCCTAAAATTAAGATCTGTTTCATAATTTGTTCTCCGCTCAGTTGTTGATGTCAGTATAACAAGGTAGATTGCATTTGATTAGTAGGGTAAAATTGCTTAAAGTAATGAGAAAAATTCATTAATAAGGTGGTTTAATGAAAGAAAACCTTAACGATTTAAGAGCCTTTTTGCTAGTGGCACAAACGGGCAGTTTTACCAAAGCGGCTGCACAGATGGGGGTATCGCAATCAGCGTTATCGCACAGTATTAGAGGGATTGAAGATCGGTTGCAAATTAAGCTATTTCACCGTACTACACGCAGTATTTCAAATACTGAGGCTGGGGAGCAGTTATATCAACGTTTGTTACCGTTGTTTGATGAGATAGACCAAGAAATTAATGGGTTGAGCGAGTTTCGCAATGCGTTAAAAGGCGTACTGAGGATTAACGGCAACGAACACGTTTTCCGAGATGTACTGGCGGATAAATTTGCCGAGTTTGCCAAACGTTATCCTGAAGTAGCGTTGGAACTGGTGGCGGAAGATCGTTTTGTGGATATTGTCGCAGAGCGTTTTGATGCCGGGATTAGATTGGGAGCAGATGTAGCAAAAGATATGATTGCGTTACGCATTTCTCCTGATTTAACGATGGTAACCGCCGCCAGCCCCAACTATTTAGCACAGAATGGCACACCGAAAACGCCATTTGATTTAACGGAACACGCTTGTCTAAAGCATCGGCTTGCCACACTGGGTGGCATTTTGGCGTGGGAATTTCGAGACCCGCTTACCCAAAAAATCGTTAAAGTGCAACCACAGGGAAAACTTACCTCAAATAATGGTTTTTTGCTGCAATACTATGCTTTACAAGACTTAGGCATTCTTTGGTGTCCGCAAAACAGCATTCAAGCAGAGTTGGAAAGCGGTAAATTAGTGCCGATTTTAACCGATTGGACAATGCATTATGAAGGCTACCATCTCTATTACCCCGACCGCCGTCAAAATTCCCCCTTGTTCAAAGCGTTGATTGAGGTGTTGAGAGGATAGTTAAAAAGTAAGCGGTCGTTTTTTGCAAAAAATTTACCAAAAATGACCGCTTGTATAGAGATAAATTATTTCACACGAGAAACATATTCACCAGAGCGAGTATCTACTTTGATTACTTCGCCGATTTGTACGAATAACGGTACGCTCACAACTGCACCTGTGCTTAATGTTGCCGGTTTACCGCCTGTACCTGCTGTATCACCTTTTAAACCCGGGTCAGTTTCAACAATTTCTAACTCAACAAAGTTTGGTGGGGTAACTGCGATTGCTGCACCATTCCATAACGTTACGATACATTCAGCATTATCAACCAACCATTTTACATTGTCGCCTAATGCTTTCTCATCTACAGAGATTTGCTCAAATGTTTCCGGGTGCATAAAGTACCAGAAATCGCCATCGCTGTAAGAGTAGTTGTAGTTAGCATCAACAACATCAGCTGCTTCAACAGAAGTACCTGATTTGAAGTTGATCTCTAATACTTTACCGGAAATTAATTTACGGATTTTAGTACGTGTAAATGCTTGACCTTTACCCGGTTTTACGAATTCGTTTTCAACGATTACACAAGGTTCACCATCTTGGATAAATTTTAAACCTTTTTTAAAGTCGTTAGTGCTGTAACTAGCCATTATTTCCTCAATTATTCAAAAAATAACAATAAATTAACACATTTTGAACTTAACCCTATTGGGTTTGTCAAAAAGAGCCATATAATAACCTAAATTCACAAAATTAGCGAAAGATCTCTAAAATTTTTTGCTATAATTTTTATAACAACACTCAACAAGGAATGCGAATGAAAAAATTAATTACTCTTTCTGCCATTTTAGCGGTTTCTGTAGCAACAGTTGCGGAGGCCAAACGAGGCGGAGGTAGTTTCCGTTCAGTAAGTTCTTCGAAAGCTGTTGCAACTAAACCGGTAGCTAAACAACCAACTCAGCAGCAAAGAGATGCAACTTTTGCCAATACACCAAATAATGCAACGGCTCAGCCACAAGTGCGTCAAGGTAGCACAATGGCAAATGTTGCAATGGGGGCAGCAGCAGGTTATATTTTAGGCGATATGTTGTCATCAAATGCTCACGCAAACCAACCTGCTGATACAAATGCACAACAAGCGGTTAATTCTGCTCAAAATGTTGCAAATGGAGCTATTGCGGAATTTAAGAGCATTGGTGGTCAAATTGATCCATTCTTGGTTGAGAAAACTGACGGTTATCGCCGTTATTGTATCTCGGGCGTGCAATATTTAATTGCTGCACAGGGCGTGCAAACCTCGCCTGTAGTGATGGTGAACCCGAACGGCACACCATTGCAATGTAATTTAATCCCTTAATTTTTCTATTCGCCCTCCCATTTTTGGCGAGGGCTTTTTGTTTTTATGCAACCAATTCAAATCAAACCACTTTGGCTGACTGAACTTGCTCAAGCCTTTAATAATCCTATCGACTTACTGCAATTTCTCAAACTCAATCCAACCGATTTTGAGGCGGATATTGCTGCTCGCAAATTATTTGCTCTCCGAGTGCCAAGAGCCTTTGCTGAAAAAATGGAAAAGGGTAATCCCAAAGATCCGCTTTTCCTACAAGCAATGTCTGTGCAACAGGAATTCATTGAGCAGGAAGGATTTGTTGTAGACCCGTTAGAAGAACAGCAAAGCCCCGCTCCGAATATTTTGCATAAGTATCATAACCGTTTGTTATTTATGGTAAAAAACAGTTGTGCCATTAATTGTCGATACTGCTTCCGCCGACACTTTCCGTATAATGAAGTAAAAAGTGGAAAAACGGTATGGCAAGAAAGTTTAGACTATATTGAGCAGCATACTGAATTGGAAGAGGTTATTTTTTCAGGTGGCGATCCGTTAATGGCAAAAGATCAGGAATTGGATTGGTTATTAGATAAGCTAGAACAAATTCCACATATCAAAACATTGCGTATTCATTCACGCCTTCCTGTGGTTATTCCTAGTCGAATTACGACAGAATTATGTGAACGGTTATCACAATCTCGTTTGAAAGTTGTGTTGGTTACTCATATTAATCACGCAAATGAAATTGATGATGTTTTTGCTGAAAAAATGGCTCAGCTTAAAAAAGTGGGCGTTGTATTGCTGAATCAATCGGTAATGCTAAAAGAAGTAAATGATAATGCTCAAACCTTAAAAGCATTAAGTGATAAACTTTTTGAATATGGAATTTTGCCTTATTACTTGCACTTGTTTGATAAAGTTGCAGGAGCAAGCCATTTCTATATTGAAGATGAAAATGCGATTGAAATTTATCGAGAATTGCAAAAGATTACATCGGGCTACCTTGTCCCCAAATTGGCAAGAGAAATAGCGAAAGAACCGAATAAAACATTGAAAGGGTAAAATGGCAAGTTCAAAATTTAATTTGATTGGCAATAAAATTCTATCTATATTGTATTTTATTAGTGCTATTCCTATATTACTCATTGTCTATGGATTGTCTTATGATTTTAATATGCCATTAGTTTTTGGGGCATTAGTCATTTTACTACATTTAGGTATTCTTACATTTTTCATTATCGACAATAAGATACAATTAACGGGTAGCGTTATTGTTAGGTACTTAAAATTATCTCCTTTTTATGTTTCTTCATATTTAGTAGTAATGATATCCATCACATTGTTACTTTATGATCATAATGAATTCTCTCAATTAACAGGAAAGATATTTTCAGTAGAAGAGCTTTTTAAACTAAGATTTTGGCTATCTATCATATCTAGTTCTTTGCTTCCATTTCTAATAAGAAGAGTAGATACATACCGTAGAAAAACAGTTTTGTTAGAAGAACGATTTATTCGATTTAATAAATATAAAAAGTCTCTAAAAAACGGTATATAGGACAAAATAGTTACAATGTTGCAAAACTGACCATAAAAAAAGCCCCTAATCAAAAAAGCGAAAAGGGGCGGAGGTCTTACCTAAGGAAATTAATGAAAAAAACTTGCATAAATCTGTTACATATACTCAGACTAACTAACTGAACGAAAGTTCATTAAAAATGAAAAAATTTTTAAAAACTAAGTAAATTCAGATTCAACTGCTTGCAATGTTTATATAGACCAACAAATTTTCAAATAATTCCTTAAAATTATTATATTTCCCCCTATTTTCTTGTAGAATATTGAGCGTTATTCTCTTAAAAGAACCCACAAGAAAAATTTGAGGTATTAAATGTCTAAATTTCCAACAGTTTCGGAAATCCTATCTGGCAAAGTTGCGGTAGGTGAAGAGGTTGCAGTACGTGGTTGGGTGCGTACCCGCCGTGATTCAAAAGCCGGTTTATCTTTCTTAGCCGTGTATGACGGCTCTTGCTTTGACCCAATCCAAGCAATCATTAACAACGATTTACCAAATTATAATGACGAAGTATTGCGTTTAACCGCAGGTTGCTCTGTTATTGTTACAGGTAAAGTGGTGGAATCACCTGCTGAAGGTCAAGCGGTTGAATTACACGCAACAAATGTAGAAGTTGTCGGTTGGGTTGAAGATCCGGACACTTACCCAATGGCAGCAAAACGCCACTCGATTGAATATCTACGTGAAGTCGCACACTTACGCCCTCGCACAAACTTAATCGGTGCGGTAGCACGTGTTCGCCACTGTTTAGCTCAAGCAATCCATCGTTTCTTCCACGAACAAGGGTTCTACTGGGTAGCTACACCTGTAATTACCGCATCAGATACCGAAGGTGCTGGTGAAATGTTCCGTGTTTCTACCCTTGATTTAGAAAACCTACCGCGTGGTGAAAACGGCAAAGTGGATTTCAATCAAGATTTCTTTGGAAAAGAGTCATTCTTAACTGTATCAGGTCAGTTAAATGCCGAAACTTATGCTTGTGCATTAAGTAAAGTTTATACTTTCGGTCCAACTTTCCGTGCAGAAAACTCCAACACAACTCGCCACTTAGCCGAGTTCTGGATGATGGAACCTGAGGTCGCATTCGCAGACTTAAACGATAACGCAAAATTAGCTGAAGATATGCTGAAATACGTTTTCCGTGCAGTACTTGCAGAGCGTAAAGATGATATGGAATTCTTCGTTAAACACGTGGATAAAGATGCGGTAAGCCGTTTAGAGAACTTTATTAACGCACCATTTGCTCAGGTAGACTATACCGATGCTATTGAGATTTTATTGAAATCAGGTAAAGAGTTTGAATTCTCTGTAGAATGGGGTATTGACCTTTCATCTGAACACGAACGTTATTTAGCAGAAGAACACTTTAAATCGCCAGTGGTAGTGAAAAACTATCCGAAAGATATTAAAGCTTTCTATATGCGTTTAAATGAAGATGGTAAAACGGTTGCCGCAATGGACGTATTAGCACCGGGCATCGGCGAAATTATCGGTGGTTCACAACGTGAAGAGCGTTTAGAAGTATTGGATAAACGTATGAACGAAATGGGCTTAAACCCTGAAGATTACTGGTGGTACCGTGATTTACGCAAATACGGCACTGTACCGCACTCAGGTTTCGGCTTAGGCTTCGAGCGTTTAATCGTGTATGTAACAGGTTTACAAAACATTCGTGATGTAATCCCATTCCCTCGTGCTCCACGCAATGCAAACTTCTAATTTGCAAAAAATTAGATAAAAACAACCGCTTGCAAGCGGTCAAAAAAGGCGAAAATTTTACGTTTTCGCCTTTTTATTTTGGTTTATTAGAAAAATGTATAGTAAACAAAATAGTTGCTAAAAACCGCATTGTTTATCTAGAGTTATTTAACTTTTCTCTCCGAGTTGAATTTATATCTATCTACAAAATTTTATCTAAAAACAACCGCTTGTATTTCCTCTCTTTCCTTTCAACTATGATACAATTCTCCCAATCTTTCCAACCAAACGAACAGCAATGAGCAAAAATTTTTCTTTTTTCTTTTACGACTATGAGAGTTTTGGGGTAAGTCCGGCTCACGATAGACCGGCTCAGTTTGCGGGTATTCGTACTGATGAAGAGTTTAATATCATCGGTGAGCCAGTAATGTTTTTCTGTAAGCAAACGCCAGACTATTTACCAAGCCCTGAAGCCGTTATGGTAACTGGTATTACACCGCAACAATGTAACGCAGAGGGAGTGTCTGAACCTGAGTTTGCTGCTCGTATTCACGCAGAATTTAGCCAGCCAAATACTTGTACCATCGGCTATAACAATATCCGTTATGACGATGAAATGACCCGCTACACTTTTTTCCGCAATTTTTACGAACCGTATGAATACAGTTGGAAAAACGGTAATTCTCGTTGGGATTTATTGGATTTAGTAAGGGCTTGTTATGCGTTACGTCCGGAAGGCATTGAGTGGTCAAAAGATGAAAATGGAATGCCGAGCTTTAAACTAGAGAATTTAACTAAAGCAAACGGTATTGCTCACGAAAATGCTCACGATGCGATGTCAGATGTTTATGCTACCATTGCAATGGCGAAACTAATTAAAGAAAAACAGCCGAAATTATTCAATTTTTTCTTTAATCTACGCAGCAAAAAAGAGGTAGAAAAATTGATAGATACCGGTGAAATGACACCGTTGGTTCACGTTTCGGGAATGTTGGGAAATTATCGAGGTAATACCGCTTGGGTTGTGCCGTTAGCGTGGCATCCGACTAATCAAAATGCGGTGATTGTGTGCGATTTATCGGGCGATATGAATGGTTTACTCAATGAAAATGCTGAAAGTTTACGCCAACGCCTATATACCAAACGTGAGGCGTTAGCTGAACACGAGCTGCCTGTGCCACTGAAATTAGTGCATATCAATAAATGCCCGATTTTAGCTCCGGCAAAAACCTTGTTACCTGAAAATGCAGAACGACTAGGCATTGATAGAGCGTTATGTTTAGAAAATTTGAAGGCGTTAAAAGCTCAGAAATCCTTGGTTCGAGAAAAAGTATTGGAAATCTTTAATGATGAACGTACATTTGAACCTTCAGCTAATGTAGAAACGACATTGTATGACGGCTTTTTCTCAACTGCTGATAAAAACAATATGGCGATTTTACGTTCTTTGCCTCCTGAAAGTTTAGCGGATCACGGCTTAAGATTTGAAGATCCTCGAGTAGAGCAACTTTTATTCCATTACCGAGCAAGGCATTATCCGCAAACGCTGACAAGGGCAGAGCAGATTAGATGGCAGAAATATTGCTATCAGCAACTTGATGCAAAAGCAGAACAGTTTGCGAACGCTATTGATGCATTGTTCCAGCAACATCACGATAATCCGGAAATGGTAAAATTATTGGAAAATCTGACCGCTTACGCTGAGCAAATCTCACAAGAACAGACGGCGATTTATGCTAAAAATAGTGAAGATGAAACGCTAGTGAGCGATTTGAATAAAGTAGCAGAGCAACCATTAGATAAAGCTGACAAATTAAAGCTATTAAAGGAATTAATCAAATAGAATGGAAATACTTGAACTAGAACATCATCCTTTTGCTCCCATTTTACCGGAACAAGCTACTGTTGTGATGATGGGAACTTTTCCTCCAACATCAGAAAAACGCTGTATGGAGTTTCACTATCCAAATTTCCAAAATGATATGTGGAGGATAATGGGAAAGGTGTTTTTTGATGATGTAGATTATTTTCGTGTAAATGATGAAAAACGCTTTGACCCTATTCGAATTGAAGCCTTTTTACGAAAAAAGGGCATTGCACTCTCTTCTTCCGCTAAAACGGCAGTTCGTTTAAAAGGCAATGCGGCGGATAAAGATCTCAAAATTGTTGAACCTGTAGATATGAACGAATTATTAGCCCAATTGCCAAAAATGAAATGGCTGTTTACTACAGGCGGTTTAGCTACAGAAGTGTTATTAGACTTGCTCTCAGAAAAAATTAAAGCCCCGAAAACGAATGAATGGGTAGTATATCCTTATTCTAAATCAAGGGAACTTTATTTATACAGATTACCTTCTACCTCAAGAGCTTACCCATTAAGTTTGGAGAAAAAAACAGAAGCCTATCGACAATTTTTTATTCAAGCAGGGCTTATTAAGGATTAACAATGAAATACGATTTACATTCCCATAGCACAGCCTCTGATGGGGTGCTTTCTCCCACGGAATTAGTTCAACGAGCGGTTGAACAAGGTGTTGAAATGCTTGCTTTGACTGATCACGATACTATTTCCGGCATTTGTGAAGCAAAAAAATTTGCCCAAACACAACCAATCAAATTTATCTCGGGTGTCGAAATTTCGGTACTATGGCAAGATAAAAGTATTCATTTGGCAGCTTTAAATATTGATGAAAATAATAAGGAATTAATTCAATTTTTGGATAACCAAGCCAAATTGCGTGAAGAACGAGCGGTCGAAATTGGCGAAAAATTAGCAAAAGCAGGCATTCCAAACGCTTATGAAGGTGCAAAAGCTCTTGCTTCAGGTGAAGTAACTCGGGCTCATTATGGGCGTTTTTTATATGAACAAGGGCACGTTCGCAACATTGAACATGCTTTTAAACGTTATTTAGGAATGGGAAAACCTGCTTATGTTAAGCCTATGTGGAGCAGTTTAGAAGAAGCAGTTCAAATAACACACAATGCAGGCGGAGTTATTAATATCGCCCACCCACTACGTTATAAAATGACTGCACGTTGGATTCGCCGTTTGATTGTTGATTTCAAACTAGCAGGCGGAGATGGCATTGAAGTTTCAGGCTGCGGACAAACCCCAGACCAACGGCAATTACTTACCCGCTGGGCAAGAGAATTTGATTTATATGGTTCGGTTGGCTCTGATTTCCATTACCCAACAGGCTGGATTGAACTCGGCAGAAGTTTAGAACTGCCAAAAGAGTGCAAGCCTATTTGGGAGCTGTTTTAATTTGTCTTATGCCGAAAAAATACCGACATTACTGTCGGTATTTTTATTTGAGAAGCTTAGAACGCTACGCTTTCTTTTAGACTTACAGTTAAGTTAAACACTAAATTATCTGCTGAACCGTCTTTGCTGTCTAAGCAGAAGTAGCCTTCACGCTCAAATTGATAACCTTGTTCTGCTTTTGCATTGGCTAAACTTGGCTCAACAAAACCGTGTTTTACCACTAATGATTCAGGGTTTAACACCGCATTAATATCATCTTCTGCACCCGGATTTGGCACAGTGAATAAACGATCGTAAATGCGGAATTCTGCCGGTTTGTTATCTTCCGCTGAAACCCAATGAATTACCCCTTTCACTTTGCGTCCGTCAGCCGGGTTCTTGCCTAATGTTTCCGGATCGTAGGTGCAAAAAATTGTGGTAATTTGACCGCTTGCATCTTTCTCCACTCGTTCGGCTTTAATTACATAGGCATTACGCAAACGCACTTCTTTGCCTAGCACTAAGCGTTTATATTGCTTGTTCGCTTCTTCACGGAAGTCGGCTTCGTCAATGTAAAGCTCACGGGTAAATGGCAAATCACGCTCGCCTAATTCCGGGCGGTTAGGGTGGTTTGGTGCTTTTAAGATCTCTTTCTCACCAAAATTCTCAATTACTACACGCACAGGATTGATTACTGCCATCGCACGAGGTGCGTTGTCGTTTAAATCTTCACGAATACAAGCCTCAAGTGCGGAGTATTCCACCACATTATCTTGTTTTGTTACACCGATACGGCGGCAGAATTCACGCAATGCCGCAGGGGTATAGCCACGGCGGCGTAAGCCTGAAATGGTTGGCATACGAGGGTCGTTCCAACCGTCCACAATACCGTCAGTAACTAATTTCAATAGCTTACGTTTAGAGGTTAAAGTGCCTTCTAAATTTAAACGTGAAAATTCGTACTGATGCGGTAACGGACGTTCAATACTGATATTTTCCAACACCCAATCGTATAAACGGCGGTTGTCTTGGAATTCTAACGTACAGATAGAGTGGGTGATTCGCTCAATCGCATCTGAAATACAGTGGGTGAAATCGTACATTGGGTAAATGCACCATTTGTCGCCGGTTTGGTGGTGTGAGGCAAATTTCACACGGTAAAGCACCGGATCACGCATTACGATAAACGGCGATGCCATATCAATTTTGGCACGCAAACAAGCTTTACCTTCCTCAAACTCGCCGTTTTTCATTTTTTCAAATAGGGCAAGGTTTTCTTCAACCGAACGATCACGATAAGGGCTATTTTTGCCCGGCTCGGTTAATGTGCCACGGTATTCACGCATTTCTTCAGGCGAAAGTTCACAAACATACGCCAAGCCTTTGTTGATAAGCTCAATCGCATAGCCATAAAGTTGGTCAAAATAATCTGAGGCATAACGTGGCTCACCTTCCCATTTAAAGCCTAACCATTCCACGTCTTGCTTGATAGAATCCACATATTCCACGTCTTCTTTTACCGGATTTGTATCATCAAAACGTAAGTTACATTTTCCTTTATATTCTTGAGCGATACCAAAGTTCAAGCAGATTGATTTAGCGTGTCCGATGTGTAAATAACCGTTTGGCTCAGGTGGAAAACGGGTGTAAACGTTGCTATGTTTACCGCTTGCTAAATCTTCATCAATAATATGGGTAATAAAATTGGCTCGAGTTTCTGTTTCAGCTGTTAAAATTTCTTCGCTCATAATTCTCTCTAATGTTCTAATTAAAATAACTGCTTATTCTACACGTTATTGCAATAATCTAAAAGAGCTTGCAAAGAATTGGGTTAAAATGTGAAAGATTAATATTTAACCAGTTAAAATATGTTTATAGAAAAATAAAAAATTCTGCTTGCACAAATTTCTAAAATTACTTATCTTTGGATAAAAATGTACTATTGCAATAGTGCAAATTTTAAATCAAGGAGTATGTATGAAATTTCGTAAAACATTGTTAGTTGCTGTATTAAGTGCTTTTTCTATTACCGCATTCAGCCAAGATAAAATTCAAAATGTAGCAATTACGGCGATTGTCGATCACCCGGCATTAGATTCCATTCGTAAAGGTGTTATTGAAGAGCTTGAGCGTGAAGGCTTTGTTGATGGCAAAAATATCAAAATCGACTACCAATCCGCACAAGGCAGTACTGCGACGGCTGCTCAAATTGCCCGTAAATTTGTTGGTGATAAAGCAGATATCATCATCCCGATTACTACGCCTTCCGCACAACCGGTGGTTGCAGCAACTCGTTCTATTCCGATTGTTTTCTCCGGTGTAACCGACCCGGTTGCAGCAAAATTAGTGAAATCTTGGGAGCCATCAGGCACGAATGTAACGGGGATTTCAGATCACAAGCCTATCGCTCCACAAGTAAAATTAATTCAAACGTTAGTGCCCGAGTTAAAATCCGTAGGCTATGTTTATAGTGCAGGTGAAGTGAACTCTACAATTGTGTTAGAAGAACTAAAAGAAGAAGCGAAAAAGCAAGGGTTTAATGTTGTCCCTGTAGCGGTTCAACGTAGTGCAGATATTGGCACAGCTGCTCGCAGTTTAAATGGTAAAGTACAAGCTATCTATATTTCAGAAGATAATGGTGTGGTGTCTGCTTATGAAGCCTTACATAAAGCAGCGTTAGAAGCAAAAATTCCGGTTATTGCATCAGACAGAGATACCGTTGAGCGTGGTGCACTTGCTGCTTATGCGGTAAATCAGTATGATATCGGCGTTGCAACAGGTAAAAGTGCGGCTCGTGTGTTAAAAGGTGAAAAAGCTGGTTTAATTCCTACACAAGAAGTGAGCCAATTAGAGCTTTCTATTAATACAAAAACAGCAAAAGACTTAGGTATTAATTTACCTCAAGATTTATTAAAAGAAGCAAAAGAAACCTTTTAATAATTATGGAATAATAGCGAGAAGTTATTAAATTATTTTTCAATAAAACACAAGGAGTATGTTATGGGCTGGATTGCTGCAATTATTGTCGGTGCTATTATTGGTTGGTTAGCATCAATTGTAATGAAAAGTGAAGGTGGTCTTTGTAAAAATATCATTGTAGGTATTGTCGGTTCATCTTTAGGACGTTGGTTATTTGGCGACATATTAGGCATTGGTTCTGCATACAAAGCAGGAGATTTCAATATAATTGGTATTTTCTTTGGTGTATTAGGTGCAGCCTTGTTAATTTTCATCTTAAGAAAATTAAGAATTTTTGATTAGTAAATAGAAATGTTTAAAACAAGCAGTTATGAAAATAACTGCTTGTTTTGTTTTTAGCGATCTCTTTCCTTATTTAATTTGCAAATTATCAAGAAAATTTGACCGCTTGTTGGTGTTTTTGCGAAGTAGATCACAGCGTTTTTTAGATGCTCGTTATAGAATAAAATCAGTTTCATTCTATTTTAAGGAGTATTTATGGAAGACAATGTAACAACGAAAAAGCTGATTGTTGGCACGATTTCATTAGCGTGTGCGGTAATTTTCTTCGGTGGTTTTGCTAAAGATATTGCCGGTGGTATTTTTGATTTTGGCAAATTAACAGGACAATTCCCTGAATGGTTGAAAGCTGCTGGGGGAACGAGTGCAAAAGGCGGATTTATTTTTGCCTTAACACTAGTGCCTAGCGTGATGTTAGCACTTGGTTTTGTCGCAATTTTTGAACATTTTGGTGCTTTGGTGGCTGCTTCAAAATGGTTAAGCCCAATCTTAAGACCGTTAATGGGAATTCCTGGAAACTGTTCAATTTCATTGATTGCAAGTACTCAAAGTACAGATGCAGGAAGTTCAACCACCAAATTCTTACGCGATGAAGGTAAAATCACTTATAAAGAATTATTAATTTTTGCTGCTTTCCAATTTAGTGCAGGTGCGTTACTTACGAACTTCTTAGCCTCTTTTGCACCATTGTTATTGATTTCAGATAAATCAGGTACAGTTGCACCGACTTCTATTGCAATATGCTTAGGAGTGATTTTCCTATTCAAAATCTTTGGTGCTAATTTAATGCGTTTATATGTGAAAAAATTTGTAAAAGAGACGGAGGCAGAAGTATGAGTTCGCAAAAGAAATTAATTACGGATATTTTTATTGATGGTGCTCGTAAAGGTTGGGATATTGCCGTACATAGTACTATTCCTAACGTACTGATGGCATTTGTTATTATTTATATGCTTAATGCTTCTGGCTTACTGAAAATAATCGGCGAATGGCTTGGTTTTATTATGGCACCTCTTGGTTTACCCGGTGAAGCTATTGCCGTATTCCTTGCTGCATTCCTTAGTTGGGGCGGAGCGGCTGGTGTCTTAGTTGCTTTAGTACAAGAAGGCGTACTAAATGCTCAGCATGTTGCTATCTTATTGCCGGGTATGGCGTTAGTAGGCTCGACGGTGCAATATATGGGGCGTATTCTAGGTGTATTAGGTGTGCCGGGCAAACATTATTTAGTGCTATTTGGTATCTGTATCATCAATGCTTATCTTGCGATGTTTGTAATGCAATTTTTAATCTAGGAGATAATAGTAATGGAAACTCAAACCGTAGAAAAATTTTTAGCTGAATTAAAAGAAATTACTGACGTTGAAAGCCCGGCAAATTCGATTGAAGGTGTTAATCAAGTTGCTCAGTGGTTCATTCGTAAAGCAGAAAAATCAGGATTAGAGTATAAGCGTTTACCAATGACAAGCGATAAGGTAGCAGAGAGCTTACTTATTAGTAACGATCTTAATGCTTCGCAATACGATATTCTTTTTGTAGCTCATATGGATACGGTTTTTCCTGTTGGTACAGGCAAAGATGTTCCATTTGCTCGTAAAGATGGGATTGTTAATGCACTAGGAGCGATTGATGATAAATCAGGGGCTCTTTTAACCTTCTATATTTTAGAGAAGCTGGATTTAAGTAAATTAAAAATTGCGATTTATCTCAACTCACACGAAGAAATCGGCTCAACTTATGCCAAAGAGAGTATTCGTGAATATGCTCGTAAGTCAAAATATTGCTTTGTAATGGAACCCGCTCGTGAAGATGGCTCAATGGTTGCAACTCGTAAAGGTGTTATTACCTATGATGTTGAGTTTCACGGTGTTGCTGCTCACGCTGGAAATAATCCGGAACGTGGGCGTTCGGCATTAGTTGAAGCCGCTAATTTTATTGTGGAATTCTCCAAGCTGAACGATTACCAAATAGGGCATACTTTTAATTGTGTAATGACGCACGGCGGTATTGCACATAATGTGATCGCGGATTACGCCAAATTGACTATTGAAATGCGTTATCGTTTGCCATCATCAAGAAAATATTTTGAAGAGCAATTACAACGAGTGTTAGGCAATCCGCTTATAGAGGGGGTAACTTCTACTAAAATATTGGTAAATGATGAAGCCCCGATGATTGATGAGGTACATCTACCAAAAATCAAAGTATTATTTGATGAGGTAGGTAAAGCATTACAAACCGAGATTAAATGGGTTGATGCGGGTGGATTAAGCGATGGTAATATTGCTGCCTCAGCGGGTTGTCCAACTATTGATGGATTAGGTCCAACTGGGGGGAATATGCACGCGAAGACAGAATATTTGGTCGTTGATTCGATTATCCCAAAACGTAATTTGGTTGTTAATGTGATTAAGAGACTATTTAATCTTTAAAAGCATTTTACAAGCGGTCAGATTTCTACATTTTCTTGCAATTGAAAGGCTGTAATTGAAGCTATCTGTTACAGCCTTTTTACCTACAAATATTGTTGTTGTTCTTTCATCAGTTGAGAGAAAAAATCGATTAACACTCGAACTTTTGGCGAAAGGTAACGGCGGTTAGGGTAGAGTAAGCTGATTTGCAGCGTGTCTTGTTCTAAAAATGGCATAATCGGCACTAGCTCTCCATTTTTGAGTTCTTCCTTTATCAAAAATTTAGGAATATTGATAATACCTAGCCCGGCTTTTGCCATTTGGACTAATGCATAGCCGTTATTGCTGTAAATTTTTCCCTCAGGCTTAATGCTACTTTTTTGTCCTTGCTGCGTGAATTGCCACTGTGGGTGATATTCGTAAAGCAAGCAACCACGTTTACTGAGTTCTTCTAGACTTTGAGGCTCGTTATTTTTGGCTAAATAGTCAGGAGAGGCAACTAGCATTAAGTGCGAATCAGCAATTTTTTTCGCCACGATAGAGCTGTCCGTAAGGCTACCAATACGCAAAACTAAATCAAAGCCTTCGGCAATGACATCAACGCGACGGTCGCTAAATTCAATATGGAGCTGTAAATTAGGGTAGCGTTCCATAAATTTTCCTAAATAAGGTGCAATAAAGCGAGAACCAAAATCCATTGGCACAGACATTGTAATTTTGCCTTGTAGCGTTGAGCTGATATTACTGACACTTGCTTCCGCCTCTTTCAATTCATTTAAAATAGGCAAACAGCGATGATAATAAAGTAACCCTGCTTCCGTTGGCGTAATTTTACGCGTGGTGCGTTGTAATAAACGTACATTCAAATACTCTTCCAGTTGAGCCACTAATTTACTCGCCATTGGCAGTGAGATTTGGGTTTGTTGTGCGGCTTGGGTAAAACTTTGGGTTTCAACTACTTTGCAAAATAAACTGATTGCGTTTAGTTTGTCCATTTTCTCTCTTCTTTATATTGTAATTTTTGCTAAGGCTTGCTATCGTAAAAATAGTATATTGAAAAATCAATTAAAAAAGAAATAATTTAAAGAAAATCCAAATAATTATTAAAAATTAGGTAATAAACTATGGGAAAATCACTCGTTATTGTGGAGTCTCCGGCTAAGGCGAAAAAAATTAATCAATATCTTGGTAGCGACTATGTTGTGAAATCAAGCGTGGGGCATATCCGTGATTTACCGAAAAGCGGCAGCGATGAAAAAACGGAAAAAGCAAAGCCGATTTCAACTAAAGGGCTAAGTGCAACAGAAAAAGCAAAAGTAAAGGCAGAAAAAGAACGTACAGCTTTAGTGAAACGTATGGGAATTGATCCATACAACGGCTGGAAAGCGAACTATCAGATTATGCCTGATAAAGAAAAAGTAGTATCTGAATTAAAATCGCTGGCGAAGAAAGCAGACCATATCTATCTGGCAACCGACTTGGATAGAGAAGGGGAAGCTATTGCGTGGCATTTACGTGAAATTATTGGCGGTGATGATAGTCGTTTTAGTCGAGTTGTGTTTAATGAAATTACCAAAGATGCGATTAAAAAGGCGTTTGAAGATCCGCAGCCACTGAATATTGATCGAGTGAATTCCCAACAAACCCGCCGCTTTTTAGACAGAGTGGTGGGCTTTATGGTATCGCCATTACTTTGGAAAAAAGTCGCTCGAGGTTTATCTGCCGGGCGTGTGCAATCTGTCGCGGTGAAATTGTTAGTTGAGCGAGAGCGTGAAATTAAAGCTTTCCAAAGTGAAGAATTTTGGACCATTTTAGCCAATACGCAAATTAATCGTAAAAAATTACCGCTTGAATTGACGGCTTACAAAGGTAAAAAATTCTCAGCGAAAAATGAAGAAGATGCGAATGTTGCCGTTCAAGCATTAGAAAAAAGTGATTTTATTGTTTCTAATATTGAAGCAAAAGAGACCAGTTCTCGAGCATCTGCTCCATTCATTACTTCATCGTTACAACGTACCGCAAGCACACGTTTAGGCTTTGGGGTAAAGAAAACAATGATGTTGGCTCAACGTTTGTATGAAGCGGGTTATATTACCTATATGCGTACCGACTCTACAAACTTAAGCCGTGAAGCTCTGGCGATGGCTCGTGGTTATATTGAAGATAACTTTGGGGCAAATTATTTGCCAGAGAAAGCCAATGTGTATCGCAGTAAAGATAATGCACAAGAAGCCCACGAAGCTATTCGTCCTTCTGATGTGAATGTGAAAATGGCAGACTTAAAAGGTATGGATAAAGACGCTGAACGTTTATATGACTTAATTTGGCGTCGTTTCTTAGCTTGCCAGATGTTGCCTGCACGCTACGATTCTACTTCATTAACTGTTCGTGCCGGAGATTATGAATTAAAAGCGAGCGGACGTGTAATGCGTTTTGATGGTTGGACGAGAGTATTGCCGGTACAAGGGAAAAATCCTGAAGATCAAGAATTACCGGCAGTAGAACTTTATCAAAAACTCAAACTTGATGAAGTTGTGCCAAGCCAGCACTTTACCAAACCGCCTGCACGTTTTAATGAGGCTTCATTAGTTACAGAGCTTGAAGAGCGTAAAATTGGTCGCCCTTCAACTTATGCTTCAATTATTTCGACCATTCAAGAGCGTGGCTATGTTCGCACTGAAAACAAACGTTTTTATGTGGAAAAAATCGGTGAGGTAGTTACCGATCGTTTAAATGAATCTTTTAAAGATTTAATGAATTACGACTTTACTGCCAATATGGAAGAAGTTTTAGACCAAATTGCAGAAGGTAATAAAAACTGGAAAGATGAATTAAATACATTCTTTAAGCATTTTTCTGAAGAGCTAACCCAAGCGGAATTAGATGAGCTTGAAGGAGGGATGAAGCCAAACAGCATTGTGCCGACAGATATTGATTGTCCGACTTGTGGCAGAAAAATGGCTATCCGTACCGCTTCTACAGGGGTTTTCTTAGGTTGTACAGGCTATGCGTTACCACCAAAAGAACGTTGCAAAACTACGATGAATTTAATTCCTGAAGCCGAATTCTTGAATGTCTTGGATTCAGATTCTGAGGCAAAAGCCTTAATGGCACGCAAACGCTGTCCGAAATGTGATTCAGCGATGGATAGCTATGTGATTGATGCCGAGCGTAAACTTCACGTTTGCGGTAATAACCCAAATTGTGATGGTTATGTTGTCGAACAAGGCTCATTTAAAATTAAAGGCTATGACGGACCTGTTGTGGAATGTGATAAATGTGGTGCGGATATGCACTTAAAATTAGGTCGTTTTGGCAAATATATGGGTTGCACAAGCTGCGATAACACCCGAAAAATTTTGAAAAATGGTGAAGTTGCCCCTCCACGAGAAGAACCTATTGCTTTTCCTGAACTAAAGTGCGAAAAGGCAGATGCTTATTTTGTGTTAAGAGATGGAGCAAGTGGCGTATTTATGTCGGCTCATAATTTCCCGAAAGTGCGTGAAAGCCGAGCTCCGAAAGTGGCGGAATTAGCCTTGTATCGTGATAGATTGCCGGAGAAATTACAATATCTTGCGGATGCTCCGCAGCAAGATCCTGAAGGAAATGAGGCGATTATTCGTTTTAGTCGTAAAGAAAAACGCCAATATGTAACTTCAGAGAAAAACGGTAAGGCAACCAAATGGATGGTTGATTACGTTGATGGCAAGTGGGTAGAGCGTTCAAAATAATGAATTGATTGAAAGTACAAGCGGTTAAATTTCTTTTACATTTTGCAAATTGCAAAAAATTAGAGAAATTTAACCGCTTGTTTTATTTAGTTATAGATTTTGAATTAATTCATCAATCGCTTTGCTTAATTTATTGCGATCGTGGCGGTAATAAACATCATCAGCCGATAAATTTTTACGCAGTGTTTTAATATGCAGCGGAAGTATAGATGGTTCATCATCAGTTGTAATGACGCCATTTATGCGAGATTGCCCGATACAGTGCTCAATCCATTCAACTCGCTGATTAAGCGATAAATTCCCGGCAGGTCCGTGTTCTTGCCCGATGTTATCAATAAAAATGACTTTAGCTTGGCTTCGGTGAATAGCTTGAGCAATATCTGAAACCAGTAAATTCGGCATAATACTGGTAAAAAAACTGCCCGGACCGAGTAGTATTAACTCTGCTTCTTGAATAGCAGCAATCGCTTCCGGCGTGCCTAAGACAGGCGTATCTAGCTCTAAATGATGTGGTGTTTCAGCCAGTGCATCAATTTGAACTTCGCCCAATACTTTTGTGCCACATTGTAACTCTGCAATTAAATGAACAGGTGTTTCCGACATCGGAATAAGCTTTGATCTAACGTGTAGCAAATCTCGCACAAGGTTAATTCCATCAAGCGGTCTGATTTGCATATTTTCAAGGGCGGTAAGAATGAGATTACCGAGATTATGCCCGCTGAGTTCGCCCGTTCCACCAAAACGATATTCAAAAAGGCGAGAGGCAACCGTAGGTTTTACAATAATTTGATTCAAACAGTTGCGTAAATCGCCCCAAGCAATTACACCTTGTTGAGAGCGGATACGTCCTGTTGAGCCGCCATTATCGGTGGTCGCAACAATACCTGTGAGCCGTTCTTTTAAAAATGGCAGAGCAGAGAGTAGCCGTCCTAAACCGTGTCCGCCTCCTAAGGCAACAACGGCATTGAGTCGGTTAAGATGATGGTGGCGAGCAGGCTTTTGTGAGAGTTGTTGAGTATCCATTCTTTATAAAAAACCGCTTATTTCTCTAATATAATTGCATCTGTATGGTTAGATGGAATGGCTTGAACCACAGCTTTAACCAATGTTGCCAATGGAATAGCAAAGAATACGCCCCAGAAGCCCCATAATCCACCAAAAATCAGCACGGCAATAATGATGGTGAGAGGGTGTAGATTAACTGCCTCAGAAAATAGATACGGCACAAGTAAGTTTCCATCTAGTAATTGACTAATAATAAAAGCAAGCATTAAGTAATAAAAATCAGGCGATAAACCAAATTGGAATAAGGCGACCAACATTACAGGAATACTTACTAATACCGCACCAATGTAAGGAATTAAGACGGAAATCCCTACTGCAACAGAAAGCAGTAATGGATAGCGTAAATCAAAAAAGAGGAAGATGATGTAGGTTACAACTCCGACAATTACAATTTCCAGAAATTTACCACGAATATAGTTAGCAATTTGTTGTTGCATTTCAAACCAGACGCGTGTAGCTAAGCGACGGTTTTGTGGTAATACTTTGCTAAATGAACGCATTAACACTAATTTGTCTTTCAATAAGAAAAATACCATTAACGGCACTAGGAATGTATAAATACCTAATCCAACCAAACTAATAATAGAGTTAATAGAAAGAGTTAAAAGCGACTCTCCCATACTCAAAATATTGCTTTTCGCGGTATTCATAATTGAATCAACAGTGGCGTAATCCACCAATTCCGGGTAATGTTCAGGTAATCCTTGCACCCAAGCATTGAGCAAGTTGAACATTGACGGCAAATCTTGAATAAAAGTTACCGCTTGATTCCATAAGGTTGGTAACAATACTACCCCTAAGAATGACAGCAAGGCGATAAAACTACCTAAGATTAAAATAACGCTTAACGTTCTTGGCAACTTTAATTTAACCGTTAAAAAGCGGGTTGGCCATTCAAGCAAATAGGCAAATACGAGAGCGACTAATAGCGGCATTAATAAATCACTGAAAAAATAAATAATGCCAAACCCAATTAATAGAATACCAAATAACACAACTATTTGTGGGTCGGTAAATTTTCTTTGATACCACTCTCGCAACATTTGAAACATATTTTGTATTGCCTTTTAACTAACTGGAAAATTATTTTTGACTACAAACCGCAACAAAGCCTAACTTTTGGTCAGGATCGTTAAAAATTTTGTACATTTTATTGAACGTTTCACGATTTTCAGGTTTTAATGCGTTTCCTACGATTTTCATTGCCCCTAATACGCCTTCATCGTGAATTAGACCTTTCGGAGAGAGTAGCGACATCTCGCCTGAAAAAGTTTCCACATTTCTAAAGCCGCAATGGTGGAATAACGCTTTCCAATCCGGCTTTGTAAGTGGTGATACGGTGATATTAATCGCATCACGCAACTCAGATAATAATTCATCTGCATTATCTGTGTTTAGCATAATATCGTGTGTAAGCAAAAAACCGTTTGGTTTTAACACACGGAAATATTCTCGAATGGCTTTTTCTTTTACTTCTTGTGGGAGCATTGTAAGCATTGCTTCGTTAATCACAATATCAAAGCTTTCATCTTCAAATGGCAGTTTTGTCGCATTTGCTCTTTGTACTTGAACTAAATGCTCAACTTCTTGATCTTTGATGTTTTCACGGGCTTTTTCAAGAGCCTCTTCGTCTAAGTCAATGCCAATAATTTGGCATTCAAACTGTTTTGCCAGTTGAATAGCGGTTGTTCCCATATTACAAGCAACTTCTAATACTTTTTTGTCTTTTGAAAAATCACCGCTCCCGATTAACCAATCCGTTGCAACTTTGCCACCCGGACGTAAGCGGGTTTTACCTAAGCGAGCTAAAAAATGATGTCCAACTTCTTCTTTTTTCATAATAAAACCTCTGAATTTGCAAAATAATCTGAAAATATGACCGCTTGCATTGAAATTTTAACAATTATACCCAATTTTTATATACAACGGCAGATGAATTTGACAGAATATTGCTTACTTTTTATGAAGAGGGAAATAGTATGGCAAAACAAAATAATGGTTATCTCCATCAGCGTGGCGATATCCAAGAGAGTGCAGTAAAAGCGTTAGTAACAGATCCGTTGTTTAAAATGCGAGTAGAGAAAAATCGTAAAGGCAAGGGGAGTTACCGCCGAAATGAAAAACACAAAAAAACATTATATGTTAAAGGAGAAACCCCATATAAAAATATTCATTCAGTGTATTTTTATATGGGGTTTCTTCATTATTGTAAAAATCGCAGTATGTAAATAATCTGTGGAAGATCAAACTTAATCTAACAGTCCCCCTTTAAAATTATGGTGTCTGTCAGATTATTTTGTACCACCAAATACAGCGTTATATTTAGTAATACCTTCTCTATTGTTGCTTTTTAACTCAATATTACCTATTGCATCATTGAGATTCTCGCCAACAAATTTGGTTGAATAGGAACCTGATAAATGGTTGTTTTTTTCAATATAAGATATTCCACTTTCTGTAAAACTGATACTTTCTCTTAAATATTTTGCATCAGGTAATTTACTTTCATCCAGCTTAATTTTACCTAACGTTACGCTGTCTATTTCACCTGTGAGCTTATTTTTTTCCCATTCATTATCAAGATGGAGTTTTAAGGTAACATCGCCATCAAGCTGTGGAGCATAGGCAATAGTTTCACCATCAACTATTTTCTCAAATCGGGCGATGACATTACCTCTATAGATAGCATCTCCTACTAAACCATCTTTCCATTGGGCTTTTCCGTTGACAATATCAAATACGCCATATTCAGCATAGCTTGAGCCACTGCCTTCTGCACCTTGTTTTTTACCATCTCGCCCTGTCGTTAAGCGGATATTAAACAATGAACTATCATTTTCATTGGTAAATAACGCACCGTAGCTTGAGTAAGGCTGGTTGATGTAGAGATAATTAATCTGTTTGGCATCAGGCATATCCTCATTTCCAACTAGAAGTTGTTTCCCTTCTAGTTGATGATCTTTTAACACACCTGAATGTTTACCCAAATAACTTTCTCCGTTTGAGATTAAGGTTGGGATTCTGACATTTTCTTTATCCTCTGTACCAAGATTTAGCACTAAGTAGTAGTTATGAGGTTTGTCATCTTCATCAGCTACAAAAGGAGATTTTGAATCATCCGCATTAGGGTGAACAAAATGATCGCGATCTTCACGTCTTACGTTGCCGGCATCGCTTAATAATCCGTCGTTTGCTAACGTAATCACACGCCATAATTTACCTGAACTGTCTTCATTGACCGGTTTTACTGAAGTTGATGGCGTCGGTTTTTGTGGTTCGACCGGTTTTTCTTCAATAGGTTTAGTCGGCTCAGTCGGTTCAGCAGGATTTGGCTGTTCAATGGGTTGTTTAGGTTCAGCAGGTTTAGCCGGCTCTGTTGGTTTGACTGGCACAACAGGCTTTGGTTGCTCAGATGGTTTTGGCTTAACTGGCGTATCAGGCTTTGTCGGCGTTGTTGTTTCAGCCTTTGTATCAGGTTTATTTGAGCCTGCATTTTCCGATTTTGCAGGTTTTTTGGTAATTTCGACCGCTTGTTCAGCTTTTGGTTTTTCAACCACACGAGCACCATCGGTAGATTTACAGCCGCTTAGGGCAACAGATACGGCAACCGCCGCTAAGGTTAATTTGAGTTTAGATTGCATAAAAAATTCTCCTTTTTAAAAGCCATAAAATATTAATGGATATTTTTTGTTTGGCAAGAGTAAAATATAAAAATATATATAAATTTTTTATGGTTATTGTTGAAAGTCGATAAAATTTCGCGTAACTTATTAACCTTAATTTATTTATGGGAAAAGAAAAATGACAAACAAAACCCTTTTGGCGGTGCTGATTTCCGCCCATTTAAGTACGCTTGCCTTAGCTCAAACCAATGAAGACGTTGCCGTGTTAGATGAAGTCTCTGTAATTGGCAATACTGCAACACCTGTAATAGCCCAAGGCAGTGAGGTAACTTTACTCAAAGTCAGTGATAAAATTATTGAGGGTAAAGAATTTAAAAAACGCTCGGCAACCTTAGGAAATGCCTTATCTGCTGAATTAGGCGTACACAGTAACCCATTTGGCGGAGGAGCAAGTAAGCCGATTATTCGTGGGCAAGAAGGTGCACGCATTAAAATTTTACAAAATGGCTCGGACGTAGTAGATATGTCCAGCCTTTCGCCTGATCACGCCGTAGTTGCTGATTCACTTTTGGCAAGCCAAGTAGAAGTATTACGTGGTTCAAGCACGCTGCTTTATACCAGCAGTTCGCCGGCTGGAGTAGTGAATGTGGTGGATAAACGTATTCCAACGATTGTGCCGGAAAAAGGTTATGAAGTAGAGCTCAATAGCCGTTTTGATACCGCCAGTAAAGAGCGATTAGGTGTTTTAGGGGCAACTTTAGGATTAGGTCAGCACGTTGCCTTGCGAGTGGAGGGATTAGCTCGCCATAGTGATAATTATCGGGTGAAAAGTTTGCAGCTTGGCGAAAGACTCAATTATGTGCCGGATACCTACAACCGTTCTCGTGTCGGCACGGTGGGCTTATCTTTTGTGGGCGAGCGTGGCTATATTGGAGCAGCGTATAATGAACGCACCGACACCTACGGCTTGCCGGGACATAACCATAAATTTGATGAATGTATCGGGCATATCTATAACGAAGTACGCGATAAATACGCTTACACCTACAAATATCCGCATTTGCTGGATGAAGATCTGATTAGCCACGGTCCACACTTCCATTGCGGAACCGATCACGAAATGGATGCAGGGCACAGCCACGATAATCCGTATGGTCATACCCACGACCATACCCACAAAGGTCCGTGGGTGGATTTAAAATCCAAACGAATTGATGTGAAAGGCGAACTGTTAAAACCGTTTAGAGGTTTAGATAAAATCCGAGCCAGCTATACCGATGTGAATTATTATCACGATGAAAAAGATGCCGGTTCGGTCAGCACTTTTGTGAATAAGCAGTTGAAGAAAGATCAGAACTATGGCAAGCCGGTCAATATTTACAAAAATCGGGGTAAAAACAGCCGATTGGAGTTTTATCATTCACCGATTGGTGGCTTAACCGGTGTTTGGGGCGTGCAATATCAGACACAGAAAAGCAGTATGAATGCTCCGAACGACCGTGAAGTCCGTTTCCCATTAGTTGAAAATAACAATAAACAGTTGAGCTTGTTTGCGATTGAGCAATATATGTGGGATAACTTTGCCCTTGAGCTTGCCGGACGCATTGAGAAACAGAAAATTGAGATCGACTACGATCTTGAGGAAATCAGACGTTTACAAAAATTCTACAGTGAATCAGGTGGTAGACAGGTTGAGCCGGATTTATCCCCATACGATAAAACCGCCTATGCCTATTCGGGTACGTTCAACTGGTTCTTCCATCCGGATTACCAGCTCTCGTTTACCGTATCACACAATGAACGTCATCCAACACCAATGGAACTTTATTACCACGGTCCGCATTTGGCGACCAGTTCGTTTGAATACGGTAATAAAGATCTGAAAAAAGAGCAGTCGAATAACGTTGAATTAGGGCTGAGCTATCAAGGCGAGAAGTTCGGTTATAAAACCACGGTGTACTATAACCACTTCAAAAACTATATTTTTAACGAAAATCTCTACCGTGAAAACCAGCTGTTTATGCGTCGTTACAGCCAAGCAAAAGCTCGTTTCTATGGTTTAGAAGCGGAGATGAGCTATCGCTTTAATGAGCAATATCAAGCGACGATTTTTGGTGATATGGTACGAGGTTGGCTGACTGATTTACCTCCTGTGAAAGTAGGTGGCATTCATAAACATCATTTACCGAAAGATGCGAAACCGGGCGAAACTTATCTGCTTTACCGTGCCGATATGAATACGCCAAGAACGCCGCCACTGCGTTTAGGTTTACGGGTAAATGCACAATTTAATGAAAATTGGGCAGGTGAAGCGGAATTCTATCGTATGTTTAGCCAACGCCGTTTAAGCCAGTTAGAGTATCCGACCAAAGGGCATTCAATGTTGAATCTGGGTTTAAGTTATAGCAACAAATTTAAGAATGCGGAGTATAAAATCAGCTTGAATGGGACAAACTTACTCAATCAGCCGATCTATATTCACACTTCTTATCATCCGTTCGTTTCTCAACCGGGTCGGAATTTTATATTAGGAGTTGAAGTTAAGTTTTAATCTTTATCTTGTTGAAAAAGAGAGTTTCTTTTAGTCGGAAACTCTCTTTTTATATGCAAAAAATTAGTGAAATTGGACCGCTTACTATTTCTGAAAATACTCAAACAATGGCTCAGGGTTTTGGATATAGGCGGCTAATTGTTTTTGTTCCGGGTGCCCCATATAAGGAATTTGCCCTAATAGCGGTGCGTTAATTTTTTGACTGAGTAATTCAATCAGTTCGTGATAGTGCCGCAACCCAGGATTCACCCGATTGGCAACCCAGCCCACTAGTTTCCCTCCACGTTGCAAAATTTCGTTTGCGGTAAGCAGTGCGTGATTAACGCAACCTTCTTTAATACCTACCACTAACACCACCGGCATATCATTTTGGATCACCCAATCAGCAAAGCTATAATCTTTATTAATCGGGGTAAGCCAGCCATAAGTGCCTTCAACAACTACATTGGGAAATTTTTCTTCCAATCGAGCCAAATCGCTATTCAATTTTTCTAATTGAATATGATGAACGGCATCTAGTGCCGCAAATACAGGTGTACTGGAATGGATAAATGTATAACTGTTGATATCTCGATAACACACCTCTTTCGGGCAACTTTCCAAAATAGTTAATACATCGGAGTTATCTTCCGTTGCATAATCATATTGAGTTGGCTCGGTCGGTAAAGAGTCATCGCCACCACACGCAATCGGTTTATAACCCACTACAGGGAAATGGTGTTCAGTAAGGGTTTGGATAATCGCTCGGGTAACAACTGTTTTCCCAACATTTGTATCTGTTCCGGTAATAAATAATGAAGGCATTACAAATTCCTTTAACAAAAAATTCACGCCTTGTAGTTTAACCAAGAAAAGATTAATTTATACTGTCCTTGATCAAATTTCCGTCATAAATTCCTTGTTTTATTGCAGAACAAGCAATTAATGGGCTATTCCAATCATATTGACTGGTTACTAAATCAATTTTTAGATCTTGTAACAAATTTTTATGTAATTTTGCCGAAAGTTGGTTAAATAAAGGTTCTTTTATCCGAAGTAGAGGAGAATTGAACATAATTTTCTCACTAGAGAAAATGTTGATTAAATTCATTAAAGCATAGGCGAGATTATCGGTAATATGCTCTAAAATGGTTAATGCAAGCGGTTGATTTTCCTCAATTTTTTGACAAAATAAACTGATTTTTTGCTCCGGTGTTGCTAAATCATTTGGTAAATATTTATCAATTAATTGCACGATAGCAGGGAAGGTAACTTGATTAATTAATTTATAGCGATCAATAGTGTCTAATTCAGGGAATGTTTCATCACTTAATTGGCTGAATTTAGGCATATGCATATTATCAACATTCATTTTTGACTGTTTATGTAGCAAATTGCCGCTTAACAGTACGCTTACGTTTATTGTATCGTCTAATTCAATGAAAATTACATTGTTTTGGCTGATTAAAGAACCCACAGTTGATTCTGCCAATAGCCATAATTGAAAATGCTCGCTTAATAAAATTGGACAGTCAAATAATTGAGCAAGTTTAGGTGTGATATGGCAAAGCATATTGTGATTGCCTAATTGTGTAATGCTCTCTTTTTCTGCATTAATTTTGCCTATAACACTTATAGAAACTGCAAGTAACTGCTCTTTATGGATAGTCTGAGCTTGCTGGAAATTTTCGATAAATTTCAAAATGTTATCGTCTAATTGAGTATAATTTTGCGACGAGATTGTATAATCTTGCTTGTACATTTGCTTACCGTTTAATTCACAAAGGGAAATTTCAACCTTATGTGGTGAAACTGTTATGCATAATAATTGCCAAAAGAAATTTGAAACGGCTAAACCAACAGAAGGGCGACCTCGAGCGAGTGTATTTTGCACCGTTCTTTCTAAAATAAAATGGTTGTCTATCAATATTTTAGTAAGATTAGTTACAGATGCCGGAGCTAAGCCGGAGAGCTTGGCTAAGTCGGTTCTTGAAATTAATTCAAATTGTTCGATTAAGCGGTAAATCTTACCTAAATGTAAGGCTTTGTTATCGGAAAACATTTAAAAATTCCTTTTATCATCTTGATTGTGGCAATTATTTTTTGATCTGAAAAAAATAACAATCTTTTTTTGTTTATAATGAGAAACAGATCACATAATTATTTTATTCTTTGAAAAAATTACGGAAAACGAGTATGAAATCTTTAATTTGCTATAACTGGATTGATACAAACGAACAACTAGCGGCAGTATGCGAAGAGGCTAAAAAAGCAAATGCAATAGCACTTGATACTGAATTTATTCGCACCCGTACTTACTACCCCAAATTAGGTTTAGTTCAGTTATATGATGGCAAACAAGTCAGCTTAATCGACCCTACTGCGATTTCCGATTTTTCGCCTTTTGTCTCATTATTGGCAGATAAAAGCACAATAAAAGTGCTTCACGCCTGTAGTGAAGATTTAGAAGTTTTCGAGCATCAATTCAAACAATTACCTGAACCAATGCTTGATACCCAAGTTATGGCGGGCTTCGCCGGCGTTGGTATATCAATGGGATTTGCGAAATTAGTTTCTCATTATTTAGAGGTTGAACTGGATAAAGGGGCTTCTCGTACAGATTGGCTTGCTCGCCCTTTAACTGAACAGCAGTTGCAATATGCAGCAGCAGATGTATGGTATCTGTTACCAATTTATGAAAAATTGGCTGAGGCGTTAGCAAAAGGCAACTGGCAAAATGCGGTTAAAGAAGAGTGTGAGGCAATATCAGCTAAAATTCAGCGAGTTGAAGATAAAACCAAAGCCTATAAAAATATTGCTAATGCGTGGCGATTAAATCAGCAAGAGTTGGCTATTTTGCAAGTTTTAGCTAAATGGCGGATTGACGAGGCAGAAAAACGTGATCTGGCGTTAAATTTTGTGGTGAAAGAAGCAAATCTGCTTCAAATTGCTAAAATACAGCCAAAACACACATCTCAATTATTAGAATTTATGCACCCTAATGAGGTTAGAATTCACGGCAAAAAAATTCTCTGGTTAGTCGAGCAAGGAAAAGCAGTGAAACCTGAAAATTATCCTACGCTTATTTATCGTTTAGTAGACGAAAAAGGCTATAAATACAATATGCAAGCAATGTTGCAAAAATTAGCCGAAATTCGACCGCTTGATCTTGCCCCGGAACTGATCGCAAGTAAACGCCAATTAAGCCAACTGTTTAAATGGTTTATTGATGGTAAGCCGCAAGAAAAAATGCCTGAATTGTTGAGAGGTTGGCGAGAATCTTTTGGTAAACAATTATTATCGGTGTTATCGCAAAATTAGTTAGGACTATTTGTGTCTAGCACAGTATAATTGCCTAAAAAGGAGTAGATATGGAACATAAAAAACTACCTAAAGCACTAGATGCTATTGATTTAAAAATCTTAAACGAGCTACAACGTAACGGAAAAATCTCAAACATTGAGTTATCGAAACGTGTAGGGCTTTCACCAACCCCTTGTTTAGAGCGAGTTAAACGCCTTGAAAAAAATAACGTGATTACAGGTTATAAAGCGTTATTAAACCCGGAATTATTAGATGCTCCTTTATTGGTTATTGTGGAAATTACCCTTGTGCGAGGTAAGCCCGATGTATTTGAGGAATTTAATAAAGCGATCCAGCAGTTAGACGAAATTCAAGAGTGTCATTTAGTATCGGGAGATTTCGATTATCTACTAAAAACCCGTGTGGCAGATATGGCAGCATACCGTAAATTACTGGGTACAACCTTATTGCGTTTACCGGGCGTGAACGACACCCGAACCTATGTGGTAATGGAAGAAGTAAAACAAACCAACTATTTGTTGTTAAAGTAAGGAGAATTGAGTGTTAGATCAACTCAAACCACATTTTAAAGGTAAAGAAACGTTAATTAAGTTAATGCTTATAGTAGCTTGTCTGCTGGGCATTTATTTACTAGTTGCGTGGGCAAGTTATAGTCCGTTAGATAATGCCTGGACAGTTGCAAGCACACTTACGCAAACGACCTTAAATAAAGCTGGTGGTTTCGGTGCTTGGAGCATTGATATGCTTTACGCTATGTTTGGAAAAGTAGCGGTATTAATCCCTTTTACCTTAATTATTTCATCAATTTATGTATTAGGTATGGGCTTAAGCTCTGAGATGAAATGGAAAACTTTCTGCTTCCGCTTGATCAGCTTTCTCTTGCTAATGGTTGGGCTTGCAGGCTTATTTAGCGTACTTTTCTCAAACACCGCGTACTATCTTTCCGGTGGATTTATTGGCGGAATTTGGCAATCTGTACTTTCTGAAACGATAGGGCAGTTCGGGGCATTACTTATTGCGATGATTTGTACAGTCGCTGGTTTATATTTCTGCTCAGCTCAATCATTGCTACCTATTTTATTGCAATTCTATGATTGGCTGATGGCAAAAACAGAAGAACGCAAATCTGATGAAGTCTCGCACCATTTGCAAAGTTCGGAGCAAAATCAACCGCTTGCAGTAGAACAAGAAACAACTGTTGATGTAGAGGAAGAAAAACAACCGCAATTTACGGATATTTCAGCGTTCAAACGCCCAAATATTAGTGGATTAAGACAATCTGCCACTGAAACAACCAATAATAATGAAATGTATGATATTGAACCGGATTTAGAACTGCCAACTATTAATATCAATACTCAACTTGAAACTGCTGATGAGGTGATTGAACAAGTTGAACCTGAAGAATTGGATTATCGCTCGCAGCATATTCAAATAAATGACGTTCAAATGCCGACAATTCGTTTAAATACCGCAATTGAAAATGAAATGGAAGCTACAACAACATTTACTGAGACAATCCAAAACGAAGCAATCATTCCTCAAGTTCAAATTGAAAATGTGATTGAGGAAGAGTACGAAGAAACGGTTGAAGATGAAATTGATGACGTGCGTGAAATTACACCTGAGTTTATGGTAACACCGCCGAAAGCAATGAAAGAGGTTACGGAGCAACCAAGTTACCCGAAAGGGTATGGCGATACCTTAATTCACCCACTTTTACAACGCAAAGTAACCACCGAGAAACCAACAACCCCATTGCCAACATTGGATTTGCTGGATAAAGCTCCTGTTCAAACACAGCAAATTACCGAGCAAGAAATTCGTGATACTTCTGTACGTTTAGAAGCAGAATTAGCGAATTTTGGTGTGAAAGCAACCGTTGAAGATGTGTTGGTCGGTCCTGTTGTTACTCGCTATGAAATTCAACCTGCAGCAGGGGTTAAAGCATCTAAAATCACCGGTCTAGCCAGTGATATTGCTCGTGGATTAATGTTTAAGGCAATTCGTATTACTGAAGTTATTCCAAATAAACCCTATATGGGGATTGAAACACCAAACAAACATCGTGAAACCGTGTGGTTGCGTGATGTATTAGATAGCGATGAATTCCGCCACACCACTGCAACCTTGCCAATGGCTCTCGGTAAGGATATCAGCGGTAATCCTGTTGTGGTTGATATGGCGAAAATGCCGCATCTATTAGTTGCAGGGCAAACGGGTGGCGGTAAATCGGTTGGAGTGAATACAATGATTTTAAGCCTCTTGTTCAAGCTTACGCCTGAGCAAGTTCGCTTTATTATGATCGACCCGAAAGTGGTGGAGCTTTCCATTTATAACGATATTCCGCATTTATTAACGCCGGTAGTAACCGATATGAAAAAAGCAGCCAATGCGTTACGCTGGGCGGTAGAAGAGATGGAACGTCGCTATATTTTAGTAAGCCATTTACAGGTGCGTAATATCGAGGGTTACAATGCTAAAATTGACCAAGCGGCGGCAATGAATTTACCAATTCCAGATCCAACGTGGCGACCGGGCGATTCAATGGACAGTTTACCTCCGCCACTACAAAAATTAAGCTATATTGTCTTAATTGTTGATGAGTTTGCCGATTTGATGATGTCTGCCGGCAAAGAAGTGGAAGAATACATTATGCGAATTGCACAAAAAGCAAGGGCTGTAGGTATTCATTTAATTCTTGCTACCCAACGCCCATCAACGGATGTAATTACAGGCGTGATTAAAGCGAACATTCCAAGCCGTATAGCCTTTACGGTGGCGAGCCAAATCGACTCAAGAACGATTTTAGACTCTGGTGGTGCAGAAGCCTTATTGGGGCGAGGCGATATGCTTTACTCTGGGGCGGGAAGTCCGGATATTATCCGCGTACACGGGGCATTTATGAAAGATGAAGAAGTACAACGTGTGGCAGATAACTGGCGAGCAAGAGGCAAACCTAACTATCTTGATAGCATTGTAGAATCGAAATCAGATGATAATGACACTAAAAATGATAATGCAGGGGGAGATTTAGATCCGCTATTTGACGAAGTCGTAGAATATACTATTGAGACAGGTTCGGTTTCCATTAGTAACATTCAACGCCGATTCTCACTAGGGTTTAACCGAGCCGGCAGAATTGTGGATCAAATGGAAGCACAGGGGATTGTGTCTGAACCGGGTAAGGGTGGAAAACGAGAAGTGCTTGCAAGATAAGCTTTAATTAGAAATACAAGCGGTCAGATTTCATTAAAAGTTTACAACTTTTGAAAAAAATCTGACCGCTTGTTTTTATTTAAATTAAATAAATCGTAGTATAAAAAGTGCCTTTGAGCTAAAATCAATCTAATTTTTAATTTTCGTTTATGGATTGGAGAAGATTATGCGATTAGGTGGGTTAAGACGTAGTAATAACGTGGAAGACAGACGTGCAAGTGGTTCAGGGAGAATGTCCGTTGGGCGAGGTAAAGGGGGCATTCTTACCTTTATTATTGTGCTGGTCGGAGCTTATTATGGCGTGGACTTAAGCGGTTTAATGGGCGGTCAAGAAAGCTACCAACAAGCATCATCAAAATTGGAAAGTTCCGAAGAAGCACATTTAGAAGATTTATCTTCTAAAGTGTTAGCCAGCACAGAAGATATTTGGAATGCTTATTTCAAACAAAATGGTATCTCTTATAAAGAGCCAACGTTAGTGCTTTATCGTGGTGCAACTCAAACTGCTTGTGGTACAGGTCAATCGGCAATGGGTCCTTTCTATTGTCCTGTAGATCAAAAAGTATATATTGATTTATCATTCTATGATGATATGCGTAAAAGACTGAGAGCATCGGGAGAATTTGCTTTCTCTTATGTGATTGCACACGAAGTAGGACACCACGTTCAGAATTTATTAGGCATTACAGGTAAAACTCAGCGTGAACAGATGGGAGCTAAGTCTAAAGCGGTGGCAAATCAGATTTCAGTCAATGTAGAATTGCAAGCAGACTGCTTTGCTGGCGTTTGGGGGCATCAACTTGCTCAGCAAAATAGATTAGAGCAACGTGATATTGAAGATGCCTTTAATGCTGCACAGGCTGTAGGCGATGATAGATTACAACAACAAAGCCGAGGCTATGTTGTGCCGGATAGTTTTACACACGGCTCGTCAGCTCAACGTTTAGAGTGGTTCAAAAAAGGCTTAACTGCGGGTAATCCATCAGTTTGTAATACATTTAATTAAAAAGTGAATTAAATATTTGAAATGTCTTTATTGTTGTACTATTATGATAGTACAGCTTTATTTTTATTTAGAGAGTGAAAAATGGCTTATACAGATACTAAAAACGATGATGTTAGAATCACAAATATTGAAGAATTATTACCCCCAGTTGCATTATTAGAACGCTATCCTGCCAGCGATGTAGCAGCAGAAACTGTTGAACAAACTCGTAAAGCAATCCATAAAATTTTACACGGAGCTGATGATCGTTTGTTAGTGGTAATTGGACCTTGCTCAATTCACGATCCGAAAGCAGCGTTAGAATACGCACAAAAAATCAAAGAAATGCGTGCAAATCCTACAATTAACCAAAATTTAGAAGTAGTAATGCGTGTATATTTTGAAAAGCCGCGTACAACTGTAGGCTGGAAAGGTTTAATCAACGACCCATATTTAAATGAAACCTATGCGTTAAATGATGGTTTGCGTATTGCTCGTAAAGTGTTATCAGATATCAATGATTTAACCGTACCAACAGCGGGTGAGTTCTTAGATATGATCACGCCTCAATATATGGCAGACTTTATGAGCTGGGGAGCAATTGGAGCGAGAACGACAGAATCGCAAGTTCATCGTGAGCTTGCTTCAGGTTTATCTTGTGCCGTTGGCTTTAAAAATGGTACAAATGGTGGTGTGAAAATTGCATTAGATGCGATTTCTTCAGCAAAATCACCGCACCATTTCTTATCTGTTACCAAATTTGGACATTCTGCGATTGTAACGACCGCAGGTAATACGGATTGTCATATTATTTTACGTGGTGGCGATAAATGCACTAATTACGATGCAGTATCTGTTGCTGAAGCTTGTGCAGCTATCGAAAAAGCCGGTAATCGTCCACACGTTATGGTTGATTTTAGCCACGCAAACAGCCAAAAACAATTTAAACGCCAAATGGACGTTTGTGAAGATGTTTGCAGACAAATTGCAAGTGGTTCAGACTTTATTTCAGGTGTGATGATTGAAAGCCATTTAGTGGAAGGTCGCCAAGATTTAATCGAAGGTAAAGGCTTAGAGGCTTTAGTTTACGGACAAAGTATTACTGATGCTTGTATTGGCTGGGAAGATAGCGAAAAAGCACTATTTGCTTTAGCCCAAGCAGTGGAACAACGCCGTAAAAATCGTCCGTAAAATTTCAATTTTTAACTAATTTTTATATAATGGCGTACGTTTAAACGTATGCCTTTTATTTTCTTAGAGAGATTATGACAACAATTCTTGCCTTAGATACCGCAACAGAAGCCTGTTCGGTTGCGTTACTGCATAATGGGAAAATTTCCACCCTTGATGAAATTAGCCCTCGTTCCCATACACAACGTATTTTGCCAATGGTTGATGAATTACTTACGCAGGCGAATATTCAGATCAAAGACGTTAATTATTTAGTATTCGGACGTGGTCCGGGCAGTTTTACGGGGGTTAGAGTGGGCGTAAGTGTTGCTCAAGGCTTAGCAATGGGAGCAAACTTGCCTGTAGTGGCTGTCTCTAATCTAAAAGCAATGGCAGAAGAAGCCTACCAAAAACTCGGTGCAGAAAACGTCATTGCATTAATTGATGCCCGAATGAATGAAGTTTATTTTGCTCAATTTTCCAGAAACGGTAATGAATGGAATGAGATAGTAGCAGAACAAGTCTGTTCGCCTGAAGCTGCAATTCAACAATTTCAATTAATTGAAAATACGGTTGTAGTCGGTACAGGCTGGGCGGCGTATTCGCAATTTTCCGAACAAAATTTACCGCTTGTAGTTAGCGAAATTACCTTACCTTCAAGCCGGCATATGTTATCTATTGCACAGGCAGAAATGGCAAAAGGTAATGTTCAGTCTGCACTTGAAATCGAACCTGTTTATCTAAGAAATGAAGTAACTTGGGAAAAATTACCGAATAAACGATAAATACAAGCGGTTAAATTTTGTTATTTTTTTGCAACTTGCAAATTTCTAGAGAAATTTAACCGCTTGTTATCTATTATAACTTACCCAATTTTTGCTTGTAGTGATAACGACAGACTGAAAGATATTTATCATTACCGCCAATTTGGATTTGTTCTCCTTCTTTAATTGCTTCGCCTTTCTCGTTTAAACGAATAACGAAATGAGCTTTTTTACCACAATCACAGATAGTTTTTAGCTCTTCTAATTCATCTGCCCACGCCAATAAATATTTACTCCCTTCAAATAATTCTGCTTGGAAATCAGTGCGTAATCCATAGCAGAGTACAGGAATTTTTAATTTATCAACCACATCAGTAAGCTGGTAAACTTGAGCTTTAGTAAGAAATTGAGATTCATCAATTAAGATACAGTGTAACGTTTTATTGTTGTGAGATTGCTTAATTTCTGCAAATAAATCAGTTTCAGCATTAAATAATGTCGCCTCTTGAGAAATACCAATACGAGAACTGACTTTCCCAACACCAAAACGGTCATCAATCGCAGCGGTATAAACTAATGTATTCATACCACGTTCTTGATAATTATAAGAAGATTGAAGTAGCGTAGTCGATTTGCCCGCATTCATTGATGAGTAGTAAAAATAGAGCTTTGCCATATTTGATAGATAATAAAAAAACGGCTAACAATTTAGCCGTTTATGATTGGAAATTAAACGTTGTCGATTTGACCTAAAAGTGAACGTAAACGATCTTGGAAGTTTTGTTGCTCCACTTTTAATTGTTCATACTCATTGCGTAATGTTTCGTTTTCTTGTCTTGCTGTATCGTTTTTACCTTTTAATTCTTCAACTTCTAATTGAAGTAATTGAATAGTTTCAACAGCTTGTTTGATTTTTTCTTCTAATTGGTCTAAAACCGATAATGACATAATAAATTCCCTCTAAATGATGTAAAACTTGTAAAGATTATACTCTAAATCAGACCTTATTTTCATAAAAAAGTTTGGTTATTTATGAATTTTTATGCAAATGATGATTTTTTAGTAACGCAGGCTTCCCGTTACTGTTAAAATATAATCTCTCTTCTTTTAAAGTTTTTCTTTCAAGAAACTAAGGAACAAAAATGAAACGAACTCTTTCTTTTGAATTTTCTCGCGTAACAGAGGCTGCTGCACTTGCAGCTTATTCTTGGCTTGGGCGTGGTAATAAAAATGCGGCGGATGAAGCGGCTGTTAAAGCAATGCGTTTTATGCTAAACCAGATGGAAATACGCGGAGAAGTTGTTATTGGCGAGGGCGAAATTGATGAAGCTCCAATGTTGTATATTGGTGAAAAAATCGGTTTATCTCGTCTGGAAGATGAAGAAATCAGTATAGCGGTTGATCCGATTGATGGAACGCGTATTACCGCGATGGGGCAATCAAATGCACTGTCGGTACTTGCTGCAGGGGGAAAGAAACATTCTTAAAAGCTCCTGATATGTATATGGAAAAGCTGGTTGTCGGTCCTGAATGCAAAGGAATGATTGATTTAAACCTACCGCTTGAGCAAAATCTTCGCCGTGTAGCCTCTAAAAAAGGCAAATTACTTTCTCAATTAACGATTGCTATTTTAGCGAAACCTCGCCACGAACAAATAATTGCTGATGTACAAAAACTTGGTGTAAGGGTTATAGCTATTCCAGATGGCGATGTGGCAGCAGCAGTACAGTGTTGTTTACCAGATGGTGAATTAGATCTGCTTTATGGTATTGGCGGAGCACCGGAAGGCGTTGTTGCCGGTGCTGCAATCCGAGCCTTAGGTGGCGATATGAATGCAAAACTCATTCCCCGTAACCAAGTAAAAGGTAATAGTCCGGAGCATTTAACCGCGACGGAAAAAGAGCTTTCTCGTTGTAAAGAGATGAATGTACCGATTAATACGGTTCTGAAATTAGAAGATTTAGTGCGTGATGATAATATTGTTTTTGTCGCAACAGGTATTACATCAGGCGATTTATTGAAGGGAATTAAGCGTAGAGGCAATATTGCTAGCACAGAAACCCTATTAATTCGCGGTAAATCACGAACTATCCGTAGAATCCAATCTGACCATTACGTTGATCGTAAAGATAATGAGCTACTTTCATTAATGGATTTATAATTTCCCTCATAAAATCGGGCAATACGCCCGATTTTTTTATGTTTTTCCAATACGTTGTAACGCTTATTCAGGCTGATGGGTATTGATTGCACATAAATTAAATCCTAATGTTTCTGCAACCACACAAATTGTCTGAAATTTCACTTGGCTCGGGTCTTTAAATAAACGTTTAAGAGTAGAGCTTGAAACGCCTGTTTGCATCTCAAGCGTAGTAAGTTCGATCCCCAATAATTTCCTTTGTGCATTTAATTGCTTCCCAAAATGCTCCAAGTCATTAATTTTATTCTTCTCAAATAATTTCTGTTCTTCTTGCTCCTGCTTTAACGCCTGTTTTCTGAGTTGATTTAACTGGTTAATCTGATTTTGTAATTCTACTGAAAGCTTCATAATTATCTCTATGGCTCATATTGGGTCTTTTTTGGTTTTATTATAAATAAAATGGATGGAAAAAGGTCTTTTTGTTGTATTAAGGTTTATATTTAATCTTAAATCATTTTTGAGAGACATTCAATATATCAAATATAAGCTTTAATTGATTTAAGCCAGGTTAAAAATATGGGATTATTTGTGTTAAAATAGCTGTACTAAAATGAAATAAAGAGAGGAATTTATGGATCTCGCTTATTTGGCAAAAATGCCGCAAGAGGAATTTACCGCACGCCGTGAACGTGTATTTGAGCAAATGCAGGATAACTCAGCATTATTGATTTTTACCGAGTCAGAAAAACGTCGTAACAATGATTGCGATTATTTATTCAGACCCGATAGCTACTTCTGGTATCTCAGTGGATTTGCTGAGCCTCAATCAGCCATATTATTGATTAAACAAGCAGATAAAACAGAAAGCATTATTTTTGTTCGGAAAAAAGACCCTTTAATGGAAACCTGGAATGGGAAGCGATTAGGCATTGAAAATGCTCCTAAAACGTTACAGTTTCACGAAGCCTTTGATGTTGAGGAAATAAACTCCGTTCTTGCAAAAAAATTAACAAATTTGACCGCTTGTTATTATGCAAGGGGCTTGCAGGAATGGGGCGATAACATTCTTTTTTCTACATTTGATGAAATGAACGCAAATCGTCAAAAAACACCTACTACATTGATTGATTGGCAGCCGATGTTATCTGAAATGCGATTAATTAAGTCAGAACTCGAAATTGCACTTATTCAACAGGCTTGCCATATTTCTTCGATGGCACATATCCGAGCAATGAAACAAACTCGTCCAAATCGTTATGAGTTAGAAATTGAGGGGGAAATTCAGCACGAATTTACCCGCTTTGGAGCAAGATTTCCTGCCTATAATTTTATTGTAGCAGGCGGAGAGAATGCTTGCATTTTGCACTATAATGAAAATGACCAAGTGTTAAATGATGGTGATTTATTACTGATTGATGCAGGTGCGGAATTTGCTTATTACGCCGGCGATATCACTCGAACGTTTCCGATTAACGGCAAATTTTCCGAGCCACAAAAAGAACTGTATGAATTAACACTTACGATGATAAAAGAAGCAACAAAACTACTTGTGCCGGATAGTTCTATTAAGGCAGCTAATGATAAAGCAGTGCAAATTCTCACAGAAGGTTTGGTTCGTTTAGGTATTTTGACTGGAAATGTGGACGAATTGATTGAGCAAAAGGCATATCGTCAATTTTATATGCACGGCTTAGGGCATTGGTTAGGATTAGATGTGCACGATGTTGGTGATTATGGCACAGAGCGGGATCGTCCATTACAAATTGGTATTGTACTGACAGTTGAACCGGGTATCTATATTCCGAAAGAAGCAGATGTACCGGAGCAATATAAAGGCATTGGAATCCGTATTGAAGATAACCTGCTGATTACCGATTATGGTAATAAAAATTTAACCAGTGGTTGCCCGAAAGAAATTGCTGATATTGAGCAGTTGATGCAATCGGCACAATAAATTTGCAATTTTTTGTAAAGAAATGACCGCTTGCTTTGATATTTTTCTGAATTTCGCTTAAGCTAACTCAACCAAACACAGTGTTTGGGGTTAGCACATTAAGGAGTAATATATGTATTTTGAAATTTATCAAGATGCTAAAGGCGAATACCGCTGGCGTTTAAAAGCAGGTAACCACGAAGTAGTTGCAACAGGCGAAGCGTATAAAACCAAACAAAGTTGCCAAAAAGGTATCGAAGCAGTTAAAAAAGTAACCGCAGAAACAGAAGTTAAAGATTTAACTAAAGCTGAAGCATAATAAATAAAGCCCTGATATTTTGAATATCAGGGCTTTGTTATTTATGCAAAAAATATGACTAATTATTCAATTTAATGGTTGCGGATTTTTCTAAAAAAGCTAATATAGTTGCTACTATTACGAGGAAAATTATGCACAACACAGAATTAGCTTTAGCCCAGTGGTTTAGACAATCTACGCCCTACGTTAATATGCACAGGGGGAAAACCTTTGTGATTATGCTTGATGGCGATGTTATCGAAAGCCCAAATTTTATCAATATTATCAATGATATTAGCTTATTGCATAGCTTGAATATCAAATTAGTGATTGTGTTTGGGGCAAGACCGCAAATTAATCAGCTCTTAGCCCAAAATAATATTGAGCCTGAGTATTACAACAATATCCGAATCACAAATCTGCAATCGCTAGAGTATGTTAAACAAGCGGTAGGGAAAGTGCATTACGACTTATTTTCCCGCCTTTCGTTGCGTTTACCGCATTCCGAAGTGATTAATGTAGTGAGCGGTAATATGATCTTGGCTCAGCCAATTGGCGTAGTTGATGGGGTAGATTATGCCTTAAGTGGCAAAATTCGCCGCATTAATGTGGAGAGCATCAAACAGCAGCTTGCACAAAATTCAATCGTATTACTTGGACCTATAGCCCCTTCTGTAACAGGAGAGATGTTTAATTTACCGTTTGAAGATATTGCCACTCAAGTTGCAATTAAACTTCGTGCCGATAAATTAATCGGTTTTTGTGAAGAGCAGGGTATTTTAGATGAAGCAGGCAATGTCATTTCGGATATCTTGCCACAAGATGCACAAAAGGTGCTGAACAATTTAATCGAGCAAGGGCAGTATCATACGGCAAAAGCCCGTTTTTTACAGGCAGCGATCAGTGTTTGTCGAGAGGGGGTAAAACGTTCCCATTTACTGAGCTATAAAGAAGATGGCTCACTACTGCAAGAGTTATTCTCTCGTGATGGTATCGGTACACAGTTCTCAATGGAAAGCTCGGAAAATATTCGCATTGCTACTGCAAGAGATATTCCGGGATTACTGGATTTAATTCGTCCTCTTGAACAACAGGGCATTCTGGTTAAACGCTCTCGTGAACAGCTAGAAATGGAAATTGCTAACTATACTATTATTGAGCGGGATGGCGTAGTGATTGCGTGTGCGGCATTGAATGTCTATTCGGAAGAAAAAATGGCAGAAATGGCTTGCGTGGCGGTTCACCCGGATTATCGAGATTCCTCAAGAGGCGATATTTTATTGGAGAATATCCGCAAAAGAGCAGAGCAGTTAGGAATGGAAAAACTCTTTGTGCTAACCACCCGAACTACTCAATGGTTTCAAGAACGTGGCTTTAGATTAGCAGATGCTCAAGATTTACCTCGTTATAAGCGAGAAAATTATAACTATCAACGCAGATCAAAAGTGTTGATATTGCCACTCTAAGATAAGAAAATCCCTTTATCTTTCAATAAAGGGATTTTGCAATTTTCAGCGGAAATTTAACCGCTTACAGGGCGTTTTTATCGCCACGAGAGAGGCTAATTACCCCGGAACGAACGATTTCAACGATTGAGGTTTCTTCTTTCACAGCCTCAATAAATGCATTAAGTTTTTCACTCGAACCTGAGAGCTGAATGGTATAAAGTTTCGGGGTTAAATCCACGATTTGTCCACGATAAATATCCACCATACGTTTTAATTCATCACGAGATGAACCTGTTGCACGCACTTTCACTAATAACACTTCACGCTCAACGTGTTCATAAGCACTTAAATTACTTACTTTAAATACATCAACTAATTTGTGTAATTGTTTTTCGATTTGCTCTAGTACTTTTTCTTCGCCTTGTGCCACAATCGTCATTCGTGAAAGGCTTGAGTCATCGGTTGGAGCAACAGTTAAACTTTCAATGTTAAAGCCACGTTGTGAGAACAGGGCAACCACACGAGATAACGCACCTGATTCATTCTCTAATAATACTGCTAATGTTCTACGCATTTGTTCTCTCCGTTTTACTTAACATCATTTCATTCATTGCACCGCCACGAATTTGCATTGGATAAACGTGTTCTGTTTCATCAATCAAAATATCTACAAAGACCAATTTATCTTTAATGCTAAAGGCTTGAGTTAATTTTTCTTCCAATTCAGACGGGTGATCAATTTGAATACCAACGTGTCCGTAAGCTTCCGCTAATTTAGCGAAATTTGGTAGAGAATTCATATACACCTGTGAATGACGACCTGAATAGATAATATCTTGCCACTGTTTTACCATACCTAAGAAACGGTTGTTTAAGCTGATAATAACAACAGGGGTGTCGTACTGTTTAGCAGTTGAAAGCTCTTGAATATTCATCTGAATACTGCCATCGCCCGTTACACAAATAACCGTTGCTTCCGGGTGAGCAAATTTAACGCCCATTGCAGCCGGTAAGCCAAAGCCCATTGTACCTGCACCACCTGAGTTAATCCAACGGCGTGGTTTATCAAAGCCATAATGAAGTGCTGCAAACATTTGGTGCTGACCAACATCTGATGCAACATAGGCTTCACCATTAGTAAGTTTGTGGATCATTTTAATGACTTGTTGTGGTTTAATTACCTCTGAGCTTTCTTCAAAAGATAAGCAGTTACGAGCTTTCCATTCATCAATTTGTTGCCACCAAGCGGTTAAATCTGTCTGACTTTTTGCAAGATTTTCATCATCTAATAATGATAAAAATTCATCAACTACATTTTTTGCACTGCCTACAATCGGAATATAAGCCGGTACGGTTTTTGAAATAGAGGCTGGGTCAATATCAACGTGAATTACTTTCGCATTAGGGCAGTATTTGGCTAAATTATTTGTTGTACGATCATCAAAACGCACACCAATACCTAAAATTAAATCACTTTCGTGCATTGCATTGTTTGCTTCATAAGTACCGTGCATACCGAGCATTCCTAAGAATTGTCTATCAGAAGCAGGGTAAGCACCTAACCCCATTAATGAGGTTGTAACCGGAAGATTTAGTTTTTGAGCAAACTCTGTAACTTCTGCAGAGCATTCTGCATTAATTACACCACCACCAATGTAGAGAATAGGCTTTTTCGCAACCAATAAGGCTTTCAATGCTTTTTTGATTTGCCCTTTATGACCTTGTACTGTTGGATTGTATGAACGCATTGATACTGATTTCGGATACTCATACGGATATTTATTTAATGGGTTTACCATATCTTTTGGAATATCAATCACCACAGGACCGGGACGACCAGTTGAAGCAATATAGAATGCTTTTTTGATGATATGAGGAATATCTTCGGTATTTTTTACTAAGAAACTGTGTTTCACGACAGGGCGAGAAATACCAATCATATCGCATTCTTGGAAAGCATCGCTCCCAATAAAGCTAGATGGCACTTGCCCTGATAGGATTACCATTGGGATAGAATCGGTATAAGCGGTTAAAATACCTGTAATGGTATTGGTTGCTCCCGGTCCTGAAGTAACCAGCACGCACCCCACTTTACCGGTAGAACGAGCATAGCCGTCTGCCATATGTACAGCAGCTTGCTCGTGGCGGACTAAAACGTGGTTTAAGCCAAGTGTATGAATGGCATCATAAATATCAAGTACAGAGCCACCCGGATAACCGAAAACGTATTCAACGCCTTCATCTTTAAGGGACTGTACCACCATTTCTGCACCAGAAAGTTTTTTCATTAAATCCTCCAACCAAAAATCGCATTAAGTTGGTTCGATTCTGCAGGATTTTTTTATAGCTGTCTAGCTATGTCTTTAACAAGAATTCTGGTTTTATCTGCTTTTTAAGCTAATAAAATTGGATTTTTATAAAGATAAAGTTAGAAAATTGCTGCATTATAATTTTATATACTATATTTTATGCTTTTAGCAAAATTTAAATCTTTATTACCAAAAACAATTGTTTGAACAAAAAATACTCATTAAAATAATTTAAAATTTGCAAAAAAGTAATGAAATATGACCGCTTGTAAGGTTAGGTTTCTTCAAGTAATGTTAGTTTTTCATTCGCATCGGTTGTAATCTTAGCGATAGCATTGCGATAAGTTATTTCTAAAGTTTCTCGGCTGGTCGCAATTACACCTTGATCACTCAAAAAGCCATCTTTGACATCATAAACCCAGCCGTGTAATGAGAGCGATTTTCCTCTTTCCCACGCGGATTTGATAATAGAAGATTGCCCTAAATTATAAACTTGCTCTGCTACGTTCAATCGAGTTAGTACATTTGATCTCTCTTCATAAGGCAATTTACCTAATAAATGGCTATGTTTAAACCAAATATCTCGAATGTGGAGTAACCAGTTATTAATTAAACCAAGATCATTTTGTGCCATTGCAGCATTAATACCACCGCAATTGGTATGACCGCAGATGATAATATGTTCAATTTCTAGCACATCTACTGCATATTGTACGACGGATAAACAGTTTAAATCGGTATGAATAACCATATTCGCTACATTTCTATGCACAAATAATTCACCCGGTTCTAAACCTGTTAGTTTTTCAGCAGGAACACGGCTATCCGAGCAACCAATCCATAAATAGGTTGGCTTTTGGTGCTCGGCTAATTTTTTGAAATAATCGGATTGTTCGTCCTTCATCTGAGTTGCCCAAGCGTGGTTATTCGCAAACAGGCGTTCAATTTTCTCCATAAATTCTCCTCTTTACTCTCTATGTTTTATCCGACTAAGATTATATGATTAAATTAAAAAGTAGGGTAGGCAAAAATAAAAATGCCCTTTGCGTGAAAGGGCATTTATTAATCAATAATAAGTGAATTATTGTGTTGCTTGAATAGCGGTTAATGCGATTGTATAAACAATGTCATCAACTAAAGCCCCACGAGATAAGTCATTTACAGGCTTACGCATACCTTGTAGCATTGGACCGATAGAAACTAAATCCGCAGAACGTTGTACTGCTTTATAAGTGGTATTACCCGTATTTAAGTCCGGGAACACAAATACCGTTGCTTTACCTGCTACCGGCGAATTTGGTGCTTTAGAACGAGCAACATCTTCCATAATAGCCGCATCATATTGTAATGGACCATCAATGATTAAGTCCGGGCGTTTTTCCTTGGCAATACGAGTAGCTTCTTTCACTTTCTCAACATCGGCTCCCGAACCGGAAGTACCTGTTGAGTAAGAGATCATTGCAACACGAGGATCAATACCAAATGCTTTTGCTGATTCTGCCGATTGGATTGCAATTTCAGCTAATTGTTCAGCGGTTGGATCCGGGTTTACCGCACAGTCGCCATATACCAATACTTGATCAGGTAATAGCATAAAGAAGATTGAAGAAACAATTGAGCTACCCGGTGCAGTTTTAATAATCTGCATTGGTGGACGAATAGTATTGGCGGTTGTATTTACAGCACCTGATACTAAACCATCAACTTCACCGGCTTCAAGCATCATCGTACCTAATACAACATTGTCTAATAATTGCTCACGAGCAACGACTTCTGTCATACCTTTTGCTTTACGCAGTTCAACTAAACGATCAACATAGTTTTCACGAATAGTTGCAGGATCGATAATCGTAATACCTTTGCCTAATACCACACCTTGAGCTTCAGCAACACGTTCTACCTCTGTAGGTGGTGCGAGTAGTACACATTCTGCAATACCACGTTCAGCACACAATGCAGCAGCTTTTACTGTACGAGGCTCATCACCTTCCGGTAATACAATACGTTTTTTCGCTTGACGGGCATATTCTGTTAATTGATAACGGAATGCAGCAGGGGATAGACGACGAGTACGAGTACCGGCTTTAGACATTTCATCAATGAAGTTCACATTAAATTGGCTTGCCATATACTCTTTGATCGCAGCAATACGCTCTTTATCATCTACAGGTACTTCTAAGCTGAAACTTTGTAAGCTCAATGCAGTTTGCCACGTGTTTCCTTCAATACGGAATACAGGAACACCTGTTTCAAAAGCTTGTTGGCAAAGTTTAGCAATTGTACTATCAATTTTATAACCACCGGTTAATAAAATTGCACCAATTTTCACACCATTCATTACGGCAAGTGAAGCAGCAACTAATACTTCCGGACGATCAGCAGAAGTTACTAATAAACTCCCTGCTTTAAAGTGATCCACCATATGTGGCAAGCTACGAGCACAGAAAGTTACGCCACGAATACGGCGAGTTTTAAGTTCACCTTCATTAATAATTGAAGCACCTAAATGTTTAGCTACATCAATAGCACGAGTCGCAATCAGCTCTGCTTTCCAACTAATACAACCTAATAGTTCAATCGGGCTTTTCGCAAAAAGATTTTCTACTTCAGAAACATTATTATTAGAATGTTGGAATGAATCGAAGATTTCAGTTAAATCAGGGCGAGTTCTACCGGAATCATCAACAGGAGCATTGAATTTATTAATAATGACACCTAATAAATTCGGATTGTGGCGACCACCAAACTGTGAAGCAGCAGCTTCAATACGTTCTTTTAATTGAGCCGGTGTATCTGAAGCCGGAGCTGCAACTAAGATAATTTCAGCATCGAGTGATTGTGCAATCTCATAGTTAATGCTATTTGCATAAGAATTTTTACGGGTTGGAATTAAACCTTCAATAATGATAATTTCATTATTTTTAGACAGTTTTTGATGACGTTCTACCACTTTTTCCAATAAAACATCCGTTTGGTTCTGACCAATCAATGCTTCTGCTTCGCTTAGCATAAATGGCTCACCAACTTCAGTAGTTTGGTCTGTACGAATAATTGTAGTTGAGCGGTCTAAAGTATCTTCGCCACTAATAGGCTGAGCAATAGGTTTTAAGAAACCAACTTTAGAGCCTTTTTGTTCTAATGCGTGGACTAAACCTAAGCTGACGCTGGTTAAGCCGACACCTGTTGAAATAGGAATAAGAATAATTGTTCTAGACATAATTATTTCCAATTAGAAAGTGAAAGGGCAGAAACTCTGCCCCTGTATTATTATAATGCTAATTTAGCGGTATCTTGTGCAATTACTAACTCTTCGTTAGTTGGGATTACTACAGCTTTAAACGCTGAGTCGTCAGTTGTAATTACACCGTCTTTACCAAAGCGAGCAGCTAGGTTACGCTCATTATCTAACTTAATACCAAATAATTTTAAGTGATTTAACGTTAATTCACGCACTAAACCTGAATTTTCGCCGATACCACCTGTGAATGCGATAGCATCTAAGTGATCTGCACCTAAAATTGCCATATATGAACCAATGTATTTCGCTAAACGGTAGCTATAAACATCTAAAGCACGTTTCGCTTCAGGTTTAGATTCATCGTAATAACCATCTTCAGAATAACGGCAATCACTTGTTACTCCAGTTAAGCCTAAAAGACCTGATTTTTTCACTAGCGTCTCTTCAATTTGGTCAATAGACATACCTAAATTTTTATATAGGTAGAAAATAATAGCAGGATCAAGATCTCCAGAACGAGTTCCCATTACTAAACCTTCTAATGGTGTTAAACCCATTGACGTATCAATACATTTACCATTACGCACAACAGAAACTGAACCACCGTTGCCTAAGTGGCAAACAATAACATTTGTTTCATCTACAGGTTTACCTGCAAATTCTGCAACTTGTGATGTGATAAACAAGTGGCTAGTACCATGAGCACCATAGCGACGAATACCATTTTCTTTATATAAATTATATGGAAGAGCATATAAATATGCTTGCTCTGGCATAGTTTGGTGGAAAGCTGTATCAAACACAGCTACATTCTTATCTTTCAATTCTGGAAAAATACGGAAGGATTCTCTGATTCCGATTAAATGAGCAGGGTTATGTAACGGAGCGAACTGAACGGCTTCTTCAATACCTTTAATCACTTCATCTGTAATCACAACAGAAGATGTAAATTTCTCACCACCGTGAACAATACGATGACCGATAGCACCAATATTTGCTTTTAATTCATCAGACAATAATTTTTCAGCAATAAATGTAAGTGCTTCGCTATGTGCCGCACCTGCACCTAAATCGGCATTACCTTTCTCTCCATTTAACTTCCATTTGATACGTGCATCTTCTAAATGAAAAGCTTCCGCAAGACCTGATAATTTTTCATCACCGGTTTTAGGATCTAAAATAGCGAATTTAAGAGATGAACTACCGCAGTTAAGGATTAAGATTAAGTTTTTAGACATGGTCAAATTACCTTATTTTATGAAATGACTTTGAATAGCATACAAATTTTATCTGTATATTCAGGTACAAAGGATACACCTTTCAGCCATTAAAATAAATCCTTGAAGTTAAAGAAAGGTAAAAATATGATTAAAATTTGATATAACAGGGTATAAATGCGAAAAAACGTAGCAAACAAGCGGTTATTTTTCTAAAATATTTTGCAATTTTGTTGTTCTATTTCATCTGGAGATTTTTTATGCTAAATAGAAGAAAATTTATTCAACTCGGTGCAAGTGCAATGCTTATTTTAGGTACTCAACCGTCGGCTTTTGCTAAAAATGCTCAAAATAAAGCTGCATTGCGTGTAATTGCTACAACCGATATTCACAGTTTCTTAACCGATTTTGACTATTATAAAGATGCCCCAACCGATAAATTTGGTTTCACTCGTGCTGCAACTTTAATTAAGCAAGCCAGAGAAGAAGTGAAAAATAGTGTACTGGTGGATAATGGCGATTTAATTCAAGGCAATCCGATTGCAGACTACCAATCCACAAAAGGTTCAAAAGAGGGCAGGGCAGAGCCTTCAATTATGGCATTAAATGCGATGCAATATGATGCAGGGACGCTCGGTAATCACGAATTTAACTATGGTTTAGCTTATTTAGATGATGCTATCAAACAAGCTAAATTCCCCATTGTGAATGCTAATATTGTAAAACCGGGTACAGACGATCCATTCTTCAAACCTTATGATATTCAAGAGAAAAAAGTCATTGATGAAAACGGCAAAGAACAAACCGTCAAAATCGGCTATATCGGTTTTGTACCACCACAAGTAATGGTTTGGGATAAGGCAAATCTTGAAGGTAAAGTTGAAGCACGAGACATTGTTAAAACCGCACAAAAATATATTCCACTTATCAAGGAAGCGGGGGCAGATGTGATTATTGCTCTAGCTCACACAGGTCCATCTGATGAACCTTATCAAGAAGGTGCGGAAAACTCAGCTTTTTATCTTGCTGATGTAAAAGGTATTGATGCAGTAATTTTCGGACATTCACACCGTTTATTCCCAAATAAAGAATTTGCACAATCGCCAAATGCAGATATTGAAAAAGGCACAATGAAAAATGTTCCTCAAAGTATGGCAGGTTATTGGGCAAATAATATCAGTGTGATTGATTTAAGTTTAGCTCAACATAATGGCAAATGGGGCGTGGTGGACGGCAGAGCAGAGCTACGTCCAATTTATGATGCCGAAGCGAAAAAAGCAAAAGTTGAAAACCACCCGGAAATTGCGGCATTATTAAAAGAAACACACGAAGAAACGCGTAAATTTGTGGCTCAACCGATTGGTAAAGCAACAGATAATATGTACAGCTATCTTGCGTTAGTTCAAGATGACCCAACCATTCAAATTGTAAACCAAGCACAAAAAGCCTATGTGGAAAATGTAGTTAAAGGCTTGCCCGAACTTGCAGGTATTCCTATTTTAAGTGCCGGAGCACCATTTAAAGCAGGTGGTCGTAAAAACGATCCAACAGGCTATACTGAAGTAGATAGCGGCGAATTAACGTTCCGTAATGCGGCAGATTTATACCTTTATCCAAACACGTTAGTGGTGGTTAAAGCAAGCGGAGCAGAGCTGAAAGAGTGGTTAGAATGCAGTGCAGGAATGTACAAACAAATTGATACAACGAGTGATAAACCACAATCTTTACTTGATTGGACAGGCTTTCGCACCTATAACTTTGATGTAATTGATGGCGTAAATTATCAATTTGACTTAACCCAACCGGCTCGCTATGACGGCGATTGTAAGTTAATCAATGAAAACGCACACCGTGTAGTAAATCTCACTTTTGACGGTAAACCTGTTGAACCAAACCAAGAGTTTTTGATTGCAACGAACAACTACCGAGCTTATGGTGCTAAATTCCCGGGAACCGGCGATAAACATATTGTTTTTGCTGCACCTGATGAAAATCGCCAAGTGTTAGCGAATTATATTACCTCAGAAAGTAAAGCTCACGGACAAGTAAGTCCAAAAGCGGATAACAACTGGAGAATCGCACCAATTAACGCAACGGTAAAACTGGATATTCGTTTTGAAACATCGCCAACGGAAAAAGCAAAAACTTTTATAAAAGAGAATGCACAATATCCGATGGAATATGTTGAAAATGATGAAACAGGCTTTGCGGTGTATCGTATTGATTTAACTAAGTAAATAGTAAATAACAAGCGGTTGAATTTTATAGAAATTTTGCAAAAAATTTAAAAAATTCAACCGCTTGCTTTAGCTAAAACTGAGCAGAAATATTTTGACGGATTTCATCAAAATTTGTTTCTTTAACCAATTTACCGTTTTCAAAAACCAGCTCTAAAAGATCATCAGAAAAATCATCAAGAGCAGTTAAGCCATCAATATAGCTATCTAAAGTAATTACTTTTACTCGACCTTTTTGCGATTTTTTCAAACCATCATCAGTTTTTGGGGCTTTGAAAATGGCTTTCTCAACGCCATTAATTGTGATAGAAGTAGCTTTAATCGCAAAACCAAGCGTATCTCTTGTATTGCGTTGATAGGTTTGAGCCCCTACACCAAACACAATATTACTGGATGCGAAGCCTTTTGTTTCTAATCCTTCTAAAATTTTAACCATTTTTTCATAGGTTACACCATCGCCATAAATAGCTCCAATATGCGGATTAAGCACTTTATAGCCTTTGTTGTTGATTGTTCCACCGAAAATATCCCATAAACATTCAATTAATCCTTTACGTTCGTGTTCGGTTTCAGCTGTAACATCGCCACAAATAATAGCAAAAAAGTCGCCGCTATCAGGACGAATGACAATTTTTGCCGATTCTGGGCGAGCGAGAATTTCCTCTTTGAGCAATGGCAAATTTACCGTGATGTTATGCCAAAAATCGGTGGTGTCTGCCACAATAGAGAGCATATTATTGGGGTATTTACCCATTAAATAGCGGAATGTTGGTAATTCATCAACACCGTGCGAACTCATTACAGAATGCTCGGAAGCAGGAATGGACGTTCCGATAAGATTTTTTGAACCATAGTAGGCTTCAACAAATGAAATGGCGGGGATTGTATCTGTGCCTAAAAATGAGGTTAAATGCCCGGCTCCTGAGCTTTCAGCTGATTCTAACGAACTCATTCCACGCATTGAAAAATCGTGAGATTGGAAGGGGAGATGACTATTATTATCGCAAGTTTGCTCAGAAAATTGCATTAATGTTTTACGATAAGCAAAAGCAATAGATGCCGATGTTATCGGCTGCCATAGAGAAACATTAATCAATGTTTCCAAATAATTAGTGAGCCAAAAGAAATCAGGATGTGTGTTTTCGATAGTCATCATCGGCACTTTGATTGCAACCGATTTACCTTCAGGAATGGCTTTAATTCTAATCGGTAAATAGCCTAATTGATGTAATTGTGCAATATGTTCGCCGGAATCTTCAATTTGTAAGGTATCTGCAATAAATCTCGTATATTCAGTAACAACGTCAAATTCTGAGCGAGAGAAAAAGTTATCATTAAAATAATGGATTAAATATTTTACAATAAATGCTTGGAAACCAAATGAAACAATACGATGAAGAAAAAGTGCTTTTGCATTACTACGAGGCGTAAAGGTACTGTATAAAAATTGAGAGCCTTCCGGATATTGTATTCTGTGGGAAGTTTTATAAAAATCACACAATAATGATGGGATTGCAGTAGATTTGATTTTTTTATCTAATATGCTGTTCATTTAGTAAAGTCCTTATCTCATTTTAAGTTGCTAAAGCCTAACATAACTTGGTTGAAAATGGAAAGTATTTGTTACAAAAATGGCATAAATAAGTCATAAATCAAAATAATTTCCCTACACAAAAAATTCGCATAACGTATATTATGTTAAATAAAGTATTGAAATAATGAATTTTATAAATCCATAAACATTTTCCTTTCAAATACCTATTCATACATTCAAAAACAAACGGTCATCTCTTTTGCAAAAAATACAAAAAATATGACCGCTTGTAAGTTTAGGATGAACAACTACTTCAACTGTTTAAAGGCTTGTAGTAAATCCGCTTTAATATCTTCCACGTGTTCCAAACCGACTGAGAAACGTAACAAGGTATTAGTGATACCACGAGCGATACGTTCTGCCTCTGGAATATCCATATGAGTTTGGGTTGCCGGGTAAGTGATAAAACTTTCTGCTCCACCTAAACTTTCCGCAAAGGTAATCAAGTTAATCGCTTTAAGGAATTTAGGTACCCATTCTTCTTTTTGCAGGCGGAACGACAACATACCGCTTTTGCCTGAATATAACACGCTGTCGATTTCTGGCTGCTCTGCCAAGAATTTTGCTAATTCCGTAGCATTGTATTGATGACGCTCCATTCGCAACGCTAAGGTTTTCATTCCACGCACCGCAAGGTAAGAATCGAATGGCGAAAGCACCGCACCGGCACAGTTTTGGAAATAGAATAAACGCTCGCTTAAGTTTTGTCCGTTTACTTTAGTGGCTTCTGAATCTTTTGCTACAATTAAGCCGGCTAACACATCATTATGGCCGGATAAATATTTGGTCGCACTATGAATCACAATATCGGCACCGTGTTCAATCGGGCGGAATAATGCCGGCGTTAAGAAGGTATTATCCACAATCAGCATTAAATTGTGTTTTTTCGCAATTTTAGAAATTGCGGCGACATCGCACTCTTCCATTAACGGATTAGACGGTGTTTCCACAAAAATCGCTTTGGTATTAGGGGTAATTGCTGCCTCAATCGCTGCTAAATCTGCCGTATTCACATACACAGGCTTTAAAGTGCCGTGATTTTTGTGGCTGAAATCGAATAAACGGTAAGAACCACCATAAACATCGCTTGAAATAATCCATTCATCAGGGGCTTTAAATAGCGACATCACTAACTGAATTGCAGCCATACCTGAAGCCATTGCAAAGCCGGCATCACCGCCTTCTAAATCAGCAATTCCCTGCTCTAGCACGGCACGGGTTGGATTTTTGGTGCGGGTGTAATCCCAACCAGTTGATTCGCCCAAGCCATCACGACCATAAGCGGTAGAAAGAATAATCGGCATTGCCACCGCACCGGTGCGAGGGTCTGTTCGGTTGCCAATTTGAACTAAAGTGGTTTCGATGTTGTTGAATTTTGTCATTGTTATTATCCTTCATTTACATTTTATAGATTATTGAGATCTAACACGTCTGTCATATCAAACAGACCGTTTTGTTTGGTGTTTAACCATTTCGCTGCACGCACCGCACCGTTAGCAAATGTCATTCGGCTTGAGGCTTTGTGGGCAATTTCCACACGTTCGCCTTCATCGGCAAACCATACGGAGTGTTCACCGATTACATCACCAGCACGAATAGTCGCAAAGCCGATTTCATCACGCTTACGCTCTCCTGTAATACCGTTACGCTCAAATACGCCGTGCGTTTTTAAATCACGACTTAACGTTTTTGCGATATGTTCGCCCATAGATAACGCTGTGCCTGATGGTGCATCAACTTTGTGGCGATGGTGAGCTTCAATGACTTCGATATCGCAATAATCGCCCATCACTTTTGCTGCTTTTTCTAACAGTTTGAATACCAAATTCACGCCTACGCTGTAGTTTGAGGCAAACACAATGCCGATTTTTTTCGCAGCAGCTTGAATCGCTACTTTGCCTGCATCATCAAAACCTGTTGTGCCAATTACCATTTTCTTATTATTTTCCACACAGATAGCGATATGCTCTAATGTGCCTTCAGGGCGAGTGAAATCAATTAATAAATCAAATTTATCAGCATTTTTTGCCACATCATCTGACACAACAACGCCTAAGCTGCCAATGCCAACTAATTCTCCGGCATCCACTCCAACTAAAGATGAACCTTTACGCTCAAAAGCTGCACCTAGCTCTACCCCTTCGGCATTTTGCACTGCGGTGATAAGATTACGCCCCATTCTGCCGCCGGCACCGACAATTCCGATTCTTAATGTCATATTCTTTCCTTTTTGTTGTGTTTATTGGTTACAAGCGGTCTGATTTTACAAGAATTTTGCAAAATTTTGTGAAAATTTTACCGCTTGTGAGTTTATTTTTCCGATTTCCCCATCACTGCAATATGCACAGTGATTTCTTCACGATCGTGATAAAGATGTTTGGCTTGAATTTTGAACCAAAACCCTTGTTTTTCCAACTCTTCTTCCAAAAATTGTAAGCAAAGTTGCACCTCTTGATAACGTTTTTTCATTGGCAATTTTAGGTTGAAAATCGTTTCTCGGCACCAACCGTTAATTAACCATTTTGCCATTAATTTGGCGATACGCATTGGTTGCTCCACCATATCGCATACAAGCCAATCAATTTGTTTACGTTTTGGTGGTTGGAATTTAAAACCATCTTCAGGGCAATGTTCAATTCGTCCTGTTTCGTGTAGGCTTGCTGCCATTTTGCCGTGATCGACCGCATACACAAATACCCCACGTTTGACTAATTGATAAGTCCAACCGCCTGGGCAAGCCCCTAAATCCACGCCTGTCATCGTATCGTTAAATCGTTTTTTCTCTTCCGCTTGTGGAATAAAAGTTAAAATCGCCTCTTCTAATTTTAAGGTTGAACGGCTTGGGGCTTCCGCCGGGAATTTTAAGCGTGGAATTCCCATAAAAAACGGCGATTTATTGTGATTATAAGCGTAGCCCACATAGCACGCACCCGAACGGACAAATAAAATATGCAGGCTAACACTCCCCTTCGCATTTTCCGTTTTGGTTAGCCAACCTTGTTTTTTCAATGCAGAACGTAGCGGCACAGTAAATTTACGGCAGAAGGTTAATAACTCTTTTGCCTCATTTGTGTCGGGCGTTTCCACAAAGATTTCAGAACTGTTTCGAGGATTTAACTCTGCATATTGGCTTAAAATCGGTGAAATTCGGTCATTTTCAGGTAAATTTTGTAACAAATCCCCAACTACAACCATTTGGCGAATAAAAATGAGTTGCTCAAATTTCAGCTCTCGAGCTAAGCGGTCAGCATCGCCATTCTGATAACACTCAAAAATCACATAACCGCTGTTTTCTTTAAGATTAGCAAAGCCAAACACGCCAAGTTGGGCGGCTTTGGCGCTGATCTCCCCTGCTACTTCTTTTTCAAAACCGGCGCGGCAATAAAGGGCTAATTTATTAAACATTTTTACTTCTCACACTCACATAAATTAACGCAGCCCAGCCAAGCATAAAGCATAGCCCACCAATCGGTGTCAGCCAATGAATCGTTGGCACATCTAACGCTCGTAGATAGAGATTACCGCTAAAAAGTAAAATCCCTAACGCCCAGCTGCCGCCGATAATATTCAAGGCTTTGGCTCTACAAGCGGGTGGATTTTGCGAAAAATTTGCAATTTGGAATAAGCCAAGTGCAAGAATAGCAATGGTGTGTAACATTTGATATTTAATGCCGGTATCAATCCAACCCAAAGCTTTCGGCTCTAAATGTTGTGATAACCCGTGGCTGGCAAAAGCCCCAAAGGCAACGGTGAAAAGTCCGCTAAGGGCGGCGATGGTAAGGAATTTGTTTTTCATAAGAATTATGGAGATGACTAAAAATAGCTTACTATACCATATTATGTGGGCTAACAAGCGGTGAAATTTTGCAAAAAATTTACAAAAAAGCACCGCTTGCCGGTTGATTACTCGCTGAATTGAGGTGAGTTAAACACCGCTACTTCGGGAGCTTCCATCTCAAATTTCTCTACCTGAACGGTTGTAGTATTCGGTGCATTGCCCTGCCCTAGTTTTGATGAACCATCATTTTTAGTTAGCACATTTGGATTACCGTTTAAGCATAAAGTGTTTGGTTGGCTTAAATCTTGTGGGTCGTACCAACCTCCTTCATAAAGAGCAACTGTGCCTTTGATAATGCCATCAGTAACCACCGCACCTGCCAATACTTGTCCGCGTTTGTTAAAAATTCGCACAATATCACCGCTTGTAATGCCTCGTTCAGCGGCATCTTGAGTATGAATCAACACCGGCTCTCGTCCGTTTACTTCGTAATATTGACGAAGTGAAGAATAGGCTAACTGGCTGTGTAATCGGTATTTAATATGTGGTGTTACTAACGCAAGAGGTTCAATTTCGTTTGTTTTGCCTGAATATTCTTGATGCTCAAACCACGTTGGATGCCCTTTGCAATCATCGTAATTCATATTCGCTACGGTTTCAGAGAAAATCTCGATTTTGCCTGATGGTGTTGCCAGTTTGTGCTTAATCGGGTCATTACGATAATCTTGATAGCGAACAAAAGTGTTATTTTGATTTTCTGTTTCAAAACTGAGCACTTTGTTTTCTGTCCAAAATTCATCAAAGGTTGGGAATGGCGTATTGATTTTTTCTGCTGCATCATAAGCAATTTGGTAGAACTCTTTCAACCAATCCATTTCGCTCTTACCTTCGGTGAACTCTTGCTCTTTGCCTGCTCGTTTCGCCAACTCGGCAAAAATATCGTAGTCGTTTTTTGCCTCGAACTGTGGTGGAACGACTTGTTTCATTGGGATAATATGTTTCACCACATAATCCCCGGCTACGGTTAAATCGTTGCGTTCATAGCTTGTGGTTGCCGGTAGTACAATATCTGCCATTCGGGCGGTTGGCGTCCAGTAACATTCATTAACGATCACGGTTTCAGGCTGATGCCACGCTTTTACCAAATAGTTGGTATCAGGGTGGTGAGCAAATGGGTTTCCTCCAGCCCAATAGACTAATTTTACATCAGGGTAAACTAAAGTTTGCCCATTGTAATCGTAAGTCTGATTTGGGTTAAGTAACGCATCAGCAATACGAGCAACCGGGAAAAACGGCATATTCAGATTTGGCTTACCTGCATTTATTGCCCCTAAACGAATACCGGAATTAGCGTTTAATCCGTTAGTGGAATAGCGATAATTTAAACCAAAACCACCACCCGGCAAGCCAATCTGCCCTAGCATTGCGGCAAGGGTAACTAACGCCCAATGGCTCTGCTCGCCGTGTTGCAAACGTTGCAAGCCCCAGCCTGACATCAGCATTGTTCGATTGGCGATAAAGGAGTGAGCCAATTCTTTAATTGTTTCCGCATCAATGCCACAAATTTTGCTCGCCCATTCAGCCGTTTTCGGTTGATTATCAGTTTTTCCTAACACATAATCGGCAAATTGCTCAAAACCGACGGTATATTTCGCTAAAAAGTCGTGATCGTGCTTGTTCTCACTAATTAAAGTATGAGCGATACCCAGTATCAATGCAACATCAGTACCTGTATTAATTGGCAACCACTCTGCCTCTAAAAATTGGCAGGTTTCACTTTTTACAGGGTCGATACAAATAATACGTTTGCCGCTGGCTTTGATTTTAGCCAGATAATCAATGCCTTCCGGTTCGGCAGATGTCCAAGCAATGCGTAAAGTATTGAGTGGGTTAGACGACCAAATCACCAATAATTCTGTATTTTCTACAATTGTATGCCAACTGGTTTGTTGAGCATAAACTTCAATATTCCCTAGCACATAAGGCATAATCACTTGTACCGCACCGGTGGAATAATCGCCTTTGCTATTTATAAAACCACCCATTACATTTAAGTAACGTTGCAACAATGTGCGAGAAGCGTGTAATGAGCCACAACTATACCAGCCGTAAGAGCCACCAAAAATCGATTCACTACCGTATTGTTGGCGAACACGTTGAATTTCATTTGAAACAAGCTCAAAGGCTTTATCCCAAGAGACTCGAACCCATTCATCTCGCCCACGCAAGGTAGTGTCTTTATTACCTTCTAAGTAGCCTTTTCTAACCATCGGATACTTAACTCGCACAGGGCTATAAAGCTGATCGGCAACCACATCTTGTAATTCGTTTTGATGATTTTTGGCTAAGCTACCTTCCGATTTCACTACTCTGCCATTTTCAAGGGCTACATTTAATGCCCCCCAGTGAGCTGCGGTCGTGATTGTGTTTTCTGGTTTGTCGAGAAAAACAAATTTGCCTTGTTCTAATGTTGTGTTCATTAATTCGTGCCTTTATTTTATAAAATTGAATGGAATTTACTGGATTAATTGGTAAGTTGCAACTGCAAGCGGTATAAAGCGGTTAAATTTCTGGAAAATTTTGCAAAATGGCATTTGGAAAATTTAATTTAAGAATGTAACTTTTGGTAAAAAATACAAAAGTTTCAACTATGATTGAAACTTTTTATATTTAAGCGTAAAGTTACAATCATAAAATAGAGAGGGTATAATGAAAAAAGATCTTATTTATCGCAAACGCTACTTAGAGCGAGTTCGTCCTTTTATCGGTAAATCACTAATTAAAGTCTTTACTGGACAACGGCGGGTAGGAAAAAGTTACCTGCTATTTCAAATTATGCAAGAGATTCAGGCAAGTGATGAACAAGCAAACCTCATTTATATCAATAAAGAGGATTTAGCATTTAGCACCTTAAAGACAGCAAAAGATCTTGAGGAGTTTGTATTAGCTCAAAAAAAGAACGGGCAAAAAAACTACATTTTTATTGATGAAATCCAAGAAATCAGCGATTTCGAGGCTGCTCTACGTTCGTTATTATTAGACGATGAGTTGGATTTATATTGTACGGGAAGTAATGCTCATTTACTTTCACGAGATATTGCGGGAGCGTTGAGTGGTCGTTCGATTGAAATTAATGTCCACTCATTGTCCTATTTTGAATTTTTGGAATTTATGAAATTGGAAGATAGCAACAAAGCCCTTTCCCACTTCCTTAAATATGGTGGTTTGCCTTATTTGAAAGACTTGCCCTTGCAAGACAATATTGTATTTGAATATTTGAAGAATATTTATTCGACTATTGCCGTGCGAGATATTGTCAATCGTTATGCTCTGCGAAATGTGCCTTTTTTGGAGCAATTAACGCTATTTCTTGCAGATAATATCGGGAATTTGTTTTCAGCTAAGAAAATTAGCGATTTTCTGAAATCACAAAAGATTTCGACAAGCAGCACGCAAGTCCAAAACTATGTGGATTACCTCACGAATGCGTTCCTAATACATAAAGTGCCACGTTATGATATTGAGGGAAAACGGATTTTTGAAATTGGTGAGAAATACTATTTTGAAGATATTGGACTGAGAAATGCTCTTATCGGTTATCGAGTACAAGACAGAAGCAAGTTGCTGGAAAATACCATTTTCAACCATCTGCAAATTGCAGGCTATAATGTCAAAATTGGTGGATTAAATAATCAAGAAATTGATTTTGTAGCTGAAAAAGCAGGCGAGCGAATTTATGTGCAAGCAACTCTGACGATTAACGAAGAAAAAACACTCGAGCGAGAGTTTGGCAATTTACTCAAAATTCAAGATAACTACCCTAAGTATGTAGTTACAATGGACGAATTTGATGGCAATAGTTATGACGGTGTACAATGCTTAAGTTTGAGAGAATTTTTGAGAATGCTAGAGCAATAGTTTTTTGAATAGGAAAATAAATAATCCGACCATAAGGTCGGATTATTGCTTTAATGATGGGAATTACACCGCAGTTTGAATAATCACATTATCCGCTTTTTTCACATAGCTGTTAATTTGATCGAAGTTCATATAGCGGTAAATATCCTCTTTCTCATTTTGTAAGCTGTTTACATAAGAGAGATATTCTTCCGGTGTTGGTAACTTACCTAACAAGGCTGAAACTGCCGCTAATTCTGCTGAGGCTAAATACACATTCGCCCCTTGCCCTAAGCGGTTCGGGAAGTTTCTCGTCGATGTTGAAACCACGCTGGCATTATTCGCTACACGTGCTTGGTTACCCATACAGAGCGAGCACCCCGGCATTTCAACCCTTGCACCACTTTTACCGTAAATGCTGTAATAGCCTTCTTCGGTTAATAATGCTGCATCCATTTTAGTCGGTGGAGCAATCCAAAGTTTGGTTGGTAACTCCCCTTTTACTTGGCTGAGTAATTTACCTGCTGCACGGAAGTGTCCGATATTGGTCATACAAGAACCGATAAAGACTTCATCAATTTTATCGCCTTGTACTTGAGAAAGCAGGCGAGCATCGTCAGGGTCGTTCGGTACACAAACAATCGGCTCTTTGATTTCATCTAAGTTGATCTCAATAATTGCCGCATATTCCGCATTTTCATCTGCTTCTAACAATTCAGGGTTATCCAACCACGCTTGCATATTAGCGATACGGCGTTCAAGGGTGCGTTTATCGTCATAACCTTCGGCAATCATCCATTTTAACAGCGTGATATTTGAGTTGAGATACTCAATAATCGGCTCTTTGTTGAGTTTGATGGTACAAGCTGCCGCAGAACGTTCCGCAGAGGCATCTGAAAGCTCAAAGGCTTGCTCGATTTTCAGATCTTCTAACCCTTCAATTTCAAGGATACGCCCTGAGAAGATGTTTTTCTTGCCCTTTTTCTCAACGGTTAGCAAGCCTTGCTGAATCGCATAATATGGAATGGCGTGAACTAAATCACGCAACGTAATGCCCGGTTGCATTGTGCCAGAAAAACGCACCAATACTGATTCCGGCATATCCAACGGCATCACGCCTGTTGCTGCAGCAAAAGCCACTAAGCCTGAACCGGCAGGAAATGAAATACCGATAGGGAAACGAGTGTGCGAATCGCCACCTGTACCAACAGTATCCGGCAATAACATACGGTTTAACCAAGAGTGAATTACCCCATCACCCGGGCGAAGTGAAACACCACCACGATTCATAATAAAATCAGGCAAGGTGTGATGGGTTACTACATCAACCGGTTTTGGGTAAGCTGCGGTATGGCAGAAAGACTGCATCACTAAATCTGCGGAGAAACCTAAACAGGCTAAATCTTTTAGCTCATCTCTCGTCATTGGACCTGTGGTATCTTGTGAACCAACAGAAGTCATTCTTGGCTCACAGTATTGACCCGGACGAACACCTTCCACCCCACACGCACGCCCTACCATTTTTTGAGCAAGGGTGTAGCCTTTGTTACTTTGTGAAACAGATTGTGGTTTGATGAATACATCACTTTCTGGTAAACCAAGTGCAACTCTCGCTTTATGCGTTAAACCACGTCCGATAATCAGTGGAATGCGACCACCCGCTCGAACTTCATCAAGTAATACCTCCGTTTTTAGCTCAAATTCCGCTAACACTTCATCAGAATTATGCTTACGGATTTTTCCTTCGTAAGGATAAATGTCGATTACATCGCCCATATTGAGTTGGGTAACGTCCACCTCAATCGGTAAAGAACCTGCATCTTCAAGTGTATTAAAGAAAATCGGAGCAATTTTACCGCCTAACACAATACCGCCAGCACGCTTGTTCGGGATATAAGGAATATCTTCCCCCATAAACCAAAGCACAGAGTTGGTTGCTGATTTACGGGAAGAACCGGTTCCCACTACATCGCCTACATAAGCTAAAGGAAAGCCTTTTTCCTTCAACGCTTCTAACTGTTTAATTGGACCAACGTGTCCGTTGTCATCAGGGAAAATGCCATCACGTTCATTTTTAAGCATTGCTTGAGCGTGAAGTGGAATATCAGGGCGAGACCAAGCATCTTGGGCTGGGGAAAGATCGTCAGTATTTGTTTCACCTGTTACTTTAAATACGGTAACAGTCAGTTTTTCGGCGAGTTTCGGACGAGAAGTGAACCAATCGGCATTAGCCCAAGACACTAACACTTGTTTTGCAAATTGATTGCCTTGTTCTGCACGTTCTTTTACATCGTGGAAATTATCAAACATCAATAATGTTTTGGATAAGGCTTCTACCGCAATAGGGGCAAGCTCCGGTTTATCTAATGCCAGTAGCAAGGTTTCAATATTATAACCACCCTGCATTGTGCCTAATAATTTCACCGCGTGATTGGGTGAAATAAGCGGCGATGAAGTTGTCCCTTTTACAATATCGGCTAGAAAGGCGGCTTTTACGTAAGCGGCTTCATCTACGCCTGCCGGGATACGATTTGTAAAAAGATCTAATAAAAAGACCGCTTGTTCGGCAGGTGGATTTTTCAGTAACTCAACTAGCTGTGCAGTTTGTTCGGCATTCAATGGCCGTGGAACAACACCTAATTTTGCACGTTCATCAACTTGTTGTTGATAATTTTCTATAAAATTTGCCATAACTTACTCCTTATCCTTGAGTTACATATTTGCAATGATATCTTGTGCAAACTCTGATGTTGAACGTAATGTTGCACCCTCTAACATTTCAGCAAAATCAAAAGTTACTGTTTTATCTGCAATGGTTTTCGATACCGCTTTCACCACCAAATCTGCTGCTTCTGTCCAGCCTAAATGGCGTAACATCATCTCACCACTTAAGATTAAAGAGCCCGGATTGCCTTTATTTTGCCCTGCAATTTTCGGTGCAGTACCGTGAGTTGCCTCAAAAATAGCCGCTTCATAACCGATATTAGCCCCCGGAGAAATACCGATTCCGCCTACTTGAGCTGCTAACGCATCCGAAATATAGTCGCCGTTTAAGTTAAGGGTTGCAATTACATCATATTCTGCCGGGTGTAATAAGATTTCTTGTAAGAACGCATCGGCAATGCTGTCTTTAATAATGATTTCTTCGCCTGTTTTTGGATTGGTTAAACTCATCCAAGGACCTTTATCTATTAATTTAGCCCCGAATTCTTCCGCAACTTGGTAGCCCCACTCTTTAAATGCCCCTTCGGTAAATTTCATAATGTTGCCTTTATGCACAAGGGTAAGTGATTTGCGGTTATTATCAATTACATATTGTAAGGCTGCACGTACCAAACGTTGCGTACCTTGCTTAGAAACAGGTTTAATGCCGATACCGCAATCTTCCGTAAAGCGGATTTTCTTTACCCCCATTTCTTTTTGTAAGAACTCAATTACTTTATTTGCTTCAGGCGAGCCGGCTACCCACTCAACCCCAGCGTAAATATCTTCTGAGTTTTCACGGAAAATCACCATATCAATTAATTCAGGGTGTTTAACCGGGCTTGGGGTGCCATCGTAATAGCGGATTGGGCGTAGGCAGTTGTATAAATCTAAACCTTGACGCATTGCAACGTTTAAAGAACGAATACCACCGCCCACCGGTGTCATTAACGGACCTTTAATTGCAACGTGATATTTACGGATAAGCTCTAAGGTTTCATCCGGCAACCAAGTATTTTCACCATAAAGGTTGTTTGCTTTTTCACCTGCGTAAATTTCCATCCAAGCAATTTTACGCTTGCCTTGATAGGCTTTTTCAACCGCAGCATCTAACACTGCTTTCATCGCAGGGGTTACATCCACGCCGATGCCGTCGCCTTCAATAAAAGGAATAATAGGATTATCAGGAACTTGCAAAGAACCGTCTTGGTTCAGTTGAATGGTTTCGCCTTGTGGAATTTGGACTTGTGTAGGCATTTTCTCCCCCTCGAATGACGAAAAATGAAATTTACAGTTTAATAACAAATCAACTATAAACAGTAAATGTATAAATGTAAATAAAGAGAATTTCTCTAAATTAAGATTTGTGATCCAACGCACATTTTGTAAATGAATTATAAAAAAATATTGTTATTCTGTTAAAAATAATCTAGTTTATTGGCAAACCTAAAATAAAAAAGGAGCATATATGTCAGCAGCAACATTAACACTAGAGACTGGTGAAAAAATTGAACTTACTATGAAAAAAGGTACGCTAGGGTATCAAAACGTAGATATTCAGCCTTTTTTAAAACATAAATTGTTCGCTTACGATCCCGGTTTGGTTTCAACTGCCGTTTGTGAATCAAAGATTACCTATGTAGATGGCGATGAAGGTGTTTTACTTTATCGAGGCTACCCGATTAACCAACTGGCAAAACATTCTGACTATTTAGAAGTAGGCTATATGCTCTTATTTGGCGAGCGTCCAACTAAAGAAGAATATAAAGACTTTGTTCAACTTATCAAAAAACACACGTTGGTACACGAGCAACTCACTAAATTCTTCTCCGGTTTCCGTCGAGATTCTCACCCAATGGCGGTAATGTGTGGGGTAAGTGGTGCATTAGCAGCCTTCTACCACGACTCTATCGATGTTAATAATCAAGCCCACCGTGAACTTACCGCAATTCGTTTGTTAGCTAAAATCCCAACCCTTGCTGCGATGTGTTATAAATATTCCATCGGTCAGCCGTTTATGTTCCCACAAAACCACTTATCTTATGCAGGCAACTTCTTATATATGATGTTTGCAACCCCTTGTGAACCGTATGAAGTAAACCCTGTATTAGAACGTGCATTAGACCGAATCTTCATTTTACACGCTGACCACGAACAAAATGCGTCCACCTCCACAGTGCGTACCGCTGCATCTTCCGGTGCAAACCCGTTTGCTTGTATTGCAGCCGGTATCGCTTCACTTTGGGGACCTGCACACGGTGGGGCGAATGAAGCCTGTATCAATATGTTAGAAGAAATTGGTACAGTTGATCGCATTCCTGAATTTATTGCCCGTGCGAAAGATAAAAACGATCCATTCCGTTTAATGGGCTTCGGGCATCGTGTATATAAAAACTACGATCCTCGAGCGAAGGTAATGCGTGAGACCTGCCACGAAGTATTGAAAGAACTCAATATTGATAATCCATTGTTTGAAGTTGCGTTGGAATTAGAGCGTATTGCGTTAAGTGATCCGTACTTTATCGAACATAAACTTTATCCGAATGTGGACTTCTACTCCGGTATTGTACTCAAAGCAATCGGTATTCCAACCTCAATGTTTACCGTAATGTTTGCTTTGGCAAGAACCGTTGGTTGGATTGCTCACTGGAAAGAGATGTATCTACAAGGCAATATCAAGATTGTCCGCCCTCGCCAAATCTACACTGGCGAAACTAAACGTGATTTTGAGCCAATGGATAAAGCATAACTTGCAAAAAATCGAAAAAATTAAACCGCTTGTTTCTACAAGCGGTTATATTTTGCATAAAATTTGCAAATCAGGCTAATTTATTTAGCAGCTGTGTTCTAACATCTTGACCATTTTCATCGCTTTTTACAGCCATAATAAATAAGCCTTTTCCTTGACTTAATTTCTCCCAAAGATTGCCAATTAAGGCTTTTTCTTTAGAATCTTCATTACTTTTTAATTGTTCCCCTTTATATTCCACAATTAAAATCCGACCATCAATAAGCTCTACAATAAAATCAGGATAAAAATTCTGATGAGCTAGCGGTAAAGAAAACCCTCTTTTTACAGGATTTCTTACCCAATATTTCACTTGAGGCAATGAATCAATCGCAACGGCACAATCAAATTCTTCCCCACTTGCTTTCAACTCTTCAATTTGAGCAAAATAGTGTTTGTTGAATTTGTAACGTCCTACATAAAAAGGCGGTTGTGGTGCTAGTTTTTCTGGTGTAAAACTAAATTGATACTGCTCATTTAGGCAGATTTCTACTTCTTCATTATCACCAAATAGTGTTTGTTGATAGCAATTTTTTTGAGCTAATGCCCGATAACGATTAATCAAATCTGAAATAGCCCGAGCCAATGCAAATTTATGTTGAACTAATTGAGTTAAAGTGATTTCTACATTTTTCAGTAAATCTGAAATCAATAATTGCAAAAATCTTAACATTATAGGTTGAGGAATATCAGTTAAACGCACTTGTTTATCCAACCAACGGATAAAATCTTGCTCGGTTAGTTCCAGCCAATCATCAGAAAAGCTAAGTTGTTGTTGATTAAAATGGTAAGAAACCCGTTTATCTTCCACATCAATTTCAAAACTTTGGCTATTTTCTTGCAACCTAAAGCCATCAAGTTTAGCTGGGTAATCCAATAAATTCCAACTTTGGTAATCTAATAGAACTTGTGAATCAGCTAAATCTAACTCGCCTTGAATATTCATACAAAGTTGAGGTATTACTTTAAATATTTCACCTTTTTCGGCAGGAGAAGCGAATATTTCAACTCTATTTTGGTGAATTTGTAATTGTTGCTCAATTTGTTCTTTTTTCTTACCGGTTGCAGTTTGGATCAAGGCTTTTTCTAACTTTTCACTTAAATTACCTTTTACTTGCACTAAAATGCTACCTTCTTGCTCGGTAATTTTGAGTTGAGAACGTTCTGCTTCGCTTAAATCCGTCATTTCAGGGAATTGCGTTAATGCTAAAACCGTTGTCGGCGTATAGAATAAATCCCCTTCATTCTCACTAATCCAATTCTCTTGTTGTGGAATGCGGAGCATTTCAGCTACTTCTAATGCTTCAAACCCCATTCCAATCAATTTATCTTGTAAATTACGAGCCGTTTCGCCGAACGATTTAGAGGAAAGATGAGCATAAGCACGGTTTAAATCTTCAATTTGACGGCGTTTAGCATAAGGCATTCGCAATACTCGCCCTAACAACTGCTCCGCTTCCTTACTTGAGGAAACATTTTGCACGGAGCAAAAAATATAGGCAAACGGGCAATCCCACCCTTCTTTCAATGCCTCAACCGTGATGATGTAATTGATCTTACATTGTGGATTAAATAAATCGATATCATCTAATTCGTGCTGATTACCCGTAACAATAGCAATCTCTTCTTCATCAATTTTTAATTCATCAATTAAATACTGTTTTAAAACTTCTACTGTTACTTTGCCGTTTTTCGGCTCAGCTTGAAATAAGACAAGCGGACGAACATAATCGCTCTCATACTGTGCTTTTTGTGCTAATGCCCCTCTGTTAATTACTGCTCCATCTATTGCTTGCTGCCAGTTGTGATGTTCGGTCAGCACAATCGGTAATTTGATCATCTCTTCTGATTTTAGATGACTTGCCGAAACGTGATACAACACATTACTCCCTGTTTTTCTATCCGTGTTTGGTGTAGCAGTAAATTCTAAAATAGCCGCCGGGGAAAGTTGAGATAACACATCAAAAGAGAGTGAAGTCCGAGCGTTATGAGCTTCATCAACAATGACCAAAGGTTGATAAGCTCGCAACAAATTTGCAAAAGAACACTTAATTTTGCCCGCTTGTTTGGCAGTTAAACCGTTTTCTTGTAGATCTGTTATTGAAATTTTTTCTAAATTTGTCTGAATATGGATTGGTAAACGCTCAAAATGAGCCGTTAATTTTTCATTAAAGGCATAAATTTTTCGCCCATCTTGATTTTCTACCCGAAAGTTTTGAATAGTAGAAACGATTACAATCGCCTTATTGCCAAAGTCTTGTGGGCGAAGTAAATCAAAATCTTCAGACTCAATAACCATTACTTCTCGATTAAAGGTTTTATCAAGTGCCGCACGGTAAGGGTGTTGTGGATTTTTCAACGCTTCTGCGGTTTGGGTTTTAATGGTGCGAGAAGGCACTAGCCACAAAGTAACAGGGAAATCGCAATCTAAATACTGCCTTGCAATACGGGCAATGCTATGCGAGGCTAACAATGTTTTACCGCCACCCGTTGGAATTCGTACACAAACATAAGGCACATCACGCAAATTACTGTGTTCACTTGGGATCTTGTAACTATATTCAGGTTGGATTTGGCTAAAAGCAGTTTTTGCATCAGATTGCAAGCAAGCCGAAAAATAGTGGCTGACACGGTTTAATGCCTCATTTTGGTAATTTTTTAATTTCATTTTTTCTCCCACTATTAACGAGCCGTTACATCATACGGAATTTGTTTAAATGTAATTTTCTTTTCAGCTAACTGTGCCTCTCCTAAACGACACGCTTCACCATATACCACAATGTCCATTCCCTGTTGCATAAATTCAGCAAAGTATGGCAACTCTGCCATTAATTTTCGTGTCAACACATTACCGCCCTGCGGACGTTTATCGCCTAAAATTCCGTTATATAACAAATAGTAGGCTTTACCGTTGAAAGTACCGACAAGCGGTGATTTTTCGGTATTTTTTTGCAAAGGGAAATGATTTTCCAAGTACCAAATATGAGCAGCTAAATCTTCAAAACGAATGTTCGGATTAAGTGAACCGAATGCGTCAAATACTTCCTCGCCTAATTCACAAAAGCGAAACGATCCGCCACCTTGCCAACCTACCGCTTTTGAAATACCGCCTTGTTCTCCCTCAATCACTTTTTTCAAACGAGGTACTACGTGGGTTTTAGCGTGTTCACCAATCTCAATGCCGATATAACGACGGTTCATTTTATGAGCAACCGCTGCGGTTGTACCTGAGCCAAGAAAGCTATCGAGGACAAGGTCATTTTCTGATGTGGCAATTTGTAAAACTTGCTGAATTAAGCGTTCTGGTTTCGGCGTATCGAAAATATTTTCCCCCATTAACGATTTTTGCTCGCTTTTAGCTTGTCTGTTATGCCCAGTTTTGAATAAATCAATCCATAAAGAAGATGGTGGTAACCCTTTCATTTCTGATAAATAAGTTCTTCTTTTTATAGAAGTCATATATTCATTAAAACGAATTTCCCCTGATTTAATTTTTTCATCTAATGTTTCTTTTTCCCAACGCCAGCCATTTTTAGGATGCTTAATAATATTTCCATTAGGTGCGACGATGTCGTACATTAGATTTTCTCTTGGCTTAGGTGAGTTTAATGGATTTCCATCAAACCAAGCCCCTTTAGGATCATTATCTGGATTTTTAAAATGACTTCTTTTTTCTTCTGCGTTTAATTTATTAGAAATCCAACCACTACTTTTTGAATAAACAATCAAATGATTATGGTCAGCAGAAAATGTTTTCGCATCATTATTACTATTATCACTAGCTCTCCACACCACATTCGCCACAAAATTCTTCCGCCCGAAAATTTCATCGAGCATAATTTTCAAATAATGGCTTTCGTTATCATCAAGCGTGATCCAAATTGAGCCATCTTCATCAAGCAATTCCCGTAAAATTTCAAGACGCGGATACATCATTGAAAGCCAAACGGAATGCTCTAAATTATCATCGTAGTGGGTAAAGGCAGATTTTGTATTATAGGGAGGATCTATGAAAATACATTTGACTTGCCCCGAATAAAAGGGCAAAAGAGATTTTAAGGCTGATAAATTATCACCTTGAATAATTAAATTTTGCTTGACATTAGATAAGGTTTCAGCAGAAGCTGAGCTGTCGGCTGTCGGCTGTCGGGCAATATTATGCGAAAAATCCGGCAACTCACGCAATAGACAATATGGGGTTTGTTTGGCTTTTTTTACGGCTTCTTCTTTGCCGTACCAAGTAAGGGTTGTCATAAAATGCACCTGAAAGATAAAAATGCATTATTGTAACTGTAACAAGCGGTTAAAAAAATAGAAAATTTTGCAAAAAATTGAATAATTATAACCGCTTGTAAGCAAAAAAGCACAGAGTTCAAACTCTGTGCTTTTTTCGCTATTAAGCCTCTGTGTATTTAGGCTCTTTAAAGACTGTTACTTCCGGTGCTTCGCCGGTGAATTTCTCAACTTGCACTATTGCAGTATTTGGAGAGTTACCCTGTGCCAGTTTTGATGTGCCTTCATCACGAGTTAGCACGTTAGGGCAACCAAACTTACATAATGGTTTTTCGCTTTGACCTGCATCTGCCGGGTCATACCAAGCCCCTTCGTGAATAGCAACTGTTCCTTTGATAATACCGTCGGTTACGACTGCCCCGGCAAGAACCTGACCACGAGCATTAAATACACGCACAATATCGCCATCAGCAATGCCTCGAGCTGCTGCATCATCTTTGTGAATTAAAACAGGCTCACGATCTTTTACCGTATATTTACTACGCAGAGAGGTATGAGCCAGCTGACTGTGTAAACGGTAGTATGGGTGCGGTGTAACTAAAGCCAGTGGTGCTTCAGCGGTTACATTACCTGCATACTCTTCCGGTTCCATCCAAGTTGGGTGTCCTTTACAGTCATCATAGTTCATTTTTGCAACAACATCAGAGAAGATCTCAATTTTACCTGACGGTGTACCGAGTGGATTAAGTAATGGATCGTTGCGGAACTCTTCATAACGTACCCATTTTTTCGCTTTATCACTTACTTTAAAGGTAACAGGTTTATTTTCTGTCCAGAATTTATCGAAATTCGGCATAATAACTCTGTTTTTGCGGGCTGCATCAAAGGCAGATTGATAGAAACCTTTGAGCCAATCCATTTCCGATTTACCTTCGGTAAATTTATCTTCTACACCGGCACGTTTAGAAAGCTCTGCAAAAATATCGTAATCACTTTTCGCTTCAAATTGTGGTTCAACCACCTGTTTCATTGGGAAAATATTCATCATTGAATAGTCGCCCGACATTGTTAAGTCATTACGTTCGTAACTTGTTGTTGCCGGTAATAAAATATCTGCCATACGAGCGGTTGGTGTCCAATAACATTCGTTTACGACAATCAAATCCGGTTTTTGCCACGCTTTTACCATCGTATTCGTATCTTGATGATGAACTAATGGATTACCACCTGCCCAGTAAATGACTTTGATATCCGGATAAGTAATTTCTGTTCCGTTATATTGAATGGTTTTACCCGGATTCAGTAACGCATCGGAAATACGGGCTAATGGGAAAGAGGCTTTTGAAGTATCATCTAACCACGTTTTTTCGCCCACATCACCGCCTGCATTGGCTGAAATTGCCCCAACAATACCGCCGGTTGCTGTTGGCACACCGCCATTTGCATAGTGGTAACTTAAACCGAAACCGCCTCCCGGTAATCCGATTTGCCCTAACATTGAAGCAAGAGTAACTAACATCCAGTGAGTTTGTTCACCGTGTCTTTGACGTTGCATACCCCAACCACCCATTAACATCGTGCGTTTTGATGAGAAATCAGCGGCTAATTGTTTAATTTTCTCTGCAGATACACCACAAATTTTGGCTGCCCATTCGGCATCTTTCGGTTGGTTATCGCTTTTACCTAGTAAATACTCTTCGAATTTATCATAGCCGGCAGTGTATTTTTTCAAAAATGCTTTATCGTGTTTATCTTCACTTACTAAGGTATGTGCAATACCTAACATTAATGCAACGTCAGTACCTGTATTCACCGGGATCCATTCTGCATTTAGATATTGAGCCGATTCATTACGTTCAGGGGTAATACAGATAATTCGTTTACCTGTTTCTTTGAATTTTTTGAAATATTCAATACCTTGTTGATCGGTTGATGTCCACGCATTACGTAGCGTTGTTAATGGGTTTGCTGACCAAAGCACGATAATATCGCTACTTTCAAGTAAAACTTCCCAGCTGGTTTGTTGCTCATATACCTCAATAGTACCAAGTACGTGTGGCATAATAACTTGAGCTGCACCGGTCGAATAATCGCCTTTTACCCCAACAAAACCGCCGGTTAAGTTCATATAGCGATGTAATAATGTACGTGCTGCGTGTAATGAGCCTGAGCTATACCAACCATAAGAACCTGCAAAAATACTGGTTGCACCGTGTGTATCACGGGCTGATTTTATTCCTCCGTGAACTAATTCAAAGGCTTTCTCCCAAGAAACGCGTACCCATTCATCACGTCCACGTAAGGTTGTATCTTTGTTACCTTCTAAGTAGCCTTTACGCACCATCGGATATTTCACACGAGCTTCGCCGTGAACTTGATCAGCCACAACGTGCTGTAATTCATTTGGTACAGAAATATCAATAGCCGAATCAGATTTCACCACTTTTCCGTTCTCAACCACAACGGCTAATGGTCCCCAGTGAGCGGCAGTTAGAACCGCATTCATTTCAGCTGCTTTTGCACTGGTTGATGCTAATGCACCCACTACCCCTGTGGTACCAGTTGAAAAACCTGCACCGGCAGCTAAGCTAAGTGATGATTTTTTTAGAAAACCACGACGACTTACGTCAATATTGTCTTGCTTTTTCATAATAAACCTCATTTGAAGTTAAGTTAAAAATAGACACCTTTCTGAAGTCGAGTGGATAAACCATTTCTCGCTTATCCATTGGTAAAGTTGCTTGGTATTTTTGCAAAATTTTCGCAAAAAACGACCGCTTGTTCAGCTTCTTTACGGCTTGCTACCATATCCCAAATAGAGACTTAGGTTCACAAGCTCGGTATCCTCTAAGTTAAAAATTAATGTGAACTGCCTACAATATCTTTAGCGTTACGTTGTAAATAAATGGTTACTGCACGTACATCATCTGCAGACATTGAAGTACGATCTTTCATTGAATTCACTACGCCGATCCATTGGTTAGCGGTATAGTGATCAGCTCCTATTGCTGCGTGGCAACCACTACAATGCGTTTGGTTTAAGTTATTGCCAAATTGATTTAAGGCAGCAATATTTGCAGTTACTGCGGTTTTTGGAACGGTAACTTCAAAATTCACTTCTTTCCAATTAGAGTTAGTTACATTATCGAAAACCGTTTTTACGATATTAACTTTACTTTGTGCTTCATCAGGTAATAACGCAACCATAATGCGTTTGCCTAAATCCATATACACAACAGACTCTGCCCCTTCTTGTTGCCAACCATTAATAGTTGCTTTTAGCTGTTCGCCATCTTCTTTCCATTGATGCAATTCAGCATAAGGCAATAAGCGAATCTCGCCACCTTGTGTTAGCTGAACGGGTGTCATTGCAAGAGCATAAAGCGTTTTATCATTTTCGGTAAACTCTGCACCGTGTTTTGCTAATTCACCTGCAGCGGCTGCATTGTCCACTTGAATATCAGGCATAAAATGAGCAATACCTTTATGGCAATCAATACAAGTTTGATTTGTTTCTTGAGCAAGTTTATGCATTTTCTGTGCGGCTTCTTTTTGCTCTGAAAGCACCATTGCATCAAAACTATGGCAAGAACGGCAAGTCGCGGAATCTGTTTCTTTCATATCCTCCCACACACGTTGAGCCATCTCTAAACGGTGAGCCTCATAGGCTTCTTGGTCAGGCAATTTGTTGGTAACAAAGGTATGCCAAACATCTTTTAAAGCAACCATTTTTGCTTTGAAATAGTGCAAGCCATCTTGCGGTACGTGGCAATCTGAACACTCCGCTCGAATCCCTTTTCGGTTGGAGAAATGCACACTTCCTTCCCATTCTGCTTGCGGGTGAGTCATTGAATGACAGCTGACACAAAATTCAGTCGAATTCGTGTTTTTCATCGCATATTGAGAACCACCTAAAACGGCAGCCCCAAGCCCCATAATGCCAATAAAAGCGGCTATTTTTTTCATCTTAGACATATAACTACCCCCACTAAAAAACGCTAAAAATTAAAGACGAAGGCATTTTATTAACTCATTAGAGTTATAAACAATAAGTAAAAATACGTATTAACTCAAAAGAGTTAATGAAGTTTGATCTAAGGCAAAAATAACAAATAAAAAAGGGAGAAAACTCTCCCTCAATATCATTTATAAGAAAACCAAGCAGGTAGCACAAATTGTGAATCAGCAAATAGTTCAGGTGCAATTACCGCACTTCTGCCTTGCTGAATTTGATAGATAAGCTGTGGCAAGCTAATTGATAAGTCTTTTGTTTCCGGGTAAGTTAAACCGATTTGGCTATCGGTATTAAAATAATAAGTGCCGTTTACGCCATAATGCGGTTGCTGACGAATAATATTTGAAACTGCTTTAAAATGGCGAGGCGATACACTTTGCTTCCAAGCGTTTGCTAAAATATTAGCTTGATCATAAGCAATACTGGCTTGTGAATAGGTTGGTTTTCGCTCGAATAACTGTTCATAACATCGGCAAAATTGCCGCCCTAAATAGTTATCGCTTAAGCCACTATTGGTACTCCACAATACTCCTTCGCAAGGTTGTTCGTGTGGTAAAAATGCAGAAGGTGCATAAATACTGTAAATAATTGCATTAGTCGGATTTTCAATAAAGGCTTGATGAAAATGGACAATATCTTCCGCAAAATAAGAAGCAAGTACGATCATAGAGGGTGAAATATTATGAATTTGCTGCATCAAATGTTGATAAGCCGTCGGCTCTTGTTCTAGCTCTACATATTCAACATTCCAGCCTTGTTTATGCAAATTGTGCGATAAATTATCGATACCAATATCCACTTTTTGCCATTTCACACTTACGATCATTACCGTTTTATTTTGCATAAAATCGGCATAATAATAACGGTAATATTGCAGAAAATTTAAAATACCCAAGCTATAAGTAACATCGCTCGCACATACTTGGAACATATTCTCAATTCGCTTATTTGGCAAATTCTGTGCAAGTTTATTTGAACCGCTATGAGTAGCAATATGTAAATAAGGAATGCCTTCGGTTGCAATGAGTTCGTGAACTTCGGGCAAATAACAAGCATAGGCGGTAGAAATCGCATCAACTTCTTGATCCAACAACGCATTATAAGCATTTAATATGCTGGATTTATCCTCTACACAAAAACCGGCAGTGGCAATTTGTACTTCTCGCCCATTAATACCGCCTTGCCGATTTATATTTTCTACCGCAAGTTGCGTACCATTAAGTAATTCTTTGGTATCAATTTGTCCAATCCCCTGTTCCACATAGGGTACACCAAGAATAATAGGGCGATGGCTATAACTGTTAATTGAAAAAGTTGCAGGTTCATCCATTACAAGCGGTCGTTTTTTATTTGCAATTTGCAACGCGAGTTGTTCAATTTTAAAGGTAGCAAGAATAGATTGTTCTAGCTTACCCGGTGTTGGTAAGCAGATTAAATGCTCTGTAATGGCAAAAACAGCCAGCAAAGTTCGACTTTCTGTTTTCGTTTTAGAGAAAATATTTTCAATATGTTTACCAACGGTACGCTTGCTGATATTTAATTCATTTGCAATTTCTTCATTACTCAATCCACTGCTGACTAACGTTAATAGCTCAATTTCTCGCTTACTCAGTTCAAATGGTAATTTGCTCTGCTCTGCGTGTATTAACGTAAACTCTTGATGGCGTTTTAGCAGAACCTTGAGCCAATGCTGATGAGGCAAACAATAGAAAAAAGATAATGAAGTCTGATCTGAATAGAGAAACGCTTGAGCATAGAGGCAGAGTTGTTCTAGCTGCGTTAAATACTCTACTCCAGCTTTATTTTCCCATTCTAAAACCTCGCCTTGCTTATTAATTAAGCAAGACCATTGATTATTTTCAGTCATTCTTTTTCCTAAGTAAAAAATTGTCAAATTAAAATAACAAAATTACCTATTCAAAAAAATGATATAAATCAAACCAACCTGATTTAGTTATGATCTGAGCTTAAAATATACCACTATATACCTCTTGCTTAATCAGCATTCTCCCCCTACAATAAAACCAATTTTATTTAAGACTCCGAGCATTATTTCCTAACTCTAAAAATTAAAGACAAATTTTTGATATGGAATTTATGCCAGTAACAGCTTTGTGATTCAGCTGTTCAAAGGATAACTTAGAAATGGGTTGTCCTCTCGTGTTTAGAAAGGTGTCAAATGCAATCTATTATCCCAATTAAAAACGTGGGTAATGATATTTCCGGGCTTGTTGATCGCTTTCAGCGTCAATATACCTATTTGAGATTATCCATTACCGATGTTTGCAACTTCCGTTGTAATTACTGCTTGCCTGATGGTTATAAACCGCCTTCGCATAAGCAGACATTTCTGAAAGTGGACGAAATCCAACGTATCGCTAAAGCCTTTGCTAATCTAGGTACAGAGAAAATCCGTATTACAGGCGGAGAGCCGACTTTACGCAAAGATTTTGCCGAAATTGCTCATACCCTTTCACAAACTGCTGGCATTCGCAAAGTCGCCTTAACCACTAACGGCTACCGAATGGAGCGTGATGTTGAACTCTGGCAGCAAGCCGGTATTACCGATATTAACGTGAGTGTTGATAGTTTAGATACTCGACAATTTCAACTGATTACAGGCGAAAACAAGCTGCAATCCATTTTAAACGGCATTGATAAAGCCTTTGAAATTGGCTATAAAAAAATCAAAGTCAATGCTGTGTTAATGAAACAATACACCGCCCACGAGTTAGATAAATTTTTAGCGTGGATTAAAGATAAACCGATTCAAATGCGTTTTATTGAGCTGATGGAAACCAGCGAAATGGACAGCTTTTTCAAAGAGCAGCACCTTTCAGGGCAATCTGTGATGGAGCGTTTGTTCAGAGAAGGCTGGCAGCTACAACCAAAAGGAATATCCGATGGTCCGGCTAAAGTGTTATCCCACCCAGATTACAAAGGCGAAATCGGTTTGATTATGCCTTATGAAAAGAATTTCTGTGCCTCGTGCAATCGCCTGCGAGTGTCTGCCTTAGGCAAATTACACCTCTGCTTATTTGGCGAAGAAGGGATTGATATTCGGGATTTATTGCAGTCAGACGATCAACAATTACAGCTTGAAACTCGCTTGAAATCAGCTTTACAAGGTAAACGAGAACACCACTATTTGCATATTGGAGATAGTGGGGTGAGGAATAATTTATCCAGTATCGGTGGATAACAACCACCAAGCGTTGTTTCTGTTACTTTTCTTTTCTTTGCTTCGCCAAAGAAAAGTAACCAAAAGAAAGGCGACCCGAACTTCGCTTGGTTGCGATTTCTTTCACGGAAAATTTGTAAACTCGCCGCAAGCGGCTCAAACAGTACAGATTTTCCTAGAAATCGCAAGTCGCTCAGACGGGCAAGCGGTGCATTTATCACGATTTTTTACTCGCTACGCTCGCACTTCGTGCCGTCGGCAAAGCCGACGTTCAAACGCAAGCGTTTGTGCAAATTTTTAGTTCAATTTAACCGCTTGTAACGCTCCAACGGGTTCCCTTCTGAACCGCCTGAGCGACTTTGAATTTGTAGGAAAAATTGAGTGTTTGAGCCAACGAAGTTGGCGAGTTTTCAATTTTTCCGTCAAGCAAATTCAAATAAAGCGAAGACAGCGGTGAAGTAGGGTGTGCTTTCTTTGGTTACTTTCTTTGCACAAGCAAAGAAAGTAACAGAAAAACCTACGATATTAATTTTTTACCTAAATTTAAAGAGACAAAATAAATGAACAACTTCACCCACATCAACCAAAACGGCGAAGCTAATATGGTTGATGTTTCGATGAAACAAGAAACCGTCCGTGTTGCACGTGCCGAAGCTTATGTACGAATGAACCCGGAAACCTTGCAGATGATCATCAGCGGCAATCATCATAAAGGCGATGTTTTTGCCACCGCCCGTATCGCAGGGATTCAAGCAGCAAAAAGAACGTGGGAACTCATTCCGCTTTGCCACCCATTACTGCTTTCTAAAGTGGAAGTGCAGCTTGAAGCGTTACCTGAAACCAACCAAGTTCGCATTGAATCGCTTTGCAAACTCACCGGGAAAACAGGTGTGGAAATGGAAGCCTTAACCGCTGCCAGCGTAGCCGCTCTGACTATTTATGATATGTGCAAAGCCGTGCAAAAAGATATGGTAATTGAAAATGTTCGCCTATTACATAAAAGCGGCGGTAAATCAGGAGATTTCAACGTTGATTAAAGTATTATTTTTCGCTCAAGTGCGTGAACTTGTCGCAACCGATATGTTAGAAGTGCAAGCCAATTTCACTACGGCAGAAGAACTGCGTGAACATTTAAGCCAGCAAGGCAAAAAATGGCAACTTGCGTTAGAAAAAGGTAAATTATTAGTGGCAATCAATCAAACCATATCCCCACTAGACAGCCCGATTAAAGATGGTGATGAAGTCGCCTTTTTCCCACCGGTAACAGGGGGCTAAATGAACTCTACCTTAATTGAAGTGCAAGAAACCGAATTTGACCAAAACCATATTTACCGTTGGTTAAGCGAACATCATTCTGTTGGAGCCACCACGCTTTTTATCGGTAAAGTACGAGAAATGAATTTGGGAGATAATGTTTCAGGTTTATATCTCGAACACTACCCTGCAATGACGAAAAAAGCCCTACAAGAAATTGTAGATGAAGCTCGTACCCGTTGGGATATTCAACGTGTTGCGGTTATCCACCGTATCGGGCAACTCCACACCGGCGATGAAATTGTGTTGGTGGGGGTAAGCTCGGCTCATCGAGGCGATGCCTACCACGCCAATGAATTTATTATGGACTATCTCAAAACCCGAGCTCCATTTTGGAAACGTGAGCAAACTCAAGAGGGAGAACGTTGGATTGAAGGGCGTGAGAGCGATCAACAAGCGGTCGAAAAATGGCAATAATTAGCAAAGGATAAAAATGGAAAATTTATATATTGATTTGCAGATCGCCTGTGAAAACAGCGAAAACTTACCAAGCGAACAACAATTTTATACTTGGGTACATAAAGCCCTAGCGGTTGAAGCCAAAACAGACGATTTCCCCGAAAGTGAAATCACCATTCGTATTGTGGATGAAGCAGAAAGCCACGAGCTGAATTTAACCTATCGAGGAAAAGATAAACCGACCAACGTGCTTTCTTTCCCATTTGAAGTACCAGAAGGCATTGAAATGCCATTATTAGGCGATTTAATTATCTGCCGTCAAGTGATGGAAAAAGAAGCTGAAGAACAACAAAAACCTTTAGAAGCTCATTGGGCTCATCTCGCTATTCACGGCACACTTCATTTACTCGGTTACGACCATATTGAAGAAGGTGAAGCGGTTGAAATGGAAAGCCTTGAAACGGAAATTATGCAAGCATTAGGCTATGAAGATCCGTATATTTCAGAGAAAATTTAAATAAAACAATGCGTTCGCTAGTTATTCTTACAAATCCACACACTTTTAGCCTTGCTCAACAAGGCTATTTTTACATTCCTGAAAATCACTCTTTTAAAGCTATTCATTTTTCCAACGCCAAATCCATATTAGGTAACGAATACCCTTTCGCCATTTATGATATGCGGGCGGAAAACGGCATCAATTTTCATCTTGAGGCATTTGCCATTCTTGCCGGCACAATTCAAGAAAACGGTACTTTATTTTTGCTTTGCCCTCAGTGGAATAATTTAGAACACGAATTAGATTTCGATGCGTTACGTTGGAACGAAAATCACGCTATTGCCTGCCCGAATTTCTATCAGCATTTTAAACAATTAGTGGAAAAATTTGGTTTTGAAATTAGCGATAACCTTGCTGAATTGCCAATAACAAGCGGTCAAATTTCCTCAAAAATTGACAAATTAACGGAAGAACAGCAAAATATTTTGCAAAATCTGCCGCTTGATAATGCTAATATCCATCTAATTACTGCCCCTCGTGGACGTGGGAAATCCACTTTAGCAGGTTTGCTTGCTACAGAACTAGCGAAACAGCACAATGTATTGATTACCGCTCGCTCTTTATCTGCTCTTCCGAGTTTTTGGCGTTCTGCCGTGCAACAAATCCCATTTTTCGCTCCTGATAATTTAATTGAGAGAGTCAAAAACAAAAGCATTTCCCCTAATCAATGGCTATTTATTGATGAAGCCGCCAGCTTACCTTTGCCGCTCCTAAAGACTCTTTGTGATTATTTTGACAAAGTCATTTTAACCACGACTACGCAAAACTATGAAGGCACAGGGCGAGGGTTTGAGCTTAAATTGCCGAAGATGTTAAATAAGCCATCCAAACACTGGACATTATCTCAACCGTTACGGTGGAGAGAGAATGACCCGCTTGAGCAATTTGTGGGTGAATTGCTATTGTTAAATGATGATATCGTAGGGGTGAATTGCAATTCGCCCTTACAATCAACAAATATTGCTAACCAAATTGCCTTTTACAACCTGCTCGCCACCGCCCACTACAAAACCACCCCAACGGATCTACGCCGATTGTTTGATGGCGAGCAGCAAATTTTGTATCCAAAATATCAAGATAATCAGCTTATCGGTGGTATTTGGGCGGTAAATGAAGGCAATTTAGATGAAAATCTCACGCAAGCCATTTGGTTAGGCGAACGTCGTCCTCAAGGAAATTTGGTGGCTCAATATCTCTGCTTTCAAGGCAATCTGCCACAGGCGTGTCAATTACGTTCGGTACGGATTTCCCGTATTGCGGTTCAGCCTGAATGGCAAAATCAAGGCATTGGCAAGCGGTTAATTTCTGACTTTATTTTGCAAAATGCAGATAAAAAACCACCGCTTGATTTTCTCTCGGTCAGCTTTGGGCTGACTGCTCCACTCTATCGTTTTTGGTATGCTTGCGGTTTCCGGCTGGTGCAAATTACACCGAATAAAGAAGCAAGTAGTGGCTACCGCAGTGCAATGATGATTTACCCGATTTCGCAGCAAGGCAAACAATTTAGCCAACGAGCTACCCAAGCTTTTGCCAGAGATTTCGCTCTTCAACCGTTTTTCACGGAAATTTGTGAGGAATTGCAAAATTTCGAGCAATTTCAACCGCTTGTAGAAATCTCTTTAGATGAGCGTGATTGGCAAAATTTAACCGCATTTGCAAATGGAAAGCGAGCCTTGCCTGCTGTTTATATTAGTTTAAAACGTTTATATTTATCTACTCCGCAAATGCTGAACTCACTTGCTGTTTTTAACGAACATCAGAAAAAATATTCAAAAGTAGAAATTGAAAAGTATCGGGAAATTGTGAAAACATACTTAAAAAGTGTAAATCATTAAAATAATTTATGGATTAACTTAATTTTTTTATGCTTTCCCTCTTGCTAAATTTTCCATTTAGCCGTATAAATTCACTGTTGTTTTTTAATTGTTAAGAGGATTTCCAATGTCAATGTTCAGTCATATTCAAGCAGCACCGGCAGACCCAATTTTAGGTTTGGGCGAAGCATTCAAAGCCGACACCCGTGAAGGTAAAATCAATCTTGGAATCGGTGTTTATATGACCGATGAGGGCAAAACCCCAATCGTTAAAGCAGTAAAAGAAGCAGAAAAACGCTTATTAGAAAACGAAACCACCAAAACCTATTTAACCATTGACGGCGTACAAGCTTTTAATGCCGCAACACAAACATTATTATTCGGCGAAAATGCGGAAGTGATTACCTCAGGGCGTGCGAAAACTGCTCAAAGTTTAGGTGGAACAGGGGCATTGCGTATTGCGGCAGAATTTGTGAAACGCCACACTTCGGCGAAAAATGTTTGGATCTCCACCCCAACGTGGCCGAACCACAACGCTATTTTTGAAGCGGTCGGCATTAATGTGAAAGGCTACCGTTACTACAACAAAGAGACCAACGGTTTAGATTGGGATAACTTAATCGCAGACTTAAGCCAAGCGGAAGCAGGCGATGTGGTATTACTCCACGGCTGCTGCCACAACCCGACCGGTATCGACCCAACTCCTGCACAATGGGAGCAATTAGCCGCATTATCGGCAGAAAAAGGCTGGTTGCCGTTGTTCGACTTCGCTTATCAAGGCTTTGCAAACGGCTTGGAAGAAGATGCTTACGGCTTACGTGCATTTGTGAAAAACAACCGTGAATTATTGGTGGCAAGCTCATTCTCGAAAAACTTCGGTTTATACAACGAGCGTGTTGGGGCATTTACCTTAATTGCAGATAACGCTGATGATGCAAACCGTGCATTCACACAAATTAAATCAATTATTCGTGTGCTTTACTCTAACCCGTCAGCCCACGGTGCAAGTGCGGTCGCGGTGGCGTTAGCCGATCCTGAACTGAAAGCATTATGGATTGAAGAGTTAGATGAAATGCGTAACCGCATTAAAGAGATGCGTGCGAAGTTGGTGCAATTATTGAAAGAGAAAGGCGCAAACAAAGATTTCTCATTCATCAACGAACAAAACGGTATGTTCTCTTTCAGCGGTTTAACGCCGGAACAAGTGGACAGACTAAAAGATGAATTCGCAATTTATGCGGTGCGTTCAGGTCGAATTAACGTGGCAGGCATCACCAGCAAAAATATTGAAGCATTAGCAGATGCGATTGTGAAAGTGCTTTAATTGAGTAAAAAACAAAAGGCGAACATTAGGTTCGCCTTTATTTTTGCTTCAAATTTGATTATTTGTCTAACCAAAGCATAAAATCCGCGACAGTATGGAATGAACCAAAGACCAGCACAATATCTTGCTCGGTTGCGTTTTCAAACAACGCAAGGCTGGCTTCAGGCACGGTTTCATAACTACAAGCGGTAGAATTTGGTAATACTTTTGCAAGTTTGGTCTGGACTGCCTCGCCGCTCTGCCCTCGCCAGCAATCCAAACCGGCACAATGCCATTCATCAATCACGCTTTCCAACGGCTCAACAATGCCGGATAAATCCTTATCTTCTAAGGCACTAAACACCGCATAAATGTGCTGATTTGGGCGTTTTAGCTCATTTAAGCGTTCAGCCAAATAACGGGCAGCGTGCGGATTATGCCCCACATCAATAATCACTTTGGCAAGCGGTCTATTTTTTGAAAAATTTGCAAAATCTTTGTCTGTTAGCGTTTGGAAACGAGCTGTCATTTGAGCCTCAAGAAAGGCTTCTCGAATAATTTGATCATCAATTTCAAACGGCAGTTGCATTAACGCTGCCAATGCCGTGCCAGCATTGGGAATCGGAATTAACGGCAACGGTAAATCTACGAAAGATTTGGCTTCAGAACGCCATTGGAACAGATTATTTTGAATGTCAAAATGCCAATCCTTACCTCGATAAAAAGCGTGACAATTTAACGAATTGACGATTTCTTTAATCGAATTTGGGCAATCCGGTTCACCGATAATGACAGGAGTATTCGCACGGAAAATGCCTGCTTTTTCCCGCCCGATATCTTCACGGTTATCGCCAAGAAATGCGACGTGGTCGATGTCGATGGAGGTAATAATCGCCAGGTTTGGCTCAACAATGTTAGTGGCATCTAAGCGACCGCCTAAGCCTACTTCCAAAATCACAATATCAAGATTATTTTGCTTGAATAAATCCAAGCCTGAGAGCGTGCTGAACTCAAAATAGCTGAGTGAAGCGGTCTTTTTTTCGTTAATTTTTGCAAATGAACGAATGTGATCTGCATCAGGTAATAATTCACCATTCACTCGCACACGCTCGTTGTAGCGGATTAAGTGTGGAGAGGAAAACACGCCGACTTTAAAACCGGCTTTTAGCAGAGCTACTTCCAGCAATCGGCAGGTTGAACCTTTGCCGTTTGTGCCGGCAACTGTGATGACATAAGGGGCAGGATTGAGCAAGTCTAGCTCTTTTGCCACTTGGGTGATGCGTTCCAAGCCCATATCAATCGGTTTGGAATGGGCATTTTCTAAATAGGAAAGCCACGTTTCCAAAGAATCCGTGGCTTTAGGGGTTATTAATGTGTTCATTAAAACTTCATTATTCAAGGTTATGCAACGTCTTCAACCACTAATTCCGCTACTTTAAACGGTGTTGGTTGATTGGTTAATTTCGCACAAAGGCGAGCTAAGGTATCACGCATCTCTTTACGAGGAACGATCATATCAATCGCTCCGTGCTCTAATAAAAACTCAGCACGTTGGAAGCCTTCCGGCAATTTTTCACGCACGGTTTGCTCAATAACACGAGGGCCGGCAAAACCGATTAAAGCTTTTGGCTCAGCGATATTAATATCGCCCAACATTGCAAGACTTGCAGAAACACCGCCTAAAGTTGGGTCGGTTAATATCGAAATAAACGGCACACCCTGCTCTTTCATTTTCGCCAAAATCGCACTGGTTTTTGCCATTTGCATTAACGAGAATAACGCCTCTTGCATACGAGCACCACCCGACGCCGAGAAACAGATAAACGGAATTTTTTCCGCTAACGCTTTTTCTGCCGCTTTCACAAATTTCGCCCCAACCACAGAACCCATTGAGCCACCCATAAATTCAAAGTTGAATGACGCAGTTACCACCGGCATATTGTGTAACGTGCCGGAAAGGACGATGAAAGAGTCTTTCTCGCCTGTCTGTTTTTGAGCAGCGGTTAAACGATCTTTATATTTTTTCAGATCTTTAAACTTCAACACATCTTGCGGCTCTAAATCGGCGGCAAGTTCAACTGCTGAATCTTTGTCTAATAAATTCAATAAACGGGTACGTGCATCAATACGCATATGATGATCACATTTCGGACATACATATTGATTACGTTGTAATTCTTCACTATAGAGAACCTGTTCACAACTTGCACATTTCGTCCAAACCCCTTCAGGGATCTTTGATTTTGCAGTACTTGATGAAGATGAATCTCTACCTAAAATTCTGTCTAACCAGCTCATTTTTAGTCCTTCTGGATTGAGTTGTGGGATAAATAAAATTCTTGCTATTAAAGCACAATTTATGGCTTTTTGATATGTTTTATTGACATATCAGATCACTAACTGTGTGCATAAGTACGATAAAAAAACGCAATCAGAAGAATAACAAGCATTATAACAATTTGAATCAAACGTTTTTTGGTTAATTTTTCCACTGCCATTTTATATCCTTGGTTGCTAAAAAATCGTCATATTATAAGCGAAAAGAAAGTTATTATGCTAGAATTTGTAAAATTTGGGTAAAAATCGATCGCTTGTAATAAGGAAAAATATGGCTACTATCGAACAATTTCTTGAAGTCGTGAACCAACTTCGCCACCCAGAACACGGCTGCCCGTGGGATTTAAAGCAGAACTTCGACACTATGCTTCCCCATTTATTAGAAGAAACCTATGAAGTTGCTGAAGCTATCCATACTCAAGATCGTTCTGCTCTAAGAGAAGAATTGGGCGATTTATTACTGCAAGTTGTTTTCTTAAGCCAACTAGCAAAAGAAGAAGGCTCTTTTACCTTTGATGATGTTGTAAACGATATTCACGATAAACTGATTTACCGCCATCCTCACGTTTTTGGTGATGTAAAAGCAGAAAATAGTGAAGAGGCGTTAAAAAGCTGGGAAGCACAAAAAGCGAATGATGAAAAACATCGTAACCAAGAATCTATATTGGATGATCTCCCTTTTGCTTTACCCGCTCTTACTCGTGCCAATAAATTACAAAAGCGTTGTTCAAAAGTCGGTTTTGATTGGGATAATCCGCAAGAGGTGTTAGAAAAAGTAGAAGAAGAACTTGATGAAGTAAAAGCAGAAATGGCTCAATATCCAAATCGCTCCAAAGAATTGGCTGAAGAATTAGGGGATTTATTATTTGCAATTGTAAATTTATGTCGTCATTATCATACTAATGCTGAAGAAAATTTACGAAATGCCAATCTTAAATTTGAAAAACGCTTTAGAAAAATCGAACAAGTAGTTAAAAATACAGGAAGAACTGTAAATGAGTGTAAATTAGCTGAATTAGATGCGATTTGGCATCAAATAAAAACAGTAGAATAATTTGTTTTGCTTGCTATAATAATGGACAATTATCACTTATAACAAAATAATCTATAGGAATTAGGCTATGTCAAAAATCTTATTAATAGATGATGATATTGAACTGACTGAATTATTAACAGAGCTGCTCTCATTAGAAGGATTTCAAGTAAAAGTAGCTCATAATGGTCAAGAAGGTTTAAATGAATTAGAGACTAATCAATATGATTTAATATTATTAGATGTGATGATGCCTGTATTGAATGGCGTAGAAACATTAAAACGAATAAGACAAAAATATGTATTACCTGTTTTAATGTTAAGTGCGAGAGATGACCAAATTGATCGTATTTTAGGTTTAGAATTAGGTGCTGATGATTATCTACCTAAACCCTTTAATGATCGTGAGCTAGTGGCTAGAATAAGGGCTATTTTAAGACGCACTGTTCCCCAACAACTTCAAGTAGATAACAGTCAAATTGAAACCGGTGTAACTGAAACTGCTTCTAAATTACTACAATTTGCAGGGGTACAATTACACTCAGGTCGCCAACAAGCATCCTACCAAGGTAATGATTTAGACTTAACAGGTACAGAATTTGCATTATTACAACTTTTAATGCGTAGCCCAGGTCAAATTTTATCCAGAGAGTTTTAAGTTTAGAAGTTTTAGGCAAACAATTAACGCCTTACGATCGTGCTATTGATATGCATATATCTAACCTTCGTAAAAAATTACCAGAACGAAAAGATGGTTTACCTTGGTTTAAAACATTAAGAGGAAAAGGTTACTTATTAGTAACTGAATAATATTTTCCGAATCCCTAAATAAAAATTATTTTAGGGATTTTTACATTTTACTATTATATATGCCAAATTTATTTAAAAAATATTTAAACCTTAGAAAACGCTTAGCCTATAAACTTGTTACTTATTACGGTTTATTGCTTAGCTTATTTATTATAATTACTTTTAATATTGATAAATTTGATTCAAGAAAATTTTCACCTATTTCGCAAAAAGACCAGTTCTATTTTAAAAATGAAAGTCTTGAAACCGAGCAAAGTTTAAATTTAGATGAAGTTTTTGAACGAAACTTATCTGTTGAAACAGCTAATGGTTACGATGTTATTTTAGAAGATAAAGAGACTGGAAATTTAAGTGGCGTAAACCAAAGTAATATTAAATCATTACAATTCTTTATCTATCAATCTCAACAAACTAAAGAGCCTTTGCAACGCCGTTTTGAAAATATTGAAATATATGGACCATTTGTTGTGCATTCTAGTACTCATACTTATAATCAATATTTTATTAAAGCTGTAGATGCTCAACAAGAATGGCTAAATACAATTTTAGACTCTCCATTATTAATAACATTAATACTCTTGTTTTTAGGTATGCCATTATTGGTGTTGTTATCCTTTAAAATCACCAAACCAGTTCAAAATCTAACCGCTTCTGCTAATGCTATTGCCACTGGACATTTAGAGCCTAATCCTAAACTTGAAAAAGAGGGAATTTATGAAATAAGAGAGGTTGGAAAAAGCTTTAATCATATGGTAACAAGTTTAAAAGACTTAACTGAACAACAACAGAGAATGATTTCTGACGTTTCTCACGAGCTAAAAACCCCTTTAGCAAGATTGCAATTAGCAACTGCTATTTTACGTCGCACAGCAGGAGAGCTTCCTGAAATTAATCGAATTGAAAATGAAATTGGTAAACTTGACCAAATGATCAAAGATTTACTCGTCATTTCTCGACAAAAACTGAATTATCAAATTCATAAGAAAATATTTAAAATTAATGAAATCTGGCAAGATGTTATTGAAGATGCTAAATTTGAAACTTCACAAAATAATATTGTTCTTATTGTTAAACAAAATATTGAAAATCCGGCACTCTATTCTATTAATGGATCTCAGGATTCCCTTGCTAGTGCATTAGAAAATTTAGTCCGAAATGCTCAAAAGTATGCCAATCAAATCATCTCTCTTACAATGAATATTCAAGATGAAAAATTGATTTTAATTGTTGAAGATGACGGTCAAGGTGTGCCAGAGAATGAATATGAAAATATTTTAAAGCCTTTTTACCGTGTAGATGAAGCCAGAACGAGAGAAACAGGCGGCACAGGTTTAGGCTTATCTATTGTGCATAATGCGGTACAACAACATCAAGGTGATATTCATTTAACAAAAAGCGATATGGGTGGTCTAAAGGTAGAATTAGCTATTCCGCTTTGGGCACAACATTCCTAAATTTGTAAAATTTATGAGAAAAACGACCGCTTGTATGAATTTAATCGAGATTGAAAATCTAAATAAATATTTCGGCTTGGGAGAAAACCAAGCCCATATTTTAAAAAATATTAACCTTATCATAGAACAAGGTGATTTTGTTGCGATCATTGGGGCATCAGGCTCCGGCAAATCCACTTTGATGAATATCATCGGTTGTTTAGATACCGCAAGTTCAGGTATTTGCCGTATTTCAGGCAAAGAAACTCAGCAAATGACCGCTGATGAGCTTTCTGACCTACGCCAACGTAAATTCGGCTTTATTTTCCAACGCTATAATCTATTGCCTGCTCTTACCGCCAATGAAAATGTGGCTCTACCTGCTATTTATGCAGGTATGGATACCACATCTCGCAAACAACGTGCCGATAATTTATTAGCTAAACTGGGATTAGATGATAAAACACGTAATCGCCCGAATGAACTATCAGGTGGGCAACAGCAACGTGTGAGTATTGCTCGTGCATTAATGAACGGTGGCGAAATTATTTTAGCCGATGAACCTACAGGAGCATTAGATTCCAAAAGTGGTGAAACGGTGCTGGAAATCTTACGAGATCTGCACCAAGAAGGTCATACCATCATTATGGTTACGCACGATCCTAACATCGCCGCTCAAGCCAGTCGTGTGGTTGAAATTAAAGATGGTGAAATTATTCGAGATGAACGCCCAAAACCTTATTCAACGGAGCTTAAACTTAATAAAACACCCCACAAACAACCACGTTTTTTTGACCAATTAATTGAGTCTTTCAAAATGGCAAGCAGTGCTATCTTAGCTCATAAAATGCGAGCGTTGCTCACAATGCTTGGCATTATTATCGGCATTGCCTCTGTTATTTCCGTTGTTGCATTAGGGCAAGGCTCACAGCAGCAAATTTTAGCGAATATCAATAGTTTAGGTACAAATACAATGGATATTCTCAACGGCACAGGCTTTGGCGACCGACGAGCAAATCTCACTAAAAACCTAACGATTAGTGATGCGTTAACATTAAGCCGACAAAATTATGTTGAAAGCACAACACCATCAAGTAATGTGAATGCAACCTTAATTTATGGTAATACTGCGGTAACTGGCTCTGTGCGTGGTGTTGGCGAAGAATTTATGGACGTAAAAGGGCTGAAACTGATTTCAGGGCGTTTTTTCACGGCTGAAGAGGTGAAAAATGTTGCTCAAGTGATTGTGATCGACCCTAACACACAAAAAGATTTAGGCTTACCTAATCCGGTGGAAGGTGAAATTATTTTAGTGGATAAAAAACCGCTTCAGATTATTGGCGTGGCTCAACAAGCCAATGCAATGAATCAAACCAGCCTGACCCTTTGGTCGCCTTATAGTACGATTATGCAACGTGTTTCAGGGGCGAAGCAGATTGATTCTCTCACGGTTAAAATTAAAGATAATGTCGAAAGCCAAACCGCAGAAAAAAGCATTACCGAACTGCTCATAGCCCGACATGGCAAAAAAGATTTCTTTATTATTAACAGTGATAGCATTAAACAAACCATTACTGATACCACGAATACGATGACATTACTTATTTCTTCTATTGCCCTTATTTCATTGATTGTAGGCGGTATTGGTGTAATGAATATTATGTTAGTCTCAGTGACGGAACGTACCCGAGAAATCGGCGTGAGAATGGCAATTGGAGCCAAACAACGCAATATTTTGCAACAATTTTTAATTGAAGCCGTAGTAATTTGCTTGATTGGTGGCGTAATTGGTATTTTATTGGCAAGTGGCATTATTTGGGCATTCAATAGTTTAGGCTCAAACTTTAAAATGATTCTTTCGCCGGAATCCGTCATTATTGCAGTACTCTGCTCTACCCTTATCGGCATTGTATTTGGCTATATTCCTGCTCGCAATGCTTCAAGGCTCAATCCGATTACAGCTCTTGCTCAAGAGTAATAAATAATTTCACAAGCGGTAAGATTTTTGTAAAATTTTACCGCTTATTTACAGAATAAAAAGGAAAAACCAATGACAATAACCAACATTGAACTAGAACACATTCTCAACACAAAACTAAATAGCTCTGCAATTAATGACTACGCCCCAAACGGCTTACAAGTTGAAGGCAAAAAAGAAATCAAAAAAATCATTACCGGCGTAACTGCCTCACTCCCTCTGATTGAAAAAGCAATTGAGAAAAATGCAGACGCGATTTTAGTCCATCACGGTTATTTTTGGAAAAGCGAAAACCCGTGCATTCGAGGTATGAAAGGTAAACGCATTAAACAATTATTAGTGAATGAAATTAACTTATTCGGCTACCATTTACCACTTGATATCCACCCAGAATTAGGCAATAACGCTCAGCTAGCGAAGCATCTGGGCGTAATCAATTTACAAGGTTTAGAAGAGAACCAAAACTCTATTCCAATGTGTGGCGAATTAGAAACACCAATTTCTGCCGAAGAACTAAAACAGAAACTTGAAAAAACGTTACAACGCACCGTTATTTTGTGTGATGAGTTTACTTCATCGCCACAAAAATTGATTAAAAAAATCGGCATTTGCTCTGGTGGCGGGCAAGGCTACATTGATCTTGCTTTTGAAAAAGGTTGTGATGCTTTTATAAGCGGTGAAATTTCCGAACAAACCACCCACTCAGCTCGTGAGCAAGGTATTTACTACTTCGCTTGTGGACACCACGCAACCGAACGAGACGGCGTAAAAGCTCTCGGCGAATGGCTTGCTCAGCAATATGGATTAGACGTAGAATTTATTGATATTGATAATCCAGCGTAGTTTACTAACTTCTTAAAGAAGCAACAAGCGGTCATATTTGCCTATTTTTTGCAATTTGCAAAAAATTACTTAAAATCAACCGCTTGTTTATTCATAATCTAGAGTTCAAAATCGCCAAAATCACTGCTATCTACTTTAGCATCAATCTGACCAACCAAATAAGAGCTCACTTCCACTTCTTGTGCTGCTACTTGTACATTATCTGAAACTAACCACGCATTTATCCACGGAATGGGGTTGGAGCGAGCCTTAAATGGCAATGGTAACCCAACAGCCTGCATACGAATATTGGTGATATACTCAATATATTGCACCAAAATATCCCGATTTAGCCCAATCATTGAGCCGTCTTTAAACAGATATTCTGCCCAAGCTTTTTCTTGTTCAGCTGCACTTAAAAATAGCTCATAGGCCTCCTGCCGACATTCACGTGCAATTTCTGCCATTTCTGTATCATCATTTCCATAAGCCATAATATTTAATATATGTTGTGTACCGGTAAGATGTAATGCTTCATCACGTGCAATAAATTTGATGATTTTAGCATTTCCCTCCATAAGCTGCCGTTCCGCAAAAGCAAATGAGCAAGCAAAAGAAACATAAAAACGAATCGCTTCAAGTGCATTTACACTCATCATACAGAGATAAAGCTGCCTTTTTAGATTACGCAAACTGACCTCACAGGTTTTTCCATCAACCAGATAGCTACCTTCACCATACAAACTATAGAGTTGGCTGTCACGAATCAAATCATCATAATAAGCTGAAATATCTTTGGCACGCTTAATAATTTCTTCGTTTGTGACAATATCATCAAACACTACTGAAGGATCATTTACTATATTGCGGATAATATGAGTGTAAGAGCGACTATGAATCGTTTCGCTAAATGTCCAAGTTTCAATCCAAGTTTCCAGCTCAGGAATAGAAACTAACGGCAAAAGCGCCACATTCGGGCTTCTTCCTTGAATAGAATCTAACAAAGTTTGGTATTTTAAATTGCTAATAAAAATGTGCTTTTCATGTTCAGGAAGTTGGGCATAATCAATACGGTCTTGCGATACATCTACTTCTTCCGGTCGCCAGAAAAATGAGAGTTGTTTCTCAATCAGTTTTTCAAAAATTTCATATTTTTGTTGATCATAACGTGCCACATTCACATTTTGTCCAAAAAACATGGGTTCTTTTAGTTGATCATTTTTATGTTGTGAAAACGTAGTATATGCCATGCTATTCTCCTTTATTTCTATTCTTATTAAATTTTACAAGCACCACCAGCACAGCCTTCATCTAGATCGTCTTGTACATCTTCTGCTCCATCACGGGTATTTTGGTAATAAAGGGTTTTTAATCCATATTTATACGCTGTTAATAGATCTTTTAATAATACCTTCATCGGCACTTTGCCATCTGCAAAACGGGTTGGGTCATAATTAGTGTTCGCAGAAATCGCTTGGTCAACAAATTTCTGCATAATACCAACCAAATGTAAATAGCCATCCATATTTGGAATATCCCAAAGCAGTTCATAATGTGTTTTCAAACGTTCATACTCCGGCACTACTTGTTTTAAAATTCCGTCTTTTGAAGCTTTAACACTAATATAGCCTCGAGGTGGCTCAATCCCGTTGGTGGCATTTGAAATTTGCGAGGAAGTTTCCGATGGCATTAAGGCAGTTAAAGTGGAATTGCGCAAACCAAATTGCAGAATATCCTGACGTAGCTGATCCCAATCATAATGAAGCGGCTCTCGGGTTAATTCATCTAGTTCTTTCTTATAAGTATCAATAGGTAACAGCCCTTTGGCGTAGGTGGTTTGGTCAAAATAGCTACAACGCCCCCGTTCTTTGGCTAAATTCATTGAAGCTTTTAATAAATAATATTGAATCGCTTCAAAAGTGCGGTGAGTTAAATTATTGGCACTGCCATCGGAATAACGCACCTGATTTTTAGCTAAATAGTAGGCGTAGTTAATAACCCCAACACCTAGCGAGCGGCGGTTTAATGAGCTGTTACGAGCAGCTAATACCGGATAATCCTGATAATCCAGCAACGCATCTAAAGCGCGCACAACTAAATCTGCTAATTCTTCCAATTCATCTAAATCGTTCAATGCACCTAAATTAAAAGCGGATAAGGTACATAATGCAATCTCCCCCTGCTCATCATAAAAATGTGCCAGCGGTTTGGTTGGCAAGGCAATTTCCAAACAAAGATTAGATTGACGTATCGGTGCAACACGAGGATCAAACGGGCTATGTGTATTACAGTGATCGACATTTTGAATGTAAATCCGCCCGGTTGAAGCCCTTTCTTGCATTAATAATGAAAATAGTTCCACCGCTTTTACCTTGCGTTTACGAATGCTGGAGTCTTGCTCATATTGTAAATAAAGCTGTTCGAACTTGGCTTGATCAGCAAAAAATGCTTGATATAACCCTGGTACATCTGACGGGCTGAATAGAGTAATCTCGCCACCTTTAATTAAACGCTGGTACATCATTTTATTAATCTGCACCCCATAATCCATATGGCGGGCACGGTTTTCTTCCACACCACGGTTATTTTTCAATACCATCAAGCTTTCCGCTTCTAAATGCCATATCGGAAAATAAACTGTGGCAGCTCCACCTCGCACACCACCTTGAGAGCAAGACTTTACCGCTGTTTGAAAATGTTTATAGAATGGAATACAGCCTGTATGAAATGCCTCCCCTGCACGGATTGGACTACCTAATGCCCGAATTGCTCCGGCATTAATGCCGATACCGGCCCGCTGAGAAACATATTTTATAATTGCTGCAGAAGTCGCATTGATAGAATCTAGGCTATCATCACACTCAATCAACACACAGGAACTAAATTGACGGGTAGGCGTTCTTACTCCTGACATAATCGGCGTTGGCAGAGAAATTTTAAAAGTGGAAGTCGCATCATAAAAACGACGAATATAATCTAAACGGCGTTTTGGTGGATATTTAGAAAATAAACAGGCTGCGACTAACAGATACAAGAACTGAGCCGACTCATAAATCTCCCCAGTAACTCGGTTCTGAACCAAATACTTCCCTTCCAACTGTTTTACCGCTGCATACGAAAAAGTCATATCTCGCCAGTGGTCAATAAAGCCATTCATCGCCTCCCACTCTTCCATGCTATAGGCCGTCAGCAAATCCGCATCGTATTTGCCAAGCGCAACTAACTTTTTAACATGCACATATAAATGCGGTGGTTCAAACTGCCCATAAGCTTTTTTGCGTAGATGAAAAATCGCCAACCGTGCTGCCAAATATTGATAGTCTGGCGTTTCCTTGCTGATTAAATCGGCTGCTGCCTTAATAATTGTTTCGTGAATATCGGCAGTGCGAATGCCCTCATAAAATTGGATCTGTGAACGCAGTTCCACTTGCGAAACGGAGACATTATCTAACCCCTCCGCAGCCCAAGTAATCACACGGTGGATTTTATCCAGATTGAGCTGTTCAAGTCTGCCATCACGCTTTGTTACCATTAAACTTTTATTCATAATTAAACCCTTTACAAAAATACCTTAGCAAAACACTACATATTGTGTTTTTATCGAAAGCAAACACAAGATAATGTGTTTAAAGCTAAACATCAACCAATAAATTTTTACTTTTTCTCTTGACAGATGCTAACTTATTTATAAATAACCATATTTTTATAAAGGAATAATATTGATTGGTTTATTTAACAACAAATTAGGAAATTTTGGTAGATAATCCTTGAATACAGATTAATCTCTGTTTACTTTCAGTAACGGTAAACCTGTGAGCTAGCCTCGTACCATATCGCCGAAAATTGTGGCTTGATATTACTCGTTAAAGCGGTAACTAGCCTCAGCTTCTACACCGTAAAAACGCACTTTTGCCTGATTATAACGATGCATAAATAGCTGATTTTCACGGAATAGATTTTCATTATAAATGTAGTTTTTAAAGTGGTTATAATACAGGTTTACTTTGTAACTTTTCTACCACTCTACTCTGCCAGAAAATTCGAGAGCAAAATCGTCTCACATATATTGCACAATGCCGAAGATACTCAGCTGCTTATTGGTATTTTCTACCAATGGGAATTTTACTTCTCGATCATTAGGGGTATTCATACTGCTTTTGGAGCTTGATATTGCACGCCCCAACCCGGAACGTTGGCTAAATGGACTTAAGCTTGACACACTCAATGGCTTTCGCCTCATTGGCAACTTGCCACAGCCTTTGAATATGGTAAAAAACGTAAGCCTTTGGTGTCTGAACTATATTGTTTTAACAGGGGTTTATTCTGGGTTGAAGTCTATGCTTACAAAGAAAAATTGCTGTGGGTTGTGTAACCACAGTAGAGTAACGGAGGCTAGTTTTTAGTTACCGCTATAACCCGGTAAGCCCAAATTACACCTCGGCTAGCAATAGGAATGGCAAACGCTTGGGTTATCAATCAAGCCGCTTTATTCTTGGTGACACCGACAGACGCTACAAAGGCACTACCGTGCTAGGTAGTAAACTCAATCTCGGTAAAATCTGCCACGATCGCGTACAGAGTGCAAACCTTACCCTTTGGAAGTAAAACTGGCATTCTCGAGCTAACAACAAAACTGCAATTTGCCTACGCTAAGCGCCGTAGCAACTGCCGAGCCTCTATGCCTAAAGCATCAACTTGATTATCGAAAGCCGTTTCTGGTCCACCTTAAGGTAACAAGCAGTCAAATTTTCTGAACGTTTTGCAAATTGCAAAAAATGTTAAAAATTTAACCGCTTGTATCTATACAGCGGCTTCTTTTCCTTCCACATAAGTAATATAAACTGTTGCAGCAATAATAATGGCAGCTCCTAGCCATAATTTACCCGGTGGAACCCAGTTAAAAACAAGCCAGCCAGCTAAAACATTAAGTGGCAATTTAATAAAATCAAACGGCTGAATGTAAGAGGCATCTGCTAAATTATAAGCTTTTGCTACGGCTAATTGAGCGAGAGCGGTTAAAAAACCGAGTAAAATTAAAAAGCCGAAATCACTCCACGAAGGAAGGCTAAATCCGCTTGGGCTAAGATTAGTTAAAGCAATCAACAAGTTAAAGGGCGTGATTAAGATAAACAGATAAGCAACCATTGTTGTTGGGCTGTCATAACGAGAAAGTTTTTTAACCATCAATGAATAGCCCGCCCAGAAAAAGGCTGCGGCAAGTGGTAATAATGCAATCAAGTTAAAATTATCGCTCCACGGTTCTAAAATAATCATTGCACCTACAAAACCAAGTGCGGTAGCAACCCAGCGTCTTTTGCCGACGTGTTCTTTTAAAAATAACCCGGAACCGATGGTAACAAAGAGTGGCGATGTCATCAGTAACGCAATACCCTGCCAAATCGGTAATTGGTTAGCTAATGCCATTGTCCAACACTGAATACCGATTGCGGAAAGAAAAATACGAAAACAATGTTGCCCAAAATGGGCTGTCTTTAATGATGAGAAAAAGCCGACATTATTCATACTTGGCACAAGAAACACAAACGCAATCAGATATTGCACTAATGCAATCACACTAGAGTCAATCGGCGAGATGGAAGTCAGCTTTGGAATAAGCGTATTAATGCAGGCAAACAACACACCTGCGGTAATAATTGCAACTGCCCCTTTAATTGGTTGATGGTTTTTCATAGATTTAATAAATTCTATTTAGTGAGATAAAATGAATGTATATTTTGACTGATCTGCCCTACCACCACTTTTTCTGGCAATCGCTTAATTTCCGCCAGCTTTTGATTACGGCAACGAGTTGCTGAGTAATTTCTACAGGCTTAAATCCCTCGTGCTGCCAAGGGGCATCTGTTTCAATGAAAATCCGTTCTAACGGAAACGCTTGAGCCACTTTTTGCGTTTTCGGGTTAGTCAAAATATCAGGCGTAAGACTAACAAAATAAGGGGTTAAAAGCAATTTTTCCAACGTTTCATTACTTGCTTTAAACCAATGGAAATGGGCTTTTTTAATTTGATGTTTTGCCAGCAATTCAAGGGCAATTTCCGTATCCTCATACACAATATGCAAATTTAACGGTAAATTATACCGCTTGCTTGCCACAATAAAGCGTTCTAACAACACAATATAAGGCTGATAATCTAATGTCGGATTTTCCCGCTTCAGATAATGCGGCAGTCCCACTTCGCCACAAGCGGTCAAATTTTTATGATTTTTTACAATAAAATCAAAAAGTTGTTCAAGTTCACACTTAGCAGGCAAAGCCTGTTCCGGATGAAAACCGGCTGCGATATATAAATTGGTATATTGATCTTTTAATGCCAACAACCTCTCACAACTTTTCAGATTAGTTGCCACCGCAAGCACACCACTTAAATTAGGTTGTTGGAAAATTTCAGCAATTTCTTGATCGGAAAATTGATCGAGATGGATATGGCTATCAAAAAGCATTTTCTTCCTCCGAGAAAACAGATTTCTTCACAAGAATCTTAGGGCTACTCTTTATTTGTTTCCTTAGGCAATAACTTCGAGCAAATAATAGGGATTATCGATGCAAATCCGGCACCTGAAATTTTCAGTGATTTATCATAAACTGCCGGCTCAAAATAAATAAAACCAAAAATCCAAATTAAAAAGAACCCCATATAAATCCAAAATACTTTATCTTCATCTTTTTGGGTATAACCTTTATAGACAATCACCGTACTACTTACCATCACTGGAATAATAAAAGTCCAAAACACATTATTGAACAAAGTACCAAATCGCTCAAACGGATTACTGTACTCCTGCATAATGTGGTGAGCAATCCAGATAACCGCCATAAAAACAAGTTGAGAGAAAATAACAATTTTGGCAAATAAAATTAATTTTGAAAATAATGAACGAGAAATCATATTTAAACCTCCAATAAATACGCCTTCAACTGCCCAATTTTATCCCTTACCGCAGCCGCTTTTTCAAACTCTAAATTCGCTGCAAATTCCCGCATTTGTTGTTCTAACACTTTCAATTCTTTTTCTAATTCCTTACGGGATTTTGGTTTGTATTCGTTTGCAGCATTTTCGGCTTTTTTGACCGCTTGTTTGCCTCGTTTTGGTTTGTCGGATTGTCCAATATCAAGCAACTCGCCGACTTTTTTGTTCAATGCTTGTGGCACAATGCCGTTTTCTTCATTGTATTTCATCTGTTTTTCACGGCGGCGTTCGGTTTCCGTAATCGCTTTTTGCATTGAGTTGGTGATACGGTCGCCGTATAAAATCGCTTTGCCGTTGAGGTTTCGAGCGGCTCGTCCGATGGTTTGGATAAGCGAGCGTTCGGAACGTAAAAAGCCCTCTTTATCCGCATCTAAAATCGCCACGAGCGACACTTCCGGCATATCCAAACCTTCTCGCAGTAAGTTGATACCGACCAGCACATCAAATATTCCCATACGAAGATCGTGAATGATCTCTACTCTCTCTACGGTATCGATGTCGCTGTGTAAATAACGCACTCGTACGCCGTGTTCATCTAAATAATCGGTTAAATCTTCCGCCATTTTTTTTGTGAGCGTCGTAACCAGCACTCGCTCGTCCACCGCCACTCGTTTGTGAATTTCGGAAAGTAAATCATCCACTTGCGTAACAACAGGGCGAACTTCGATAATTGGGTCGAGTAAGCCTGTTGGGCGAACGACCTGATCGACAACATCGGGATTTTTCTCTAATTCATAGGCTCCCGGTGTTGCCGACACATAGATCGTCTGTGGCGAAAGGCGTTCAAACTCTTCAAATTTAAGCGGTCGGTTGTCAAGAGCAGACGGCAAACGGAAGCCATACTGTACCAAAGTTTCTTTTCTCGCTCGGTCGCCCCGATACATTCCACCGATTTGTGGCACAGTAACGTGGCTTTCATCAATCACCAAAATACCATCTGTCGGCATATAATCAAACAAAGTCGGCGGTGCTTCGCCCTCTTTTCTTCCAGACAAATAGCGTGAGTAATTTTCAATGCCTGAGCAGTAGCCTAGCTCGTTCATCATCTCAATATCAAACTGAGTACGTTGAGCGATGCGTTGCTCTTCCAGCAATTTATTTTCTTGAATAAAGTAAGTTCGGCGTTCGGCAAGCTCTTCTTTAATCTGCTCAATCGCATCTAAAATTCGTTCTCGTGGCGTAACATAGTGCGTTTTCGGGTAAATCGTGTAGCGAGGCACTTTACCTAAACTATGCCCTGTGAGTGGGTCAAACAATGAGAGATTTTCGATTTCGTCATCAAACAACTCAACCCTTAAAGCCACTTCATCACTCTCGGCAGGGTAAATATCAATCACATCGCCACGAACACGGAAGGTTGAACGCTGGAATGCCTGATCGTTGCGTGTGTATTGTAACTCGGCAAGGCGAGTGAGAATTTCACGTTGCCCAATCATTGCTCCTACTTGCAAATGCAACATCATCTGCATATAGGCATCAACATCACCCAAGCCGTAAATCGCAGACACGGAGGCAACTACAATGGTATCTCGGCGTTCTAAGAAAGATTTGGTGGCGGAAAGCCGCATTTGCTCGATCTGCTCGTTGATGGAGGCATCTTTCTCAATAAAGGTATCACTTGCCGGCACATAAGCTTCAGGCTGGTAGTAGTCATAGTAGGAGACGAAATACTCCACCGCATTTTCAGGGAAAAAGGCTTTCATCTCGGCATAAAGCTGAGCCGCGAGCGTTTTATTTGGAGCAAGTACCATCGCAGGGCGATTAAGTTGTGCAATGACATTCGCAATCGTGAATGTTTTCCCCGAGCCCGTTACACCGAGCAAGGTTTGATGAGCCAAGCCGTCATTTAAGCCTTCCGTTAGCTTGGCAATCGCCGTCGGCTGATCGCCTGAAGGTTTGAATGGAGAATGGAGAATAAAAGGTTTGTGCTGTTTGCTCATATCGTTCCTATCTAAAAATTTAGTTTATTTTAGCATAAGCAAGCGGTCTTTTTTCGCTAAAAATTTACAAATTAAAATGTGATGTAATGGCAGAATTCAACCAACTTGAGGTTAAATAACCTGATAAAGCTATTCATAATTTACTATCTTGAATAGTGTTTTAACTTCTATATTGCTTAAATTTGAGCTAAAATATTTGAGAATTATTTTCAATAAAACAGGGAGTTGTTCAATGTTCAAAAAAGCACTATTTACTTTAACCACAATAGCATTATTTACCGGCTCTGCATTTGGAGCAGAAGTTACCATTCCAACTGCTCGTGGCGATGTTACCTTTACTGAAAGCCCGGCTAAAATTGCGGTATTTGATACAGGCAGCCTTGATACTTTACAAGCCTTAGGCGTAAAAATTGACGCTATGCCAGAGGTTAAAGTGATTCCTTATTTAAAAACAAGTGCTGAAAAAGCAACTAATGTCGGTACTTTATTTGAGCCAAATTTAGAAGCCTTGCATAGCTTACAACCTGATTTAATCATTGTAGGTACTCGCAGTGCAAAAAAATTTGATGAGGTAAGTCAAATCTCAAAAACCATTGATATGACCGATAATGGCGATAAACTCATCGAAAGTGGGTTACAACGTATTGATTCTTTCGGCAAATTATTTAATAAAGAAGCTGAGGCTGAAAAACTTAAAACCGAAATTAATACATTACTTGAGCAAACAAAAAATGCGGTAAAAAATAAAGGAAATGGACTTATTGTTCTGGTGAACGGTGGTAAAATTTCAGCATTCGGTTCAGGTTATCGTTTAAGTTGGATTCACGAGAACTTAGGTATTCCAATGGCGGATGCAAGCATTAAAAATGCAGGACACGGTCAGCCGATTTCATTTGAATTTATTCAAAAGTTAAATCCTGATTGGTTATTTGTGCTGGATCGTATTGCGGCTATCGGTCAAGAAGGACAATCTGCTCAACAAGTATTAGATAATGAATTAATCCGCCAAACTAAAGCTTGGAAAAACGGTAATGTCGTTTATTTAAGCGGTGCATCATATTTAGCACCGGGTGGCTATGAGCAAATGAAAACCGACTTACAGACCATTAAATCAGCGTTTGAGAAAAAATAATTAACCTTACAAGCGGTCGTTTTTTATAAAAATTTTGCATCTTTGTATTGCAAAAAATCAGTAAAAAATGACCGCTTGCATTTATATCTTATGTTCTCTTTTTTTAGATTAAATCTTCTTATTTTATTGTTACTCATTCCAATCAGTACCAGTGTGGGTGTTGCTGATTTTAGCTGGAGTGAGATATTTAGCTCTGCCGAGCAAAGTAAGCTCTTTTTTGTCAGCCGTTTACCAAGAACTCTTGCAGTATTGTTAGTGGGAGCAACGCTCGCCGTTGCGGGAATGGTATTGCAGATCGTCTTAAAAAACCGCTTTATTGAGCCAAGTATGATTGGAGCAAGCCAAAGTGCAGCTATTGGTATTCTTATTGCGAGCTTAATGTTTCCAGCCTCTACATTGATGCTGAAAATGTCTATTGCTATAGTCAGCACATTAATCGGAATCAGTATTTTTATACTACTTATTCGTAACTTACCGCCTTACCAGCAATTAATGTTACCATTAATCGGCATTGTATTTGGCAATGTGATTGAAGCAATTTCCACTTATATTGCTTACGAAAACGATAGCCTACAAGTTTTATCTGTTTGGTTCTCAGGCGACTTCTCGGGCATTTTAGCTGGTCGCTATGAATTACTCTGGCTTACTGCAATTTTAGCAGTGGTTGTATATGTGATGGCAGATAAATTAACGATTGCCGGGCTAGGCGAGAATATTAGTACAAATTTAGGCATAAATTATAAACAAATGACGTGGTTGGCGTTGATCGTTGTTGCGATGATTACCTCTATCGTCGTGGTAACCGTTGGGCAAATCCCTTTTATTGGTTTGGTTGTACCTAATATTGTTTCTCGTATTGCCGGTGATAGATTACGCCAAAATCTGCCTACGGTGGTGGTATTGGGTGCAAACTTGGTGCTCTTTTGTGATATTTTAGGGCGTTCAATTAATGCCCCTTATGAAGTGCCGATATCCACTATTTTTGGTATTGTTGGAACTGTTATTTTCCTCTATTTATTAATAAGAGAAAAACGTATTGAAGGAAAATATCGTGGTTAAATCTCGTTTTATTATTTTAGTCCTGAGTTTAATGTTATCCATACTCTTTTACCTTACTTATAATGCTAAAGGGAATTGGGATTTCATTTTAACTTTTCGAGGTAAAAAATTAATTTTACTCTGCACTATTGCCTATACAATTGGGGTTTCAACCTTATTATTCCAAACGCTTACACATAACCCTATTTTAACCCCCAGTATTTTAGGTTTTGATGCTCTCTATCTGCTATTACAAACATCATTAGTCTTCTTTTTTGGTGGAATAGGCTTTACCCAACTTGATCCTAGTCATAAATTCTTCTTTGAAACATTGCTAATGTTAGGAGCATCTTTATTACTGTTTAGCTCATTAACTCAAAATAAATCGGATTTACCCCGAATGATTTTAATTGGGGTCATTTTTGGTGTTCTGTTTAGAAGTTTAAACAATTTATTACAACGAATGATTGATCCAACGGAGTTTGCTGTTGCTCAAGGCTCATCATTTGCTTCATTTAATATCACAACACCAACTTTACTTTGGATTGGTTTAGGCATTGCTCTTTTATGTTCTATCTGGGTTTGGAGGCAACGCCATAAGTTAGATATCCTTTTGTTAGGTCAAGATAAAGCAGTTGGACTTGGATTAGAATACTCCCGATTTTCTCGCCAATTACTCATCTGCTGTGCCTTGTTAGTTTCAATTTCAACTGCATTAGTTGGACCTATTCTATTCTTAGGATTACTAGTTTGTGCAATTGTTAATGCAATTACTCCAACTATTCACCACAGTGTACGCATTCCGATGACGTTTTTAGTTTCGGCGATTACGCTTATTTTAGGGCAAGCCATTTTTGAGCAAGTACTGAAAATGCAAGGTGTACTCAGTGTAGTGATTGAGTTTGTAGGGGGAATTGTCTTTATCTATCTCATTTTAAAACGGAAAAAATAATATTAATAAGGAATAAAATGATAACAGTAAAAAATATTTACCATAAAATTGGTAACACTACTATTTTAAATAATATCAATTTAACTATTCCAAATGGCGGTATTACTGCATTAATCGGAGCAAATGGAGCGGGCAAATCAACCTTACTTTCCCTTATTGCACGTTTAAAAGATATTCAAGAAGGCGAAATTCACTTAAATAATCTTAATATTGCAAAAACGCCTTCTCAAAAAGTGGCTAAGCAGTTAGCAATTCTAACGCAAGACAATGTTATCCATAGCGGAATCACAGTAAAAGATTTACTAATGTTCGGGCGTTATCCTCATCATCAAGGCAGAATAACACAACAAGACCAAAATATTGTGGAAGAAGCCCTTGAACGCTTTGATTTAGTTGATTTTTCTCATCGTTTCTTAAATGAATTATCCGGCGGGCAACGTCAGAGAGCACTAATTGCAATGACTTTTTGCCAACAGACTAATTATATTTTATTAGATGAACCACTTAATAATTTGGATATGTTTCACGCTCGTGAATTAATGAAACTACTACGTCAATTAACTGATGAACTAGCACTAACCGTAGTAATGGTAGTTCACGATATTAACATCGCTGCCGCTTATGCAGATACCATTGTGGCAATGAAAAACGGCACTATTGAAAAGATAGGCTCTCCACAACAAATTATTACAAATGAAAATCTGAAAGCCGTATTTAATCTTGACGCTGACGTTGTGGAATATCAAGGAAAACCCTTAGTTATTCATCATATCTAAGCTTATAAGATGTAGGCAAAAGACTAAAAGCATATAGGGTAAAAAGTGGCTTAACGCTTTATATTGTACTAATATACCATTTTAACCATAAAAAAAGCCCCACTTCTGGGGGCACTCGGAAAGCAAATTTATGTGTTAGGTTGCTAGATGCAACACTTATTTTTGTTGCGTTAAGATTAAGTGAATTTTTGAATGCTTTCAAACAAATTTTGTGAAAAATGCTAACTAATGTTTAAAATTGTGATCTACTTCATATTTTTCTTATTTAATGCAGTAAAACTCCAATATAAAAAGCCCTCAATAATGAGGGCAACATAATAAGTGGATAGGAATTAAACGATACCTTGCTCTAACATTGCATTTGCCACTTTTTTGAAGCCTGCAATGTTTGCACCATTTACATAGTTGATAAATCCGCCTGATTCAGTACCGTTTTCCACACAGTTTTCGTGAATAGATTTCATAATATTGAATAAACGTTGATCAACCTCTTCACGACTCCAAGATAAGCGAATTGCATTTTGGCTCATTTCTAAACCAGATGTCGCAACACCACCGGCATTTGCAGCTTTACCCGGTGCATAAAGGATTTTTGCGTCAATGAAAACTTCTACACCACCTAGCGTTGTTGGCATATTTGCACCTTCTGCCACGCAGATACAGCCGTTTTTCACTAATTCTTTCGCATCTTCAGTATCTAACTCGTTTTGCGTTGCACAAGGTAGTGCGATATCACATTTAACACCCCAAGGTTTTTGATCTTCAAAGTATTTTAACCCTTGCTCTTTTGCATATACTGACAAACGTTCACGACGTTCATTTTTAATTTCTAATAATGCGTTGAATTGCTCTTCTGTCATACCTGATTCAGGGAATAACACATAGCCATTTGAGTCAGAAACAGTCAATACTTTACCACCTTTTTGGATCACTTTTTCAGCCGCATATTGTGCTACATTACCTGAACCTGAAATTACGACTGTTTTACCTTCAATTTTCTCGCCTTTAGTTGCAAGCATTGATTCTGCGAAGTAAACCGTACCGTAACCCGTTGCTTCCGGGCGAATTAAGCTACCACCCCAAGTAAGAGATTTACCTGTTAATACAGAAGTAAATTCATTACGTAATTTTTTGTATTGACCGAACATATAGCCGATTTCACGACCACCCACGCCAATATCGCCTGCCGGTACGTCTGTATCTGCACCAATATGGCGATATAACTCGCTCATAAACGCTTGGCAGAAACGCATTACTTCCGCATCAGATTTACCTTTAGGATCAAAATCAGATCCCCCTTTACCACCACCCATTGGTAATGTTGTTAAGGCATTTTTGAATACTTGTTCAAACGCTAAGAATTTTAATACACCTAAATCTACTGTTGGATGGAAACGAATACCACCTTTATATGGACCGATTGCTGAGTTCATTTGTACACGATAACCACGATTTACCTGCACTTGACCTTTGTCATCTACCCAAGTTACACGGAAACTAATCACACGCTCCGGCTCAACAATACGCTCTAATAAACCTTGTTGAGTATATTTTGGATTTTTTGCTAAGAATGGAGCAAGACTACCAAATACTTCTTCAACTGCTTGGTGAAAAGGTGCTTGGTTAGGATCGCGTTGTTTGATTTTTTGGAAAAGGGCGTTTAAATCGCTCATTTGATACTCCTGAAATTTTTATATGATGTTGTGTTTTAAGATGTGTGAAGTCTAACAAGCAAATTTATGTTTGAAAAGAGTAATTAGAAAAATTTATTATAAAAATTAGAAAAATTAGGTGTAACTGCTTGTTTTTTATCCAAAACAGAAAGCCCACCTTATTTAAAAGGTGGGCTTTCTTTAATTTTAGTATTAGATTTTGTTATTTCTGCTCTGCACTTGCATTGCTGTCATCAATTTTTGAAACTAATCCATTCGCATCAAAATAAACAAATAAATTACGTTGCTCCGGGTCTTTATAACCTTCACGTTTAATAAAGACATAATCCCAACGATGTGTATCAAAAATATTTTTAAGCACTGGTGTGCCAAGTAAATATTCTACTTGCTCGGGTGTCATACCCACTTGAAGCTGTGCAATTTTATCTTGTTCTAAGTAATTGCCTTGTGGCACATCAATTCGATACACCACTTTTTCTACTGTTGAGCAGGCAGTTACACTCATTACAACTAAAAGTGTTGCTAAAAGAGATTTCATTTTCATAGATTTGACCTTTTGATAATACAAAATTCAGATAATTAGATAATACCTAAACTGATAAAAATTTTCCATTATTTATTACGTTCCAGCTGATCACGCAAGTTAGCCGGTAATCCTTTGATTGTTAAAGTATCGTTTAGTTCATCCCAAATCAAACGTTCGCCTAACAATTCTGCATTAAAACTAATGGTAACGCCTTTCCCTGAACCTGAAAACTTAGTAAGCGTTTTTAAGGCATTACGCATTGGTGGAATATTTTCTTCCAAACCATATTCCTGTTCTTGAGTAAATTGAGCAAAATCTATTTCATTTAATGTTGGCATTGCATTTGAAAGCTCATCTAGTGCAATTTCTTCACCACTATTAATTTGCCCTTTGCAATAGTCAAATACTTGTTTTTTAACTTCTCTGGTTTGCGGGGCAGAGAGTTCCCCCTGCTCGCAATAGTCGCTCACCGCTTGCAACAAAGTTTGATTTTGCACTTGAGGATTAAAACCTTCTTCCGCACTCAAGAAATCCATAAAGAAATCAGCAATTTTACGCCCCACTCTCCCTTTTACAAAGGTTAAATAACGGTTTGATGTTGCATCAAGTTTCAGTTCCGTTAAATTAATGCGACAAGCGATATCATATTGTGCAATTTCTAAATATTGCGTACGTTTAATTTCTAACTTCTCATCAACTAGCATTGAATTACGGCTGTCAATTAAGGCAATAAATAGATATTCCGTAGCTAAGAATGTATAACGGCAGAGAATAAAAGTACCGCCATCAGCAAACGGGTACTTCGCCAACTCTGTCGCCAACATTTTGGCACAACTATGACTAAACGGCAGAAAATCAGTCTCTTTTTCCAATAAACGATTAAGTTGCTGAGCAAATATCGATTCCGGCTTGAATATACCATAAGCCTTCGCTTTACTTTGGTAGGCTTGATGTAATTGCAACATCATTTGATCTACCTCAGGCGTAATTGCCAATAAATTCTCACGCAAAAAAGTATTGAGTTCCGGATTTTCACCCTCTGTTTTATTTAACTGATGTAATACGATTTCTGAAACATTAATGCTCATTATTCACTTCTCTTTATTCCAAATAATAGAAAAAGATATTATCATTAATCCATTCATTTTTCATTATGAAGGAGATAAAGATGACAACTGCAATTCAAACAGAAAATGCACCAGCCGCAATCGGACCTTATGTACAAGCTGTTGATTTAGGGAGCCTTGTGATAACCTCCGGGCAAATTCCGGTGAATCCTGAAACGGGTGAAATTCCAACTGATATTGTTCAACAAACCCGCCAGTCTCTCAATAACGTGAAAGCAATAGTTGAACAAGCCGGCTTAACTGTTGCGGATATTGTCAAAACCACCGTGTTTGTTAAAGATTTAAATGATTTCGCTATTGTGAATGCAGAATACCAAGCTTTCTTCCAAGAACACGAACACCCAGACTTCCCTGCTCGCTCTTGTGTTGAGGTAGCTCGTTTACCAAAAGATGTAGGTATTGAAATCGAAGCTATTGCCGTGCGTAGATAACAATCGGTTGTTTTTTAGAGATTTTTTGCAAATGGATAACATTATCCCAAATTGGAATATTCCCAAGCATATTCACGCATTTACTACTGTTAGAACCGGCGGAGTAAGTAAGCCGCCTTTTGATAGTTTTAATTTAGGCGACCACGTCAATGACTCCCCTGAAGATGTTGCTCAAAACCGTGCATTGCTTGTGGAGAAATTTCATTTACCACAATCTCCGCTATTTCTAACACAAACACATAGCACAAGAGTGCTTGAACTCCCCTACTCAGGCGAAGACATTGAGGCTGATGCAGTTTATACCAATCAGCCCAACCAAGTCTGTTTAGTGATGACCGCAGATTGTTTGCCTGTACTTTTTGTCAGTAAAGATGGAGAAGAAATTGCAGCCGCCCACGCAGGCTGGCGAGGATTATGCGATGGCGTGCTAGAAGCAACCGTTGAAAAATTTCAATGTCCAAGCAACGAAATTTCAGCTTGGTTAGGTCCTGCAATCGGAGCAAAAGCCTTCCAAGTCGGAAAAGAAGTAATTGAACAATTCTGTGCGTTTGATCCAAGAGCAGAAGAAGCTTTTATTCAAGATAACTCTACAAGCGGTAAGTTTTTGGGAAATCTTTACCAAATTGCCACTCAACGCCTCAATAAACTTGGCATTACCGAGATTTCAGGCGGAGAATACTGCACCTATACCCAAGAAGATTTATTTTTCTCTTATCGTAGGGATAAGCAAACAGGACGAATGGCAACCTTAATTTGGAAAGAAGAATAATATTCCACCTCGCTTAATAATTAACCGAGTAATCTTCTGCTACTAGACGACTACTCGGTTTTTCTCTATAATCCACATCACTTTATCCCCCCATAGCTCAGTGGTTAGAGCAGGCGACTCATAATCGCTTGGTCGCTGGTTCAAGTCCGGCTGGGGGGACCATCTATACTATTAATTACTCTTCAATCACCACTTTCCCGATATAATCTAAATTACGGTATTTTTGAGCGTAATCGATACCATAGCCAACTACAAATTCATCCGGAATTTCAAAACCTACCCATTTTACAGGAACATCTACTTCGCGACGGGAAGGTTTATCAAGTAAAGTACAAATTGTAAGAGAATTTGGATCGCGTAATTTGAGAATTTCCCCTACTTTGCTTAAAGTGAAGCCGGTATCAATAATATCTTCTACAATCAAGACATCTTTTCCTTGAATATCGCCATCTAAATCTTTCAGAATTTTTACATCACGGCTGGATTCCGTACTACTTCCATAGCTTGATGCAGTTAAAAAATCCACTTCCACAGGTAACTCAAGCTTTCTCACTAAATCTGCCATAAACATAAATGAGCCACGTAACAAGCCGACCACAACAAGATTTTGGCACTGTTTTTGCTGATAATATTGATTGATTTCTTTTGCTAACTCATTAATGCGAGTTAATACTTCATCTTTAGAGTATAAGGTTTCGATATGGTGTTTTTTCATTGATTTCTCCAAATAAAATTGATTACAAGCGGGCTTTTTTACTAAAAATTTTGCAAATTATTCGCCCGAAACCATCATTTTTTCTAATAAAATTGATCCGGTTTGAATGTTTGAGCGGTATTCAATATCATCGCTCACAGCCACTAAATGTTTATACATATCCTGTAGCTGTCCTGCAATAGTGATTTCCGCTACAGGGTATTGAATTTCGCCGTTCTCGACCCAGAAACCTGCAGCACCACGTGAATATTCACCTGTAACGCTATTAATTGCTGAACCAAGCATTTCTGTTACTAATAAGCCCGACCCCATCTCTTTGAGTAAAGCATTTAAGCCACCTTGACGATTAGGCTTAACTAGCCAGTTATGAATGCCGCCTGCGTGTCCTGTGCTTTTCAAGCCCATTTTTCGCCCGGAGTAACTTGTCATTAAATAAGTTTGTAGCACACCATCAGTAATAATTTCACGGTTTTGCGTGATAACGCCTTCGCTATCAAAAGCAGAAGAGGCTAACTGGCGTAACAAGTGCGGACGTTCTGAAATCGCAAACCAGTCAGGCAAAATTTGTTCACCTAATTTATCTAATAAGAAACTGGATTTACGGTATAACGCCCCGCCGCTAATTGCTGCTGCCAAGTGCCCGATTAAGCCTGTTGCTACATCATTGTAAAAAATCACCGGCATTTCGGCAGTCTTAATTCGTTGTGGGTTAAGTCTCTCTACCGCTTTAATTGCCGCTTGTTCGCCCACCCATTTTGCAGGTCGCAATTTGCCAAACTCACGAGAAATAGTGTACTCATAATCACGCTCCAGTTGGTCTTTATATTCTGAAATAAGGCTACAAGAAAGTGAATAGCGGCTGGAAAGATAGCTCTGTAGCATTCCGTGCGTATTGCCATAAACGCGTACGCCACTATGAGAATTAAAGGTTGCTCCCTCACTGTTTACAATGTGATCATCAGTATTCAAACCATAATGTTCAGCTTCAATCGCAAGTTCTACCGCTTGATCAACAGAAATATCGGCTTGATGATAAAGATCTAAATCAGGAGCGTCAAACGCTAACATCTCTTTATCAGCAAGTCCTGTACAATCATCCTCTGACGTATATTTGGCAATAGCTAATGCCGCTTCTACCGTTTTTTGAATAGAGGCTGGTTGTAGATCAGATGTTGAGGCATTGCCTTTGCGTTTGCCTAAATAGACCGAAATCCCAAGCGAGCCATCATTATTGAATTCAATGTTTTCCACTTGTTCCAAACGGCTTGAAACCGAAAGCCCAGCCACTTTTGTAATGCCAACTTCTGCTTCTGCACCTGCTTTTTTTGCAAAATTTAAGGCAAATTCAACCGCTTGTTGTAATTCCTGTTCTTGCTGTTGTAAAGTTTGTTTATCTGTAATCGACATTCTTTTTCCATTAATGATTTCAATTTGTTGGAATATATTCTAACTCAAATTTCTGCTAGAATATGGCATTTTTTAGAATTTATACGAAAAAGGATAGAGAATGGCTAGAAAACGTAGCAAAAATGAGATTGACTGGACAGATGATGATGAAGAAATCATCTGGGTCAGTAAAAGTGAAATTAAACGAGATTCCGAGCATTTAAAAAAAATTGGAGCAGAGTTAATTGAATTAACACCGCAAAATTTAGAAAAAATTCCGCTTGATGATGAGCTAAAAGAGGCAATTCGCCAAGCACAAGGGTTTAAAATGGAAGCTCGCCGTCGCCAAATTCAATTTATCGGGAAATTATTGCGAAATCGAGATCCTGAACCTATTCAAGAAGCGTTAGATAAAGTGAAAAATCGCCATAATCAGCAACAGGCGTTGTTGCATAAACTAGAATTAGTGCGAGATCAACTCATTGCAATGGGTGATGCTTCCCTTGATAATTTGTTAAATGAATATCCGAGTTTAGATCGCCAGCATTTACGCAATTTAATTCGTGGGGCAATTAAAGAGCGTGAGACGAATAAACCGGCTAAAAATTATCGTGAAATTTATCAATATTTAAAAACTGAAATTGCGGAGTAATTATTATGGAGTACCTATCAACTATTCTTAAAGCCCATTTTGGCTTAGCTTACATCAGCTTAGTATTATTGCTAGTGCGTGGTTTTTTAGCCGCTAAAGCGGTTGATTGGAGACAATATGCCGTTTTACGGATTGCACCTCATATTGTTGATACCATTTTATTGGTAACCGGTATTGCTGCGGTCGTTATTTTTCTCTCGTATGAATTTTTTACCTTAGCACAATTTAGCTGGTTATTACCTAAAGTGTTATTTTTAGTGCTATACATTGTTTTTGCCACTAAAGCCTTCAAAAAAGGACAGCCGTTCTCATTAAAATTCTATTTACTTTCAGTATTCTCATTTATGATGATTATGCTTACTGCAACATTTAAATAGGATTATTATGCTCGGACCTTTTGTTAATGCAGGAGCAGTTATTTTAGGCGGTTTATTAGGGGCTTATTTAGGTAGTCGTCTACCTGAACGGCTTCGCATCACATTACCGCTGATCTTTGGTTTATGCTGTTTCGGCTTAGGAATGATGCTAACTGCTTCGGTAAAATATATGTCTGCCGTTGCACTAGCCTTAATTCTTGGCACAATTATTGGCGAGTTAATCTATCTTGAAAAGAAGATCGGAAAAGCCGCGAGCTCAGCACAAAGTATAATCAATAATATTTTTCCGCCAAGACATTCACTTTCTCAAGAAGAATTTCTAGAAAAATTTATTGCGATTCTCGTGCTTTTCTGTGTAAGTGGAACAGGCATTTTTGGTGCAATAAACGAAGGGATAACAGGCGATCCAAGTATTCTATACATTAAATCTATCTTGGATTTCTTTACGGCAATGATCTTTGCAACATCATTAGGTTATGTTGTTACGACCGTTGCCCTACCACTTGTGATGATTCAAGTGATATTGGTTTTGCTTGCATCAATCATAATGCCGCTTACCACACCGAATATGTTAGCTGATTTTTCGGCAACAGGGGGATTACTCCTCTTTGCAACAGGTTTTCGCATTTGTGGAATTAAAACTTTCCCGGTGGCAAATATGTTGCCTGCATTACTTTTAGCGATGCCAATCTCTTATCTTTGGGAACAATTAGTGAGTTAATAATGAAAAAGCGTATTATTGTCGGCATTAGCGGTGCAAGCGGTTTTCAATACGGCTATAAAGTGCTTGAGTTACTCAAGCCTTTTGACGATATTGAAACCCATCTGGTCATCACAAAAGGGGCTGAACTTACCCGAACACTGGAGACAGATTATGAACGGGAAACCTTATACCATTTAGCTGATGAAGTGCATTCTCTGCACAATGTAGGAGCAAGCATTGCAAGTGGCTCATTTAAAACCGCAGGTATGATTATTGCTCCTTGCTCTATGCGAACACTTGCCTCTATTGCGAATGGTTTTAGCGATAATCTACTTACCCGTGCCGCTGATGTAGTGCTAAAAGAACGCCGTAAATTGGTCTTGATGGTAAGAGAAGCTCCACTTAATCTTGCTCACATTGATAATATGCGAAAAGTCACTGAAATGGGCGGAATTATTTTCCCTCCTATTCCTGCCTTTTATCAAAAGCCAACTAACCTTGATGAGATGGTAACCCATAGCGTTGCTCACGCTCTTTCACTGTTAGATATTGAAATTCCTAATATCCCACATTGGGGGGAGTAAATGTCCTCTCTACCCCAAAATATTGTTGAATTTATTCAATCTCATCACGTTGTGAATTTTGCTACTCATAACCAAACTGATTTTTGGTCGGCAAGCTGTTTTTACGCCTTTGATGCCGAAAATATCCGCTTGATTATTTTAACCGCCAAAACGACCCAACACGCAATGTTGATGTTAGAGAATCCGCATATTGTCGGCACGATTTGCAATCAAGTGGAAAATATCAGCGAAATTGAAGGCGTGCAGTTTTCAGCCATTACAAACTGCTTGGAAGATGAGCATACAAGAAACATCGCTTTGCAAATTTATTACGAAAAACACCCGCTTGCACGCTTAAAACCAAGCGATGTGTGGGAACTTTCTTTTAATACGATCAAACATACAAGCAATAAAATAATATTTGCAAAAAAGACGATTTGGGAAAGAGAATAGATTATTTGGTAAAAATAACCCGATTTTCGACCGCTTGTTCGATAATTTCAAATTGCCAATTCTGCTCTTGAGCAAGCAATTCAAAATCAGTAAGACTACTCTGCTGATTAAGCACCAGCTCTAAACTATCTCCTTTTTTAAGATCGTTCATCGCTTTTTTAGTCATTAATAAGGGAAGCGGACAACTATAGCCTGTTAAATCTAAGGAATATTTCATCGTTTTGACATACAAAAGGCGAACAATTCGTTCGCCTTATTCATTGAAATTATAATTTACGGCGGTCTGCCATAATTTTACCCATCGCCGAGAGCTTATCTTCTGCTAAATACTCACGCCCTAGCTCGAAAAGTGGCTCTTCAATCGCAATATGCACGTCATAACCTGCCACAAAACGCTCGATTAAGTCTCTATCGATATTTTCTCGTTCGCCTGCGAGCAAAGCTTCAAGCTGTGCAGATAAATCGTCCCAGTTTTTATGCAAATGAACGTGCTGGCGTTCTAACTCATCCACATCAGTTTGAGCTTGAGGCTGCACTTTAATCAACTCTGGGAAGAAATCATCTTCTTCGTCTTCGTGATGAAGAGGAGCGGATATGTTGAAGTAATTTAAGATCTGCTGAACATCATTTTTTACTGCCTGGTTTACCCCATTCTTTTCAAGGTAATCAGGCAAAATTTGCAATTGTTTGCAGAAACTTTTTACTTTGCTATGGCAAGCATACAACATATCAATGGGTTCAGCCCAGCTTGCAAAGGTTTGCGGTTCAAGTTGTTGCATATAAACTCCTTGTTACTCCTGATTATTCACTTCAGATTGTAAAGGTGGCACGTCTTTGCCAATTCGGGCATAGAATTCAACTACAAAATCATCAAATCGATCATCTTCAATGGCTTGGCGAATTTCTGCCATTAGGCGTTGATAATAGCGTAAATTGTGAATGGTGTTTAATCTTGCCCCTAAAATTTCACCACATTTATCTAAATGATATAAGTAGGCTTTAGTGTAATTTTTACAAGTGTAGCAATCACATTCCGGATCTAACGGTGTGGTATCTTCACGATATTTTGCATTACGGATTTTTACAATGCCGTTAGTTACAAATAAATGACCATTACGAGCATTACGGGTTGGCATTACGCAGTCAAACATATCAATACCACGACGAACACCTTCTACCAAATCTTCCGGTTTACCTACGCCCATTAAGTAGCGAGGTTTATCTGCCGGAATTTGTGGGCAAACGTATTCTAAAATACGATGCATATCTTCTTTCGGTTCGCCAACGGCTAATCCACCTACTGCATAACCATCAAAGCCGATTTCAACCAATTTTTCAACCGAAACCTTACGCAATTCTTCATATACTCCGCCTTGAATAATACCAAATAACGCATTTGGGTTTTCTAGTTCATCAAAGCGATCACGTGAGCGTTTTGCCCAACGTAATGACATTTCCATTGATTTTTTCGCATAATCAAAGGTTGCTGGATAAGGAGTGCATTCATCAAAAATCATTACTATGTCTGAACCAAGATCGTATTGGATCTCCATTGATTTTTCAGGCGAAAGGAAAATTTTCTCACCACTAATCGGGTTTTGGAACGTAACGCCTTCTTCTTTAATTTTACGCAATTTGCCTAAACTAAATACTTGGAAACCGCCTGAGTCTGTTAAAATTGGACCGTGCCATTGCATAAAATCGTGCAGATCGCCGTGCATTTTCATCACTTCTTGACCCGGACGAAGCCAAAGATGGAAAGTATTACCCAACAGAATTTGAGCTCCTGTTGCCGCAACTTCTTCAGGGGTCATACCCTTAACTGTGCCGTATGTTCCAACAGGCATAAATGCGGGAGTTTCAACGTGAAATTCTCCTCTCGGGCGATTGAATGTTAGACGCCCACGACGAGCGTTACCACTTGTTTTTTTTAATTCGTACTTCATTTTCTATCCACAAATAAACAGTTCGTGAAAGCGGTCAAAATCCGCTAAAAATTTACAAATTAGAATCTAAAGCCTGTGCCAACGCCTAAGCCGATTCCAACACCATTTGAGCCACCACCGACTCCTACATTACCCCCCACGCCAGTTGATGAGCAAGCAACAATAGTTAAAATGCTAACGCATAATAAGAATTTTTTCATTTTTTGTATGTCCTAACATAAAATATGGGCTATGATAGCCAAGTACATTTTACCTTGTTTAAACTATTAAACCTAATTTTAAAGAATAAATTATGAAAATTTTACGCAAATTTACCGCTTTATTTATTGCATCAGCCGCAATACTTTCGGCTAATGCCAATATGCTGAGTATTAGTGAACAGGAAATTAATGATTATTTAGCAACTAAATTAAGTGAAAAAGTACCTCTTCAAGATAAAGTCGGTATTCCGCAGTTATTTGAATTAGATTATCGCCTTCATTCACTCACTAGCCAAATTGGTAGAACAAAAGAAAAGAAAGTTGCCATTTCAGGGGCAGTGGATGGCATTTTAAAAGCCAGAGGCAAAAAATATGATGCTTCGATTCATTTAAATATGGACACTACGCCCTACTACGATCCACAAAGAGGTGCATTATTCTTAAAAGATGTACGATTGCTGAGCTGGTCTGCAACGCCAGCCAAATATCAGTCTGAGCTTCAAATGTTCTTACCGATGCTTGCAGAAGGATTAGCCGGTTTTTTAAACAGCACACCTGTTTACACCTTAGATGAAAGTAAAATGAAAGAAGCGATGGTTAAAAAATTTGGTAAAGCAATAGTCGTGGAAGATGGGAGCATCAGATTAGAAACATCAATTTTCTAAAAATTTTTGTGATCTCTGTCTAATTTCCACACTTTGATAGTTGAGCTTTTAAGCATTTTATTTACAATCCGATTATCGTCATTCATTTATTTAGGGAGATTTATATGGATATCGGTATTGTTAAATGGTTTAACAATGTAAAAGGATTTGGTTTTATTACATCGGATGTATGTGAGGGTGATATTTTCGCTCATTTTTCTGAAATCAAAACAGAAGGCTATCGCTCATTAAAAGTGGGGCAAAAAGTACAATTTGAATTAGTACAAGGCGATAGAGGTGCATCAGCTACCAACATTACCCCTCTTGATGAAAAAACATCATAATCTGCTGTAAAATAACCACTTTTCTTGCTATTCTACGCACATTTCTTATGCCTTAACGCTCGGTGTTAAACCGAGCTATATGTAATTTATGCCTCTTTCTCATCAGTTAATCTTCACTAATCTGCTCTATGTTTTGGGTATTGGTTTAAATATCGTATTGCTGCGATTTTTAAGCCTACATTTTGATCCACTTAATAACAATGGTGTTAGATTTCTTGTAGGCGGTTTAGCCTTATTATTGTTGATTCTATGGAAATTCCGTTCATCACTCACTCAGTTTGTTAGAAGCCCGAAACTGATTGCAATTGCGTTATTTGTCGGATTAATGATGTCTGCCAATATGTATTTTTGGTTAAAAGGAGTGAAAATTACCAGTGCAGTTACCGCCTCAATTTTTGGCGTATTAGCAATGCCCTTCGGCGTAATCATTGCAGCTCTATTCTTTAAAGATGAAAGGGAAAGGATTAAAAATAAACGTTTTTGGTTTGGCTCAGTCTTAACCATTCTTGGTTCATTAGGCTTTGTCTGGTATGGCAAAACTATTTCTGTAGGAGAAGGGTTTGTTTTAGGCTCATTTTTCCTATTTCTTTCGATTATTATCCGCAATATTCAAAATTTAGTCGTAAAATTCAGCCGAGAGCTTAACGTTTTTACGCTAAGCTGTGTAACCTCATTAACCACCTCCATTTCAAGCCTGTTACTAAGCCTACAAGCGGGCAAAATTGATGAAATTTTTGCAACGCCAAGCTGGCTTTTATTCACGCTAATAGCTGTGGGTATTTATGCTATTGTTGCTGGAATGGTGCTTACATTTCATATAATCCAAACTCAAGGTCTGGTAACTTATCAAGTCTTGGAGCTATTAATGCCCGTTTCAACTGCCATTATTGCTTACATTGTACTCGGCGAACGCATTTCTATGGCACAAATGGGCTTTGCCTGTGTTGTTATTTTTGGCTCAAGCGTCGCATTAAAATTAGTAAAATTTAAGAAAAAATAGACCGCTTGTAATATGAGAAAACCTTTGTCTAATCAAATTAACCAAAGGTTTTCTTATTTAAGTCTAGCCTTTAACTCTCTGCTCTAAAATCACGTTCAAGGTTTTTTGTTTTTGTTTTAAGGCATTTTCAGGCTCAGCTTTTACTAACAAGGTGTAAATTAAATCCAATACAAAAAGTTGCGACATTTTTGTACCGATAGAGTCCCCTTGCATATGCCCTTGTCGATTACCATTAATTAATACATAATTTGCTTCTTCCGTTACAGGGGAACGCAAGTTATGCGTAATTGCAACTGTAGTAGCTTTATTAGCCCGAGAGAAACGGAGTGATTTCACCACTTCCTCAGAATACCCCGAGTGGCTTATACCAATGACTAAATCACCTTCTTCAACAAGAGCAGCTTGCATATACATAAAATGGTTGTTGGTTACTGCATCAGTTTGTAGCCCGATACGCATTAATTTATGCTTAGCATCTTCTGCCGTTAGCCCTGAAGAGCCTACACCGAATAAAAATATTCTTTTAGCTTTTCGTAACTCCTGTACAACTTTTTCCAGTACATCAAAATCAAGTAGATTAATGGTTTCACTAATTGCACTATCCAAACTGTTTTTTAGTTTATTAGCAATATCTTTTGATGTGTCTCCTTCAGATACATCTGTATCTAACAAAACACGTTTATCTTGATTTTGAGTAGCAAGTTCTATTGCCAATTCCAATTTGAAATCGGTATAGCCTTTAAATCCTAACGTACGACAAAAACGAATAAACGTTGCCTCACCGACATCTAAGTGCTTCGAAACTTCAGATAAAGAACATTGGCTCAGTAATTCGGGTTGAGATAAAATTACCGCTGCTATTTTCTTTTCCGTTTTTGTCAAACTGCTTTGTAGAGAACTAATTGTATTCAGAATTTTTCCTCTAGCAGACATTTTCGCCTCCTATAGTAATTCCACAGGTACTTTTACCACTAATTTTTTTAATACGTTGTTACTATTTACTGAATTACCCGGTTTATGTGGTTCGTAAGGTAAGAAAATAGCAAACATATTTGGTTTAAGTACAACTTCATTTTTATCATCAATCGCATCGGTGAGCTGGTAGTCATCTTCATCACGGTATTCATCATATTTTGATAAATCAGGCTGGCTTAAGCCGTATTCAATCATCTCTTCACCTTCAATCAATAATTGAATATCCACAAATTTGCGGTGCATTTCCGCTTTTTTACCTTCTGCCGGAGTGGTTTCAAATGACATCACATTCATACGAATACCGTCTTCTAAGTCCTGCCAGCCCAGTTCTAAATTAGCTAAATCTAAACTTTTTAATTTGCCGCAAAGTTTTGCAAATATAGGTGGTAATGATTTTGCGTAATCATCTCTTGATAAATCGGCTAATAACATAAGATTTCCCTCAATCTATTCATAAAATATGCTATGACGTATTACTCCACAAACACTCATTTATGAAGATATACTCCAATAAAAGAAGAATAATTGCTTAACAGAATAATCTCAATAAGAAAATTTCAAAAATGCGAAGTAGATCAAATTTTATTAGCAAAGGAAATCATTAACGCCTTAATGGCGTTAATGAAAATAGTGAATGAAGATTATCTTTATTAAGAAATAGTTAAAGAAAGATCTGCCGTAGATAATGTCTTTTGCTCATCTTCTAGATCAGCTAATACTAATGGGTTCTGGCTTAAAAAGCTCTCATTAAATACTAAATTCCAATCGTTATTTTCAATGGTAAGAAAAATCTGCTTTGGCTCAATCGTGGCTTGACGGGAACGATTAAGTAGCACCGCTAACCTAAATAAACGAACTAGGGTTAAGATATCACGATATTGGTAGCGATTAATGCTACGAATATCAGAACGTTTGAATCCTTTAAGATGATACCGCATTAACACCGCTAACAATGTCTGTTGTTCAAAATCAAAACCCGGTAAATCTCTATTTGAAATCAAATAAGCGGAGTGGCGATGAACATTATTATGATTAACTACAATACCAATTTCGTGCAATAGACTTGCCCACTTCAGCATAGAACGAAAATCTTCAATTTGGCGACGATTTTTCCAACATCTAATTTGGTCAAAAAGTATAAATGCTGTTTTTTCTACTCTTGCGGCTTGTTTTTTATCTAAATCAAACTGCTCAACTAAAGCTTCGGCTGTGCGTTGGCGAATATCGCCTACTTGGAAACTTTTTTCCAACCCATACATCACCCCCTCTCGCAAAGCACCGTTAGAATAACGCAAAGTCTCAATTTTAAAAGTATGGAAAAGTGCTAATAAAATAGCTAAACCAGGCACTAATACATCTGCTCGTTCTTCCAATAGCCCTCGCATTTTTATGTCGTGTAACGATTTAAATTCCAAACATAAATCAATCATTTTTTGCAAACGAGGTTCGGTAATTAATCCATCACGATAGCCATTAGCAATGAGAACTTGATGAACGGTTTTGATTGTGCCTGAAGAACCCAGTGCGTGTTCCCAGCCTAATTCTTGATATTCCCACATCAAATCTTCAATTTTTTCCATTGCAAGTTGATAAGCACTATCAAAAAGCTCAATAGTTAGCTCACCTTTTGGGAAAAAACGTTTAGCAAAACTTACACACCCCATATGACGACTTTCCGCCCGAATTGGATTAAAGTTGTCGCCAATGGTAATTTCTGTTGAACCACCACCAATATCTACTACGAGTTTTCTACCCGTTTCAGATTGTGTGTGGCTAACCCCTGAATAAATCAATCGGGCTTCTTCTTGCCCCGAAATAATAGAGATAGAATAAGGAAAAACCGCTTTTGCTTGGTCAAGAAAATCTTGTTTATTTGAAGCTCTTCGTAGCGTATAAGTACCGACTACCTTCACATTCTCCGGAGAAAAGCCTTTTAAGCGTTTAGCAAATAATGCCAAGCAATCGACACCTCTGTCGATAGCTTCTTGACTAAGTATTAAATTTTCATCAAGCCCATCGGCTAATCGGACACGGCGTTTAAGACGAGAAAGGACTTGAATTGAGCCATTCACAATACGGGCTACAATCATATGAAAGCTGTTTGAGCCTAAATCAATTGCAGCAAATTCACGAGGAGCGATATTTGATGACATAACAAAATCCCTTAATAACTATAAATGATAAGATATTACCATTTTTAAGCTAAATATCACTACAAAATTTAACGAACTTTTTGATAACAGATTTAAATCATAAAATTAACACAAAATTTTTTGACGAATTGGCAGAAAAAGACTAGGATTTACTTAATTATTTTCAATAAAACTCAACTAAGAGAGGTCTTTATGTCTGAAGTCAATAAATCATTCCACGATATGTTGGAATATGTGCATCTTTATCGTCTAAAAAACAAATTACACCGAGAAACTGCTGATAACGATCGCAAAATTCGTGATAACCAAAAACGTGTATTGTTATTGGATAATCTAACCCAATACATTACAGATGAAATGTCTATTGAAGAAATTCGAGTTATTATTGCCAATATGCGTGATGACTACGAAAACCGTGTTGATGATTATATGATTCGTAACGCAGAACTGTCAAAACAACGCCGTGAAATTCGCCAAAAAATGGCTGCACATAAACAAGCACCAACAAATAAAAAAGCATAAAATTCAAGCGGTCAATTTCTTGCAAAATTTTGCGAAAAATTGACCGCTTGTTTATTGATTCAGTTTTAAAGTTTCTTCATTGCATCTGCAACAAATTCCGCTTCTGTTCCCAAAATCACTTGGAACGCATTTTCCCCTAATTTGATATTGCCTTTCGAACCCAATACTTTTAATTGTGCATCATTGACTTTCGACATATCCGCTAGAGTTAAACGTAAACGGGTAATACAAGCATCAATATTGAGCAAGTTTTCTTTACCGCCTAAAGCATCAATAAACTGTTTTGCTCGTTCTTGATGAGATGTGGTATTGACCGCTTGTGTTTCAGTATCGTCTTCACGTCCCGGCGTTTTTAAGTTAAACGCACGAATTACAATGCGGAATAACGCATAGTAAATCACAGCGAACACCAAACCTTGCACCAACAACATATACCATTGAACGGCAAGCGGGTTGCGGCTAGATAACACTAAGTCCACTAAACCTGCACTAAAGCCAAAGCCTGCAATCCACTCCATTGAAGCGGCAATATACACCGAAAGCCCGGTTAATAATGCGTGCACCACATAAAGCACAGGGGCTACAAACATAAAGGCAAACTCAAGTGGCTCAGTAATACCGGTGAAGAATGAAGCTAAAGCCGCCGCAAACATAATTGATGCAACTTGCACTTTTTTAGCCGGTTTTGCACTATGATAAATCGCTAATGCCGCTGCCGGTAAACCAAACATCATCACAGGGAAGAAGCCGGCTTGGTACATACCGGTTACACCTACTACTGCTTTACCTTCCGCTAACGACTTCGCTCCTCCTAAGAAGTTTGGTATATCGTTAATACCTGCTACATCAAACCAGAACACCGAGTTAAGTGCGTGGTGTAAGCCAACAGGAATTAATAAACGGTTGAAGAAAGCATAAATACCTGCACCGACTGAACCCATATCTTTGATTGATTCACCAAAAGATACTAATCCACCAAAAATCACCGGCCATACGTACAATAGAATAAACGCAACCACGATCATCACAACCGATACAACAATCGGCACTAAACGTTTACCGCTAAAGAAGGATAACGCTTTCGGCAATTCCACTTGGTAGAAACGGTTATAAAGTTCCGCTGAAATCACACCCACTAAAATCCCGATAAATTGGTTGTTGATTTTGCCGAATGCTGCCGGTACTTGATCGACTGCAATGCCTTGTAATTGTGCTACCGCTCCTGGTGCAAGTAAGGTGGTGATGACTAAATAGCCTACTAAACCAGACAACGCAGCTGCACCGTCTTTTTCTTTAGACATACCAAAGGCAACACCCACCGCAAATAAAATGGACATATTATCAATGATTGCCGCCCCTGATTTGATCAGTAACGCTGCCAGCTGGCTGTTTGCCCCCCAGCCGTCCGGGTCGATCCAATAACCAATCCCCATTAATAGTGCCGCTGCCGGTAAAGCCGCCACAGGCACCATTAAGGCTCTACCGATTTTTTGTAGATAACCTAAAACACTCATACAAACCTCCAATTAATTAACTCATATTGAGTAGAAATAGAATAGAAAAAAAGCATTTTAAAGACAATCACCTAAATTAAGTTTTGTGATCCATTTCAAAAAAAATTTTAGAGTAAAATTTTAAACTCACTATTCAAGCGGTCAAATTCTTGTAAAATTTTACGAAAAAATAACCGCTTGTTTTCACTGCTCCCCCTAAGTTTTTTCAAATATTCATTGACAAAACTCAGATAAAAAGGTATTTCTATACCGTTTTTTCAATCCATTGAAAAAAGAGTAATGGCATTGCCATTACAGGAGAGGTGCAACACTCAGGCAACTTAATTTGAGGTAACTAGGACCGTTTGAAAATTAAGTGATGGGAGTGATTGCCGAGGTGTGAATTCACTAGACTGGAATTAACATCGGCTGAGCAGGTTGAATCCTATCAGCTGTCATTTAATAGCAAATATTAAATGGAGTGCTCTGATTAATTGGTTCTCTAATCAAACCGTATAATCTACTCAAATTTCCTTTCCGAATATCCCCTAACACAACATTCATTTATTTTGTTTTAAGGAAATTTTATTATGTCTCATCTTTCTGTGGCTAAATTTGGTGGTACCAGCGTTGCTAATTTTGATGCAATGACCTCATCGGCAAACATCGTGATTGCAGATGCCAACACTCGTGTCGTGGTACTTTCTGCTTCTGCCGGTGTTACAAACTATTTAGTTGAGCTCGCAAATGGTTGTGAAAAAGAAAAACGTGATGAAATCATTACAGCCGTTCGCCAAATTCAATACAACATCATTGAAAAACTGCAACACCAAGACAGCGTTCGTGCTGAAATTGACGAATTATTAGATCGTATTGAAGCCCTAGCAGAATCTGCAAGCCTTGCGACTTCTGCGGCATTAAGCGATGAATTAATCAGCCACGGCGAGATGATGTCCACCAAAATCTTTACCCAATTACTAATTGAGCGTGGACACCCAGCCGTATGGGTTGATGTGCGAGACATTGTAGCGACGGATAACCACTACGGTAAAGCTGCCCCAAACGACGAAAAAACCCAACAACAATCCGATAAAGTTATCAAACCACTTATTGAAGCAGGTAAAATCGTAGTTACTCAAGGTTTTATCGGTCGTGATGATGAAGGCAAAACCACAACTCTAGGTCGTGGTGGTTCAGATTACTCTGCCGCCTTATTAGCCGAAGTATTAAATGCTAATGATGTATTAATTTGGACGGATGTTCCCGGCATCTACACAACTGATCCACGAGTTGTACCAAATGCACAACGTATTGATACAATGGCATTTAACGAAGCAGCAGAAATGGCGACTTTCGGTGCAAAAGTGCTTCACCCGGCAACATTATTACCGGCAGTGCGTAGTAATATTCCTGTATACGTAGGTTCAAGTAAAGCCCCTGAACAAGGCGGCACTTGGGTAACCCGAGATCCTCAACCTCGCCCAACGTTCCGTGCACTTGCGTTACGTCGTAACCAAATCTTATTGACACTCTCAAGTCTTTCGATGCTACACGCTCAAGGTTTCTTAGCCAATGTATTTGCAATTTTAGCTAAACATAAAATTTCAGTTGATGTGATTACAACCTCTGAAGTTAGCATTGCCTTAACATTAGACAAAACCGGCTCAGCATCTTCAGGTGCAGATATGTTATCTAAAGAGTTATTAGATGAATTAAACGCTTACTGCAACGTTCAAGTAGAAAATGATTTAGCGTTAGTCGCGATTATCGGAAACAATTTGCATACACAGTCCGGTGTAGCAAAACGTCTATTCCAAACCCTTGAAAACTATAATGTCCGTCTCATCAGCTATGGTGCAAGCACAAATAACGTTTGTACCTTAGTGAAAAATGAAGAAGCGGATGACGTTGTTCGCTCACTCCACAAAGGTTTATTCGAGTAACATCTAGCGTTTACAAGCGGTTATTTTGGGTAAATTTTTTACTAAAATGACCGCTTGTTTTTTTATATTTTTCTATGAAATATTTAAAAATGAATAAATACGCTCTCTTAGCTCTACTTTGGTTTGTCATTAGTATTTACAGCTTAATTTTTCGTAAAAGTAGTAACGAGCTACCGCCCTTTCCACATTTTGATAAAATCGGGCATTTTGTCATCTTTTTTATACAGATTTGGCTAATGGCAAGAGCGACTATCCAATCAAATAGAGCCATACCTTATTTAGGATTGATGACTTTTGCACTATTTTATGCATTTGGAACGGAATTAGGACAAGCAACTTTTACTGAAACCAGACAAGGTTCTTGGTTAGATGGATTAGCTGATTTATGCGGTGCAGGAATTGCACTGTTAATGGTGAAATATCTTTATAAAAGATAATGTTATAGATAATAAAAAAGGCAGGAACTCCTGCCTTTTTTGCTGAAAACGAAAATAAAATTAACGTTTTGAGTATTGTGGACGACGACGTGCTTTGTGTAAACCCACTTTTTTACGTTCAACGCGACGTGCGTCACGAGTAACGAAGCCTGCTGCACGAAGTGCTGGGCGTAGAGTTTCATCGTATTCCATTAATGCACGAGTGATACCGTGACGGATTGCACCCGCTTGACCAGAAATACCACCACCGGTTACAGTGATGTATAGGTCTAATTTATCTGTTAATTCAACTAACTCTAATGGTTGACGAACGATCATACGTGAAGTTTCACGACCGAAGTAAACCTCTAAAGAACGTTGGTTAATGGTAATGTTACCACTGCCCGGTTTGATAAATACACGAGCTGAAGAGCTTTTGCGGCGACCTGTGCCGTAGTTTTGATTTGCTGCTGTCATTTTTCTGCTCCGTGATTAGATGTCTAAAACTTGTGGTTGTTGTGCAGCGTGGTTATGTTCGTTACCTGCGTAAACTTTTAATTTACGGAACATTTCACGGCCTAAAGGACCTTTAGGTAACATACCTTTAACTGCGATCTCGATCACTGCTTCTGGACGACGTGCAATCATTTCTTTGAAGGTTGCATCTTTGATACCACCTACATAGCCAGTGTGCCAGTAGTAGATTTTATCAGTTTCTTTTTTGCCAGTTACTGCTACTTTCTCTGCATTGATAACGATGATGTAATCACCTGTATCAACGTGCGGAGTATATTCAGCTTTATGTTTACCGCGTAAACGGCGTGCTAATTCAGTAGCTAAACGACCTAAAGTTTTACCTGTCGCATCTACTACATACCAGTCACGTTGTACTGTTTCTGGTTTTGCTACAAAAGTTTTCATTAATTAAATACCAAAATATAAAGTTTATAACCCAATTCCTTAAAAAGGAATTACCTATGACGGTAGAATCCAACCCCTTCGAGTCAATTCTGACCAAACTGCTTGGCGGGAAACTCCAAGCAAAACAGGGTGGCAGAATTATACAGACTTTTTAGCCAAAAATCTAATATTTTTTAGACTTATTCTTTAAAATTGAACCTATATCACATTTTAATCATTTGGAGCTTTTCAAATAAAAGCCAAAATGTTAAAAATAGGACCATAAATTCACTACTTAAACATAAGGAGTTTATGATGGAACAATGGACAAGTGATGTTTGGGCAGCAATTGCCGCTGCATTTATTGTGGGAGCTGTGGTAGGTTGTACCCTAGTGCGTGTATTTAATAGTAATGTAAGGAAGCAACACGAATTAGAGCGAGAACTTAAACAAACCAAAACACAATTTGATGAACAAAAACAACAACTTGAGCAACATTTCGAGCAATCCGCTCAATTACTTTCAACGTTAGCGGCTGATTATAAAAAACTGTATGCCCATTTAGCTCAAAGTTCTGAAAAGTTATTACCGGAAAATGCTAAAAGTATTGAGTTTTTCCAACAAACTCAGCTGCCTGTTCAACCTGAAAAAACAGAAGAAGATCAACCAAGAGATTACTCCGAAGGTTCTTCCGGCTTATTAAAATCGTAAAATTTTTCCCAAAAACAACCGCTTGTAATTCATCACTACAAGCGGTTTTACTATTCACTATCCAGTTCTCTCATTATTGTTTCTTGAAGTACCAACTGCTCTTGTTCCGAGAGTGCTTTTCCTTCAGCATTATTTACCACAAAGAAATCCTCTACTCTCTCGCCAATAGTAGTAATTTTCGCATTTAATAAATTCAAGTTTAGTCGATTAAAAATATAGCCAACTTGAGCCAATAATCCATCTCGATCAAGGGTAAATAACTCAAATTCAGTTTGCTGTTTTGATGATTGAGGAAGAAAACGTAACCTTGTTTTACGTTTAAATGACGCGTGCTTAACAGGCTTTTTAATAAACCTAGTCTGATTGTGCGGCATTGCTAACATTTTTATCAAAGATTGCTGAATTTGCAGACTTCTTTCGTCGGTTAAATCTTCTCCATTACGTTCAGTTACAATAAAACTGTCTAATACCAAGCCGTTTTCGCTGGTAATAATTTGAGCATCGTGAATGCTGATTTTCTTTTGGCTTAATAAATGAGCGATACGAGCAAAAAGTTGAGGCTGATCTTGGCAACAAACAAAAATTTCTGTTCCGCCCCTTGCATAATCGTTGCTGATTAACACCATTGGCAGTTCGCGATTTTTAATATAACTTAATGCGTGCCACACCAATTGAGTGGGTTTATGGCGTAAAAAATAGCTTTGCGGGCAAGGTTGCCAAAAGGTTGCTAATCGCTTTCTTTCATCTGCAGAAAGTACCAATTTCATCAATTCCAATGCTTGCAAGCGATGCTCTTTTGCTACCGCTTCGTAATCTAAATTTTCCGCTAATTGCTGCAACGTGAATTGGTAAAGTTGGGTAAAAAGTGAGGCTTTCCAATCATTCCATAAACTCTCGCTGGTTGCACAAATATCGGCAACCGTTAAACAAAGCAATGAAGATAAAGCGGTCGAATTTTTCACTTTTTTTGCAAATGCACGCACTACTTCCGGATCGTGAATATCACGCCGTTGAGCCGTAATCGACATCATCAAATGTTCTTCCACAAGCCAAGTCATATAATCAGTTTGCTCTTGGTTAAATGCGTGTAATTTGGCAAATTCACGCATATCCTCCGCCCCAACTTTAGCGTGGTCGCCATCTCTGCCCTTTGCAATATCGTGGAAAAGAGCGGCAAGATAAATCAAGCCGTGCTTATCCGATAACTGTGAAAATAAACTGTTAGCGAGAGGAAAAATAGAATCTTGCGTATTCTCAGCAAAGTTTTCTAAATTCAGCATTACCCGAACCGTATGTTCATCTACGGTATAAATATGGAACAAATCAAACTGCATCAGCCCTTCAATGCCTTTCCATTGTGGTAAATAGGCTGTCAAAAAACCTAATTGGTGCATTGGCAAAATCGCTCTGGATACCACTTTAGGTTGGTGGAAGAGTTGCACAAATTTTTCTCTCATTTTCTCATTTTCACAAAGAGCTTGCTCTTGCTGCTGGAGAGATAAACGCAGTTGCCTTAATGTATCTGCACTCGCAGCTAATTGTGGGAAATGCGTAAGATGGAAGAATAAATCCAACATTGTAGTGGGATGATTTTTGAAAATGCGACGATCTTCAATAAATACCATCTGATTTTGCTGATAAAAATAAGGATCAAGCGGTTGTTTTTCACCTGTTTTTTGCAAATTGCATAAATGGATCTGCTCAAAACCATTCAGTATGAGCTGGCTGAGTTGAGAAATGGATTTTGTAGCTTGGAAGTAATCACGCATCATCATTTCAACCGCTTGATTACCATCGCCTTGATAGCCTAAAAATTCACTGAGTTGTAGCTGTCTATCAAACCTCAAACGGTTATCGTAACGTTTAAGCTGCAAGTGAAGTGCAAAACGCATACGAAAAAGCACCGCTTGTGCTGCCATTAATTCTTTATATTCTTCGGAATAGAGCAACCCTTTATTGAGCAAATCAATGAATGAATGTACACCGTATTGACGTAGCATAATCCAAGAGATCAAATTCAGATCTCGCAACCCTCCTGGGCTGTGTTTTAAATCAGGCTCAAGGTTGTAACTGGTATTATGATAGCGGGCATAACGAGCATTTTTTTCGTCCATTTTTGCTTTAAAAAATGCATCAATTTCCCAAAAATCCGGCTGATATATTGCCTCTTTTAATCTAATCCAAAGCTGATGATTGCCGAATAGAAAACGCCCTTCCAACATATTGGTAGCAACTGAAATTTCAGCTTTCCCGATTGTAATACATTCATCAAGGGTTCGAACACTTGTTCCTAACTGTAATTTGCTATCCCACAGCAAATTAAATAATTCATTCAGTAATTGTTGTGTGGTTTCATCTAATGGCTTTTCAGACAGTACTAAAATATCAAGATCAGAGAGCGGAAACATTTCTTCTCGCCCATAACCTCCAACCGCTAATAATGCAAGATCTTCACGCTTTTCCAGCCCGTATTGTTGCCAAAGCGTGAGCAAAATTTCATCGCAAAAACGGCTACGCTCAGTAATGAGATCCATTACACCTGTAGTTGAAAATGCCTGTTTTTGCTTTTCCGTAAATTCAGCTAAAAGCGTTTTTAATTCGTTGCTATTTTTCATATTTACTCGTCCAAATTTTTCAAAATAATAGGCGATTTATTTCGCTTTGCCTATATTTATTTTTACACAACAAGCTATAATGCACTCTCATTTTGTAATAGAAGGATAATTTATGACTCTTGCTCTTGCTGCCATTATCGGTGGCTTAATTGTGTTAGTTTGGAGTGCTGACCGTTTCGTTGATGGGGCAGCATCTACGGCTAAACATTTTGGTATGACACCATTATTAATTGGAATTGTCGTCATCGGCTTTGGTACATCAGCCCCAGAGATGATTGTTTCAGCTTCATCTGCATTAAGTGGCTCTCCCGGCATTGCACTTGGTAATGCTTATGGCTCAAATATTACCAATATTGCTCTTATTTTAGGTTTAACCGCCCTTATTAAACCATTAATGGTAAATTCCGAAGTATTGAAAAAGGAATTACCTATTTTAATGGCAGTTACGCTACTTTCAGCCTATTTACTTTATGATGCCGATGTTACCCGCTTAGATGCGATTATTTTACTTGCTGTATTTGCAGTTTATATGGTTTGGACAGTCATTACCGCAATGAAAAGTAAAAATGATGCGTTAGCAATTGATGTTGATGCTGAATTAGAAAGTAGCTCAGAAATGAGTTTAGGCAAATCTATTTTATGGCTGATTATTGGCTTAGTGCTTTTAGTTGTAAGTTCTCAATTTTTGGTTTGGGGAGCAGTTGAAGTTGCAAAATTCTTTGGTGTAAGCGATTTAGTGATTGGTTTAACCATTGTAGCAGTGGGTACATCTTTACCTGAATTAGCATCATCTATTGCTGCTGCTCGTAAAGGTGAGGTGGATTTAGCATTAGGCAACATCATCGGTTCTAACTTATTCAATACCCTAGCGGTGGTAGGTATTGCTGGTGCAATTGAACCAATGCAAGCAGCTGCAGAAGTATTCTCTCGTGATATTGTGATTATGTCTGCTCTAACCTTCTTACTTTTTGTGTTTGGCTTGAATATCTATCGCCGACCGGAAGGTGGAAGAATTAACCGCTTAGAAGGATTTATTCTTTTCATAGCCTATGTAGGTTATAACTTCTATCTGTTTAAAACTGCTATCTAATATAAACTAAAAGAGCCACAAATGTGGCTCTTAATCTTTCTATTTAAGCATTACGTTGTTCAAATTCTTTCATAAACTCAATTAACGCTTTAACCCCTTCAATCGGCATTGCGTTATAAATTGAAGCACGCATTCCACCTAACACTTTATGTCCTTTCAAGGCTTGTAAGCCACAAGCGGTCGCATCACTTACAAATTTTGCATTTAATTCATCATTACCCGTGGTAAAGGTTACATTCATCAATGAGCGGTTTTCTTTTGCAACTGTGTTGTAATAGAATTTTGAGCTATCTAAATAATCATATAACAACGTTGCTTTCGCTAAGTTACGCTCTTCTGTAGCTTTTAATCCACCTTCTGCCAGTAAATGTTTGAATACTAATGAACACAAATACCAAGCAAAAGTAGGTGGCGTATTAATCATTGAATCCGCATCACGCTGAACCGCATAATTCCAAATAGAAGGCGTGTCTTTGCGGGCATTGCCGATTAAATCATCACGAATAATCACGATCGTAATACCTGCCGGTCCTAGATTTTTCTGAGCACCTGCATAAATTACCCCAAACTTACTAATATCAATACCACGAGACAAAATATTTGATGACATATCCGCCACTAGCGGCGTGTTACCTACATTCGGAATATCAACAATTTCAACACCGCTAATAGTTTCGTTTGTGCAGTAATGCACATAATCATACTGATCAGCAATATCACTAAAATCTAAGCGGTTTACTTTTAGTTGCGGATCGGTCTCTAAAATATTAATTTCATCAATTTCGGTGAAGTTACGAGCTTCTTTTGCCGCAGTTGCAGACCAATGCCCTGAATTTAAATAAAGAGCTTTGCCTTTTTTGCCAATCAAATTCATTGGAATAGCCGCAAACTGACCTCTTGCTCCGCCTTGCAAAAAGAGAATGCGGTAATTTTCCGGCACATTATAAAGTTTACGCAAATCAGCCTCAGATTGAGCCGCTAACTCCATAAACAATTTACCACGATGGCTTACTTCCATTACCGAAATGCCTTGATCTAACCAATTTAATAATTCGTGTTGTGCTTTTTCTAACACTTTTTTCGGCATCATTGCCGGACCTGCACTGAAGTTATAAACCTCTGTCATTTTTCACCTCTTGTACTAAAAATAATGATTATATTCTATCCGAAAAATAGGGAAATGGTAGAGTGATAGGGAAATTATTTTACCCGGCAAGCGGTCGTATTTTCTAAAAAATACGCAAAATAAAACCCCTAACAAAAATTTGTTAGGGGTTAAATTAGATTAACAAATCAGTAATTACCAGTTTACGCGTAAACCAACACCGATTGCTTGTTCTGATTTTTTCGCAGAACGAGAACCATCTACATTGTGGTCTCTTGCTGTTACATATTTACCTTCAACGAAAGCAACTACGTTTTTGTGGAATTTATAATCAGTACCAGCTAAGAAGCCGTGTGATTTATTTTTCTTACCATCGTTGTCTTTAGAATATCCATACTTATAGTTAGCATAAACAGATGATTTATCAGTTACTTGAACTTTAACCATTGGACCAACGTAGAATTCTTTCTCTTTTTCTGAGCCATCTTTAGTAACTCGGTAGCCACCATCAACACCTACTAACACAGCATCGTTGATGTTATAGCCAACTGCTGCATCAAATGCATTTGCACGGATTTTATCAGCTGAATCAGTTTTATAGTTCGTACGACCGTAAGCACCTTGGAAGATCCAGTTGTTTACTTCATAAATTGCACCAAGACCGTAACCGTTTTTAATATTATAGCCTTCTTTTTCACCAGTAACTGGATCAACTGTTACAAGTTTTTTACCGTTATTTTCTTCTGTTTGGCTAAAGTTATAGTTAGCACTTAATGTTAAACCTTCAATACCGTTATAGTCATAACGAATAGCACTTGTGCTAGAAGTTGGCACATAGTCATCTAATAAACCGTATGCGTAGTCATTTGCTAAACCTACATCATCAGCAATTACCGGTTGTTTACCAAAAGTAAGCTGACCATACTCTTTTTGACCTAAACCAACATACGCTTGGTGAGCATATAAATCACCAAAGCCAGCATCTTGGTTGCCTTTTAGACGAACTTGTAATGCACCTAATGCGTAGAAACCGTTGTCATTTAATGCGTGGTTTACTTTCACGCCAAAACGAGTACCGCCATTGCGTAATTTGGTATCGCCGTTGTCTTCCTTAGCAACTTTTTTACCACCCTCTTTTTTAGTTTGGTTATCTACGATTAAACGTAAAGAACCCCAGAAATCTACTTTTGTACCATCTGCATCATAAACTACTGTTGCTGATGCTGACGCTGCGAACGCTGTTAATGCTAATGCAACTAATGTTTTTTTCATAATTTTCACCTTAGATTTTTTATGTTATATAATAGCTGTTACCCTCGTTAAGGTGTAAGAGCAACAATCCAATCACAGTGTATCAGCTATTGCCTCACACTGCTTGCAGGTGCATAATTGCAAAAACAAAAGTTAATGTCAATAGTCCGAATGCTATTCTCATAAAGAGCATTTCCTTATAAATCAATAAGTTAAATTCACTCAATTTCATTTGGAGAAATTTGCTCATTTGAATTGATTTTGGCTGCATCACATAACCACTTGAAAAATAAAGATTTTTATCCAGTCAAAATCAAGCGTTGCAACATTTTGAAAAAGTTCATTTATTTTGTGATGTAGATCACATTTTTGAAATTTTATTTGAATTTAGATTGATTTTTACTCAAAAACATTCTGTATTTGAGAAATATAAATCGCTTGCAGATGAACATTTTGCTTCTAGCATAAATTTATATAAAATGAATTTATTGCCTAAATTTCTATTACAAGCTAATAAATATGCATAAACACTTTTTTCTTACCCAGATAAAACAAAATTTAGCTGCTCTACTTCCTCTTTCTGAGCAAAAAATTACACTTAATTCAACTTATTTTTCCAAACAATCTGGTTTAGTAAAATTCTTTGTTGCCGAGATTGAAAAAACAGCAGAGCAACTACTCGCTCAGGAAGATGTTTCATATAGTGAATTTTACGCTGAAAAACTGATTAAGCAATTTGATGCTCTTAATAGTGCAATTAAAAACACTCATCAGCAAAAAAAAGTAGCCCAGTTTCATTCTTCCTTTCAATTTCCGTCGAATATTCACGCTCTTTCACCGAATAAACGTTTGCAAGAATATCGTAAGGCATTAAGGGCATTAAATGAAAAGATGAGTTGGTTAATGGAGAAAAATTATAATCAGGAAAATGAGATATTAAAGCAAGAGCTGCAAAATCAAATTATAGAAACAGAATACCGCAAAAAGAAATGTATCCAAGCGATTGAAGATTTAGAACAGGAATTATTATTTAAGTAAACGGGCACATTAAATATGTGCCCATTTTCATTACAACGTTTAGTTAGTTACAGTGATTTCGCTAAGTCTTTAATAAATGCCTTAAATTCTTTTCCGCATTTATCGTGGTTTAAGCTGTATTCAACGAAAGCCTTCATATAACCGACTTTATCACCACAGTCAAACGAGCGACCTGTCATATTAAAAGCTTCAACTGTTTCTTGGTGAATAAGCATATCGATCGCATCAGTAAGCTGAATTTCATCCCCCACACCCACTGGGGTTTTCTCCAGTAATTCCCAAATATTTGCTGAGAATACATAACGCCCAACAACTGCAAGATTAGAAGGAGCTTCTTCTACGCTCGGCTTTTCTACCATTTTTGCAATCGCTGCTGAACCACCTAACGGGATATCAACCCCATTGCAATCAGCCACACCGTAGCTGCTCACATTTTCCATTGGCACAGGTGCAACCATAATTTGACTATGACCGGTCTCTTTAAAGCGTTTAACCATCGCGGCTAGGTTTTCTGTTTTTTGGTCTGCTGTGAATTCACCTAATAATACGTCAGGTAATACTACCGCAAATGGCTCATTACCCACTACAGCTCTGCCACATAAAACCGCGTGTCCTAAGCCTTTTGCTTGACCTTGACGGACGTGAATCAAACGCACATCTTTTGGAATAATAGAACGAACTTCATCTAATAATTGGCGTTTAACACGCTTTTCAAGCATCGCTTCAAGCTCAAAAGAAGTATCAAAGTGGTTTTCGATAGCATTTTTTGAAGAATGTGTTACCAGCACAATTTCTTTGAAACCTGCTGCTACACATTCATTAACAATGTATTGAATTAAAGGCTTATCTGCAAGAACAAGCATCTCTTTAGGAATAGCTTTTGTTGCAGGTAACATACGAGTGCCAAGACCTGCAACGGGAATAATCACTTTCATTTGAAATCCTTATGATATGTGAAGTTTTATTGAAAATAGACCGCTTGTAGTATATCGCAAGCGGTCATATTTTTTCATTTTTTTACAAAATTTTAAGCATTATTGGCGTAATAAGGCTAAAATTTCATCGGTTTTTTGTTGCATTAAGGCTTTATCACCACGCGTCTCTAAATTTAAGCGAACCACTGGTTCAGTATTAGAACTACGTAAGTTAAAACGCCAGTTGTCAAATTCAACGCTAATGCCGTCTAAAGTTTCTAGCTTTCCGTCTTTGTAGGCTTCTTTTACGCGAGCAATTGAGGCTTGTGCATCAGTTAATTTACTGTTAATTTCGCCTGGCGATGGGAATTTATCTAAACGCTCGCCAACTAACTCACTGAGTGATTTGCCGGTAGTACATAATAACTCTAGCGTTAGTAGCCAAGGGATCATACCACTATCACAATAGAAGAAATCACGGAAGTAGTGATGTGCTGACATTTCACCACCATAAATCGCATCTACTGCACGCATTTTCTCTTTAATGAATGAATGCCCCGATTTAGACATTACCGGCTCACCGCCTGCTTCACGAATCAGTTCTTCTGTATTCCAAATCAAGCGAGGATCGTAGATAATCTTCGCCCCTTTATTTTTAACTAAGAAGGCTTGCGATAGTAAACCTACCACATAATAACCTTCAATAAAGCCGCCCTTTTCATCAAAGAAGAAACACCGGTCAAAATCACCGTCAAAGGCAATACCAATATCGGCGTTGTTTTCTAAAACAGCTTTAATAGAATCTTCACGGTTTTCGTGCAGAATTGGGTTAGGAATACCATTTGGGAAATTGCCATCCGGATTATTATGAACTTTAATAAATTCAACCGGCACTTGTTGAGCTTTAAATTGTGCTTCAATCGCATCAATGATTTGCCCTGCAGCTCCATTACCTGAATTAATGACTAATTTTTTAGGTGTCAGCTTGCTTAAATCAATGTAAGAAAGTAAATGCTCAACATACTCACCTTGTACTGATTTTTGTGTGTATTTACCACGTTTTTCAACAGCTGGGAAATTATTCTCCTCTGCCCAACGTTGAATATCGGCTAAGCCTGTATCGGCACTAATCGGGCGAGAACCTTCACGTACTAATTTCATACCGTTATAATCCATCGGATTATGACTTGCCGTTACTTGAATACCACCATCGGTTTTCAAGAAAGAGGTAGCAAAATAAACCTCTTCTGTACCGGTTAAACCTAAGTCGATAACATCAACGCCTGAATCCAATAGTCCGTTTGTAACTGCACTTTTTAGTTCGTTGCTGGTTAAACGAACATCTCCACCTACTACGATTGATTTTGGCTTTAGATATTGCCCAAAAGCACGTCCGATACGATATGCAATATCCGTATTCAATTCAGTGCCTAATTGACCGCGAATATCATACGCTTTAAAACAAGTGAGTTTTCCCATAGTATGTTCCTTGTGAGGTTAATAAATAATCAGAATTTATCCTCTTCTGCTGAGGCTTTAATCCTTTCATAGATCTCTTGACGGTGAACTGAGATTTCTTTTGGTGCATTCACACCTAATTTCACTTGGTTTCCTCGAATGTTGAGTACCGTGATCTCAACATTGTCTCCTACGAGTAAAACCTCCCCAATCTTACGAGTTAGAATAAGCATAATTGTCTCCTACTGGGTTAAAAACTCTTTTTTATAGAGTAAATTTTTGAAGGCGAGTTTATCCCGCCTTGTTATTATTTTATTAAATTCTTTGAACAATCCATTCTTGAGCAAGACTCAATGCTTGTGGAATATTTTGTGGTTCAGAACCACCAGCCATTGCCATATCCGGACGACCGCCACCTTTTCCACCAACTGCGGCTGCCATTACACCAACTAATTCACCTGCATTTACTTTTGCTGTTAAATCTTTAGTTACACCTACAATAAGGCTTACCTTACCTTCAGTTTCAGTAGCAAAGGCAATTATTCCGGAACCAAGTTGATTTTTCAGATCATCCACCATTGTGCGGAGTGCTTTACTATCCACATTATCCAGTTTTTCAATGATGATATTCACACCATTAATCTGTTTTGCCGATTTTGCTAACTCTCCACCCGCTTGTGCAGCTTGCTTTTCTTTCAGGCTTTGTAGCTCTTTCTCTGCTTTTTTCGCTTTATCTTGTAATTGCTGAATTTTCTCCACAATTGAAGCTTGATCTGCTTTCAGAAGTTCCGCAATTTGATTTAGCACTTGTTGTTGGCTATGTAATAATGCAATCGCTTTTTCACCTGTTACTGCTTCTACACGACGAATACCGGCTGCGACTGCCCCTTCAGATACAAATTTAAATAAGCCGATATCACCAGTTTGTCTGACGTGAATACCACCACACAACTCAATTGAGAATGGTCCCATTTCAACCACGCGAACTACATCACCGTATTTCTCGCCAAATAGTGCCATTGCCCCTTTTTCTTTTGCTTGTTCAATACCCATTGTTTCAATTTGAACTTGGATATTTTCACGGATCTTCGCATTAACAATACGCTCAATTTCTTCTAAATCAGCTTTTGCAATTGCTTCTGGTTGAGAGAAATCAAAACGCAAGCTATCTTCAGACACTAAAGAGCCTTTTTGTGCAACGTGGTCGCCTAATACTTGACGAAGTGCTGCGTGCAGTAAATGTGTTGCACTGTGGTTTGATGTGATTGCCTGACGACGTTCTACATTTACCAATGCAGAAACCACATCACCAACTGCTAATACTCCGCCGTTAAGTTGCCCAATATGCCCCCAAACTTGACCGTATTTTTGGGTATCATTCACTTGGAATAAACCTAATGGCGAACTAATTTCACCTGTATCGCCTACTTGACCACCTGATTCAGCATAAAATGGCGTTTGGTCTAAAATCACAACCGCATTATCACCTGATTCGATTTTTTCAACCGCAACACCATTGCAGAATAAACCCACTACTTTTGCGTTATAAGCAGTTTGCTCATAACCTAAAAACTTGGTTTGTCCTTCTACTTTAATCACATTATTGTAATCTACACCGAAATTGCTGCTGGCTTTCGCTCGCTCACGCTGTGCGGTCATTTCTGCCTCAAAGCCTTTCTCATCAATCACGATGTTTCTCTCACGACAAACATCAGCAGTTAAATCAAGCGGGAAACCATAAGTATCGTAAAGTTTAAATGCCACATCGCCGGAAAGTGTGTTGTTTTCCACTTTCGCTAAGGCTTCTTCTAATAAATTTAAGCCACGCTCCAATGTACGAGCAAACTGCTCTTCTTCTGCTTTTAATGTTTTTTGAATATGAGCTTGCTTTTGTGCAACAACTTCGCCGGCTGCTCCCATCACTTTTGCCAATGTCGGCACTAATTGATAGAAAAATGCTGATTTCGCACCGAGTAAGTTCCCGTGTCGAACTGCACGACGAATAATGCGACGCAACACATAACCGCGACCTTCATTAGATGGCACAACACCATCAGCAACTAAGTATGAACAAGCACGGATATGATCAGCAATAACACGCAATGATTTATTATCTAAATCTTGTACATCTAACAGATTTGCAGTTTCTTTAATAAGCGTTTGGAAAATATCCGTTTCGTAGTTAGAATTGACGTGTTGCATCACAGCCGTCATACGTTCTAAGCCCATACCGGTATCCACAGACGGTTTTGGTAGTTTTTCCATTGTACCGTCTGCTAAGCGGTTGAATTGCATAAATACGATATTCCAAACCTCGATATAACGGTCGCCGTCTTCTTCAGGTGAACCCGGTAAGCCGCCCCAATGATCTGGTCCGTGATCGTAGAAAATTTCCGTACAAGGACCGCACGGACCGGTATCACCCATCGCCCAGAAGTTGTCTGACGCATAAGGAGCACCTTTATTATCACCAATACGAATAATATGATCTGTTGGAACACCTACTTCTTTATTCCAAATCTCATAGGCTTCATCATCGGTTTCATAAACAGTAACGTATAATTTTTCTTTTGGTAAACCTAGCCATTGTGGCGATGTTAAATATTCCCAACCAAATTTAATCGCATCTTGTTTGAAATAATCGCCAAAGCTGAAATTTCCCATCATTTCAAAGAAAGTATGGTGGCGAGCGGTGTAACCTACATTTTCTAGGTCATTATGTTTACCACCGGCACGCACACAACGTTGAGCGGTGGTTGCACGCGTGTAAGGGCGTTTTTCTAAACCGAGAAAAACATCTTTGAATTGGTTCATACCCGCATTTGTAAATAGTAATGTCGGGTCATTTTCAGGCACAAGTGAACTGCTTGGAACAATGGTATGCCCTTTTGTTTGGAAAAACTCTAAAAACGATTGTCTGATTTCTGAAGTTGTTTTCATTAAAAATACTCTTTTGAAAATAGAAGTTAAACTTTGATCTACCTTCTATTTTACACATTTTTTATGCCATTTTGTTAGTTTAGTTCGGCTTATTTGTTAGATAGTAAAAATATTTTGCAAATTTTTGCTAAAAAATAACCGCTTGTAGAGCAGTTTTCGCCTCAAGCGGTTCATTTTCTTTAAAAATTTACAACTACTCTTCTGATAATGGCACAACGAGCATATCAATTGTAATATTATTCATTACTTGACGGGTTGAAGACATAAATTTGCTCCAGAAGTCTTGATGATGCCCTGTAATCAATAAATCAACATTATGTTTATCCACTGCTTCTTCCAGTACTTGACTGAAATCACCTGTACCATTTAAACAATCAGAAACCGGATAATCTACCTTCGCTGCTAATTCTGCCAAAGCTGTATTGGTTTCTGCAGCCGCACTATCTTGCACCGAAGACATATTAATATCAATTAATCCTGTATATAAGTCAGAGAAATTGACATCAACGTGAATAAGTGAAAGTTTAGCTCCACATTTTGCCGCTAATCCTGCACCTTTACGCACTAGCACCAAACTTTCTTCTGAAAGATCAACTGCCACTAAAATATGTTTATACATAATAATCTCCTTATTTAGACTTATCTTAATGGTTTAGGGCATACTAACACACTCTGAAACATAAAAACTTGAAGTAGATCGCAAAAATAGAAATTTGTCGCTATTTTTTCTACTCATTCCTACTCCTTTTGAAGTATTAATTTTTTCGCCTCTACTTTGCTTCATTAAAATTTAATGGTAAACTTTGTTCTAAATCAAATTTAGAAATGTTTTTCTAAGCTTCTAGGGTTGAATAGAATGAAAATTGTATCAGAATCGAAAATTAGTGGTCGCCACGCTTGCACAATTCATTGTCAGAATTGTAGCATTAGCCAGCTCTGCTTGCCTTTTACACTCAATGAAAATGAGCTAACACAACTCGATAATATTATTGAGCGGAAAAAACCGGTTCAAAAATCACAAGTGATTTTTAAATCCGGCGATGAGCTTCGTTCACTTTATGCCATTCGTTCCGGTACATTAAAAGCCTATACATTGAGCGAAAGCGGTGAAGAGCAGATTACAGGTTTTCATCTACCCGGCGATTTAATCGGTTTTGATGCTATTACTAATATGCAACACGAAGGTTATGCACAAGCATTAGAAACCTCGATGATTTGTGAAATCCCGTTTGATATCTTAGATGATCTTGCAGGCAAAATGCCTAAAATCCGCCACCAAATTATGCGTTTAATGAGTAATGAAATTAAAAGCGATCAAGAAATGATTTTGTTACTCTCTAAAATGAATGCAGAAGAAAAATTAGCTGCTTTCTTATATAACCTTTCCCAACGTTATTCCGCTCGTGGTTTTTCAGCAAAAGAGTTCCGCCTAACGATGACGCGTGGCGATATCGGCAACTATTTAGGACTTACTATTGAAACCATTAGCCGTTTGCTTGGACGTTTCCAGAAAAGCGGTATGATTTCCGTACAAGGCAAATATATTCATATTAATCGTATGGAAGAGTTAGCCGAACTAGCCGGAGCAATTAAGCCACAGCAAAATATTATTGCTCAAACTACTGCATAATTTCTCTCAAAATCCCTTCTTAGATAATCAGTCAAGAAGGGATTTCTGATCCGATGAGCCATTAACTCCATTTGCCCACATTCACTATATCCGCTATAATCGACACAATTTTGACCCCGATTAATACAAATAGAGGAATTTTTATGGGTATCTTAACTGGCAAACGCATTTTAGTAACAGGTTTAGCAAGTAACCGTTCAATCGCTTACGGTATTGCAAATGCAATGAAGCAACAAGGTGCGGAATTAGCTTTCACCTACTTAAACGATAAATTAAAACCGCGTGTTGAAGAGTTTGCCAAAGAATTTGGTTCAGACATCGTACTTCCATTAGATGTAGCAACCGATGAAAGCATCACAGAATGCTTCACTGAATTAAGCAAACATTGGGAAAAATTTGACGGTTTCGTTCACGCAATCGCATTCGCCCCGGGCGACCAATTAGACGGCGATTACGTAAACGCAGCAACCCGTGAAGGCTACCGCATTGCTCACGACATCAGTGCATACAGCTTTGTGGCAATGGCTCAAGCTGCACGCCCATTCTTAAATGAAAACGCTGCATTATTAACTTTAACCTACTTAGGTGCAGAGCGTGCAATTCCGAACTACAACGTAATGTGTTTGGCAAAAGCATCATTAGAAGCGGCAACTCGTGTAATGGCAGCGGATTTAGGTAAAGATGGCATTCGTGTAAATGCAATTTCAGCAGGTCCGATCCGCACATTAGCGGCATCAGGTATCAAAAACTTCAAGAAAATGCTTGCTGCATTTGAGAAAACCGCCGCTTTACGCCGTACCGTTACTATCGATGATGTGGGTAATTCAGCTGCATTCTTATGCTCAGATTTATCATCAGGTGTAACAGGCGAAGTATTACACGTTGATGCAGGCTTCAGTGTAATGGCAATGGGCGAATTAGGCGAAGAAGAATAATTTGCAAAAAATTAAAAAAATGTAACCGCTTGTCCCTCTTTCCGGAATTTTCTTGAAAGAGGGCTTGTTTATTTATAAAAGAATTCAAAATATGTTTCAAGACAATCCTCTTTTAGCTCAACTCAAACAACAAATTGAAGCAAGCAAAGAATATGTAGAAGGCACAGTTAAAGCCTCTGATAAAGCATTTGGTTTTTTAGAATGCGATAAAAAAAGCTATTTCATTCCACCGATGGAAATGAAAAAAATAATGCACGGCGATTTAGTCAAAGCGGTGGTAAAACGTGATGGCGATAAAGAACAAGTAGAAATTGACTCCCTGCTTGAACCTATGCTTGACAGATTTATTGCTCAAGTGCGTTTAAATAAAGAAGGAAAATTGCAATTAGCAGTCGATCACCCAAGCATCAAGCAAAATATCCCTGCGAATACACACAAAAAAGTAACCGAAAAATTAGAAAATGGCGATTGGGTTGTTGCACAACTTAAAACACACCCTTTGCGTGATGACCGTTTTTTCTTTGCCCAAGTAACTCAATTTATTTGTAAAGAGGGCGATAATTTTGCCCCTTGGTGGGTAACACTTGCACGCCACGAGCAGCCCCGTGAACCTGTTGCCAATGAAAAAAGCTACGAATTGCACGATGAATTAGCCCGTGAAGATTTAACTCATCTTTACTTCACCACGATCGATAGCCCAAGCACACAAGATATGGACGATGCATTATACATTGAGCCAATCAAAGAAAATGATGTTCAAACAGGCTGGCGTTTAGTCGTAGCAATTGCTGATCCAACCGCTTATATCCCTGAAAATTCTAACATCGAGAAAGCGGCTCGCCAACGCTGTTTCACAAACTATTTACCGGGCTTTAATATTCCAATGTTACCACGTGAGTTATCTGATGATCTCTGCTCGCTTGTGCCAAATGAAAAACGCCCGGCATTAGTTTCTTTTATTGAAACGGATTTGGAAGGCAACTTCACTAAAGATGCAACCTTTACCTCTGCTTGGATTGAGTCAAAAGACAGGCTGGCTTATGACAATGTATCTGACTACCTTGAAGGTGCAACAAATGCGTGGCAACCAGAGTCAGAAGAAACCAAACAACAAATCGACTTATTACATCAATTTACGCAAGCCCGCATTCAATGGCGTGCAAAAAATGCCCTTTTATTCAAAGAACAAGGCGATTATACCTTTGAATTAAATGAAGATGGCTCGGTGAAAGATATTCACATTGAATATCGTCGCATTGCAAATCAGATGATTGAAGAATCAATGATTATCGCCAATATCAGTTGTGCCAAATTCTTAAGCCAGAACGCACAAACAGGCGTATTTAACACTCACTCAGGTTTTGATCCGAAAAACTATGAATTGGTAAAATCATTTTTGCTTCAAACCTTAGCGACAGATGAAAATCGTGATGAACTAGCGGAACGCTACTCAGCCGAACGTTTAGCAACACTAGAAGGCTATTGTGAAATGCAGCGTGATATTCAAGATTTCCCGGAGAAATTCTTAGAACTTCGCTTACGCCGATATCTCACTTTTGCAGAATTTAAATCTGAGGTTGCTCCACATTTTGGCTTAGGTATCAGCCACTATGCCACTTGGACATCACCAATCCGTAAATATGGCGATATGGTAAATCACCGTTTAATCAAGCAAGTGTTGTTAGGCAAACAAGCTTCAACTGTGGAAGAAAGCGTACTCACTCGTTTGCAAGAAGCCCGTCGCCAGAACCGCTTGGTAGAACGTGATATTGCCGATTGGCTCTACGCCCGCTACCTGTTCCCGATGGTAGAACAAGCGGTCGAATTTGAGTGCGAAATTGCAGATGTTTCTCGCGGTGGCTTACGTGCCAAAGTCATTCAAAATGGGGCTCAAATTTTTGTTCCATTCTCAACGTTACACGACAATAAAGATGAAATGGAATACCGCCAAGAAGAACTGGCAATTTACATCAAAGGCGAAAAAGTCTACCAAATCGGGCAAGAGGTTAAAGTGAAACTCACCGAAGTTCGCTTAGAAACACGTTCGATTGTGGGGAATATCATCTAAACTTGTAAGGGCTAATTGCAATTAGCCCTTACCCTATTTTGGGGAAATCACTAATGGCAACCTATATCGTTGGCGACTTACACGGCTGCTTTAACGAATTCCAACTTTTATTAGAAAAAGTGAATTATGACCCTAAGCAAGACAAACTTTTTTTAACGGGCGATTTAGTTGCCCGTGGCGAAGATTCTCTCGCTTGCCTTCGTTTTGTAAAAGATCCTGCCAACAATGCTAAAACTGTTTTAGGCAATCACGATTTACATTTACTTGCTACGTTACTCGGTATAAAACGAGTAAAGCCGAACGATAAAGTCGAGCCTATTTTTCAAGCAGAAGATCGCCTTGAATTGCAAAATTGGCTGAGAAATCAACCGCTTGCAATCTATCATCCAACCCATAAATTTCTGCTCGTTCACGCTGGTATTAGCCCGGAATGGGATTTAGCAACCACATTAAATTGTGCTAAAGAAGCCGAAACTTTGCTGCAAAGTTCACAATATGCTAATTATATCACTCAAATGTATGAAAATAATCCTCAACGTTGGTCTGATGAATTACAAGGCATTGAACGCTGGCGTTATATCATCAATGTATTTACTCGTATGCGTTTTTGCTACACTGACAAGCGGTTAGATTTTGAATGTAAATTACCAGTTGAAGAAGCTCCTAAAGAACTTGTAGCTTGGTTTGAATTAGATAATCCACTCTATAAAAAGCAAGAAATTATTTTTGGGCATTGGGCAAGTTTAATGGGGAAATGCTTTTATCCAAACATTCACGCTTTAGATACCGGCTGTGCGTGGGGAAGCCATTTAACAATGCTCCGCTGGGAAGATAAACAAATTTTCACACAAAAGCGTTTAAAATAAAAGCACTCAAGAAAAAGCATATTGCATAGCACTATTTTTTCCAATAGAATGCATCCCATCAATGCGACTATAGCTCAGTTGGTTAGAGCACCACCTTGACATGGTGGGGGTCACTGGTTCGAGTCCAGCTAGTCGCACCATTATTCCTAGCGTAACTTAACGCAACCTTTCGCAAATCCCTTGATTATCAAGGGATTTCGTGTTTTTAAGCCCTTTTTACTGATCATTTCCTACTGTATTTTTTCGCGTTTAACCGCAGATTTTAGGAACACAGTTAGGAACACAGGTTATAATACGTAAAATTCTGTGTTCCTAAAAATCTCACAAGCCTTGAATAGCAAGGCTTACAAAGTTTTTATTTTTCGTGTTCCTAAAATTCCCGTGTTCCTAAATTATGGCAAGAGTAACAAAACCCCTTACAAATACCGAAGTAGATAAAGCTAAGCCCAAAGAGAAAGATTACAGTCTAATGGATGGGCAAGGGCTTTTTTTGCGTGTAAAGTCTAATGGCTCAAAATCTTGGCTTTTCAATTACTATCGACCTTTGACAGAGCCACCCAAACGCACAAATTTAGGGATTGGTGCTTATCCTGAAATTTCTCTTGCGCAGGCAAGAGCAAAGCGCGATGAATATCGGGCTTTATTGGCTCAAAATATCGATCCGCAGATACATCAAAAAGAACAAAAAATCGCAGACCTACAAACTCGTTCAAGCACTTTTTATAAAGTTGCCGAGAATTGGCGGGTTAAACGGCAAAATGATGTCGAACCGCTCACAATGGAAAAGAATTGGCAACGGCTGGAAAAATACCTCTTTCAAAAGCTAGGTCATCATCCTATTAATGCAATCACGCCATATTTACTTGTGGAAACGCTCAAACCGTTAAATGCAGCCGGGGAAAGCGACACACTGCACCGCCTGATCCGTTTGACCAATCAAATTCTAAATTATGCCGTGAATACCGGCTTATTACAGTTTAACTACTGTGAGAAGGTCGGCGAAGCATTCAGTAAGAAGCCTAAGCAGAACAATCCGGCTATTCGCCCCGAAGAGTTACCGGAATTTCTGAACACTCTTCATAACTCTAACCGCGATTTAGTTACAAAGATTTTGATCCAATGGGAGCTTTTGACAATGGTTCGCCCCGCAGAAGCGGTAAGCGTCGAATGGTGCGAAATTGACTGGTTAGAAAAGCTATGGACGATACCAGCCGACAAGATGAAGAAGACGAAGAAAGGCGCAAATTCGCATACTGTACCGCTTTCTACTCAAGCCATTGCTATTTTAGAGAAGATGAAAGCGATTTCCGGTAATTCTCGTTTTGTGTTTCCGCATTACAGCAAGCCAAACCAGCCGATGAATAAAGAAACAGCAAACAAAGCGATAAATTCGATGGGATATGCCGGCAGACAGACTGCGCACGGATTGCGCGCAGTGGCGCGAACGTGGCTTGCTGAAAATGGCGTAGGCTATGAGGTGGCTGAAGCCTGTTTAGCTCACGCAGTCGGCAGCGAAGTAAGCCAAGTTTATAACCGTTCAACCTATTTAGAGCAGCGTAAGCCTGTAATGCAGGCGTGGGGCGATTATGTAGAACAATGCTCCACTTTCTCGATACTGGCAAAACTCCCCTAAACCTTCCAAGCCTAGCAAACCCGCTAGGCTTTATTTTTACTTATCTCTTTTTATATATTATTTCTTATATATAACTCACTTTCTCACTTTTTCAATTAAAAAAGAAATAAATGATTGATATATAAAGGAAAATATAGAAGTGAGTTATAAGTGATAAAGTGATTTATCTCAAACCTACTACCAAACAAGAAAACATCCTATCTGAAAAGAAATGTAAATTTAGCTTTCATTTTTTATCGTATTTTTTCGCACAGAAAACAGCCTATTCAAGTTCAATTTTTAAATCCTTAGAATAAGGATTTAACGGATTTTTGAGCGGGGTTTTGATGCTAATCCATAACAAAATTAGACAAGAAGTTATCAACTTTTTAAGCGGTGAAATTGAAGAAGTTACCTATTTCCACAATGGATTACCGAAAATTCTCAATCTCGATGATGAATTGCCGATGATTGCGGTTTATCTCAATGGCGCAGAAGGGCAGCCCGTTACGATTGGAAATATCGAGTGGGAAGCTGATCTAGTCATTTTGACTTACTTACCTTTCCACCAAGGCGAAGCCGTTTTAGATGAGCTGAATGAGAAAATCAATCAAGCAATCTTATTCCACGACTTCGACAACTTCTCGCTAACCGCCGATTTCAATCAATCTTACGATTACGAATACGACACAGAAAATAATGCGTGGGTGAGTTCGGCATTAACGTATCGCGTTCGCTATCAATTCCAAACACTTAATCATAAGGAAAATGCTAATGTTTAAAAAACTCCAAGAACTACGCCAACAAAAAGCGCAAGCGGTTGAGCAAATGCGCGAAATGCTGGCGAATGCCGACAAAGAAAATCGCTCTTTGAATGAAGAAGAAGGCGGTAAATTTGATGCCTTAAAAGCAAAAGTGGACGAACTCAAAACCGAGATCGAACGCTTGGAAAGCGTCACCGAAGAAGAGCGCAGTAATCCGGCTTATCAGAAAGCCGAGAAAGCCACAAAAGCCCCAAGTAATGATGAATTACGCCACTGGATTAAAACGGGCGAACTGCGCACACTAGCGACAAATACGAATGGCGGTGCAGATGGGGGCTATTCAGTTATCCCACAGTTAGACGGCGAAGTGATGAAACGCCTTGCCGATGAAAGCGTAATGCGCTCACTTGCGCATACCGTACGTTTGCCGGTGGGAGCGAAAGAGTATAAAAAACTCGTTTCTGCGGGTGGTGCAACCGTTGGCCGTGGTACAGAAGGCGAAGCGCGCACCGGTACAAACACGCCGAAAATGAACGAAGTCACGATCGCTGTTCACAATGTCTTTGCGTATCCAAAAACCACGCAAGAGATTTTAGATTTTGGCGGCGTAGATATTCTCGGCTGGCTGACAGATGAAATTACAGATACTTTCGCCGAAACCGAAGAAAGCGATCTTGTGAACGGTACGGGCGAGAAAATGGCTAAAGGCTTTTTACACTACCCACGCACTACCGACAACGACAAAACCCGCGCATTCGGCACACTTCAAAAAATGGAAGTGAAAACCGACAAACTGAATGCGGATGTGCTAATCGATCTACTCTACTCACTCAAAGCCGGTTATCGCAAAAATGCAGTGTGGGTTATGAACTCACAAACCGCCGGTACTATTCAGAAATTGAAGAACGGCAACGGCGATTACATTTGGCGCGACGGCTTACAAGCGGGCGCACCGTCCACACTGTTAGGCTTGCCGGTCTATTACCTTGAAACAATGCCGGATGTGGCGGTCGAACAGCCATTCTTAGCGGTAGGTGATTTCAAACGTGGTTATACAATCGTGGATCACGAAACCGGCGTGCGCACTCGCCCTGACAACATTACCGAACCGGGCTTCTATAAAGTCCACACGGATAAGTATTTAGGCGGTGGCGTGGTCGATAGCAACGCTATCAAGGTGCTTGAAGGTAAAGCCTAAGCATAACCACCACAGGGGCGATTTTCGCCCCTTTTTTGTCTAAGGAAATACGATGACAACAGAATTAGAGATCCGCATCAGTACGCTGACCGCAGACAGCGAAAACAAGAAGCTCACCGGCTATGTGGTGCAGTGGAATAAAGACAGTGAATTGCTGTGGGGCGAATATATCGAACGTTTCGCCCCGAATGCGTTTAGCCATTCTTTGACGGGTGGGCAAGATGTGCGCGCGCTGTTTGAACACGACCATACAAAACTGCTTGGACGCACATCAAGCGGTACACTTTCACTACAAGAAGACGCGATTGGTTTACGTTTTGAACTCACCCCACCGGATAACCAACTAGGGCGCGATCTGCTGGTAAGCGTGGAACGTGGCGACATTCGCGGAATGTCCTTTGGTTTCATTGCCAAAAAGAACGAGTGGGATTTTTCCGTAGAGCCGAATTTGCGCACCGTGACCGAAGCAGAACTATTCGAAATTACCGTAACCAGCATTCCGGCATATCCGGACAGCAGTCTAGCCATTTTGAAACGTTCGCAAGCGGTCGCAAAAAGCGAAAAATCCGCAAACTGGCAAGACGAAAACCGCCGTAAATGGTTGGCTGTGGCGGAGGGCTAACGATGTTTGGATTTTTTAAGAAGAAGCCTGAAACCCGTTCTTTTACGGTGGATGATGTGCTGGGGATTATCGGCGCAGCCAATACCGGCGCGGGCGAATATGTTAGCCCACAAACCGCCGAAGCCCTGCCCGCGGTATTGAATGCAGTCAATGTGATTGCGCAAGCGGTGGCAAGTATGCCTTGCTATCTGTTCGAAGTGAACGCCGACGGGCGCGAACGGGTAGAAAATCATTCGGTGGAATATCTGCTGAATGAAATGCCGAACCGCAACCAAACGCCCTACCAGTTTAAAGAAGTGATGATGCGCCACGTTCTTTTAACCGGCAACGCATACGCCGTGATCGGCTGGAATGATAAAGGGCAACCGGAAAGCCTGCCCCCCTACCCGCCGCACGCGGTAAACGTCCAACGCACCACCACGGGCGCATATCTGTATCAAATCACAGACTTCAACGGCAAAGTAAGCACCTATCTTCAAGATGAAGTGCTACACCTACGCCACGCCAGCCACGACGGCTTTATGGGGCGTTCGCCGATTACCGTCTGCCGTGAAGCAGTGGGATTAGGCCTTGCCCAACAGAAGCACGGCGCAAGCATTATGAAAAACGGCTTAATGGCGGGCGGTATTGTGACCAGGCGGAATGGTTCGATCAAGCCAAAGGTCAAAAGGCAATCGAAGCCTTGAAACGCTATCAAGGGGCGAAGAATGCCGGTAAAACGCCGATTTTAGAAGGCGGTATGGAATACAAACAGTTGGGAATGAGTAACCAAGATGCGGAATGGTTGGCCAGCCGAAAATTCACGATTGAAGATGTGGCGCGCATTTTCAACATTTCGCCCATTTTCCTACAAGATTATTCGCATTCCAGCTACGCCAATTTCAGCGAAGCCAGCCGTGCGTTCTTGGGGCAAACCTTGCGCCCGCATTTAGTCAATTTTGAACAGCAATTAAAAGATGCCTTGATGATTGATCTCAATAGCCAAAGCAGGAAGCGGTACGTGATTGAGTTCGACACCAGCGACTTACTGCGCACCAATCAGCAAGAGCGATATCAAAGCTACGAAACCGCTATTAAGGCGGGCATTCTTTCCCCGAATGAAGCGCGTAAGCGTGAAGGGCTATTGCCTTATGTTGGCGGTGATGAGTATTCGCAAGCGTGGAAACAGACCGTAGAAGTCAAGCAAGGGGGCGAAAATGGCGCGAATGGTTAGAGCCGGAAAATTCGATAAGGTGATCACGCTTCAACGAATTGCGCCAGCGAAACCGGATAACCAAGGCAAGATTATTCGCAGCGGATCTACGATGAAGCAGAATTGGCAAGATGTCATCACATTAAGAGCCAGTATCGAACCGATTTCAGGGCGTGAGTATTTTAGTGGTGCTTTTCAAATCGGCGAGAACATCACCCGTATTCGGGTGCGCTATCGCCCTGATTTAGTGATTGTTCGAAAAATGCGGATTAAGTACGGCGAGCGGATATTTTCGATTTTTGATGTTATCGACTTTCACGAACGCCACGAAGAATTACAGCTTATGTGTAAAGAAGGAGAAGCGCACAATGGCTAATATTGACTTAGACGAAATTAAAGCACACTTGCGCGTAGAGCATAGCTTAGACGATGAACTGCTTGAACTCTTGGCGGAGAGTGCGGAAGAAGTGGCGCAGAACTATATCGGCAAAACGTGGGGCGATACGACCACCGATAAAACCGTAATCTTCACAAAGGGGATTAAGGTCGGTTGCCTGATGTTGATCGGGCATTTATACGCAAACCGTGAAGCCGTGGCCGACGTTCAACTGTATGAAGTGCCATTTGCGATTAGTGCGTTATGGAAGCCATACCGCGAACCGGCAATCTATTAGGAGCTGACAGAATGCCGTTTCAACCCTTGCGCCGTTGCACCTTCCCCGGTTGCCGTAACCGCGTCAAGTCTGGGCGATGTGATGAACACAAACCGAAGGACACCCGCGAAAGTGCGGCAAAGCGTGGCTACGATCACCAGTGGACAAAGTACCGCAAAGGCTACTTAGCTCAACATCCCCTGTGTGTGATGTGTTTAGCCAAAGGCGATTACACACCGGCAACCGTGATAGACCATATCAAGCCCGTAGAGAATGGGCAAGCCGACCCTCTATTCTGGGTGCAGTCTAATCATCAAGCCCTTTGCCGTGATTGCCACAGCTACAAGACACGAGAGATAGACAAACGCGGATATGGTGCGAAGAAGTGAAGGGATAAAGAAAACCCTGATACCTTAGCCAATCGAAATTTGGATTGGCTGAATAAATGAACGAAATCCAACTTTGGACTTCGTTTAATAAATAAACAAAGCTCAAATTTGAGCTTCGCGCAAAAATTAAACAATTTCAGCCAGTGGGGGGAGTTTTGGAAAGAAAAGCTCAACCGCTAAGAACCGCCCCCCAATCAAATTTTTACGCACGACAATTTTTTAGAAAATATAGACAGAAAACAGAATGACAAAAAAGAACATCCCCGAAGCCCCGAGCTATTTAGATGAAATCGCGCGCGAGCAATGGCAACGCAAAATCGCAGTACTTGCTGAGCGTGGCGATATTACCGATGAAGACTACACTAACTTAGAGCTTTATTGCGTGAACTATTCGCTTTACCGCCGCGCGGTTCAAGACTTGGCGGAGCGTGGTTTTAGCATTACCAACAGCCAAGGCACAGAAGCACGCAATCCGGCACTGACGGCCAAAAGCGAAGCGGAGAAAATCATCATTAAGATGTCTTCCCTACTCGGTTTTGACCCTGTGAGTCGTCGCAAAACGCCAATCGATACCCAAGAACAAGACGAATTAGACACCCTATGACGAACGAAAAACCGTGGCACGCCTACGCCGTGGCGGTAGAAAGTGGCGAAATCAACGCTTGCCGCCGTATAAAGCAAGCCGTCGCGCGCTACTTTGCCGACTTAGCCAACCCTGCTTACGTTTTCGATGTAGAAACGGTGGAAAAATTCATCAAATTTTCCCGCCTTTGTCCGCACGTCAAGGGGCATTTGTACAAACAGCCGATAGAGCTTTCAGACTGGCAGATCTTTCTTTTTGCGAACCTACTCGGCTTTAAACACGCCGAAAGTGGCTTGCGCAAATATCGTTCGGCTTACGTCCAAGTGGCGCGGAAAAATGCGAAATCGACCGTGGCGGCCGTGCTGGCGAACTGGTTTCTAGTAATGGAAAACGGTCAGCAAGATATTTACACCGCCGCCGTAAGCCGTGATCAGGCGCGGATTGTGTTTGATGATGCCAAGAAAATGGCGCAGTTATCCGCCCCGCTGAAAAAACGGCTCACCATTCAACAGCATAAAATGCTCTATTCGCAAAAAAACAGCCTAATGCGACCGCTTGCGGCGAAATCCAGCACCATAGAAGGCACAAACCCCAGTCTTGCGATCGTGGACGAATACCACCTACACCCCGATAACAGCGTCTATTCTGCGCTGGAACTGGGGCAAGGTGCGCGACCGGAAGGGCTACTATTCGCCATTACCACCGCCGGCAGTAATACGATTTCCGCCTGTAAGCAGCACTATGATTACTGCTGCCAAATTTTAGACGGCACGGAAAAAAACGAGAGCATTTTTATTCTGATTTTCGAATTGGACGACGAAAGCGAAGTTGATAGCCCCGAAATGTGGATCAAAGCCAATCCGAATATCGGTAAATCGATACCCTATGCCGATTTTGAAAACACCATCGCAAAAGCCCGTGGTATTCCGTCGGAATGGGTGGAAATGCTCACCAAACGCTTTAATGTGTGGTGCAATGGTACTACGCCGTGGCTAGGCGAAGGCAACTGGAAAGCGTGCGAGCGGAGCTATAACGAAGAAGAATTACACGGCAAAGTGTGCTATATGGGGCTAGACCTATCCAGCACCAACGACTTGACGAGCGTCTGCTACATTTTCCCGACTGACGACAACAAAGCACGGATTATCACACGGCACTACATTCCCGAATATCAGCTTGAAAACGTGGCCAACAAAAACCGCGCTATCTATCGCCAGTGGGCAAGAATGGGCTGGCTACGCATTACCAAGGGCGACTGTATCGACTACGACCAAATCCGCGACGAGATATTCAAAGACAGCGAGAAATGGGAAATCAAGATGATCGGCTTCGACGTGTGGAACGCCACCCACCTACGTACCCAGCTACAAGGCTACGGGCTGGACGTTGAGCCGTTTCCGCAAACCTACCAGCGTTACAGCCCCGTGGCAAAATCGGCGGAAGTGTTGATAAATCGGCAGATGATTGAGCATAACGGCGACCCCGTGCTTGCGTGGGCATTGTCAAACGTGGTTATGGAAACCGACGCAAACGCCAACATCAAACCGAATAAAAAGAAATCCGCAAATAAAATCGACCCTGCGATCGCCTTTCTAATGGCTCTCGGCACTTATCAGCTTGAACACGGTGATTTAGCCTTTGATATGAGCGAGCAGCAAAAAAATGAATTAAGTCAATTCAACGGAATAGATTTATAACTTTAATTTAACCCTAAAATAAGGACACCAAAATGAAAGCAAAAATTGCTAAAAATAATTTTGTTTTAATGGATCTCGCCATAGATTATTACTTACATCGTGGCACACCACCTTATACTTTTATGAGCTTGTGGAATGATAAAGAACCCTATCCGCTGAATGAATTAAAAATCTGCTTAAAAAAGCGAATAATGATTGCCGTAAACAAACAGAAGCAAGAATTTACACTAGGGAATGATTTACTTATTCAACGTCTAAACAAAAAACTAGAACGATTAAATAAAATCAAGGGGTAATATATGGCTGGTTTTGCCGATTTAATTTCAAAAAAATTAACCCAATTTCAAAACGACCTAGCCAGCGCGCAGAAAAAAGCAATGCGCGAAGGTTTAAAAGCAGGCGTGAAATTATATAAGAATATCGCTAAGCCGCTTATTCCGGTTTTAGGGAAAAGTACGGAATACCGCCAAAAAGGCACAGTGAAAAACAACTTGCGCCACCGGATAAAAATCAAAAGCAAAGACGGGCAATTAAGCGGAAAAGGCGTGATCAGAATACGCCGCGCAGGTGGAAAGAAAATGGCAGCAGTATCAGCCAACACCAAAGACAAAACAGACCCGTTTTACTGGTTTATGCTTGACCGAGGTACTAAGAAAATGAAAGGTGCGCACTTTATGGAAAAAGCCAAAAATGCCGGCGAAGCACGGGCAATCAACGAAGCGAAAAACGTCTATATTGCGACAATGCAGCAATCAATGGCGAAATGGCGGTAACTGTTCTTTTTTTGTCGTTTCTGTGCTATTGTTACTTAACAAGCGATAACACAAGGGGCGAAAAATGCTACTTAAAGAACAAGGCTACGATGAATTTCTAGCGGAAAAAATCCGCCGTGGGCAAGAAGATGTTAAGGCTGGGCGAGTTTTTACCGCCGAGCAATCACGGGCAAGAACACAAGAAGTTATCAGAAAAAAAAGCCGTTAGTTTCACAACTATCGGCTTTTTAAATTACGATAACCAATTTATTTACTGCTTACTTTGTCCAATAAAATTTTAAATGAAGGTTTTACCCTTCCCCTATTGCTACTCAAAGTTAGCGAAGAGAATTATAACACAACAGGATAAATTTAAAATGTCTAAATTAAAAAAAGAACCATCAGTAGAAGAATATCTCGCATTAGTCGAAAAAGAAGAATTAACATCAGATGATTTATTACTTAATTGACAAGGGGTTTCACGCTACATTACACGCATTGGACAATATGAATGATGATGACTTTATAGAAAGTGTAATACAAAACATTGATAATAATAAAGGAAGAAATGACATTACGGATATTAGAATGGCATTAGATAATATAGCTCAATTACTAAAAGAACAAGAAAACAGTAAAAATGAACTACTCTCTATTATTTCTTCCTCTGATGAGTTAAGTGAAGAAATAAAAGCTGGCCTAAAACAAGGCATAGACGCATTACTCACACCCTTTTCCCCTGGTTTTAATTTATTATTAACAGGAATAAATATCCACGCCACCAGTATTTATAAACAACTGGAACTAAATCAAATAATTAACGGAAAATTGAATATTCGATTAAAAAATACGACTCGTGATTATGTGGCAAGAGTAAAAGAAGTGGCGGAAGAAGAATGGGAGAAAAGATTAGAAACCACCTATGATGAAATGATCGCCCTTATCCGAAAAAAATACACGATCACAGAAAAAGACGGGGCGATTAAAAAAGTTCTTAATCAAATTGATCCATTACCGGCGGATAAATGCCGCAGAAATGGCAAAATCGTTGATAAAAAAACACATAAGGCTTAGAAACAACCTTGTAAACCTACAAACACGCTTCTAAGGCTTAGACGATCATTCATCATCTAAACTAAATCAGTAAAAATCCCTCTCGCAACGTTGCTTAATCAATCAAAAGTTAAGTTAAGAGAGGATTTACAATGACACTTTCTCATATCCCACCCCATAAAGCCCCTACTGCGGAAGCAGTATGGGGAACAACCCAAGACACAATGACGATGATCGGCATTAAACGCACCAAGCTAAACAGCTTGATGAAAGACGATCCGACCTTCCCGAAACCTATCCGCCTATCACAAAATCATATTCGCTGGAATTTATCCGAAATCCGCGAATGGATTGCGGCGCAAGAAGCGAAAAGGGGGTAATTATGTCTGTGATAATGAAAGCAATTCAACGTCTGATCACTCACCCGCAGCACGGTTTTACTGAAAAAGACTTTATCGAAGACGGCTACCACCTGAACGCCCGCAACTACGCTTACGATATTGAAAAGCTTATCGATGAAGAACTGATACACGTGCGCCACACCTCACCGGCTGGGCGACCCTACACCAGCTATAAAGCAGCTAATGCGGAACAAATCCACAAATTAGCACAGCTTTATAACAGCAAACTACAAGCTGGGAGAAATCGCAAAAGTTACGCAAATTTCACGCCGTTTAGTGAAAGCCAAATTCAACACGCTATTACACAGCTTGGAAAGCAGGTATAAAAAAAGCGGCGATTTCCTTCGCCGCATTTTCCCCGTTTCCACAGGATTTCTAGAAACTACACTTGATGAAATGACATTTACCGAATAGGACTTCTTAAAATGCGAGAACATTATAACACCATTATGAACAAAATTCATCAAAAATAACAAGAAGATAAATTTATTTCACCTAAAAACCATTTGACACCTTTAACCAAAGCGATTTATATTACAATTGCTGTGGCAAAATCCACAGCCGAGCCTGGAAACTCGAACAAATTACAAATGGCGAACAAAAGCACGCCGTCAAACCGTGCTATTTTTGTTTGTAGCACACGCACACCCAAAGAAAACAGCCAATCCAAAAATGGATTTGCCGGATTTCTCTCTATGGTAGCGTGTAATGGGAAAGGTTCGCCCTTTGCTGTGTTCCATTTGTCGCAGTTTTCCAGCCCGTTGCACGCTATCGCCCAAACCCTGGAAAGTTTAGCGATAGCTCTTCAAAAATCACAAATGGAGCTATTAGCAATGCTATTCAAATTCCTTACCGGCTCACGCCTAAAAATTACTATCCGCGCCAATTCCGAACAGGAAGCCCGCCAACGTTTACAACTTTCAGAAAGCGCAATCTGTATCGCCCGCTATTCCAATGCGTTTCTTGCGCAAAAACAGGCAAAACTGACCGCTTGTAAGGGGGTGATGTATGAGTAATTCAATCCTACAAGCCAAAAAGATTGTACAAAATAAACCAAAAAATCCAATGAATGTACAAAATCACAGCTTGCCAAAAGCGAGCAGTTGCGGGTATGATGAAAACACTACTACACTTGACGGCAACCGCAACCGTTACACAAGCGGTATTTTTTTACCTGAAATTCACCAAACTCACGGGCTTACTACACCCGTGATCTATTCAGATTTTGCGGTAAGGGCGACACCCCGAAATAAGGCGGATTGTATCCGCACGAATAAGGGGGGCTATTCAAGTGTAGCAGTTGAACCCTTATCGCACCCTTTCAGCGATAAATCCCTATCACTAACTAGAACACTTGAAGCTATGAACAAATCAACCCAAACCCCAAAAGGCATTATTGCCAAATTAACCGCATTCCTTTTCGTTCTTTCTGCTGAAAAGGGAGCTTTCTATGCGTAAACCAATCCTACAAGACCAAATCGGCGCACTATGGAATACCGTTTCACTGCTCAACCTACTAAGCAAGGTCAATCCCAGCGTAGCCAAAGCCGGAGAGTTCCAAGACAGTTTAGAGCTGATTGCGAAATCTTTAACCGAGACCGTGAACCAAATCCAAGACTTTGCAGAAGGGGGCAAAAATGCGTAATTTAGAGACCCTTTCACAATTAACTGAACGAACTTAATCAGCACTTAACGCAAGTAAGCGCGCTGATTGATTTTATGAGCGTGGACTACTGCAACAATGAAAACGAGTTTACCGCAAATCCTGAAATTGTCGGAAATCTGCTATGGACGGCGCAAACCTTGCTAGACCACGCGAAGAAATCAGCGGATAAACTTTACCATTTCAACCGCGAAACCTACTTACAGGCACAACTTACACAATCGGTGAAAGTTAAAGGGGGTAAAAATGTGTAATCAACAAGAAGCCCTACTTGATTGGAGCGACTTTAACGAAGCTGAACAGCAATCTATCGCGATTACGTCTAGCAACTTTGAACAAGGCACAAGATTACCGCCTTTCCCGTTTACTGCTGCCGTATTAGATGAGCTGGGTGAGAATTTAGCCCATATCGCCCTTGTTCGCCCAAATTCAGCAAAAAAGTGTATAGATGAATTGGCAGTATTTGAGCGCGTACTACTGGCACAAATGCCCAAAGCACCACGAGACGAAGACGAGCCGACAGCAAAACAGGTTCAAGAATTTCTGCTGTACAGTACAGTGATGTGCTTTTTGGTAGAGCAATTTAAACAGCTGCGCCAACAAATGGCGTTTTCACTGGAACTACTGGAAAACCAAGCACAAGGGGGCAGTAATGGCAAACATTAAGAACGCGCCACACCTGAAACAGCAAAAGGACGAACCACTTCACGCCCTGACGATTTTAGCCGGTTCGCAAGCGTGGGAAGCCTTTGGCGGTGGTAATGGGCAAGAATGGATTTTTCTATGCGAAACCATTAAAACAGACCGCCACCAACCGCCGATCGTGCTGGGTGACAAGCAACTGGCAGAAATCTCACAGCTGCGGATTGCGCCACAAAATCGGCAGGTGGTCGATATTTACCAATTCGGCAACCTAAGCGAACACCACAAGACGGCGATCTGCTTAAACCTTGCCAAACTGACCGACGCGCGCACGGTGGTATTTCACGACAATATCGGGCAAGTGCTGGAAAATGCCAGCGACTACATCGCCCGACTGCGCCAAGATAGCACTCTGGCGGAACAGGTTGTAGAAAGCAGTAAAACCGACGAGCAACGCAGAGCTGAATTCACTGCGCTATTTAAAGAAATGGGCGACAATGAGAAACTGGCCGAATTTTTGAAATGGTATGAAAAACCGCTGCGAATTAACGACCTAAGCAAAGCGATTTACCACTACACCGGCAAAAAATGGGAGATTGTCGAAGACAGCCAAATGGGGCGAAACTTTTTGACCTTCTTCAAGGCAAAAGGCGTTTCACGTTACAGTGCGAACAACATTAAAAATCTGCTTGAACTGCTGAAATATGAAAGCGAACCAATGAGCAAAGCCGATCCGCATTTACTCGCCTTTGCTAACGGCGTACTTCATAAACAGACGGGCGACTTTATGCCGCACGATGAACGGCATTTTTTAACGTCGTTCATCAATATCGATTACTACTCTACCCAAACCGCCACGCCCAACTTTGACAAATGGCTGAATTGGGTAAGCGACAGCAACGACGAGAAAAAACAGCGCATTCTGGCGGCGTTATATATGATATTGACCAACCGCCACGAATGGCAGCTTTTTCTTGAAATTACCGGCGCAGGCGGTACGGGTAAAAGCGTATTCAACCACCTAGCCCGAATTTTGGCGGGTGGTGATGATAACACGGCTTCGATCAGCTTAAAGGATTTAGAGAACCCGACAATGCGCTGCGGCCTGATTGATAAAACCCTGTGCTATTCGCCCGACCAAGAGAGCTATATCAGCGACGGCGGCATTCTACGATCAATCACCGGCGGGGATAGTATCAGCTTTCGCCCGCTCTACCGTGGTGCATTCCAAGACACCGTGAAAGCCGTGTTCTTGATTACCGGCAACAGCCCGATCATCTTCAAAGAGCAAAAAGGCGGCACCTCACGGCGGCGTGTTATCTTCCAATTTAACAAAGTGGTGCGTGAAGAAGAAAAAGACTTTGAGTTACCGCAAAAACTGGAACAAGAAGCCGGTGGAATTGTGCGCTTACTGCTAGACGCATTTCCCGATCCAATCGTGGCGAAGCAACTGCTTGAAGCACAAAAGCACAGTGAAGAAGCTCTCGAAGTCAAAGAAGAGAACGATCACATTCTCCAATTTGCCAAACACTTCGAAGCACGGGAAATCATCAACGGCTTAACCCTTGGAAGTAGCCGACGACCGGATGCACACCGCACGGCATTACATTCTGCCTACTTATATTACTGCGAGCGAATGGGCATTCCCAACCCACTACAACGCAACCGATTTAGACAGGCATTTGAATACGCACTAAAAGAACGAGGGAGCAAACAGCCCTTACGAACGAGAATAAAGGACGGCATCAACGTAACCAACATTTATTACATCAATATCGTCCATTCTTTAAACGAATGGAACGACTAAACCAACAGCCTGGCCCACCCGCTAGGCTTTCTTATGCGCAAAAATCATACAAACAGCATCAAAAAGTGGGAAACCTATCACTTCACAAGTGTTTAAGCACTTACAAAAAATAAATAAAAATCAAAGGGTTACATACAAAAAAGTGTGAATAGAGAAAAGTGAGATAGTTTTAAAAAAGTTTTTTTTGAGAGTTTTTTTGCGGAAAATTTGTGAAATGTTGGTAGAGGGGTTATGATACTTTCCTAAATATATCCCGCACCGAATTGATTTTTTATTTTAGGAACACAGTTAGGAACACGGGTAAAGAAATAAATAAAAAATATCTTTTGAAATCAACTGGTTATGATAAAAATTCTAGTCCAGCTAGTAACAAAAGGCTATCAAATTTGATAGCCTTTTGTCGTTTTAGTCTGTGTTTATTTTTCTGATTTTGTCTTTTTATACCATTTCCAGCCGAAGAACAAAATAACAATACCAAGAATGGCAAAAATAGCGTGTTGCCCATTGCTAACTTGCTCTTTTAACCAATCTAAGTTAGATGCACCATAATCACCTAAATAGACCCAAATTGGCACAGAAATAATTGCGGCAAAGAAATCAACGAGTAAGAACTTTCCAAAGCTGACTTTTCTCGTAATTCCTGATACTAGATAAACGACTGCTCGTAAACCTGGTAAAAAGCGAGCCATAAACAGTAATTTCAGACCCTGTGTTTCAAAACGTTCTTGCACCATAGCAAACCGCTCGGGCGTAGCAATCTTTCGAATAAACGGAAATTGTAGAATTTTTTCGCCATAGATTCTGCCTAACCAATACATCGTACTATCGCCAATAAGTACGCCTAACATACTGACAACAAGCATCCAATGCACATTAGTATAACCTAACCCTGAAATTACCCCTCCTGAAACTAAAGTTATATCTTCCGGGATCGGTAAACCAAAACCACACGCAAGTAAAACCAGAAATACCGCCCAGTATCCGTAGCTACTAAAAAACTCAATTAACGTTTCCATATTACTCCTTAATTGTTAAATTTCTTACTGATTTGCGTTTTACTAATTCAGGGAAGAACTCTAAAACTTTAGGTTCTTTTGCTTTTTCATTATTCTCTATACGCTCTAGTAATAGCTCTAAAGCAGCTGCTCCTAAACGTGATTTTGATTGATGTACTGTGGTGAGCGGTGGTGCATAAAAGCGTGAGCTATGCACATTATCATACCCGATCACAGAAATATCTTGCGGTACATTTAACCCTTTTTCGGTAATAGCTGAAATTGCCCCCAATGCCATCACATCGTTAAAGCAAAATACCGCTGTCGGTAATTCCTTATTTTTAAGGAGATTATTCATACACTCATAGCCGCCTTCCGGCTCGAAGTCGCCTTCTTGAATCCATTCATCTCGCAGAGGTAACCCCGCATCGGATAATGCTTTTTTTACCCCCTCGAAGCGAGTCCTTGCAATTTCTTTATCCAGATTACCTGTAATCACCGCAATCTCTTTATGCCCACTTTCAATTAAATGTTGGGTAGCTAAATAACCGCCATCAAAACCGTGATCTAAAATCATATCAGCTCGAGAATCAGTCATTCCCCAATCCATAATAACCTTTGGTATATTAGTCGTTTCAAAAATATCGAAGGAATTATCAGTATATTCAGAACACATTACTAAAATTCCGTCCACTCGTTTTTTAATTAGCATATCTAAGTGGTTTTCGATTTTTTCCGGTTTATTTTGGGTATTACATAAAAATAGCGAATAGCCTTTGCTGTAGCAAAATTCCTCTACTGCCAACACAATTTCTGCAAAAAATGGCGATTCACTGGTTGTGATGATCATACCAATAGATTTAGTAGTATTAATTTTTAAGCTACGAGCCACCGCACTAGGAGAATAATTTAATGTTTTAATTGCCTCCCAAACAGCTTTAGTGGTATCTTCTGCCACAAAACGGGTTTTATTAATAACGTGTGAAACCGTTGTGGTTGAGACCCCAGCCTGCTTAGCGACATCTTTTATTGTTGCCATTCTCTTTTCCTCAAATTAAGTAAGGGTACATTATAACCGATTCTACCTAACTTTTGTTATAAAGAAAAAAATGAAGTACAAGCGGTTGTTATTTATCAAAAATTTGCAAAAAATAATTAAAAATTATTCACAATCCTTAAAAGTGATGCTTTTTGTTACCGCTTGTTAAGATTTAATTGCAATCATTGAGCCGAAATTAAAACATTGAAACCACAGTTCTATTTGTTCAAAGCCTGCTTCTTTTAAACGCTTTTTATGAGTGTCAATACTGTCTGTTCGCATCACATTTTCCAACGCATTACGCTTTTGGCTTACTTCTAATTCACTGTAGCCGTTTGCTCGTTTGAAAGTATGGTGAAGATCGATCAATAACTCATTCATCACTTCACTTTCAAAAGTAAATTTTTCGGATAACACCAAAATCCCCTTGGAATTTAATCCTTGATAGATTTTTTGTAATAACGTGAGACGATCTTCTCTCGGCAGAAATTGTAGCGTGAAGTTTAACACTACCATTGAGGCATTCTTGATTTCAACTTGGCGAATATCATCAAGTAAAATCTCAACAGGAATATCAGACTGGTAAGCATTTAAATGCGTTTTGCAACGTTCAACCATCGGTTGTGAGTTATCCACCCCGATAATTTTTACATTTTGTGCTTTTAGATTTCGGCGAATAGATAAAATCCCAGCCCCTCTTGAACAGCCTAAATCATAAACTGTTGAATTATCTGTTACAAAGCGTTCCGCTAACATACCAATTGCAGTAATAATATTGGAATAACCCGGCACAGAACGTTGGATCATATCGGGGAAAACTTCCGCAACCGATTCATCAAAGGTAAAATCACCCAATTTTTCAATAGGTGCTGAAAATAAAGTATCTCTTTGCATTTTTTATTTCCCTAAAAATTTATTAATTGCTCGTACAACGGCTTCCGGTTTTTCAGCGTGAACCCAGTGATCGGCATTTGCCACAATAAAGGATTTCGCTTGCGGAAATTGTTTCAATATGGTTTCCGTATGTTCTGCCTGAATATAATCCGACAACGCTCCTTTAATAAAAAGCGTTGGTTTATCCACAAACACGCCATTCCAATCCATTAAATTTTGGTAATTCTGATGTAGTGCCGTTAAATTAAATCGGAAGGATTGTTCGCTTTGAGCATCAAAGGATTTCAGCATAAATTGCTGAACACCTTCATCTGAAATATGCTCTGCCATTACCAATTTTGCTTGTTGCCGAGTTTGAGGCTTTGCCGCTTTTACCGCAAATAAGCCTTCAATAATCTGTTTATGGCGGTTTTGCGTGTAGGTTACAGGGGCAATATCAATCACAATTAATTTATCAACCAATTCCGGAGCAAGATTAGCTAATGCCATCGCACTCTTGCCCCCCATTGAATGCCCTACAATAATTGCATTTTGGATATTTTGTTCAATTAATAACGCTTTTAAATCTTGAGCAATCAAAGAATAATCCATTTCAGAGGAATGAAAAGATCCTCCGTGATTTCTGAGATCCACTCTCAGCACAGCGTAATCTTCTGCAAACGACTTGGCAATAACACCTAAGTTATTCATATCGCCAAATAACCCGTGTAAAAACACCATCGTTTGAGCGTTTGGTTTATTTGCAGACGGTTGATAAAGAAAATTTAAACCTGATTTTTGTGTCATATAACTGTCTTTTTTAGCATAAATTTTCAAGCAAGATCCTCTATAAAAACGCAAAGAAATGCGTATAATAGCATATATAATTACTGCTATTTTATGTTTAAAAAGAATGAGGATCCCGATGAAAAGAATCGAAATTGATGATGAATTATATCAATATATTGCCAGTCGTACACAATCTATTGGTGAAACGGCATCAGATATCTTGCGTCGTTTACTAAGATTACCGCAATCGCCTCAGCCTTTTGTGTTAGTTCAAGAGCATATGATCAACGAGTTAAAAGAACTGGTTAAAACACCTTCTCGTGCAACAAGCAAAAAAGATGATTCAAATGCAGAGAAAACTGTCGCTAAATTGGAAGATATTTTAAAATCAGAACATTTTATGAACGAAAATAAAAATGTTGTGCGTTTTATTATGTTATTAGCCGCATTATATCGCTCTAATCCTACCGCTTTTGCCAAAGCAACCGAAAATGTGCGTGGTAATGAACGCATCTATTTCTCTCAAAGTGAAGAAGAAATTCTAGCAACAGGCAGTGGCGTGAAAGCAAAACAGATTCCTGATTCCCCATTTTGGGTGATTACAAATAATAATACAGCTCGTAAAGGGCTTATTCTAAAAGGCGTGATGGAATCGATGCAAGTGCCTGTTAAACTGATTGAGCGTATTCAAGCACTTTTCAAATAACAAGTAATGGTGCTTCATTCTCCCCTATTTCCTACTCAATTTTGGGCTGAAAACACAGCCCAAAATATTGCCATTATTCGGGAAAAAGAAAAAAACGATTATTTCCCTCATCTTCCTGCTCAACTTAATTGGGCAGAATTTCAATATTTACTGCAACAAGTTTGCTCTATCTTAAAAGCTCAAAACGTTACAGATGAATGTTTAGTAGCTTATTGTGGTGTTAATCGTTTTTGCGGATTACTTGCTTATTGTGCCACGCTCTCGCTAGGAGCAAAAATCTTAATGCTCAACCCGGCACAAACTCAAGCACAACAACAAACTATATTAGAAGAAACAAGCGTTGATGTTTTTATTACCGATGACACTTTTGCAAATTTTTCGGCAGAAACAACCGCTTGTAACCCTTTACCTAAGCTTGATTTTGAACAACCTGCCACGCTCACCTTAACCTCCGGCTCAACCGGTATGCCTAAAGCAGTGGTGCATTCAATTTCTGCTCATTTATATAGTGCCGAAGGCGTGAGTGAATTGATGGAATTTGAAAAAACACATTCTTGGCTATTGAGCTTGCCATTGTTCCACGTTTCAGGGCAAGGCATTGTATGGCGTTGGCTACTCAAAGGAGCAACGCTTTATGTGAATGAAAGCAAAGATGCCTTTTTTAGTTTGCTTAAACAAGTCAGCCACGCATCGCTTGTGCCAACACAATTACAACGCTATCTAGCTCAATTAGACTATCCGGTAAGTCAAAAATGTTTATTAGGTGGCACAGCTATTCCATCAGAACTTGTGGCTCAAGCCCAACAGAAAGGCATTACTACCTTTTCCGGTTATGGTATGACAGAAATGGCATCTACCATTTGTGCCGTAGAAAATGAGCTGGATAATGTGGGGTTCCCTTTAAAATACCGAGAAGTCAAACTGGAAAACGGCGAAGTTTGGGTAAGAGGTAAGCCACTGGCTTTAGGTTATTGGCAAAAAAGCCATTGTAAAAAAAATAGTAAAATTCGACCGCTTGTAAATGAACAGGGCTGGTTTGCCACCAAAGACAGGGGCGAATGGAACAGCAAAAAACAACTTGTAATAAAAGGGCGATTAGATAATATGTTCATTTCGGGTGGCGAGAATATTCAACCTGAAGAGATCGAACAGATCATTTTTCGTTCTAACCTTGTGGAGCAAGTGTTTGTTCTGCCGATTGATGACAATGAATTCGGGCAACGTCCGATTGCAATTGTACAATTCAAACAGCCTAATTTAGAACAAGAGGTTAATAAATTAAAAATTTGGTTGTCTGATAAGTTAGAGAAATTTAAACAGCCTGTTGCTTATTACTTGCTGGATATTGAACAATACCAAATGCAAGGGGCAATCAAAATTTCACGTAAACAATTACAACAAGATATACAGAATAAAAGAATAAAGGAAATCTATGCTTAAACCGATGTTAAAAACCGTTTTTCTCAGTTTGGGGCTGATATTCGCTACAAATAGCTCTGCCTTAGCTGAAATTCCGCTCCAAAAAGCAGTTCAAAGCCAACTTGATAATGCTAAAAAATTAGATCAAGCTGATGCAAATAATAAAGCCTTAGTTCAAACACTTGAGGATACCTTGTCGCTTCTCTCCCAAATTGAGAAACAAAAAGCGGACAATGAAGCATTGAGTAAATCTATTCAAGAATCTCAAAAAGCCTTAACTGCCAGTCAAAACAATCTTGAAAAATTGAAAGCGGTTGTCGTACCGAGCGTAGAAACTTTAACGCAAAAATCAACCACTGATTTACAAAAAGAACTCACTGCATCACAGGCTAAACTTGAAACGGTACAGCACGATTTAAGCCTAATCAATAATAATTTAGTCGCTCAAAATACTGCTCCTGACAAAGCTCAAACTGCATTAACCGAGATGGTAAAACGTAGGCAGGAAATTAATACCCAGCTTTCGACTGCCAATATTCAAAGCGAACTTCAAGCTAAGTTAGAAGCTGAGCTGGAACTCATTGAATTAAAAAACACCTATAACCAAGCATTGCTAAATGGAAGTGATAGCTTAGCTGCGGTTTACTCTTCTCAACTAGAGGAAAAAAAGCAAGAACAGCAAAATCTACAAGCTGAAATTGCTAATTTACAAACAGCAATCAACAATCAGATTGTAGAAGAGTCTAAAAATAAATTAGAGCAAGCACAAGCGGTTCAAAATCAGCAAAATAATGCAACAGCTAACCCTATTATTTTGCGTGAATTAGATATAAACACAAAAGTTACACAAGAATTACTAAAACAAACGAAAGATATGACGCAATTATCACAAGATAATTTGCGTATTAAAAGTGTGCTTGATAACCTTCAACAAACCCAACGTAATATTGAAGAGCAAATTAGTTCATTACAAGGCACATTGGTGCTTTCTCGTATTATCAATAAACAAAAACAATCATTACCGCAAGATGAAATGATTTCGGGCATTTCTAAACAAATTACCGATTTGCGGGTGCGTGTTTTTGATATTACCGAGTTTAAAGATTCTTTCTCTAATATCAATGCCTATATTAGTAAATTGGAACAAGATGGTAAAACCACATTTACAGCTCAAGAGAAACAACAACTAACCACGATTTTGCAAGAGCGTTCAACAACTTTGTCTGAAATGATTAAGTCGTTAAACAATCAGCTTAATTTATTGATTAATATTGAATTGAACCAACAACAGGTTCAAACCATTAGTGATACGTTACAACAAAAACTGCAACAACAAAGTTTCTGGGTAAAAAGTAATAGCCCGATGGACTTAGAGTGGTTTAGTAAATTTATTGATGTCGTTCACTATCAAATTCTTGATATCGGTAAAAAACTCAACTTCTCAAATTGGCGTGATAATATTGTGCCAGCAGGTGTTTTAGTTACTATTTTATTATTACTTGCAGCCTTTATTAACCGCCAAAAAGATAACATTAAGCAAAAGCTGCACCATATTAATAACCGATTAAAGATTGTTGCAACTGATAGCCAATGGAATACACCACTTGCTATTTTTTGGACTGTAGTGCTTTGCTTACCAAGTACATTTATTTTCTTAGCAGGGTTTATCGCCGTTACTTATATTTCATTAGAAAATCCACAAGAAGTCTGGGCTTGGGGATTAAAAATGGCGACTTATTGGCTTTACTTTGCTTTCTTAGTGGCGATGTTACGCCCTCACGGCATTGGGCATATCCATTTTAATATGCCACAAAAAAGTAATGAAATTTTCCGAAATATTTTAAGACGCTCAGTTTGGTTAATTGCGTTATTGCTTAATACCTCTATTTTCACAAAATTAGAAACGGGTATTTCTTACGATGTGCTTGGGCAAACAATGACAATCCTCGTCTTAATTTTAATGATCTGGATGATTGCTCCAGCCTTCAGGCAAGCTATTTCTACTTATGAAAATGTAACGCATCAAGAAACCAAAGAATCGAAAAGTATTCTTCTAACGATTGTGAAATTAGTCTTGCTCATTGCTCCGGTTGTTCTGATTATTCTTATTGTACTGGGTTATTACTACACAGCATTAGTGATTATTGAGCATTTAATTGCCTCCTATTTTGCAATTATTACTTGGATTATCGTCCGCAATGTTCTCTACCGTGCATTTTCTATTTCCGCACGTCGTCTTGCTTACAGACGTCTACAAGAAAAAAGAGAAGCGGCTGAAGCTAAAGCTCGTGCCAAGGCGGAACAAAATAATGAAAACCCGGATGGTGTGGAAATTCCGTTTGAGTTAAAAGAGGATTCTATTGCTGTAAGCGAAGTGAAAAATCAGATGTTGAAGTTAACCGATTTCGTACTTTGGATTGGCTTATTCGTGCTACTCTACTGGGTATGGTCGGATTTAATTACCGTTGCTCTCTACTTAGACGGCGTAACCTTGTGGCAGCAAAGTGTAACTACAGAAGCCGGCATTGTGATGGAATCTATCACGCTGCTGAATTTGCTCACTGCTATTCTCATTATTGTGGTGATGGTAGTGTTGATCAGAAACTTAGGCGGTTTACTCGAAGCACTTATTTTCTCTCACTTCAAGTTATCGCAAGGTACACCCTATACAATTACCACGCTCTTAACCTATTTAATTATTGCGTTAGGAGCAATATTTGCCTTCGGTACATTAGGAGTATCTTGGAGTAAGCTCCAATGGTTACTCACCGCACTTTCCGTCGGTCTGGGTTTTGGTATGCAAGAAATCTTTGCAAACTTCGTTTCAGGTATTATCATCTTATTTGAACGCCCAATGCGTATTGGCGATACTATTACAATCGGCACATATAGTGGTACAGTCTCAAAAATTCGTATTCGAGCCACCACATTAGTTGATTTTGATGGTAAAGAAGTTATCGTACCAAACAAAGCTTTCGTAACCGAACGTTTGGTAAACTGGGCATTAAGCAGCACCGCAACCCGTATTATTGTTCAAGTTGGTGTTGCTTACGGATCTGATGTAGAGTTAGTTAAACGCTTGTTACTACAAGTAGCAGAAGAAAATCCGAAAGTGCTGAAAGATCCACAACCAAGAGCTTATTTCCTCACATTTGGGGCAAGCACATTGGATCACGAATTAAGGGCTTATGTGAATGATTTATCTGATCGTAACCCAACTATTGATGCACTCAATACGCGTATTCATCAGGTCTTTAATGAGCATAATATTGATATTGCATTTAACCAATTAGATGTTTATATCAAAAATAACGATACACAAGATGAAATTAAAGTAGGTTCAAAACGCTTTGATTTTGAACTACCTAATAACATAACAACAAAAGAAAAGGACTAAAAATGGCAGGCAACAGCATCGGACAATTATTTAAAGTAACCACTTTTGGCGAATCACACGGTATTGCATTAGGCTGTATCGTAGATGGTGTGCCACCAAATATGGAATTAAGTGAAGCTGATTTACAGCCTGATTTAGACCGCCGTAAACCCGGTACTTCACGCTACACCACCCCTCGCCGAGAAGATGACGAAGTACAAATTTTATCGGGTGTGTTTGAAGGAAAAACAACCGGCACGAGCATTGGTTTAATCATTAAAAATGGCGATCAACGCTCGCAAGATTACGGCGATATTGCCGAAAAATTCAGACCGGGACACGCAGATTATACCTATCAACAAAAATACGGCATTCGTGATTATCGTGGTGGTGGTCGTTCCTCTGCTCGAGAAACCGCAATGCGTGTTGCCGCAGGTGCTATTGCAAAAAAATATTTGCGTGAGCAATTCGGCATTGAAGTACGTGGCTATTTATCACAAATTGGTAATGTAAAAATTAACCCGAAAACGGTTGAGAATATTGAACAGATTGATTGGCAAGCTGTCAATAGTAATCCTTTCTTCTGCCCTGATCCTGTGGCGATTGAAGGCTTTGACACCTTAATTCGTGAGTTGAAAAAAGAGGGCGATTCCATTGGTGCAAAACTAACTGTAATTGCAGAAAATGTACCTGTTGGCTTAGGTGAGCCGGTGTTTGACCGCTTAGATGCCGATCTCACCCACGCCTTAATGTCTATTAACGCGGTGAAAGCGGTCGAAATTGGCGATGGTTTTGCAGTGGTGGAACAACGTGGTAGTGAGCATCGTGATGAAATGACCCCTGAAGGTTTTTTATCTAACCACGCAGGTGGTATTTTAGGCGGGATCAGCTCTGGTCAGCCGATTATTGCAAACATTGCACTCAAGCCCACATCAAGCATTACTATTCCGGGTAAAAGCGTGAATAAAAATAATGAGCCTGTTGAAGTCGTTACTAAAGGCAGACACGATCCTTGTGTGGGAATTCGTGCTGTGCCGATTGCAGAGGCTATGATGGCAATCGTCTTGTTGGATCATTTACTTAGATTTAAGGCTCAATGCCGCTAAACTAAGCTCAAGCGGTTGATTTCTTGTTCTTTTTTGCAAAAAAATCCTCAAATTTAACCGCTTGAATTACTTATATAAACTCGGAAAAACGATGAATTTACTTAAAACAGTCTTTATATCAAGCCTAGCGATCGCTGCTATCACAGCCAATGCAACTCAATGGGAAAAAATCAAAACCCCGGTGCAAGGTAAAGCTCAATCTATTGGTGGATACAGCAATGGTTGCATTATTGGAGCAGAGCCATTAGCTTTAAAAGGCGAGGGCTACCAAGTAATCCGTTCTGCAAGAAACCGCTATTACGGACATCCACAGTTGCTCGATTATCTCACCAACTTAGGGAAAAAAACGAAAGCAACAGGAATCCCGACTATTTTAATTGGCGATATGGGAATGCCTGCGGGCGGACGTTTTTCATCAGGACACGCATCTCACCAAACAGGGTTGGATGCCGATATTTGGTTAAGGTTTGGACCTATGGATGATGAAACCGCCAAAAACCCAGCCGGGTTAGCCACTATTATGGTTAATCGCAATACACAGCGAGTTGATGACAATTTATGGAATCAGCACCATACCCATTTAATTAAATTGGCAGCTTCAGACAGCCGAGTAGATCGTATTTTCGTAAACCCTGCGATTAAAGTAAAACTTTGCCAAACAGCAGGAAGTGATCGTGGCTGGTTGCGTAAAATCCGTCCTTGGTATGGACACGACTCGCATTTCCACATTCGCTTAACCTGTCCTGCTGATGCCGCAAGTTGTGAAAATCAAGCTCCTGTTCCAGCAGGTGATGGCTGTGGTGAAGAGCTTTACTCTTGGTTTGAGCCTAAGCCAGATACAGGCACACCAACTACAAAAGTATTACCCACACCACCTGTTCAGTGTCAGATGATTTTATCTGAACAAGGTTTAAATTAATTGCAAAACAACACCTTTTTTTAACCGCTTGTAAGCACAACAAGCGGTTAAATTTCTTGAAAGTTTTACTATTATGCGTTTATTTGTAGCCGAAAAACCCAGTCTTGCCAGAGCCATTGCCGATGTATTGCCAAAACCACATACAAGAGGCGACGGCTTTATTCAATGCGGAGAACACGATACCGTAACGTGGTGTATTGGTCATCTATTAGAACAAGCCGAACCTGACGCCTATGACGAACGCTTTAAAATGTGGCGAATGGAACACTTGCCGATTGTGCCTGAGCAATGGAAACTCATTCCCAAAAAAGAAACGCTAAAGCAATTTAAAGTAGTCGAAAGGCTCATCAAGAAAGCCGATATTTTAGTGAATGCAGGCGACCCGGATCGTGAAGGGCAACTTTTGGTAGATGAAGTTTTTGGTTATCTCAATTTACCACCTGAGCGTAAAAGCCAAATTCAACGTTGTTTAGTCAGCGACCTCAATCCAACTGCGGTAAGCCGTGCGATTGAAAAATTGCAAAAAAATAGTGATTTTATACCGCTTTCAACCTCTGCTCTTGCTCGTGCCAGAGCGGATTGGCTTTACGGTATTAATATGACAAGAGCTTATACACTACAAGGGCGTTGGGCGGGCTACAAGGGCGTATTATCTGTTGGTCGAGTGCAAACCCCTGTGTTGGGTTTAATCGTCCGCCGTGATCTGGAGATCGAAAACTTTATTCCAAAAGATTATTTTGAAGTTTTCGCTCATATTGTCGTGCCGGAAACACAAGAAAAATTCAAAGCCCAATGGCAACCAAGCAAAGCGTGTGAAGATTATCAAGACGAAGATGGGCGAGTGTTATCTCGTCCGCTTGCGGAAAATGTAGTAAAACGGATTATCAACCAACCTTCCAAAGTTATTGACTATCAAGACAAAATCGAAAAGGAAACAGCCCCACTTCCCTACTCGCTTTCTGTATTACAAATGGAGGCGGCAGGGAAATATGGGCTTTCTGCTCAAGCTGTACTTGATATTTGTCAGAAACTCTATGAAACACACAAGCTGATTACTTACCCTCGTTCAGATAATCGCTATTTACCGACAGAGCATTTTAATGATCGGTTTAAAGTAATGGCAGCTATAGCCCATCACCTGCCTGAATATCAAGAAAAACTGGAGGTTGTTGATCCTAATCGCCGTAATCGTTGCTGGAATGATAAAGAGGTCGAAGCACACCACGCGATAATCCCAACCGCTAGGCAAGGTACTGTACATTTAACGGAAAATGAAAAGCGGATTTATCAACTTATTACTCGCCAGTATTTAATGCAATTTTGTCCTGATGCAGAATATCGCAAAAGCAAAATTGATCTTGAAATTGCGGGAGGGAAATTTACCGCTCAAGCTCGCAATTTAGCAGTTGCAGGCTGGAAAGCCTTGCTTGGTAAAGAAGATAATTTCGATGATGCAGAATCATTATTGCCTATTGTAAAAAAAGGACAGCTTTTACACTGTGAAAATGGCGAAATTATGAGTAAAAAAACACAGCCACCTCGCCATTTTACTGATCGTAGTTTACTTTCTGCGATGACTGGCATTGCCCGTTTTGTACAAGATAAAGAATTGAAAAAAGTGCTAAGAGAAACAGACGGCTTAGGCACAGAAGCCACTCGTGCCGGTATTATCGAATTACTGTTTAAGCGTGGATTTTTAATCCGCAAAGGTAAAAATATTCACAGCACCGAGGCAGGCAGAACGCTGATTCACGCATTACCCGATTCCGCTACACAACCGGATATGACCGCCCATTGGGAAATGCAGCTTAACCAAATCAGTAAAAAAGAGACGAGTTATCAGCAATTTATGTTTGAGCTAAATCAACAACTACCTCATTTGTTACAAAGCCCAAATCGTCAAATTTTGCAAAATTTAGCGAAAATTACACCGCTTGCAAGCAAGCCGAAGGCTCGTTATTCGAAAAAGACAACACAAACTGCTGAAAATTAAATCAAGCGTTTAAAAATCAGCGTTTGCCTCTTGTCAAAAGGGGATAAATTCTATATTATTCACGCCATTGCAAATTTCGCATAAAGAATTATATAGAGAACAAATTAATGTTAATCAATGTTTTAACAATTGCTTATCTTGTTGTAGCCGTATTGCTTATCGCATTCGTATTAATGCAACAAGGTAAAGGAGCTGATGCCGGTGCATCTTTCGGTGCGGGTGCTTCAGCAACTGTTTTTGGTTCAGCAGGTTCTGCAAACTTCTTATCAAGAACAACTGCGTTATTAGCAACAATCTTTTTCGCAATCAGCTTAGTAATCGGTAACTTAAGTTCAAATACAAAAGCACCAACAAGTCAATTTGAAGACTTAAGCCAAGTTGAACAAAAACAGGTTGAACCTGTAAAAACGGAAAATAGCGATATCCCTCAATAATCGCGTAAAAGAATAAAAGCTCTGGTGGTGGAATTGGTAGACACGCCATCTTGAGGGGGTGGTGGGCATAGCCCGTGCGAGTTCAAGTCTCGCCCAGAGCACCATTCAACTAAATTTAGCTCAACGAAGCTAAACTAAAAAACCTTAGAAAGCCTGTGAAATCAATGTTTGCAGGCTTTTTCTTATTTTCGGAATAATCAACCTATATTAAGCTATTTGGATCTGATATTTATTTCAATATCAAAAAGGTCTGTCGTTTTTCCCTCTTTTGTCCAACTTACTTTACCGGTTGCAATAGTGCTAATTTCATCATCAATATCATTTGGTGGTAGATGCCGTAGTTTATCTTGAACGATTGGACGTTTTAGTTCTTTTTCAAGCCACTCATTCAGCTCTTTTTCTTCTAAGTCTCGCGTTGTTTCTTGGTTTTTACGCACTATCCAAGCAGCAAAGAAAGTAAAAAATACGACTAATAAAATTCCAGCATTTACCCAGCCTATCTTATTAAAGATTAAAATCGTAAAAAAGGTAATGATTAATAGCATAATAAAATAACAAAAATTACCCATTTTATTTTCTCCATAGCAGCCAACTTATGGCTCATATATAGCAATTTCGATTTCAAATTTCAATAAACTACCACTATAAATCAAAGAATTTCTTCAATTTCTTTTTCAGTTTTACCGCTCGGGTTTATAAACCTAGAACGACATTAATAAAATATTACACAAAGCAAAAGGACCAAACTCTTTTCAGAATTTGGTCCTTAAATTTAGCTATAACTTATCAATTAACCTTTGTAGTTATATACGTGAGCAACTAAGTCTAATACTTTGTTTGAGTAACCAACTTCGTTATCGTACCAAGATACTAATTTAACGAATGTATCTGTTAATGCGATACCTGCTGCTGCATCGAATACAGAAGTTTCAGTCGCACCGTTGAAGTCTGTTGAAACTACAGCATCTTCTGTATAGCCTAATACACCTTTCATTTCGTTTTCTGAAGCACGTTTGATTTCAGCACAGATTTCAGCATAAGTTGCCGGTTTTTCTAGGTTTACTGTTAAATCAACTACAGAAACGTTAGTTGTAGGAACACGGAAAGCCATACCGGTTAATTTACCGTTTAATGCTGGTAATACTTTGCCTACTGCTTTCGCTGCACCTGTTGATGAAGGAATGATGTTTTGTGAGGCACCACGACCACCACGCCAGTCTTTCGCTGATGGACCATCTACAGTTTTTTGTGTCGCAGTTGTTGCGTGAACTGTAGTCATTAAGCCTTCTTTAATACCGAATTTATTGTGAATTACTTTCGCTAATGGTGCTAAGCAGTTTGTTGTACAAGAAGCATTAGAAACGATATCTTGACCTGCATACGCATCAAAGTTTACACCGTTTACGAACATAGGAGTTGCATCTTTAGATGGACCAGTTAAAACAACTTTTTTCGCACCTGCAGTGATGTGTTTACGAGCAGTTTCATCATCTAAGAATAAACCTGTTGCTTCAACTGCGATATCAACACCGATCTCGTCCCATTTTAAGTTAGCAGGATCACGCTCAGCAGTTACACGGATTGCTTTACCGTTTACTACTAATTGACCATCTTTAACTTCTACAGTACCGTCAAAACGACCGTGAGTTGAATCGTATTTCAGCATATAAGCCATATAATCAACATCGATTAAGTCGTTAATACCTACTACTTCAATGTCATCACGATGTTGTGCTGCACGGAAAACGATACGACCGATACGACCAAAGCCGTTAATACCAATTTTAATTGCCATAGATTTTTCTACCTATATTAAAGTTAAACAAAATTTGTTCTTTATGTACTACTAAAGATGTAGAGATTATAGCACATCTTTTCACTTTACTGACAAGCTAAAAGAACTCACTCAATATAACAGATAAATTTTTTGTGATCTATGTCAAATTTTGAAATTTATAACGATTTACAATGAAAAAAAAGTTACAATGTTTTTGATGATTTCAGGAGAAAAATAATGATTAAAGATATTAAAGACTTAACCGAACAGCAAATTGATATTTTAATAAATCACGGTACAGAACGCCCTTTTACAGGCAAGTTTTTAAATGAAAACCGTATTGGCATTTACCGTTGTGCAAGATGTCATCAAGAGCTCTTTCATTCTGATACTAAATTTGATGCGGGTTGTGGTTGGCCAAGTTTTTATCAAACAATTTCAGAAACATCATTACGCTATCTGGCTGATTACAGTTTCGGAATGCAACGGACCGAAATCCGTTGCGGAAATTGTGATTCCCATATGGGACACGTTTTTAACGATGGTCCTGCACCTACAGGATTACGTTTTTGCCTAAATTCTGTCGCATTAAATTTTAAATGGGCTGAAACAGGCGAGGAAATGGACGGCTAATTTTAGAGATACAAGCGGTTAAATTTGGGTAGCAATTTGCAAAAAACTATCTAAATTTAACCGCTTGTTTAACTGGCGATAAAATATGAAAAAACGCTTACTACTATTATTTTTTGTTTTATTAGGGAGTACTTTATTTTTGAACTACAGAAGCTTGAGCATTTACACTCCACCCGAAGTTGTTTTTCAAGATTCTAAGAAAAGTATCTTCAAAGAAATGGCATTTTCTTCTTATTGGCAATGTTATCAAAATACCGGTATTACACCTGCCTCAAATAAACGTTTTCAGTTGCTTAATTGGAATATTCATAAAGGCAAAGATCCTAATTGGCAAGAAGATCTAAAAAAATTTACTGAGAAAAAAGATTTTGTACTATTACAAGAGGCAACTTCGGGGCAACAGATTTCAAACTTACTTCCACAATTTGAAAGCTCTTTACATATTTTTGCGTTCCAGTATCAAGAGCAAAAATCAGGTATTCTCAATTTAAGCCGTTTAGATGCGGATCGCTATTGCCTAAATGGATCTCAAGAACCTTTGCTTAGATTGCCTAAACTGATGTCTGCAATGCGTTTTCCGTTTGAAAATGGCAAATCTTTGCTTATGATTAATGTACATTTAATTAATTTTGACTGGACGAACCATAGCTATCAGAAACAATTAGATGGATTGAAAGAGCTTATCCAACAACATCAAGGTGCAATTGTTTTAGCAGGCGATTTCAATACTTGGAATGAAAAACGTAAAAAGAAGCTATTTGAATTAACGAATAAACTACAACTAACCGAAGTGCGAATCACACCCGATACTCGAACCACTGCGTTTGGTTATCCGATAGACTATATTTTTACTCGAGATATTATTGTACATTCAGCATCAAGCTATGCCGTGAAGAGTTCCGACCACAATCCGCTTGAGCTTGATTTTTCACTAAAATAGCATAAACCATTTTGATAAGGACTATCTTATGCCGTTTTCTTTTACTTGGAGTGGCGTTTTACTCCTGATTAACTTTCTGATTGTGCTAGTGTTTGCCACCAGAGTGTTATATACCCAGCGTAATATCGGTGCAGCGATTGCGTGGATCATCATTCTCTTCGTTTTACCCATAGGAGGAATTGTTCTTTACCTGTTGATCGGCGAACCTCGTGTCAGCAAACGCCGCCTTGCTCGAACCCAAAAAATGATCAAGTTCTATGATGAATTTGCAGAAGAATATTTACCTAGTGAACATTTCAACCCTGATGATCAAATTCCTTCCGCCTTTCGTGGCATTGAACGAATGGCAGAGAAAACCACTCGCTTGGGTGCAAGTGCGAATAATAGTATGAAGTTGCTCAGTACCACCGATGATATTTTGCATTCTATGATTGAGGATATCGAGCAAGCACAATACAGCTGCCTACTCGCCTTTTATATTGTAGAGCCTGAGGGCAAAATTAATAAGCTACTAGAAGCAATCAAAGCGGCGGCAGAACGTGGTGTGCATTGTGTGATTTTAGCTGATGATGTAGGAAGTGGTCCGTTCCTCAAAAGCGAATGGCGAGCAAAGCTAGAGCAAGTGGGTGTATTTATTCAAACGTCTCTACCTGTTGGGATTATGCAAACTATTTATGGGCGTAATGATTTGCGTAACCACCGTAAAATTTTAGTCATTGACTACCAAATTGGTTATACAGGAAGTTTTAACTTAATCGACCCAGTATTATTTAGAAAAGAGATTGGTATTGGCAGATGGTTTGATGTGATGATGCGTTGCACCGGTCCTGTTGTGCTTGAAATGGCAGCTGTTCTCTACGCTGATATTGCCGTAGAAGATGATGAAAACCTGCAAAAAGTAAAAGATTTCTTAAATCAACAGGCAAAGAAACACAATGGCTTAACACCACCTACTACCGGCAATGTTATTGCACAGGTCATTCCATCCGCTCCTGAACAAGAAGAAAGCATTATTTATGAAACCATTTTATGTGCAATTCACCTTGCAACCAAACGCATAGTAATTACGACCCCTTATTTTGTGCCAAATGAACCGCTATTATTGGCACTCACTACTGCCGCACGTAGAGGCGTTGATGTTACTCTAATTTTACCGAGAAAAAATGACTCAAAAATGGTGCATTATGCTTCAAGAGCTTACTTCCCGATGTTACTTAAAAACAATGTCAAAATCGCTCGTTTTGATGAAGGTATGCTTCATACTAAAACACTAGTGATTGATGATGAGTTCAGCCTATTTGGTACAGTAAATATGGATATGCGAAGTTTCTTCTTGAATTTAGAAATCAGCCTTGCGATTTATGATAAAGAAATGACTGAAGAGATTGCTCAACTTCAGCAAAAATACTTAGCACAAAGTGAATTGATTACGCCAAAAGGCTGGCGTTATCGCATCAAATTGTGGGGGTTAGTGGAAAACATTGTCAGATTGATGAGCCCACTACTCTAAATACAAGCGGTCAAAATCAGAACGTTTTTTGCAAATTTTTAACCGATTTTGACCGCTTGTTATTCATTAACTCTTACAAGATAGTCCTGTTCTTGGCGTTACACCAAAGAAATTTTTCGCATTTGGTTTTGTTTCGGTTGATTGTGCTTTTGTTGGTAACGAGCTATCCATTTGCCACGCATTCCAGCCTCCATCATACACAACGGCATTTTTCCAGCCTGCCATTTGTGTCATAAACCACGGAATACCTGCTCGCCAGCCTGTACCGCAATAGAATGCCAAGCTATCATTTGGCTTAATTCCTTGTTTTTCCCATAAGGCAAAAATCTCTTTGGGGTTTCGTAATGAACCATCCGGATCGTAATAATCCGCCACATTAGATGAATCTGTACCGGCATAGCCCCAAATTGCACCTTCCGGTTCGCCTTTGCCCGGAATGTAATCATAACCACTAATTGCACCTAAATGCTCTTCCCAAGCCCGAATACTGACTAATTTCACCCCCTCTTTTTGCTTCGCATAAGCCTCTTGAGCGGTCTCAATAGACAAATGTGGATTAGCCGGAATTTTCGTTCCGAAATCCGTTGCAGGCGTTGGCGTATTAACGGTGGTATCAATCGGAAATTCATTGTTAATCCACGCATTTACACCACCGTTGAGAATTCTCACATCCTCCACCCCAGCCCATTTTAACGCCCAAAGCACTCGGAATGCGGCAAGCTGGTTTTCAGAATAAAGTACAACGGTTTTGTCTTTAGTAATGCCGTTTTTTAATAGATTTTGTTCGATAATTTCAGCTGAGGATAAATTCCATACGGGAGCATTTTCAATCCAATCGGTATCAAAATGATAAGCTCCTGTAACGTGCTGCTTGTAGCCTGTTGCTTGATCGACCGGTCCCCAAGAAACGTGAAAGACCGTTGTATCATTACCCAAATGCGTTTCCGGCTGTTTGCCATCTAAAGCTTCTTTTAACCATTGTGCTGAAACCAACCAATGATAATTTGGGAAAGCTTCTAAAGGCATATTTGGATCTTGAGTATATTTTGCAAATTCTTTAAATAACTTGATCTTGTAACCTTTTGCTGCAAACTCAGCAGAAACTTTCTCTAAGTTGTCAAGATTGTCATCATAAAATACGAGCGTTTTATCTTTGGTAATCCCCTTATCAGCGGCAAAGCTCTCGAAATAGTCGGGGTGGATTGCTTCAATCCATTCTGCGGTAAATTGAATAGCATTAGGAATATGCCCGCCTCGTGCAGTTTTAGGGCTTTTAAAGCCGTTGTAAAAAGTATCGCCCCGTGTATCAATAATCACAATATCCGGATTATCTTTTTGTTTAAGCAAATCAGTTTGTGAAATTTCACTGATTTTTTGCTCATTGCACGCAGCTAGAACGCCAATGGCAATCGCCAATACGGAAAGTTTTAAAGGTTTCATTGTTACTCCTAACAAGTTGATTCTAAAGGATTTTTGCGAAGAATGAACACGCACCACACGCCAAACATCATAACGAATGTTGCAATCCACCCTTGCCAAGAGAAATAGGCTGTGCCGACAACCGCATTTGCCATCGTACACCCACCGGTAAGAGCCGCCCCAATACCCATTAACACACCGCCGAATACGCTTTTACCGAAATCAGCGGTAGAAAGCGGTTTCCAGCGGAAATTACCTGAGAATTTAGCGGAGATAAACGAACCGAGAACGACGCCGATAACAAGATAAGTTCCCCAATTCAGATAGCGTTGTTGCCCAAGTGTGAGATATTGCAAGGCATTGCCAACAGGGATACTGAAGCTCAAACCAAATTCTCTCCCTGTTTCCGCACTCAATACCCAGCCTAAAATGCTGACAACACCCAATGAGAGTGCGGTAAAGTATGGAGACCAGATTTGCTGAAATGGCTGGCGAGGAACAAGCGGTTGATTTCTAAGATTTTTTTGCAAAGCAAAAAAGGTTAGCAAACACAGAGGTACTATCAAAAATAGAGGAGAAATACCGAGTGTCTGCGGAATTGTAACAAGTGAACTTTCCGTTTCTAACTGTGAAGCAACCCAGAACTTAAGTACACCTGTTTGAGTAGCAACCGTTGTAATGGCAAACACAATCAACGTGATGATTGCCGCAATCATTCCCTCCCCGGCACGATAAAGTTGCCCCGATACACAACGGTTTGCCACCCCCATCCCAATACCAAATAAAAATGCACCAAACAAGGTCGCCCAAATCGGCATTGGCGAGGTTGGAAATCGGATCAACCCCTGCTGCTCAAGTAGAAAAAAGCCAACAGATTGCACCGAAATAACAAGGAGAAGTGGAGAAAATGAAGCGAGATCACGCTTAAACACAATATTACGCAACTGACCAGACAAGCAAAATTGCCCTCGTTGCAAAATGATGCCAAGCAATAGCCCAACAAAAAGACCTGAAATCAACATAGATTAAACCTTAATACTAAATTGAATAATGTTTATTTGAACGGGGCTAATTTTAATTTAATTAGCCCCTGTAGATGGTGGAATTATACCAAAATATTTTTTGCAATAATATCGCCCATTTCTGAGGTTGAAAGCGGTTTGCTATCATCGGCTAAATCGGCGGTACGATAGCCATCTGCTAATGCTTTTTGAATTGCAGCTTCAATTGCATCTGCTGCTTCACCTAAGTTGAAGCTGTAGCGTAACATCATTGCCGCTGATAAAATTTGAGCAATCGGGTTGGCAATATTTTTTCCTGCGATGTCAGGGGCTGAGCCGCCTGCCGGTTCATACAAACCAAAGCCTTGTTCATTTAAACTTGCTGAAGGTAACATTCCCATTGAGCCAGTAATCATTGCTGCTTCATCTGAAATAATATCGCCGAAGATGTTTGAGCATAATAAAATATCGAACGATTCAGGGGCTTTGATAAGCTGCATTGTTGCATTGTCAATATACATATGCTCAAGCGTAACTTCCGGATACTCTTTGGCAATTTCCGTTACTGTTTCACGCCATAAAATAGAGCTTTGTAATACGTTCGCTTTATCTACAGAAGTAACGTGTTTTTTACGTTTCATTGCAGATTCAAACGCAACTCGGGCGATACGTTCAATTTCATATTTATAATACACTTCGGTATCAAACGCACGGGTTTGTGAACCTTCGCCATCTCTGCCTTTTGGCTGACCGAAGTAAATTCCGCCTGTCAATTCACGCACTACCACCATATCAAACCCTTTTGCAGCAATATCTGCACGCAATGGGCAGAATTTTTCTAAGCCTTGATAAAGTGCCGCTGGGCGTAAGTTACAGAAAAGCGAAAAATGTTTACGCAGTGGTAATAATGAACCACGCTCAGGCTGCTCATCGGGCGGTAGATGCGTCCATTTTGGTCCACCTACCGATCCAAATAAAATCGCATCTGCTTCTTCACAACCTTTTAATGTATTTTCCGGAAGAGCTTTACCTTGTGCATCAATTGCTGCTCCGCCAATGTTGTATTCATTGAAATTTAATTTAAACCCGAATTTTTGCTGCGTTGCTTCAAGTACTTTGATGGCTTGAGCCATTACCTCAGGTCCGATCCCATCGCCGGCTAACACCGCAATATTGTAAGTTTGCATATAGTTCCTCTTAAAATTATCAGTATAAAATTCTGTTACATTCTGCCTGAAAACAATATTTTTTCAAATGCAATTTTGGCGAAATAGCGTAAAATAACCGCTTATTTGGAGATTTTTTGATGAAATTAACCGCTTGTAAAATACTCGTCCTACTCTCTTTGGTCGTTAATTTAAGTGCTTGTGGCACGATGATTAGCTTGGTCGAACAAGACTATAGCGTGTATGCAGGTGTAACCAGAGATTTCCAAGCAATGCAACAAGGTGGTATTTTAGCTGTGCTGGCAGTGATTGATTTACCGTTGAGCTTTGTATTAGATACGCTGATGTTGCCCGTAACTCTCAGCCAATAACAAGCGGTCATATTTTAGGTTATTTTTGCAAATTGCTTGTTTTTATTCCTTCTCACTCAATTCTGCCACCACAAATGGCGTATTTTCGACTTTATTTTTCAACAAATTCTGTTCTCTGAAATTAATCGGAAAATGGCAGGCAAATTCGTGTTGTTTTACTTTTACTAACGGCGGCTTGTTTATACACTTTTTCTGAGCAAAAGGACAACGTGGTCCTAAACGGCAGCCAATCGGCATTTCGTTTAACATTGGAACAGAGCCCCGTAGCGTATTTAAACTACTTTTAAACGCCAGCGGTTGAGAAAAATCGGGCGAGCTGTTGAGCAACACTCTGGTGTAGGGGTGGTAAGAAGATTCTAAAATGCTCTCTTTATCCGCAATTTCTACCGTTTGCCCACAGTAAAGCACATTATAAGAATCCACCCAGTTTTGGATACTTTTCATATCATTGCTAACCAGCAAAATCGATGTTCCCAGATTTTGATTCATACTGGAAAGCAGGCGATAAATTTGCAGTTGAGTGGTGGATTCCATAATATTAGTTGGTTCATCAGCCACTAATAAACGTGGTTGATTAGCCACCGCCATCGCTATCATTACTTTCTGTGCTTCGCCTTCAGTAATATCGACGGGGTAACTGTTCATAATATCTTGATGATCCCGAACACCCACACGGTGCAGTAGTTCAATTGCTTTTTTCTTTTTCCAGCCGAACCATTGCCACCATTTGCCTTTAAAATTAATCGCCTGCATTAGTTGTTTACCGATGCGTTGGCTTGGGTCTAGGCTGGCTAGTGGATCTTGGAATACCATTGAGATATGATCGCCCACTAATTTTCGGCGTTCATTAGGGGTTAGTTTAAGCAACTCAATATCATCAAAGCGAAAACGGTCTGCACTAACAATCCATTCATCTTTTACAATGCCACAGATCACTTTCGCAATCAGACTTTTACCTGAGCCAGACTCTCCGACCAATCCGCAAATTTCGCCTTCATCAACGGTTAGATTGATGTTATCCACCATTTTCACTCGCCCTTTTGGTGTGTCGATTTCAATGCTTAAATGGCGAATATCCAGTAATGCCATAGTGTTCCTTAATGTGTAAAAGTTTTCTTAAAAATGCCCGCTTGTATCAGTTACGCATTGCGGTACTTTTCAAAAACATCGGTTAATCGAGTACCAAGCATTGTGATGGTAAAAATGCTGAACATAATGGCTAAGCCGGGCAGAATAACCGTCCAAGGGGCGATGTAAATAAGTTCGATTGATTCTCGGATCATTGCTCCCCATTCCGGCGTTGGATTTTGAGCTCCTAACATAATAAAGCTCAAGGCACTAATATCCAGCACGGCAATCACAAAAATATGTGAAAGTTCTTTAATTGCTACTCCTGTTAAATTAGGGATAATCACTTCTTTGATTAAATACCAACGACTTGCCCCATCTAACCTAAGAGTAACAATGTACTCTTTTTTCAATTGTTTTTCGGTAGCTTGATAAATTTTATGGATAAAATGCGGCAACATTGCCAAGAAAATAGCTAACATCGCATTCATCAAACTGGCGTCCATTAGTGTTGCGATAATAATCGCAATCAGCAAAATCGGCATAAATAAGAAAGTATCAAACAAATGGCTAATAAACCAAACCGATTTTCCTTTTTTCAAGCCTGCAAAAATGCCGATAACACCGCCGATGAGTGCAATCAACACAGTAATAATCAAGGCGGAACCAACGGTATAATAAAATCCGTACATAATTCGGCTGAGGATATCCCGTCCTAAATCATCTGTGCCGAGAAAGTAGCGAATTTGCCCATTATCGTCCCAAGACGGAGGCATTAGTTCTAAGCCTATAAACTGTTCGTTATAGTTATACGGAGCGAGTAAACTGCCGAGAAAAACGAGCGTAAGTAGCACTAAAAACAGATAAAAACTCCCGAGAGCGATTTTATCTTGGCGGAAATATCGCCAAAATTTTTTAATTGATTCAGTTTCTCTAAACTGTTCGGGTTCTTTAATAAGAGCCATACCAATCCTTTTTCTCTGAAGGGTCTAACACTACCCGAATAAAGCCTGTAAACATATCCACAAACAATACAAAAACGCCAATAGCTACAACGCCTGCTGAAATCGCATTGTAATCTTGAATAGCAAGTGCATTAATTAACCAACGCCCAATGCCACTCCAGCTGAAAATATTTTCAATCAACATACCGAAAGCAAAAATCAGAATAAAGGTTCGGGCAATCATCGGTACAAGTGAAGGCAAGGTGTTACGAATAATATGCGTTGTCCAAATTCTAAACTGTGTCCAGCCTCTTGTTTTCGCAATTTTAATGTAATTTTGCTTCATTACATAAGCGGCTCTCGCTTGAGTAACGTGCATAATTTCAAGCGTTGCAGGAATCGCTAACACTAAGGTTGGTAAAGCTAAATGGTGCAACGCACTTTGTAACATTTTTAATTTATACGGACTGTCTGACAACCAAATATCCAATAACAAAAAACCTGTTACACTCTGTTTAGGATAAAGTGGGTGAATTTCCCCAATCGCAGAAATCGCCCATTGATTGAGTGAAGCATAATACATTAACACTAATGCCAGCCAAAATACCGGCACGGCTAAACTGAGTGAGCCTAAAATATTTAGCATTTTCCCAATCATATTTTTCTGCTGAGTAGCCGCAAAAAAGCCGAGTGGCACACCTACAATAAGCGAGAGTATTAACGCCGATATGCAAAGTGTAATAGTCGCTGGGAATACTTGTAAAATCTGCTCGGTTAGTGGCTGCCCGTTGCTAAAACTAATGCCGAAATCGCCTTTTAATAAGGATTTCAGATAGTTAAAATACGCCCAGAACCAGTTTACATCAGTAAAATGATTTAGCGGATCCCGTAACAAAATATGAAAGCTGATAATAGATAGACAAATCAGCGTAATCAAAGTAAGAAATACTTTTCGGATAAAAGCTGTTAGCATACTAATTCCTTTCTTTGCTATCCGAACTCAAACGTAGTTCCGATAATTTCACCTGTCCGAAAGGCGAAATTTCTGCCTGTTGAATGCCTTTTTTGACCACCAATACCCGATTTGCATTAATCAAAGGTAAAATCGGTAACTGCTCTTCCAGCAATTTTTGTGAAAAGGCATACAATAAGTTAGTCGATGCCGAATCATCACTTAAACGAGCTGTTTCTAACCAAAAATCAAAATCTTCATTACACCAATTTGATAAATTAGTTACGGTATCTGCGGTTTTACAACTTAATAAGGCAGACAGAAAACTGTTTGGATCAAGATCTGACGCTAGCCAACCGCCTAAAATCAAGTCATAATCTGCGGTTTTGCTTTCAAGTTGTTGCACTAAATAAGCTCGGCTTACTTGACGAATTTCCACCTCTAACGCTTGAGCCGCAAGGTCTGAACGGATCATCTCTGCCATTTTAATTGGGTGTGGATTATAAACCCGTTTTTCATCAATCACCCATAGGATCAAGCGGTTATCTTTTGCAAATTTTTTACCATTTTCGACCGCTTGTTCTCTTGGTTTTGGAAAGGTGTAAGGGTAACTCTCGCTGTTTTTTTCTGCCCATAATGCAGTAGGTAACACATTATCCGCCACTTCACCTGTGCCATAAAATAACTTTTCGGCTATACGTTTTCGATTAATACTACTCGCAATTTGTTGGCGTAAGGGTAAATTTTGTCCAATCTCTTTTTGCATATTAAAGGCTAAATAAACTAAATTTGCCCCTTTGCTTTCAATTAATTGTTCATCAGTTAAAACCGAGAGTTGGCTCGGCTCAGGAAAGGCAACTACATTGCATTCATTATTCAAAAATTTCGCCATTCTGCCTGTTGCCTCAGTTGAAAAATCAACAATCATATTTTGAATATGAGCCTTTTTCCCCCAGTGATCACTGTTCGGTTTTAATCTCACATAGTTATTGTTTTCATAGCTTTCAAGCTGATAAACGCCTGTGCCAATAGGGAGAAGATCGAGCTGCACCAAGTTTTCATCAGCATTAAGTTGCAGAGCGTATTCTTTGGAAAGAATGACCGCATATTGGCTGGCTAAATGAGCCAATAACGAAGAATCTGGCTTGGCTAATTCAATTTTCACAATATGATTTGAAGGCGAGCTAACATTGGCAATTTTGCCGGCTAACCCCACACTCTCAAAATAAGGGAAATAAATCTGGCTTGTTGCTTTTTGATAAATATAGTTCTGGCGTTGATGGTGCAAAGCACGTTCAGCTGCCGTCTCAACTTCGGGTAAATCACTTTCTTTACCAATCATTCGCTTAAGCGAGAAAACCACATCTTCCGCATTTAATTTACGGGTCGGCGTAAACCAGCTTGTGGTGTGAAAAGCTACATTTTTTCTTAAACGTAACGTAATCACTAACCCATCATCACTAATGGAATAACTTTCGGCTAAGGCTGGCTCAAGGCGATTTTTCTTTGGGTTAAATTCAAATAACTTATCGTAAATTTGCTCTGTTACCACATTCATATTGGAACTCACATCCGCCTTTTGCGGATTAAACGAGAAGCCCGATGAGGTAGTACAATAAACCAAGCTATTTTCCAATAACGGTTTAGGAATACTCGGTGCTGCACAAGCGGTCGAATTTAGCCAAAAATTTGCAAAAACCGCTGAGAAAATGACCGCTAGTTTATTCATCTTTATTTCCATTTTTGGTTAAGCCATATTGACGCAATTTATTTGCAACCGCTGTATGGGAAAGCCCCAGCCTTTGGGCTAATTTCCGTGTACTTGGATATTGTGCATAAAATTTTCGCAGTAGCTGAGCTTCGTATTGGTTCATCATCTCTTCTAAAGTTGCATTTTCCGGCTCAACATTAGTATCTTCTACCTCATCAGGTAAATTCAAATCTTTTACTGCCAAACGATAGCTAGGAGAAAGGGAACAAGCCCTATAAATCACATTGTAAAGCTCACGCAAATTTCCCGACCAGCGATAATTTTGCAAGGCTTGTAAGAAAGCTTCGTCGTATTCTAATTTACTGACGCCGAGCTGTTCGCTCACTTGAGCAATAAAGTAATCTGCCAGTAATGGGATATCCTCTTTTCGCTCACGCAATGGGGGTAAATCAAGGGTTAGCACGTTCAATCTGTGGTAAAGGTCTTCCCGTACTTTGCCTTCCGCAACGAGCTGAGATAAGGGTTTTTGCGAGGTGCAAATCACTCTAACATCAACTTGAATTTCTTTATCTTCTCCCACTCGGCGAAAAGAGCCATCATTTAAAAAACGGAGTAATTTTGCCTGCATTTCAAGTGATAACTCGGAGATGGAATCCAATAAAACCGTGCCGCCATTCGCATATTCAAAAAAACCAACCGCTTCACTACCATTACCACGATGCCCAAACATTTCTGTTTCGGCTTCTTCTTGCGGTAATCCGGCACAATTTACCGCAATGAATTTTTGCATTTTACGCGTACTAAAATTATGGCAAGCTTTTGCAAATAAATCTTTGCCAGTGCCTGTTTCGCCTTGAATCAGCAAAGGTGCATTAAGATTGGCAAATTTTTTTGCTTGAATAATGACTTCTTGGATTTTCGCAGATTTTCCAATAATCTTCTCGAAGCATTCTGGCTGTGCAGTCATATATTTTCCTTTCGTCGCAATGGCAAAATTTCGCTGATCATACCGCTATTTTTACTTTTTGGAAACTTTTGTTTACAATAAAAAGAGAGTTATTTGATCTAAGCCGATTTACAATATCAGCTGATTCTTCTAAACTTATCGCACTTTTGGCTGAGCAAGCGGTCTTAATAACAGATTTTTTTGCAAAAAGGAGCAAACAATGTATTTACAACAAATTAAAGCTGAACTTCAAGAAGCTGCCGATGTATTAGACAAATTTATGTCTGATGAAAATAATATTAAACTCATTCAAGAAGCAGCATTACTTATTGCGAATAGCTTTAAACAAGGCGGGAAAGTGATTTCTTGCGGCAATGGTGGTTCTCATTGTGATGCAATGCACTTTGCTGAAGAATTGACAGGTCGCTATCGTGAAAATCGCCCAGGCTACCCTGCAATTGCGATTTCTGACGTAAGTCATTTAAGCTGTGTAAGTAATGATTTTGGTTATGAGTTTGTTTTCTCCCGCTATTTAGAGGCAGTTGGGCAAAAAGGCGATGTATTATTTGGATTATCGACCTCAGGCAACTCTAAAAATGTATTAAATGCAATTAAAGTTGCAAAAGAAAAAGGAATGAAAGTCATTGCAATGACGGGGAAAGACGGCGGCGAAATGGCAGGACTTGCCGATGTAGAAATTCGTGTGCCGCATTTCCGCTATGCAGATCGCATTCAAGAAATCCACATTAAAGTGATTCATATTTTGATGATGCTCATTGAGTTTGAAATGGCAAAATCTGAATAATGATAAAAAAGGCGTTTTGATAAACGCCTTTTTAGACTACACTTCATCAATCACAAATTCAAACCAATCAATCACATCTTTTTCGTGAATGCCGTTCGAAATTAAGATGCCTGCATTTTTTACCGAATTAGGATCTTTTGAGATCAAAGGGTGCCAGTCGTATAAAGGCTTTCCTTCATATAGCAAGCGATAAGCACACGTTTTCGGTAACCAGCCAAAATCAGGTAAATTCTTTTTGGTTAGCTTGGTACAATCTTTCTCAATTTTGAAGCGTTCAGGGTAATTAGTACAACGCCCAGTGTTTACATCTAACAAATTGCAAGCAACTGAAGTGTAGTAAAGCCGCTCTCGCTTACCTCTTCCTTGAATATATTTTCGATAACAGCATTTACCGCAACCATCACAAAGTGCTTCCCACTCTGCTTCATTCATTTCCAGCAGTGATTTTTCTTGCCAGAAATAAGGGGGTAATTCTTGTTGATGCGAAAACATAGTTAGCGAAGCACCACCGCCGTACCTGTTGCAACCACAATAAACATTCCTTTGTCGCCCCCCATAGATTGATATTCCATTGAAACACCCACTACAGCATTTGCTCCTACTTTTTTCGCTTCTTTTTCTAACTCTGATAAGGCTTCTTTCCTTGCGGAATTTAATTTGCTTTCGTACGCACCTGAACGCCCACCGATTACATCGGTAATACCTGCTAAAAAATCACGTACAAAATTCGCACCGGACACGACTTCTCCAAATACTAAGCCTTTATATTCAATGATTTGTTTGCCTTCAATGATTGGTGTTGTGGTAATAATCATTATTTGTTTCCTCTTAATTGCTCTTTTAAGTGTGCTAATGCGATAGCTCGGTGTGAAATCGCTTTTTTCTCTTTGGTTTCTAGCTCTGCAAAGCTCAGATTTTTAGGCGGATAGAAAAAGAGGGAGTCATAACCAAAGCCATTTTCGCCTCTTTCTTCTGTTAAAATTTCGCCAAAACATTCCCCTAATGCAATATACGGTGTGGGGTCTGTTTCGTGTTTTAACAATACAATACAACTAACAAACTTCGCTAAACGATTTTCTTGATCTTTCATCGCAGCTAACAATTTTTTGCGGTTATCTGCATCTGTTGCTTGCTCTCCGGCATAACGAGAAGAATATAAACCCGGCTCACCACCCAATGCTTCAACGGCTAAGCCTGAATCATCTGCAATAGCCGGAAGCCCTGTTATTTTAGACGCAAATCGAGCTTTAATTAACGCATTTTCAACAAAGGTTAAGCCTGTTTCTTCCGGAGATTCAATACCAAATTCACTTTGGGCGATAACCTCAAACCCAAATTCAGCTAATACATCTGCCATTTCTTTCACTTTACCTGCATTGCTCGTTGCAAGTACGATTTTTGTTTTTTCCATATTTTCCTTTTGTAAAAAATCACTCAAAAATTATTCACAATCCCTTGAAGGATTGTTTACAGCTTTGCTGCCGTTGGCAAAGCCAACGTTCAAAAAGCAATGCTTTTTGTAACCGCTTATTACTCAATGCCTTTTTGGTAAGACATCATCAGTAACGTTCGCCATTTATCATTTCCCTTCTCATCTTTTCCCATATTGGCAATATGCGGAAAACGCCCCCATTGTTCGAAGCCGTGTTTTTTCATGAGATTTTGACTAACAGTATTAAGTTCAAAGACATACGCCATTAAAGTGTGAATATTATGATTTAACATTTCCGCTTGCATAAACTCAATAATTTTCGAGCCGTAGCCTCTGCCTTTCGCATTACCATCTAAATAGATACTAATTTCAGAAGTATGCACAAAAGCTGGTCTTTCATAAAATGGCGAGAAACTAAACCAACCGACAATGCCCGTTTCGTCTTCTACCACCCAGATCGGATACTGGATGCTTTGAAGATGAAAATCAAACCACTTTCGGCGGTTTTCTATGGTTGCTAATTCCAAATCAGCCGTAATTTGATGAGTTGGAATAGCTTGATTGTATATCGCTAGTATGGTTTCAAAATCCGCTTCGACTGCTTTTCGGATCTGCATTTTTATCCCTTATAAATCATTTGCAAATAATTAACAAAAAACTACCGCTTGCTGAGCATACTCGGTAAAACTACTTTAACCCTTACACCACCGCTTTCCACATTCTCAATGGAGAAATCTGCTTTTAGTTCTGCTGCTCGCTCTTGCATAATGGTTAAGCCATAATGCCCTTCCGGTTCGGTATGGCTGGCTAAGCCAATGCCGTTATCTTGAACGATTAAGCAATGCTCGCCATCATCATTCGTTTCAGCAATAACCTTAATTTCAGTTGCTTGCGAATGTTTGATAGCATTAATCACTGCTTCCCGTACAATTTGCAACATATGCACCTGTTGCTGTGCATTGAACATATGTGAGGGTAATTTACAACTTAAGCAAAGCTGTGCTGACGTTTTCGGGCGTAAACTTTCTAAAATTTTCTCTAATGCCTGTTGTAGATTTGCCTCTTGAATAGTTAATCTAAACGTTGTTAGTAGCTCTCTTAATTGGCTATAGGCATCATTTAATGCTTTTTCAAATACCGATAAAATTTCGTTGCGTTTCTCATCACTTTTTGCCAATTTGAGCAGACTTACTTGAATTTTGAAAAAGGTTAGCGATTGAGCTAAAGAATCGTGCAACTCACGAGCAATAATCGCCCTCTCTTCCATTAGCACTAATTGCTGCTGCTGCTTTTGCACTTGAACGACATAAATACTTCGTCCAATCATTTCTGATACATTTTGCAGTAACCGCTCATCAGGACAAAGTAAAGATGGCTTCCAACTTAATATACCTAGCTTTTCATTTTCTATCGCAATTTCAGTTGAGATCCACTCCGCTTCAAAAGCATTATCTATAGAGACGTTCCAATGTTCTGCACCATAAATATGTAATTTAATACCAAGCAAATGTTCGTTATCAAATACTGTTTTCAATACTTGATTAAGCACTTCTTTATTAATCGGTTTAGCGGTTAATAATTGGGAGCATTGATACAACACAAGTAAAGAGCGATTAACTGCTAATAAACGGCGGGTTTTTTCCTGTACTTTATCTTCCAATGAGGTATAAAGTTTTAATAATTCATTCGACATTTCAGTAAAAGTAGAGGAAAGCAAACCTAATTCATTCGGTTCATCAACCGCTAATTTTATATGATCGAAATCTTTATTTTGAATTTGCCAACTGGCTTTAACTAATTGCTTTAATGGGCTGATAATTTTTTTCCGTGTATACCACACGCCAATGTACGCAAGTAAAATAATCAATAACATTGAAACCGCAATTACACCTGTGGCAATTTTTAGTTTTAACTCCGCAAACTCTTGCAAGCGAAAGACAAAGTTATCCACTTTCCGCACATAATCTTCAATGTGTGTTGCGTAACTAGCTTTATCACCTTGATTGACATAAGACTGCATCGCATACCAATCTTTCAGTAATTGTTGGTAGCTATGTATTACATTATCAGGTAACAACCAACTTTGCTTAAGAGAACTCAGCTCGGTTGAGTGTAAAGTACGATGATATTCCAACAAACGCTCGGCTAAAATTTCTTGCCTTGAATCCATTTCCGACAAAAGGCGATAGCTTTGCATACGCAATGAACCCGATACATTAATCAAACTGGCATCAGATTTATTACTCCACATAATCCCAAGTGAAATGCCACTAATGATAGAAGCAAAGACGATCATAATTAAAAAATAGAGTCCGATACGCCTTGCGATGGAATATTTAGGTTTAATCATAGGTTAAAGATTAAATTGTGCTTTTAATTCATTGGCGATGCTGTCTTCGTTATTTGAACCAATTGTTTTCTTCGCTTTTTGCTGCACTTCCTCTTCCGAACCGCCCATTGCAATACCAAGTCCAACTGCTTCCAACATAGAGATATCGTTAAAATTATCACCAAATGCGATAACTTGTTCTAATTCAATACCTTCTGTTTTTAATAACTCCGCCAGCCTTGCTCCTTTACTATTGCCAACACTGGTAATATCAACACGATCGACCCAAGACCATTCAGGGCTTACTTGATCAAGCGGTAGTTTTTCCACAAAATTTTGCATTTTGACTAAATCAGGATCGCTGATTAACACTTTCCAAACGGTTAAACCTTTATCGATTTCTTGCTGAAATTTCTCAACTTGGTAAACATTTGGGCGAACAGTTTCAGGGCAAGATGCGACCCATTTTTGAAATTTTTCAAAGTGAACATTTAGCGTTTCATAAGTCATTGCATCTTCAAAATAAACAGCAGTATGAATACCTTGAGCTTGTGCCTCATTGATTAATTTAGATGCGACTTCAGGTGGCAACGGATTACCAATAATTGCTTTTTCATTTTTAAAATCATATACATAAGTACCATTACAGCATACAACTGGCGTATCTAAATCTATCTCCTTATAATAAGGACGAACCGCTGTGTGATGTCTGCCAGTAACAAAATAAACCTTTATACCTTTTTCTCTTATTTTCTGAATTGCCTGTTTACTGGATTCTAAAATCGTAGCATTTGATGAAAGTAATGTGCCATCTAAATCAAAAGCAACTGCTTGGTAAGTCATAGTATTCTCCTGAAAAATAAAAGCTAAAAGAAAAGGCAATCTTATCAATAAGATTGCCTTGCTATTCTACTCTAAGTTAATTAAAACCAGAAATTATTTACCATTGTTGTATGCAGGAGTTTGGTAAAGTGGAGCCGGACCGTTAGGACCTGCTACATTACCACCTTCGTTTTGTTTAAGCACACCACCGTTTGCAGAAATTTCTACACGACGGTTAGGACGTAAACAATCTTTTTCAGCTTGACTTGCGTGTGCATAACCTTCACAAGGTTTAACTTGGTTCGCTTTACCGTAACCTACTGCTTCAATTTGAGCATTTACACCTTGTTGGATTAAACGTGCTTTAACAGTGTTAGAACGACGTTGTGATAAATCTAAGTTGTATTCAACAGAGCCTAAACGGTCTGTGTAACCCGCTACTTTAACTTGTTGTGCTTTAGATGATTTTAATTGCTCTGCAACATTATCAACTACTTCTTTACCTTTAGCCGTTAATGTATCTTTATCGAAGTCGAATAAGAAATCACCTGTTAAAGTAAATGATGAGTTGCCGTTACAGCCATTTGGATACCAGAAGAAGCTTTGAGCATTCATATTTTTGTCAAATAAAATTTTGTATTGACAAATTTTGTGTACGCCGTTTTCACGGTAGTTGAATGCGTAATCCCATTCACGAACACTATATAATCCTTCTTCAAAATGTGGGCGACCAATTAGGTTATATAATTGATCTTTATTCATACCTTTTTCGATTTGACGGACATTTTCCCAGTTTGGCCAAGAACCAAATTGTGAACCATCGTGGTTGAATTCAGACTCTGAAATTTTTGGGAATACCGGGTTTTCAGTTGTGCCTTCATCACTCACTTTGCTTAAGTTACCACACGCAGCAACTGCTAATGCTGCACTTGATAATAAAAATGTACGGAAAAGCGCTTTTTTTTCCATTTTCATGTTAAGTTTCCTTATAAGTAACTATGTAATTAATTGTTTTACAACCTATTTGGTTGCAATCAGAATAATTCTACAATACAAATATAATTAATTCTATTAAATTTATGTAAAGTAATATTAAAGATAATACATATATTCTACCTTCAATTGTAAAGTTTTGTTATTTCTGAATTCATTGATATCTAATTTGTATACAATTTTAGCTTTTTTAATCGATAAGTCTGGAAACATTCTAACATCAACATTAAACCAAATGGCGTCTAATAATTGCCCTCTATCCGTTTGTAACATTAATTTCAGATGCTTACCTGCCAGCAATTTTTGTTGAAGTACACTAAATTCTCCCTCAAAACTGGGTTCAGGAAAGTTCTGTCCCCAAGGTCCTGCACTATGAAGGATTTCTGCACTGGTAATGGTAAATTCATCTGCTGAAAGCTCGCCATCAGTATAAACTATACCTTGTAATTGTTCCGGCTCAACTCTTTCATTAATTGCCTGATCAAACAATTGTTTGAATAGCTCTAGTTTTGAATGGTGAATAGTCAAGCCGGCTGCCATAGCGTGTCCACCAAATCTTTCGATTAATTCGGGATATTGCATATCAATATATTCGAGTAAATCTCGCATATGCACGCTCGAAATAGATCGAGCCGATCCTTTTAAATATTCACTTTCTTCACTTTCCTGTGCAAAAGCTATCACAGGGCGATTGAATTGATCTTTAATTCGAGAAGCTAAAATACCAATTACACCTTGATGCCAATCTGCTTGATATAGCACGATACCGTGAGCTTGTTCTGACTGAGCAAGTAACGGTAATTTTGCACAAATCGCCAGAGCTTCTGTTTTCATCTCCTGCTCAAATTCTTTTCGAGTTTGGTTCAAAGAATCTAGTTCAAGAGCTAGTTGACGAGCAAGTTCCATATTTTCACAAATCAGTAACTCAACCCCTAACGACATATTTTCCAGCCTGCCTGCGGCGTTCAATCTTGGTGCAACAGCAAAACCTAAATCAGCAGCTTGCAATGTTGAAAGCTCCCTTTTGCTTACTTCTGCTAAAGCTTTTATCCCCAAACGGCAATGCCCTGAACGCATTCGTTGTAATCCTTGATGGACTAAAATGCGATTGTTTTGATCAAGTGGCACAACATCAGCCACTGTACCTAATGCTACTAAATCCAAAAGCTCAGCAAAGTTTGGCTCTACTTTATTCTGGAAGTATTGTCGCTCACGCATTTGTGTTCGAAGAGCCATCATCACATAAAAAATGACCCCAACTCCCGCCAATGATTTGGACGGAAAAGTACAAAACGGCAAATTTGGGTTTACCATTGCATCCGCATTGGGTAATGTTTCAGGTGGTAAATGATGATCGGTAATCAAAACTTGAATACCGTGTTGCTTAAGCAACTCAACACCTTCAAGCGAAGAGATACCATTATCTACGGTTAAAACTAAATCAGCTCCTTTTGCTAATACCATTTCTGCCACCGCAACACTTAAACCATAACCCTGTGAGAAACGATCCGGAATCAAATAATCAATTTGCTCGAAGCCCAACTGTTTTAACGCAATTATGGCAAGTGCCGTGCTGGTTGCTCCATCAGCATCAAAATCGCCCACAATTACAATACGACTTTGTGTATCAAACGCGTTGGTTAATAAATCAACTGCTTGTTCAATATTAGCCAGTTGTTGTGGTCTATGTAAATGTTGGAGATTATGCTCTAGCTCTTTCGTCGTTTTTATGCCCCGACTTTGATAAATTCGATTCAATAAAGGATTTTCAGATAAGGTTGCCGTCGTTAATAAAGGACGTTTTTTAATTAGTTTTTCCACGATAATTTTCTTTTTATAATAACAAGCGGTCTAATTTTGCATAAATTTTGCGATAACTCAAACTTTTCAAGATAAAAGTCTATTCAACCTGATAAAAAGCAAACTATTTATTGATTTTTATAACTTTTAGATATATCTTATTCCAAAATGATTAATTTTATTTTTTTATATCATATAACAATATGATTTACTTCGATTGTTTTTTATACAACCCATTTAAATAGGTACTAACTATAAGATGTTAAATAAATTTACCCTAACACTTTTATCTACAATGATTTTAACCGCTTGCGGTAGCAGTGGTGGTTCTAGTAGCACTCAACAAGAGAATCTCTTACAAAGTAACAATACATCGAAAACTCACGATGTTGCGACCTCCCCAAAAACAGACATACGTCGTCAACCTGAAGGTGAAAAATCTGCTTTAATGACATCTCATAACAAAGTTCAGGCAGATGAAGCTAAGCCAATGCCTAATCTAAAATCAGATCAGAAATCTGAACAACCAAAAGCCGAACAACCAAAAGCTGAACAACCAAAAGCTGAACAACCAAAAGCTGAACAACCAAAAGCTGAACAACCAAAAGCTGAACAACCAAAAGCTGAACAACCAAAAGCTGAACAACCAAAAGCTGAACAACCAAAAGCTGAACAACCAAAAGCTGAACAACCAAAAGCTGAACAACCAAAAGCTGAACAACCAAAAGCTAAACAACCAAAAGCTGAACAACCAAAAGCTGAACAACCAAAAGCTGAACAACCAAAAACTGAACAACCAAAAGCTGAACAACCAGAAGCTGAACAACCAAAAGCTGAACAGCCAAAAGCAGAACAACCAGAAGCTGAACAGCCAAAAGCTAAAACGTCAGAAGAACTTAACAATAAAATAGATAATCCCCTAACAAATACGGCGATTTTTGATTCATTCAACCGCGATGGTGGCAAATTCACATCATCAAAAAAATGGATTTCACTGAAATTTGATGATGAAAACAAGAATATTCAAGTGATGCCTTTATACGAAAAAATGGCATTTAGCGAAGATCAAGAAGTGAAAGCACTATTAGATAATTCAGGGCGATTGTTGGGCTATTTCGGCTATACATCATTCAGTCATATTGAGCCAAACATCAATAATCCAGGCGAGGAAAGTGTAACACACTATAGCCTTCCAATATTAGAAATGGATAAAACACAAATGATACGTCCGAATAATGACCTTCGTTACGAAGGTTCGTTCTACTATGTCTATGATAACCGAGCAGTTACTGCATTAACAGGTAGGGTGAGCGGGAATTACAGTGATAAAGAAAAACGCCTGTTTTTGAATCTAATTGGGCAAAATAACGAATTTTGGGAGTTAAAAGAGAACTATCGCCAAAACGGAGTAAAAGTAGCGGAAAACGGCGAAATCTTTGGGCGAATTTATGATAACAAAACTCCAAACGCAACCTTTGACGGTGGTATTTACGGTAAAAATGGTGAAGTTTTGGCTGGAACACTAGAGTATGAGGATCATACAACGGAAAAAAATAGCTGGAAAGGTGTATTGGAAGCAAAAGTAGAAGCTCAATAACATTTAAGCGACAAGCGGTCTAATTTAGTAAAGTTTTTACAAAATCAGACCGCTTATGTTTTTATACCATTATTCTGTGAGCATTTTGGCAAGCTCTCTCGGCTCAACATAACCACCGATTAATTCGCCTTCTGAGGTAACAATATTAGGCGTGCCTGTTACGCCAAACTTAACGCCTAGTTGGTAGTGTTTTTTCACAATCTCAGGCATTTTTAACTGGGTTGGTAACTTGCCATTTTCCGCATCATTTAAGGCTTTCATTTTATCTTGAGCAGTCCAAATCGCTTCCATTTGTTTTGCGGTTTGTGTATTCATACCACCACGGGGAAACGCCAAATAACGAATGGTAATACCTAAATCATTATATTCTTTAATCTTTTGATGTAACAGATGGCAATAATGGCAAGTAATATCCATAAAAACCGTTACAACGTGCTTTTCATTTTTGGCAGGATAAATAATCATTTCATTCGCATAAGAATTTAACTCTGCCATTAAACCTTGATTGGTTATATCGACTGCTTTGCCGTTTTTTAGCTCAAAAATTTTGCCTTGAATGATATATCGTCCATCTTCACTGATATAGACAATACCTTCATTTGAGGCTGCCATTTTAAAACCTGATAATGGCGATTCAGAAATTTTAACCTCTGTTGCCCCAATTTTTTCAAGCTGATTCTTCAGTTTTGCATCAGATGCAAAGGTAAAGGTTGACAAACCGATCAAACTTAACGCAATAATATTTGTTTTCATTGGATTCCTTACATTTTTAATTTTGCTTCCACACTCTTCGCTTTATTTAAGAATGTTTGGCGTTCTTTATTATTCATACCCGAACTTGAACCCGGTAATTTGACCGTAATTGGATTAACCGGTCGTCCGTTAATATGAAATTCATAGTGTAAATGTGGACCGGTTGAACCACCTGTATTGCCTGATAGTGCAATACGCTCTCCCTTTTTCACACTTTGTCCGGGTTTGACTAACGTCTTGCTTAAGTGCATATATACGGTGGTAATATGCCCGTGTTTGATTTTGATGTAACGCCCTGCTCCACGAGCTTGATAAGCAACGTGTTCAACCACACCATCACTCGGTGCAATGATTGGCGTGCCAATTGGCAATCCGTAATCCACACCTTTATGTGGGCTAATCCGACCTGTAATTGGGTGTTTACGTTTAGGGTTAAAAGAAGATGTTACCCTTACAGCATACAATAATGGATGTCGAGCAAAGCCACCACTTAATGTTTCACCGTGTCTGCTATAATATCGCCCATTATCTGCTTGAATAGCGTAATAGCTTTTTTTACTGCTAATAACGTGAATACCTTCCACATTTCCTAAATCTGTTACTTTGCCATTTATATATTCACGCTTAATTAAAATGGCAAATTTATCACCTTTTTTCAGCTTATTCGTCGCAATTTGCGATTGTAATCCTACCGCTAATTGGTTGATTTGGCGATCAGATAGTCCAACCGCTTTTAAACTCGTAGCAAAGCTGTTCTGAATCGTACCTCGCACAACGTCTAACTTCCATTCTCCTTTTTTCTCAAATTTTTGGTAGGTAAATTTACCATTGGCTTGGCGTTCATAAACACGTTCTTCTTTCTCAGAAACTAACCAGTTTAAATATTCTAACTCACCTTCATTATCTAGCACCCAATAAAATTGCTGTCCGGCTTCTAATTGTGCTAATGATGAATGTTGTTTAACTAAATTAGAGGCAACTGAAGCACTTAAACCTGATTGCTCCAATACGTCTCTTAGTTTATCTCCTCTTGCAACCGTATAACTAAATTGATCTTGAATTCGTAATGCTTGATCTGCTACATCAAGAATATCCTCCAACACTTTCTCTGCTTCTGCCGGAAGTTGCTCTTCTGTATTGACATTATCTGCCGTATCAATAGGTTCTTCAACTTCATCGTCTTCATTAGTTAAATCATCTTCATAAGATGTCGCGGTTTGATCTTCAAAAACAATTTCTTCGTTTTCTATAGAAAGAGAGGATTGAGTAATTAAATCTGTAATATACTCAATAAAACCCGTATTTTTCTCAATGTTATCTGCTTGTAACTCAACTTTACCACTTGAAGTATTTTGATATTCTTCATCTTGCTTATCTAAAACAACTACATTTTCTCGTGTAGCCATCATACTTATTGAAGATTGTTCTTTTAATGCGAGAACAATACCGACAAGTAAACTAAAAACAGCCAATAAAAAAATCACTATTTTCAAGTGTTTCTTATGCCGTTTACGATCTCTTGCTAAAATTACGTGCTGCAAATTATATCCTGCTATTTTTCTTTAATTTATTTACTAAAATTTACATAATCTCTTGATAGACTATTTTACCAAGAAAAAATTCATTTATTCTATTGTCAGAAGATAAAAAATCCGCTAATTTTATTTCAATACTCTCAAATTTTTTGTAGTAATGAAAATTAACCAACTAGCCCCTAATCCAACGACAACGCAATTTACGTTGATAAAAAAAACTCAACCTTTAGTCTCGCTAAAAGATATTGAAGTAATCTTTAATGGTCAAAAAGCGTTACAAAACATTAATCTATCAATTTATCCTAACTCTATTACAACCATAGTAGGTCCAAATGGTGGGGGTAAATCCACATTATTGAAAGTGTTGCTAAAATTAATTACGCCAACTAAAGGACAAATTATTCACCAAAAAGGGCTAAAAATTGGCTATGTCCCGCAAAAGCTACATTTAGACCCTTCTATGCCAATAACAGTTACGCATTTTCTCGGGCTCAAACCCCATACTAATAAAGCAATGATTGAGGAAGCATTATCTCTCTTTGCTATTCGCCATCTGGCACACAATAGTATGCAAAAGCTGTCCGGTGGAGAACTTCAACGTGTTTTACTCGCTCGAGCTATCTTAGATAAACCACAGCTATTAGTATTAGATGAGCCAATGCAGGGGGTAGATATTACAGGGCAAACCGAACTGTATCAACTATTAAATCAAACTCGCTCTTGGTTGAACTGTGCTATTTTAATGGTTTCGCACGACTTAAACATTGTAATGGCAAATACTGATGAGGTGCTTTGTGTAAACAAACATATCTGCTGTGCCGGTACGCCAGAAGTGATTACGAATGATCCTAGTTTTATTCACTTCTTTGGAGACCAATTTGCTCGTAATGTAGCGTTCTATTCACACCGCCATAATCACCATCACAATCTACACGGTGATGTTTGTTTAGAAAAATGTGAGTGCAACCACTAAAATTTCCTTGCATTGTTTAGAATTTGTAAAAATTTTGCTAAAAATAACCGCTTGTAAGTAAACAATTATGTAAAAATCAGACTTATATCACATTTTCTTTACTTTATTTGAAGTATAATAAGATTATGTTTCAACACCATAAATAGGTCAGGTCTTTATGCAATATAAACATTTTGATGATTGGATTGCGTCATCCCCTTTCGGCGGTTCAAACCAATCTTATGTCGAAGAAATTTATGAACAGTATTTAGAAAATCCGGCAAGCGTTGATGAAAGCTGGAGAAGCATTTTTGATTCATTCCCTAAAACCTCTCATATTGAACAACCCCATTCAAAAGTACGTGAGTATTTCCGTAAGTTAGCCCGCGAACAACAACCACAATCCGTAACTGTTGTTGATCCAGAAGCAGGAGCAAAGCAAGTTCGTTTACTTCAATGGATTAACGCACATCGTTTCAGAGGCTATTTAGAAGCAAAACTTGACCCTATTAACTATTACCGCTGGAAAACCTCCAGCGTGCCTGAGCTAGATTATAAATATCACGGTTTTACCGATGAAGATCTAAACGAAACATTTGCCGTTGGTCGTTATGTTTATAATAAAGAAACAATGAAGCTCAGCGAACTCAACGAGGCATTAAAAGAAACTTATTTAGGTCCTATCGGCTTAGAATTTATGCACGTTCAAGATATTGAACAGCGTAACTGGTTACAAGCTAAAATGGAAAGTGTGTTAAATAAACCTCTTTTCACCAAAGAAGAAAAACTCAATTTACTCACTGAATTAACGGCTGCTGATGGTTTAGAACGTTATTTGGGAGCAAAATTCCCGGGTGCAAAACGCTTCTCTTTAGAAGGAAGTGATGCGTTCATTCCGATGATGAAAGAAATTATTCGCCACGCTTCCCGTCAAGGAATGACAGATGTCGTATTAGGTATGGCACACCGTGGTCGTTTAAATATGTTAGTGAACGTATTCGGTAAACGCCCTGCGGAATTATTTGATGAATTTGCAGGTAAACACGCTGATGAAAGCCGTACAGGTGATGTGAAATACCATCAAGGTTTCTCATCTAACTTTGCGGTAGATGATAAAAACGTTCACCTCACTTTAGCATTCAACCCATCGCATTTGGAGATCGTAAGCCCTGTGGTGATTGGATCTGTTCGTGCAAGACAAGAACGTATGCGTGATACCGAACACGAAAAAGTATTAGCGGTAACTGTTCACGGCGACTCTGCCGTTGCCGGTCAAGGTGTGGTGCAAGAAACCTTAAATATGGCAAATGCCCGTGGTTATAAAGTGGGAGGAACAATCCGTATTGTGATTAATAACCAGATCGGTTTTACCACCTCTAACCCGAACGACACTCGCTCAACCGAGTTCTGTACCGATATTGCGAAAATGATCCAAGCACCGATTATTCACGTAAACGGTGATGACCCGGAAGCGGTTGCTTTTGCAGCAAGAATGGCAGTGGAATATCGCACTAAATTTAAACGTGATATTTTCATTGATTTAATCTCTTATCGTCGCCACGGTCATAACGAAGCCGATGAACCATTAGCAACCCAGCCAATGATGTATAGCATCATCAAAAAACACCCTACACCACGTAAAGTTTATGCTGACCGCTTAATTGAAGAAGGGGTATTAACCAGCGACCAAGAAATTGAAATGCTAAATCTTTATCGTGATGCGTTAGATAATGGTGAGCGTGTTGTACCTGAATGGCGTAAATTAGATATGGCAGCTGTTGATTGGTTGCAATATCTCAATTATGACTGGACTGCACCTTATGAGAGCAAATTCCCGGAAGATCGCTTCTTAACTATTGCTAAGCGTGTTTGTGAATATCCGGAATCATTGAAAGCTCACTCTCGTGTTGAGAAAATCTACGCTGATCGTAAAGAGATGTACGAAGGCAAGAAATTATTCGACTGGGGAATGGCAGAAACAATGGCGTATGCAACCTTGCTTGATGAAGGCACACACGTTCGTTTATCAGGTGAAGATGCCGGTCGTGGTACATTCTTCCATCGCCACGCCGTTATTCATAACCAAAATGATGGTACAGGCTATGTTCCATTAACACAGTTACACGCAAATCAAGGTCGTTTCCAAGTATGGGATTCCGTACTTTCAGAAGAAGCGGTTCTCGCCTTTGAATATGGCTTTGCGACAACCGATCCGAAAACCTTAACCATTTGGGAAGCTCAATTTGGTGATTTCGCCAACGGGGCACAAATTGTAATTGACCAATTCATCAGCTCTGGCGAACAAAAATGGGGCAGAATGTGTGGTTTAGTAATGCTTCTTCCTCACGGTTATGAAGGTCAAGGTCCGGAACACTCATCTGCTCGTGTTGAGCGTTATTTACAACTTTGTGCACAACAAAATATCCAAGTTTGTGTGCCATCAACACCGGCTCAGGTTTACCATATGTTACGTCGCCAAGCAATTCGCAAAATGCGTCGTCCATTAGTTGCGATTACGCCAAAATCATTACTACGCCACCCTCTTGCGGTTTCAACACTTGATGAAATCATTAATGGTTCATTCAAAAATGTGATTGGCGAAATTGATAATATCGATCCGAAACAAGTGAAACGTGTGGTAATGTGTTCAGGTAAAGTTTACTACGACTTGATTGAAAAACGCCGTGAGAATAACCAAACAGATGTTGCGATTATTCGTATTGAACAACTCTACCCATTCCCACTTGAGGAAATGAAACAAATTCTTGAACCTTACGCCCACGTTACTGACTTTGTATGGTGTCAAGAAGAGCCATTAAATCAAGGAGCCTGGTATTGCAGTAAGCACAACTTTGAAGCTTCTATTCCGGAAGGGGCAAAATTAACTTATGCAGGTAGAGCCGCCTCCGCTTCGCCGGCAGTTGGCTACCCATCACTACACGCAAAACAACAAAAACAACTTGTTGAAGATGCTTTAACGATTGCTTAAAAAGATGGGCGTAGCTAATACGCCCTGCAAGCGGTTCATTTTCAACAAAAATTTACCAATTTAAGTATAAGGTGTAAAAATACACCTTTATTAAAAGAAAAGGATAATGAAATGGCAATTGAAATTTTAACTCCAGACCTTCCTGAATCAGTAGCTGATGCAAGCGTTGCAACTTGGCACAAAAAAGTGGGTGATCGTGTAAAGCGTGATGAAATTCTCGTCGAAATTGAAACCGACAAAGTTGTTTTAGAAGTGCCTGCTACAAGTGATGGTGTGCTTGTTGAAATTACACAAGAGGAAGGTGCAACGGTTGTGTCAAAACAAGTTTTAGGTAAATTAGATACGGCACAAGCTGGCGATATCAGCTCTGCCACTATTGAGCAAAAAACAGAATCCACTCCGTCAGATCGCAAACACGCTGCGATTGAAAACAGCCACGCTAACGCAGACGATCAAGGTCCTGCCATTCGCCGTTTATTAGCCGAACACGATTTACAAGCGGCTGATATTCAAGGCAGCGGTGTAGGAGGCAGAATTACCCGTGAAGATATCGAAAAAGAGATCGCAAAACGAGTTCAACAAAATCAAGTAAAAGAATCCGCAACAAATCAAAACACCGTAAGCTCCGTTGCATTTAGTAGCCGGAGCGAAAAACGTGTCCCAATGACTCGTTTACGCAAACGTATTGCAGAACGTTTACTTGAAGCAAAAAATACAACGGCAATGCTCACCACATTCAACGAACTGGATATGCAGCCGATTATGAATCTACGTAAAACTTACGGCGAGAAGTTTGAAAAACAACACGGCGTACGCTTAGGTTTTATGTCATTCTACATTAAAGCAGTGGTTGAAGCACTTAAACGTTATCCTGAAATCAATGCGTCTATTGATGGCGACGATGTGGTTTACCACAACTATTTCGATGTGAGTATTGCGGTCTCTACCCCTCGCGGCTTAGTAACGCCAGTGTTACGTGATTGCGACAAAATGAGTATGGCGGAGATTGAGAAGAAAATAAAAGAGCTTGCGGAAAAAGGGCGTGATGGCAAATTAACGGTTGAAGACTTAACCGGCGGTAACTTCACTATCACTAACGGTGGTGTGTTCGGTTCATTAATGTCTACCCCAATTATCAATCCACCACAAAGTGCCATTTTAGGTATGCACGCAATCAAAGATCGCCCTGTGGCGATTGACGGACAAGTGGTAATCCGCCCGATGATGTACTTAGCCTTAAGCTACGACCACCGTTTAATTGACGGCAAAGAGTCTGTTGGTTTCTTAGTGGCTGTAAAAGAGTTATTAGAAGACCCAACTCGTCTGCTTTTGGAAATTTAATCTGAAATTTGACCGCTTGCAAGACTACAAGCGGTCTATTTTTACTTATTTTTTACAAATTTTAGTTATTTAAATTCACACAAGTAAAGAAAAGTAGCATAAAAACCAACGAGGAAACTCTATGAATCTACACGAATACCAAGCCAAACAAATATTCAAACAATATGGGCTGCCTGTCAGCGAAGGGATTGCTTGCTTTTCTGTAAATGAAACCGCAGAGGCAATCTCACAACTAAAAGGTGAAAAATGGGCTGTAAAATGCCAAGTTCACGCAGGTGGTCGGGGCAAAGCCGGTGGTGTAAAACTAGTGAGTAATACTGATGATGCCAAAGCCTTTGCTGAACAATGGCTAGGTAAACGCTTAGTTACCTTCCAAACAGATGCTAGCGGGCAACCGGTTAATACTATTTATGTGGAAGAAACCTGCAATATCGACCGTGAATTATACTTAGGTGCAGTGGTGGATCGCTCTGCACAAAAAGTGGTATTTATGGCATCAAGTGCAGGTGGTATGAACATTGAAGAAGTGGCTGAAAAAACACCTGAATTAATCCATAAGGCAACAATTGATCCTCTCACGGGTGGTCAGGGCTATCAAGGGCGTGAGTTAGCTTTTAAATTGGGATTAAAAGGTGATGAAGTCAAACAATTTGCGGATATTTTTGTAAAACTAGCGAAGTTATTCGTAGAGAAAGATTTAGCCTTATTGGAAGTCAATCCGCTTGTTGTTACCAAAGAAGGAAAACTGCTCTGCCTAGATGCCAAAATGTCTATCGATAGCAATGCTCTCTACCGCCAGCCGGATCTTAAAGAACTACAAGATCTCTCGCAAGATGACGAACGTGAAGCCGAAGCAGAAAAATGGAGCTTAAACTATGTTGCTTTAGACGGTAACATCGGTTGTATGGTAAACGGTGCAGGTCTTGCAATGGGAACGATGGATATCGTCAAACTCTACGGTGGCAAACCGGCTAACTTCCTAGACGTAGGCGGTGGTGCAACCAAAGAGCGTGTTGCAGCGGCATTCAAGCTGATTTTATCAGACCCAAATGTAAAAGCGGTTCTGGTTAATATTTTCGGCGGTATCGTACGTTGTGATTTAATTGCTGACGGTGTAATTGCGGCAGTAAACGAAGTGGGCGTGAACGTGCCTGTTATCGTCCGTTTAGAAGGCACAAATGCGGCACAAGGTCGTGAAATTCTAGCAAATAGTGGACTGAGTATTTTAGCGGCATCATCACTGAAAGAAGCGGCTGAATTAGCGGTAAAATCTGCAAATTAGGAGGAAAAATGTCGATTTTAATTGATAAAAACACAAAAGTAATTTGCCAAGGTTTTACCGGCGGACAAGGCACATTCCATAGCGAACAAGCTCTAGCTTATGGAACACAATTAGTTGGAGGTGTTTCACCTAATAAAGGTGGTACAACCCATTTAGACTTACCGGTTTTTAATACCGTGCGTGAAGCGGTAGAAGCAACTGGTGCAACCGCAACCGTCATTTACGTTCCCGCTCCGGGCTGTAAAGATGCCATTTTAGAAGCCATTGATGCAGGTATTCAGCTGATCGTTTGTATTACTGAAGGCATTCCAACACTTGATATGCTTCAAGTGAAACAACGTTTAAACCAAACAGGCGTGCGAATGATCGGTCCTAACTGTCCGGGTGTGATTACCCCAGAGGAATGTAAAATCGGCATTATGCCGGGCAATATTCACAAAAAAGGCAATATTGGTATTGTTTCACGTTCAGGTACATTAACTTATGAAGCCGTTAAACAAACAACAGATGAAGGCTTTGGACAATCTACTTGTGTAGGGATCGGTGGCGACCCAATTCCGGGTTCAAACTTCATCGATATTCTAAAACTCTTCCAAGACGATCCTGAAACCGAAGCTATTGTGATGATTGGCGAAATCGGCGGTTCAGCAGAAGAAGAAGCTGCTGCCTTTATCAAAGAAAATGTAACGAAACCGGTGGTTAGCTACATTGCAGGTGTAACCGCACCAAAAGGCAAACGAATGGGACACGCAGGTGCAATTATCAGTGGTGGTAAAGGCACTGCTGATGAGAAATTCAAAGCCCTCGAAGATGCAGGTGTAACAACGGTAAGAAGCCTTGCTGAAATTGGCTCTGCCTTACGCAAAATTTTAGGCTAATCCTAATGTAAGCGGTCTAATTTGTAAGTTTTTTTGCAAATTAGACCGCTTGTTTTTTGGCATAGTAGACAAAATAGTTGCTAACCTTATTTTTTTAATTAGGTTAGTAGCTTTTTTTATTCAAAAAATCCTTTATAAACATCAACTTATGCTTTTTTGTTAATCCATTGTGATTATTTAACTTCTGCTTTAAGTCTTTAAAAAGACTTTCCGCTCTATTTGTGGTTCTTTCAATATTTAGCTCAGGGTATTTCTCGAAAGTAAATAAATAATCGTGATATCGCTTTAAACTGGCATAAGCTCCCCTTATATTTCGATGTTTATAAGGGAAATAACCTCTCTCATTCGCTATATCTGAACGTTCATTTAAAAAGTCCTGATGTTTTAAATACCAATTGTGTAGTTCCCTATAAAATATATTTTTCGTACTCTTTGTTAAAGTCTTAACAAGAATTTTTAATTCCTTTCCGGCTTGAGATTGGTGTTTTCTGCCTAATTTACGCATCACTATCGCAATCATATGAAACTGGCACATTTGTGTCGGGGTATTGAGTAAATCTTTTAATAATCCTCTTCGTCCATCGCAGGTAACTGATTGAATGATATAGTCTTTTTTCCCTCAACTGATTGAGAGCTAACTGGTAATAAACATCTTTTTCTGTTTTTACAAAACGATGATAGATTACCTTCTTTTTCAGACTATTGATTAAAACCAATACACCAAATTCTCGACCAAAGAAAGTGGTATCCATAATAATATTCAGATATTTTCCTTCTATTATATTTGCCTGGCTTTTAGGGGCTTTTTCAATATATCGTTGAATAGTTCTCACCGAACAATGATATTTTTCAGCAAGTTGCGGATAAGTCTGTTTTCCTGTCGTGTAATCAGACCAAATTTGAATAGCGTTTAATTTCTTTTGAAAGGTAAAGGTTTTATTACATTGATTGCAATAATGGCGTTGAATATTATTTTGCTTACCGTGCTTCTTGATATTCGTACTTTGGCAAAATGGGCAGTTTTTTATTCATTTTTCAAAAATAGGGCTTAAAGCCTTGTACTATAAGGCTTTAAGCCACTTTTTAGCAACTATTTTGTCTACTATGCCTTTTATTATTTCTGACGCATTGCAGGGAATAAGATCACATCGCGGATTGATGGAGCGTTAGCAAAAATCATTGCTAAACGGTCAATACCTAAGCCTTCGCCCGCTGTTGGTGGCAAGCCGTGTTCTAACGCCACGATAAAGTCTTCATCTTTAAACATTGCTTCATCATCGCCTGCATCTTTTGCAGCTACTTGAGCATCAAAACGCTCAGCTTGGTCTTCCGCATCATTTAATTCTGAGAAACCGTTACCGATTTCACGACCACCAATAAATAATTCAAAACGATCCGTTACTTCAGGGTTTTCATCATTACGACGAGCAAGTGGCGAAATTTCCGCTGGGTGAGCCATTAAGAAAGTCGGCTGAATTAACTGGTGCTCTGCTACTTCTTCAAAAATTGCATTCACAACAGAACCTAAGCCCCAGGATTTTTGAATTTCAATACCTAAACCTTTTGCAATTTCAACTGATTTTTCAAAGCTATCTAAATCTTCACGCTTAATGCCATTGCCATATTTCACAATCGCATCGTGCATTGTGATACGCTCAAACGGTTTGCCGAAATCGAACACATATTCACCGTAAGGTACATCGGTTGTACCTAAAATATCTAACGCCAATTTGCGTAATAATTCTTCAGTGTTGTCCATTAAATCGTGGTAGTCCGCATAGGCTTGGTAATATTCAATCATTGTAAATTCAGGATTGTGGCGAACAGAAACCCCCTCGTTACGGAAGTTACGGTTTAATTCAAATACTCGCTCAAAACCACCCACTACTAAGCGTTTTAAATACAGCTCAGGGGCGATACGCAAATACATATCCACATCTAACGCATTGTGGTGCGTTACAAACGGTTTTGCTGCTGCACCGCCCGGGATCACTTGTAACATTGGCGTTTCAACTTCAATAAAATCTCTATCTAAAAAGAATTTACGAATGCCCGAAACTACCTGTGAACGAATCATAAAGGTACGGCGTGATTCTTCGTTAGAAATTAAATCCAAATAACGCTGACGATAGCGAGTTTCTAAATCCGTTAAACCGTGATGTTTATCCGGTAACGGACGTAATGCTTTGGTTAAAAGTTGTACTTCTGAACAACGAACGGTTAATTCACCTGTTTTAGTTTTAAATAGCGTTCCTTCAACACCAATAATATCGCCTAAGTCCCAAAGGCTGACTTTTTCTTCGTAAATGCTTTCAGCCAAGTTATCACGAGCAACATAAAGCTGAATTGCTCCACTCACATCTTGAATAGTAAAGAAAGACGCCTTTCCCATTACACGTTTTAGCATAATACGACCGGCAACTTTCACTTGAATATTTTGTTCTTTTAATGCTTCGCCTTCTACTTCATCATATTGACTATGTAAATCTTTTGCTAACGCATCACGGCGGAAAGTATTTGGGAAAGCATTACCCTGCTCACGAATTTTAGTCAATTTTTCACGGCGGGCTAACATTTCCCCATTAAGATCTAATTCTTGATTTTCTACTTCAGACATTGAATTACCTTAGATTTCAAAATTTGGATAAATAAAACTGAGCGATTATACGTTATTTTAGGCAATTTTGGTAGGAAACAAGCGGTCATATTTTCGATAAATTTTGCAAAAAAAGAGGATTAAGGCTAAATAGCTTAAATCCTCTAATCAATCACATCACGACAACATCAAACTGTTCTTGATGATAATACGGCTCAACTTTTATCTCAATTTTTGATCCGATAAAGGCTTGCAATTCCGCTAATAGTGCGTGGCTTTCTTCATTAATTAAGTAATCCGCCACCTCTTTAGAGGCATAAACGTGCATTTTTTCTGCTTTGAATAAATGATGAACTCGCACAATTTCACGCATAATTTCATAACAAACTGTTTCAACTGTTTTCACCGTACCTCGTCCTTGACACTCTGGGCAATCACAGCAAAGAATGCGTTCTAAACTTTCACGCGTACGTTTACGCGTCATTTCAACCAAACCAAGCTGGGTAAAACCATTAACATTGGTTTTTACTCTATCACCTTTTAATGCATCTTGTAACGACTGCAACACCAAATTGCGATGTTCTTCCTCTTGCATATCAATAAAATCAATAATGATAATACCACCTAAATTGCGTAACTGGAGCTGATGTGCAATTGCCTGCGTGGCTTCAATATTCGTATTGAAAATGGTGTGAGCGAGATTTCTATGTCCGACAAACGCTCCTGTATTGATGTCAATCGTTGTCATCGCCTCTGTTTGTTCAATAATCAGATAACCGCCTGATTTTAGGTTTACCCGTTTATTAAGTGCTTTCTGAATAGACTCTTCTACACCATAAGCATCAAATAAGGTTTTTGCTCCGGTGTATAAACTCACAGAATTCGTCAGTTCCGGCATAAACTCGGTTAAAAACTCTTTAACTTGCTCGCAGGTAATTTTGGAATCGATCCAAACTGCGTTAATATGCGTACCGATAAAATCTCTCAATACACGTTGAGCCAACGCCAACTCACCATAAAGCATTGATTTAGCAGGATACTTCGTCTTACGTTCCAACACTTTACGCCATAAGCGTTTTAGAAATGCCACATCTTGCTTTAAACTTTCTTCGCTTGCTTCTTCCGCTGCTGTACGAACAATAAATCCGCCTAATTCATCGCAATAAGGCTCAACCAATGCTTTTAAACGCTCACGTTCTGCCTCACTTTCAATACGTTGTGAAACCCCAACGTGGCTATTTTCAGGCATAAAAACTAAATAGCGAGAAGGCAAAGTAATATCCGTAGTCAGTCTCGCTCCTTTGGTACCAATCGGATCTTTAACGACTTGAACAACAATATCTTGTCCTTCACGAACCAACTCAGCAATATCTTTTACCAAAAATTGCTTTTTCTCATTTTCATCAACACATTCCGTGTGAGAAACAATATCTGAAGCGTGCAAAAAAGCCGCTTTTTCTAAACCAATATCCACAAAAGCAGATTGCATTCCAGGCAATACTCGAGTTACACGCCCTTTGTAAATATTTCCCACAATGCCACGTTTTGCCTCACGTTCAATGTGGAGTTCTTTTAGTAAGCCGTTTTCAACCAATGCTACCCTTGTCTCACTCGGGGTTACATTGACTAATAATTCTGTTCCACTCATCGTTTATCTCTAGCTATAAAATTAAATTGTAATAAGTGTATCACTTTGCTTTTAAGAAAAAAATTAAATCACTCAATTTCTTACTTACTCGAAAAAGTAAATACTCTACAAGCGGTTATTTTTATGAGTTTTTTTGCAATTTTTCCTAAATTTTGCTATTTTCTACCACAAATTTTTAACAAGAGAAAAATGATGACTGAACAAACTTTTATTACCGGTAAAGATGCTGCACTTGAAGACAGTATTTCTACCTTTCAACATAAATTAAAAACGCTTGGTTTTAACATTGAAGAAGCGTCTTGGTTAAACCCTGTTCCGAATGTGTGGTCGGTGCATATTCGTGATGCGGACTGTCCGCAATGTTTCTCAAATGGTAAAGGGGCAAGTAAAAAAGCGGCGTTGGCTTCTGCGTTAGGCGAATATTTTGAGCGTTTATCCACTAACTATTTCTGGGCGGATTTCTATTTAGGTCAAGAAATTGCGAATAGTGATTTTGTACACTATCCAACTGAAAAATGGTTCCCAATTGAAGATGAAGATGTGCCGCCACCGGAAATGATGGACGATTTCCTTTGGGAATATTTCGACCCGAATGGCGAACTTACGCCGGAATTATTGGTTGATTTGCAATCAGGAAATTACGATCGTGGTATCGTAACATTGCCTTATGTTCGCCAATCGGATAATCAAACGGTTTATATTCCGCAAAGCATTATCGGCAACTTATTTGTGTCAAACGGTATGTCGGCAGGTAACACAAAAAACGAAGCCCGTGTACAAGGTTTATCAGAAGTATTCGAGCGTTTCGTAAAACATCGTATCATTACCGAAGCAATCAGCTTGCCTGAAATTCCACAATCGGTAATTGATGGTTACTCGACAATCAAAGCTTCTATCGAAAAACTAGAGCAAGAAGGCTTCCCGATCCTTTGTTATGATGCTTCATTAGGCGGTGAATTCCCAGTGATTTGTGTGATTTTACTCAATCCACAAAACGGCACTTGTTTTGCTTCTTTCGGAGCTCATCCGAATTTCCAAGTTGCCTTTGAGCGTACCGTAACCGAGCTTCTACAAGGTCGTAGCTTAAAAGATTTAGATGTGTTTGCTCCACCATCTTTCAATAATGATGATGTGGCAGATCACGCTAATATGGAAACCCATTTTATTGATTCAAGCGGTCTAATTTCGTGGGATCTTTTCAAACGTGATGCAGATTATCCGTTTGTGCATTGGGATTTCTCAGGCACTACCGAGCAAGAATTCAATAATATGATCTCGATTTTCAATAAGCATAATCAGCCTGTTTATATTATGGATTACGAGCATTTAGGCGTATACGCTTGTCGTATCTTAGCTCCGGGAATGTCGAATATTTACCCAAGCGATGACTTAATTTACGCTAACAACAATATGGGTATGGATTGGCGTGAAATCTTGTTAGATTTGCCACATTTCCATCACGATGCCGAAACTTATCAAGAATTACTGGATGAGTTAGACGAACAAAGCATTGATGATTTAACCCGTGTGCGTGAGTTTATCGGTGTGGTTGCAGAAAAAGGTTCAGCAATGCAAACCTTGCGTATCGGCGAGCTGAAATCAATGCTTCACTTGGCTCTCGGCAACTTAGAGCAAGCGTTGGATTGGGCAAACTGGACAGCAAATATGAACGCCAGCGTGTTCACCGCAGAACGCAACAATTACTACCGCTGCTTAATCAGCACCATTGAGTTATTCCTTGATGAAAATCGTGAGCCGGCTCAATACCGTTCCGTATTCGAGAAAATGTATGGTGTTGAGGCGGTAGAATTTGCCTGGAATGCCGTGCAAGGTGGTAATCCGTTTAACGGTTTAACCGCTTCTGATGAAACGCTAGAAAATATGATCGCTCATCAGAAATTACTCAATGCTTACCGCAAAGTGCAAAAAGCGAAAGTAAATCCGATTGCAAGATAATTTATCCCCCCTCTTTCCCATTAAAAGGAAAGAGGGATTTTTCTAACAACAAGTTTAATTCCAATGATCAACTTCCGTCCTTTTTATCAACAAATTGCAACGACTTCCCTATCTGCTTGGCTTGAAACCTTACCCTTGCAATTAAAACAATGGGAAAAAACCACCCACGCTGATTATGCAAAATGGGCAAAAGTTGCAGATTTTTTACCAAATTCAACCGCTTGTATCAACCTAAAAGATAAGGTGGAATCCATTCCAACCCAGCCGTTATCTGAGGGCGAAATCAAGCAAATTACCCATCACTTAAAACAGCTGATGCCTTGGCGTAAAGGTCCGTACCACTTGCACGGTATCCATATTGACACTGAATGGCGTTCCGATTTCAAATGGGATCGTGTATTACCTCACCTTGCTCCACTTGAAGGAAGAACGATTTTAGACGTTGGTTGTGGCAGCGGTTATCATATGTGGCGAATGGTGGGCGAAGGGGCAAAAATGGTGGTAGGCATTGACCCAACCGAACTTTTCCTCTGTCAATTTGAAGCGGTAAGAAAACTACTCGGCAATGATAGACGAGCAAATCTCATTCCGCTCGGTATCGAACAAATGCAACCACTTGCCGCTTTTGATACCGTCTTTTCTATGGGCGTACTTTATCATCGTAAATCACCACTCGACCACCTTTCTCAGCTCAAAGCTCAGCTTGTAAAAGGCGGAGAATTAGTATTGGAAACCTTAGTGATTGACGGTGATGTGAATGATGTTTTAGTGCCAGCTGACCGTTATGCAAAAATGAAAAACGTCTATTTCATTCCTTCTGTACCAGCTCTGATTAATTGGTTGGAAAAAGTAGGCTTTAAGAATGTACGTTGTGTTGATGAAGCCATTACTACCCTTGAAGAGCAACGAAAAACCGATTGGTTGGAAAATGAGAGTTTAGTGGATTTCTTAGATCCTAACGATCATAGTAAAACCATTGAAGGCTACCTGGCACCGAAGCGAGCGGTTATTTTGGCTAATGCTTAAAGAATAAAAGCTATTTTATTAAAAAACACTGTAAATTATTACACCATTTTATTGACATCAAAATTCTCACTCATTATACTGTATTTAAAACCAGTTAATATGGTGAGAATATTATGAAAACACTTGATATACGCTTTGTTAAAGAGCACGATAAAAAAAGACTTGCCGAGCAAGAAAAAACAATAGAGAAGCTTACTCAACGACTTCCGGATCGGATTGCCGAAAAGTTTTCAGATGTGAATATAAGAGTGCGATTTTCTAGTTCGTCCGGCTTTGATGTATCAGGCTTTAAAGGCGACGAGAGAGAGGAATTTTTAGCCTTTTTAGAAGAAATATGGGACGATCCATTTCTCCTTGATGATTAAATCTTGATACAAAAAAGTCCGCATATAGCGGACTTTTTATTAGACATCAATCTGAGCATACAACGCATTGCTTTCAATGAAATCTCGGCGAGGTTCAACTTCATCGCCCATTAGCGTGCTGAATAGTTTGTCTGCAGCAATCGCATCGGTAATGTTTACTTGTAACATTTTACGAGCCACCGGATCCATTGTGGTTTCCCACAATTGCTCAGGGTTCATTTCACCTAATCCCTTATAACGTTGAATGGTTAAACCTTTGCGGGATTCTTTCACTAACCAATCTAAGGCTTCCGCAAAACTGCTGATTTCTTGACGGCGTTCGCCACGCACCACATAGGCGGAATCTGAGAGTAAATCATTCAATTCATTACCTAAGGCGACAATACGAGCATATTCATTACTGCTGATAAAGTTGAAATCTAAGCTGTAGGTTGTATCCATACCGTGAGTAGTAACCACAATTTCAGCTTCATAAATTTGGCGTTCTTCATTAAAGACTATGCTGGCACGATAGAAACTGCCACCGACCTCTTTTTCCATTAATTTCGCTACAAACTGCTCGCTCCAAGAGGTCATATTTGCTTGATTTTTTGCAAATTCTGCTGAAAGCGGTTTTGAGTAAATTAATTCGTTAAGTAATAATGTTGGGTAACGGCGGCTTAAACGTTCAATCAATTTTTGCACGTTGTTGTATTGCGAAATCAGATTCTCTAACGCTACGCCACTTAATGCCGGAGCATCTTCGCTAACGTATAATCCTGCCCCTTCTAACGCAATGTCGATTTCATATTGTGACATCTCTTCGTTATCTTGAATATAACGCTCTTGTTTGCCTTTTTTCACTTTGTAAAGTGGTGGCTGAGCAATATAGATATAACCATTTTCGATCAATTCAGGCATTTGGCGATAGAAGAATGTCAATAAAAGCGTACGAATGTGAGCACCGTCCACGTCCGCATCGGTCATAATAATGATTTTGTGATAACGCAATTTTTCGATATTGTAATCATCACGCCCAATGCCCGTGCCAAGTGCGGTGATGAGCGTTGCCACTTCTTGCGAAGAGAGCATTTTATCAAAGCGAGCTTTCTCCACATTCAAGATTTTCCCTTTTAACGGCAAAATCGCTTGGTTTTTACGGTCACGCCCTTGCTTCGCCGAACCACCCGCAGAGTCCCCCTCCACTAAGTAAAGCTCAGATAATGCTGGATCTTTTTCCTGACAATCCGCCAATTTGCCCGGCAAGCCTCCTAAATCTAACGCCCCTTTGCGGCGTGTCATTTCACGGGCTTTGCGAGCGGCTTCTCTGGCACGAGCGGCATCAATAATTTTGGTCACGATATTTTTTGCATCGTCCGGATTTTCCGCCAAGTAATCCGCTAAGGCTTCGTTCATTGAACTTTCCACCGCTCCACGCACTTCAGAAGAAACCAGTTTATCTTTAGTTTGTGATGAGAATTTTGGATCCGGCACTTTCACCGAAATCACCGCCACCAAGCCCTCACGAGCATCATCGCCTGAAGCATCAATATTCGCATCGGCTTTTTTCAGCACACCGCTGTTATCCATATAGTTTTTCAAGGCACGAGTTAATGCCCCACGGAAACCGGCTAAGTGCGTACCGCCATCACGCTGTGGAATGTTGTTGGTGAAGCAGTACACGTTTTCGTTGTAGCTGTCGTTCCATTGCAATGAAATTTCCACCCCAATGCCGTCTTTTTCGGTTGAGAGATAGAATGGCGTGTTATGAATATGGGTTTTGCCTTCGTTTAAATATTCCACATAGGCTTTAATACCACCTTCATATTTGAAATGCTCTTCCTTGCCATCACGCTCATCAATCAGTTTGATGGAAACACCTGAGTTTAAAAACGATAATTCACGCAAGCGTTTAGATAAAATTTTATATTCAAATTCGGTTTTGTTTTTGAAGATCTCTAAGCTTGGCCAGAAACGGACAGAAGTACCGGTTTTTTCCGTATTACCGATGACAGCTAATGGTGCATCCGGCTCACCTAAGCTATAAAATTGCTCGTGAACGTGTCCTTCACGGCGAATCGTCAGTTGTAATTTAGAAGAAAGAGCGTTTACCACTGACACCCCCACACCGTGCAAACCGCCCGATACTTTATAAGAGTTATCGTCAAATTTACCGCCGGCGTGAAGAACGGTCATAATCACTTCTGCCGCAGACACGCCCTCTTCAGGGTGAATACCAACAGGAATACCACGACCATCATCTTGTACAGAAACCGAATTATCGGAGTGAATGGTAACAATAATGTCTTTACAATGCCCGGCTAACGCTTCATCAATGGCATTATCCACAACCTCAAACACCATATGGTGTAAGCCCGTACCGTCATCGGTGTCGCCGATATACATTCCCGGGCGTTTACGCACGGCATCTAAGCCTCGTAACACCTTAATACTGGAAGAATCATAACTGGTTGGTTGAGTTTGTTCAGACATTGTTATTCCTACTAATTTAAAATCGAAAAAAATTGTGCTGATTATAGCAGAAAAATGCGAGAAAGTATCGTAAAACAAGCGGTTAAATTTCATCTGGAATTTGCAAATTCCTAAAGAAATTTAACCGCTTGTGATGATGTGAGGCGATGATTATTCGTCCGATTAGAGAGATTAAAAATAAATCCCCACCAAAATCGCAGCAAACACGCCTAAACCGAAATAATGGTTATTCAAGAATGCTTTAAAACATTCGCTGCGTTCTCGTTTTTTAGTGAGCCAGCATTGATAGATAAACAGTGTTGCACTTAATGCTAATACGATGAAATAACCAATATTATACTCTTGTACAATGCCGACTAAAGTCAATAATATCAAAGTAATAAACTGTAAGAGTGCAATAATTTTATTATCGTATTGGGCAAATAAAATGGCGGTGGATTTCACCCCAATTCGCAAGTCATCATCACGATCCACCATTGCATATTGGGTATCATAAGCGACTGTCCAAGCGAGATTGGCGAAAAACAACAACCAACATTCTAATGGAAGAGCTTCACTTACCGCCCCAAATGCCATCGGGATAGCCCAACCAAACGCCATTCCCAAAACCACTTGCGGCAAATGAGTAAAGCGTTTCATAAAGGGATAAACCACCGCCAAAAACACTGCAACAAACGAAAGCAAAAAGGCGTAACGGTTGAGCAACAAATCCAGCCCAAATGCCATTAGTAACAAAATCGCAAAAATGATTTTCGCCTCAGTCGTCGAAACTCGCCCTGTAGCGAGCGGGCGTTGCGAAGTACGTTTGACGTGTCCGTCAATCTCTCTATCTGCATAATCATTAATCACACAACCTGCCGCACGCATTACTATTACACCAAGTGTAAAAATCAGCAAAATAGAAAGTGGCGGCATTCCGTCAGATGCCACAAATAACGCCCATAACGTTGGGTGAAGCAATAACAGTGTGCCGATGGGCTTATCGAACCGCATTAATTGAGCATATGCAATCCATTTTTGTTTAGAGAAAAAACTGCCTTTATTCATTACAAATTTTAACGATAACGTCTGATTGACTTAAATGATTTTGTAATTCTAACGGCAAATCAGTATCTGTAAACAAATAATTTACTTCTTTCACATTCCCCAAACGAACCATCGCATTACGGCTGAATTTTGAGTGGTCAGTAACCAATAGAACCTGTCTGGAGCATTCCATTAATGCTCTTTTTACCTGTACTTCGTGATAATCATAATCCAGCATTGAGCCGTCTAAATCTACCGCACTAATACCTAAAATACCGAAATCTAAACGGAATTGATTGATAAAACGCACCGTTTCTTCGCCAATTAATCCACCATCGCTTCGTAAATTCCCCCCTGCAACGGTAATTTGGCAATCCGGATTTTTCATTAAAATATGTGCTGCATTCAGATTATTCGTTACTACTTTTAAATTTTTATGTGAAAGTAGTGCCAATGCAACAGCTTCTGATGTTGTACCAATATCTAAAAATACAGATGCCCCGTTCGGAATAAGCTTTGCTACTTGTTGAGCAATCGCATTCTTCTCTTGAGAGAAAAATTGCTTACGGTGCGTATAATCACTGTTTTCGGTGTTAGAGGGGGCAGCAGCTCCACCGTGATGGCGGCGAATGAGATTATTTTCTGCCATCTCATTTAAATCACGACGAATTGTTTGTGGACTCACATTCATTTGAGCCACTAGCTCTTCCGTGCTGACATACCCCAGCTGATTAACGAGCTCAATAATTCTTTTATGTCTATTTGCCTGTTTCATATTATTTCCTTTGCAAAAAAGGATCAGAAAAAGACCGCTTGCAAGCGGTCTTTTTTGCGTTAAATTTTACAATTTATCAACGAGCTCGACAGCATAGCCGATATAGGTTGCCGGTGTCATCTCTTTTAAGCGGGCTTTCTCATTTTCAGGAATGTCCAACTTCTCAATGAACTCACGCATTGCCGTTTCATCAACACGTTTACCACGCGTTAATTCTTTCAGCTTCTCGTACGGTTTTTCAATGCCATAACGACGCATTACCGTTTGAATTGGCTCAGCTAGCACTTCCCAGTTTTGGTTGAGTTCATCACGCAAGTGCTGCTCGTTTACTTCTAATTTGCTGATGCCTTTTAAAGTTGAAGCGTAAGCAATTAACGCATAACCTAAACCTACACCTAAATTACGCAGTACCGTTGAATCGGTTAAATCACGCTGCCAGCGAGAGATTGGGAGTTTTTGTCCTAAATGTGCCATTACCGCATTCGCTAAACCTAAATTACCTTCTGAGTTCTCAAAGTCAATCGGATTCACTTTGTGCGGCATTGTGCTTGAGCCAATTTCACCTGCAACTGTACGTTGTTTGAAGTGATTTAACGCAATGTACCCCCACATATCACGGTCGAAATCAATAATGATAGTGTTAAAACGTGCCACACAATCAAAGAATTCAGCGATATAGTCGTGCGGTTCAATTTGCGTAGTGTACGGGTTCCAAGTAACACCTAAAGATTCCACAAATTCTTGGCTGAAAGTGTGCCAATCAATTTCAGGATAAGCCGATAAATGAGCATTGTAGTTACCTACTGCACCGTTGATTTTGCCTAAGATTTCTAAATTTTCTAATTGTTTATATTGACGTTGTAAACGATAAGCCACATTTGCCATCTCTTTACCAATAGTTGTTGGGCTTGCCGGCTGACCGTGCGTGCGGGAAAGCAACGGAATATGTTGATAACGCTTGGCTAAATCAACGATGGCATCAATTAATTTTTTCCATTCCGGCAATAACACCTCTTCACGAGCCGTTTTAAGCATTAAAGCGTGTGAAGTATTATTGATATCTTCCGAAGTACAGGCAAAATGAATAAATTCATTCACCACTTGTAACTCAGGTAAGGCTTCACATTTTTCTTTTAGGAAATACTCCACCGCTTTTACATCGTGGTTAGTTGTGCGTTCGATAGTTTTGATTCGATTTGCATCATCTAACGAAAAATTTGCCACAATTTGGTCTAGGTAATCGTTTGCTTTTTCTGAAAAAGCGGGAACTTCCTTAATTTGTGCGTGAGATGCCAATTTTTGTAACCAGCGAACCTCAACCTCTACACGGAATTTTAATAAACCAAATTCACTGAAAATTGGGCGAAGGCTAGACACTTTGTCTTGATAACGCCCATCAATTGGGGATAACGCGGTTAAAGCAGTAAGTTCCATTATTTAGTGTTCTCCAAAATAATAAATGTTCGGTTAAATTTGACGATAAAGCTGTTGAGCTTGGTTAAAAATTTTCTTGCGTGAAAATAAAAATTGCCAGCGACTACCACCCACCTGTTGCCATAAAATCGCAGCACGAATACCGGCAAGTAAGGAGGCTCGAATTTTGTGTTGAATATCAGGACGAACCAAGTAATCTTGCATTCCCATCACGTGAATTTTCGTGCCTAACGGGCTGATAATATCACTGTAAATTGCGGCTAAATTAGCAATCATTTGATCGGCTAAAACATCATCTTCATATAATGGCAATTGGCGTTCAATTTGTTGTAAACGCTGGGCTAGTTGTTGTTTGGCTTCAGGTTTTTTATCTAATTTTTGACTAAGAGCAATCAGGCTTATCCAATAACGCCCGACTTCAGTATCTAGCTTACCATTGCCGCCACCTGTTTGAGATAATGCCGTTTCCAACCCCATTTTGAGATGAGAAAGGTCATCGCCAAATACACTTAGCGTAGTTTCGGGCTGAGTAACTAATAAGCTACGCATAGATTGCCTAAACGCATCTCTATCTGCCGTGCCTTTATGTGCAAATTGCTGCACTAAATTCGCCGCTTGGCATACGCCTGCATACGCAATAGTAATATCGTGATAATCTGCCATTTTATAAAATCAGTCTTATTTCAAAATTGAGGGAGAATATAGCATTTTTTAGCTTTCTTTTGAATGGTAAAAAGCATTTACCGAGAGAAAAAGATAAATGCCTTAATTTCAAAACGCTAGTAATTTGTTAAAATACGTTCACTTGCCACTTGAGCTAAAAAACCGCTTCGGGTTTTATACACTGGATTTTTAGCAACAAACTCATCAATACGGCGAATGAGTAATGACGGTAAAGTCACATTGATTTTTTCAGTTTTTCCCATTAAATGAGTTAAATCTACATCTACTAAAGCGAAAATAAAATCTTTGTATTCAGGATTATTTTTATGATTTTCAAGTGCTGTCGGTTGTGGGATAACTTCACCATCTTCAATTAATGTTTCAATATGGAATAAAATAGCCTCTTTAGCATTATTAAAAGCCTCTTCTAATGTATCTCCTGCTGAAAAACAGCCTTTCACATCAGGAACAATGACTCCATAGGATGGTTTTTCATTCCCTATTTCAATTGCAATAGGATATAACATCATTTTACTCCTTAATAGCTTAAACTATTCCAGACCAGCTTGTTTTAATATTGACTTAACTGTCGCAGTAGGTAAATCTTTTTTCGGATGAGGAAACGTTACACGACCTTTTTTAGTTGAGTGTTTATATTGATGATGACTACCTTTAATTCCAACTAAAAACCAACCGTCTGCAACGATTAATTTTACTAAACTTCGACTATCCATAAATGCCTCGTCTAGGTTTAATAGAGTTACTATAACTCTATTAGTGACAATTACAACAATTTATTAATAGTCTCTCGTTTTAATATGTTATAAACAACTGTAGAAACCTCACTTTTCGATCCACATCACAAAAATAATTATCCAACCAATCGCCCATTGTCCATTCGATAAACCAGATCAAATTTATCCAATCCACTTTGTCTGTGGGTAATCATCAGTAATGTTCTTTCTGCACAGTGAGTTAGAATGAGATTTAAGATCTGCTGTTCGGTTTCACGATCTAGCCCTTCGGTTGGTTCATCTAGTAGCACTAACTCAGCTGAACTTAGTAATAAACGAGCAAGCCCTAAGCGGCGTTGTTCTCCCCCTGAAAGCGGTCTGCCTCCTTCGCCGAGCCAAAGTTTTAACCCTTCAGTTTCAAGTAAGTAGCCTAAGCCGACTTTTTGCACGACGTCAATCATTTGCTCATCGGTGGCTGTTGCGTTTCCCATTAATAAATTATCACGCAACGTTTGGCTGAAAATATGCACACGCTGGCTTAAGGTAACTAATTTTGAACGCAAAATATTTTCCGAGAAATCTTCAATTTTGCAATTATTAAGCCAAATTTGACCGCTTGTTGGGTCATAATTGCGGTTTAATAATTGAAAAATAGTGGATTTTCCGCTTCCTGTTTTACCTAAAATCGCAACTTTTTGCCCTTTTAGCACTTCAAAAGAGAGATTATTTAATACTTGCTGCTCGCCATTCAAATACGCAAAATTAACATTTTCAAAGCGTACAAGCGGTTGATTTTTCACTAAATTTTGCCATTGTGCCGTGCCATTAAATTGTACACTTGGCTGCTGCTCAGTAATTTCATTAATGCGTTCTGCGGCAGTAATCACTTGCCCTAGATGTAAAAATGCGATGCCGATTGGGGTAAGAATTTCAGCTGATGCCATTACACAGAAAACCACCAATGCAATTAAGGCTTCAGGGTATTTCGCTGTTGGCACATTAATTGCAGTAGAAGCCAAGTAGATCACAACACAAGTCAAAATACCGTTTGAAAGCATTAACAAGCTATTCGATAACCCCGAAAGTCGGCTCTCCTTGCTTTGTGCATTGAGCCATTGGCGTTCGGTTTGTTGCAATTTTTCACCAGCTTGGTTTAAATTGCCGAATAATAAAAATTCTGCATTCAACTGCACCCATTCAATAAATTGGCTACGGTAGTTAGCTCGATTTTGGATAGCATCTCGCCCTAATTTCAACCCTAAGTGATAAAACACTGTTGGGATAACAATGAGCAAAGCCAGTAGCGTGCCACAAATAATCAGCATTAATGGTACGGAAACAAATGACAAGCCAATTGCCATAAACAGGATAATCATTACCGCACTCACAAAGGGTGAGACAAGGTTGAGATAAAGCGTATCAAGCGTATCTACATCTGCAACCAATCGGTTCAACAATTCGCTATTTCTGAAACGGTTTAAACCGCTTGGGCTAAGTGGAATCAGCTTTTTAAATACACTCACACGTAAGTTTGCCAACACACGGAAGGTTGCATCGTGTGTAACCAGTTTTTCAAAGTAGCGTGAAGCGGTACGGAAAATCGCTAAGCCTCTTACCCCTCCGGCAGGGTAAAAGAAATTAAAAATAATCGCATTAGCCGCTAAAAAAGAAGCCGCTAAAAACCAACCTGATAGGCTTAATAAACCAATACTTGCCGCTAAACCTAAAATTGCCAGTACAATACCTAATAACAAACGCCCAAAATGAGTTTGATAGAGAGAAAAGAATGGGAATAATGATTTCATTAGATTTCTCCCTGATGAACTAATTCATTACGCAATAATTCGGCAAAAAAGCCTGTATGTTCTAATTCACTAAAGCTACCTTTCTGGATAATCTGCCCTTGTTTCATTACCCAAATTTCATCGCATTGGGTTAAATCTTCCACTCGGTGGGTAATCATCAAGGTCGTTTGCTCTCGGCTTAAATGGTGTAATGCTTCCAGCACTTGCTGCTCGGAGTCCATATCTAAGCTCGCTGTTGGTTCATCAAGTAGCAATAATTCATATGGGCGTAACAAGGCTCTGGCAATCGCAATACGTTGGGCTTGTCCACCTGAAATACCGATATTACTATCTTGCACCTGATGTCCTAAACCTAAACGAGAGACAAATTCGTCCACTTTCGATAAACGTAAGGCTTGCGTAATTTCAGCTTCAGTTGCGATTGTGTTGCCCAGTAAAATGTTCTCTTTTAAGCTGCCTCGTATTAATTGTGGATTCTGCCCTACCCACGCTAATTTCGACCTCCATTCGGTTAAATTCAGTTCACGCAATTCCGCACCATTAATTTTAACCGATCCTTCATAAGGCAAGAAACCAAGCAACATATTCATCAACGAACTCTTACCTGCCCCACTTTGTCCGACTAACGCAATATGTTGATGTGGATTTATTTTGAAATTCAGTGGCTGTGTTAAGGCTTTGCCTTGAGGCGAGAGAATTACACATTCTTGAGCTTCAATCACAAGCGGTCGATTTTCTATTGATTTTTGCACATTATTCGATTGCGTTTTTACCTCCTCTTTTAGGAAGGCTTCAATGCTATCTGCCGCACCGATTGCTGCTGCTTTATCGTGATAGAACACACCCAATTCACGCATAGGTTGATAAAATTCAGGGGCTAACATTAAGCAGAAAAAGCCAATGAATAAGCTAACGCCTGTGCCGTAATAGCCGAAATCCAGCTCACCTAAAAAGATAAAGCCGAAATAAACCGCCATTACCGCAATGGATACAGAGGTAAAAAACTCCAACACCGCAGAGGATAAAAATGCCATTTTTAACACGTCCATCGTGCTGGTGCGAAAATCTTCAGTACTTTGGTAAATTTGCTCAGTTTGTTTTTCCGCTTGCCCAAATAAACGAATGGTTTCCAAGCCTTTCAATTTATCTAAAAATTGACCACTTATACGAGAAAGAATACCGATGTTGCGTTGATTTGCCTCAACGGCTTTCATACCTGCCAAAATCATAAATAGCGGTAATAACGGCATAGTGGCAAACAGAATTACACCAGCCGCCAAGTTGATTGGGAAGACAAAACAGAGGATCACAAGCGGTATAATTAACGATAAAAATTGCTGTGGTAAATAACGAGCATAGAAATTGTGCAAATTTTCTACTTGTTCCAACATTAAGGTAGCCCAACTACCTGCCGGTTTTTGTTGTAGGCTCATTGGTCCAACCGCTTCCATCTTCGCTAAAATTTGCTTGCGAAGATGCAAACGTAATGTCTGCCCGGCTTTAAAACCCACACGCTCACGCAGAAAAATCAATAATGCTCTGCCAGCAAAACAGCCGAATAATAAAACAATTTCGCTTATAAAAATGTTGGGAGACTGTTTTTCTACAATCATTTTTTGTAGCATTGTTGCCAATAGCCACATCTGCCCAATCATAAATAAACTACTGAATATCCCTAACAGTACGTTTAAGTGCATATATTTTTTAATGACTTTTTGCTGACTTTTAAGCCATTTCTGCAATTCACGTTGGCGTTGTTTTTCCATAATTTGTAAATTTTTTTATTTTTTCGACCGCTTGTAGATAAAGTTGCCATTTTACTATAAAGCCAAAAGGTTGTTAATGCTCTGATTAACAACCTTTTGAATTAGAACAGTTTATCAAACTGGAAGCGGTACATTAAATCGACCGCTTGATTTACGTTCGAAACCCATTGTAAATAGAGTCGTGGGGTTAAGTTATATCGCAATGTCAGTTCAGTTAAAGGAGCAAATACGCCGACACCATATTTCACACGGAAACGAGGCGAGAGACTGGCACTCACTTCTACTTTGGTATTATCCCCAATGCCGGCGGTGCTTACGCTGAGATCTTTTAAGCCAAAGGCACTGCCGACATCACCGACTAATTTGCTACTTTTGGATAAACTCATACTGAGCAAGGCAGCCGCTACCCCATTGCTTGAGCCTGCATCGCCGCTACTTTCAAGTGATCGCCCTGTTAAAATATAGGAAAGGACTTCGTTTTGCGACATTGCCGGATCGGAGAATACTTTCACATTTGGTGCATCCGCCAAGCCTGTTACCCGTACCCCGGCGGTAATGGTTGGATCTTCCATTGCATCCGGGTTTCTCACTGCTTCAATATCTAAGTATGGCTGTGAAGGCGAGCCAGCAAAACTGATATTTCCTTTGCGGATCAATAAATCTTGTCCATAAGCTGCAAAACGTCCTTCGTCTAAGCGAACTTGTCCGTAAAGCCCTAAGCCTTGCTTACCGCGACGCACCGAGAGTAATCCGTTTAAATGACTATTCAAACCGTATGCCTTGAGCTTAACATCATTACCAATGTTAATTTTAATATCCGCATTAATTGCCATTCCACCTGCAGTTTGAGTTGGAATAGTGCGTTGATTAAATGGCACTTTGTTTCTTGCAGAGCCGTCCATAATCACTTCATCGCCACTTACGCTAACGGCTTGTTCCGGCAATTGTTCTACTTCAATTCTTGCCCACGGTACATCAATATTACCACTTAATGTTAAAAGTGTCGGGGTTGCCACAACTTGAATATCAGGGCTGATTTCCACTCTTGCTAAGCTCGGAATATCCACTCTGAAGCGATTTGCTTGAGCGTGAACTCTGGTTCTCCAGGCATTAATATTTCGCCAATCTGCGTCGCCTTCCAAGCGTAGCTCACTCTCTTTTGTTTGTAGCCTCCCGTTTAATGTAGAGGTTGCTCCGTGAAAGTTCATCGCTAAATTACCATCTGTTACATCAAACGGCATCGTAACAGAACGTGCTTTTAAGCCTGTTAAATTCAAGTTTCCGTGTAGCAACGGTGAGGTTGCTTTACCACTTACCGTTAAGCGAGCATTAATTCTGCCATCAACAAAATCACCTCGTTCAAGCAGTGGATGAATGAGCTTTAAGGTTAATTGGTCAATATTGATATTACCTGATAAGCTTCTCGCATTATTTAAATCTTGCATCACAATGTCAGTTGTCAAAGTGCCGTTATTTTCAACTCTTAAATTCGATTTAAGGGCTAAATTGTTATCTGACATTTTCAGATTAATTTTTAATGGCGAAACCGTAAGCGGAAAGGTTTTTCCGCCTTCCATTTTCTGCACAAATTTAATGGAATTGGAAGTGAGATCTAAATTAACCTGTGGCGGTTTATTTTTAAACCACGCAGCATCACCTTTGGCGTTTACAATACCTGAAATTTGGCTGGTATTATCCAGATAATCTTGCAACACCGCTAAGTTAAAATTGCGAATATCGAAAGGTACTTTGCCCTCTTGCCCTGCATTAAATGCCGTTGGGAAACAGAGGTGAATTTTCGGGTTTTGCCAGCAGTGAGCAGACACATTAGCATTAATCGCTTTATTGTCATATTTCACATTCACTGCTTTATCCGTTTGGAATCTGCCAAACTCGGTAGATTGAATAGCAACTTGGCTCAACTGCCCTTCCCAAATCTGTTGCAAGCGGTCAAATTTTCCAGAAATTTGCAAATCGCCTCCAACCGGATTACCTTTTGAAGTTAATTTCAAGCTATGGTTTGCTTCATTCCCTTTTGCCAATAAGGTAGCACTTTCTACTTTAATGTCATTATAGGCAAATTGGCGTAGCCCTAATTCTACATCGCCTTGAATGGTCTGCTCAGTCGTAATTTTGCCCTTTGCGGTTAAATGTTGAAGTTTAAATTGTTCATAGCTCACATTAGAAGCAGCTAAATCTAAATCCACATTTGGCTCGGCAATTTTGCCTGATAATTTCACATTGCCATTCACACTTGCTTTTAAATTTGGCACTAAACCTTGTAAATTCGGGGCTTTGATATCTGCATAAAAATCTGATTTTTCGCCTAAAAGCCCCTTCAGATCAATTTTGTTTTCGCCATAAACCAGCGATAAACCGGGCACATCTAAAAGTTGCTGATTATTGGCATTCAAATTCCCTGTTAATTGTAGGTTCTTCTGGTGTAGTGAGCCTTTAATATCAATATTTGAAACATCTGCTTTCCAATCTGAACCTGTATTGCCACGCCCTGCATAACCTTGAGTAGAAAGAGAACCTGATAATACCGCTGCCCAATCCGGTACTAAAGCTTTAGTATTAATATTGTTTAGCTTAAGATTAGAATTCCACTCGATCCCTTCTGTCCAATCAATTAAGCCCGTAAGTTGAGCATTACCTTCTAACGTATTGAGCAATAAATCGTGGATATTAACATGCGTTAATTCGCCATTGCCTTTTAAATCAGCGGAACTTGGCGGAATTCCCATACCTTTGGCACTCACTTTTACTGCCAAATTGTAAGCAAGCGAATTACCATTCAGATGAATGTCAATATTCTCTAAAACCAGCGTATCATCACCTTTTTGCGGTGCAAAAGGATACTTCACTGATTCACTTTTAAGCATCAGATCAAAAGGTGTTTTAGGCGTTGCAAGCTCAATATGCCCCTCTAAAGCTGCCTTAATAGCTCCATCTGTTTGTAAATTCAGCACGGTTTTATCATACAACTCGCCTGAAAGCATTGCCTTGATATGACTAAATGGCAATTTCACTTTAGCCTCTTTTGCCTCAATGCCTTCTAGCTGCCAATTTAATGGATAATTCTCTTTAAGTGAAAGTGTACCTGTTGCACTGAGATCGCCTTGATCGCTCTTAAAATCCAAGCGTTGCAAGGTTACCAGCTGATCTTTCGCTTGTGCTTGAAGCTGTAAAGAATTGACATTGATGAGTGAAATCGGCTCAACCAAGTTGCCTTTTCCATCTTGTGCTTTTTGAGCGACCGAAACATTAGCAATATCAATCTGTTCAATAGTTAAATCTAACGGTAACGAGAGACGGATATTTTTATTTAAGATCGGTTGTTCTAGCTGAGCTTTAATCGCCGCCCAATCCACTTTATTATGCGACTGTTGTTCAGCTTCTGCAGTGGTTTTACCTTGTAATTGATGGAATTCTTCAACTACTTTTTCGCCGGTTTTTTCCACCGCTTCTTGAACAACTTGATCCATCGCTTCTTGTGCATTAGCCGGGTTTCTGGTTACTGTAACTTTTGCATTTTCTGCGTCAGAATCGACCGCTTGTGTATCTAGTGCTTCCTCCACTTTTAAAGCTAATAGCAACTTTAAGCCATCTAAGGTGGTAGGCTTGATAATAACCTCACGCCCTTTGCCGGAAATTGAGGTATTGAAGTGATTAAGATGAATATCCATATCATCAACGCTGACATCAATATTCTCTAGGGTGATATTTTTCGCTGAAATACCGAGCGGTAAATTTAGCTCAGTGAAAGGCGTGTTGTCTTCTTTTTCTTGAGAAGGCGGAAGTTGAGTGGTATCAATAACAACTTTGGTATCCTGCACGTTAAAATTGTTTAGACAAACTTCATATTTAATTAAGCAATTAAAATCAATGTGTAAGTCTACTTGACCTATTTGTACATTAACGCCATCAGTAATAAATTGAGTATCAGAAAGTTGCAAACCGTCTTGAATGCTACCTTCAACTTTTCCGATCTGCAACGGTTCAACGAATTGATCAACCCACTGAACAGTTTTACGCTGCCCAAAGCCTGTGCATAAAAATAAAATAAGAGCCAAGAGCAGAATTAAAAAAATATAAATACTCCATTTCAAGAAACGCCATTTTGAGCTAGGTTTCTTTTTAGGCATTTCTTGTTGTGCTTGCATTTCTTGGCTATCTATTATTTGTTGTTCATTCATCATTTTGAATACTTACTGAGTAATAAAATCATCATTGGTAAAATTTTAGTAAAATCGCACCGCTTGTATTAAATATCCGAGCCTAAGCCAACATAAATTTGGAAACCGCGTTTATTATCAGGCGATTTTACAGGCATACCCACATCAAATTTAATTGCTCCTATAGGTGAAGCCCAGCGAACACCTAAACCTGTCCCCTGATGCAACTGTTTTGTCTCAAATTTATTCGCTGCTAAGCCCACATCATAAAACACCGCTCCCCACCAGTTTGGGTAAACTTGGTATTGGTATTCAAACGTACCTGTAGCTAAATGTGAACCGCCTACACGTTTCCCATTTGCCGGATCTCTCGGTGAAATATCTTTATAACCAAAACCACGCACACTCATATCGCCCCCCGCAAAAAAGCGTAAGGCAGGCGGAATACGTTCAAATTGGTTTGCTTTCAAATAGCCTAACTCCGCCCTTAAGTAGAGGCGATGATTATCTGCATAAGTTCTCACAAACGACGTAGAAGCTTTATAGCTATAAAAATTCACATCTGAGCCAAATATTTTGTTTCCCCAATTTACGGTAAGTTTTTGGCTATCTCCCCATAATGGGTAAGGCTTGCCATCAGTGCGGGTACGATTTAATGAAGCTGTCGGGTAAACTAATAAAGTTTTAAATCTATCATTCGCTTGCGTAAAGGAATCATAACGGGTTCTTACACCGGCAGAGAATGACCAACCTGTTGTTCGAGTCCAAAAACGTTGTAGAGCGAAACTTGCTGCAGTTGATTTCGTATCCTTCTGATCTTCATTTTCAACCGTACCCGATATCTGATAGTAGTAATGAAGCGGATCCTCTTTTAGCGGAATATTGTAACCAAATTCAAATCTCTGCTCAGGGGCGGAAATATAAGTTCGAGTATCGATACTATGCCCTCTTTTATTTCGCCACGGTTTTTTCCAGTTAAATTGTAGGCGAGGTCCTACTTCGGTTTCATAACCGATACCAATTTCCACCTCATTTTTCTTTTTCGGTTGGAGCAGCACGTTCAAATCTACCGTCTTATCTTGTTCATTGAGATGTGGCTCAACCATTACCGATGAAAACCAGTTACTGGATAAATAATCTTGAGTTAAGTTTGAAAGATCATTGGCAAAGTAATGATCGCCCGAATTAATTTTCAGAATATTGCGTAAATATTCCTCTTTAATTTGGCTATCTACAAAATTAATTTGTCCATAGCGATAGCGAATGCCGCTATCATAACCTAAACGCCAATCAGCTTTATAATCGGTTGGGTAAACTTCTAAACGGTGATAGAGCCAATGCCCGTCAAAATAACCTTTGCTGAATGCATTGCTTTCAATATCACTCTTAAAGTTTTCATAGGTTTTATGATTTAAACGAGAGCCTTGCTTCGGGGCTTTTTTAGTGATAGCTACAAAATCTTCATCATTTTTCGCTTCGCCTTGTAGCACAATATCGGTCTCATCAATTTTGACGGTTTCTTTATCCAGCTCAACATTCAGCACCAATAAAGGCTTCTTACCGCTGTTAGGCAGTTGCACAAATTGATATTTGCTATTGTAATAGCCTAACGCACGCAGAGCTTTATCCACCGTTGTTTGCACTAAATATTGATGGCGTTCTGAACCGTCCGCATATTCATCGGCAATTTGGTTTAAATACAAATCGACATTTTTCTTTGCTTCTTTATCGTGAATGCCTTTGATGTCTAAATCCATTAAAGCTTCCACTTTTTCTTCATCATTTGGATCATCTGTGAGTGTATCTTCCAATTCACCGATTCTTTCTTGATCAACATCGGTAATTCTATCTTGTTGATTGTTCTGTTCCTGATTTGCTTTAGCCATTGAAGCAAAAGCAATTAAACAGCAGAATGTTAAAAAATGCAGTTTTGTATTCATTGATAACCTTTATTATTTTGGAATGCCGCGTAATAGCGGCACACTTTCATAAGGTGGTACAGACGTTAATGCTGGTTCTTGCTCAAATAGTATAATGAACGGTTTTTCCGGCACTACTTTTTCATTTCGCCACAATGCCCCAACCCCGATTAATTCAATATCTTTCGGTAATTGAGCTAAATGTTGTTTAAGTACACTAATCGTATTCTTGCGAGGATGTCCAATGACAATGGCTACGCCGTTTTTGCGAGCGTACTGAACGGCTTGCGAGAATTGTTTCTGCACATCAGAAAGCAGATCGCTATCGTCTAAAAAAATATCTCGCTCTAATGCATTTACCCCAAATTGGCGAGCAGTGTTAGCCGCAACACTGCTACCAATGGTTTTACTATCTAAAAAGAAGAGTGAATGCTCTTTCAACACCTTCATTAAATGTTGCATTGTGGCTGGATCTGAGGTTGCCCCACTACCCATATGGTTATTTAAACCAATCGCATAAGGTACTTGACTACGGGAATGCTCAATAAGTTTCCGAATTTTTTCTTCGCTATCACCAATTTTAACGCTATTTGCTTCAATCAATTGTTTAGATTTCGGCTGCATTGGCAAATGAATTAAAATATCACGCTTTTGAGCATAAGCCTCTTTCGCCCTTTCTGCCGCATAAGGAGCATCAGGAATAATTGCCACACTCACTTCTTTAGGCAACGACAAAATTTCCCGATCTTCTTTTACCCGATATCCCACATCATCAATCACAATGGCGATTTGGGCTGCTTGTGTAAGCGGTGAAAAAAGCATAAAAATTTGCAAAATCAGTACAATTTGCAAAAAAATTGTAAAATTTAACCGCTTGTAAATCTGCTTTAGCATCTATTTCACCAAATTTAACGGATTGACAGGTGTGCCTTTTCGAGTTACACCAAAATAGAGAGCAGGACGAGTCTGTCCACCGGTATTCCCCACTTTAGCAATTACTTGCCCGCCTTGCACTCGATTACCTTTGCTCACAGAAACAGACTGATTGTAGCCGTACAGTGAAATATCACCATTGCCGTGATCGATTGCAACCATATTGCCATAGCCGGCAAGCCATTGTGCCATAATTACTCTGCCGCTTGCCATCGCTTTTACCGACGTACCTGCTGCTGCTCCAATGACCACACCGTGCCAATTATTGCCGAATTTGGTGATGATATTGCCCGAAACAGGCATCGTATATTTGCCTGCTTTAATTGGTGCACTACTCACGTTATCTGAAGTTTTAGATGATTTTGCCTGTTGTTGCTCACGCTTTTGAGCTTGTTCAGACTCTTTTTGAGCTTTATCCAATTGTTGTTTTAACGCCTGTTCATTACTGCGTAAATTCTCCAAGCGACTTTGGTCTTGCTCAAGCGTTTTATCAATAGAACGCAAAGTACTCTCACGCTGACTTTGAACTTTCTTTAAATCTTTTTCTTGTTTTTTATGTTCGTTTAATTGCGATTGATGCTCTTTAAGCTGAGCTTTCAGCTCATCCCGTCTGGTTTTCAAATCTGCTTGGGTCTTACGAATTTCGACAATCGAATCAATACGGATATTATTCATATGCTCATAATAAGTCGCCATTCTTTCCGCATTTTTTGCATCTTCCGATAATAAACGCTCTAGCACAGACGGATTCACGCCCGAACGGTAGGCAGAATCCAGCTGCTCTTTTAATTTCTCTTTTTGCTGTTTTTCTTGTTTTTCAAGACGGTTAATCTCAAGCTCGGTGGCTTTAATCGTTTGTCGAATTTCACCTAACGACATTTCAGTTTTTTGCAATTTATCCAACACTTTTCCCATTTCAATTTCTTGAGATTTCAAAGTGGATTGCAATGCTGTGCGTTTTTGTTTCTGCTCGTTGATTTTAGAGGTTTGCTGCTGAATTTTCTGCTGAATCTGATTTAAGTTATTCGCCCACGACGAAGGCACGGAAAAGCTTAACACCCCACCTAAAATTAAAGCCCAATAATAAAAATTTCGTTGTTTCACAAGCATACCTTTTCTACAAAAACATCATTAAGCCTATATTCTAATCGGTTATTTGCTCAAGATCAGCTTTTTAGTGAAAGAATTTAACTATCTATTTAAAAACGGCAAGAATTTTGTTATAAATACCGCAGTTTCAAATCCATTATTTAACTCAAAACAAGGAGTCATTATGAAATTAGTCTTTATCCGTCACGGCTTTAGTGAATGGAATGCAAAAAATTTATTTACAGGCTGGCGTGATGTAAATTTAACAGAACGCGGCATTGAAGAAGCAAAATCTGCAGGTCAAAAATTAAAAGATGCAGGCTTTGAGTTTGATATTGCCTTTACCTCTGTATTAACTCGTGCAATCAAAACCTGTAATATCGTGTTAGAAGAATCTAACCAATTATGGGTTCCACAAATCAAAAACTGGCGTTTAAACGAACGTCATTATGGTGCGTTACAAGGTTTAGATAAAAAAGAAACTGCGGAAAAATACGGTGATGAGCAAGTTCATATCTGGCGTCGTTCTTATGATATTTCTCCTCCGGATTTAGACCCACAAGATCCAAATTCTGCTCATAACGACCGCCGTTATGCAAACTTACCGAAAGATTTAATTCCAAACGCAGAAAACCTAAAAATTACCCTTGAGCGTGTATTACCATTCTGGGAAGACCAAATTGCTCCGGCGTTAATTTCAGGTAAAACCGTATTAGTTACTGCACACGGAAACTCTCTTCGTGCGTTAGCGAAACATATCGAAGGCATTTCTGATGCAGACATTATGGATTTAGAAATCCCAACCGGTCAGCCGTTAGTGTACGAATTAGACGACAACTTAAAAGTGATCAGCAAACGTTACTTATAATTTGTAAAGTTTTGATGAAAAATAACCGCTTGTAGTGATACAAGCGGTTATTTTTTGAGGATGTTTTGCAAATTAGAAATCTAATAATTCTTTTTCTTTTGCAGCTAACACTTCATCTACTTTTTTGATGAAAGTATCAGTGATTTTTTGAATATCTTCTTCAGCTTTGTGTTGTTCGTTTTCGCTGATTTCTTTATCTTTTAACAACGCTTTGATTTGGTCGTTTGCATCACGGCGTACGTTGCGAATAGCAACTTTGCCTTGCTCGCCTTCAGATTTCACGATTTTAATTAAATCACGGCGACGTTCTTCTGTTAATGGTGGAAGAGGAACGCGAATTGTTGTGCCGGCTGATGATGGGTTTAAGCCTAAATCTGAGGTTAAAATCGCTTTTTCTACCGCAGAAATTAATGATTTATCAAATACGTTTACCGCTAATGTGCGAGCATCTTCTGCTACTACGTTAGCTACTTGGCGTAGAGGTGTTGCAGAACCGTAGTATTCAACTTGAATACCGTCTAATAAAGAAGGTTGAGCACGACCGGTACGAATTTTTGCAATATGACCTTTTAAAGCCTCAAGGCTTTTTTCCATACGATCTTGTGTATCTTTTTTGATTTCATTAATCATTGATTGTTTATCCTTTTACTTAAAACAGAGTTAAAAATAGAGAAAGTTATTAAGAAATAGTTGTGCCTTCTTCTGTGCCAAATACCACTTTGCGTAATGCACCTGGTTTACCCATATTAAATACACGAATCGGCATTCCGTGATCGCGTGCAAGGGTAAATGCAGCTAAATCCATTACTTGTAATTCTTGATCGATTACTTCAGCATAGGTTAATTGATTGAAAAGTTTAGCATCTGCGAATTTTGCCGGGTCTTTATCGTAAACACCATCTACTTTTGTTGCTTTTAATACAACATCAGCTTCAATTTCAATACCACGTAAGCAAGCGGCAGAATCGGTGGTGAAGAACGGGCTGCCTGTACCGGCTGAGAAGATTACTACACGTTTTTCACGTAACATTTTGATGGCCTCAGACCAATTGTAAGTATCACAAATCCCGTTTAATTGGAATGCAGACATTAATTTTGCATTCACTTCGGCACGGTGTAGAGCATCACGCATCGCTAAGCCGTTCATCACGGTTGCAAGCATCCCCATATGGTCGCCCACCACACGGTTCATTCCAGCTTTAGCTAATTTTGCTCCACGGAATAGGTTACCGCCACCAAGTACAACGCCAACTTCAACGCCTTCTTCAAGCAACTCTTTAATTTCTAGTGCCATACGATCTAAAATAGACGGATCGATACCAAAGCCCTCGTTGCCTTGTAAGGCTTCACCACTTAATTTGAGAAGGATTCGCTTGTAAATAGGTTTGCTCATTTTATTTGCCTCTTAACTGTATGGACTAAACACAAAATTACGTTATTATAGAACAATCCACTTCAACGATAAACCGAAAAATTTTAACAACAATGAGAAAAAACAAATTTTTAGCATTATTTATTGCACTTTCACTGGCTGTTCTTGCAAGTTATTTGATGCTGATTGGCTCAGGCTTTTTTCCGACTCCCACTATCTTTGAAATACTATTTGGGGTATTTCTGATTATTATCTTAGCCAGTTCTAAATGGACTTACTATGCGTTACTGTTGCCAATTAGTATTGCTTATGCCTTTTATACGCCCATTGGGCTTAATTTTGGTAAGCCAACCTATGAATATATCGCTTCCGTATTCGCAACTGATATGATGGAGAGCAAAGAGTTTCTGGCTCAGCTCCCTATTTTGCATATTTTAGCCGGTATAGTGATTGTACTAGCGGTCATTTTTTTCAAAAAAATTACCAATGCTTATCAAATCCACTTTTTGAGAAATAAAACTTTTGTCATAGCCGCTTCTCTTTTAATGTTAGCTCAACTTGCTCCATTCAAGTTTTTCCAAGAATTTTATAGTTCAGGAACAAAAGTCGCGAAAGAATTGGAGAAATTAAATAATTTAACCTTAGAATCCCAATGGGGAGAATCGAAGCTTGGCGACAACGCAAAATATGATGATTACGTGCTGATTATGGGCGAAAGTGCAAGGAAGGATTATCACCACGCCTACGGCTACCCTATTCCTAACACGCCTTTTATGAGCTCGGCAAATGGTACGCTTGTTGATGGTTTAACCTCTGGTGGTACAAATACGATTGCCTCACTGCGTTTAATGCTGACCAAGCCTGATACTGAAAAATGGGAGGCTAACTATGCCTTAACCTTGATTGATTTAATTAAGTCTGCAGGGGTAAAAACCTATTGGATTTCCAATCAGGGCTATTTGGGGAATTACGATACACCTATTTCCTCTATCGGCAATAAAAGTGATGTTAAAATCTTTACCAAAGCAGGCGATTCACTCAATACCAATGTGAGCGATTTTGAATTACTGCCACACTTCAGCAAAGTGATTACTGAACCTGCAAGCGGTAAACGCTTTATTTTCTTGCATTTATACGGCTCACACCCGATTACTTGCGACCGCTTAACCGATTATCCGAAAATGTTTGACGATAATAAATTACCGAAACGCTACTTTAACGTGAATTGCTATGTATCTTCCATTAAGAAAACCGATGAATTGCTAAAACGGGTATATGAGATGTTAGTGAAAAACCAAACCGAAACTCAGCGTTCATTTTCGATGATCTATTTATCTGATCACGGCTTATCTCACGAAATGTCTAAAGATAATATTGTCATTCAAAATGGTAAAGATAGAAGTAAATTACACTACGACATTCCATTGTTCAAAATTTCAAGTGATGATACTCAACGTAATATTTATAAGACATTTAAATCAGGGCTGAATTTTACCAATGGGATTGCAAATTGGATTGGCATTGAAAATGCGTTGTTAGATAAAGAGCTTGATCTCTTTAATAATAAAACTGATAAAAGCGATTACGGGCTGAAAAAAATCATTGAAACCCAATCCACTGTAGAAGATCCGGCTGTTGTTATTCCATCACATTAATTCTACTTGTAGGGGCAAATTGCAATTTGCCCTATTATTAACAAGGGCAAGTCCACACAATCATTAGACAACAAAAAAGCAGGCAAAAGCCTGCTTTTTTCATCAACTCAAAGACTGAATTAAGCGTTACCGCCAGTGATTTTAGCAACTTCTGCTGCGAAATCTTCTTCAACTTTCTCGATACCTTCGCCCACTTCTAAACGGATGAAGTTAGCAACTGAAGTACCTACTGATTTTAAGTATTGACCCACAGTTTGTGATGGATCCATTACGAACGGCTGACCGGTTAATGATACTTCACCGGTGAATTTAGCCATACGGCCTTCAACCATTTTCTCAGCGATTTCTTTTGGTTTACCTGAGTTCATCGCGATTTCGATTTGGATTTCACGCTCTTTAGCGACTACATCAGCAGACACATCTTCCGGGTTTACGAATTCAGGTTTGCTTGCAGCAACGTGCATTGCTACTTTGCGTAGTTCTTCTTCAGAACCTTCACCTGCAACTAATACACCGATTTTTGCACCGTGTAAGTATTGTGCAATTACGTTACCTTCTAAGAATTTAACACGACGAATGTTCATATTTTCACCAATCTTAGCCACTAATGCAACACGTTTTTCTTCAAATTGTGCTGCTAATGCTTCGATAGAGATATCTTTGTTTGCCGCTGCGAAATCTGCAACTTCGTTTGCTAAACCTAAGAAACCTGCGTCTTTTGCTACGAAGTCAGTTTGGCAGTTCATTTCAACTAATACGCCGAAACCGTTAGCTACGCGAGCTAAGATTACACCTTCAGCTGCGATATTACCTGCTTTTTTAGCCGCTTTCGCTTGACCAGATTTACGCATATTGTCAATCGCTAATTCGATATCGCCGTTTGCTTCTTGTAATGCTTTTTTACATTCCATCATACCTGCACCGGTACGTTCACGAAGCTCTTTAACTAATGATGCTGTAATTTCAGCCATTTTTAATTCCTCTTGATTTGATACGGGAAAGACAGGATTTACCTGCCTAGAGATTTTATCGTTTAGGGCAGGTAAAACCTGCCCCTACAAACTGAATTATTCTGCTGCTTCTTCAGCTGCAACAACTTCAACGCCACGACCTTCTTTGATTGCAGCTACTGCTGAATCTAAGTAAAGTTGGATTGCACGTGTTGCGTCATCGTTACCAGGGATGATGTAATTAACGCCATCTGGAGTTGAGTTAGTATCAACGATAGCAAATACAGGAATACCTAAGTTGTTTGCTTCTTTGATTGCGATATGTTCGTGATCAGCACCAATTACAAAAATTGCATCCGGTAAACCGTTCATATCTTTGATACCGCCTAAGCTTAACTCTAATTTCTCTAACTCACGAGTACGCATTAACGCTTCTTTTTTAGTGATTTTGTCAAAAGTACCGTCTTGAGTTTGAGTTTCTAAATCTTTTAAACGTTTGATTGATTGACGAACTGTTTTCCAGTTAGTCAACATACCACCTAACCAACGGTGATTTACGTAAAATTGTTGGCTATCTACTGCTGCTGCTTTAACTGCTTCTGACGCTGCACGTTTTGTACCAACGAATAACACTTTACCGTTGTTAGAAGCAATGCGAGTTAATTCTGCTAATGCCTCGTTGAATAAAGGTAATGTTTTTTCTAAGTTGATAACGTGAACACCATTACGAGCACCGAAAATGAATGGTTTCATTTTTGGGTTCCAGTAACGAGTTTGGTGACCGTAGTGAACGCCTGCGTTAAGCATATCGCGCATAGAAACTTGTGCCATAAGAATTTTCCTTCAAAGTTGTTTGTTTTGCCACTTATGAACGGCAAAACGGGGTTTAGCCTCCACATATCCTAGAAAATCAATCTAATTAAATAGACACCCCAATTTCTAGCTTGTGATATGTGTGTGTTTTAGTGTTAAAAAATAAATGGTTATGTTTTTTCTCTTACTCAATCAGTAAAGACAAAAAACGGCGAGTATTATGCCAAAAAACAAACAATTTGCCAATCACTTTATTCATGTTTCAAAATTAATTGCTCTAAATAAACAAAAACCGTTCTCATTATTGACTAAAGAAATAAGTGCATTTAGAATTGCCGAAATTGCTATACAAAGTCAATCAAACAAAGGAGACTATCAATGAAAAAAACGCTTTCTGCACTTGCTGTTGCTGCTGCAACCTTTGCTTCAACCTCAGCACTTGCTGCTAATGAAGTGAATGTTTATTCTTACCGCCAGCCTTACTTAATTGAGCCGATGCTGAAAAACTTTGAAAAAGACACCGGAATCAAAGTAAATGTTATTTTTGCTGATAAAGGTTTAGTTGATCGTGTGAAACAAGAAGGCGAATTAAGCCCGGCTGATGTACTTTTAACAGTGGATATCGCTCGTGTAATGGAAATTGTGAATGCGGGTCTTGCTCAAAAAATTGACTCTGAAGTATTAGAGAAAAACATTCCTGAACAATTCCGTGATTCTAACGACCAATGGTTCGGTTTAACTACACGTGCTCGCGTAATTTACACCTCAAAAGATCGTGTAGGTAAATTACCTGCCGGTTTTGATTACTTAGATTTAGCAAAACCTGAGTATAAAGGCAAAGTTTGCGTTCGTTCAGGTAAAAACTCTTACAATGTATCACTCTTTGCGGCGATGATTGAACATTACGGCATTGAGAAAACAAAAGCATTCTTAGAAGGCTTAAAAGCAAATCTTGCACAAAAACCACAAGGTGGCGACCGTGATCAAGTAAAAGCAATCAAAGAAGGGATCTGTGATTACTCTATCGGTAACAGCTATTACTACGGTAAAATGTTAGATGATGAAAAACAAAAATCGTGGGCTGAAGCGGCGGTAATTAACTTCCCTAGCGGCGAGTACGGCACACACAAAAACATCAGCGGCGTAGTAATTGCGAAACACTCGCCGAACAAAGCAAATGCGGTGAAATTAATCGAATACCTCAGTGGTGAAAAAGCACAAGGTTTATATGCTGAGCTTAACCACGAATATCCGGTAAAAGAAGGCATTGAGCCATCTGCAATCGTAAAAGGTTGGGGTACATTCACAGCGGATAAAATCAAGCTGGAAAATATCGCAAAACACTATGAAGCAGCATTAAAATTGGTTGATGAAGTGAAATTTGACGATTTCTCTGAGAAAAAATAATCAACCAACAAGCGGTCATTTTTCCACAAAAATTTGCAAAATTTTGCTAAAATACGACCGCTTGCAAAAGGACGCATTTTGCGTCCTTTTATTTTTTATGGAATAACAGGCTTAAAGAAAAATGCGATCACAATTTTGCTGGAAAAGCATTGCAACTCTAACCACTTTTATTGTTTTACTTCCACTCCTTGCCATTGGTTATCACGCATTGCAAGGAGACAGTGAAAACCTTTCCCATCTTTGGCAAACAATGTTGCCAATCTATCTGAAAAATTCAACATTATTAGTGTTAGGAACGGTATTTCTCGCTTTGATCTTTGCTCTGCCTACCGCTTGGATTGTGGCTAACTATCGCTTTTGGGGACAAAGAACCTTGCAATGGCTACTCTGTTTGCCTCTTGCAATGCCTGCTTATTTAATCGCCTATTTATATACTGATTTACTAGATTACTCGGGGGCTTTTCAAGGCTGGTTACGTAGTATTTTTGGCTGGACCAGCCCTCAAGATTATTGGTTTCCCCAAATTCGAACATTGTACGGTGCTTGCTTTGTACTTGCATTAGTGCTGTATCCATACATTTTTTTATTAGTGCGAGTGGCATTATTAGAACAGTCTGAAAACCTAACGCATAGTGCAAAAATGCTCGGAGCATCTCCTGCTAAACTTTTTCGCCGTATTACATTACCATTAATTCGCCCTTCTATTGCAGTTGGTATGGCATTAGTCGCAATGGAAACCTTAGGCGATTTTGGCACCGTTGCCTATTTTGCCGTACCAACGCTTACTACGGCAATTTATGACTCGTGGCTAGGCTATCACGATCTCGGCACAGCCAGCCAAATTGCGGTCTTTATGCTGCTGATGATTTTCCTATTTTTGACTTTGGAACAATACAGCCGCCGCAAACAAAAAAGCTATCAACGTGGCTATGAAAAGAAATCAGCCTTTAAATCTTTAACCGGTTGGAAATTAGCATTAGCCCTTGCTTGGTGCTGGGGCTTATTGGCGTTAGCTTTTTTCATTCCGTTTGGCAGATTGCTCTATTGGGCATACGACTATTTCGAGCAAGCGTGGAATTTAGACTTTGTCCAATTTTCGCTTAATAGCTTAAAAGTGTCGATTATCGCCTCAGTCATAACGGTTCTAATTGCCCTACTTCTGCATTTTTCTAAACGTTTGAATACCCGCAAAATTTTAGTTAAAAATGACCGCTTGTCGTTACAATTAGCCTCTCTTGGCTATGCTGTTCCGGGAACAGTATTAGCGATCGGTTTACTTTCACCTTTAACATTTGCCGATCATCAACTCCACGCTTGGCTAAAAAGCCTTGAATTATCACCTGTTGGATTGATTTTTTCAGGCTCACTCTTTGCATTGGTATTAGCATATACCATCCGATTTTTAGCAATGGCAATCGGAAGTCTTGAAACTTCGCTCAATAAAATTTCACCTTCATTGGATATGGCAAGCCAAACGCTTGGTAAAAACGGCATCACAATGTTAGCAAAAATCCATATCCCATTGATTTATAAAGGCATTCTAACTGCCGGATTGATGGTTTTTATTGAGAGTATGAAAGAGCTAAACGCTTCTCTGCTACTCCGCCCGTTTAACTTTGATACACTCGCAACCTACGTGTTTACCTTTACATCAGACGAGCAACTTGAGCGTGCTGCTCTGCCTGCCATCGTATTGGTGTTAGTCGGTTTATTGCCGGTGATTTGGCTTACTCGATCACTTATTTCGCAGTCTGAAAAGGAAAGATAAAGGAATTTTATGTCTGTTTTAACTATCAATAATCTGAATCTTAATTTTGGCAGCACAACGGTTTTACAAAATCTCCATCTCGCGGTAAATCAGAATGAAATTATTTGCCTGCTTGGTGCAAGTGGCTGCGGTAAAACTACCTTACTGAAAGCGATTGCCGGGCTATTGCCAATTGAACAAGGTGATATTCATTTAGCCGGACAATGCTTAAAAAGCAAAGCGGTAGAAGAGCGTAAAATCGGGCTGATTTTCCAAGATTATGCTCTTTTTCCACATTTAACGGTGGCTGACAATATCCAATTTGGTTTATCTAAATTGCCAAAAGCTCAACAAAAAGCGATTACCGAAAAAATGCTTTCAGTTGTGCATTTGCAAGGCTTTGAAAGCCGTTTTCCACACGAGCTGTCGGGCGGACAACAACAACGTGTCGCTATTGCCAGAGCATTAGCCTGCCAGCCAGAACTGCTACTGTTAGATGAGCCGTTTTCCAATATTGACAGCCAAACTCGTTATGCGATGATTCAAGAGATCAAGCAAATCTTAAAAAGCCAAAATGTGCCGGCTATTTTTGTAACCCATAGCAAAGAAGAAGCCTTTGCGTTTGCCGATAAAATTGCCGTGATGGATCAAGGAAAAATTGTTCAATTTGGTAAGCCAAACGAGCTATATCATTCTCCGGTTAATCCATTTGTAGCGGATTTTTTAGGTGGCACAAACTATCTTAACTGTAATGTAACGGAAGACAAAGTGCTATGTAGCCCGATTGGTGAGTTCCGACTCTTCCCTGAAATGGACGTTCAGAAAGGGCGTTACCGCTGGCTTCTTCGCCCGGAGCAGATTATCTTAAAACCCAATGAGCTAGGCTTAGGTAAAGTGGTAGGCAAACTGTTTTTAGGCTTATACTACCGCTATCAAGTTGAAATTAAAGGCATTGAGATTGTAACTTACCAATCCCAAGAGCTGAAAATTGGCGAACAGGTGGAAGTTGGCTTCCAAGTGAGAGAATTTATCCTATTTTAAACAGAGAGAGAATATGAAAATTGAAGTTTGGTCAGACTTTGCCTGCCCGTTTTGTTACATCGGCAAACGCCATTTAGAGCAAGCCTTAGCTCAATTTGAGGGTGAGGTTGAAGTGATTTTCCGAGCCTTTGAGCTTGACCCACACGCAAATGGTGAACCGGAAGGTGATATTCAGCAACGCTTAATGCAGAAATATCAAAAAACGGCTGGACAGGCTGATGAAATGATTAACTATGTAGAGGAAGCTGGAAAACAAGCCGGGCTAGATTTACGCTACCGCACCACACAATACACTCGCACCTTTGAGGCTCATCGCTTGGCAAAATTTGCGGAAAGTAAAGGCTTAGGTGAAGCAATGGTTGAACGTTTATTCAAAGCCTATTTTACCGATAACACTATTTTAGCTAAACGCACAGAACTTATCGGTTTAGCTTTAGAAATCGGCTTAGAACGTGATGAAGTCGCTCAACTGCTCACTGGCGATGATTTCGGGCACGAAGTCCGTGAAGACGAGCGAGTTGCCCACAAATATGGTATTCACAGCGTCCCATTTTTTGTGATTGATGAAAAACTCGGCGTGTCAGGGGCTCAACCGCCAGAAGTGTTGCTAAATGCCATCAAACAGGCATTGCAAAAAATAAGTTGAAAAAAGACCGCTTGTAATGAATAAACAAGCGGTCTAATTCTTCTTAAAATTTGCAATTTATTTTTTGGTGATCGCTCCTAAAATGCCACGCATAATTTGCTTGGTTACTTGGTTGCGTAAATTTCTACCAACTGAATGTGCCACTTGGCTAACCACTTGTTCGGTAATAGATTGATCTTTTTTCTTCTTCGAGCCAAAAATCGAAGAGATAATGCCACCTAAGAAATCGTTATTTTCGTCTTCCACAGCAGCTTGCTCGGCTTTCACTTGTTCAGCTTTAGCATTAAGCAATTCAAACGCTGATTCATTATCTACATACTGGCTGTAATGATGATACAGATCATCCTGTTTCACTAAAGCATCACGTTCTCCTGTAGCTAATGGAGATAGCTGGCTTTTTGGCGGATAGATATAGGCAATTTCAACAGGTGTTGGCATTCCTTTTTCATCTAACACCGAAACCAACGCTTGCCCTACACCAAGTTGAGTAATAGCTTCTACTACATTTACCTCTTTATTGGCACGGAAGGTCTCCGCCGCTGATTTCACTGCTTTTTGATCACGAGGCGTGAAAGCTCGCAAGGCGTGTTGAATACGATTACCGAGCTGCCCTAGCACAGAATCGGGTAAGTCGAGTGGGTTTTGCGTAACAAAATAAACCCCAACACCTTTAGAACGAATTAAGCGAACCACCTGTTCAATTTTATCTACTAATGCTTTAGGGGCATCATCAAATAATAAGTGAGCTTCGTCAAAGAAAAGCACAAATTTTGGTTTTTCAGGATCGCCAACTTCAGGTAAATTTTCAAATAATTCTGCCATAAACCACAGTAAGAAAGCACCGTACATTCTTGGAGAATTAATTAATTTTTCCGAATTTAAAATATTGATTACACCACGCCCATTGCGGGTTTGCATCCAATCGTGTAAATCTAGTGCAGGTTCGCCAAATAAATTATCCGCCCCTTCGTTTTCAAGTCTTAATAATGCTCGTTGAATCGCACCGACACTTGCTGCTGATACATTGCCGTATTCCACTTGGAATTCTTTCGCATTATCTGCCACAAATTTAAGTAAAGCACGCAAATCTTTTAAATCAATCAATAGCAATCCACGATCATCTGCTACACGGAAAACAAGATTTAATAAACCTTCTTGGGTATCGTTTAAGTTAAGTAAACGGGAAAGTAGCATCGGTCCCATTTCGGAAATCGTGGTACGAAGCGGAATGCCCGATTCACCAAACACGTCCCAAAATGAGACAGGATAACCGTTTAAGTAATCCTCTCCACCTAAGTTGAACATCTCAATGCGTTCTGCAATTTTTCCGGAAAAACTGCCCGCTTGTACTAAACCTGAAAGGTCGCCTTTTACATCCACTAAAAATACCGGCACACCATCATCACTAAAGGCTTCCGCTAATTTTCGTAACGTAACTGTTTTACCTGTACCTGTCGCCCCAGCCACTAAACCGTGTCGGTTCGCCATTTTTGCGTTAAGTGAGATGACTTTGCCCGATTCTGTTTGAGCAATATTATATAAACCCATTTTTGATTCTCTTTCGTCTAAAATTAACTTTTAATGCCAATGCGGAAACCTCTATCCCAATTATGATAATAATGAGAAGGTAACTCTTTTACATTATAGCCACAGTATCTACTTCGTTGTTCTAACATTTGGTTTTTCTGTGCACGGAATGATTTCCCTACACGATAGCCATCTAAATACCAATCATCACTGTCTTTACAAGCGGTCGTATTTATCCGTTTATTTACAACAGTTTGATTAACTATAGGTAATTTATTTTGACTAGCTTTAACCGTCGGATTTAATCCTATATTACGCTCTTTTTTCGTTGTAATCTTAGCTGATGAATGACGATTAACCGATTCTGCCGAAGATAACCAATCTTCCTCAAACTGCTCTAGGTTCTTACAGCCAGTCAGCAATACTAAGCAACATAGATATTTAGCAAACTTAATGGTATTCATAGCTCTATTTATTCCAACCATTACGATTATTTTTCTTTGCAACAAAAGGACTTTTACTTCTTGGACGATTCACTTTCGGCAAATCAAATAAAGACTCCTTATCATATTGGCTGACCGGAATTTGATGTCCGATATACTCTTCAATAGCTGGTAAATTTACCGCGTAACGCTCACAAGCAAAGCTGATTGAATGCCCACTTTCCCCTGCTCGACCCGTTCTGCCAATACGGTGAACGTAATCTTCTTTATCATCAGGCAAATCGTAATTAAAAACGTGCGTTACATCCGGAATATGTAATCCACGAGCAGCCACATCAGTTACAACTAAAATATCCAAATTGCCTTTAGTGAAATTATCCAGCAACGACAGACGTTTTTTCTGCGGAATATCACCCGTTAGCATACCAACCCGATGACCATCTGCTGCTAAATATTGCCAAATTTCCTCACACTTGTGCTTGGTGTTGGCAAAAATCATACAGCGTTCCGGCCACTCTTCTTCCAATAAGGTTAATAATAATGCCATTTTATCTTCATTTGACGGATAAAAAAGCTCTTCTTTAATGCGATGACCTGTACGTTGCAGTGGTTCAATTTCGATGTATTCGGCATTATCCATATCTTCATAAGCAAGCTCTCGCACTTTTGCCGATAAAGTGGCAGAAAAAAGCAACGTTAAACGCTCAGAAGGCTTAGGGGCTTTTCGCATTAAATAGCGGATATCTTTAATAAAGCCAAGATCGAACATTCGATCTGCTTCATCTAGTACTATCACTTGAATGTTATTTAAGTTGATAATGCCTTGTTTTACATAATCAATCACTCGACCTGTTGTACCAACAAGAATATCTACACCTTTTTCAATTTCTTGCACCTGCTTATCGTAGCCATCTCCACCATAGGCAAGGGCAAGTTTAAGATCACAATGTTGTAAAAATAACTGTGCATCCGCCCCAATTTGTACCGCCAATTCACGAGTGGGAGCAAGAATTAAAGCTCTAGGTTGATTTTTTGCCGTTTCAATTTCATTATTTAATAAGTGGTTAAAGGTCGCAATTAAAAAGGCAAGCGTTTTCCCTGTACCCGTTTGGGCTTGTCCTGCAATGTCATTACCTTTTAAGGTAATCGGAAAGGTTTTCGCTTGAATTGGCGTACAGAACTCGAAACCTTTACTATCCAACGCATTCAGGACATTAGCGTGAATAGGGAAATCGATAAAACGGTGCTCGGTAAGATGGTTTGACATAATATTTCCTTGAGATAATTGTTATTGTTACAAGCGGTTATATTTTACTGAAAATTTGCAAAAAATTTAACAAAACTAACCGCTTTTCACTTTATTAGGCAAGATTGCTTGAAAAAGTTCTCGGCTTTTGAGTGGCTGAGAACCTAAATAGGGTTTTAATGCAATACGGGTAAACCGTTTTGCCGCTTGTTGGGTTGCTTTTTCTGAAAAATCAAGCTGAGAAAATGCCAGTAAATCACGCCCTAAAAAACTGTGGTTATTTTGAAGTAGCGAGGCAATAAAGCCTTCATTTTCTCTGAATTGATAGCTCATATTCGGATCAACCGGTAAACCTGTTGCCGCACAGTGGGTAAAATCCACCCCATAGCCCAATGCTTTGAGGGTATGAAATTCAAAGGTACGTAAAATCGGCTCAACCCGATCTTGAGTGGCTAGTGCCGTCATACAATGTAAATAATGCAGAAAGAGTTCTGGGTAAGCGGTCTGATTTTCCAATACTCTTGCAAGCACTTCATTGATATAGAAACCACTATAAAGAGCGATTGTTTCCATCGGTAAAGTAAGTGCTGCCGGCTCTGCTTTAGTGAGGGTTTTCAGATCCCCTTTTCCCGTCCAACGCAACAACAATGGCGTAAACGGCTGCAACACCGCTTTCAACGGCGAACGAGCCCGCCTTGCTCCTTTAGCAAGTAGTGTGATCCGTCCGTGATGTTCCGTAAAGAAATCCACAAGCAAACTACTTTCGCTGTATTCTCGGCGATGAAGCACAAAGGCTCGTTGCCATTGGTCTGTGGTCATAATGTCTTATAAATTATGAGGCTGTAATACTTCTGCCAAATCTCCCCCCCTCTTTGCTAAAGAGGGGAGATCGTACAAAGTCTATTTGTAAGTCATTTCCCTATTTAACAACTCAGGTAGAAAGATGAATTTAAAATTTATGGGGATCTAATCCCCCTCTTTAGAAAAGAGGGGTTAGGGGAGATTTGATACAATCTTAATTTTACGAATGAAAGTTAAAGAAGCCTACTCTTCCATATACCCCAAACTTCTCAACGCTCTTTCGTCATCAGCCCAGCCAGCTTTAACTTTCACCCAAAGCTCAAGGTGGACTTGGTTATCAAACAGGCGTTCCATATCTTTACGGGCTTCAATACCAATGGTTTTGATTTTTTGACCGCCGGCACCGATAACCATTTTTTTCTGACCATCACGCTCAACCAAAATTAAGCCATTGATCTCATACACACCACGCTCGTTCATTTTAAATTGTTCAATTTCTACCGTTACCGAATAAGGCAATTCTTCACCGGTGAAACGCATTAATTTTTCACGGATAATTTCCGATGCCATAAAGCGTTGGGAACGGTCTGTTACGTACTCTTCAGGGAAATGATGCTCGCCCGGGCGTAACGATTCACGTACAAATTTTTGCAGAATATGGACGTTTTTACCACGTTGAGCCGAAATCGGGAGGATTTCTGCGAAATCAAATTTTTGTGAAAGCTCGGTAATATGTGGCAACAACTCTTCTTTTTCTTTGATATTGTCGATTTTGTTGATCGCCAACAACACCGGGGCTTTTGCCGAGCGGAGCTTGTTCAACACCATTTCATCGTCATCCGTCCATTTTGTGCCTTCAACGACAAAAATGATTAAATCCACATCGCCAATCGCCGAGCTTGCTGCACGGTTCATTAAACGGTTAATGGCACGTTTTTCTTCAATATGAAGTCCCGGAGTGTCCACATAAATCGCTTGGTATTGATCTTCAGTGTGAATACCGACAATACGGTGGCGAGTGGTTTGTGCTTTGCGTGAGGTGATTGAAATTTTTTGCCCTAAAATTTTGTTCAATAAAGTCGATTTCCCAACATTCGGGCGACCAACAATGGCAATAAAGCCACAGTAGGTTTTGGTTGGAATTTGGTTTTGTTCTGTCATTTGGTTTTCCTTTCATATAGATCCCCTTCTTTAGAAAGAAGGGAATTCGTTATTTCTTTGTTTTAATTACCGCTAATACTTTTTCTGCTGCGTTTTGTTCGGCTTTACGGCGACTCGTGCCGGTGCCGATAAAAATTTCATCGAGATTGATCACTTTGCAAGTAACACGGAAAGTTTGGTTGTGGGCTTCGCCTTTAATATCTAATACATCATATTCAGGCAAGGGCAATTTTCTGCCTTGTAAAAACTCTTGCAGGCGGGTTTTTGGGTCTTTTTGTGAATCGTCTGGGCTGATTTCTTTTAATAAATCCGCATACCAATCCATCACTTTTGCCATTGCCTGATCCATATCTTGATCTAAATAGATAGCTGCAATTATGGCTTCTACACAGTCCGATAAAATAGATTCTCTGCGATGTCCGCCATTTTTTAGCTCACCCGGACCTAATTTTAGATATTCGCCTAAATCAAATTTACGGGCAATAATGGCTAAGGTTTGTTCACGCACAAGCGTTGCCCGCATACGGCTTAATTCTCCCTCGTTCGCTTTAGGGAATTTATCGTATAACGCTTTGCCGATAGTAAAATTTAAAATCGAATCGCCCAAAAATTCAAGGCGTTCATTATTTTTCGCCGCCGCACTACGGTGCGTTAAGGCTTGAGTGAGGTAATCAAGGTTATGAAATTGATAACCTAATTTTTTCTGTAATCGTTCGAGTTGCATAAATTCTTTATTTATTAAAGACTTAGGGGCGAATTACAATTCGCCCCTACACGACATTATTGAATAGTAGTAAACATTCTAGAAAAACGAAGCCCTGTAGGGAACTCGTTTGCTTTTTTATCTAAGCTGAGCCAGATAAAAGTTGCTTTACCTACAATGTTTTTCTCAGGTACAAAGCCCCAAAAACGGCTATCTTCACTGTTATCACGGTTATCGCCCATTACAAAGTAATGTCCTTCTGGCACAATCCACTCGCCTTCTGCTTGACCTTCTTGCTTGTAGAAATAAGGAGCATAGTTAAACGCCATCGGGTGATTTAAAATTTGATGCGTAACATCACCTTTTTCCATACGTTCCACTTGCATTTCACCGTGATAGAAGAACTCAGGGTTTGGCTTGCCTTCGCTGTATTCAAATACCTTAGTTTCACCATTTGCTTTGGTAATTGTTAATTGCTGGGTGGCAAAATCATATTTTAGTTTATCGCCCCCTACTGCAACCACTCGTTTAATATAATCAATATGCGGTTGTGCCGGTGCTTTAAATACAATTACATCACCACGCTCCGGCTTACCGGTTTCAATTAAAGTATTTTGCCAAATCGGATCTTTAATACCATAACTGAATTTATTCACCACTAAGAAATCGCCTACTCGTAGTGTAGGTTCCATTGAGCCACTTGGGATTTGGAACGGTTCAAATAAGAACGAGCGAAGTATGGTAACAAAGAATAAAATGCCGAAAAGCGAGGCAAAAAATTCGCCCACTGCCGATTTTGGCTGAATTTCTGCCATTTCTTCAGCGGTTAATGCTCTGCCTAAGCGTTTTTGCTGTTGAGCAATTGCCTGTTTACGTCTTGGATCGGCACTGAATTTGTAAAATGCCCAAAAGCCGCCGCAAATCAATACCAACGCCACTAAAATGATCGAAATAGTATTCGGCAGTTGCATTGAATCCAACCATTTCCAAATACCGTAAATAATGCCTAGAAAAATAATCGGCATAAATTGTGCCATTTGATTTCCTCTCTGTTTTGTGGGGGCGAATAATGATTCGCCCCTACGTTTTGTTTTTGCAAAAAATCCTGAAAATATGACCGCTTACAAGCGGTTTAATTCCGCATTAATTTTGCAAATTACTCTTTGCCAACGTGTAAAATCGCTAAGAACGCTTCTTGTGGTACTTCTACGTTACCGAGAGATTTCATTCGTTTTTTACCCTCTTTTTGTTTTTGTAGAAGTTTCTTCTTACGGCTTACATCACCACCGTAACATTTCGCCAATACGTTTTTACGCAACTGTTTAACCGTTGAACGGGCAATGACGTGGTTGCCGATTGCGGCTTGAATCGCAATATCAAATTGTTGGCGTGGAATCAATTCACGCATTTTTTCCACTAACTCACGTCCACGATAAGCCGCATTGGCACGGTGGACGATAATCGCCAACGCATCCACACGCTCGCCGTTGATCATAATATCCACACGCACCATATCGGCAGTTTGGAAACGTTTGAATCCGTAATCTAATGACGCATAACCACGAGAAGTCGATTTTAAGCGGTCGAAGAAATCTAACACCACTTCGCCCATCGGGATCTCATAAGTTAATGCAATTTGATTGCCGTGATACACCATATTGGTTTGCACGCCACGTTTTTCCACACAAAGAGTAATTACGTTGCCTAAGAACTCTTGTGGCACAAGCATATTACACTCTGCAATCGGCTCACGAATTTCTGCAATATTGTTGATTGCAGGGAGTTTAGACGGGCTATCCACATAAATGGTTTCGCCGTCTGTTTGCACCACTTCATAGACTACCGTTGGGGCGGTGGTGATTAAATCCAAGTCGTATTCACGCTCTAAACGCTCTTGGATAATCTCCATATGCAACAAGCCCAAGAAACCACAACGGAAACCAAAACCTAACGCACTTGAGGTTTCCGGCTCGTAGAATAATGAGGCATCATTTAGGCTTAATTTACCCAAAGCATCACGGAAGGCCTCGTAATCGTCTGATGAAATCGGGAACAAACCTGCATAAACCTGCGGTTTTACTTTCTTAAAGCCCGGTAATACTTCGGTAGCGGAATTATGGTGATGGGTTAAAGTATCGCCCACCGGCGCGCCTAAAATATCTTTAATCGCACAAACTACCCAACCTACTTCACCGGTTTTTAGTTCAGTTGTATCCACTTGTTTTGGGGTGAAAATACCGAGACGATCTACGTTATAAGATTGCCCTGTACTCATCACTTTGATTTTATCGCCTTTTTTCAGCACGCCATTTTTCACACGCACCAAAGAGACAACGCCTAAATAGTTGTCGAACCAAGAGTCAATAATCAAGGCTTGTAGTGGTGCTTCAGGCTCGCCTTCCGGTGCAGGAATTTTCTTCACGATTTCTTCTAAAACATCTTCAATCCCTAAGCCGGTTTTTGCCGAACAACGAACCGCATCAATCGCATCGATCCCTACAATATCTTCGATCTCTTCTGCCACACGCTCAGGTTCAGCCGCCGGTAAGTCGATCTTGTTTAAAATCGGCACAACCTCTAAATCCATTTCGATTGCGGTATAGCAGTTAGCTAAAGTTTGAGCCTCAACGCCCTGCCCAGCATCGACGACCAATAATGCCCCTTCACAAGCGGCAAGCGAGCGAGAAACTTCATACGAGAAATCCACGTGCCCTGGGGTGTCGATAAAGTTCAGCTGATAAGTTTCACCGTCTTTCGCTTTATAATTTAAAGTTACGCTTTGTGCTTTAATGGTAATTCCACGTTCACGCTCAAGATCCATTGAATCTAACACCTGAGCTTCCATCTCACGGTCTGATAAGCCGCCACAAGTTTGAATTAAGCGGTCTGATAAAGTCGATTTACCGTGGTCAATATGGGCGATAATCGAAAAGTTACGAATATTTTGCATTTTCATCGGGCAGTTAATGTCCTGTTTTGTTGTTTGTTTATCGAAAAATTAATCGGAGAATTGTACTTGAAATACAAGGTTTTGCAAAGCAAAACAAGAGAGAACAAGCGGTTGTTTTTAGTAAAATTTTTGCAAAAAACAACCGCTTGTAAAATGAGGGTTAGATAATTTCGGCTTGGGAAAGTACTGCTTGTTGTAATACTCGAATGCCGGCTTCAATATCTTTCCATTCGGTAAACTCAAGCGGGTTGTGACTGATGCCTAAATGTGACGGCACAAACAACATTCCTGTTGGACAAAACGTTGTCATATGCATGGCATCATGCCCTGCCCCACTTGGCATAATTTCATAGCTGTAACCTAAATTTTCGGTAACTTGAGTTAAATGCTCCACCATTTCTGTCGGTAGCACGATAGGCTGATCTTTTGAAATAAGCTGTAATTCAATCTCTAAACCGCGTTTTTGCTCCACCTCTTTAATTTTATTTTGAAGAGCGATAAATACCGATTCTCTGGCTTGTGTATGAATGCCACGAATATCCACCAATAATTCTGCATAGCCCGGCACTACATTCATTACCCCCGGTTTTGCAGTTAAATTACCTGCTGTCGCCACCGTTGAATGACCTGCTTGAATCGCTGCTTGTTCTAATTCGAGAGCGAGTTCAGCTGCCCCAAGTAAAGCATCGTGGCGGTAGTGCATTGCCGTTGCCCCAGAATGATCCGCTTGCCCTTTGATTTTGACAATCGCCCGAATTGGAGCGGCAATGCCGCTTACAATGCCAATAGTTTTCTGTTCATTTTCCAATCTTGGACCTTGCTCAATATGCAGTTCTAAAAAGCATTTAAACTCTGAGCCACTACGTTTAGCATCATTTACTTTGTTAAAGTCTAAGCCGATATCGCTTAAGGCTTGTTCTACGCCTAAACCCTGTCTGTCTTTTAATTTGCTGAGAGTAGCTTGATCCGCTATTCCACACATCACTTTACTGTCAAGCGTAGCATAATTAAAACGGCTGGATTCTTCACAGGTAAAAATAATCAATTCGAGCGGATAACGGGTTTGGATATTCTGTTCGCAAAGTTGAAAAAGGGTTTCCAGCCCCGCGATCGTGCCTAAAGTACCGTCAAATTTACCGGCATTCACTACCGTATCAATATGCGATCCGAAAGCTACAGCCGGTAGATTATCTTCAACACCTTTTCGGCGAATAAACACATTACCGATTGGGTCAATTTTTACCGTTAAATCATACTTTTTGCAAAGCTCAATCACATAATCTCGGGCAGCAATATCTTCTTGGGTAAATGCCAAACGGGTAATTTCATTTTCTACCGATGTGAAACTGGCTAAACCAGCAAAAATTTGTTGGATTCTTTGCATATTAATTGACATAAATCACCCCTTTTTAATGTAATCTCGTTATAATTATAACCACACTGAGGTATAAAAATATTTATCTGTATCAAAATTTATTCACATATTTCAAACGAGATAAAAGGAGATGGCGATGAAAAAAATGTTATTAATGAGTGGTTCTAAATATAAAAACACCGAATATTTAGTGCATTGCATTCCTTGGCTGAAAACTTTTTTAGCGGATTATCGGGGCAAAAAAGTCGCCTTTCTGCCTTATGCAGGTGTAAGACGTAGCTATGATGAATATGAAAGTACCGTAAAAGCTGCTTTAGCAGATTTGGATCTTGAAATTATCTCTGTACATCGTGGCAACAAGCATACCGATATTATTGAACAGGCAGATGTGATTGCAGTGGGTGGAGGCAATACTTTTTGTTTACTTAAGCAAATGTATGAAAACAATGTCCTAGAGTGCATTCGTCGAAAAGTAGAAAATGGCACGCCGTATTTTGGTTGGAGTGCCGGAGCAAACGTGGCAGGTAGCTCAATTATGACGACTAACGATATGCCGATTACTTATCCGCCGTCCTTCCAAGCATTAAATTTATTCCCTCATCAAATTAATCCGCATTTTATTTCCGGCAAAATACCGGGGCATAATGGCGAAAGTCGTGAAGAACGATTAGCCGAATTTCTGATTGTGAACCCAACCGCATTAGTTTATGGATTACCAGAAGGCACAGCCTTGCAGTTCGAAGGCTCTCAAGCGGTCGTTTTAGGCGAAAATTCTGCATTACAATTTAGCCGAGATATGCAACTCAAAACCTTTGAGCCAAATTCAATTTTTACTTACTAAGGAGATATTTATGCAAACGTTCAACCTTATTATTGCAATAGTCGGAATTATTGCCACCGTCTATTTGCTCATCAAAAAGTACGAAACACGAACGGTGTTAATTGCAATAGGTTTAGGTATGGCACTTTTAACCCTCCAACCGATGGCTGCCCTAGATGCCTTTGCAAAAAGTATGACTTCAGGCGGCTTGATTATGGCAATCTGTTCAAGTATGGGGTTTGCTTATGTGATGAAATACACAGAATGCGATTCTCACTTGGTTCAGTTATTAACCAAACCGTTAGCCGGATTAAAATTCTTCTTAATTCCGTTTGCGACCATCATCACTTTCTTTATTAACATTGCTATTCCATCAGCGGCTGGTTGTGCAGCTGCCGTGGGGGCAACCTTAATTCCGGTGTTAAAATCTGCCGGTGTTCGCCCAGCCACTGCCGGTGCAGCCATTCTTGCCGGTACTTTTGGTTCAATGATGAGCCCTGGTTCTTCTCACTCAGCAATGATTAGTGAAATGTCAGGCTTAACAATTACTGAGGTAAACCTTTCTCACGCACCTTACACTATGATTGCAGGGGCGATTGGTGCAGTTACGCTCACTATCATTGCATTAATTTTAAAAGATTATGGCAAAGAGCACCGTGATGCTTATTTAGCTGAAGCAACCCACACTCATACCACAGAAACCAAAACCAACCTTTTATTTGCGATTGCTCCATTAATTCCACTGGTTATTTTGGTGATTGGCGGTACTTCTTTACAACAAATCTCTTGGTTGAACTGGACGAAAATGGGCGTTCCTCAAGCGATGTTAATCGGTGCAATTTACGGCTTAATTGTTACTCGCACATCACCGGCTAAAATCACTAATGAATTCTTTAACGGTATGGGTAATGCCTATGCGAATGTATTAGGGATTATTATTGCCGCCGGCGTTTTCGTAGCAGGTTTAAAAGCAACAGGGGCGATTGACTCTGCGATTGAATTCTTAAAACACTCAAACGAATTTGTACGTTGGGGTTCAACCATCGGCCCATTCCTAATGGGCGTAGTAACAGGCTCAGGCGATGCCGCTGCGATTGCCTTTAACACCGCCGTGACCCCACACGCAACCGAATTAGGCTATACCCACGTTAATTTAGGTATGGCAGCAGCGATTGCCGGTGCAATTGGTCGAACCGCCTCGCCAATTGCAGGTGTGGTTATTGTGTGTGCCGGTATCGCAGGTGTGAACCCGGTTGAAATGATTAAACGAACCGCACCGGGAATGATCCTTGCGACCCTATTCCTCGCCTTATTTATGTTATAACCGAATTGCCCTTTACCCTGCGTAAAGGGCTTTTTTATAAGGAGAACAGTATGAGCCTTTCATTAGACAAACTGATTGAACTACGCCGTGAATTTCACAAATTCCCGGAAACCGGCTGGAGTGAATTTTGGACAACCAGCAAAATTGCCGATTATTTAGAGGCAATCGGCTTTCAAATTTTATTAGGTAAAGAGATCATCCACCCGGATTTTGTGCGTGGTCGCAATAAAGCGATTGTGGAAAAAGGCATTCAACGAGCCATTAACTATGGGGGAAACCCTAAATGGTTAGACAAAATGGACGGCTACACAGGCTGTGTCGCAGTGTTTGATTCAGGCAAACCGGGCAAGACCGTAGCTCTGCGTTTTGATATTGACTGTGTAGATGTGAGCGAAACAAAATCGCCCGAACACCGAGCCAATCAACTTGGTTTTGCCTCTGTAAACGAAGGTGAAATGCACGCTTGTGGGCACGATGGACATATTACCATCGGCTTAGGCGTGGCTCATTGGTTAATGGAAAACAAAGATAAGCTCAAAGGCAAAGTGAAAATCGTGTTCCAACCCGCCGAAGAGGGCGTGCGTGGTGCGGCTGCGATTGCCGCAAGCGGTGTGATTGACGATGCCAATTACTTTGCCGGTTCACATATCAGTTTTTGTGCTGATTCCGGTACAGTGTTAGCTGATCCGAAAAACTTTCTTTCCACCACCAAAATTGATATTCGCTACAAAGGCAAACCAGCACACGCAGGGGCAGCTCCGCATTTAGGGCATAATTCCTTACTGGCTGCCGCCCACGCCGTAACCCAACTGCACGGTATTTCCCGCCACGGTAGTGGTATGACACGAATTAATGTCGGCGTGTTTAAAGCCGGTTCTGGACGCAATGTGATCCCTGCCGATGCGGAAATCAAGCTTGAGGTACGAGGTGAAAATAAAGAGATCAATCAATATATGGTGGATCAAGTGATGCAAATCGCCCAAGGTATTGCGGTGAGTTTTGGCGTGGAATACGAAACTGAAATTATGGGCGAGGCGGTAGATATGAATAATGATGCCGAACTGGTTTCGCTCATTAAAGAAATTGCCATTGCTCAGCCACAAATCCACAGTAGCGATAAGGAATATTCATTCAACGCCAGCGAAGATGCCACTATTCTCGGTCGCCGAGTGCAAGAAAACGGTGGTAAAGCTATTTACTTTATCATAGGAGCAGATAGAACCGCCGAGCATCATCAAGCCGAATTTGATTTTGATGAAGAACAACTCTTAACCGGCGTGAATATCTATACCTCTCTGATTCAAAAACTCCTTGCCTAACTTCCAAAGCCCTGATTACTATTCAGGGCTTTTCATCTCATTTGCAAACTTTTTCGAAAATATGACCGCTTGATTGTACTATCCTCAAAATTTTTCCATATCAAAAAAACATTGAGTAATCACAAATTTTTATTGTAGAATCCATAAGTTTTTTTAATTCATATAACAAAATAGGAACTATTATGCAATTCAGAGAAATTAACCCTTCACCGCGTTTATTAATGTGCCCCGGTCCGACAGATGCGGATCCGCGTGTATTGCGTGCGATGTCTGCCCTGCTAATATCCGATTGACGAACCGTTAATATGGTTGCCACTCACTGCTCTAATACCCCCTTTCGCAGAAATGACATTCCCCACTTCTGATGTTTGGTCTAAGCGGTAGTAGTTCTGCATCTTTCAATGGCTCGAGCGTCCTCACTCGTGCCAAAACAAGCGGTTGATTTACCGCTAAAATTTGCAAAATCCTCAACATAATTAACCGCTTGTAAATTATATTAAATAGCCCTATCGGGGGGATGTAAACTCAACCCGACCTACAGCTTATATCATCAATGAATCCTTCTGCTCCATATGTAATATACACTTAAAAAAATGAAAGAATCAATTGACTTATAAAGTATCTTAATTCAGGCAATTTAAACTTCCAGCTATCATATAAAATAAAATGTAGAACCATGCCAATTACAGACAGACTTAGTAAGCCAATACTGAGACCACAAAAGAAAGATAGGTAAACATAAATAAAAGTAACAGCTCTATTCTTTCTCATTTTTATTTCCTTCTGCTGGTAACAAATACCCTTCTAGCATTTTAGAGGATGAATTATCCAATGCATTTCCAGTAACAGAAGGAATATAGCTAGGCTTAAATGGCTCAGACATGCCATAAACTTCAGCTTTTCCACTTTCGCTCGGGAGAATTTCAATATTTGCCTCAACAGTAGGCACACGTTTTAAATTTTCCAGAGATTGTTCAATATCTCGAATATTCAATATATCGCCTAAAGCAAAGGTTAATCCGGTGAAAGCGTGTAATGGGGTAAAACGTGGAATATTGCCATTATCAACCACTATCGTATTACGTACTTTACCTTTAATCACGGTTAGCATTAATTTACCTGAGCGTAAATCTTGCTCTTCAACCACAACTCGAGTAGTTACATAACCTTTGCCGATAATTTCATTTTGAACTTGTTTCATTAAAATGCCTAAACCTTCGCCACCGAAACAATGCGGTAAGCTCAATTTGAGACTTTTAGCTGCTTTATCAAATGCCCATTGGAATTGGCTCACTGGAGAACTGGAGAAATAATCGGTTAAAGTGATTTGATGGATGGGATAGCAAGGATATTCTTGGTTAGAAAGAGTGAGTTTTTCAGCAATGCGAGTGTCAAGACGCACATCCGGTTTTGTATTTAATTTTTCAGCTTGATGTTGTTGATATTGTTGTTGGCGTTGTTGCTCTGCAACATCAATTTTTTGTTGAGTAGAATCCGGTTTCTCTGCATAAGACACAACAGAAAATCCCACTACACCCAAACTAAATACAAGGTTTTGATAACTTTTCATAAAGTCATAACAAATTGTGAATTCAATTTCGAAAGTTTATAAAATTTACTTTATATTTGCAAATGAGAATTATCGGGGTAGATTTGAGCAATAGTATAGTTAGAAAACTATTTAGGTAATAGGATATTTGGAAATGGTGCCAGTGGTCGGACTCGAACCGACACGCTTTATGGGCGGCGGATTTTGAATCAAGTGCGTAGAACTGTTCAAATAATATTCGCAAATACACACTTACTACGATGTATCCAGCCAATACATCCACTAGGATTTTCTGTCCGAATTCCAGACGATCCTGATCTTACACATTCTTTCAAGTTTGTAAAGCCTGATAATGATTTTATAGTATATTTTTTACAGGTTAGATTACAAATATAATATATACTAGCTTGACTTTAGGAGATAATCATTATAATCTGATTGTCAAGGTGGCGTTACCTTAATAACGCAATGAGTTGTTGGCTCATCGTCAATCTGATATTAATCTAGGATGTAAAGGCCTAGCGGTGGCAGGCACCAGAAAACTCTGATACTAATCTAGGATGTAAAGGCCTAGCGGTGGCAGACACCAGAATAAACCAACATTTAGGCCCACTTAATTGTGGGCTTAATACTTTATGAAAGAAGCAAATATGACTAATAAATTTACTGGATACAAAAAACTAAGCATTAATGACTTGAAAAAATTTGAGTATAATTTAGAGCATATAAGAAATGCCGCAATCTTTTTCAAAGATCATTTTCTTAGTAAAGAAATGATATATAGTACTGAAAAAGAAAGTACATCCGTTATCTTTCAAAGAAGCAATTTTATGCACTTGTGCGGAATATATTATGAACCCGGTGCGAGTGAATTTTTTAATCTTGCCTTATTAAAACAAATAGACCTAAATAAGGTTTATATAAAAAATGATGGCACAACATTCCAAAAGTTGTCTGTTTTAATTTCTATAGATTTTTTAATTAATCCAGAGATAACTTTGTCATCAGGTGCAATTTATTTAAACCTTTCTTTTGATAAAGCTCTTAGAACTAAAACCAGAGTCTTTGCTCTCACATTGATAAATGACAATCACTTATTTATTCCACAATCTTTACTGAATCTTAGGACCATGAATGATTTCCCTAAGGGTAACAAAATTATTGGTATAAAATCAGTTCATTTAGAAGATAAAACAGAAATCATCTACTTATAGAAAAAAGAATAAGAGAAATTATATTCTCCCATTTTTATTTTATCAGAGTAAATTCACAATCTTGGGCATTTGCATTATCAAGGCAATACTCAAAGGAGCTCAATCTTTGATAAATCATCAACGGAGAAGTCAATTAAGGCACTTGCAAGAACATTTAAGGATAGTGATCATACTTATGGGAAGCTCAGGAACTTCTCAGAAGCTCCGCTGTTTCTTGACTCAAAGTCATCAAGATTAATTTATTAGCTGATTTGGTTTCCTATGCCATATTTAGGCATTATGAACATAATGATAGCTCATTTTACGATCTTATAAAGAATAACTTTGATCATCATAATGGACGTATTCACGGTTTATATTTACGAAATACAGAGGATATAATCCCATAAGTATGAAGTATAGAAGGGCGATATCCTCTCTAATAATAAACTCTCTCAACATTTCTATGTCATACTCAATATATCAGAGCTTAATACTAATATCATTATGCATTGACAATTTCTGAATGACATAGATATTTTCCGGTTTCTTCATTAATTGAGTAACAGCGGTATATCAAAATCTATATAGTACCTAAGAAAGGCTTACTTGCTTAGAAATATATTAAAAAATATCTTTTAGCTTATTTTGAAGCATATCTTACTATCTTATGAATACATAGGGGAAAATATTCTAAATTTATTCTAGCGATATACAGAGCTTTATCATTAATAGTATTAAGGGATTTACATCTAATTTTTAGATGCTCTAGATAGTCTTTCTACCATATGAAGAATTGTCGTTTTATCTTGTTCTGAGCTATTTCTATAATAGCTTAATAAAATTTCTTCTTCTTTAGTAATGCTTAATCTTTCTCTAATTCTCAATACCCCACTATTGAGCAAAACATTTTTTATATCAGAAAGTATTTGATTTAGAAATTTTTCATTTTCTTTTTGAATATCATCTATCAATTCCTGTTTCAATGCCAAAGTTTCCTTAGTTACTCCTAAACTAGTTTGTACAGATTCTGGCATATCATACACGTAGTATTCAAAAACATTACCTTTCACTCCAGAGACACGCCGTCTACGCCATTTATCTTTTTTAGCATATAAGATTATACCTTGTGGTGTTGAAGGGAGCCCTCCTACATCTAAAAGCTCTTTAAGAGTATACCATTCTTTCATATTACCTCATTGACTTTATTTTAAATTTAAGTTAAATTTAACTTAAATTGAATTAACTTTAACTTAAAAGATCAAGGCTAATTCAAGGAGATCTAGTCTACATTAAATTGAGTGCTATTTGAAGATCGCTTATCTAAATGAGGTTTTGTATGAGTTTTGAACAATTATTGCATTTATTTTTCTTAGAACGGAATCATAGACCTGCCACTATACGTTCTTATCAAAATGTAATAGCGCAGATTGTTAAATTTTATCCAGATAAAGAACCTGAACAAATATCTAAGCTTGACTTATTAGAATGGAGAAAGTATTGCCTCAATAAAATGAGCCCAATTACTTGGAATAGTTATATCAGACATCTTAAAGCTATTTTTAATTATGCTATAGATAATGAGCTATTTGAGTACCCTAAAAATTTATTTAAAGGCCTTATGGTAAGACCTGATAAGCCAAAGAAAAAACTACTAACAGAAAGGCAAATCCATTTTTTAGAAATCTCTTTGGAAAATGAGGAGAAATTACCTCATTATTTACAACCTGCTTATTTTACTAAAGCTTTAATCTACACTTTAAAATATACAGCTATCAGACAATCCCAGCTATTACAGCTAAAAATTTCTGATATCGATATGACAAGCAAAATTATAAATATAAGAGCTGAAACCAATAAGAATCATGAACACCATGAAATTCCAATTTCAGATAAATTATATCCATACCTAAAAAGATTGATATTAGAATCAAGAGCTAGAAGCACTAGTTCAGATGAGCAGTTATTTAACATTAATCGCTTTTCATTAGTTACTACATCAAGAAATAAGAAAATGACAGAAGGACAACTAGTTCATTTTTTTCGCCATATTTCTGAATTTATAGGATTTACAGTAACTTCACATCGATTCCGACATACAACTGCAACAGAAGTCCTAAAGCAATCAGGGGATATCTATGCAGTGAAGCAATTACTTGGACATAAAGATCTCACTGTAACTCTAACATATATTCACAATGATCCTGAAATGCTAAGAAAACATGTCAATTCGTTGTAGAAATGATGCTACATAGATAAAATAAGGGACTGACGTAGATTAGTAAGTATGCTAGTCTACGTCAGCCCCGATTTTTTAATTAATCCAGAGATAACTTTGTCATCGGGTGCAATTTATTTAAACCTTTCTTTTGATAAAGCTCTTAGAACTAAAACCAGAGTCTTTGCTCTCACATTGATAAATGACGATCACTTATTTATTCCACAATCTTTACTGAATCTTAGGACCATGAATAATTTTCCTAAGGGTGACAAAATTATTGGTATAAAATCAGTTCATTTAGAAGATAAAACAGAAATTATTTATTTATAGAAAAAAAGTGGGAGAAATTATATTCTCCCATTTTTCTTTTATCAGAGTAAATTCACTGTCTCTCTCAACATTTCCACATCGTGCTCAATATAACCTAGTGTTACGCTGATATCCTTATGCCCTAGAAGTTTCTGAACCACATAAACATTTTCGGGCTTCTTCATTAATTGAGTTGCAACCGTATGTCGAAATCTATGTGGTGATGAAGTAAAACCGACCAAGTCAGAAATATGCCGAAATATATGCGTAAGCTGATTTTGGCTCATTGGCTGTCCTCTTCTTCGAGAGCATCGAGAAAATAAATTGAGATTGAACAATTGGCAATTATCTGTTTGTTTTCTGATTTTTAACTCTGTAATAAGCCTTTCTATATGAAGATAAAGTGAATCTGAAATCGGTACGATATGGTAATCATGATTTTTATTGATTTCTGGCGAAATATAAATCGTCCTGTTGGAAAGATTTACATCACCAATTTTCAGTTTCACTAATTGTCCTCGCCGAATGCCTGTACATCTCAATGTCATAATAATCGCAAGAATAAACCAACTTGGTTTTAGAAAATCAGGTAATAGAATGTTATTATTGAGTATGTGGTCTATTTTATGTAATTGTTCGGTTGAATAAGTTTTCTTTCTTCTTTTTGATTCACGAATAAATAACTGATTAAATGGATTTTGATTTATATTGAGTACCCCTTGCGATAGACCAAAGTTATATAACGATTTTAAATGTCTGACATAATTATTCCATGTTACAGCTTTGATTTTATCGCCAACAATTTGATTACGCCATTCAATTAGCATATCAGTGGTAATCTCATTTGCATTTAACTTTGGGTAACGTCTTTTGATAATTCGGATTACATTATTATAGCTCCGCTTAGTATCAGGGCGAAGATAGTAACGATAGAAAAAAAAATCGGTCTAGTAGCGAATCAAAAGAGATAGATGTCGTCATTTTAAGTTTCCTCTTTCTGTAAAGTTAAACAGTGATTATTTAATAGTGTCTTATCCCCAAAGAAGAGATGTGTATTTTTTATCAAATATCCAGTTAAAGAGGAAGTCTTTCTCGGACCAATTACATCACATTTCCAAAAATTGATGGTATCTGGCTTACCGTTTATTGTCGTATTCTTAGGTAAATGGATTCCTAGCCCTTGGAAATCATACTGAAGACTATTTATCATTTCCTTATCATAAGGCAGACCACTCTCCTGCAAATACATTTCAAAAATAACGGGGGTAACTAAAAACAGGTGGTCTTCAACAATATGGAGCTTGGCAGTAGGCTTGTTAATTGCAAATTTGTTGGTCGCAATACCTGATTTGAGCCAATTTACAAAGTTATCTCCTGTAATTGAGTTCTCCTTATTCTGTGACTGTAGCTCTGATAGTGTTAATGTTTCGGGCGTTTCTACTGCACTTTGTGTTACGTTGAGCTTTTTAGTGGTAGGTTTATCCTGTACTTCTTGTTTGGATGGCATCGTTGCAATTTCCTGTCCCTTACCAATTGAAATATCAGCAAGGCTTGGCTCAGAGCTTTCCGTAGGTGCAAACATATCCAGCACAAAAGAGGTTAAATCATTTTCATCATTTATGATGATTTCTGAGAACGGTGCATTATCTGAGCTTGCCTCTACCTGAGATATTTCAACTTCCTTAGAGGTAATAATAGTCTCTGGTTGAACATTCTCTAATGTAACAAGTTTAGTGCTTTCATCAACTAATGGAGGATGATTTTCCATATTGCTATCTTCCATTATCTGCTCGACTATTTTAACTTTCCCGGAAAAATAATTTGGGCGATCATTAATATTCTCCCAAGCCACTTCAGGTTTAATTCTCAATAATGTAAAGACGTTTGCCGGTGTCCAACCTGAATCAGCTTGAATACGGCAACTCCAAATCGCCCCACCAGAAGGAGATTCTTCTACGATACCGAGAGATTGCATTTCATCAAATAACTTTGGATTATCCTTAGGCACGGAAATCCCCTGCCCTAGTAAGTAAGTTCGTATATTATCAGCGGCAGTTTTGCTAACAAGCCACAATCCTTCCTCGGTAAACCAACCGTCTGCAGGGCCTTTCGGAGTATTTAACTTGATTTTCTGTTCCAGTAAATAACGTAGTGCCAAGACAAGCTGCTTTGACAGAGAATTGACAGGACGTTGAACCAGTTTATTTACATCGCCACCGAGTGCGAGGGTAACACTATACTGATCAGCTTTTTGCACGATTTCAGATAAAAGCCCAGCTTTATCATTATGTCCGGACATTGCATACATCAGAGAAGAAATGACTTCTGGATACTGTGCCAGCCAATCAAATGCAGATTTGGGAATAATCTGATTTGCAAAGAAGCTGCCTATCACAGGATGAAGATGGTAGTCTCGACCTTTGATGTATTTGAATTTATACGGTTCAGGAGGTTCTCCATTCCAAGCAAACCAACGTGAGCCATCTTTGAGTGTGATTTCAATATCTACTACAACTTTGCCAATATCGTGAACTAATGCAAGATAAATTGCTGCGGCAGTCCAAGCGTCTCGCTGCTTTGACTGTTCTTCGGGAGCCACATTCGGTGGCAAAATATAACTCTGGCGAGCTTTAGCTGAAAAAGCAATAACTTCCAAACCGTGATCGAGCATTCCACCAATATGAGAATGATGATGTGATTCTGAAGCTGGCAATAGTTGAACCATTTCAGCGTAACGTTCTATTGGTTGCTGATAAAATGTCTCGAACATTTGACGGTTCATTGATACCTGTTGCCAAAGTAGTCCAAGATACTTTTGACGTAATTCCGTATTCAGTAATTGAGTAGCATTTTGGGGATATAGCCAACCATCGTCATCTTGCTCAATAGAGAAAACAGTGTCAGATTTGACCGCACTTTGAGATGTGTGTTTACCAAAAATTTTCTTGAAAATTGATTGCATTGAAAGAGACCGAAAAGTATCAATTTTGTGTTAAATGAAAGCCGTTTAGCCCTTTGCCCTTTTGGGCAAGACCTTTCCCCTTGGAAAGGTTACCTTTCACCCTTTAGGGGTTATCCTTTGCCCTTAAGGACTCCTTTATCCTTTTGCCATTTAGGGTGAGCTTGGAATATATTTTGTAGTGTATAAATATATTTCTGTTAAGTTATCTAAAAACTCTCAAATATTTTTAAATAGTTTTTGTATCAATTTACACTAATGCTAGGAGAATATAGACTTTAAATGCTATTGACACAATTCACAGAGTTAAATTAAGGTAGTAAATGCTGTCGGCAATATCGGTTGGTATCAATAGTCAAATATTTATTGAAAATTCAGTTGCTGATATAAAATAATTTAGCCACCTTATTTCTAAGGCGGCTATTATTTGTTAGTAAAATATTAGCTCATTATCATCAATTTCATCTAAAATTGAGATTTGAGATAAATCTTCCACTATCACTGATTTTTCTATATTGTTACCACAGCCTTTCTCAGTAGTGCTATTTACAAGTGGTGCAATTTGTTGCTCCAGTTTATGAGACCAATTTCCCATCAAATGAGCCAGCGTATACATTTGAATTTTTGTTTCATTCAATAGCGTATCACCAACTACAATACAAGCAGGAATATGTAATAACGATAGCTGGATATAACACATCATGGCAGCTGTAAAATCAACATCTTGACAATGAACCCAAAGTTGTTGTTGGGGATTGTATTTCGCATCAAACATCGCATTAACACAACCAATCACCATTACACCCGAACCACAAGTTGGTTCTGATAAAGTAACAAATCCCTGTTGTGAGATGATTCTATCACAGTCCTGTAGTGTAACTTTCGCCATTAGATCTGCGATGTGAGATGGTGTAAAGTATTGCCCTCTATAACCATCACCAAGATTGAGATTCATAAATACTGAGCCTAAGAAATCATAGCGTTTTTGTGTTAAAGCATTCACCGTAACAGCTAACAATTCTGCTAATTGAGTAAACTCAGAATCTGAATATCGTGCCTTAGCATGAGCAAAGCGTTCTCGCAAATTAGGTTCTGCTTGATCTCGATACGTTACTAGGTACATATCAAGTGCAGAGAGTGTAATAAAATCATAAAACACTTCTGAACGTCGATAATGTGGTGCGATACGTTGAAATAAGCTGATAAATTGCTTTTCAAAGTTTTCCATTAGACTACTCCTTAAAGTTTACGGAGTAATCCCCCTAGGGAATTACCCCTAGGGTGGAAAAATTAATTAAGGCTATTCAAGTTTCTCTTCGAACTCATCTTCAAATTCTTCATTAAAGACTTCCTCAGCAAAACTGCGAATACCCCTATCATCTATGTAAATATTGCAGTATGAGCCATCAAGATTTGCGATATATTTGCCCGCAAACCACATTCCCGGCTCAAAAAATGAAAGTATAAACTCAATGTCAGGAAAGGCAGTACAAAGTGCTTGGAACCAACCATCAGGTGGTCCCCATGGCGTATCAAATAGGCAATTAATAGATCCATTATCATTAAAGCTAACTTGACAGCTATCTGAACATACATTCCATTTACAGCCCCACTGTTCATTTGACCAGTCATACCAATCTTTGTAACCATGTTGAGCTAGGTTAGACAGATATTGCTGGCCTAATGCGAGGTTTAGCCATAATATACTTTGTTGTTCAGGACGTTTTATCAACCAGTTGATAAAATGACCTACATCCCAGCGATGATGCTTTGCCTTAGCATATATCCGATCAATTTCGGACCCATAGATATACTTTTTGAGTAGAGGGCGTGTTAAACGTCTATTTGGTGAAATTTTTAGAAATTCCATTGCTCTATCACCAAGACTACTTGATTCAATGCAGATTGATTCTGGCATTGGAACGAGTAATTCAAAGTCTAAACACCATTTATCACTTTCAGTTTTTCTGAAAAGCTTAGGAATAATTTGTTTAGCTTGGATACAATCGCAAAAAATTTGTAGTTTATTTTCACACCAGTTTGGCATAATGTACTCCTAAATAAAGTAGGGGTACACTTGCCTTGAGGCAATGTACCCCAAGGGTTAAAAGATAATCGATACATAATTCCTAAAGGATTATGTATTACTATGAAAGATTGTGTTGAAAGTACCTTTCAGCAAAGAGTTAAGCTGCTTCTTCAAAGACCTCGTTTTTATCAGCCAGCTGTGAGATATTTAATGCATCTAACATATATTGACAAGCTTCACGAGCTTTACCAGAAGCCCGGACAATAGCCCGTTTATCTTCTTTTATAACTCTTATCCAACTTTCAATATATGCCGCATTTTGAGGTACCGTATCAAATCCAAGGTAGGCACACAAAAATGCTCCCCCCATTTCGGCAACCAACTCCTCAAAAGCATAGACTTTGTTTCCAAATTTTGCTTTTCCGGAGGTAATACCCTCACGATCGAGCCTTTTAGCAGCACCAGTTGCATGAGTCATTTCGTGCAATAACACACTATGAAACGCTTGAGCATTTTCAAACTGTTTTATTTCCGGCATTACAACTAAATCTGCACTGGGTTGATAATATGCCCGATTACTCGGTTTCATTTCCACGTGTAAATCCATTCCTTTGATAATCTGCCGAATATCAGCAAAAATCTCGTATTGGTTTGGATCCGATGTAGGCTGTTTAGGTTCTGATATAGGATCGTACAGTTCCTCGGGTAAATTTTCACACTGGTCTAGATTGAACAGATTGTGCTTCTTAATGAAAAAGTGTTGTTCAATTTCTGGATTACCTTCCTCGTCATACACAATATTTCCCTCCTCATCAAGTTTTTCTCTCTTATCAGGACGGTAGTTCATTACAACAGTAGCTTTTTCACCTTTACGGATATATCCGCCGAGCTCGTTAGCTTTTTTTGCTGTAATCCACTTACTCTGTTTGTAACCGTATTCTGCGGTAGCAATCCAGAGTAATAGTGTGTTGATACCAGAATACAATCGGTTAGAGACCGCATTACGAGGTAATGCCATATTACATTCTGGATGACTCCACGGTTTTAACCATGGTGCAGTCCCCTGTTCCAGTGCTGCAACAATTCGGTCTGTGATATGTTGGTATAAATCAAATTTAGTTTGAGTGTTCATTAGTGTTTCTCCAAAGTTCAGGTAGAAAATGGGGAAACACTATTACCCTTATCGGGCACTAGTTTCCCCGATGGGTGGTTTAAAATCTCAACAGAGATAGTTTTTCTAGGTTCATCAAAACCAGTAGAACTGCCTATAATGCAGTAACTACAGATAATTTGTTAATCAGTATTGATTCAAGTTAAACATAATCCTCATATCGAAAATTACTTTGGTAATACAAAGTTACATTATTTCAGATCCATTAAAGTAAACGTTGAAAGCTATTAGCAGCAATAAAGTGATAACTTTTTTCCGCAGCTTCTGTTTCCGTAATCATTCCCTGCTCCAGCAAAACATGGGTGATTCCATTGAAAAACTGATGTAATAGAAATGAAATAAAACCTGTTGTTTCAACTTTTACTGGGCGACAATGAAACTGCATATCCTGCCAAAGTTTAATATCATCTTTTAACTGTTGAGAGCTCACAATTTCATATACAACAGCAGAAATATTAACTAAATTACCGTTGTTATTCAGCCAAATTGTATAACGATTCCAATCTCCTTTTCTCATTGGCTCTATACAAATGTGAAATAGGTATTGGTAGGCTTTATTATTTAAATTGCGGTTATCCCAGATGTATTTGAGTAAATCTAAATCGTGTTTCATAATGTTTCTCCAAAAGAAAAAAGTGGAGAAACATCTTACCTATAGGGAAAATATTTCCCCACAGGGTAAAAAACAATCTCGATAAGCGGTCAAATTGAAATAAAAAACCTACAAATCAGGCATGCAAGTAGGCAAAACGTGCGGCATTACTACGAGCAGAAGCTATAGCATTACTAATAAGCTCTTGTCGATAACCACTCAATGAATGGTCTGTCGGCGAATAGCTTACGCCTGTAATTTCATCGCTACCTAGTTGAATGCCACTTTCCTTATCAGTAACGGTTGCTACAAAATCAGCATAGCAAAGTTTCCCTTGTAGGATTTCCTCTATCATTGCCTCAAAATCGCAGACATCACCACATAGCCAATCAACAGACTCTGAATAAAATTCAGAGGATTTACGTTTAAGTTCTATCAGATAGTTTTCCGTGTTAAATTTGAAAATAGTTTCCGTCTGATACGGTGAGGCCTCAATAATCTGATAGCCATTCGATTCTAAGGCACAGGAAGTATCTTTAATATACTGACCTAAATCTTGAATAAATCCATCCCACAGGGCTTTGTATTTTTCCACTTTTGATGTAGGGAAATACCACTCTTTTCGGGCATCACGATCATAGAAAAATGCCAAATCATCTGCTGTTCTAACAGAAAGCTCCATCGTATTACAATGCGAATAGCGGTACCCAAAACTATTTCGTATGATTTCAAAATCCACGCCATAGTGAGGCTCCCAAGATTCAATGTGATTCAGCAGATTAGAAAACATTTTTTGTGTGCGTTTCTGAGGATTTAGCTTGTTGAAAAGATTAATTAACGTCTCCGTATTAAGCCTACCGTAGAATGCTACGCCATCGCCTTGACAATAAGAAAGTGAATACTCAATGTTTAAGCAATTAGGAAAACCAGCTTTAACAAGAGCGTGTTTAAAATAAGTGTTTAAGACTGAGCCAGACATTGCGCTTCTCCTAAAATTAGAGGGAAACACATTACCCTTTTCCGGAAATTGTGTTTCCCGAAAGGGTGAAAGATTGATTACCACTTATCGAAGTTAATCGCTCTGAATTTATAAACGGATATAGGTTGATCATAGAGTTCTGTTTCCGAAATCCAATTGTGTTCAACCAAGATTTCTCTGACAAGATACATAAATGTACTCATCAAATGACGACTATGACTAAACCCGTTTCCACCAACATAAGCAAACCCTCTCAGGGTTTTGCGAATTCCTGCTTTAACAACAAGGTAAGTAATATCAACCTCGCCATAAGACGGGCAGACATCAAAGCGAGAAAAAACAGAAAATGCTTTGCCAAACTTGGTCTCACGCTCTAATTTCACACTGAATAGATCATGTGCATGGCGTAAATTCCAAAGTACACTGTATAAGTGCAAATCTGTTTCGGTATATTGAATTTTTTTACGAGCCATAATGTTTCTCCTAAAAAATAAAAGGGAAACATTACTTCCCTCTGGGGATAATGCCTCCCCTTGTGAGGTATAAGAATAGGATGTGAATATGAAGTTGCCTATGCTCGACTAACAATTAGCTTGCCGTTCTGCTCGGACACACTCAGAAAGCGAAAATTAAGTCCTTGCCGAGACGGCATTTGTTGCATAAATCGCACGCTTTTGATGTCCTTATCTCGATTTTGCCACGCTTCTAAAGCTCTATGACTAATTTCTTGCTGTAAGGCTTGATGCTCTGATGTCCATTCATTAAGTTTAGTTGGTAAAACATCTCCAATACAGGAAAGTCTAATATGAACTAACATACATTTCTCCAGAATAAGGGGAAATGCATTCCCCTTAAGGGAAACAACATTTCCCCGATGGGTGAGTTAAATTAGATTAAAGAGAGCTGAGTACCAAAAACGGCAGCCATACCACATACAAAGGCAATAATGGCAGCCAACAAAGTCCAGAAAAACATCTTACGCTTAATGCGGGAAATTTCCTGTTCATATTCGGCTGCTTGTTCGTCTAAGCACATTTGCAGTTCTAAGGCTCGCATTTCATCTTCTTCAGCAATCCGTTGATTGATGCCTTTGGTGACTTCAACATACTTGCTTTTGGCTTTATGTTTCGCTGAAACAAAAATATTACCTAGCTTGTTGCCAAGTTTCCAAAAAAGAGAAGGTTTTACGGTTTTGGATGATTCAAACGGGATAACATCCCATCCTGCGGTTTGTTGACTCATAGCGAGTTCTCCTAAAAGTTAAGTGAATAAAATTCCTCAGGAGATCGCAATTCCAAGGGAATTGAAATATCCCTCGGAAGGTAGGTGTGTAGGTAGCATTCCTGCAAATTTGCAGAGTTCCCTTTCAGAATGCTGGGAGACATTTTGGGTAAATAACTCAACTACCTCTAAGGATAGCCGCCGCTTTTCAAGAGTTATGCGACTTTTAAGGGCTGTATCTACAGCGTCTTAATGCTTAATATCATACGAATTCCTCCAATAAAATCAACCGTTTTTTTGTTCAAAAAATATCTCTTTTTTGAAAAGAGTTTTTCCTATCCTCAACATAAAAATCTCGCTAATTTTCTGCTTATTTGTTCGGGAGGAGAGCGTGATGAAAGTAAGTAGATTTCTGGGATATTGCAGTATAGTAACAGGTGTGTTTTCGCCCCTTGCACAAGCACAACCCAATATCATCGTCTATACCACAAAGATGTACCCTATTCAAAATTCACAACTTGCTTCCCAGATTTATTATCTTGACCAAGTAGAGAATTTTGAAGAGTCAATCAGTCGAAACCTCAGTAAATCACCAGAGATTGCCGAACAAGAAATGCGTGCATTCTTTAATTCAGCAGATTGGAAAGCCCAAGAGCAACAATTAAAAGACGCTTATCAAGGCGTGATCAGTGGATGGCAAAATGGCATTAAGAAAGTACCTGCGGTGTTTTTTGATAATCCACAATCTTCTCCGAGTGTGATTTATGGTACGACTGACGTACAGAAAGCATTAGATGAATGGCATAAATGGGTTAAACAACAAGGTGAATCAAAATGAAAAAAACGTTTCTTACGATACTGATCTCTGCCAGTTTAGCTGTCCCAACAACCTTATATCCTCAACCAGCCAGAGCCTCATTGAATACCGCTTCCATTGCTGCATCAAGTGCCTCAACAAGCTGTTTGGAATATAAAGTTGTTGGAACCTGTTTTTGGTTATTTTGTACCTACTTTGGATGTAAGGTTCGCACATCAACCAAAATTAAGCATTATTTACCTGAAATGGTTGTTTCATCTTATAACCACGATGGGCAAACGCCATGGACAGAATTACAAGCTCTCAATCCTGGTGTAAAAGGTGGAGAATACCGTTCTCCACAACGCCAATACTCTCAACTCACTTTCAAAAATGCGGATGCGTTTGGACACCCACAAGGAGCTATCGGTCAATTATTAGGAAATACGGGGTACTATTGTAAAACTCAAACTACGCCATTTATGCCTTACTTTTTGAGTGGGCTGGATTTTTTTGCCTGGCGTGAAAATATGCCGGAAATGTTTTACCCGGAAGCTCTGACTCCGGGAATGCGGGAAGTTGGCCGTGTAGGCGATAGCTGGGGAAATATTTACCCACGTTCCGGTTGGGTAACCCAAGCACACGATTATAAAGCCTCTGCGACCATTGTGCAGAGAGTGGCAGACATTGTGAGCCGAACAGCTCAGCCACACATTTATTTCCCAGCAGCCAAAACAGGTGGTGCAGGAGAATGGCCTCCAGGACCGGTCGAAGAGGGACAAGCAAGAACACATAAATGGCAAATACTTTACCCTCAAATGTCAAATACCTGCTCTGTTTTTCCTAATGGAGGGCAAACAGATACCTATTCTTCTCAAATTTCAAATCAAGGTGATTATGCTTGGGCATTATGGCGACCTTATAGTTGTTGCAAACGCCGTGGGCAAACATTCCTTTACAGTATTGATTGGTCACACTAATAACATTGGGAGCAATAATGAAATCTCACTTTAACTTCAAAAAATCCCACTTACGGATCACGACAGCATTATTATCAAGTGTATCAGGACTATCTTATGCCGATTCGATTACGGATAAACTGGAATTTAGTAAGTCGGATTCGATTATTTCAGACCGTGTTTTTTACCAAATCGGCGGTGGAATGGGTTATATGGCTCCACCTAGTCGTGGTAATACCAAAGTTGTTGATTTAGGAATTGGTTGGAAAGCGAATTTAACCTGTGGTAATTTTGATATTAAAACGACCATTAAAAATGATTTAAACGGTCTCAAAGACGGCTTTAAAGATTTAATGGGGAATGTCATTGATTCAGCGAAAGGTGCGGTTGCAAGTATGCCTGCAATGGTATTGCAACGGGCCAACCCTCAACTCTACGATTTACTCACAAATGGTATGTACCAAGGTAAGCTGGATTTCAACCGTCTTAAAACCAGTTGTGAAGAAATGTCCAAAGTTTTAGCAGATCATACACTGGGAGGAAAATGGGGGCAAGCAGCTGATTTAGAAAGCTATAAGCAAATTACCTCCTCTCAACCTGATGCAAAACAAGCTCAAAAAGACCTGGAAGATAAAAAAGGGAAAGATGGGCGAGTTTGGATAGGAGGTCAGAAAAAAGGTGGGGAAAACCAAGAAGCTATCAATGTTGTTGGCGATGTTGTCAAAGCTGGGTTTAATTTACTGAACAAACGTAATGCCTTAGATACCAGTACAATTTCAGGTTCAAGCTGTGATGGGAATCTTTGCCAAACTTGGGATAATCCACAAACAGCAGCCGATTTTTTAACTAAGATTATTGGTGAACAATCTATTTCGACTTGTAAAGAGGATTGTGGCACTAAAACCAGCTCAAAAGCCGGTGTAGGCTTGAGTCCGGAAATTGAGGAAGAACATGTTCGTACTATTGTCAAATTAGAGAATGTACTGAATATGGATGTGCCTAAGGCTGAATTGTTAGCTGATTTGAGTTCAACTACTGTACCAGTAACAAGAGGGCTTATTGAGAGTCTTCGAGATGATCCTGATGTTGAGGTATTAAGCCAACGCTTATCTGCAGAAATTGCGACTAGTAAGATAATGGAAAAAATGCTCCTGGCTCGGCGAGCAGTCTTAGCTGGTATGCGTGAGCCAAATGTCGCTCAAAATGCGGATGCACAAGTAGAACTGGAAAGAGTACTCAATATTATTGACCGTGAAATTTCCCAAGTAAAACTAGAAATGGATATGCAAAAAATGATCACCGGCAATACGGCTTCGGTGATTTTGCAAAGCAAATCCGAACGAGAAGCTCTTGCTGGTGCTCATAGTTTATCTCAAGACAGTCTGGATAAACGTGTTCAAGGACTTGAAAACGGTAATGTTGCATTAACTGATTTAGAGGCAGGCTCTAATATTAACCTCTCTCGTAGAAATATTGCATTGAGTATCCCGAATATTCCGAATGTAGCTGCTCTCATACCTAATCTGCCAAATCGAGGTGGTTCAGGTGTAGGTGGAAATTTCCCATCACTCGCACAAATCAGCGGTTCAACGATGGATCAAGCAACAGGATTACTACGTAATTTTGAAGGCTTTATCTCTAAGGCTCAATGGGATGTAAATGCTCATCGAGTAGGATATGGTTCCGATACAATTACCCGAGCTGATGGTACGATCGTAAAAGTAACCAAAGATACGGTCATTACCAAAGAAGATGCAGAGCGTGATTTGGCCCGCCGAACAGCTATCTTCGCAAATAATGTGAGAAAAGAGCTTGGAGATTCAAATTGGAATGCGTTACCGCCGAACGCTCAAGCTGTTTTAGTGTCTTATGCATATAATTATGGTTCACTTGCTAAAACAAAAAGCGTACTTGATGCAGCCAGAAGATCAGCTCAAAGTGGTGATATGAATGCTTTAGCTACTGCAATCAGAAATCGCCAAGTTGATAATAATGGCATCAATGCACGTCGCCGGAATCAGGAAGCTGACTATATTCTCGGTAAAAATTAACCTCATAAGGAGTTACATTTATGCGTAAATTATTAGGTATTACTGTACTTACACTTTGTACAACTTCAGCATTTGCAACGGATAAAAATGTGGTATTTTCTTGTACCAGCACAGAAGGTAAACCTCTCACAGTTAAACGGGTAGGAAATGATTACGAGTATTCGTATGATAAAACTATCTTCAAAAACCCAATCAAAAAAGCGGTGACCAACGATGGCTCAATTATCGCTAGAGGATCAGGTTTTACCACGTATGCATTAGAACTGAAAAATGATGGTTTGAAGTATGTAGTTGGGTTTGTTCAACCAAATGGTAACTCAAAAGAGTTTATTGAGCCTGGAGCAACGATTAGCCGTGATAATGATCAACCAAGCATTGGCTCTGTAGATTGTGATCCTTACAAAAAAATCTATTATAAGTTTGATGTTCATTTAATGAATACCTTGTAATGCGATAATTCAATAATATGGGGGAATGGCTTGATTTTTCATCCCCCATACTCTATTATATAGATGTGGTGCTAGAGCCAGCCCACGTTAAAAAATACAAAGCTCGGTAGATGAACTATTGTGGTGCCAGAGCCGGCCCACGTTAAAAAATACAAAGCTCGGTAGATGAGGCCCCTTAAGTCGTAAGATTTAAGGGGTTTTGCTTAGGATATAAAATGGATATTACAACACAAAATATTGAACTTAGATACTTATCTGAGCAGTTTTACCTTGATGTCGCTCCACATCTGAAAGAAATTTTGCTTAAAGAGACTCGCCCATACTGTGTTCTATTAGTTAGAGTTAAAAATTTAGATTTTGCCCTACCATTGCGTTCTAATTTACCTGAAAGAGAAGGAGTTGGAATTAAAACGATACCTAATCCTCAGGAATACGGCAAATTTAAAGGAATTGATTTCTCAAAAGCCATTCTACTGACAGATAAAAGCTATTTAAAAACAGATACCGTTCAGCTCAAAAACAAATCAGAATTGTTGAATATCCAAGGTAATGAGCGTAGAATTGTTCGTGAATTTAAGAAATATGTGAGTGAATATATCACTGCACATAAAAACGGTTATAAATTAGATCATAAATTTGAATATACAACTTTAATTAATTATCATACTGAGCTGAAAATCAGCTAATTAGAATAATTGGAGGAGCTATGAAATTTATCGATTTCGGAAAGCAGCTCGCTAACCCAGTTAAATTTATCAAACAGAATACTGCATTTTTACCTAAGCCTATTCAACAAGTGGTCGTTTTTGCGGTAATTTTTGCAGGATTGCCTCTATTTATCTTGGGTTTCTTTATTCTCAGAATATGGGCTTATAAGCATATTTCTTTGTATAGTGAATATAAAGATATGGCTAATTCAGAAATATCGTCTAAAGATACAGATTTAAAATCACTTTTTTCTGATGATGAAGAACAAGAAGATGATGAATATCAATATGGGTATGATGGACCAGGTATATATCTAGGTAATTACCGTGTTGATGAGTAAAAGTAAATAGAGTGGTATATACCACTCTATTATTCAGTTGTTAGATTATTTCCCTATCTTGGAACCCGCTGTTTTAGAGTCTCTAGAACCAGTAGTTAAATGACTTGCAAACTCTCCCATTTTTACTCCTACCCAAGACATACTGCCTAGCCAAATCGCTGGTAAGACCAAGAACATAGAACCCATCACAAAATTCACAATAATATCGTCTTGTGTATTTTCAAGGAAATAAGGGTTTATTCTGCTATGTGTGCCTGAATCATAGAGGACCGACAGCAACCAAGAGTCAAGCCATCTAGCTAGTTCCCACCAAAATGTGAGTGTAACTAATGCGAAATTCACAAAAGTTAGCGTAACCAATGTTTTTAACGAATAACCACTCATAACCATAATTAAAGGCGTGAGAATAATCAATGCCATTAATGCAAATGAATGCACCATCGGTAATGCTTGCCGCATCGAATCAAAAGCAGGGAATGCTCCGATACTGCCTAATGACAGACCAAACATTGAAGCTGTTTTAGTCACTTCATTTGTAAATGATCTGTCTAAATTTCCCCCATACCCGGGATAAACTTTCCCTCTCGAAATATCCATATTCTCAGCTCGTAATACGGTACGAAGTATGGATTCATCGGAATTTTCTTTACTGCTGAAAAAATCAATCACTTTTGCAGAGAAGTTCTGTTTTACATCATCTAATAAACGATCTTTTAAACCATTATTCGCCGTATCCCACCACTCTGCACAATTTGGAAAACCACCCTCTCCATTATTCGGCAATCCATTATCCCGAGAAGCATTATAGGGAAATAGACTATGAGGTTGTTGGGCTCGATAACGGGGATAAAGCTCGCTATTTGCAATCAAAATACGGCCACCTAACCAGCTAGTCTCACGAACCTGTGCTGGGCTCAATGAAAGTTGGCTATTTTGAATTTTCTGACGTGCCGGTACATAGCATTGTTGTACAAATAAGCGAACCTCTGTCAATAATGCTGGATTATTGATTTTCTCGTGTTGAACTTCAAAACGAACTTGACGTAAATCCGGTTTGCAGGGAATTGAAGCTGTTAAGGCGTGTGTTACCCCTTTGTTGATTTGATGAAATAATCCCCACCAGATAGGGACTCTCGCTTGTTGATCACCCAATTCAGAGTTCATTTGGTTATAACCACTATCCTCTGGTGCAGTTGGAACACGATAACCACAGGCTTTAGAACGTTCTACATTCAACTCAATATTATTCAGGTTGATCGGTATCATTGGAGCTAAGACCAATACAACGACAAACATCGCCGGGTAAAATTTGAGGCTGAGCCAAGTAATAAGTAAATCCCCTTTATTACCTTCGTCCTCACCTTGTTTTTTGACTTCCATCCACGTACTGATTAAGACAAAAATGAGAGGCAGAACAAACAACCCTGTTTGAACCAATACAGCGAAAATATTGTTGTTGATGATCCAAGCCAGTAAGGTAAGAAAGTATTCTAAGTAACTATCTACGGTAAAGGTCATCTCATCCTCCTTAAAGTAGATACAGTAAATTAAGTCCCTCAATAATTGGGATGACAGATAAAATCATTAACCTGGCTTTTAATGGCATTTGCCCTTTTCGATTAAGTTGTACCATCAATAGCCAAATAGCTACATATAAAACAAATCGCCATCCCAACCAGGCATAGCGGGTTTCATAGAACCACGCTTGAAAATTTGTGGAAGGAAAATAGGTCATTGCCAACCAGCCAACAACGAGTAGTAATAAAATAATACCGATGATCATCAAGGTTATTTTTAATACAGTAATAACCCTTGTCATTTTAGGCTTTGTTGTATCAGACTTCATTATTATCTATTACCTCGTTATACACAGAGTTATCCGCAATTGATGTGGATAAGGGTAAAAGATTACTTTTCAAACCGAGATACTGAGTAAGGAATGCCGAAAACCAATAAGCATCCACATGATCAGCTATTTCAATAATTAAACGAGCTGACCATTCACTGTTATTGGAAGTTGGTAGCAAAGAACGCCCCGTCACATTAAGTAATAAGTGAACAGAACCCTGCTCACCAGAAAGTTCGATAGCCCAGTGATTTTGCACGACACGATGAGGGAATAAGGTAATCTGTTTCCCAACGCCGATGAGTTGGCGAATTTGTTCACAAAATCCAAGCAATTGAGTTTCTACCGCTGGAGATACAACTCCTAATGAGGATTTTTGTGGGCCTGCATTAAATAAACGGTAATGTTGTTTATTCATTAGTGTATTCCTCTTGCTTTATCAATCCGAGCTGCAACCTCTAAAGCTGCATCGAGTTCGGTATAGCCGTGCTGCATCATCAGTTGCTTACGTTCTGCTTTTTCATGTTTTTCAGTCATTCCTAAAGCTAAAAATAAGCTAGGCGGTACAACTCGGAATAGAGCTTCCATATTCGTTGCTAATACCACGCCCTCGGTATATTTACGATCTGATTTTTTGGCAGATAACAACATCGTTTTCTGGGCCTCTGACAGTTTCCGGAAACGATTGATTTCATCAATTTCACTGGCAGACACATTCAACAATTCCCACCATTCGACCATTGAGAGTAATTTCGCCGCTTCATTCGGGAAGTCATCCATATTTTGAGTAGCAAGCCATAGCCAAATCCCTAGTTTACGCCACATTTTTGAGCCTTTAACTAGGAATTTAGCTAATAATGGGTTGGCCGTGATAATGTGTGATTCATCTGTTACATTCAGAATCATCCGATCACTGTGTTGGTATTTTTCACCAAGACTGTTGATATGGTTAATGAGTGAAATATAGGAAATGGCCAACTCTGCTTCATAGCCTTCCCGGGCAAACATAGCTAAATCAACTAAGGTTAGATCAGCCTCCGGCCAAATTGCCCCCTCTCGATTAAAAAATTGCCCATTTACACCGGTACAAAACATTTCTAATGATTCTGCCATTTCTGCTAAACGGGTACGCCGTTCTTCACGAGTATGCTCATCATGACTTAATGCTTCCAAAGCATTTTTAATATCTTCAGTCAGCGTTTGTCTGCCTTCAGATTTGGTTTGGCGAGCTGCATTTAAAATGGCACGACGAATAGCAGCACGATCAGCACGGCTCATTTTTTCATCTTCTTTCTTTTCACCTCCGGTGATCATCAAACGTGCCGTCAGCTCCATTTCGGCCAATAAATCTCGTTGCATATCACCTTCATCATCAGTGTCATCGTTATCCTCAATGTCTTCCGGCACATCTTCCGGGTTTAATTCCATATCCAATAGACGATGTGCTTCTGAAAAGAGTGGTAAGACAATGCCGCTGTTTGGAGCTAACGTAATGCGATTTACAGTCAGTCCGAAACGTTCTGCATAGTCCGCTAATAAACCAAATGAATTTCCTGCCTCAACAACAAAAGTCCGTGGGCGATAAACGGCCATAGCCTGACATAATTGCCCACATAACGTAGCTGATTTTCCCGAACCGGTTGGACCTAATAATAGCTTGTGAGCATTTTTGGTTCTGTCTTTACGGTTAAATGGGTCGAAATTAAATGGTGCTCCTCCTCGATTAAAGTAAGTGATCCCCGGATTCCCAGTCCCGGTATCTCGGCCAAAGATAGGTAATAAGTTTGCCAAATGTTGTACAAAATAGTACTTCGTGTAGTAATGTGATTTGGCATCCATCTGCGGATTAAAATTCATTGGTAGCCAACGCAAATAGCTGTTAAGTGGGGCAATTTCTGCATTTTCCTTCACGGGTTCTAGGTTGTTACTGAGCAGAATCGTTCTCAACTGGCGAGAACGGGTACGTAGCTCCTTTTCATCCTTACCTCGAACGTAAAATGCAATAGCTGCTTGATAGAGTTTATGCCCCTCTTTAAGATAAGACTGTACAGTTTGACAGTCTTCTTTTAGGTATTTCGACTCAAAATTTTCACCTACCGCTCGACTACTAATTTTTTCTAAATGTGCCTCCAACTTATCCTGTGGATGGATGACGATGGTAATTGCCATAATGGTTGATTCCGGCAACAAGTCAAATAATGCATTGATATTACGCCCACGAGTAATCTCGCCAGTCATCAACCCCACTTCCGGTTGTTTCCTCAAATTATTGACTACAACAACTTCGTGCGGTTGGTCATCAAAATACCAATAGTTGCCTTCATTTTTCGGTTGAGAATAAAATAAATCTTCACTGAAATCGTTAAACGCTAATTCTGGAAGCCCGTCATTTGAGGTTTGTTTACCAAAGAGATGGTAGCAATCATTGTTGCTTAACCCCTCAAAATTAATAGAAGGATTGGGATTAAACCAACGTAACAGCCATTGACGAAATTGTTCGCCATCCAGTCGCTGCAATTGTAATCCAGCAGTTGTTAGAGCTCCATTTATGCGAGAACAAGCATTGTTCAGCTGCTCGACAATCAGATTTTCATTAGTGTCATTGGATTTATCAACATACCGATAGATCACCATTTTGGTACTACGTATACGACCAGACCAAGCTGTATTTGTCACTCGCTCATCAATAAAAAGCCCCTCTGGTTTACCGATATCCTTGAAATGCTTGGCTTGTACCCGTAACCATTCTTCGCTAAATGCACTATTTTTAGCGATAGGCGAGATATAATTTCGTAGCTGTTCAATATAAGGCTGTAAATCATCGCTGTCTTGGCAATAAAATTGAACAACGTACGGATTTACATCCAATTCATCAAAGCTGTCTTGCAAGGCATCTTTGACAAGATTACGTATCCGACTTAAAAATTCAATACTACGGCCAGCAGTACCAATCGGCTTAATATCAAATACTGCCCCAACACTACGGGCATCATCAAGGAGTATCACACCGTGCTCATTCAAATATTCTCCCCAAGGTAGATGATCGATAAAGGAGGGCTCTTGTGAGTATAACCGACGGTGATGCTGTGACTGGGTGAGTTTTCCACTGCGTTTTAATTGTTGAACCTCGTTATTTACCTCACTCATTTTATTTTGAATGATGTCAGACTCACCGGTATTTTCATTTGGTTCACTTGATATAACCCCTGCTTTAGTCGGTTTGAAAGAGGAAAATACCTCACTTAAAAAAGACATGATTAAAGCCCTCTTGTTCTATCACCCGGCTGAGCATATTGAACTCGTCCATAGAAAGGTAGTACTGTAGAATATCCTGGAATACTGAGAGGCTCTCCGGAACGAGTTTGATGTGGGTACACATACATAATCAGATCCGGATTAGGTAAACGAGGGAACAAGTTATTAATTTCATTTTCTGCCGTACGGGTATAGGCTCGTTGCTCACTATTAGGAATATAATCGACAGGGTCAAGTGTTCGCCCTTGTTGTGAACGGTATAAGTGTAGATCGTTATTACTCGCTCCTTTATCCCAAATATCCCGCATCGTACTGCCGTTAGTAGGTAATAATTCTTCTGTTGATGTTGTGCAACCTGTTATCAATAAGGCACTTATCATTATGCAAAATAAATGTTTCATCGTTTGTTCCTTCTAATCCAGTTGTGAATTCGTTGATTTTGAGCCATATTTCACTTTACGACCTTGGGCGTTGTAATCGATTTCAATCTCTTTCTCGATATGAATAGAGACACGATGACCCGGTGGCACATATACAGCATCAAAGTTTTCAGCAAAACGTTTTCTAAACCAGTCAGCAGATTCTTTTAAGCCGCCTCCGATAGCTTGTCCTAAGATGAACTTACCCTGATCGCCGGTAACAGCTCCAACAACACTACTTCCATCAACAACAGTGGTTGTTTGTGACTGTGAGAATCCTTGGGCAGCAGCACTTGCAGCAGCCAAAAAGAAATTCGTTCCCAAATATTCTGGGGCATTGGTTTTCCGCTCTCCTGGAACACAAGGGATACCCGAACTATCTGATAACCAGCCAATCTCTTCGCCATTCCCTTTATTAGAGGTACTCACAATACGTCCATCATTGAACACAAAAGTCATACTTTTTACACTGCCTCTAACACAGGATAGTGTCCAGTCGCCAGTAGCAGTACCTGATACAATTGCTCCGTCTACATCAGGTAATTCAATACCATTAGCAATGAGATTTTCTCGACCAATAAGTACTTTGAACGGATAAGCATCCGATACTCGATTATCAATCGGGATACGTCCGATGAGTCCCGTCATTGCAACTGAATCAAGGAATGTTGAATTACTTGGTATGGTATATACTGATGTCATCTGGTTTTTACCACGTGCGTTTCCAGCCGTTCCTTGTGAGCTTGTCACAGTATCTGTTTCCGGGAAAAACGGCAGACCTTTCTTTTCGTTATTTCCTGCAGATTGTCCTCCATTAAAATCTTTCGGAAAGCCAAATTTAGTTGCTACTGTATTGCCTGACACAGGTTTTCCACTTGCATCCAAACTAATCTGATCGCTTGGTTCTACCCAATACATTCCACTGGTATCCACGTTGGACATAGTTGCACCACCGATAGGTAATTTATCTCCTGCTGTTCCAAATCCTTTATTCGGTACCGTATTAGGCTGAGCCTCTACCTGAGGGGTAGACTCTTGTGTTGTTGGTTTGTTATTAACGAGAGTCGCCATATCAAATAATTGCATTTTCAAATCTGCAATCTGCTCTTGCAGTTTTCGGGTTTCATTATTTACCGCATCATTGATACGACCATTCACTAAATCTTCTTTCTGTTTGAGTTGGCGATTTTCATCAATTAACTCATCCATACGACGCTCATTGGATTTAACGGTTGTCACAAGGGTACGCAGCGTATCAATCGGCGTATCACCTTGAATACCCATTGTTCTGACTTGTTCAGGTGTTAAATCTTTAATGGAAATATCTAAAATTTCCTGTTGTGTCGGTTGTGGAACTGACTCACTACGTCCAAATAAGGCATAGACAATTCCACCGACTAAGATAAATACAATGCCCAGTATGACAAATAAGGCTTTATTCGCTTTCATTGCCTTTCCTCCTACTTCGCCGATTGAGCCGGTTTAGTTTCAACTTTTGTTGTTCTTTTCACTTTTTTACTGACTAGTTTGACTGGACGGGTTTCCGGAATTAATGCGTTATTAGCATAGCCTTCGGTCACTAAATACAGGGTTGTGGTATCTTCATTTTCTCCGTACCCCCCAAGCCAATTATGCTGGAAAGTCGCTGCATAAAATTGTCCTTGAAGCTCTCGAGGGTCAAGCGTAATTTGAGTGTTACCCTTATTTTGCAAACGAATAGCGGTAACTACATATTCGTCTAACTGCCAGCTAATTAAAGGTGTTGCTTCTATTGAATAAGCCGGTAGCAGCTTGGTAATTTTTTTAGGTAGACGATGTGCCACACGACGCACACCATCTAAAGGTTCAACTGTACGTAGTGGAGCATAAAGTGATTGTGCTGCATAACGGGTCAATGCGGCAGGTACTGGAAGCTGAGGACGGCTATTCGCAATAGGCAGATCAGAGCTTTCATCATCTCTATTGCTTGAAAAAGATTGTTTTTCTACCGTACCGTCAAAAACCACTCGAATTGCCTCTTCAGGATTAGCGACTTTCGAAGCTGCTGTTAAATCAAATAGAAAAATTTCACCGGTTGTAACATCACGGAATTCTATGCGAGTGGAGGGAAATGTTTCTAATGCTTTTAAATAGACGGCTCCACCGGTAGATTGAATTCGTAGCTTACCGTCCAGTTCTGCCGGATAACCAACCTTGACATTTTTATCGACAAAAATAATTCGTTCTTTTTCCACTTGTAACGCAACAGGAAGTGGTTTTCTTTCCCATTTCATCAATACATCAGCCAAGCTACTCCCAGAGAAGCCTATAAGCAAAGAGACGAGCAAAATTGGTAGACGTTTCATTATTTTTTCTCCTCTGTTTTTGGCTCAACACCTTCTAAGAGTTTTGGAATGGAGTGATAGCAATTAAACCCTAATCCCCAAGGGTTTTGAGCAGAATCGACATCCATTCTCACAATACTGATAGGAAAACGAATATAAACTCGTTTTACCGGCTGTCCTTGGAAATGTTCATCCACACTTAAATCAAGATTGACAGCCCAACTATCTTCACTGAATATGGTAACTTTATCTTCACTATATCCTCTACCGGTAATTTCATACACCATACGGGTTCGGCTGCGTAGTTCATTGTTACGCAGACGATCTTTATAATCTTGTCGTAAAAATGCTTCACAGTGTGGTGTTAAAAATGGTTTGAGGGTGGTGATATTTTTCTCATAATCCTCTTCGCCATTTGTCATCCACCGATTCATTTGCTGGAAAATTTGATAGGAGAATGCATAAATTGTTGGTTTAGGAATTTCCCACCAAGCTCGTTGGCTCCCAGCACGCAGATCTGGTGGGTTGTATATCGTAAGGCGACTTGGGAAAGTATAGATTACGCCTGCCAGTACCAAAATAATAATGAAAAACAGGAAGGCAAAAATTCGAGTCGTTTTGATATGTTTATCTTTTTCGTGTAATTGGCTTTTTAACTGGCTCATTTGTTATTTCCTTCTATATCGGCGAATAGACCAAAACCCTTCTCGTTTTATAAACTTATGACCGTTAAAGAGGTCATCCATTTTCTTTTCAACTAATCTATTTAAATAAGCCTCTGGTTTTCCTCGTTTAACCGCAGCGACAATACCTTTTCCGATTAAGACAGTTGCGATGCAGAGCAACATTGCCATTGCCGGAATAAGAAGCCAAAAATCAGTTAATATCCACAAGAAGAGACCAACAATCAGACCTAACATAAATCCTAATCCGGCAGATATGCCGAACTCACTAACTGTCATCCCACCGTAAACGGTAGCTTCACGATTAAGGCGGGTGGGAAGAAAAGGAATGGTTGTATCTTGTTCTGACATATTGGTCTCCTAGACATTTTAATTAGAAGAGTCCGACTGCAAGTTTGACTAACCACAAGCAGAAGAAAATCACAATAAAGCCGATAATTAAGGCGAGAATAAAGTGTCCCCAACCTTTTTTACCATTTTCAGATGTAGCTTCGTTATAGATGCCAATCAATGCTTTAACAACTGTCAAAATGGCTACGGCTGCTAAAATAACAGCTCCGAGAGTGACAAGACCTTTCAGAACAATCCAAATAATTTCCATTGGATCTTTGGTATTACTATCCACGCCTGGAATTTGGAAGTCTGGGATTTTGGAAGCATCAGGACCGGCTGCAAATGCATTTTGGAGGGAACCCCAGAAGAAGAGCATTACAGCCAAATAACGACTATGCAGATGTTTCGTAAGAGATTTAATGCGGTTCATAATAGACCTCGAATCTAATAGATAAAGAAATAAGTAACACAAGCTAACAGTGCCACTCCTTTGAGAAATAAAACTAAAAGTGAAAAAGGACTTTTATCTCTAAATGAAAATCCCTTATAACCACTATTCAATGCCCAAGCGACGGCTAAGAGCAGTAATGAAAGAAAAATAATGGCGATCATGATTTTCAATCTAAAAGGGTCGATACCGCTGGCAACAGAAAACGCATTCGCAGGGGAGTAAGACATCACTGCCCCCGTAATTTGCTATAATCATCACTTAATGTACGTAGTACATTCGGATCACGAGGTAATGCTCGGCTTGGATTGATATATTGTTGAATTCCTTTTTTGACGGTTTCAATATCACTGTGAATAGCAGAATAGTTAAAGTATTCTCGTGTTTTAGGCGAGGCTTTAGCTACTTTTTCTGCTCGTTGAAGTGATAATTTTGCCGCTTCCAGTTGCTTAATTGCCTGGGCTAATTGCTCTTGTTCTGTTGAAGCAAGTGCTGGCAAGCAAGATAAGGTAACAAGGACAACAATACCTTTCCTTAAAGATGTTGAAATAGACATAGTGCACCTCTATTTTTAGTTTTACTTCAGGTTAAGAGTGCCAAAAGCGATCCTAAAATTTAATGGAAAACTCTGTTACCGTTCAGAAGAGAAATTGCACAAAATAGTAAATGGTGAGAAAGATATTATTCTATGTTTAAGCTAGTCAATTAAGTAGTATCAACACCGAAATCTTCACGCTTTACGATGAGATACCAGATGAGATATCTAGCACTGTTCCTTGTAGTTTTCCCATATGTTGCCCATTCTCTTCCTTCAGCACAGAAAGTGGGGAATATTTGCCATGCAGAAAATGCTCAATATAATTACGGAGGTCTTTGGGAATTAAGTTTAAGAGGAAAGTTAATCTGTAATTATTGGCAATTTCTAGGCGATGATGAGCGAAAAAAGATAGAGTTACAATTGGATGAGTACGGGGAATTTCCTATTTGGAATACCTCTGAACAAATTTCTGAACAAATCATTGAAGATGATGAATATCCACAATATTGGGAAGTCGAAGACTGGGAGGATTCTGATTGGGATACTGAGTCAGAAAATGAAGATACAGAGGCAACAACAGAAGAATAAGCCCCCGCATATTGCTAAGGGCTTATGAAATTTACAAGAATTTCTTGAAACTCGCCGCAGTTATACAGATGGATAAACCAAACAAACAGGCTGCTGGGACTAAAATGATGTTCGGATGAATTGAAAACGGGATAGATAAATAAAGCACCCAAGCTGTGACCATCATTGGCATAATATAACGTCTAGCGTGATGGTATAGGTAGGCTGATTCCCGCCCGGCACCAAATTTTCGTATATCTCGTAATGACAGTCCTTCGGTTAAACCGGAAAGTGCAGTCAATAAAAAGAGTGGGCTGGTAAAAACAATAATAATGAGGCGAATAATAAAGGTGATCACCACATAAATAACAGATTCAATATAGGCTCTGCCGTAGTGATGTACCCACTGTTCCATACTACCATTACCCGGTGAAGTTAACCACTCCTTAACACCCGTATAAACGAATAACCAGTTATACACGTTTTCAATAATTGATGTTGCAAAAGCAGTAGAAGACTTGGCAAACAGGCTTTGAGAAAAGTCATCCGATAGCCATTGCATCTCATTGAGCATCATCGTTTGGCTATGCAAATGCCCTTCTTGCGGCCACCAGAAAGCAATGCCTATCCACTCTAAAATAATGCTGAATATGAGAGATACTGCAATTGCAGCAAGCGACATATTTATTTTTCCAAAAATCAGGTTGATTAAACCTGATTTTCGGCGAGCTTTAGTTTCTTCACTCATTGCAAACTATCCTCTCTATCGAGCTGGCACTGGACAAGGATATAGCCGGAAGGATTATTATCAAAAGCAAGATAAAAAGCGAAAATATCTTTGGATTTATCCGAGTGACGCATAGATACTTCATCGGCAGACCATAACGAAAGCCCTTGATCTGCGAATTTTTCGGCAAACTGATGGAAGGAATAACCTTGTTCAAACCATTCAATAAAATAGGATTGACTATGAATCAGGAGTTCTTCTGCATTATCTAAGCCACAGGAAGCTGAAAACTCCCCATTAAAATTACGGTATTTATTTGGTAAATCTAATAGATTGGTTCTTTTTTCCTCTCTCATTTTGGCACTACTCATCATTTTCCTCTTCATCAATATCGTAAGGTTCATCTATGCCGAAATTATCTACTTGATGGTCTATCTGTGTTTTATATTGAGGCTCCGACATCGCTTCAAATGCTTCTGCAATGTCTCGGGACGGCGTATATTCTGTAAATGCCGGTTGCCACCAATTTTCAACAACGTGATAGTTTTTACGCATATAATCTGTCAGCTCTCGTAAAGATTGAGGCATCATATCATCTTTATCGACAGCAGGTAACGGCATTCGAATTTTCCATAATTTACTACCGTCCATTAAAGCGAATGCTTGTCCTTTTGGTAAATTGGTAATGTTGGCCGGAACCAACATAGGAACGGTACTTTCGCTGATACGCTGTCCGGTATTGGAGCTAAACGCCTTATCATCGTCAGGATTACTGGAGTCAGTTGTACTGGACGTGACCGTGCTACGTTTAATCGTCACTTCGTGTAACTGTTTTGTGAGTAATTCTGCCGTAGCCGGTTCTTTTACCCTCAGCATATAGAGTGTATTGAAGTTACCTAAGGTTTGTCCCGCTTTCGGTTTACTGCCGATACGAGCTTCAATGTCGGAGAGTGTTTGTGTATAAGCAGTTACTTGTATTCCAGCACCACCGCCTTTGTTGATGAGAGGGATAAATTCATCACCCATCAATTCATTAAATTCATCACAATGAAGATTAATTTTCACTGGTTTGGATTTTTCTTTGAATGCTCCCGGTAATCCGTCATTTGTCCCAAATTTATATAAATGACCTGCCATTGAGACTAAGTCAGCAAACATACTGTTTCCTACAGCGGCCGCAACTGTCGCATCAGAGAGAGCATCTAAACCAATATAAACGATTCCTCGTTTACGAATAATGGATTCCCAGTCAAAAATCGGACGTTCATCCAAAATATCAGCATAATCCGGGGATAACAGCTCAGAAATTTTCCCTGTCGTTAATTTTTCCAATAACGGCAACAATGAGGCAACAATTTTATCGAAATAGGTACGGTCATAGCGTACAGCACTGGCAAGTCCTTGTAGAATTGGGTCAAAGACTGCACTTTCAGCAATGTACTTGTTGATCACAAAAATCAGCGGACGGTCTTTCATTCCGAAAGGAAGTGCTTTTTCATCCAGTCCAGCGGCGATGGTTGCTAAATTTTCCCAAATTTTTGGATCGGTTTTACGAATGAATTTTTCCGCATAATCAAGGAATAATGAATCAATATTTTGTACAAACTGGGAAATTTGAACATAGTTTGGGCGATTTCCCAATTCAACTAATGCACGTGCGACGATATTGACAAATCGCCAAGCGAACTCTTTAAATGCCGCCGAGTTACCCGCTCCACTTAGCTGTCCTGAAATACGCCCAGCGACTTCCGAAATACGATTAAAGCGTCCTACTGGGTTATAACGGGCAGAAATTTCGGGATAACCTAGATGGAAAACATAAAACTCATCTTCTCGCCCCGCTCGTTTTGCCTCCGCATACATTCGTTTGAGCATATCGGCATCGCCTTTCGGATCAAAGAAGACTACCACTTCACGCTCATCAGCAGTTTTACCTCGGTGGATATCCTGGGTAACAAAGACCTCAGCTAAACGAGTTTTACCGACACGTGTTGTACCGAATACTACCGTATGCCCAACCCGAGAGCTAACGGATTGAACGACATCAACCTCATCCGGCTCAATTCCATGGATAGCAGGAATACCCTCAACAGGTGGCAGAGGTCTAACCAGATTCCACCGGCTATCCTTTGAGGTAAGATGTGTTAGCCAATTTTCGTGTCGTTTTTCATACTCACGAGCCATTTTAAATAGCTTAGAAGGCTCCAGATATTTTGAACCGTTATCCGAAAAACAATCGTGTAACCGTTGAGTGTGAATAGGTTTCCATTCAAATCCCTTACCGACAAACAGATACTTATTACTGACCGGAATTTGCTTGCTTGTCATTGAATAATTAGGCAAACGTTTCAGGTTGCGATGGTAACGCACAATTTGCCAACCTTGTTTTGCCCGATAAAAGCTCAATGCTCCAAAACCAGCTGCAATACTGTAACCGATACTTGGATGGAGTGCCAAAGACCAAGGAGCTGCAGCACTGACAAAGGCACAAGAAGCGTGAACCGCTGCCGGAAAAAATTCAACAGGAGGTCGTAACCACGCCTCTAAGGTATGTTTAGCAGACATTATTGTGAAACTCCGCTTTCAGTGATTAAGACAGGGTAATGTGCAATACCAATTCGCTCTGCAAGGTCATCTCCGGGAGTTGGTAATATTCTCAGTTCCGGTACAATGTCTCGTAATTGATTAAGTTCGGAGAGTGTTTGTACATTCACTACAAGCCCTGTTGCATTCAACGTGATCAACTTCTCTCGATTTTGTTGTAACCACTGAGCTGAGGTATTATCTGCTCCAATTAAGAAAATGGCTTGCATTCCGGTTAAATCAAATGGTTTTTCTTTAATAGTCCCGGGAGATAGTTTATGGGAAACAATGGGTAAAATATCAGCCTCACTCACTGAGGCTGAAATGGAATTCGGATAGTTTGGTGCATTTTCATCGTGTTCCGGTTGCAAAGATTCATAAAAACGTACCGCACTTTCACCACCGAAATCAGCAATCACGGTTAAATCAGCCCAAGAGAAATGGGACACATATAAACTAAACAATAATACTTTTACCTTGTTTTGCATTTTTACCTCTGAAGAGTATTTTGGGGTTCTACCCAAACCATTGCATTTTTAGGTTCAACCCAAATCATTTTATTATCCGGCTCAACCCATTTGACCGATTTTCCCATTTGGCTTGTGGGATAAACGAAAGCTGCAACTCCGGTATGAATATGCCCTTGCTTGGAGACAGTCATAAAATTGGCTTCTTGCTTATGTGCTAAAAAACGTCCTTTTTGGTAATTGAGAAAGTCTCTTACCGTCATCCAACTTTTCATTCCATTACGACGCATATTTAAAATGTCTTCTTTAGTAGCTTTCCCCATCATTGCTCGATGCAGCCCATCTAAGCCGATATTATGAGCCATATATAAATTCTCATCAGTAATAGGGATATTACGGAGTTGAAATTGCTCAATATGCCAACGTGCCAATAATGCCGTTGCTAAGGTATTCGTATATTTATCTCGACGGGGATCGGCGTAAGAACCCCGATTTTTGGCTGTAATCAACTTCATACCAAGTTGCTTTCCCCTCTCTGTTTCAGATAGCCAGTTCCAGGTTCCCATAGTAAACTGCCCAACACCGGTTGCTCCTGTTGGTGAAATGTTGCCATACCAGCCATCTTCCATTTTGACAAAACCTCGTAGCATTGCTTCACTCACCTGATAACGTTGAGCAGCCATACGAATATAGCTGTCAATTTCAGAACCAAATCCATTGAAGGGCTTTGCCTGAGAAATGCTAATGTTGGAAAGAAAGACTGCAACAATGACTAATACACGAGTGATGTCCATTCACCATCCTGTTTGATTTGGTAAGCAGCGGGCATTTTTCCTAACGAATATCTCAGCCAATAGCCTTTATCGTGGTTAAGGGTAATCAATCTTTTACTGACTTTTATTGGGTCAATATTATTGTCGGCAGCCCATTTACGAATATCATTATCGGAGATGTTTTGCCCAACAATATAAATATCGAGAGGTGTTTGATTATTTGCGTAAGAGAGGATTTTCCCAAGATCACTTTTACAAGAATCGCAGTTATCAAAACGGGTAAAATAAACCACACGACCTACCGATTGAGAAATATGTGGTTCAACCTCAAAAGGTAGCTCATTCGGATAAAGTTTCTCAAACTCCTGACGATAAACTTTGTCAAAATCAAGTTCTTTTGACACTCGTTCATAATATTTTTTCGCCAACATACGAGCATATTTTTCCCTTTCCTCAGCAGTTCGTGCTTCGATACCTAAAGCAGTTAACGGATCTAGATTTGGCGACCACATACCTCGCTCACCTTTCATTAATTCGGTATAACGACTCCATTCTTCAACGGTCAATCCCCATTCTTTAGCCTGTTTTAGGCTATCACTTAATTGTGATTGTTGATGTTGGCTTTGTTTCTGCAAAGTCGATTGTGAGCTACTTACGGTCTCTGTTTGCATATTTTGAGCCAGAGTAGGTAATGCAAAGGACAATAAAAGAGGTAGTACTGCCAACGGTATAGCTTTACGGCATAAATTAAACTTCATTGATATTTCCCTCATTATTCCTCAATGACCTCGGTTTTAATTGTTGTCGTTGTAACGGCAACAGCAGGTTTATGAGGGTTTTGGAATGAACTTTCCCGAGCTTTAAAGCAAATCGTACGGGATATATCATTAAGAGTTAGTTCATAAGCGGGACCTGCAATCATTTGTAGAGCTTCATATAATTTCATCGGACCGAATTGGTAATGAACTTTTGGAAGAGGTCGGGTAAAAAGTGTTTGAACCGCATTACCTTGTTCTCCGATAGGTGGATAACACAAATCTAAACCCGTATTAGTTAATGTAGAACGCAAACCTTGCTGGACATTCGCAGTAAAACGATTTTTAGGATTGGAGACTTTGACTGATACGACTTGTTCAAGCAGATATTTTTGACCTTCCTCCGGAGCAATACTGATTAAGGTGTAGCGTCCGTCACGTACCACTTCGGTATTCGAGGTAGTCTGTTCTTGGTAAATATCTTTGGACACGATACGGTCTTGTGGAGGTAATTGTTGCATTTGAGGTGTTAGCAATGAATCAGGCATAGGTGTGATTTCATCACTATTTTGAGCTGTATCCTGTTGATGAACACAACCACTTAAGCCAAGCATAAAAACAGTCATTAAGGATATTTTTGTTTTCATTTAATCTCTCCAAGTATGAAAGGAATCTAGACCAACTATGGCGAAGTCATTGCTGATTTTGAATGATTTATTCTGTTGTTGATTGAGAGAATAAAAAAACGCCATCATTAGACGGCGTTTGAAAACACAATAATGTGCTGTGTTAATCGGATTTCTCCTTAGTATTCATAAGAAAATAAGATTGTTGTACAGCTACGATCAGCTTCTGTGATGATATAAAGACTTTCATCATCTACATCGTAGCGAGCTACAATTCTCCCTCCGTATTTCATTGCTTCCTGATTCGCTAATTTATCTTCCTCACACAAATTGCCCCAATCACCATAACAGTAACGATTAAGCAATTCAACCAAGGCATTTTGATTGAAACATTCAGCAACAGCACGAGTTGTACATACTCGACCAAGTTCAAACGTCATACATTTCTCCTAAATAAAATACGGGGAAATGTCACCCATTAGGGGAGTATTTCCCCAAGTGGGTGGACTAAGACTGCGGCAAGAGTCGTTTTTAGTAAAAATTTGCAAAAAATTAGGCAGCTAATTTAGCCGGCGTCATTTCTTTACGAATCTTGTCTAACATTTCATTCCAATCATCTATATCACAGATTCTTTGGCGATTAATGTAAAAATGCGTGTCTATTGCATTGATATAGTAGTCAAATTCAACTAAATCTGAATCTTGCTCAATATCTAATTCAGTACAGAATCGTTGAATTAAGCGAGAGATGACAAGCTCCTGATACAGATTACCGAAATGTGGTACAGTTTCAAATTCTTTGGCAACAAGCCAAAAGTCTTCAATACTGACAATATCGCTATATTCTTCTAAGATGGCTTCCCATTGTCCTAAATAGCAAGAGATATCATCAAAGTCAAAAAAGGAATCTTCCATTATGTTTCTCCAAGTTTTAAATAAAAAGTGGGGAAACATACCTACCGAGAATGTTTCCCGATAGGGTGTATAGTCAATATTAGCGATAAATATCACCGCTCACTGTGTTAATTTTACCTAAAATAGATTTACAATGAATGTCACCACTCACAGTTTTCACATTCGAGGTTACATTACCATCCACTGTGACATCACCACTGACAGTTGAAACAGATTTGGCATCGCCTGTTACACGAACATTTTCTGAACCTGCATTGAGGTTGGTTACATTGCCAAATACTTCAATGTTGATAGTCGGAGAGGGTTCTAATGCAATTGTTTGTCCATCAACAATTAATACATTATTGCCGGCAGCCATTGAGATATAACCTTTATTTATCCCAACAACTGTTTGCACTGTACTATTAATGATTTGAACGCTGTTGATCTCTTTGCCTTTAGAGTCAAAGACTTGTTTACCGTTGATATAAATACCTTGTCGATTCATATAATAATCCTCTTTGTATTAGATGTTAAAATGCTCGATAGAATACGATATTACCATTGGAAATTTCGTTGCGAGCAGCCTGTACAAACGTAGTTAATTTTGCTAAAGCAGGTGTATTAGTTTGCTCTAATCCTACTCGCTCTAACATATCTAGATCTTCTATGTTCAATACCACCGTAGCATCTTTCCAGAATGTCTCAATAGGTTGATAGTATTCCGGTTCCGATGAGGCTTTAATTTCTTTTTTGAAGAAATGAAAAGCCATCTCGTTGTGAACTAAGAAAATCCCTCTATCATCGGCTTCAGTCCAACGGAAAAACTCCTTGGAATGTTCAATTAACTGAATATCTGTACCATAAATGGGGTTATCCCAATCAGACACAATGTTATATTCACGCTCTAAGCCTAACGAATTAAAACGTTCAAGAGAGATTGAATACGCTCTAGCAAGCCAAGAACATTGAGCCCAAGATTTTTCAGGGATTACCTGTGCCGGATTTTTTCCGAACCAATAGCAATCCCAATCTAGGTAAATCCAATCCTTTTCCTCTATGCTTTTGTCAAAACCAATAATAGTAAAGCCTTGATCAAGCCATTTACCATAGCCGTTCTGAACAAAGACAACATCGCCAACAATACCATCAAAATGGCGACCATTAAGGACTGTTGGTGATAATGTTTTGACAAATTGTTGAAGTGAGTTCATCGTGTTTCTCCTAAAATTGTAAAATAAAGGAAAACACACCGCAGGGAGTGTTTCCCTACGGGACATAAAGTAAAGCCCAACATAAATTGTCGGGCTTGGGTAAAATTACTCAGATTGCTCATCTGCTTTTGGTTTTTCTTGATAGACGATTTCCCCATCAATTTTAATCATTTTGATGCGGATTAAGCGACCTTTAAGAGACACTCCAGTATCGCCTTTTTTGTGATATTTACTGTCACTTGAATAAGTGAAAGTATCGAACCACAAATCAGCCATTACAAATGATACAAGCACTTTTTTCTCTTCAGAGACCGCTTTTTGGCATTTTTTGATGAGTGTTTCGGTTTCTTTACCGACTACATTCATATCAAAATATCTGTACTCTGGTGAGTCAGATTCGCCAACAAGAGCTGCAACACGACAAGCATAAAAAGGATTTCCTTTTTTATGCTCTACTAAACGAATATCGTTTAAATAGCCAATGCCGGTAGTATGTAGATTGAAGTAATTTTTTTGAGTAGAAGTTTGAGTTGTCATAGTTTGTTTCTCCAAATGTAAAAAAGCGGAGAAACATCCTTACCCAACACGGGAAAAATGTTCCCCGCAAGGTGGAAGTAAAATGGAATCTCAATGAATATTCACTGAAATGATAGGGATTGAGTTGGCATTCCTGCAAATTTACAGAGTTCCCTTTCAGAATGCTGGGAGACATTTTGGCAATAACTCAACTACCTCTAAGGATAGCCGTCGCTTCTCAGGAGTTATGCGACTTATTAAGTGCTGTTATATACAGCGTCTTAAATTGAGGATAATTTAGCCATATTGAATCATAAAGTTAATTGAGAATTGAATTTTGATTTTAGAGAATTGGAAATGACAACACCGTTGATAAATCACTTACCAACGGTGTTGTACTTTTGAAGAATAAATGAAATTTAAGTTAGACCAATATAAGTTACTATATTGAAAATAGCAGCACCTTCGTGACAATGTTGATATTTTCGTTCGTAATTTACCCGATTACCTTGTGGTCTTTAATCGGCATATCTGTGGCATCATCGAGGACACAAACGGCACCCTTTATTCACCTGTGGGCTCAGGCTCAGAATAGTTAGCAGTAATTGCAACGTCATAATCCCCCCAATCGGGTAATATTATGACGTTGCAATCACGATTTAGACAATTACAACAGACTAATGTGGCTGGCATTATCCATTTAATGTTTAGTTGGCATTCCCACAAAGTGGAGTTCCCTCTCAGAATGCTGGGAGACATTTTGGCTGGTGTAGATTGATAACCGACAATCTACAAAACGGGTTCTTTGTTCCTTGATAATACCATAATCTACTTGAATTTATAACTGGCTTCTTAATTTATTCAGTTGATCGAGTACATTTAAATTACTACTTTTCTTAGCAGATTTATTTGAAGCTGATTTTACCTTTTTATCAGCCTCTTTATGTTGGCAATCTGGATAACCAGTACATCCCCAGAATGTTCCCTTAGCGTGATTGATTTTTCTCATTGGCTTACCACATTCTGAACATTTTCGGATTTCAATATTCCCAAGTGACATTCCCTGTTGCATACAACTGCCGATAAGTTGTTTTACAAATGCTTCTTGCTTTTGCATAAATGCATCAAGTGTCATACTACCTTCGGCAATCTGATTGAGGGCTTGTTCCCATAATGCCGTTAAACCGGGATTTTTCAGTAAGTCCGGCAAACTATCAATTAAGGCAACGGCTTCTGCTGAGGCAACCAGTGATTTTTTCTTCTTAAGGAGAAATCCTTTGTCAATTAGGCCTTGAATTAATCCGGCACGGGTTGCTTCTGTGCCTAAACCTTCCGTTTCACGTAAGCGTTGTTTGAGTCTTGGGTCAGTCACAAAGCGAGCGGCATTTTTCATTGCATCGAGTAATGTCCCCTCTGTATAGTGTGCGGGAGGTTTAGTTTGCAATGTTCGGACTTCAGAATGAGTGACATTGCATTGCTGATTTTTAGTCAATACAGGTAATCCTTGTTTCTCATCATCATTACCAGTTTCCTCATCCACATTTTTGCCAAACAAGATACGCCAGCCTTGAGCAACGATGACATTTCCCCGAGCAACCAGAGTGTGCCCACTAGATTGCAGAGTGGCAACGGTTTTATCCATTTCCAAGTGCGGTAAGAATTGAGCAAGATATCGGCGGCGAATGAGATCATAGACCTTCATTTCCTCCTCACTCAATTTACTTAAATCAGCTTTTTTAATGGTTGGGATAATACCGTGGTGAGCGGTAATTTTTTTATCGTCCCACGCCCGACTTTTTTGTCGCAAATTTAATTTAGGCAAGAGAGTTTGTAGCCCTGAATCAGAGGCAACTAATGAGCGGATTACGTTAGGAACATCAGAAAATTGTGATTCTGGCAGATAACCACAGTCTGTACGGGGATAAGTCGTGATTTTATGCTCTTCGTAAAGGGATTGTGCGATATCCAACACCTGCTGAGCCCCAAAGCCAAACAAGCGGTTACATTCGCCTTGTAAATCACTTAATGCGTAGAGTAACGGTGGAGATTTTTTCTCTCGTTTAGTTTCAACCGTCACCACTTTGGCTAAGCCTGTTTGTTTAATTTGAGCTTCGGCTTGTTGTATGACACGACTATCAAGGCAAAGTCCGGACTCATCCAAATACTGTTCAGGTACTGCAAGCCCGGCAACGAAAGTTTCACCAGAGGTTGTTGTCAGCTGAACCGCTAACGCATAATGAGATTTAGGCACGAAATTAGCAATTTCTCTATCTCGATTAACCACAAGAGTTAATGTTGGACTTTGTACTCGACCAACGCTCAATGGCTTACCGGAATAGCCTTTTGCTTGAGCCATTAAGGTAAATAAACGGGAGAAGTTCATTCCAATCAACCAGTCCGAGCGGCTACGTCCCATACCGGCGTAGTAAAGAGCCTCGGTTTCTTTACCTGATTTGAGTGTTTGAAGAGCCTTTCGAATACTGGCATCATCCAGAGCTGATAGCCAGCAACGTTGGATTTGACCTCGGTATCCAGCTAAATCTAACAGCTCACGAGCAATCATCTCACCTTCTCGATCAGCATCGGTCGCAATGACCACGGAGGTTGCTTTTTTGATAAGCCCTATTACAACAGAATATTGCTTCTTAGACTCTTTTTTCGGTGTCATTTTCCACTGAGCAGGAATAATGGGTAATGTTTCAAATGCCCAGCGTTTCCACGCTTCATCATAATCTTCCGGCTGATATTGCTCAACGAGATGCCCGAACCCCCAAGTGACAATAATAGATTTATCCGCAGTCGCCAGCAAGCCTTCACCTTTTGAAGTAGCACCCAATACGCCGGCAAGATCTCGAGCTTGAGATGGCTTTTCACAAATAAATAATTTCATATTATTTCCTAAAATGAATACAGATAGGCAAATAGTAATGTGCTGATTAAATAGCATTCAACGACTTATTGTCTCGTAGGATGTAATAATTTGAGAAATAAGGACATAAAAAATCCCAGTGTTTCCACTGGGAAGAGGTTCTAGGAGCAATATGAGTTATTATTTTAATGTATTAAGTAAACGCTGTTTTGCACTATCGAGCCATCTAGCACTACCAGTTGCTTTCCATTCAACATTCACCTGATTTTTACTGCCTTTTTCAATGATAACTTCCAAGTAGTTTTCACCTAAGTGTACCCCATCAGTATCTACATCAGATTCAAAATAGCCGGAAACATGGTAAAAAGTACCTTGTACCGTATGATAAACTTTACGGGAGTCACTATCAGCATTCGTTGGGCGGAAGCCAAATTCCCGACGAACTTTCAGGAATACATCATCAATATTCCGCTTCAACTGCAATGTGCCGGAATCTTGATAAACGTACTTACCATTTCGGGTTTTAGTATAAACTTGTCGCCCATTATGCTGTTCAACAGAGCCGTCTTTAGAGCCATAGAGCGTCTGATTCATTTGCCCGGCCCAATCCCCAACCTTATCGTTAATTGCTGAGAGTTCAGCACAGCCTGAAATTAGCATTGTAGAAACAAGAAATAAACTATATTTGATGTAACGCATAGAATTCTCCTTACAAGCGGGTTATCTGCGTTCATTTTTTGCAAAAGTGCGGTTAAAATCTACTTAAAACTCTTTTACTTACAAAGAGAAAAAATATTATAGCTTTCTGTCACACAGTAGACCATTTAGATCGGGTCTGCTTAGTTGTGAGATTGTTAATATCGCAGAGATAAGTTCTAGGCAATGTTCACAGCTATGGAAAATATGAGTTTGAGATGACATATGGGATATACGCACATTTTCCCAGTCATCTGGGTATACACATCCGTGAATTTCAGTCAAGTATTGCTTGATATGCTCTTCTGTGGCTTGTTCAACCCAGAGCTCTAGCTCAGTTTGATACTGGTGTAATATTTTCCATCGAGTTGGAGGGAAATTCATATATTTATCCTCTATCAAAGTTATTTTTGCAATTATTTCATCAATGAAGAGAGTTAAGAAGTATTTTTATTACTCACTATATGGAGAGATATGTTATGTGGAAAAAAATTAGGATTGATTTTACTGATACAGTGAAATGTCAATTTTGCAGTAGAATGATTACATCAGGCAAAGCTATTGTTGTTCAAAATGAACTTGGCAATATCTCTTTTTCAGGACCGTCTTGTGCTCAAAATAAGAACGGTCAGAATGTAGTCAATCCTAAAGAGAAAATAGTTGATATCACAAAGGGATGTTTACTTCATGAGCCAACAACAAATGATAAAACGGATAAGCAAGTAGATGTTGAGCAAGATAATTTCACATCCATACACGATGACGAAGTACATAATTATTTGGACAATAATGCTGTTAATGCATACCTGACCTTAAGATTTGAAAAACTATCGCATTTAACCTCGATTATAAAATCTCAAAAGTTAAATGAAATCTATCATAACTATGAACTTACAGGGCAAATATCTCAAAAAGATGAAAGTTACATAAGAGTGATTATGTATGGTGAGGCATATCCTTTGTATACATACCAAAACTTACAAGCTGTTTATGCTGCTGAATATTGGCTTCAATCATTTATTCAGCATAATCCAGAGAATGACTTAAATTTTATACAAGACACATTAAATCAGCTCAGAAGAAAGCTAACATTAACTGAAAAACAGATTATGGGCATAAATAATTGGTTTAAGAATTCTGATGGAAAAATGGTGAAATTAAAGACAAATGCTTTTGTAAGAGGGAAATAGTTAACATAATTGTGGTGGCCACTTATTTTGTTACGTAGGCCCGACGTAAGACTGGTTTTAAAAGACTCTTTCCTATTATTTGCTTGCTTATTTTGACAAATTCAAGTTATATGTAATTCAAAACGGTTGTTTCTATATCACTTAGGAATGTAAATTATAAAATTCTTTTAAATCAATTAATTAAATATTAAGTTTCCCAGATTGAAGTATGAGTACGTAAAAATAAAGTATAAAAAGACTAAATTTCAGATTTTATTTTTACACAATGTACTTACTATAAAATACCAAACAGATAATATTTGTCCATAAATTCATTGAGTTGATTATGCCATTTTTACACTTATTGACTATAGCGTTTTGCCTAATCATCTGTCTGATTCCAGTTTTACCCTTTTCCCAATATCTTTCAATTTCGATAAATCTTCCACTAATCTTGCTACATATTCAAGAAAAAGTGCGATCGTTTTTCAAAGGATTTTATGAAAACGACCGCTGTAAGAAAGAATTTTTATTTACGACTTTTTCAGGTATCTGAAAACTATTTCGCTTCTGAAAAATTCAAAATTGCTTCAGGCAAACGCAAGCCGACAATTTCAATGGCTTCTAATTCTTGGCGGAATTGCGCCAATTCTTCTTCGGTAAATTTCACATCGTCTGCGCCTAAATTATCCAACAAATGACGGGCTTTGCTCGTCCCAGGAATTGGCGCGATAAACGCTTTCTGTGCCATTAGCCAGGCCAAAGAAAGCTGTGCAGGCGTACAAAGTTTGCGTTTTGCCCATTTTTGCACAAGCTGGATTAACTTCACATTTTGTTGCATCGCTTCGGGTGTAAAGCGTGGGATAATACCACGCAAATCTTTGCTTGGATCAGCCTCAAAACGGCTGTTCTCGTCCACATAACCAGCCAATGCTCCCATTGCCAGCGGCGACCAAGGCACAAACCCAATCCCTAATTCTTCACAAACGAGAATGACATCTTTTTCACGACCACGGAAAAACAACGAGTATTCGCTTTGTACGGCGGTTAAAGGCTGAATAGCGTGTGCCTTGCGAATGGTTTTCTCGCCTGCTTCCGACAAGCCCCAATTCAAAACTTTGCCTTGTTTCATTAAATCTTTAATAGCGCCAGCCACCTCTTCAATCGGCACATTGGGATCAACACGGTGTTGATAGAGTAAGTCAATACGGTCGGTTTGTAAGCGTTTTATCGTACCGACTATTACTGAATGGCGTGGTTGGGTAGATATCGCATCAATTGCATCACTATTATTAGCTACCTTTCCTATTTTTATTATTTTACTCATGGAATTAAAAGTTATTCATAAAAATCTCGTGGATAGTGCAAAAATTAAATTACATGCGGTTTATCTTGTGATTTTCTTATTTGTGAGTCACTTTGCTATGATCTTTGGCATGGCAGATCCTATTTCAGCAGGCTATCAACCCACTACACCAGCAATGACTCATTCAATGCAAATGGATGCTAAACAAATAACAGAAATGCACAACCAAATGATGACGGGCGAAATAACGCCTGAAGAAATGATGAAGATGCATCAAGAAATGAACCCTAATATGAATATGCCGAATACTCAAGGTGGTCATTCAGAACATCATAAATAATAATTCTGATCACATTTTAAAAAATAATAGTGGATGGTACGTTGGCATATCTCTACTACAAGCAGTAGGATTTTGAGAAAAATTTTCAAATGATAGAATTTTTTCAGATTACTTGACCTTAACCCTAGGTTAAGCTTTAAAATGATGTCCATTCAATCTCAATAAAAAATAAGGACATCTTATGAAATTACATAAATTCACCCGCTCATTGTTGCTTTTAAGTTTAGGCATAACCGCTTTTGCTCAAGCACAAACACTTTCTATGGAAGTGTGGAAAAGCCCGACTTGTGGCTGTTGTAATGAATGGATCAGCTATATGCAGAAAAACGGTTTTGAGGTTAAAGTCAACGAAACAGGCAATTATGATGCTCATAAGCGCTTTAACATTAAATATGAACATGCTTCTTGCCACACAGCCGTGATTGATGGCTATGTGATTGAAGGACATGTACCTGCTGAGGATATCAAACGTTTACTCGCAGAAAAACCCGATGCAATAGGCTTGTCTGCACCGGGAATGCCAATTGGTTCACCAGGTATGGACGGTGAAGCATACGGCGGACGCAAAGATCCTTATGATGTTGTTTTGATTAAGAAAAACGGTGAAAGTGAAGTGTTTAAATCCTATAACCAATAGGGGGGGGAAAGAATGAAACGTCGAGATTTTTTACGTTATGGAATTGGAATTAGCTTAGCCAGTAGCTCGCTTTATAGCCTCGCGAATATGATGAACCACGCACAACATGGCAATATGGCGATGATGCATTCAGTACCTACTGGCCTAATGCCAACTGAGGCAATGCCTTCAGGTTTATCGCTTAATGGGATATTACCAAAACTTGCTAATCAATCGACTCAAGCTGGACTGTTCAAAGCCACTTTAAAAGCAGAGCCAATTAAAATTCGCCTCGCAGACAATAAAGAAACGGAATTTTGGGCTTATAACGGACAACTACCAGGGCCACAAATTGAAGTATTTGAAGGAGATACCGTAGAAATTGAATTTATCAATCACCTACCACAACCCTCAACAGTACATTGGCACGGCTTAGATGTACCAAATGAGGCGGATGGTAACCCGATGGATATGGTTGAACCGCAAGGGAAAAAAGTCTATCGCTTTACGCTACCTCAAGGCAGTGCTGGGACATATTGGTACCACCCTCATCCACATGACCATGTTTCCGAACAAGTCTATAAAGGCTTAGCAGGCACTTTCGTTGTTAAAGCGAAAAATGATCCGCTTGCACACCTTCCTGAACAACATTGGGTGATTTCCGATCTGCGTTTAAATGCCGATGGCACCATTCCAGCAAACACGATGTTAGATTGGATGAACGGTCGTGAGGGTGAATTTGTGTTAATCAACGGTCAATATCAGCCCCAGATTCAAGTGAAAACGAATGAACGAATCCGTCTTTGGAATGCCACTAGCGCTCGTTATTTTCGTTTAAACATTCCAGGGGTGAAATGGATTGTGGTGGGTACCGAAGGTGGTTTACTTGAAAAACCTCGCTCGCCTGTTGATGAACTGCTACTTACACCAGCCGAACGCGTTGAAGTGATTATGGTGGGTGAAACGCAAGGAACAGCCAATTTACAAAGCGGTTATTATGATCGCCGTAAGATGATGGTTCAAGAACAGCCTAAAGATCTCACTTTAGCCACAATTCAGGTGAAATCAGAACCTGTTCAGTTACCTGAAAGCTTAAGGTCCTTGCCTAACTGGGATGAGCCAAAGCAGGTTCGCCAAATTCGCTTTAGTGAAAAAATGATGAACCATACGAATATGCCAATGATGAATCACGGTACACATCACGCTACTACAACACTAACGGACAACCCTATTCCACCAATGATGAATGGTATGTTCTTAATCAACGGTCAAACCTTTGATATGAACCGTATTGATTTTGTTACCAAATTGAATGAAGTGGAACAGTGGGAAATCTTCAATGAAAGCCATATGGATCATCCATTCCATTTACACGGCACTCAATTTGAAGTAATTCAACATACGTTAAACGGTAAAACCTTTAAGCCAGAAGGCAGAGCGTTAAAAGATGTGGTTAATTTACGCCCTTATGAAAAAGTGATTATTCGCTTTAAGCAAGGACATACTGGGTTGAAAATGTACCATTGCCATATTTTAGAACATGAAAATCTCGGTATGATGGGGATGTTTAAAGTGGAATAGTGGTATCTAACTATAAAAATAGAGGGATTTCGTCATAAAAAATCTGCACCTTAATCAGTTGGTTTTTAGTCCAACTTTTGGGGTGCAGATCAGACGCTCACTTTGTCGCCGATTTGAAATTCGCCAGCGTCATCGCCCACTGCCACGACCACGCCTGCCCCTGCATAACCCAAAGTCGCAGGGAACACAGGGTCAATCACATACGCCCCTTCCCGATACATCATCTCGGCACGGTTTAGTCCCAATGCACGGCACGGTTTTTAAACATTTTCATTATAGTTTTCCTTATCAAAATGGGATTTGGCAAACATTGGGCAAACCTAAGCCCGCCCAATGTTTTTAGTTAATCAATTACTTGCAATCACAATCGCCACAAGTGCAGTTTTGACAAATGCACAGCTCGCCATTTTGGCAGTTGCATTTTGGATTGCAATTTTGCCCTGTGCAAGATTGGCAACCGCAGTGGGCGTTTGGGTTTTTGATGATGTCGTTCATAACAATTCTCCAAATTAAAGGTTGATTATCAAAACAAAAACCGTTTTTAAGCCACTAAAAACATTGCTTTTTTGTTTTGATGAGCGTATCATAAAACCTAACCTTGCGTTAGGGTCAAGGATTATTTTTGCGGATTGACAATTTTTTACAAACGCCAAAACAAGGAGCAACAATGAACATCGGTCAAGCGTCCAAAGCCACAGGGCTGTCCATCAAGCAAATCCGTGATTATGAAAAAGTCGGTTTGTTATCAAACACTTCACGCAGTGCATCAGGCTATCGTATTTATGGCAATGATACGCTTGACCGCCTAAAATTCATCGCCAAAGCAAGGGGCGTGGGCTTTTCGCTTGCCCAAATTGGCGAGCTTTTGGCACTGCAAGACAATCCACACCGCAAAAGCTGTGAAGTCAAAGCGTTGGCAAATATGCACATTGAATTTTTGACCCAGAAAATCGAAGAACTGACACAGATGAAAGCCACCTTGCAGGCGTGGAGCGACGCCTGCACCGGCGACAACGCCCCCGACTGCCCGATTTTAAAAGGCTTGGCGGAGAGCGGTGAGGATAAGGGCTGACAAAGTTTTTTGGCGGTTTTTTCAGGCAGGGTTAATTCAGGCAGGTTTAATTTAAGAAGGCCGTCTTAAAAAACACAATTTGCCGTTTTACCGCTGTTTTTTACCGCAAGAAGCACTTATCGGTGGTAAAAAACAGCGGTTTTTGACGCTTTGATGAGAAAAATTCAGCCTGAAAACTGATGAGCGTTTTCAGGCTGGTTTTTTTGCCGAGCGTTCAAGGATAACTTTGGTACACGCTGTGCGTGCCGTTTTTGCCCAGCAGCAGCACATCGTAGGGGTCTTTTCGGCCGCCGTACGCTTCACCGTCCATTCCCGGCGAGCCAATGGGCATTGCGGGCACGGCGATGCCGACGGCGTCGGGGCGTTCGGCAAGCAGGCGTTTGACTTCTGATGCGGGCGTGTGCCCTTCGACGGCGTAGCCGTCAATCACGGCGGTGTGGCAGGAGCCGTATTTGGGCGATATGCCCATTTGTGTGCGGATTTGGCTGTTGCCGGTGTCGTGGATTTTCACGCTAAAACCGTTGTCCTGCATATGCTTGACCCATTCGCCGCAGCAGCCGCAACTTGGGCTTTTGTACACTTCCAGTACGGGTTTGGCCTCTGCGGGGGCGGGGTTGGCGAGCATCCAGCCTACGCCTGCCACGCTTGCCAAGACGGCTGATAGGGCCAAGGTTTTGCCAAAAAAGGATTTGTTCATTGTTTTGCCTCGTCGTGGGTTAAGTGGTTTGGGGATTTTTCAGGCAGGCTTAATCAAGCAAGGCCGTCTGAAAAAGCGGTTCGGGGTTTATTTCACTTGCAACATTGCCATCATTCCCAGATTTTCGTGTTCCAAGATATGGCAGTGGAACATTTTGAGACCCTTGTTTCCTTGGATAAAGCGGATGACGGCGGTTTCGCCCGGGCGCAGGTTGACCGTGTCTTTGCGGGCGCGGTAAGGCGCGGGGGCGGTGTTGCCGTTCAGGCTGGTTTGCAGCACTTCAAACTGCGTGCCGTGCAGGTGGAAGGGGTGATCCATATGGCTTTGGTTGGCCAGCGTCCATTCTTCGACATCGCCTTCGTTGCCGACAAAGTCCACGCGCTTCATATCGAAGGTTTTGCCGTTGACCAAAAACACGCCTACCATATCTTGGGGAATGGTGTTTTGCATCGCGCCCGCCATTTCACCCGCCATTGCGCCGTGATCCATTCCCTGCATACCGCCTTGGCTTTGCGTGTTTTGCATCGGCTTCATTTGTTCGCTGAACACCACTTCACGCTTGACCACAGGCGCAGGCAGCGCAGGCAGTGTGCGCAAGGCGGCAGGCAGGGCGGCATCGGCGGGGGTGAATTGCACTTCGCCCAGGTTCAGGTCGGCGGCTTTTTCCTGCACCATCATTTTGCAGCGGTCGTAGTACAGGCTGGTGAGTTCGGCCGTGGTCTGCGCCTGACCGACGGCGAACACTTCCACCCGCTCGGCGGGGGCTAAAAACAGCTCGTCGGCGGGGGCAAGCGGTTTTTCCAAGAGGCCGCCGTCGGTGCCGACCACAATCCACTGCACACCTTTGATTTTCAGGCGCAGGTAGCGGGCGCTGGTGGCGTTCCAGATACGCAGGCGCTCGTTGCCGGAGAGCTTGATTTTCGGGCGGTATTGCCCGTTAATCAGCACGAATTCGCCTTCACGCCCGTTCATCCAGTCGAGCATTGTGTTGGGCGGAATGCTGCCGTCTTCATTCAGGCGCAAGTTGGAAATCAGCCAGTACTGTTCGCTGTGGGCGAGCACATCGTTTTTGGCTTTGACGATGAGCGTACCGGCCAGCCCTTTGTAGACCTGCTCGGAAACATAATTGTGCGGGTGCGGGTGATACCAGTAAGTGCCGGCGCTGCCCTCGGGCAGGATGAAGCGGTAGGTTTTGCTCTGCCCCGGCTCTATCGGGTCTTGTGGGTTACCGTCGGCGTCGTTGGGCACATCCAGCCCGTGCCAGTGCACGGTGGTGGGCTGCGGCAGGCGGTTGGTTACGGTGATTTCCACCGTATCGCCCTCGTACACTTCAATCTGCGGCCCGGGCAGCTGCCCGTTATACGCCCAAAACTCGGTTTCTTTGCCGCCCGCCATTGTGATTTTCACCGGCGCGGCCGTAATGGCTGCCTGAAACACGCCCGCCTGCGATGAAGCGTTGGCAAGCCTAGGCAAATCTTTAAGCGGCTGGCCCGAAGGCATCATTTCAGACGGCATCAGTTTTCCCGTTCCCTGCATATTGCCCATACCGCCCATCGTGCCGGACGCCATTTGGTGCCCTTGGCCGCCCATATCCATAGGCTGCCCGTTCATTCCGAAGCGCGACAAGGCATACCAAGACGCGCCTGCCGCACCGATGCCGATGCCGTAGAGTAAAAATTTTCTGCGATCCATTATTTGTCTCCTGTGTCAAGATTGGGGCGGTGTGTTATCTTCACCGCTTCGGTTTTGGCATTGTGCGTGCCGTGGCTGCCGTGTCCGCCGTGCATAAACAGGTGCATCAGGGGGCAGAGCATCAACAGGGCGAAGGGCAAAAGTGCGGGCTTGGCAAAGGCGATGACGGCGAAGGCGGCAGCCGCCAATACCAACAGGGCTTTTTTGTTTTTTGCCAGTTTGCTTAGGGTGTTCATCGTCGGTCTCCTTAAAGGTTTGGGTGAAACGGTTTTTTGAAAACTTGGGCTCAGTGTAAGCCCTTACCCTACGTTAGGGTCAAGGGCTTTTTTGTGGGCGCCGGGTAAAGTTTTCTTGCCGTTTCTTTACGCTCATAGCCTGCTGTTGTTCAGCCGCAGAGCGTTGCCGACCACGGATGCCGAGCTTAGGCTCATCGCCAGTGCGGCAATCATCGGCGAGAGCAGCCAGCCGGTAAAGGGGTACAGCACGCCGGCGGCAACGGGAACCCCCAGGCCGTTGTATAAGAAGGCAAATAACAGGTTTTCCTTCATATTGCGCACGGTGGCCTCAGACAATTTGCGTGCGGTGGCAATACCCCGCAAATCGCCTTTGACCAGCGTGATTTGCGCACTGCTCATTGCCACATCGGTGCCGGTACCCATTGCGATGCCGACATCGGCTTTGGCCAGTGCGGGGGCATCGTTGATGCCGTCGCCTGCCATTGCGACCACCCGCCCTTCGTTCTGAAGCCGCTCGATCAGTGCCAGTTTGTCGGCGGGCTTGACTTCACCGTGCACTTCGTTGATGCCCAGTTTTGCGCCCACGGCGTTTGCCGTGGTCAATCCGTCGCCGGTTGCCATAATGATGCGCAGGCCGGCTGCTTTGAGCGAGGCCAATGCTTCGGGGGTGCTGTCTTTTACAGGATCGGAGACGGCAAGCAGTCCCGCAAGATGTCCGTCCGCAGCCAGATATATCACGCTGGCACCTTCACTGCGCAGGGATTCGGCCTGCTCGAACAGTGGTTCGACGCTAAGCCCGTTCTGCTGCATAAACGCCGTGTTGCCCAGTGCCAGCGCACGCCCTTCAACCACGCCGCTCACGCCGATGCCGCTGCCTGAATCAAACTGTTCGGGTTTGCTCAGCTTCAGCTGTTGTGCCCGTGCGGCCTGCACAATGGCGTCGGCCAGCGGGTGTTCGCTGCCCTGATCCAAGCTGGCGGCCAAACGCAGCACTTCCTCGGCGGAAAAGCCTGCTGCCGCAACGGCACGGTCAAAGGCGGGTCGGCCTTCGGTGAGTGTGCCGGTTTTATCAATCACCAAAGTGTCTACTCGCCGCAAGTTTTCGATAGCGGCGGCATCACGGAACAATATGCCCCTGCCTGCCCCGCGTCCTGTGGCGACCATCACCGACATCGGCGTGGCCAGTCCCAGTGCACAGGGGCAGGCGATAATCAAGACCGCAACGGCGTTGATCAACCCGAACACCCAAGACGGTTGCGGGCCGAACACGCCCCAGACAAAGAAAGTGGCAACGGCGACGGCGACAACCGCCAGTACGAAATAGCCTGCCACCCCGTCGGCCATACGCTGCATCGGTGCTTTGGAGCGCTGCGCCTGGGCCACCATCTGGACAATCTGCGAAAGCACGGTTTCCGAACCGATGCGCTCGGAGCGGATGACGAGCGCACCGCCGGTGTTGAGCGTGGCGCCGATGACTTTGTCGCCGGTGGCTTTGCGCACCGGCAGCGGCTCGCCGGTCAGCATCGATTCATCTACCGAGCTTGCGCCCTCAACCACCACGCCATCGACAGGCACTTTTTCGCCGGGGCGCACACGCAGAAGGTCGCCGATGTGGATGTGGCTGAGCGGCACATCTTCTTCAGCACCGCCCGGGTCGATACGCCGTGCGGTTTTGGGCGCCAGTCCGAGCAGGGTCTTGATTGCCGCCGAAGTCTGCGACCGGGCTTTGAGTTCGAGCATCTGGCCGAGCAAGGTCAGCGAGATGATGACGGCCGCCGCCTCAAAATACACGCCGACCCGCCCCATCGATACAAACGATGCCGGAAAGATGCCGGGTGCAGCGGTGGCAACAACGCTGTAAACGAAGGCTGCACCCGTTCCCAGTGCAATCAGCGTCCACATATTGGGACTACGGTTTGCCAGCGACTGCCAACCCCGTGAGAAAAACGGCAGCCCCGCCCACAGCACGATCGGCAGCGACAGCACCAGCTCTACCCAGCTTTGTGCGGCCATATCCATCAGGTTCAGACGCTCGCCGAACATCGCCAGCACCAGCACTGCCGCCGTCAGGGGCAGCGTGTACCAAAAGCGTCGGGAAAAATCACGCAGCTCCGGATTGTCGTCGTCCAATTCAGGCATCAGCGGCTCCAATGCCATACCGCAAAGAGGGCAGTTGCCGGGGCGGTCTTGCCGGATTTCCGGATGCATCGGGCAGGTGTAGCCCGAGCAGCCGCTGCATCGGACGGTGTCTGCACAGGGCGGTGCTGTCCGTGTCCGTGTCGGCACTCGTGGTGTTTGGGTGGTTTGTGTGTTTCTTGCTTCATCACAATTTCTCCTGTTGGGTTCATAGGGTCATCACCGGTCGTTTACCGAAAAAGCAGGTACGGATTGGGCCGGTCAGAATGACGGTTTTTTTCAGGCTGCCTGCAAATACCGATGCCGTCTGAAAAAGCAGAAGGTTCAGAACATCGCTTGCCGATGTGTCCGACAAGTCGGCATCATCATTTCCTTGGGGCTTGTTTTAAAGGTTGCCTGAAAACCCCAAATGCCGTCTGAAAAAGCCTTAAACCTGTTTTCAGACGACCTCAAAAGCACCGCTTTATCAAAAGCGGTGTTTTTGCCTTATTGCCCCTACTGTTTTAACCAGTCTTGCATCAGCTTGATTTCAGGTTCTTGGGCTTTGATGATGTCTTGAGCGAGCTTTTTCATTTTTTCGTCTTTGCCGAACTGTAATTGCACTTTTGCCATCTCGACCGCCCCTTGATGATGCGGAATCATTGCTTTGGCAAAGGCAACATCAGGGTTTGGCTCATTGATTGCCGCCATCATCGCCTCGTGGTGCGCCTTGCCTGCGGCATAGGCCTTGGCGTGCGGGGCTTGCGGGTTTTGGGTTGCGGTATCTTTACCCGCCAGCCAAGCGTTCATCAGGTCGATTTCACTTTGTTGTCCATCAATAATCGCTTGGGCAAGTTTTCTCATTGTTTCGTCTTTGCCAAATTCAAGCTGTACTTTTGCCATCTCAACTGCTCCGATATGGTGCGGAATCATACCTTTGGCAAAAGCGGTATCAGCATCAGCAAGATTGCCCGCTTTGCTCATCTCATCGCCCATCTTGTTCATCATTGCAAGATAGGCTTGGGTATGGGGCGGAGCATTTTGAGTGTCCATCGCCATAGCAGAGTGGTTCATATGGGCGTGGTTCATCTCTGCGTGCCCGTTTTGGTTATTTGGGCTGTCGTGGGTGGTTTGGGTGTGGTTATTGTCGCCTACCATCGAGTGCGTCGGCACTTCGTTTTTGCCGTCGGCACAAGCGGTTAAAGTCGCCAAAATAAGGGCAAGGGCAGATAATTGTACGGCACGGTTTTTAAACATTTTCATTACAGTTTTCCTTATCAAAATGGGATTTGGCAAACATTGGGCAAACATAAGTCCGCCCAATGTTTTTAGCTAATCAATTACTTGCAATCACAATCGCCACAAGTGCAGTTTTGACAAATGCACGGCTCGCCATTTTGGCAGTTGCATTTTGGATTGCAATTTTGCCCTGTGCAAGATTGGCAACCGCAGTGGGCGTTTGGGTTTTTGATGATGTCGTTCATAACAATTCTCCAGATTAAAGGTTGATTATCAAAACAAAAACCGTTTTTAAACCCATTAATAAAAAAATGCCATTTAAAACGGTCACTTTTGCACAAGCAACAACCAATGATGGTCAATCCTTATTAGCGGTTAATGACTTATTTATTGGCCCTAAAAGCCACACTTCCGCACAGTATATTTTGCAATGGAATGGCGCTGAAGAAGTGCAATCTTCATCAGGCATTATTGTATCAACAGGATTGGGATCAACGGGGTGGTTTCAATCTATTCTTGCTGGTGCGATGGCAATTACAGGAGAAGCTTCGCACCCTCTATTACAAGGCTTTAGCTGGAGTGATCGAAAGCTACAATTTAGTGTAAGAGAGCCATTTCCAAGTAGAACAACAGGTGTTGCACTGACTTTTGGCACTATTGAGCCTGACTCACCACTGCAATTAGGATCTTTGATGCCAGAGAATGGCGTAATTTTCTCTGATGGCATCGAAGATGACTATTTACAATTTAATGCAGGTTGTATTGCTCACATTGGTATCGCTGACATACAAGGGCAACTAATTAGCCAAAAAGGGCGTCAGCGAATTTAGATTTATTTAGCGCTCTTTAATACTGTTTCAAGTCCAGAGATCATCACATCAAGGACAAACAAAAATGCAGCATCACCATTATCACTATCCATAATTGCAACGGCTTGGGTTAATAATGGCGGATAGGCAACAGTATCCGTCTCTACTTTTTCACGCTCTTTTTGGCTTTCTTGATGCTCTTGAGTTTCCAGTACGGAGCCTAATGTAAAATGCGCAATAGAGCTTAATGCATACACGGCTTGAGATAGACTAAACCCAGCATCACACAAAAACTGTAGTTGCTGTTCTGATGTCTCAAATTGACTTTCAGAGGGGCGTGTTCCCGCATGAATTTTGCCACCATCACGATACATTAATAAGGCTTGGCGGAAGCTTTTCGCGTTATTTCGCAAAAAGTCCTGCCATGTTTCATTCGGCAATGGCAAAACATGATGATGGTGCTTTTGCAAAATAGTTTCTGCTAATGCATCTAACAAAGCGCGTTTATTTTTTACATGCCAATACAATGTGGGTTGTTCCACACCTATTTTTTGCGCCAGCTTACGCGTTGTTAATCCTTCAATACCAACTTCATTAAGTAAAATCAACGCATTATCAATAACTTGTTCTTTATCTAGCTTTGCCATTACCTACCTCAAAATAAAATAGCCTTGACAATCTATCACTGATAGAGATATATTACACCCACTCAATCACTGATAGATTTTTAGGATCTCAATGAATAAATCAATTATTATTATACTGCTGATCACCGTATTAGATGCCATTGGTATCGGGCTTATCATGCCAGTACTCCCTACTCTATTAAATGAATTTGTCAGTGAAAATTCACTGGCAACCCATTACGGTGTGCTATTAGCGCTCTATGCTACCATGCAGGTTATTTTTGCTCCTATTCTAGGACGACTGTCTGATAAATACGGCAGAAAACCCATCTTGCTGTTTTCCCTTTTAGGCGCGGCACTCGACTATCTTTTAATGGCATTCTCAACCACACTTTGGATGCTCTATATTGGGCGCATCATTGCGGGGATCACAGGCGCAACAGGTGCCGTATGTGCATCAGCGATGAGTGATGTGACTCCCGCTAAAAATCGAACTCGCTATTTTGGTTTCTTAGGTGGTGCTTTTGGTGTTGGCCTTATTATCGGCCCAATGCTAGGGGGATTATTAGGTGATATCAGTGCTCATATGCCATTTATTTTTGCCGCTATTTCACACTCGATATTATTAATACTCTCTTTGCTCTTTTTCCGAGAAACACAAAAAAGAGAAGCGCTTGTTGCCAATAGGACACCTGAAAACCAAACTGCCTCAAATACAGTCACTGTTTTTTTTAAGAAAAGCCTCTACTTTTGGTTAGCAACCTATTTTATTATCCAGCTTATCGGGCAAATTCCTGCCACCATCTGGGTGCTGTTTACACAATATCGTTTTGATTGGAACACAACTTCTATCGGTATGTCTTTGGCGGTTCTGGGTGTATTACATATTTTCTTTCAGGCGATTGTCGCTGGGAAATTGGCACAAAAATGGGGCGAAAAAACCACCATTATGATCAGTATGTCTATTGATATGATGGGCTGTTTATTATTAGCGTGGATAGGCCACGTTTGGGTCATCTTACCAGCATTAATTTGCTTAGCGGCAGGAGGTATGGGGCAACCCGCATTACAAGGTTATTTATCAAAATCTGTCGATGATAATGCGCAAGGGAAATTACAAGGTACTCTGGTGAGCCTAACCAATATTACCGGGATCATTGGTCCCCTTTTATTTGCCTTTATTTATAGTTATAGCGTCGCTTATTGGGATGGTCTGTTATGGCTGATGGGGGCAATACTTTATGCTATGTTGCTTATTACCGCTTATTTTCACCAAAGAAAAACCACACCTAAAGCTGTTATTTCAACCCCTTAATACTAGAAATTATAAAGATCATAAAAGTCCTGTCCGCTCTTAATAACGTTGATAGGACTTTATTTTTATCGCTTGAATTTTCCCCCAAGCGGTGTTTTTTTTAATGCCCACCCATTTTGGACAGCGTATTCATCATTATCACACCTGCCAAAATCAAGCCAATGCTCGCAATTCCCCAAAAATCGACCTTTTCGCCAAACACCACCACGCCCACAATCGCCGTCAAAACCAAGCCCACGCCAGACCAAATCGCATACGCCATTCCCAAAGGAATGCTTTTTAACGCCAATGACAGCAAATAGAACGCCAAGCCAAAACCCAGCACAAAACCAATAGATGGCAAAGGCTTGGTAAAGCCTTGCGATAGTTTTAACATCGTTGAGCCAAACACTTCGCTAACAATGGCAATGCCCAATAATACAGACCAATGCATCATAAGCTCCCAATTTTTATCAACGCCATTTGGCGTAGTTACTGATTTATACGATTGATGAAAGTGTTCATTTGCTCATTAAATAACCGCTCCAAAATGGCAAATTCATCAATTAACTTTTCTAGTTGCTCAATACCAAAACTTTGGGCGGTGTTATTTTCTATTCCCAATAATGGAGCGATGATACTTTTGGCATAATTTTCGCCTGTGTCGGTTAGGCTTAATAATTTGGCTCGTTTGTCGCTGGGATTATCCTGCATTTCTACAAAAGATTGATTGATAAGATTTTTGCAAATGGTATGTACCGTTTGTTTGGGCAATGCCCATTCATCACAAATGTCTTTTTGGGTTAAGGATTTTTTGTGATAAAAACTGTATAAAATAAACATTTCGCTTAATAGCACGGTTTGGGTTTTGGCATAGCTTTCAAAGGTGCTATCAAGGCTTGCGGTGAGTTCGGCAAGGCGGGCGAGTTGGGTTTGGTTCATTATTATCTACCTACAAAAATCATTATTGACTTAAACATAAAATAAGGATTGCCAATAATGCAGGCAAGCCTTGTTTTATTAAAATGGCTTTATTGGAAGTATAAGCACCCCAAAGCCCTGCAATAAGCACAAAACTTAAAAATAAAATACTCGCTTGAAATTGTACTATTTGCGGAGCAATAAAATACGCCCACAATAATCCAGTTGCCAAAAAACCATTATAAAGCCCTTGATTGCTAAATAAAGTTTGTACCTGTTTTTGTGCCATAAAATCATAAGATAAACCAAAACTTTTTTTGGCAAGTCGGCTTGGTATCATAAACATTTCTAAAATCATAATAAAAAAATGTTCCAATATGACCACCAAAACCAAAAATGTTGCAAGAAATTTCATAATTGACCTTATCATAGACATTGCAAAAATATTTACGAGCCAATCATCAATATCAGTGCAAATGAATTAAATTGGGAAAATTAAAATTAGTCCTAAAAATTACTAATTTCACATATTATAGTCGATTTTAGGACTAATAGCAAGGTTTTTGACAGTTTTTTGGGGCTTAAAACAAAAAACACCGCTTTTATTTCTGCAAGCGGTGTTTTTATTATCCACTATTCCACCCCTTCCCACCATTTTTCAAACTTGGGATTGTCATCAAGGTAGAATACTTCGCCTATTTTAGGAGTAAAAAGCGGTAAATTTTCTTGTTGGGCGGATTGGCTTAATAATACCATCGGTTCATTCCAAGCGTGTTTGGCAAGGATAAATTTACTATTATGCACCGCCAATAATTTTTTGGGATTTAAATCTTTGACCGCTTGAATGAAATCGTTAGGCAAAAAATGAATATTCGCCCAGTCTTTATCATATTGCCCATTTTCCATAATCGCCACATCAATATTAGGAAATTGCTTGGCAATGTCTTTAAAAAACACATCATAACCGCTATCGCCACCGATATAAATGGTTTTATTGCCCGCTTGTAACATAAATGATGCCCACAGCGTTTGATTTTGTTTTAAAGCACGCCCTGATGAATGGCGAGTGGGCAAGGCGGTAATGTTTAATTCGCCCAATTTAATCGCCTGATACCAATCCAATTCAACAAGCTGATTGGGCGAAAATCCCCAGCGTTCAAAATGTTCGCCGTTGCCAAGCCCTGTAATTACTTGCCCAATCCTATCTTTCATTGGTTTAATCGTGTCATAATCCAAATGGTCATAATGGTCGTGGGTAATAATCAGATAATCCACTTTTGGCATATCATCGGGCGTATAAATATCCGCCCCTTTAAATGGTTTTCCCCCAAAAGGCAGGGGCGTTGCCGATACCAAAACAGGGTCAATCAAATAAGTTTTTTGATTTAAATGTAGCAAATAAGACGAATGTCCAAGCCAAACAAAATAATCTTTATTTTTGGGTAAAGTATTTAAATCGGTTTTAATGGACGGTATGGGCGATTTTGGGGCGACATTTTTATCTTTTTCAAATAAAAAACGGTATAAACCTTTGATAATAGAACTCTCGCCTGTCCAAGTGGGCGTGTCGGATAAATTATGAAATTGACCGTTTTTATAATGTGGTGAAGTTTGAATTTTGGCAAGGCGTTCGCCTGTTGGGTTTGCCCCAAATAAGGGTAATTGCAAATACGCCACGACAACAAGCACCAAAACGGTGATGATGATTAAAAAACCGATAAACATTTTTTTCATTAAATTTTCTCAAAAATTGACTGGCTATTCTAGCATTTTGGGCGGTGTGTTTCTTGCCTAATTGGATTAAAAATTTGTCTAATTGGATAATTTTTCAGGCAGCCTGAAAATATTTTGCAAAATTTAAAAATAAAAACACCGCTTGAACATCAATCCAAACGGTGTTTTAAATTAACTGACTTTTAATTCCGCCCAAGCCCTTTTGATGATTTCTTGACTGGCTTGTAATGCCAAAAATGCCAAAACAAACGCCACAATTAAATCAGGATATTTTGATTGAAAAAAATAAACTGCCATACCCGCCAAAATTACCGCCACATTACCAATCGCATCGTTTCGGGAACACACCCACACACTGCGGACATTGCTGTCGCCATCACGAAATTTTAATAATATCAACACTGCCGACACATTGACCAATAACGCCAAAAATCCGACAATGCTCATTTCAGAATAACTGGGCATTTCCCCATAAAACACACGATAAATGGTCGTCATTAAAATAAATAAACCAAAACCGCCCATCGTTAGCCCCTTAACCATAGATGCTTTGGCTCGGTAACTTAACGCCATTGGCAAAACAATCAAACTTATCAAATAATTGGCACTGTCGCCCAAGAAATCCAAACTGTCCGACAACAGCGAAGTTGAACCCGATTTAACCCCCATCACAATTTCCACAAAAAACATTGATAAATTTAATATCAAGACAATCCACAAGGCTTTTTTGTACTTGGGCGATTGATGAATGGGCTGATTTGAACCACAACAATTTTGGCACGCCATTTTTTTGCTCCTGTTTTAAGATGAAATTTGCTATACTATAAACTCCGTAGTCATTACAGGGTCAAGCCAAAATGTCAAAATTTTTTAAAATAAAACAAGCCAGTGAACAAACAGGCGTACATTTGGAAACCATTCGTTATTATGAAAAACAAGGCTTAATCGCCCCCACACATCAACAAAATGGCTATCGTGTGTTTGATGAAAATCAGTTAGAACAATTACGCTTTATTAAAACTTGCCGTAATATCGGTTTTTCTTTAAGTAACATCAAAACGCTGTTGCAATTACAACAAACGCCCAACAAACAATGCAATGAAATCAATGCACTTGCCGAGCAACATTTGGCATATTTGGACGAACAAATCACAGAACTACAACAAGTTAAAACTTTTTTAATGCAATTTGTGGGTTGTGAAAATAAAACGGTTGATAAGTGTCAGATTATTCAAGGTATTAAAGAAAAAGAATAGCGGAATATTTTTCAGGCAGCCTGAAACCTTTTTCCATTATGGGTTTGATTTTGACGGTGGTGTTGCTGTTTGCCTTTCAAGCCCAAACCATTATTGCCAATCCCTTGATTATTTTGCTGATTGCCATTCCCTTGCTGGCACAGACTTACGGCATTTTTGTCTTGGCTCACGTTTTGGCAAAATAGCTCAAATTACCACACGAAATTTCCGCCCCTGAGTGCTTGATTGGCACGAGTAATTTTTTTGAATTGGCGGTGGCGATTTCTTTGTTCGGTTTGCACTCGGGGGTGGCATTGGCAACGGAGGTCGGTGTGCTGGTGGAAGTGCCTGTGATGCTCTCGCTAGTGTGGTGGCTTAATCGGCAGGTAAAATAACGATGTGCCGTCTGAAACTTATTTTTCAGACGGCATATTTACCTTAAAACAATCAAACCTTTACCAAAATCTTCCCAATCTGTGCATTGCTTTCCATATAACGGTGAGCTTCCGCCATTTCATCAAAAGCAAAAACTTTGTCAATTTCTGGTTTTAATTGACCGCTTGCTAAGCCGTCAAACACGAATTTTTTCGCTTGAGCGAGTTTTTCTGGTACGGTAGTGATTTCAAACAATTCATAGCCTCGCACGGTTAAGTGTTTGCCTAAAATTGGGAACACAGGCACGGCGATATCATCGTGGCTTAATGCACCGTAGATGATGTATTTGCCGTCTTGTGTCATTGCGTTGATAATTTTTGCTGCTTCTTTGCCACCCACAGGGTCGAACACTAAATTCACGCCTTTGCCGTTTGTAATTTCTAGTAATTTAGCCGTAACGTCATCTTCTTTGGTGGCAATCACAAAATCCGCCCCTTTCTGTAAAAGCACATCGCCTTTGGCGTGCGTGCGAGACAGAGCAATCACGTTTGCCCCTTGCATTTTGGCGATTTGAATGGCGGCAATGCCTACCGAGCTGGTCGCTCCGCCCAATACAACAAAATCGCCTTTTTGCACCTTGCCAAATTCAATCAAACCGCCGTATGCGGTTACAAACATCATCCAACTTGCCGCAGCTTGATAGAAATAATATGTATTCTGAAAGCGTTGTTAGTCTATTATATTGATGACTAAGAGATACGGCAGAATAAATATCAATAAATTGAGTCCTACCTTTCATTAACACACTTTTTTTGTATTGATTACATTCTTTTGCTTTTTTACATTTATTCTCATATGCCGAATAAGAGATTCTAATTGGTTTTCTGTTAAGAGTACTTTGTTATGAATTAGATCACTAATAACAAGATTATTCTGTTTTTCCCAATTCATTATCCACTGTATAGTTCCCAGCTTATTTCTAATTGTGTTTACTGCGGATTGATTACGTAGTTCCACAGTTACCCATAAGGTTGAATAAAAATCAGGAATACCAGTTTTAACATTAACCAATATAGGAAAACGTTCTCCATTTGAAAAAAAGGACTGTTTCTAATCTATACATATTCATTTAATTTACAAAAATATCATATATAAATACTATCAAATTAAAGATGTTGTGTCGAAATTAATGTAAAAAAAGAGAACCCTTTTAAAATAAAGGGTTCTCTATATTTATATGGGTTTTATTTTACAGTTTTAAATTATATGTAACTCAGAACGGAATATCATCATCAAAGTTATCCATTGGTAAATCTTGTGGATGTGTTGCTTTTGGAGATTGGCTCATAGCTTGATAGTTAGATTGTTGTCCATCTACGCTATTTGTAGCATTACGGCTATCTAACATTTGTAATAGTTCACCTTGGATTTCGGTTGTATAACGCTCTTGCCCGTTTTGGTCTTGCCACTTACGTGTCCGTAATTTTCCTTCGATATAAATTTTAGAGCCTTTACGTAGGTACTGACCACAAATTTCAGCATAACGGCGATAAAAAACGATACGATGCCATTCAGTGACTTCTCGACGTTCTCCGGTATTTTTATCCGTCCAACTTTCAGAAGTTGCCACACTAATATTAGCAACTGCTTCACCATTAGGCATAGTCCGCATTTCAGGATCGTTGCCAAGATTACCGACAATAATCACTTTATTGATTCCTGCCATCGTATTTACTCCTTCAATAAATTAAGTTAGTTCTATTAAACTTGATTCAGCCTAAGAAAAAAGTATTTAATTAAAATTTGGTTAGAGTGAATTTTTCATTTTTACGTGTGCAATCACTTATTCCTCCGTTGTAAAGGCTTTTTCTTCGTGAAGGTAAGGGGCTTGTACCCTTACCTTTAAAAGGCCTTTTAATGCAGGATTTACAAACTGCACTTTTTCAGGTATTACAAACTTGAATATGTCCTAATTAACGGACTGTTTGTTTTACCACGTCAGCCCACCGTGGTTGGCGTTTACACACAACCAATATAGGAGTTATTATATATAAATTTACTACGAATTTAAGTCTGATTTCGCAACGGCATTATCTACCTCTTTCAACTTTTCAGCACAATCTGCCAACTGTCGCAAAATATGATTAAACACCGAAATCTGCATATTAATCAAAATCCTGTCTTTTTCTACTGCGACAACTTTTTTCCTCACCTCCACTGGGACAGACTTATCATCTACAATCGGCTGCCAAACTGTGCCACCGGTTCTGGCATTTTGCATACTACGCCAGCGTAAAAATGTACCGCCTGAGGATGAGGCCTTATCCTTAATCATATAAACAGCCAAAGGTGAAAGATCCTGCCGCACAGACTGCACCATACTATCCTGTGCAGCCATAAAATAAGCCCGAGCTTGAGTGAACTGTTCTTGCAAAAGTTCATAGTCTGAGCCAGTGTCAAAATGGCTAAATAGCTGTTTCAGAGAAGTATTCAGCCCAGAATCTTTGACTAATTGCCGATAAATTTCATCAGAGATGAGGTTCATATCACTCCTTATTTTTGAGATTCATTTGTCTGTGCCGTGATATGGGTTTCTACGGATTGCTCTTCTTCAACAGTAGTGTTTTGCTTGATGAAGGGAGCAAACTCAGCACGATGCTCACCGGTAAGTACAGCATCTGAGAGTGTATAGCCCATTCGTTTTATCGCAGCTTGATAGCGAGCATTCTTTTCTTGATAGTCCCGACGAGTGATTCCTGAACTCTTATAACGCTCAACGATCCCAAAACATTTCCGGATTAACCTTGCACCAGCTTCAATCCAATCTTGAGCTTCTGCACGATTGATAATCGCAATATGAGCTGCCGTCATTACTGAACGGCAAAGGCTATCAAAATCACCAAGTAAGTAGAGTAATTGATACCCTAGCTGTGAATTAACATAAATCGGGTAAGAAATCGGGGAAATATTGGCACAGCGTTCAATAGAAATTCCCTCCGGCAACATTTTGGCGTAGAGCGTGACAATGTCGTTGGTGAGCTTTTGGATTTCCTTCCGATAATTGATCACACTTTCTTCAAATTGAATCAGATAATCGTCAGCATAAGGATCATCTTCTGATGCAGCCCGTTGAATTTGGGTTAGCATTGCAAAGCAATTTGGTACGCTGATAATGGAGGATTGAGTTACTTTGCCTTCCTCATTACGAATCATTGGTCGCCCCACCCATAATTTATGGGCATATTGGGTATGTAACGTAAAAGTGATCTCACTACGAAGTGGACCAAGTTGAGGATCTAATTGAGTGGTCATATATGCTCCTTGTTTATTTGATTATTTTTTAGTCTTTGGAAAGGGGCTTTCCATTGTCTGTTTTTTAATCTTTGCAGACACTGCCTACGCTGTTTATTTTTTATCCATTGTGTACCTGGTACACACTGATTATTTTTCACTCACTATTAAGCCCCTTAACAGTGATTGTTTTTTAATCTTATTGTAAAAGTAATTCAGCTCTAAACTTCTGCATACGACTAGCCATTTGCTCTCTGTCTGCTGAAGTTAAGACCGGTTTCTCAGTAGGCTGCTCAGTCAGTTTTTGTATAGAATGAGCAGAATTATTGTTAGCCTGATTCTGTGAGGGAAGATTTTTTCCTAATTCAAAATAGTAGGGTTTAAATTCACCCTGCTTCGCCCGCTGGATAAGCGTATAGAGATAACCTTTCGGTTTTTTCACATCCTGCTTTTGAATAATGCGTTGTTGTGCTTCCAACAAAATAGCTTGGCATAAACCGAGGTCTAATCCCTTCATTGCCTGTGCAGTAAGTTTTTGTTCAAGTGAAGTTAATGGGATTTCTTGTGGCCAAGTAATTTCGCTCGGTTCCCCAGTACAGTACTTATTAATATATAAAGTACGGTACTGTACATCTGACTTCCCTAATGGAAGTAAGTCTAAAATCAATGACTTATCTTCATTTTTAGCCCTAACTCCCTTATTGGAAGTCTGGTTTTTAGAGGATTTTTTCCTGACTTCCTCATCAAAATCCCTAACTTCCATAGTGGAAGTTAGGATGTTTTGTTGAATTTTGCTTAATTCTTGTTCTGTTTGCGATGGCTGTTTATCTTTCACCAGCTGCTGTTGCTGGTATATCTGATAACGACTTTGTAAACAGTCTAAATGAGAGACATAGTGCCATTTGGTTTTGTCTGTTATTAGACTTTCAACAATATGATTTGCCACACCATTAATAAGGCTATCTTTATGTTTGGTGCATTTATCTAAAAAAGAGAGATAGTCGCTATTTAATTGAATTGCATCTAAAATTGGCACAGGTTCATCATGTAGGATATAAACATTACCTTGTACATAACCTCGCTCATCACGCACTGTTTCACATAAAGTAAGCCAGCGAGTAAGACGGAGTAAATAGAGTGTTTGAGTCACGACTTTTTCCGATAATTTAGCCTCCGCATAAGGTCTATCGGATAACATTTTGCTGAGCGTCTCATAAGAGGGAAATAATCCTCCTTGAAAGGCTTGAACATTGCACTTAATGAGCTGCCAAGCAAACTTTGCTCTTGGTGTAAGGCAGGGATCTTGTAATAATCGAGTAGGGACTGTTTCGTGTTGGTTGCCAAAAAATAGCAATCCATGCTCTGTTGGCTTATTCGTGCTGCTAAACATTGTTTCTCTCCACCAGGATAAAAGAGTTTTTCTCTTGCTATTCTCTCTCCTATGGCTATAATGCACGGGACTTCTGCAAAGTCCTTGTAATTCATAAGATAGAGATACAAGACTCAATATCGAATGCCCCAAAGCTCCAACTTCGGGGCATTTATTTTTTACTTATGTTTTGAATACCATTCGGAAACCAGTTTCCAAACAACCGTTAGATTCATATTGCCTTCCTCAGCAATCAGACACAGAAGCTCTAATCCTTCTTGTGAATCTAGGATTTCCATTCGTTGTTTGTATCTTTGCCAAATTTCCCAAATATGGGTAGATTCTTCATCACTTGCTGCCGCTTTTCGTCCCATTTTTTCTTCGATACCGAGTAATTGACGGCGAGCCGAGACTTCAGAGGTTGATAAACCAAAATACTGGTGCAACATTTCAATAGAGGCTCCGAGCAATAATGCTCGGTCAATAATTTGTCGCTGTTGAGTATTGGCTTGTGCAATAGCCAGTAATTTCCAAAAGGTTTCGTGATTAATCTCCACCTTAGCAAAAGAGACAACGGAGTTGCTAATATCCATAATTTCATCAATACTGAGATTATTGATCGCTTTTAGTTGCTCCTCAGAAAATCCCATTTTTAGACAAGGATGGATATTTCCCTCTTTAATATTGAGCAGGGCGTTACCAATCAATGCTTCATTTACGGTAATCGGCTTAATCATTTTCTCCTCCTTGTTGGCGAATATGGCGACTGACCCGAATGAGACGGAAAATTTTGACTAAGGTAAGATCATCAAGCTCAAACAGGAATTTGGAATCTAAGACACAGCTATTTTCATCTTTATGTTCAGCAGTCTGTAACATTGAGAGGAATGAGTAGAGTGTTAAAGCAGACGGTGAAAGTTCAGTATCTGCCGGTTTCATTGCATAAGTGTAATCCACTGGTTGTTTCACAATATGTTCAACCAGATGGTCAATGCCCATACTTTCGGCAATATCTAAGGCCAGTGAGTAGGCCTCTGAGCGATATTGACGTGCGGGGTGAATCAACCAAATATCTTCAACCGGTTGGCGACCTTCACAAGCAAAAGTCAGTCCATTCGCTTCAGCTCGTTGCTCTCGCTGTTCTTGAATACTCATTCCCGGAGTGAGTCCAAAGTTATGGGCAATTTGGGATAGATAATCTTCTTGATTATCTTGGTTATCGAGCAATGAAGAGCCAAGCTGAGATAAATCAGTAATAGCGTTATTCTGCTCATCATCACTTTCGTTATCATCAATTACCTCATCAATAATATGTTGAGCTTTTTGGGGAGTAACGGCTTTATTTTCATTTTTGATGAGAGGTTCAGATTTTGCAGTTTGTTGTTCCTGTCTGGTATTGATTTGATCGACTGTTTTTTCAACTAAATTATCAATTTCTTGTTGTTTAGCCGCTATTTTTTTGAATTTTTGTTCATCTAAGTCAATATCCAGATAAAGTGTTTCAAAACTCACTTTACCCTCTAAAGCTTCAACCATTGCCGTAATCAATTCACTTTGGAATTCTTTTGCTTGAAATGGTGTAGCCTCATTAAATTTGGATAAATTTTCTGACCAGAGCGATTCAAAAGTAACATCAGTATCAAATTGATGGGCTGCCCATACCTCTTCAGCATTATTACGAATAGCTAATAGTTTATCGATCTGTGTATGACCAAGACCACTAAAAAGAACTTCTGGTATATGTGGATATAAGTAATTAACACAACGTTCCATTTTAAGAATGAGAGCATGAGAGATAATATATCCATCATTTTCTAACTCAGAAGATAACTCTCTCGAAGAAAGAGACTTACCTAATTTTTTCTCGTAATACTCCTTCGCCTGCAAAATCCCCAATGCTTTTTCAATAAATGACAAATCCGCACGGGTATCATTTTCAATCAAATGCCCGATAAGTAAATTGAGTTCAGCTTCGACACTGTCGGCAGTATCACCTTGCCAAGGTTTATATTGACAACTGATGGACCAAAATTTTGGATCTTTGGTCTCGGTAAAGAGCTCCTTGAGTGCCTGAATACGAGTATTACCACCGTCAGCGATAATATAGAAATCTTCTCCCGGACGACGGGTGATATTCGGCTTATGATCTAACCCTCGACGACGAATAGACTCTTTGATCATCTCAAAGTTAGGGTTACGGGTTTTCCGAGGGTTATGCTCATACGGACGCAACTTATCCAGTGTTACTGTAATATATTCAACATCGCTACTGTAATGCGTTGGTGTGGCTGTTTGGTAGGATGGAGCCGTATTTGAAATAGGTGAAACATTTAATCCTTTTGCTATCGCTGCCAGTCTTTTTTCATCTTTTGTCATAATCTATCCTAATGCGTTGTGTTTGTTCTGTTTTCAAATAGGGCAAATTCACTTCTGAAATTCGTCATTACGGAAGTAAGTGGTCCGTTTCTTTGCTTGCCGATAATGATTTCAGCAGTGCCTTTAAACGGAGAATCCGCATCATAAACTTCATCTCGGTAGATGAATAAAATGACATCGGCATCTTGCTCAAGTGAGCCGGATTCCCGTAAATCAGAGTTGATCGGGCGTTTATTGGCACGTTGTTCCACAGACCGGTTCAGCTGAGAGAGGGCATAAACCGGACAATCCATCTCTTTTGCCAGTAATTTGAGTGAACGAGAGATGTTGGCAATTTCTAAATTGCGATTTTCATAACGTTGCGAGGTTTGCATTAACTGAATGTAATCAATGAAAATAGCTGCCGGTTTGCCATATTTACGAGCATTTTGTCGAACTTTAGTGCGTAATTTTTGAGGCGTGAGACTACCTTCATCATCAATAACTAAACGATTTTTCCAATGTTCTAGGATATAGCCCATTGCTGAGGTTAGTTTTGACCATTCCTCATCATCCAAACTGTCTGCCTGTCTAATATTTTGCAATCCCACTCTGGCACGCATAGCTAGAAAACGTTGTAAAATCTGATCTGCCGGCATTTCCATGCTGTGATAGAACACAGGAGCCGACTCGAATTTTTTAAGTGTATGGTAAGCGATAGTTTGAGAAAATGCGGTTTTTCCCATAGAAGGGCGGGCACCAATCACGATTAAATCGCCTGGCTGTCCACCTGTTGTCGCTTCGTCAATACCTTGAATACCAGTTGGAGTACCTGTCACAGGATCTCCATTTTTAGCCGAGAGTTCCATACGAGAGAGCATATTGGCAAAAATATCACTTAAATCTGCTGCAGATTTTGTATTATCTGATAGGCTAAACTCAGTAATTTTTTTCTCAATGTCATCAACAACAGCTTCAAACTTATCTGGCGTTTTCGCACTCTGTGTCTGATCAACAATAAACTGCCCCAGTTTTAAAAGCTGTCGCTGTTTACTATATAAGAGAACGATATCCGTATAAGCGTGGATATTAGCTGTAGATGGAGTGTTTTTGACTATTTCTGCAAGATAAGCAAATCCGCCCAAATCCTCGATCACTTTTTTCTGGGTAAGGTATTGATCCAATGTCAATATATCTGCTGGTTTACCGGCTTCAATCAATTCGGAAATATGCTTAAACAGTAGACGGTGAGTAAAATTATAAAAATCCCCCTCATTGATTTTGCTACTCACTTCATCAAAGAGTTCATTATCCAAGAGTAATCCACCGATTACTGAAAATTCAGCCTCTATAGAATGCGGCTGTACAAGTGATTTATTTAAGCTAGACATACATTCTCCCTCTATGCTGAGAAGTGAGAGTTTGCAAACTGTGGCATCAGTAACGCACAAAGCTGACTGATCGTTTCATATTCAGCTTGGCTCTGACGATAGACCGGTTTTGAAAAAGTTGCCGCTTCACGATATGCCACGCGGTCAGGTACCGAAAATTCCAGCAATGTTTTGTTTTCATCAAACTCATTTTGGAAGAGAGTATGAAGGTAGTCGGAAACCAATTTGACATCTTTAGTGTGATCAACACAGTTAATCATCGCTTTCAGCGGTGGTAGGGTAAAGCCAAATGCCGTAAAGGTTTCGAGGTCTTGATACATTCCAATCGTGCCACGAATAAACTCCTTAGCAGATAAAATGTGGGGAAGAATAGGACAGAATAAAACATCTGCTGCCAATACAGACATATCGACAGTAATATCTCTGGTACCACGAGTGTCAATAATGATGACATCATAACCTTCAATTTTCTGGAGCAGTAAACTAAAACGTAATGCACCGTCAGGTGAATCTCTCAGCATTGGGCTGATTTTATTTGACGGGTCATTAGACTGGATCAAGTCAAGATTTGGGATAGTCGTTCTAGAAATAATGTGGGTAGGATCTACATCTTTAAAATGCAGAAATTCGTAAGTTCCACCGGGAGCTTGATATTCCAACTCATAATAAGAGCTTAATGTGGGTTGGGTATCGGTATCAATAAGAAGGGTTCTTAGACCGTGTTCTGCACAGAATGCACCAATGTTAGCAGCATTCGTACTCTTGGCAGAGCCACCTTTAGTTGAAGCAATAGTAATGGTAAAAGGTTTGTTTGTACCGTTTTGTAATGGTTTCATAATTTACTCTCTTAACAAGGGTTAAGGAGTATTGGCCATTAATACGGTGTATTTGAATTGATTATTTGAAAGAGAGAAACTACAAGTGTGATTCAAATGGTGCCTGAGGTCGGACTCGAACCGACACGGTTATTCACCAACGGATTTTGAATCCGTCATGTCTACCAATTTCATCACTCAGGCTAAGAGTGCTTTTTATTCAATCGCCTGTATGTCCTATCAGTTTACGCATAAGATTTTGAATCCGCTGCGTCTACCGATTTCGCCACACTGGCTTAAATTTTGCGAGATTATAGAAAAATATGACCGCTTGTGCAAGCGTAAAAAACGCCTTTAAAATCGGTTGATTTAAAATTCAGCACTCAAGTCATCTTTACAAAAATAGTTATGCACATCATCTGTGGATAAGTAAGTGTACAACCCTGTTTATAAATATTTAACCTACTGATTTTCATATAATTAATTTTCAAAATAGATGGCGTTCAAAAATTCCCCTACAAAAAATCCACTACTTGACTTCTTATTTTTCCTGTTTTTAGCTGTGTAATGATCATCTCTCCAGGCTTGATATCACTGCTTGAAGTGAGCATTTTTCCCGCCTCTGTTTGCGTAATTGAGTAACCACGAGTGAGAATTTTCAATGGGCTTAGCCCTTCCAATTTAGTACAAAGTTCTTGGAAATGTTGTTGCTCTTTGAGCATCGTTTTTTCCATTGCATAATTCAAGCGTTGAGAAAATTTTGCCAGTACCGTTTGTTGTTGATTAACTTGGTAAGGTAGCGGATTTCGCTCAAAACGCTGAACCACATTTTTCCACTGTTGCTGTTTTTTGTTTAGTTTTTGCATTATTTGCCAGTGTAGTCTTTGTTCGATTTGAGCTAATCGCTGGCTTTGACGTTCTATCTGCTTTTGTGGGTGCTGATTGATTAAACGTAAATTGAGTTCTTTCGTTTGCTGTGTTTTCTCTGAGAGCAATTTATAAACCGCCTGTTCAAGCCTATATTCAATATAGTCAAATTTTTGTTGGCGTGCTTGAATATGCTTCATTGGGTGTTGAGCATTTAGGCGTAAATGAAGTTGTTGGAAGCGAGTCATTTTTGCTGTCCAAAGTCGGTCAAAGGCTAAATTGACTTTATCAAATTGGTGTTGTAATTGGCGTTTTAGCTCGTTTTGATCACGGCTTACCAATTCCGCTGCTGCTGAAGGGGTTGGAGCTCGTAAGTCAGCAACAAAATCAGCAATAGTTACATCTGTCTCGTGCCCTACTGCACTGATGATCGGAATGTTGGAATGATAAATGGCATAAGCAACGACTTCTTCGTTAAAACACCATAAATCCTCTAACGAACCACCGCCCCGTCCAACAATCAGCACATCACATTCATTACGGCAATTGGCAAGTTCTATTGTATTGACAATATCTTGTGTGGCTTCCTTACCTTGAACTAACGTTGGGTAAATCACCACTTCTAGGCTTGGATCTCGGCGTTGTAAAATATGGAGAATATCTTGCAACGCTGCTCCACTTGATGAAGTAATAACTCCAACCTTTTTTACAAATTGTGGAATAGGTTTCTTATGTTCTTGAGCAAATAAACCTTGAGCCGCTAATTTTGTTTTAAGCTGCTCAAACTGTTGCTGTAATAGTCCTTCCCCTGCTAATTGCATACTTTCAAGAATGATCTGGTAATCGCCTCTTGGTTCATACAGAGTTACACTTGCTCTTACCAGCACTTGCATACCATTTTGCGGACGAAAATTTACTCTCGCATTTTTCATCTTAAACATTGCTGCACGTACTTGGGCTTTATCATCTTTTAAGGTGAGATACCAATGCCCTGAAACCGGTTGGCTGAAATTAGAAATTTCGCCGGTCAGCCAAACTTGGTTGAGTTCCATTTCAAGCAAATGACGGACAGAATAGTTAAGTTGGGTAACAGTTAAAATATTGCTCATAATCCAAAAAAATTTTAGGGAAGATGACTTCAGTGTAGCGAGAAATAAGAAAGAGAGGAAGTATTTAATGGAAACAAGCGGTGGATTTTCACTTATTTTTTGTAAAAGAAAAGCCCTTGATAAAATCAAGGGCTGAAAATTTGGTTGCGGGGGCTGGATTTGAACCAACGACCTTCGGGTTATGAGCCCGACGAGCTACCAAGCTGCTCCACCCCGCGTCTGATGGATACATAATATATCAATTTGTCATAATGACAAGCGAAATTATAAAAAATCACTCTAAGTGATTTAATTTAAAACAGAAATAGTATAAAAATACGTTTATTGATTTAAATATAAACAAGCCATATTCTTGTTTTATTTTAATAGCATTTTTGCTATGCTTCATTTTTCACATTTTATTAACGATGAAAGGATTTTCGATGAATTGGAAAGCATATAAAAAGTCAATTGCTGCGACAACTGTAGCTTTAGTTGCCGGTATTTTAGTGGGTTGTTCTTCTACACCAAGCAAAAAAAGTGGTTCAACCTCTTATGATGCTGATAAAGCAAAATTTGGGGCGAAATATAACGGTCGTCAGTTTATGCCTTATGGTACGCATTTTCAAAGCGGTCGTTTAAGTTTAAATGCTACCCCTGTTAATCAGAACGATTTTTTACAACAGCTTTCTAATGTTCGCACTTATAGCAGCCTAGCCAATATCCATTCGTTAGCTTATGGTAAAGTGAGCCGTTGGATTTCATCGGGGGCAAATATTAATGATCTGGCGAAATATGGTATTAGTACACGTTTAATGCGTGGCGAAGATGGTTATCAAAATGTATTAATGACAGGTTATTACTCGCCTGTAATTAAAGCTCGTCGCACTCCACAAGGGCAATATCAGCACCCAATTTATGCAATGCCATCGAATAAGCGTTTTTCTCGAGCTGAAATTTATGCAGGAGCATTGCAAGGTCAAGGCTTAGAATTAGCTTATAGTAATTCAATGCTTGATAACTTCCTGTTAGGGGTTCAAGGTAGTGGCTATGTTGATTTTGGCGATGGTCGTTTAAATTATTTCGCTTATGCAGGACAAAATGGGTTCAAATATGCAAGCATTGGGCGTTTATTAGTAGAAGATGGCGAAATTCCGAAAGAGAAAATGTCAGTTCAAGCCATTCGTGAATGGGGAGCTCGTAATCCTAGCCGCGTTCAAGGCTTGCTAGAGCGTAATCCATCTTATGTATTCTTCCAAAATGATCCTTACGGCAAAGTAAAAGGCTCAGCAGGTGTGCCGTTAGTGCCATTAGCATCTGTAGCATCAGATCGCAGCATTGTGCCTTCCGGTAGTGTGTTATTGGTTGAAATGCCACTGATTGATAATAATGGAAACTGGACAGGCAAACACGAAATGCGTTTAATGGTTGCTCTTGATGTAGGTGGTGCGGTGAAAGGTCATCACTTCGATTTATATCAAGGTATTGGCGATAAAGCAGGACACGTTGCAGGCTTAATGAAGCACTACGGTCGTGTTTGGGTACTAAACTAATTTAAGTTGGTAGTATGTTAAAAAAAGCATTAATAGTTCTCTTATTTAGTTCATCTTTTGCATTTGCAAATAATTTGGAAAATTCGACCGCTTACAATGAGCCGAAATACAAAATTTCCGAACTGGACGTAAAAATTTTAATTCGTCAGCTAAATAATATTGAGCAATGTATTTATCCTGATCTAGCTAAATCTGATTATCAGAAAATTTATGATAATTGGAATGTAGCTGAACATTTAACGATGCAATATTTTGAGCAAAGGGTGTTAAATGACTTATTGGGGAGAGAAAATTTTCTTACTATGCAAAATGACAAAGCATCAATGGAATATTTTCATCAGCAACATAATAGGTTCAATCACCAAAAGGCAAATGTAGATCAAGAAAAATGTGATGCTTTTAAACCTACTTATCAAGAAATGCATCAGCGTATGCAAAATGCTTTAGCAGAACAGAAGAAAAAGCAATAGCAAAAAACTCGCAGTTTTAGCTGCGAGTTTTCTTTTTAGCTTTCGTTATGAATTTCTAAGTTTGTGGCTTGCTTTGCCGCTTTTGCCTTAGCTTTATCATTACGGGATTTCGCAATGGCATCTAAATAACATTTATCAATATCGCCTGTGATATATTCACCTGTAAATACAGAATCATCAAAGTTATGAATGGTTGGGTTTTCTATTTGAATTGATTTATAAAGAGCATCTAAATCTTGGAAAATCAATTTATCTACACCAATCATATCCGCGACTTCTTCCACTGAACGATCATAAGCCACTAGTTCTTCACAGGTCGGCATATCAATACCATAAACATTTGGATAACGAATTTCCGGTGCAGCTGAGGCAAAATAAACACGTTTTGCACCAGCAGCTCTTGCCATTTCCACAATCTGCTCAGAAGTTGTGCCTCGCACAATAGAATCATCAACTAATAGTACACTTTTGCCTTTAAATTCTGAGGCAATCGCATTCAGCTTGCGGCGAACCGAGCTTTTACGCTGTGCTTGCCCAGGCATAATAAAGGTACGAGCCACATAGCGGTTTTTCACAAAACCTTGACGATAAGGTTTGTACAGTACGTTAGCAATACGCACGGCAATATCGTTTGAGGTTTCCGGAATCGGAATAACGACATCAATATCATCAACAATACGCCCCCATTCACGTTTGATCTTCTCGCCGAGTAATTCGCCCATATGCACACGAGCGGCATAAACAGAAACACCATCGATCACAGAGTCGGGGCGAGCGAAGTAAACGTATTCAAAAATACAAGGGTTAAGTTTCGGATTATCCGCACAAATTTGGGAATGTAATTCGCCCTCAAAGGTAATATAGATAGCTTCTCCTGGCAATACATCTCGTACAAACTCAAAACCCACCACATCTAATGCAACACTTTCTGAAGCAAACATATATTCTGTTTTGCCTTCAACTTCACGCTTGCCTAAAACTAGCGGGCGGATACCGAACGGATCACGAAATGCCACCATACCGTGCCCGATAATCATTGCAATACAAGCATAAGCTCCACGGATGCTATCATTGGTTTTGCGTACTGTTTCAAAAATATTCTCCGGGCTTAAATGCCGGGTAGAATACAGATCGAGAAAATAAGCAAAAATATTAAGAAGAGATTCTGAATCTGAATTGGTATTAACGTGGCGACGAGCTTCGTTAAACAAACGCTCTTTTAACTCCGCGTTATTCGTTAAGTTACCATTATGTACAAGCGTAATCCCAAATGGCGAATTTACATAGAAAGGTTGAGCCTCTGATACACTTGAACTCCCAGCCGTTGGATAACGAACGTGTCCAATCCCCACATTGCCTTGTAAGCGTAGCATATGTTCTTGCTGGAACACATCACTCACTAAACCGTTCGCTTTGCGTAAGCGGAAACGATTTTCGTCGTCTATGGTAACGATACCTGCAGCATCTTGTCCTCGGTGTTGTAATAATGTTAAGCCATCATAAATCGCCTGATTGACAGGTGAGTTCCCAATAATACCGACAATGCCACACATATAGAAAAACCTCTTTATTTAGTCGAGTTTAGAAAAGTAGAATTTGTTTGTAACTGTTCAAAGAACCATTTCACAATAAAGTCAAAATGTGGAATTAATAATGATGATTTCCATAATTCCGTTTGGCTTGCTTGCGTGAAAGTATCTAAGAAAAATAAAATTGCCGAAACAATTAGAATGCCGCGTAACGCTCCAAAAGCACCGCCTAAAATACGGTCGGTAATAGACAAACCGCTTAAATCAATCACCTTGCCTAATAAACCGTTAATTACGCCACATACAATTAACGTTAAAATGAATAAAATGGCTGCTGCTAAACCATTGCGTAAAAATTCTGAATTTTGCAGATAAACTGAATTTATCTGAGTAAAATAACCACTTAGATAAGGGTAAAACGAACTTGCTACAAAAAAAGCAATTACCCAACCAAGGAGCGATAACGCCTCATTCGTAAACCCTCGCCATAAACTTACCAGTACAGAAAACGCAATGATCCCGATAATAATTAAATCAACCATAAAAACCCTTAAAAGCTTAAAGCTCTCCTATTTTACAAAAAAAGAAAACGTTTGCGTAGCCCTATTTTGCTAAAAATTACTCATCTACACAAATTAACAAGCGGTAAGATTTTTTGAAAATTTTGCAGATTGCAAATTTTTCGTAACAAACGCTTTGCGTTTGAACGTTGGCTTTGCCAACGGCTCCGAAGGAGCGAGCGTAGCGAGTAAATATAACCGCTTGTAAAAATACTTATTCTACAACATAGCCGACATCATCTAAAGTCGGATTGTTTGCCCCATTTTTTGCCAGCTCATCACAAATTTCATTTTCACGATGACCTGAATGCCCTTTCACCCACGCCCATTCAATTTGATGGCGTTGAATTTCTTTATCTAACGAAATCCATAAATCTTTATTTTTAACGGGTTTCTTATCACTGGTTTTCCAGTCGTTTTTCTTCCAATTAAAAATCCATTTCTGAATGCCGTTTTTCATATATTGGCTATCGCTATTCAGCTGCACTTTGCAAGGCTCTTTTAGCATTGACAATGCTTCAATTACCGCACGCAATTCCATTCGGTTATTGGTGGTTTGAAAATAACCTTTGCTGACAGTTTTCTCGTGCCCATTATAGCGAAGCAGAATGCCAATTCCACCTTTGCCGGGGTTCCCCAAACACGAACCATCTGTAAAAATTTCAACTAATTTCATCACATTCACTTTACAAACAAAAGCCCCAAAGCATTAACTTTGGGGCAGCTTTTGTTAGATTCTAAAAGTTATCAGAATTTGGATCAACTTATTATTTCTTGCCAAGTTGCGGAATCACACTGTTGTTCGCTGATAATAAGCCTGCATCCGTATAAACTGCTAATTTACCGCGAGTGTCTACAATGTCTAAGTTACGCATTGTTAATTGACCGATACGATCCGCCGGTGTGAACGGTGCATCTTCCACTTTTTCCATACTTAAACGTTCTGCTTCGTAGGTTAAGTTTGGTGATTCTGTGTTTAGAATCGTGAAGTCGTTACCACGACGTAGTTCAAGCGTTACTGTACCGGTAATCGCTTTCGCTACCCAACGTTGAGCCGTTTCACGCAACATTAGTGCTTGCGGATCAAACCAACGACCTTGATACAATAAACGACCTAAGCGTAAACCGTTAATGCGGTATTGTTCAATCGTATCTTCGTTGTGAATACCCGTAACTAAACGCTCGTAGGCAATGTGTAATAACGCCATTCCCGGAGCTTCGTAAATACCACGAGATTTCGCTTCGATGATACGGTTTTCGATTTGGTCTGACATACCTAAACCGTGGCGACCACCAATGCGGTTCGCTTCCATAATTAATTCCACCGCATCATCAATACGTTTACCGTTTAATGCAACAGGCACACCTTCTTCAAAAGTTACAGAAACCGTTTCCGGTTTGATTTCAACCGATTCGTCCCAAAACGCCACGCCCATAATCGGTTTTACGATCTTCATTCCGGTGCTTAATTCTTCTAAGTCTTTTGCTTCGTGGGTTGCACCTAGCATATTTGAGTCGGTTGAGTAGGCTTTTTCCACTGACATTTTGTAATCAAAGCCGTTTTCGATTAAGAATTTTGACATCTCTAAACGACCGCCAAGTTCATCAATGAAAAGTTGATCTAACCACGGTTTATAAATTTTTAATTTTGGGTTAGTTAATAAGCCATAGCGGTAGAAACGCTCAATATCATTACCTTTAAAAGTTGAACCATCGCCCCAGATGTTTACATCATCTTCTTTCATTGCGGCTACAAGCATTGTACCGGTTACCGCACGACCTAGAGGTGTAGTATTGAAATAAGGAATACCGCCTGTTGAAATATGGAACGCACCGCATTGGATTGCCGCAATCCCCTCGTGGGCTAATTGCTGACGGCAGTCGATTAAACGAGCATTCTCCGCACCATATTCCATTGCTTTTTTCGGAATTGCGTTGTAATCATCTTCATCCGGCTGACCTAAATTTGCGGTATAGGCATAAGGCACTGCCCCTTTTTTACGCATCCATAAAAGTGCTGCTGAGGTATCTAAACCACCTGAAAATGCGATACCGACTTTCTGACCTAGAGGTAAAGCTTCTAAAATTGTTGCTGACATACGAATTCCTATAAATTTTGAAAGTAAAAACAATTAAACGCAAACGCTTGCGTATGCATTCAAGGAAAATATTCTAGCTGAAAAGCGTTAAAAATTCATCTAAAATTTACTGACCCGAATTGCAAAGTTTTGGTAGAATTTGACCGCTTACCCAAATACTTTAAATGAGCTAGATGTAAATTTAAAATAGAGATATACAATGAAAAAACTACTTGTGATCCGAAATGATAAAATCGGCGATTTTATGGTCTGCTTTCCCGCTTTTGCGATGTTGAAGCAATCATTACCTGAAGTGGAAATTACCGCACTTGTGCCAAGCTATACCGCTCCACTTGCAGAACTTTGCCCTTCTATTGATAAGGTCATTATTGATACGCCAAACAAGAAAGATAAAAATGAGTTTAACCGTATTTTACAAGCGGTTAAAAATGAACAATTTGATGCGGTAATCTGTTTTGTATCCGATTGGTATAATGCAAAGCTGACTTGGCAAAGTGGTATTAAACATCGCCTAGCTCCGGCAACAAAGTTATTTCAATTTCTCTATAACCATCGTTTAACCCAACGTCGCTCTCAATCGGCAAAAGCAGAATCGGAATATAATTTGGATTTAGCCCGTGCGTTTTTAGTCAAACATCACGTTAAAATTGTAGAGCCTAGCACACCTTATTTAGCGTTTGATGAGAAAACTGTCCAAATACAAAAAGCGAAGTTATGTGAGCAGCTGAATATTACTCCCGATAAAAAGTGGCTGTTTGTGCATAGTTCAACAGGTGGTTCTGCGAATAATTTATCTCTTGAGCAATATGCGGATTTGATTCAAGGCATTGTGGCAGAATTTGACTGTTATGTGATTTTGACGGCAGGAAAAGACGAAAGTGAAAAAGCAAACGCCTTAGCTGAAAAAGTAAATCATAAAAATGTAGTAGTGTATGACAAAAACGAAGGGCTGCAAGATTTTTCACGCTCGCTTGCCTGTGCTGATTTGTTTATCGCCGGCTCAACCGGTCCATTACATATTAGCGGAGCATTGAATATTCCAACGATTGGATTTTATCCAAGCCGGCTTTCTGCGATTCCTCGCCGTTGGAAACCGATTAATGATGTCGATAAACATATTGCATTCTGCCCGCCATCTGACAAAGCATCACAGATGAATTTAACCTTAATATCAATTCCTAATTCATTAGAAACTATTATTCCGTTTATCAGGAAAATTTGGGCATAATTTATAAATTCTCCTCTTTATTCTTCGCTAAAGAGGAGAATTTATTAAACAAATCAACTTATTTTCTTGTGCGATTCCATAAATCCGCATATTTTACAAAGGTAGAATGTGCGGAAAGTACGGCTAATAAAAAGCCCTGTTTTCCATCTAAAAAACCTGCTTTTAAGAAATACATTTTTACAAAACAGCCAATAGCGTGTGTTACGCCATCAAACAATGAAGCGGTTTTTCCTGCGTTCGCTCGCTGAATTGCCCACGCTTTAGCATAACTTGCAGATTTTACTAAATAGTGATGAATATCTTTGTAGGTAAAATGCAATAAATCGCCTTGTAGCTTTTTGACGATTGCTTCTTTTGGATAATGGACTTTTTCGTGAACTAATTCATTACCATACTTTGCAAAATCTGTTCTATATAACCTCACCACATAATCCGGATACCAGCCTGAATGGCGAATTTGCTTGCCAAATACTTCGCTTAGGCGGCTGATTTTATAAACGGCATTTTTTTCGTCTTTTTTGACCGCTTGTAAAATTGAGTGTTTCAGCTCTTCGGTTACTCGCTCATCTGCATCAAGCCAAAGTACATAATCGCTTGTTACATATTGTTGAGCAAGCTGCCGCTGCTTACCGAAGCCCGGCCAATCAGTATTAGTATAAAATTTCGCATTGTAGTGAGCCGCAATTTCAGCGGTTTCATCTGTACTGCCGCTATCTAAAATTATAATTTCATCAACCCAGCCTTTCACTGTTTCTAAACAGGCTGCTAAATCTTGGGCTTCGTTTTTTACAATCATTGCAACACTTAATGTCGGCATAGTCTGTCCTTTTTCTTACTTTCTGCAATTCATTCATTTTACTTTAAAAATGAGTGTTTTTGTGCTATTTTCTACGCCGAATTTTATTTTACAAACAAATGAACGGATACAAGAATGTCAATTAAATTAACAACCAAACAAAAGCAATATTTAAAAGGTTTAGCACATCATTTAAGCCCTGTTGTAATGCTAGGCGGTAACGGCTTAACTGAAGGTGTTTTAGCTGAAATCGACAACGCATTAAACCACCACGAGCTGATTAAAGTGAAAGTGGCAGGTGCAGATCGTGAAACGAAGCAACTGATAATTGATGCGATTTTGCGTGAAACTAAGGCATCTGAAGTACAAACCATCGGGCATATTTTGGTTCTTTACCGCCAAAGTGAAGAGAAAAAAATCACTTTACCGAAAGCCACTAAAGCTATCTAAATTTGCAAAATTTTTCACAAATATAACCGCTTGTATTTTTCAAGCGGTTTTTTAACAGAATATCTATGTTTAAAAAATTCTCTCTTTATACGCTGGCGATGCTGTTGATCCCTGTTGTTACTTGGCTGGCAAACTGGCAATGGTCTTTGGCTATTCAATACCCTGAATATGGTTTTGACTACTTTTTATTTTTAATCACTGAAACAGGTTCTGTACCTTATGCCATCGCTACTTGCGTGATTTTCACCTTATTATTAGCTTGGGTTGTGAGAAAGCGTTATTCGTTGTTTTTTGTGATTGCGGTTTGTGTTGCCTCAATGGTAGCAACCCAAGGTCTCAAGACTGCGATGAAATCAACCTTCCAAGAACCTAGACCCTTTGTTTCTGCACTGTTTGAAGACAAATCTGTTGATTTCTACAAATTAACACGCGAGCAACGAGGCTTAGCGGTTACTGAAAAAATCGGTCCGCAACAAAATTTTGTAACAGCTCATCAAGCGAAAGAAGTTGGCTACTCTTTCCCGTCTGGTCATACGATCTTTGCGGTTTCTTGGCTGCTCTTAGTAGTCGGATTCTGCCTCAATATGCGTGGACAAGCGGTCGTTTTTGCTCATATTTTTGCAATTATTTGGGCTGCATTAATGTTAATTAGTCGTTTAAGATTAGGTATGCACTACCCGATTGATTTATTTATTAGTAGCTTACTCGCATTTTTAACAAACTTAGCACTTTTTGTGTGGTTTGTGCCTTGGTTGCAAAAGACAAATCCATTTAACTTATTTCATAAGAGAGCATAATTATGGCAATTTATTACGGCTTAGATGTCGGCGGCACAAAAATTGAGCTTGCCGCTTTCAATGAAAAATTAGAAAAACTGCACAGTGAACGTGTGCCAACCCCACAAACTCATTACGAGGATTGGCTCAATACCATTGAGAACTTAGTCAATAATGCCGATGTAAAATTTGGTGAAAAAGGCTCTGTAGGATTAGGCTTACCCGGTTTTGTAAACCGTGAAACAGGGATTGCGGAAATTACGAATATCCGTGTTGCAGACGGTAAAGCTATTATTAAAGATTTGAGCGAGCGTTTAGGGCGTGAAGTACGTGCAGAAAACGATGCAAACTGTTTCGCTCTTTCCGAAGCTTGGGACGAAAGTAATCAATCTTTTTCAACCGTGCTTGGCTTAATTATCGGCACAGGTTTTGGTGGCGGAATTGTTTTTGACGGCAAAGTCCATTCAGGCAGAATTGGTATGGCTGGCGAAGTTGGGCATATGCAGTTAAATTATCACGCGTTAAAATTATTGGGTTGGGATAAAACGCCAATTTATGAATGTGGTTGTGGTAATCAGGCTTGCTTAGATACTTATATTTCCGGTCGTGGTTTTGAATTACTCTTTAACGATTTAGTTGGCGAGAAAATATCGGCTAAAGAGATTATAGAGCGTTTCTACAATAACGAGCCGAAAGTTGTAGAATTTGTTGAGAAGTATATTGAGTTAATGGCAGTTAGTATTGGTAATCTTATTACCGTTTTAGATCCGGATATGATTGTATTTGGTGGCGGTTTATCTAACTTCGACTATATTTACGAAGCTTTGCCAAAAGCTCTGCCGAAACATTTAATGCGTTCAGCTAAAGTACCTGTTATTAAAAAAGCCATTCACGGCGATTCAGGCGGCACACGTGGTGCAGCAGCATTATTTTTAAAATAACCTAACAAATTTAGAGAGAGGACAAGCGGTCATTTTTGATAAAAATATTGCAGCCCTCTCTCTGTTAGTTTTCTTTACTCTTTACTTTCGGGTGGTAATTTATATAACTGATTTTTATATAAATAGCTGCCAAGTAATGCGTGAGCCAATGCTTCTTTCTTAAAAGCCTCCGGTTGCTCTTTAGGCGTTAGATTAAAAGTTGCTTTATCATACATAAAGCCTTCAATCGGTAAGTTTGGTCGCATTACAACCACATCATTACCTTTCATCATCGCTTGTGTTGCATCATATTGCATAAAAGCCCGATTTGGATCAATATCTTGTGTTAAATCATAACCTAGCATTGGATATTGCCCGCTCACACCTGCGACCGAAAGTAATGTTGTTGGCATATCTAACTGGCTAACTAAACGATTATCCAATCTTGGTTCTATATTTTCACCCAGTAATAACGCAGGTATGTGAAAATGTTGAATTGGTACTAAATGCTCACCAACAGCTCGTGAATCGTGATCTGCAATCACTAAAAATACCGTATCTTTCCAATAATCTGATTTTTTCGCTAACTCAAAAAAATGCCCGATCGCATAGTCGGCGTATTTTGCCGCATTGTTACGAGTTTGTTTTGGTTGCTCGTATAATTCAATTTTACCGTCCGGAAACTCAAAAGGATCGTGATTACTTGAGCTAAATACCAAGCTAAAGAATGGTTTTTCCTCTTTATAGAGCTGCGTAAAGGTTTCATTCGCCTTATCAAAAAGATCTTCATCACTTACCCCCCAGGTTGCTGTAAATTTAGGGTTCTGGTAATCTTTTTCGTCAATAATTTGTTGGAAACCATTGCCATAGAAGAAACTAGCCATATTATCAAAATGCTTTTCCCCACCATAAATAAAAGAAGTATGGTAGCCTTGACGCTTTAATAATTCCGCAATGCTAAAAAAGTTGTTTTGGCTTTTTGTGAGTTTTACTACCGCCCTTGCTGGCGTTGGTGTAAAACCGGTTGTTACCGCTTCAATTCCTCTTACTGAGCGAGTGCCTGTGGCATACAAATTCGTAAAATACCACCCTTGTTCTGAAAGCTTGTCTAAATTTGGCGTGAGATTTTTACCGCCTAATGAGCCAACAAACTGAGCCCCTAAGCTTTCCTCTAAAACAATTACAATATTTTTAGGTTTACCTTGATAAGTGGCTTTATTTTCAGTCAAGGTTGGAATTTCATCTAGTATATAATCAGAATTTGGACGATTTCGAACCTGTTTAACAATACTTAGCATTTCTTCAACAGACATTTTGCCATATTGCTCCGAAGATTTATCTTCATCTTTCAACTGTTGTACTGCATAAAGTACAGAATAGCCTGAGTTTAACACCAGTGAATTTACAAGAGGATCACTCGAGAATGCGACCATTGCCGGGTTTATACCTCGATGAGCAAAACTGGAACGTCCACCAACAAACACCGCAACAGCAACCAATAAAGCCAGTAATGGGCGTATTTTCCAACTCGGCAAACGTAAATTTTTTGTTGCCCAACCTGATAATTTCCAATAAATCATTAATGAGATAATAAATACAGCAACACCACAAATAACAGCCCATAAATGACCATTAATCAACATTGTGAATACTTCTTTTGGGTGAACTAAATACTCAATGAAAAGGCGATTAGGGCGGAGATCAAAGGTCTCAATAAAATTTGGTGTAGCAACTTCCATAAAAAGAATAAACACACTACCTGCAGTTAGCCAAATTCTTAAAATAATCCGCCAAATTGAGCCGAGTGCATTTTTATGAAAGAAAAATACGCTCAATAATGCAGGTAAACCAAAAAGCCAACATAATGCGGATACATCAATACGAATGCCTTGTAACATTAATGGTATCCAGCCATCAACTGCTGATATTCGATCAGCTTGCCAAATACCTAAAGCCAAGCGGGATAATGTTAAAATAAATAGATTAATCCCAACAAATAGCAGGATCGGGAATAGCACAGTTCTGGATTGACTGCGTTGATACATTTGAATCTCCTTTTAAAAATTTAAAATTGTTATAATTGAATAGTGATAGTGTCGCCTACTCTAATAATACCACTATTTTGTGGCACAAGGTGAATGCCGAAAACAGGCTTTCCCTTATCATTTGTATGCTTTTGTTTCAACGTTCGGAAAGGCTCTGCTTGAGGGTCTAATTCTAACGTAGATAAATTGCGGGTAATCAGCACACATCGAGTACAAAGGGCTGACTTGCGAAATAAGACCTCACCAATTTGAATTTGTTCCCAACTCTCTTCTTCAAAAGCAATATTGCCATCAATCACAATATTTGGGCGAAAACGAGCCATTTCGATTGGAATTGGCGACCATTCTTGCACTTGCTCAAGGGATTTGAGCGACATCAAAGTAACCGGATGACTATCTGCAAAACTCAATGGATTATCTGCAAAGTTTTCAACCTTACGTTGGCTTTGACTACCCAACCAACGAAGTTGCACTTCTCTTCCTAAAATTTCGCTTAGCCATTGATTAACACGCTTGTCTGCCACTTTAGAATAAAAATGCGTTCCCCATACTTCACTTGATTGCTCCTCAATGAAATCTTGGTAAAGTGCAACACATTTTTGACCGCTTGTATGGCTAATCACAAGCCCTGTTGCAATCGGAAAAGCCGTTAGGCGGTATAGTTCTACATCTTTACGGGCAGTAATAAATTTACCGTCAGATTCCGTTATCATAAATTCACGATCAAAATTTAACCCCTTAGGTTCTACAAAAGCTTGAGAAACTTGGGTTGATTGCGTGGATTTTATCGGGTAAATATTCAGTTCTGTTACTTGCATAGAAAATCCTCAGTTTAGAAAGCTAAGATACCATACTACAAGCGGTCGAAAAGTAAAAGGAATTTGCAAATCCCTTATGAGAACGGTAAACTTGCAAGACTTCAACGCTCTATAGGTCAAATAAAATGGCAAAAAAACCAACTCAAGATTTTGAAACTACTCTCAAAGAATTAGAAGCAATTGTTACCCATTTAGAAGCAGGCGATTTACCGCTTGAAGATGCCCTTAATGAATTTGAAGCTGCAATTAAACTGGTACAGCAAGGGCAAGAACGCTTACAAAAAGCGGAGCAACGAATTCAAATTCTATTAAATAAAAATGATACCGCAGAACTTAGCAACTATACAAAAGAATAATACAAAGAGTAATAAAATGAGCTATTCCTTAGCAACCGACCTTACCACTCAACAAAAACGGATTAACGATTTTCTAGCAGAAAAATTAAATCATTACGAAGCCTTTCATTCCCCATTAATTAACGCAATGGAATATGCGGTTTTATTAGGCGGAAAGCGTGTTCGCCCGTTTTTAATTTATGCTACAGGTAGAATGCTTGGCGTGCCGCTTGAAAAATTAGATCATAGTGCAGCGGCAATGGAATCTATCCACGCTTATTCATTGGTTCACGATGATTTACCTGCAATGGATGATGATAAATTACGTCGAGGCAAGCCAACTTGTCATATTGCCTTTGATGAAGCAACTGCTATTTTAGCAGGCGATGCATTACAAAGTTTTGCTTTTGAATTGATCGCAACCGACCCTAAACTTTCTGACAAAGAGAAAGTCGCTCAAATCAGAGAATTATCAACCGCCTCAGGTGCAAAAGGAATGTGCTTAGGGCAAAGTTTAGATTTGATTGCGGAAAATAAATCGGTCAATTTAGAAGAGTTAGAATTAATTCACCGTAATAAAACAGGGGCATTAATTCTTTCCTCTGTAATGATGGGTTTTAATCTTTCCGAACATTCGCAAAATTTAGCGATAAAACAACCGCTTGTAAATTATGCAAAAGCGATTGGCTTAGCTTTTCAAGTGCAAGACGATATTTTAGATGTAATTGGCGAAACTGATAAAATTGGTAAAACGGTGGGCTCTGATGAAAATTTAAATAAAAGCACTTACCCTAAATTACTAGGATTAGATGGAGCAAAGCAAAAAGCCGAAACACTTTACCAAACCGCTCTCTCCTCTCTTGAACAACTGCCTTTTGATACTACTGCATTAAAAGAGTTGGCTGATTTTATTGTTAAGCGTGAAAACTAAGAAAAAACCTAGCAGATGCTAGGTTTTTTTAGAGATTAAACGTGAGGTTTAGCTTCCGGTAGCGTACCTTCAATTTCATAAAGCACATCACCATCTTTAAAAAATACGTAACCACCATTTTTCATTTTTATCCAATTTTCATTTTTTGTCAGTGGCTGAGTTGTGATAATTGTTACTTTATCGGTAATTTTGGTATATTGGCTGAAATCAATTGAAACATCATCATCACGTAATGCTTTACCAAATGGGGCTTTACGACATACATAATGAAGCTTAGTTGTACAACGAGCAATCATCCAATGCCCATTCGATAAAATAAAATTAAATACACCGTGTTCCGCAATTCTTTCTGTTACCTTCACCACTGCATCAAAAATCTCTTTTTCGCTTGGTTTTGCCGGATACATCTCTTTTAATTCCGATACAATTCGGCAAAATGCGGCTTCGGAGTCTGTTGTACCAATCGGTTGATAGTGGCACTCTTCACAAACACCCACTCCCTCAACTGTACCATTATGAGCAAAAACCCAATTTTCTCCCCATAATTCACGAATAAAAGGGTGAGTATTTTCTAAATTCACATCACCTCGTGTAGCTTTTCGGATATGAGCAATCACATTCAGCGATTTGATTTGATATTGACTAATAGATTCCGCCATTGGCGATGAAGCTCCCGGTCGATTATCACGAAAAACTCGTACACCTTTTCCTTCAAAAAATGCGATGCCGAATCCATCAGTGTGATGGTCGGTTAATCCCCCACGCCGACGAAAGCCATCAAAAGAAAAGGTAATATCCGTCGGCGTATTACAATTCATTCCAAGTAATTGACACATAATTTAATTCTTTAATTCTCAAGGAGTTACTACAAAACTAATGATAATATTTAAGCAGATTGATAGAAAATTTCAACGCCATTTCCGCAAAAATATTATGTCTTATTATTATAATATATGCCTTTTTTATGCCATTTAATTGTATTCTTTTTTAAATAGTGAAATTAAAAAGAGCATTCCGGCACAAATTACTACCGATGGACCTGCCGGAGTATCCTTCCAACCCGATAGCAACAATCCCCCTGTTACTGCAATAATGCTAAATAAAATAGCAATAAAGACCATTTTTTCAGGCATTTTAGCAAAACGCCTTGCTGTTGCAGACGGAATAATTAGCAACGAGGTAATGATTAATGCCCCCACAAATTTCATACTTAATGCAATGGTTAATGCGGTTAAAATCATCAATAACAAACGCAAGCGAGCAACATTTAAACCTTCAATTTGAGCAAGTTCCGGGCTAATTGTGATGGATAATAAACGTTTCCAGAATATCATCAGTACCGATAAGATCAGAATTGCACCTGCCCCAATAAAAATCACATCAGAAAAATTAATTGCCAACAAATCGCCAAATAAGTAAGACATTAAATCTACTCTCACGTTATCCAGCAAACTAATGGTAATCACACCGAGAGAAAGACTGGTATGGGCGATAATCCCTAAAACAGTATCAACTGAATAATTAGTTTTCTGTTCAAGCCAAACTAATAAAATTGCTAAGATAATTGTCATTACAATGACAGCAATGTAAGGATCAATTTGCAGAAAAATACCAAGAGCTACGCCTAATAATGCCGAATGGGAAAGTGTATCGCCAAAATACGCCATCTTCCGCCAAACAACAAAAGCACCGAGCGGTGCTGTAATAAAGGCTAAACAAACACCTGCAAGCCACGCAGGTAATAAAATATCAAACATATCTCTTCCAAATAACAACAAGCGGTCGCTTTTTCATCACATTTTGTAAATTTATGGATTATTTATACCGCTTGATCTCGCTTAATTCATCTTGTGTTTTCAGCCAAGCCATTTTTTCTTTAATCTGCTTTTCCATTCCTCGTTCTGAAGGAAAATAGAATTGCGTGTTTTGAAGTTCAGGCGGAAAATAATTTTCCCCCGCAGCATAAGCATTCGGTTCATTATGAGCATAACGGTACTCTTCACCGTAGCCTAATGATTTCATTAAATTTGTCGGAGCATTACGTAAATGTTCCGGTACATCATAATCTTTTGCTTCTTTTGCTAAGCGTTTAGCTTCATTGAAAGCTTGATAAACCGCATTACTTTTAGGGGCAACTGCAAGATAAATAATCGCTTGGGCGATAGCTCTTTCCCCTTCATAAGCCCCAACTCTGGTAAAACAATCCCACGCCGCTATGGCAATTTGCATTGCTCTGGGGTCTGCATTACCAATATCTTCTGAAGCAATTGCCAGTAATCGTCTTGCTACATAAAGCGGATCGCCACCCACAGTTAAAATGCGAGCATACCAATATAATGCCCCATCCGGTGATGAACCACGAATGGATTTATGGAGAGCAGAAATTAGATCATAATAACGATCTCCCCCTTTATCAAAACGAGCTTGTCGCTCGCCCAATACTTCGGTAAGTAATGCTTTGTTTAACACTTTACCTTGAGAGGTGCTTTCTGCCATATCTGCCATTAACTCTAGGCAATTTAAGGCAAAACGAGCATCGCCATTTACATAATTGGCAAGTAATGTCAGTACATCATCTTCAAGCAGTAATTTTTCATTACCTAACCCACGTTCTACATCTGCCACTGCTATTTGCAAAATTTTTAAAATTTCGACCGCTTGTAGTGGCTTTAAGATGTAAATTCTCGCTCGTGAAAGTAACGCATTATTAAGCTCAAATGAAGGGTTCTCCGTTGTCGCACCAATAAAGATGATCGTGCCATCTTCAATATGGGGTAAAAATGCATCTTGCTGACTTTTGTTGAAACGATGAACTTCATCAACAAAGAGTAATGTTCGTCTGCCTGCTTGTCGATTTAATTTTGCTCGCTCAATTGCTTCTCGAATCTCTTTTACACCGCTGGTTACCGCTGAAATACGTTCCACTTCAGCATCAAAATGATGAGCAATAATTTCGGCTAATGTCGTTTTCCCTGTTCCCGGAGGACCCCAGAAAATCATAGAATGACTATGTCCTGCTTCAATCGCTCTACGCAGTGGTTTGCCTTCGCCGATCAGATGAGATTGACCCATATATTCAGCTAAATTTTGAGGACGCATTCTTGCTGCAAGCGGTCGAAAATCTTCTGCAAAATCAAAAGACAAGCTACTCATCTCTCTCCCTTAGCGTAAGCGAAGTTGGCGGCGAATATGACGCATCAGTAGGAAAATCCAAGGCCAAAGTACACCGCTGATTATTGCTCCGAATATCTCTTGTGAATTAAATTCAGCACTATGTAAAATGAATTCAACGACAAAAATAGCGAAGCGGATCAGAACAATATATGCCATAACCAGTAAACTTTGTAGCCAAAGTGATAAGTTACGCAAAATAAGGTGGTATTTCGCAACAAAATAAATAGCAATAGACAATATTAGTGCGTGAATACCTAAAATTGAACCTAAAATTAGATCCCACACAATACCGGCTAAAAAAGCTGTGCCAACGCTAATTTTATCAGACAGAGCTAATGCCCAGTAGATTAGCACCAATACTACCCACGTGGGGCGTAATCCTTGAAAACCAACCGGCCAAGGCATAATTTCCAACACAAAAGCAATCACAAAAATTGCGAGAATAACCAGGATCTGAAAAATCGGGTTTGTTCTCATTATTCAGCTCCTTGTTCTATATGATGGCCTTCATCACCTTCCGGCTCAGACTGTGATGCCGGATTTTCGTTTATTTCTTCTGTTTCAATTTGCTCTTCTTTGGAATCCAACTGAACCTCTGTTTTCTTATTTGACATCTTCTTTAATCGTTCAAACGGATTGACACTGTTTCGTCTTTCTTCCACAGCTTCACGTACTTGCTCAGGCGATAAACTTCGGCTGTAATTCTTCTCTTCTGCTGTGGGCCAAAGTAATAATAGATAACGTAAACGATCAAATGAAGCTAATGGTCTGGCAACAATTCTGGCAAATTGGCTTTTTGTATCATTTTCGACTGTTTCGACAACTGCAACGGGATACCCTTCTGGAAAGCGTCCGCCTAAGCCGGAGGTAACTAATACATCACCTTTTACTACATCAATAGAGCGAGGTAAATTATCAACAACTAATTCATTATTTAACCCTGTGCCATTCACAATACCACGCACATCATTGCGTAATACTTGCACCGGAGTGGCGTGGGTAATGTCAGTTAAAAGTAACACACGACTGGATTTTTCGCCTACGGAAATAATTTGCCCTACAACACCTCTTTCATCAATTATAGGCTGCCCGACAAAAGCCCCATCTAAACGACCTTGATTAATAATAACTTGCTGGCGGTAAGCGTCCATCTCAGCTGCCAAAACCTCTCCAATCTTTTTATATTCATCTTGACGGAGTGGCGAACTTAATAACAATCTTAAGCGTTGATTTTCTACCTTTAATTGATCAAGGAGTAGTAAGTCTGCACTTTTTTCTCTTAATTGCTCTTTTAGTAAATTATTTTCCAACTGTAATTTATTGTTATCAATAAAATTGCCACTCACACCGTCTAAGATTGAGCGAGGCGTATTTGCAAAGTAATATAATCCACTAACCGTTGTTTCTAAGATATTACGAGCTTGAATCATCAACGAACTTCGACCATCAGAAATAATCAGTATAATAGATAAGATTACTGCAATAATTAGACGCATTCCTAGAGAAGGAGCTTTAGCAAAAATTGGTTTCATTAGAAAATATAATGTGAAATTTATTGGGAATATATAACGAAAATTGACAATAGATCATATCCATTGCCAACTTTCAATTTATTATCTAACTAGAAAAAATGATTATTCATCAGAGCTAAATACATCTCCACCATGCATATCGATCATTTCTAGTGCTTTACCGCCACCACGTGCTACACAAGTAAGTGGGTCTTCCGCCACAACAACTTGAACACCAGTTGAATCCGAAAGCAGGCGATCTAGATTATGTAGTAATGCTCCACCGCCTGTTAGAACCATTCCACGCTCAAAAATATCAGCTGCTAATTCTGGCGGACATTGCTCTAATACTGATTTAACCGCTTCAACAATACCGTTTAATGGTTGTTCAATGGCTTCTAAAACGTGTTTTGAATTCAATTCAAAAGTACGAGGTGCACCTTCTGCCAAGTTATGACCGTGTACTTCCATTGTTTTAATATCATCATCAGATTCAATTTTAGCTGTTGCAATTTCTTGCTTGATACGTTCAGCAGTTGCTTCACCAATAGCTGAACCAAAATGACGGCGAACATAGGCAATAATAGCTTCATCTAATTTATCACCACCAATGCGAACAGAGGTTGAATAAACAATGCCGTTTAAAGAAAGTACAGCAACTTCAGTTGTACCTCCACCGATATCAATCACCATCGACCCCATTGCTTCGTGTACAGGCAAACCTGCACCGATAGCAGCAGCCATTGGTTCTTCAATTAAATACACTTCACGTGCACCCGCACCAATTGCTGATTCTTTAATAGCACGACGTTCTACTTGGGTTGCTCCTGCCGGCACACAAACCAATACACGAGGACTTGGACGCATAAAATTATTACTATGCACTTGTTTGATAAAGTGTTGTAACATTTTTTCCGTTACAAAAAAATCTGCAATAACACCATCTTTCATTGGACGGATTGCCATAATGCTTTTTGGGGTACGACCCAACATCAATTTTGCGTGTGAGCCTACTGCGGCAATGCTTTTTAGCGATCCCATACGATCTTGTCTAACCGCAACTACCGATGGCTCATCTAAAACGATACCTTGCCCTTTCACATAAACTAATGTATTGGCTGTTCCAAGATCGATAGAAAGATCGTTTGAAAATAATCCTAAAAATTTTTTAAACATATAAAGAATCCGTCAAATAAAATTATTAAATAAATCAGGCACTATATCGTGCAAACATTGCTACTAATATAGCAAAAAATAGCGGTATTCAGCAATGAAAAATTTAACCCATTATAAAATTTGCTGCATAAGTTGATATGCATAAATCAGTAAGCTAAAAGCGATGAAATACATAATCAAGCCTGTAATTGCATCTAAAATTTGCCAAGTTCTACGCTTAGCAAAATAAGGTGAAAGTAATCTTGCTCCATACCCTAGCCCAAAAAACCATAAAAACGAACAAAGTAACGCACCTACTAAGAAATACATCTTACCTTCAAAGTCTAATTTCCCGCCAATACTGCCAACAATTACAACAGTATCAATATAAACATGAGGATTTAAAAAGGTAATGGCAAAAGTAATCATTAAAGCTTTTTTAAGACTTGAGGCATTCTCTCCACTTGCAACAAGAGAATCTCCGCTTTTAAATACGCTAATAAATGAACGACTACCGTAAGTAAATAGAAAAATTGCACCTAAGAGCGAAATAATTAAACTGAGAACAGGTAATTCTGAAATGACTGTCCCAAGTCCTAGCACGCCAATCGTCATTAAAAATACATCACCTAAAAAACAGATTAATGCAACCCAAAAAACGTGTTGTTTTAAAATGCCCTGCTTTAACAAAAAGGCATTTTGTGCCCCAATTGACACAATTAAACCAAAACAAACAACAAATCCTTGAATAAAAGTATTCATTTTTTCCTCAAAATCAATTACAAGCGGTCGATTATACAGAAAATTTTGCAAAAATTGGGTATAATTTACAGGATACTTTTTAAATGAATAGGAAATTTTTATGACTGATACTGCTCAACAACCATCTTGTGTTGTTATTGCCATTGCCGGAGCTTCTGCATCGGGGAAAAGCCTGATTGCCTCGACCATTTATAAAGAGCTGAAAAATGAATTGGGAACAGATAATATTGGCATTATTTCTGAAGATGCTTATTACCGAGATCAATCTCATTTAACAATGGACGAACGCATTAAAACCAACTACGACCACCCTAACTCAATGGATCATCATTTACTGGTTGATCATCTACGCCAACTAAAACAAGGCAAAGCGATTGAAATTCCCGAGTACGATTACACCGAGCATAATCGTAAAACGACCACCAAACACTTCGAGCCGAAAAAAATTATTATTTTAGAAGGTATTTTGCTTCTGACCGATGAACATATCCGTAATGAACTGAATGTTTCTATTTTCGTTGATGCTCCATTAGATATTTGCTTTATCCGCCGCTTACAACGTGATATGGTGGAACGTGGTCGTTCAATGGAATCGGTAATTACCCAATATCGCAAAACGGTTCGCCCAATGTTCTTACAATTTATTGAACCATCAAAACAATATGCCGATATCATTGTGCCAAAAGGCGGCAAAAACCGTATTGCGATCGATATTCTCAAAGCCCAAATCAAACAGTTACTCAAATAGGAGCAAAATATGCGTTTATGCGACACCGATATTAAACGTTACTTAGATGAAGGCATTATCAGTATTAAGCCTCGTCCTTCTGATGATAAAATTTCCGGTGCAACAGCAGATGTACGTTTAGGTAATTCATTCCGTGTTTTTCGTGAGCATAACACGCCTTATATTGATTTAAGTGGTCCTCGTGAAGAGGTTACCGCTCAATTAAACAAAGTAATGAGCGATGAAATTATTATTGGCGATGACGAAGCCTTTTTCCTACACCCAGGTGATCTTGCCCTTGCGACAACTCTTGAATCGGTCAGTTTACCTGCCAATATTGTTGGTTGGTTAGATGGACGCTCCTCACTTGCCAGACTTGGATTGATGGTTCACGTTACCGCCCACCGTATCGATCCGGGTTGGGAAGGCAAAATTGTTTTGGAATTTTTCAATGCCGGTAAATTACCCCTTGCCCTCCGCCCAAATATGGCAATAGGTGCATTAAGTTTTGAAATTCTAAGTGGTGATGCCGCTAAACCTTATAATGCACGAGAAGATGCAAAATATAAAAATCAACAAAGTGCGATTTCAAGCCGAATTAATCAGGATTAATTTAAATTTTTTAATTAAATACTGCTGCTTGCGAAAAGCTATTTAGTTATGTTACATTCAAAATGCATTAATCAAAAACATATATAAGGAGATCACTATGTTACATTATGCTGTAGTATTTTTTATTATCGCCATCGTGGCAGCATTTTTGGGGTTTGGAGGTATAGCCGGAAGTGCAACTGAAATTGCAAAAATTTTATTTTTCGTATTTTTGGTTCTTACCGTTATTTCTTTCCTATTCAAACGAAAAAAATAGAAAAGTAAGTTATTGAATTTATAGAACACAGCATTTCGCTGTGTTTTTTATTATAGCTAAACTTTTTTGGCTATAATAACTAGAAGCCCTTCGTATACGAAGGGCTTCTATTATTTATAGTGTTAGTAGATTATTAGTTTGCACGAATAACAACACGACGATTTGGTTTTAAGCAGTCTTTTAGTGCTTGACCGGTTTCACCTTTACATGCTTTAACTTGGTTTGCTTTACCTTTACCAATAGCTTTAATGTTTGCTTTAACACCTTGTGCTTGTAAATATGATTTTGCGGTATTTGCACGCTGTTCAGATAATTTTTGGTTATAGGCTGCATCACCTAAACGGTCTGTATAACCAGTAACTGTTAAGCGTTTTACACCATTTGCCTTAATTTCACGAGCAATATTATTTAAAGTTGATTTACCTTTTGCAGTCAAAGTTGATTTATCAAAATCAAATAAGAAATCACCACTTAACACATATTCTTTTGCCGGAGCAGGAGCAACAGGCTCAGAAGCTGGCCGTGCAACCGGAGTTGGAGCATCCATTGCACGATTAATACTTGATGCGTTAAAACAACCAGCCAACATTAATGCAGCTGCTGATACCGCAGCTAATTTAAATACATTCTTCATATTAAACCCTTAAATAATAAATAAAATTCGCATTAATGTTAGAGCCTAATAGTCTAAAAACAATAGGTTAGCGTCTAATTCTACTGAATTTACAAAATATTACAATAATAACTACTATCTCTTTACAATATATAAAATAGAAGTAATTAAGAATTAATATTAAATAGCAAAAAGCAAATATTACTCTATCCACAAAATTAGGCTAAACAGCCAATCGATTAAGGTGTTGATTTTATATTCGACTAAGGTTGCTGGTATTATCAAACTATTCTGAAATAGACAGAATAGTACAAAGTATATTAAGAACAGTATTATTTTATAGTGAGGGATTTTATATATATTAGAGTATTCAAATGAAGTTAAAAGGACTAAGCACTGTGAAATACAGCACTCAGTCCTTAAATTAAATTAGTCTAACTTTTTGAGCATTTAGATCGCTTATAACTATTTAGGCATTCAATGCTCTTAGAATATCATCTACCCTTTCTTTCGCATCACCAAATAACATTTGGGTATTTTCTTTAAAGAAAAGTGGATTTTGAACACCTGCGTAGCCTACTGCCATTGAACGTTTGAATACGATCACATTTTGTGCTTTCCATACCTCAAGCACAGGCATACCTGCAATTGGGCTTGATGGGTCATCTAATGCGGCTGGGTTTACGGTGTCGTTTGCACCAATAACCAGCACCACATCAGTTTCTTCAAAATCATCGTTGATTTCATCCATCTCTAATACCACATCGTAAGGTACTTTGGCTTCAGCTAATAATACGTTCATATGACCCGGTAAACGACCAGCCACAGGGTGGATACCAAAACGCACATTTACGCCTTTTTCGCGTAATTTAGCCGTGATTTCCGCTACCGGATATTGAGCTTGTGCTACCGCCATACCGTAGCCCGGAGTGATGATAACAGAGCTTGCATTTTTCAACATTTCTGCCACTTCTTCTGCATTAGTTTCACGGTGTTCGCCATATTCTTCATCGCCTTTGCTAGACTGCACTTCGTTACCAAAGCCGCCTGCAATTACGCTGATAAATGAGCGGTTCATCGCTTTACACATAATGTATGAAAGGATTGCACCTGAAGACCCTACCAACGCACCGGTTACGATTAATAAATCGTTGCTTAGCATAAAGCCTGCCGCTGCCGCTGCCCAACCTGAATAAGAGTTAAGCATTGATACTACCACCGGCATATCTGCACCACCGATAGAGGCAACTAAGTGCCAACCGAACACTAAAGCGATTGCAGTCATAATCAACACAGGGAAAATATTTTCCGGATGATTTAAGAAAACAGTCATTAGGAAGATTGAGACAACAATCGCTGCCAAATTCCATTTGTGTTTGTGAGGAATATTTAATGCCGCAGAAGAGACTTTACGACCAAATAATTTGCCACTTAATTTCCCGAATGCGACTAATGAGCCAGAGAAAGTAACTGCCCCGATGAAGATCCCTAAGAACACTTCAACATTGTGAATGTTAGCAAGTGTTGCTTGTTCTGCTAAGAATGCCGCTTTTTCCGCTTCACTAACTAAATAAGCCGGCATTGGAGCTTCAATATGTAAACCATAGCTATTAAAACCAACTAATACCGCTGCTAAACCTACAAAACTATGTAGAATTGCCACAAGTTCCGGCATTTCTGTCATTTCAACTTTAATCGCTTTTTTAACGCCGATAAATCCACCGATTGCCATAGCAATTAAAATCCAAATCGTGCCGTGAGATTGTGGACCAAAAATGGTTGCGACTAAGGCAATTCCCATACCCACAATACCATACCAACAACCGGCTTTTGCGGTTTCGTGTTTAGAAAGACCAGCTAAGCTCATAATGAAGAGAAGTGCTGCAATAATATAGGCAGCGGTAACAAATCCAAAAGACATCTTCGTTCTCCTTAACCTTTTCTAAACATTGCCAGCATTCGTTGCGTTACTTTAAAGCCACCAAAAATATTAATGCTGGCAACTAAAATCGCAATAAAGGCTAAAATATCAATAAAGAAATTACCAACAGGTTGTGCAATTTGCAGTACTGCTCCTACGATGATAATACCTGAAATCGCATTAGTTACCGCCATTAACGGGGTGTGTAATGCGTGGCTGACATTCCAAACCACATAGTAACCAACCACACAAGCCAGCACGAACACGGTAAAGTGCGATAAAAATGCTGCCGGAGCAACTGAAGCAATCCATAAGAATAATGCCCCTACACCAGCCATTACGCCATACTTCACTTTTGGATTTGCAGGTTTTTCTTCTTTTTTGACCGCTTGCGGCGCAGCCGCTTGTTTTTGTGGTTGAGCTGAAACCTGAATTGGCGGAGCCGGCCAAGTTAATTCACCATCACGTACGACAGTTACACCACGTAACACAACATCTTCAAAATTAATGTCGATTTGACCATCTTTATTCGGTGCTAACAGTTTTAATAAATTTACTAAGTTTGTACCGTAAAGTTGAGAAGATTGCGTTGGTAAACGTGCCGGGAAGTCGGTATAGCCAATCACTTTCACTTGGTTGTCGGTTACAAACACTTCGCCTGCTTTGGTGTATTCACAGTTACCACCGGTCGCTGCTGCTAAATCGACAATCACCGAACCCGGTTTCATTGAATTGACCATCTCTTTAGTGATTAAGCGAGGAGCCGGTTTGCCCGGAATTGCAGCTGTCGTAATGATGATATCCACTTCTTTAGCTTGAGCAGCGTAAAGCTCCATCGCTCGGCGATTAAACTCCTCTGACATCACTTTCGCATAGCCGTCACCTGAGCCGCCTTCTTCTTCAAAATCAATTTCTAAGAAGTCTGCACCCATTGATTTAACTTGCTCTTTTACTTCAGGACGAGAGTCAAATGCACGCACGATTGCACCAAGACTGTTTGCTGCACCGATTGCTGCCAAGCCTGCAACACCTGCACCAATCACTAACACTTTCGCCGGTGGGACTTTACCTGCTGCGGTAATTTGACCGGTAAAGAAACTGCCGAATGAATTAGCCGCTTCGATTACAGCACGGTAGCCCGAAATATTCGCCATTGAGCTTAATGCATCTAAGGCTTGAGCACGGGAAATACGAGGAACGGCATCCATTGCCAACACATTAATTTTTTTAGACTGCAATTTTTCCATCAATTCCGGATTTTGTGCAGGCCAAATAAAGCTGACCAAAGTCGCACCTTCTTTGATTAAATCAATTTCAGTTTCTGTTGGGGCATTCACTTTAAAAATAATGTCTGCATTCCAAACTTCTTGTTGCGTGCCAATATTTGCACCTGCATTTAAAAATGCGTTGTCTTCAAAACTGGCTTTAAAACCTGCCCCACTTTCAATAAGGACATCAAAGCCAAGCTTTTTAATCTGCTCAACGGTTTTAGGCGTTGCCGCCACACGAGTTTCACCGTCTAACAGCTCTCTTGGTACACCAATAAGCATAAAGACTCCTGTATGGTTGTTATTATTCAAGGCTAAATAATTAGCCTCACTCAAGTTAAAAAACTGTCTAAATGTACCATTAAATAAACTAAATTTGTAAAAAAATCTGACTATTTTTCGGGATTATTTCGTATTTTTTCAAATTTTAAGCTATCAAAAAATTTGCTACACTATTGGCGTAAAAAATTTCACAAAAAAGAAACAATTCAATGAATATTTTAGATCAAATCCAAATTATTTTGGTTGAAACCTCCCTCCCTGCTAATATCGGCTCAACCGCACGGGCAATGAAAACAATGGGATTAACCCATTTGCGTTTAGTAGCTCCTAAACAACCGATTGATGAACAAGCTGAAGCCCTTGCCGCAGGGGCAAAAGATGTACTAGATAACACTCAAATTTACGCTACTTTTGATGAAGCCATAGCTGATTGCCAACTGGTTATTGGCACCAGTGCCAGACTTCGCCATTTGCAAAACAGTTTAATTGAACCCAGAGATTGTGGGGAGTTAGTCATAAACCGTGCAAATCTTGGCAAAGTCGCAATTGTGTTTGGTCGTGAACGTGTTGGGCTAACCAATGAAGAGCTACTAAAATGCCACTATCATCTCAATTTCCCAACTAATCCCAATTACGGCTCGCTCAATTTGGCAATGGCGGTGCAGTTAGCAAGTTATGAAATCCGAATGGCGTATTTGCAAAATTCCGACCAAAAACGACCGCTTGTAGAAGAAAAAGAGTACCCAACCGCAGAAGCATTGGAATATTTTTTTGCTCATACCGAGAGATTATATAAAGAGTTAGGTTTTATTCGTAATGAGGCTGTAATGTTAAAGCTCCGCCGACTTTATCAACGGGCGGAATTGGAAAGTAATGAACTGAATTTACTAAGAGGCATGCTAACAGCGGTGGAAAAACGAAACTAACAAGCGGTTTATTTTAGGTAAAAATTTGCAAAATATTGAACAAAACTAACCGCTTGCTTTTCATATTTACTTTTTTTAATTATGGTGCTCATCTTTGACGAGCACCTTTTAAATACCTTTCAATATTTTTAGCATTCGTCATATACAAACGCTAGATAAGAGCTTAGTCTAATGCTATAGAGGATTATTTAACTCATTTATAGCTCTTGAAATAATTTCTATTGCTGCCTGTAATGCTAAAAATGCTAAGATAAACGCCACTATCAAATCTGGATATTTTGATTGTAAAAAATATACGGCTAGACCAGCAATAATTACTGCAATATTCCCAATTGCATCATTACGAGAACACACCCATACACTTCTCATATTACTATCGCCATCACGAAAATTAAGTAAAACGAATAACGCTGATAAATTAACCAATAGTGCTAATATACCAATTATACTCATCTCACTATAACTAGGAATATCGCCATAAAAAGCACGATAAGCTGTTGTAATTAAAATAAATAAACCGAATCCTGCCATTGTTAATCCTTTAACTAAAGAGGCTTTAGCACGATAACTTAATGCCATAGGTAAAACGATTAAACTAATCATATAATTGGCACTATCTCCTAGAAAATCTAAACTATCTGATAACAATGAAGTTGACCCCGACTTTATCCCCATAATCACTTCTACAAAGAACATAGCTAAATTTAAAAATAAGACAATCCATAATGCTTTTCGATATTTTGGGGAATGATGACTAACTTGGTTACTACAACAATTTTGACATGCCATAAAGTGCTCCTAAACTTGACTGAATTTACTATACTCTAAATTCAGTAGTTACTACAGGGTCAAGCCAGAATGTCAAAACTTTTTAAAATAAAACAAGCAAGCCAAGAAAGTGGGATAAATTTAGAAACGATTCGCTATTATGAAAAGCAAGGATTAATTCAGCCTATAATCCAAAAACAAAATGGTTATCGCTTGTTTGATGACAGCCAATTACAGAAACTACGTTTTATTAAAAATTGTCGCAATATTGGATTTTCATTAAAAGACATTAAGGTATTATTAGAATTACAAAATACTCCCAATAGTACTTGTGATATAGCGAATAAGTTAGCCAATAAACATTTAGTTCAACTTGATGAAAAAATTATGCAACTACAAGAGGTTAAATTATTTTTAGAGCAGTTTGCTGATTGTAAAAACAACATGGTTACACAATGCAAAATTATTCAAGGAATTAAACAAAAAGAGTAAATTTTAACCCCAATAGTGCGAATGTCTCACTCCTGCCAAAACAAGTGGTTAATTTACTTCTAAAACTTGCAAAAGTTTGAGAAAAATCGACCGCTTGCAGTAACGTCACTAAAGCACCTGTGTATGCTAGTGTTACCCTAAAGTATCTTTTTAATATTCCAGTACTCGCCAAAAACGGGCACTGTCGGAGAGCAGGGCTGATAAAAACGGCAAGATTTCTCTTGCCGTTTTTATCTACACGATTATTTTAAATTCAATAACTTATTTGAACTTTCAATAATGCTGTCAAAGGTTGCATCGCCTTTTAGTTGCTCTTCGCTCATCGGCTCAATATTCCAGATATTTTGCGCATAATCCATTACCGAGCGGTCTGATGAGAAGTAGCCCATATTGGCAATATTGATGATTGCCGAACGAATCCACGCTTTCTTATTACGGTAGGCTTGAGCTACTTTTTCTTGGGCTTCCACATAGCTGCGGTAATCCGCACAGGCTTGGTAGTAGTCGCCTGAGTTTAAGATCAAATCTTGGTAGCGATATGGATCTTCTGGCGAGAATTTGCCATTTAGAATTTGTGAAATCGCTTCATTCAGCTCACTATCTTTTTCGTAGTAGTGATACGGAGAATAACCATTGCGGCGAAGTTCTTCCACTTGTTCTACTTCATTACCGAAAATAAAGATATTCTCTTTACCTACACGGTCTAAAATTTCCACGTTCGCACCATCTAGCGTACCAATGGTTAAAGCACCATTAAGGGCAAATTTCATATTCGATGTACCAGAGGCCTCTGTACCTGCTAATGAAATTTGCTCTGAAACGTCTGCCGCTGGAATGATCATTTGAGCTAACGACACGCTGTAGTTCGGAATAAACACCACTTTGATTAAATCATTAATGCGAGGGTCGTTATTCACCACACTTGCCACATCATTAATTAAACGAATAACTTTTTTCGCCGCATAATAAGCACTTGCCGCTTTACCTGCAAAGATGAACACACGAGGCATCCAATCCGCAGTTGGATTTTTCAAAATACGGTTATAAAGCGTAATGATGTGAAGTACATTCATTTGCTGACGTTTGTATTTGTGGATACGTTTGATTTGTACGTCAAAAATCGCTTCCGGATTAAGTGCAATACCTTGCGTTTCCTTAATATAGTTTGCTAAACGGCGTTTATTTTCAAATTTCACCGCAGCCACTTGAGCCTGTACATCCGCGTTATCCGCAAACTCATTGAATTTTTCTAATTCGCTTAAATCAGTTAGCCAGTTATCGCCAATATATTTATCTAAAATATTCGCAAGCCCCGGGTTGGCAATTTTGATCCAACGGCGAGGCGTTACCCCATTTGTTACGTTAGTAAAGCGGTTCGGGTAAATACGAGCAAAGTCCGCAAAAATGGATTCTACCATTAAGTCAGAGTGAATTTTCGCCACACCATTTACTTTTGTAGAAGCGACAACTGCAAGCCACGCCATACGCACACGGCGATCACCTTGCTCATCAATTAATGAAACTCGAGAAATCAGTTCGTTATCGTTCGGGAATTGACTACGCACTTCTTCTAAGAAATGTTCATTAATATCAAAAATAATTTCTAAATGACGTGGTAACACTCGGGCTAACATTTCTACTGGCCAGGTTTCTAACGCTTCACTCATTAAGGTATGGTTAGTATAGAAGAATGTTTTGCTGGTAGTTGCCCACGCTTGTTCCCAAGAATAACCTTTTTCGTCAATTAAAATACGCATTAACTCAGGTACAGCAAGGGTTGGGTGGGTATCATTTAAGTGAATTGCCACTTTATCTGCTAAGTTTACACAAGAACCAAATTCTGCTTCGTGGCGGCGGATAATATCTTGCACAGATGCCGAACAGAGGAAATATTCTTGACGTAAACGTAACTCTCGACCGTTATAAGTAGAATCGTCCGGATAAAGCACACGAGAAACGTTTTCTGAGCTATTCTGTTTAACCATTGCAGCAAAATAATCACCACGATTAAACTCTGATAACGCAAAGCCTTTACCTGAAGCGTGAGCAGACCATAAACGTAAGCTGTTGGTTGAGGTAGTTTCAAAGCCTGGGATCAGCTGATCGTGTGCTTGAGCGGTGATCTCTTCTTCCGGCTGCCACACTACTTTTTTACCTTCACGCCAGGTTTTTCCACCAAAACGGACAGGGAAACGTTTACTTGAACGTAGATATGGCCATACAAATTCGTTTTCCAACCATTCATCAGGCTGCTCTACTTGCTCACCATTACGGATTTCTTGGCGGAACATACCATATTCATATTGAATGCCGTAACCGATAGCAGGGATTTTCATTGTCGCAAGGCTATCTAAATAGCAAGCAGCTAATCGACCTAAACCACCGTTACCTAAGCCCGGATCGCCTTCTTCATTAATGATATCTTCAAGATCTTTCCCTAACTCTTTTAACGCAGCACCAATAAGCTCATAAACGCCTTCCGAGATCATCGCATTACTGAAAGTACGTCCCATCAAAAATTCCATTGATAGGTAATAAACACGGCGGCTTCCATTTGCAACTTGGCTGCGACGAGTTTGTAGCCACTCTTCGGTAGATAAATCACGCACTACACGAAGTGCAGCATTTAACCAGTTACGCTTACTCGCATCTCGAGGCTCAACACCTAATGCAAATACCATTTTATGTAAAATTGCGTCTTTTACGCTTTTAATCATTTCGGGGCTTAACGACTGCCTGCTCATTGAGTAAAATCTCCTAATTTTTATGGATATTACAAGCGGTTGAATTTACAAATTTTTTTGCAAATTTAACCGCTTGTAATAATATTTTGAATATATTAAATAATTTCGTGATATAAATTTTGATATTGTTCAGCCACTTTCGCCCAACCAAAATCTTGAGCCAGCGCATTTTGGCGAACACTTGACCAAAGCTTCTGTTTTTGCCACAAATTAATCGCTCTTATTGCCGCCTCTAAAAACGCCGGTGCATCAGGATAATCAAACACAAAACCTGTTGCGGTGCGGTTTTCAATACTCTCTTTGTGGCTATCAAATACCGTATCGGCTAATCCGCCTGTGCGGCGAACAAGTGGCAATGTGCCATATTTCAAGCCGTAAAGTTGAGTTAATCCACAAGGCTCGAAACGGCTTGGTACAAGAATCACATCGCCACCGGCTATAATTTGATGAGAAAGTGCTTCATCATAACCAATCTTAATACCGATTTGGTTCGGGTATTTATGTTGGAAATAACGTAATGCATTTTCCAAATCCGGCGAACCACTGCCTAGCACGATAAGCTGTACATTGTGCTGCATTAGCGTATCAATATTCGCTAATAAGAAATCTGCCCCTTTCTGCTCGGTTAAACGAGTAACCATTACCATTAATAGGGCTTCTTTTTGTTCCGGCAAACCAAAAATACGTTGCAATTCCGCTTTATTTTTCGCTTTACCGTGCATATAGTTAGGACGGTAATTGGCAACAATATAGGTGTCGGTTTCAGGATTCCAAACATCATTATCAACACCGTTTAAAATCCCTCTCAATCTGCCTTGATATTGGCGAGTGGCAAGTAAGCCGTGTAAACCTGCCCCTGCAATCTCTTCAGTAATTTCACGTGCGTAAGTTGGGCTTACTGTCGTAATACGATCAGCAAAATATAAACCTGCTTTAAGGTAAGAAATTTCACCATAAAACTCTAAGCCTTCAGCCTGAAAAAACTCCCAAGGTAAACCAAGCTCAGCCAGATGGAACGCATTAAAACGCCCTATATAGGCAATATTATGAATAGTAAATACGGTTTTGACGCTGCTACCCCAGCTTTTCAGATAAGCACAAGCAAGACCTGCCTGCCAGTCGTGAGCGTGTAACACTTGGGCTGAACCCCACCAGTGATCCAAGCCTTGAGCAAGTTGAGCACCTATATAGCCTAATAACGCAAAACGTTTGTAGTTATCGATATAATCTTGATAATTCGCATCGTGATAAGGATTACCATCACGCATAAACAGATGTGGTGCATCAATTACATAAACGCCTAATCCGTTGAAATAGGCAAATCGAACCGTAACTAAACCGGCAAAAGTACCCATTGTTGCCACTTCTACGGTTTCACCTAAGGTTTGGGCAACTTTAGGATAATAAGGAATTAATACTCTGGCATCATTACCTGCTTGTTGTTGAGCAAAAGGCAGAGCCCCCATAACATCAGCCAGTCCACCTGTTTTAATCAGCGGATACATTTCCGAGCATATATGTAAAATTTTCATTTTTTACCATTTAATTGTGTTGCAAATTTTTATTAAATTTAGACCGCTTGAAAATAATACTTCGGGTATTTAAACCCGAAGTATTATAGCATCAATATTTAAATTGTATATTTAATATCCGTATTAACTTCTTTACCTGCCAGCTTATCTAGCATTGAACGTGTAACCAATACAATTCCATTTTTACTGACTCGGAAATTTTTAGCATCTTCTTCCGAATTAACCCCAATTTGCAAACCGTCCGGGATTACGCAATGTCGGTCAATCACCGCTCGTTTAATCACACAATTTTTGCCGATAGTAACTTGTGGAAGAATAACAGTATGCTCAATAACAGATTCTGATTCAACGTGAACACGGTTAAATAACACCGAGTTACTGATTTCAGCATCGGTAATCACACAGCCACCTGCAATTAATGAGTTATCTAAGGTTCTTGCACGCGTATGATTATAGAAGAAACGTGCCGGTGCAGTTTGCTGAGGGCGACCGTGAATCGGCCAAGACTCATCATATAAATCCAATTCAGGATCTTCAGAAACTAAATCCATATGAGCAGACCAATAGCTATCAATTGTTCCTACATCACGCCAGTAAATTGCACCACTTGCATTACGTCCTTTGCAAGAACGCTCGAATGGATGAGCGTATAACACGCCTTGCTCTACTGCTTTTGGAATAATGTCTTTACCGAAATCGTGCGATGTTCCCGGTGTTGAAGCCTCTTTTTCTAGCATTTCATAGAGATAATCTGCATTGAATACATAAATTCCCATTGAGGCTAAAGACGAATCAGGTTTGCCCGGCATTGACGGTGGATCAGCCGGTTTTTCCACGAACTCTTTCACTTTTAGTTTTTCATTTACCGCCATTACCCCAAATTCTGAGGCTTGAGAACGTGGCACTTCAATACAGCCCACCGTACATTTAGCACCTTGATCAACGTGATCTTTTAGCATTTGAGTGTAATCCATTTTATAGATATGGTCGCCTGCCAAAATAATGACATATTTTGGACGATAGTGTGATTTCATCATCGCCATATTTTGATAAACCGCATCAGCTGTACCACGATACCAAGTGTTTTCATCTAATTGCTGACGAGCAGGTAACATATCAATATATTGGTTACGCTCATAAGGCAAGAACGACCAACCACGCTGTAAATGACGCAATAGTGAGTGAGCGGCATATTGCGTAATAACACCAATTTTTAATAAATTTGAGTTAATGCAGTTAGATAACGCAAAGTCAATAATACGGCGGCTTCCCCCAAAATAAACAGCAGGTTTTGCACGTTTATCTGTTAATTCATAAAGACGAGAACCTCGTCCACCGGCTAAAATTAAAACCAACGTTTCATTCGTCAAATCTTGTCTTGCAACAAGAGCGGTTGATTCTTGGTTAAGCATGTTGTGTCTCCAATATTTTTGTGTGAATTCCATCACTTTTTTGAAGTACGCATACTCCCATATTATTGAGCGTAACTGATTGCGTTTCTGTCATCAAAGTACCGTTTTTTTGCCCGATAACCACTTTCCAGCAGCCTTTAGGCAATAAAAATTGCTGTTTCTGGCGTTTGGCATTGACCAAAATCAACCAGTTATCCTGTAATAAAATTGCTATTTCTTTTAAGCTATTATTATGCCAATCTTCAATTTGCAGCGGTTCTGCTAATGCATTGATCCAACGAACCGATTGACTGTCCCACCATTGATTTTGGGCTGAGAGCAGTGGGATTTTTTTTCGTAATGCAATGAGTTCGGCAACATAACCTATCCGAGCTTGGTTAGCATTTTCCCAATCTAACCAAGTGGTTTCATTGTCTTGGCAGTAGCCATTATTATTGCCTTGTTGAGTATGTCCCATTTCATCGCCGGCAAATAACATTGGCACGCCCCCCGAAAGAAGTAAGGTTGCCAATAAGCCACAAGCGGTCATTTCTCGCTGTTTTTTTACCGATTCATCATCTGTTTCACCTTCCACACCGTGATTATGGCTGAAGTTTTCGTTATGCCCATCACGATTTTGTTCGCCATTCGCCAAGTTATGTTTTTGGTTATAGCTGACTAAATCTTGCAGATTAAAACCATCATGAGCAGTAATAAAATTAATACTTTTCGAGGCGGAATGTTTGGAAAAAATATCATCACTGCCGGCAAAACGGCAGGCAAATAAGCCTAGATCGCCCTGATTATGTAGCCAGAAAGAACGCATATCATCACGATAACGATCATTCCATTGGTAAAACGGCTCGGGGAATTTACCAAGTTGATAGCCCTCACCACCAATATCCCAAGGCTCGGCAATTAATTTGATATGAGCGAGTTTCGAGCAACTTTGGATTGCCTTAAAAAAGTCCGCTTTTTCGGAAAAACTTGGGGTTCTGCCTAACACCGATGCTAAGTCAAAACGGAATCCGTCCACGTGGCACTCGTCCACCCAATAACATAAGCAATCGATTGCCCAACGGAGAATATTAAGATTGGTTAAATTAAGTGTATTGCCACAACCTGTCCAATTTTCATATTCGCCTTGCTCGTTTAGCCAATATGCGTGGTTATCAAGCCCTCTAAAACTGAGCATTGCACCGTCTTTACCACCTTCAGCAGTGTGGTTAAATACTACGTCCATAATCACTTCAATGTTGGCTTTGTGTAGTGTTTTCACTAATTGCTTAAACTCTTTAAGCGGATTTTTATTATCTGAAGCCAATTTCGGATCAACCGCAAAATTACCTAAAACATTGTATCCCCAATAATTTACTAAGCCTTGCTTTTGTAAATGAGGTTCATCAATATGGTAAGTAATTGGTAATAATTCTACCGCTGTGATACCCAGTTTTTTCAAATACTCAATGGAATTTTTATGAGCTAATCCTGCAAAAGTTCCTCTAATTTCTTGTGGTATAGCAGGATTTAACTGACTGAACCCTTTAACGTGCACTTCATAAATAATGGTTTCTGCCCAGGTATGGAAAAGTGGCGTATCATTTTCCCAATCAAATGTTTCATCAACCACCACCGATTTTGGGGCAATCTGTCCATTATCTCGCTCATCATTCCAAGCATACCACTTTACAGCCTCTTCACTACTCAGATCAGGCATTCCCTCAATGGCTTTGGCATAAGGGTCGATCAACAACTTATTTGCATTAAACAGCAAGCTTGCTTGCTCGTTTTGTTCTCCTTTAACTCGATAGCCATATTTCGTGCCAGTCCCCACACTTTCAACAAAAATATACCAAGTCTGTTCACTTACACTCATTGGAATGCAGGTTTCTTGATTACTTTCATCAAAAAGGCACAATTCAATAGCGGTCGCATTTTGTGAAAAAATTGCAAAATTTGTACCAAATTTGCCCGCTTGTATGCAGAGCGAACTGCCAAGAGGGAATGGTTTACCTCTAAAATACTTCATTTATATTTACTACTTTGCTTTTTTAGTTACTTTTTTCTGCACAGCTTTTTGCTTTTTCGTTTTTGTAATAAAAATAGTTGATAACGGTGGTAATGTAATATTAATAGAATGACTTCTGCCGTGTGATTCCACTTCTTCAGTCGCAAATTTATCCTCATTACTTACATTACTTCCACAATAGCAAGCTAAATCAGAGTTTAATATTTCTTGATATTCGCCGGCTTCGTTCACACCGATGCGGTAATCTTTACGCACTACAGGAGTGAAATTACTTACCACAATCACGCTCTCACCATTTTTTGCTTTACGCTCAAAGGCAAATACAGAATTATCGTGATCGTCCACCACAAGCCATTCAAAGCCTGCCGGATCGTAATCTTGCTCAAAAAGTGCTGGCGTTTCGGTGTATAAACGGTTCAAGGCTTTCACCCAACCTAACACGCCTTTATGCCATTCACCGCCTTCTTCGCCGAGCAGATACCAATCCAAACTCTCTTCAAAATTCCACTCTTTACCTTGTGCAAATTCATTTCCCATAAAGAGTAATTTCTTGCCCGGATAGCCCCACATATAGCCGTAATAAGCCCGCAAATTCGCAAATTTTTGCCAGCAATCTCCCGGCATTTTGTTCAGTAATGAGCCTTTGCCGTGCACCACTTCATCGTGAGAAAGCGGCAACACAAACTTCTCGCTATATTGGTAAGTCATTCCGAAAGTCATTAAATTGTGATGATAACGGCGATAAATTGGATCTTTTTGCATATAGCGTAAAGTGTCGTTCATCCAACCCATATTCCATTTGTAGTTAAAGCCTAAGCCACCATTATCAGTCGAATGCGAAACCCCTGCAAATGAGGTTGATTCTTCGGCAATCGCCGCACCACCTTGACTTTCATCGCGTAAAATATTGTTGGTGTGGCGTAAGAAATCGATCGCCTCTAAATTTTCACGTCCGCCATATTTGTTTGGAATCCACTCGCCGTCTGAGCGGGAATAATCACGGTAAATCATTGAAGCTACGGCATCCACCCGCAACGCATCAATGCCGAAACGTTCGATCCAATACAACGCATTACCCGACAGATAATTATTCACTTCATTTCTGCCGTAATTAAAAATTAAAGTATTCCAATCTTTGTGGTAGCCCTCTTTCGGATCAGCGTGTTCATAAAGATGTGTGCCATCAAAATAGACCAAACCGTGTTCATCAACAGGGAAATGCCCCACGACCCAGTCTAAAATCACGCCAATGCCTTTATCGTGTGCTTTTTGGATAAAATAACGCAAGCCTTCGGGCGTGCCAAAACGGCTGGTTGGGGAATAAATACCGGTAGTTTGATAACCCCAAGAGCCATCAAATGGGAATTCGGAAATCGGAAGGAGTTCAATATGTGTAAAGCCCATATCTTTAACATAAGGAATAAGTTCATCGGCTAACTCTTCGTAGCTTAGCCAATAGTTATTTTCCACATTTCGTCGCCAAGAACCTAAATGCACTTCATAAATAGAAATCGGTTTGTTTTCAGCATTCGCCGCACGGCACGTTTTCTCTAACGGCACGGTGCTTGGTAACCCCGACACAATTGATGCCGTATCCGGACGGAACTGAGAGGCAAAAGCGTAAGGGTCAGATTTTAAACGTAACACGCCGTTGCTATCCAACACTTCAAATTTATAGCACGCTCCCTTTTTAACGTTCGGCAAAAAAATATCCCATATTCCTGAATCCGGGTGAAAACGCATTGAATGGACTAGTCCATTCCAATGATTAAAATCGCCCACTACCGAAACACGCAAAGCATTAGGTGCCCAAACACTAAAATGCACGCCACCAACTTCATTTTGAGTAACTAAATGAGCCCCTAATTTTTCATAAGGACGAAGCTGTTTACCTTCGGCAAATAACCAATTATCCAGCTCTTGAATGTGAGTTTTGAAACGGTAAGGATCTTCAATATCTAAAGTTTCTCCCTCATATTCCACTAACAAGCGATAAGAAAAATCAATTTTTTTACCAATGATTTCGGCAATAAAAAAACCTCTATCATCAATTTTTAACATTGACGATACAGGTTTTCCTTTTAAATCAATAACTCGACAAGAAGTAGCGGAAGGGAGGAAAGCTCTGATGACAATACCGTTATCAATAGAATGAATGCCTAAATAGGAAAAAGGATCTTTACAATAACCGAGAGATAGTTGATCGATAAATGTTAAATCTCTGTCGGAGTAAGTATAATCTTGCATAGGCACTCCTTGCTTAAACGTTTAATACTCATATTTTAGTAGTTCTACTCTACCACTAAATAAAAATAAAAGAAGTAGATTTATTCTGTTTTTTGATGCAAATCACAAAATAATTTTTATGACTAAATCGATTTAGTTCGTGAATAAAGAATTAACCACCAAATTTGTGAGCTAGATCACATTTTCATAAATTTTAATTTTATTTAGCTATAACGGTTTAGCAAAAATAGAGTAAACTAACGCACAAATTTATAGTTTAAAAATCAACCTTAAAATAAGGAGTTAAAATGCTTAATTTATCGGCAAAAAACATCCGTTTAAATGGCTCGGCAAATAGCAAAGAAGAGGTTATCCGCCTTGTTGCAGCTGAATTAGTCGCAAATGGCAATGTCGCTGAAGGCTATGAAAGCGGAATGCTTGCCCGTGAAACCCAAACCTCAACTTTTTTAGGTAATGGCATTGCCATTCCACACGGTACATTAGATACCCGTGATTTAGTAAAAGAAACAGGCGTGCAAATTATCCAATTACCAGAAGGTGTTGAATGGGGGGAAGGCAATAAGGCTTATGTCGTTATCGGTATTGCAGCAAAATCAGATGAGCATCTAACCTTACTTCGCCAACTTACTACCGTTTTAAGTGATGAAGACGCCGCAAACCAACTTGCAAAAACACAAAATCTTGATGAATTTATTGCGGTTTTAAGCGGTAAGAAAAATCTCCCTACTCTTTGTGAAGAGCTTGTCTCCTTAAACGTTGAATCTTCAAGCCTCATTACTCTTTCTGCAATTAACGCAGCAAAACTACAAGAAAAAGGCTATGTTTCCCAAGCATTTATGAGTGATGTGATTTCAAACAATGCTTTAAATTTAGGCAACAATCTATTTATTACAGATTCAGCCAAAGGCAACCAAGCCAATGGTTTAGCCATTGCTCGTAATACACAAGGTCAAACGCTAGTTACCGTTGCTCAAACAGATAGCAGCTTACAATCTCTATTAGCTCAATTATTAAAAGCAGACGTTCGTACTCAATTTGCTAATGCGAATGCCGCTCAAATTATCGCTTTATTAAAAGGCGAAACAGTAGAATTGAACGCACCAGCAGTTCAAGCTTCTGCAAGTAACCAAGTTATTGGTACATTTACTATTCGTAACGACAACGGCTTACACGCTCGCCCGGCAGCACTTCTAGTGCAAACGGTTAAACCATTCACATCAAAAATCACGGTTGAAAACTTAGACCGTAGCACACCGCCAGCAAGTGCAAAAAGTGCGATGAAAGTGGTTGCTTTAGGAGCAAGTAAAGGACACCGTTTACGTTTTGTAGCTGAAGGTGATGATGCACAACAAGCGATTGAAGCATTACAAAAAGCAATTACCGAAGGTTTAGGCGAAAGTGTTTCCTTTGTGCCTGAAATTGAAGATACGATTGAAAGTGCTTCTGTTTCTACACCGGTTCAAGCTGAAGTAGCTACTGTAGCTGACCCTGTAGAAAACCAAAAAGAAGCGACATTCGTGATTAAAAACGAACACGGCTTACACGCTCGTCCAAGTGCCGTATTAGTAAACGAAGTGAAAAAATTCAATGCAAAAATTGAAGTGCAAAATGTTGATAAAAATTCACCGCTTGTTAGTGCCAAAAGCCTAATGAAAATTGTTGCCTTAGGTGTAACCAAAGGCACAACGCTGCGTTTTGTGGCAACAGGCGATGATGCTGAAGCAGCTCTTACTGCCATCGGTGCAGCAATTGAAGCAGGTTTAGGCGAATAAGGAAAAATTATGCGTATTGCAACTGTAACTCTAAACCCTGCCTTTGACTTAGTCGGACGACTAAAACGCATTGAAATTGGCGAAGTAAATACCGTTGAAACTTTAGGCTTATACCCTGCTGGTAAAGGCATTAATGTGGCAAAAGTGCTTGCGGATTTAGGCACAAACCTTGCTGTAACAGGTTTTTTAGGCGAAGAAAATCAAGGCGATTTCGTTAATGCGTTTAAACAGAATGGTTTAAATGACGAATTTTATCGTATTCAGGGTAAAACCCGCATCAACGTAAAAATTACTGAAACCGAAGCGGATGTAACCGATCTTAACTTCTTAGGCTTTGAAATTTCAGCTCAACACTGGGAAAACTTTGTCGCACAATCTTCCCAATGGAAAGATAAATTTGACTTAATCGCAGTTTGTGGCTCTCTCCCTCGTGGAGTAAGCCCAGAGCAATTTGCCGAGTGGTTGGAATCTTTACATCAGCAAGGGTTAAAAGTGGTGTTAGATACAAGTAATGCGGCTCTAACCTCTGGTTTAACCGCTCACCCTTGGCTAATCAAACCAAACCGCCGAGAGCTTGAAGTATTAGTGGGTCGCTCATTAAATTCAACCGAAGAGATTATTGAAGCAGCCCAACAGTTACGCAGTCAAGGTATTGAAAATGTCATTATTTCAATGGGTGAAAAAGGTTCGCTCTGGCTCAATAATGAAGGCGTGTTACAAGCTCAACCTCCTCGTTGTGAAAATGTGGTGAGTACCGTAGGTGCAGGCGATTCAATGGTAGCTGGTTTGATTTACGGTTTTTCTCAAGATTGGAATAAAAACCAAATCCTCAAATTTGCTTCAGCAACTTCTGCAAATGCAGTTGCTCAAAGCAATGTGGGAGTAGAAGATCGCAAAATGATTGATGAACTTGCAGAACAGGTAAAAATTACTGAATTATAAAATGTAGAGATACACTGCGTGTGTCCTACAATGAATTTTATTTACACATAGGAACTCCAAATGAATATTTCTTTTGTCTTCCCTCAAACACTTGGTAACGCTCGCCGTTTCTTAGTGAATGAAGTATTAAGCACAGCCGCTAAACAGCAAGGCTACAATGTTGTACCTGCCAACCAAGCTGATTTTGTCGTGTTATTTGATAACAATATCACCGCAGAAGCTGCCGGTAAGAAAGGGGCAATTTTAGATTTAGAACAAGCCTTTACTCAACCTGAAGCTAGTATTAAACAAGCGGTCGAAAATGCACAAATTTTTGCAAATGCCACTGCTACACCGACAATTTCTACTTCAGGCGTGAAGAACATCGTTGCCGTTACTGCTTGCCCAACAGGTGTGGCTCATACCTTTATGTCTGCCGAAGCGATTGAAAACTATGCGAAAGCTCAAGGCTGGAATGTGAAAGTTGAAACTCGTGGACAAGTGGGTGCAGGCAACCCGATTTCTGCTGAAGAAATTGCCGCTGCTGACTTGGTTTTCGTTGCCGCTGATATTGATGTGGATTTAGAGAAATTCAAAGGCAAACCGATGTATCGCACATCAACAGGTTTAGCTTTAAAGAAAACCGCCCAAGAGTTTGAAAAAGCCTTTGCACAAGCTAAAGTTTACGAAGGTGGTGTAACAAAAGCCGATAATGCAGAAGCTACAACAGGCGAGAAAAAAGGCTTGTACAAACACTTAATGACAGGCGTTTCGCATATGTTACCGCTTGTTGTTGCAGGTGGTTTGTTAATTGCTATCTCATTTATGTTTGGTATTGAAGCATTTAAAGATGAAACCATCGCAGGCGGATTACCGAAAGCATTAATGGACATCGGTGGCGGTGCAGCATTCCACTTAATGATTGCCGTATTCGCAGGCTATGTAGCCTTCTCTATTGCTGACCGCCCGGGTTTAGCGGTAGGTTTAATTGGCGGTATGCTGGCAACCACAGCCGGAGCTGGGATTTTAGGCGGTATCGTAGCAGGTTTCCTTGCCGGTTATACAGTGAAATTCTTAAACAGTGCAATCCAACTTCCACCAAGTTTAACTTCACTTAAACCAATTTTAATTTTACCGCTATTAGGTTCAGCCATTGTTGGATTATTAATGATTTACTTCATTAATCCACCGGTGAAAGCCTTAATGGACGCATTAGTAGAATGGTTAAACACAATGGGGCAAACCAATGCAATCATTTTAGGTATTGTACTAGGCACTATGATGTGTACCGATATGGGTGGTCCGGTGAATAAAGCGGCTTATACCTTCGGCGTGGGCTTAATTGCTTCACAACAATATATGCCAATGGCAGCGGTAATGGCAGCAGGTATGGTGCCACCAATTGGTATGGCTATTGCTACCTTAATTGCTCGCAACAAGTTCAACACCAACCAACGTGATGCGGGTAAAGCCTCATTTGTGCTAGGTTTATGCTTTATTTCAGAAGGAGCATTACCTTTCGTGGCAGCAGATCCTATTCGTGTAATCCTAAGCTCAATCTTAGGTGGTGCAACCGCAGGTGCAATTTCAATGGCTTTAGGCATTACCTTACAAGCCCCTCACGGTGGTTTATTCGTCATTCCATTTGTATCACGACCATTAATGTATTTAGCTGCAATCGCAATCGGTTCAGTAGTAACAGGTGTGGTTTACGCTACAATCAAACAAAAAGCGGAATAATTTACGAACAAAAAACGGAGCTAATGCTCCGTTTTTATTTTTATGTAATAGAAATTCACTTTCTTTCACGAAAACTATCCCAACTCAATAACCCAATCGAAACCAGCAAGCAGACCATTAAAATATAGGAGCTGGAATCCAGCGTTTCGCCGATAGCAAATGAAATCAGTAACATTACCAGCGGTTCAACATAGCCTAGTAATCCCAATACATTAATTGGCAGTAAATTACTGGAGGCAATGTAAAGAATAAAAGCACTACCGCTCACTAAACCGAGTAATGCGAGGTAGAAATAGATATTTGGGTTTTCAACAACAACTTGGCTCATTTCTACTTGACTGAGATAATACAAAGCGAAAGGAAGCACCAGCAATAATTCCACAAAAAATGTGGCTAAGTTATTAATTTGAAAATAGCGGCGAAGGGTAATATAAAGCGGATAGCCCAACCCAGCTACCCAAGTTGCCCAAGAAATTGAGCCTGAAGCAATCAAACTGCTACCAACGCCAATCATTGCAAAACCCAGCGAAAACCATTTTAACGGAGTGAACTGCTCCTTAAACACAATTTTACCGAGTGCGACTGCCACAATCGGTAACAAAAGATAACCAATCGAAACTTGCAACGCCTGCCCGTGATTAGGAGCCCATAAAAATAACCAAAGTTGTACACCTGTATTAAACGCAAGCAGTAAAATAATCGCTACAAGCGGTGGATTTTCACGAATTTTTTGCAAAAGCCCATAAAAATGCTTATGTTGCTTAAACAATATAATGGCAAAAAGGATAAATGGAATAACAACAACTATCCGAAAGCCAAACATCGCCTCGCCATCTAACGGGCGAAGTAAAACCGCAAAATAATAAACGATTCCAAACAATAAATTTGCCGAAAGTGAGGCTAAAATTCCTTTAAGCATTTGGCTTTACCATTAAAATTTGTAAATAATTCTCTGTCTTTTAATATGGTATGCAAAAATTTGTAAGTAATCTAGCTATATCGGCATTTTACCTATACAATGAACATAATTTTTCACTCTCTTTTATTTATAGGACCTAATAATGAAAAAGATTTTTTGGATTTTATTGATCGCTGTTCTTGCTGTTGGCGGTTATTCATTAACAAAATATAACGATTTAATGCGTGCGGAAGAAGACATCAATTCCGTGTGGGGTAATGTAGAATCTGCGTATCAACGCCGTGCGGATTTAATTCCAAACCTAGTAAACACCGTAAAAGGTCAAGCTAACTTTGAGAAAGAAACCTTAACCTCTGTGATTGAAGCCCGTGCGAAAGCAACTGCGGTAACCATTGACCCAAGCAATGCAACCGAAGAGCAAATGGCGAAATTCCAAGAAGCCCAACAAGGTGTAAACTCTGCCCTTTCACGCTTATTGGTTTCAGTTGAGAAATACCCTGAGTTAAAAGCACACGATGCGTTTTTAAACTTACAAGCACAGTTAGAAGGTACAGAAAACCGTATTAACGTTGAACGCAATAACTTCAACGAAAAAGTGAAAGAATACAACAAGCAAGTGCGTGAATTCCCAACTAAATTAGCAGCAATGATTATGGGCTTTAAAGCAAAACCACAGTTCAAATCTGAAGCAGGCTCGGATAAAGCACCACAAGTAAACTTTAACTAAGTTGTATTAAATTATCTATATTTTAAAGCAATAAGCTCTTTCAAATTCGGTGCTTATTGCTTTATTTTTAAGGGGATCAAATGGGATTATTTTCTTTTCTTTCTAATCAATTACCTATTGATACTAAACTTATCGAACAAGCAATCTATCATTTAGAGCAGCATACTTCTGCGGAATTGCGTGTGGTAGTAGAGCGAAAAGCTAAGATCGAGGAAATGCAAAATGCGGCTATGGTGCGTGCAAATCAACTATTTGATGAACTCAAAATGCGAGAAACCGCACAACGTAACGGCGTGTTGATTTATCTCTCATTTAAACCTCACTATGTTGCTGTAATTGGCGATGAAGGTATTCATCAAAAAGTAGGCGATGATTTTTGGCAAAAAATCTATCAAACAATGTGTATTGATTGCCAAAACGGTAATTATACTCAAGCAATTTGTGATGCCATTAAAATTGTGGAAGAGCCATTAGCCCACTATTTCCCTTATCAAGAAAATGATCAAAACGAGTTGTCTAATGAGGTGGTAATAAAATGATGAAATCTATTTGCAAAATTTCTCACTTTTTTGACCGCTTGTTATTCGTTCTACTTGCAGTATTTAGCGTAAATGCAGTGGCGGTAACTTATCCCGAGCCGCCAAAGCCGTTTTATTACATCACGGACTACACTAAAAACACGCTAAGCCAGCAAGAATGGCGAACCTTAGAAGATGCGTTAATTGCTAACCGTGCTAAAACAAGCTCGCAAATTGCCGTCGTAATTGTACCTAGTACGGAAGGCGAAGCGATTTCTACCTATGCTCACACCCTATTTAACAAATGGGGTATTGGGCGTAGCAAAAACAACGAAAACAACGGGGTTTTATTACTGATCGCCAAAAATGATCGCAAACTCTTTATTGCAACTGGGCGAGGGTTAGAAGGAGCATTGCCGGATGCCATTGCATCAAGCATCATTCGAAATGACATCACCCCATTCTTCAAACAAGATCAATATGCAGCAGGGATTGCTCGTGGATTATCAGCTATTATGGCAGCCATTAACGGCGAATATGCCCCTTATGCAAGTTATGGCGAAGAAGCTCAAGAAGCATTTGATGATATTGACGGATTACTCTTTTTTCTCTTTGCAGGAATGGTGATCTTCCTCATATTCCGCCCATGCGATAATACTTACATTAGCCCAAGCTCAATGGATCAATTAGGGAAAGTGCTAAGGGAAAGCCAACGCAGAAGTGGCGGTTTCGGCAGACACTCAGGTGGATTTGGTGGTGGCTTCGGCGGCGGTCTAGGTGGTGGATTTGGCAGAGACTCCGGCGGCTTTGGCGGTAGTTTCGGCAGTGGTGATAGCTTCGGTGGTGGCTCATCAGGCGGTGGTGGTGCCGGTGGGAGCTGGTAATTCCACTTCAGTTCCGATATAGGAATAGCACAAAATACAAGCGGTCAAATTTGCAAAAAATATCACAAATTTGACCGCTTTCATTATAATAATTCCGCTTGTGCCAGAATTTTTTCTTGCTCTAGAGCTAGTTTTTCCAATTTTTTCTGTTCTCGTCTTTCTTCATCAATAGCTTCCCAAGCGTCATAGGCTTGAACAATTTTTGCAACCACCGGATGGCGGACAATATCTTTGCTGTCAAAAAAGTTAAAGCTGAGATCGGGTACATCTTTTAGCACTTCCATTGCGTGCTTTAAGCCTGATTTTTGGCTACGGGGCAAATCCACTTGGGTAACATCACCCGTAATTACTGCTTTAGAATTAAAGCCAATACGGGTTAAGAACATTTTCATCTGTTCGGTGGTGGTGTTTTGGCTTTCATCTAAAATGATAAAGGCATCGTTTAGCGTTCGCCCACGCATATAAGCAAGCGGAGCAATTTCAATCACACCTCTTTCCATCAATTTTTGAGCTTTTTCAAAACCAAGCATTTCAAAAAGAGCGTCATATAATGGGCGTAAATAAGGTTCAATTTTCTGTCCTAAATCACCGGGTAAGAAACCTAGCTTCTCCCCTGCTTCCACCGCTGGGCGAGTCAGCAAAATACGGCGGATTTCTTGGCGTTCTAAAGATTCCACCGCAGCTGCTACCGCTAAAAAGGTTTTTCCTGTACCTGCCGGTCCAATACCAAAACTGATATCGTGGCTTAAAATATTGCGAAGGTAAGCTTGTTGATGCTCTCCTCGAGGCTTAATTACCCCCCGTTTGGTTTTGATTGCGATATCGCCTTGCGTACTTGCTTGCCATTGGTTTTGCAGTAGCATTCGGCTTTCTTGAATGGCTAGATGTACGTCTTCTAAACCCAACTCTTTGATTTTGCCTTTAATCGGTGCAGTTTCGTTATAGAGCTGCTTGATTAGCTTTACACTATTTTGAATAAGACCGGCAGAGTAATGGTTTTCGTCTGCGGATTGAATGGTAAAGTTAAACCCTTGACGGGAAATAACTAAGTTGAAACTTTTTTCGATAAGAGCTAAGTGCTCGTCAAACGCACCGCAAAGTGATTGCAGACGTGCGTTTTCTTGAGGTTCTAAACTAAAAATAATTTCGTTCAAAGCGTTGCCTTTTGTTACAGTTCGCCGAAATTTTCGGGAATATTTGCGGATAATTTCTTCCAAATTTCACCGCTTGATTGGCGGCTTTTCGCCATACAAGCGGTCGCTTTTTCGCTATCTTTTGCAATACAGGCTGCCAGTAGCGAGCGGTAAAAATTTAAGGTTAATTGACGGTTGTTCGGGTCATTAAAAAATATTTTCGCCACTTGATGATACATAGATTTGAAACTGTTTAAAATCAAGGCATAAACAGGTTTATTCGCTAAAAAGGTAAACTGTCTGAACAATTTATAATCAAATTCTGCATAAGCTACCGCAGTATTTTCCAAATTATCTAAGCCATCAAAGAGTTTTGCACTTTCTTCGGGCGCAAGTTTAACCGCTTCGGGAATATAGGCTTCTGCCATACGGGTTCGTAATGAAACGACATTTGAAATCACGACAGGCAGATAGTTTTTATCTAACTTAATAATAGTGCCAATAATATTCGGACCTGCGGTTTCCCAGATATAATTTACTCTGGTGGGTTTGCCGTGCTGAATGCTCAACCAGCCTTCACGAGCTAAGCGTTGTAATACTTCTCTTAGTGTAGTTCTTGTTACCCCAATACGTTCAGCCAATTCACGTTCAGCAGGAAGGTCAGATCCCGGAGGAAAATGATTATTCCAAATACTTTTTACAATATATTCTTCCGCTAATGCTGCCGGGCTCTGTGCTTTCAAAATGCTAGTGTTTTCCATTAGCTCCCCCAAAATATTATGTTTAAATACACTGTTTTTATTTATGATCAATTATTGTAAATAAAAAATGAGTTATCCTATTATCCTTTAATCTAAACTATATTACAATTGCAATATTATTTCACTTTTGGAGGTTCTTATGAGTAACATTGACGCTCTTTTTAAGAGTTTCTTAGGGAAAAGCCCTGAGTGGTACAAACTCTGTATTTTAGCATTTCTAATTATTAACCCTCTCATTTATTTCTTCATTAGTCCTTTCGTGGCAGGTTGGTGTCTGGTTGCAGAATTTATTTTTACCTTGGCAATGGCGTTAAAATGTTACCCTTTGCAACCAGGCGGATTACTTGCCATTGAGGCTGTAGTTATCGGTATGACTAGCCCTCACCACATTAAACACGAAATTATGGCAAATTTTGATGTTATTTTACTTCTGATGTTTATGGTAGCGGGTATCTATTTTATGAAGCAACTTCTGCTGTATATTTTTACCAAATTGCTTATTGCTATCCACTCAAAAAAAATTCTCTCTCTAGCTTTCTGTTTAAGTGCTGCTTTCTTATCTGCCTTCCTTGATGCTCTAACCGTAATCGCAGTGATTATCAGCGTAGGAACAGGTTTCTATGGGGTATACCATAAAGTTGCATCGGGCAATAGTTTTGAAGACTCAACCGATATTACCAATGATGAGAAAATTCTCACTCGTAAAGAAATTTTAGAACAATTTCGTAGTTTTTTAAGAAGTTTATTAATGCACGCCGGTGTCGGTTCTGCTCTAGGTGGTGTGATGACAATGGTGGGCGAGCCGCAAAACTTAATTATTGCTTCACAAGCTGAATGGGGATTTATTGAGTTTTTATTACGTGTTCTACCTGTTAGCTTACCTGTGTTAATTTGCGGTGTTGCAACGTGTTTTATTGTTGAAAAGTACAAATTATTTGGTTATGGAGATAGATTACCTCGCCGTGTTTGGGTTGTGCTTGCTCGTTATAATCAATTAAAAGAGCAAAAAATGACTAAGCAAGATAAGCTAAAAATGATCGTACAAGCCATTGCCGGTGTTTGGTTGATTATTGGTTTAGCATTACACCTTGCTGATGTAGGCATCATCGGTTTAACTATTATCATTATTTGTACGGCATTCTGTGGCATTACCGACGAACACGCTTTAGGTAAAGCATTCCAAGAATCAATGCCGTTTACTGCATTGTTAATTGTATTTTTCTCCGTTGTAGCAGTGATTATCGACTTAAAATTGTTCGAGCCGATTATCAGCTTCGTTTTATCAGCTGAAGAGCACTCACAACTTGCGTTGTTCTACATCTTCAACGGTTTATTATCAATGATTTCAGATAACGTGTTTGTCGGTACAGTATATATTAATGAAGCAAAAGCGGCACTCACCTCCGGTGTGATTAATCGTGAACAGTTTGACTTAATTTCAGTTGCTATCAACACCGGGACAAATTTACCGTCTGTAGCAACGCCAAACGGGCAAGCAGCGTTCTTATTCTTATTAACTTCTTCGTTTGCTCCGTTAATCAAACTCTCTTACGGCAGAATGGTATATATGGCTCTGCCTTATACCATTGTACTTTCAATTGTTGGCTTCTTGGCATTGGAATTTTTACTGCCATCAATGACTGAAGTGATGTTGAATTGGGGCTGGATTATTACACGTTAATCTAATATAGATAAGCTATACCAAATAAGGTAGAATGGACGCGTTTCATAAATATGAGGAATCATTATGCTCCATTATTTTAAAAATCTATCACTCTCTCGTGGTGCGTGGTTTTTTCTGGTATTAAGTTGTATTGTGCTAGAAGGTATCGCTCTATACTTTCAATACGGAATGGGCTTAGTGCCTTGCGTAATGTGCATTTATGAACGTGTCGCTTTATTTGGTATTTTATTTGCAGGTGTATTAGGTTTTCTTGGTAATCGATACACCGTTCTACGATGGTTAGCGATTCTAATATGGCTGGGGAGTGCCTTTAAAGGCTTAACGCTGGCACTTAAACATCACGATTATCAAGTTAATCCGTCGCCTTGGAATCAATGCGAGTTTAAGGTCGATTTTCCGCAAACATTGCCGCTTGATAAATGGTTACCGGACGTTTTCGCACCCGGTCCCGTAAATTGTAGTCAAAGCCAATGGGAAATGTTTGGTTTTTCTATGGCACAATGGTTAATCTTCACCTTTGCAGTTTATCTGATTTTTGCTGTGATTGTGTTAATCAGTCAATTTAAACGCAGCCGACAAAAAAACAGTTTTATTTTCCGTTAATACGGATTACAAGCGGTAAGATTTTGCAAAAAATTTGTAAAATCTTACCGCTTGTTTATTTATTAGGAGAAAAGAATGTCTAACTATAAAAATCTATCCACTAAACTTGTTCATACAGGGCGTAAAAAACGCTATACACAAGGGGCGGTTAATCCTATTATCCAACGTGCTTCGTCCTTAGTTTTTGAGTCATTGGAAGAAAAAAAATATGCTACCCAAAACCGTTATAAAGGAGCTTTATTTTATGGACGACGTGGCACACTGACCCATTTTTCACTCCAGGAAGCAATGTGTGAATTAGAAGGTGGGGCGGGTTGCTACCTCTACCCTTGCGGAGCCGCAGCGGTAACAAATTCCATCTTAGCCTTTGTGGAACAAGGCGATCACGTTTTAATGACCGGAGCAGCTTATGAGCCAACTCAAGAATTCTGCGATGTGCTGTTAAAACGAATGGGAATTTCAACTACCTATTACGACCCTATGATTGGAGAAGGCTTGAAAGCCCTTGTTCAACCTAACACTAAAGTGCTTTTTTTAGAGTCGCCAAGTTCGCTTACAATGGAAGTGCCTGATATTCCAGCTTTAGTCAAAGCTGCTCGTGAAGTGAACCCTGAAATCGTGATTATGATTGATAACACTTGGTCTGCCGGTGTACTTTTCCCTGCACTTGAACACGGCATTGATATTTCTATTCAAGCCGGTACGAAATATTTAGTCGGACACTCTGATGTGATGATCGGTACAGCGGTTTCTAACGCTCGCTGCTGGGATCAATTACGTGAAGGTTCTTACTTAATGGGACAAATGGTTGATGCCGATTCTGCCTACACCACCGCTCGCGGCTTACGTACCTTAGGCATTCGCTTGAGCCAGCACGAGAAAAGCAGTATTGAAATTGCAAATTGGTTAGCACAACGCCCTGAAGTGAAAGCGGTTTACCACCCTGCTCTTGAAAGTTGTCCGGGTAACGAGTTTTTCAAACGAGATTTTTTAGGAGCAAGCGGTCTATTTTCATTTGAACTTTGCGAAAAGCTCTCACAAGAAAAATTAGCCAATTTCTTAGAACATTTTGAATTATTTTCGATGGCTTACTCTTGGGGTGGGTTTGAATCCCTCATTCTTGCCAACCAGCCTGAAGAAATCGCTCGAATTCGTCCAGCTATTGAGCGGAAACTAACTGGCACATTAATTCGTATTCACGTTGGTTTAGAATCCGTAGAAGATTTAATTGCCGATCTTGAACAAGGTTTTGAGCGTATTAAGTAGCTACTCCTCCAATTAGACTATGTCAATGATTAAAAGTGATTTTCTCGATCTCTGTCGAAAAAATCACTTTTCCATTTTGAACCGCATCTCCATTTTATTTATGCTAGTACTCCATATTGTAAAAGGTATAAAAAAGGAATACTATGTATATCGAATTAAAATATACAGAGCCACTTTTATTTGAGTATGACCCCAATAAAAGTATTAGCAATCTTAACAAACACGGTATTGATTTTGAGCAAGCTAAGTTACTTTGGGAAGATGATCAAAGAGTAACTCTTGCATCTCGTTCAGATATAGAACTTCGCTACTTAACTATCGGAAAATTAAATGGTAAACATTGGAGTGCATTTTTCACTATGAGAAATGACACTATTCGTCTAATTTCTGTTAGACGCTCACGCAAAAAGGAAATATCTTGCTATGAAAAACACCATTAGTGCAGAAGAACTAGAACGTATTTTTGATGAAGGAAAAGAGGACGTTCTTCAATATTTTGATCTTTCCACCGCCCAACGACCGGGAATGATAAAACGAGTGAATGTAGATTTTCCTCATTGGATGGTTGAAGCATTAGATAAACAAGCTCGTCATTTAGGTGTACCTAGACAAGCATTAATTAAGATGTGGATTGCCGAAAAATTACCCGCTCACCCAATAAAATAGCAAGCAGGTAATTTTATATATTGGGGAGATTAATCCTCTCCCCAAACTTCTTTGGCGATTTCCTCCACAAAGCGAACTTTTGCCCATTGCTGAGCTTCAGACATAATATTGCCTTCCTCTGTCGAAGCAAAACCACATTGTGGACTTAGGCAAAGTTGCTCTAACGGCACATATTGTGCAGCTTCGGCAATGCGAGCTTTGATAGCTTCTTTATCTTCTAATTCAGGGAATTTCGAGCTGATTAAGCCTAACACCACACGCCCTTTATTGTTAGCGAAATGTTTTAACGGCTCAAAACCGCCTGAACGCTCATCATCATATTCTAAGAAATAACCATCATAGTTGGTTTGAGCAAATAAACCATCAGCGATTGGATCATAAGCCCCGGTTAATAAATAAGATGATTTATAGTTACCACGACAAACGTGTGTGGTGATAGTCATATCCTCTGGTTTATCGGCTAAAATCGCTTGAATATTGGCAACCGCTTGAGCTTTATCCGCTTCAAAAGTAGGTTGCTCAAAGTTGTTACACAGCGATCCCCAATACACATCATCAATTTGTAAATAGCGACAACCCGCATCATAAAAAGCTTTAATCGCTTCTTTATAGGCTTGTTGCACATCTTTCGCAAATGCTTCACGATTTGGGTAAATACCGTGATCCCATTGAACCGGATACATCAACTGGTTCGGGCTTGGAATAGTAAATTTCGCTACCGCACGCCCATCTACAATGGCATTAAATTTTTTGAAATGTTCAATAAATGGGTGGTTTGGATTCCACGACACTTTGCCACAACAACGAGTATTGTAAGGACGAACTTCAACGCCTTTAAACGCATAGGCTTTTTCCGGCACATAGCCCTCAATACCATTTAGATTTTCCAAGAAGTCGATATGCCACCAAGAACGATGATACTCACCATCTGTAACCACTTGAATGCCTGCATCTAACTGAGCTTGCACTAATTTTTTTACTTCTACGTCTACAATTTCATCACGCTCTTCAAGTGAAATTTTGCCTTCTTTATAGTCTGCGTGAGCTTTTTTCCAAGCCTCTGAACGTAAATATGAACCCACAGTATCTGCGTGAAAAGGTAATTTTTTGTCCGTCATTGTGTTTCTCCAAACTCATTAATATTGAGTAATATCCTAAGCCAATTGTGATCTACTCACAATGAATTTATCCATTTTTTCGCTGAAAAAATCTCAGCTAAATATGAAAATTATTCATAATATAATGATACAAGCGGTCTTATTTTCGCAAAAATTTACACACCATATTTTTCACGATATTCACACATCTTCGGCAAATAAGGGGCATATTGTGGCGATTTTTCAATAAAGGAAACCAAATCATCAAAATCCACAATCGAGAACACTTGGCAGCCATAATCACGTTCAACTTCTTGAATCGCTGAAAGCTCACCTTTACCTTTTTCTTTACGGTTTAATGCAATTAACACACCGGCTAATTCGGCATTGTTGGCGTTGATAATTTCCATTGATTCGCGAATTGCTGTGCCTGCGGTAATCACATCATCCACCAATAAAATTTTACCTTTCAGCGGTGAACCGATTAAGTTACCACCTTCACCGTGATCTTTCACCTCTTTGCGGTTAAAGCAGCAAGGCTTATCCACATCGAATTGATTAGCAAGGGCAACTGCCACAGTAGTTGCAATCGGAATGCCTTTGTAGGCAGGACCAAATAGCACATCATACTCAATATTTGAGGCTTGAATTGCTTGTGCGTAATATTCCCCTAATTTGGCTAAATCACGCCCAGTGTTGAAAAGCCCTGCATTGAAGAAATAAGGGCTGATTCTGCCTGATTTTAGGGTAAATTCGCCAAATTTTAAAACATTGCGGCTGAGGGCAAATTCGATAAAGTCGTGTTTATATTGTTGCATCGTTTTTTCCTGTTCTGACAAGCGGTTATTTTTCTCAAAAATTTTACTTTGTATAAATTACTCAGGCGTAATCCATTCTACCGTCCAAGAGCCTGTTCCTTCCGGCACAAGCACTTCGGTTAAATAAGGCAGAATATTTTTCATCTGTTGTTCAAGCTGCCAAGGTGGGTTGATTACAATCATTCCACTTGCGGTCATACCTCGTTGATCACTGTCAGGACGAACCGCAAGTTCAATTTGCAAAATTTTACGGATTCCGGTTTCCTGCAAACCACGCACAATGCGTTTAGTGTGTTGGCGTAACACCACCGGATACCAAATCGCATACACGCCTGTCGCAAAACGTTTATAACCTTCTTCAATCGCTTGCACCACCAATTCATAATCCTCTTTTAGTTCATAAGGTGGATCGATTAGCACAAAGCCTCGGCGTTCTTTTGGCGGTAAAGCCGATTTTAGCTGATGAAAACCGTTTTCACGCTTAGTTTGCACGTTTTTGGCTTTGGCAAATTCTTGGCGTAATAATGGGAAATCGTTAGGGTGAAGTTCGGTCAAAATCGCTCGGTCTTGCTCACGCAGCTGCTGAACCGCTAATAGCGGCGAACCTGCGTAATATTTGAGTTTTCCGCCACGATTAATTTTCTTCAGTTCATCAATGTATAAAGCGATTTCTTCAGGCAAATCATTACGTTCCCACAGGCGGGCAACACCTTCTAAATATTCCCCTGTTTTTTCGGATTCAAAGCTCAGCAAACTGTAACGCCCAACACCCGAGTGAGTATCAAGATAAAGAAAGCCTTTCTCTTTCTCTTTTAATGAACGTAAAATCAAAAGTTGAACGATATGTTTTAACACATCTGCGTGGTTGCCTGCGTGGAAACTGTGGCGATAACTGAGCATAATTTTCTCTTTTCTTGTAAAATATAGTTAGACGTGATTTTACCGTATTTACCCTATTTAAACTATGCAAAAATTGAAAATTCAGAACGGCTGTTTAGTTCATCAAAAACAAGTCCCCTCTCCCCATTTTAGCCAACGCCCAAGTGAAAATGATATTTCATTATTGGTTATTCACTATATTAGCCTTCCCCCCGAAGAATTTGGTGGGAATTTTATCGATCTTTTTTTTCAAGGCAAACTTGACCCAACTCTTCACCCTTATTTTGAAGAAATCCAAGATCTTCGAGTGTCTGCCCATTGTTTAATTAATCGTAAAGGCGAAATTACTCAATATGTCAATTTTAATGATATGGCATGGCACGCCGGAGTGTCTTGCTTTGAGGGGCGGGAAAAATGTAATGAATACTCGATTGGTATTGAACTAGAAGGGAGTAATAATCAACCCTTTACCAAAGCACAATATCAATCGTTGGCGAAACTCACGCAAGTGATTCAGAAAAGCTACCCACAAATTACCGATGAGAGAATCACAGGGCATAGCAATATTGCCCCGGAACGAAAAATCGACCCGGGGCAATATTTTGATTGGGAATATTACAGAAGCCTGTTGAGATAGCTTAGAACTCTGGCTCTGCAGTAAACGTCATTAACTCGCCCGTAATCGGGTGAGTAATAGTAAGCGATTCTGCGTGTAAACATAAGCGAGGCGATAGGCTTTTCGCTAGTGGATTAGCATAAAACTTATCGCCGATAATCGGATGCCCCAGTGCCAAACTATGCACCCGCAATTGGTGCGAACGCCCTGTAATCGGCGTGAGTTTTACACGAGTGGTATTATTGGCGTTATGAGCCAAAATTTCATAATGGGTAATCGCTTTTTTACCTCGCTCATAACAAATTTTTTGACGGGGACGATTTTCCCAATCACAAATTAACGGAAAATTCATTTCGCCTTTATCACCCACTTTCTCGCCTAATTTTCCCCAAAGTAACGCAATATAGTGCTTTTTCGGCTCACGATCACGAAATTGACGTTTCAATTCCTTTTCCGCTGCTTTGCTCAGAGCAAACAAAATAATACCGCTTGTTGCCATATCAAGGCGATGAGCCGGTTCGGTAAAACCATATTTTTTCTGCACTCGGGTCATCGCACTATCATAATATTCAGGTTGGCTACCCGGTACAGAAAGCAAACCACTTGGTTTGTTTAAAACTAAAATATGATTATCCCGATAAACCTCGTTCAAAAAAGGCTCGAGCGGTGGGTTATATTCAATTAATGCCATATTTTTAAGCTACTCTTTATTACTCACAATCACACGCAAGCAATCCAAACGGTAATTTGCAAGGGCGATTTGTGCTAATGTTTCGTTGAGCTGTTGCTCTAATGCCTCAACTTCATCAGCTCGAATATTTTTATTTACCATTTTGAGGGATTCCAAGCGGTGTAATTCTGCTTTTAATTTACTATTTGCCTCAAATGTGGCGGTTTCAATTACTTCTTGCACTTGAGGTAGCACGGCTTTTTCACTTGCTTTAATCAACTTCTCAATATCTGCCCGTGCCATTTTCGCAATTTTATTTGCCATCTGCTTATTCACAGGTTTTAAATGGCGTTCAAGCCCTGCAAAGGAAACCTGTGGAGCAATGTTATTACCTTTGTTATCCACTAAAATGCGAATTGGTGTTGGTGGCAAGAAACGCGTTAAATTCAAGCCTTTTGGAGCTTGTGTTTCCACAATATAAATGGCTTCAAGTAATAATGTACCGGCAGGTAATTTATTATTCACCAACAATGAAACTGCTGATTTCCCCATATCGCCAGAGGTAATTAAATCAATGCCGTTGCGGATCATCGGGTGATCCCAAGTGAGAAACTCCACATCTTCACGCATTAGAGCTAATTCACGATCAAAGGTAATGGTTGTCCCCTCTTCCGACACCCCCGGAAAATCCGGTACTAACATATGCCCTGTTGGGCTAATCACAATGCTCTGCTCGCCTAAATCTTCTTGCTCCACGCCAATCACATCAAATAAATTCAGGGCAAAATTTACGAGGTGCGGATTATTATCTTCTTTAGCGATATCTGCTGCAAGCTGTTGAGCGATTTCTCCACCATTAGAATTGAGTTCTAATAATCTATCTCGCCCTTTTTCTAATTCTGTTTTCAATTGTTGCCGGCGTTTATGTGTTTTCGCTAAAAAGTCATCAAATTGCTCTGAAAATTCAGGTTTTTTCAAGAAAACTTGTAATTCTTCATTAAATTCACGGAAAATTGCCGTTCCCATCGGACAGGTTTCTTCAAACGCATTTAAGCCTTTGTGATACCACTGTGCCAACATTTGCTGAGCTGACAAATTAAAGCACGGCACATAAATTTGGATATCGTTTTTCTGCCCGATACGATCTAAACGCCCAATACTTTGTTCGAGTAAATCAGGATTATCCGGCAGGCTAAACAGTACCAAATCTTTAGCAAATTGGAAGTTACGCCCTTCTGAACCAATGCTTGAGCTAATCAGTACTTGAGCACCTTCTTCTTGTTGAGCAAAATAAGCCGCTGCTTTATCACGCTCAACAATCGACATTTTCTCGTGGAATACTGCCGAGCGGATCGCCTCACGCTCACGCAGAACTTGCTCTAACGCAATCGCCGTATCCGCTTGTTTACAGATAACCAAAACTTTTTCTTCACGATGATTTTTCAAGAAGGTAATTAGCCACTCAATACGAGGGTCAAAATCCGCCCATTTAGCATTTGGGTTCATTCGCTGGAACAAGTATTCCGGATAAAGTAAATCCGTTTGGCTCACACTCCCCATCATAGCCATCACTTTTAACGCATTTTGGTATTGTTTCGGCATTTCCAAGCTGATTTGGTGATATTCACGATGAGGGAAACCTTTCACGCCTTGACGGGTATTTCTAAACAATACGCGGCTTGTTCCGTGTCGGTCAATCAGCTCACTAATCAACTCTTGTCTGGCTTGCAAGCGGTCATTTTCGTCCGATTTTTTGCTATTGATCGCTCGGAACATCGGCTCGGTATCCTGCTCGCTTAGCAATTCTGCAATAGTATTCTGCTCGTCATTTGTGAGAGGCTTATCATTTAATAATGTCGCCACCGCATCCGCAACGGGCTGATATTGCGTTTGCTCCGCCACAAAGCTGTTGTAATCATAAAAACGATCGGAATCGAGCAGAGCTAGGCGAGCAAAATGGCTCTCTTGCCCTAGTTGCTCAGGCGTTGCGGTTAAAAGTAAGACCGAAGGAATACTTTTCGCTAAATTTTCGACAAATTGATAACCCACCGAAGGTTGTTCTTCCGACCATTCTAAATGATGAGCTTCATCAACAATCATCAAATCCCACCCGGCATCAAGCACCTGTTTTGCTCGCTGTGGTGCGGTTTCCAACCAGTTCAGTGAAGTAATCACTAAAGATTCACTTTCAAATGGATTCTCGCTGGCGTTCTCACCGTTTTCATATTCCTTATCAAAATCACTACAACGATCTTCATCAAATAGCGAAAATTTCAGATTAAAACGGCGGAGCATTTCCACCAGCCATTGGTGTTGCAGGCTTTCCGGCACGAGCACCAGCACACGCTCTACTCTGCCACTAAAAAGCTGCTGTTGTAAAATCATTCCCGCTTCAATGGTTTTTCCTAAACCCACTTCATCAGCAAGTAAAACACGCGGCGATAAACGCTGCCCAACTTCTTTAGCAATGTGTAATTGATGGGGAATTAGGCTGGCTCGAATACCACGCAAGCCTCTCAAAGGCGATTGATACTGAGCTTGTTGATGCTCTAACGCACGAAAACGTAACGCAAATCGATCGCTACGATCAATTTGTGCCGAGAAAAGTCTATCCTGTGGCTTGCTAAAGCTAATTTTGTGATCGAGTTGCATTTCAGGCAAAACAGCCTCTTCTCCATTATCGACCCTTTTCCCCAAATAAATCGCAACACCTTGATTTTCAACTACATCTACAATATCAAGCTGCCAACCTTCAAGGCTATTAATTCTATCGCCTGCTTGAAACTGCACACGGGTTAAAGGGGCAACAGAAATAGCATACACTCGCTCTTCTTCCGCTGCGGGGAAATTAATGGTAACAGTGCGATGATCCACCGCTTTCACAATACCTAAACCTAAATTATTTTCCGATTCACTTAGCCAACGCTGACCGACTAAAAACATTCTTTTCCTCTAAAGACGATTTACTTATTTTTCTAGGTAGCTATTTTAGCAAATTCTACTCCTGCTATGCTTTACTATTTTTGCAAAAAAGCTCAACAAAAAGACCGCTTGTGCGGTTAAAACACACAAGCGGTCTTTTTTATTTTAGATTTTACAAATTATTTATTATCTAAATCTAACTCTGCTTTATATTCGATGCGATCTTTGCCTTCCAATTCAATATCAACATCCAATTCTTGCTGATTACGTTTGAATTTTAAATCGGCATCTTTATCTTTAATTTCTGATTTAACTAAATCAAAACCTTTGCTTTTAGCGTGTTCAATGGCTTTTTCTGCTAAACCACGCACATCTGTTCCTTTAACGTGGTATTCAACCTCAAATTCATTCTTACCTTGAAGCTCTGATTTAATTAATTCGCCTTGTGGTTGATAAATTTCCTCAGGTACAGCTACCGCTTGAGCAAATGCAGTTGCAGAAGCAAATGTTGTAAGAATTAATAATGCTTTATTTAAGTTTTTCATAAGAATCTCCTATTCTTTGGTTAAAAGTCGAGTTAATTACTCAACTATATTTTATGACTAAGCGAATTTCAGTTAGTTCATTTAATTTTAAAAAAATGTTAAAAATTTTTAAAAAGTTTGAATGCCTGCCCGTCTGACATACCGGCTAAGTAGTCGCAAATTACCCTTGCTCGTTTAGCTTCTTCCGAATTTTTCCAACGTTCACGTACATTATTCGGTAATAATCGCATCGGATCGCTACTTAAAATATCAAATAACTCCATTAAAATGCGTTGCCCTTTGCGTTCTACTCGCTGGGTTTTAGCATCACAAATCACATATTGATACACAAAATCTTTCAGAATTTTCAGCACGCAAGCAACATTATCAGGCAAGTAGGCGTTGTAACGTAGCAACGGCTCATCAAATTCAGGGAGTTCTTTCCAACGCACGTTAGTAATAAAGTGATTGACTAAAGCCCCAATCACATCTTTACGTTCATAACGATGTTGTGAAAATAAATTTTTACTCATTTCAGACAAACGCTCTTTTATCCAATCTGATCCACTTTCTTTCAGTAATTTTTCCGCATTTTGCCAAGATTGTGGCGTAACCATTCCGCCAACAATCGCATCTTCCAAATCGTGTACGCCGTAGGCAATATCGTCTGCCAGTTCCATAATGCTACAATCAAGAGACTTATAGCGGGTTTTGTTCGGCTTTTTAGGAGCTTTGTTTTGCTCAACCGAGCAGAATTGTTGCTTATCTTTTTCACTTAAAGGAGCTAAAACCCAATCGAAAAAGTGCTCATCATCATCAAAAATGCCTTTACTTTGAGGAAAATCGTGCAGATTAATGTGGTGAGTATTCTCCATTTCTGCTGGTTCAAGAGGAAAACTTACGGATAATAATGATGGATATTTCATCACACCAAGCAAGGTACGACGAGTTAAATTCATACCTGCCCTTTCAGTGTAAGGCTCGAGCTGGGTCATAATGCGGAAAGATTGAGCATTCCCTTCAAAACCGCCAAATTCACGCATTTTATAATTTAATGCCATCTCGCCACCGTGTCCAAAAGGTGGATGCCCGAGATCGTGAGCAAAGCAGAGCGATTCAATCAGACTACGAGAAGGTAATAAAGCGGTCAAATTTTCTTCATCTTTTGCAAGTTTTGGATCAGAACAGACCGCTTGAAAGCCTGCTTTATCGTCTAATAATTTTTCACGCAAGCTACTGCCGATTTGTGCCACTTCCAACGAATGAGTTAAGCGGGTGCGGTAAAAATCGTCCTCCCCCACAGCGTGAATTTGCGTTTTGGCTTGTAAGCAGCGAAAGGCTTCGGAGTGCAGAAGTCTTGCTCTATCACGCTGAAAGGGTGAGCGATGATCTTGCTCTCTCTTTTTATCTACCAAGTAACGTTCAGTCCAAACCGCTGAAATCATATTGCCTCCATTTTCCACAAAATGCTTTTCTTATATAATACACCCATTTTTTATTCTGTATATTATACTAATGGCTATTTTTTACTCTGAAAAATCTGCAAAAAAACCGCAAAAACCGACCGCTCGTCAAATTGTGCAAATTCAATCTTTGGATTACCAAGGCTTAGGCATCGCTAAAATTAACGGTAAAACCTGGTTTATTGAAAATGCCTTGCCCGATGAGCAGGTAGAATTTAAGGTGATTGAAGAAAAACGCCAATACGGACGCGGACAAGCGGTCAAAATTCTTAAAAAATCGGCAAATCGTACAATGCCGAGCTGTGAGCTTTACGGCAAATGCGGTGGCTGCCAAATGCAACATATTTCGCTTGAATTACAACGTGAGGCGAAACAAAACGCCCTATTTCAACGTCTGCAAAAATTGCAACGTGAAGAAATTGCTTTCCAACCGATGATTGTCGGCAATGATAAAGCCTACCGCCGCCGAGCCAAACTCAGCATTGCCATTCAAAACAATGAATTGGTGATGGGCTTTCGCTTGCAAAATTCCAACCAAATCATACCGCTTGCACAGTGCGAAGTGCTGGTTGAGCCGCTTTCTCATCTCTTACCTAAACTGCAAAGTCTTGTGGCACAGTGGAAAAACAAGAAAAAATTAGGACATATCGAATTAGTACAAGCTGATAACACCACTGCTCTATTTTTACGCCATTTAGGGCAATTATCGGCACAAGATCGTGAAAATTTACTGCACTTTGCAGAACAAAATGCCCTTTCTGTTTTTCTGATGTGTGAAGAGAATCAACTCGAATACCTATGCGGTGAACTGCTTTATTATGAAATTCAAAGCTTGAAACTGCATTTTTCTATTCGAGATTTTATTCAAGTAAACGGCAAGTTAAATGAAAAAATGGTAGAAAAAGCCCTTGAATGGCTTGAGCTCTCAAATGATGATCGTGTGTTAGATCTGTTTTGTGGAATGGGGAATTTCACTCTTCCGATTGCCAAAACCGCTAAATCGGTAGTCGGCATTGAGGGCGTTGAGCCAATGGTGAAACAAGCCCGCTTAAATGCGGCTGCAAGCGGTCTAAAAAACGTGGAATTTTACCAAACCAACTTAGATGAGCCTTTTGCCGATAAACCTTGGGCGAAAGTCCCTTTTGATAAAGTCCTGCTCGACCCGGCACGCAACGGGGCATTATTTTGTTTAGATCACCTTGCCGCTCTCAACCCTGAGCGAATTGTTTATGTTTCTTGCAACCCGGCAACGCTCGTGCGTGATGCAGAAAAGCTATTGCAATTTGGCTATCGCCTAGAAAAAGTGGCGATGATTGATATGTTCCCTCATACAGGGCATTTGGAGTCGATTTCGTTGTTTAGGAAATAATGCCCAATTCCTTTTTGCAAAATTCCGTTTAAAAATAACCGCTTGTTATGGGATCGTGTTGGTGGGTTAAAACCCACCCTACCTAATGTTTCTGATAACAGAGAAAATAATAAACCACCCCTGCGGTAATGGTACACAACGCCATTGCATAGAGCATTGGGGCTTCGCTGATAATCGCAATATGGGAAAGCCCAGCTCCCACAAGCGAGGCAATGCCAAATCGAGCCGTGCCGGCAACGCCGTTTGCTGTGCCTGCCATTTGTGGGTAGCGGTCTAAAATGGCGGCGGAGGCATTGCTGCCGATGGTGGAAAGCATTCCAATATAAAACGGCACGCCTAACGCCATCGCCCAGAAACCAAGTTCAAACATCGCAGTTAAGGCTAGCCAAATTCCGGCTAGCACTTGTAAGGCTAAGGCAATTTGCAGCATTCTTTCCGAGCCGACTTTAACCACCATTTTGCTGTTGATGGCGGTCATTATTACCATCACCACCATATTTAAGCCGAAGAAGTAGCCAAAATATTCCTGCGAAATGCCGTAAATACCGATGTAAACAATCGAGCCTGAGGTGAGAAAACAGAAAATGCCGGCAAAGGTTAAGCCGCCAATCAGCACATATCCTAAAGTGGGCTTATGCGATAAAAGTTCGGAAAAGTTTTTCAGGCTTTTGCCAAAACTCAGCGGTAAACGTTTCTCTTTTGGCAAGGTTTCGGGGATTTTCCAGCTGATTAACGCCACGCAAAGCAATCCCATTGACATCAGCACATAAAAAATCGAATGCCAATGGAAATATTTCGCCACATAACCGCCGATAATTGGGGCAAGCAGCGGAGCGAGCATTGAAATAATCATAATGATCGACATTAAGCGAGCAAATTGATTTTTCTCGAACAGATCCCGCACCAATGCCCCAAGCACCACCGCAGGGGCAGAGGCACATAAGCCTTGAATTAAACGCAATATATAGAAAGTGTTGATATTTTCCACTTGCGTGAGGAAATAAGCGGCGATTGCCGAACCAATCAGCCCGATTAAAATAATGACCTTTCGCCCAAAACTATCTGCCATCGGCCCCCAGAAAAGTTGCCCGCAACCGAAACCTAATGTAAACAAGGCTAAGGTGGTTTGCACCTTTTCTTGCGAAACGGCTAGATCTTTGGCGATATCCAAAAACGATGGCAAGTACATATCAATCGCCAAAGGTGGCATCATCGCCATCATTCCTAAAATGATAAAAAAACTGGCGGCAGGTCTTTTATTTTCCATTAGAAACTCTCAATTTCAGTTTGTGTGAGCGGGCGGAATTCCCCCTCAGTTAAATCATCATCTAGCACCACATCGCCAATTCGCCAACGGTGCAAGGCTTCCACTTTATTGCCTAAGGCGGCAAACATTCGCTTGACTTGGTGATAACGCCCTTCACTAATTGTCAAATTCACATTGTAATCGTCTAAAATTTCCAGTTGAGCTGGCAAAGTCGGATCTTTTTCGCCACGCAGTAAAATACCCTCCGCAAGTTTTTCAGCATAAAAATCTTCGACAGGATCTGCCAACGTTACCAAATAAGTTTTTTCGCAATGGTGCTTTGGCGAAGTAATGCGGTGCGACCATTTGCCGTCATCGGTTAATAACACTAATCCTGTAGTATCCACATCTAACCGCCCTGCGGTATGTAACTTGGTCATCAGCGGATAGTCAAAAAATTGGAACACGGTTGGATATTCACCATCATCATTCGAGCAGATATAGCCTTGCGGCTTGTAGAGCATAAAATATTGCCCCTCCTCTACCCATTCAAGTGGCTCTCCTTGGTAGCAAATTTCATCATCTTGGCTAATTTTAGCCGCTCCGCTTTTTTCAATTTTGCCATTAACGGTCACTTCGCCGCTTTTCAATACTTTTGCTGCTTGGGAACGGGTTAAGCCGGTGTTTTCGGCAATGAATTTATCTAAACGCATAGTTTCTCTTTTATTTATAATTTACATTTGGACACGTTCCCCTCTTTAGCAAAGAGGGGAGCTATATTCTTTTAAAAATTAATCTCAATTATACCACAACTTCCCACACGAATTGGCTCTGTTCGTCCACAAGCGGTAAGGCTGATCCCTGCCATTCTCGCAATAATTGATGCTGCATTAAATTCAACGTATCCAGTCCCGGCGTACTGTTTGGGGTGTATTGAAAAGCAAGCCGAGCAAGCTGAGTAAGCCCTAAACTGCTTTCAAGGCTTGAGCTGATAACCGCCATCAAGCCTAAATGGTGAGCTTGCTCAATCAAGGTTTTGCATTTTTGGATTGAGCCGATAAGCGTCGGTTTTAACACAATAGCGGTTAAATTTTTCTCTTTTTTTACCAAGAAATTCGGCTCTCGCACCGTTTCATCCCACGCAATCGCAATGTGGGTTTGCTCGGCAAATTGTCGGGAGAGTTCCGGTGTTTGGCAGGGTTCTTCGATAAATTGGATTCTTGGCTTATTAGCATTTGCAATTTTTTCGGCAAATTTGACCGCTTGTTCTAAGCTCCACAGGCGGTTAGCGTCAAGCCTGAGTTGTAAATTTGGGAAAGTGTTCAGCAATAGATTTGCCTGTTCGCCCTCACTTTCAGGATCTACACCGATTTTTAATTTACCAAGCCTAACCGTAGGCTGAAATTTCGCCAAATCACCATAGCATAAAACGGCAGATTGATAATTGCCCTGCTCGCCCAACTCACCATTCAATTCCGCCAACGCACAGCTTAACCCAAAGGCAATGGAGGGAAAAAGGGAATCCAATTCTGTTTCTTTCCCGATTTGCCACGCTTTCAGCCACGTTTTGGCTTGATGTTCCGCTTGCTCGAGAGATTCTTCACTAAAAGTCGGGAGCGGTGCAATTTCCCCCCAGCCGATTTGCTCATTTTGCTGGAGTTTAACGATTAAACCTTCCCGCTCGGTTAAAGTCTGTTTGCGTAATACCACGCCTGTTTGAATCGGTAAGCGGTAGCGATAAAGCTGAATTTGTCGCATTGATTATCCCCAATCATTTGCAAAATTTAATGATTATTCTACCGCTTGTTGGTTCAAAGCTCTAATAAATTCAAGCGAACTAGTAAATTTCACGGTTTTGGGCTAAAATATGCGACAAATTTTTACAGAAAATTAACGAGAAAAAGAATGTCTAACCAAAAACGAAAAATGCTTGTTACTTGTGCCTTGCCTTACGCTAATGGTGCAATTCATTTAGGTCATATGCTTGAGCATATTCAAGCGGATATTTGGGTGCGTTTTCAACGTATGCGTGGTAACGAGGTGCATTTTGTGTGTGCCGATGATGCACACGGCACGCCAATTATGCTTAACGCTAATAAATTAGGTATTACCCCTGAGCAACTTATCGAAAAAGCCAAAGCCGATCATATTGCCGATTTTGAAGGCTTTAATATCAGCTTTGATAATTATCACTCAACCCACAGCGAAGAAAACCGTAAAATCACCAGTGAAATCTATAAAAAATTGCGTGCGAACGGTTTTATCAAAAGCAAAGTGATTTCTCAGCTTTTCGACCCTGAAAAAAATATGTTTCTGCCGGATCGTTTCGTCAAAGGTAATTGCCCGAAATGTAAAGCGGAAGATCAGTATGGCGATAACTGCGAAGTTTGTGCCTCCACTTATAGCCCGATGGATTTGATTAATCCACGCTCGGCAGTGTCCGGCTCAACACCGGTGGTAAAAGAGTCCGAGCATTTCTTCTTTGATTTACCAAGTTTTGAAGGAATGTTAAAAGAGTGGACACGCTCCGGCTCGCTACAATCTGAAATTGCAAACAAAATGCAAGAGTGGTTTGAAAGCGGCTTACAGCAATGGGACATCAGCCGTGATGCCCCTTATTTCGGCTTTGAAATTCCCGATGCACCGGGCAAATTCTTCTATGTATGGCTTGATGCCCCTATCGGCTATATGGCATCGTTTAAAAATTTATGCGACCGTCAAGGCATTAACTTTGAGGAGTTTTGGCAAAAAGATTCGCAGACCGAACTGTATCACTTTATCGGTAAAGACATTGTCTATTTCCACAGCCTGTTCTGGCCGGCAATGTTAGAAGGCAGCGGCTATCGTAAACCGACTAACGTTTTTGCTCACGGTTATGTAACGGTGGATGGCGCGAAGATGTCGAAATCTCGTGGCACATTCATTCAAGCCAGCACCTATTTGAAACATATCGACCCTGAATGTTTACGTTATTACTATGCGGCTAAATTAAACGACCGCATTGAAGATTTAGACTTCAGCCTTGATGATTTTGTACAACGTGTAAATAGCGATATCGTCAATAAATTAGTGAACCTTGCCTCTCGTAACGCCGGTTTTATCGCTAAACGTTTTGAAGGCAAATTAGCGGATAAATTGGACGATGAAGCCCTATTCAATGATTTCATCGCACAGGCGGAGACCATTGCCAATTACTATGAAAGCCGTGAATTTAACAAGGCTATTCGTGTGATTATGGAATTAACCGACAAAGCGAATAAATATATTGACGACAAAGCCCCGTGGGTGATCGCCAAAGAAGAAGGCAAAGATGCGGAATTACAAGCCGTTTGCTCGATGGGTATTGAATTATTCCGCATTTTAATGAGCTACTTAAAACCGGTACTACCGCAACTGGCAGCTCGTTCAGAGGCGTTTTTACAAACCACATTAACGTGGGATAACATCGCTACCCCATTATTAGGGCATACCGTTGCACCGTTTAAATCACTCTTCTCACGTCTTGAGAAAAAACAGATTGATGCGGTCATTGACGAAACCAAAGCGTTATTTGCAGATGCTCAAAAAGAAACGCAAAAATCAGAAGAGAAAAAGGAAAACAAGCGGTGGAAAACCAAGAAAATTCTGCAATCGAGCCGATCGCTCCAGAAATCACCATTGATGATTTTGCGAAATTAGATTTACGTGCGGCTAAAGTCTTACACTGCGAAGCTGTACCAAAATCAGACAAAATGTTGCGTTTTGAGCTAGACTTAGGCGACCACAAACGCCAAGTATTCTCAGGCATTAAAGCGGCTTATCCAACCCCGGAAGAGTTAATCGGACGTTTTGTGATCGTGATTGCAAACCTCGCTCCACGCAAAATGTCGTTTGGCTTATCTGAGGGAATGATTTTATCAGCCGGCACAGGCGGTGCTAATTTATTCTTGTTAGATGCAGACAGCGGCGTACAACCGGGTATGCAGGTAAAATAGGAGAACAATATGATTCAACAAACCCTTTCTATCATTAAACCGGATGCTACTCGCCGCAATCTTATCGGTAAAATTCTGGCACATTTAGAATCTGCAGGTTTAACGGTAAAAGCACTTAAACGCCTTCACCTCACCCGTGAACAAGCAGAAGGATTTTACGCAGAACACAAAGGCAAAGAATTTTTTGAGCCTTTAGTAGAATTTATGACTTCTGCACCTATTGTGGTGTCAGTGCTGGAGGGAGAAAATGCGATTTCGCACTATCGTGATTTAATGGGGGCAACTAATCCGGATAATCGTGAAAAAGGTACCATTCGTGATCTTTACGCCTTAAGTATGCGTGAAAACTCGGTTCACGGTTCTGACTCGGAAGAATCGGCAAAACGTGAAATTGCTTATTTCTTCGTGCCGAGTGAGATTGTGTAATTTAACTAAGGGCTAATGTAAAACGTAGGGGCTAATTGCAATTAGCCCCTACAAGATTAAATATACTCTACGCCGACAATATCAAATTCCACTTTACCGCCAGGCGTGGTAATACTCACAGAATCATCAACTTCTTTGCCAACTAAGCCACGAGCAATCGGCGAATTAACAGAAATTAAGCCCTCTTTGATGTTCGCTTCATCATCACCTACAATGCGGTAGGTAACTTCTTCATCTGTTTCTGCATTAACTAATTGCACTGTTGCACCAAAAATCACTTTGCCATTATTGGTCATTTTTGTTACATCAATAATTTGAGCGTTACCTAATTTACCCTCAATTTCTTGAATACGACCTTCGCAGAAACCTTGCTGCTCACGGGCGGCGTGATATTCCGCATTCTCTTTTAAATCGCCGTGTTCACGGGCTTCGGCAATGGCATCAATAATCTGCGGGCGACGCACATTTTTCAAAAAATCCAATTCTTCACGCAGTTGCTCCGCACCACGCACAGTCATAGGAATTTGTTTCATTAAGTCTGTTTCCTTACTAAAAATTATCGGTTTACGAATTAAATTGAAAGGGCTATTATTCAATTTCTAACTAAAAATTTCAACTCCCCTTTTATTATGATTTTTAAAAACGCCACTCGCTCTTTTTTTCAGAAATTTATCTTATCCACATTACTTATTCCAAGCCTTGTACAAGCAGAAATTAATGCTAAAGAACTCATTCAAACCTTGCCAGCTGGCACTTCAGTGAGTTTTATTGCTAAAAACTTAGACACTAATCAGATTATCACTCAGCATCAAAGTGATGTTTTTATGCTACCGGCAAGCACTCAGAAAGTGTTTACGGCATTAGCAGCAAAATTAACCTTAAGTGATGAATTTCGCTTTCAAACCGCTCTTTTAACGAATAGCACGGTTGAAAACGGCGTGTTAAAAGGTAACTTAATTGCCCGTTTTACCGGTGATCCGGAGCTTACAAGCGGTCAAATTTATCAATTAATTAGCAAATTAAAGCAACAAGGTATCAACAAAATTGAAGGGGATTTAATTTTAGATACGTCCGTTTTTGCCAGCCACGACAAAGCTTCCGGCTGGATTTGGAATGATTTAACAATGTGCTTTAACGCCCCACCGGCGGCGATTAATATTGATAGAAACTGCTTTTATGTTAGTTTAAATGCCGATCAGCCAATAGGCGAATTTGCCAAAGTGGATGTGCCTTCTGCCTATCCTGTACAGGTGTTTAGTTCTGCGTATGTTGTAGATAGCAAAGAAGCCCCTTTTTGCCAACTTGATGTGGTGGTTCACGATAACAATCGCTATCAAATTAAAGGCTGTACGGCTCGCCAATCCAAACCGTTTGGGTTAAGTTTCTCAGTGCAAGATCCTACCAACTATGGGGCAAATATCATCAATAAACATTTGAAAAGTCTAGGCATTGAGTTTAACGGACAGCTAAAAGAGCCTTTAACGCCACAAGCAGGCACAGTATTAGCCGAACACTATTCAGAGCCATTGCCTGTATTACTTAAAAAAATGATGAAAAAATCGGATAACCAAATTGCTGATGCCTTGTTTAGAACCGTTGCCAATAAACAACATAACCGTCCTGCTTCTTTTCAGTTAGGTAGTTATGTAATTCGCCAACTGTTAAAATCAAAAGCCAATATTGATTTTAAAAATAGTGTTGTTGCCGATGGTTCAGGGCTTTCCCGCCATAATCAAATAAGTAGCCAAACGATGTTAGAAACCCTTGAATATATCGCTCAAAATGAAGATACATTACATTTATTTGAAACCTTCCCAATTGCAGGGGTGGACGGTACTATTTCCAGCAGAGGCTCAATTTCCACCGAACCGCTGGCGAAAAATCTGATTGCCAAAACAGGAGCATTAAAGGGTGTTTATAACCTTGCCGGCTTTATGAAAAATGCACGCGGTGAGCGAATTGCCTTCGTGCAATTTATTAGTGGTTATTCCACAGGCGAGCTGGAAAGTAAAACGAAACGGGCTCCACTGAACACCTTTGAAAATCAATTTTATATGGCGTTGTTTAATGAATAAGGAAGACTATATTTATGGTTACTCATACTGTTATTGTTACCGATAGAGGGCGAGATAATATTACGGTTTACACGAAAGAACCTGCATTCTTTGTGATTGCAGACCGTACAGATTTTAATGCTCTCAAGCATTTAGAAGAGGCAAATAAGGCAGGCATTTATATTTTATTGGGCGAAAATAAACGATATATCGGACAAGCTTCAGGTAAGATTTATGATCGTATCGCCAAGCATATTAAAGATGATACCAAAACTTGGTGGAATAAAATTATTTTCTTTGGTCGAGAAGATGGACATTTAGATAAATCACAAACTGATTATCTTGAAAAAATACTCATCAATGAATTTAAGAATACCGATTTAATTCTTGAAAATGGCACTATCGGCAACACCTCTTATATTGACAAAACCAGTAAAATCAAAGCAAAAAATGTATTTGATATTGTACAAGAGATTATGGAAGAAGTAGCTCATATCAATATTTTTGAGAGTGAATTGAACAATGAGGAGCTATTATCAGAAGAAACCCCACATTGTTGGATTGAACTTACCGATGGTACTAAAATTTCGGGGAGAAATTTTAGAGATAATCAAAAAAACTTCTTCAAGCATCTATTAAATTCTCATTATCGAGAGCTGGTCGAAAACTACATCAGAAACGGAAAACCGACCTTAACACATTGTGTTGGTTCAGAGCCTTGCTACCGACCAAATGGTATGGCATATACAACAAAACTTGAAGACGGTATTTATCTCTATACACATTCATCAACGGCTCAACGCCGTAAATCAATTCAATCTTTTGCGGATAGTATCGGGCTAAAGATCACCTTCCATTGGGGGTAAATACAAGCGGTCGTAAATTTTTCATATTTTACGACCGCTTGTATCTTCATTAAGAAATTAAATCTCGATGGCTTCGTTGCATTTTGACATCAATATAGCTGCAGCTTGGCTTGATTTTTAATGCTTTTTCTTGGGCAAAAGCTATTAAGGCATTATAAAGCTCACCGGCAATTCCCTTGCCTTGAAAGACTTCATCAACCCTTGTGGTGTAGGCATCAATCACATTTTCTTTGATGTAGCGGTAACGCAATGTGCCGGCTTTTACTCCGCTTTCATCAATATACGCAAATTCAAAATTATCAAGATTGTGTTTAATCATAAATCCCCCTGTTGTTTAGGCTTTATTTTACGCAGTTTAACTGTGGATACAAGCGGTTGTTTTTGCAAAAAATTAGGTATAGTGGACAAAATTGAGTCTGTAAATTAGGTTAAAACCTTGTAATATAAGGCTTTAACCTACTTTTTATAAAAATGCCTAAAAAATTGCATTTTCTGCTCATCTTTTAATCTCAAAAAATACGGTAAAATTAACGGTATCCAACGCTATAAATGCCTTGATTGTAACCGTAACTTTGTCGCATCTAAGCGACTTAATTCCGAAGAAATTTGGTTTAAGTACAGTTCTCAAAAACAAACGATTCAACAACTTGCTTTTGAATACCAATGTTCTGAACGGACGATTAGAAGGCATCTCGAAAAAGCGACAAAAGCCGAGCAAAAATCTCTTCCTCAAACAGTAAATATCGTGATGGATACCACTCACTTTAAACAACGTTTTGCTGTACTTATCCTAATGGATTCCTTATCTTTAAAGCCGATTTATTTTCGCTTTATTTCTGCGGAGAAAAATCAATATTATTTTGAAGCTATCTCAGCGTTAATTGAAAAAGGAATTAACATTCAATCAATTACCTGTGATGGAAGAAGAGGATTATTAAATGCTTACCCCAATATTCCTATCCAAATGTGCCACTTCCATCAAATCGGGCGAGGTATTTTTTATTTAACAAAATCACCAAAATCAGAGGCAGGAAAAGAGCTACTATCGCTTTATTACTCACTTAAATTTCAAACACAAGAAACACTTACTCTAGCCCTATCTGTATGGTTAAATAAACATAAAGGTTATTTCAATGAACGTTCTGCAACCAACCCAAAACGATTTAAACATAAGCGATTACGGAGTGCTTATTGGAGTTTAAAACGTATCATAAACTATCTATTTACCTACCAAGCGTATCCCGAGTTAAACATTGCACATACAACCAACTTGGTGGAGTCATTTTTTAGACAAATGAAAGTCAAATTAGTGCCACATCAAGGACTAACTGATGAACATAAGATGATGTTTATAAAGGATTTTGTTTGCCAAAAGAGTTGAAAATAAAGCCATAGCAGACTCAAAAATGTCCACTATGGCTAGTTCATTGGGAAATCAGACTCAATTTTGTCCACTATCCCAAAAATTATGCAAATTCGACCGCTTGCAGATGAAAAAAGCAAACGATTGCTTTATAATATCCGCCGTTTATTTCACATTTTAACACTCATTTTAAGGAACTTAGAAAAAATGGCGATTCAACAAGCGTTATTAAGTGTGTCTGATAAAAAAGGCATTGTCGAATTTGCACAAGGGCTTGCCGCTCGTGGTGTAAAATTACTTTCTACAGGTGGTACGGCAAAATTATTAGCAGAAGCCGGCTTAGCTGTAACGGAAGTATCTGACTACACAGGCTTCCCTGAAATGATGGACGGTCGTGTAAAAACCCTTCACCCGAAAGTACACGGTGGGATTTTAGGTCGCCGTGGTACTGATAATGAAATTATGAACCAACACGGCATTGAACGTATTGATATGGTGGTGGTAAATCTGTATCCGTTTGCGGCAACGGTGGCAAAACCGAATTGTACTTTGGAAGATGCGGTGGAAAATATCGACATCGGCGGTCCAACAATGGTGCGTTCTGCGGCGAAAAACCATAAAGATGTAGCGATCGTGGTGAATAATAACGATTTTGATGCAATCCTTGCCGAAATGGATCAAAACCAAAACAGTTTAACCTTAGAAACCCGTTTCAACTTAGCAATCAAAGCCTTTGAGCATACTGCACAATACGATTCAATGATCGCCAACTACTTCGGGCAAAAAGTACCGCCTTACCAAGGAGCTGAGGAAGAGGATTTAACCCAAGTTTGCGGTCAATTCCCACGCACATTAAACCTGAATTTTGTGCGTAAACAAACAATGCGTTACGGTGAAAATGCGCACCAAAATGCGGCTTTCTACGTAGAAAATGAAGTGAAAGAAGCCTCCGTGTCCACAGCTAAACAGTTACAAGGCAAAGCCCTTTCTTACAACAACATCGCCGATACCGATGCAGCATTAGAGTGCGTAAAAGAATTTGCTGAACCGGCTTGCGTGATTGTGAAACACGCCAACCCTTGCGGTGTAGCGTTAGGCAAAGATATTTTAGAAGCCTATAACCGTGCTTACCAAACCGACCCAACTTCTGCTTTCGGCGGTATTATTGCCTTTAACCGTGAATTAGACGGTGAAACAGCACAAACTATTGCAGATCGCCAATTTGTGGAAGTGATTATCGCCCCAATAATTTCCGAAGCGGCAAAAAAAGCGTTGGCGAAGAAGAAAAATGTGCGTGTGTTAGAGTGCGGTGAATTCAGCCAAGCAGAAAAACGTTTAGATTACAAACGTGTGAACGGTGGCTTATTGGTACAAGATGCGGATCAAGGTTCAGTTTCAATCGAAGATTTACAAGTGGTATCTGAACGCAAACCAACAGAAGCAGAATTAAAAGATTTACTGTTCTGCTGGAAAGTGGCGAAATATGTGAAATCCAATGCGATTGTGTATGCGAAAGATGGTCAGACTATCGGCATCGGTGCAGGGCAAATGAGCCGTGTCTATTCGGCGAAAATTGCGGGCATTAAAGCAGAAGATGAAGGCTTACAAGTGGCTGGTTGCGTGATGGCATCTGATGCTTTCTTCCCATTCCGTGATGGTATTGATGCAGCGGCAAAAGTCGGTATTACTTGTGTAATCCACCCGGGCGGTTCAATGCGTGATCAAGAGGTGATTGATGCTGCAAACGAACACGGTATGGCGATGGTATTAACAGGAATGAGACATTTCCGTCATTAATATTTAGTTAAACTAAAAGGCTATCTTGTTAAAAGATAGCCTTTGCTTATTTAATCACAGGGTAAGACTTTAATCGCTAGACCGCCCGTTGAAGTTTCACGGTATTTTGCGTTCATATCCCGACCTGTTTCATACATCGTTTCGATCACTTTATCTAAACTCACTTGTGGTGAAGAGGTTCGGCGTAATGCCATTCGACTTGCATTAATCGCTTTGACCGAAGCTATCGCATTTCGCTCAATACAAGGTACTTGTACTTGTCCACCAACAGGATCACAAGTTAAACCGAGATTATGTTCCATCGCAATTTCTGCCGCCATACAAACTTGTTCTGCACTACCGCCCATAATTTCAGTAAGCCCTGCTGCTGCCATTGAACAAGCTACCCCCACCTCGCCTTGACAACCTACTTCTGCCCCAGAAATCGATGCATTCATTTTGTAAAGAGAACCTATCACACTGGTTGTGAGTAAATAACGCTCAATTGTTTCTTGGTTAAGTTGGGCGATAAATTTCTGATAATAAGCTAATACAGCAGGCACAATTCCACAAGCACCATTAGTTGGGGCAGTTACCACTCGTCCGCCTGCTGCATTTTCCTCATTAACGGCAAGGGCAAACATATTGACCCAGTCGATAATTTGCATAGGATCTGTATTAAACTTACTGTTAGCCTCTAACATCCTACGTAATGAACAAGCTCGGCGAGCTACTTTAAGTGGACCGGGTAACAATCCTTCTGTATGTACACCCCGTTCAATACAGGCTTCCATTGTCTGCCAAATCATTGCGAGATAATCAGAAATTTCTTCTTTTGAGCGTAATGCTAACTCATTTTTCCACACAAGTGAGGAAATAGGTAATCCATTCTCTTTACAATGACGTAGCAAATCAGCCGCATTACGATAAGGAAAAGGCACAGAGACATCACTCTCCTTGACCTTTTCAAAATTTGCCTCATCAACAATAAATCCGCCACCAATTGAGTAATAGGTATTTTCAAATAAGATTTCTTCGCCACTTAAAGCCGTGAACTTCACGCCATTTTCGTGTAGCGGTAAGAAATCATTATGAAATGGCATATCCTCAAAAAAATCAAATTGAATCTGCTTAGGTTCATCACTGCTTTCTGCAACCACCAGTTGCTTATTTTGTTTTAAACTTTCAATGGTGTTATCAATACGCTCAATATCCACATTATGTGGCAAATAACCCATTAGCCCCATAATAATGGCGATATCGGTATTATGTCCACGCCCTGTTAAGGATAGCGAACCATAAACATCAACCTTCAAGCGGTCAATTTTTGCCAAAAATTTGCGACTTTGTAATTCATCAACAAATTCTTTTGCCGCTTTCATTGGTCCAACAGTGTGGGAACTGGAAGGTCCAATTCCCACTTTAAACATATCAAATACGCTAATCATAAATACGCATCCACAATAAAATCAAAAGTGTATTTTACTCGGATTAGAGTAATCCGTACACAATAGCTGAAATTGCAATACAGCCCATAACAAATACAAAAATTTGTCCAAATTCATTTTTAAAGCGAGCAAGGGCTGGCACTTTGTAAACTGCATACACCGGCATAATGAATAAAATCATCGCAATAATTGGACCACCTAAGCTCTCAATAAAACCTAAGATACTTGGGTTAATAGTTGCTACAATCCATAAAATGACTAAAAACGTAACAGCAGTAATTTTTCGGAATTTGTTCGGTTCAATCGGTGCTTCACGCATTTGATTCACCAAACCTTCTAATCCCTCGCGAGCTCCTAAATAATGCCCAAAGAATGAACTACCAATCGCTAAAAATGCCACTAATGGTCCGAAATAGGAAATAATCGGATTATCGAATTTATTTGCTAAGTAAGACAAAATCGAGATATTTTGTACTTTTGCTTCGGCTAATTCTGCTGGTGTTAGCGTAAGTACACAGCTAAACACAAAAAACATTACAAATAATACTAAGATAAATGCTGTAGAGCGTAGCACTTTAGCTGCTTCAGTTTCTGTTTTATGCTCATCTTGGTAATGTTTTTGTTGAGAGAGTGCAAATGAGGAAATCGCTGGTGAATGGTTGAAGGCAAACACTAAAACCGGAATGGTTAGCCAAAGTGTAGTTAAGAACTCGCTGGTGGTTGGCATTTGTTGTAACGCCGCAGTATTCCATTGTGGAATAAGATAAATAGATAAACCCAATAAAATTAGCACTAAAGGATATACTAACCAAGTTGTAATTTTTAGCATTACTTCTTCGTTAAGTAGCATAACCCCAATCATAGCAGCAATTAAAATAAAGGATAATACTGCTCTAGACGGTGGCATTATGTGGAGCTGATTTTCCATAAAAGAACTAACGGTATTTGTAATTCCAACACCATAAATCAGTAAAATTGGAAAAATAGCAAAAAAATAAAGCAGTGTAATCAATTTACCTGCTTGTTCACCAAAATGCTCTCGCACAACGGCAGTAATATCACTTCCTTTATGTTTTGAAGAAAGCACAAAACGAGTTAAGCCACGATGTGCTAAATAAGTCATAGGACCAACTAATAATGTCATTACAACTAATGGGTAAAACCCTCCCATACCTGCATTGATAGGCAAAAATAGAACACCTGCTCCCACCGCAGTACCAAATAAATTAAGTACCCAAGTGAGAGAAAAACGTTGAGATGGCGTAGCCATAATATAATCTCCTTTTATAAAGTTAAAAAACAGGGCTATACTAGCTCTATAAATAGGGAAAACAATGGCTTTTTATTCATTTTTTGATATAACTATCAAAAGCAGAAAAAATAGTTTTTTATATGGAGAATAATTAAGCAAGCAGGATAAAAATTTATCTAAATCAAGGAAGTTGGTGTTTTTATATTTTAGAATATACTATTTATCAAAATAAAAAAACCAGTTAATCAAATTAACTGGTTTTAATATATTTGCAAAAAATAATTAAATTAAGCCCGCTTGTTGTAACGCTTTTAATACTGTAGGTTGTGCTGATTCAGATAAGGTAGTTAATGGTAAGCGTAAGTTTGGCTCGCTAATTAAACCTAATTTATAAGTAGCCCATTTTACCGGAATCGGGTTAGATTCTACGAATAAATCACGGTGCAAAGCCATTAAGCGGTTATTGATTTCTTCTGCTTCATCAAATTTACCTGCTAAAGCTAACTCACACATTTTTGCCATATCTGCCGCAGCAACATTATTTGTTACGGAAATCACACCTTGACCACCTTGCTTCATTGATTCAAAGCCTGTTGCATCATCACCACTTAAGAAAATAAAATCATCGCCGGCTAATTGTTTGATTAACGGTAAACGACTTAAATCTCCGGTGGCTTCTTTTACGGCTACGATGTTTTCAATTTTTGCCAAGCGACCGATGGTTTCAGGTTTTAAATCACTCCCTGTGCGACCCGGCACATTGTAAAGGATTTGTGGAAGATCTGTACTCTCAGCAATCGCTTTATAGTGTAAATACATTCCTTCTTGGGTTGGCTTATTGTAATAAGGCACAACGCTCAAACAACCGGCTACGCCGCTGTTTGCTAATAGTTTGGTCATTGTAATTGCTTCACTGGTAGCATTTGAGCCTGTACCTGCAATAACAGGAATGCGACCATCTGCAAATTCAACGGTCTTTTGAATTACTTTGACATTTTCATCAATGCTTAAAGTTGTAGACTCACCTGTTGTGCCCACCGAAACAATGCCGTGAGAACCGGCTTGAATGTGATATTCCACTAATTTTTTTAAATCTTGGAAATCCACTTCACCGTGAGTCATTGGGGTTACTAAAGCAACAATGCTGCCGTGAAATAAAGGGGTTGCCATAATCATCTCCTGCATTTTTTATTATGATAAATATACTTCTGCTAGATTGCAAAATTCAGCTTAAATATGCAAGCACTTTTTTCAATTATTTAAAATTAATCATAAAGGCTCTTATCATCTTCATTTGGTCGCGTTTTAAAACGGCGATGTAACCACATATATTGCGTTGGTGCATTCATAATTTCACGCTCTACCACTTTATTCATTAAGATGGCAGTATCCACTTCATTTTGACTCTGGCTGAAATCAACCGGAGGACTAATTTTAATTGTATAACCCGAATAATCTTCATTACGCATTGGACTGAACGGAATGACCACCGCATTAAGTGCAGAACGAATCAGCATATAGCTGCCTGCCGTTGTACAAGTATCTTCTACTGCAAAAAAAGGCACAAAAACACTATTTCTTCTACCATAATCGTGATCTGGTGCATACCAAATCATCTCGCCATTTTTCAATGCTCTAATCATCCCTCGAACATCTTTGCGATCAAGCATTGCTTTATTAGAACGGATTCTACCTCGAAACTGTATCCAATCTAATAATGGATTATCATTTGGGCGATAAACACCAATACCTTGATGATGCAAGCCAATAATCCTTGCACCAAGTTCTAAGGTTAAGAAATGTACGCCAACTAACAATATACCTTGATTGTTACCGGCACGTTGCTTTAAATATTCCCCTCCTTCCACTTTTGACCATTTCAGAATGCGAGCATCAGACCAGAACCACGCCATACCAGTTTCGATAATCGCCATTCCCACCGACTTCATATTTTCTTGCACTAATTCTTCAACTTGCTCGGCAGAATAATGGGGGAAACAGAGTTCTAAATTACGGCGGGCAATTCTCATACGGCGTTTTCCAAAGCCTAACTTGGTAAATAAATTCCCTAAACCTAAACCGATTTTAACTAAAATAGGATAAGGCAAGCAGAGGATTAATTTAAAAATACCTAATCCAAGCCATAATCCCCAATATTTTGGATGTAAAAATTGTTTTTGAAACGGAGGTAGCTGTTTTTTCTCGCTCATCATCAAATCTCAGTTGTCTATTTATTAGAGATATTATAGCCAAAAATAGTTAAAAATGTTAAGTAGATCAAATTTTTAGAAATTTATTCCATTTTTCACTTGAATTTTTGGAGTGAACCGCATATTTTGATTACAAGATATCAACGGCAAAAAGCCTTAACTAAACAAGAGGAAAATGTTATGTCACTAAATATTTCAAGCAAACAAATGGACATTACCCCTGCAATCCGTACTCATATTCAGGAGCGTTTAGCTAAGTTAGAAAAATATCATACCCAGCTGATAAATCCACATTTTATGTTGATCAAGCAGCCGAATACCTTCCAAGTAGAAGCTACAATCGGTACACCTTTAGGCGACTTGGTTGCAAAATCAGAACACGAAGATTTATATAATGCTATTTTCGATGTGAAGAAAAAATTAGAAGGACAATTAATTAAACTGAAAGAAAAACACGAACATTAATTTTTCTTGATATTTTAAGGGCTAAATGAAAAATCATTTAGCCCTATTTTTTACTTTTTACAAGCGGTTCAATTTCTCTCATTTTTTGCAAAAAATCAGATAAATCTGACCGCTTATGTTATTTCACACGAAAGACTTTAACGTTGTTATAGCCGTTTTCTTTTAAGTAAAGTGCTTGCAGTTTACTCATCACACCACGCTGGCAGTAAAGTAGGTAATTTTTGCTTTGGTCGAGGCTCGCAAATTGGCTAGAGAGTTTGTAGAACGGGAGTTCTTTGACTTCCACCCCTTCTAGGCTAAACGGTTTTTCATCCACTTCTTCAGGGCTACGGATATCTAAAATCACATCATTTTCGCTTAATTCTGTGGTTGTTTCTACCGATACTACTTCTTTCTCAGTTTGCTCGGCAATATCTCGGATATCTAAATAGCTCGCATTTTGCACCGCTTGCTCAAGGATCTCAAAGTTGAAGTTACCTTCTTCCTCGATGATTTTGCTTTCAATCGCTTTTACCGTTGGATTTTTAGAAATCACACCACAAAATTCCGGCATTGATTTAGCGATGTCGTCCGTCCCGATCTCTTTCGCCATTGCAATGATCTGTTCTTTGTCGTGTGTGATAAGCGGACGTAAAACTAAAGTATCAGACGCTTTATCAATCAAACGTAAATTCGTAAGAGTTTGGCTCGAAACCTGTCCCAGCGCCTCGCCGGTTACAATCGCTTGAATATCGAAACGCTCGGCAATTTTGCTTGCCGCTCGAACCATCATACGCTTTAACACCACGCCCATTTGACCGTTATCGATTTTTTCTAAAATCTCGCCAACCACATTTTCAAAGTTAATCGCCACAAAGCGAACTTTGTGAGAAGTGCTGTAACGACTCCAAATGTGGTAAGCCATCTGTTTTACACCGATTTCGTGTGCCGCACCACCTAAATTGAAGAAACAGTAATGCACTCGAGAACCACGACGAATTAACATATAGCTCGATACGCCCGAATCAAAACCGCCAGAGATTAACGAAAGTACATCTTCTTGAGTGCCGATTGGATAGCCGCCCAAACCCTCGTGGCGAGCTTTGATCAACAACATTTTATCGTATTCAATATCAATCCGCACCGTTACATCTGGATCTTTTAATTTCACTTTGGCACTTTCAATGCGTTGATTTAAACCACCGCCAACATAGCGTTCCACATCCAGCGAGCGGAAATCGTGCTTGCCTTTACGGCGAACACGCACGCTGAAGGTTTTGCCTTCTAACTCATCTTTTACTGCCGTATAAGTTTGCTCAAAAATATCGTGCATATCGGTGAAAGGGCTTTCTTCTACCTCTAAAATATGGTGAATGCCGGGCGTGCGTTTTAATAAATCTAAGACGATAGGGGCTTCTTCCGCCACTTTGGCTCGTACTTCAATAAAATCCCAATTACGCACTACGGATACATTTTCCGTTTCCTTTAATAGCACATTGCGGATATTAGAAGTTAAAATTTTGATAAAGCGTTTACGCACCGAATCGCTTTTAATCATAATTTCAGGGAAAAGTTTGATAATAAATTTCATATAAAAATCAGTCTGCTATTCAAAAATGTGGGCTATTTTAGCCTTTTCTGGCTCAAAAGCCTAGAAATTCACAAAGAAAAATCCCCAATCCGAAAGAAGATTGAGGATTTGCAAAAAATGTCGGTTTTTAGACCGCTTGTAAATGGTTTTCGTAAGCCTGTAGAGTATTTTGCATTAGCATCGCCACTGTCATTGGACCAACGCCGCCCGGTACTGGAGTAACAAAGCTCGCTTTTTGCGAGGCAATGCTATATTCCACATCACCTTTTAATTTGCCGTCTGCCACACGATTAATGCCCACATCAATCACAACCGCCCCTTCTTTAATCCAATCACCTGAAATAAATTCAGGCTTACCTACCGCAACAACGAGAATATCAGCTTGGCGAACGTGGCTTTCTAAATCTTTAGTAAAGCGATGCGTAACTGTAACTGTACAACCGGCAAGCAACAATTCTAGTGCCATTGGGCGACCTACAATATTTGATGCCCCAACAATCACAGCGTGCTGACCGTGTAAATCCACGCCCGTAGTTTCAAGTAATTTCATCACGCCGTAAGGGGTGCAAGAACGTAAGGTCGGAATACGCTGAGCTAAACGCCCTACATTATAAGGGTGGAAGCCGTCTACATCTTTATGCGGTGCGATTGCTTCAATGACTTTGGTTGAATCAATCTGCTTTGGCAAAGGTAATTGAACCAAAATGCCGTCCACGCACTCATCTTGATTAAGCTCTTCGATAAGTGAAAGTAATTCTGCTTCTGTTGTTTCTGCTGATAAATCGTAAGATTTCGATTCAATTCCAATTTCCCCACAACTTTTACGCTTGCTCCCGACATAAACTTGCGAGGCAGGATCAGCCCCGACTAAAATGACTGCAAGCCCCGGTTTACGTTTACCTTGCTGAACATATTGAGCGATTTTTTCACGAATTCCTTTTTTAATTTTTGAGGCAATTTCACTCCCCGAAATAATCTGTGCAGTCATTTTTATCTCCCGAAACATTAATTGGCGAAAACGTTTGCTATTCTCTCAAAAAATTTACTTTTTGATAAGCTAATTTTAAATAGCGGATAAAGTTCAATCACTTAAACAAACTTTAACAAAAAAAGATTGACTGTTAAATAAAGAATCTTATAATCATTCCATCATTTGTCGGCGAGTAGCGCAGCTTGGTAGCGCAACTGGTTTGGGACCAGTGGGTCGTAGGTTCAAATCCTATCTCGCCGACCACTTCTTTCTTATAAATCTCTGCGCCCTTAGCTCAGCTGGATAGAGCAACGCCCTTCTAAGGCGTGGGTCAAAGGTTCGAATCCTTTAGGGCGTGCCATTATTTATCCTTATATTTCAAATAGTTACATTTAAATATCAGTTATTAATTTTCTATGTCAAAAATGCTTTGTGACTAATTTGTGACTAGAATTTAACTGAGTTAGCGTGGTTGAGTAAATGGTCTGCATTAAGATGGGCATATCTCTTTACCATCTCTAATGTTTCCCAGCCACCCAATTCTTTTAAGGTAAATAATGGTGTGCCGGCCTGAACGTGCCAACTGGCCCAAGTATGCCTTAAATCATGGAAATGGAAATCAACCAATAAACATTTTTCAGTCGCTTTGTTAAATATTTTGCGGTTGATATCTTGTAATGCCTGCCCTTTACTTCCTACAAACACATATTTAGGATTTTTCCCTCTCTGCTTTTGTAGTAATTCAAGTGCATCATCATTAAGTAAAAGCGATCTCGCTTTTTCCGATTTGGCAATATCATTTGAAACAATCGCTACTTTACGGATAAAATCTATTTTATCCCAAGTCATAGAAAGTATTTCTGTTCGCCTTGCTCCTGTTAATAAAGCAAAAGAGCAGATAGTTTTCATCCAATCAGTACTAATATTATCAATAAACTGCTTGGCTTGTTCTTTGGTAATCCAACGAACCCGAATCGGTGGCTCTTTCTTTTTGGGGATAAACGGCATTTTATCAATATATCCCGCCTGATAAGCTAATTTTAAAATTCGCATTATAGACGTTCTATATTTATTCTTAGTAGAATTTGTCAATGGCGTGTCTTTTAACATATGCTTTTCTGGAATCGCCCCCAGTATTTCATCGCTTGTTAAAGAACTTAATATTCGACCAGCAAAAATATTTCGATAATAAATTGCGTGCCGTTTTTTGGTTGCTGTATCCTCTTTTCCTTCCGCATCTTTTAGAAATAACACCAATGCGTTTTCAAAGAGATAATCAGGTTTTTGATCTAGCTTATCAATTTGCCACAACTGAGCTTTTAATTTATCGTGGTATTGCTGAGCTTCTTTTTTTACAGTTGTTTTAATAGTGCGTCTAATTCTTTCTCCACTAGGGGTGTAGAGGTCAATGTAATAGACGTCACCTCTTTTTCTGATCGGCATAATTTTTCCTCTCCGACCGATAGAGCAAGCCCACGGTCATTATTAGATCGTTTTTTCAACAAATCAAGATTTGATTTATCAACTCGCCATAATCGGGAGCCATCCATTTGGTAAAATCCCCATCTATGGCGATTGTTAAAAACAGTCCAATAGGATACATTAAGGATATTTGCTACCTGTTTTATGCTTAATGTTTCCACATTATTCTCCAATAAAAAATCCCTCATTTAGAGGGATTGTATGTTTTTCTTTAATTGCCTTTTCTACACTTTGGTAGATATTTAAAATCAAGTCTATAGGTATGTTTGACCGCTCATTATAATTCTTGGCGAAATCTCCCCATTGTTTATCAGCCTTCTTCCTTTCTACCCTTAAGTTAAGATTAATATTGCTTTTAAATCTTGTTGGTTTCTGGATTGGATAACCATAATTACTGTAATAAGTGAGGTTATCATATTGGATGGTAAAATTCAGGATGTCGCTTATATAATGCCAAATTTTACTACTTGCTGGATTTTCAATCACAAATACCCTTGGCTGATAACGCTTGATAATTTCGATTGTGTTATAAATACATAATTCGCCGTTTATCCTATTTAAAAACGAACGATCATACTTAAACTGTACGTGAGGCAAATCATAATCAGCTCGGCCACGAATCGTAAATTTAGACAATGACCGATTTATAGCTCCTGTTTCTTGTTTCCAACTCGCATTACCACCCCACATTGCACTAGCTACAGACCAACTTTCGCACGGTGGACTAGCAATAATTAAGTCTGGCTTAGGTAATTTGTCGAGAGTATCAAATAGAGTGGTATCACCAAACATTCTGCTATAATCAGCCAAATTTAAGCTAATAAAGTGGTCATTTTTCGATTCAATATCTATGCCTATTGGGTATATTTCTATTACATTACATTGCATTGCATTGCATTGCATTGCATTGCATTGCAGCTTGAGTGTAGCACCCATTACCGCTATCGAACAAAGCCCAAACTATCATTTTTCTCTCCAAAAGATAACCGCTTGCGGAACAAGCGGTTGGTTGTATAAATTTAGCCACCTTAAAATTGAGTAAGCTTGTTAAATACCAATATCTATTTTTGCGATCTGCATCGAAAAAATAACTATCCAATCTGACAGCAAGACGCTTTCGTAGTAACCTCATAAGAAAACGGAGGGAACTATGAAAGAGCTTTTCAAACAATGGCTGATCAGTCAAAACTCATCATTTATTAGCGGCTGTGGCATTGACTGTATTTTGTCTAAGGTTGATGAAAACCTGAACATAATCAACGCCAACGAAGAAGAAACCGAAACGCTTATAGAGTGGCTTGGTGCTTTTCTACAAAATGTTTCGGTTTTTGTTGCGTAGGTTCTATAAATCTTCCTCTTTCACAAATACGCCATCAATCATTTTGCCTTTGCGGTCTTTGATTTGGTCGTAGGCGTGGGCGATGCAGTCTTGGAAATTTAAGTTGTAATATTCTGCAATATAATCCAACCATCCAACAACAGCAGATATTTCGCATTCGACTGTAATATTATCCCAGCCAAGAGACTCATTGATTTGAGCTAATGAGGAAATCACAGAAGTGATGTAATCTTGGAAATTATCACAATGAATATCATAAACAAGCTCCTCGTCTAGTTTGCATTGCTTGCGTAAAATCACCAACACCACAAAACAATCCCCAATCGCATCTTTAATCATTTCGGGGTTATTGCGGGCAATACCACCGCAGAGTTCGCCGAACTCTTCCATTAGTTTCAGCATTTGCTTTTGTGGGGTTGAGCCGTTGATTAAATTGCGGTTTTCTGCCCATTGTTCGATGTTTTTAATTAGTTGTTGCATTGGCAATCTCCATTATCTCGTCTAGATTTAACCTAAATAACTTCATAAGCTCTTGTTTATGTTCTGTTGATTTCACAGGGATAGGTACAAAATCAAGTCCGATTCTTTCAAATTGATGAACCATTTCAAGATTTTTTCTCATTTCCTCAGGGAGGCATCTTTCAATCATTATTAAATCCCCTCATTTCTTGCATTTCTCGCCCAATGAAAATACTGCTCGTGCGGTTTGGTATAGCTAGCAATAATAAATCCGTCCACCAAATCAGAATAGCGGACATCTAGTTTTCGTTCGGCGATAAAATTTAAGCGTTCGGTGTCGGTCATTTAATTACTCCTTTGGTGGTTCGGGGAGTGGTTGCCAGTGGGTGACATATCGAACATCATCAAAATCAATAGTTCCATATTCGGTAATAAATCCGTTGCCGTTTAATTCAGCAATAAATACGCTGCCGTTAAAAACTAAAACAGTATCAAACTCTTTTGGCATTTGTTCTTTAACCGAAATCCAGCCGTTATTTTCTACAAGTGTTGGTGGTTCAATAACTTGTTCAACTTCCCCAAATAACTCTGATTCTCTTTCTTCGTCGGTTAGTGGACGGATATCTGATTTTGCTCTACCTAAAACAACACCATAAACTGCATAGGGTAAATCATAGGCTTCATAGCTTTCGTGATCATCCATATCATCCGCAAACTCATAGGCTTCAGTAGCACCATTTAAACAGCTTTGTTTTGCTTGCTCTAAGGTTTCGTGCAGATTTAGGATATGTATATCATTTGATACATCAACCGAAAAATATTTGCCTTCATTCATTTTCTTTCTCCAAAATAACAATTGTTGAGAGCATAATAAGCACACTATCTGTGTTTTTGATATATGAGCAAGCGTTCAAACCAACCATTCCAAGCCATAAAGCAGGGGAACGACGTATTTTTCCAAACATACTATCTCCTGCTATTTCGCATTGCATTTAGCCATTCTTGAGCATCTTTTTCAGTTGCAAAATAAAAATGCAAATCTTCATCAAAAGGTCTTTCAGTATGTACTGTTTTTTCTATAGATAAATCATTAGTGATGGTATAGCAATTACGCCTCCATTTTTTTAGCGGGCAAGGTAAATCTAATTGCACTCTTGGGCGTGGTTCTTCCCACATTCCAACAATATCTCCCAAAGCTTCATCATTTTGTAATGAAATACGTCCTTCTAAAGTCCAACAAAATACATCTAATCTATTCTGAATAATTCCAACTAAGGGATAATCTGGATTAAATCCTTTATCCTCTAAGTTATTTAAATTACTCAAAATAAATACTTTTTCACCTTTCCGTGTTACTACTGGTTCTCCAGCTAATGCTTTTCTAAATTAAATGATTTCATTTCCCCTTCTACCTTTACTTATGACTATGATGTTTATGATTTCTCAACTCTATACCCTCTTTTCTAGAGAGCTTTTTAGTGTTCGTCAAAATCAAGAAATCAGCCTGAAGTTCTTCAAATTCGGCAGTAAGGTAGCTGATTTTTGCTCTAGCCTTATCTAATTCAGTCCTAGTGCTAGATAAATCTTGATCTAACTCTCGATTGCGTTCGAGTAGGCTTTCGTTAAAAATATTATATGCCTTTAATTTTGCTTCCAACTCTTTATAACGGCGTAAGTAGTAAAATGGGTTTAACCTCATTGTTATTCTCCAATAAAAAAGCGACCTATTCAGTCGCTGTGCCTAAAATTCTGCTTTTCGCTACTTCAATTAGCAGTTGATATTCCCGCTTGGTTTTCTCGTCGTGAACTTCGGCAGATTTCGCTAAAAACCCATCAACCGTGCCAGTAAAACAGCCTCGAGTGACAATCAGCCCGTCTTTTCCATTGTAAACGGTTAATGTACCGTTCTCTGTGCCAACATTGCTCGCCCAGAAAATCATTTTGCGCCTGGAAATTACACCACAAGATCGCACCCGAGCATCGCCGTACACCTGGGCATCGCCGGACACCTGAGCATCGCCGTACACCTGAGCATCGCCGTACACCTGAGCATCGCCGGACACCCGAGCATCGCCGTACACCTGAGCATCGCCGTACACCTGAGCATCGCCGGACACCCGAGCATTGCCGTACACCCAAGCATTGTCGTACACCCAAGCATTGTCGTACACCCAAGCATTGTCGTACACCTGAGCATCGCCGTACACCTGAGCATCGCCGTACACCTGAGCATTGTCGGACACCTGAGCATCGCCGTACACCTGAGCATCGCCGTACACCTGAGCATCGCCGTACACCCGAGCATCGCCGTACACCCAAGCATTGTCGTACACCTGGGCATCGCCGGACACCCGAGCATCGCCGGACACCCGAGCATCGCCGGACACCCGAGCATCGCCGGACACCCGAGCATCGCCGGACACCCGAGCATTGCCGTACACCCAAGCATTGTCGGACTGATCTAAGTTGCTCTCTTTTTCGATGTACCCGCCGAGTTCACCTGCTACTACCAAGCCAAAGGAGATTAGGGCTTTGATGCGGTAAAGTGTTCTGCCGTAGTGGTTGATTGTGTCGTCTTGGAGGAGTTCGTATTTCTTTTGGGTTGTCATAGTTAAATTCCTTCTGTATGCGTGTGCGATGGTTTTAGCGCTGGGATAACGTCGTCTTGAGGTATATCAGGATAACGCTGCCATCCATTTTTAAAATCGTTTAAATACCAAAGCGAACCGTCATCACACAACGCTGAAATGTTGAAATAATCTCCAATGGAATAGCCATCAACAAAGCTTTCGGAAATTTGAATAATTTTTCTCATATTTTTTACCTATTAAAAAGCCCCTTTCGGGGCGGTGGTTAATTCTTTAACGCTTTCAGCGTTTTAATAAACTGTGGGATATAAGTATCAAAAGCTTTCATCAGTACGGGATCTCGTTTTGCTGTGTAGATATACAAAGTTTGCTTTTCATATTCGGGACAGTAGCTGACAAAATCCCACGTTTCGTAACCTGTTACCCATAAAGCGGCTTGAACTTGAATAATATATTCCGTCGGTACGCCGCCTTCTAGCAAGTATTTAATATGGGTTTTCATCTTCGGGCATTTAATTTCTAAGCCTTTTTTCAATTTCGGCATTAATCCGTCTGGGCTTATCATTAAATCTTTATCTGAGTTGAGATAAACTCCACCAACTTGAATAACATCATTGCTAGTTTCAAACTCATAAGCCATTCTTGCTTGTGACTCGAGTCGATTTCCTCGCTCCATACTGTCCGATTTGAATGTTTCGCCTAACCCCTCAATGCTTTCTGCGACAAGCTCTGCTAAGTAAGCATTGTAAGCTGATGATTTTTTTCCATTAGGTGTAACGATACTCGAAATGCCCGTAGCAGTCGGAATGCCTAGCCGTGCAGTTAGCCATTCCTCCGTGCCTTGTTCACAATCAAGTGTAATTAGGCCATCTATCATAGTGGGATTTCCTGACCTAAGCTCTCACTTTGCTGAGATTGCTCTCGCTCTGCCTCTTGCTTATTAAGCGTAACATTCAGCTTATTCAAGACTTTTTCCACCCCTGATTTAGGGATTTCATTTAGGCTTTGTTTACCAGTGATGGCCAAGATTTTTTCGATTGGTGTATTCGTAATTTCTGCTAATTCGGTAATACGCTGGATTTGTTCATCGGTGGCAAGTTCTACAGCTGTAGTATCAATCGTATTTTTAGGTGTTACATTGATTGGTTGTTTTTCATTTTCTACAATTCGTTCTGCTTCATCTTGGTCGTAAATGCCCGTAAAGCCAAATGCTAATCTCGCACATTGGATCATTGCTTTATGGCGTAACATTCTTTTTGGGTGAGAGTTCCAAGCTGGAGAGTTCTTTTTACATTCCCCCATAAATTCCGTTACCACAATCGGTTTACTTCTATCTTTACGGTAGATAGTACAAGTACAGGCGGAATAGTCATCGGTAAAATGAAATTCCATACCATCATATTGAGGCTCACGGTTAATGATACGAACCCAACCATCAACGCCGACAATAGGTGTTAATCCTCCATTTCCACCCGGGAATGCATAAATTTCTTTTGTCCAAGGATTTAACTGGTATTGATTGGCAATAACCAATAATGCGACCATTTGGGCATCGCTTACGGTTGCCCCTGCAAAAGCAGAAGATTTAAGTGTCTCCACTAATCCTGAACCATCGCCCATTTCAAAGCGTTCAGCAAGTTTATTAGTCAATGTTTGTAGTGCGGTAGTCATAATGTTTCCTTATTTGGCTTTGTTAAGTGATACACAATCCCCAAGTTTCGCTTTCAGTTCACGAGCGATAATAACTGCATTACTTTGGGTGCTTTGATTTAGTCGAACGGTTATCACAAAATCTTCTAGCGGTTCTGTTGTTTCCGTTTTTGCAAAATTTTGTGAATTTTCGACCGCTTGTTTGGTGTCCATTTCATCTGCAATAGCTTTTGATTCTGCTTGAATTTTCTCAGCTTCGGCTTTTGCTTTTGCCTCTTGTTCTGCCTTGGCTTTGATTTCTGCCTCTCGCTGTTCTTCTTCCGCAATACGCTGCTGGATAATTGGTGCAAGGTCATCTTGTGCAGCAATTAACTTCACGGCATCGGGGAAAAGATAGGCTGATTTTGCGTTGATCTGATCCAATCGCTCTGTTAAACGTCCAATTTCCGCAGACATTTCGCTAATAATTGATGCTTCCTCTGCATTTACTGCTTTGGTTAAACTGTCAATAGTTCGCTTGTTCTTTTGAGCTTCTTCAATACGTTTAGCAATGCTGTGTTTTGGCATTGTTATTTCGAGAGCGAGAGAAATATCGCTTAATTTCACAAGCTTGTTGCGAGTTTCTGCAATTTTCTCAATCGCTTTATCCGCAATCTGTTTTTTGATTTCCGTTTCTTTCGCTTTTACCAGTTTATCTCGCTCTAATCTCTCTTGGCGGAAACGCTCTGCAATGCTTTCAGCAGTTGCTATTAATTCCGCAATTTCGCCGTTTTGCGTTTGCTTAATGGCATTTCGGATTTTGTCCTCAATTTCCTTTAATTCTTTGACTTCTTCCTTTGCTTTTGCGAAATCGTCATCGGTTTCAAAGGTTGATGTGAGCGTTGCAAGATATTGATTAGCTTGTTCCTCAAAGTTTTTTAGGTTAGTAGTAAGCACCTTACTTTCGGTTTTTAAGATAAGTTCTAACATAATTAATGGTTCCTCATTACATTCTGCCAATATTCACAATCCTGATCTTCGCTTTCGTCAAAATCATCAGGTTCTTCAAAATCATCTTCACTATTACACCCAACATCTTCAAATTGCTCGTAATAGTCGTCGGCACTTTCACATTGCCAAGGAGATAAAAAGCGTTTTCGTTTTCTCATATATCATCACTTGCAATATTGAGTTTTACCGCTATTTTCGGTTATCCAAATTCCTTGATTACGCTCACATTTGTAACGTTCCATTTGTATGTGGTCGTCATAGTCCATTTGCCCGATAATGCCTAATACCAAAATTATCAAGGCGATTGGGGCAAGTTGTTTAATTTTGTTCATAGGATTGTCCTTTTGTTGAAAAAAGCCCACGTTTTACGGTGGGCAAATGGAGCGACTTGCGTCTAGTTGTGGGTATTCCAAAACACACTTTCTCAAATGCACTTTGGAATAAATGCGTGTCTGCCCACGCCGTCGCCCGCCCGGCTTTCGCCATTCCGTCGGGTGCTGCTTGTATCCGTACTTACTCAAACTTGAGATAAGCGTGATTGCTTAGGACTGATACCAGTGTTGCCTTTTCAGCTCTCCACACCTTGCGAGTGTGTTGCCTAAACCTTGCCACCTCTTTTTGGCAAGTCGTTCAAATTTGTATGTCAGGGTCTAACCAACCTTGCCGAGTTATTAAATGAAATTTAATCACTGCTCGAGGTTGTTAATATCGTCCGCGCAAGCACTAAATTGTTAAAGAGCGTTACCTTTCTTAGATAAAGGTTCTTAGTTGATGCAGGCATAATACAAGATTTGCTTTAATATTACAAGTATAACTTTAAATTAATTTAAAGTGAAATTTACTTACCACTTGTAAACACTTGATTATTAAAATAATGTATATTTGAAAGGAAATTTAATTGATTGTTTTTTGTGCTAAATAAAGTTGCACAAGAAGAGAGCTTTGAGATATAACGGAACAAATTTCCCAAAATCAGTAGGTGGATTGTATGAAAAAAATTATCTTTTCTTCGATTATTACTCTTAGCGTTGTAGGTTGTGGTGCCAGCACGACTGAAATGCGTTCCCTGGAATCAAAAAGCTATCCAATTCTCGGGAACGCACAACAATCCAAGCAATGCTTGCTTGATAAGTTGAATGATTTCAGACCAGACCGAATGTTGATCAACGAATTAGGCGAGCGTACCGAAATTTTTATCGGGGCGACTCAGGCTGGTAAGTTTAGAAATTTCTACTTGTTTGATATTTCTAGCAAAGAAATTAAGCTCTCACATTACGATGGCGTATTTCCTGCGTTATCTGAACAAGAGGCTGATAGCTATATAAAATCTTGCCAATAATGGGGTTGGGTATGAATAAGTTTATTGTTATAGACATTGAAACCGCTAATCCTGATCTATTGTCAATTTGTCAGGTAGGTATTGTTTTCTTTGAGAATGGACGGATAGTGACAAAATGGGAAACTTTGGTAAACCCACAAGATTATTTTGATCCAATAAATGTTTGTGTTCACGGTATCACACCACAAGATGTTGAAGATGCCCCACTTCTTAGTGAGGTGATTCCTATCATCAAGGAATTTTTCAGTAATAATACTATTTGCTCTTATGGGGCTTTTGATAAAGCTGCAATGATGCGTATTTTACCAACCTTACCTAATCAATGGTTAGATATAATGCGAGTAGCTAGGAGATGTTGGAGTGATAAATTTGCCGAAAAAGGTTATGGATTGGCAAACGTATCAAATTTCTTGAAAATAGAGCAAAAACATCATCATAATGCCTTAGATGATGCTATTGTGGCTGGTCATATTCTAAATAGAGCCTTATCTGAAAGTAATGAAGATTTAGATTATTGGTTAGATCGGATTAAAAAGCCACTTCATCTAGAATATGATGAAAATGGAAATATTTTGCCTAAAATTAAACGTCAGGGTAATCCAGACGGCCCGCTATATGGAGAAGTCATCGTATTTACTGGCGAATTATCTATGCCAAGACAAACAGCGGCAGAAAAGGCAGCTTCGGTTGGTTGTGATGTTGTTGATGGCGTATCCAAGAAAGTGACTTTACTTGTTAAAGGTATTCAAGATAAAAGTCGATTAGCTGGTAAAAAACTAAGCAATAAAGAAATAAAAGCAAAAGACTTAATTTCTAAGGGACATATAATCAAAATTATTTCGGAAGATGATTTCTTAAAGATGATTGGAGAAAGCTAGTAGAAAAACGCTCATACTTTGATTTAGTATGAGCGTTCAATTTTATAAGTCTCTTGGGTGTATCGGTAAAACACGGACAAATTTACCTATAATTGTGACCGTTTCAAATAAATCATCTGTCATTTCAAATGGTTCATAAGATTTATTGTCTGAGAGAGCCTTATAAACGCCACCAGGAATGCGTTGTAAGCGTTTAATATAGACTTCATTATCGACAGCAAAAATATAAATTCCTTCACCAATATAAGCGGTAACATTTGTATCAATAAATACAACATCACCCTTATCAATCGTTGGACTCATACTATCTGTTGGGACAGTTATCATATATAAACCGTTATTTGTTTTCCTACCGACGATCTCTAGTAGCCCATCTTTAGAAAAGTAAATAGACTGAATAATATCAGGATATTCATTGTTTATATATCCACCAGCACCAGCTTTGGCTTTAACATCTAACAAATCTATTTGATAAGAATGAACATCATCAGATTTACCACGCATATTAGAAATTAAAAATTCTTCTCTTGCTATTTCTTCATCGCTCATTGAAAACCAATGTACAGGATAGCCACTAACATCTGCAATTTTACGTAATCTAGCTTGAGATGGCGTTGTTGGATTTTCATTCCTTAACCATTGCTGCACTGCCTGAGGTGTTACGCCTAATTTCATAGCTAAATCTGTTTGATTCCAACCTTTTTCAGAAATCATTTGTTCAATTCGTTTTTTAATGCTCATGATGCACCCCCTTTATTCCCTGCCATTTTACAAGGATAGCTTGTAAATTCAATTAAAGAATAACTTGTAAAAAGAAGCTTAAACTTGTAACATATATTAAAGCAAAAACAAGAAATACTTTTATGAGGGATAATAATGTGCTTACGAAATTAAAAGAATTAAATCAGTCTGAAATTGCTCGCCAACTTGGAGTTAAGCCACAAGCCGTACAGCAGTGGTTTAAAACTAAAGTACCTGCAGAGCGTTGCCCGGAAATCGAAAAATTTACAGAAGGGAAAGTAACTTGTGAAGAGCTACGCCCTGATGTTGATTGGGCAGTTTTACGAAATTCAGGCAAATAAAAAACCACCGCTGGAACGGTGGCTCTTTAAAACTAAACAACGAAAGGTAATTTCGATGAATCAATTATTAAATATTTCAGAACAGAAATCAAGCATTACGATGAGTAGTCGTGAAATTGCTGAAATTGTGGAAGCACGACACGACTCTGTAAAGAGAACGATTGAACGCTTACAAGATAAGGGGATTATTCAACTTACACCATTGGTGGAAGTTAAAAATCATTTAGGGCAAAGCGTTACTGAGTATCATCTAATCAAGCGTGATACTTACATTGTGGTTGCTCAACTTTGCCCTGAATTTACCGCTAGGCTCGTCGATTATTGGCAAGCAAGAGAGAGCCAGCAAATTCCTCAAACCCTCCCCGAAGCCTTACGTTTGGCCGCGGATTTAGCCGAACAGAACCAACAACAAGCGGTGCAGATTGCCTCGATGGAAAGCTATTTCCGCAACGGTATTTCACCTTTTGAGTTTGTAAAAGGCTTGAACGGTGTGAACTCACTCAAAATTGGGGAATATCTTATTGGTAAAAGTTGGCTTTATGAAGCAGCTAATGCCAAGCGTGTTGCCGCTTATGCTCGAGATCGCTATTTAACCGAAGAAACTACCGAAATAGCTCTTCATGGCAAAGAACCATTTGTGGCATACAAGCCGGTGTTGTTACGCAAAGGCGCGGCAAAGCTCTATGAATGGTACACCAAAGGCGAATTACCAATGAAGAAGAACTGGAACGGTGAATTTACACAAGATAAGGCGGTGGGGTTATGAGTAAATTTATTCCAAATAGCTTCCAAATGCCTAATGCGATTGTAGATGAATTTCTATCTCGTATTTCTGGTAATGCCTTTAAATGCTATGCGTTAATTGCTAGACAAACCACAGGTTGGCAAAAGCAATCAGACAAGATTTCTGTGAGCCAATTTATGGATAAATGTGGCATTAAAGACCGTAAAACTGCATTTTCTTGTTTGGCAGAATTGGAGCGGGTTTTACTAATTAAAACGTACAAATCAAAAGGTGAAATTACTGAGTTTTCGCTTAATTTTGAGTTTGAAGATGTTGATTCTGAACCAGTGCCAAAAAATGGGACTAGTACCAAAAATTCCTCTGAACCAGTGCCAAAAAATGGGACTAGTACCAGTACCAAAAATTGGCACTCTACAAAAGACACTATTAAAAAAAATATTACAAATAATACCCTTACGGGTATTAACGCACACACGCACGAGGCGAAAAGATCTGCGGTGTTAGTGTTGCTTGAGCAATTCGGCATTACAGGCAAACTGGCGGAGGATTTTATCGTACACCGCAAAGCCAAAAAAGCCCCGATTACCGAAACCGCATTGAAAGGCTTTCAGCGAGAAGCGGACAAAGCAGGCATTCCCATTCAACAGGCGGTAGAGATTGCGGTTGAACGTGGCTGGATAGGTTTTAAAGCAGATTGGAAATGGCAAGATGATCAACCTAAGCAACATCGACCAAAAGACAATATGCGAGCCGAATGGAATACGCCGGAAGCGTGGGCGGAGGTGCTGTGATGAATCTGCAAAACACTGCACAAAATCGACCGCTTGTGGTGGCGAATAATCCGAATGGCAAATTGTCGGGCGAGATTGAAAACTTGGTAGATCGTATTTTCGACCAGTTGCCAGCCAGTTGCCCAAGTATCCAATACTGGACGGAAAAGCAAATCGCAACGGCTAAGCAGCAATGGATTTTAGGTTTTGCCGAAAATGGAATTAGAACCGTTGAGCAAGTCAGACAGGGTATGAAAGGTTTGCGAGCCAAAACCGATGATTTTGTACCAAGTATCGGTAAATTCATTCAGTGGTGCAATGTGATTGACTATCACGAATTAGGCTTGCCAGATGTGGAACAATTACTCAAGCGTTTAAATCATTTTTCCGCTTTTGGGTTTACTGAAATCGAAAATTTTAAATTTCGTTCAAACGCCGAATATTGGCTTTTAACCGACCTCTACGAGCGTAACCGCAAGCATAGTTGGAAAGATGAAACACTACGCAACCAAGCTGAAAAAGCGTTAGTAGAGGTGGCAAAACGGATTATGAGAGGTGAACAAATTCCACCTCCAAAGCCAGTGATTGAAGAGAAAAAGAAAGTGCCAATAGATCCACGTATTCAGCGGATTTTAGACGAAAAGAAACGAGCAGGAGCAATGCAATGACAGATTTTGACAAAGACACTTACCCAACATCACTTTCGGTATTTAATCCAATCAATGATGAATTTGGTTTTACCGTTGATGGAGCTGCATTACCACATAATGCCAAGTGTGAAAAGTTCATTACTCCGGAGATGAATTTTCTGACCTATCCTCTAGAAAACGAGCGTATTTTTATAAATCCACCATTTAGCGATCCGCTCAGTTTTATCAAGCGTGCAGTTGAGTTATTTGAAAATTATAACTGTTTGGTTGTGATGTTGCTACCAGTAGATATTAGCACCGAATGGTTCTATCTCATTACACAGAAAGCAACGGAAATTCGTTTTATTGTTGGCGGCCGTATTAAATTTTTAAGTCCTGATACCAACAAATGGACAGATGTGTGCCGTGGCAATCACTTGGCTATATTTGACCCTAAGCATCGCAATATGGGGCAAGTTATCCGACATATTCATATTGATGATTTCGGAGCATTGGAATGGCGAGCAAACAGCAGAAAAAGACGGTAATCCACGCAGTTAAATATGCCAATGGTGCAGTAGTAGCTGAAACAGATTACGACCGAAATTTGCTAAAGAGTTTGCCTATTGGCTGTGCGGTAAAAATTACACCAATGAGCCATAACAGAAATTATAAGCACCATAAGAAGTTTTTTGCTTTGTTAGATGCTGGTTTTGAATATTGGCAACCTGAATTTAGTGTATTAACTCAAGCGGAAGAATGGATTGCACAAGCTGTCGCAAGAGAAATTGCCATTGCTGCAAATGATGAAAATCTCTACCGGAATGTAACAAAGCCTATTGCAGAGCGTGTGTTAGCCAAAGTACGTTCAAATCGTGAAGCAAAATTGGATTATGAAGGAATGAAAACCCTTGAAGCCTATCTCGATCACGTTATGAAAAAAGCTGGCTTTTACGATATTAAACCTACACAAGATGGTGGCACAATGAAAGAACGCTGGTCTATCTCATTTGCGAATATGCCCCAAGAAAAATTCAATGATGTTTACAAAACGGTGTACGGCGTAATTTGGAATGAAACACTTTGTAACATTTACAAGAATGAATGGGAATTAGACAACAAAATAAATCAATTAATAGGATTTTGTTAATTCCCTCGAATTCGGGGGGTTTATTTAAGGAGAATAACAAATGAGCCAGTGTAACAATTTAATGGATTGGATTTTTATTGTCGGTTTATTCATTAATGCTTTTTATATTGGAAAGCGAACTGCATTAGAGCAAGAAAAATGGAATGAGAGAAAAAAGAATAAAGGTAGCAGAAATGATTGATGAACTAACTTTAATTTTAATCACGGTTGGAGTGGTCGTTGTTTGTGCCGGCACACTCTATTTTATTGAGTGGTTCGGCAGAAAAGATAGAGAGGGTTGGAATGGCTAATTTACGCAAAGAGGCGAAAGGCAGAGAGTGCCAAGTAAGATTGCCGGGAATTTGTAATTTTAATCCTGAAACAACTGTATTGGCTCATTATCGTATGGATACAGGCATTGCGAAAAAGCCGAGCGATAAACGAGGTGCTTGGGCCTGCTCTGCTTGCCATGATGAAATTGATCGCCGTACTCGTATATTAGACTATGATTTCGTAAGACAAGCTCACGCTGATGCTGTTTTTAGAACGCAAGATATATTAGAGGCTGAAGGTAAGCTATGAGCGATTGGCTTGAAATTGCATTACCCTATCCGCCAAGTGTAAACCATTATTGGCGACATACCCGAAACGGCAGACATTATATTTCAGAGAAAGGACAAGCCTTCCGACAACAGGTAGTTGAAATTTGTAAACAGTTCGATCCATTTAAAGGTGCAGTACAGACTGTATTGCAGGTTTATTATCCAGATAAAAGACGAAGAGACCCAGATAATCTAGAAAAGGCTTTATGGGACGCATTAACCATTGGCGGTTTGATTGAAGAAGATCACAATCAGATTTTAGTCGATAAGAGAATGATTACAGCAGGATTTAAAAAGGGCGGAATGATTATTTTAAAAATTAGGGATTATGGAAATGCGTAAATTTAATGAATTAACACTAATAGATAAACAGGAAGAGTTTGTTGATGAATATATGTATAAATGGGGGGCTTGGATTCGTAGCGGTCGAATTGATAAACCCGGCTTAAACATTATTGCTAAATTGATGCAATCTGCTATTCCGTCAGAGCCAAGTGAGCCAATGTGCGATGATGAAACAGGTATGATGATTAGTCAGACCATTGAGCAATTCTTCAAGAAGAATGACAGTTTGTTGCATTTCATTGTATTTTCATATTATGTAAACAAGCGTACAGTAAATTTTATATCGGTTAAATTGCGTGAGAATTGCGGAGAAATAAAAATGCAACCGTGTTCAGGTAAGTCAAATATTCGAGTGCCTAGCTTAAAAACAGTTAAGCGTAATGTAGAAAAAGACTTAAAGTTAGCAAAAGCAATAATTCACGAACTGTTGGTAACTGGTTTCGTTCTTCTTCGAACAGGTAAAGAAAAATCAAAAAATATCAAAATAATGTATTGACGAACTTGTCATCTTGTCCTATCATTTCAATATATGGTGGTCGTCGTGTAAGTGATGTTCACCGAGTGAATTTTATAGCCCTGATTGGTTTTCCAGTCGGGGCTTTTTATTGCTCTTAATTTGGAGATGGTAAAAAATGCCAGATAAAGATCCGAGTGTATGGCTCATTGTGACTGCATACATTCAACAAAATTATAATGCCATTACGGGGTTCGTGATGGCTTTTTTTATGTCTATGCTTCGTGCTTGGTTTTTACAAGCTAAAAGCACATATCGTCAGCGTTTATTAGATGGTGCTATTTGCGGAGCACTTACATTGTCGTGTATGTCGTTATTAACTCATTTTGGTACAGGAGAAAGTCTATCTACATTCATTGGCGGAATGCTTGGATTTGTCGGTGCTGAAAAAATTCGTGAGTTTTTGTTTGCTCTTATCCGTAAGAAGATTGAAGTTAATGACATCAATGTTGGGAAGCGTGGAGATGAGTAAATGAAATTGGTTAGTTTAGTAGTAGATATGGCTAAGAAGGTAACGAATATGACAACATTAAAATCATTAACTGTAACAGGTTTAACGTCTGCTCAAACAAAAGCATTACTTTTAGCATTAGCAAAACGTGAGAGTAATAGTAATTACCAAATCGAAAATAAATTTGGTTATTTAGGTGCGTATCAATTTGGTGCGGCTGCATTGGTTGATGTAGGTCTTATAAAATCAGACTCTTATAAAAAAGCAGTATCTTTGAATAGTGGGATCTCTAATGGTTCAAATGCTAAAAATCATAAGTGGTTTTTAGCACAAAATGACTTCTGGAACTTGGAGGGAGGCAAGTCAGCATTTCTGAATTCTCAGGCTGTTCAGGATGAGGCTATTATCAAACTAATGAATCGTAATGCACGCACAATGACAGTTAAAGGCATTTATGTTGGCAACGCTGAGCATAAAGCTGGATTACTTATGGCGGCACACTTGAAAGGTGCGGGCAATGCAATTAAGTTTGCTCAAACAGGTATTGCAACAAAAGATGGCTTTGGTACATCAATTAAAGATTATTACGATCTCGGTGCTAAAAGCGTGCGTGGTATCTAATTAGTTGGTGCGGTTACTGGGAGCGAGTGATACAGATGGCGAAAGCATATACATAAAAGCCCGAAACCGCACCACTATTTGTTATGGTGGTTGATATGAGCATTAGCGACAGTTTAAATAAATTTTTCTTGCTGTGTACGATAGGTGTTGTAGTTATTGTTTTTGGATTGTGTAGTTGGATTTACTATCAGTCGAATAAGATTGATAGCTTAAATACCGAAATCGAAACGTACTTGAAAACGATTAGTACACAGAGCAATACAATCACACAACTCAAAGCAGATGTGGAACATAACAGACAACTAACGCTTGAGCTAAGCAAAGCTGAATCAGACGTAAGGAGTAAGACAAATGAAATCATTAAATCTATTCCAAGACAAATCAAAGATAGTGAAACTTTTAATGCCGATGCTCCTAGCGGTGTTATTGAGTTCTTGCGTAAGTAATGAGCCACAAGTAAAAGCCTGCCCGCAATTACCAGCAGCATTAACAGCACATTTGGATAAAACGCCATTTAGCGGACGTACTTATGGTGATGTCATACAGTATGCGGTAATACTCAAACGTGAGCGTGATATGTGTTTGAACCGAATTGATAAGATTCGTGAATGGCAAACAGAAGATTTAAGCAAATAGGATTATGTATGATGGGTGGTGATGATAATTGTGGTTGATATTGCTGTTGGTTGTACGTGATACATCAATAGTGGTGATTACTTTATAAGGTAAGCAATGCTCGCCTTTTTTATTGAGTGCATATATGAGTCGTGATGATTGGCATTATTTGTATAACCGTAAAGCGTGGAAACAATTACGCTTAGATCATTTATCAAAAGAGCCTTTGTGTGTATTTTGTCAAAGAGATGGCAAGCTTACACCAGCAACAGTTGTTGATCATATCAAAGCACATAAAGGTAACTTAGATTTATTTTTTGATGCTAAAAATCTTCAATCGCTTTGTAAGCTACATCACGACAGTACAAAGCAAAAAGCAGAATTAAAACAAGTTAATTATATTGGTTGCGATGAAAACGGTTTACCGATTGACCCTGAACATCCTTTCAACTTGGGGAGGGGTGGGTAAAAAGTTCAGATTAAAAGCTCTGAATACCGCTTCGGGAACTCTGTTGGATCGCTATTACAGTTTTTCTACCCTTTTTTAACACTTTAGGAGGGCTTTTATGAGTAAACGAAAGTTACGTGCTGATAGCTCGACTGCTAAGATGTTAGCCTCTCAAGCTGCACAAAAAACTCTCGAGCCACCACAAAAATTAACAAAAATTGAGATGCGGTATTGGGAAAGTATTATTACAAGTCGAGCTTTAGATAGCTGGACTCCTATTGATCAGCAACGGGCGGTAAAGCTCGCTAAATTATATGTAGAAATTGATGACTACGAGAAAGAATTAGCTACACAAGCCCGCCGCTGGGTAAAAACAGATACAGGCACAATGAAAATGCATCCATTGCATTATGTGATTGAAGATTTGTACAAACGTGAAATTCAAATGTGCCGTAGCTTACAAATCCATAGCAGAGCAACCAATGGTGAAAGTCGTGATCAGGTTAAGACCAACCAACTTTACCAAGATGCCCGCACCGCTATTAATGATGATGACGGGTTAATTGCAAGGGTTCTTAACTAATGACAGTCGCAGAAAAAGTTATTGCGTTTATTGAGCGTTATTGCTTTGTGCCTGAAGGTTCATTAGTTGGTCAGCCGATTAGACTTGAAGAGTTCCAGAAAGAGTACATTTATGATGTGTACGACAATCCTAATGGCACGAGTCACGGTATTTTATCCATCGGTCGTAAAAATGGTAAAACAGCATTAATTGCATGTCTTTTATTAGCTCATTTAGTCGGGCCAGTTGCTATTTTAAATAGCCAGATTGTGAGTGGAGCATTGAGCAGAGAACAAGCTGCTCTGGTATTTAATCTTGCAGTAAAAATGATTCAGCTTAATCCTAAGTTGAATGCACTTGTTGATATTAAACCAAGTGGTAAACGTTTGATTGGCAGACCGATGAATGTTGAATATAAGGCTTTAGCTGCTGATGGTAAAACAGCACAAGGTTTATCACCAGTATTAGCTATTCTTGATGAAGTTGGGCAAGTTCAAGGGCCACAATCAGCGTTTGTTGATGCAATTACAACTGCACAAGGTGCTCATAAAAACCCATTGCTACTAACAATCAGCACTCAAGCAGCAAATGATGGCGATTTACTCTCAATTTGGATTGATGATGCAATAAACAGCAATGATCCACATACAGTTTGCCACGTTTATAGTGCAGATAAAGATTTGAAAATAACTGATCCGAAAGCGTGGAAACAAGCAAATCCCGCATTAGGTGTTTTTCGTAGCGAAGATGATATTCGTAAACTTGCTGAAAAAGCTAATCGTATGCCAAGTTTTGAAAATACCTTCAGAAACCTAAACCTTAATCAACGAGTAAGTACCGTATCAACCTTTGTCAGCCTTGATGTATGGAAAGAGAGTGGCAACGAACAACAAAGCCCTGATGGTTTAACGGTGTATGGTGGTTTGGACTTGTCAGCTCGCACAGACTTAACCGCTTTAGTGCTAACTGCTAAAGGTTACGATGGTAGAGTCAATGTTTACTCATTCTTTTGGACACCTGAAATAGGTTTGGAAGACAGAGCAAAACGAGATCGAGCCCCCTATGATGTTTGGGCAAGGCAAGGTTTTATTCGAACAACACCAGGTGCAACCGTTGATTATGCCTATGTGGTACGTGATATAGCGGAGATCTTGAGTGATTTTGATATTACAGCAATCGCTTTTGACCGTTGGCGGATTGATATTTTCAAAAAAGAAATGGAACTACAAGGGATTAACTTACCTTTAGTGCCATTTGGTCAAGGTTTTAAAGATATGTCTCCCGCAATAGATAGCTTAGAAAGTGATTTGCTTAATGGTCAGCTATGTCACGGAATGAATCCTGTTTTGACAATGTGTGCCGCAAATACGGTATTAACTAAAGACCCAGCAGGAAATCGAAAGTTTGAAAAACATAAAGCAACAGGACGTATTGATGGAATGGTTGCTTTAGCGATGGCACGAGGTATTTCAGAAACAGAGGAAGTGCCACAAGATATTGATTCATTTTTACAGGATATGATTATCGGATGAGTACATTAAATGATACAGGGTGGTGGTCTCGTTTCTATGATCGCATATTTGGCAGTAGTAAACGCTTAGATAAAGGTTCAACATCATCCCCTTTTACTAGCCAATCAAGTGAATCAGGCGGCCAGGTAACAGCTGAAAATGCTTTAAAATTAAGTGCCGTTTGGGCATGTGTACGTTTACGTAGCCAAGCTATCTCATCTTTGCCATTACATTTAAGAGATAGCGACCGTAAAATAGCAACAGAACATCCACTTTATAAAATTATTCACGATGCACCAAATGCTGATATGTGTGCGAGTGAGTTTTGGGAAGCTGTTATTTCTAACCTGGATTTATGGGGGAACGCTTACTGTCGAATTAACCGTATTGGTAGTCGAGTGGTTTCACTTGATTTATTTGATCCTCAATATATGAGTGTAAGACGAGATGAGAGCGGTGAGATTATCTATAAATACACTAAAAATAATGTGGATAGTGGCGAATACAGTGAAAAAGATATTTTACACTTCCGAGGCTTCACGCTTGATGGTCTGATTGGTCTGTCACCGATTGGTTATCAAGCACAAGTAATGGGCCTACAAATGGCGGCAAATAGTGCTGCATCAAAAGCCTTTAAAAATAACTTAAAAGCGGGTGGTTTCCTCAAAACTGGTGAGCGAATATTAAATGAAGATCAACGTAAACGGGTTAGAGAGGGGCTAAGTGAGTTTGGCAAGCCTGAAAATGCGGGAAAATGGATGGTGCTTGAAGCTGGAATGGAGCCTGCAAATATGTCAGGTGCTTGGATTAACCCGCAAGATGCTCAGCTCCTAGAAAGCCGTTATTTTGGCATTGAAGAAATTTGTCGTGCTTTCATTGTTCCACCACAGCTAATTTATAGCACAAGTAAAGCATCTTCTTGGGCATCATCATCTGAACAAATTAACCAAAACTTCTTAACTTACGGATTAACCCCAACGCTCAAACGAATTGAACAAACCATCTCACGCAAATTATTGAAACCTGATGAACGAACAAAGTTCTATCCCCGTTTTAGTGTAGAAGGTCTACTTCGTGCTGATAGTGCTGGGCGTGCTAGTTTTTATACTGCAATGCTCCAAAATGGTGTAATGACTCGTAATGAAGTTCGAGCATTAGAAAATCTTCCACCTGTAACTGGTGCAGATCAGCTAACTGTTCAACTGAATTTAACGTCAATCGATAAAATTGGAAAGGAAACAAACAATGACAATTGAAGTTAAAGACCTACTTTTCAAAGCGGAAGCCGTCAAAGATGACGGCTTTTTTTCTGGCTATTGTAATGTTTTTGATGTGAAAGATGCTTATGACGAAATTGTTCGTCGAGGTGCATTCACGGAGTCCATTCAAGGTTGGAACGCACAAAACAAAATGCCACCTGTGCTTTGGAACCATGACCGAAATCAGCCTATCGGCGTATGGACTAAGCTTGTTGAAGATGAGCGTGGTTTATATGGCGAAGCTCGTTTGCTCATCAATGATGTGGCTCGAGCTAAAGAAATTCACGCCTTAATGCTTGCGGGTGCCATTGATGGGTTATCTATCGGGTATCGACTTAGTAAATGGGCATATAACGAAAAAGAAGATGCATTGGAATTACTGGCTATCGACCTAAAAGAAATTTCAGTCGTAACATTCCCCGCAAATGAAGAAAGTCGCGTTGATGTTGTGAAGTCTGCTTTAGCCAAGGGCAGTTTACCGACTCTCGCAGAGTTTGAGAAAGCCCTGAGAGATTTAGGGTTTTCAAAAAGCCAAGCAGTGACAGTTGCTAGTCATGGCTTGAAGAAACTTATTCAGGGCGAGCCTGAAAAAAATCAAATTAGCAACGCACTAACCATTATGAAATCAATTACTGGAGAACATTAATATGTCAGAAGCAGAAAAAACAATTGAACAGCTCGCCAACGAGTTTAAAAAAGCAACCGACCAAGTAAAAGGTTTGGGTGAAGAGTTACAAGGTAAAATGGCAAATAATGAGAAAGGCTTAGAAGGCTTAAAAGAAAAAGTTGATGAAGCTCTTAACTCAATGTCTGATGCCAAAAGCCGTTTAGACGAATTAGAACAAAAAGCTGCACGCCGTGGTGGCGGTGAGCAAATGGAAAAATCCATTGCTCAACAATTAATGGAATCTGACTCGTTTAAGTCTTTTGCCTCCGACCCACGTACAGGTAAATCAGCATATTTATCCGTGAAAGCAACTATCACTAGTGCCACAACGAATGCTGCTGGATCTGCAGGTTCTTTAATTACTGAGCATCGTTTACCAGGTATTGTAACACCACCTCAAACTATTTTAACGTTGCGTGATTTATTAGCACCAGGTAATACATCAAGTAACGCAATTACTTTCGTGCGTGAAACAGGCTTTACCAATAATGCAGCACCTCAAGCAAACGAAGGCGATAAAAAAGCCCAATCTACATTGCAATTCGGTGAAGAAACTACACCTGTAAAAACCATTGCTCATTATATTAAAGCCTCTCGCCAGGTTTTAGATGATGCTCCAATGCTTGAAAGCCATATCAACGGACGCTTAATTTATGGTCTTAAATTAAAAGAAGATCGTATGCTGTTAAATGGTGATGGTTCTGCTGGCGGATTAACGGGTTTAATGACTAAAGCAACGGCATTTGCTGATCCTGCAAAATTAGCGACTTATACCATCATTGACCAACTACGCTTAGCCTTGCTACAAGTTATGCTTGCTGAGTATCCGTCAAATGGCTTTGTTCTAAACCCTATTGACTGGGCGAAAATTGAGTTAGAAAAAGATGGTCAAGGTCGTAATATCATTGGTAATCCACAAAGTTTAGCTCAACCGACTTTATGGGGTGTTCCGGTTGTTCAAACACAGGCAATTGAAGCAAACCAATTCCTAACCGGTGCATTTAATTTAGGTGCTCAAATCTTTGATCGCCAACAATCAGGTGTTGCGGTATCAACAGAGAATGAAGACGATTTTGTGAAAAACTTGGTTACTATTCTTTGCGAAGAACGTTTAGCATTAGCTATCTACCGTCCTGAATCATTTGTAAAAGGCACACTAGCTGCGAAAACTAAGTAACCTTTAAGCCCCTTAAATGGGGCTTTTCTTTCTGGGAAGAATCATGCTAATCAATATTGAACTGATTAAACAACATTGTCGCATTGATCACGATAGTGAAGATGAGTTGCTCAAACAATATGAATCTGCAGCGAAAAAATACATTGAAAGACAGTTAGACCGTAATTTGTATTCGGATAACGTGCCTGAAGATGATTCTAAAGGTTTAATTGCTGAGTCTGACATTACGCAAGCTATGTTGATGACTATCGCACACTGGTATGAACATAGAGAAAGTGTTGTTGTAGGAAGTATAACTTCAACAGAAATTAAAGAAGGTGTTTGGCGACTTATCCAACCTTACCGAATTATGGGGGTATAAATGGAAATTGGAAAATTACGCCACCGCATCACATTGCAACAACAAATTAACACCCAAAATGATTACGGTGCTTTTGTTACGACGTGGCAAAACATTGCAACCGTATGGGCAGAAATCAAGCCAATTTCGGGGCGAGAATATTTCTCAGCCCAACAAGTACAGTCAGAAGCAACTACACAAATTTGGCTCAGATACCGTGAAGATATTGAGCCTACAATGAGAGTAGAACACAACGGCAAGTACTATGAAATTATCTCTGTGCTGAATTATCAAGGACTAAATAAAACACTTCAACTGATGTGTAAGGAAAAATCCAATGGCTAATTTAAGCGTTAAAGTAACTGGCTTGAAAGAGTTAAAGCAACGATTAAGTAGTTTAGAACGTAAAGCAAAAAATCGAATTGCAGTGAAAGCTATGCGACGTGGTGGCGTAATTATCCGAGATCAAGCTAGGGCAAATGCCCCATTGCTCAAAGAGAAAGTACCACATCGTAAACGTGGTACGCTCAAAAAGAACATTATCGCCAGCACGAAACCACAAAAGGATGGTTCAGTCCGCACTATCATCTTTGTTCGTTCCCTTAAAAACAGCAAGATAATTGAATTTAAGGGTAAAACAGGGAAAGGTGGTGCGTACAATCCTAATGATCCGTTTTACTGGCGATTTGTTGAATTTGGTACGTCAAAAATGCCAGCCCAACCCTTTTTACAACCTGCTTTTGCTTCTAAAAAGGAGCAAGCAGCACGAGAAATCATTACCACCTTACGAGATGATATCTTACGAGAAGCGAAAAAATGATTCAGCAACAACTCTTTAACGCCTTGAAGCCGTTGGTTTCGGGGCGTTGTTTTTATGAAGTGATTCCTGACACTAATAAGGAATACCCTGTTCTTGTTTATCAGTTCCCAACAATCACGCCTAATTCAGCCCTTGAAGATGGCGATCTTGATGATTTTACAGTACAGATTGACATTTACAGCCCCAATCCTGATGACATCTTCGCTTTGCGTAAACCAATTTTTACTGCCCTAACAGAAAACTTTGATTTTGCTGAGCGTGTGAATGATTTCAGCGATTACGAACCCGACACTAAACTACATCGTCGGGTGATGACTTGTCAAATTGCTTACGGAGAATAACCATATGGCAACACAAACCACCCCATTTCAGGGAACAAAATTTTATATTGGTACTGGCTTAACCCAAGAAAAAGCCATTACTGCTTGTACGGTAACACCTAATGCAACAATTACCGCCGCTGGTCACGGTGCTAAAGTAGGAGATTTTGTCAAAATCACCGGCTTAGGTTCACTTGATGGCTTTTATCCTGTTAAGTCTGTTGCTTCAGATGTCTTAACATTTGCTGATGAGGTAGATTGGACATCACAAGATAGACCAACGGATTTCGCAGCAGCAAAAGTAGCAGTTGTGAAATGGTCATCAAACTTCTGTGCGATCAAAAACATTGAAGGCGATGGCGATACATTAGGCGAAGAAGATGTGACGACAATGTGTTCGGAAGGAACAGAAACCGAAGCAGGTGAAATTGAATATGGTTCAATTAAACTCACCTTTTTCTATGCTCCAGCTACCGCAATGCAATCAGATCTTCGCAAAAAGTTCTTTGCTAAAGAAACCTTCCCTTGGATGATGGTACTGAAAAACAAACAGGGCTCTTTATATGGCACAGGCTTCATTCAAACTAGCCCGAATTGGAGCGGTGAAGTAAAAGGTAAATTTGAATCAGGCGTTACGATTAAAAAATCAAAACGTGATTATCATTTACCTGTAATTGCATAATTTTGCCCAAAATAGACCGCTTGTATAGCGGTCTTGTTAATTTGATGAGGATAAAAAATGACTATTGGCACTCGTGAATCATTATTGGCAGAAAACAAGCCAAAACTGAAGAAAATCAAAATTGGTAATTCCGAATACTTTATTCGTGAATTTAATGTTGGTGATATGAACCGTAGCTTATATGGCCAACAAAAAGTAATGTGTGAGTTAGCAGAAGCTCAAGGTATTGAATTAAACTATGATGACCCTGAAGAATTGGTAAAACAGCTTAGCAAAGTTTACGATCCGTATCGCTTAGCCAGAAACCTTGCTCTACGCTTATGCGATGAAGATGGTAATAATTTGTTTGATTTTGAAAATATGGACGATTTAGAAGCGTTATCCCGCCTAGATAAATCCGTATCAGAAGAGTTAAGCCGTGCATTAATGGTAGAAGAACCAAAAAACTCACGACCCGACGTAAGTTCCAACTAATACTCAGTCTTGCGTTGGGTAAAACATTAGCAGAAATCGAAGAAATGCCTGAGTCACATTTCCAAGAATATATGTTATTTTATGAAGAACAACCTTTTGGACTATGGAGAGAAGATTACCGTACAGCACAGATTTCACATCTGTTAGCGGCAATTCATCGAGATCCGAAACAAAAAGCCACAACCCTTAGCGATTTAATGCCATTCTTTTCTGAAAAGAAGAGTGCTGAAAATGATGAAGATGATGGTTCAGTGGCTTATCTGGCTAATCGATAAAATAGTTATTGCATGGCGTAAAACTAGACAATATAATCAAAGTATTGATAGTAACAAGTAGGAGAATTAGCATATGCGTGATTTTATCCAGTTTTGGGCAAAATTCTTTTTTATAATGCTGATAGCATTAGGTGCTGTATTTCTTCTATTTGCTGTTGATTTTGCCTATATTCTCACGTTTTTTAGTGTATTTACCATTGTGTTCGTCATTCGCTTAGTCCAGGCTATTATTCAAACTAACAGACACTATGATGACTTAGAAAAGGCTGAAAAAGAAAAAGCCCGTGTAAACTATGTCATTATTAAATAAAACTAAATTTTTCAAAGAAGCCCGCATTTGCGGGCTTTTTTATTGGGGGAAATATGGCTTCTCTTGGTAACTTAAATATCAGCTTGAATTTGGAAACACTCCAATTTCAGCAAGGGCTAAACAAATCTGCTTATCAATCACAAAAATTTTCAAGAGAATTTCAAGTAAATTTATCTGCCGCACAAAACAAAGCAAGACAATTCTCCGAACGTACAACCCAATATTTAAATAATATTGAACGTGCAGCTGCCTCAATTAATAAAACAGCAAATATCAGCTTATTTTCAAGTATTGCCAACTGGGCAGGAAACAATTTGGTATCTGCAGCCTCACAAACATTGAAATATGCGGATAGCTATACAGAATTGCAAAACCGTATGCGTTTAGTAACTGATAGCCAAAATGAAATGGTCGCTGCAACTAATACGGTATTTGATATATCGTTACGGACAAATCAAGCTGTTGGAGCAACGTCAGAAGTTTACCAACGATTTGCGAAAAATGCTGATACGCTCAAAATTAGCCAAAAACAAGTTGCTGAATTAACAGAAACAGTATCAAAAGCAGTTGCAATGTCTGGGGCAAGTTCTGCTTCTGCAGAAGCTGCTTTAATGCAGTTTGGTCAGGCAATGGCCAGCGGTGAATTACGTGGTGCTGAGCTCAATTCTGTTATGGAGCAAACACCAGCATTAGCACAAGCTATTGCAGATGGTTTAGGTGTGAGCGTTGGTGCATTAAAGGATATGGGGAAGAATGGCGAGCTCCAAATCTCGAAAGTGATTGAAGCTCTCCAAAAAGCGAAAGATACCGTTGATACGGATTTTGAAAAGCGTGTAAAAACACTTTCAATGTCCTTTACCAACCTTGAAACATCAATGATCCAGTTCGTTGGACAGGTTGATTCGACATACGGTGTTACTCAAAAACTGGCAGAAGGAGTTGATTTTGTATCTGAAAACCTCGAAACGCTAATTAAAGTTGCAGGAGCACTTATTGGAGCATTAGCAATCGGGCATATCAGTAAGTATTCGGCGACACTCTTACAAACAGGTTACAACAGTGCGAAAAATGCAATCGCTCATACTCGTGAAGCTCAAGCTATTTTAGCCAAAGCAACAGCAATGCGAACTGCTGCACAAGTGGAAATGGCAAGTCTTGCCGCGCAGTTTCAGCTAGCTCAATCAGAAAGAACTCGCTACGCTCTACGTGAACAAATGAAGGTTCAAGCAGCTCAAATTATTGCTTTGGCGGAAGCAGAAGCAACAGCCAAACGCAATTTAGCAGCAGCGAACACTTTAGCTAGTACAGCGGCTCGGGGGCTACAAAGTGCAATGGCATTACTTGGTGGTCCTGCTGGCGTGATTATGATTGCAGCAAGTGCGTTAATGTATTTTAGCAGTCAAGCAGATCAAGCTCGCCAAAAAGCTCTAGATACAGCAGGAGCAAACGAACGTTTAAAAGAAAGCTATGAAGGGTTAAGTGCTGCCGCTCTCTCGCTCAAAATTACCCAACAACAGGAAGAATTAGAAAACTACAAAAACCAAATTCAGCAACTTCAATCTGATATATCAGCCTTAGAAGCTAATTGGTTTACAACAGGCTTACCAATTCCTGATAGTGTAAAAAAAGAGATTGCCGAACTAAGCGATCAAATTGAGCTGTTGAAAGAAAATGCCAACATTGATTTCTCTGTGCTTGAAAACCAACTTGAGGCATTGGCCCGGGCAATGTTATCAAGCGGAAAAAGTCTTGATGATATTAGAGCTAAATTTAAACTCTTAGGCATCGATGCAAGCGAAACAGAATGGATTTTAGCCGGTATTACATCAACGCTAAATGATATTGGTGATAGTGCCGAAAAAGCAGCAGGGGAAACGCTTAATCTTGATGATGCAATGAAAAAATTGCAAGAGAGATCGGTTACTTTAGCTCAAAAATTGGAAGTCGCTAAACTAGAACAACAAGGGCAAGCAGAATCAGCCTATGTGCTTGCCGGGCTTTATGAATTATTGGGTGTTGAAGGGGCTAAATATAACGAGGTTTTAATCGGTATTGCCACGGGTACAATTACTGCAGCGAATGCAGCAGATAAAGCGATTGGGCTTTCACAAGAAACCTTGAAGAAAATCCTTGACGGCAAAGCTATGCTACAAGGAATGTTCAAAAATGAGACTCAAATTCAGACCATTAAAACTGAGTTAAGAGAAAATGCTAAAGTAACTAAGCCAAAAAAAGAGAAAAAAGCTAAGAAAGGTAGTGGTGAAAATGCTCGTGAAAATTGGCTTTCATTTTACGATGACCTACGCAAGAAAAGTGGTTCAACGTTAAATGAAATCAATCTCGAAGAAACACGAATGTTTCAACGACTTGAAGAGCATATGAAAAAAGGCGTGGTTTCTCATACAGAATATGAGACAGCTAAAACAGCCATTACACAACGTTTTGCGAAAGAACGTTTAGAGTTAGCTGGTAAATATGCCCCTGGAAAACTACTTGCAGCAAATTTAAAAAATGAATTGTCTGCTATTCAAGAACTGCGTAATGCCGGTCAACTTACCGAAAACGAATACCAAATTGCAGAGCAACAGCTGAAATTTGATTACGCTCAAAATAAAACACAGCAGGCTATTAGTCCGTTAGAACAAGTGCGTGGCATGTATGATTCTGAACAAGAATTGAAAAACAAACAGGCACAAGAATTAGCCCAACTTCAAGCATTTTATGATCAGAAATTGATGACCGAAGAGGAGTTTCAAAAACGTAAACAGCAAATCATTTCGCGTTACGAAACCGAACGTTGGCAAAAGGAAATGTCCGAGTATGCGACAGGACTTAACGATCTTGGTGGTGCATTTGATACGCTTGCATCTGCGGTTGAACAATCTGCAGGTAAGCAATCTGCGGCTTACAAAGCGATGTTTGCTGTATCAAAAGCTTTTGCAATAGCTGAAGCCAGCCTGAAACTCTCACAAGCCATCACTCAAGCAATGGCAGATCCTACTGCTATGACTCCAGCTCAAAAATTTGCGAATATGGCTGCAGTCGCCGCAGCTGGTGCGAACGTTATTTCCCAGCTAACGAGCGTTGCTTTTGCGAAAGGGGGACACGTTCAAGGACCTGGAACAGGAACAAGCGATTCTATTCTTGCTCGATTATCCAATAACGAATTTGTGATGACTTCCCGCACGGTGGATCATTATGGTGTCGGATTTCTTAATGCCCTTAATCAACGTCGTTTACCTAAATTTGCGAATGGTGGTCACGTCGGTGGCAAGTCAGGTAATTATGATGGTTTGTTTAATAGTAACAATGCCCAAAGCAATGAAGTATCTATTACGATCAACATTGATAGCAATGGAAATGAGGAAGTTACAATGGAGCAAAAAGCTGCACAAGGAAAAGAACTCGCTATGGCTATTCAGGCTAATGTGCTTGAAGTATTGAAAAAGCAACGTCGCCCAGGTGGTTTGCTCTCATAGGTGGTGAATATGGCATTAAAAACGCTGTCGTGGTGTCCGCAACCTGGTTACACCGTGGAAGAAGAACCACGACGAAAAGTGCTGAAGTATGGTAATGGCTATCAGCAACGAATGGAAGATGGAATTAATACGCTGCTACGTAAGTATTCCGTAATCTACAAAATAAAAAACAAAGAATCGGCACAATTCCGTAACTTTATGAAAGAACATAGCGGAGTTCGTGCCTTTTATTTTAAAGATATAGCTCTTGGTGGCGAGTTAGTAAAGGTTGTATGTACTAAATTTCCTCGACAAGTGGGGAAAACACACACAATATTTACTTGTGAATTTGAAGAGGTGGTGTAATGCCAAAAGATCTACCGTCCAAAATGTCTCAAGAATTGCCAAAATTGGAACAAGGGGCGTTGATTGAATTATGGGAAATTGACTTACGTCATATTGCCAACAGCAATGGCGATAGTGGCGAGTTGTATCGATTCCATAATGGTGTAAGTCAAAGCCGTGCGAATATTTGGTGGCAAGGCAATGAATACCAAGCCTACCCGATAAAAGCAGACGGTTTCGAGATTTCGGGCAATGGACCAAGCTCACGCCCTACGCTTACAGTTTCCAACCTGTACGGCATTATTACAGGGATTGCTGCTAATTTCGGACAAGGTGTAGGCGGTAAAGTAACTCGCCGCTTGGTGTATGCTCAATTCCTTGATGCTCGTAATTTTATAGGTAACAAAAACAGTAAATCTGATCCGACACAAGAAGCAATCAGTTATTTTATTATTGAGCAACTGAAAAGCCTCGATGATGAACAAGCGACCTTTGAACTGGCTTCGCCGGCAGAAACCGATAACGCCAAAATTCCGCTACTAATGATTACTTCTGATGTGTGTATTTGGCAATATCGCTCCGCACAATGTGGTTATACCGGTGGACCGGTAGCGGATGAATTTGATAAGCCAACCACCGACCGTAAAAAAGATAAATGCTCACATTGCATTCGTGGCTGTAAATTACGGTTCGGTGAAAATGCCGTGTTACCCTTTGGCGGTTTCCCTAGCACTACACAATACGGAAATTAAAATGAAAATTGATGGCCGATTAAAAAAAGAAATGCTCGCTCACGCCAAACAATGTGAACCGCAAGAATCTTGCGGTTTTGTTGTTTCTGAATATATGTATGGGCAGTTGATTTATTTGCCTTGCGAAAACGTGGCAGACGACCCAATCAATTTCTTTGAAATTTCGCCTGATGAATTTATTCGTGCGGAAGAGTTGGGGCATATTGTGGCGTTGGTTCATTCGCACTCCGATTCCGCAACAGAAAAAGGCTTGCCGTATTTATCAACGGCAGACAGAGAATGTCAGCTCCGTACACAATTAGATTTTTGGTTAGTGGTGGATAATGACATTAAACAGTTTCGCCCTATTGCACCGCTTATTGGTCGTCAATTTGAAAATAATAAACAAGATTGCCGAAATATCATTCTTGATTGTTATATGTTGGCCGGTATTGAATTACCCGATCAATCTACTTACGAATTTGAATGGTTTGAGCATTCTAATTTATATGAAGAGGGCTTGGTTCGTTGCGGATTTGAAAAAATTCCTTTTGATGAAGAGCCACAGCTTGGCGATGTCATTTTAATTCAGGTGGGATCAGAGGTAGGCAATCACGCTGGCGTTTACCTTGGCAATCAAATGATGATTCATCATAGCGAAGGGCGATTATCGGCACGGGTACCCTACGACGGCTTTTGGCTTAAATCCACTCATTCAATTTGGAGACATTCACAATGGCAAAAATTACATTTCACGGCGATCTTAAACGATTTAGCAATCATCCGTTCGAGCTTGAAGTAAGTAACTTCCGTGAATTAATGAGTGGGCTACTTACGCAAATTCAAGGTTTACGTGAACATTTACGTAATGGTTATTACAAAGTGCGGATTGGTAAGAATTACTTAAACAATGAACAGCTACAAACCAACCCGATGATTGATCTTGATGACAATTCTTCCATTCATTTCACACCTGTGATCGCTGGTGCAGGTAAAGCAGCAGGTATTATTCAAGCGGTGGTTGGTGTTGTTCTGATTGCTGTAGCGTGGTGGAACCCATTAGGCTGGTCGGCAGGTGCTGCAATGATGGCTGGTGCTATGGGAGCTTCACTTGCGATGTCGGGGGCAATTTCCCTTTTAACTCGAACACCTGAAATGAGCACAGGTGCTAGCGAAAGCGAGAAAAAACAAAGCACATCATTTAGTAATATCCGTAACTTAACCCCTCAAGGCAGACCAATTCCATTGCTTTACGGCAAAATGATGACCAGCCTTGTCTTGATTTCACAAGGGATTGAAACCTTTGATGATGTTGAAACATTAAATAATTAGCAAAATTCTGAATAAATTTGACCGCTTGTAAGCATTGTTTACAGGCGGTTTTCTGTTTTTAAGAGGTATGTATGGGCGGTAAAAAACAAGGTTCAGCACGCACACCACACGAAGCACCTGATAGCCTAAAATCAGCACAGCGATTACGTGCGATTGGTTTGATTTCACTAGGTCCAATTAAAGGCCCTGTAAACAAGTGGAAATCCACTTTTTTTGATAATACACCAATTCAAAACGAAAATGGCGTTGATGATAACGATGAAGCCAGTTTTAACTTTAAAAATACCGAAGTGTCATTTACGTTAGGCACACAAGATCAACTCCCATTACAAGGCTTTGAAATGTCGGAGCGTGAAGTATCGGTTAGCACTGAAGTGAAATACACCACGCCAATCACTCGAACCGTTACCGATCCTGATGTTACTCGTTTACGTGTAACTTTGGGCGTAAATGCTCTCTATGAACAAAACGATCAGGGCGATACTAATGGCACATCGGTTTGGTTTCGTATTTTAATTAACGGTTTGCCACGTGCTACCTATGAAATTAACGGTAAGTCATCATCACGTTTTTATCGTAGCTACATTGTTGATAATTTACCTGAACGCCCTTTCACTATTACGGTAGAACGTACAACGACGGATTCTAAAAGCCAACGCTTACAAAATGCGACGAACTGGGTCAGCTATACAGAGATTATTGACACTAAATTGTCTTATCCAAATATGGCATTGGTTGGCATTAAAACTGATTCACGCTACAACCCCAACTTCCCGAATGTGAATTTCTTGCTTTATGGACGTTTGGTTAAAGTGCCAAGCACTTACGATCCTGAAACTCGTACCTATTCTTCTGCACTTTGGAAAGGCGACTGGAAACAAGCTTGGACAAATAACCCTGTTTGGGTGTTTTACGATTTAGTAACCGACCCTTTAGCTGGATTAGGTAAACGTGTGGGCGATTATGGTTTGGATAAATTCCAGCTCTACCAAATTGCCAAATACTGCGACGAGTTGGTTGATGACGGCTACGGTGGCAAAGAACCACGAATGACAGCTAATTTATGGCTGACCGATCAACGTTCTGCCTATGAAGTGCTTTCTGATATGGCATCGGTATTTCGTGCGATTGCCGTATGGAACGGTACGCAATTCACAGCAATTCAAGACCGTACAGCCGATCCAGTTTGTACTTATAGCCAAGCAAACGTAATCGACGGTAAATTCTCTCGCCAGTATGCGACGATGAAATCCATCTATACCGCTGCCGAAGTTGAGTATGCCGATGAACGCAATATGTATCAAAAGGCGGTGGAATATGTCGCTGATGATTTAATGATCGAGCGTTACGGCTACAACGTCAAGAAAATGACCGCTTACGCCACAACAAGTCGTGGGCAAGCCCACCGTTGGGGTAAATGGGTTTTAGCCACATCACTACTAGAACAATGTACCATTACATTTAGTGTTGGTCGCCAAGGCTTATTACATTTACCAGGGGATATTATCGAAATCGCTGATAACGATTACGCAGGCAAAACGCTTGGCGGTCGTGTTGTAGCGGTTAATAGTAAAGTAGTTACGCTTGATCAGCCGATTGAAATTTCAGGTAATAGTTATTTGAGCTACCTCAACGATGAAATGAAAGTCGTAAAAGTGGCAATTTCTAGCGTAGATAGCAAAAATAAAGCCGTAGTTACATTGGCAACAGTTCCAACAGGGCTTGAGCCAATGGATGATTGGGTACTAAAAACACCAACCGTTTCTACTCAGCTTTATAGAGCGATTGGTATTACAGAAAATGACGACGGCAGTTATACCATTACCGCTCTCCAACACGAACCGCAAAAAGAGTCGATTGTTGATGGTAGTGCGAGTTTCATTCCTGTTGTGACAACAGCTCATACTGGTGGTACTCAGAAAGTAGCAAATGCGGAAGCAAGCATTAACGAAAACGGTGTGAAATTAACGTGGGAGATGCCATCATCTAATAGCATTGTAAAATATGAAGTTCGCCTATATCGCAATGGCGTTCTTTACCAAACCTATTTAGATTTGGAAACCACCGAGCTTACTTTTGATGATTTACAGGATGGTAGTTATGTTGCAGAAATTCGCTCTAAAAATGCTAATGGTCAATTATCTGATCCTGTTACTCGTGCGTTTGAAATCAATCTTACGATCAACCGTTTAACCACAAAATCACTTTATTTCTCTATTCAATTAGACTGGGATCTACCGAAAACGGCAACCGTAGGTAATTACACCGAAATTTGGCGTAGCGTGGATAATAATATCAGCAATGCGAAAAAAATTGCGACATTGCCGTATCCACAAAATAGCTATATTCTCAACGGCATTGATTTAAACGAAAGTTATTATTTCTTTGTTCGTTGTGGCGATAAAGCAGGGAATAAAGGGCAATTTACAGAAGGCGTATTTGGCGAAGCAGATCATAATCCTGACACTTTGCTAAATGTGCTTGAAGGTCAAATTACTCGTAGCCAGTTAGGTTCAGATTTGATTGCCTCATTACAGCAAGATATTGATACTGCTGTTGCAGGTGAAGCAGGATTAAGACAATCAGCTGTCGCTAATGCTGTTTCACAAATCATATCAGAATCTCAAGCTAGAGCTAAAGCCATTCAGGACGAGGCTAATAATCGCACCAAAGCAATTCAAGCAGAAAGTGTAAATTTAACGAAAAAAATTCAAGCCGAAGCAGCGACCCGAGGGAATGCTGTTACACAGTTACAAAATGTTGATGCTCAACAAGCACAACTCATTTCTGCTGTCACGGCAAAAGCTAATAACGCTCTATCAGGTTTGGAAGAAGAAAGAACCGCCCGAGCAAACGGCGATAAAGCTGAATCTCAAGCCCGTGAAGCATTAACAGCAAGAATGGGATCTGCTGAAAGCAATATCGCAACTATTCAACGTACGGTAGCAACTAATGCCCAAAGCATTAGTGAAGTCAGCCAAAATTTAAATGCGAAGCTGGATAATTTAAGTATGGGTGGGCGAAATTATTTAGGCTACACTAAAGATTTTTCTTCCGGCTGGGAGTTTGCTCAACACGCTAATGAAACCGCTTTAAATGGCAACGGTACTATTATTGATGGTTGTTTGTACTTTAACTCAAAAACCAATAAAGTTTCAGAGTGGCATCAATTTAGCCGAGAAAGTTCAGTAAGTCAGAGATTATCATCAGAATCGCTGAACCGGTTAGAGTCTGGCACATATACAATTAGCTTTATGGCTAAGAGCAATATTGATAATGACCGCATTTGGTTTTCAGTACGCCAATATTTTAATAATGGTGAAAGTAACAACAAAGCAGTATGGGTTACAGGTATTAGTAATGAGTGGGGTAAATTTTCAGCTCAGATTGAGATTGAAGATAGAGCTTCATCTGATAAAACACATAAGTATTGGCTAGCTGTTTTAGGTTGTTTTACTGTAGGTGCTGAAGTTTGGTTGAAGAATATCAAACTGGAGAAAGGCAATATTGCTACAGACTGGACACCTGCCCCTGAAGATGTGGAAAGCAGTGTGAGTGCTGTATCTGCTGATTTAACCACCTACAAACAAACCCAAGCAGCTGCCGATTCAGCACAAGCACAGCAACTTAATCAGTTATCTGTGAACTTGACCAAAGCAGAGACTAATTTCAATGCCAAAATCACGGAAGAAAAAAAAGCTCGTGTTGATGCAGATAAAGTGAATGCAGATAAACTCACAGACATAACAAGCCGTGTTGCAAATGCAGAGTCAAGCATTACCGGTATTCAATCCACCAAAGCGAGCAAGACAGAAGTAGCAAGCCTTGCTCAAAATTCATTGCAAGCAATTTGGAAAGCAGATGTACAGTCTGCGGTTAATGGATTTAAAGTCGGAGGTCGGAATTATTTAGGCTACACTAAAGATTTTTCTTCCGGCTGGGAGTTTGCTCAACACGCTAATGAAACCGCTTTAAATGGCAACGGTACTATTATTGATGGTTGTTTGTACTTTAACTCAAAAACCAATAAAGTTTCAGAGTGGCATCAATTTAGCCGAGAAAGTTCAGTAAGTCAGAGATTATCATCAGAATCGCTGAACCGGTTAGAGTCTGGCACATATACAATTAGCTTTATGGCTAAGAGCAATATTGATAATGACCGCATTTGGTTTTCAGTACGCCAATATTTTAATAATGGTGAAAGTAACAACAAAGCAGTATGGGTTACAGGTATTAGTAATGAGTGGGGTAAATTTTCAGCTCAGATTGAGATTGAAGATAGAGCTTCATCTGATAAAACACATAAGTATTGGCTAGCTGTTTTAGGTTGTTTTACTGTAGGTGCTGAAGTTTGGTTGAAGAATATCAAACTGGAGAAAGGCAATATTGCTACAGACTGGACACCTGCCCCTGAAGATGTGGAAAGCAGTGTGAGTGCTGTGTCAGCCAAAATTGATACCATTCAGCAAACTCTAGCTAATTCTGATTCAGCTTTAAGTTCTCGCATTGACAGCGTAACAGCATCCGTGAATAGCAATAAAGCACAAATTTCACAGGTGAGTAATGCGGTTGCAGGTGTAAATGGTAAATTATCTGCAACTCACACTATCAAAGCACAGACTATTGCAGGTGGACGAACTGCTATTGCAGGTATCGCGATGGGAGCAAGTTCTGACGGTGTAACTACAGAATCATCTGTTATCGTAATGGCGGATAAATTTGGCATTGTTGCTAATGCGAATGATGGAAATGTGAAACCTGTATTTAGTGTGGCAAATGGTCAAGTTGGTATTCGTGGAGATCTGATTGCTGATGGTTCTATTATTGGAGATAAAATTCGAGCAAATACCGATTTATCCTCTCCTAATATCAATGGCGGTAATATCTCAGGGACTAACATCACTGGTACAACAATAAGTGGTGGTACTATTACAGGTACAACCGTTAGTGGTGGTACGGTAACTGGTACGACAGTTAGTGGGGGTACAGTTAAAGGTTCTCGTATTGAAGGTGGAGTAATTAGTGGTTCAACAATCCTTGGGGATATTGTGAAAGCAGTTATTCTGACTAAAAAAGGAAATGACTTTGAAGGTACTGTACCAGCAAGTGAGATTTCCTCTCGTACTGTAGTTATTCCATCAATCAGTTTTAATGCAAATAGTGGTGAAACAAGTACGGTCACTATATATATCGATGGGTCAAAAGTAGCTGAATCAAGTGTTTCAGGAATAAGGAAAGAAATACCAATTATGGCAACTATTGCTCCCACAGAGATTAGGGGAAGTGTATCAGTATCGGTTTCTGGTGATGTCGGTGGCGATTTATCAGGAAGCGTTAGAGGTTCAGTTTCTGGTCAAGCTAGTGGTATGGTTTCAGGACAAGCTAGTGGTACTGTTTCTGGTAATGTAAATGGGAATGTCAATGGAGGTTTTGTTAGTGGACACGTTTCAGGAATGGCATCAGGCAACCTATCAGGAACGGCTTCAGGTTCTTTATCAGGTCAAGTGAGTGGCGAGGCTCATGGCAGAGCGACAGGGAGAGTTACAGGAACAGCTACTGGCTTTGCGACAGGAACAACGCCAATGACAACTATTAGGACATCATTTATGCTGGAAGTTCCTACATCAGGAAGCATCTCGGGTTACAAACAGATCACAGGTGAAAGTGTTCTTATAAAAGTAACAGCAAATAATTCAACAGCACTAAGCGGACAAAACTCTTTAGTTGCGTTAGTTGCATAGCTCAACGGCTCAAGTAGAAATACTTGGGCTTTTTTTATTATCAACACAAAAAGGAAAACATTATGAAATTCATCGAAAAACAAACTGAATGCCAACGTACAGGTGCATTATCAAATCATCACGTGGTAACAGGCTTACAAGTGGACTATGTGAATAATAGTACTTTTATCACAATGGCATCGTATGTATCCAAACAGAAAAAAGATGAGGGTAAGGAATCTCTATCGGTAAATACCTTCACTATTTCGGCTGTCCCATCGTGGGATCAAATTCCGTATGAGTGGGCTTTATCTGAATTAGTCAAAGCACAACCAGAAGATTTTGTACCTGAAACATACAGCGGTTATGTAAATCCATATATGTTTGCTGGAGGTAAGGTTAAAGAAACGACAGAAACTAAATAAAACATTACTGCATGGGGCTGAAAATGCCCCTGAAAAATTCAGGTATGTGATTATTATCTTGATAATTTTAAGGAGTGAAAATAGAATTGAAAGAGGTGGGATTTTGTGACTAATTTGTGACTAAGTTACATCAATTTATACTAAAAAGATGCAAATATACACAGTACTTTAGATTGGGATTGCTCTATAAGTCTTTGTTTATATTAAATATTTTAATTGCATCTATTTGTAATTAACGGGCTTCTAAGGCGTGGGTCAAAGGTTCGAATCCTTTAGGGCGTGCCATTTAGTTCCATATCTAAAAACAATTTTATACTTATAGTAAACTAAATACTTTTAATATTTCATCAAAAATATAATTCTCAGCGTTGGAATAATTACTTTTCTTCAAACGGCATAGTGTTACCCGCCATAAGACAGGATCTTCAATTTTAACACTAACCAAATGTGGATCTTGATAATATTCCCCTGTTGCCAATGGAAGAATAGTTAAAATATCGGAATTAGATTTTGCCGTATAATATAGAAAATCCCAAGATGCCGATTCATAAACAATATCTGGGTGAATATTATATCTTTCAAAAGACTCCTTTAGGTGCTGATAAATCATAAAGGTTTTATCAAAAGTAACTATTTTCTCTTTATGCAGATCTTGCCAAGTAACACTTTTTTTCTGTGCTAAATGATGATTTGGGGAACAAAAGACGGACAATTCCGAGCGATAAATCTCAAAGGATTCAATAATTTTAGATGAAATATGCTCTGGGTATAGTAAAGTCGCAAAATTCACATTCCCCAATAATAATTCACTTTTTAATGAATACGCCCCCAACTCTTTTACCTCAAACTCAATTTGAGGGTTATTTAAAATCAGTTCCGGCAAAATTTTAGGAAAAATGATAGAAAGAATTAAAGGCGGAATACCAATGGAGATTTTCCCTGTAATTTCTTGCTTTTTCTTATGCAAATTTCGATTCATCTGGTGATATTTTTCAAGCAATTCCTTCGCATCTCGGTAATAGTTCTCACCAACATAGGTTAAACCACTGATTTTGCCATTTGCCCTTGTAAATAACGCAACATTCTCCTGATGTTCAAATTCATTGATCATCATACTTAAAGCGGGCTGAGAAATATAAAGATTTTGTGACGTCCGACTTAAATTGAAACCGTTCTCTACAATTCCAATAAAATAGCGTAAATGTTTGATATCCATTATTTCTCCCAACCTATCTCTATCTAGCAATTTTAGCAATCACTAAACACTCAAATCAAACTATAAAATTAATTTATAGATAAGTAAAAAAACTGTATTTTAAATTAACAAAACAAGCCACTACACTCTCTATCTAAAAGTAAGGTAGAAAGCATTCCAATTTAGGCTTTATGGGCATAATCTGTCGATTTACTTAAAGGTTATTGACCAACTTGCTCTTTTATCTGTAATCAATTTTTAACCTTATTTATAAATTCATTTTATCTTATAGGAGAGTGTTATGTCTAAATGTATTTCAATAGATAAGATCCGAACCCATTTCTTTGATGGTATGACCATAATGTCAGGTGGATTTATGGGGTGTGGGGCTCCCGAAATCATCATTAAAGAAATTTTAGATTTAGGAATTAAGGACATTACTCTGATTAGTAGCGATACAGCAATGATCGATACCGGAGTAGGTCCTTTAATTGTTAATGGGAGAGTGAAAAAACTCTACGCCTCACATATCGGCACAAACCCTGAAACCGGTAAACGTATGATTGCAGGTGAGATCGATGTTGAACTTTGCCCACAAGGTACGCTTGCAGAACGTATTCGTGCAGGTGGTGCAGGCTTAGGTGGTTTCTTAACGCCAACTGGTGTTGGCACAGTGGTAGAAGAAGGCAAACAAAAAATCACTATAGATGGTGTTGAATACCTACTTGAGCTACCACTAAAAGCTGATGTAGCCATTATTAAAGCAGATATAGCCGATGAAAGTGGCAACTTAGTTTTTGCTGGGGCTGCTCGCAACTTTAACCCAATGATGGCATTAGCTGCAAAAACCGTGATCGTGCAAGCCACAAAAATCGTGAAAGTAGGTGAAATTGATCCGAATTTAGTAATGACCCCTGCGGCGGTTGTGGACTACATCGTACAAGGATAATGGAAGGAGAATAACAATGAATGCTAAAGAAATTATTGCCCGTCGTATTGCCCTAGAGTTTAAAAACGGAGATATCGTTAATCTTGGTATTGGTTTACCCACTATGGTAGCGAACTACGTGCCAAGTGATATTTCCATCACTCTGCAATCTGAGAATGGCTTTTTGGGCTTGGCTGCCTTTGATCCTGAAAATCCTGATGAAAACATCGTCAATGCTGGTGGTCAACCTTGTTCAATCCAAGCCGGTGGTATGTTCTTTGATAGTAGTTACTCATTCGCTCTCATCCGTGGTGGCCATGTCGATGCTTGCGTACTTGGTGGTTTAGAAGTCGATCAAGAAGCAAACCTAGCCAACTGGATGGTACCGGGGAAAATGGTTCCTGGAATGGGGGGAGCGATGGATTTAGTGACTGGATCCCGTCGAGTCATTATTGGAATGGAACATTGTGCTAAAACAGGTGCTTCAAAAATCTTGAAAAAATGCACGCTACCTTTAACCGCACGTAATAAAGTCCATCTAGTGGTTACCGAGCTTGCGGTATTTGAATTTATCGACGGTAAATTAACCCTAACTGAAATTGCCGAAGGCTGTGATTTAGAGACTGTTAAAGTTAAAACCGAAGCAGAATTTATTATTTCTCCAAACTTAAAAACAATGCCACTCGCAGGCTTATAAAGTAGCAAGCGGTCAATTTTAGTAAAAAATTTGCAAAAACAGACCGCTTGTAAATGAGATTTATCCTAATAAAAGGAAAGATATAGTATGAAAAATGTCGTTATTGCAAGTGCGGTACGTACCGCTATCGGTAGTTTTGGTGGTTCTTTAGCCGGTGTATCCGCAGTTGAGCTGGGTACAAGTGTCATTAAGTCAGCGATTGAAAAATCAGGTATTGATATTGGTATCGTTGATGAAGTGATTATGGGTAATGTTTTGCAAGCAGGTCTTGGACAAAATCCTGCACGTCAAGCGTTATTACGAGCGGGAATTGCACAAGAAGTTCCTGCTTATACCGTTAATAAGGTATGTGGTTCAGGCTTAAAAGCGGTGGCGTTAGCTGCACAGGCAATTAAAGCGGGTGATGCCAATATCATTGTCGCAGGTGGTATGGAAAATATGAGCCAAGCTCCATACTTATTAGATTCTAAATCTCGCTGGGGCTATCGTTTAGGTGATGCGAAAGTTCAAGATGTGATTTTATCCGATGGTCTAATGTGTGCTGAAAATAACTATCATATGGGAATTACTGCTGAAAATGTAGCAAAAAAATATGGTATCACTCGTGAAATGCAAGATGAATTAGCTCTTGCCTCTCAACAAAAAGCCACCGCAGCAATTCAATCAGGTGCATTCAAAAATGAAATCGTGCCATTAAATATCAAGATCAAACGTAAAGACGTTGTTTTTGATACTGATGAGTTCGTAAAACAAGATTCAACGCTTGATGCTCTAGCGGGGCTCCGTACTGCGTTTGATAAAGAAGGTACGGTTACTGCAGGTAATGCCTCAGGTATCAACGATGGTGCGGCAGCATTAGTTATCGTGGAAGAAGAAACTGCAAAAGCATTAGGTTTGAATATTCTTGCTCGTGTGAAAGGTTACGCAAGCGGTGGTGTTGCTCCGGATATTATGGGAATGGGACCTGTTCCTGCGACTTTAAATGCATTGAAAAAAACAGGCTTACAGTTAAGTGATATTGACTTAATTGAAGCAAATGAAGCCTTTGCAGCACAATTCTTAGCAGTTGGCAAAGAATTAGGTTTTGATCCTGAAAAAGTAAATGTAAATGGTGGTGCTATTGCACTTGGTCACCCAATTGGTGCGAGTGGTGCTCGTATCTTAGTTACCTTATTACACTCAATGCATGCACGTGATAAACAATTTGGTTTAGCAACATTATGTATTGGTGGTGGTCAAGGCATTGCAATGATTGTTGAACGTATTTAATCACAACTAAAAACAGAAGGAAAATTATTATGGCTAAAAGAACAACTTTAGTAACAGGCGCGGCAAGTGGTATTGGCTTGGCAGTATGTGAAAGTCTTGCAACCGAAGATTTAAATATCGTGATGGTTGATGTAAATGAGGAAGCATTGAAAGAACATTCCTCTCGTTTAGGTGCGGTTTATATTCAAGCAGATCTTTCTAAACGTGAAGGTTGTAAAGCTGCTGTCGATTTCGCTACAGAAAAATTTGGCGGCGTGGATATTTTAGTGAATGTTGCAGGTATCCAAAATGTTGCTGCGATTGAAGATTTCCCAGAAGACAAATGGGATTTTATGATCAATCTAATGCTTACTGCCCCATTCTTACTTACCAAATATAGTTGGAAACATATGAAGGAGAATAAGTGGGGACGTATTATTAATCTGAATTCAATCCACGGCTTAGTAGCTTCTGACTACAAATCTGCTTATGTGTCAGCTAAACACGGTTTATCTGGTTTAACCAAAACTGCGGCATTAGAAGGTGGTCAATTTGGTATTACCGTAAACTCTATTTGCCCTGCTTATGTTCGTACTCCATTAGTGGACAAACAAATTGCTGACCAAGCGAAAAACCACGGTATTTCAGAAGAAGAAGTTATCAGCAAGATTATGTTAGCGAACGCTGCGGTGAAACGTATGATTGAGCCAAAAGAGCTAGGTGAATTTGTGAAATTCTTATGCTCTGATGCTGCTGCATCTATCTCCGGTTCTACTTTAACTATGGACGGCGGTTGGACTGCTCGTTAATCAACAAAATTGAGGAATAATCCTTAAATTTCACGGGTGCATGCTAATGTAAAGGCACCATTATTAATCAGGGTGCTTTTATACGCACCCTTATATTTCTAGGAGATTTATATGTTAAGTTTAATTGGCATTTTTGTCGGCTTAGTACTATTGATGTATCTTGCATTCCGAGGTTATTCAATCGTTTGGATTGCACCGTTATGTGCTGCTGTGGTTGCCTTTACAGGAGATTTAGACGTACTAGATGCCTATTTAGATAGCTATATGACAGGTCTGGTCGGCTTTGTGAAAGCTTGGTTTCCTGCTTTCTTACTAAGTGCGATTTTTGGTAACTTAATGGATGTGAGCGGAGGAGCTAAATCTATCGCCTCTTGGCTAACTAAAGCATTAGGCACCAAAAGTGCTATTGCATCAATCGTATTAGGCTGTGCATTATTAACTTATGGCGGTGTGAGTTTATTCGTAGTTGTATTTGCAGTATATCCTCTAGCATTAGCAGTATTTAAAGAAGCGAATATTACTCGTCGTCTAATTCCTGGCACTATCGCATTAGGTGCATTTACTTTCACGATGACAGCTTTACCGGGCTCACCACAGATTCAAAACTTAATTCCAACACGCTATTTCCATACCGATGCAATGGCTGCACCATTCATGGGGCTTGTTGCAACCGCATTTTTATTCTTTGGCGGTGTTGCCTACCTTGAAATGCGTCGTAAAAAATACGTAGCAAATGGTGAATTTTTTGTAGAACCTACGGAAGGAATAGAAAAAGTAACCGATGAAAAATTACCGAATCCACTTTTAGCCATTTTGCCATTAATTGCTGTTATTGTCGTATTAAACTTTGTACCAGAATTAATCGGTTTAAAAAATAGTGATCCTAAAAATATCGTAATTGCCTTACTAGCGGGTATTGCATTAGTTATATTGCTCAGCTTAAACAAACGCGATAAATTTATTCCTGCAATAGGTAAAGGTGCGAATGGTGCAGTAGGGGCAATTATCAATACGGCAGCGGCAGTAGGTTTTGGTAGCGTAGTTCGTATGGCACCGGGATTTGAACATTTAACTATAATGATCTTAAATATCCCAGGTAGCCCATTAATTTCACTTTCTATTGCGATTAATGTCTTAGCAGGTGCAACAGGTTCTGCTTCAGGCGGTATGGGTATTGCGTTAGAAGCTCTTGGTGAGAAATACTTACAAATTGCCCAACAATTCGGAATTTCACCAGATGCGATGCACCGTGTTTCATCACTTTCATCTGGCGGTTTAGATACTATGCCACATAACGGTGCGGTATTAACCTTATTGAGTAATACTGGAATGACTCATAAAGATTCCTACCTGGAAATCGCGGTAACATCTTTCCTTATGCCAATTCTTGCAACCATATTAGTGATTACATTATATAGTTTATTTGGTATAGCATAATTTAAAAAGGTTGGATAATGCTCTCCCCCCAAAGTTAAACTGATTTAATTCAAGGACTGAGTTCTCTGTATTCCGCAGGGCTGAGTCCTTTTAGCTTCACTTGAATACGCTCATTGTTGTAGTAATAAATGTAATTGTGAATTATTTGTTCAAGCGGTTCAAAGGTTTCAAACCGCTTGCTAAAATAATATTCCTTTTTCAGTCGCCAGAAAAACTCTCCATCACCCCGTTATCCGGACAATATCTTTTTCTCGGCATACTTTGCGTTATGCCGTTTTTTGACAAATTTCTCGAAAATCCGACATTTGATACAGCCAACCTTCTGAGTGCAATATCGGTTTAGCTTCTTCAAGCCTTACCACAGCCTGTGCGATCATTCGGGTAATTTGCTCAAAATTTGGGGTTCTCGTCAAATCGTAAGCGATAATTTTACCATTAAATAAGTCTTTGATAGGCAATAAATATAGCTTACCTTCCTCACATTTGAACTCGCTCACGTCTGTTCCCCATTTCTCGTTTGGGGTAGTGGAAACAAAATTTCGTGCCAAAAAAGATTATCCGCTATTTTTTCTAAGTTGCCTTGATAGGAGCCATATTTTCGGCGTTTACTTTTCCCTTTTAATCCAATCTTTGTATTATCGTTTGGACTTTTTTGTGGTTAATTGTCTAAATCAACCACAGCACCAACGTAATCCGACGATAGCCGTTGTTATTGTCGTGGATAAATCTAGACAACTTTCTGCTCAATATCGGTATTTTTGCTTGGTTTAACTCCTGCTACTTTTTAGGATAGTATTCTCCGCTTCCGGCTCTAAAATACGATAACGTAAGTGCTCTTCTTCGGTTTTAGGTGGCGATGGCATTTTGGGTATTTGGGTTTCATTGACGGGTGATCTTTTGATTTAGGTAAGAAACTGTTTATACCTTATTTATCAAAGGCTTACAATCATTGACTTATAATCCCGAATTGACAATACCAAAATAAAAAGTAGCATATTCTGCAAAAAATTGACCGTTTTTGACCGCTTGTTAGATAATACTATACAAGCCGGTTTATTTTTATGACTTTTTTACACACTAAAAAAACCATTTAGTTTTTTACAACTAAATGGTTTTAGTACTCAAGCATTACAAAAATTATGCTGCAAACGGATCTCTTAGAATCATCGTTTCTACACGATCCGGACCTGTTGAGAGGATATCCACCGGTACGCCGACCAATTCTTCGATACGTTTGATGTAATCTAATGCAGCTTGCGGTAGCTCTTCACGTTTAGTTACACGGAAGGTGTTTTCTGACCAGCCCGGCATTGTTTCGTAAATTGGTTCAACACCTTCCCAGTCTTTTGCTGCAAGTGGTGCATATTCCACAATTCTGCCGTCTGGCATTTTATATGCTGTACAGATTTTTAACTCTTTGAAACCATCTAATACGTCAAGTTTTGTCATACAAAAACCAGAAATAGAGTTAATTTGTACTGCACGGCGAACTGCTACAGCATCAAACCAACCACAGCGACGTGGGCGACCTGTTACTGCACCGAATTCGTTACCTTTGCGAGCGATTTCTGCTCCTACTTCATCAAATAATTCGGTAGTGAATGGACCACTTCCTACACGTGTACAGTAGGCTTTGATGATTCCTAACACATAATCTAAGTTACGAGGTCCGTAGCCAGAACCTGTTGCAACACCACCTGCGGTAGTATTTGAGCTGGTTACGAATGGGTAAGTACCGTGGTCGATATCTAACATTGTGCCCTGAGCACCTTCAAATAAGATGTTATCTCCATTTTTACGAGCTTCGTGGAGTAAAGTTGTTACGTCTGCCACCATTCCAGTGATTACATCGGCAATCGCAAAAACATCATCTAAAGTTTTTTGGTAATCTACCGCTTCTACTTTGTAATAGTTCACCAATTGGAAGTTGTAGTAATCTAAAATATCCTTTAATTTTTCTGCGAAATGTTCTTTATCAAACAAATCACTTACACGCAAACCACGACGGGCAACTTTGTCTTCATAAGCCGGACCGATACCACGCCCGGTTGTACCAATTTTGTTTTTACCAAGTGCCGATTCACGAGCGTGATCCATCGCAACGTGGTAAGGTAAAATTAACGGGCAAGCCTCTGAGATTTTTAAACGCTCACGCACATTAATGCCACGCTCTTCTAATTCACCCATCTCTTTCATTAACGCTTCCGGCGAAAGCACCACACCGTTACCGATTAAGCAAGTTACGTTATCGCGTAAAATACCAGATGGAATAAGACGAAGAACGGTTTTCTCACCATTAATGATTAGCGTATGCCCTGCGTTATGACCGCCTTGGTAACGCACCACATACTTCACACGATCTGTTAATAAATCAACAATTTTGCCTTTGCCCTCATCGCCCCACTGAGCCCCGAGAATCGCAACACTTTTACCCATAGAAAATGCCTCTTTAAATTAGAATGAACAGTGATAACCTATTATAACGGTATATTGCAAGCGGTCAATTTATCGCAGAAAATTACAAAATTTTTATTAAAATTAACCGCTTGTAATCGCCTAAATAGGTAAAAAATCAAAACCCGATACTAGATCGGGTTTTATAGATACAACTATTTTGTAGGAGCTTGCATAAAGCGTAAAAACTCACTATTTGGCTTCAATAACATCATATTATTCTGCCCTTCAGCAAAGCTATCTTCATACGCTTTTAAACTTCGAATAAAGCTATAAAATTCCGGCTCATTACCAAACGCCTCTGAATAGAGTTTTGCCGCTTGAGCATCGCCTTCGCCTCGTAATGTTTGAGCCGTTTTATTAGCATTTGCCAAAATTAAAGTTACTTTTTTATCTACTTCAGCACGTATAATTTCTGCTTTCTCATTACCTTGTGAACGGTGTTCACGAGCAACCGCATCACGCTCTGCACGCATACGTTGGTAAATAGAAGCAGAAACCTCATTCGGTAAGTTGATCTGTTTAACACGCACATCAACAACTTCCATACCTAAACGTTCTGTGCCATCTTCACCGGTATTTAATGCTTTTTGAGCTCCTGCCATTAATTCACCACGAGAGCCTGATACAATATCTTTAATAGTACGAGAACCAATTTCAGAACGCAGACGGTCGCTGACTTTACGACGTAATAAATCAGCTGCTTTCTGATAATCGCCACCTGTTGAGGTGTAGAATTGACCAAAATCACTAATTCGCCATTTCACATAGGAATCTACCAAGAGGTCTTTTTTCTCCACCGTTACAAAGCGGTCTTCTTGACCATCTAGCGTTTGAATACGGGCATCTAACACTTTCAAGCTATCAATAAATGGCATTTTGAAATGAATACCCGGTTGGTAAACCACCACTTTTTGATCGCTATCACGATGAACTTTATTAAAACGTAACATAATGCCACGCTCGCCTTCGTTCACAATGGTTACTGATTGCAGTACAACAAATGCTACCACAGCCAGTACAGGTAATAATAATTTACGCATTATTAAAATCTCCCTTTACGAGTTTGGTCTATTTGCTGCTCTGCTGATTGTGGCTGAACCTGTATTCTTGGTTGAACAACCGGTGGCGGTGCAACTTGTGTTTGTACCGGTGCGACTTGCTGCTCAATTTTTTGTTGTTCAAATTTAGGAGCTGATGAATTATTCATTAACTTATCAAAAGGTAATACATTTAAATTATTACCTGATGAATCCATCACAACTTTAGGTGTGTTTTTCATCACCTTTTCCATCGTTTGAATATATAAACGCTCACGAGTCAGCGCTGGCGAAGCCTTATATTCAGGTAATAATTGGCTTAAACGTTCAACTTCCCCTTTTGCATTTAACACAACAGCTTCTTTATAGGCTTCTGCTTGTTCAATCGTACGCTGTGCTTGACCGCGTGCAATCGGCTCTTCCCCTCTTGCATAAGCTTCCGCCTCACGAATTAAACGCTGCTCATCTTCTTGTGCTTTAATCGCATCATCAAATGCTGCTTTTACATCTTCAGGCGGACGAGCGTATTGGAAGTTCACATCCGTTACCAACAAGCCCATATCATAGGTTTTGATGATCTCACGCAAAGTCGTCCACGTTCTTTCACGCACTGTTGCTCGACCTGTGGTTAGAATTTCGTCCATTGTCATATGACCAATCACATAACGTAACGCACTGTCTGTGGCTTGCTTTAAACTTTCATCAGGATTGCTCACACTAAACAGATATTTAGCAGGATCTTCTACACGATACTGAACCGTCATCTCAACTTGAACCATATTTTCATCTTGAGTAAGCATTGAACCGCTCGTATTTAACTCAGAAACACGTTCTACGTTCACTCTAGTTACAGAATCAATAAAAGTTGGCTTCCAATTCAAGCCCGGCATAACGATATTATCAAGTTTACCTAAACGGGTAACGACACCTCGCTCAGCCTCTTGTACAGTATAAAATCCTGAACCTGCCCACACCACAGCGGCAAGTCCTAAAACAACAGGTAGAAATTTGCCAAATCCGATACTATTTGGATTGCTAGAACCATTATTAGGCGATTTTCCACCGCCCATTTTTTTCAATAGACTACTGAAAACTTCTTCTAAATCAGGTGGTTGCTGTTCGTTTCGTTGATTATTGGTTGGTCCTTGTTGTGAGCCTTGAGCAGGACCTTGCCCTTGATCTTGTTCTTGCTGTTCAGGCTTTGGCTCAGATCTTCTCTGCCCCGGCTTCCCCCAAGGGTCTTGCTGATTACCTGATTCATTCCACGACATAAATATCTCCAAAAATAAAATCGAATCGCACTTTAAAATTTAAAACGCAATTTAAAGATTGTACCTATTTAGTCATCATTTGACTAGGCTTATCTGATAAAACAAGCGGTCTTTTTTTGCTATTTTTTTGCAGATTTACCCTTGTGCAAGCAATATTCAAATCACAAAAAAAGAGGGCGACAAATTCGCCCTATTTTTGCTTTAATTTAATTATAACGCTTGTTTAATAAATTCAGCCATTTGTGCGTGTGGAAGAGCACCAACTTGTTGTGCAACAACCTCGCCGTTTTTAAATAAAAGTAAAAATGGAATGCTACGTACACCAAATTGTGCCGCTACATTTGGATTTTCATCTACGTTCATTTTTGCAATTTTTACTTTGCCTTCAAATTGTGCATCAACCGATAACTCGTCAAGCACAGGTCCGATCATACGGCAAGGACCACACCACGGTGCCCAAAAGTCTAACAATACAGGCACATCTGATTTTAAAACATCTTGTTCAAATGTTGCATCTGTTGTGTGAATAACATTACTCATAAATTTGTCCTTAAACATCTAAATAAAAAAGAAACGCCCCAACTGATTACGAGTTAAGGCGTACAGCTTTTGCTAAGATAGTGATTAATCAATGAAATTTCAAGTAAGATTTACCGATTAAATCAATCACTATTCATTTTCTAATTCTTTATTTTCATCTTTTGGTAGAATTAAATTCAAAATGAGTGCAAATAGTGAGCCAACAGTAATGCCCGACCCAAATACTTCTTTTACAAACGAAGGGAGTTTATCTAATAACTCCGGGCGAGTAGTAACAGCTAAGCCACAACCGATTGAAATCGCAATAATTAACCCGTTACGTTTTGAACGTTCTACTTTGTCTAACATTTGGATACCTGCTGCAATAATCATCGCAAACATCATTAAGCCAGCTCCACCTAAAACCGGGGTTGGAATAGACACAATCAAGGCTCCAAACCAAGGGAAGATACCGGCTAATACCAATAAGCACCCCATCACAGTTACAACATAGCGGCTTGCAACACCGGTTAAAGAAATCACACCGATATTTTGGGCGAATGATGAAAATGGCGTGGTAGACATAATTGCTGCAAATGCTGAGCCTAGTCCATCACACAACACGCCCCCACGTAAATGTTTACCTGTAATTTCGGTTTGTGTCGCATTTCCTAACGCTAAAAAGTTACCGCTTGATTCCACAATGGTTACTAAATAAGCGATGCTCATCCCAATAATACCTGAAATCGGGAAAGCAAGACCAAAATGCAATGGCTGTGGAATAGCTACCACATCGGCTGATTTCACGTTATCAAAGTTTATCCAACCTAAAGCTAAAGCCACTACATAGCCTACTATCATACCAATCACAATTGCAGCTGCTGAAAAAATGCCTTTGCCCCATTGTACTAAAATCACAACCAGAACCAGCACAAAAGTCGCCATTGCAAGATTAGCAGGATCGGCATAATGTGCATCACCTCTTTGACCGCCTGCAAACCAGTCCACCGCCACAGGAATTAAACTTAAACCGATCATCATTACAACAACACCGGTTACCACAGGTGGAAAAAGTTTACGCACATAAGGCATAAAAAAGCTGCCGATAATCATTACTAGAGAACCAACTAACGATGCCCCCATAATCCCTGCTACTCCGTGCTCACTAAAACCGATAGCCAGTGCTGCCGCTACGAAAGTAAAACTCGTTCCCATCACACTTGGTAAACGTAAACCGATAGGTCCGATGCCTTGACATTGAATAATCGTTACAATACCCGACACCAATAACGCTGCATTAACCAGCACGATAATATCCGATGCAGGTAAATTTAGCACATTGCCAATGACTAACGGCACGGCAATAATACCACCAAGTGCCGCCAACAAATGTTGTGCCGCAAGAAGAAGCGTTAGACCGAATGGCGGTTTAGAATCAACAGGGTAAAGAATTTTTTGCATAAATGCCTCAAAATAAGATTGAAAGAAATAAAAAATTAGGGGCGAATTATACGGATTTCCCGCCAAATAAGCAAACGATTACGCAAACGTTTGCTTATTTTTCATTTCAATTTGCAATATAACAAGCGGTTGTTTTTTCGGACATTTTTGCAAAAACACTTACGTTTTAACATCAGTGCTACTGATGATACGAGCTGCAAGCATAACGAGTAAATTTTTCAACAAAAATGACCGCTTGTTTAATTAACTATTTCTCAAAGTATCGAAAACAACTTCCGCTAAAGCTTTAGAAATACCCGGCACGCTTTGAATTTCTTCAAGCGTGGCATTTTTCACACCTTGCATTCCGCCTAGATATTTTAATAAAGCTTGGCGACGTTTAGCTCCAACGCCCTCAATGCTTTCTAACCCACTTTCAGTAAAGGCTTTTTGGCGTTTTTTTCGATGTGCATTGATAGCGTAGTTATGTGCTTCGTCTCGAATATGCTGAATTAAATGCAAAGCAGGGCTATCGGGCGGTAAGTTGATCTCTTTATCCCATTTGCTGATAATCAAGGTTTCTAGCCCTGCTTTACGTTCTACACCTTTTGCAACACCAATTAAGAGCGGTTTAGATATATCCCACTCCACCTTCAGCCTGGAAAAAGTATCTAACGCTCGATTAAGCTGCCCTTTGCCTCCGTCGATAAAAATAATATCAGGAATTTTTTCCGGTGGAAGTGGTCGGTCATAACGCTTCAGAAGAGCTTGCTCCATTGCGGCATAATCATCACCGGGCGTAATGCCTTCAATATTAAAACGGCGATAATCCGATTTCAAAATGCCGTTTTCATCAAACACTACACAAGAAGCGACTGTTTGATCACCCATTGTGTGGCTGATGTCAAAGCACTCCATTCTTGCAATTTTTTCGAGATTTAGCACCGCTTGTAAAGCTTCGTAGCGAGTGTGAATACGTTCGTCTTGCTTTAATTGAACATTCAGAGCAGCAATTGCATTGGTTTGAGCAAGAGCGAGGTAGCGACTTTTTTCACCTCGTACTTTATTTAAAATGGTAACTTTATGCCCGGCTTGTTCAGATAGTACGGTTTCTAAGGCTTCTTTTTCACTCACTGTTTGATCGATAATGATCTGATTGGGAATTGTGCGATGCTGGTTCATCTGCAAATAAAACTGCCCGATGAAGGTATCACTTAATTCAGCAAGATCGGTATGATTTGGCACTTTTGGAAAATAGCTTCGATTGCCTAATACCTTGCCTTGTCGTACAAACAAAATATGCACGCAAGCAATACCATATTGGTAAGCAATCGAAATAAAATCCAGATCGTCCTGACGATCAGTTGAGATCGACTGTTTTTCCATTACTTCACGCACGAGTTGGATTTGATCTCGATAACGTGCCGCCGTTTCAAATTCCAGATTTTCAGCCGCACTTTCCATCTTACCAATCAGATATTCTACCACTTGATGATCTTTACCCTGTAAAAACAATCGAACCAATTTCACTTGATTATCGTATTCTTCTTGCGTGCAATAACCTTCCACACAAGGGGCAAGACAACGTCCGATCTGATATTGTAAACAAGGGCGGGAGCGGTTTTTATAATAGCTGTCTTCACACTGTCGGACAGGGAAAATTTTTTGCAACAAGTAGAGCGTTTCCCGCACTGCCGTGGCATTAGGGTAAGGTCCAAAATATTCACCACTGATTTTTTTACTGCCTCGAAAGCTCCCCACACGCGGATGTTGATGTTTAGTGAGTAAAATATAAGGATAGGCTTTGTCATCACGCAGAAGCACATTATATTTAGGTTGATTTTCTTTAATATAGTTGTGTTCTAACAGTAGGGCTTCTGTTTCGGAATGGGTTAGCGTTGTCTCAATATGGGCAATATTCGACACCAATGCCTCGGTTTTACGATTAGGTAAATTCGCACGGAAATAGCTCGATAAACGCTTTTTTAGATCTTTGGCTTTACCAACATAGATAATCTTTCCTTTGCCATCGTACATACGATAAACACCGGGCTGATGAGGAACATCAACAAGAAAAGATTTGGAATCAAATTCGGACATTATGCGTGATGAAATTCAGAATATGCAATTGCAAAATAGCCTCACAATTGCAAAAAAATAATAAAAATAGACCGCTTACGACTTCAACAAGCTGCCTTTGGAAGCATTCAAATATTGCAACATCGACCAAATAGTTAAACCTGCCGCAATATAAAGTAGAATAAAGGCTAAAATTTCCATTGCTTCACTTTGTCGCCAAATCATTCCGCCCAAGGCTAACATTTGAGCAGTTGTTTTAACTTTTCCCCAAATTGAAACGGCAACGCTTGCTCTCTCGCCAAGCTCTGCCATCCATTCACGCAAAGCAGAAATAATAATCTCTCTGGCAATCATAATACAGATTGGAATGGTAACCCACCAAGTATGGTAATGCTCCGCCACACAAACAAAAGCAACAGCAACCAGTACTTTATCTGCGACAGGGTCTAAAAATGCTCCAAGTCTAGTGGTTTGATTCCATTTACGGGCTAAATAGCCATCAAACGCATCAGTAATAGAAGCAATGAAAAATATTAAGGTAGCAATTTCTGGAGCATATTTAGTCGGCAGATAAAACGCCACAATAAAAAGTGGTATCATTCCGACACGAAATAAAGTTAAAAAAGTTGGGAAATTAAGCTTCATAACAAAACTAAAGGAACAAGCAGTAGAATTGCGTTAAGTGTAACATAACTAAATTATTTTTTTTACTCCCCTGTTACAAAATCGCATTGACTTTACAATAAATTACCGCTAATTTAAGACTTGATTTATGGGAATTTATCCATACATATCAATCCGTCGGTTTTTCCGATTTAAAAACAAAAACAGAAGGAATTTTTATGGAAAATCGTTTAGCTCATAGTTACTCAACATCTGAATCACTGATTAGCACTCACAAAGTGCTTCGCAATACCTATATGTTATTGGCAATGACACTGACTTTCTCAGCTGTTGTTGCTTTTGTTGCAATGCAAATGAACGCACCGGCAATGCCTTGGTGGGGCTTATTAATCGGCTTTTATGGCTTACTATTCTTAACAAATGCCACCTCAAATAGCAGTACGGGTATCTTAAGCGTATTTGCGTTAACAGGCTTCTTAGGTTATACCTTAGGGCCAATTCTTAACCGTTACATCGGTGCCGGTTTAGGCGATATTGTTGCCCTTGCATTCGGTGCAACGGCATTAGTTTTCTTCGCTTGCTCAGCTTACGTCTTAACCACAAAAAAAGATATGAGTTTCTTAAGTGGAATGATGGTAGCATTATTTGTGGTACTATTAGTCGGCATTATCGCTAATATTTTCTTAGCGATTCCAGCGCTAGGTTTAGCGTTAAGCAGCTTATTTGTTATCTTCTCAAGCGGTGCGATTTTACTTGCAACTAGCAATATTATTCACGGTGGCGAAACAAATTACATTCGTGCAACTGTTGATTTATATGTTTCTATCTATAACCTATTTGTAAGTTTCTTACAAATCTTTGGTGTATTAGGTAGTGATGATTAATATTAAAATATAAGAGGAATGCCACTTTATGTGGCATTTTTATTTTATGTCTATAGAACTGAATAATATCCAATACCCAACTGACGATGCAGGTTATTTGAAAAACCTAAATGATTGGTCTGAACAACTTGCTGAAAAAATCGCAGAAAAAGAACAAATTACATTAACTGCTGAACATTGGGAAATCATCTACTTAGTGCGAGAGTTTTACCAAGAATATAAAACCTCTCCTGCAATTAGAATGTTAGTCAAAGCAATGGCACAAAAATTTGGCGAAGAAAAAGGCAATAGCCGTTATTTGCAACGTTTATTCCCCGACGGACCTGCAAAACAAGCTACAAAAATTGCAGGATTGCCGAAACCTGCGAAATGTTTATGATTAAATTGACTAATTTCCTTGAAATTTCCCTCATTTTTCTATAGAGTTTTCCAGTTATTTTCAAATTACATATAGGTCAAATAATGAACCAATTAGATTTAATCAAATCTTCTATCAAATCTATTCCTGACTACCCTAAAGCAGGGATCATTTTTCGTGATATTACTTCACTTTTAGAGGTACCAACCGCATTCCAAGCAACCATTGATGCTATTGTGGCTGAATTTAAAGACAAAGGCATTACTAAAATTGTCGGCACGGAATCTCGTGGTTTTATTTTCGGAGCCCCTGTTGCCCTAGCACTTGGTGTGCCTTTTGTGCTAGTTCGTAAACCCAAAAAATTACCACGTGAAGTAATTTCTCAATCTTATACTCTTGAATATGGTGAAGATACGCTAGAAATCCACAAAGATGCTATCAACGCTAATGACTATGTGTTAATGATCGATGATTTATTAGCCACTGGTGGTACTATTGATGCAACAGCTAAATTGATTCGCCGTTTAGGTGGCAAAGTGGAACACGCCGCATTTGTAATTTGGTTACCGGAATTAGGTGGCAAAGAGCGTTTAGAAAAAGAAGGAGTTAAATCCTTCAGTTTAGTGAGCTTTGAAGGCCATTAATCTATTACAAGCGGTCGCTTTTTACTAAAAATTTACTCACTATGTTCGCATTTTGTTTTGTCAGCAAAGTTGATGTTAAAACGCAGACATTTTGCAAAAAATTTAGAAAAAATAACCGCTTGTAAAAATATTCTGTGAAAGAAATCAATGAGTTATCAAGTTTTAGCCCGTAAATGGAGACCACAACGCTTTTCGGAAGTCGTTGGACAACAACACGTTTTATCTGCTCTTGAAAACAGTTTAAGAGAAGATAGGCTTCATCACGCCTATCTGTTTTCAGGCACCCGAGGCGTAGGAAAAACCTCCATTGCTCGCCTTTTTGCAAAAGGGCTAAACTGCGAAAATGGCATTACTGCTGACCCTTGTGGAGAATGTGCCAACTGCAAGGCAATCGAAGAAGGGCATTTTATCGATCTGATTGAGATCGATGCAGCCTCTCGCACCAAAGTAGAAGATACTCGTGAACTACTGGATAACGTACAATACAAACCCACTGTTGGGCGTTTTAAGGTTTATCTGATCGACGAAGTGCATATGCTCTCTCGCCACAGCTTTAATGCGTTACTTAAAACCCTTGAAGAGCCGCCTGAGTACGTTAAATTCTTATTGGCGACTACCGATCCACAAAAGCTGCCGATCACTATTCTTTCTCGCTGTATGCAATTCCATTTGCGTGCATTAGAGCAATCGCAAATTGCTAAACACCTAGAATTTATTCTCAACGCAGAAAGTATTCCTTATGAAACTATTGCTATTGAAAAACTAGCAAAAGCGGCACAGGGTAGTATTCGTGATTCACTCAGTCTCACTGATCAAGCTATCGCAATGAGTAATGCCAATATTACTCTTGATGCGGTAAGCCAAATGTTGGGGCTCATTGATGACAATCAGCCATTAGAATTAGTGCAAGCAATCGCCCAAGCTGATGGCGAAAAAGCAATGGCAATCATTGAACAAATTGCCTCTAAAGGGGTGGATTGGCAGCAATTGCTGAGTGATATTGCAGAAACATTGCACAAAATTGCGATGTTACAATTAGTCAAAACTACCACCGCAGAAGAAACGCTCATTCATTTTCTGGCAAAACAGATGCCACCTGAAGATGTGCAGTTTTTCTATCAACTTATCCTTAACAGCAAAAAAGAGCTACCTTTTGCACCCGAACAACGTGCCGGTGTAGAAATGGCGATACTGCGTGCATTAGCTTTCCACCCGAAACAGGCGGAAAGAATGGCAACTATGGTCATTCCAACGGTATCTGCCGTTCCGCAAACTAATGTGGTTACAAATACTCTGCCGAAGCCACAAAATCAAATTGCTCAACTAAGAGAAACCTTAGAGAAAAATCAGCAAAAATCGGTAGTGGCTTCACAAACGACACAAGCACCAACTGTAGCTCCTATAATGCCTAAAGAAGAAAATACCACTACGTTTTCTCCGGCAATGGCTGCACTTGAAGCCCGCAAAAAATTACAGCAACAGCAAGCTGATTTAACTCAAGCCGAAAAAAAAAAGCCTGAGTTAAAAACGCCTCAATTTATTGCAAAAAAATCGGAAAATTCGACCGCTTCATTACAAGAACGATTTATCCAGTTTGCAGAAAATCAACAGCAAACGGCACATCAATCCGTTTCAAAAGCAGAAAACACGCCTAAAAGCATAGACGATGAAGATTACCGTTGGACTTGGCTCAACCCTGAATTAGAAAACCAAGCAGACAGTGCCAAACCGTCGGATATTAAGCAAGCTATTTTGCAAGAACGTACACCAGAACTAGTGGCAAAAACCATTGATTTATCTTGTCAACAAGATAGATGGTGTGAGATTGCTAATTCGCTTAATTTAGGCGGTTTTTCACGCCAAATTGCCTTAAACAGCTACTTAGATAAACACGCAGACAACCATCTTTCGTTGGTGTTAAAGCCCAATATGGCACATTTAGATAATGTGGAATCTCGTAAAAATTTAGAAGTGGCATTGGCTGAAAAAGGCTATAGCTATGATTTATCTATCGGCGACAATGCTGATAAACAAACGCCGCTGGAAATTCGTCGAGCCATTTTCAAACAACTCACCGAAGCAGCAAAATCTGCTTTGCTGAACGATGAAAAATTAATGTTACTTCGCAACGCCTTCGATGCACAAATTGATGAATCGACCATTCGAGCGGTTGCACAGAGTGAGTAAATAGATGAAAGCATTAGAATTAATTGATCTTGTGAAAACCTACCCGACCGGTGTTAAAGCGGTAAAAGGGATCAACCTTGTGGTAGAGCAAGGGGATTTCTACGCTCTACTTGGGCATAACGGTGCAGGAAAATCCACCACTATTGGTATTATTAGCTCCCTTGTAAATAAAACAAGTGGTAGCGTAAAAGTGTTTGGCTACGATTTAGATACACAAAAAGTGGAATTAAAACACCAAATCGGGCTTGTACCACAAGAATTTAATTTTAATCAGTTTGAAAAGGTCATTGATGTGCTGGTACAACAAGCCGGTTTTTACGGTATTCCACGCAAAGAGGCTCTTATTCGTGCCGAAAAATGGTTAAAACAGCTCGATTTATGGGAAAAACGCACACATCTTACTCGTGAGCTTTCCGGCGGAATGAAACGCCGTGTGATGATCGCCAGAGCCTTAATGCACAATCCCAAACTATTGATTTTAGACGAACCCACCGCAGGGGTGGATATTGAACTCCGCCGCTCATTATGGGATTTCTTACGAGATCTAAATAATCAAGGCACAACGATTATTCTAACTACCCACTATTTAGAAGAAGCTGAAATGTTATGCCGCCATATTGGCATTATTCAAAATGGTGAATTGATTGAAAACACATCAATGAAAGCCTTGCTTGCGAAATTAGAAAGCGAGGTGTTTGTGTTGGATTTGCAAAATTCTATTCAAAATCAACCGCTTGCCATTCAAGATTATCCGCATAAATGGATCGATGAAAACACCCTTGAAGTCAATGTGAAACGTCAGCAAGGGCTAACAAATCTCTTTTCACAAATCGCGGCTCAAGGTGCGGAAGTATTAAGTATGCGAAATAAATCTAACCGCTTGGAAGAACTCTTTATTAATATGGCTCAATAAAATGAATTTTATCGGATTTTATACTTTAGCGTGCAAAGAGTGCCGTCGTATTCTGAGAATTTGGCGACAAACTCTTGTGCCGCCTGTAATTACCACTACCCTCTACTTTTTAATTTTTGGAAAATTAATCGGTGGACGCATTGGCGAGATGAATGGCGTGGGTTATATGGAATTTATTGCTCCCGGCTTGATTATGATGACGGCAATTACTGCCTCTTATGTGAATACCGCTTCGTCTTTCTTCTTAAGCAAATTTACCCGTGATTTTGAAGAATTACTGATTTCTCCCCTTTCCACTCATAACATTATTTGGGGCTATTTATTAGGTAGTATTTTACGAGCCGGCTTGGCAGCTCTTTTGGTAATGTTAGTTGCAATGATATTTGTGAGCTTTGATATTCATTCCTTTGCTATCATTGTACTAACGCTATTTTTAACCATTGTTGCCTTTGCATTAGGCGGTTTGATTAATGCCGTTTTTGCGAAGTCCTTTGATGATGTAGGATTAATTCCTACCTTTGTGCTTACACCACTCACTTATTTAGGTGGTGTGTTTTATTCTATCTCGCTTCTGCCAGAGTTTTGGCAAACAGTGTCAAAATTTAACCCTATTGTGTATATGATCAACGGCTTAAGATATGGTTTTTTAGGTATTAGTGATGTAGCATTGATTTACACCTTTGGGGTGTTAATTTCATTATGTTTAGGGCTATATATTGTAGCTTATTCGTTAATTCAGCGAGGAATTGGGCTACGTTCTTAGGTAATCAAGATGAAAATGTTAAATCAATTATCTATCAGCACTGTTTTTGCATTAACACTTAATATGGCATTTGCAGAAAATCTTACTGTTTTTGCTGCCGCGTCAATGAATAATGTGCTGCAAGAAATCGGGCAAGATTTTGAACAAAAATATCCGGAAGATAAGATCATATTTTCATTTGCATCTTCTTCTGCATTAGCCAAACAAATTGAGCAAGATGCTCCTGCCGATCTCTTTATTTCTGCCGACCAACAATGGCTGAATTATCTTGTAGAAAAACAACCAGCTAAAATTAAGCAGCGGATCAATCTCATTAAAAATGAACTGGTTTTAATTGCCCCAAACGAGAGCAAAATCCAAGCAGAAAGCATACAAGCGGTCGATTTTGCCAAAGAATTAACAAATAGTTATTTATCTGTGGGCGACCCATCCCACGTTCCTGCTGGAAGATATGCTCAAAAAGCCTTAACCTACTATAATTTATGGGAAACCGTTGAGCCCAAATTAGCTCGTGCAAAAAACGTACGAGATGCACTTTCTTTTGTTGAACGTGGTGAATCACCATTAGGGATTGTCTATTCCACCGATGCAAAAGTGTCTGATAAAGTCAAAGTGCTTGCCGTATTTCCACAGGAAAGCTATGGCGAAATTGTTTACCCTGCCGCAGTGGTGAGTGAAAAACAATCTGCCGTAAAATTTTTAGATTTTCTACAAACACCGGAAGCCAAAGCTCGATTTGAAGCGGCTGGATTTAAACCGATTGAGTGATGTTTGATTTTACCTCACAAGAACTAAATGCGATTGTTCTCAGCCTAAAAGTTGCCTTCATTGCGGTGGTACTTGCTTTACCACTTGCCGTGTGGGTGGCTTGGGTGCTTTCTCGTAAACAATTTTGGGGCAAAAGCATTTTAAACGGTATTGTTCATTTACCGTTGGTTTTACCGCCGGTAGTAATCGGCTATTTGCTGTTAATCTCTATGGCGAAACGTGGGGTAATCGGGCAATATTTGTGGGAATGGTTTCAGTTTAGTTTCAGTTTTTCGTGGAAAGGTGCGGTACTTGCCTCAATGGTAATGGCATTTCCACTAATGGTTCGCTCAATCCGTTTGGCATTTGATTCGGTTGATCCCAAACTCGAACAAGCTGCACGCACATTAGGGGCAAGCCCATTAAAAGTCTTTTTTACCTTAAATTTACCCCTTGCATTTTCAGGTATTATTGCCGGGAGTGTACTCGGTTTTGCTCGCTCATTAGGTGAGTTTGGGGCAACCATTACTTTTGTATCCAACATTCCAAATCAAACCCAAACCATTCCGGCTGCCCTGTTTACTTTTATTGAAACGCCAAATGGCGAAATGGCTGCTGCCCGCTTATGTTTGGTGGCGATTGCGATTTCACTGATCGCCCTATTCTGTTCGGAATGGTTAGCTGAAAGGCAGAAACGTTATGCTAAAACTTAACCTTATTCAGCAACTCGGCAATCTTGATTTGAATGTCAATTTAGAGATTCCTGCTCAAGGTATTACCGCTATTTTCGGGCGTTCGGGGGAGGGTAAATCAAGCCTGATTAATTTAATTGCAGGGCTTTCTACTGCTCAATCTGGACGGATTGAATTAAACGGACGAGTGCTATTTAATAGCGAAAAAGGAATCAATCTTCCGCCTGAAAAACGCAATATTGGCTATGTATTCCAAGAGAATCGCCTATTCCCTCATTATTCGGTGGAGAAAAATCTGAAATATGGCTACAAGCGGTCAAATTCTTTCGATTTTTTGCAAATTGTGGAGCTTTTAGGCATTTCTCATTTGTTAGATCGCTACCCTGCCAGCCTTTCTGGTGGAGAGAAACAACGAGTGGCAATTGGGCGTGCATTATTAAGTTCGCCCGATATTTTATTGATGGATGAGCCTTTATCTGCTCTTGACCTTCCACGCAAACAAGAGCTATTAGATTATTTAGATAAATTAGCTATTCAGCTTAACATACCCATTCTCTATGTTAGCCATAGTTTAGAAGAAATCGTTCGCCTTGCTGATCAGCTCCTTTTACTTAATAATGGCAAAGTGATGGCATTTGATAGCGTTGTTAATGTGTGGCATAGCCCGGCTTTTGCCGATTGGCAACCAAACAATCAACGCATTAGTTTACTTGAGTTACCGATAAAAGAGCAGCAACCAAGATATAATATGCTTGGACTAGGGCTAAATGAGCAACGCCTTTGGATTCATCAACTTCCTCGTCATCAAATAGGCGAAAATTTGCGTGTTACCATTGCGAGTAAAGATGTTTCTATCAGCTTACAAAAACCAATGCAAAGTTCAATCCGCAATATATTAAAAGGTGATATACAGAAAATCGAAAACCATTTAGATCGGGTTGATGTGGCTGTTCTTGTCGAAAATCAAACTGTTTGGAGTACGATAAGCCTGTGGTCTTTTGATGAGCTTTCGCTTAAAGAAGGGCAAGAGGTTTATCTTCAAGTCAAAAGCGTTTCTTTATAGACTTGCAAATTTCCTGTAAAATATGACCGCTTGTTAATTCAAAAAAGAGATATTATGCCAATTGTTAATCAATCTGCCCTTGTGCCTTACAGTGCTGAACAAATGTACCGGCTTGTAAATAATTATGAGAGATATCCTGAGTTTTTATCAGGCTGTGTGAGTACAAAAACCTTAAGCACAGGGGAAAATGAATTAACTGCTGAGCTCCATATTCAAAAATTGGGGATTAGCCAAACGTTTAGCACTCATAATAAAATGAGCCCACCCTATAAAATTGAGATGACTTTAGTGGAAGGTCCTTTTCGCCATTTACACGGTTTTTGGACATTCACTCCATTCGATGAACAGAGCTGTAAAATTTCACTTGAACTTAATTTTGAATTTTCAAGCCCGATTGTGGCATTAGTTTTCGGCAAGGTATTCAACGAACTTACGTTAAAAATGGTGAATGCGTTTAAACAACGTGCAAAAGAGGTCTATGGTGTCTGAACAACGTCAAACAGAGCAGGAAATACAAGAGATTAACGTAGAGGTGCTTTATGCCTATCCGGATAAATATTTCCTCAAAAAGCTACAAGTGCCGCAAACTACCACTATTCAAAATATTATTCTGCTCTCAGGCGTGTTAGAAAAATACACTGAAATCGACTTACGAGAAAATAAAGTCGGTATTTTCAGCCGCCCTGCCAAACTCAATGAAACAGTAGAAGATGGCGATAGAATTGAAATCTACCGTCCTCTGATTGCTGATCCGAAAGAAATTAGACGCAAAAGAGCAGCTGAACAAGCTGAGAAGAAATAAAACCGTTATCAACTCTCCTTCCCCCCTTCTTTTATCAAGAGGGGAAAGCTTTCAGCTTTATTTTCACTTTCCCTTCCTCCATTAAAACCTTATTATGAAAATCTTTCATAAATTTTATGTAAATTTTGCGTTTGATTAATTTTCTTTAAGTCCATATAGTTCAAGCTATAACAATAGCTTTACACATTATTTTTGGAGAACCACTTATGGATATTCGTGATCAAATTGCTCATAATAAAATGACTTCATTTCAATGGTTAGTCGTTGGGCTAACAGTCTTACTTAACTTACTTGATGGCTTTGACTTAATGGCACTCGCCTTTACCGCTAAAAGTATCCGAGAAGAATTAAATTTAGATGGTGCAACTATCGGTACACTAATGAGTGCAGGTTTATTTGGTATGGCAATCGGTTCGTTATTCCTTTCACCGCTTGCAGATAAATTTGGTCGTCGCCCACTCCTTTTAATCGGAACAGGCTTAGCTACATTGGGTATGCTACTCACCTATATCGCCTCTTCCGCTTTTGAGATTGGCTTATATCGCATCATCACAGGTTTAGGCGTTGCCTCTATTTTAACGGGTACAAACGTATTAGTCAGTGAATATGCCAGCCAAAAATGGCGTGGATTGGCAATTGCCATTTATGCTTCCGGCTTTGGTATTGGGGCGATGCTGGGGGGAATGTCCGCCGTATTGTTACAAGGTGAATATGGCTGGAGAGCGGTATTTTTAGTGGGTGCAATCTTAACCGGTGCAGTATTCCTTTTACTCTTTTTTGTTTTACCTGAATCCGTCGAATTTTTAATTTCTAAAAGACCTAAAAATGCCAAAGAGCGTTTAAACCAAATTGCGGTAAAATTAGGCTTAGGTGGGAATTGGGAATTACCGGAAGTTGAAGCGAAAGGTAAACAAAAGGTTGCTATCGCACGCCTTTTTGAACCTGAATATCGTCGCAATACCTTATTAATTTGGGTTGCCTTTATTGCAATTTCAGCCTCATTCTATTTCATCAGCTCGTGGACACCAGCCTTGTTAGAAGAAGCCGGAATGCCTAAAACCCAAAGCCAAACGGTTGGTATGGCAATTTCAGTGGGCGGAACAATCGGTTCATTAATTTTCGGTTTCTTAGTTAGCCGCTGGGCTGCAAAAAATATTTTACAGCTATTTAGTATTCTTGCTGCAAGTGCTGTCATTGCTTTCGTGTTCTCAAGCACTTTAGGCTTAGCCATTGCCTTAGCAATTCTTGTTGGTGGATTAATTAATGGCTGCATTACAGGTTTATACACTATCAACCCAACGCTTTACGCACCGGATTTTCGCAGTACAGGTGTAGGCACTGCTATTGGTGTAGGTCGCTTAGGTTCAATTGTTTCACCAACACTTGCCGGTGTTTTATTAGATGCCGGCTGGAAAAAGAATGAACTCTATTTAGGAGCGGCAGCTGTATTATTGATTGCAGCTTGTACGGTACATTTTCTTAAACAGAAGAAGTAATAATCCTAATATTATAATCTAGTATAAAAAAGGGCTGAATTGGATAACCAATTCAGCCCTTTAAATTATAGTTTTATAAGGTTGCTATATTAGCAACCTTATTTATTTCACAGATTACCAAGCGTAGCCAACACCTACAGTACCAATGAAATCACCTTGAGTATCGGCACTACCTGAAAGTTTCAGTTTAACCTTACTATTATCAGATAAGCGTGAGTAACCTACAGCAACTGCATTCTGACCTTTATAGGTACTTGCTGCAGCAGCAACCATTGATTTACCCGCTAAGTGGATTTCAGGTAAGCCCGCAATCGCCGCTGCACCTGCAATACCTGCACGAGACTCTCTCTGGTTACGGTTAATCTTGTTATTGATGTTATTAACTTCACCTTTCAACTGATTCACATTTACTGCATCTGTGCCTTTCACACCTGGTGCAACATTGGTAATACGCGTTGGAGCACCGTTGTTACCGGCAACATTCAGCTCATTTACACCATCTTGTGCTACTTTTGAGCTAAGCGTTGTGTTGCCTACTTTCACTGTATTAAATTCAGGGTTATTTGAAGTTGCCACTTCAACCACAGAGTCTTTACGCGAAACAACGATGTTTTTGCCACCTTTAATAGTCGCTTTACCATTGTTAGCTACGCGAGTTGATCCAGTGTTTTCTGCAACATTACCATCAACCGTTAAATCCCAGCCCGTGTTTTGGATAACATTGTATAACTGACTACCGTTTACTGCATCTTTGCTTGTGCTTGAGATTTCACCATCTGCTACATTGGTTACTTTCTTATCACCTGCATCTACGCCAGCTTTAGTTACACTTGGACCATTTTTAATGGTTAAACCATTGTTGTTTACCGTAGTATCACCTGTTGTTACAGAGCCATCTTCGGTTAAATCAATCACTTTCGCTAATTGAACTTCTAAGGTATCAGTTCCGTTCGCTTTCACGTTGATGTTACCTGCTGCAGACTTAAAGTTTTCCGATGCTGCTTTATCAACACCTTCGCCAACCACTTTCACTACTGTGTTTAGCTTATGACGGTTAAGCTCTTCATTGTTACCTGTGAAGATTAAACCATCGTTAAGTGTTGCAATTTGCTCCGGTTTACCTTTTGGTGTGCCATCCGGATTTGTTGGCTGGTAAACGATTCGAGTTTGACCGTCTTTACCCGGTAGACCGTTTTCACCGTCTGTACCATCAACACCTTGTGCACCGTCAGCTGCTTTGAAGGTTAAGCCGTCTTTGCCGTCTTTACCATTCAAGCCGATAGAACCGTCTTTACCGTTTAATACAACAGCGGAGCCGTCTTTACCGTTTACACCAACAGAACCATCAACACCGTCTTTACCCGGTTTACCATCTTTACCTGGTTCAGCTTTTTCACCGAAAGTTACTTGGTCTTTGGTTGCTACAGAAACAATCGGATTACCGTTTGCATCTTTAGTTTGAGTAACAGTAACATTCTTACCACCATCAATAGTTACGGTATCACCTGGATTAACTAGGTTGTTTTCACTAGTATTCTCACCGTTGTTAGAGGTGGTTAGGTTAAAGCCAGACTTGTTGATTGCATCCGCTACATTTTGTGCTGTTGCAACTTTATTACCTGCTTTATCTGCTGCTTTTTGAGCTTCATTTGCAACATTTTGTGCATTTTCAACCGCTTGTTGTGCTGCATCTTTATCTGCTTGTGTAGCATTTGCAGGTAATTCTGCTAATGCTTTCTTCGCATCTTCAAGTGCTTTATTTGCATCTTCAAGTGTTTGGTTAGCATTGGTTACAGGACCAGTTACAGAACCATCTGTGTTATTGGTGATATCACCATTATCAACATTGAAAGTAACATTTGTTAAGGTTTCTGCGGTATTTTCAACAACAGCTGTTGTACCTTTACCATCAACAAAACTTACTGTGTCATTGTTATTCACAACATCTTTTGGCTTGCCGTTCTCTGCAATATTCCAAGAACTAACGCCATCTTTACCGTCTTTACCATTAGTAATCGTTGCAACTTCCGTCTTTTCTTTGGTTACAGGATCAACTTCGCTGACTTTCACACTGCCGTCATCTTGTTTCTCCGCTACCACCGATTTGCCGTCTTTGCCATCCTTACCATCTTTACCGTTAGTAATCGTTGCAACTTCCGTCTTCTCTTTGGTTACAGGATCAACTTCGCTGACTTTCACACTGCCGTCATCTTGTTTCTCCGCTACCACCGATTTGCCGTCTTTACCGTTAGTAATCGTTGCAACTTCCGTCTTCTCTTTGGTTACAGGATCAACTTCGCTGACTTTCACACTGCCGTCATTCTGTTTCTCCGCAACCACTGATTTGCCGTCTTTACCGTTAGTAATCGTTGCAACTTCCGTCTTCTCTTTGGTTACAGGATCAACTTCGCTGACTTTCACACTGCCGTCATTCTGTTTCTCCGCAACCACTGATTTACCGTCTTTACCGTTAGTAATCGTTGCAACTTCCGTCTTCTCTTTGGTTACAGGATCAACTTCGCTGACTTTCACACTACCGTCATTCTGTTTCTCCGCAACCACTGATTTGCCGTCTTTACCGTTAGTAATCGTTGCAACTTCTGTTTTCTCTTTGGTTACAGGATCAACTTCGCTGACTTTCACACTGCCGTCATCTTGTTTCTCCGCTACCACCGATTTGCCGTCTTTTCCATTTTCTCCCTTAGGACCTTGTGGACCTGCTTCACCATCTTTACCTGCTGGACCCGCTGGACCTTGTGGACCCGCTGGACCATCCTTAATAGTAGTGGTAGTAGTCTTACCATTAGCATCTGTAATTGTTATGGTGGCTGTATCACCTACTTTCTCTACTTTAGCTGTTGGAGATACACCATCTTTGCCATTCTTAACTTCAATCGTCTCTTTTTTACCATCGGGTTTAGTAATAGTAATAGTATAACCATCACCTTTTTCATTAGGTTTAGTTTCAAACAGCGTGCCTTTAACAGTGATGTTACGCACATCGCCTGCTGTTGCACCTGTTACAGTTACGCCGTTTTCACCGATGAATTTCACTTCATTAGCATTTTTCACGGTATTTGTGTAATTATTGTTTGAAGCAGAAACAATCCAACCCATATTACGTAGATCGCCTACGGTTGCTACTGTGTTATTATGAACAGCCTGGTTATTTAGATTGATAATATTATTTGGATTATTCGTTAAACCACTTACTACATTAGTGATCGCTCCTGGAGCACCAATAGTATTAGGTGTTGCAGCCGGATTTGTAACATTTATGACTAAATCACCCGCTTGTACCTGTTGAGTGGTCGGATTACCGTCAGCACCTACTACAAACCATTTATCGCCTACTTTAACAACAGGTTTACCATCTTTAGTCGTGTACTGAACAGGTAAGCCTGTTACATTAATTTGTACATCGGTCTTATTACCATTAGGTTTTGTAACTGCTTTAGTGTTGCCCCCATCCTTAAATTCATAGTTTGCACCTGCTGCTGATTTAACAGATAGATCAATAGTAGTAGTTTTATTGCCATCTTCGTTAGTACCATTGATCGTTACAGAACCATCTTTAGAGGTAAAGTTTACTTTATCACCCCAATTTACATCTGATAATTTCTTGCTGCCTGTTTGAACTTCCCACGCACCTTGTTGTACGATTTGGTATAGCTGTGAACCGTTGATTGCGTCAGTAGAATTTTGGTTAATTGCACCTGCCGCAACGTGTTTGATTTGGCGTTCATAGTTTGCAGAACCTACCGAAACTTGGTCTCCAGCTGAGATTGTTTTAGAACCGGCAAAGCCACTATACGTTACACCATTTACTGTTGCAGTGTTTTCTACAGTAGCATCCTGTTTAGTTGTTGAACCAGCCCCTAGTGCAACTGAGTTTTCCTTTTCCGCTTTTGCACCTACACCTAGTGCTGTTGCAATAGTCGTTGCATAAGTACGAGTACCAAATGAAGTTGCTAAATCTTTAGCTACAGCTGAAACCCCGATAGCTACCGCAGCTTGGCTTGCATTAGTTCCTGTGTATTGTATCGCTCGGCTAGTATCATTCGGTGTTCTTCCTATCCAGCTTTTATCTAGATCAACCAAATGCTCACCGGTTAAAGTATTAAATTTGGTGGCAATAGTAGATGTATTAATGCCTGTATATGGTACATTAGCCCAAGCGTGCTCCCCACCTCTATATGTTACACCTGCAACAGAGTCTAAGTCATCACCACCAATGGCAATAGATGAATGCCCTAATGCACGGGTGTCTGCACCTAATGCAACAGATTGATCTCCTTTTGCCCAAGCAGAACGACCAATCGCGACTGCTTGAGAATAACTATTTAAACTTTTACCACTTTGATCACCTGCCGGAGCTGTTGCAACTGCCTTAGCCCCCATACCAATAGCAACAGAAGCAGCCATTGTGGCACAAGTAATATTTCCATCAACAATACTTGCTCCTGTAGAGTTTGCATCACCAAGTGCAATAGAACCTGTTTTTGCTGCAACAGCATAAGTATTGCTAGCAGTGGCATCCCTGCCATCATAAACACTAGTTACATTTCTGGACCCTGGGTTATAAGAAATTGCCGTAGCCGCCATTGCCTGCGAACCAAGCAACACTCCACCCACTGCCGCTAATGCGATTAATGATGGCGATTTCACTTTATCAACTTGGCTTTTCGTTTTTTTATGAGCCTTGCCGATTTCTGAGGTTACTACCCAAGTTTGAGTAGCACAGTTCCAAAGAACTTTGTAGATTTTGTTCATTTATTAAAGTCTCCAAATAAAAAAATCCACCTATAGCGTTTTATTACTGCTACAAGTGAATTGATAAATTTTAGGTACAATTATTTGCTTGCTTGCTTGCTTGCTTGCTTGCTTGCTTGCTTGCTTGCTTGCTTGCTTGCTTGCTTGCTTGCTTGCTTGCTTGCTTGACAGAATTATATTTCTTTTAATCATACTCTAATGTAATAGTTTAGAAAAACTGGAGATATATTGTACACCTTCACGATATAAATACAACAATACTTTTTTAAAGATTTGTAAATCTTCTTAATTATGGTTAAATCTTTGCATAAATTAGGTTAGAAATCTCTTATAAGTAGATAACAAGCGGTCAAAAAGCATTATTTTTTGCAGATTAGCTGTGCTATTTTTGGAAATAATCAGGGCGTACATTGTACGCCCTGACGTAAGGTTATGCAGAGTATTAAATTATTTTAAAAGCGATTTATCCCGCACCGCACCTTTATCCGCTGAGGTGGCAAAATGCCCGAACACTTTTAACGCAAATGACACTTCACGTTTGCGATTAACAGGTTGCCACGCTTTGTCGCCACGAGCTTCCATCTCTTTACGGCGTTCCGCCAACTCTTCGTCTGAAATCATTAAATTGATTGAGCGGTTTGGAATATCAATTGAAACCGTATCACCATCGTTAATTAAGGCAATTGCACCGCCTGAAGCGGCTTCCGGTGAAGCGTGTCCGATGGATAAGCCTGATGTACCACCGGAGAATCGTCCATCTGTTAGTAAGGCACATTTTTTGCCTAAGCCCATTGATTTTAAGTAGCTGGTTGGATAAAGCATTTCTTGCATACCCGGTCCGCCTTTTGGTCCTTCATAGCGAATAATCACGATATGCCCTTCTTTCACTTTGCCACCTAGAATGCCGGCAACCGCATCTTCTTGACTTTCAAACACAATGGCTTCGCCGGTGAATTTCCAAATGGATTCATCAACGCCAGCGGTTTTTACAATACAGCCATCTTCAGCAATGTTACCGAATAATACGGCTAAACCGCCTTCTTTAGTTACCGCATTTTCTACGTTGCGGATACAACCGTTTTCACGGTCATCATCAACGGTATCCCAGCGGCAATCTTGCGAAAATGCTTTGGTGGTGCGGATACCTGCCGGTCCGGCACGGAAGAATTTGTGTAACTCTTCGTCTTTGTTGCGGATAATGTCGTATTGGTTAAGTTGCTCTTCAATCGTCAATCCTAATACGGTTTTAACGTGGCGATGAATTAAACCGGCACGATCTAACTCGCCCAATAACCCCATAATACCACCTGCACGGTGCACATCTTCCATATGGTATTTATTGGTGTTTGGAGCGATTTTACTTAAGCACGGCACCACACGAGAAAGACGGTCAATGTCTGCCATTTTGAAATCCACGCCGGCTTCTTGAGCTGCTGCTAATAAGTGAAGCACCGTATTACTTGAACCGCCCATTGCAATATCTAAACTCATTGCGTTTTCAAAGGCATCAAAACTTGCAATCGAACGTGGTAGCACGCTTTCGTCATCTTCTTGGTAATATTTACGGCAAAGTTCGACAATTTCACGCCCTGCTTTTAGGAATAATTCTTTGCGGTCTGCGTGGGTAGCAAGCATTGAGCCGTTGCCCGGCAAACTTAAACCTAAGGCTTCGGTTAAGCAGTTCATTGAGTTTGCAGTAAACATTCCGGAACAAGAACCGCAGGTAGGACAAGCGTGTTTTTCAATCGCATCAATACGTTCGTCAGACACATTTGGGTCTGCACTTTCGATCATTGCATCAACTAAATCTAAACGAATTAATTGATCGGAAAGTTTGGTTTTACCTGCTTCCATTGGTCCGCCTGAAACGAAAATAGTCGGAATATTCAAACGCATTGCCGCCATTAACATTCCCGGGGTGATTTTGTCGCAGTTAGAAATACAAACCATCGCATCAGCACAGTGAGCGTTTACCATATATTCCACGCTGTCGGCAATTAAATCACGGCTTGGCAACGAATAAAGCATACCACCGTGCCCCATTGCGATACCATCATCCACCGCAATGGTGTTAAATTCTTTCGCCACACCACCGGCTTTTTCGATTTCCGCAGCCACTAATTGCCCCATATCTTTGAGGTGAACGTGCCCCGGCACAAACTGAGTAAACGAGTTTACCACCGCAATAATCGGCTTGCCGAAATCCCCTTCTTTCATTCCGGTGGCACGCCATAAAGCACGAGCCCCCGCCATATTACGACCTTGAGTAGAAGTCGCAGAACGTAAAATAGGCATAATCTTCTCCAAATTTTTGATGTTGTGTTTGTTAAATGGATTAATTCTACTTGAATTTTTTGGGAAGCGGTAATTTTTTTGCAAGCGGTAATTTTTCTGTAAAATTTTGCAAAAAATTAACCGCTTGTAAAATAAAAAAGAGTGCTAATCGTTAGATTAACACTCTCTTTTCTAGCTAAATATCAAAGGGAATTAGAATTTCACACCGAAACCTGCGAATAATACAACAGGGTCAAGTTTTACTTTTACTTCGTGGTTTAACACAGGCAATGTTGGCGTTTGGAATTTCGCTGTGGTTTTAATACGTGTGTACCACGCTGCTGCGTTGAAGTAGATGTTGTCAGTTAATTTCACATCTACCCCTAAGTTAGCCACAGGTGCGAAAGAGTGTTTTTTCACATCTAAATTGGTAACTGCTGCGTGAACTGATTTAGCGTGGTAGAAGCGAGTGTAGTTAATACCTGCACCAACGTAAGGTTTTACTTTCGCCGTTGGCTCAAAGAAATAATATTGAGCATAAAGGCTTGGAGGTAATTGTTTTAAGCTTACTACTCTGCCTAAATCTAAGTTTAACGCAGGCACTTTACCGTTAATTTTGTGAGAAAACGGTGTTGCACCTAATAATTCAATACCCACATTGTCCGCTAACATATAAGTTGCAGTTAAGCCTAACTGAGTGTTGTTTTTCACTTTTAAATCAATCTTAACCGGCGTAACAGTGTTAGATTCTGAATTTGCTTGCACGTGTACCGCACCAAAACGGAACATTGTATCGCCCGCTTGGTGTGCCATTGCTGAACCTGCTAATAAAGTGCTACCTAAAAGAATTGCTAAAGTTGTTTTTTTCATTTTAATTTCCTCAAAAATAATCAGATTACCTATAACGAGGTAAACTTTGGAGGAGTGTAAATGAAGTGAAATAAAAATGAATTGATATTTATCAAATTTTTAACATTAAACTACTTATTGGGAGTTATTTTATTTATTTTTGTGATCTTTTTCACATTTTTACTTGAAAACTGCTTGACAAACACTATTTATAACATCGTGAAAGGTTAAGCGTTTATTACATCGCTTAATTCATTATTAAAAATAAATAGATTCTGGAGTAAATATGAATTTTGAAAAAATGACAACTAAACTGCAAGAAGCGTTAGCTGAATCGCAATCGCTTGCAGTCGGAAAAGATAACCCTTATATCGAACCTGCTCATTTACTGTATGCTTTACTAAAACAAGATGGCGGCTCAGTTGCCCCACTCTTTACGGCATTAAATATCAATGTGCAGACCTTGATTAGCGAATTGCAAGCCATTTTAGACCGCTTACCACAAGTTCAAGGCGGTAATACACAGGTTTCACAGCAATTAGTGAGATTGTTAAATCAATCAGACAAGTTGGCACAGCAATTTGGTGATAGCTTTATTTCATCTGAACTGTTTGTGTTAGCCTCTGTTGAAGATAACGGTGATTTGGGTAAATTATTTAAAAAGTTTGGCTTGAGTAAAGAAAAACTCACACAAGCAATTAGCCAAATTCGAGGAGGAGAAAACGTGAATAATCAAAATGCGGAAGAAACCCGTCAAGCATTGAAAAAATATACCATTGATTTAACCGAGCGAGCCAAAGCAGGCAAATTAGACCCTGTTATCGGGCGTGATGAAGAAATCCGCCGTGCGGTGCAAGTATTACAACGCCGTACCAAAAATAACCCAGTGCTTATCGGCGAACCGGGCGTGGGTAAAACGGCGATTGTGGAAGGCTTGGCACAGCGTATTGTCAATGGTGAAGTGCCGGAAGGCTTGAAAAACAAGCGTGTACTTTCGCTTGATATGGGAGCATTGATTGCCGGGGCGAAATATCGTGGCGAATTTGAAGAGCGTTTAAAAGCGGTTTTAAACGAACTCGCCAAAGAAGAAGGGCAGGTTATCCTCTTTATTGATGAAATTCACACAATGGTCGGGGCAGGTAAAACAGACGGTGCAATGGACGCCGGCAACTTGCTCAAACCAAGCCTTGCACGAGGTGAATTACACTGCGTAGGGGCAACTACCCTTGATGAATATCGTCAATACATTGAAAAAGATGCCGCCCTTGAACGCCGTTTCCAAAAAGTATTAGTGGACGAGCCAACGGTGGAAGACACCATTGCGATTTTGCGTGGCTTAAAAGAGCGTTACGAAATTCACCACCACGTTCAAATTACCGACCCAGCTATCGTAGCGGCGGCAACGCTTTCGCACCGCTATGTGTCGGATCGTCAGTTGCCCGATAAAGCGATTGATTTAATTGATGAGGCGGCATCCAGCCTGCGTATGGAAATTGATTCCAAACCTGAGCCATTAGATAAGCTTGAACGCCGCATTATTCAACTCAAATTGGAACGCCAAGCGTTACAAAAAGAGGAAGATGAGGCAAGCCGCCAACGTTTAGCGAAGTTAGATGAAGAAATGGCAGCCAAAGAGCGTGAATATTCAGAGCTTGAGGAAGTATGGAAAGCGGAAAAATCAGCACTGCTTGGCACACAACATATTAAAGAGGAGCTTGAAAACGCTCGCATTGCGATGGATCAAGCTCGCCGTGAGAACAACTTTGAGAAGATGTCTGAGTTGCAATATGGCGTGATTCCAAACTTAGAAAAGCAGTTACAAGCGGTCGAAAATGGTGAAAAAAATGCAGAAACGCAATTACTTCGCACCAAAGTAACCGAAGAAGAAATTGCCGAAGTGCTTTCAAAAGCAACGGGCATTCCTGTTGCTAAAATGATGGAAGGCGAGAAAGAAAAACTCCTTCGTATGGAAGACGTATTGCACGCTCGTGTTATCGGTCAAAATGAAGCAGTGGATGCGGTGGCAAATGCCATTCGCCGTAGCCGTGCAGGGCTTTCTGACCCGAATAAACCGATTGGTTCGTTTTTATTCTTAGGTCCGACCGGCGTGGGTAAAACGGAATTAAGCAAAACATTAGCCAACTTCTTGTTTGATGACCCTGATGCAATGGTGCGTATTGATATGTCTGAGTTTATGGAAAAACACAGCGTGTCTCGCTTAGTGGGTGCACCTCCGGGCTATGTTGGTTATGAAGAAGGCGGTTATTTAACTGAAGCGGTTCGCCGACGTCCTTATTCTGTTGTATTACTTGATGAAGTGGAAAAAGCCCACCCTGATGTGTTTAACATTTTACTGCAAGTGTTAGATGACGGACGTTTAACGGACGGGCAAGGCAGAACGGTGGATTTCCGCAATACCGTTGTGATTATGACCTCAAACTTAGGCTCACATCTCATTCAAGAGAATGCACATAAGGGCTATGATGCGGTTAAAGAGATGGTAATGGAAGTTGTTGGACACCATTTCCGCCCTGAGTTTATCAACCGTATTGATGAAACGGTGATGTTCCACTCGTTAGGAAAAGATCATATCCGTTCAATTGCGAAAATTCAGCTACAACGCTTAATCACTCGCTTGGCAGAACGTGGTTATAGCCTAACGGTAACCGATGCAGCGTTAGATCATATCGGCAATGCCGGTTTTGACCCATTATTCGGAGCAAGACCACTTAAACGTGCGATTCAGCAAGAGCTTGAAAATCCGCTTGCTCAACAGATTTTAAGCGGTAAATTATTACCGAATAAACCTGTAACAGTGGATTACCAAGACGGCACTATTGTGGCAACGCAATAATAGCCTTTAACAAGCGGTTAAAAATTGCAAAAAATTTGCAAAAGATCACCGCTTGTATAGTAAAAATTTTCATACTGCCCTTCATTAATTTTCATAAGTTAATGAAGGGCTTTTTATTGCTCTTTTTGCTATGATTAACAGTGTTTATAACACAATACAATTACAAGGAGTGATTTTATGAGCCAATTATTTCCGGAAGCAACCATTCGTACCCAAGCCCCTTATCGCAATGATATTGTAGGCAGTTTTCTGCGTACTGATGCGTTAAAGCAAGCGAGAGAAGATTTCAACCAACAAAAAATTAGCCGTGAGGAACTCAGAGAAGTAACTCGCCAAGAGGTTAAAAAACTCGTTGAACTGCAAAAACAACACAGCGTAAAAGCGGTTTCTGACGGGGAATTCAGCCGTACTTGGTGGCATTTGGATTTCTTAGCTGAATTAGACGGTATGGATTGGAAAGAAACAGAAGTCTTTAATGTAAACTTCACGGGTCATAAGCCGAAGGGTCAAACCGTAAAAATCATAGGTGATATTGATTTCTCGGACAATCACTCTTTTATTGATGCTTACCGCATTTTAAAAGAAGCAGCAGGCGATTATCCAACTAAATTTACTATTCCTGCTCCAACAATGTTGCACGTTATCTGCTGTGTGCGAGATGAAAACTACCAGCCACTACCACAATATCAAGACGAGCAAAAACTTTATGATGATATTGCCAATGCTTATATTAAGGCAATGCACAAATTCTACGAAATGGGATTACGCAACCTACAGCTAGATGATACAAGCTGGGGACAATTCTGTGCCGAAGACAAACGTAAAGAATTTGAGGCAAGAGGTTTCGATTTAACTGATTTAGCCGAAAAATATGTTGCCTTATTAAATCGTATTGTTGATGCCAAACCGGCTGATATGTCTATTACAATGCACATTTGTCGTGGTAACTTCCGTTCTTCTTGGTTCTCGGAAGGTGGTTATGGTCCTGTTGCTGAAACATTATTCGGTAAGTGTCGTATTGATGGCTTCTTCTTAGAATATGATACCGAGCGTGCAGGTACATTCGAGCCGTTACGTCATATTAAAAATCAACAAGTGGTTTTAGGTTTAATTACCTCGAAATTTGGTGATTTGGAAGATAAAAATGCGATCATCGAACGTATTAAAGAAGCTGCTCAAATTGTACCGATTAACCAATTATGTTTATCGCCACAATGTGGTTTTGCATCCACCGAAGAAGGGAATATTTTAACTGAAGCAGCACAGTGGGCGAAATTAAACTTAATTAAAGAAATTGCAGAAGAAGTTTGGGGTAAGTAATTCCCTTTTTATAAAAAAATAGCCAAGTAATCACTTGGCTATTTTCATTTACAACCAGAACCAGTAACCAATTCCGGCAATCACTAATATACAAAGCAAGTCGATTTTATAAGACTTGAGCATATCTTTTTGTCTAACCAAACCTGTGCCGTAAACAATGGCATTAGGTGGTGTTCCTACAGGCAACATAAAGGCACAAGATGCCCCTAGCCCAATAATTAAGGCAAATCCAAGTGGGTTGATATTTAAAGCCTCTGCAATAGAGATAAATATCGGCACAAGTAATGCTGCACTTGCGGTATTTGAAGTAAACTCCGTTAAGCAGATAATAAAAGCAGCAATAATTAAGCACACAATAAAATAATGTTTGCCTTCAATTAAAGAGATAATACCTTCCGCCATAATTCGGCTTGCCCCTGTATGGCTAAGTACGGCACTCAAGGTGAGCCCGCCACCAAAGAGAAATAATATTCCCCATTCTGTATTGTCTTGAATTTGTTGCCAACTCACTACTTTTGTTACACACAATAACAAGGAAGCAACGAGTGCAATAATACTATCAAAGTTGCCAATATTAGATTTTAAGCCTAAGGAGCTTGAAATAAGCGGATTAATCACACTACTTAGCACCCAACAACACGCAATGAACAGAAAAATGCTCAGCGTAATAACACGTTGCCGATTAAAGTTAATTTGTTCAAATTCAAACTCAAAATCTTGGTTAAATCTAGGCTTAAAAGTGATATATAAAATAAAAATGACTAATGGCAAAATAATCAACATAACCGGCAAGCCATACATCAACCAATCGGAAAATGTAAGGTGTAGCTGGGAAGCTGCAATCGCATTTGGTGGGCTTCCGACTAAAGTCCCCATTCCGCCGATACTTGCACTATACGCAATACCAAGTAATACGAAAGTATAAGTATTGCGTTCCGATTCTCTGTCCATTTTACTGAGAATGCCTAATGCAAGAGGTAGCATCATCGCAGCCGTTGCGGTATTACTCATCCACATTGACAAAAAAGCCGTAACGCCAAATAAATAAAGTACGGCAACAAATAATTTTCCCTTTGCCAGAGCCATAATTTTATTTGCGATCATTTTGTCAATTTTTTGGATATGCAATGCGGCAGCCAATGCAAAACCTCCAAAGAATAAGAAGATAGTTGGATCAGCAAAGGCACTTAATGCCTCTTTTGAAGTAACCACCCCCAATGCAATTGCCAACACAGGCACAAAAAGAGCAGTAATGGTAACGTGAACCGCTTCCGTGAGCCATAAAATAGCAACAAAAGCTAAAAGAGCTAAGCCTTTGGTTGGCTCCGGCTCAAAAGGTAATGTGTTTAGTAAAACAAAGAAAAGAACAACGTCCGCTATAAAAATAGCCATATCACGTCGGTTCTTTTTAACTTGTTCTAAAATGAGTGCATTATTCATTTCAAATCCTTATATTTTTAATATTATGGGAAATATCTTAACTAAAATTACAACTTGCCATTAGTAAAAAAACACCAAAATATGCGTTAAATCAAAAAGATAGAGAATAAAAAAGCAAGCATTTTTGCTCGCTTTAGAAAATAGTGATTAAATCGCAAAAATAATTAAAAATCAGACCGCTTGTAGTGAAACATATTCAATGTCTAAATCCAATAAGGATTTAGCTAAGGCTTTTGTCATTGCTCTACTACTTAATGAGCCTTCTGCTTCGGCTAACACAATTCGCTCAACAGGCACATCGGCTAATCCTAAAAATAGGCGATAATTCAATGCACTTTGTAGCGGTAAAAAAGTTGGATTGAACGCCGCATTTTCAGCATATTTGCCACAAATAATACGTTCGCCGACTTGTAATGCAATCCCACTAAAGGCTTTGCTATAAGGTGCGTAAGACGTATTTGCAGCAGCAATGGCGGCTTGTTGTAATTTGTCGCCTGTAGTTGCAAACTGTTGTGGTTGGTTGTCAAATAGGACTTTTTCAATGCCTAAATCTTTTGGTCCGAAACTATCCGGCAAGTAGCTATGTAATAAATTATCTTGGCTGTGTGGCAAGTGTACTTTTAGATTTTCAGCTCCACTAAGTTCATTCATAAATTGGCGGCAATGTCCGCAAGGGGTGTAATTAACCACTACATCTGTAATCAAGGTTTCGCCAGCAAGCCACGCGTGGGAAATCGCACTCTGCTCTGCGTGAACTGATTGCTGCATACATTCCCCCGAAAATTCTTGGTTTGCCCCGAAATAGAAATCGCCACGTTTCCCAACTGCTACTGCTCCAACATTAAAATGAGAGACAGGCGTAACCGCATAGCAAGCGGCAATTGAAATACAAAATAGGGCTAATTCAATGCGAGAACGTTTAAATTCTTCACATAGTTCATCAACAACTTCATAAGATAACTGTCCGTGAAAATCTTGCCTGATAAGTTGCTCAATTACCGCTTTTGTGATTTCACAATTTTTCTCCGCTATTAATTGTTCAAAACGTTCTAAAATTTCTGTACGAAACATATTACTACCTCCGGTTAATATTTTTTATAGCTACAAATCAGTATGCCTACCGTAATCAATACGGCACTAATAATATGGTAAATATGGACTGCTTCATTTAATAAAATGATGCTAAAAATGGCTGCAAACAGTGGTGTAAAGTTAGTCATTACCGTTCCTTTAGCTGAACCCACTATCGCAATACCAAAATTCCAAAAAGCGTAAGAGAGAATGGATGGTCCAATAATTAAATAACCTATTCCGCTCCATTGTAAAGCGGTCAAATTTGCTAAATTTTTTGCAGATTCTGTTGTATATTCATAAATAAAGAAAGGCGTTAAAGTGATAACCGCTAATCCAACCAATACCGTAAGAAATACGGTATTACTGATGCCTTGCGGACGTAGCCGAATCACACAGCAATAAACCGCCCAGCTTACAGTAGATGCAATCGCCCATAAATCACCTTTATTAATTGAAAGGTTGACTAAACGAGAAAGCTCCCCTTGCATTAATAGCCACAGTACACCGAGCAAGCTAATAATTGCACCTATTAAAATAATCGGGCTAATTTGCTCTTTAAAAGCAAGTCGGTTTAAAAGCAATACCAAAACAGGCGAAATAGCTAAATAGAGACTGGCATTGAGTGCCGTTGTTGTTTTTAAGCCTTCATATAAAGTAGCAGGGAACAAAATTACCCCAAGTAGCCCCAGCACCCACATTACGCCTAAACGGGGTTTGAATAAAGGTATAGCTCGTAAAGTCGGGCGAAAAAAGAGCAAAGCCAAAATTAAAAATGCCGGTAACCACCGCAAATAGGTTAATGTAATAGGCTGAACTGAGCCGCTTAACACTTTGCCTAATACAAAATTTCCACCCCAGAAAAGGGTCGCAATAATTAAACTAAAATAACCTAATTTCAGTGATGATGAGATCATTGATGACCTCGTTCTACAATAACGCCTACACTACTTGCTTGAGCCACTGCCTTAGGCTTATGCAATTCAATGCGAATCCAAGAAAGTTGGTACTCTTTTTGCAATAATTCTGCCAGTTGATAGGCAACGGTTTCTACCAATTTAAACGGTTGAGATTCTACAAAATGTATCACTTTTTCCGACACTTCTGCATAATTCAAGCAATACTTCACATCATCGGTTTCTGCGGCTTTGGAAAAATCCCACGCCATATCAATATTAAACACCAGACGTTGTTTAATAGTATGTTCCCAATCATACGCCCCGATAGAAGCAAATGCAGTTAGCTCTCGAATAAACACTTTATCACTCATTTTTCGTCCTGTTATATTTTTAGAATTTCTGTAAAATATAGCACAAGATAAATTTAATCAGGAAAATTTATGACTTTAATTCCCTATTTATTGATCTTGATTGCCTATTTGCTAGGCTCAATTTCAAGTGCAGTAATTTTCTGCAAACTTGCAGGCTTGCCCGACCCAAGAGAAACCGGTTCGCATAATGCCGGAGCAACCAATGTGCTTAGAATCGGGGGTAAAAGTGCGGCGTTGGGCGTGCTTTTATTCGATATTTTAAAAGGCACATTACCTGTGGCAATGGGAATTTATTTTGGCTTATCTCCTTCACAACTTGGTTTTATTGCATTAGCGGTTTGTCTGGGGCATATTTTCCCGGTTTTCTTTCAATTTAAAGGCGGAAAAGGCGTTGCTACTGCATTTGGGGCAATTTCTGCGTTGAGTTTTATTGTTGCAGGTGGAGCAATTTGTACTTGGCTTTTGGTGTTTTTGATTTCCGGCTACTCATCTTTAAGTGCAGTGCTAACTGCCCTACTTGTACCGTTTTATATTTGGTGGTTTGAGCCACAATTTACTTTCCCTGTTGCCTTAGTATGTTGTTTATTGGTCTACCGCCACCACGACAATATTCAACGTTTATGGCGAGGACAAGAAGATAAAATGTGGGACAAATTAAAGAAAAAGAAAGCGTAAAAATAGGCATAGTGCTGAAACACTATGCCTATTTGCAAATTATTAACAGAATCTTACCACTTGTAATGCACTAAACCGCTAAATCTGCTTCATCACCTCGATTTTGCAGCCATTGTTTACGATCTTCCGCTCTTTTTTTGCCGAGCAACATATCCATAATTTCAAAGGTACTGACCTCGCCCTCTTCTACATCCACACTTTCATCAAATGTGAGTTGCACTAAACGGCGAGTACTCGGATCCATCGTGGTTTCACGCAATTGACTTGGGTTCATTTCACCCAAACCTTTAAAGCGTTGTACATTCGGCTTGCCTTTTTTCTTGGATAAACGTGCTAAAATCGCCTCTTTTTCGCTCTCATCTAAGGCGTAATGCACTTCATCTTTCCCAATATCAATACGATAAAGCGGTGGCATTGCCACATAAACGTGCCCGTTTTTCACTAATTGTGGGAAATGACGGAGGAATAAAGCACAAAGCAAGGTTGCAATATGCAAACCGTCTGAATCTGCATCGGCAAGAATACAAACTTTGCCATAACGTAATTCCTCTAAATTATCGCTATCCGGATCAATTCCCAATGCAATCGCAATATCGTGAACCTCTTGTGAAGCTAATACTTGGTCTGATGATACTTCCCACGTGTTTAAAATTTTACCACGTAGAGGGAGAATGGCTTGATACTCTTTATCACGAGCCTGTTTTGCCGAACCGCCGGCAGAATCCCCTTCCACCAAGAAAAGCTCAGTGCGACTTAAATCTTGTGCAGTACAATCCGCTAATTTACCCGGCAGAGCCGGTCCGCTTACCAGCTTTTTACGTACCACTTTTTTCGCTGCACGCAAACGGCTCTGAGCGGAACTAATCGCCATTTCTGCGATCAATTTACCGGTTTGCACATTTTGATTTAACCACAAACTAAACGCATCTTTTAAAGTGTTATCCACATAGCTTGAGGCTTGGCGAGAAGATAAACGCTCTTTCGTCTGCCCTGCAAATTGTGGCTCTTGAATTTTGAGTGAAAGCACATAAGCACAACGATTCCAAACATCGTCAGCGGTCAGTTTTACTCCTTTCGGTAACAGGTTGTGGATTTCGCAGAACTCCACCATCGCTTTAAGCAAGCCGTTACGTAAACCATTAACGTGTGTGCCACCTTGTGCAGTTGGAATAAGGTTTACATAACTTTCCGCCACTAACTCACCACCTTCAGGTAGCCAAGTTAAAGCCCAACTTACTGCTTCCGTTTCAGCGGTTACATCACCAATAAATGGTGGATTTGGCACGGTTTCATAGCCATTTAAGGCTTCGGTTAAATAATCGGATAAACCGTCTTCGTAGTACCAAGTTTCTTCGGTGTTATTGATTTTATCAATGAAATTAATGGTGAGTTTCGGGCAAAGTACCGCTTTGGCACGTAACAAATGACGTAAACGGCTCACCGAAAATCGAGGGCTATCAAAATATTTTGGGTTTGGATAAAAACGAACGGTTGTCCCGGTTTGCTTTTTCGGACAAGTGCCGATAACCGTCAGCTCTTCCACTTTTGCTCCGTTGGCAAATGCAATGGAATACACTTCACCGCCACGTTTAATTTGAATTTCCACACGCTCGGAAAGAGCATTTACCACCGAAATTCCCACACCATGCAGACCGCCGGAGAAGGTATAATTTTTATTTGAAAATTTACCTCCCGCGTGCAGCTTCGTTAAAATAAGCTCAACGCCTGAAATTTTCTCAGTAGAGTGAATATCCACAGGCATTCCTCGCCCATTATCCACGACTTCTAATGAATTATCGCTATGGAGAATAACATCAATTTTATCGGCATAGCCCGATAATGCTTCGTCCACACTGTTATCAATCACCTCTTGCCCCAAATGGTTTGGGCGAGTAGTATCGGTGTACATCCCCGGACGAAGCTGCACCGGCTCAAGATCTTTCAGAACGGTAATTTCATCCGCCCCATAGTGTTTTTCTGACATTATTCTTTCTCTTAGGCTACAAAATAAAATAAGGCTGAATTTTAAGAAAATTTAGCCTGTTTTGCAAAGTTTTAGGAAAATTAGACCGCTTGTCGGCTCAATGATCTCTCAATCCATTTAAAATCGAACACTCAGGGCTGTTGTTGCCGCAACAAGTACGGCTCCAGCTTCTGAGTAATTTAAGCATTTCGTTTAAGTCATTGATTTTTTGTTCCAGCTCCGCAATATGTTGATCGGTCAGTTGTTTTACCTCTCGACTGGTGCGATTTGGATTGTCATTTAATTTCAATAAGGCGGTAATTTGAGCAAGTGAGAAGCCCACTTTTCTTGCATTACCGATAAAAAACAATCGATCTAAATCCGTTTCATTATAAAAGCGATAACCCGATTGTGTACGACTTGGAGCAGGGAGCAGCCCTACTTTTTCATAGTCTCGAATTTGTTTAGTGGATAATCCTGTTTTTTCGGCGGCTTGGCTGATATTCATTTTTCCCTCTTGACTTTAACCTAAGGTTAAACTTTATTATACGCTTAAATAATTACTCAAAATAGGAGAAAATAATGGCAATCAAATTACAACTAGACGGATTACATTGTGGCAACTGCGTAAAAAGCGTCGAAAAAGCCTTAAATGAAGTAGTAGGCGTAACACAAGCCATCGTAACCTTAGAAAATCAAACTGCGATAATCGAAGGCGATGTTGTAGCTGAAGATTTAATTGCTGCGGTTGAAGATATTGGTTTTGAAGCAAAATTAGCGTGATGATAACCGAACAACAACTTTTAATTGACGGAATGCATTGTGCCGCCTGCGTTCGGCGAGTTGAAAAAGCGTTACTTAAAGTAGAAAACGTCAGTTTTGCCTCTGTTAATCTTGCCGATCAAACCGCTTTTGTGCAAGGAAATGCCCCTTCAGAAGCACTTATTGCCTCCGTTACTAAAATCGGTTTTGGGGCTGAGATATTGGAAAGCGAGGAAGAACGCAGAGCTAAGCAACAAGCTCAAACAAAACGCTTGCTAAACCATAAGCGTACACAATTTATTGTGGCTCTTGTTATTGGCTTTGTATTAGTCGTGTTTGGCTTTTACAAAGGTATGCAGATTACCGAAAACAACCGTTCACTTTGGTTGATTTGGTCTCTCATCACACTTGCTACAATGTATTTTTCAGGCAGAGCGTTCTTTTTAGGAGCTTATAATGCTCTTAAAAATAAATCTGCGAATATGGATGTGCTAGTCGCCATCAGTACAGTTACGGCTTGGCTTTATTCATTTTGGCTTACGCTTTTCCCACAGCCGAATGCTCACGTTTATTTTGAAGCGAGTGTGATGATTATCGGCTTTATTAATTTAGGGAAATATCTTGAACTTAAAGCCAAGCAACGTTCTTCCCTTGCATTGGAAAAATTGCTCGATCTCGCCCCGAAACAAGCGGTCATTTTTGAAGAAAATATTGCAAAAACCATTCCGGCGAAAGGCATTAAACCTGCAATGCGAGTGCAAGCCTTAACGGGTGATCGTCTAGCGGTTGATGGTATTTTAGCAAGCGGCTCAATTTGGGTTGATGAATCAATGCTTACAGGCGAAGCATTACCGATTGAGAAAAAAATAGGCGATAAAGTCCGAGCCGGTACGCTGGTTCAAGATGGCTCAGGTATTTACATTGCCGAACAAGTTGGCTCTCAAACCGCTCTCGCCCGTGTAATTAATGCCGTTCGCCACGCACAAAGTAGCAAGCCTCCACTGGCTCAATTTGTCGATAAAGTCGCCGCTGTGTTTGTGCCTGTGGTGGTTTCTATCGCTTTACTTGCAGCCTTGATTTGGCTTCTTATCGGGCAAGATTTTGCCTTTGTACTATCCATTTTTACTACGGTATTGATTATTGCCTGCCCTTGTGCGTTAGGATTAGCCATTCCACTTTCCACCATTGCGGGTGTAGCTCGTGCGGCAGAATTTGGCATATTAGTCAGAAATATTCAAGCCCTACAAGCAGGGAGCGAAATTGATACTTTAGTTTTCGATAAAACCGGTACGCTTACCACCGGGCAAATGGAGGTTACGGAAGTTATTACGTTCAATGATTTTGATAAAAATCATTTGATTGCTCTTGCCAAAAGTTTAGAGCAACACGCCTCTCACCCTATTGCGAAGGCGATTGTAAAATTTGCGGAAAATCAGACCGCTTGCGAGGTAAGTGAAATTCAAGTGGAGAAAGGATTAGGCATTCAAGGCAAAGTGGGAGAAGATAAAATTAAAATCGGCAATGCCGTATTTGTAAATTTTTTGGAAAAAACCACCGCTTGTACTGCCACACTTATTTATGTTGCAGTTAATGATGAAGTTGTTGGTAGAATTTCGGTGCAAGACCAACTTCGTCCTGAAGCAAAATCTACAATCCAACAGTTCCAAGCTGAAGGTTATCAATGCTTGATGCTTACAGGCGATCGCCAAGAAACGGCTGACTATTTTGCTAAAGAGTTGGGCTTAAATGGCGTGATTGCTGAAGTATTACCAGAGCAAAAAGCCGAAAAAATTCGTCAGTTGCAGGCTGAAGGGAAAAAAGTCGCAATGATTGGCGATGGCATTAACGATGCTCCGGCTCTCGCCCAAGCGAATGTGGGTATTGCAATGCACAATGGCTCGGATATTGCGGTGGAAACTGCCGATCTTTCCCTAATGAAAAGCGGATTAGAGCCGGTGAGCCAAATCTTCCCTTTCTCAAAACGTGTGCTACAAAATATGAAACAGAGCTTGCTTGGTGCTTTTTTCTACAATGTTGTTGCGATTCCTGTCGCTGCAGGAGTGCTTTATCCGTTTACCGGTTGGTTACTTAACCCGATGATTGCTGCGATTGCGATGACATTGTCCTCTATTACGGTAGTGCTGAATAGCCAAAGATTATTGAAATAATTCAAGCGGTTGAATTTGCAAAAAAATTTACAAATTCAACCGCTTGCCTTAATTAATCTGCCAAAAACAGGGGTCCTAATGCCGTTTTCGGAATACCGAAACGTTCCGGATAATGCACTTCTACCAAATACAAACCTTCTGCTTTGGCTGTGGGAGCGGCTTTTTCTCTATCTCGTTGCTCTAGCACCCATTTTGCCCATTCTACCGGCTGTCTGCCCTGCCCGATTTCAAGCAAAGTGCCGACAATATTTCTGACCATATGATGCACAAAAGCATTGGCTTGAATATCGACAATCACATAATTACCTTGACGGGAAACATTTAAATGGTGGATATTTCGCCACGGCGTGTTTGATTGGCATTTCGCCGCACGGAAAGAGGAAAAATCGTTTTCACCCAATAAAAACTGCCCTGCTTGGTGCATTTTGCTTTCATCAAGAGGGAAATGAAAATGGGTTACGCCTTTTGGCAGAATAGCTGAACGCAATTTGCTGTTATAAATAATATAACGATAACGGCGAGCAGTGGCACTAAAACGAGCGTGGAAATCCTCACTGACTTCCACCGCCCATTTCACCGCAATATCATCCGGCAAATGAGCATTAGTGCCGAAACACCAGCTTTGCAGCGGTCGTTCAACTTCTGTTTCAAAATGCACGACCTGCCCTGTGCCGTGTACGCCGGCATCGGTTCTGCCGGCACAAAACACTTCCACCGGTGAATTTGCTACAACCGATAAGGCTTGTTCTAGTTTTTGTTGTACGCTTTCCACCGTCTCTTGCTTCTGCCAGCCAAAATAGCGGCTGCCGTCATATTCAATGCCTAATGCGATTTTCATTATAATATCCAATAAGCAAGCGGTAGAATTTTTGCAAATTTTTGCAAAAATCTTACCGCTTGTAATACAAAATTATTTATTTAATAAGCCTAAAAACTCTTTGCGGGTTTCTCTATCTTCTAAGAACACGCCACCAAATGCAGAAGTAACAGTATAGCTATTGGTATCTTTTACGCCACGACATTTCACGCAAAAGTGCGTTGCTTTCACATACACTGCCACATCATCGGTTTCTAAAATGGTTTGGAAAGCAGTTAGAATCTGCTCGGTAAAACGCTCTTGCACCTGTGGGCGTTGAGCGAAAAACTGCACAACACGGTTAATTTTTGAAAGTCCAATCACCCATTTTTTCGGGTAATAAGCAACAGCTACTTTGCCATCAATAGTTACAAAATGGTGTTCGCAAGTTGAAGTAAGAGTAATATCATCAACTAACACCATCTCGCTGACTTTCATTCGGTTTTCAATGTTGGTGATTTTCGGGAAAGTCGCGTAATCTAAACCGCTAAAAATCTCGTCCACATACATTTTCGCTAAGCGATGCGGCGTTTCTTCTAAGCTGTCATCGGTTAAATCTAAACCAAGCAATTCTAATACGGCTTGCATATGCTGCTGAATTTCTGCTCGGCGGCTATCTTTATCTTTTTGATGTGCAACAGTGGGTGTTTCAATGCCCTTTGCCAATAAGGCTTGTCGAACTTTTTGGGCTTCAGGCGAAAGTTGATTTTCTGCACTATTTAATTCGGGCGAGATCGTTGTCATTGGTTTTCCTCTCAAATATAAGCTGGAAATTCTAACAAATTGACATCAAAAAAAATAGCTCTAAAATGGGCTATTTCAGCCATCACTATTTTCTAAACTATGCAAAATATTCAGTATCTTTTTAATGCCGATCTTATTCCTGAAGAGCAGGCAGAATTTGTGCAATCTTTATTAAATTGCAAAACGTTTGAAAATTCTGACCGCTTGTTAGGCTTTTCTAAAGGGCGTGGCACAACGTGGTTTTTAAATACCGTGCCGGAGCTCGGCATTAATGTGGTACTACGCCATTATTATCGTGGTGGTTTGTTTGGAAAATTCATTAAAGATAGCTATGTTTTTACCCGTTTTGAAAATACCCGTGCTTATAAAGAATTTTTCTTGTTACAACAAATGTTAGCTTGGGGATTGCCCGTACCTCGTCCTGTGGCAATTAAAGTAGAAAAAACACTTTGCTGCTATCGTGCTGACATTATGCTGGAAAAACTAGAGAATACGCAGGATTTAAGCAAGATTTTGCAATCTCAAGCTCTCTCAAATGAGCAATATGAACAGATCGGCAAACTCATTCGTCGTTTGCATAACCATCAAGTCCATCATTCTGATTTGAATATTCATAATATTTTACTCGGTAATGAGGGGAGATTTTGGCTGATTGATTTTGACAAATGTGGTATTGAGCAAGGTGAAAGTTGGAAACAAAGCAATTTAGATAGACTGTTGCGTTCGTTCAAAAAAGAACAAACTCGGTTGAATATTCTATTTAATGAAGAAAATTGGCAAGCAGTTTTGAAAGGATACTCTGCCCGATAAAAATATACCGCCTGAAGATCATTACAGCTTCAAGCGGTATATTTTCCATTTATTTTTGCAAAATTATTTCACTTCACGGATCATAATTTCAGACGGAATAACACTCCCTTGCCAGTAAAGCTCAGCCGCTACTTTTTCAGCCAATGCTAAATAGGCTTGGCTGATTTCGTGTTCCGGTGCTGCGACAACGGTTGGCACACCGCTATCTAAATCTTCACGCAGGCGAATGTGTAATGGTAGTTGAGCAAGTACTTGCGTACCGTATTTTTGTGCGATTTTATCCGCCCCACCTGTGCCAAAAATCGCCTCAGAGTGTCCGCAATTTGAGCAAATGTGCATTGACATATTTTCAATCACCCCCAACACCGGCACAGAGACTTTTTCAAACATTGAAATGCCTTTTACCGCATCTAATAATGCAATATCTTGTGGTGTGGTAACTACCACTGCACCTGTTACAGGGATTTGTTGTGAAAGCGTAAGCTGAATATCCCCCGTACCCGGTGGCATATCAATCACCAAATAATCTAATTCATTCCACCACGTTTCATTTAACAATTGGCTTAATGCACTACTTGCCATTGGTCCACGCCAAATGGTAGCGTTATCCTCTTCCATCAAATAACCAATTGAGTTTGATTGCAAACCGTGAGCTGTAATTGGTGTAATATGTTTGTTATCCGGCGAAGTCGGGCGTTGATCTTTCGCACCAAGCATATGTGGAATAGACGGACCATAGATATCCGCATCTAAAATCCCTACCTTTGCCCCTTGTGCTTGCAACGCTAACGCAAGGTTTACCGAAGTGGTTGATTTACCCACGCCACCTTTACCGGAGGTTACCGCAATAATATTTTTTACTCCATTTACCGCAGGGTGCTTGTTAGCACGTTTTAAGGTGGCAATTTGGTAATTTAAGACCCATTTTACACCGCTTGCAGCCGTTGCTTGCTTCAGTTTTTCTTCAGTTTCTGCTTTTAATGCTGCAAAACCGCTGTTCCACGCAAAAGGCATTGTTATTTCAATGCGTAAAATGCCTCCACCTAATTCTGCTTTTTTGAAAGCATTAAGGGCAACGAGATCTTTTTGCAATGTCGGGTGAGCAAATTGTTGTAAAATATTTTTAATTTCAACAAGTTGCAGTTCGGTTAATTGGTTCATTGTTTATCCTTTTGTTCTGAAATACGTTTTAAATCCTTGCTATAAATTACTTCGCTATCGTTGCTTAAATCAATACCCCAAAGGGAGGAAACTACGCCTATTCTGTGTTGATACTGAAATAACGGTAATACTGCAACATCGTTATAAAGCTGGTCATTGATCTCGTTAATCAATAGTGAGCGTTGCTCTTGGTTTAGCGTTTCTGCTTGTAATTGATTTAACTTTTCATCAACTAAATCGTTTTTATAGCCGGAGTGATTATCCGGGCTTGCTGAATGAAATTTCTGTAAAAAGATGAGCGGATCAGGATAATCTGCACACCAGCCGGAGCGTATTAGCTGATAATCTTTCTGCTCGCGTAATTGATTAGCCGTCTGCCAATCCACCGGTTTCGGCGTAATATTAAACAGTTCTGATTGTGATAATGTGCGAGTAATCTGGTTTGCAATATCGCTATTCATCTCACTATCATCATATAACAGAGCAAGTTTTAAAGGATTATGCAAACTCACACCGGCTTTCATTAACAGTTGCTCAATAATGATTGGCTGCCATTGTCTTTCTCGATCTTTTACTAAGTTATGTGGAATAACCGACTGGCTTTGAATACCGTGATCGTACCCAATATTTGCCGAAGCCACCATCGATCTTAATGCTTCGCGAACTTCTTTCTTACTGAGCTGCTCGTCATTAAAATTAAATTCATAATAATATGAACATAAACGAGGGAGCTTAACGATATTAGTTTTCTGGCTTGATAGTGGATTTTCCACAATATCAAACGGCGAATAATTTTGGATAGTCGTAATTAAATTGTACTCGACGGTTTGAAACGGTACATTTTCAGAACGAGCTTGTAGCAGGAGTTTTTTATCTGCTATTTGTTTGATTTGGTAAGCTGCATTGCTGACAAAACCGGCAGAATCAGGATCTTTTCCTTGATAAGTCGGTAACAATGCAACGTGTGCTAACATTGCCGGTAATTGGCGATTTGGCTGGCTAAGGCGAATTTGTAGGGTATGGTCATTTAATGCACTAACACCTAGCTCCGAAGCCGGTTTTTGCTGTTCTGTAATCGCTTTGGCATTTTCAATACCCATATAAACCAGATATTTTGCCAATAAAGAATGATTGGTCGGGTCAATCAAACGTTGCCAGCTTGCGACAAAATCTTGTGCGGTAACAGCTTTACCGTTCGACCAAGTAGCTTTATCGTCTAAAATAAATAACCACGACTTTTCATCTTCAGTAAACCAATTTTGTGCAATGGCTGGCACAACATCACCTTTTACGTTGTATGCCATCAAACCTACCAATAAATCTCGTAGCGGTGCAGCATCAGCCGATACCTTTACTTTATACGGATCGAGCTGGAAAACCGCAGAGTAGATAGCTCGTTTAAGCTCCGTGCTACTTGGCTGATTTTCAATAGTCGGCTGAGAAATCGGTTTCGGGCTATTTAATTTATCACAAGAGGTGAGCAGTAACACGCAAGCGGTCATTTTTGCAAATCTTTTTGCAATTTTAACCGCTTGTAACAATTTCAACATAAGCATCTCGCCAAAATAAGTTATTTAACAAGAAGTGCAGGGAACAATGTTGTCAAACCTGCCACAATAATTTCAATACCAAGAGCCATTAGAATTAACCCCATAATACGGGTAACCACATTTGAGCCTGTTTTGCCTAATTTTTTAACTAACGGAGCTGAGTAACGAAATAAGATATAACAAATTAATGCAAAAATAATGATGGCAATACTAAAGCCGACATAGTCTTCCCAAGCGTGATAACGCGTTCCCCATACAATGGTTGAGCCTATTGCTCCCGGTCCCGCCATAATTGGCATTGCAAGTGGCACAACACCAATATTTTCATATTCGGTAATATCTTCGTTTTTCTCTTCTTTATTTTGCTTGTGTTCACCGAGCTTACCGCTAATCATCGTCATTGCTATGCTGACAATCAAAATACCACCTGCAACTCTAAAAGAACTAAGTGAAATACTAAAGGCATTTAGAATGAGATTTCCAAAATAAAGGCTGACTAATAAAATCACACCAATAGAAACGGCAGTAATAAGACTGGTGCGGTTTCGCTCCCCTTCATATTGGTGGGCTGTCATACTGAAGAAAATAGGTAAAGAACCAAAGGGATTAACAATAGCAAACAACCCAATGAAGAATTGGAGGTAGATGGCAAAATTAATGACGATTTCCACAAACACTTTCTCAAATAACGATATTTCAGCCGTATTATATAGGAAAAGCACCCGGTCTTAAACAAGACCGAGTGCTTTTTTACTTAATCAAAACTTAAACTATCGTGATGAGTTTTGTTGCATAAACTCGTCATTAATTTCTACAGAGGCTTTTGCTCGAAGGGCTTTTAATAGCTCATTACGCAACATTAGTTGGTTAGCTTGCTCAAATTGTGGAGCAAGAGCTTTAAATTGTTCCGTATTCCCCTCTACAATTTTATCCAATGCTACAATCACAACATCACCTTTTTGGTTACGTGCAATTTGGTAAGCCGGTTTATTTTGCTCTTGTTTCATTGCAAACACTGTTTGAGCTAAGGCAGGATTTTCCACCTCTGACTGCATATAAACTAATCTTTGTGGAGCATTAAATTTCACCTCAGCTGATTTGCCTTCATTTAACGCTTTTACGTTTTCTTCTGCTTTAGCTAATAATGCTTTCTCCGCTTTCTCTGCTTTCACAAAGTTTTCAACCGCCGATTTTGCTTCTTCTAACGTTTGTGGGCGTTCTGCTTCGTACTCACTCACACGCACAAATAATGTTTGTGGGGCGGTATCTGTACCGATATCTAACGCATCAGAGTTTTGTTTATTTTGGCGTAGCTCGCCTTCAAATAACGCTTTTAATACTTTCTCATTCTGTAATTCAGCCGGCACATTTGCACGGGTAAATTGTTCGGTTTTTTGAACTTTCACATTACCGGCTTTTGCAACTTCTTCCAGTGAAGAATTATTTTCAAAAGCTCTGTTTGCCATTTCACGAGCGATATTTGAATATTCGGTTAATACTAACTCTTGACGAATCGTTTGAGCAATTTTGTCTTTCACTTGAGCTAACTCAATTGCTTGCTCAGGCTTGCGTTCTAACACTTTGATAATATGGTAAGCATTATCCACTTTAACCGGATTACTTACTTGCCCTGCCTCTAAATTTGCTACCGCATCTTCAAATGCTTTCGGGAAAGTACCTGCTTTTGCCCAGCCTAAATCACCGCCGTTATTAGCTGATAATGTATCTGCTGATTTTGCTTTTGCAGCAGTGGCAAAATCTGCACCGTTTTTAAGTTCTTGCTCAACTGCTTGAGCCTCTGCTTCTGTTGCGACTTGAATATGAGCTAAATGTGCTTCACCTTTAGTAACATAATCGCCTTTATTGCGATCATAATAGGTTTGAATTTGCTCATCAGTAATATCTATTTTGCTCTCAACATCTTTTGGTGAAAAAGCTACATATTCAACCGTTAATTTCTCAGGTGCTAATAACTTGGTTTTATTCGCATCATAGTAGGTCTGTAATTCTTCTTGTGAAGCGGTCTGATTTTCCATTTCTTTTGCAATTGAAAACTCAGCTAAACGCACTTCACGTTGTTGTAGCAATAATTTTGCTAAGGTTTCTTGCTGTGCCGGCACAGTAAAATCACTACTTACGATCCCTTCTTGAATTTGGGATTGCAACATACCCTCGTGTACAATTGCTGCATAAGCATCAGGGCTTAAATTATTGTGACGTAAGGTTTGTTGATATAATTCATTACTAAATTTGCCATCTTGTTGGAACATTTGGCTGTTTACGATTTCAGATTTAATTTGTTCCGCACTCACGCCTAATTTTAGATCTTTTGCATATTGGCGTAACAATTCTTCATCAATCAAGCTATTTAGCACTGATTGATTAAATTGTTTTGCATATTCAGGGTTGTCCATTAAATCCCAAAAACGGCTGCCCATTTCGGTATTTAAAACATTTTGCTGACGATTAACCGCATTATTAAAAAGCTGTTGGCTAATTTCTTCGCCATTCACTTTAGCCACAGAATTATCTGTCGCCATTAAACCAGAACCCACTCCACCAATAACAAATGAAAGTGTGATTAAGGCAAAAATAATTTTAAACACAGGTCCTTTTGACCACTCGTGCATTGATTCAATCATTTAAAAATTCCTAATACTTAAAACATAAAAAATTGCTATTGATTATACTCTTTCTCACATTAGAAATAAATTGCAAATTTTTATTGAAATTTAGCCGCTTTCTCTTTAAAATTCGCAATTCCTGTCATAGCTGAGTTAGAGATCGGCTATTGATGTATTATCAACCCTTAACAAAAAGGAAATAAAAATGTCTCTAAGCGTAGAAGCAAAAGCAAAAATCGTTGCTGAATTTGGTCGTGATGCAAAAGATACCGGTTCTTCAGAAGTTCAAATTGCATTATTAACTGCACAAATCAACCACTTACAAGCACACTTTGCTGAGCACAAAAAAGATCACCACGGTCGTCGTGGTTTATTACGTATGGTTTCACGCCGTCGTAAATTATTAGACTACTTAAAACGTACTGATCTTGCTAAATATTCAGAAACTATCGCACGTTTAGGTTTACGTCGCTAATTTCAAATATTGAATATGAGAGCCGAGCTGAAAAGTTCGGCTTTTTTATAAATTTTATTCGAGGAAAAATTATGGCATTTGCGTCATTATTTACTTTATTAGATGATATTGCTGCTGTTCTTGATGATGTGTCTATTATGACTAAAATGGCTGCAAAGAAAACCGCTGGTGTAATTGGCGATGATCTTGCCTTAAATGCCAATCAAGTGAGCGGAAAAAATGTAACCCCAGAGCGTGAATTGCCGATTGTTTGGGAAGTTGCCAAAGGATCATTTATTAACAAAGTGATCTTAATTCCCGTTGCATTGCTTTTATCATTCTTTCTGCCGCAATTAATTGTTCCATTATTAATGATTGGTGGAGCTTATTTATGTTTTGAAGGTGTGGAAAAATTACTTCATCACGTCTTCCATAAAGGCGAAGACAACCCTAAAGAAGAACTTTCGGAAAAAGATAAAATCAGAGGAGCTATTCGTACCGATTTTATTTTATCTGCAGAAATTATTATTATTGCTTTAGGAGTGCTACAAGATTCATCTACTCTGACCAAAATTTTATCGCTTTCTGCTATTGGAATCGGTATTACCGTGTTTGTGTATGGTTTGGTTGCATTAATTGTAAAATTAGATGACATCGGCTTATGGCTTATTCAGAAAAAAAGTGCATTCTCACAAGCGGTCGGAAAAGGCTTATTATTTACAATGCCTTGGTTTATGAAAGGGCTTTCTGTTATTGGAACTATCGCAATGTTTTTAGTAGGCGGTGGAATCTTTACACATAATTTACCAATAATTCATCATTTCGTCGAAACATTAAATATCAACCCAAATTTTTCATTCTTAGTTGATTTAGTGGTTGGTATCATTGTCGGTACTATTGCTTGTTTAATTATCTTACCTCTTATAAAAGTATTTTCTAAAAAGAAAGCACACTAAAATTTAAAAGCGTTGATTTTCAAAACCAACGCTTTATTTCTAAATTGCTTTAGCAAAATATAAATCAATTTTGCTCAATTCTGCCATTTTATTAATATAATCTAACACTTTTGGTGGGAATTGAAGGGCTTTCACACAAGTTAAATTTCTAAGCATCGGGAATACGATAATATCCTCTAAAGATAACTCACCGTTCAATGCTTTCTCTGATTTAATCAGATCTGATAAGTCATCAATTAATGGTTGAACAGTAGCAATGTGTTTACCCGTTTCTGCTAAATTCTGCTCAAAATCGCCAATATTTTCTGTTTTCTTTTTCACGAAATAGTCAATTGCACTCTGCTTTGCAAATTCCGCTAGATCTAATTTCACGAAACGAGGAAGTAATAAATGATTATAAACTTTCGATAATTTGCTAACCCATTGTTCAATTTCCGGTCGAATGTTATCTGTAATCATCGGATTGCTGTAATGCGTATCGACATAACGTACAATATCTAAACTTTCAGGCATTGCAGTGCCATCTTCTTTCACTAAAATCGGCACAACTTTTTTGCCTACTAAACCAATAGGTGTTGCTTCATCATCATTTGCAATCATTACCAATTCCACCAGTAAATCTTTTAATCCCAAAACCATTCTAGCCCTTACACAATATGGGCAATGATCATAAACGTATAATTTCATAACAACTCCTTTGAAAAGGGAAATACAAAAATAGCAGGGAGAACCTGCTATTTTTAACATTATAATGCTTTCACATTATCTACATTTTCGGGTAACGCAAGAACCTCATCTGGCTTAGGTAAAACGTCCATATTTACTTGTTTGAGGTTCTCCTCACGGATACGATTTGCAAGTATATGGTCATTTGTTTGTTCTGCAACGTGCAATGCCATAATACGGTCGTCAGGCTGACATTCATCGTGGGCTAATAACAACTCAAACTGCGTTTTCGCTTTTGCATATTCACTGTTACGCGTGTAAACATAACCTAAAGCTCTTGCATAATCATCTGTATATTTAATATTCGCTTTATCGGCACGTTTAGTTAATACTTTCACTAATTTGCTGTCAGAAGCCACTTGTAGGCGAGTTAATTGTACGAATAATCCGTGTAATTGCTCATCTTCAAATTTTTTCAAGGTTTCTAACGCAATTTCTTCTGCTGATTGATGATCATCACTGTCAATTAAGCGTTTAATCACACCAACACGGCTGTAAACCGATTTACGACGGCGATTTGGCTGATTTTCCCACCAAGTGAGTAGACCTTCTTGCCCTTCTTCTTGTAAGCGTTCATCTTGTAAACCATCATCAACAAAATGTTCTAATTCCGCATACTCTACAGGTGTTAAGAAATTACGTTGCCCTATTTCTGATAATAAGCGATCTAAAGCGATATAGGCTTTTGATTCTCTGTAGATTTGAACTGCTAAACGTAGTACTTCATCATTGTGCGGAGCTAACTCTAATAAGCTATCAATCGCAGTACGAGCAGCCGGTAATTTACCTTGCTGTAATAAGATTTTGGTGCGAGCCAACTCAATCGCAACATTATTTGGTCCTGCAATTTCGGTGGCTTTAATTAAATATTTATTCGCCGCTAAATCATCACCATTTTGTTGAGCTGCTTCAGCAGCTTTAATCAGGTTCAGTACAGGCTCATCTGCGTGTTTTGCATTTTTACTAAATAGCTTCTCTGCTTTGGAGTAGTTACCTTCACTCATACGCATTAAGCCTTCAAGGGTTTCTTGCTGAGCTTTTTTATGCTTACGTGTTGAGAACCAATTATAAGCCCCACTACTCATACGACAAATTTTAGTAAAAATCCATTCAAGCAGATAAACTACCGCCATCGTAACTACAAAGAACACCACAAGCATTACAATGCTCATTTCAATAACTGTAGTTGCCGTTTCAATTCTGACGTAACCTTGATTTCCTGAAATATAAGGTCCTGCAATTAAGCCTGCCAATAATAAAAGCATTAAAAAGAGCGTTCTAAACATAATTTAATTCTCCTTTTATTCTTATTGTGCGGAAGGAGTTGGCTGTTCAGAAACTTCCTCTGATTTAGCCGCTTCTGTTTCTGCAGGTTTCCCAGACTCTGTCTGTTCTTGCTTCACAGGTTCTGCTTGCTCCAATTCTTTCTCAGCTTTAATTTCTACTTTCTCAATTTGTTGAGGTGTTTTATTAATTTGCTGAGATAATACTTTCAAACTTTGTAATGAATCCGGAGCATCAACATAAATAGTTTGTTCTGCTAAATCATCAACTTCTTTCAAGAAATTTTGTACATTTTCATTCGAAGTATCAAAATAACTTCTTACCCAAGAACCCACTGTTTGTAGTGATTTTTTATAGAATTCACTTTGCTGGCGAGGAATTGCTAAAATCGCAATCTGTAAACGTAAACGGATATTTTCACGCAAGTAAATTTCCTGGTTAGGGGCAACAAAAGCTTTTTCATCAGCAACGTTACGTTTAGAAACACGAATAAAATGATCTAAGAATGAACTTGCACTTTTCTCTAAGTTTTTCTCCCAATCAGCAATCGAATCACTGACTTGACCTTCTGCAATAGCAGCTTGCGATTGTTCACTTTCTAAAATTGGCAAGTCATCTAATCGGTTAGTTAAATTCGCTACACGCTGCATTAACGCATTTTGATCAATGTTGTTGATACTGGTTAAAGTATTCAAATCGGCTTTGATTGCTTCACGCACATTTGTTGCACTCGGTACTTGAGTTAAAACTTGATCAGCCTCTAACAACAGATTTTTCGCTGTATCAATATCATTATCCAAAACCACTTTACGAGCAGCATTGTTTAATAGGAAATCGGCTTCTGATAATAGCCAGAAGGTTTTATCCGAACCCGAAGAATTATTTAATTTTTGCAATTGTAGCTGTAAACCACTAATTTGTTGAGTATAACCACTTTGTGCGTTTTCAAGCTCTTTAATACGATCTAACGCTTTTTGATAATGAGTTGAAAGCTCTGCAATTTGAGCTTTTTCATTATCAAAATTTGGCATTTCAACTGCAGTTTGGGCTGATGCTTGCTGATTTGCTTTAGTAGATAAGGCTTGAATTTGGGCTTCCACCTCATCAAATTTTTTATTTGCCATAAAATGACCGGCACCACCCACAGCAAGTGCCACTAACAAGGCTAATAAAGCCAAACCTTTTCCGCCCGACTTCTGAACAATCACTTTTTCTTCAGCTGTGATTTTTTCCTCTGCCGGAATACTCTCTTTTAGCGGTGCTTCTTTTTCTTCAATAATAGTCTCGTTCAAAATATCTTCCTCAATCTCATTTTTTGCAAAAGATTGTGTAGAATTGACCGCTTGTTGGTTTTCTACTACAACATCCTCTGTCGTATTTTCTACTTTTTCAGGTACTTTTCTTGATTTTGACATACTCGCCCACCTTAGTTAGATTTGTCAATTTTAAATAATAATGTATTCATCAACGTTACATTATCGGCTTTATCCGATACAAAAATTTTATCTGATTGCCACCCCATCTGCTTAGCAATTTTGCCAATACGCTGGCTTACAACCACAAGATTACACTCAAATAGCCATTCTCGGCAATTTTCATTTGTTTGTTCATATAGGCTTTTTAAAATTTCACTGCTGGTAATCACAATAGTATTCACACCTAAACGCTTGCAAACGCTAATTTTTTCCGGAATATCTACCATAACGGGTTCTCTACGATAACATTCCAAATATTGAATACTTGCCCCACGCAACATTGCAGTTTCAGCTAACAACTCACGCCCGGAATTTGCTCGTAAAATCAAAATCGTTTTATCGGTTAAATCTTGCATATCCGGTAATGCTAAAACACCTTCACTATTTTCTGATTCTAGCGGATAAATAACCGCTTGTTCAGCTTTTTCGGTAAAATATTTTGCCGTTCGTTGTCCTACCGCAAAATATTTTAAATCCGAACGAAAGTGGAACCCTGTATCTGTTAATGTTTTCACTGCATAATCCACTGCATTTGGCGAAACCACAAAAACATAATCGCCCGATTTAAGACGAGACAGTACAGAAGGCAATAGCGGTAATTCACTGCCTGCCTCAATCGTAAATAACGGCTGATGTACGGCAAAAATTTGTCGTTCATTGAGCATATCGACCAATTCTTGCCCTCGATTATCAGGGCGTGTTACAAGTACATTCATTTTATTTGATAGGATTATCGCTATAAACTTCGGCTAAAATTTTATCTGCACCTTGTGCAAGTAATTGTTCCGCAACGGAAATGCCCAACTGCTCTGCATTTTCTTTATGCCCTTTTGCAGAGGCTCGAATAATCTGCGAACCGTCTAATGCTCCCACTAAAGCATTTAGTGTAATTTCATCACCGTCTAAAGTGGCAAAACCACCTATCGGAACTTGGCAACCACCTTGCAAGCGAGTGTTCATCGCTCTCTCAGCCATCACACAACAAGCGGTCGAATTATGATTTAATTTTGCAACATAATTAAGCACACGCTCATCGTTCACTCGGGTTTCAATCCCTACTGCACCTTGACCCGCTGCCGGCAATGATTGTTCCACCGAAAGATAACTACGAATTCTCTCTTGTAATCCTAAACGAATTAACCCGGCAGAAGCCAGAATAATTGCATCGTATTCATTGTTGTCCAATTTGCTTAAACGAGTTCCAACATTACCACGCAGAGATTTCACTTCTAAATGCGGATATTTTGCCATTAACTGACACTGACGGCGTAAACTTGATGTGCCAACAATCGCCCCTTCGGGTAAATCATCTAAACTATCATATTTATTGGAAACAAAAGCATCACGCGGATCTTCACGCTCACAAATGACCGCCAAACCTAATCCATCAGGAAAACTCATCGGCACATCTTTCATTGAATGCACGGCAATATCGGCTCTGTTTTCCAACAAGGCTAATTCTAACTCTTTAACAAACAAACCTTTTCCGCCAATTTTTGCCAACGGCGTGTCTAAAATCACATCGCCTTTTGTTACCATCGTAACCAGTTCGACAGATAATTGTGGAAAATGTTTTTCCAACTCATTTTTTACAAAATTAGCCTGCCATAAAGCAAGTGGGCTTTGGCGAGTTGCAATGCGTAAAATGTCTTTCATAAGTTCTAAAAATTAAAACAGCATAGTAAATGCTAATTATCCTAACACTTTTTTAGCTTAACTGCCAAAAATAATCGCGGTTTTCTATTTGTGTTTAATCAAAACCCGGGCTTTTTCTTAAAAAATTATTTCCCTATTTTTATAGCATATATACAACTTTAAAAATTTTGACATAGATCAAATCAATAATAAAACTTTGTGAATTTTTAACGACAAAATAACTCTTTTGGGTAATAATTTCATCAGTTAAAAAAATTATCAAATTTTAAATTTTATGAGGAAACAAACTATGGCTAAAAGCACTCAACCATTTGATGCCCAAGCAGAAGTCAATTCACTTGTCGAAAAAGGCTTAAAAGCACTTGATGAGTTTAGAAAGCTGAATCAAGAGCAGGTCGATTTTATTGTCGCCAAAGCCTCTGTTGCCGCCCTTGATAAGCACGGCATTTTAGCAATGCACGCTTATGAAGAAACAGGACGTGGCGTATTTGAAGATAAAGCCACTAAAAACCTGTTCGCCTGTGAGTATGTTGTCAATAATATGCGACATTTAAAAACAGCAGGGGTAATTAGTGAAGATGATGTATCAGGTATTACCGAAATAGCCGATCCGGTCGGTGTTGTCTGCGGAATTACCCCAACTACTAACCCAACCTCAACCACTATCTTTAAAGCGTTAATCGCCCTCAAAACCCGTAATCCAATCGTTTTTGCTTTCCACCCATCAGCTCAACAATGTTCTGCTCACGCTGCTCAAATTGTGCGTGATGCTGCCGTTGCCGCAGGTGCTCCGGAACATTGTGTGCAATGGATTACACAGCCTTCAATGGAAGGCACTTCCGCATTAATGAAACACCCTGGCATTGCTACCATCTTAGCTACTGGTGGTAATGCAATGGTGGAAGCCGCTTACTCTTGCGGTAAACCGGCGTTAGGGGTTGGAGCAGGTAATGTACCCGCTTATGTGGAAAAAACAGCCAAATTAAAACAAGCGGTGTATGACATCGTAATGTCGAAATCTTTCGACAACGGTATGATTTGTGCTTCTGAACAGGCTGCAATTGTCGATAAAGAAATCTACAACGATTTCATCAAAGAAATGCAATCTTACGGCGTTTACTTAGTAAATAAAAAAGAAAAAGCTTTACTTGAAAAATATATCTTCGGTGTTGATAAAGCCAAAGACGAAAACTGCTCAGGGGCAAAACTCAATGCGGCAGTGGTTGGTAAACCAGCAGCGTGGATTGCAGAGCAAGCAGGTTTTAAAGTGCCGGAAAAAACCAATATTTTATTAGCAGAATGTGCTTTTGTAGGTGAAGGCGAGCCACTTACACGTGAAAAACTTTCACCTGTGTTAGCTCTACTCAAATCGAACTCAACTGAACACGGCTTAGAACTTTCTGAAGCAATGGTGAACTTTCACGGTTTAGGACATAGTGCGGCAATCCACACAGAAAACAAAGAGCTTGCTAAAACATTCGGCGAGCGTGTAAAAGCCATTCGTGTGATTTGGAATTCACCGTCTACTTTCGGCGGTATCGGCGATGTGTATAATTCTTTCCTCCCATCGCTCACATTAGGTTGTGGCTCTTACGGCAAAAACTCCGTAGGCAACAACGTGAGTGCAGTGAACTTAATCAACATTAAACGTGTGGGCAGACGGAGAAATAATATGCAATGGTTTAAAGTACCATCAAAAATCTACTTTGAGCGTGATTCAATCCAATATTTAAAATCGATGCACGATGTACATAAAGTGATGATCGTAACCGACCGTTCAATGGTAGATCTCGGCTTTGTGGATAGAATTACCGAGCAACTCCGCCAACGCCGCAATCAAGTAATGATTCAACTTTTCACCGATGTTGAACCGAATCCAAGCCTACAAACCGTGCAGCGTGGTACAGAATTAATGCGTAGCTTCCAACCGGATACCATTATTGCATTAGGCGGTGGCTCGCCAATGGACGCAGCGAAAATTATGTGGTTATTCTACGAACAACCTGAAGTGGATTTCCGTGATTTAGTGCAAAAATTTATGGATATTCGCAAACGTGCGTTTAAATTCCCACAATTAGGCAGAAAAGCGAAATTTGTTGGTATTCCAACCACTTCCGGTACAGGTTCTGAAGTAACACCATTCGCAGTAATTACTGACGGTGATATTAAATATCCGTTAGCAGATTACTCTTTAACACCAACCATTGCGATTGTTGATCCTGCATTAGTGATGTCAGTACCGTCTCACGTTGCAGCTGATACCGGCTTAGACGTTTTAACCCACGCAACCGAAGCCTATACCTCGATTTTAGCTAACGACTACACAGATGGTTTGGCGTTACAAGCAATCAAATTAGTGTTTGAAAACTTGGAAAAATCGGTAAAAGAGTTTGACGAAGCTGCTCGTGAAAAAATGCATAATGCCTCTACAATGGCAGGTATGGCATTCGCCAATGCATTCTTAGGTATTTGCCACTCAATGGCACACAAAATTGGTGGTAAATTCCACACAATTCACGGCAGAACCAATGCGATTTTACTGCCACACGTGATTCGCTATAACGGTACTCGCCCAACTAAAGTAGCAACTTGGCCAAAATACACCAACTATGTTGCGGATATTCGTTTCCAAGATATCGCAAGAATGCTTGGATTACCGGCTGAAACACCGGAACAAGCAGTTGAATCTTACGCCAAAGCGGTTCACGATTTAGCCGTACGTTGCGGTGTAAAAATGTCATTACGTGAGCAAGGCGTTGATGAGCAAGCATTCTTAGATGCTCGCCGTGAGCTTGCACTACACGCATTTGAAGACCAATGTACACCGGCAAATCCACGCTTGGCAATGATCGAGGATATGGAAGAGATTATGACAAAAGCCTACTACGGCAATGCTGAATAATCTTTCACTATGACAGAATGACCGCTTTACAAGCGGTCATTTTTGTTGGCTTTTTTGCAAAAATAACAAAAAGTGCAAAAATAATAAAAAATCTCACCGCTTGTAAGTTATCTCCAGCCTCCGCCAAGTGCTTTATACAAGCTAATTAAATTTAAGGCTTGTGAAAGTTGAGATTGAACCAATTGTTGCTGATAATTCAGCACCGATGTTCTTGCTCTAATCGCCACATCTAAAGTTTTTTCGCCATATTTAAACAACCTTTGAGCATCATTTGCCTGTTCTTGGGCTTGTCGTACTGCATTTTGCAATAATCGGCTTTGCTTAGCTAAACTAGATTGATGTTGATAAGCAGAATCTACCTCGCCGAGAGCGTTTAAGAGACTATTGTCGTACTCAATCATTGCTGCTTGCAAGCGAGCATCTGAAGCATCGATATTCGCTTGAATTCTGCCATTGGTAAAAATCGGGAGCTTCACGCCAACACTCACTAGGTTCGCTAAAGCCGAAATTGGCGATAGATCATTGTTGATTTTGATATAACCGCCCTGTCCTAAGAACTGGATGTCAAAACGTGGGTAGAGATCTACTTTCGCACTTGCAAGCTTAGCCGCCATTGCTTCTACCTGACGGGCATTTGCCCTTATATCCGGGCGGCGTTCAATCACTGTACTTGGCACTTGCCCGCTTGGGCTATCCGGAATTTTCGCTAATGGATTACCACTTTTGGAAATGTGAAAACCTTGTGGCACTGAACCAATCAATACCGCAATATTGCGTGTAAGGGCATCAGCTTGTGATTGTAACGTTGATTGTTGAGCCTGTAATGCGGTAATTTGAGCTTTAATTTCACTGATTTCATACGCAGTTGCCTGCCCGGCATTAAAACGCCCTTGAATATAACGCTGTAGTTCATTCAAGATAGCCACATTTTTACGCAGAATTTCTTGCTGCTGATCGATGGCATAAATTCGCAAATAATTTTCTGCAATGCCGCTGGAAACTAAAAGCTGAGCACCATAAACTTGTTCTTGGCGTGCTAACGCTCCTGCTCTTGCAGCATCAGCATCGCTACGTTTTTTACCAAAAAAATCTGGCTCCCAAGAAGCAGAGATTCCGCCTTGTATCGCTGCTACATCAGAGCGTTTTGGGTCAAACAACCCGGTGTCCATATCCATCAGACCTCCACCAACAGAACCACTTGCCCCAATGTTAATCCCTTTATCGGCTTCGGTATATTGGCTGTTGGCTTGAGCTTCCGCTAATCGGGCTTGGGCGAGTTTGATATCAAGGCTGTTAGCTAATCCTTGTTCAATCAAGGCTGTTAATTGCGGATCATTCCAGTTTTTCCACCATTGCTGGATTTCATTTGCTCCTTTCGCTGCTTGAGTTTGATCAAACTCAAGCGGTACTTCAACGGAAGATTGGGTATCGACGGTAATGCTATTACAAGCGGTCAAAAAAGCGGTAAAAATTGCAATTGTTGATAATTTATAAAGATTCATTTTTTTATCCTTGTTTAGATAGCATAGATTTAAATTGCATTAATGCGATGCCTAAAAAAACCGCCCCAATTAACGCCATTTTTACTAAGTGCAACCACACCAAATCTAAGCCTGCATTGCGAAATAATACATCTTGAGCATAACTCCCCAGAATAGTAGTGGGCGAGAATTGCGTTAATTGCTGTGCCAATTGGGGCATATTTTCAAGCGGAGAATTTGCCCCTGAAAGCATATACATAACTAAATAAATCGGAATACAGAGCAAGCCAAATTGTGGCATTGTGGGGGCAAAAACCGCCAATAAAATACCAAGTGAAGCAATCGAAAACAGAAAAATGGCTACGCCTAAAATGAAAATCGCAATTTGTTGATTGCTTATCGGTGCACCGAGAAAGCCCGAAACAATAAATTTCAGTGAGAATAAAGTAACAATTAACAGTATTACACCATTAGCAAGAATTTTTGATACTGCAATTTCACTTGAGCGAACAGGCATTACCAATAAATGCTCTATTGTGCCACGCTCTCTTTCCCGAATTACCGCAGAACCTGAAAGCAACAAAGTTAATAAGGTAAGATTACCGACAATCTGCCCTGCTCCCATAAACCAAGCACTATCATAATTAGGATTATATAGCACATTGATTGCGTTATTGAACGGAACAGGCATTTCTGTAGAACCAACAAAACGCTGAATTTCTTGGCTAAAAATTTGGCTGATGTAATGAGCCCCGATATTTGCTTGCGTCATCGCTGTTGCATCAACCAACAACTGCACTTTGGGTTCTTTGCCTGCTAAGGTATCTCGTTGATAATTAGGCGGAACTTCGACAATAAAGGTATATTTCCCCACGTCCATTGCACGATCAACCGCTTGAGGCTCAATATCTTCCACTGTTTTGAAATAAGGCGGAATTAATGCATCTTTCAAACGGTAAGATAGTGCTGAATGATCGTAGTTAATTATTCCCACCGAGCCATTTTTAACATCGGTCATTCCTTGTTTCGCAATAGTAATAACGGCAAATGAAAACATATAGATAATCAATAAAACTAATACCTTATCACTAAATAAACTTTTCAACTCTTTAACTGCGAGGAAACCAACATTTTTAAACCAACGGTTCATCTATTTCTCCTGTTTCTTCAACGCAAAAGTTGCCAATACAAGGTAAACGGCGTAAATAACCGCTAATGCTAAATAAGGTTGGAGGAAATCAGCAAAGCCAAGCCCTTTAGTAAATCCGCCTAAGCTGATTTGCTGAAACCAAGCTCCCGGGAATATCTTTGAAACCAGCTGCACATTTTCATCTAAACGAGATACAGGATACATCATTCCTGAGAAGTTAATAGTCGGTACAATTGAAATAATTGCGGCGGCAAAAATAGCAGCTACTTGTGATTTCACAAAACTAGAAACCAATAAGCCAAAACCTGTTGAAGCACAAATTGCCAATAACACACCTAAGAACATTGCGGTTATCGAGCCTTTAATCGGCACACCAAATACAAAAATAGCTGCCAGTACCATAATTAAATAGCTGATAAATGAGAGTGCGATATAAGGAAGCTGCTTGCCTAACAAAAACTGGAATTGAGAAGCAGGCGATCCGTAGAGGTTCATAATTGTTCCCATCTCTTTTTCTCTTACCACACTAAGTGCGGTCATCATTGGCGGCACAAGCATCATCGCAAGCATAATAATGCCCGGTGTCATCGCAAACACACTTTTGAAATCTTGGTTATAGATCATTCGAGGTTCAGTTACAGAAGGCATATTCGCACTAATGCCATTTTCTCTTAACATTTCCTGCATATATTGCCCGATAACGCCTTGTGCCGAACCTCTTAAATTCTCTGCGGTACTTGGGAAAGCTCCATCAATAAATATACCGACCTCAGGCATTCTTTGAGCTAATAGATCTCTCCCGAAATCAGAGGGAATTTCTAATACTAATTTTGCTTTACCTGTTTGTAGGCTAAGATTTATCTCATCTATCGAATAAATATTGTCTTGACGAATAAAATACGGCGAACCGGAAAAGGCTTCAATCAATTTACGACTTTCCGAGCTATTATCGTGATCAAGCACAGTAAAATTTAAAGGTTTGATATCAAAAGATATACTCGATCCCATCGCCAGCAACATTACCAGCGGTCCAAGCAAGGCGAATAGTAAACGTATATTGTCTCTTAACAGTTCTTTTCCTTCACGCACAGCAAAAGTCCAGATAACACTCAGCCCATTTGTAAAAAACTGCCGATTTTTGACCGCTTGTAATGAACTATTTGCTTGCTCTTCGTTATCAACAGCCTCTTTTGGAGCAGTTACTTCATCATTTTGCTCTTCTAAATAAATAATAAAGGCTTCTTCAAGTGTTTTCGCATTTTTGCCTAACCTTAATGCTTCAGGTGTGCCAACGCCAAGTACTTTTCCTCGGTGCATAAAAGAAATACGATCACAACGAGCCGCTTCATTCATAAAGTGGGTGGTAATGAAAATGGTAATACGATCTTCTCTGGAAAGTTTAATTAAATACTCCCAAAACATATCACGAGCTGCCGGATCAACCCCAGAAGTAGGTTCATCTAAAATCAACACTTCAGGTTTATGCAGACAAGCAGCGGCAAGCTGTAAGCGTTGTCGAATGCCAAGTGGTAACGATAAAGGTTTTTCCTCAGCTAAATCGGCAAGGTCAAATTGGTTCATTACATTATTAACATAATACGACCATTCACTACACGGAATTTGATAAAGTTTGGCGTGTAGTTCAAGATTTTCTTGTACTGTTAGCTCTTCATAAAGTGAAAATGCTTGCGACATATATCCCACTCGCTTTCGAGTATTGATATTGCTCGCATCAATTGGCTGACCCAGCAGTAATGCCGAGCCTTCAGTTGGCTCAAGCAAACCTGTTAGCATTTTCATTGTGGTGGATTTGCCACAGCCGTTAGAGCCTAAAAAGCCGAAAATTTCGCCTTTAGGGATAACGAAGCTCACATTATCTACTGAAACAAAATCGCCGAATTTCTTGGTTAATCCTTCCGCTACAATAACGGGCGGCTCATCTTTTAATGGCTCAAAAGGAGGAATAACCAAGCCATCTACTGCCCCCTGTTTTTCAGGTGGCAATAATTTAATGTAGGCTTGCTCTAAATTTTGGCTATTGGTTTCAGCAATAACAGTTTGAGTGGGTTTATCAACAATTAACTTACCATCGTCCATCGCCATCACATATTCAAAACCTTCGGCTTCATCAATATAGGCGGTGGCGATAATCACTGTCATCTCTGGTGTTTCAGCACGCAACTCTTCAACTAACTCCCAAAATTGACGGCGTGAAAGCGGATCAACTCCTGTTGTTGGCTCATCTAAAATCAGTAATTCAGGGCTATGCACTAATGCACAGCAAAGGCTGAGTTTTTGCTTCATTCCTCCCGAAAGTTTACCCGCGGCTCTATCGGAAAACGGCAACAGCCCCGTCGCTTTCAACAAACGATGAATCCGAGCTTTTCGCTGACTTGGCGATAACCCGAACATTCGGGCGTGAAAATCAATATTTTCATAAATGGAAAGTGTAAGGTAGAGGTTTTTCCCCAACCCTTGCGGCATAAATGCAACTTTGTGGGTTAAGATGTCTCGGTCTTTGGCTTTTGATACATCTAGCCCAAACACCGAAATCTCTCCCTGCTGAAGAATTTTTACCCCAGCAATCAGCGAGAGCAAAGTTGATTTACCCACACCATCAGGTCCAATCAGCCCAACTGTTCTGCCTTTCGGAATTTCAAGCGAGATATTATCAACCGCCACTGTGTTTTTATAAGTATGGCGAAGATTGCTAATTTTAACCGCAAGTTCAGTCATCATTTATCGGCTCTCTGGCAGTTTTACAGATAATGTTTCAGACCAATCCAAACTGCTATCATATTTCACATAACCCATTGCTGTCATACCACCCTTGAAAAATCCAACATATTGTTGGGCAATTTCCTCTGGAATTTGTAGCTTCACTTTAAACATTAATTTTGTGCGTTCCTCCAATGTCTCCACCGATTTTGGCGTAAATTGAGCTTCACTCGCTACATAGCCAATGTATGCAGGGAAAACATAGTCTGTGCCATCAATTTTAATGCGGGCTTCTTCACCTATTTTGATATTATTCGACTGATACGCAGGTAAAAATACATTTAAGTAAACATCTTTAGTATCAAGCAAACTAATCACTTTTGCTCCCATACCAACCACATTGCCCACATCAACAATGCGATACTCTACTCTACCTGCAATGGGTGCTTTAATTAACATATCATCATTTTGTGAAGTCGCTTGGTTGGCTGCTGCTTCAGCTTGATTAACAGTTGCTTCTGCTTGAGAAATCACTGCCTTTGCTTGATTAACTGCTGCCTGAGCTTCTGCTCTTGCTGCTTTTGCGGTTTCAACTGCCGCTAAAGCCGCTTTATGAGCCGCTTGTCGACGTTCTAGTTCACTGGCAGAAACTAAATTTTCACGGCGTAATTTTCTTGCATTATCTAATTCTAATTTAGCAACAGAGACTTGCTGTTGCTGAGCACTCATTTCCGCAGAAGCTCGAGCTACTGCTTCTTCTGCACGTAATTTTTGTGCTTTAGCACTTTCTACTTGAGCTTTCGCAGCGGAAATTTGAGCCTCTGCGGAAGTTACTTGGCTTTGTGATTGCGTAGAAGAAAAGCGTACAAGCGGTTGATTTTTCTCAACGTTTTGCCCCTCTTTAACTAAAATTTCTTCTACTTTTCCTGCATAAAGGGTTGCAACATCTAAACGTTCTAACTCCAAGCGTCCATTTACTGCAACAATCCCTGACAATTCCGTACGCTCACCCTGTATTTGCTGCCACAAATAAGCCCCACCTGCAGCAAAAACAACCAAAGTTGTAATTAATAATTTCTTCATCTTTTACCCTTATAGTCTATCTAACTGGTCTGAAGTGTAAAAAAATCGTATTCTATTAGCAACCATCAAAAAACGATAAAATGTTGTCTAATAATACAAAAAACCATAAAATGTTGATTATTTACAATGGTTAGTGGGAAATATGAAAAAAGAAGATCCTAGAATTACCCGCACAAAAGAGATTATCCACCAAGCTTTCATTACAACGCTTGAAAAGCAAGATTATGATGACATTACGGTGCAAGATATCTTAGATAATGCCAAAATTAACCGATCCACCTTTTATAAGCACTATTTAAATAAAGACCATCTGGCAACCGATATTATCGAAAAACTCAAAAACCAATCTCTTATTCCTCTTCTTGAAGAGCGTTTTAGTACCCCTACTCTGGAATTTGCAACCAAAGCAGCCCCTATTATTAATACACTTCGCCACACATTACAGACCTTATGGAAAATTGATACCCACCGTATTAGCTTAAAAAGGCAAATTCAAGAAGAAGTAAAAAAGAAATACATTGACGTTATTTCAACACGAAAAAGTCTTAATGATATTGATGCTGAGTTTCAAGGTAAACTCTTTGCAACGCTTTCTATTGCAATGATGGAACACGTTGTGATGTCAGATAATCCGGTCGATCCGATGGTAATACAAACTAATCTACAAGAAGTGCTTTCTTATTTTAGCTTGGAATAACCATCTGTTTTACAAAAAAATCTAATTTATACTATTTAGTTATAAGCACTTATTCAAAAAGCCAGTAAACTACTCCAATTTATTCTATTGTTCTTACCTTTTAATTAGGAAATTGTATGTCAATCACAATATTAGACGGCGGAATGAGCCGTGAATTAATGCGTCGTAAAGCTCCTTTCCATCAGCCCGAATGGTCTGCTGCCGCTTTGTATGAAGGTCCACACTTTGTGCAAGCTGTTCACGAAGATTTTATCGCTCACGGAGCAGAAGTTATTACTACCGATAGCTATGCTGTTGTACCTTTTCATATCGGCGAAAAACGTTTTTCCGCTGATGGCAAAAGTTTGGCTGATTTGGCTGGTCGTCTTGCTAAACAAGCGGTCAAAAATTCCGGAAATTTTGCAACTCAAATTGCAGGCTCGCTCCCACCGATGTTTGGTTCTTACCGAGCGGATCTGATAAAAATGGAACGTTTTGCAGAAATTGCTCAACCCTTAATTGATGGGCTTTCGCCTTATGTAGATATTTGGTTATGCGAAACTCAAAGTGCCATTATTGAACCCATTTCAATCAAAGCACTATTACCAAAAGATAACCGCCCATTATGGGTTTCTTTCACACTCATTGATGATGAACCAACTACAGAGCCTAAATTACGCTCAGGTGAAACGGTAAAACAAGCCGTTGAAGAAATGGTAGCATTAGGCGTTCAGGCAATTTTATTTAACTGTTGCCAACCCGAAGTGATTGGTGAAGCCTTAGCGGTTACACAAAAAATTTTAGCTGAACTCAATGCAACTCATATCCGCATAGGAGCTTATGCTAATGCGTTCGCACCTCAGCCTAAAGATGCAACCGCTAATGACGGCTTAGACGAAGTTCGTAAAGATTTAGATCCGAATGCTTATTTAGCGTGGGCAAAAAAATGGACGGAACAAGGAGCAACCATTATCGGTGGCTGTTGTGGTATCGGTGTGGAATATATTGAAACACTCGCAAAAAATTTAAAGTAAGGAATAGCAATGTCAAATAAAAAAATCGGATTAATTTCCCTTACTGCACTTGTATTAAGCTCAATGATTGGCTCAGGCATTTTCAGCTTGCCGCAAAATATGGCGGAAGTTGCAGGTGCGGAAGCTATTACCATTGGTTGGCTGATTACCGGTGTTGGTATCATCTTTTTGGGTTTATCATTTTTCTTTATTTCCCGCCTTCGCCCTGATTTAGATGGTGGTATTTACACCTATGCACGAGAAGGCTTCGGCGAGTTGATGGGTTTTATGTCCGCTTGGGGTTACTGGTTATGTGCCACTATCGGTATTGTGGGCTATCTTACCGTTGCTTTTGAAGGTTTAGGCGTATTTACCGATAGTGAAAATACGGTGATTTTCGGGCAAGGCAACACCCTTGCTGCATTCATCGGCTCATCAATTATTGTGTGGCTGGTTCACGCTTTAATTGCAGGAGGGATTAAAGAAGCCGCTTTCGTAAACCTCATCGCAACCTTTGTGAAAGTTGCTCCACTTATTCTATTTATCGGGCTAGGCGTTTGGTATTTTGATGTCGATTTATTTAATTCAGATGTGAAAGCAACCGCATTGAATAATAGCGTAAGCGATCAAGTAAAAAGTACGATGCTGATTACCTTATGGGTATTTACCGGGGTGGAAGGGGCTTCTGTACTTTCTGCTCACGCTAAAAAACGTTCTGACGTAGGCTTGGCAACGGTATTAGGAATTTTAATTGCGTTGGCACTTTATGTTGCAATTACCATTCTCTCACTCGGTATTCTGCCTCGTGAAACCATTGCCAATATGGCAAATCCATCAATGGGTCCACTACTTGATGCAATGATGGGACCAACAGGCAAAGTAATCATCACCGCCTGTTTGATTGTTTCTGTGCTTGCTTCTTACATTAGCTGGACAATGTACTCTGCTGAAGTGCCTTATCGTGGTTCTAAAAATGGGGCTTTTCCTAAAATTTTAGATAAATTGAATGAAAACGGCACGCCGATTAACTCTCTTTGGTTCACGGGTGTTGTAGTGCAATTCTGCCTTGTGTTGGTTTTTGTATTTGAGCAAAGCTATAACACGCTATTATTGATTTCTACTTCAATGATTTTAATTCCGTATTTCTTAATCGGGGCGTATTTATTCAAATTAGCTATTCAAACCAATGCCGCTTGGTACATTAAACTCACAGGCTTTATGGCATCAATTTATGGCTTATGGATTGTATATGCCGCTGGTTTAGAATATTTACTGCTCTCGGTTGTGCTTTATGTGCCGGGTATTTTGTTGTATCTCTATTCTAACTATAAATTCAACGGTAGATTAACGCTTTCAAACGCAGAAAAGATGATTTTAATTATCTTGCTTGTGATTTTTGGCTACGCAGTGATTGAATTACCAACGCTATTAGCAGAAAGCTAAACGTGAAAAGACCGCTTTTACAAGCGGTCATTTTTTTAGGATTTTTTGCAAAAGTTAATTTACTTCACTTTTAACTTTTTTCCCACTGTAATCTGATAATTTTTCAAATTATTCAGCTCACTAATTTTTTGTGGCGTTGTGCCGTATGCTCTGGCAATGGAGTAAACCGTTTCATCTTGTTGAACAATATGATAGCCATTATTCGAGGTCTTAATCTCTTTTTGGGAAGAGGATTTTTCTTCCTTATTTTTTGACTCTTTGGCTTTTTCTTGTTCTTGGTTTTTAGATGATTTTTCTTTTACGCTTTCTTTCTTTTTATCCGATTTAGCCTTTTGCTCTTTCTTCGTCTCTTTTTGAGCTTCTTCCTTTACTTTCTTGGTATCCGTTTTATCTGCTTTTTCTTCTTTTTTATCGTTCTTATCTGCTTTTTTACTGACGCTTGCTGAACTTATTCCATCATTTTTATAACGATAAGCCACTAAACCTTGATAAATCGCTTTTGCTAATTGGCGGCGATAGTTTGCACTAGCAAGCTTTGCTTCCTCTGTTGAGTTAGATAAAAAACCGGTTTCAACCAATACAGAAGGAATATCAGGCGAACGCAACACACTTAAACTCGCGTGTTGTGGACTGGATTTAGCCAATGAGGTCATTCCAGCCATTTTGCTTAGAATACTTTTCCCTAACTCATAGCCTGTACGCTGAGAATGTGAAAATTGCAAATCTAATACCGTTTGGTTTAAGTAACGCTCTTTATTGCTGGCAAGTACTGCCCCCGCACCACCAAGCAATTCCGATTGTTTTTCGTGATCTTCTAGCCATTTCCCCATTTCATCACTGGCACGACTGTTTGACAGTACCCAAACAGACGCCCCTTTTAAGGAATCCCCTCTTGGAGAAGAATCTGCGTGAATAGAAACTAATAGATCGGCACGATGTTTACGAGCAATTTCCGTCCGTTCCGGAAGTTGGATAAAATAATCACCATTACGTGTCATCACCGCTTTAAAGTTTGGGTCAGCATCTAATAAAGCTTTTAGCTCTTTGGAAATAGCAAGCGTAACATTTTTTTCTAAAATGCCTAAGTTTTTGCCGATAGCTCCTGGGTCTTTTCCGCCGTGTCCGGCATCAATAGCCACAATGGTTTTAGCAAAACTCGAAAAACTTAACAAACTCAATGCACTAAAAACAATATATTGGATAACCTTCTTCATCACCTTCCCTACAAGCGGTCTATTTTTGATTAAAATTTACTAAAATATCTGTTGCCGGTTGATTTTGCGGAACAACCGTAATTTGTCGTCCTTCATTCATATAATCAATTTGAATGACAAAATCAGCTTCCGGAATCATTCCCTTGCCTTTGCTTGCCCATTCCAACAAACACAATGTTTGTGATTTGAAATAATCACGAATACCCATAAATTCTAGTTCTTCAGGGTCAGCTAAGCGATATAAGTCAAAATGGTAAATATTCAAAGGGTCGAGATGATACTCTTCAACTAATGTATAAGTGGGGCTTTTCACATTACCTTGATGCCCAAATGCTCTTACAATACTACGAGTTAGGGTCGTTTTGCCTGCCCCTAACTCGCCGTTTAGGTAAATAACCAGAGAGCGGTTGCTGTCTTGCAACAAATAGTTTTTTAGCCCCAATGCGAATGATTGACCAAATTCAAGTAATTTAGTTTCATCTTCGCAGTAAAAAGAGAGTAAATCAGCCATTATTTTTCGTCTAAATTAATAAAATGTTCCCGATAAAATTTCAACTCATTGATAGATTCACGAATATCGTCCAATGCCAAATGAGTATTCCCTTTACTGAATTTATCCAATATTTCCGGTTTCCAGCGTCTTGCTAATTCTTTTAAGGTACTCACATCTAAATGACGATAGTGGAAATAATCCGCTAAATCAGGCATATATTTATAAAGGAAACGTTTATCCTGTGCAATACTGTTGCCACAAATTGGCGAACTTCCTTTTGGCACCCAACGCTTTAAGAAATCAATAGTTTGTAATTCTGCCGCACGCTCAGTGAGTTTACTCGCTTTCACTCGCTCAATTAAGCCGTTTGCCGTATGGGTTTTCACACACCAATCACTCATTTTTCCTAATAATTCATCAGATTGATGAACCGCCAAAACCGGACCTTCCGCTAAAATATTCAGATCTTTATCGGTTACGATAGTTGCAATTTCGATAATGCGTTCTTTTTCCGGATCTAAACCTGTCATTTCAAGATCGATCCAAATCAGATTTTGTGCATCTTGGCTCATTGTATTTCCTTTTTATTACTCAATTATTTTGCAAATTTTAGGGCATTTTTGACCGCTTGTGGTACAAATTGGCTCACATCACCATTGTGGCGGTAAATCTCTCTCACCATTGTAGAAGAAAGATAACGCCACTCCACTGAAGGCGGAAAGAAGATCGTTTCTAAATCGCCCAATAACTTTTGATTTAGTTGAGCAAGTTGAATTTCATAGTCAATATCGTCTGCACCACGAATGCCACGAATAAGCACCTTCGCATTCTGCTCTTTAGCAAAATCCGCCAGTAAACCACTAAAACCAATCACTTCAATATTATCAAGCTCTGCACAACTTTTTTTCACTAATTCAACACGCTCTTCTAACTCGAAAAGCGGTTGCTTACTTGGATTTTTAGCCACCGCAACAATCACTTTTCCAAAGAGCATTGAAGCCTTACAAATAATATCTAAATGCCCGTTGGTAATAGGGTCAAAAGTCCCTGCATAAATTACGTTATAGCTCATTTTATTTCTCTATTCTATTATATAGGGAGCAAGCAAATCTAAATGGCGTTTTAATGCTCCTTGATTTTCTTGTAAGACACTAAAACCTGAAGCGGCTATATCTTGTCCTATTTGTGGTTGAGTTAATAATAATTCGATACTTTCAGCTAAGGCTTTAGCAGAACTTTCAACCTCAATCACACCTTTAACTTCTCTTAGTTTTTCAAATACTTCCGGAAAATTGTAGGTAAATAACCCTGAAATAACCGGTATGTTAAAAGCGATTGGCTCAAGAGGATTATGTCCGCCGTGTTTAACTAAACTACCACCCACAAAAGCAATATCAGAAAGCCCGTATAGTAACATCATTTCGCCCATTGTATCGCCTAGTAACACCTTCGTTTCTTGATTTAATGCCTTATGTTCTGAGCGTTTTATATAATCTAAGCCTGATTTTTTAACCAAAAGCTCGACTAACTTAAAACGCTCCGGATGTCTCGGCACTAAAATCAGCACTAAATCAGGATACTTATTCAATAAAATTTGATGGGCTTCTAAAATCAATTTTTCTTCACCTTCGTGCGTGCTGCCTGCAATCCAAATTGGTCTTGCCTGCAAATTCAGAGCTGACTTTGTTTCTAGCACGCTTTTGTGTAGCTCCGGCGTAATTTCCAAATCAAATTTAAGGTTGCCTGTATTTACCATTTTGGCAGGATTATAGCCTAGTGCCAAATAGCGATCTTTGCTCACTTCATCTTGTGCCAAAATGAGCGAAATTTGATTGAGCATATCCTTCATACTGCCTTTAATCCAACCATAACGTTTGGCTGAGCGAGGTGAAAGTCTGGCATTCGCAATGACAAATGGAATATTTCGCATCTCCACTTTACGGATTAAATTTGGCCAAATCTCCGTTTCGATCACAATAATTAATTTAGGATCAACAAAATTCAGAAAACGCTCTATAGCGTCAGGTAGATCATAAGGTAAATAAAAATGCGAGACAGAATTACCAAAAGCTGACATTACACGATCCGATCCTGTCGGTGTAACCGTTGTAACAATAAGCGGTAAATCAGGATACTGTTTTCCAATCGCTTTGATTAGCGGTGTTGCTGCAATCACTTCACCTACAGAGGCTGCGTGAATAACCACACCTTTAGCTTTTGGTTTTTCGGCTTCGTCATATACGCCATAACGTTCCCATAAACGTTTGCGGTAGGCAGGCTGCTTACGCCCTTTGTACCACATTAGAAAAAGTACAACGGGTTGTAATAAATAACTTAGACAAATATAGAGTAAACGGAGCATTTATTTTCCTTACAAGCGGTCTTTTTTTCTAATTTTTTACCAATCAGTCTTATTATACCTAAAAATAAACCACGAAATAGTTTGGATTTCGTGGTTTACATTATTTTAAACGAAATTAAGCTTGATGCGGATTGCGAGTATTTGCATTTACTAAGTTACGCATTAAAAGGGCAAAATCCAACTCAATGTCTTGTGGCACATCTAAAAAAACAAAGTGTCCGTCCCCTAAGGCGGCTTCTACGCTTTCGTTTTTGCGGTTTAGCATACGTTCAATTTTGAACACGATGTTGCCTTTTGGCGTCATCATTTCTACCGAATCACCGACTAAGAATTTATTTTTAACGGCAACTTCCGCCATTCCTTGCTCATTGCGTTTACCGGTAAATTCCCCCACAAACTGTTGGCGTTCGGAAATCGAATAGCCGTATTCATAATTTTGATATTCATCGTGCGTGTGGCGACGTAAAAAGCCTTCCGTATAACCACGGTGAGCCAAACTTTCTAAGGTATCTAATAAAGATTCATCAAACGGCTTACCGGCTGCGGCATCATCAATCGCTTTACGGTAAACTTGGGCGGTTCTCGCACAGTAGTAGAAGGATTTCGTTCTACCTTCAATTTTCAGAGAATGTACGCCCATTTGGGTTAAACGTTCCACGTGTTGCACCGCACGCAAATCTTTCGAGTTCATAAAATAAGTGCCGTGCTCATCTTCAAAGGCAGTCATTTGCTCGTCAGGACGTTGTGATTCGGTGTAAAGGAACACTTTATCGGTTGCCTCGCCGCTGCCTAAGGTTGGGGCAACATTCTTGATCTCAATTTCAGGCTCGTATTTCGGTACAATTTGTCCGACTTCATCGACTTTGCCCTCTTCCATTTTGTATTCCCAACGGCAAGCATTGGTGCAAGTGCCTTGGTTTGGATCTCGTTTATTGATGTAACCTGAAAGCAAGCAACGACCTGAATACGCCATACACAAAGCACCGTGAACGAAGATCTCAAGTTCCATTTCCGGCACTTGTTGGCGGATTTCTTCAATCTCTTCAAGCGATAATTCACGAGATAAGATCACGCGAGTTAAGCCCATTTGATGCCAAAACCTCACCGTTGCCCAGTTTACCGCATTCGCCTGAACGGAAAGGTGAATATCCATTTCAGGGAAATTCTCACGTACCAACATAATCAAACCCGGATCTGACATAATCAGTGCATCCGGTTTCATATCCACAACCACTTTTAAATCTTTAATGAAGGTTTTAAGTTTTGAGTTGTGCGGTGCGATATTCACCACCACATAGAATTTTTTGCCGAGAACGTGGGCTTCATCAATCGCAATTTTTAAATTTTCGTGGTTGAATTCATTGTTACGCACACGCAAGCTATAGCGTGGCTGTCCGGCGTAAATCGCATCTGCCCCGTAGGCAAAAGCATAACGCATATTTTTTAAAGAACCTGCAGGCGAAAGCAACTCAGGTTTGGCATATTTTAAAGTCATAAGTAATCTCTTTTCTGATAACAAGTCAGGGCTTTCCACCAAAGGAAAGCGTAAGCGGTCTATTTTCCAAGAAATCTTGCATATTGGCAAGTCAATCTATTACAATCTGCTTTTTTATGTGGGGAAACTATGAAACTTAAACTACTTTTAGCAACAACATTATTCGCCTTTTCAGCATTAAGTAATGCACAAAGCATCAAAATGGAAATGATGCAAATGAATATGAACGCCAATAAATTAGTTAGAGCTAATTCGGCAGAAGAATTTCAACAAGCTGCGAAAAATTTTGTTGAAATTACTGAGAAAACCAAAGCTATTTTTCCAAATAGTGTAGAGGGCGATAAAGCTGCTGAAGAAGATTACCAAGCGGGCATTCAGAAATTAATTGATGTCGTAAAAGAAGCGGATAAAAAAGCTCAAGCCGGCGATTTGCAAGAAGCAAAAATGATGATTTCAGAGCTTGAAATTCTTAAACGTGAATATCACAAAAAATATAAATAATCGCAAAATAAAGGGTAAGTTAAAACTTACCCTTTATTCTTTATTCAAATTCTAATTCAACTGAATTTTCCCCCAGTAACTCTTTTAGTTCCGAGAACATCTGCTCGTTCGGCGTTACTCGCCATTCCACGCCACCTTTTAGTAACACACGCCCTTCCGGACTTTGGTAATAGAAGTGTAGTGGCAATGTACCTTCCTTGTGAGGTGCAATAATAGCGGTCATTTTTTTGATAAAATTTGCAGAAAGCTGTTCTTTGTTGATTGCCAATGCCAAACTTTTAGCAAATCGACTACGTGCTTCATCAAGAGAAAATACCTCTCTTGCAGACATTTTTAATCCGCCACTGAAATCATCAAACTGCACCGAACCTGTTGCCACAATGATTTGATCTTGTTGCATTAAATGCCCAAAGTTTTCTAATGCTTCAGAGAAAAGTGTGATATCGAGTTTACCCGAACGGTCTTCAATAGTCGCAATGCCGATACGGCTTCCCCGTTTCGTTACAGCTACCCGTGATGCCATCACAATCCCCGAAACGGTTGTCATCTGCCCTCTGAAAGTCGGTTGTAGCTCATTAAGCCTATTTGGGGCATAGTGCGATAGCTCTTTTAAGAACCTGCCAATTGGATGCCCGCTTAAATAAAGCCCTAACGTCGCCCTCTCCCCGTCTAAAATCGTTTGTTCCGACCATTTCGGTGTGTTCGCATAAGCATTTTGCACCTCTTCAGGTGTTTCAGTCAGCACGCCGAACATATCACTCTGTCCAAGCTCTTCCATTTTGCTGTGCTGATCCGAGGCTTTTAATGCATCTTCTAAATTTTTCATTAAAGCTGCACGATGCGGACCTAATTTATCAAACGCTCCGGACATAATCAGACTTTCAAAGGTGCGACGGTTAATTTTTTTCAGATCGACACGGGCAGTTAAATCAAACAGATCGGTAAAACGCCCACCTTGATTGCGAGCCTCCAAAATCGCCTCAATCGGACCTTCACCCACTCCTTTAATTGCCCCTAAGCCGTAAACAATTTCGCCTTTTTCGTTTACGCTGAAACGGTGTTTTCCGCTATTCACATCAGGTGGTACAACCGTTAAGCCCATATTGATACATTCATCATAAAAGCCAACGATTTTATCGGTATTGTCCATCTCTGAAGTCATTACCGCCGCCATAAATTCTGCCGGATAATGGGCTTTGAGCCAAAGGGTTTGGTAAGACACCAACGCATAAGCTGCTGAGTGTGATTTGTTAAAACCATAGCCGGCGAATTTTTCCACTAAGTCAAAAATTGCCCCTGCGAGTTTACCGTCAATCCCTTTTGATTCCGCCCCTTTTTCAAAGACTTCACGTTGAGCAGCCATTTCTTCCGGCTTTTTCTTACCCATCGCACGGCGAAGCAAATCCGCCCCACCCAGCGTATAACCGGCAAGCTCTTGGGCAATCTGCATTACCTGCTCTTGGTAAACAATGACGCCATAGGTTGGCTCTAAAATAGGTTTTAAGCATTCGTGCTGATATTGTGGATCAGGGTAAGACACTTCTTCCTTGCCGTGTTTACGGTCGATAAAGTTCTGCACCATTCCCGACTCCAGCGGACCCGGGCGGAATAATGCCACCAAAGCGATAATATCTTCAAAACAGTCCGGTTTTAGACGAGAAATCAGATCTTTCATTCCACGGCTTTCAAGCTGGAACACCGCCGTGGTTTTTGCCGCTAATAGCAGATCAAAAGATTTTTTATCATCAAGCGGAATACTTTCTATGCGAACCGGTTCTTTCCCTTCTCGTTCAAGGCTAGCATTCACCATCTCTAATGCCCATTTGATGATGGTTAGAGTCCTTAAGCCTAAGAAGTCAAATTTTACTAAGCCGGCATATTCCACATCATTTTTATCAAAATGGGTAACAGGGTGTAAGCCTTCACTATCACAATAAAGTGGCGAAAAATCGGTGATCGCAGTAGGAGCAATTACCACGCCCCCTGCGTGCTTACCTGCATTTCGGGTTACGCCTTCGAGCTTGCGAGCCATATCGATCAGATCTTTCACTTCCTCATCGGCTTCATAGAGCTCAGGTAATTTTGGCTCGGCAGCGAAAGCTTTTTCCAACGTCATTCCCGGATCGGGCGGAATCAGCTTGGAAATTCTGTCCACAAAGCTATAAGGATGTCCAAGCACACGCCCCACATCACGAATTACCGCTTTTGCCGCCATCGTTCCGAAGGTAATAATTTGCGATACCGCTTGGCGACCGTAAGTTTCTGCCACGTGTTCAATTACCCGATCTCGCCCATCCATACAGAAATCGACATCAAAATCGGGCATTGAAACCCGCTCAGGGTTTAAAAAACGTTCAAAAAGTAAGTCAAATTCCAGCGGATCTAAATCGGTAATTTTAAGTGCATAAGCCACCAACGAACCCGCTCCCGAACCACGTCCCGGACCAACCGGAATATCGTTATCCTTCGACCATTGAATAAATTCCATCACGATCAGGAAATAGCCCGGAAAGCCCATTTGGTTAATTACATCTAATTCAACTTGCAATCTTTCGTCATAAACTGACCGCTTGTTAGCCCTGTCCTCAGGGTCAGGAAATAAAAACTCAAGGCGTTCTTCTAAACCTTCTCTTGATTTTTTCACTAAAAAATCTTTGGTTGAAAGATCGCCTGTCGGGAAATTTGGCAGGAAATATTCGCCTAAACGCACTGTAACCGAGCAGCGTTTTGCAATTTCTACCGTATTAGCTAAGGCACTCGGCAAGTCCGCAAATAGCTTGCACATTTCCTCTTCTGAGCGGAAATATTGCTTTGGAGAATATTTTTTCGGGCGTTTCGGATCATCTAAAGTATAGCTGTCGTGAATTGCCACGCGGATTTCGTGAGCATCAAAGTCATCTTCTTTTAAGAAAACAACATCATTCACCGCCACTAAAGGAATTGCATTTTTTTGGGAAAATTCGACCGCTTGTTTAATGTAGCGTTCTTCGTCTGCCCGCCCTGTGCGGCAAACCGACATATAAAAATGATTTGGGTAATATTGTTGATAAAAAGCGAGTTTCTCAGCAGCTTCCGATAGATTTTCTTTAAGTAAGGCTTTACCCACATCGCCCATTCGTCCGCCTGAAAGCACAATAATGCCTTCATTCAGCTCAGCCAGCCATTCTCTCTCTACCATTGGAAATTCAATGTAGCCTTGTTGATAGGCTTTGGAGAGAATTTGGGTAATATTGTGGTATCCTTTATTGTTTTTAGCTAATAGCGTTAGCTCAAAATAATCATCACTACCAGTATCCGATTTAACATATACATCAGCACCGATAATTGGCTTAATGCCCGCTCCTAATGCCTCGCCATAAAATTTCACCAAGCCGCAGAAGTTGGTGAAATCGGTTAGCCCCATCGCCACCATATTATTGGCAACTGCCGCTTTGACTAAAGGCTTCACTTTGGCTAAACCATTAATCATTGAGAAATCACTGTGAACTTTTAAATGGACGAAACGACAATCAGACATAATGCTAAGGTAGAATTAAGATTTAAAGGAATATTCAAGCGGTCATTTTTGCAAAAAATGTTGTAAAAATAACCGCTTGTAAAATTAATCACGTTTTTTGCTTAGTAACCACCAAACAATTACCAGGCAGAGCAAGCTTGGAATTAATGCCCCAACCGGTACAGGTAGCCAAGTGGCAATAAGACTTAAATTCCCAAATACAATGTTCGCCACGTAGAACATAAAGCCGGCAACAATCCCAATAACAATTTTCGCCCCCATCGTACTACTACGAAGTGGTCCGAAAATAAAGGAGATCGCAAGTAACATCATCACCGCCATTGAGATCGGCTGGAATACTTTACGCCAGAACGTAATTTCGAAGCGTTTCGGATCTTGCCCGGTGTCTTTTAAAAAGCCGACATAATCCGCCAAGCCCGAAATAGACAGCGATTCAGGCTTAAGTGAAACAATCCCTAATTTGCTTGGCGTTAAGCTGGTTTGCCAACTTTGATCGGGTTGCTTGCCTTGCTGGATCTGATTCTCACCAAGTTCTGATTTTTCAACGTTAGAGAGTATCCAGCCTTTTTCATCGCTATATTGAGCCTCACTTGCTCGTAATACCGATTGCAATTCACGTTTATTTTCGCCTTCGCCAAATTCGTAAATAAGTACGTTACTCAGGCTTTTTTCATTATTGATACGGTTGATATAGATAAATGAGTTTCCATCTTTCGCCCAAAAACCATCTTTGGTGGCAAGCATTGAGCCGCCACTTTGAGCAATAGAACGCATATTACGGGCAAATTGTTCGGTTTGCGGTACACCCCATTCGCCGATAATCATTGTAAAGATCACAAGTGGCAAAGCAGTTTTCATTACCGCTAAACCAATGCGAAAGCGAGAAAAACCGGAGGCTTGCATTACAACTAACTCACTACGGCTGGCAAGATTTCCCAAGCCTAAAAGAGAACCTAATAAAGCTGCAATCGGAAAAAAGGTTTCAATATCTCTTGGAATAGTTAAAAAGGTGTAATAAGCCGCTTTCAAACCATCGTAAGAGCCTCGTCCAACATCACGAAATTCCTCTACAAATTTAATGATTGCCCCAAGCCCTACCAATAAAAATAGAGTGAGGAAAATTGCCGATAAAATCGTTTTACCGATGTAGCGTTCTAAAATGTTCATTGAGAAAATTTTCATTATGCCACCGCCTTATTAGTGATTTTTTTAGCACTAAACTGATAGCGTAATTTAGACATAAATTTACCATTCCACATATTCAACACAATACCTAAAATTAAAAAGGCAACGGAGACTAACGGCATTAAAATTTCTGCATTTAGCTTGCCCGATCCACCCGATGATTTGAGTGAGCTTTGCAGTAGGAAATAGATTAAATAAAGCAATAGTGCAGGCAATAATTTAGCAAAACGTCCTTGTCGAGGGTTTACGCTACTCATCGGTACTGCCAATAACGCCATTAACGGCACGGCAAAAATTAACGCTAAACGCCAATGTAATTCAGCTTTTGCTTCCGGACTATCGGTTTCCATTAATGTTTTAAAATCGGCACGTTGCACTAATTTTTCGTCCGATTCCACATCTTGATAACCTAAATAAGCGGAATAATTTTCAAAGTGAGAAATACGGAAGTCGGCACTTTGTGGCGTCCCCTCAAAACGTTTGCTTTCTGCTAACGTTAAAACCTGATCACCATTTGGCAAACCTTGTAAAGTACCATTTTCAGCCACCACGACCGAAGGTTTGTTATTTTTTTGCTGTTCCGGTTGGAAAACGTAAATATCATTAAGGCTACTATTTTCAATTTTATCAATAAATAATACATAACCACCTGCCGACATAAACTGACCTGCCGAAAGGGCAGCAAAACGCGGATTAGCTTTTGCCTCTGCCAACATTTCACTTTGTTTGTTAATCGCCCAAGGAGTCAGCCAAAAGACGTTATATACCGCTAAAGCTGTCGTAAAAATGGAGAGAAACATCGCCACTTTTACCAATAAACCTTGCCCAATCCCACACGCACGCATCACTGTAATTTCACTTTCCGCATAAAAACGCCCAAGTGTCAATAATAGTGCGATAAAAAGAGATAACGGCAACATTAATTGTGCCATTGTCGGCATTCCCAGCCCTAATAAGCTGACGACTAAATCTGCCGGTACTTTACCACTTACGGCAGAACTTAAAACTCGAACTAATTGCTGGCAGAAAAAAATCAGCAAGAGGATAAACAATATCGCTACTTGGCTTTTAAATATCTCTTTGGTTAAATATCGGCTTAAAATCACAGTTTTTCTCTATAATGTCTAAAATTAAGAAACACTAAGCTATAACAAGCGGTCTCTTTTTAACAATTTTTTGCAAAAGTGTCTTGCATACGAATATGCAATAATACCTTTTTTAGCTAGAAAAATCATCTATAGAAAAATTACGCACGGTTTAACCGTGCGTAAAATTCATTATTTATTTTTTAGATTTCTTAGATGATGCTACTTTATGAACCTCAAGAATTAATTTTTTACCTTGCTCATTTGCGATTTCAATCTTAGCCGGTGCATCTGATTTTTGGTGAAGAATTGCGACAATATTTTCTCCTTGTGCCAACTCTTCAAAATTCCCTTTTACGGTTAATTTTTCTGCATCGACTTGGCTATCAAAAATCAAGAAAGTTGCTAATGGTGTTACCCTAATATTTTTTAGTCCCAAATTGTCCTTAGTAACCGTTTTATATTGAGGTGCTTTTTTATTTTTTGCTGCTGCAATATTGTCTTTATCTGTTGCAATGCTAAAAATATGTTGAACTTTCGCCGCTGAGCTTGATTGAGATGTTGAGCTTTCTTCAGTTGGAGCTGATTGAGGGATTGTCTGCTCGCCATCGAAAATAATATCTCCTACAAATTGCTCTTTTTGAGGAAGAGCTTTTAATAATGGTTCGACACCTTTCGCAGAAATCACCATAAATAAACGCTCGCCTATTTTTTCAAAGCGAACATCAGTATCAGAGAGTTGCTTCCCAATTTGCTCATTTATACTTTTAATAGAGGTTTCAGCACTGTTTTGAATTGACACTTTACGAGTTGTATCAACATCATAAGCAATAAAACCTACTTTCAAACGTTGTGAAAGTTGTTGAAGCAAACTACCCACTTCGCCTTCATAAGAAAGGCGTAACTTTGCCTGCTCATAGCGACTAATTTGAGTATCATCGGTGGCTAACGCTGATGTTTGAATAAATAATCCAACCATACCTGCAATTAATGTTTTACCTAAAAACCGCATTTTTATCTCCCATAATCTTGAAACCTCAATATTTCTTCTAGTATAAAGTAAGCAAACTAAAAGAAAAACCAATAAAATCATCTATATGACCAAAAAATTAGCTGATATTTCAATATAAAGCGTAAATTTTTGAAAATTTTATTTATACTAAGCATTTATTTATTATTGAACACTCTACCTAAACTGAAACAATAAATAGGGGACAAAATAATGGAATTTAGTGTTAAAAACGGCAGTGTTGAAAAACAAAGAACCGCTTGTTTGGTCGTTGGGGTTTATGAACCTCGCAGACTTTGTACTGCTGCGGAACAATTAGATAAATTAAGTAATGGCTATATTAGCTCACTACTCAGACGTGGCGATTTAGAAGGCAAAGCAGGGCAAACATTATTATTACACAATGTGCCGAATGTGCCTGCTGATCGTGTATTACTGGTTGGTTGTGGCAAAGAGCGTGAATTAACCGAGCGTCAATATAAACAAATTATTCAAAAAACCGTGCAAACAATTAATGAAACTGGCTCAATGGAGATGGTCTGTTTTTTAACTGAGTTGCACGTTAAAGGCAGATCAGCCTATTGGAATGTACGATTTGCGGTTGAGGCAATGCAAGAAAATCAATATGCCTATAACGATTTCAAGAGCATTAAGCCGGAAGTTCGCCGTGAATTGCGTCGTGTAGTGTTCAATGTCGCAAATCGTAAAGATTTAGCAGAAGCCGAGCGTGCATTAGAACACGGCAAAGCGGTAGCATTGGGCGTAGAGAGTGCCAAAAATGTGGCAAATTGCCCGCCGAATGTGTGTAATCCAAAATATTTATCCCAGTTGGCTCAAGGTTTAGCCGCAGACTATGAGGCAGTATCGACCACAATTATTGATGAAAAACAGATGGCTGAATTAGGAATGAATGCTTATTTAGCGGTTTCTCGTGGTTCTGAAAACGAAGCGTTTTTATCGTTAATTGAATATAAGGGCAATCCAAATCCTGATGCTAAGCCAATCGTGTTAGTTGGCAAAGGTTTAACTTTCGATTCAGGCGGTTTATCGATTAAACCGGCAGAAGCAATGGATGAAATGAAATACGATATGTGCGGTGCGGCGAGTGTTTACGGTACAATGAAAGCCATTGCTGAAATGAAATTACCGCTTAATGTTATCGGTGTTTTAGCAGGCTGTGAAAACGCCGTTGATGGTAAATCTTACCGCCCGGGTGATATTCTTACAACAATGTCGGGCTTAACCGTTGAGGTGTTAAATACGGACGCCGAAGGACGTTTAGTTCTATGTGATACACTCACTTATGTTGAACGCTTTAATCCAGAGTTAGTGATTGATATTGCTACCCTCACTGGAGCTTGTATGATTGCGTTAGGTAATCACAACAGTGGCTTAATGTCGCCATCTAATAGTTTAGCCAACGAGCTATTAACGGCTGCCGAACAAGCAGATGATAAAGCGTGGCGTTTGCCGTTAGGGGAAGAATATCAAGAACAGCTTAAATCTAATTTTGCCGATCTTGCCAATATCGGCGGACGTTTAGGTGGGGCAATTACTGCAGGGCAGTTTTTATCAAACTTTACTAAAAAATACACTTGGGCACATTTAGATATTGCCGGTACTGCGTGGAAATCAGGTGCGGCAAAAGGGGCTACAGGTCGCCCTGTCAATCTTTTAACCCAATTCTTAATTAATAAAGCGGAAAGTTAATAACACAAGCGGTTAAATTTCAGGAAAGATTTGCAAAATTCCCCGAAAATTTAACCGCTTGTTATTCGTTATTTTCTAACCAACGCTAACACATCAGCAAATAATTTTTTAAATAGAGGTGGGACACTATGTTCGCCTCTATTTCTCATCTCATTCGCTAAGGCTATGGCTAAATCAGGCTTAGAGCTTTTTTGAATAGCTCTTTTGATAATATATGAAACCGGATATTTTTCCTGAGAACGCCAATTTGCAAGGCGAATAAATACATTACGCAAACCTGCTTTATAGAAGAAATGTTCAATGTCTTTTTGCGGCAATGCCGTTAAGCGTTGAGCAAAATCGTCATCTAAACTTTTAACGGTTTCTGCGTAGCGTTTGCCTGCATCATCGCCATCAGTTAAGACATACCATTCAATCCCCATCGCTCTTACATATTTAATAAGAGGGCGTAAACCGCACTGAGCAAATTCGACAATTTTGATGCCTTCCATTTCTAAGTTGATCTCTAATAATTTTGCCAGCTCTTCTAAAATCCAAACTTCGGTTTCCCCTTCTACTAAGATCCACGCTTTTGCAAATAAGGCTAATCCTCTGTTGTGATGGATATGGAAGGTTAATTTACGCAGATCTTCTCTACCGATGCTTTGACGTTCCAACCAATAGGCTTGAGTGTGAGAGTCATAACGCACTAAACGACCAATTTCGCGTAACGGCACTTGTGAAAGCAATTCAATGGAATTCGTTGTGGTAATACGTTGGCTGGGTAGAACGCTGAGTAGCTCCCAGAAAATCGCCACCATTCGAGGGTGTAAAAACGCATTAAAATCTTCAAATAAGATAATCGGTTTTTCAATAACTGTTACTTTAGGCTTAAAAAGAAAAAGATCTGAAATATGCTGTTGAACCAGCTCCACCAACTCTTCATTTTGCTTTAAACGCAGACAGAGTGATTTTACTTTTTCCCACCACAATGTGGTGTCTTGCATACTATTTTTCATTAAATGGCGGCTTTGGCTGGTTAAAAAATAGTATTTCAGTAAGGAAGAAAGAGCGTTTAATTCACGCTGAAAATCGGTATCAGGCTGATTGTAACCATTAAGTAATAACTCGTTATGCACTCTTTTATTTAGCCGTGCATCACGTAAGCGGAAAACAGGATGATGATAAATAAATTGCTTAATCCATTTTTCCGCTTGCTCAATGTGGATAGGTTTTAAGTCTTGATCGACAAACTGATATTCAGTGCCAATCTGCTCAGCTAACAATCTTCCTGTTACTTTTAAGGAAATGCACCGTTTGTTCTCTAAATAAAATGAACAGAACGACAATGCAGGAGGAAGTTGAAGTAACGAGCTATCGTCAGCAATTTCTTCACAAAAAGTGAAAACAAGCGTGATGTCTCGCACTTGGTTTGGCGTATCGCTATATTGAATATGGAAATCTTTAAACTGGAATTGGTACAATTTATGTTCTAAGTTAAAAATTAAGCTTAAGGCATCAATCAGGCTCGATTTCCCCCACGCATTTTCGCCAATTAACACCATATTTGGACGTAATTGTAGCGATAAATGATTAATTCCCCGAAAGCCACTGATTTCAATATGTTTTAGATACATACCGCCCCCTTATTACTACTATTCTTTTACAATTTCATAGCAAGGTTGATAAGCATCTCCCGTTGGGATTTTCATACGATGTTGAACCACAAAACTTTCGAGTAATCTATCCATATGATCCATTAATTTGCGATCGCCCCGTAATTTAAACACGCCATATTGTTCAATCAAATCGGAAGTTTCAGGCTTAATGTTACCTGCCACAATGCCTGAAAATGCTCGTCTTAAATTCGCCGCCAGCTGCTCTTTTGACTGCTCCAGACTTAAATTCAGATTTGCCATACTTTCGTGAGTTGGAATAAATGGCGTAATAAAATCTTCTTCGATTTTTAAAGACCAGTTGAAATTATAAGCATCACCACTTTCATAACGACTGTTTTTTACTTCCACCATCGATTGCTTCACTTTACGAGCAACCAATACAGGGTCATCAATAATAATCTCATACAGGCTGCGAGCCTCTTCGCCTAAGGTATCGCCAATGAATTTATCAATAACATAGAAATAATCGGCAGATTCTTTCGGTGCGGTTAAGATAAGCGGTAATTTTTGCAACTTATTTTGCGGATTTAACTTAATGCCGATAATATACAGCAGCTCTTCCAATGTGCCCGGTCCGCCCGGAAAAACCACAATAGCGTGCCCAAGACGAACAAATGCTTCCAAGCGTTTTTCAATATCAGGCATAATCACTAATTCATTGACAATCGGATTTGGTGGTTCAGAGGCGATAATCGACGGCTCGGTAATGCCAATAAAACGCCCGTTTTTATAACGCTGATTAGCGTGCCCGATGGTAACACCTTTCATCGGTGCTTCCATTACACCCGCACCGCAACCTGTTACAATATTCAGCTCACGTAAACCAAACTCTTGACCTACCGCTCGGCAATATTGGTATTCAATGTCATTAATAGAATGACCACCCCAGCAAACCACTAAATTCGGGTCAGTGTTCATCTCTATCGCTTTTGCATTACGCAAAATCGAAAACACAATATTTGTGGTTAGCGTTTCTACTGATGTATTTTCAAGCGGTGGAATTGCCTTTTTTAAAGCATTAACAAAGATAATATCCCTTAACACCGCAAAAAGATGATACTGAATATTTAAAATCATCTTACCATCAACAAAGGCTGTTGGTGGTGGGTTGTGCAACTCTAGCGATACCCCTTTCTCTCGGGTTAATAATCGAATTTCAAAATCAGGATATTGATTTAACAAGGCACGGCTATCATCAGTATGCACGCCTGAATTCAGCACCGCTAATGAGCAGTTACGATAAATTTGATATAAATTGCCCCGTGTATTTTTAGCTAATAGCTGCATTTCCAAATGAGAAAGTTGCTCCATACTGCCTTTAGGGTTAATTCTGTGTACTGCCATTTTTTCTCCTTGCTATTTGTAAGAAATTCCATAAATGTGGGTAACCTTAAGTCATTTGCAAAAAATTACTCTTTTTTATTCACAATCCTTGTAAGGATTGTTCACGGCTTCGCCGCCGTTGGCTAGCCAACGTTCAAAAAGCTCCGCTTTTTGTGACCGCTTGTTACTTCAATAGTTTCTCAATAACACGGCTTACCGCAAAAAAACCGAATGTTGCAGTAACCATTGTAACTGCCCCAAAGCCATTAGCACAGTTCATCGTGGCGGATACTTCACAACCCTCGCCCATTTTCGGGAAAATTAATTGTTGGGTGGATGAAACACAATCCACGCCAAATTTACTCTTGTTGTTAAAGCCATACTCTTTACGCAACAGGGTACGAACCCTTGCCGCCAGTGGATCTTGCACCGTTTTGCTTAAATCGGTAATTTGAATTTGGGTCGGGTCAGTCTGCCCGCCTGCCCCGCCGGTGGTAATTAATTTGATTTTATTACGCTTACAGTAAGCAATCAACGCCGCTTTGGTTCTGACCGAATCAATCGCATCAATCACATAATCGTAGCCACGATTGAGATAGTCAGGGATATTTTCAGGCGTGATGAAATCATCAATAATCTCCACTACACACTCAGGATTGATGCGTTCAATACGTTCTTTCATCGCCTCAGTTTTCAACTGAGCCACTGTGCCACTCATTGCGTGAATTTGGCGGTTGATATTGGTTACGCAAATATCATCCATATCAATCATCGTAATCTTGCCAATGCCTGAACGTGCCAACGCCTCCACCGCCCAAGAACCCACTCCGCCAATGCCGATCACGCAAATATGCGAACGGCGGAGCTTTTCCAGCCCTTCCGGTGTGTAAAGGCGACCAATGCCGCCAAAGCGTTGTTCGTAGTTGTCTAGTCTTTCTGTCATTTTATGTTACATCTGTAGGGGCGAAAAATTTTTCGCCCAATCATTTTAGCCAAAGGGAGAATAATAATTCGCCCCTACGTTAGATATTTCCGTTTTTAATATTTTCCAGCTCTTCCCAACGCTCAAAGGCTTGCTCTAAGGCAGCTTCGGTGTCTGCCAATTTTTGCAGTTTTTCGTTGGTGTAAGCCTGATCTTTTGAGAAGAAATCCGCACTGTTTACTTCAGCTTGTAGAGCTTCAATTTCAGCTTCTAAAGCTTCCATTTTTGCTGGCAGTTCTTCTAGCTCACGTTGGTCTTTATAGGAAAGTTTGACCTTTTTCGCCTCAGTTTTGGGTTTCTCTTGCTTAGGCTCTTCTACAAGCGGTTCTTTTTTAGTGGAATTTTGCAAATTATTAGCACGAGTTGCGTGGTAATTATCTTGCTGCTGTTTAGCATCAAAATAGCCGCCGATGTATTTATTCAGCACACCGTTGCCTTCAAAGAAATAGCACTCCTCCACCGTATTATCAATAAATTGACGGTCGTGGCTGACGACCAACAATGTGCCTTGATAATCAGCTAACATCTCTTCTAATAGCTCTAAGGTTTCTACATCCAAATCATTGGTCGGTTCGTCCAGAATCAACAAGTTATTCGGTTTTAGCAACAATTTTGCCAATAACAAACGATTACGCTCTCCACCCGACAAGGCTTTCACCGGGGTCATCGCCCGTTTCGGAAGGAACAAGAAATCTTGCAAATAGCCTAAAACGTGGCGTTTTACCCCATTTACTTCTACATCTTGCTTACCGTCCGCTACATTGTCCATCACCGTTTTTTCTAAATCCAATTCGGCACGGTATTGGTCGAAATAAGCCACTTCCAATTTTGTACCACAACGGATTGTGCCTGAAGTGGGCTGCAATTCGCCTAACAGTAATTTGATGAACGTCGTTTTACCGCAGCCATTCGGACCAACCAACGCAATTTTATCGCCACGTTGAATGGTTGCCGTAAAGTTTTGCAGTAAGTTCTTGCCCTCAATTTCATAGCTTGCATTTTCAAGCTCAAATACAATCTTGCCCGAGCGTGCGGTTTGGTCGAGCTGAATTTTTGCCGTGCCTTGCACTTCTCTGCGATTGCGGCGTTCTTCCCGCAGGGCTTTCAACGCACGCACACGCCCTTCATTACGGGTACGGCGGGCTTTAATGCCTTGACGAATCCAAACTTCTTCTTGGGCGAGTTTTTTGTCAAACAACTCATTTTGTAGAGCTTCAACCCGCAAATCTTCGGCTTTTTCTTCCAAATATTTATCATAATTGCTCGGGTAAGAGATCAACTTACCGCGATCTAAATCCACAATCCGGGTTGCCATTTTGCGGATAAAGGAACGGTCGTGGGAAATAAAGATAATTGCCCCTTTAAAATCGAGCAATAAATCTTCAAGCCAAGTGATTGCCTCCACGTCTAAATGGTTGGTTGGCTCGTCTAATAATAAAATATCCGGATCCGCCACCAACGCACGAGCAAGAGCCGCACGGCGAACCCAACCGCCCGAGAGTTCGCATAAGCGTTTTTCAGGATCAAGCTCCAATAATTTCAAAGTATCTTGAATTCGATTTTCAAACTGCCAACCGTTGTTATGCTCTAATTGAGCTTGAATATGGGATAACTTCGCCAACAGTTCATCGCTGTAATCTGTCAGCATTTGTTGCGAAATGTGGTGATATTGCTTTAAAAGTTCGCTTAAATGGGCGATTCCTTCTGCAACATAATCAAATACCGTATCTTGAATATGGCGTGGTGGGTCTTGCTCTAAACGAGTAACCACAATATCTTTCTCAAAAATTAGCTTTCCGTCATCAAGCTGAACTTCTCCGGCAAGCACTTTCATTAAAGTCGATTTGCCCGCCCCGTTTCTTCCTACCAAACAAACCCGTTCATTTGGTTCAATGTGTAATTCGGTGTGATCTAATAAAGGATGATCGCCAAAACCTAAATAGGCGTTGGATAAATTAAGTAGTGCCATAATCTTCTCAGCTAGAAAAAATGAAGTTGATTTTAACAGATTCCAAGCAGAAATTTGATATAAATTGCATTCACTGCTTTCTAAATTTATACTTTCACCAATAATAAAAATAGGATAGTGATTATGTCGTTAAAATCTGTCAATTTTGAGTTCTTACGCCCTGATTTTGAGCTGCTTGCCGACTTAGCGGCGTGTGCTGAAAATGTATTATTTTCTGATGCAGGAAGTACATTGGTTCGTTTACGCAGTTTTGCGGAAGAAACTGTGCGAGAAATTTACCGTCAAGATCATCTGCCCTCTCTCCCAAAGGCTAACTTTTACGAGCTACTAAACGATAATGTATTTAAAAAACACATTGATAAACGCCTATTTTTAATGCTTGATAGCTTGCGTATTCACGGTAATCCAGCCGCTCACGGCAAAGTAGTGAATAATCGCCAAACGGCAGAAACTTGCTTAAAAACCGCACATAACATCGCAAAATATATGGCGATTCGCTATCTTGCAAAAAAATTAGAAAATCTACCCGCTTACCAAGCCATTAATGACCCAGATATTATTCAAAAAATACGCCAAGCAGATTATGAAGCATTACAAAATGAGCTTGAGCAACTCCGACAAACACTTTCTCATCAAAAACAGCTAAACGATGTAGAACTTGCCAATATTCAAGCACGAAGTGAGCAAACTGCCCAAAGTTTACAATGGAATGAAGCAGAAACACGCCGTTTAGTTATTGATGCAATGCTAGCTCAAGCTCATTGGAATTTACATAATCCCGAAGAAATTGGGCTAGAAGTAGAGTTGATAATGTCTGACGGCACAAAAGGTTATGCCGACTATGTGCTATGGGGCGATAATGGACAGCCACTTGCCGTGGTAGAAGCGAAACGCTCTGCCAAAAATGCGATGCTTGGGCGAGAACAAGCTCGTCAATATGCTAATGCTTTTGAAAAAGCAGGCTTTCAACGTCCTGTTATTTTCTACACAAACGGTTATGAAACCTACATTTGGGACGACAAACAATACAATTCACCTCGTCAAATTTTTGGGTTATACAGTAAATCTAGCCTTGAATATTTGATTTATCAACGTACTTACCGTGATAACAATTTAGAAAATGATAATCCTGATCTCAGCATTGCAGGACGAACCTATCAAATTGAAGCAATAAAGAGCGTTGCGAGTGCATTTTCCGAACAACGCCGAAAAGCCTTAATCATTCAAGCAACAGGCACAGGCAAAACACGAGTGGCAATTGCTTTAACTAAATTACTGCTTGTTAAAAATTGGGCAAAACGAGTGCTATTTTTATGCGACCGCCGAGAGCTACGCAAACAAGCGGATAATGCCTTCAAAGATTTCTTAGGCTCGGAATCTCGTTGTGTAATTGGCGAAACAAACGAAGTCCCTAAAGACAGCCGAATTTATATTTCTACCTACCCAGCGATGATACGTCGTTTTGAGCAGTTTGATGTTGGCTTTTTTGACTTAATTATTGCAGACGAATCACACCGCAGTATTTACAACAAATATCGTGATTTATTCGATTATTTCGACTCTCTACAACTTGGTTTAACCGCAACGCCAGTAAGATACATCAGCCGTAACACCTTCCAAATGTTTGGCTGTGAAAGCACCGACCCAACTTATGCCTATGGTTTTGAAGAAGCCGTAAACGATGGGCATTTAGTGCCTTACCGAGCATTAGACTTAACTACCGAATTTTTGCGTGAAGGCATTCACTACAACGATTTAAGCGAAGAACAAAAACGCCAACTAGAAGAAGATTTAGGTGAAGAGATTGCACAAAATACGACTATTGAAGGCAAAGATATTGGGCGAAAAATTTTCAGTATTTCAACCGACAAAGAAATTTTAAGTAACCTCATCAATAATGGAATTAAAGATGAAACCGGCACACTGGTTGGCAAATCGATTATTTTTGCTCAACGCCAAGACCACGCTGAACATTTAGAAAAGCTATTTTGTGAAATGTACCCAAACTACAGCAACCGAGTGTGCAAAGTTATTCATACTAATATTGCCAAAGTAGATATGCTACTCGATGAATTTAAACAGCCTGATAATGATTTCCGCATTGCCATTTCCGTTGATATGCTAGATACGGGCATTGATATTCCAGAAGTGGTTAATTTGGTATTTGCTCGACCGGTAAAATCGCAAGTAAAATTCTGGCAAATGATTGGACGAGGCACACGCCTACGCCCGAATTTATTTGGCGAAGGCAAGCACAAAACACAGTTTTATATTTTTGACCACTACGGTAATTTTCGCTATTTTGCAGAAGACTACCAAGAACCGGAAGATATTACGAGCAAATCATTATTACAGCTACTCTTTGAAGAGCGAGTGAAATGCTATCAAACTGCATTAAAACAAAGCAGTTTCAACGCCTTTGATTTAATGGTGGAACTTATCCAAAAAGACATTGCCGACTTGCCTGAAAACAGTGTTTCAGTAAAGAAAAATTTACGCACCGTGCATTTACTCCAACAGAGTCAATTACTCCAAAAAGCTGATGCCCAAACGCAACAACTACTTATTGGGGAGATTGCCCCATTAATGGGTTTTCGTACGCTACAAGACAAAGAGGCTGCAGCCTTTGATAAACTCATTGTTCAAGCACAAACTAACCTGATGTTAAATAACAGTAGTTTTGAAAATAACCGTAGCGAAATTTTACAAAAAATTAACCGCTTACCTGTGAATTTACAAGTAGTGAGAGCGAAACAAACTTTTATTGAACAAGTTAGAGGTGCTGAATTTTGGCAACAGATTGATGTGATGAAGATCGAGCAAATTCGCCAACAATTGCGAGATTTAATGAAATACTTTGAGGGAACAGGCGGAGGTTATCCATTCGGCACATTAACCACCGCCACCCAAGACACCGCACTTGAAGGGCGAATTGCACCTTACATTGGCGAGCAAGAACTTTCAATTTATCGTAATCGTATAAAAGAGGTATTTAAATCTCACTTAACGCAAAGCCCAGTATTACAAAAAATCCGCAATGGCGAAGGCGTAACCCAAGAAGAAATGGCAGAACTTAGCTCGCTGATTTTAACCAACTGCCCAGATATTAGCCAAAATATCTTAACCTCATTTTTCGGGCAAACGGCTGATGAATTACAATACCGTTTGCGGGCAATGGTCGGCTTAGACACCGATTATTTAGAAAAACATTTTGAGCAGTTTATTCACCAAAATGGAACGCTCTCCAGCAAACAGGTACGTTTTTTAAATCTGCTGAAAAATTTTATTGCCACACACGGCGGCATTAAAGAGCTGGAAAGCCTCTACCAAGCTCCATTTACCAGCATAGATAGTTTAGGCATTGATGGCGTATTCGACACCACAAACCAAGCCGATATGCTAATTGAAGTGATTAAACCCTTTATTATTAAAGATTCATAATCGGATATTAGCTTGACTTTGAGATAGCAAGCGGTTGAATTTTTGGAAAGTTTTGCAAGTTAGAGATATGAGATGAATTATAAAATTGAAAAATTAAAAGATGTTGCACAAGTTATAACAGGGAAAACCCCCTCAACTTCTAATCCTCTATTTTATGGTGGCAATATTTCTTTTATAAGTCCTGCTGACTTAAATAATAGCACTATTGGAAAAACAAAAATTACTCTAACAGAAATTGGTGCTAAGCAAGTTCCGCTACTACCTAAAAATTCAGTATTAGTTTCTTGTATTGGTAATTTAGGAAAAGTAGGTATATTAGATAAATCAGCTTGTTTTAATCAACAAATTAATGCTCTTGTTTTTGATGAAAGTAAAATTCTTCCTAAATATGGATTTTATTTCTCCCTTACTTTACAAAAAGCATTGGAAAAGGCAGCATCAAAAACGGTTATTCCGATAGTAAATAAAAGTAAATTCTCAGATTTAGAAATTAGCTATCCCGATCTTCCAACTCAAACCAAAATCGCCCAGATACTCGACAAAGCCGATCAAATTCGCCAAAAGCGAAAAAAAGCCATTGAGCTTGCTGATGAATTTTTAAGATCGTTATTTTTGGAAATGTTTGGCGACCCTGTGGTTAATCCGAAGGGGTGGGAAGTAGAAAAACTAGTAAATTTATCAGTAGCGAAGCCAACATATGGGGCTGGAGCAAGTGCAATTTCTTATAATCATAAATTCAGATACATAAGAATTACAGATATATTAGAAAATGGTACACTTAATAATGATAAAAAATCGGCTGAGATTGATGAAAAAGAAATTGAAAAATATCTTTTAAATGATGGAGATATACTATTTGCTCGTTCAGGTGCAACTGTTGGGAAAACATTTTTATTTACTGATAAAATAGAAAAAAGCATATACGCAGGCTATTTGATTAGATTTCAAATAAATAAAAATAAAGTTTTACCTGAATATATTTTTAATTTTACTAAGACTGCAGCATATCAATCTTGGGTAAAATCTCATATGAAAACTGTAGCTCAGCCCAATATAAATGCCCAACAATATTCTGATTTAGAAATAATTATTCCTCCTATGGAAATACAAATTAAATTTGTTGAAATAGTAAATAAGATAGAAAAATATAAAGAAAACTTAGGGAAACAAGTTCAATTTTCGGACGAACTTTTCAACTCTCTTAGTCAGCAATATTTTACAAAAGCGGAATAATTAATAACAAGCGGTCGTTTTCCGCCAATTTTTTACAAAAGGATACATTATGCTAACAGGCAATATACGCCATCAAATTGATACATTGTGGGAAAAATTTTGGACGGGTGGTATTACTAATCCACTTACAGTAATTGAGCAAATTTCTTATCTTATTTTCGCTCGTATGCTTGATATGCAAGAAAGTCTTGCCGAAAAAGCGGCTACACGAGGAGCAAAATTTGAGCCGATTTATCCGCAAATACCTGAAGGGCAAAAATTGCGTTGGAGTAATTTCCGCCATTTATCAGGGCAAGAGCTTGCAGTGCATTTAAAACAAAATGTGTACCCTTATTTTGCAGAAATCGGTAATAAAGGCAATTTCGGGCGGTTAAGCGAGTATATGAAAAATGCCGATCTCGCCATTCAAAATGAGAGTGTACTCACCTCTGCAATTGAACTAATTGAGGCTCTGCCACTTAATTCAAGTGATGTAAAAGGCGATATTTATGAATATTTGCTTTCAAAATTAACCACCGCCGGCATTAACGGACAGTTCCGTACACCTCGCCATATTATTGATTTAATAGTGGAAATGACCGAACCTCAACCAACAGAAACAGTATGCGACCCTGCCTGTGGTACGGCTGGTTTTTTAGCTCGTACAATGGAATATCTAAACCGCACACACTCTAGCGAATTCGGTAAATTTACCGATGACGATGGCAATATGATTTATTCAGGCGATTTACTTGAAGAATATCGCTCTCACATTAACGAAAAAATGTTTTGGGGCTTTGATTTTGACAGCACAATGTTACGTGTTTCAAGTATGAATATGTTGTTACACGGTGTTTCAGGAGCCAATATTCTTTATCAAGATAGCCTCAATAAAAGCATTCTTGACCGATACCCTGCACAAGCGGAAAACTTTTTCGATGTTATTTTGGCAAATCCGCCATTCAAAGGCAGTTTAGATGAAAGCAACATTAACCCGAAAGTAGCTTCAATGGTTAAAACCAAGAAAACAGAATTACTCTTTACTGCACATATTCTCAATATCTTAAAAGTAGGTGGACGAGCAGCAGTGATTGTGCCGGATGGTGTATTGTTTGGCTCAAGTAACGCTCATCAGCAATTACGCAAACATCTATTAGAAAACAATCAATTAGAAGGGGTTGTCAGCTTGCCAAGTGGTGTATTCAAACCTTATGCGGGCGTTTCTACTGCTATTTTGTTATTTAGCAAAGGGGGTTCAAGCAATAAAGTATGGTTCTACAACGTTACCGCTGATGGCTATTCATTAGATGATAAACGCTCGCCTGTTGCAGAAAATGATTTACCCAAAGCTCTCAGCTCTTGGAAAACCTTCAAAGCGTTACTCAATAACAACGCCGGCGAAGATGAAATAAACGCAATATTCGGTGATAAAACCCAAGCAGGTTTTGTGGTAGATAAAGCAGAAATTACCGCCAATAAATATGATTTATCTATCAACCGTTACCAAGAAGTAATATATGAACAAGTACAATACACTCCGCCAGCAGAAATTTTGCAGTCTCTTAAAACGTTAGAACAAGAAATTTTGTGCGATTTAAATGAGCTGGAGGAGATGTTGAAAAAATAGCAAAACAAGCGGTTGTTTTCTCAGATTTTTTGCAACTTGCAAAACTTTATGAAAAAACAACCGCTTGCATTTCCAATAGCTTCACACGCTTTTTGCTAATGTTTGGCTGATCCATTCATTCAAACTTAAATTTTCTGCTGTTGCTGCCATAACAGCGGCTTTATGTAGTTCTGGCGATAGGCGAATGTTAAACTTGCCAGAATACTGTTTAAATGGCTCAATATTTTTCTTTTCACACATTTCGAGAAAAACATTTAGGCTGATTTCGCCTTCTTTCTTAAGTTGGGCAACATTATCTGCATAGAAATCCGCTCCACCATTTAAGCCAATAAATTCGCCTCTAAATAATTCGGTTTCAGGATCGTATGCAATCACAGCTTTATAGCCATTAATTTCCATAATATTACGCATAAGGAATCACTCCGTTTTCAGATAACCATTTTTTGATACTTGCTACCGCACCTTTATCGGTATCGGGATTTGGGTGAGGTCTATGAAAAACTCGGACTTGCTCAAATAACACAACCGCAATTCGGCTACCTTCTCGCTCTTCAATCTCAGCCCCTAACTCAAGAAATAGAGCTTCAATATCTCTCCACTTAATATTGGCTGAAATAGGCTGTGTATAAATTTGACGTAACGTTTTGTGAGATTTTCGCTTTAGATGAATTAATACCATAATTTAGTACCATTTTAAAGTAAAACCTCTGATACTGTACTAAATTTCAAAGAAGGTAGGGAAAGTAAAACTGGATTTTTCGATGCAGATCGCAAAAATAGGTGTTGAAAATAGCAAGCGGTCGAATTTCCCCAAATTTTTGCAGATTGATTGTTTGCAAAATTCTCTGAAAAAACGACCGCTTGTTTTGTTAAGATTATTCTTCTGTTGAAGTTTCTACAATCTCTGCGTTTTCAACCGTTTCGATGTTTTCATCATCTTCTTCAGGCTCACACACTCGTTCTAAACTCACAACGTGTTCATCTTCTGCGGTGCGGATAATGCGAACACCTTGGGTGTTACGTCCCACTAGGCTCACTTCCGCCACTCGAGTGCGAACTAGCGTGCCGGCATCGGTAATCAGCATAATTTGGTCGGTATCGAACACCTGAACTGCCGCAACCACCTTGCCGTTGCGTTCGTTCACTTTGATTGAAACCACGCCCTTAGTCGCACGGGATTTCACCGGATATTCGCTAATCACCGTACGTTTTCCGTAGCCGTTTTGGGTTACGGTGAGAATATCGCCTTCGGTGCGAGGAATTACAAGGGAAACCACTCGGTCGGTGTCTAAGCTCACGCTTGTTGAATCTTCCGCATCCTCATTTTCAATTTCGATGATTTCTGCTTCTTCAATCTCTTCACTTGAAATTTCAGTGGTGGATAGTTTGATACCACGTACCCCTGTTGCAGTACGTCCCATTGCACGCACAGCTTTTTCCGCAAAGCGAACCACTCGACCTTGTGCTGAGAAGAGCATAATTTCGCTCTCGCCGTCTGTGATGTCCACGCCGATTAATTCATCGCCTTCGCGAAGTTTTAACGCAATTAGACCGCTTGATCTGACATTGCTAAACGCATCTAGCGAAACTTTTTTCACCACACCGCTTGCGGTTGCCATAAAGATAAATTTATCGGCACTAAATTCGCCGTTTGGAATTGGTAGAATCGCCGTAATACGTTCGTTTTCTTCTTTCACGAGTGGCAGAATATTCACAATCGGCGTACCTCTTGCTCCACGACTTGCTTGCGGTAATTGGTACACTTTTAATTGATATAAACGACCACGACTTGAGAAACAGAGAATCGTATCGTGGGTATTTGCCACCAATAGTTTTTCTATAAAGTCGTCTTCTTTCATTTTGGTTGCAGACTTACCTTTACCGCCACGGCGTTGAGCTTCGTAGTCGGATAACGGCTGATATTTCACATAGCCTGCGTGAGAAAGTGTTACCACCACATCTTCTTGAGCGATTAAATCTTCAATGTTGATATCGCCTGAGGCTGCGGTAATTTCGGTACGGCGTTCATCGTTAAAGGTGGTTTTCACTAATTCTAACTCTTCACGGATCACTTCCATTAAGCGTTCCGGGCTGGTTAAAATGTATAATAATTCGCCAATTTCTGTGAGTAATTCTTTGTACTCTTCAACAATTTTTTCGTGCTCTAAGCCGGTTAAACGGTGTAAGCGTAACTCTAAAATTGCACGGGCTTGGGCTTCTGATAAATAGTATTGACCATCACGTACGCCTAAATTTTCCGGTAAATCTTCCGGACGAGAGGCATCTACGCCTGCCGCCTCTAACATTGGAGCCACATTACCCAATGCCCAAGGACGAGCCAATAAGCCTTCACGGGCATCTTCTGCGGTTTTTGAGGCACGGATTAATTCGATAACCGGGTCAATGTTCGCTAACGCAATCGCTAAACCTTCTAAAATATGGGCACGTTCACGGGCTTTGCGTAATTCAAAAATCGTACGGCGAGTTACCACTTCACGGCGGTGTTTGACAAAGGCTTCAATAATTTGGTGTAAATTCAAGACTTTTGGCTGACCGTTATCCAACGCCACCATATTGATACCAAAAGTAACCTGCATTTGGGTTAGAGAGTAAAGGTGATTTAACACCACTTCGCCCACTGCATCACGTTTGATCTCAATAACAATCGAGATACCTTTTTTGTCTGAATAGTCATCAATTCGGCTGATGCCTTCGATTTTTTTTTCTTTCACTAATTCAGCAATTTTTTCGATAAGTTTCGCTTTATTGACTTGGTAAGGCAACTCAGTTACTACAATTTGCTCACGACCTTTATCGGTGGTTTCCACGCTCGCTTTCGCACGCACATAAACCTTGCCACGCCCTGTACGGTATGCTTCTTCAATCCCTTTGCGACCGTTGATAATTGCCCCGGTTGGGAAATCCGGTCCCGGAATATAGTGCATTAACTCTTCAATGCTAATATTTTCGTTGTCAATGTACGCCAAACAACCATCTAGCACTTCACCTAAATTGTGAGGCGGAATATTGGTTGCCATACCCACCGCAATCCCCGATGAACCGTTTACTAACAAGGCTGGAATTTTGGTTGGAAGTACGTCAGGAATCATCTCTTTGCCATCATAGTTCGGCGAGAAATCCACGGTTTCTTTATCAAGGTCGGTTAATAATTCCTGCGTAATTTTCTGCATACGAACTTCGGTATAACGCATCGCCGCCGGCGCATCACCGTCAATTGAGCCAAAGTTACCTTGCCCGTCCACCAACATATAACGCAATGAGAACGGTTGAGCCATACGCACAATGGTGTCATACACCGCAGAATCACCGTGCGGGTGATATTTACCGATTACATCACCCACCACACGGGCTGATTTAACGTGCGGTTTGTTATAGGTGTTGCTGTTTTGATCCATTGAGAAAAGTACACGGCGGTGCACCGGCTTTAAACCGTCTCGCACATCAGGTAATGCACGCCCTACGATGACCGACATCGCATAATCAAGGTAAGAGGTTTTTAACTCGTCCTCAATACTTACGGGAATAATATCTTTGGCTAATTCGCTCATTGAAATTTCCTAATTTGATAGTAAAGAATTGCCTAAACTCAGGCGAAAAATCGGCAAGATTATAGCATAAAAAGTGTTAAAAAGGGCGTACAAGCGGTTATTTTCTTGCAGTAAATCGCGGATTTACCGGCATTCTTAATGCAATTCTCTCACAATTCACCGCCAATGCGGTTTCTGTCGGCTCATAATCCAACCAAAGCGAAGGTTCGTCAGGCAAATTCTCCGCCCAAAAATATTGCACATTAAAGCCTCTTGCCAAGCACTCTTCGTGCAGTGCATCGTAACGTTTTTTCAGAAAAGCGAGTTTGTTGAAGAAAAAACGCACGTGTCCTTCACCTAATTTATAATCTGCCGGCTGACCTTTTAGGCTGAATTTCCCTTTCGCAACCGCATTCGGAATACGAGTCAATTCACGGTGTTCGGCTAGTAAATGTTGATCGCACAATTCCTCTGGTGGTACAAGGTTTATCCTTGTCATTTTAATTTTCCTTTTAGGTTAAATGCGTTATAGTAACGCCTTAAATTTACCATAGGAACAACTTATGCAAAATGTCGATCAGCAAGAAATCACAAAATTTGAAAAAATGGCACAGACTTGGTGGGATCCAAACGGCAGTTTCAAACCGATTCACCTGCTTAATCCGCTACGTTTGTCTTATATTTTAGAAAAATCGAACGGGCTATTTGGCAAAAAAGTATTGGATGTCGGCTGCGGTGGCGGTATTTTAAGCGAGGCAATGGCAAAACAAGGGGCGATAGTAACAGGCATTGATATGACCACCGAACCGCTTGAAATTGCCAAACAACACGCTAAAGAAAGCGGTTTAGAGATTGATTACCAACAAACCACGATTGAAAATTTTTTGGAAAAAATGACCGCTTGCAATGCAGAAAAATTCGATGTGATAACCTGTATGGAAATGCTCGAACACGTGCCTGATCCGCTTTCGATTATTCAAAGCTGTAAAGCGTTATTAAAGCCCGATGGGATTTTATTTTTCTCCACCATCAACCGCACCTTTAAAGCCTATATGCTTGTGATTATCGGGGCAGAATATGTGCTGAAAATGCTCCCGAAAGGCACGCACGAATTTGAGAAATTTATCAAACCAGCGGAATTATTGGCGTGGTGTGATCAAGCTAATTTGCGTTGCACAGAAATGAAAGGCTACCATTTCAACCCATTAACCGAAAAATTCTGGCTGAACAATGATGTGAGCTGTAATTATATCGCTACACTCAACATCAATAATTAACTTGCAAAATGGAACGAAATCTTTACTATACACCGCTTGATTTCTTAGGCTTTTTTATATGATGACAGACGATATTCAACAAAAATCAGAGAAAAAAATCACTTATAATTTCAATAAGTTACAAAAACGTTTACGCCGCAATGTGGGTAATGCGATTGCCGATTTTGGTATGATTGAAGAAGGCGACCGTGTGATGGTGTGCCTTTCCGGTGGTAAAGACAGCTACACATTATTAGATATTCTATTAAACCTGCAACAAAGTGCTCCGGTAAATTTCAGCATTGTTGCCGTAAACTTAGACCAAAAACAGCCTGGCTTTCCAGAAGATGTTCTCCCAAGCTATTTAGAAAGTATTGGCGTGGAATATAAAATTGTGGAAGAAAATACCTATGGCATCGTGAAAGAGAAAATTCCGGAAGGCAAAACCACCTGTTCACTCTGCTCTCGCCTACGCCGTGGTATTTTATACCGCACCGCTACCGAGCTTGGCGCAACGAAAATCGCACTTGGACACCACCGTGATGATATGCTGGCAACACTATTTTTAAATATGTTCTACGGCGGCAAAATGAAAAGTATGCCACCAAAACTGATTTCTGATGACGGCAAGCAAATTGTGATCCGCCCGCTTGCTTATTGCAAAGAGAAAGACATCATCAAATATGCCGAAGCGAAACAGTTCCCGATTATTCCGTGTAATCTCTGCGGCTCACAGCCGAATTTACAACGCCAAGTGGTAAAAGAGATGTTGAACACTTGGGATCGCCAATATCCGGGCAGATTAGAAACGATGTTCAGTGCCTTGCAAGATATTGTGCCATCGCACTTATGCGACCCAAATCTATTTGATTTCAAAGGGATTAAACACGGTCAAATGATAGAGGGTGTGGAGGGCGACACAGCTTTTGATAACATCAAAATCGAACCGAAAACCTTCTTAGATGAAGATGACGACAATAATTTTACCGATGCAGGCGTGATTCAATTTAAAGCAGTAAACTAAATCTCAAGCGGTCAAATTTTCAGGAAACTTTGCAAATCTTCCCTAAAAAAGCACCCTATCAGATTATCCTGATAGGGTGTTGATGGAGAGTTCTCCATTCGATGACAAGGAAATGTCTATGAAAAAAACAATAAATAAATCAATTTGAACTTACATTTTTTAAGAAAATTTGGCGTGGAGAAGTAAGTCCTAATTTTTCTGCCTCATTAACTAAATTCATCGCTCTGTTAATATCTTTCGCTTTAATTGCTTTCATTACCGCCTGATTAAAATAGGCTTCCGTATCTTTATCAACTGCTGTTTTTACTGCAACCGGATTTTCTTTTAGTGGCATCTGTGCAACCGTTTTACCTACCGGAGTTGCCGCTTTATTTGAGTTGAAAATTTCAGTCGGTAAACCGATAAATTTTGTACCGTTTGAGCCGGAAACATTAATGTGAATTTGCCCTTTTAAACTATGCACTACTTCAATATCGTTAATTGCCGGTGGTTGTTTACCTGTTGCTTTTGCATAAGTTTTTGCCGGGTGTGGCATCATCGTAGTTTTGGCTAAATCTTGCTGCGTAGTATAAATGAGCAAATAAATATACTCTTGGTTCATTGCCGGCGTTAAATTAAGTTCTGCCCCTAAACGACTGCCTTTTAGCCCTCGTTCTTCTAATAATTTAAATTCAGAAGAAGGGTATGTTGCTGCCACATTAAAGTGGCTATCTAATACTACAGCTGTTGGTACAAAAACATTTTTGTCTATCACCGGGCTTTCAATTTCAATTTCCAATGTCCCTTGATTTGCCGGAATACGATAGGCAGCAATTGGACTGGCAATACCGGCAAACGAAGCGGTAAATGCTTGTTTATGCTGTTCATTTAATTCTGTTTTTACAGTTTGCGAGAATGGCACATCTTGCCATTGAATTTGAGCTAATTCAGACGAGTTAATATGAATAGGTTTAACTGCCAAATTATTTGCCATACTCGGAGATGCCACAAAAAGATGGGCGAATAATATTGCTGTTGAAAGAAGCGTTTTTTTCATATTAACCTCTAAAAATTGTGAAAAATGATAATGTGATTAAATTGTGGGTAGGTTACCGCCCTACCCACAGAACTGTTTGATGATTACCACCAAGCTTCAAATTGAACACCGGTGATAAACTCGCCGTCTTTAGCTTTGTAACCAGCATCAGTACGAGCTTTGGTGTTGAATTTATCATTCCAATGTGCGTAGGTACCAAACACACGGATTGCAGGACGAGCCCAAATGCTGTTACCTGCTTGCCACTGTTGTGCAATGGTATATTTCACTAAATCATTTTTCTTGCCTGTTGCTTGATCTTTAATGCGATCATAACCAACTTCTAATAATGTGCTCATTGTATCGTTCCATTTGTACATTGGGCGAATACCGGCAGAGTACCAAGTTTTACCTTGTTTATTATCTAGTTTTGTTTTTTCGTAGATTAAGGCATACATTACTTCAACTTTATCACTCGCTTGTACTACCCCTTGGTTGATTAAACGAAGCATATTGCCTTTATTATCTGCTTTCGAACCCTGTGCGTGACCATTATTCCAAGAAGTCATAGAGTCGGTTGCATATTGTGCAGTAAATTTATTGAAGCCACCAAAGAAATTACCTTGGGTATATTCCGCTGTTACCATATAACCGTTTTTGGTCGCTTTTTCATTATTGAGTTTAGTACCATCTTTAGTATGAGCATTGCCATAATCAAAGCCTAACTCTAATGAGCCGTCTTTCCAAAGTTCAATACCTGCTAAGCGAACATCAAAAATGTCGTTATATACATCTTTTTTCGCATCGCGGTTATTTACATACGCTTTTTTAGCATAGTCATAGTAATAAGAGAATGCACCGTCTTTCTCTGTATCACGAGTTACCGCTAAAGAGAGTTTTCCGAAGCCTAAATCAACATTTTCAACCCCAGCACCCGGACCTGAAATATCCCAATAGTAGAAGTCGTTCATATGAACATCGTGGCGTTGGTAAAAACGTTTACCAGCCCATAAGGTTGCACCCGGTAAGCTATCCGCAAAGTTTTTGAATTGTACGTTTAATTCACGTAATGCCGGGCTGGTTTCTGTCCAGTCGTTGTTGTGAAGCGTACCGCCATAAGCAAGGTTAGTATCAAAATAGATGGATTTCTCACCACTTTTGAATAATTCCTGACCTAATTTCAATTCTGCATAGGTATCAGATTCGTTACCTAAACGGTATTTTGAACCACCACCATTAACAGTAAATGCCGATTGTTCACCACCACCGGATGTCCAACCGATACCTGAACGAGCGTAACCGTGAAAATCGACCGCTGATGCACTGGCTGCGAACATTGCACCGCTGATTGCAACTGCTAAGACTGTTTTTTTCATAATAGAACCTCTCTTAAGATTTGATTTTACTTAGGTTAAGTATTAATTGATTAGAAGATGGAAAATATCTCCTAAAATCAGTAATAAGCTGAAATTGTTATACCCCTTTTTCAACAAACAAACGTTTGCAAGCTGTACCGTCTTCCTTAAATAAATGGCAACGTTCCGGCAAAATGCCGATATTCATATCGTCGCCTTCATTGACTAATACCACATCATTTTGACGATAAATTAAGGTTGGTTGTTTGATTTCAGGAATCTCTAGGTGGATTTGTGTTTCATTTCCAAGCAATTCCACTACTTGCACAATACCGTGTAAGGTTACTTGAGTTTGATCCGAAGGAAGTAAATGCTCCGGGCGAATACCTAAAGATAGGTTATCTCCAACGTTTACTCCTTCTCCGGAAACCGGAATCCAAAAATTATGATGATTTGCATCAGGTAATTCTATTTTTACTCGTTCCGCCTCTACATCAATAACTTTTACCGGTAAAAAGTTCATTTTAGGTGAACCGATAAACCCTGCTACAAAACGGTTTGCCGGATAATGATAAAGTTCTAACGGCTTGCCTACTTGAGCGATACCGCCAGCATTTAATACCACGATTTTGTCTGCTAATGTCATTGCCTCAACTTGATCGTGGGTAACGTAAATCATAGTGCGGTTTAATTTTTTATGTAATTTGGAAATTTCTACCCGCATTTGCACACGCAATGCTGCATCAAGATTGGAAAGTGGCTCATCGAGTAAAAATACTTCCGGTTGGGAAACTAGCGTTCTACCAATGGCAACCCGTTGGCGTTGCCCACCGGAAAGGGCTTTAGGTTTGCGGTCTAGTAAGTGAGCAAGTTGTAAAATTTCGGCAACTTGATTAACTCGCTGCTCCCGTTCTGCTTTACTCACACCTGCCAGCTTTAATCCAAAAGACATATTCTCAGCAACATCTAAATGCGGGTAGAGGGCATAGGATTGAAACACCATACCGATACCACGTTTTGAAGGCTCTATTTCATTCATCAGCTTTCCACCGATATAGAGTTCTCCTGTCGTAATATCTTCCAAACCTGCTATCATTCGTAATAGCGTGGATTTACCACAACCTGACGGACCAACGAAAACAACGAATTCCCCTTCATTAATTTCTAAATTAATATCTTTAGAAATATGAACATCACCATAGGATTTTCCCACATTACGCAATGATACATTCGCCATAATTAAACCTCTTTTTTGCTTTTGCTTGTGGTTTGAATTTAGGCTGAATGGTCGCCTTTTTATCTAAAGAAGAAATCATCCTAGAATACTTTTTTTTAGGGTTAGAGCCTTAATTACGCAAAGAACGCCCATTTAAAGAAATTTAATAAATTTTGTGATCAAGCTCTCATTTTTAACGCTTTTTTTTGTGAAGCAGATCACAAAATGATGAAAAATGTTACTTAGATCATACTTTTAGTTCGGGGGGCGTAGAGCAAAGGGTGATCTCAAATAGATTCTATAGCCCATAATTTGACATAATTTAATAAATGGGTTGTTTCATATCCATTTCTTTTATTTAACTTCAAGGAGTTTTTTATGAAAAACAAATGTGCCAAATTCACCTTAGCTACTCTTGCTACTTTAGTTCTTTCCGGAACAGTAATGGCAAAAATGACGGAAGGTAAACTCGTTATTTGGATTAATGGTGATAAAGGTTATAACGGGCTTGCTGAAGTCGGTAAGAAATTTGAAAAAGATACCGGTGTTCAAGTGTTAGTCGAACATCCAGATAGACTTGAAGAAAAATTTGCACAAGTTGCCTCAACTGGTGATGGTCCGGATATTATGTTCTGGGCTCACGACCGTTTCGGTGGCTATGCACAATCAGGTTTATTGGCTGAAGTGAACGTAAGCAAAGAATTTAAAGATAAATTTGTCGATTTTGCTTGGGATGCAGAAACCTACAATGGCAAAATTATCGGTTATCCGGTTGCGATTGAAGCTATTTCGTTAATTTATAATAAAGATTTAGTTAAAGAGGCTCCTAAATCTTGGGAAGAAATTATTGAGTTAGATAAAAAACTCAAAAAAGACGGCAAAAATGCAATTATGTGGAACTTATCCGAACCATATTTCACTTGGCCGATTGCAGCTTCAAATGGAGCATACGCATTTAAATTTGCTAACGGCAAATACGATCCAAAAGATATTGGTGTGAATAATGAAGGTGCAGTAAAAGCATTACAGTTTGTAGTGGATATGGTGAAAAATAAACATATTAGTGCCGATATGGACTACGCTGTGGCTGAAGCATCCTTTAATAAAGGACAAAGTGCCTTAACCATCAATGGTCCTTGGTCTTGGGGCAATATTGATAAAAGCGGTATTAAATATGGTGTAACTTTACTGCCGACATTAAACGGTCAAGCCTCTAAACCATTCGTAGGGGTATTAAGTGCTGGTGTAAACAGCTCAAGCCCAAACAAAGATTTAGCTAAAGAATTCTTAGAGAATTACTTACTCACCGATGACGGTTTAGACGCAGTCAATAAAGATAAACCTTTAGGTGCAGTGGCGTTAAAATCTTACCAAGAAAAATTAGCCGCTGATCCTCGTATCGCAGCAACGATGGCAAATGCGAAAAACGGCGAAATTATGCCAAACATCCCGCAAATGTCTTCTTTCTGGTATGCCGAAAAATCTGCTATCAATAATGCAGTAACCGGTCGCCAATCAGTGAAAGAAGCATTAGATGATGCACATTCACGCATTCAAAAACAACAATAATTATTCATCATTCAGGGTGGGTTATATAACCCACTCTATTTTTAAATCCACCCTAAGTACAGTAAATATGCAGTAAAAATTCGAGGTGCTGTTATGCTAACTCAAACTCAATCCAAACCCACCCATTGGCTCAAATATCTCTTAGCCGGATTAGTCTTGCTCCTTGACTTCTATCTTGTTGTATTAATGTACTCACAAGGTGAATATCTTTTTGCTATTTTAACACTGATTATTCTGACCTCCGGTGTCTATATTTTTACCAATAAAAATGCCTATGCTTGGCGTTATGTTTACCCGGGTATTACCGGAATGGCAATTTTCATTTTGTTTCCGCTGGTTGCAACCATTGCAATTGCGTTTACCAATTATAGTGGTTCTAATCAATTATCCTTTGAACGAGCCGTATCTGTTTTGACAGAACAACGTTATTTCGCCGGAGATAAATACCAATTCACACTTTATCCACACGCAGATAATCAATACCGCATCGCATTAACAAATCCGGCAACCGAGCAAACTTTTGTGTCAGATCCGGTTTCATTAACTACCGGAACGAATGTGGTTGTTACTGAGCAAAGTATACCAAATGGAGATGTTGCTCCTCTTAAAGTGATTACGCAAAATCGGGCTGCACTTCAGTCAATGAAAGTTGTATTACCAAATAATAATGAACTGACAATGAGTTCATTACGCCAATTTTCAGAACAAAAACCACGCTATCAATTTGATGAAGAGAGTAAAATATTATTCAATAATGAGACAGGCAAACGTTATCAAGCAAATGACAAAACCGGATTCTTCCAAGCTATTGATGAAAACGGTAATTGGCAAAGTGAAACGCTTGAGCCTGGTTATACTGTTACATCTGGCTTTAATAACTTCATTAAAATTTTTACCGATGAAGGTATTCAAAAACCTTTTATACAAATATTTATTTGGACGGTAATCTTCTCTTTATTAACCGTAGTCTTTACCGTTATTCTCGGTATGGTACTTGCCTGCCTAGTACAATGGGAGGCATTAAAAGGTAAAGCGATATATCGTGTCTTATTGATTTTACCTTATGCGGTGCCATCGTTTATTTCTATTCTGATTTTTAAAGGGTTATTCAACCAAAGTTTTGGTGAAATCAATATGATTTTAAACCAACTGTTCGGCATCAGCCCTGAATGGTTTAACGATCCGCTGCTTGCTAAAGTGATGATTCTGATTGTGAATACCTGGCTAGGTTATCCTTATATGATGATTTTATGTATGGGATTACTCAAAGCTATTCCATCTGATTTATATGAAGCCTCCGCAATGGATGGAGCCTCCACTTGGCAAAATTTCAGCAAAATCACATTCCCATTACTGTTAAAACCGCTTACTCCGTTAATGATTGCTTCATTTGCATTTAACTTTAACAACTTTGTATTAATTCAATTATTAACAAATGGTCGCCCGGATATGATTGGAACCACCACCCCTGCCGGTTATACCGATTTATTAGTCAGCTATACTTACCGTATTGCCTTTGAAGGAAGTGGTACGCAAGATTTCGGCTTAGCAGCCGCTATCGCAACGATTATTTTCTTATTAGTCGGTGGCTTAGCACTCTTAAATATCAAAGCAACCAAAATGGAATTATAAAAGTGGTAGGGATTTAACAATCCCTGACCCAAACTAACTTCAGGAGTTATATATGGCAATTGTTCAATCTAAATCTGTGCGTTATCGTGTATGGGCAACCCATTTCTTTTTAATTTGTTTCCTTGCCTTAATTATTTTCCCTTTATTGATGGTTATTGGTATCTCATTACGACCAGGAAATCTGGCTATCGGTGATATTATTCCAAGCCAAATTTCGTGGGAGCATTGGCAAGCTGCATTAGGCTTTGACGTAACACATTCTGACGGCACGGTAACACCTCCACCGTTCCCGGTGCTACGCTGGTTATGGAACTCTATCAAAGTGGCAACAATTACCTCTATCGGTATTGTAACCTTATCAACAACCTGTGCTTATGCATTTGCCCGAATGAAATTTAAAGGCAAAAAAACTATTCTACAAGGTATGCTAATATTCCAAATGTTCCCAGCAGTGCTTTCCTTAGTTGCCTTATATGCGTTGTTTGATCGTCTTGGACAGTATGTACCGTTTCTTGGCTTAAACACACACGGCGGCGTAATTTTTGCTTATTTAGGCGGAATTGCCTTACACGTTTGGACAATAAAAGGCTACTTTGAAACCATTGACGGCTCGCTGGAAGAAGCAGCATCTCTTGACGGTGCAACTCCGTGGCAAGCGTTCCGATTAATCTTATTACCGCTTTCCGTACCAATTTTAGCGGTAGTATTCATTCTTTCATTCATTGCTGCTATTACAGAGGTACCGGTTGCCTCACTCTTATTACGTGATGTAAACAGCTACACCCTAGCCGTTGGTATGCAACAATATCTCTATCCGCAAAATTACTTATGGGGTGATTTTGCAGCCGCAGCGGTCTTATCTGCGATTCCGATTACACTCGTATTCTTATTGGCACAACGCTGGCTAATCGGTGGCTTAACTGCCGGCGGTGTGAAAGGCTAGTTTGCAAAAAATTCTCAAAAAACGACCGCTTGTCAAGTTGATACTGCGGTCGTCATTTATAGAGGTGTCTATGAAAAATACGTTACCTTACCTTTGCTTATTCTACTCCTCAAGCCTTTTTGCCCAATCTTGGCAACATTCCCATTTTTCTGATTTTAACGATAATCTCGAAAAACAGTTGTTTCAATCCCAAGTGCAGTTAGAAAAAGGCAGCTATCCGCTTACGTTTAAATTTGGTGAACAATGTTATCAGCCCCAACAAACGATAAAATTAAATCAATCGGTTACGTTAGTACCTTGTATGAATGATGCTCCTCAACTACGCCTATTTCGTCAAGGCAATTATATGGCACAAATTGATGTGCGAGGTGGCACACCGACACTAAAAATCAGTGTAGAACAGCAACCACAGCATAATGACTCTGTACTTCAAAGTTGCCCGAATTGGGACAAAAAACCGATTGAAATTGATGTTTCCTCTACTTTTTCCGAAGGAGAATCAGTGAGGGATTTCTATTCAGGAAACACTGCCATAGTTAAAAACGGCAAAGTTACCTTAATGCCTGACGAAAACGCAAGCGGTCTAATTTTGCTGGAAAAAAGCAACACCTCAAATAATGCGACCTTCGATTGGAAAAATGCTACTGTCTATTTCGTACTAACCGACAGATTCTATAACGGCGATCCTAGCAATGACCACAGCTACAACCGACAAAAAGACGGAATGCAAGAAATCGGCACATTTCACGGTGGAGATCTAAAAGGCTTAACCTCAAAATTGGATTATCTACAGCAGCTAGGCGTCAATGTTTTATGGATTAGTTCCCCACTGGAGCAAATGCACGGCTGGGTTGGCGGTGGTGATAAAGGCGATTTTCCGCATTATGGATATCACGGTTACTATCATTTGGATTGGACAAAATTAGATGCCAATATGGGCACTGAGGACGATTTAAGCCATTTTGTTCAACAAGCCCATCAACGTGGCATTCGAGTACTGTTTGATGTGGTGATGAACCATACCGGCTATGCTACGCTTGCGGATATGCAGGAATTTAACTTTGGTGGATTTTACCTAAAACCGGAGGAAATCAATCATACATTAGGCGAAAAATGGACACATTGGAAACCTAAATCAGGGCAAAACTGGCATAGCTTCAACGATTTTATTCGCTTTAATGATAATCAGGCTTGGCAAAATTGGTGGGGAAAAGCGTGGGTTCGTGCCGATATTGCCGATTACGACAGCCCTAAATTTGATGATTTAAAAATGTCGCTCTCTGCCCTTCCGGATCTAAAAACCGAGAGTGAACAAGCGGTCAAATTACCTGAATTTTTTGCAAATAAAAATACCAATGCCAAAGTATTGCCAAATGCTAAAGTGCGTGATTATTTAATCAGTTGGTTATCGGATTGGGTGCGAAAATATGGAATTGACGGCTTTCGGGTTGATACCGCCAAACACGTGGAAAAATCAACGTGGCTGGCATTAAAACAATCCGCTCAACAAGCTTTAAACGAATGGCAACAAGCCAATCCCCAAGCCAGCTTTAATGATAACTTTTGGATGACAGGAGAGGCTTGGGGACACGGCGTGTTCAAAAGTGATTATTATCAAAACGGCTTTGATGCAATGATCAACTTCGATTTTCAAGAGCAGGCTAAAAAAGGACTAAATTGCTTTGCCCATATTGAACCGGTTTATGGTGAAATGAGCCGTAAATTAAGCGACTTCAATGTGCTGAGCTATTTATCTTCACACGATACAAGATTATTCTTCCATTCTGATAGTGAACAAAATATCGAAAAACAAAAAATTGCCGCTAATTTACTGTTGCTTTCTCCCGGTGCTGTGCAAATCTACTATGGTGATGAGAGCGGACGAGAATTTGGAGCAACCGGTTCAGACCCGATACAAGGCACTCGTTCAGATATGAATTGGCAAGAGTTACGACAAAACGCTCAGAAGCAGGCGTTGTATCAACACTGGCAAAAGCTGGCACAATTCCGCCAACGTCATCCGGCTATTGGTGCTGGTGCTCACCGAACCATCAAAAATGACAGCTATTTTGCATTTAGCCGTCTACTGGATGAGGATAAAATTATGGCGATTTGGGTGGGAAATTAATCTTCCCCGTTAGGGGAAGAATCGAAGCCGATTAGGGGAATGTGGACGATATTGCAAAAAATCACAAAAAACAGACCGCTTGTTCCCCTGTGAGACTAAGATCAATTATACCCCATCAACATAAGCAGCTCTTTCGTATAGCTGATCGCTTCATTACGATTAGTAACACCGATTTTCTGATACAGATTTCGAATATGGGTTTTAATTGTGGTTGCTGCTACTTGCAATTCATCTGAAATTTGTTCATTGCTATACCCTGAATAAATCAAGCCTAGTACCTGCCATTCCCGCTGTGTTAATGGGCTAATTCTTAATAGCTCCGGTACTTTCGGATTTTTCAGTAATTGATTCACAAAATTTTCATCAAAGTGTGCAAATTTTTGGCGATAAAATTGATTGATGTTGCGTAAAATAAATTGTGCTTTATGTAACACTAATTCATCCAGCACATTGAGTTGCAATAAATGGCGGATCTGTTGTGCCATCACATCTCCTTCAATCACAAAAGCACTGATAAAGTTTGTTTGCCGTGTCAGTTTTAGTGCCTGAATTAAGTCTTGCTGAGCTAATTCTTTCTCGCCTTGTAAAAAATAAAGCCTGTTACGAACAATTAATGCACGATTTAAATCACTGATCAGAGAAAATTTTTCAGCAGTTTCAATTAAATTATCTAAAATTACTTTCGCTTCGGTATATTCTTCAAGCAAGATTCGAGCCCGTGCAATATTACGCCATTGAATTTGAGTAAAATGGTTTTTATCGGAAATTGGTGATGGATTTTGAATCAACCAATTACGAGCAGACTGAATGTCATTTGTCATCTGCCAATAAAACATCCTCACTTGATCAGCATTCGCAATCCAGTCGTGGTGATAAGAGTGAGAATGCTCTAACTGCTCAACTTCACCTAATAAACGAGCAGTGTTATCCAAATTGCCACGAGCTAATGAAATTTTAGTGAGTAAGGTTAAGCATTGTAACTTGTCTTCAAATTTAGATAAGGCATTCATTCCGGCAACTGCCATCGACTCAGCTTTATCCAAGTTATACCATTCCCACAAAATTTTTCCCTTAGAACGTAACAGGAATTCATACATCGGCACTTTTTGTAAGTGGTTTTCTTTTACGAAGTTACTTGCTTTATCTAGCATTTCATAGGCAGCTTGTGAAAAACCTTGAGCAAGCAAAATTTCAGATTGTTGAAGCTGCGACCATAAAATATTGTGGTAAGTATGGTGTTGGCGTGCCATACGCTCTGCTTTTTGTAACATTACTAACGCTTCTGCCAGATTGCCATGACAATGATGAGCTTCTCCAATAATTGAGGTGGCAACAATATGAGCGTAATAAGCATTTTCCGAGAGATCATTTAACGCTTCTGAGGCTAATTGAAGTGCCGTATTTTCATCACCGGAATTGATAGCAACCTGAGCCCGTAGTACATTGAATTCCGCATTGGCAGTTTTACTTAACTCAATCTTATTTTCCGTCAAAGCTCGAGAAAAATCTGCCAAAATACCACCTACTTCACTATGACGGTGCTGGCTTTGCACCAGCCAAGCTTTGAGTAAAACTAAATTAGTATGTTCGGTTAAATGTGCGTAATCCAAACAATTTAAACTCTCTTCCAATAATTTTAACTCACCTTGATGAAATACAGTCCACGCGTGCTTGCCTAAAATATTGAGCAATAATCCGGTATCCGATAACTGCATTGCATGATGCAGGGCTTCAGTTACATAACCTAATTGTAACCACGCATTCGCCGCTTTTTGATGCAATTGTGGCAGTTCATCATACAACTCATTTTGACAGCATAAATTCAAAAAGGAAGCAAAAAGCGGATGGAATTTCCACCAACTATCATCACTGCTCTGCCATTTACTGTTTGCCATTTGTTGCAAAAATAAGCCTTGTTTTTCAAGAGATTCTAATTTAGTTCGACTATTCTGCTCTCCGGTAACCGCTTGCACCAACGATTCATTCATTGAGTGTAATATGGAACAACGCAAAATAAACAACCTGGTTTCTTCATCTACTTTATTGAGCACTTCATCAGCTAAATATTCGTTGATATGAAAATGATTCGACTTGGCTAAGCGTTTGGCAATATCTTGCAGTGGCACTTGTAGTGTATGCGATTTATTTTTCGCAAAAAGGCTAATTAACTGAAGAGCCGTTGGCCAACCTTCAACTTCGTTACAAAGTGCGATAGCATCTTGCTGATTTAACTCTGAACCTAATCTTGCTTGAAAAAACGCAGTACTTTCTTGGTGATCAAACATAAGTTGGTTAATATCGATTTCCAACAATTGTTCTTGTACTCTTAAACTTGCAATACTTAACGGCGGAATAGATCGAGAAATCAAGATAAGCGTCATATTAGATGGCTGATGTTTAATCCAATATTTTAATGCATCATGAATTTCATCATTTTCAATAATATGATAATCATCAATAGCAAGATAGAAATGTTCCGAAAACGCTGCTGCTTTAATCAATAATTGATTAAATAAAGCTAATAAATTAGCTTTGCGATTTTCCTCTAACAATACATCTATTTCTTCATTAATTGCAGAATGCAAGGCAGCACTAAAATAAGCAGCAAAACGATCCGAATTATTATCGCCTTCATCTAACGCATACCAGCCGATATTCTTTTTATCTTCAATCCATTGGGAAACCAGTGTGGTTTTGCCATAACCTGCCGGTGCATTTATTAATACAACCGGATAACTGCAAGATTTGTCTAATTCTTGAATTAAACGTTTTCTAGGGATGCTGTTTTGTAATCGAAAAGAACAAACAAGTTTTGATGGTATTAACATAATAAATTCTATTTTCCCTCATAACAAAATGGGGATGATATATCCTCCATTTATGTTCTAACTACTTCCTAATAATCATACCACACAAGGTGATTATAAGGATGATTTGATTTTATTCGGATTTCACATAATAGCGGTGTTCATTTTTAACTGGGGGTTTCCTATGACATTTAATTCTATTGTAGAAAAATACTGTCGCTACTTTGATGTGGCAGATCCAAAACACTTCACCTTACAGCAATGGTACCAAGTCGTTGCAGAAGGTTCCCTTGAACTTATTTATAGTCAGCCTGCAACTAAACCGACAGAATCACGCCACGTAAACTATCTTTCGATGGAATTTTTAATCGGTCGTTTAACCGGCAATAATTTAATGAATTTAGGATATTACGAACAAATTCGTGAATATCTTAAACAATATCAAGTTGAATTAGTAGATGTTTTAGAGCAAGAGCGTGATCCGGCATTGGGAAATGGCGGATTAGGTCGTCTTGCTGCCTGTTTTTTAGACTCAATGGCAACTGTTGGACAAAATGCGACCGGCTACGGGCTTCACTATCAATACGGTCTATTCAAACAAAGCTTTAAAGAGGGAATGCAAAAAGAAGCTCCGGATACTTGGGCTCGTGATAGCTACCCTTGGCATCGTTTTAATCCATCTAAAACCCGTCATATCGGGTTTGGTGGAAAAATCAAACAAATTAAAGCCGATCAATATGAATGGCAACCTAAATTAACAATTCAAGGTAAAGCATTTGATTTGCCAATCGTAGGTTACAAAAATAACATCATTCAACCGCTGCGTTTATGGCAGGCAGATAGTGATCAATCTTTTGATTTTGATGCTTTTAATGACGGTAAATTCTTAACCGCAGATAAAACTATTGTCAATGCAGCCGCACTTACGCAAGTACTTTACCCAAATGATAACCATAAAGCAGGGCAAAAATTACGCTTAATGCAACAATACTTCCATTGTGCCTGCTCTGTGGCAGATATTTTAGATCGCCACCTCAGCGAAGGTTATCCGTTAGAAGATTTGGCTAAACGCCAAGTAATCCAATTGAATGATACTCACCCAACACTCGCTATACCTGAATTAATGCGTGTACTGTTAGATGATCACCAATTCACTTGGGAACAGGCATGGGATATTTGCTCAAATACCTTTGCTTACACTAATCATACCTTATTACCTGAAGCTCTTGAGCAATGGGATCAACGCCTATTTAAGCAATTATTACCTCGCCATTACCAAATTGTGGAAAAAATCAATGATATTTTCCACAACCAAGTACGGGCGGAATTTGGCGATGATGCCAAAATTTGGGAAAAATTAGCCGTACTATTTGACTATCGTGTGCGTATGGCGAACCTTTGCGTTGTTACCTGTTTCCGTGTAAACGGTGTTGCGGAAATTCACTCGGATCTCTTAGTAACCGACTTATTCCCGGAATATCACCGATTGTTCCCAACAAAATTCTGTAATGTTACTAACGGCATCACACCTCGTCGTTGGATTAGACAAGCAAACCCACAATTAAGTGATTTATTGGATCGTACCTTAAAACAAGATTGGACACACGATCTGGAATTATTAAAAGGCGTTGAAAAATATGTTGATGACACCGGCTTCCGTGAAGAATATCAACGTATTAAACGTAACAATAAAGTGGTTTTAGCAAATGAAATCCATAAAACACTAGGATTAAATGTCAATCCAAGTGCGATTTTTGATGTACAAATCAAGCGTTTCCACGAATATAAACGCCAACATTTAAATTTATTAAATATTATTGCGACCTATCAGTCGCTAAAAGCTAACCCAAACCAAGATTACACACCACGTGTATTCCTATTCTCAGGCAAAGCGGCACCGGGTTATTATTTAGCAAAAAATATTATTCACGCCATTAACAATGTGGCAGATATTATCAACAACGATAAACAAGTGAATGATAAACTACAAGTGGTATTCCTACCGGATTATCGAGTCAGCCTTGCTGAAAAAATTATTCCCGCTGCCGATGTTTCAGAGCAGATATCAATGGCAGGAAAAGAAGCCTCCGGTACCGGTAATATGAAATTGGCACTTAACGGTGCATTAACATTAGGTACACTAGATGGAGCCAATGTGGAAATTGCCGAGATGGTGGGTGAGGAAAATGTCTTTATCTTCGGACATACCGTAGAAAGCGTGCGGGAACTATTAGCAAAAGGTTATCAGCCTAAAACCTATTACAATCAAGATCCGATTCTGAAAAATGCGGTTGATTTCTTAGCCAAAGGGAAAGCCTCCCACGGCAATAAAGAAACATTCAAACTAATGTTAGACAGCCTGCTAGAACGCGATCCGTTCCTAGTCTTTGCCGATTTTGACAGCTACCGCCAAACACAAGAGAAAATTGGTATAGCCTATTTAGATCAAGAAGCTTGGCTACGTAGTGCGATTTTAAATACTGCCCGTTTAGGTACGTTTAGCTCAGACCGCTCAATTAAAGATTATCAACAACGTATTTGGTTGAATAGATAATAACTTCGGGCGACTTCTTCTCAACAGGAAGTCGCCTATTTTCTGTTGTATTTCATATATATTTGATATGTGGAGAAAAATGATGAAAATAACTACCAAACAATATCATCGGGCAGGTATTATGCCCTATTTTTTCGATGAACGTGGTGTAAAAAAATCAGCGTCTGAAAAAATAAAATATACTTTATTCAAAACATTTAACGGCAATATTCAAGTAAGCACTACACCAATTCCTGCTGTCAAAATTTTTTATCAGCACCAACCCTGTTTTTTACCTTTCCATTTAGCCGATAAAAAAAATCCATTAACCGGCAATTGGCAGCTCCAACTAGAAAGCTCAAGCCAAATTATTTCCGGTAAAATTAAAGCTCGGGGAATTACATTACCTCAAGACTTACCTTTAGGTTATCACCAATTACAACTAAACACGGTAGATAAAACCTTTAATTGCACGATTATTATCGCTCCAGAGCGTTGCTATCAACCTCAAGCCGTGCTTGAACAAAAAAAATTATGGGGAACATTTCTACAACTTTACACCTTAAAATCAGCCAACAACTGGGGAATCGGTGATTTTGGCGATTTAAAAAACTTCATCCAACAAATTGCACCTTACCAAGCAGATTTTATTGGTTTGAATCCGATTCACTCGCTTTTTCCGGCAAACCCTAATTCTGCAAGCCCATACAGCCCATCCTCTCGCCGATGGCTGAATATTGCTTACATTGATGTCAATCAGTTGGTAGAATTTCAACAAAGCGATGAAGCTCAAACTTGGTTTCATTCCGCTGAAATCCAGCAACAGTTATCTCAATTACGCAATCAAGACTGGTTAAATTACGATCAAATCATTCCGTTAAAATTGAAAGGGCTACGCTTTGCTTTTGCAAAATTCCAGCAAAATATGACCGCTTGTTCCGACTCAGCCTTCACTGAATTTGTACAAAAAGGTGGTGAGAGTCTACAAGTTCAAGCTACATTTGATGCTCTTCATCAATATTTATCCACACAATTTGCGGACCAATGGGGCTGGGATTTTTGGGCGAAAGCATACCAAGATTACCATTCTGCTGCCGTACAACAATTTAGAGAAACACATAAAGCAGACGTGGAATTTTACCTTTGGTTGCAATTCATTGCCGATCAGCAATTAGCCGAATGTGATGCAATTTGCCGTCAGCAAAATATGAACATTGGTATGTATCGCGATCTCGCCGTTGGCGTCAGCCCCAACGGAGCAGAAACGTGGAATGACAAACAACTTTATTGTTTAAATGCGTCTGTCGGTGCTCCACCTGATGTATTAGGTCCACAAGGACAAAACTGGGGCTTAACCCCAATGAATCCACACGTGTTAAAACAACAAGCCTATCGCCCGTTTATTGAGCTGGTCAGAGCTAATATGAAGCATTGCGGAGCATTACGCCTTGACCATATTATGTCTTTATTACGATTATGGTGGATTCCAAAAGGCGACAGTGCAGTGAATGGTGCTTATATCCGTTATCCTGTTGATGATTTAATTGCTATTTTGGCACTTGAAAGCCAACGCCATCAATGCCTGATTATCGGTGAAGATTTAGGCACTGTGCCAAAAGAAATTGTCAGCAAACTCAAAAATGCAGGAATTCTGTCTTACAAAATCTTCTATTTTGAATTTGATGAACAAGGAAAAAGTCGCGACTTGCAACATTATCCTTACCAAGCTATGACAACATTAAGTACTCACGATTTACCAACTATCAATGGTTATTGGCGTGGATATGATTTTGAATTAGGCGAAAAATTCGGTGTGTATCCAAATGCGGATATTTTGACCATTCTCAAACAAGACCGAGTCAATGCCAAAGTCAAAATATTACAACGCTTACAAGAGAATAATGTGGTGATAGAACCTGAAATTAGCGAGCAACTTAATTCACCGGTAAATACACCATTTACTCACCGTTTGCAAACCTATGTCGCTAGTGTAAGCAGCGGATTATTCGGCTTCCAACCTGAAGACTGGTTAGGAATGACCGAACCTGTTAATATTCCGGGAACTAGTACTCAATATGCCAACTGGCGACGTCGCTTGACCGTAAATATTGAAGATATTTTTGCTGATACCGCAATCCAAGCTTTATTGAGGGAAGTGAATAAAATCCGTAAAGAAAAATAACAAATACACAGTAAACAGAAAAAGGGGTAAAAGAATTTATTCTTTTACCCCTTTCGTATATTAAGAAGAATACTACCCTGCAACCCAAAGCATTATCGCCAGCACTTGTGGCAACATTATGCGTAGAAACATTACAAGTGGGTAAACAGTAGCATAAGAAAGAGCAGCTGCACCGTTGCCTTCTTTGATTTCGTTAGCGAATGCGAGAGCCGGTGGGTCAGTCATTGAGCCGGCGAGTAATCCACAAAGACTTAGGTAATTCATTTTGGCGTAAATTCTGGCAATCAATCCTGTAATCATAAGTGGGAAGAATGTGATGATTGCACCAAAGAGAATCCACTCCATACCTTCACTACTGAGTAATGTTTCAAGGAATCGCCCACCGGATTTTAAACCAACAACGGCAAGAAAGAGTACAATCCCGATTTCACGTAAAGCAAGGTTCGCACTTGGTGGCATAAACCAGTAGAGTTTACGAATACTACCAATTCTAGCCAAAATGAGGGCAACCACAAGCGGTCCTCCAGCTAAACCAAGTTTTAATGCAACAGGAAAGCCCGGTAAATAAATTGGGATAGAACCTAGCAATACACCTAATCCAATCCCAATGAAAATCGGCAACATTTGGACTTGTTGTAATTTCGATTGTGCATTGCCGATAATCGTCATTACCATTTCAATATCCGCTTGGCGACCGACTAAATTCAACACATCACCAAATTGCAGTGTCATATCGCCTGTTGGGACTAACTCTACTCCAGCACGGTTGAGGCGTGAAATGACTACATCATATTTGCCTTTCAGCATTAATTGGCGAATTTGTTTGCCAAATACTTTTTCGTTGGTAACCACTGCTCGTTCGGAACGATAAATTGTGCCTTTTGTAGAAACAGATACGTCTGCGACTTCGCCTAAAATAATTTGCATTTTATGTAGCGATGCTTGATCGCCAACTAAATGTAATATATCACCAACTTGTAACACCGTATCTACTCGGGGAATAGAAAGTTCCTCACCTCTTTTTAAACGAGAGTAGGAAACTTCGTGCAAATCAAAATCAGGTAATTGATTAAGTGTTAAACCGTTAATATTAGGATTTGTTAAACGCACATTTAAAGTGCTGAGTTGTTCTTTACCTTGATTTTGAGATTGGTTAAAAGCTTCCGCTTCTTTATCAATATTAACTTTTAAGATGATACGAATTAACCACATTGTCAGCAAAATACCGATAATCCCAAACGGATAAGCAATGGCATAACTCATCCCCATAATTTCGGTTACACTCCCTCCACTTAGTTCAGCAAGCACTTGTTGCCCTGCCCCTAGAGAAGGAGTGTTAGTAACTGCTCCCGAGAAAATACCTAAAATCACAGGTAAAGGAATACTGAACAATTTATGAATAAGAACAACAAAAACACCACTAAGTAACACAATCAAAACGGCAAAGCCATTGAGCTTTAAGCCTGAATGTTTAAGAGAAGCAAAGAACCCCGGACCGACTTGAATACCTATTGAGTAAACAAATAAAATTAAACCGAATTCTTGAATAAAGTGGAGAGTATGGGCATCAAGTTTAACACCAAATTGTGCCATAAAATGGGACACCAATAACCCGCCAAATAACACGCCACCGATGCCTAAACCAACGCCTCTAATTTTGATATGACCAATCCATAAACCAAGCACTGCCACTAAAGATAATAAACTGACAGTAAGTGCAATTTCGCTCATAACAGCCTCTATCTAATACGAAATACCTCAAAAATGGTAGTTAATTTTAGCAAATCTCAAAAATCAAAAATGAGATCTATATCAAAAAAATAAATATTGATAGCATTACTCCAATGTTAATTTTCAAAAAAGTTCCCTAATTTAAAAAAAAATTCTCGACAACTCTATTTTTTTGGGTAAATTAAATACTATTTTTATTACTTAAGGACAAACACAATGCTATCTAACGAAGTTTTTATTTCGATTATCGTATTGTTAGTACTGAGCTTGCTTAGAATTAACGTGGTAATCGCTCTTATTATTTCTGCACTTACCTGTGGCTTAATCGGCAATTTAGGTGTTGAAGGTGTCGGATTTACTGATGCACTACAAAAAACTATAAAAAGTTTTACCGGTGGTTTAGGTGGTGGTGCAGAAACTGCAATGAACTATGCCGTGCTTGGTGCTTTTGCAGTAGCTCTTTCAAAATCAGGTGTAACCGATTTATTAGCTTATAAAGTGATTAAATCATTCGGACACAGCCCATCAGGTCGCTCCGTAACGTGGTTTAAATATATTGTACTATTTGTGTTAGTTGCCTTTGCAATGTCTTCACAAAACTTAATTCCGATTCATATTGCCTTCATTCCAATCTTAATTCCGCCACTATTAAGCGTGATGAATAAATTAAAGATTGACCGCCGTGCGGTTGCTTGTGCTTTAACATTTGGTTTAACCGCCACTTATATGTTAATTCCGGCAGGTTTCGGTCAAATCTTCATTGAAAGTATCTTAGTTAAAAATATTAACCAAGCAGGTGAGCCATTCCAATTGATAACTACAACCGCTGAAATGACAAAAGCAATGCTTATTCCGGTATCAGGTATGATTGTAGGATTACTTTTTGCATTCTTTGTGTCATACCGTAAACCTCGTGTGTATGCAGAAAATACACCTGAGCCAACTGTTGATGATATTGAAACTCGAGTAGCTAACGTTAAACCTTTCCATATTGGAATTAGTATTTTAGCAATTATCGCAACCTGCTCCGTGCAATTAGCGACAAATTCAACCATTATCGGCGGTTTAGTCGGTTTAGTGATTTTTGCCTTAGGTGGCGTATTCAAATTAAAAGAGAGTAACGATGTGTTCCAAGCCGGATTACGTTTAATGGCGATGATAGGTTTTGTAATGATTGCAGCCTCAGGCTTTGCCGGCGTGGTTAATTCAACCGGTGGTGTACCTGCATTAGTGGAAAGCCTACGTGATGTTATCTCATCAAAAGAAATGGCTGCATTATTAATGCTCGTAGTTGGCTTATTCATCACAATGGGAATTGGCTCATCATTCTCAACCGTGCCGATTATTACCTCAATCTACGTGCCACTTTGTGTGTCTTTTGGTTTCTCACCGCTTGCTACAATGGCGATCGTAGGCGTAGCAGCAGCATTAGGCGATGCAGGCTCACCGGCATCAGACTCAACACTTGGTCCAACATCAGGCTTGAACGCTGACGGTAAACACGATCACATTTGGGATTCCGTTGTACCAACCTTTATCCACTTTAATATTCCATTATTAGTGTTCGGCTGGATTGCAGCAATGACACTTTAAGTTATAATACGTAAAGTTTTCGCAAAATCAGACCGCTTGCAGAGATGACAAGCGGTCTATTTTCATCTATTTTTTGCAAAATCTTAGGATACTCAATGAAATTTATCTCTTTTAATATCAATGGATTGCGTGCTAGACCGCATCAACTTGAAGCAATTATCGAAAAACATCAGCCCGATGTAATTGGCTTACAAGAAATCAAAGTGGCTGATGAAGATTTCCCTTACGATTTAGTCAATCATTTGGGTTATCACGTTTTCCATCACGGGCAAAAAGGGCATTATGGCGTTGCTCTATTAACGAAAAAAGAACCGCTTGCAGTGCGTAAAGGTTTCCCAACCGATGTGTTAGATGCTCAAAAGCGAATGATTATGGCAGATATTGAAACCGATTTTGGCGTTTTAACTGTATTAAACGGCTATTTCCCACAGGGAGAAAACCGTAGCCACGAAACCAAATTCCCGGCTAAGCAGAAATTCTATGCTGATTTGCAACACTACTTGGAAACCGAGCTAAAGCCGGAAAATCCAATCATCATTATGGGCGATATGAATATCAGCCCGACCGATTTGGATATCGGCATCGGTGAAGTTAATCGCAAGCGTTGGTTACGTGATGGAAAATGTTCTTTTTTACCCGAAGAGCGTGAGTGGCTAGAGCGTTTACACAGCTTTGGTTTAATCGATACTTTCCGTGCCGCAAACCCTGAGGTAAATGATAAATTCTCGTGGTTTGATTATCGCTCTAAAGGTTTTGACGACAATCGCGGCTTGCGTATTGATTTAATTCTCGCCTCAAAATCACTTGCTGAGCGTTGTGTAGAAACAGGAATTGATTTAGAAATTCGTGCGATGGAAAAACCATCTGACCACTCCCCTGTTTGGGCAACCTTTAAATAATTTGCAAAAAAATTTACTTTTTTAACCGCTTGTAGTGCTTTCACAAGCGGTTGTTTTTTCTCACTTTTTTGCATTTTCACGTCATACTATATCCCTTTTCAAATTTGTGCTACAATCAAACACTATTTTTAGACTATATTTAGATTATGAATACACGCTTAACCGTTATTTTACTGATTATTGTTGCCATACTCGGCGGTTGGTATTACAGCTTACAAGAGAAAGAGAACACAGGGCTTGATCAGCTGATGAAAAAGGAAGGGCAGCCTGAATATGTAGGGAATAAAATGTCCACTACAGTTTATGATTTGAAAGGCAATCCACAATATTTCGCTCAGGCTACAGAAATCAAACGTTATGAATCCACCGAGCGAACCGAGTTTTTTAAACCTTTTATTGAACTTTTTGCAAAAGAATCCACGCAAAAACAGTGGAAAGTGAGTGCTGATTACGCTGAAATTACCAAAGAAAAAATGTTAAATTTAAAGGGTAATATCAAACTCGATGCGTTAGATCCTGCTTCTCGTTTACAACAGATCACTACGGATACTTTAACCGTTGATTTAAACACGCAGGATATTTTTACCGAAAGTGCGGTCAAATCAATAGGCTCGGGCTTTACAACAACAGGGGTTGGATTAAAAGGTAACTTAAAACAACAAGTTGCCACCTTACAAAAAGAGGTAAAATCTTACATTGAACCGACTATTATTAAAGAAACAAAAGAATAATTTGCTTTTCAAAAGGAATAAAAATGAAATTAATGTTTAAATCTATTTTAGTAACGATGTTACTAGGTAGCAGTTTTTCAGCTTATGCGTTAAAAGGTGATACTGATCAGCCTATTAATATTGATTCAGGCAGCCAATCTTTAGATATGACGAATAATATCGTTACCTTTAGCGATAACGTAGTGATTACACAAGGCTCCATTAAAGTAACCGCTGCGAATGTAAAGATTACTCGTCAAGAGGGGAAAAAAGAGACAATTGATGCTACTGGTTCGCCGGTTACCTTCCAGCAAACCTTAGACAATGGCAAACCTGTAAATGGTAAAGGCAGTAGTGTTCATTACGATTTAAATTCAGAATTTTTAACCTTAATCGGCAATGCTGAATTAAAACAACAAGGTAGCTTTATTCGAGCAAATAAAATTACTTATGATGTGAAAAAGCAGCAACTTAAAGCGACAAGTGGCAGTAAATCACGCGTGAAAACCGTGTTAATTCCAAACGAACTTCAAGATAATAAGAAAAAATAGGGTTAATCTATGTCTGTACTTTATGCAGAACATTTAGCAAAAAGTTATAAACAACGCCAAGTCGTCAAAGATGTGAGTCTGAATGTAAAATCAGGTGAAATTGTTGGCTTGCTTGGTCCGAACGGTGCGGGTAAAACAACTACTTTCTATATGGTTGTTGGCTTGGTTCGCCACGATCACGGCACAATCCGCATTGATAATGAAGATATCAGCACATTACCAATGCACGACCGTGCAAAGCAAGGCATTGGTTATCTTCCGCAAGAAGCTTCTATTTTCCGCCGTTTGAGCGTGTATGATAATTTAATGTCCGTGCTACAAGTGCGTAAAGACATTAATGATAAAGAACGCAAAGACCGTGCTGAAGAGTTGATTTCAGAATTTCATATTGAGCATATCCGCAACAGTTTAGGGCAATCGCTCTCCGGTGGGGAACGTCGCCGAGTGGAAATTGCCCGTGCTTTAGCGGCAAATCCGAAATTTATTCTGTTAGATGAACCCTTTGCCGGAGTTGATCCCATTTCCGTGATTGATATTAAAAAAATCATCGTGAATTTAAAAGAGCGTGGCTTAGGCGTTCTGATCACCGACCATAACGTGCGTGAAACCTTAGATGTATGCGAACGTGCTTATATTGTGGGGAGTGGTGAGATGATAGCCAGCGGTACGCCACAGCAAGTGCTTGAAAATCCTGATGTAAAACGTGTTTATTTAGGCGATCAATTCAAACTTTAACTAAAATCCCCTTTTTAGGGGATTTCATCTTTAGATGAAAAATTATGACAAAATTAACGGAATTTTTAAGCCCTGAAAACATTCGTCAAGGCGTGTTGGTTTCCAGTAAAAAACGGGCGTTAGAGCTAGTCGGAAAGGTTGTAGCTGAATCCATTAATCAACCTCATTTACCACAAGCAGAAGCACAAAATGAATCTGTCTGCCCGATTGAGTGTTTTACTAACTTATTTAAGCGTGAAAAGTTAGGTTCAACAGGTTTAAATCAAGGTATTGCAATTCCTCACGCAAAATTACCCGCTTGTAACGGCTTAACCTTAGACAAACCAATTGCGGTATTTTTGCAATTAGAAGAAGCCATTGATTATGAAGCACAAGACAACAAAGATGTTGATCTTATTTATGCAATTATGTTTCCTGAAAATAGCTGCGAACAATATAAAAGTTGCTTGCCACAAATTGCGAAACAATTAGCGGATAAATCCTTATTAAAACAGCTCCGAGCAGCAGAATCAGCAGAGGATATTTGGCAAATTTTGGTGTATGCTGATAATCACCCAAAAGATGAAGAATAATAGTGAGGCAATATGGAGTTAATCATTATCAGTGGGCATTCCGGCTCCGGTAAGTCAGTGGCATTAAGAGCATTAGAAGATGCAGGTTATTACTGCGTTGATAATATTCCTTTAGCCTTAATTCCAACCTTAACTTACTATCTTACTCAAGAAAACCGTTCTGCGGTCATTAGCTTAGATATTCGCAATCTGCCGAATACACCTAATGCCATTGAAGAATTACTTACTCAGCTTGAACCTTTAAATACTAAGCTGATTTTCTTAGATTGTGATCGTAATACGCTCATTCGCCGTTATAGCGACTCTCGCCGTATTCATCCACTTTCCACACAAAATGATCTTTCATTGGAAGGAGCGATTGATCTCGAACGGAGATTGCTTGAGCCATTAGTACAAAATGCTAACTATATTATCGATACCAGCAATATCTCTTCACACGAGTTGGCAGAAAATCTACGTCATTTATTACAAGGTTCTAGCGATAAAGAACTCAAAATTATTTTCCAATCCTTCGGTTTTAAATATGGTTTACCTGCCGATGCCGATTATGTGTTTGATGTTCGCTTTTTGCCAAATCCACATTGGAATCCAGAGCTTCGTCCTATGACGGGCTTAGAACAGCCGGTGATCGATTTTTTAGAACGCCAAACCGATGTACATAATTTCATCTACCAAACACGCAATTATCTAGAAATGTGGCTACCAATGTTAGAGAAAAATAATCGTAGCTATTTGACTATTGCGATTGGCTGTACCGGTGGGAAACACCGCTCTGTATTTATTGCCGAGCAATTGGCAAAATATTTTCAAGCAAAAGGTAAGAATGTACAAATTCGCCATAAAAGTTTGGAAAAACACCATAAGAAAACCTCTAATTAGTTGAGCTACAAGCGGTTAAATTTTTTCCATAAATTGCAATTTTTAGAGAAAATTTGACCGCTTGTAAATGTTGAAATGCAATCAGTTATGAAATCTACAGATATTGTTATTATTGGCGGCGGAATGGTTGGACTTGCTCTTGCCGGGCTATTAAAAGAGACCAACTGCCAAATTAAAATCATTGAAAAAAACACGCCTCAATTTGATGATAGTAAAACTCACCATCGAGTCAGTGCTATCAATGCCTCAAGCCAAAAAATGTTGGAGCAAATTGGAGCATTCCAACAAATTCCCGAACATCGCCTCTCCCCTTATACTGAAATGTTTGTTTGGGAAAAAGACAGCTTTGCCAACATTCATTTCGATAATAACGATGCCGAAATTAAGCAGTTAGGCTTATCACAACTTGGCTTTATTATTGAAAATGCGGTTATTCAACACACACTCTGGCAACAGATTTCTAAGCAATCAAACGTGGAATATATTGTTGCAACCCCGAAAACATTAGGTGTAAGCGAAAATGGGGCATTTTTAACACTTGATAATGGCGAGATGATTTCAGCTAAATTAGTGATAGGTGCTGATGGGGCAAATTCTTGGGTTCGTAATCAAACTAAAATCCCCTTAACCAGTAAAGATTATCAACATACTGCCTTAGTGTGTAATGTAAAGACAACAGAAAAGCATAATAAAACTGCTCGCCAAATCTTTGCTGAAGATAGCGTTTTGGCTTTCTTACCAATGGCAGATGAAAATCTTTGCTCAATTGTTTGGTCATTACCACCAGAAAAAGCCAAAACCTTGAGCGATTGCAGCGAGCACGACTTTAATAAAGCTCTAAGCATTGCCTTTGATAATCAACTTGGCTTATGCGAATTGCAAAGTTTACGCGAAATTTACCCGCTTACCGCACGCTTTGCCCGTGATTTTGCACAGCCTCGTATTGCATTAATTGGCGATGCGGCTCACACTATCCATCCCCTAGCTGGCTTAGGTGTAAACTTAGGATTTGCGGATGCTCTAACACTTGCTCAAGAAATTCAAAAACATCTCGCTAATGATGAAGATATTGGTGAATATCGCCATTTACGCCAATTTGAGCGGGAACGTAAAGCCGAAGCCGTAAAATTATTAGCAACAATGGAAGGGTTAAAACAACTTTTCAATGGTAATCACCCATTAAAAAAATTGGTAAGAGGCGTTGGCTTAAGTCTGACAAATCAACTCCCTTTTGCCAAAAAGTTATTAATTCAACAAGCTATTTACCTACAGAATGTAAATTAGATTGAAATAGCGTAAAGATTTCATCTTTTATGAACTAATATTAAGACTGCCTGTCTATTAGTTGGTACAATAACTGCCCCTTTTTACACTTTGGGGTTTATTTTCATCTTTTTAAGGAATTATTTTAATGAACAAATTTACTAAAATCAGTGCAACCGCTTTAGTCGCTTTATTTTTAGCAGCTTGTGATAAACCGGCACAAAAATCACCTGCAACAGAACCGGCAAAAACAACTGAAGCAGCACCGGCAGCTACTCCGGCTACAGAAACTGCAAAACAGGCTGAAATGACAGTTGAAGCTCCAAGCGAAGCAGCAAAAGCAGACTATCAAAAATTAGCCGTTTGGAATGCAGAACAAGAGAAATCAATGCAAGCAGCACAAGTTGAATTACAACAAAAATTAGCAACACAAGATCCTAAACAGATGCAAGAAGGATTAGTTGCATTTAATAAAAAAGTTGAAGATACTGTAAAAAGTTTAGACGCTGTTGATCTATCTGATGCTCAACTTAAAGAGTTAAAAGAAAAAAGCAAATCTGCTCTAACACTTTCAAGCGAAGTACTTAACGAACAAGTAAAAGTACTATCTAATCCAGCTGATGAAGCACTAAAACAATCAGCACAGAAAAAATCTGAAGCATTAATCGAAATTAATACTGAGCTACAAAGAATCAGTGCTGAAGTAGAAAAAAGATTTTCAGCTAAATAATTAGTATAATATCGAAAGCTAGAGATTTTGCTCTAGCTTTTTTTACGGACTTAAGGACGATTATGAACACTCTTTCTAAAATTAGTTTATCTGCATTATTTGCAGTTTTTTTGACCGCTTGCGAAAAGCCGACTCAGCCAACCGAACAAAAACCAGAGCAAGTACAAGCCTCTGAAATAAAAAAAGAAGAAGTTAAGCCGGTAGATACCGGAGCAGAAGATTACAAAACCTTCCGTGATTGGCAAGACGCTCAAGAAAAAGCTTTGAATGATGCTATTCAAACTGCAACAGATAGTCTTACAGACAAACAAAAAGCTGACCCTGCGGTTATGCAAGAAACGGTTAATAAAACGTTACTCACACAACTCGACAGCATTAAAACAAGTGCTGAAGCACTGAATATTCAACATAGTGAAGTAAAAGCTCTGAAAGATAAAACATTAGAAGTACTCACTTTAGGTACTCAAATGATTATTGAAGGGGCGAATATGGAGAAAAATCCAACCCCTGAAGCCCATAAAGCCTTTGGCGAATTGCAAACTAAACTTAATCAGTTAGCAGAAGAAGGGCAGAAATTGGAAAATGAATTAAAGGCAAAATATGCTCCAGCCCCTCAACCTGAAGTAACCCCAGCAGAAACAAAACCTCAAGAAGCAGCTCCTGTTAATACAGCCCCAACAGAAGCAACAACAAAGTAAAAAATAAGGCATAGCTTTTCGCTATGCCTTATTCTTCATTCAAGTTACCAACCTTTTACCATCGCCCCTTTAAACTCTTCATTTGCTTTATTATAGACTTCCTCTGTTTGATAAGCCTTCACAAAATCTTTTACAGCGTCTGAATTTTGATTATTTTCACGAGCTACAATCAGGTTCACATAAGGAGAATCTTTATCTTCTACAAATAACCCATCTTTGGTTGGTGTTAAACCACTTTGTCCAGCATAAGTAGTATTGATAACAGAAAATGCAACATCATCTAAAGTACGAGGTAAAAGCGGAGCTTCAATCTCCTGAATGACTAACTTACGAGGATTTTCAATAATATCAACACTGGTTGCTTTTAAACCGGCTTCAGCTCTTAATTTAATTAAGCCTTGTTTTTCTAGCAAAATTAATGCACGAGCTAAATTCGTCGGATCATTTGGCAAAGCTACAGTATCTCCATCTTTTAACTCTTCTAAAGATTTAATTTTCTTAGAATATGCTGCAATCGGGTAAACAAAGGTATTGCCAACCGGTACTAATTTATAACCTTTTTCTTGGATCTGGTTATCTAAATACGGTTTGTGCTGGAACGCATTTAAATCTAAATCACCTTTATTTAAAGCTTCGTTTGGTGTTGCATAATCGGTAAATACTACCAGCTCCACATCACGGTTATATTTTTCTTTCGCAATTTTTGCCGCTACTTCCATTACTTTGTGTTCAGGACCTGAAATCACGCCAACTTTTAACTTCTCCGCTTTATCATTACAAGCGGTCAAAAATAGTGCAGAAATTGCAACTACACCTAAAATTTTATTCAATTTCATAATGTCTCCTTTTTTAAGATTTATTATCTAAAAAAATGAGCAGTAGCTCGCACTACTACTCATCTTAATAGGGGTAAATTACCAACCTTTTACCACACCGCCGTTAAATAATTTTAACGCTTCTTGGAATACTTCTTCGGTTTGGAATGATTTCACAAAGGTTTGTAAACGTGGATCATCTTTGTTGTCTTCACGGCTCACCACTAAATTTACATACGGAGAATCTTTTGATTCAACAATAACACCGTCTTTATCCGGACTTAAACCTGCTTGACCTGCGTAAGTGTTATTGATGATCGCCAATTCCACATCGTCTAACATACGGGTTAATAATGCAGTGTCAGCTTGTACGATCTTGATATTTTTTGGGTTTTCAATAATATCATTTTCTGTTGCAAACACATTTTTCGGATCTTTTAATTTCAACAAGCCGTGTGCTTGAAGTAATAATAACGCACGAGCGGTATTACTTGCGTTATTTGGAATCGCAACTTGAGCCCCCTCTTTTAACTCAGAAATATTTTTGATTTTTTTCGAGTAAGCTGCAATTGGCCATACTAAAGTGTTACCGATAACCGCTAATTTATAGCCACGGTCTTTCATTTCCTGTTCCATATACGGCACAGTTTGGAATGCGTTTGCATCTAAATCTTTCGCGTGTAATGCTGCGTTTGGCTGTGTGTATTCAGTAAATTGAACTAATTCCACTTCTAAACCGTATTTCTCTTTTGCAATTTTCACTGCAACTTCAGTCATTTGTGCTTCAGGACCGGTCATCACACCAACTTTTAACGGAGCTTGTTTCTCCGCTTTTGCAGGTTCTGCCGCTGCTTGTGTTTTTTCTTCTTTACAGGCGGTTAATGCTAAAGCAGATACTAACACTACGCCTAATAGTTTTTTAAAGTTCATTTGAGTTCTTCCTATATAAGAGTTTTAAAATAAAAAGCGATTAACCTTAGAGATCAAGCTCAGCGATTAATCGCTAATATGAAAAAAACAGAAAATTACCAGCCTTTTACTACACCATCTTTGAAGTGTTTTTGTGCTTCTTGGTACACTTCTTCAGTTTGGTAAGATTTGATAAAGTTTTGTACGTTATCTGCATCTTTATTATCTTGGCGAGCAACAATGATGTTCACATACGGAGAATCTTTAGACTCAACAAACACACCGTGATCTTGAGTATTTAAGCCAACTTGACCTGCATAAGTGTTATTCACTACAGCTAAATCAACATCATCTAGTGCTTTTGCAGCAATTGAAGTATCTACTTCTTTAATTTCTAATTTTTTCGGGTTCTCAATAATATCTACTGACGTTGAGAATAAATTAGTATTATCTTTTAACTTAATTAACCCCTGTTTTTCTAATAAAATTAACGCACGGGCTAAGTTAGATGGATCGTTTGGTACAGCAATCACAGCACCGTCTGCCAATTCAGCAACATTTTTCACTTTTTTAGAATAACCGGCTAACGGATAAACGAAAGTATTCCCCACAATTACTAAGTTGTTTAAGCCTTTTGATTGGCTGTCTTTGTCTAAATACGGCTTATGTTGGAATGCGTTAGCATCTAAATCACCTTTGCTTACCGCCGTATTTGGTAATGCGTAGTCGTTAAATAGAACAAATTCTACTTCTAAACCGTATTTTTCTTTAGCAATTTGTGCTGCTCGTTCTGCAACAGTATGTTCAGGACCTGACATTACCCCTACTTTAATTTTTGCAGATGCCGGAGCTGCTGCAGGCTCTGCTTTTTTCTCATCTTTACACGCAGTTAATGCTAATGCAGAAACTAATGCCACACCTAAAATTTTCTTGAAACTCATAAAAACCCCTATTTAATAAAATTAACGATGATCGTAACGTTTTGCTAAAGTATCGCCCAATTTCTGGCTTACCATCACAATCGCCACAATAATGATTGTTGCAATCCATTTTACATAAACCATATTACGGTGCTCACCATAACTGATTGCCAAGTTTCCTAACCCGCCACCGCCTACAGCTCCTGCCATTGCTGAATAACCGATTAAAGCCACTAAGGTTAAAGTAATACCATTGATTAAAATCGGCAAAGATTCCGGTAAATAGAATTTAGTTACTACTTGCCAATTGGTTGCCCCCATTGATTTTGCTGCTTCAGTTAAACCGGATGGAATTTCCAATAACGCATTAGACGTTAAGCGAGCAAAAAATGGAATTGCTGATACGCTTAACGGTACAATCGCCGCCGTTGTTCCTAAAGTTGTCCCCACAATTAAGCGGGTAACAGGTAATAAAATAATCAATAAAATAATAAACGGAATAGAACGTCCGATATTAATAATCACATCTAAAATTTGATGTAATCTTGGGTTTTCTAAAATTTCACCTTTACCTGTTAAAAAAGCTAAAAAACCAATCGGCAAACCAATGATGACAGCTAATGCCGTCGCCACAAAGCCCATATAAATGGTTTCAAAAGTAGATTCCCACACTAAGCCCCACATTTGTGGCGTCATCTCTCTCAAAAAATCAGCCCACATAGCCTAACACCTCTACTTTTACATTATTATCCATCAAATAAAATTTTGCTTCTGCAATCGCATCCGAATTACCGCTTACTTCTGCAATCACAAAACCAAATTTCACACCACCGGCATAGTCAATTTGCGACATCAAAATACTAAAATCAATACCGAATTTTTTCGATGCAATTGAAAGAAGCGGTGCATCAACTGAACGCCCTGTAAATTCAAATTTAATAATCGGCTGGCTATGTTCCGTTGGTGAACTTAAAAGTTGCTCTCTATATTCTTGCGGCAAATCAAAATGGAAAGTCGATTGAATAAATTTCTGAGCTAATTCCGTTTTCGGGTTCGAGAAAATTTCACTCACCGAACCGGATTCAATCAACTGCCCTCTATCAATAACCGCCACACGATCGCAAATGCGTTTTACCACTTCCATTTCGTGGGTAATCAACAAAATAGTTAAGCCTAAACGTTTATTAATATCTTTTAATAATTGCAAAATAGATTGCGTGGTTGCCGGGTCTAACGCACTGGTTGCTTCATCACAAAGCAGAACGTGCGGATCGCTTGCCAACGCACGAGCAATCGCCACACGCTGTTTTTGTCCACCGGAAAGGTTTGACGGATAAACATCTTTACGATCGGTTAAGCCTACCAATTCCAACAGCTCATTCACTTTCCTATCCACTTCCACTTTCGGCGTATTGCTCAAACGCAACGATAACGCCACATTCTCAAACACGGTTTGAGAAGAAAGCAAATTAAAATGTTGGAAAATCATCGCAATATTACGGCGAGCTTTAATCAACTCTTTATCTGACATTGCGGTTAAATCTTGTCCATCAACAATCACTTGCCCCATAGTCGGGCGTTCTAATAAATTTACGCAACGAATTAAGGTACTCTTGCCTGCACCAGATGCCCCAATCACACCATAAATAGTGCCTTTTGGAACTTCCAGATTTACATTATCCAGAGCGGTAATTTTTTTACCCTTTACCTCAAATTGCTTGCTGATATTTTTCAGCTGAATCATTTTTCTATCCACATTAAATTAAAATTATTTCTTCGCTATTTTAGACGTCTAGAATGCTATGTCAATCAAGTAACCTAAATTTTTTATTCCAAATAAGCATAACGCATAAAATAAGTGATTGCACTTGAAATAAATTGAGGTTTTGTATGACTGGTTTTCATCATAACTGAAAAAATACCCTTTATCATTTTTATAAGTATATAAATAATAAGCTATTAAATAAAAAAGACAGCTCAAATTGAGCTGCCTCATCATTTTATATTTATAGCTTAATCCATCTCACTCATCAAACTCGCATTACCACCTGCGGCAGCAGTATTGATACTAATTGCTTTTTCGTGAACAAGTGGCAGCAACGAAAGGGCTAAATCAAGGCTGTCGATGTAGGTCAAAATCGCACCTCTGCGTTCAGCGTGGTGAGTTTTTTCTCCGACCGAAAGCGGATCAATCACGATCAAGACACTCAACTGGTCAAGGCTGTTGAAATCGTCTACGACCTGTACGTTGCCGTCAAAATGGGGAGCATATTTCGCCAGTTCGCTGCCGCGTTCAACCACCGCTTGGCTACCTGCAATCACAATCGCAATCAGTGCTTGAACCTGCTCGGCAAGCGTGCCTTTACCGATTGCAATTTGCGGGCGGGAAACCAATGTCAGATAGTTTTTCTCGCCGGTGATGCCCTGCATCGGGTAAATTTTGCCAAGCGGTGATTGACGGGTCAGACTGGCTACCAAATCGAGTGCTGCTTGCTGCTCTGTACCACTTAATACATTACGAATTGCATTTTCTAACCCAAAATTGACCGCTTGTACACTGCCTTCCAAGCCGTTAAGCGTCCACTCATTGCGGTTTACCAAACGTTGCAGGTAAAGCGGTCCCCCTGCTTTCGGACCGGTTCCTGACAAGCCCATTCCGCCAAATGGTTGCACTCCAACTACAGCACCAACAGTATTACGGTTCACATACAGGTTACCCGCGTGAATGCCCGCCAACCAGCGATCGACCGTTTCGTCAATGCGGCTATGCAAACCACTAGTTAAGCCAAAACCGGTCGAGTTGATGTCGGCGATCACTTGGTCGAGCTTATCGGCATCAAAACGAATAACGTGCAACACCGGTCCGAATACTTCGTGTTTGAGCTGGCTGATGTGGTCGATTTCCAGAACTGTTGGCGGCACAAAAATGCCGTTCGCGGCAATTTCCGGATCGATCGCAACCTGATAGCAACTTTTCGCCGATGTTTTGAGATTATCGATATGGTCGAGCAAGCGTTGTTGCGCCACTTTGTCGATCACCGGGCCAATATCGGTGGTGAGCTGTTGTGGGCGGCCGACTTTCAGCTCTGCCATTGCACCTTTTAACATCGTAAGAATGTGGTCGGCAACATCACGTTGCAGATATAACACACGCAGTGCGGAACAGCGTTGCCCTGCGGAGTCGAACGCCGAGTTAAGCACATCCGCCACTACTTGTTCGCCGAGGGCAGAACTATCGACAATCATCGCATTTTGCCCGCCGGTTTCCGCAACAAGCGGTACGATATTGGCATTTTTCTGCAAATTCTTATTGATGTTTTTGGCTGTGTCGGTCGAGCCGGTGAAAATCACGCCGTTCACGCGCTTATCTGCCACCAATGCCGCACCAACGGTTTTTCCGCTACCCGGCAAGCATTGCAGAGCGGATTTCGGCACGCCGGCTTGGTAGAATAGGTTTACGGCGAAATGTGCCATTAGCGAGGTTTGCTCGGCTGGTTTTGCCAGCACCACGTTGCCTGCAACCAGTGCAGACGAGACTTCGCCCACGAAAATCGCGAGCGGGAAGTTCCACGGGCTGATCGCCACCACCACACCACGCGGACTGCGGTAGGCGTCCACATTGTTGCGCACGGTTTTTGCATAATAACGGCAGAAATCGACCGCTTCACGCACCTCGGCGATCGCGTTGTTCAATGTTTTACCCGCCTCGCGTACGGCTAAGTCGAACAGTTGCGGCATATTCGCTTCCATTAAATCCGCCATTTTTTCTAGGCACTCGGCACGCGTCGCAGGCGAAGTGTTCGCCCATTCGCTTTGGAATTGTGCCGCCGCGTCAAAGGCGTTTGCCACGTCGATTTCGGTTGCGTCCAGCACCTCGCCGACTAACTCGTTCACGTTCGCCGGATTGTAAATTTTTCGCGTTTCCTGACCGCTTGTTGTGCCGTTTGCAATCTGTGGTTCGGCGCGATATTGCTGTTTGGCAAGTTCGTTCAGACGGGTTTCTAAGGTTTGCAGACTGATTGCATCGGTTAAATCATACCCTTTGGAGTTCGGACGAACCTCACCGAACAGATCCACCGGCATTGGGATTTTCGGGTGCATTGTGCCTTCGGTTGGGCTGGCTTTTTGCACCGGATCTTGGGCGAGATCGTCAATGCTCAGGTTTTCATCGACAATTTGGCTGACGAACGAGCTGTTCGCGCCGTTCTCCAACAGACGGCGCACCAAGTAGGCGAGCAGGGTTTGGTAAGTACCAACCGGCGCATAAATACGGCACTGTACATTCAGGTTGTCGCTGCCGACCACTTGGTCGTAAAGGCTTTCGCCCATACCGTGCAGACATTGAAATTCAAAGCGTTTGCCCTGCGCCAAGTGGTAAACGGTGGCAAGGGTTTGGGCGTTGTGGGTTGCAAATTGCGGGTAGATTGCATCTTGGGCGGCCAGCAGTTTTTTGGCACAAACGATGTAGTTCAAATCGGTATGCACCTTGCGGGAGAAGACTGGATAGCCCTCCGCACCGTCGGTTTGGGCACGTTTGATTTCGGTATCCCAATACGCGCCTTTCACCAAGCGGATCATCAGTTGGCGGTTGTGTTTGCGGGCGGTTTCAATCAGGTGGTCGATCACATACGGGCAGCGTTTTTGGTAGGCTTGCACCACAAAGCCGATACCGTTGAAGCCGGCTAAATCCGGATCGGCAAGCAATCTGTCCATTAAATCAAGCGATAGCTCAAGACGGTCGGCTTCTTCGGCATCAATATTCAAGCCAATTTCGTAGTTTTTCGCCAGTAAAAACAGGTCTTTCAGGCGTGGATAGAGTTCGTCCATTACCCGTTGATGTTGTGCCAGCGAGTAGCGAGGGTGAATAGCGGAGAGTTTGACTGATACGCCCGACGATTTATACACTCCCAAGCCTTTAGAGGTTGCACCAACCGTGTGAATAGAAGCGACATAGTCGGCATAGTAGCGTTTGGCATCTTCCGCCGTAAATGCCGCCTCACCCAACATATCGTAGCTGTAACGGTAACCCATTGCGAAGCGTTTCTCGCCGTTTTTGATCGCTTCTTGAATGGTCTCACCAGTTACAAACTGTTTGCCGAGCATCCGCATCGCAACGTCTACGCCTTTGCGGATTAACGGCTCGCCACCTTTGGAAATCAGATGGGACAGGGCGGACGAGAGCGAGCTTTCGCTGTGGGTAGAAACCAGTTTGCCGGTAATCACCAAGCCCCACGCTGCCGCATTCACAAATAGCGATGGACTGTTTCCGGTGTGCGAACGCCAATCGCCTTTGGCGATTTTATCTCGAATGAGTTTATCAGCGGTAGCTTTGTCCGGAATACGCAATAACGCTTCTGCAAGACACATCAATGCCACGCCTTCCTGGCTGGAAAGGGAAAATTCGTGCATTAACGCATCTACCCCACTCGCCTTTTTACGTGAGGTACGGACTTTTCCGACTAATTGGGTAGTAAGCTTTTTAATGCTGTCTGCGTGCTCATCACAACGAGCTTGTTCCAGCAGGTTTTGCACGAGAGTTTGCTCGTCAAAACGATAATAACGACTCAATTCAGGACGGATAGTCGTATTCGGTAAGAGTTGGTATGGCATAGTTTTTCCTTATTTTGTAATGCAAGCGGTAGAATTTACTAATTTTTTTGTAAAAGAAACCGCTTGTTGTGATGGTTTATGAAAATGTACATTCTTATTAAAATATTCCCCCTATTTATGAGCAAAGAGGAACCGGAGGAGGTTCGATAGAAGTGATTACTGCCAAATCATTACTAACCTCTCATAACTCAGAGGGAGAAAATACCATTGAAAATTTACATTCACCTTTTGTTCAAAAATATAAAAAAACAGCCGCCTAGACAGGCAGCCGTTTTTTGCTATTTGCTCATTTCAGTTTCATAGGCTTTTTCAGCATTTTCAAAAGTAGCCACGATCTCTTGGCGAGGCTCTGGAGTAATTAGAGAAACCACTACGATCGCGATCATTGCAAGGATAAAGCCGGGGATCATTTCATAAATTCCGCTATTAGGCACAATATCATTCCAGAATACTACCACTAACGCACCGCTCAGCATTCCGGCAAGTGCACCAGCAGCATTCATTCGTTTCCAAAACAGAGATAAAATGACCACTGGTCCGAAAGCACAACCGAAACCTGCCCACGCATATGACACCAAACCTAGCACTTTGCTGTTTGGGTCTTGAGCAAGTACAATCGCTAATACAGAAATTGCCAGCACCATTAAGCGACCGAGCCAGACTAGCTCTTTTTGTGTGGCGTTCGGGCGGATAAAGCCCTTATAGAAATCTTCGGTAATCGCACTTGAGCAAATAAGCAACTGACAGCTTAAAGTACTCATTACTGCCGCTAAAATCGCAGAGAGTAAGATACCGGCAATCCACGGGTTAAATAACAATTTGGAGAGTTCAATAAACACTTGTTCGTGATTTTGACTGACGATACCAGCTTGTTCAGGATGAGCAAAGAAATAAGCTTGACCAAAGAAGCCAATACCAACTGCACCAAATAAGCAGATGATCATCCAAATCATCGAAATACGGCGGGCATTCGGAATGGATTTTACGCTGTCTGCCGCCATAAAACGGGCAAGAATATGTGGTTGCCCAAAATAGCCCAAGCCCCACGCAGAAAGACTTAATAAACCGATAAAGGTAGTACCGGTGAACAGGTCGGTGAAATCTTTATTGACCGCATTGCCTGCTTGCACAATAACCTCGTGAGTCTGTTCAAAACCGCCAAGCTGGATCAGTACAAAAATCGGGGTGAGAAATAAAGCAAACAACATTAGCGTAGCTTGAATAGTGTCCGTCCAACTTACTGCCAGGAAACCACCGATAAATGTGTAAATAATGGTTGCCAATGCACCATACCAAAGAGCAGTAGAATACGGTACACCAAATAGGTTTTCAAACAATCGAGCACCGGCTACAACGCCAGAGGCACAATAGATTGCGAAGAAAAACAGGATAATCGCTGCAGAAACAATTTTCAGGATTTTACTTTTATCGCCGAAACGGTGATGGAAATAGTCTGGCAGAGTTAAAGCATTGGCATTAAATTCAGTATGAATGCGTAGTCTACCGGCAACAAACAGCCAGTTTAAATACGCACCGACAGTCAAGCCGATGGCAATCCAACCTTCGACCAGACCGGCAGCATACACAGCACCCGGCAACCCCATTAGAAGCCAGCCGGACATATCCGATGCCCCAGCTGATAAGCCGGTAACAAACGCCCCTAAACGACGACCGCCGAGAATGTAGTCAGAAAGGTTGTGAGTAAAACGATAGGCAATAAAGCCGATAGCGATCATTCCGAAAATATAAATCAGAAATGTGGTGGTGGTAGGATCAAAACCGAACATAGGACTCTCCCATATTTATTATTTGTTGAAATCCGTTAATCAATTACTTATACCAAATAAGTATTAATTTCTTGTACTTTTTATCAAAAAAACCGCAACAAAAGCAACATATTTATACATTTTTTTAACAAAATGTGATCTACCCCACATAAAGTGAATCGTATTAGTTCAAAATAATCTACTTTACTGCACAAATATATAGATGAAAGAAGAAAAAAGGTTGATTCTGATGTTTCAAAATCAACCCTTAATATACTACTGCCTTTAAAGTCTTCCTATACTGAGTTTATGCCTTACGCCAAATTGTACCGTTTGGGGTGTCTTCAAGTACGATGTTCATTGCTTTGAGCTTATCTCGCACTTCATCGGCAACTGCCCAGTTTTTGGTGGCTTTAGCTTCATTACGTTGTTTGATTAACGCTTCGATTTCGGCGGTTTCATCAGCATTTGCCTCACCTTTTAAGAAGGCATCCGGGTCCTGCTCCAGTAAACCTAACACGCCGGCAAGCTCTTTTAAACGCACCGCTAAACCGTTGGCTTTTGCCATATCTTCGGTTTTGAGCTTGTTCACTTCACGGGCAATTTCAAATAACACCGCTAATGCTCCCGGTGTGTTGAAATCATCATCCATTGCGGTTTTGAAGGCGTCCACATATTGCTCGCCACCAATGGCTGAACCTGACACATCGCAGCCACGCAGAGCGGTATATAAACGCTCAAGGGCTGAACGAGCTAAATCTAGGTTATCAATGCTGTAATCTAATAATGAGCGGTAATGAGCGGTTAAGAAGAAATAACGCAGCGATTCCGCATCGTACAAGCCTAACATATGGCGAATACTGAAGAAGTTGCCAAGCGATTTTGACATTTTCTCTTTATCAATCGTCAGCATTCCGGTGTGTAGCCAGTAATTGACATAATCGCCACCGTGAGCACAGCAAGATTGGGCAATTTCATTTTCGTGGTGTGGGAACATTAAATCTGCACCGCCACCGTGAATATCAAAATGCTCGCCCAACTCTTTGCTGTTCATTGCCGAACATTCGATATGCCACCCCGGGCGACCATTGCCCCACGGGCTTTCCCAGCTTGGCTCCCCCTCTTTCGACATTTTCCAAAGCACGAAATCCATTGGGTTTTTCTTCACTGATTTAATTTCAACCCTTGCACCGGCTTGCAGTTGTTCTAAATTTTGGCGAGATAACGCCCCATATTTTTGGAACGATTCCACATCAAACATCACATCGCCATCTGCCGCTACATAGGCATTACCGTTTTTAATCAGCTTTTCTACCATCGCAATAATTTCAGGGATATGCTTGGTGGCTAGTGGCTCAACATCAGGGCGGAGAATGTTTAAATCGTCAAAATCTTTGTGCATTTCGGCAATCATTCGCTCAACCAGCTCATCACAAGTTTCGTTATTTTCTAACGCTCGTTTGATGATTTTGTCGTCCACATCGGTAATATTGCGAACATAACGCAGGTTATAACCGCTATAACGCAAATAGCGTGCGATCACGTCAAAAGAAACGAAGGTTCTGCCGTGTCCGAAGTGGCAAAGATCGTACACAGTAACTCCGCAAACATACATTCCCACTTGCTCAGGATTAATCGGTTTAAATTCTTCTTTTTCCCGTTTTAGGGTGTTATAAATTTTGAGCATAAAGTCCCCATTTCTCAAATTTGTGTCATTTTTTCAAAAATACGGCTAAGTATAGCGAATAAGCGGTCTGATTTTGAGATTTTTTTGCAATTTGGCTAAAACTTTTTAATAATAGCGAGCGAATTTATTTCTACCCTAACATTTATAGAGGAAAACAGAATGATTACATTACACACCAACTTTGGCGACATCAAAATCGAATTAAATTTTGACAAAGCCCCAATCACAGCGAAAAACTTTGAAGATTACTGCAAAGAAGGCTTTTACAACGGCACGATTTTCCACCGTGTGATTGACGGTTTTATGATTCAAGGCGGCGGTATGACCGTTGGAATGACCGAAAAACCAACCAAAGCCCCAATTCAAAATGAGGCAAGCAACGGTTTAAGCAATAAACGAGGCACACTTGCGATGGCTCGTACCTCTGATCCACATTCAGCAAGCTCACAATTTTTCATCAACGTGGCAGATAACACGTTCTTAGATTACCGTTCAAAAGAGATGTTTGGTAAAACCGTGGTGCAAGAATGGGGTTATGCAGTATTCGGCGAAGTGGTTGAGGGAATGGACGTTGTAGATAAAATCAAAGGCGTAAAAACCGGCAATAAAGGTTTCCACCAAGACGTGCCGAAAGAAGATGTAGTGATTGAGTCGGTAACAGTGGCTTAATTCACCTTACTTTAGATATAAGCAAGCGGTTAATTCCTTGCAAAATTTTGCAAGGAATTAACCGCTTGTTTTGTTATATGATTTGGTAAAGCCAAATAATAATTGGCATCGTAAACACACATAATAGGGTGGTAACTCCATAAATTGCACTCGCCTTTTTAGCATCTTGCCCGTATGCAACCGCCATTTGTGTGATAGTTGCGGCGGAAGGGCTGATTGTAGCAAGAAAGGTAATCATCACAATGGTTTCACCATTAATAACCCAGCTTTCAAAACCACATAATTTAATCACACCTAATAGAATCAGCGGAATAAAGATTAAACGCAGAAATGTAATCAAATAAATCCGTTTATCGGTAATAATTTCTTTAAATGGAATTGCGGCAATTAGCATACCTGCAACCAGCATTGATAAAGGTCCGATCATATTGCCTAAACCGGACAAGGTGCTGGCAATCGTTGTTGGTAACTTAATATGCAAGAGGAATAACGCCATTCCCACAATAATGGCAAGAATATTGATATTTAAGATAATTTTTCTCAACGGTACACTACCTTTACCGCAGATTAAAGCCCGTAAATGCGACCAAAACAGGACACTTTGCACGACAATAAAAGCGGTGGAATAAATAACCCATTCAGGTCCCAAAAGAGAAGCTACAATTGGAATAATTAAATTTCCTGAATTGGAATAAATGGTTGTGGCTTGTTCAATATTATCTAATTTCGCACTTTTCTTGAGTATCCAGCCCAATAAAATCAACAATGCACTAAAAATGATTGAGATAACAAAGGCAAGATATAAACCATTAAGTGTTTCGGTGGTGTAATCGACTTGAAAGGCTGTTATCAGCATTGCTGGGCTAATAATATAAAGCCCGATAATTGAAATTGGATAACTTTGTTCTGAAGTTAAAAGTTTTGTTTTTACAATAACGTAGCCTAACAGAACCATTAAGGTAAGTTGTAAAATTTTGTCTGCTAATAAAAGTGCGATATCCATTGCTATTTAAGAGATAATCTCTCTTCTCCCGAATAAATGGTGGCTTTTCCTTTGCGAACAAATGCCAATAATGTGAATTGATTATCACGAGCCATTTTTGCCGCCATTTCGGTTGTAGCTGAAATAGCACATAACATTTCAATTCCAACTGCTAGGCATTTTTGCACCATTTCAAAACTGGCTCGGCTGGTAACAAAGACAAAACCATTTGGAAAGCCTGCTTTAGCATACCAGCCAATCAATTTGTCTAATGCTACGTGCCGCCCCACATCTTCCCGAATGGCAAGTAATTCCCCCTCCACACTGAAAAAGGCAGCTGCGTGGCTTGCACCTGTTTTTTGCGATAATGTTTGTGCGTTTTCCAGCTGCTCTAAACAACTTTCTAAAATAAGCGGATTAACACCTTGCAAGCGGTTATTTTTTTTAACAATTTTGCAACTTTGATTGACTTGTTCTAACTGCTCTACGCCACAAATGCCACATCCTGTTCTGCCTGCCATTGAACGGCGTTTATCTTTTAATTGCACAAATTGTCGGGTAGAAATTTCAAGTTGAATCTCCACACCATTTTCTTGCTCAATAATATCTAGCCCGTATAATTCTTGCGGAGAATTCAAAATCCCTTCCGCTAAGGAAAAACCGAGTGCAAAGTCGGCTAAATCCGAAGGGGTTGTCATCATCACCGTATGAGAAATGCCATTATAAACTAAAGCAACAGGCACTTCTGAAATCAAATTATCTTCACAATTTTGCTGTTTAAGCTCCGTTGTTGAGAATAATAATTTTTTGGCATCTATTTTTGTGATCTTATTCACAATATTCATCTCTTCTATGCTTAAAAAGTGGTTTATTTTGTTAAAAAGTTGTATCATATCGGCACTTAAATTTGGTTTAAATCAAATTAATTTGATATTTAACCTATTTACCGACAAAAGAGTATATTCATTTCCTTTTATTAAGAGGAAAATGATACACCTCTTCGATCAATTTATTAACTTAATTTTTTGATCAACTTTACTTTTATTTACCACATTATGTGATTTTGGAGTGATTATGCAGATCTCAAGACGTAAGTTCTTTAAGGTCTGTGCAGGTGGTATGGCGGGTACTTCTGCTGCAATGTTGGGCTTTGCCCCAACGGCAGCATTAGCCGCCCCTCGCGAGTATAAGCTCTTAAGAGCGAAAGAAACTCGCCAAACCTGTACTTACTGTGCTGTAGGCTGTGGAATGATTATGTACAGCTTAGGCGGCGAAGCAATGAATAGCAAAGGGAAGCTTATTCATATTGAAGGCGACTCTGACCATCCAGTAAGCCGTGGGGCATTATGTCCGAAAGGTGCCGGAGCATTAGACTATGTAAATAGTGATCGCCGTGTACATTATCCGGAGGTGCGTGAGCCGGGTTCAAGTGAATGGAAACGCATTTCTTGGCACGAAGCTGTGGAGCGTATTTCTCGCCATATTAAAGATGACCGTGATGCAAACTTCATTGAAAAAAATGCAGAAGGTACACCGGTTAATCACTGGCTAACCGCCGGTTTCTTGGCAGGTTCTGCGTGTAGTAACGAAACAGGTATCATCACGCAAAAATGGATTCGTTCTCTCGGTATGGTATTTACCGACAACCAAGCGAGTATCTGACACGGACCAACGGTAGCAAGTCTTGCTCCATCATTTGGTCGCGGTGCGATGACCAACCACTGGGTTGATATTAAGAACGCTGATCTCGTTATCGTAATGGGCGGTAACGCCGCTGAAGCTCACCCTGTCGGTTTCCGCTGGGCAATTGAAGCGAAAAAACAAAACGGTGCTAAGTTAATGGTGGTAGATCCACGCTTTAACCGTAGTGCTGCAGTTTCTGACATCTATATGCCAATCCGTCCGGGTACGGATATTGCATTCTTATTAGGTGCGGTAAACTATTTGCTGAAAAACGATAAAATTCAGCACGAATATGTTAAACACTATACCAATGCGACTTTCTTAGTACACGAAGGCTTTAAATTTGAAGACGGTTTATTCACCGGCTACGATGAAGCAAGCCGTACTTATAAAGATAGATTGACTTGGGCATATCAAATGGATGAAGAAGGCAATCCGAAGCGGGATATGACTCTTCAAGATCCTCGCTGTGTACTAAATATGTTACGTGAACACGTTTCTCGCTATACGCCTGAAATGGTTGAACGTATTACAGGTACGCCACAAAAAGACTTCTTGATTTTCTGTGAAGAGATTGCAAAAACCTCTGCACCGGATAAAGCTGCGACTTTCCTTTATGCGTTAGGTTGGACTCAACACACCGTTGGTGCACAAAACATTCGCTCAATGGCAATTATCCAGTTACTGTGCGGTAACATCGGTGTTGCAGGCGGTGGTGTAAATGCGTTACGTGGACACTCAAATGTACAAGGTATTACCGACTTAGGTTTATTCCCTGCACGTCTTCCTGCGTACTTACCATTACCAAGCGAAACAGATGTTTCATTAGAAGCATTCTTAACGCGTATTACGCCAAAAACAATGGGTGCAGGTCAAACCAACTATTGGGCAAATACACCGAAGTTCTTCATCAGTATGATGAAATCGTTCTATGGCGATAAAGCAACTGCGGAAAACGAGTTTGGTTTCCACTATCTGCCGAAACTACAAAAAGGTGGTATAGACCACTTCCGTTTCATTGAGCAGATGTATGAAGGTAAAATCAACGGTTACTTCTGTCAAGGTATGAACCCGATTGCCTCTTACCCGAACTCACAGAAAATCATCAAAGCATTAAGCAATTTGAAATATTTAGTTATTTTTGACCCGCTTGTAACCGATACTTCTGAGTTCTGGAAAAATCACGGCGAGTTCAATAATGTAAATTCTGCGGAAATCCAAACGGAAGTGTTCCGTTTACCAACAACTTGTTTCGCAGAAGAAGATGGTTCTATTGCAAACTCAGGTCGTTGGTTACAATGGCACTGGAAAGCGGCTGATGCTCCACACGAAGCAAAACCGGATATTGATATCTTATCTGAAATTCGTGCTGAATTAATCCATCTTTACCATAAAGAAGGTGGTAAAGCACCAGTCGAGCCATTAGAAGCAATGACTTGGAATTACGCAAATCCGCTTGAGCCAAAAGCAGAAGAAATTGCGAAAGAAAATAACGGTTATGCGTTAGAAGATGTGAAAGATGCAGATGGCAATATTATTGTCAAGAAAGGCGAATTACTTTCAAGTTTCGGTCAAATGCGTGATGACGGTACAACCTCTGGTGCGTGCTGGATCTATACAGGTCAATGGACGCAAAAAGGTAACCAAATGGCTAACCGTGATAACTCAGACCCATCAGGCTTGGGTAACACCTTAGGTTGGGCATTTGCGTGGCCGGCAAACCGCCGTATTCTATATAACCGTGCATCAGCGGATTTAAGTGGTAAGCCTTGGAATCCAAAACGCCAATTAGTGAAATGGAACGGTAAAAACTGGAACTACATTGATGTGGCTGACTTCGGTACAGCACCACCAAATGCACCAACAATGCCATTTATTATGCAACCAGAAGGTGTATCAGGCTTGTTTGTGCGTGAACGTATGATTGATGGTGCATTCCCGGAACACTACGAGCCGTTAGAAACACCAATCGGTACTAACCCGTTACATCCTAATGTAATTTACAGCCCGGTTGCTCGTATTTTACCAACGGATAAAGCGGATTTAGGTACAAGTGATGAGTTCCCATATGTAGGTACAACTTACCGCTTAACCGAGCACTTCCACTATTGGACGAAGAACTCAATGATCAACGTTATCGCTCAACCGGAGCAATTTGTTGAAATCGGCGAGAAATTAGCTGAAGAGAGAGGCATTAAAAACGGTGATAAAGTGCGTGTTTGGTCTAAACGTGGTGAAATTAAAGCTGTTGCAGTAGTAACGAAACGTATTCGCTCATTAGTGTCTGACGGTAAGCCAATCCACACTATCGGCATTCCGATTCACTGGGGATTTGCAGCAACTACCGGTGCGAAAAAAGGTTATTTTGCAAATAACTTAACCGTACGTTCAGGCGACCCGAGCTCTAATACGCCAGAGTCTAAATGTATGTTGTTAAACATTGAGAGAATTGGAGGCTAAAAATGGGTGTAGTTCAATCTCAAAACATTATTAAGATCTCCGCAACCTCTGATTTAACACCTGCACCGCAGGCTCGTTCGCACCAAGTAGAAGTGGCAAAATTAATTGATGTAACTACCTGTATCGGCTGTAAGGCTTGTCAGGTAGGTTGTTCAGAGTGGAATGATATCCGCTCTGATGTCAATGCTGCTTGTGTTGGTGTTTACGATAACCCTGCTGATCTGAATGCAAAAGCGTGGACGGTAATGCGATTCAACGAAGTTGAAGAAAATGACCGCTTAGAATGGTTAATCCGTAAAGACGGCTGTATGCACTGTACCGAACCGGGCTGCTTAAAAGCCTGCCCGGCTCCAGGTGCAATTATTCAATACGCCAACGGTATTGTGGATTTTCAATCTGATAAATGTATCGGTTGTGGTTACTGTATCGCAGGTTGTCCGTTCAACATTCCACGTATGAACCCGGAAGATAACCGCGTTTACAAATGTACATTATGCGTAGATCGTGTAACGGTAGGTCAAGAGCCGGCTTGTGTGAAAACTTGCCCAACAGGTGCAATTCGCTTCGGTAGCAAAGAACAAATGAAGTTCTATGCGGAACAACGTATTGCGGACCTCAAAGCTCGTGGTTATGAAAATGCAGGTCTTTATGACCCTGAAGGTGTGGGTGGCACACACGTTATGTATGTATTACATCACGCAGATAAACCGGAACTTTATTCAGGTTTACCAAAAGATCCGAAAATTGACACCACAGTTACGCTATGGAAAGACATCTTAAAACCGGTTGCAGCCGTTGCATTAGGTGGCTTAGCATTAGCTGAAGTAGCACACTATGTAACCGTTGGTCCAAACGCTGAGGAAGATGTTGAAGATCACCACCACGATATTAGAGAAGGAGATAGACATGAGTAAGCCATTTATCGTTACGAATGATACCAAAATCGTTCGTCATAAGCCGTTAGCTCGTGTTAGCCACTGGTTTCTCGTTATTTCATTTTTTATGACGATGTTTACCGGTGTAGCATTCTTCTTTCCTGATTTTGCTTGGCTAACAGAGATCTTAGGTACACCACAAATTGCTCGTGCGGTACACCCTTTCACAGGGATCATTATGTTCATTGCATTTAGCATTGTTGCATTAATGTACTGGCATCATAATATTCCTGAGAAAAACGATATTCGCTGGGCAAAAGGTATTGTTGAGGTGTTAAAAGGTAATGAACACGCGGTTGCCGATAACGGCAAATATAATCTAGGTCAGAAATTACTCTTCTGGACATTGATTATTGCAATGTTTACCCTTTTAATTACGGGAATTATTATGTGGAGACAATTCTTCTCAGAATATTTCTCAATTCCTGTAATTAGAATTGCGATTTTACTTCACTCTACAATGGCATTTATGTTATTTACCGGTATCTTAGTGCATATCTATATGGCATTCTGGGTAAAAGGCTCAATCAGAGGTATGGTTGAAGGCTGGGTAACGGTTCGCTGGGCGAAAAAGCACCACCCAAGATGGTATCGTGAAGAAGTGTTACCTGAAATCGAAAAACACGTTAAGAAAGATAACACTATCCAATAATCACACAAAGTGCGGAGAATTCCGCACTTTTATTTTATGACTATGTTATATAACTTAGGAAAGTTATGAGTATCAAAATTTTACAGCAAGATGAAATTCAACAAGTTGCAAGTTCATTCCAACAACCTGAATTACTTTTTGCTAACCCTAAAAATCTCTACTCTCGCCGTGCAAAGCGTTTACGCGAGTTAGCCAAAGAAAATCCGTTTGGCGATTATATGGAATTCTCCGCCAACTTAGTGGATATTCAGCTGGAATTATTAACTAGCAGACCAATTGCAAATTATTCGGAAAAAATAACCGCTTGTGTAGAATTAACACAAGGCGATAAACCATTAAACAGCAAAAATTTCCAACGTAGTGATGAGTGGCGAGAGCTATTATTCGCTATTATTGATAAATTCAAACCTTATGCTAATGACACCATACTCCCAACACTAGAATGGTTGGAAAAAGCCTCTGCTTCTGAGTTAGAGACCTTAGCAGATAATCTTTTAAATGAGCATTATGAACTTGTAGCAGCAGACAAGGCAGTATTTATTTGGGCTGCCCTTTCTCTGTATTGGGTACAATTAGCACAGCAGTTACCTCGTAATACGCGTGCTGAAGTGGGACATAAACATTTTTGCCCTGTTTGTAACTCCGCCCCTGTTACCAGCGTGATTCATTTTGGCGAAGCACAAGGTTTACGCTATTTACACTGCTCTTTATGTGAAAGTGAATGGCACGTAGTACGTTCAAAATGCACTAACTGCGATGAAACAGGAAAGTTAGATTATTGGAGTTTAGACTCTGCTGAAGCAGCCGTAAAAGCAGAAAGCTGTGGAGATTGCCACTCTTACTTAAAAGTGCTTTATCAAGATAAAGATTTTAATGTTGAGCCTGTAGCGGACGATTTAGCCAGCCTGTTTTTAGATTCTGAAATGGAACAAAAAGGCTTATCGAGAAGCGGTGTAAATCCATTCTTATTTCAAGGCGAGTAACTAAAAAACGGAGCATAAGCTCCGTTTTTATCTTGGTCGGGAAATTCTCTTACTTTCGCAGCGGTTTTCAATCACATCTCTATCAGACATAAACGCATATCGGCATTGAGATTTATAGTACTGTACTTCGGCTCTATCAAGAATTCGTTGAGCACCGACACGTAACTCCTCCATAGAAAAGCTACTAACTTCCTCCTCTTCTTTTGGAGGTGCTTTTAGTACTCTACGTTCCGAAATTTTAAATGCCGGTTTATTGTCTTGTTGTTTAGAACTATTTACATTGGTTTTATGACTGATTTGAGCGTAAGCACTTCCAATCATAAACGAACATAAAGCTACTAAACTAAGAGATGCCTTCATATGTTCCCTAAAAATTTATTAGAAAATATTTCCTATTCATCGTCATATTCTATTATATTTATCGCATTGTTACAAATTCTTCTGAACCTGTTGGGTGAATAGCAACGGTATTGTCAAAATCCGCCTTTGTTGCCCCCATTTTGATTGCAACAGCAAATCCTTGAATCATCTCATCAACACCAAAACCAATGCCGTGTAACCCAACGATTTTTTCTTCTTTACCGACACACACCAATTTCATTCGGCAAGGCTGACGATGCTGAGTAACCGCCGTGTACATTGCGGTAAAAGACGACTTATAAACTTTTACGTTATCTTTACCATATTGCTCCATAGCTTGTGGCTCAGTTAAACCAATTGCCCCAATGGGTGGGTGGCTAAATACTACTGTTGGCACTAAGTTATAGTCTAAATGCTCGTTTGGTTTGTTGTTGAATAAACGCTCTGATAATCGGCGACCCGCAGCAACCGCAACAGGCGTTAATTCAATACCACCTTCAATAATATCACCCACTGCGTAAATATTTGGCACATTAGTATTTTGGAATTTATCAACTTTGATAAAACCACGTTCGTTTGTTTGAACGCCTGTTACGTCCAAATTAATCACATCGGTTGCAGGCTCACGACCAATTGCCCAAACTAAGGTTTCAATAGTAGTTTCACGCCCATCTTCTAAAATTAAAGTCAGTGTTCCATCTTGGTTTTTCGTTACTTTTTGTGGAATAGCTTGGGTATGTAGCTCAATACCATCTTGAGCTAATACTTCGAGCAAGGTTTCCACAATCAGCGGATCTTGCTGACGCAACGGTGCGTGCTGGCGAACAAACAAATGCGTTTTTACCCCTAAGCTATTAAATACGCCGGCTAACTCAACCGCAATATAACCTGCTCCCACAATTGCCACCGATTTTGGCAATGCATCTACCGCAAATACTCCATCTGATGTAATGCCATATTCTGCCCCTTCTAAATCCGGAATAGTTGGGCGACCGCCTGTTGCAATTAAAATATGATCAGCCGTTACTTCTTCTTTTGAACCATCTTCATAGCTTACTTCAACGGTTTTTTCATCTTTAAAGCGAGCAAAGCCATTTAACACATCAACATTATTTTTACTCAGTACATTATTGTAGGAAGTGTGGATACGCTCAATATACGCTTGACGGCTTTCAACCAATTTTGCATAGTCAAAATGATTAACCGAGACATCAAAACCATAATCAGGAGCATAACGGTGAACTGCTTCTGCAATTTGAGCTCCATAAAACATCACTTTTTTCGGCACGCAGCCCACATTAACGCAAGTACCACCTAAATGCTTTGCTTCAATAATGGCACATTTCTGCCCATAACTTGCTGCTCGATTAATGGAGGCAATACCGCCACTACCACCGCCAATTGCAATATAATCATAATGTTTTGCCATAAGCTACTTCCCATCAGTTTAAATAATAAAAGCGATTTTATTATAATCACTTTTGTCAAAAATGTATGCTGTCATCAATATTAATGTTTAACGTGTTGAGCATTTAAAATTTTATCAATATATGCCAACACTAAAGCAGAAATCACAAAAGTAACGTGAATAATCACTTGCCACATCATTTGCTTCTCATCAAGGTTGGAAGCATTAATAAATGTTTGCAATAAGTGAATAGATGAAATGCTGATAATTGCCATCGAAAGTTTTACTTTCAGTACCGTCGCATTAACGTGATCAAGCCATTCCGGCTGATCCGGATGTCCATCAACCCGCAATCTCGAAACAAAGGTTTCATAACCACCCACAATAACCATCACTAAAAGATTGGCGATCATCACTACATCAATAAGATTTAATACTGCTAACATTACCATATTAGAATCCATTTGGTTTAGATCTACTACCAAATGATATAGCGATTTCATAAACTTATAAGCATAAATGCCCTGAACAACAATTAAACCTAAATAAATAGGTAACTGTAACCAACGGCTGGCAAAAATAATTTTGCTTAAAATATTCGCTCTTGTTTCTAACTCTGTATTCATATTAATCCCACATAACCATAAAAACCATAAATAAAAGCGGTCGAATTCTAGCAATTTTTTGCAAAAAAATTAAGAGATTCAACCGCTTGTTTTTAAAATTATTGATTACTTTTTAAATCCTTTCCCATTATTCCAAGACACCGTGTATTCTAAGCCTAAACGGCAACTTGGTAATGCAGGATTTGCTGCCCGACCAATAGCCAACAACATTACCGGCAAATAGCGGGAACTGTCAATTTCCAGTAAATCAACTACCGCATTACGGTTAAATACACCGATTGCGTGAGTATCATAGCCTCTATCTTTGGCAATCAGCATCAGCTGCATAGCGGTTAAACTGCTATCAATTAACACTTGATCTCGAATATCTGTTTCCGTTAATTGTTGATGAAGACCAAGTAAAAAATTAAATTTACGATCACGGAACTCTGGGTGCAAACAACCGGTTTCAACCGACTGATCCACAATATCACCTAATAATTTTTCATATTGCAAATCCGCCAAAATCGCAACCACAGCGGAAGCCGTTTCACAAGGTGGACCATTAAAAGCAACATTGCCCGATAGCTCTTTTTTGATTGCTTCATCATCAACAACTACAAATCGCCAAGGCTGTAAATTCGCTTTTGAAGGGGCAAGTTGTGCTAAGGCTAACATCTCTTGTAGCTCTTCACGGCTAATTTTCACAGTAGGATTAAAGGCTTTAATGGTTTTGCGTTGCTCAATAACCGTTTTTAATTCCATCTTATTTCTCCTATATAAACTCTTTTTAGTCTATAACTTCGAAAACTTCAATGTAATAATTGAAAATAGGTATTCCGCTCGTTTCTTGAGATAAGTCAAAATTATCAAATCAACAAGCGGTCAAATTTTACTAAAAATTTGCCAATCACTTGCAAAAATTTTCCAAAATTCAACCGCTTGTTGCTATTTCTTATTCGCTTTTAGCATCGCCATTAAATTGGCAATATTAGCAGATGATTTTGCCTCTTTTTGTTGCTCAGTGAGCGGTGGCTTATCTCTTTCCCACACCAAATCATCTTGTGGCAATTCCAGCAAAAAACGGCTTGGTTCAGGTTTGATAATTTCACCATATTGCCGACGTTCTTTGCATAGCGAGAAGGTTAGCGTTTGTTGGGCTCGGGTAATGCCAACGTAAGCCAAACGGCGTTCTTCGTCCACATTCTCTTCGTCAAGGCTGGTTTGGTGTGGCAAAATGCCCTCTTCCATTCCGATCAGAAAAACGTGGGGAAACTCTAAGCCTTTTGAGGCGTGTAAGGTCATAAGCTGTACTTGGTCGGCTTCATCATCGTCTTCGCCACGTTCAAGCATATCTCGCAGTGTCAAGCGATTCACTACTTGCACTAAATTCATCGGCTCTTCAATTTCATCGCCCTCAAGCATTCCTTGCACCCACTCAAACAACGTTTGCACGTTTCGGCTCTGCATTTCTGCCACCTTTGGATTTACCGCCATTTCATACAAATAGGCTTCGTACTGAATTTTTGCCAGTAAATCTTTCACCGCTTCAATCGGATCTGAACGCTCCGCCTGATCAGCAATTTCCACAATCCAGCGGGCGAAATCTTGCAGGGCTTGGTAAGGTTTCGGCGTTAGGCGTTGTATCAGCTCAAAATCGAAAATCGCTTCAAACAAACTGACCTGCTTTTCATTGGCAAGTAGCCCAAGTTTTTCAAGTGTTGCCGCCCCAATTTCCCGTTTGGGAGTGTTTACAATGCGTAAAAATGCCGCATCATCATCTTGATTTACCACCAAACGCAGATACGCCATCATATCTTTGATTTCAGCACGGGCAAAAAACGAAGTGCCTCCTGAAATTTTGTACGGAATACGGTTTTGCATCAGTAATTTTTCAAGCAAGCGAGATTGATGATTACCCCGATACAAAATCGCATAATCCTTATATTTCGTCTTGCGAGAGAAACGATGAGCAATCAACTCTCCGACAATTCGCTCGGCTTCGTTTTCTTCATTTTTTGCCTCGATCACATTCAGTTTTTCGCCTTCACCCAGCTCAGAAAAGAGGCGTTTAGTGAATAGATGATCGTTGTTATCGATCAAAATATTGGCACAATGCAAAATCCGCTGGCTAGAACGGTAATTTTGTTCCAGTTTGATCACTTTCAGATCAAAATCTTCACGCAAGCGTTGCATATTTTCAGGCTTTGCCCCACGCCACGAGTAGATGGATTGGTCATCATCGCCCACTACCGTAAAGTTTGGCTCATTACCGACAATTAACTTGATTAACTCATATTGGCTGGTGTTGGTATCCTGATATTCATCAACCAATAAATAGCAAATTTTATTCTGCCAGCGGGCTTTCGCCTCTGGAAATTGGCGGAAAAGCAATACAGGAAGCATAATCAAATCATCAAAATCCAAAGCATTATAGGCTTTGAGTTGATTTTGGTAGAGCTGGTAGAAATGGGAAAACACTCTCTCACGATCATCTCGCACCCGAGAAATCACCATTTCAGGCGAAAGCAGATCATTCTTCCAATTTGAAATAGTGGAAATCAGCGTTTTGAGCAGATCTTTATCTTCCGTTACGTTTTCCGGCAACAGATGTTTAAGCAAGGCAATTTGGTCGTGTTCATCAAACAACGTCATTCCCGACTTAAAGCCAAGCAATTTGTACTCTCGCTTTAAAATCTCAAAACCAAGCGTGTGGAAAGTTGAAATCGTCAGCCCTTTGCTATTTTCTTTACCGATAGAATGAGCCACTCTCTCCCGCATTTCACGGGCGGCTTTATTGGTAAAGGTTACTGCCGCAATCTGTTTCGGGGAATAGCCGCAATTTGCAATTAAGTGAGCGATTTTATTAATAATCACCCGAGTTTTGCCCGAACCGGCACCTGCCAGTACAAGGCAAGCCCCTTGAGTGTATTCCACCGCTTGTTGTTGTTGAGAGTTGAGTTTCATCGGAACTGTTGAGAATTAATTTTAAAGACTATTCTAACGGAAAGAAAACAAGCGGTCTATTTCCTTGAAAAATTTGCAAAAATTCAGATAAAAACTACCGCTTGTAAAAGGGAAGAAAAATCCTCAAAACGCAAATTTTTCCTTTCAATCTTGCCCCTTTAGCTATATTATTATCAATTGATTTTTTGGGGGCGAAAGCCTGATTTTTTAATCCTTTTCTTTTTGATTTAAGGGAAAACAACAGTAGATGGAAAAATTAGAACAAAAAGCTATCATCGAGCTTAAAAATGTAACAAAAAGCTACGGTAGTAAAACGATTCTTAAAAATTTGAATTTAACCATTAACGATGGTGAATTTTTAACAATTTTAGGTCCTTCGGGTTGTGGTAAAACAACTGCGTTGCGTTTAATTGCCGGCTTTGAAGATTTGACTGAGGGTTCAATCATTCTTGATGGGCAAGATGTTTCTAACGTTCCAGCGGAACAACGCCCCGTGAATACCGTATTCCAAAGCTATGCTCTTTTCCCACATATGACTATTTTTGAAAATGTCGCATTCGGTTTGCGTATGCAAAAAGTGCCAAATTCAGAAATTGAGCCACGTGTAATGGAAGCATTGCGTATGGTCCGACTTGAAGATAGAGCTCAACAAAAACCGGCTCAGCTTTCAGGTGGTCAGCAACAACGTATCGCCATTGCCCGTGCGGTGGTAAATAAGCCAAAAGTATTGTTATTAGATGAATCTCTTTCTGCGTTAGACTATAAATTGCGTAAAGAGATGCAAAATGAGTTAAAAGCATTGCAACGTCAATTAGGTATTACCTTTATTTTCGTTACTCACGATCAGGAAGAAGCATTAACAATGTCTGATCGCATTATCGTAATGAACGGCGGTAAAATCGCACAAGATGGTACACCTCGTGAAATTTATGAAGAACCAAGCAACTTATTCGTGGCTCGTTTTATCGGTGAAATTAACGTATTTGATGCAACCGTGATTGAACGGGTTGATGAAAAAAATGTGAAAGCGAACGTAGAAGGTCGTATTTGCAACATTAAAGTTGAAAATTTAGAAGTTCACCCGAACCAAAAATTAAAAGTATTGTTACGCCCTGAAGATATTGTGATCGAAGAATTAGACGAAAATGAAAGCTCAAAAGCGATTATCGGTCATATTATCGACCGTAACTATAAAGGTATGACATTAGAGTCTAGCGTAAAATTAGATCATAATGGTATGAATGTATTAGTGAGCGAGTTCTTCAATGAAGATGATCCTAATATTGACCACGATGTTGGTCAAAAAGTGGCTCTTACTTGGTATGAAGGCTGGGAGGTTGTGTTAAACGATGAAGGCGAATAACAAATTCCAAAATGGTGCGGTCGCAACTATTTTCGGTTGGTTATTACTTTTCGTATTAGTGCCGAACGTACTCGTTTTAATTATTAGCTTCTTAACAGAAAACCGCCAAAGCCAATATTTTGTTGATTTTGCGTTTAGCTTGGATGCGTATAAAGCGTTATTTAATGACACTTACGCAACTGTATTATGGAACTCGCTATATATGGCGGGAGTTGCAACGCTTATCTGTTTAATTATCGGCTACCCTTTTGCATTTTTTATTGCCAAAATGCCGGCAAAAATTAGACCGTTTTTACTATTCTTAGTGGTGTTGCCATTCTGGACAAACTCGCTGATTCGTATTTACGGTATTAAAATTTTCTTAGGGGTAAAAGGTGTCTTAAATGAAACCTTATTGGCAATTGGCTTGATCAATGAACCTTTACGTTTATTGAACTCAGAAGCCGCAATTATCATTGGTTTAGTTTACATTCTATTACCATTTATGATTTTGCCACTTTATTCTTCAATTGAGAAAATTGATAACCGCTTACTAGAGGCTGCAAAAGACTTAGGAGCAAATGCATTCCAACGTTTCATTAAAGTAACTATTCCACTTACAATGCCGGGCATTGTAGCAGGTTGTTTACTAGTATTACTACCTGCAATGGGTATGTTCTATGTGGCAGACTTATTAGGCGGCGGTAAAACACCATTAGTGGGTAATATTATTAAGAGCTTATTCTTAAATACTAACCAATTTGCCTTAGGCTCTGCAGTAAGTATTGCATTAACAATATTAATGGCATTGATGCTTTATGTTTATTATCGTGCGAATAAATTATTAAATAAAAAGGTGGAGCTTGAATAATGAAAAAAACATTTAGAAACCTTTTTATGTTGGCAGTATTTGCTTACCTATACATTCCAATTATTATTTTAGTAGTAAACTCTTTCAATGTAGACCGTTTCGGCTTGAACTGGAAAGGCTTTACTTGGAACTGGTATGAGCGTTTATTCAGCAATGATACACTAGTACAAGCAACAATGAACTCATTAACTATCGCCTTTTTTGCGGCAACGTTCTCCACGATTTTAGGTACATTAACTTCTATTGCCCTTTATCGTTACCGTTTCCGTGGCAAAAAATTAGTCGGTGGGATGTTGTTTGTGGTAATGATGTCGCCTGATATCGTAATGGCTGTATCAATGCTTGTATTATTTATGATTATAGGTATCAAACTAGGCTTTATTTCGTTATTAATTGCTCACATTACATTCTGTCTACCTTATGTAGTGATTGCAATTTCATCACGCTTAAGCGACTTTGACGGCAAAATGTTAGAAGCGGCGAAAGACTTAGGAGCAAGCGAAGTAACGATTTTACGTAAAATTATTTTACCACTTGCATTACCTTCGATTATTTCAGGCTGGTTACTAAGCTTTACAATTTCATTAGATGACGTTATTGTTTCTTCATTCGTAACAAGCCCAAGCTATGAAGTATTACCACTGAAGATCTTCTCATTGGTTAAAACAGGCGTAACTCCAGAAGTAAATGCCTTAGCAACCATTATGATCATTTTCTCATTAACACTTGTGGTATTAAGCCAGTTAGTGGTGAGAAAAAAGGGTATATAACATTTTATATGCCTATTAGGACCAAACAGTTGGTAATGAATATTTTTGTGTATTCTTACCAACTCTATTCAAAAAATCCTATATAAAAAATATTTTATACTTTTTCGATGTTTATACGGATATTTTCCTTTCTCATTCGGTTTATCTGAACGTTCATTTAAAAAAGTTTATATTTTATTTCCCAATCATATATTGCTAAATAAAATGCATTTTTTGAACTTTTTTAAAGTTCTAATAATAATTCTTAATTCTCTACCTACGTTAGATTGATGTGTTTTTCTTAATGCTTTCATCACAATAGTGACTAAGTGAAATTGGCACATTTGAGTTGGTGTGTTTAACATATCTTTTAATAGGTCTCTCCTTCTATCACAGGTAATTAATTGAATAATATAGCCTTTTCCTCGCAAACAATTTAACACTCTCTTATAGTAGATATTTTCTCCGTTTTTACGGATTTTATGATAAACCACCTTTTTATACAAAGAATTGATAAATACCATTACACCAAAATCTCGATGAAAGAAGGTTGTATCAATAATTAAATTAAGATATTTAGAGAAGGGAACTTTAATAATGATTTAGGAAATTTTTCTAAATATCGGCGTATTATAGAGAGAACAATGATATTTATCGGCTAATTGTTGTTGAGTGTGTTTTCTAATAGAATAATCATATCAGATTAATTCAACATTTAATTTCTGTTTGAAAGTAAATATTTTATACAGTTTGAACATTTATAACGTTGAATATTATTTTGGAGTGCCATATTTCTATATTAGAGAATATCGGCAAAAAGGACAGTTTTTATGCATTTTTCCAAAAGGGAGCTTAAAGCCTTGTAATATAATGCCTTAAGCTACTTTTTACTAACTATTTTGTTCTATATGCCATTTTACTAAGATATATTTTTAAGGCAATTAGTGATGGGTAATTTAGTATAGTTATCTAGGGAAAATATGAAACCCTAAGTTTTATAAAACTTAGGGCTTATTATTATAAACCTGCTCCAGCTCTTAATGCTTCTGCTTTATCTGTTTTTTCCCAAGGGAAATGCTCACGACCGAAATGACCATAAGCAGCGGTTTCACGGTAAATTGGTTTGATTAAATCTAACATTTTGATTAAACCGTAAGGGCGTAAATCAAAGTTCTGGTAGATTAATTTCACTAATATTTCGTTGCTAACTTTACCTGTACCAAAAGTCTCCACCATAATTGAAGTTGGATCAGCAACCCCGATTGCATAAGAAAGTTGAATCTCACAACGATCGGCTAAACCTGCAGCAACAATATTCTTTGCTACATAACGAGCAGCATAGGCAGCGGAGCGGTCTACTTTTGATGGATCTTTACCCGAGAATGCACCGCCACCGTGGCGTGCTGCACCGCCGTAGGTATCAACAATAATTTTACGTCCGGTTAAACCGCAGTCGCCCATTGGTCCGCCAATTACGAAACGACCTGTTGGGTTAATGAAGTATTTGGTATTTTGGCTTAACCATTCATTAGGAAGAACAGGTTTGATAATTTCTTCCATCACACCTTCAATCAAATCTTTTTGTGAAATATGTTCAGCGTGTTGGGTAGAAAGCACCACTGCATCAATACCAATAATTTTGTTATTTTCATAAGCAAAGGTTAATTGGCTTTTTGCATCCGGGCGTAACCAGTCTAATTTACCTGATTTACGTACTTTCGCTTGTTGTTCCATTAAGCGGTGAGCGTAAGTGATTGGAGCCGGCATTAACACTTCGGTTTCGTTGGTTGCATAGCCAAACATAATCCCTTGGTCGCCAGCACCTTGCTCTAATGGATCTGCTCTATCCACGCCTTGATTGATATCCGGAGATTGTTTACCGATAGCATTTAATACCGCACAAGAGTGAGCGTCAAAGCCCATATCTGAATGAGTATAGCCAATATCGCAAATGACTTGGCGGGTTAAGTTTTCAATATCAACCCACGCAGAAGTGGTAATTTCACCGCCTACTAATGCCATACCTGTTTTAACGTAAGTTTCACACGCAACACGAGCTTTTGGATCTTGTTTTAAAATTTCATCTAATACCGCGTCTGAAATTTGATCTGCGATTTTATCCGGGTGCCCTTCTGAAACGGACTCAGAAGTAAATAAATTAATTGCCATTGTATTCCTCTCTATCTTAAATATCGGATTATAAATAATAACAAGCGGTCTTTTTTACTCGCTACGCTCGCTCCTTCGGAGTCGTTGGCAAAGCCAACGTTCAAACGCAAGCGTTTGTTGTAAAAAATTCACAAATATGAACCGCTTGTTGAAATTTCGTTTGGAAGTATTTCCATCTAGACGTCTATAATATATTTTTTGAACGTTTTAGGCAAATGGAATTTGGCTATTTTGCCAAATAAGCCTTTAATTGAACTAACGCATTTTTTGCATCTTCCACACCTAAGTCGTACATTGCCTGTATCTTATTCACATCTTTTTCTAATCGACCGATTTTAAGCGTCTTGCTTGGGCGAATAACGAAAATTTGTTGCTTTTCATTGAGTTGAATAACTTGCTCGACAGCTTGATTGTATTCTGAATAGCGATTAGCCCAACGCTCGACTAATTTCGGATATTTTTTATAGAAGCACTTAAACAGCCACATTGAGCTCGGTTTCTTGCGATATTCAAGCGGGCGAGTTAGTACGACGATAATTTTATCGTAGCCCATTTCAATAAATTTCTGCACAGGAATGCTATCTGAAACGCCGCCGTCTAAATATTTTTTGCCATCAATTTCTACGATTTTTGAAACAATAGGCATTGATGAGGTAGCTCGAAAAGCTTCCATCTGCTCAAAAGCATTGGTGATTTTAATATATTCGGGCTCGCCTGTTTCCACATTGGTTACCGTTACCCAAAAATCCATTCCGGATTGTTCAAAGGCTTTTTGATCGAATGGGTCAAGAGTCGAGGGAAGTTCATAATAGGCAAAATCACGATTCACAATATTACCTGTAGTGAGCAAGCTGTGAATCCCCATATAACGCTTATCTTTAGCATATTTTTTGTTATATCGTAATGCTCTGCCTTTTTGTTTAGATGGGAAATTCACACCGAACAGTGCTCCGGCAGAAACCCCGATTGCACCGTCTATATGAATATTTTCATCTAAAAATACATCTAATACGCCTGCGGTAAAAATTCCCCGCAAACCGCCACCTTCAAGCACTAATCCGACTTTCATATCATTCCCCCTGTAATTTGTGTATTATAACCTGAATTTATCTTCATAGGAGCAACTATGGCTGATACGGAATTTGTTCATTTTTTGTTAGATCAACTCTCGTCCATTTCAGGTTTGCGAGCGAAAAAAATGTTTGGTACATATTGCTTGTTTTATAACGATAAAATTGTGGCAATTATCAGCAAAGATTATCGTATTTTTGTAAAAACCAAAATAGAAACTTTACCCCTTTTCTTGGCAGAAAATGCAGAGCAATTTAGCTATTTTTCGAAAGGAAAAGTGCAAAAAATGCACTATTGGTCTATACCTGAGTTAGCGATCGAAGAATCTGATGAGCTGATAAAATGGATTAGGCTCGGCTTGCAAGCGGTCTGATTTTCGTTATTTTTTACAAGAGGCAACAATGAGAAAAAATCAATTTAATCAACTGATTGGCGAAGAAGTTAGTCATTTTTCAGCTGGCGAAATGCCATCACTACAATATGTAGAAGGGAAGTATTGCTATTTAGAAAGGTTGAATAGCTCTCGTCATTTTGATGATCTATGGCGTGTTTACGGTACAGATTCAGAACTTAAGAATTGGACATATTTACCTGCTTTTTTTGGACCTTTTGGGGATAAAAATACATTCTCTGAATTTTTAAAGCAGCAAGAACAAGCAAGCGATCCTTATTTATTGGTTATTATGGACAAGCAAACCCAGCGAGCAATTGGAACATTTAGTTTAATGAGAATTGATCCTGCAAACCGAGTTATTGAGGTAGGAGCTGTGATTTATTCTTCACAGCTACAACGTTCACGAATTGCTACGGAAGCTCAATATTTGTTAGCCTGTTATGTATTTGAAGAGTTGAAATATCGGCGTTATGAATGGAAATGCGACAGTTTAAATGAGCGAAGTCGCAGAGCTGCTGAACGTTTAGGCTTTACCTTTGAAGGGATTTTCCGACAAGCTCAGGTTTATCATCACAGAAATCGGGATACCGCTTGGTATTCAATGTTAGATTCTGAATGGAAAACTATTAAGAAACGCTTTGAGGCTTGGTTAAGCCCAGATAATTTCGATGAACAGGGTGAACAAAAACAACGTTTGCAAGATATTTAAGTGTTAATTCATTATTTATTAAAAGTTTACAAATTTGTGAGCTAATTCACAAAAACAAGCGGTCTTTTTTGTTAAAATTTTTACAATTGTTTTATTTTTATTACAAAGGAATAACAGAATGACCTCTCAGCAACTAATTTCAGAATTAACAGGGATTGTCGGTGAAAAATATATCATTACTGATCCATTAAAAAATGAGGAATACCGTTCTGGTTATCGTTTTGGCACAGGCAATGCATTGGCTGTTGTTCGCCCTGCTACATTACTGGAGTTTTGGTATATAGTAAAAGCTTGTGTAGCGGCAGATGTGATTGTCATCAACCAAGCTGCAAATACAGGTCTAACAGGCGGTTCAACACCAAGTGGCAATGATTATGATAGAGATATTGTTATTATAAATGCAATGCGTATTGACGGTATTCAATTGATTAATCAAGCTGAACAAGTGGTTTGTTTACCCGGTTCAACGTTAAATGAATTAGAAATTTTACTTAAAAAATATGAGCGTGAACCGCATTCAGTAATCGGATCATCTTGCATTGGAGCTTCTGTTATTGGTGGCGTATGTAATAATTCAGGCGGTGCTTTAGTTCAACGAGGTCCGGCATATACAGAAATGGCACTTTATGCACAATTAAATGAGCGAGGTGAGCTAGAGTTAAAAAATCATTTGGGGATAGATCTAGGCGATACACCAGAAGAAATTTTAACTAATTTACAAGAAAACCGTTATCAACGAAAAGATATTCAAAATGAGTGTGGAAGAGGTCATGATCACAGCTATTGCCATCACGTTCGTCAAGTTGATGCAGATTCACCGGCTCGTTTTAACGCTGATCCGGCTCGCCATTATGAGGCATCAGGTTCAGCAGGGAAACTTGCTATTTTTGCAGTAAGATTAGATACTTTCCCATTAGAAAAAGAGACCGCTGTATTTTATCTTGGCACAAATCAAACAGAAGTACTTAATGATGTGCGACGTGCTATGTTAGGTCAGTTTGAATCATTGCCAATTTCAGGTGAATATATTCATCGTGATGCCTTTGATATTGCTGCAAAGTATGGGAAAGATACTTTCTGGGTGATAAAAAAATTTGGTACGCATTGGTTGCCAAAGCTGTTCTCGGTAAAAGCGAAAGTAGATCGTATTGCGAAGAAAATAAGCTTTTTACCTGCAGATTTGAGTGATAAATTATTACAATCAGTAAGTAAAATTTTACCTGAACATTTACCAAAGAAATTGTGGCAATATCGAGATCAATATGAACATCATCTAATCATTAAGATGGGTGGAAAAGGTGTGCAAGAAGCACGAGAATTTTTAAAACATTACTTTTCAAACTCAAGTAGAGGAAATTACTTTGAGTGCGATGCAATAGAAACTCAAGCCGCTATGTTACACCGTTTTGCAGTTGCTTCGGCAGCAATACGTTATAGAGCGATTCATTCTAAAGAGGTTGAAGATATTGTGGCATTAGATGTAGCTTTACGTCGTAATGATGCGGATTGGTTTGAGAAACTTCCAGCGGAAGTTGATTCTAAAATTATCCATAAACTTTATTATGGACATTTTATGTGCCACGTTTTTCACCAAGATTATATTGTGAAAAAGGGTGAGGATTGCCTGAATTTAGAGCACGAGATGCTAAAATTACTTGATATACGAGGTGCACAATATCCAGCGGAACATAATGTCGGACATTTATATGAAGCTAAGCCGGAATTACGAAAATTCTATAAACAACTGGATCCTACCAACAGTTTTAATCCAGGAATAGGTCAAACCTCTAAGAAGAAATTCTGGCAATAGAAGCTAATCTTTTCTTTGAATTACAAGCGGTAATTTTTTCATAAAATATTACCGCTTGTCGTTACTTATACTCTATACTTATCCCCTTTTAGTTACTTAAATAGATATCCTAATGAACCAGAAAAAATTAGTGTTTTTTATTAGCACTGCTGTTCTAGTAGCCACTTTTTTGTTTTTTCTTTTTTCGGATAAAAAAGATCAACCGAATATAACACAACAAGATTCCCCAACTTCTTCACTGGGCGATTATGACGTGAAGATGAAAAATGATCGCTTAAAGCAGAATATTGTGGGAACTGATTATTACACTCTTGCCCTTTCGTGGTCGCCGGCGTTTTGCCAAAAACAAAGACGTAATAATAACGGCAAAGTGCCGCAACATCTGAAATATCAGTGTGATGGCTCACAGGAATTTGGGTGGGTGATTCACGGTTTATGGCCACAGAGTGGAAATGCTAATCGCATTGAAGATCACCCTCGTTATTGTCAAGGCGATTTGCCAAAGGTAGAAGAAGAAACGATTAAAAAATATCTGCCGGAATCGCCGGGTGCAACACTTTTACAAGGCGAGTGGGAAAAGCACGGAGCTTGTGCGTTCAATCAAGCTGATGCTTATTTTGCTAAACAGAAATTCCTCTTTGAAGAGCTTACATTGCCTGACGTTGATATGTCAAAATCTGAGCTATTTAAATGGGTGAGAGCGAATAATCCGCAGCTTAAGGGTGTTTATTTAGGTGGTGGAAAAGATGAGCTGTATATCTGCTATGATAAATCTTGGCAGCCAATGGATTGCCCTCGTTGATGTCTGATTTTCGCCAACTGAAAATGCAGGTTCAACGCCAGTTAAAGCGTGATTTAGAGCGTGCAAATAGTTACTTCAACAAAACTTTTACTCCTCCAACTGTGAATTATAACGTGCGTGGGGTAAAAGCAGGTGTTGCTTATTTGGAACGCAATGAGGTGAGATTCAACCCTGTGTTGTTACAAGAAAACGAGCAGGCGTTTATCAGCCAAGTTGTGCCGCACGAGCTTGCTCATATTTTGGTTTATCAACACTTTGGGCGGGTTCAATCACACGGCAAAGAGTGGAAAATGATGATGGAAACCGTACTCGGTGTGCCAGCAGAAATTTATCATTGTTTTAGCACACAAAGCGTTCAACAACAATTTACCTACCAATGCAGTTGTCAAACCCATCAACTTTCTCTTCGCCGACACAATGCAGTAATACGTGATAAACGAAGTTATATTTGTCGTTTATGTAAAGCTCCTCTTCACTTTGTGGAGTGAACGTTAAAATAATGTTGCAATTTAGCTAGACATTCTTTTTTTACTCCCTACAATGCACCTTAGTTTCAATTCTAATTTAGTTAATTTTCGGAGCATTTTATGGAAACTATTGTTATTGTCGGTGGTGGGGCAGGCGGCTTAGAGCTTGCAACCTATCTTGGACATAAATTAGGGCGTAAACAAAAGGCAAAAGTGATTTTAATTGATCGCAATGCTACACACTTGTGGAAACCGTTATTACACGAAGTCGCCACAGGCACGCTAGATGAAGGGGTTGATGCATTAAGTTACCGTGCACACGCTAAAAATCACGGCTTTGAATTTCAACAAGGCACATTAGTTGCAGTTGATAGAGAAAATAAATCTGTCTCTCTTGCACCTATTTACAATGCACAAAACCAATTATTAGTAAAAGAGCGTAATATCAGTTACGATAAATTAGTGATTGCAATTGGCAGTAAATCCAATGATTTCGGAACGAAGGGCGTGGCGGAACACTGTATTTTCCTAGACGGTTCAGAGCAAGCAAAAGATTTCCAAAAACGTATGATGGAGCTGTTTTTACAATTCTCCCACAGTGAAGATAAAGATGTAAAAATTGCGATTGTAGGCGGCGGAGCAACAGGCATTGAGCTTTCTGCCGAGCTTTACCATATTGTGAGAAACTTAAATTCTTATGGTTTTGGAAAGTTAAACCGTGCCAGTTTAAAAGTTACCTTAATTGAAGCCGGTCCTCGTTTAATTCCTGCTTTGCCGGAAAGAATTTCAATTGCAGCATTCCAAGAGCTGAAAAAAGCTGGGGTAGAAGTGCGTTTAGGCACAATGATTACGGAAGCTCGCCCAGATGGTTTGATGACCCGATTAGGCGAGAAAATTGAGGCAGATATTATGGTTTGGGCGGCAGGTGTGAAAGCTCCGGATATTACGCGTGAATTTGGCTTTGAAACCAACCGTTTGAACCAAATTCAGGTTAAAGATACCTTGCAAGCGACCGTTGATGATGCGGTTTTTGTGATTGGTGATTGTGCTGCCTTAATGCAAGATGGAAAACCTATTCCGCCACGAGCTCAAGCTGCTCATCAAATGGCAACCCTATGTGGTAAAAACATTGTTGCTTTACTTGAAGGAAAAGAGTTGAAGCCATTTAGATTTAATGACAAAGGCTCGTTACTTTCATTCTCGAAATTTGGCACAGTTGGCAATTTAATGGGGAATTTAGTCAGTGGTGATATGTTTATTGAAGGCAAAATTGCTCGATTTGCATATCTTTCGCTATATCGAATGCACCAAGTCGCATTACACGGTTGTTTTAAAACAGGGTTGATTGTTTTAGTGGGGCAGATTAACCGCTTCCTACGTCCAACAATGAAATTACACTAAGAAAAAATCCGCATCACTGATGCGGATTTTCGTTTACAAGCGGTTATTTTCTTTAAAAATTTTGCAAAGGTTATTTAGCCAATTTGATTTCAGCTAACCATTTATCTACCAAGCGTTTTCCTTCTTCGCTTGAACCTGCTTTTTTATAATCAATTTCAATAAACTCGAGGGCATCCGCTTTGGTTGATTGAGGAGCTACTTCGGCATTTACATTAGTTGGCGTTTGGTAAACGCCGTGCTTTTTCCACGGAATTTCTTGTGCTTCTTTGGAAAGTACCCAGTCCATAAATAGCTTTGCATTTTCAAGGTTACGAGCGTTTTTCAAAATACTCACGCCACCTAACGCATAACCCACTTTGCCTTCAGGAATAACCGCTTCAACCGGTGCTCCTTTCTCCTTTTCAGTGGCATAGCTATGCACAAAACCGACAGTTACTGCACTTTCACCTCGAGCCAGATTACTGGTTACTAATGCACTTTTGACATATTGTGAAATATTCGCATTCAATTTTTTCAAGTAATCAAAGGTTTTTTCTTCGCCCCACAGCGTGGAAAGAGTGGTCATTAACGTATAAGTTGTACCGGAGCTGCGAGGATCAGGCAGTTGCACTTCGCCTTGTAGACGAGGGTCGAGTAAATCCTCCCATTTTTTCGGCATTTCAACCCCAAGTTTGGCTAATTTTTCCGTATTTACGCCAAATCCAAGCACTAACATATAAACAATGGAAGTAAATTTGCCTTGCTCGCTTTCCACTAAGGATTTAAATTGCGGCAAAATTTCCACTTGTTTTGGCGAGCGATATTCTTCTAATAAGCCTAATTCACCGGCTTGAAAATGCGGCTCAATAGTGCCTCCATACCAGATATCCGCTTGTGGATTTGAGGCTTCAGCTTTTACTTTACCCAAAATCGTGCCTGTTCCACCGTGAATAAATTGCGTTTCAACATTATATTGTTGCGAAAATTGTTTGGTCATATCTTCACAAACATTGTTTTGTACCGAGCAATAAACCGTTAAACGCCCTTCTGCCTGAACGTTAGGTGTTATAAATAATGCTCCGGAGAGCAACAAGCCGGATAATAAAAAGGCTAATGATTTTTTCACTTCCATTTCCTATAAAAATATTGATAGATAAGGTCGGCAAGTCTAGCATTTCAGTAGATAGATTGGAAATAACTCATTGCCATAAAGTATGTTGATTTAGCCTATTATTCTAATGACTTTCAGCTATCTGCAAATTTTTGTAGTGAGTAAAAATAACCGCTTGTCGTAACTTGCTATTTTGCAAAAATTCAGAATAATAAATATCTTTGTCTTAATGTTAAATTTTAGTTATGGAAAATAGTTGGAAATACGCTATTAAATTAACCACGCCGATTTTTATGGGATATTTTGCCGCAGGTGTGGCTTACGGAATGTTGGCAACTAATGCGGGAATGCCTGCTTGGTTCACTATTGCAATGTGCTTTACCGTGATTTCCGGTACAGCACAATATGCGGCAATTCCGTTTTTTGTGTCGGGGGCTGGGGCAATTTCTGTGTTTCTAAGTACACTTTTAATGAGCTTGCGTTTTAGTTTTTATACTTTGAATATGATGGAACACAAGCCAAAATCTCGCATTAAAGGAATAGTCTCTATTGCCGGTCTAACAGACGAAGGCTTTGCGGTATTATCTACGCTACCGAAAGAGCAAAAACAAGCTCTTATTTTTAAAGTATCCACACTTTGTGTAACTTATTGGACACTTTCCACAATTGTAGGTGTTTTATTAGGCGATTCGGTTGCAAACTATATTCCTCATTTAGATTTTGCCTTGCCGTGTTTATTCGCTATTTTGGCTTATGAGCAATATAAAAACCAAAAGCAATGGAAGCCAATCTTTATTGCCTTAATCGGTTTCTTACTTGCCCGCCAAATTACTGAAACTAGCGTGTTGTTAGTTGCTATTGTCGTTGCCATTATCATTGTGGCTTTTCTGCCTCAATCGTTCTCTAAAACTACCAAAGGAGTAGAAAATGAGCCTAAATGATATTCTGATTATGTTTGTTGCATTGATTCTCGGTACACAAATTTGCCGTTTTCTTCCTGAATTTTTACCGAAAAAGATACTATCTTCGCCGATTTTGCAAAAATTAAACAAAACATTACCGCTTGTGATTATGCTTTTATTGCTTTTAACAAGCTTAACCTTTCCAAAAAACGGGGAAGGGATTCACTTAATTTTGGCTCAAACCCTAGCTTTAATAGGCGTATTAAGCAGCTATATTTGGCTGAAAAATACGTTTTTAAGTGTGGCATTGGGGATTTTAGGTGTAAATATTTTTCTGTCGATGTTAGGTTGATTTATGAACTGCTCAAGTTTATGGAAGCAGATCACAATAAGTGCCCTTTTTTATTTTTTGCGGTAAACTATCACTTTATTTCCAACTCATAAATATTATGGCATTACTTGAAGCACATAATCTCAGCAAGCGTTTTGTTGAGCGAACGGGATTGTTTCATAAGCAAGATTTCTATGCAGTCAAAGAGGTTTATTTTACTCTTAATCAGAAAGAAACGTTGGCGATTATCGGCGAAAATGGGGCGGGTAAATCCACCTTAGCTAAAATGATTGCCGGTATGGTGGAGCCAACTTCAGGCGAAATTATGTTTAGAGGCACACCACTACATTTTGGTGATTACAAATATCGAGCCAAACGCATTAGAATGATGTTTCAAGATCCAAACGATGCTTTTGACCCAAACTACAATATCGGGCAAATTTTAGATGCACCTTTGCGATTAGCCACCGATTTAAGTGAGCAAGAAAGAAACGAGCGTATTTTTAATACCTTAAAATTGGTGGGAATGTATCCTGAACACGCCCTCATTCCAATTTCTGAAGCCTCAAGCGGACAAAAACAACGGGTTGCTTTTGCCAGAGCATTAATCTTAGAACCGGAAATTATTATCGCAGATGATACAATTAATTCACTTGATTTCTCCGTTAAAACGCAATTGCTTAATTTAATGCTCAATGTTCAGCAAAAGCAAGGCATAGCTTACATTTATGTCGGGCAAAATATTGGGTTAATTAAACACATTGCAGATAAAATAATGGTAATGCAAAACGGAGAGGTGGTGGAATATGGCAAAACAAAAGATGTGTTACTTAATCCAGAACACCAAATCACCAAAAGACTAATTGAAAGCCACTTTGGAAAACCGCTTACTGAAGCTGCGTGGCTTAGTTAAATTAAAAATAATAGGGCAAGCAGAAATAATTCACTGCTTGCCCTATTGTAATGAAATTAAATGATTTAATTTTCTATGGGGAGATTTTATTCATCTTCCGTAAAGCGTTTTGCTTTATAAGTCGGATTCATTAAGTTCTCTACAGAGAGAATATCATCTAATTGCTCTTCTGTGAGTAAACCACGTTCAAGTACCACTTCACGCACACTTCTACCTGTGGTTGCACAGATCTTACCAATAATGTCGCCATTGTGGTGTCCAATAAACGGATTGAGGTAAGTTACAATACCGATTGAACTAAACACATAGTTTTGGCAGATTTCACGGTTAGCGGTAATGCCGTCAATACATTTATCACGTAAGTTCACGCAAGCGTTGGCAAGCAATTCAATAGATTCAAACATTGCTTGACCGATCACCGGTTCCATTACGTTTAATTGTAATTGACCTGCTTCAGCGGCAAAGGTTACGGTAGTGTCGTTACCAATCACTTTAAAGCAGACTTGGTTTACGACTTCCGGTACAACTGGGTTTACTTTTGCTGGCATAATAGAAGAACCGGCTTGCAGTTCAGGCAGATTGATTTCATTTAAACCTGCACGCGGACCGGATGAAAGTAAACGTAAGTCGTTACATACTTTAGACATTTTTACTGCGGTACGTTTTAACGCTCCGTGTACCATCACATAAGCTCCACAGTCAGAGGTGGCTTCAATCAAGTTTTCTGAGAGTGAGCAAGGTAGTCCGGTTACTTCCGCTAAATATTTCACCGCAAGTTCTGAATAACCTTCAGGCGTGTTTAAGCCAGTACCGATGGCGGTTGCTCCTAAGTTTACTTCAAGCAGTAATTCAGCTGTGCGTTTGAGGTTGCGAACTTCTTCTTCCAATAATACCGCAAAGGCTTTGAACTCTTGACCAAGTGTCATCGGCACTGCGTCTTGTAATTGGGTGCGCCCCATTTTCAACACATCGGCAAACTCGGTGGCTTTATTTTCAAAGGCAGTTTGTAGATAAACAATTTTATCCACTAATTTAATAATGCTGTTATAAACCGCAATGCGGAAGCCGGTTGGATAGGCATCGTTAGTAGATTGGCTAGCATTAACGTGATCCATCGGGTTGATGATATCGTATTTACCTTTTGCTTCACCTAACAATTCTAATGCTAGGTTGGCTATGACCTCGTTGGTATTCATATTTACCGAAGTACCTGCTCCGCCTTGGTAAACATCGGATGGGAATTGGTCTAGGCAACGCCCTTTCACTAACACTTCATCACACGCCTCAACAATCGCATTGGCAACTTTTTTCGGAATTGCACCGAGCTCTCCGTTGGCTAAAGCAGTAGCTTTTTTCACCATCACCATACCACGCACAAACTCAGGTACATCAGAAATAGTTACATTTGAAATATTGAAATTCTCAATTGCTCTTAGTGTATGAATACCCCAATAAGCCTCATTCGGTACTTCTCTTTCGCCCAATAAATCGTGTTCAATGCGTACTGACATTTTTATCTCCTTAAAATGGATTGTGGTAAGTTTTATTAAATAATACCTATTTTAAGGGATAAAGAATGTGATCTACATCAAATTTCTAAATAGAGGACTAGGATATAAATTGCGACTTCGGATAAGAAAAATTTATGATAAATTTATGTGATTACAAGGCTAAATAAAAATAGGGCAAGCCGATCAGCCAAGCAAAAAATGAGAATACTACCGCAATATGAAAATACCAATGTTGGGTTTTGTGGCGGAAATATTTCATACCACAGTAAGTGCCGATTGCCCCACCCAACAGACAAAAAGAGAGTAACGTAATTTCAGGGATTCGCCACGTTTTTTGAATCGCTTTTTGCTTATCGCTGTACATCAAATAAAGCGAGGCAAAATTCATCATCACAAAATAAAAAAGCCAAAATAGTTGCATTTGCATTCCTTATAAAAAATTTAACCGCTTGCAGTTGCCTACAAGCGGTTAATTTTAGCATTTATTTTGCAAATCAGTTGATTTCAACTTGCTCGCTACCATTACCTAAATCTTCGATTTTACCGATGACCCAAGCATTTTCGCCGTTTTCTTTTAAGATAGCTAAGGCTTTTTCAACATCAGTAGCTGGTAGCGCAATCACCATACCTACGCCACAGTTGAAAGTGCGGTACATTTCATAACGGCTGATGTTACCTTTTTCTTGTAACCATTTAAACACTGCAGACCATTGCCAGCTAGATTCATCAATAACTGCTTTGGTTGATTCAGGTAATACACGTGGAATATTTTCCCAGAAACCGCCACCGGTTAAGTGAGCGATAGCGTGAACATCTGTTTCTTCCACTAATTTTAAGACCGATTTCACATAGATTTTTGTTGGGGCAAGTAAATGTTCGCTAAGTAGTTTACCCTCTAATAGTTCCGTTGCTGGATTGGTGTTGCTAACTTCTAACACTTTACGAATTAAGGAATAACCGTTTGAGTGTGGACCACTTGATGCTAATGCAATTAGCACATCATTTGTTTGGACTGCTGAACCATCAATAATGCCTGCTTTTTCAACAATACCTACGCAGAAACCGGCTAAGTCGTAATCGCCTTCGTGATACATTCCCGGCATTTCAGCAGTTTCCCCACCGACTAATGCACAACCCGACATTTCACAACCGTCGGCAATGCCTTTAACAACACTTGCTGCTACATCAACATCTAATTTTCCTGTTGCGTAGTAATCTAAAAAGAAAAGCGGTTCTGCACCTTGTACCACTAAATCATTTACACACATTGCGACTAAATCTTGACCAATCGTATCGTGTTTGTTGAGATCGATGGCTAAACGTAGTTTTGTACCAACGCCATCTGTGCCTGATACTAAAATTGGCTCTTTGTATTTAGCCGGTATTGCACATAATGCTCCAAAACCGCCTAACCCACCCATCACTTCGGAGCGGCGAGTACGTTTAACATCCGCTTTGATTCGTTCGACTAATTCGTTTCCTGCGTGAATATCAACGCCGGCATCTTTGTAACTAAGTTGTGTGTTGCTCACTTTAACCTCAACAGTAAATGAATGAAAAAACGAGGGTATTATAGCATAAGCAAACGTTTGCGGAATGCTAATTTTCAATAAATGAAAGGTAAATTTAAGGGGAAATTGTCATTCCCCCTACAAGCGGTTAATTTTCGTTGATTTTTTTCGCTAACATTGTAGCAAAACGCAGTTGAATACGGTTGCCGTGTTCGTCAGTTTTGTGGAGATGCCCCAAATCTTCGTTGTATTTTACCAGCTCCCAATCTTTGTAATAATTTGCCAGCTCACCTTCAGCAAAGGTAAAAGAGAATGGCATTGGACAAGGGTAATCATCGGTGCTCATAGCACAAACAATAAGATTGTAGCCACTGACTTTAGTATTTTTCTGCATATTTTCAATAATCGCAGGAATTCGTTCACGGTTTAAGAACATCATTACTACAGTGGAAATAACAAGATCATATTCACCATTTTGATTGCCGATGCTTGCCTCATTAATGTCATAAATATCCGCAGTAATGTGGTGAGATTGCTCTTTTTCGATTATATAGTTAAGAAAATCAATACTTTCCTGATTATGATCAACAGCGGTTACATCAAAGCCTAATAAATTAAGATAGAGCGAGTTACGTCCACGTCCACAGCCTAAATCGAGAGCTTTTCCACCTTTGATGTAATTAATCGTATTCAACACTTCGGAATGGGTGGTGGTGAGATTATATTTTTTTGCAAAATAGTCTTCAGGCTTGCAATAGAAGGAAAGTTGGCACTCTAAATCGTCAGATAAGGCTTCCACCTTGTGCCATAATTGCGGTTCAACCATTGGGCGTTGGTGGTTAGCATCAAAAATATCTTCTTTAACCACATCCCCTTCTTCGGTGAGTTCGTAATATTTGAGCGAGCCTTTTAAAATCGTGAGCTTTGCCCAAGTGCCGACTTTGGTGTTGTGCTTTTCTTGGAACATTTGCGGTAGGGTATCTTTTGTCCATACCGGCATTTGTTTATAGCAAATTAAGTTTTCCATTGCATTTTCCTTCATTCTTAACATAAACGCTGAAATTTTATCACTTTTAAATTGCAGGCAATAAAAAATCCGACTAAAAAAGTCGGATTTGATCAAATTTAGGTGAAATATATTTTATTAATCAATGCTTATACTTCTAAATTGACGAGCAAAATAGACTAAACTGTGATTTGGCTCTACATCAATGTGGCTCACTTCCACCACAAAAATAGTATGCGTTCCCACTGCGTGAGTATCGACAATATTTCCTTGTAAAGCAGAAATTGCACTGCGTAGCACAGGCTGATCATCGAAGCCGTTATCCCAAATATCCCAACTAAAACGTTCTTCCATTGTGCTTTCAAGGATTGCAGCGAAATGCTTGGCAATATCTTCTTGCTCGTGGCTTAACACATTAATACAAACCTTGCCGTTTTGTTTGATAATATCGTGAACGTGGCTGTTTTTATTAATACAAAAAAGAACTGTGGGAGGAGCATCTGTTACCGAGCTTACTGAAGAAACAGTTAGTCCTGCTTTACCTGCAATACCGTTGGTAGTAACAATACTAACCGCTGATGATAAATGTGCCATTGCTTCACGGAATTGTAGTGAAGCCTCAATAGGTTGAGATGTATCAATGTTCGACATATTTTTCCTTATTATTCTTTCCAAACAACGTGATATTCACGATTTTCTTCTTCGTGAGAAATTAAGAAGCGGGCGAACACATCGTCCATTTCATCTTGCTCGTTCACTAAACCGACCCAAACCTCCGCGAATGCCTCAGGGTCAATTAATGTGCCGATTTCTTGATCCCAATCATCACGAGTTTCGACCATTTCGACCGCACCACGCTCTTCAAATTGGAGATTGAATAGTAAAATGTCAGCAGGATCTAAATTCTCGCCTGCCATTTCTAAGAAAATATCGTAAGCAATATCAATTGCTTCATCAGGTGTTAATTTTTTCATACTCTTAATTCTAATTGTATTGTTACAAAAATGTTATACAGATACATTGTATTTTATATCTTTTAGTTATAAAAAACAAAAGTTTATGCTTGAATTAGACGACTTACCACCATTCCGGCTGCTTTTTCTTTTAAAATCTGCCAGCCTTCAGGTAAATCTAATGGAACGTGATTTTTCTCTGTTTCTACATATAAAATCGCATTCTCTGCCAACCAATGATTTTCAACTAACAGTTTTAATACTTGTGGCACAAGATTTTGATGAAAAGGTGGATCGATAAATACAATATCGAACGGTTCGCTGCTATTTTTATTTGACAAATAGTGCAATGTATCGGTATGAATAACCGAACCATTTTCCGTCTTTAATGTTTGCAGATTTTTCTTCAATAGATTTGCCGCATTTGCAAATTTTTCCAAAAAAACGACCGCTTGTGCTTGGCGAGAGAGAGCCTCGAAACCCAGTGAGCCACTACCGGCGAAGCAATCCAGACAGCGTGAGTGAGCAATATCGTGCATTAACCAATTAAACAGTGTTTCTTTTACTCGATCTGTGGTTGGGCGTAGCCCTTCTGCATTCAACACCGGCAATTTTCTACCTCGCCAAAGCCCGGCAATAATACGCACTTCACCCATTTGCTGGCTAGATTGCGGAGAATTTCGATTTTTTTTCATACTCACTAAAGGAAAATAAAGGTTTTTTTGATAAACTATGTAAGTTTAGTCTATTTTTAGTATAAATGAGAGAAAAATATGTCAGAAAAGAAAAAAGGTTTTTGGTCTTGGCTTGGATTTGGTAAGAAAGAAGAAGCAAAACAGGAAGAGATCCAACAAGAAATTATTCAGCCAGAAGAGCCTGTCATTATTGAACCGGAAGCCGAGAAATCGTTTTCTGAGAAATTAGACGAGCTGGAAGATAAAATTGAAGAAAAGGCAGATCAACTAGAAGATTATGTTGAGGAAAAAGAAGATCAGCTCGAACAGAAATTTGAGCAGGTTGAAGAAAAATTTGAGCAAAAAGTCGAAGATTTCAAAGAGTTTGTTGAAGAAAAAGTTGAAGAGGTAAAAGAATTCTTTGATGATGTTGAAGATAAAATCGAACAAACATTTGAAGAAGAAAAAGGCGAACAAGCGGTCGAAAATCTGCAAAATATTGCGATTGAACAGCTAGATCTCAACGAACAAGAGCAAGTTGCTTACCAAGTGGAAAACGCTGTAGCTGAGGAAGTCGCGACAACCGAATTAGTGAATAATGTTCAAGACATCGTTGAAGAGCCAACTATTCAAGACGAATACCAAGAAAAACCAAGTCAGGGTGGTTTCTTTAGCCGTTTAATTCAGGGCTTAATTAAAACCAAACAAAACATTGGTTCGGGTTTCCGTAATTTCTTTAGTGGTAAGAAAATTGATGATGAATTATTTGAAGAGCTAGAAGAACTGTTACTTGTGGCGGATTTAGGTATGCCGACCACACAAAAAATTATCAACAATTTAACGCAACACGCTACTAAGAAGCAGCTAAAAGATGCGGACTTACTTTATCAACAATTAAAAATTGAGTTAGGCGAAGTGTTAAAACCTGTGGCTCAACCACTAGTGCTTGAAGAGAAAAAACCGTATGTGATTTTAATGGTTGGCGTGAATGGTGTGGGTAAAACTACGACTATCGGCAAATTAGCCCGTAAATTTCAAAATGAAGGAAAATCGGTAATGTTAGCTGCGGGTGATACCTTCCGAGCAGCAGCGGTGGAACAACTTCAAGTTTGGGGTGAACGAAATAACATTCCTGTGGTAGCACAAAGTACAGGTTCAGATTCTGCATCAGTTATTTTTGATGCAATGCAATCAGCTGCTGCAAAAGGCATTGATGTGCTTATCGCCGATACGGCTGGGCGTTTGCAGAACAAAAATAATCTGATGGACGAGCTGAAAAAAATTGTGCGTGTAATGAAAAAATATGACGAAACTGCACCGCACGAAATTATGCTTACCCTTGATGCAGGCACAGGACAGAATGCGATTAGCCAAGCAAAACTGTTTAATGAGGCAGTTGGTTTAACCGGTATTACATTAACCAAATTAGATGGTACGGCAAAAGGTGGGGTGATTTTTGCGATTGCAGATCAATTCAATATTCCTATCCGTTTTATCGGTGTTGGCGAGAAAATTGAAGATTTGCGTCCGTTTAACGCAGAAGAATTTATTGAAGCCTTATTTAGCCACGAGGACGAACATAATGATTAAATTTACTAATGTGAACAAGGTTTACAAAGGCGGTAAACCGGCTTTACAAGGCATTGATTTTCATCTGCCCGCAGGTGGAATGGCATATATTACCGGGCATTCCGGTGCGGGTAAAAGTACGCTTTTAAAATTAATTATGGGGATTGAGCGTGCCAATGGCGGACAAATTTTGTTTAACGGACACAATATTACCCGCCTTTCTCATCACGAGTTGCCGTTTTTACGCCGCCAAATCGGAATGGTGCATCAAGATTACCGTTTATTAACCGATAGAACCATTTTAGATAATGTTGCCCTTCCGTTAATTATTTTAGGTATGAACCAAGCCATTGTGGAACGTGAAGCTCGCATTGCTCTTGAGCGAGTAGGGCTTTCGGATAAAGCAAACTATCTGCCATTACACCTCTCCGGTGGCGAGCAGCAACGTGTGGATATTGCCAGAGCTATTGTACATCGTCCAACGCTCTTATTGGCTGACGAGCCAACAGGAAATTTAGATGAAAAGCTTTCGTTTGAGATTTTCCGATTATTCGAAGAATTTAACCAAGTGGGTACAACGGTGCTGATTGCTACGCACGATACTAATATTATCTCAAAACGTCCAAAACCGTGTTTGGTGTTGGAACAAGGGCATCTTAAATTTTAAGGGAAGATTATGATTCGTTCATTTAACAAATTAGGTGCTCAAACCAGCTACTCTTTACGAGCGGTTTGGCAAGATTTAATGAAACGCAAGTTAGGTACATTTTTAACCATATTAGTGATTGCGGTTTCACTCACGATTCCAACGGTAAGTTATTTACTATGGAAAAATACACACACTGCAGCAACGCAGTTTTATCCAGAACCACAGCTTACGGTTTATCTACATAAAAACTTGGCTGAACACGATGTAAATACGGTGGTCGATCGTATTCGAGCCTATGAAGCGGATAAAATTGACTCGTTTAATTATATTTCTCGTCAGCAGAGCTTAGAAGAATTCCGTTCTTGGACAGGCTTTGGAGAAGCATTAGATATTTTAGATGAAAATCCATTGCCAGCGGTGGTTACCTTAAAACCTAAGGCGAATTTCAATAATGCTGATGCAATGGTTGAGCTACGCAATGGCTTACAACAAATCAAAGGCGTACAGGAAGTTCGTTTAGATAATGGCTGGTTAGAAAAATTAACTGCCTTAACTTGGCTCATTGCACGGATTGCGATTGTATGTACATTACTGATGCTATTAGCAGTCTTTTTAGTGATTGGAAACAGTGTAAGAACTGATGTGGCGAACAGCAAAGCTGCAATTGAAGTTCAGCAAATTCTAGGGGCAACCGATCACTTTATTGCTCGTCCATTCCTCTATACAGGAATGATTTATGGCTTTTTCGGTAGTTTATTAGCGGTATTGTTTAGTGCGGTAACTATTAGTTACTTTACGGGTATTGTGAAATATGTAACCGATATGTTCACCGTTCAATTTGAATTGAAGAGCCTAAATTTTAGCGAAGCCTTTTTCTTAATTGTACTTTGTGTCTTTATCGGCTGGTTGTCTGCAAAAGTGGCGACAATGCGGAATATTTTTAGAATTGGTAGCCGATAATCTCTTTTTAAATAAAAGCGGTCTATGTTGTTCAATTTACAAAATAACCAACAAAATAGACCGCTTGTTATTTCTATTCCAACACCATTAAACCCGGCAGAGTTGCAAAACTTTGAGCTATTACAGTATCGTGAAAATCATTTAGGTAGGCAAGGGCAATATCTGCCTCTCGAATCGCACCGTAAAGGTTGCTATATAAACCTTGTTGAGTAATTTTGCGAGCTACTACATAGCCTCTATCCAAATAAGGTTTAACCGCCCAATAAGGCAGTGCAGCAACTCCTCGACGGCTTGCCACAAGTTGAATGATAGCAATGGTTAATTCACTATTACGACGAGTAACTTTAATACCGGCAGGGTTTAGCACTTTACGTAGTAAGTCTAGCATATCATCAGGCACAGGGTATGTGATGAGCGTTTCATCTTTAAAATCTTTAGCTTCCCATACTTCTTTTGCGGCTAGAGGATGATCTTTCGAGCAAATTCCAACCATTTCATAAGAAAATAGCGGTTTACAAATAATACTTGAGTTTTCTTCAACTTCCGACACAATTGCCAAATCCGCCCTATGGCTTAATAATAGCCCCACAGTATCAGTATGGAAGCCCGATACAATATCTAATTCCACTAACGGCCAGTGGTGGCGGAATGTATCCATTGCGGGCATTAACCAGTCAAAACAAGTATGACATTCCACCGCAACACGTACTTCTCCCACTTCGCCTTGTTTTACACGAGCTAAATCAAGCTCAGCCTCAATAACTTGCGGCAAAATATCATAGGCAAGTTTAATTAGGCGTTCTCCCGCTTGAGTGAAGCGAATAGGTGAGCTTTTACGTTCAAAGAGGGTAAGATCATACTGATCTTCTAATAGTTTAATTTGATGTGAAAGGGCTGATTGGGTTAAATGGACACGCTTTGCAGCCAAAGATACGCTTCCGCTTTCTTTTAAAGCAACTAATGTTCGTAAATGGCGGATTTCGAGGAAAATGGGTTTCATAATTTATTCATCTAAAAGTGAAAAAAGATGAAAATAATTATAACAAACAAGCGGTCAAATTCTGCAAAAAATTTACAAAATCTGACCGCTTGCAAGTATTATGAGAACAAATTATTTAGTTAGTTGAACTAAAATACGGCGAACAGGCTCTGCTGCACCCCATAATAATTGGTCTCCTACCGTGAATGCCGCTAAATATTCGCCGCCCATTGCTAATTTACGTAAACGACCAACCGGTACGCTTAGTGTGCCGGTTACTTTAGCAGGGGTTAATTCACGTAATGTAGTTTCTTTATCGTTTGGAATAACTTTCACCCATTCGTTATGAGCTGCGATAATTTGCTCAATTTCCGCTAATGGAATATCTTTTTTCAGTTTAATGGTAAACGCTTGACTGTGGCAGCGTAATGCTCCAATACGCACGCATAAACCATCAACAGGAATTGGATTTTCGCTTAAACCTAAGATTTTGTTTGTTTCTGCATAGCCTTTCCACTCTTCTTTGGTTTGCCCTGTTTCAGGTAATAATTTATCAATCCAAGGAATTAAGCTACCACCTAATGCTGCACCGAAGTTTTCGGTTGGGAAATCATCAGCACGCATTTTTGCCGTGACTTTACGTTCAATGTCTAAAATTGAAGAAGCAGGATTTGCTAATTCAGCTTTTACGCTATCTTCCAATTCGCCCATTTGTGAAAGTAATTCACGCATATTTTTCGCACCAGCACCTGAAGCTGCTTGGTAAGTGGCAACAGAAACCCATTCCACTAAATCTTTCTCGAATAAGCCACCAATTGCCATTAACATCAAGCTTACTGTACAGTTACCACCTACGAACGTTTTAATGCCGTTTTTCAAACCTTCTGAAATCACGTGTTGGTTTACCGGATCTAATACGATAATCGCATCGTCTTTCATACGAAGTGCAGAGGCTGCATCAATCCAGTAGCCGTTCCAGCCACTTTCTTTTAATTTTGGATAGACTTCGTTGGTATAATCGCCACCTTGACAGGTTACGATGATGTCTAATTTTTTTAATTCTTCAATATCAAAGGCGTTTTTTAATTCGCCGGCATCTTTACCGCCAAACACAGGGGCTTTTTGACCCGCCTGTGAAGTTGTGAAGAAAATTGGATTGATGTTAGCGAAGTTATTTTCTTCAACCATACGGTCCATTAATACTGAACCCACCATTCCACGCCAGCCGACAAAACCTACATTTTGCATTATGTTTGCTCCTAAAATAATTGTTATAAATAATTGTGAATAAATACAGGATTTTCATTGAAAAATCAATGTTTTTTATTTATTTGCAAAACTTTGACAAAATTTGACCGCTATGGGTAAAATTGAGCTACCAATTATGGCTTATCTATAAAATAAGGAAAGTTTGTGAAAATGAAAACCGCATTAACTAATCTTGTCAGTAGCGATGCTAATATGGCGTGCGGTGTAATTAAATAAAATTTGATTTGGTGCATAAAGTGTTGGTTTAAATATTATTCCAACACTTTTTTATTTCTAGCCATTGCCATATAATTAATTACTTTTAAGGAGAAATATATGTCTATAAAAACAAAAAAAGAACCTCGTAAAATACTTCCGGAACAAGTGGCTTTTTCTAAGAATTCGCCGGTTTATATCCCTCTTTTTCTTGCAGATAAAACAGCAAGAGTACAAGCAGTATGGGAATTAGAACTTGAAAATGGCGAACGTGATTCAGGAAAAGTGAAACGCAATCGTATCCAATTTCACCGATTACCGCTAGGTTGTCATAAATTAACAGTTATTTATGGAACACCGCTTTTAGGGCAAGGTAAAAAGATTGCTGAATGTTCATTACATATTATTGATGAGTAATGAAATAAAAGTTTAACACAACATCTATCTGTTTTCTGATTAGAAAATCACACTTAAGCAGCTTGGAAATATCAACCTATTGAACAAATAGTATATAGGACACTTTTGATTATGGTAACCATATAAGTAACCAAATTAATTACTCTTTGCTACGAAATCTATATTCCATATAGTTTTATTACTCGTAAATCAATTTTTTGAATGAGTTGTAAAAATAAACAAAAATACTCATTACCAACAGCTTGGTCCTATAGGCATATAAAATGTCCTTCGTATTCTTAAATACAGAAATCTGTTAATCTGTTAATCTGTTAATCTGTTAATCTGTTAATCTGTTAATCTGTTAATCTGTTAAAAATATTATATTCAAAAACCCCCAAGTATCTCTACTTAGGGGCTCTTTATGCCTTGTTTATTTATGTTTATGTCTTCGTTCTTTTCTTCTGTCTCTTCCGCTTTCGCTTCAAATTAAAAACCCGACGATGCTCTACTCTCACATGGCGAATCACCACACTACCATCGACGTTACTGCGTTTTACTTCTGAGTTCGGAATGGAATCAGGTAGAACCACAGCACTATTGTCGTCGGGAAAATCCGTTAAAATCTAAAAACAAGCTGTTACTTTGAGTATGCTTTCTCTGTTCGTCTTTTCTTTGTTTGTCTTCTGTTTAGTCTTTACTCTACTTCGCTTCTCGTCTTTCTCGCTTTCGCTTCCAAAAACACTTGAGCGTTGTATAGTTAAGCCTCTCGGGCAATTAGTACGTGTTAGCTCAACGTATCACTACGCTTACACACCACGCCTATCTACGTCGTAGTCTCCAACAACCCTTACAGACTTATAGTCTGGGAGAACTCATCTCTTGGCAAGTTTCGTGCTTAGATGCTTTCAGCACTTATCTCTTCCGCACATAGCTACTCGGCAATGCGTCTGGCGACACAACCGAAACACCAGCGGTGCGTCCACTCCGGTCCTCTCGTACTAGGAGCAGCCCCAACCAATTCTCCAACGCCCACGGCAGATAGGGACCGAACTGTCTCACGACGTTCTAAACCCAGCTCGCGTACCACTTTAAATGGCGAACAGCCATACCCTTGGGACCTACTTCAGCCCCAGGATGTGATGAGCCGACATCGAGGTGCCAAACACCGCCGTCGATATGAACTCTTGGGCGGTATCAGCCTGTTATCCCCGGAGTACCTTTTATCCGTTGAGCGATGGCCCTTCCATTCAGAACCACCGGATCACTATGACCTGCTTTCGCACCTGCTCGACTTGTCTGTCTCGCAGTTAAGCTTGCTTATACCATTGCACTAACCTCACGATGTCCGACCGTGATTAGCAAACCTTCGTGCTCCTCCGTTACTCTTTGGGAGGAGACCGCCCCAGTCAAACTACCCACCAGACACTGTCCGAGTACTCGTTCCGAGCACTTCGTTAGAACATCAAACGTTAAAGGGTGGTATTTCAAGGACGCCTCCAACAACACTGGCGTGTCATCTTCAAAGGCTCCCACCTATCCTACACATCAAAATTCAATGTTCAGTGTCAAGCTATAGTAAAGGTTCACGGGGTCTTTCCGTCTAGCCGCGGGTACACCGCATCTTCACGGCGATTTCAATTTCACTGAGTCTCGGGTGGAGACAGCCTGGCCATCATTATGCCATTCGTGCAGGTCGGAACTTACCCGACAAGGAATTTCGCTACCTTAGGACCGTTATAGTTACGGCCGCCGTTTACTGGGGCTTCGATCAGGAGCTTCTCTTTCGATAACACCATCAATTAACCTTCCAGCACCGGGCAGGCATCACACCCTATACGTCCACTTTCGTGTTTGCAGAGTGCTGTGTTTTTAATAAACAGTTGCAGCCAGCTGGTATCTTCGACCGGTTCAACCTTCACCCGCGAGGGGCTACAATCTACGCCGGCGCACCTTCTCCCGAAGTTACGGTGCTATTTTGCCTAGTTCCTTCACCCGAGTTCTCTCAAGCGCCTGAGTATTCTCTACCTGACCACCTGTGTCGGTTTATAGTACGGTTCAGTGTAATCTGACGCTTAGTGGCTTTTCCTGGAAGCGTGGTATCGGTTACTTCAGCACCGTAGTGCCTCGTCATCATCTCTCAGTGTTAATGGAAGACCGGATTTGCCTAATCTTCCCACCTACCAACTTAAACAGGGATATCCAACACCCTGATAACCTAACCTTCTCCGTCCCCACATCGCAATTACACCAAGTACGGGAATATTAACCCGTTTCCCATCGACTACGCTTTTCAGCCTCGCCTTAGGGGCCGACTCACCCTGCCCCGATTAACGTTGGACAGGAACCCTTGGTCTTCCGGCGAACGAGTTTTTCACTCGTTTTGTCGTTACTTATGTCAGCATTCGCACTTCTGATACGTCCACCAAACTTCTCAATTCAGCTTCTTCCGCTTACAGAACGCTCCCCTACCCAACAATGTATCCATTGATGCCGCAGCTTCGGTGACTAGTTTTAGCCCCGTTACATCTTCCGCGCAGGCCGACTCGACTAGTGAGCTATTACGCTTTCTTTAAATGATGGCTGCTTCTAAGCCAACATCCTAGCTGTCTAAGCCTTCCCACTTCGTTTCCCACTTAACTAGTACTTTGGGACCTTAGCTGGCGGTCTGGGTTGTTTCCCTCTCCACGATGGACGTTAGCACCCACCGTGTGTCTCCTATGCATTACTCTTCGGTATTCGCAGTTTGCATCGGGTTGGTAATCCGGGATGGACCCCTAGCCGAAACAGTGCTCTACCCCCGAAGGTATTCACATAAGGCTCTACCTAAATAGATTTCGGGGAGAACCAGCTATCTCCCGGTTTGATTGGCCTTTCACCCCCAGCCACAAGTCATCCGCTAATTTTTCAACATTAGTCGGTTCGGTCCTCCAATTAGTGTTACCCAATCTTCAACCTGCCCATGGCTAGATCACCGGGTTTCGGGTCTATACCTTGCAACTACACGCCCAGTTAAGACTCGGTTTCCCTTCGGCTCCCTTATTCAGTTAACCTTGCTACAAAATATAAGTCGCTGACCCATTATACAAAAGGTACGCAGTCACAGAATAAATCTGCTCCCACTGCTTGTACGCACAAGGTTTCAGGTTCTATTTCACTCCCCTCGCCGGGGTTCTTTTCGCCTTTCCTTCACAGTACTGGTTCACTATCGGTCAATCAGGAGTATTTAGCCTTGGAGGATGGTCCCCCCATCTTCAAACAGGATATCACGTGTCCCGCCCTACTTGTTGTTAGCCTAGTACCACAAGAATGTTTTCGGATACGGGATTATCACCTTCTACGATTGAGCTTCCCAGCTCATTCTCCTAACAAACTTGCTATCACTAACTGGCTCTTTCGCGTTCGCTCGCCGCTACTAACGAAATCTCGGTTGATTTCTTTTCCTCGGGGTACTTAGATGTTTCAGTTCTCCCGGTTTGCCTCATTATCCTATGTATTCAGATAATGATAGTAGATTCTTCATCTACTGGGTTTCCCCATTCGGATATCTTGGATTAAACGCCTCTTATCGACTCATCCAAGCTTTTCGCAGATTAGCACGTCCTTCTTCGCCTCTGATTGCCAAGGCATCCACCTTGTGCGCTTAGTCACTTAACTATACAACCTCAAATGTTTTCATTTAAATTTTCATTTAAATCAATCAAACGATTTTATTTGAAGCGATATTATTCAACTAAACACTTGAGTGCTTTTGTTCACTCAAGATTTTTTATACTCAGACTTTCAATTTATTCACTATTGCTTTTTGCTTTTTGCTTTTTGCTTTTTGCTTTTTGCTTTTTGCTTTAGTGAACTTGAAAAATCTCTCAGTTTTTCAGCTTGTTTCTAAATTTTTAAAGAACATTAAGACAATAAAAATCATCTTTAAATGGCGTCCCCACGGGGATTCGAACCCCGGTTACCGCCGTGAAAGGGCGATGTCCTAGGCCTCTAGACGATGGGGACATCATTTAAAGATGCTTTCCGCTTTGCCAGTTTAGGTCAAGTATTCTAGCAATTTTTGCAAAATTTTTCAAGATTCTAACCGCTTGAATGCCTAAATCTCATTCATCTTTTTTTTGTCCTACTGCTTTATCAAACAATCTGTGTGAACACTTGCTGTCGTTCTGGCTTTACGCCATCAAGCTCTCGCTTCTTGATTCTTGGTAAGGAGGTGATCCAACCGCAGGTTCCCCTACGGTTACCTTGTTACGACTTCACCCCAGTCATGAATCATACCGTGGTAAACGCCCCCCTTGCGGTTAAGCTATCTACTTCTGGTACAACCCACTCCCATGGTGTGACGGGCGGTGTGTACAAGGCCCGGGAACGTATTCACCGCAACATTCTGATTTGCGATTACTAGCGATTCCGACTTCATGGAGTCGAGTTGCAGACTCCAATCCGGACTTAGACGTACTTTGTGAGATTCGCTCCCCATCGCTGGCTCGCTGCCCTCTGTATACGCCATTGTAGCACGTGTGTAGCCCTACTCGTAAGGGCCATGATGACTTGACGTCATCCCCACCTTCCTCCGGTTTATCACCGGCAGTCTCCTTTGAGTTCCCGACCGAATCGCTGGCAACAAAGGATAAGGGTTGCGCTCGTTGCGGGACTTAACCCAACATTTCACAACACGAGCTGACGACAGCCATGCAGCACCTGTCTCAGAGCTCCCGAAGGCACACTCGTATCTCTACAAGCTTCTCTGGATGTCAAGAGTAGGTAAGGTTCTTCGCGTTGCATCGAATTAAACCACATGCTCCACCGCTTGTGCGGGCCCCCGTCAATTCATTTGAGTTTTAACCTTGCGGCCGTACTCCCCAGGCGGTCGATTTATCACGTTAGCTACGGGCACCAGACTCAAGGTCCAATCCCCAAATCGACAGCGTTTACGGCGTGGACTACCAGGGTATCTAATCCTGTTTGCTCCCCACGCTTTCGCACATGAGCGTCAGTACATTCCCAAGGGGCTGCCTTCGCCTTCGGTATTCCTCCACATCTCTACGCATTTCACCGCTACACGTGGAATTCTACCCCTCCCTAAAGTACTCTAGACTCCCAGTCTGAAATGCAATTCCCAGGTTAAGCCCGGGGCTTTCACATCCCACTTAAAAGTCCGCCTGCGTGCCCTTTACGCCCAGTTATTCCGATTAACGCTCGCACCCCCCGTATTACCGCGGCTGCTGGCACGGAGTTAGCCGGTGCTTCTTCTGTAGTTAACGTCAATTGATTGCTCTATTAAAACAATCACCTTCCTCGCTACCGAAAGAACTTTACAACCCGAAGGCCTTCTTCATTCACGCGGCATGGCTGCATCAGGGTTCCCCCCATTGTGCAATATTCCCCACTGCTGCCTCCCGTAGGAGTCTGGACCGTGTCTCAGTTCCAGTGTGGCTGGTCATCCTCTCAGACCAGCTAGAGATCGACGGCTTGGTGAGCCATTACCTCACCAACTACCTAATCTCACTTGGGCTCATCTTATGGCAGGTGGCCCGAAAGTCCCACCCTTTAGTCCGTAGACATTACGCGGTATTAGCTACCGTTTCCAGTAGTTATCCCCCTCCATAAGCCAGATTCCCAAGCATTACTCACCCGTCCGCCACTCGTCAGCAAAGAAGCAAGCTTCTCCCTGTTACCGTTCGACTTGCATGTGTTAAGCCTGCCGCCAGCGTTCAATCTGAGCCATGATCAAACTCTTCAATTAAAAGTTTAATCGCTCAATACTGCTGACATAAAATAATCACACTAATTTAAGTAAACTTAAAAAAGTTAAAATGAATTTCTAGTTAGCACCTATTAAGACTTCAAAATTAAAAAATATTTTCAAAATCAAGTCAATCAACAAGTGCCCACACAGATTGTCTGATAAATTGTTAAAGAGCAAAATAAAACGACGCACCGGAATCAAACTTAATCTCTTCACAACAGTGCGTCGTTGTGTGGGGTGCATTATAGAGAAATCTAAAATGAACGCAAGTGTTTTTTGCAAAAAATTTTAAAAAAATCACCGCCTGTTGAATTTATCGGCAATTTGATTATTCCATTAACAAAACTTGCTAATTAATTGCTCTTTTAAGCCACTTTGTCTTTCTGTCTTAGATCCTACACTATATTTCCATACTTTCTCGCTACCAAATAACGTGAATTTATCTTTAGCTCGAGTAATCGCTGTATAAATTAGCTCTTTCGTTAATACAGGAGAAATCACTAGCGGCAATACTAAAACAGTATGCTCAAATTCCGATCCTTGCGATTTATGCACTGTCATAATATAAGCCGCTTCGTAACTTGGAATTCTACTCAATGGCAAGCTATGATATTGTTCGTCTGATTGTTGAGAATCAAAATAAACTCTCGTTTCTCCATTTTCATCAGATAAAATAATGCCAATATCGCCGCTGGCGATTTTATTTGTCGGCATATTTTCGGTAATGAGAATGGGTTTGCCAATATAGCGGTCTCGGCTATGATTAAATCTCACCAAGCCAGCTTTACGCAAGCCTTCCGCTATCGCTACATTTAATTTTTCAACGCCTAATTCACTGACACGCAATGCCGATAGAAAACGTACTTTTTGGAATTTGTCAAAAATGGTTTTCACGCTCATAGCCTGCGGATTTTCTTCTCTTTGCTGCACCGCTGTCAAATAAGCCCGATAAAGTTCTACGGCTTTATCCACAACCATTTGCACGCTTTTTTCAAGCCAATTTGATTTATCTGCCATATCCTTTGTTTCAGGATAAATCCTATTCTCTAACTTACCGCTGTCTTGGTATTTAGCAAAGATTTCCCAAGAATAATTAATTTTTTGATCATTAACCGCATTAGCTAGTTCACCAATCCACATTTTTTCGCCGAAACGATAGCTATGTTTTAAATGAGCCAGTGAATCACCAATTGCCAAAGCATTACCTACTTCTATTTCATAACCAGTAACCTTTTTTAAATAATCACAATGAGATTGACTATAGCCATACGCCAAGAATGAAGCTAACTCGCCCATAATAGATCCCGCCTCAACGGAAGCAAGCTGGTCTTTATCCCCTAACATAATCAAGCAAGCGGTTGGCTTCAATGCTTGCACAATTTTTTCCATCATTGATACATCAATCATCGAGGCTTCATCTAGTACAACCAAATCATAATGGAGTGGATTTTTCACATTATATTTTGTTTCATCGGTTAAAGGTCTTGCACCAAGTAAACGGTGAATTGTTATTGCTTCTGTTGGAATGGCTTTAATTAATTCGGGCGAAAGTTGTTTTTCCTCCGCTAATTTTCCCTCAATCGATTCTTTCATTCTTGCTGCCGCTTTGCCCGTTGGGGCGGCGAGGGCAATCTGGAGAAAAGGTTGGTGTAGCTCTCGCTGTTTTAGTTGAAGCCCGAGCAATAGTTTCACAACCGTAGTGGTTTTCCCTGTTCCCGGTCCACCGGAAATAAGGCTAAATTGTTTTTCAAGTGCAGTTGCAACCGCCACTTTTTGCCAATCAATTTCTTGTTGAGGGTTTGATTGACGCTCAAATAGTTGCTCAATAATTTTTTTATTTAACTCTGCATTGGTAAATTTTTCTGAAAATTTGACCGCTTGTTGCAAATAAACCGCAATATTATGCTCTGCCTGCCAATAACGATAAAAATAAAGCAGCCCATTTTGGAACAACATCGGAGCAATTTTTTCAGGTAAATGGCTAAAAGCAATGTGATCTTTTAACACTTCTTGCCATTCAAGCGGTGAAATTTTTCCAATTTTTTGCAAAATTGCCTTAAGTATATGATGGCATTGCGGTTTTGTACTCAACTCAAAAAGATTAGAAAGTTCTAAAGAATTTAAACGTAACGCCGTATGCCCTAATCCAACTTGATAAGAAATCAATGCAGCAAGCAACACCGCCAGATCTTTTTGCTGCTGAGGATAATTATATTGCATTTGTTTGCTCTCAATAAAAGTCGCAAATTGGTAGTTTAAATCAGAAATAATCTTCTCTTTTTTTAGTTCGAATAATAAATTTAGCATATAAAACTTCTCACATTAGTTCGCTAATACTAATCTTTTTTGCATTATTTTCTAAGGGATTTTTCATTTTCAGCGTATAATTTCGCACACTTATTATTTTAATGTCGTTATAAGAAATATGAAACCAGCCACAGCCACTATTGATAGCCAAGCCCTTCGCCATAATATCCAACTTATTAAATCTTTTGCTCCACAGCAAAAATTATTAGCGATGATTAAAGCCAATGCTTATGGACAAGGTTTACTGCCTGCCGCCGCCACACTGACAGATTTAGTCGATGGCTTTGGTGTTGCCCGCTTGCGTGAAGCGTTGGAAATTCAAGAAACCGGCTACACCGGCAAAATTGTTCTGGTGGAAGGTTTTTTTGATCGTGAAGAGTTGCTTAAAACTCTTTCTCGTAAATTTGACACTGTGATTCATAATATTGAACAGCTCGAATTACTTGAACAAGTCAATCAAGAGTGGGAAGAAGAACAGAAAAAAGGCTTTTGGAAACGCAAGGCGAAAATCTATTTTCCGATTAATATTTGGCTCAAAATTGATACCGGTATGCACCGCTTGGGCGTTCACCCCGAACAAGTGGATATGTTTGTAGCACGTTTACAAAAATGTGCGTTGGTTAATTCCATTAGTTTTGTCAGCCATTTCAGCCGTGCAGATGAATTAGATTGTGGCTATACGGAAAAACAGATCGCCGTCTTTGAACAAGCCACCGACAGATACAAAACTCACGACCGCAGCATTTCCGCCTCAAGTGGGATTCTTTATTGGAAACAAGCCCATTACGATTGGGTTCGCCCCGGCATTATTATGCACGGAATTTCTCCACACTACAGCCCGATTACTGATTTAGGTTTTAAGCCTGTAATGACCCTTTCTTCCTCACTGATTGCGGTTCGCACCCACAAAGCCGGTGAGCCGGTTGGCTACGGTGGAGCTTGGGTAAGCCCGAAAGATACCAAACTGGGTGTAATCGCAATGGGCTACGGTGATGGCTACCCTCGCAACGCCCCTGAAGGCACGCCTGTTTTGGTAAACGGTAGAATTGTGCCGATTGTCGGGCGTGTGTCAATGGATATGCTCACGGTTGATTTAGGGGCTGACAGCCAAGATAAAGTGGGCGATAAAGTGATTTTTTGGGGAGAAAAATTACTGATTGAAGATGTGGCTAAACACATCGGCGTGATTAGCTATGAGCTGATTACCAAGCTCACTCCTCGTGTGATTTTTGAATATCAATAAAATAACAAGCGGTTAAATTCTGCAAAAAATCTGCAAAATTTGACCGCTTGAATATTATTTCTGGCGAATTAAATTATTTCGCACAACCGCAAGTTGCCACTTTCTCTTCAAAACGGCGAGCGGCTTCGTCCCAGTTTACTACGTTCCAGAACGCTTTAATGAAATCCGGACGGCGGTTTTGGTAGTTTAAGTAGTAAGCGTGTTCCCACACATCTAAACCTAAAATCGGGTAGCCTGAAACGCCAGCTACTTCTTTACCCATTAATGGGCTGTCTTGGTTTGCAGTTGAAACCACAGCTAATTTGCCTTCTTCAGCCACTAACCACGCCCAGCCTGAACCCAAACGAGTGGTTGCTGCTTTTTCAAACTCTGCTTGGAATGCTTCTACCGAACCGAAATCACGCACGATGGCATCTTTTAATGCACCTTGTAAAGTTGTACCGGTTTTTAAACCTTTCCAAAATAAAGTGTGATTTACGTGTCCACCCACGTTGTTGCGTGCTGCAACACGTTTTTCAGCAGGCACTTGGCTTAAATCTTTAATCAATTCCGCAGGGCATTTTTCTAATAGCTCTGGATGAGCTTCTAATGCCGCATTTGCATTGTTGATATAAGCTTGGTGATGCTTAGAATGGTGGATTTCCATTGTTTTTGCATCGAAATGTGGCTCTAACGCATTGTATGCGTAGCCTAGTTCTGGTAATGTGTATGCCATTTTTTTGTCCTCATATATAAAGGTTAATCACTCATTGCTAAGTTTAGCATTTTTTTTGATCTAAAACAAGAAATCTATGATTTAATCTTCAGATTAATCACAATTAATGCAATAGGCAAACATAGCAGGCGATAAAAAAGCACAATTTTCCACAAAAAAAGATTGACAAAAGAAAAGGTTTGCCACATTCTCTCAATTAATTCATCTTTATTGAGAAATAACAAAATGTTTCACTTAGCAACCATTATTACTACCACGATTACCATTATGCAATCACATAATGCGGGTGAGTGTTGCTAAAAAACAGAATTTAAAATGCCCGCTACAAGCGGGCATTTTTGTATAAAAATTTGCAAATATTAATATCAGGAGAAACTATGCGAGTTCTAAAATTTGGTGGCACATCGCTTGCCAACCCGGAACGCTTTATGCAAGCGGCGGATATCATCGAAAAAGCCCATCTAGCTGACCAAGCAGCGGGTGTATTATCCGCTCCGGCTAAAATCACTAACCACCTTGTTGCCATTGTCGATAAAGCTATCGCCGGTGAATCCTTTGAATCTAACCTTTCTGAAGCCACTGAAATTTTCCACAATATCATCAACGGTTTATATGAAGCCAATAATAACTTCGCTCGTGAAGCATTATTAGCCTTAGTTGAAGCAGAATTAGCCCAAATTCAACAGGTAGCAGCTGACTCGGCAAAAAGCAAATCTTTATCGGATGATATTGCAGCGACCATTCATTGTCGTGGAGAAAAACTTTCTATTGCAATGATGCAAGCGTGGTTTGAAGCGAAAGGATATGATGTTACCCGTATCGATCCTGTGGAAAAATTATTGGCTCACGGCAGCTATTTAGAATCTTCGGTGGATATTGCTGAATCAACCAAACGTGTCGATGCCGGCTCAATTCCTAAGAAAAACGTGGTATTAATGGCAGGCTTTACCGCAGGTAATGAAAAAGGCGAATTAGTGCTTTTAGGTCGCAACGGCTCTGACTACTCTGCAGCTTGCTTGGCTGCTTGCTTAAAAGCAGATATTTGTGAAATTTGGACCGATGTGGACGGCGTTTACACCTGCGATCCTCGCCTAGTACCAGATGCCGTATGTTTAGAGTCAATGAGCTACCAAGAGGCAATGGAGCTTTCCTACTTTGGAGCGAAAGTAATCCACCCTCGCACTATCGGACCGTTAGTGCCGTTAAATATTCCGTGCTTAATTAAAAATACAGGAAATCCAGACGGCAAAGGCACATTGATTGACAGCAATGTAGCAACCGATGGCTTAAAAGTAAAAGGGATCACCAACCTCGACAACGTGGCAATGTTCAATGTGTCAGGTTCGGGTATGCAAGGTATGGTGGGAATGGCTGCTCGTGTATTCTCCACGATGTCAAAAGCCGGCATTTCAGTCATTTTAATTACTCAATCTTCCTCAGAATATAGCATCAGTTTCTGCGTACCGGCAAAATCAGCAGAAAAAGCTTTAGTGGCACTCAATTCAGAATTTGCTCACGAATTATCAGAAAACTTGCTTGACCCAATTGATATTATTAAGGATTTATCCATTGTGTCTGTGGTTGGGGATGGTATGCGTACCGCCAAAGGTATCGCTGCTCGTTTCTTCTCTGCCCTAGCTCAAGCGAATATCAGCATTGTGGCAATCGCACAAGGTTCATCAGAACGCTCAATTTCAGCAGTTGTGCCACTAAATAAAGCGATTGAGGCAGTAAAAGCAACTCATAAATCGCTATTCAACAGCAAGCGTGTGGTCGATATGTTTTTAGTCGGTGTCGGCGGCGTTGGCAGCGAGTTAATCGAGCAGGTTAAGCAACAAAAGGAATTTTTGGCAAAGAAGGACATTGAGATCCGAATTTGTGCCTTAGCCAACTCGGATAAAATGTTGCTGAACGAAAACGGCTTAAATTTAGATAACTGGAAAGAAGATTTAGAAAAAGCAATCCAGCCGTCTGATTTTGATGTGTTACTTTCATTCATCAAATTCCACCACGTTGTAAACCCGGTATTTGTGGATTGTACTTCGGCTCAATCTGTGGCGAATCTTTATGCTCGTGCATTAAAAGAGGGCTTCCACGTGGTTACACCAAATAAAAAAGCCAACACCTCTGGCTATGATTATTACTTGGAAATGCGTGAAAATGCACGCCAAAGCCAACATAAATTCCTCTATGAAACCAATGTGGGTGCAGGTTTACCGGTGATAGAAAACCTACAAAACCTTTTGGCAGCAGGCGATGAAGTCGAAAAATTTGAAGGGATTTTATCAGGCTCACTTTCCTTTATTTTCGGCAAATTGGAAGAAGGTTTAACTCTCTCTCAAGCGACTTTAATTGCAAAAGAAAAAGGCTTTACCGAGCCTGATCCTCGTGATGATTTATCCGGTGCGGATGTCGCTCGTAAATTGTTAATTCTTGCTCGTGAAACCGGCTTACCGCTTGAATTTGACGATATTGAAATTGAAGGTGTATTGCCAAAAGGGTTCTCAGAAGGAATGAGCCGTGATGAGTTCTTAGCTGTTCTGCCATCATTAGATGAAGAATTTGATAAACGTGTGCAAGCAGCTAAAGCCGAAGGCAAAGTGTTACGTTATGTAGGCTCAATTACCGGCAATAAATGCCGTGTGGCGATTGAAGCCGTTGATGAAAACCACCCACTTTACAAAGTGAAAGACGGTGAAAATGCCCTAGCCTTCTTAACTCGCTATTACAACCCAATCCCACTCCTCCTACGAGGCTACGGAGCAGGCAATAGCGTAACAGCAGCCGGTATTTTTGCCGATATTCTTCGCACTCTACACGGAGGAGCAAACTAATGGTTTTACGCATTTATGCACCAGCATCCAGTGCCAATATCAGTGTCGGTTTTGACTCTTTAGGGGCGGCAATTTCTCCGATTGATGGCTCATTGCTCGGTGATGTCGTCCAAATCGAAGATTGCGATCAACTCTTTGAATTAGAAAGTGCTGGCTATTTTGTGCGGAAACTGCCAAAAGAGCCACAAAAAAATATCGTTTATCAAGCCTATGTGCTTTTCAGCGAACGCTTAAAACTGCGAGGCGGCAACGTAAAAAATTTGCGATTAACACTCGAAAAAAATATGCCGATTGGCTCAGGGCTTGGCTCGAGTGCTTGTTCAATTGTGGCAGCATTAGTGGCTCTCAACAAATTCCACGATGAACCTTTCTCGAAAATGGAATTATTGGAAATGATGGGCGAACTGGAAGGTAGAATTTCGGGTTCAATCCACTACGATAACGTAGCTCCTTGCTACTTAGGTGGCTTACAGCTAATGACTCAATCGCTCGGCAACATTTGCCAACCGTTGCCGTTCTTTGATGAATGGTACTGGGTATTGGCTTATCCGGGCGTGGAAGTTTCCACTGCGGAAGCCCGTGCAATTTTACCGAAGAGCTACACTCGCCAAGATATGATTCAGCAAGCCCGCTATTTAGGCTCTTTCGTTCACGCCTGCCACACTCACCAAGATGTGCTAGCCGCAACGATGATGAAAGACCTTATTGCCGAACCGTATCGTGAAGATTTGCTCCCTAACTTCCCAACCGTTCGACAAGGCTGTAAAGATTTAGGGGCATTAGCGGTTGGTATTTCCGGCTCAGGCCCAACGATGTTTGCCATCGCTCCTGATTTGGAACACGCCCAACGATTAGTGAACTACTTGGAAAAAGAATATCTACAAAACAACGAAGGGTTTATTCACATCTGTAAGGTCGATAATCAAGGGGCTAGAGAGCTAAAATAATCTCTATTCCCAATAGTCAATTGCGGTCAGATTTAGTAAATTTTTTGCAAAATATGACCGCTTACTTTTTGCCTATCTCAACATATTCTATTTGGTTATATAAAATACCTTCTAGCTACTAGCAAATCACTCAAAAATAAGTATGATAAAGTTAAATTTTAATACCTAATCTAATAAGGAACACTATTATGACTATCTATGCAGACAACTCATACTCTATTGGTAACACTCCTCTTGTTCGTTTAAAGAATTTCGGTAATGGCAACATTGTGGTTAAAGTGGAAGGGCGTAACCCAAGTTTTAGCGTGAAATGCCGTATCGGGGCGAATATGGTGTGGCAAGCAGAGAAAGACGGTATTTTGACTAAAGGTAAAGAAATTGTCGATGCAACCAGTGGCAATACTGGTATCGCATTGGCTTATGTTGCCGCAGCTCGTGGCTACAAATTAACTTTAACAATGCCTGAAACAATGAGTACCGAGCGTAAACGTTTATTGCGTGGTTTAGGCGTAAACCTTGTTTTAACCGAAGGGGCAAAAGGAATGAAAGGGGCAATTGCAAAAGCGGAAGAAATTGCAGCCTCAAACCCTGATCATTACGTTACCTTAAAACAATTTGAAAACCCGGCAAACCCTGCGATCCACCAACAAACCACCGGTCCTGAAATTTGGGATGCAACCGAAGGTAAAATTGATGTATTAGTGGCAGGTGTGGGTACAGGTGGTACTATTACCGGTGTTTCTCGTGCGATTAAACAAGACAAAGGCAAACAAATTATTTCTGTGGCAGTTGAGCCGGCAGAATCGCCTGTCATTACTCAAACCTTAAACGGCGAAGAAGTGAAACCAGCTCCACATAAAATTCAAGGTATTGGCGCGGGCTTTATCCCGAAAAACCTTGATTTATCTCTAGTAGATCGTGTTGAGCAAGTTTCTAGCGAAGAGGCTCTTACCACCGCTAGCCGCTTAATGGCTGAAGAAGGGATTTTAGGTGGTATTTCATCAGGTGCTGCAGTTGCAGCAGCAGATCGCTTAGCAAAATTACCTGAATTTGCAGATAAACTTATCGTGGTGATTTTACCATCTGCCTCTGAGCGTTATTTAAGCACGCTTTTATTTGAAGGGATTGAGGCTTAATTGCTATCAATGCCGGCTTTTGCCGGCATTTTTCTTTCCACAAGCGGTCATTTTTTATAAAAAATTTGCAATTTTGCGATGGTTGCGGTATTCTTCGCCATATCTTTTACGGTTAAACCGTCTCTAGCTAAATATCAAAGAATCCAATCTTTCATTATTAATTATACATTCCAATTATGCATCTTACTCAATTAAAAAATACCCCCGTTTCTGATCTTGTTGAAATGGGTGAAAACCAAATGGGCTTGGAAAATCTTGCTCGTTTACGTAAACAAGATATCGTTTTTGCCATTCTCAAACAACACGCAAAAAGTGGTGAAGATATTTTCGGTCAAGGCGTGTTAGAAATTTTGCCGGACGGCTTTGGTTTCTTGCGTTCTGCGGATAGTTCGTACTTAGCCGGACCTGATGATATTTACGTTTCGCCAAGCCAAATCCGTCGTTTTAACTTACAAACCGGGGATAAAATCGAAGGTAAAATTCGTCCACCAAAAGAAGGGGAACGCTACTTCGCACTGTTAAAAGTGGATGCTGTAAATGATGATAAACCGGAAGTTTCTCGTAGCAAAATTTTATTTGAAAACTTAACACCGTTACACGCAAATTCTCGCTTGAAAATGGAGCGTGGCAACGGTTCAAAAGAAGATTTAACCGCTCGTATCTTAGATTTGGCGGCTCCTATCGGTAAAGGTCAGCGTGCGTTAATCGTAGCTCCACCAAAAGCAGGTAAAACCGTTCTTCTGCAAAATATCGCACAAAGCATTACCTCTAACCACCCTGAATGTGAGTTGATCGTTCTCTTAATTGATGAGCGCCCGGAAGAGGTAACCGAAATGCAGCGTACCGTGCGTGGCGAAGTGATTGCCTCTACCTTTGACGAACCGGCAACCCGCCACGTTCAAGTGGCTGAAATGGTAATTGAAAAAGCCAAACGCTCGGTTGAACATAAAAAAGATGTGGTGATTTTATTAGACTCTATTACCCGTCTTGCCCGCGCTTACAACACTGTAACCCCTGTGTCAGGTAAAATTCTTTCTGGTGGTGTGGATGCCAACGCATTACATCGTCCAAAACGTTTCTTCGGTGCCGCGCGTAATGTAGAAGAAGGTGGCAGCTTAACGATTATCGCGACCGCCCTTGTAGATACAGGCTCAAAAATGGACGAGGTTATCTTTGAGGAATTTAAAGGTACAGGTAATATGGAATTACACTTATCTCGTCGTATTGCTGAACGCCGTATCTTCCCTGCCATTGACTTCAACCGTTCAGGCACTCGTAAAGATGACTTGTTAATGGAAGCCGATGAGCTACAAAAAACCTGGATGTTGCGTAAAGTGCTGAATCCTATGGATGAAGTGGATGCGATCGAATGGTTAATTGATAAATTAATGATGGCAAAAACCAACGAAGGCTTTTTTGAGATTATGAAACGCTCATAATGCCATAAAAAAATCCCGCTTAATGCGGGATTTTTTTACTAATAACTTTCTAAAACCTCTCTCAGCACATTCATACCTTGATCAATCTGTGCATCAGAAATCATTAATGGCGGAAGTAAACGTAACTTGGTTTTTGCGGTGAGGAACAATACGCCTTTTTCAATGCATTTTGCTACCACATCAGAGGCTAGAACGCCTTCTTCAAATTCAACACCGAGCATTAAACCTAAGCCTGAAACGGATTTCACTTTCGGCAAAGTGACCAAAGTTTCACGGATTGTCAGTCCTTTGCGTTGTACTTCTGCGAGGAAATCATTGTTGATTTTATCCATCACCACATTAGCACCGGCACAGGCGACAGGGTTTCCGCCGAATGTAGAACCGTGGTCGCTTTTACCCAACGTATTTTCAACTCTTTCGCCTAATAAAAAAGCTCCTATCGGCAAGCCGCCACCTAAGCCTTTGGCAAGTGTAACCACATCCGGTTTTAAGCCAAATTGTTCGTAAGAGAATAGCGTACCGGTACGCCCAATGCCGGTTTGCACCTCATCAATAATAAAGATGAGATCTTTTTCTTGGCAAAGCGTTTGTACTGCTTGCAAGTAATCATTGTCTAGCGAACAAACACCGCCCTCGCCTTGCACCACTTCTACCAAAACACCACAGACATCATTGGTTTGTAAACGTGCTTTTAAGGCATCAATATCATTTGCCGGCACATATTCAAAGCCCTCAGTAAATGGGTGGAAATGTTGATGGAAAACATCCTGCCCTGTTGCCGCAAGAGTGGAAATTGTCCGACCGTGGAAAGAATTCACTAAGGTTAAAACCGTTGAACGCCCAGCTCCATATTTATCGTGGCTATATTTACGAGCTGTTTTTACTGCTCCTTCATTCGCTTCCGCACCTGAATTGCAAAAAAATGCTCTTTTTAGACCGCTTGCAGTTACTAATTTTTTCGCTAATTGGCTTGAGGGCTCAGTAAAAAATAAATTTGAGGTATGCTGTAATTTTCCTGCTTGAGCCACCACGGCATTGAGCCAATCATCATCCGCCCAACCTAAACTGTTTACGCCGATGCCGCTCGTGAAATCCAAATATTGATTGCCCTCAAAATCCCACACATTACAACCTTTACCGTGTGAAAGAGCGAGATCAAATCTGCCGTAGGTTTGGGCAATATAATCTTTATCTAATTGTTTGATGTTGTTGCTTGTTGTCATCTTTTATCCTTTTTTATAAAAACGTGTACCGTTTTTGCCGCCAAAGAGTTCCACTAAAATGGCGTGTTCGACTCTCCCATCAATAATATTCGCTTCAATGCCGCCAGCATTGATGAAATCGGTACAGCAAGCAATTTTCGGGATCATACCACCCGCAATAATCCCCTGCTCGATTAAGCCTTGTACCTCGCTTACTTCTACCTCAGGAATCAAGGTATTTTCATCAAAGCGATCTCGTAGTAAACCGGCAATATCGGTCATTGAAACTAATTTTGCTGCTTTTAAGGCAATCGCAATTTCGCTAGCAGCGGTATCGGCATTGATATTATACGCCTGCCCGTTTTCATCCACACCCACCGTGGAAAGCACAGGGATGAAACCGGCGTTAAGGGCGATTTCAATCACTTGCGGGTTCACTTTCACAATATCGCCCACAAAGCCGTAATCCACTTCATCTTCTAACTTTTTACATTGCAACATTGCTCCATCAATGCCACATAAGCCGATACCTTTGCCTTTAAGCAAAGCGACCAAACTTTTATTGACTTTGCCGGCTAACATTTGCAACACTACATTGATAGTGTCGCTGTCTGTTACACGCAAGCCATTGATAAACTGCGGTTCTTTGCCTAGTAATTTCACCCCTTGAGAAATTTCCGGCCCACCACCGTGTACTAATACAACTTTTACGCCTAAACGATTCAGCAGCAAAATATCCGCCATTACCGATTTTTTCAATTCTTCGTTAATCATCGCATTACCGCCGTATTTCACCACGATGATTTTATCCTGCCATTTTGCAAGACAAGCGGTCGATTTTTCTAATAAATTTGCGAATTGGTTGATTTCTTGAATGTTCATATTTTTCTCACTATATAGTTCCCCTCTTTAGAAAAGAGGGGTTAGGGGAGATTTGATTACGATACTAAATTTCTAACCCCGAAACTTCATCCCTACCCAACATAATATTCATACACTGCACCGCCGCCCCCGAAGCCCCTTTGCCTAAATTATCAAAACGGGCGGCGAGGAGAATTTGGCTTTCGTTGCCATAGACAAAAATCTCAAGGTTGTCTTTGCCAGAAAAAGCATTGGCAGAGAGCATACCGTCTTCGGGTAAATCTTGGAAAGGGTGAACACTAATCAATGGGTTGCCTTTGTAGTAATCGCTTAACAGATTTGCAATTTCCTCACCGGATTTGACCGCTTGTAACGCTAAAATTGGCAATGGTACAGTAACCAGAATTCCGCTGTAGTAATCCGCTACCACAGGGGTGAAAATCGGCGGGTTTTGCATTAACGTTAAGGCTTGCATTTCAGGTAAGTGTTTATGCTTCAAAGTAAGACCATAAACCCGAGGGGCATCAAACGCCTGTGGTCGCTCGGGGTTTTGGTAATCAGCGATCATTGATTTGCCTCCGCCTGAATAGCCGGTTAGTGAATGGCAACTGAGCAGATAATCTGCCGGCAGCACGCCTTTTTCAATCAATGGGCGAACTAAGGCAATATATCCGGTGGCGTGGCAACCCGGCACAGCAACACGGTTGGCGTGTTCAATTTTTTCACGTTGTCCGCTTAATTCGGCAAAGCCATACACCCATTCAGGATTAACTCGGTGGGCGGTGGAAGTATCGCAAATACGGGCATTTTTCGGAGCATTTACCACTAATTCTTTTGAGGCTTCATCCGGCAGGCAGAGGAAAGTTAAATCTGCTTCTGCTACTTTAGCTAAACGTGCATTTAAATCTTTGCGTTGTTCTTCAGGCAAGGTTAATAACTCAATATCCTCTGCTTGATTTAAACGTTCGTGAATGCGTAGCCCTGTTGTGCCAACAACCCCGTCCACAAAAATTTTATATTTGCTCATTCAACATCCTTTTCTTTTTATCTTGATAAAATTGACCTTAGTCTAAGCCGATTCTGGCGAAAACTCAAGCTTACTTTTGAATAAATATTCACTTGAATTGACTTAATATTCAATATTGCGATAAAAAAATCCCTAACAAAGATTGTTAGGGATAATAAGACTAACTTAATTAAAATTTATCCAGTTCTAGCTTTAGAGCTTTTACATTCGCCTTTTGGTAAGCAGGATGATGTTCTACTTGCTCGAGATAACGAACGATATTTGGGTAATTTGCCATATCTACATACTTTTTACCCCATTGCAATGGAAAACAAAGCGAAAAATCCGCTCCTGTAAGCTCTTCACCTACAATCCATTTTTTACCGACCAAAGCTTGTTCTATATGATTAAAATAAAGTGGCGTTTGTGTTTTGGCATAATCACCGAAAGCACCAAGCTCAGAACGACTAGCAATCATACCAATAAGGTTGGCGGAGAAAAGAGAGGCTGAAATCGAAAGCCAATAATGATACATTGAGTAAGCATTCGTCTGACGCTTTGGCTCTAACCGACCGTTTCCATAACGGTCAATCAAATATTGAATAATCGCATTCCCTTCAGACAGCACTAAATCGCCATCTTGCAATACAGGAGCCTTACCGAGTGGATGCTGTGCTTTCAATTCAGCCGGAGCAAAACCACTCTCTTCGCGATGATAAATTTTCAGTTCATAATCCAACCCTAATTCTTCCAATAACCACACAATCCGGTGCGAGCAAGAGTTGTTGAGATAATGTAAAATTATCATAGTTTGTTCCTTTTTAAATAAAAAGTACGGTCAATTCTTGCAAAGTTTTGCGAAAAATCGACCGCTTGTCAATTAGATATTCAAAGGGGTATGCTCTCGTCCTTTTACAGGAGGTAGCCAGTTTCCACCATCGCAGTTATATTGCCAGAGCAGATCCGGATAGCCGTAGTGGTCAGCACGTTCAGGGTCAAATTCGCTTTCAATTTCGCCATAGCGTTTTTCTTGGAGCAAAGTGGCGATATTTGGGTTTAGCATCATCGCTTTGCCCAATGCCAAAAACTCGCAAAAACCGGTGGAAAATGCCTGTTCAATTGCTTCGCCCGTCAGCAAGTTACCTACGCCGATCAGCGGTAATTTTCCGCCAATGCGAGCGTGAATTTGCTCAATACGGGTTTTGCTTTCGTCTGCTCCACGGCGGGCTTTATTGTAGAAATCCCACAGCGAAACGTGCAGATATTGCAACGGTTTTTCGACCAACGCATCCAGCAAATCAAAGGTATCTGCCATCGTTAAACCGTTCTCGCCCGGCTCTTCCGGCGAAAAACGATAGCCGATAATAAAATCCGGCTTGGCGTGTTTTTCACGCACCGCAGTAACCGCATCCACAATCGCCAATGGAAAACGCAGACGGTTTTCAACGCTTCCGCCCCATTCATCAGTGCGTTGGTTAAACTCTCGTGAGAAAAACTGCTGAATTAAATAGCCGTTCGCCCCGTGAATTTCCACGCCGTCAAAGCCTGCACGGATTGCCAAATCGGTTGCATTGGCAAAGGCTTGAATTAAATCGTGAATTTCTTGTACAGTCGCTGAACGCGTGCCGGTTTCGGTGTGATCGCTTGCCGAGATTTTGTCGCTGCCGTTTAAATCTTTAATGGCGTGAATACCGCCGTGATGAATTTGTAACACCGCTTTCGCCCCCTGATTTTTCAGGATTTGAGCGGTTTCGGCAAGGCTGGCTAAATGGCTTTCGTCAATCGCCGCCGGTTGCCCGAAAAACGCTTTACCACCGTCTGCAACCAGAGTCGCCGCTGTGATAAAAATACCCATATTTTCGGCACGGTTGCTGATAAATCGGCGTTCTTGTTCGCCCAACGTGCCGTCCGGGGTAGAACCTAAATGGGTCATCGGGGCAACCACAAGGCGGTTTTTGATTTCTACATTGTTATTAAACGTATAAGGGGTAAATAAATTTGTCATCGTTTTCTCCTAAAAAAGTACGGTTGATTTTTGCAAATTTTTGCGAAAAATCAACCGCTTGTTCATTACCAGTGCAATTTCGCACTTTCTTCCACAGGCACACGCCCCAGATGGTGTTTGTTTTGCATTGCGTCCCAATCAGGATAGCCAAATGAAATCGCGTGCAACAATTTGTAATCGCTTGAAATGCCTAGCTCTTCACGCACATCATCGGCAAACATCGCCAACGCTAATTGTGGAATACCACCAAAGCCACGAGCCGTTAAAGAAAGCAGGAAAGTTTGCGAATACATACCAACATCGCTAGCAATATTCACATCGTGTCCGTCAATCGCCGGCATAAACAAAAATGCCATATGTGGTGCACCGTAGCCGATGATGTTGTCATCATAAACCACTTGGCGACCGGCTTTATCTTCACGGGCAATGCCGTAGCTGGTGGTGAAAACGTGGGAATACTGATTACGCCAACGTGGTTCGTAGTCGCCTTTGTATTTACTTTGGTCAAATTCAAAATCAGCTTGGTTAATACCTTGAGCGAAAGTTACTTGGAAACGTTTTTTCAAGCGTTCTAAGGTTTCGCCGGAAGCAACGTGAACCAACCAAGGTTGGGTATTACACGCAGACGGGGCATTTTGTGCATCGGCAAGAATCTGTTTAATCTCTTGCTCCGTCATCGGGGTCGGTAAAAATTTACGGATTGATTGGCGTGTTTTAACTGTTGTTTCAAAATCTAACATAGCTGTTCCTCTTATCATTTTTATAAATCAAATGACTGAACAACATTAACGTGTAAACGCACATCAACATTGCCACGCGTTGCATTTGAATATGGGCAAACCTCGTGAGCTTTTTCAATCAAGGTTTTCGCCTCATCCAAACTTAATCCTTCAACAGTAATAGTAATATCTAAATCTAATGCAAACGCACCATTTGTTTTTTGACCAATACCGACTCCTACTGTTGTACTGGATTTACTTGGTTTAATGCCTAAAGCTGGGGCAACGTGGTTCATTGCACTGTCAAAGCAGGCAGCATAACCCATTGCGAAAAGTTGCTCTGGGTTAGTGCCAACTTTTCCACTTTCGTTTTGAAAACCGACTAAATCAAAACCGATTGAGCCGTCATCGACTTGAGTACGTCCATCACGACCGCCTGTTGCAGTGGCTGATGTATGGTAAAAAATTTTCATTGTATTATTTCCTTAAAAGTGATTGAAATGTAATGGCTGAATTATGCCTTATTTTTGACTTTTAAGAATGCTTGATTTTCTATAAAATTTGCCTAATTTTCTAAATATTGAAACATTATGCAAAATCGTGAAACTCTTCTACATTCCATTTTCCAACTTTCGCCTAAAAATGAAATTTGGCGAACGCCTATTCCAGGTTTAACCATTTATGCTGCCGATCGCTCAAGCGTTACAAAGGGTTATATTCAAGATCCGAGCTTATGTGTAGTAATGTTAGGCGAACGACAAATTTGCACCAATGGGCAATGCCAAGTCTTCGGGCACAATGAAATGATGTTTTGTCCCGTTAATTTGCCTGTTACAACACTTAACATTAATGTGCCTGAAAATAGCGATTATCTTTCCCTTTCCTTACGGATTGATTTTGATTTGGTTGCTCGCACAATGGCACAATTACCCGATGTTAAAATCAGCGGTGTTTCAGTCAATCAAACAAAATGGCAGTTAATTGAAGAGATTGATGACTGTCTGTTAAGGCTGCTTAATCTGCTTTATTTTCCAAAAAGGATAGATTTTATTGCACCATTAATTTTACAAGAACTCTATTTTTATTTACTGCAATCTCCGCAAGGCAATGCCTTACGTTCTTTAGTGGCTCAAGAGGGAAAAATCCATAAAATTGCGAAAGCAGCTCAGTATTTAGAACAACATTATGTAGAAAACTTGAATATGGGCGAGTTAGCTAAAGAGGTTGGAATGAGTGTGGCTGGGTTTTACGCTCATTTTAAAAATATAACCTCAATGACCCCGTTACAATATCAAAAATCACTACGACTTAATATGGCAAGGGAAAAATTACAAGCAGGAGTGAGTGTAAGCGAAGTGGCTTATGAAAGTGGCTATGAAAGCCCGAGCCAATTTAGCAGGGAATATAAAAGGCAGTTTGGTAGTAGCCCTAAAGGAAAATAACAAGCGGTCAAATTCTGCAAATTTTTTGCAAAATTTAACCGCTTGCCATAGTTAATTTAAAAACTGAGACTTATTGTTTGTCGCCAATTAGTACAGACTCTAACGCAATTTCAATCATTTCATTGAAAGTTAATTGACGCTCTTCCGAGCTGGTTTGCTCGCCTGTACGAATATGGTCTGAAACGGTACAAATCGCTAATGCTTTCGCACCATATTCTGCTGCTACCGCATAAATACCCGCAGCTTCCATTTCCACGCCTAAAATACCGTATTTTTCCATCACATCAAACATTTCAACATCCGGGCTATAGAATAAGTCTGCTGAGAATAAATTCCCTACTCGAACATTCACGCCTTTTTGTTGTGCCGCTTGATATGCTGCTAATGTCATTTCAAAGTCTGAAATGGCAGCAAAATCATTATCACGGAAGCGAATACGATTTACTTTAGAATCGGTACAAGCACCTGAACCAATGATAACATCACGAATGCGAACATCGCTACGCACTGCACCACAAGAGCCGACACGAATAATTTTTTTCACACCATATTCGGTAATTAACTCTTTAGCATAAATCGAGCAAGATGGAATACCCATACCGTGTCCCATCACAGAAATGCGACGACCTTTATAAGTACCGGTGTAACCTAACATATTGCGTACATTAGTTACTTCCTTAACATCTTCCAAAAAGGTTTCAGCAATATATTTTGCACGAAGCGGATCACCCGGCATTAATACAACGTCTGCAAAAGCACCTTCAGGTGCGTTAATGTGTGGAGTTGCCATTTTATTTTCCTCTTATGATGAATAATTAATAACCTTGAACAGCTTGTTGCTGCTCGCCTTTTAATGTTGCTAACAGATTACCTAATAGACTTGATGCACCAAAACGGAAATGTGAGCAATTAACCCAATCATCACCTAAAATGGAACGAGCTAAAGCTAGATATTCCGCTGCTTCTTCGCTGGTTTTTACCCCACCGGCGGCTTTAAAGCCTACGGTTTCCGCCACGCCTAAATCACGAATAGTTTCAAGCATAATGCGAGCCGATTCAAGCGTTGCATTTACTGCCACTTTACCTGTGGAAGTTTTGATGAAATCTGCCCCTGCACGAATTGAAATTTCACTTGCTTTACGAATGAGTTCTTCTGATTTTAACTCGCCCGTTTCAATAATCACTTTAAGTAAAACATTCTTCTCTTGGCATACCTCTTTAGCCTGTTTAACTAATTCAAAACCAATTTGTTCATTACCTGCAATTAACGCTTTATAAGGGAATACTACATCAACCTCATCTGCTCCATAAGCCACCGCAGCTTTGGTTTCTGCAACCGCAATGTCAATATCATCATTGCCGTGTGGGAAGTTAGTAACAGTCGCAATTTTTACTTGCTCAATACCTTGTGCTTTCAAGGTTTTGCGTGCAATCGGTACAAAGCGAGGATAAACACATACTGCTGCTGGTGTACCAAAATCGGTTTTAGCCTGCTCACACAGTGCGATAACTTTTTCGTCTGTATCATTGTCATTTAATGTAGTGAGATCCATCAAAGAAAGTGCAATCTCAGCTGAATTTTTTAGACTCATACGATTCTCCTTTTTAATTAAATGAATGATTCAGTAAATTTTTATAAAAATCTGACCGCTTGTAAATAGACAAATTTCAAGCAACCGTTTACGTTAGATAAAAAAATATAAAACCACTATTTCTAGTGGTTTTATTCATTATTCAGATTATAAAACTGCACCGCCTAAGCCGATAAATAAGCCTGCAATAGTCGCACTCATTAAGTTCGCCAGTGAACCTGCAATTACGGCTTTAATACCAAGTCGAGCAATATCGCCACGGCGATTTGGAGCCATTGCACCGATACCACCGATTAAAATAGCAATAGAACTGAAGTTAGCGAAACCACAAAGTGCAAAAGTAATAATTGCGATGGTTTTATCGCTTAACTGAATGGCTGATTCAGGTGCTAAATATTTTGCAAACTCTAAGTAGCCTACAAATTCATTAACCGCTAATTTTAGACCAATCATCTGCCCTGCAATTTCAGCTTCTTCCCAAGGAACGCCAATTACCCAAGCAAGTGGTTTGAATATCCAGCCAAAAATTTGACCTAAGTTTAATGAGTCATAGCCGAACCAGCCACCAATACCACCTAAAATACCATTCACTAAGGCAATTAACGCTACGAAAGCAATCAACATCGCCCCTACATTTAAGGCTAGTTGCATACCTGATGACGCACCTGAAGCAGCCGCATCAAGAATATTAGCTGGTTTTTCTAAATCAACTGCCTCTAACTCATCACGGAAGGTTTCTGTTTGTGGCACCATAATTTTCGCAAATAATAAACCTGCCGGTGCTGCCATAAATGATGCTGCAATTAAGTAGGTTAAAGGCACACCCATTCCTGCATAACCTGCCATTACTGAGCCAGCAATAGAAGCTAAACCACCCGACATAATCGCAAAGAGTTCAGATTCAGTCATTTTGCTGATAAAGGGTTTTACCACAAGTGGAGCTTCGGTTTGACCAACGAAGATATTCGCCGCTGCAGACATAGATTCAGCTTTAGATGTACCTAACGCTTTTTGTAATAAGCCACCTAAAATGCGGATTACCCATTGCATTACCCCGATGTAATAAAGCAATGAAATTAATGCCGAGAAGAAAATAATCACAGGAAGCACACGGAAAGCAAAGACAAAACCGCCACCGCCAAACACTTCAAACATTTTGTCGCTGACTAAGCCACCAAATAGGAATGAAATACCTTCATTACCATAAGAAATAACTTTAGAAACACCGCTTGCCATTGCATTTAATGCATCACGCCCTGCCGGTACATAAAGCACCAATGCCGCAATTGCAATTTGCAACGCTAACGCACCTAATACTGTACGCACATTTATTGAGCGTTTATTACTCGAAAATAAAAACGCAATGAATAATAAAACAATAATGCCTAAAAGACTGTTAAGAGTACCCATAGAACCTCTAATTATAAATTGATTAAAAAAGGTGGCGATACTATACCTATTTTTGCGTAAAAAATCTTGTAAAAAATGCAATTATCTATAATTGAAATCGGTAAAATATATATTATTGTGTTTTACAAGCGGTATAATTTTAGTTAATTTTTACTGATGCTTTAAATTGAAGGATTATAGGAGAGAAAATATGCAAAACATTCGTGAAATCTATTTAGCGGGCGGCTGCTTCTGGGGCGTAGAGTCTTTTATGCAACGAATTAAAGGCGTGGTAAAAGCTCAATCAGGTTATGCTAACGGTAATACAGACAACCCTACTTACCAAGATGTGTGTGCAGGCAGCGGACACGCTGAGGTAGTAAAAGTAACTTATGATGCTGACCAAATCAGCTTAGCAAAATTATTGGATTACTTCTTTAAAGTGATTGACCCGGTGAGCATTAACCAACAAGGTGGCGACATCGGTATCCAATACCGTACAGGCATTTATCATACCGATCCGCAAGATCTGCCTGTGATTAACCAAGCCTTAAGCGAGCTACAAACTCAATTCGATAAACCGCTAGCGGTAGAAAATCAAATGTTGGAACAATATTTCCCTGCCGAAGAATATCATCAAGAATACTTGGTTAAAAACCCAACGGGTTATTGTCATATTGATATTCAGTTGATGAATGAGATTTTGAAGAATCAGTAACATCACTAAACATTAGGGGTTTCACCCCTAATTTAAAAGCTCTTTTCAAATAATACTGTAATTTGCTTATCTGTATAAGAATAGAGGCTTGCTAAATTACTTTGTTGCTTTTTCCATACAATATTCAGTTTAGGCGTAATGCCCCATAAATACCAATCTCGTTTCCAAAATTTAGCATTCACACTATAGATTTTATCTTGTCTGATTTTATTGAGAGGAATAATCCCTACGAGTATCGCCTCATCGTGAAATTTTCGGTGGGTAAATGAAAAACTCAACTGACTAGAAATTCCCCATTGATATTCTTGTAACCAGCCTAAGCGAATATTTTTGCTTGTTGAGCCATACTGTTTTTCTCGCGTATTTTCTTTTGATATTGTCCCCCCAACATAAAATAATTGTTTAGGATTAGGCAACCAAAGCAAAGTATTGGAGAAAGCTTTTATATTACCGGCTTGCAAATTTTCATCAAAAAACGACCGCTTTTCAAATGATAAAACCGTCTGATTTTTCCATTGATTAGAGATAGCAAAATCATAACTAAATTGAAGCCCATTAGACCAATGAAAAGACCTATTACCAAACCAACGTTTATCATAAAAAGGCTGAATGCGTAGTGTTTTATCTGATTTTTTATAGGCATAACCTAGCAGAAGGCGATTAGATACATCATCAAAACGGTGATTATCCCAGTAAATTTTGCCAGTTGCTTCATTTCGAAAGCTCAAATAGTGAGAATTAAATAAATTAAAATCTTTCGCTACATCTACATTAAAAGCAAAGCCATTAGCTTTCTGTGGTAACATCGTTTCGTTTTTAATAAAACCCGTATTTTCAATCTGTGGCTGGTGAGATACATTCGCTACATTATCCGTTTTAAGATAAGAAAAATTCAGGTCAAATTGCCATTCATTACGTTGATTTATCGCCTCTAAATAAGCCTCAATTTTTTGGTAAGCTACTCCGGGCAAATCAGGAACACTCTTTACTTTATCAAATTGCAACTTAGCTTCGTTATCTTGCTTATCTGCAAATAAGGCAACCGCAAGCTCCATACGCATTGAATTTAATTCCGGCTTTTGACTAATGATATTCCTATAAATAGAAATTGCTGTTTGGTAATCTTGTTGAATAAAGGCAGACTTCGCTTTTGCATAAGCGATTACAGTAGGATCTGCATTTTCTTGTTGTTTATAATCTTTCAGTAGAATTTGGATCTTTTTAAATTCTTGTTGGTAAATCGCTTGTTTTAGCTGTTCTTCAAGTTTGGAATGATTTGCTAATACCATTTGAATACTGAAAAAGGCAAGCAATGAAATACAAAATCGCATAATTGAGTGAGAATAATAAAAGAAAGAAGTCAGGTATCTCTACCTGACTATAAATAGAATTAATAGCGAATACCGCCGAAAGAAGTATCATAAGAAGGAGCTTTAGGAAATTTCACTAAGCCCGCTGCTTCTTTCGCACCTTGACCAAATAACGCCCCTTCATAAGTGCCCTTCTCTAAAAGCGTACTTGCCTCGCCATTGAATTTTGAACCATTTAATGATGTTTCGTGCAAGGTAATATCTTGAACTCTACCATCATTTAACAGTGAGTATTCAATTTTTCCATCTACAGTTTTACGGTCAAAATCCACATTCAACGTAGTTTTACCACCTTTAGATACCTCGCCAGTTGCACCACTTAACCAATAAGAATCACCGAAATAAGTTGCTGATCCAGACGGAAGTTGAGTAGCTTCTGTACCTTGATAACGTAATTCTCTTACCGTTTTCGCATCATTGATCCAAACCCCATAGAATGAGTCATTTTGGTTTTTACCATAGAATTCACCTCCAACGGTTTTACCTGCTACATCATCTTTTGGACTATTGGTTAAATCAACCTTAGTACCATCTGGGGTTTCAGCTTTTCCGCTACCACCGCCACCACCACAAGCGGTTAATAAAACAGATAAAGTTGCAACTGAACAAAAAAGTAGTTTTTTCATAGTAACCTCTAATTTAAATAAGTAAAAAACACATTAAATACTCAATAGATAAGTATTTAAGCAAATTATTACTTATTTATTACTCTGTTTTCAAGTGAAAAAATCACGAAAATATCAATAAATGAGTAATTTTAAGTAAAGAGTGAAAAATGGCACAGTTGCTTGCGGTAGAAGTAGATAAGTTAATTGGGAAACGAGTTCAAGAAAAGCGTAAAGAATTAGGTTATTCCGCTGAAAAATTAGCCGAATATATCGGCTTATCTCAACAGCAACTTTCACGCTATGAGCGGGGTGCAAGTAAAATAAATGTAGCACATTTAATTGATATTGCAATTTTCCTTAAAACACCGATTAGTTGGTTTTTCCAAGACTGTATGCCGAAAGATGCTCTTTTAGATGAGGTAAAACTCAGCGAGTTAGATAAGAAATGGGAACAGCTTCCTTTAATGCAAAAGGAAGCTGTGATGATTTTTTTAGATAATATAGCCAGCTATTATAAATAGAACAAATTCACTTTCTCAACAATCTATAAACAGCTTTAAGCATAGAAAGCGGCAATAAACGTGGAATTGCTCGCATTAAGAAAATACCAAACCCTGAAATTGGGTCGTGGATTTGGCAACAGTTTTTCAATTTATATAAACGCCATTCTGCTTCCGCTTGAGCTTTGCCACGGCGTCTACCAACCATTCCGTTGCCTACTCTCGCATACACTAACAAATCAGGTAAATTCGCCACTTGTTTGAATTGAGCGATGAGTTTGATCCACAAATAGTAATCTTCTTGTAGATCTTGATATCCACCCACTTCTAATACTTTCGATTTTTGATATGCCACCGTCATATGGTTAAACGGACAACGCTTACGGGTAAATTTAATAATTTCTTCTGTTGTGGTCGGCACATTACGATAAGCCACAATATCGTTAATATCTTGTCCAAATTCGGCAATTTGCCCGCCAAAAATGACGACTTCAGGATTTTTCTCAATAAATGCCACTTGCTTTGCAAAACGATCAGGCAAGCAAATATCATCGGTATCCATTCTGAAAACCCACTCATTTGCACAATAGTTCAAACCATCATTCAAAGTTTTACCCAAACCACGATTTTGAGGGAATTTCACCGCTTTTATCGGTAAAATTGCACTATATTCTTCCACAATCGCTTCTAATTCAGGCGTAACAGCCCCATCAAAACAGATAACGATTTCATCTGCTTGATGAGTTTGAGCTTTCAGGCTGTCAAAACATTCTCTTAAATATTGTGGCTTTTCTTTAATGTATAACGACATTAAAACGGAAAATTTCATTAAATAAACCTTTTTAAATTAATCGCCAATTTTGGCGAAATAAGAATTACAAGGGAAATAATCAGCGATTTAATATTTTTCGTCTGTTTAAACATTTCAAAATAATAACCTGCCGCCTTGCGAGATAAATTCATAATATGCGGATAACTTAAAATATAAAGTGAATTTAATTTAAAATTTTCCGCCTGTTCAGGGGTTTGAATATAGGTTTGTTTTATATACTCAATCGCTTTTTCGGTATTTGTGGTATCCGTTGAAACGCTCGAACGCTTGGTGTGAAAGGTGCAATAAGTTAATGCCTTATCCACATAAAGTGGCTCAAAAGTCGGCTCTTCCAATAATTTCAACAAGAAATCGTAATCTTCCAGTGATCGCAAGCGGTCAGATAATCCGCCAATTTTGCAAAAGAGTTCTTTTTTCAAGCCAATCATCGGCATACCACCAATTTTATTTGCTTTCAGAATATTCTCTTTCGTCAGTTCACTTTTATGCTTAAAGGGTGAAGTTACATAAGTAAAGCCTTCGTTTACCATTTCACATTTTGCAGGGTGGTAAATAAAATTCGCAGCTGGATTTTGACTAATTTCTTGCGTCAATCGTTCGCATTTTTCAGACATAAAGCGATCGTCATCGTCTAAAAACAGCAACCACTCTCGGCTTGCGTGATTTGCCCCCACATTACGGCTTTGTGCTGCTCCCACATTTGGGTTATTACGAATAACCTTTACCTCAAAAGGATACTCTTCATTGACGCTAACAGGGCTTTTGGAGCAATCATCAACAATCACGACTTCAAAATTATAAAGCGTTTGTTGCTTTAAACTTTCTAGCAATGCCTTAATTTCTTCATTACGATTATAAGAAGGCACAATAATACTAAACATTTTTTGCCTCTTTGTTGTTGCAAAATAATATTAAATTTCGACCGCTTGTGCCGAATAAGGATAAAAACATTAATAAGACAAACATAATCCCCGGATAAGCGAAGGTATCGGCTTTAATATTTAAAATAGCAAGCATACCAATAGTCGATAAAGTAAAAATCCAGCTTCCTCCAAACCAATTTATTGCTACTTTCCGCACAAAATAAGCAGTAAATGCAAAACAAACTAACATATAGCTCAAACCACCGTATAACACTTGACGAATATAGCCTGAGTCTGAACCACCATAATAGCCGCCTGTTTCGGTATAATATAAACCATCACCGGAAATAAATTGGCTAAGGGTTGGAATAAATAAGTGGTTTTTCACTAAATTATCGGTGGAAGAACTCACCTTACCTGTGCCGGATAATAAATTAATTACAGGCTCTAGTGCGTGTTCTACATAACGGTTTTCAGGAAAAACAATAGCTAAAAATAGAATTAATATCGTAAAGGCTATTAATGGCAATAAGTATTTCCATTTAAAATAAAGAGCAATACTAATTATCGATATTAATAAAAATGTTCTCCCTGAAATTAGCCCAACACATAAAATTAAAAATAAAAACCACTCATTTATTGAATCCGTTTTTTTATTATAAGCTAATAAAAAATGCAGTAACATTAAGTAGAAAATACTTAATTGGAAAAAAGCGGAGGAGGTAATATTATAAAGCCTATATTCCTGTTCAGAACCCAAAAAACGCGGCATCATTGCGTTACTGGACAATAGAAAATCCACCATAAAAGGTACACCTAATAATGCTGCTACACCACAAATCCATTGAATACCAATGCCGATTTTGAGATCACGAACAAATAAAGATTTACCATTTTCCGTTCGATAAAAAATATTATAAACTGCAATACCGAAAATAAATAAAATCAACATTTTGACATACATTGCCAATACGCCAATTTCTTTTGTACCGTTAATGATAAGCGGAATAACACTAAAGCCAATCAATGCAAAAATTGCAATCAAACTGTCTTTCGGAATAATAATTCCGTTGGATTTCCCTTTAATGACTTGGGAAACTAAATAACCACAAGCCAATAATCCTACCAAAAATGCCATTCGCAAAAAGTGGAAGAACCAAGGATCGTAAATATAAAATAAATTAAACAGAGCTGACATTACAAACCTATTACAAATTTGAAGAAAGATTACGTTTGATCGCTAATATTTTTTTAAGTGGATATTTAACCAGCTTTTTGAATAAATTATTATTAAGTGAACCACGTAAATCTTCTAAATTACTGATTAATACAGGGTTTTCAATCGCCATTAATGGGCGAACAATTAACACATCTAATTTGAATTCATTACCAAATAAAATAAAATCATCAGCAAGCCAGTAAGGGCGAGTTGTTGAGCATTGTGCTAAAAACTTGCAAGCGGTCGATTTTTTAATTAAATATGCAACTGTACCGGCAAAATAATTACGATAAGAATAAGCATATTTATATTGGCTATCGCCAATCTGTTTTTGTAAAAAACCAAAAGTAGTTGGATAATTAATTTCTAATTCCACATCATCAAAAGTTGGGATTTTGGATTGTCCGACTAGAATAATATCTGCTGTCAAATTTTGTACTAATAAAGCCTCAATATGTTTTTGGAAATCTTGAGTAAATAACACATCATCTTCACAGACAAGGCAGTAATCATTATTTTCAATAGTAGTATCTTCTGCTATTTTTTGATAAACCGCCAAATGGCTTAACGTACAGCCAACTTCGCCTTTTGTGGTTTTTCGCCCATAATGTTGCTCGAATTTAGCTAAATCAAAATGCGTATTCAAAGCATCCCAATCTCTACTCATTGTATTAATGGCATTAAAAATTTCAAAATCAAGCGTATTGGGTTGAGAAAAGAAAAGCTCGCGTCTTTTCACATCTTTTTCTAATGAAATTAAATATTTTTTCATTTTATTCTCGAATATCAATTATTTTAATGCCTAATTTTTCAAAAAGCTCATAAGTTTCAATATAGGCTGGATTATCTACCTCTACCCTTAAAGCAACAACTTCAATATTTGGACTTTTATTCAAAATATTAATTACGGCACTGCTAAAGTAGGTATAAACTCGGCATTTTTTATGGCTAAACTCTTGAAAGATATAATCTTCTAAAATCAAATTGGTATCAATATATTCCACATTACTGAGTTTATATTTTTCTCTTGGGTGTGGTAAGTAGAGATCAACATCAAATGCTTTAATTACCTTCTCTGCTAACGCAATATTTTTCTCATCTTCTCGTTCAAAAATTGGCTGACCGAGTAGAATATTAAAAACCTTAGAAGTTTCTAATTCTGATCCAGATAATTCATTCTTATTAATAAGATCTACATAAACCGTATTTTTAATAATATTTGGGAAACCTTGATAAATTGTATAATGCGTTTTAGATAAATTTTTCAGTTTTTCCAAACTATATTTATTGCCTAAAAACATATTAATTAATTTACGGTTTAGCCCTATATTTTCTTCTTTATAGAAAATACTACTTGGAACAACATTTGCTGCACCATCATCAAAGGTATTCAGTTCATTAAATTTAATTGCACTGAGTAGAAACTGAATTTCTAATTCATTAATATTTGCGAGAAATACTTTATTAAATTGTTTACCACCAAAGGTTGATTTTAAATAGAGAATTTCTTTAAGTAATTGAATTCGTTCACTATGTTGCTGCATTGCAAAAAATTGCTGGCATTTTTTCCCTAAACGAGCTTGGTAGAAATCAAATTTCGCATTTTTGACAGTAGAGAGCATTACCCCAAAAAATTCATCATTTGGGTGCATTTCAATAATTTTCTCTGCAATCAGCACTTGCAAAGGAGTGCAACAAATAATTAAATTCATACGGTTTTTCCTACTCTTGCCGTCATTACATAAAGAATTGGAATAATTACAATTGCTCCAATAATAGCGGCAAAAGGAATATATTCTATTTGAGTAAAAGTTAAAGCGAATAATGCCACCAAATAGAAAATGGTAGATAAAATAGAACAAAGCGAAATCAGTTTATTTTTGCCATAAAAAAACAAATAATTCACTAAAATTAAATAAGGCACAACGAGCATTGTCGCAATTAAAAATAGGATTATATAATATTTTGTGCCTACAAATTGGTTACCTAAAATCCAAACCACTACTTCTTCAGGAATAAACCACATCACGAGTGCCGGAATTGGTACTGTAAATAAGGCATAAAACGCCCATTTGTGGATATGGCTCACATTAATTTTTTTCTGTTTTAGTGCTTCATAAAAATAAGGAAGTGTCGCTTTATTTAAGGCTTGAATAACAATGGCTAAAATAAATGCAATTTGTGCCCCCATTGCATACAAGCCTAAATCAGCTTCACTAAATTTATGGAAAATAAAAATACGGTCTAACTGCCCTTTTAAGAAAATACTGGAATGGTGCAAAATCAACGGTAAACCAAAGCCCATCAAATAAAAGAATGCGGTTTTATAATGAGCAATACTAAATTTTTTCATTTTGCTTTTTTTCGCATAAAGCAGATAAGCGATGAAAAAGACTAACGCATTACTAATTAAAATTGCCAAAATCCGTTTTTCAACTAAATCCGTTTCAAAATATTCCATCATTGCAACGGTAATAACTGCCGAAAAGATAGCTGACATTAGCTGAATAACCGTGTAAGAAACCGCCTGTTTTTGGCATTGCCTAACACTTAATTGCACATTCAAAAAGGATTGGAACATTGCCCCAATCGCCACATAAGCAATGATTTCTGATTTGAAATACCAACAACCCAATAGAATAAGCGAGCTTGCCAAAAGAGTATATAAATAGCCTGTCGTCAGCACTAAATTGAGCGAACGTTTACCGTAAAAATAAAAATAACGAGCTACCGCACCATCTTGGCTAAGCCCGATAAAAATGACAAACAAGGCAGAGAAAGTTTGGTAATAGGAAAGCTCACCGTAGCCTTCTACCCCCAATTTTCGAGAGAAGTAAGGTAAGAGCAAGAAAGGAATTGACTTAGAAGCCAATTCCCCGATTAAGTAAATAACGCTGTCTTTAATTGCTTTCATAATTGCAAAATTTTGTCCATTTTCGACCGCTTGTTAAAAGCTCACATCATAAAATCCTTTCGGCTGACTGTTTTTGCTATCGGCTAAGAATTTTTTGATTGCATTGTAAGCCTTTTCCATCGCGTTGTCTTGAAAATATGGATTTTTCATTTCAGGCAGTCTGTCTTGAAACTCAGTAGAAATCAATTTATTAATGCCTTCAATAATGGATTTTTCATTGCTTTCTACATCAATGACCGTTTCTCCACGCACTCTTCCTTGCTGGCGATTGCCGATATTAATCGTTCCAACCCCACAGCTTGGTGCTTCAATTAAGCCTGATGAACTGTTACCAATTAAACCTTGAGAATATTTAATCAATGCCAAATATTCTTCCGGCTTTACGGAAGTGAAAAACTTAAACTGATTTTCATCAGTATAGGTTTTAAAACGAGCATAAATTTGCTCGGAATTAGTATCCGAATTTGAGCCGATAAACACAAATTGGTATTTATCTTTAAATTGCTCAAAAGCATTTAACAACGCATCAATTTGATCTAATACCGACACATCTGTTAATGTTTCAGGGTGGAAAACCACTAAGAAATACGGTGTATTTGGAACACCTAATTGCTCTACCAATTCCGCTTTGGTTGGTAATACTAAATCTAAACTATTTTCTGCCCCAAGCGAGCCTGTATTGACCACATTTTCAGGCAATTCTCCCATTTGGATAACACGCTGTCTATATTCTTCCGTTGAAGTTAAATGTAGTTTAGACATTTTAGTAATGCAATGGCGAATAAATTCATCATAATTACCTAAGGTTTGCTCACCACCGTGTAAATGAATGAGCGGAAGATTGTGCATTGCAGCCGCCGTTGCTACTGCTAACATTTCATAACGATCACCCAATACAATAACTGCATCATATTTATGTTGCTGGAAATGCTGACCAAATCGGTCTAAACATTCCGCCATAGAATGAATAATGGTTTGGTTATTTTCACTATTTAAGGGAAGTGGTATACGAGCGGTAATGTCAAAGCCATCTTGCTCAATCACAGTTACTGTGTTGCCATATTGCGGATCAAGATGCATAGCGGTTACAACAAGTGAGAAATTAATCTCCGGATCTTGTTCTAATTTCTTTAATAAACGCTTAACAATGCCATATTCAGCACGCGATCCTGTAATATATGCGATATTTTTCATTTACTTTAATTCTTCTTCCAAAATAGCGGTTAATTTTTCGTAACCTTTTGCATTTAAATGTAAGCCGTCATTACTATAATTTAAATCTAATTTACCATATTTATCACTAAAGGCTTTATCCAACGCAATCCATTTTACTGATAAATTATCTTTCAAATATTGATTTAACAAGCGAATATCATTGTTATTGCGATCCACTCGGAATGCAGTTGGCGTAATTTCTAGGAATGAAATATGAATATCTTCACAAATCGCTTTCAATTGAGCAATTAAATGGTTGATGTCCGCAAGAATTTTTTCATCGCTCCAGCCACTACGTACAAGGTCGTTTGTACCAAACATCAATACAACTTCTTTTGGTAAGGCTGAAATTAAGCCTTTGTCTAGAATCAGCTCACTATATTCTTTGGTAGAAATGCCTGCGATGCCTAAGTTATTCACTGCTTTGCCATTTAAAGTTTTAATATCCCAATATTCGATAATCGAATGCCCGATCAACGCAATATCTTTTACTTCTTTAAAGTTCTCTTTTTTCATTAAAATCGAACGTTTGATGGTTTCAAGCAGTATTTTTTCTTTGTTTCGTTGTTGTAAAATAAAGTAAAAGTATTCAAAATCTTGGCGGTCATCAATATCAATAGAAACGTCTTTGTCCATAAAATAGGCAAGACATTTCTCCCCATAAAAGTGCTTCTGTTCTAGGTAAGCGGTCGGTTTTGCTGAAAAAATTGCACCATTAGGTGAATACTCAGGGCGATAGAGCTGACGGGCATAGTTAGAATAATCTAGCTGGAAATGTTTTAAACTTTCATCTTCTTCAATCACACGAGTAAGTGTGGTTGGCTTATGAGCGTCAGATACCGACACGATGAAATCAAACTTATCAAAGTTACACTCAAACTTCTCGCAACACTCTTGAATATGCTGTGCGGTTCTTAACGGAGATGTTGGCTGAAGTAACACAAAATAGTCAAAATCAATGTGTTTATATTGATTTAGCACATCTTCAATTACTACAAAGGAACTGGCTTTATCACTGGCTAAATGCTCAGCACGTTTGATAAATTCAATCGGATAATGGGAGAGCAAATCAATATATTCTTGTGAATCGGTGCTGACAATAATTTTGTCAAACTGCTTAGACTCAATCGCTGCCTCAATAGAATACGCCATTAGAGGTTTACCGTCTGCCAAGAGTACATTTTTATTTGGTAAGCCTTTTGAACCCGCACGAGCTGTAATAATTGCAATTTTTTTCATAAATCTGACCGCTTGTTATCTAAAAAATGATGGAACTTTCGCCCCATCACTATATGACATTACATCTGATTTGCAAAACGAGAATCTTGAATAAGTTGATCTTCTTCAAAATCTTGTTGGGCTTCTTTTCCTAACACATCATACCAGAACATTGGGCTAATGCCATTGCCCGGTCGTTTGGTTGTAATATTTTCAGTAGTAAAAATTTCACCTTTCTTAATTGGGCGAGCTGCAATAATGGATTTTCTTGCCACAATTTTATTTTTGGCTTCAGAGTTTGTAACTAGCTTTTCAGAAGAGCCGAGTGATTTCTCTACTGCACGAATGCCCTCACAAAGTAATTTTAATTCATTCGGAGTAACGGAGGCTTTATGGTCCGGACCTTCAAAATTTTTATCTAACGTGAAGTGTTTTTCAATAAAAGTAATGCCATAAGGCACTGCCGCCAAGCCTGCGAAATAACCAGCTGAGTGGTCGGAAAAGCCTAAGCTATATTCGCCAAATTCTTGTTTAAGCTGGTGGAAAGCATTTAAATTTACATCTTCATAAGGTGTCGGATATTCAGTATTACAATGTAAAATCGTAATATCTTTTTTCGCCATACCATTATCTTCTAACACTTTTAATGAGGCTTTGGTTTCTTCAATCGTCGCCATTCCCGTTGAAATCACAATGGTTTTGCCTTCAATCGGAAGTCGTGCAATTTTTTCTAAATAAGGTAAATTGGTTAGTTCACCTGATGGAATTTTCCATACTTTTTGTTGCTGACTTGCTAAGAAATCAATCGATTCAAAATCAAACGGAGTTGAGAACACCTCTAAACCAAGTGAACGAGCGTACGCCTCTAATTTTTCAAATTCATCATAAGGCAACTCTAATTTGCGGGTCATATCCAGCTGAGAATCTGCCGTACCTGTGGTTACTTTTTGATATTCAGCTTTAGGAGCATATTTAGAAATCAGCTTATCTGCTTTGAAGGTTTGGAATTTAACCGCATCAACACCGCATTCTTTTGCTACATCCACCATTTTTTTCGCTAAAGCAGGGTCGCCATTATGGTTACAACCAATTTCTGCCACAATAAATACATTTGCCATTATTTTATATCCTTAATATATCTTGCCGGAACGCCTGCTACAACAGTACGAGGCTCTACATTTCTAATTACCACAGCACCGGAACCAACCAGTGCACTTTCACCAATTCTTAATTGACCATTGATAACAGACGAACTTCCCACAAACGCATAATCTTCGACAATCACATCGCCATTTAGTGTCGTGTTTGTAGAAATATTACAGTGATTGCCGATAAAACAACCGTGTTCAATCAATGATTTCGTGTTAATAATCACATTATCGCCTACTGTAACACCACTATTTACAATCGCCATTTTGCCAACAAATACACCAATGCCGAGTGTGGAATGTTTAGACACTAGAGCAGTTTTATCAACTACATTAATAATTTTGCACCCTAGTTGCTGCAATTTAAAAAATTTCTCTAAACGATGTGTGTTATCGCCAATACTAATGAAATAACTATAATTTTCACACTCTGCAAAATCTTGTACTGCTGAGGCTAGAACTGGATAACCTAAATGACTACTTCCTTCAGGTTTAAAATTATCAATAAAGCCACAGAATTCATATTTCTCAAAATCGAGTGAATCCAATACAGATTTTGCATAACCACCTGCACCGATTAGAATCAATTTTTCTTTCGTAGATCGTTGTTGCATATTACTTCCCCTCTGCCTTATGCATCAGAAGATTTCTCCAAATGGAGCATTCTAATACTTTTCCATAAGGAAAAATAGACAATTCGTTGATAATCTAGGAAAATAAACACTTATTTACTCATCTTTACGATAAATCAATTTTATGTTTGAACTGATTAAATTCATTACGGCAATGATCCTACCGCCATTTAACATTATCCTGTTATGGTTGTTAGCATTAATTCTATTTTCAGTAGGCTATAAATATTCAGCTTACTTTTTTGCCCTGCTTGGCATTGCAATTTTATATATTTTCAGTATTCCTTACACCTCACAAAAGCTGGGTGATTCCTTAGTAGATAGTGGAGAAATGACTATCGAAAAATACAAAAACGCCCAAGCGATCGTGGTATTAGGCGGTGGATTACGAGACAGCCAAGAATTATTCGGAAAATTAGCGATTACAGGCATTCCACTGGAAAGAATGCGTTATGCTGCTTATTTACATAAAGAAACAGGCTTACCGATTTTAGCCACAGGCAGTAGCCCAAATGGCACATCTGAAGCAAAAGTAATGGCGGATGAATTTAAAACATTCTTTAACATTGAAACTAAGTGGTTAGAAAACAAAGCCAAGACTACCAAAGAAAATGCAATTTTTAGCCGTGAAATTTTAGAAAAAGAGAACATCAATAAAATTATTTTAGTAACCAACCAATGGCATATGAAACGAGCGGAAATGCTCTTTACCCAACAAGGTTTTGAAGTGCTTACTGCAAGTGTTGGCTCAGGAGATACCCCTGATCACTACAAGCTCAACTTTATGCACTTTGTTCCACAAGCCGGAGCAATGAACAGTAATATGCTGGCACTAAAAGAGTGGATTGGGTATTGGAAGGAAAAGTAGATAACAAATAAGGCAGGTTAAACCTGCCTTATTCATTTGCAAAAAATCACACAAAATCAACCGCTTGTTCTCTTCTTTTTACCCAATTTCTTGTGGATCAATATCCAAACTCAGCCTAATATTTGTTGGAATATCTAAACTTTCTTTTTCTTGATCAAACCAATTGAGTAACTGTTGCAAAGCATTTCTGGTTGGGTGTTGTATTAACAACAACCAGCGGTAAAAACCTGCTTTTTTTGCCATTGGAGCAGAAAATGGTGGAATCAACTGAAAACCTTGCCAATGTTGTTGTCGGATTTTTTGCTTAAAATAATCCGCAAGTTGTTCAAGCACTTTTAATGTTTGCTCATTATTCTTCCCTGTCGCTTTAAATAGCACTTGGGAGGAAAACGGCGGCAATGCCATTATCTTTCGTATTTTTAAGGCTTCTTTGGCAAATTCGCTATAGCCTTGTTCTAACAAGGTTTTTAACAATGGGTGATCCGGGTAGTGTGTTTGTAGCACTACTTCGCCCTTTTTCTCGGCACGTCCTGCTCTGCCAGCCACTTGCAAATAAAGTTGAGCAAGTTTCTCTTCCGCTCGGAAATCAGTCGAGAAAAGGGCTGAATCCACATTTACAATCGCTACCAACGTAACATTAGGGAAATGATGCCCTTTTGCTAACATTTGTGTTCCAATCAAAATTTGGCTTTTGCCTTCTCGAATATCGTTAAGGTGATTTTCTAGTGAACCTTTCCGTGAAGTAGAATCTCGGTCAATTCGAGTAACTTGGTAAGTTGGAAATTGCTCCTTAAGCACTTGTTCCAGCTGCTCAGTGCCAACACCGGTAGTAATCAAATTGGTTGAGCCACAATGTCCACACTGGCGAGGAATTACCCTCTGAGTAGCACAATGATGACAGCGTAGCACACACTGTTTTTGATGGTAAGTAAAGGGCTTATTGCACGCCTCACACTCGCAAATCCAACCGCATTCGTGGCAAAGTAACACAGGGGCAAAGCCTCTACGATTTAAAAACAGCATCACTTGGTTGCCTTGCTCCAAATGATGTTTCATCATTGAAAACAATCGTTCAGATAAACCCGCAGTAATGCGTTGTGTTTTTAAATCAATAATATGTTGATTAGCAATTTGTGCATTACCAGCCCGTGCAGTGAGCCCTAATTCAATGAATTTGCCATTTTGAACATTTTGTAGGCTTTCAAGGCTTGGCGTGGCTGAGCCTAGCACAATAGGAATATCTGCATTTTTTGCCCTCACCACCGCCAAATCTCGTGCGTGGTAACGCCAGCCCTCCTGTTGTTTGAATGAACTATCGTGTTCTTCATCTAAAATAATCGCCCCCAATTTCTTAAATTGAGTAAAGAGGGCGGAACGTGTACCGATAACAATCGCACTTTCGCCATTTTTAGCTCGAAGCCACGCATTCAGACGTTCAGTTTCATTCATATTGGAATGTAAAACGTCAATTTCCACATTAAAGCGAGCTTTAAAACGTTGTACCGTTTGTGGTGTTAGCCCAATTTCCGGTACAAGCACAAGCACCTGCCGGTTGCGTTTTAGTACGGTTTCGATAAATTGCAGGTAAACTTCGGTTTTGCCCGAACCCGTTACCCCATTCAGTAAAAAAGCAGCAAACTCATTTTGCACATTTAAACGGCTAACTACTAAGGTTTGCTGTTTATTCAAGGTGAGACGATTTTGCACATTCACTAACGGCAATTCGCCAAGCGATTGTTGCCACGATTGCGAAATAAAAGGCACATCAATTTTCTCAACATAACCTTTCTCTAATAATCCTTTCCACGCAGAAGGGCTGCAAGCGGTCGGTTTTTCAAAAAATTTTGCAAATTCGGCAAGTTCAGTTAAAAGCTCAACCTGTTTTTTGGCTTTTTTGTTTTCGCCGATAATTAAGGATTTTCTTCCTTGTTCCGTTACCACAAAATAATCGGGTTGGGAGCGTTCTGTAGAATCGCCATTACGAAGTTTGACGGGCAAAGCACTGTTTAATACTTCGCCTATTGGGGCGTGATAATAGCGAGCAGCCCAAGTAAGCAGCTGCCACATTTCATCATCGAAAAGAGTATCTAAATCTAATACGTTTTTAATCGGTTTAAGTTTATCAATTGGCACATCACTCGTTTGCGGAAAATCAACCACAATGCCGATTTTAGTTTGCCTGCCGAAAGGTACAACAACCCTGCTGCCCTTACCGGCATTCAGCTCGTCAGGCAGTAAGTAGTCAAAAAAACGATGTAACGGCACATTCAGTGCCACCCTAATTAATCTCACTTCTCTAAACCAATTTTGATCTCAAGCCCGATAAATTTAACCATTTCCAATAATTTACAATATCACTCATTATTCATCCTTAAACCAGATACTCGTTTTCGCTTTTTGTGCTGCTGCCGCAGAGCAATGATACCATCTAACACCAAAAATAAAATCGAAATCAGTAGGCAAATCATCAAGATATAAGATTCGCTTTCTAACTTTTCACCAATTAAGAAGGAAACTATCAACATCAATAGTGGTTCAACATAGCCCAATAAACCCAGTACATTAAAAGGTAAAATCGTGCTGGCTAGGGTGTAGCTGATAAGTGCAGTGCCACTAATTAAGCCAAGCAGAGCAATAAAATAGTAAATATTTGGATTTTGCATTTCTACATATTGCATATCTAGTTGGCTTATAAAATATAACGCAACAGGAAGTAGATATAAAATCTCCACTACAAAACTATGTAAATGACTTAAATCAAATTTTCGGCGGAGGGAAAAATAGATTGGATAACCTGTGCAGACAAACAAACTTTCAACCGAAATTTTACCTGTTAAAAGAATATTACTGATAACGCCTACAAACGCCACGACAATTGCCAACCATTTATTAAAAGAAAGCGTTTCTTTATAAACTACTTTTCCAAATGCCACCATCATAATCGGCATTAATAAATAGCCTATTGAAACCTCAATCGCTTTGCCACTATTGGGTGCCCACAAAAACAGCCACATTTGCCCCCCCCACAATAGATGCCGTAATGAAAATAATCAGTAACAAATGAGGTTCTCTCTTAAGGCGTTGGAGAAATGCTAAAAACTCGTTTTGTTTTTTAAATAGATATACGGCAAGGAAAAGAAAAGGAATCGTAACCACCATACGAATGCCGAAAATGCTCACACCTGTCAGCGGTTTTAGAAAGATCGCCAAATAGTACATACAGCCAAATAACATTGAGGCTGAGAGAGATAAAAGAATGCCTTTTAACATAGTGATAACCAAGTTTGTTGGGACGTAGTATGTGCGTCCACAAGCGGTTAAATTTCTTGAAATTTTTGCAGAGTAGAAAGAAGGACGCACCCAGTGCGTCCCTACAGAGAAATCAGAGGATATTTCACCTATTCCTGACGATAGGTTTTCAAGAAATTCGCAAGACGACCGATTGCTTCTTCAATTTGATGTGCGTAAGGCAACGTTACAACACGAAAGTGATCCGGTTTATGCCAGTTAAAGCCTGTACCCTGTACTAACAATACTTTTTCTTGTTGTAACAAGTCGTAAATAAATTTTTGGTCATCTTTAATACCATACATTTCAGTATCAATTTTCGGGAACATATACAACGCCCCTTTCGCTTTCACACAGCTAATGCCTGGAATTTGCACTAATAAATCGTGCATTTTGTTACGTTGCTCTAATAAACGACCGCCCGGTAGCACAAATTCATTAATGCTTTGATAACCACCCAATGCGGTTTGGATTGCGTGTTGCATTGGCGTGTTCGCACATAAACGCATTGAGGCAAGCATATCCAAACCTTCAATAAAGCCTTTAGCTTGATGTTTCGGACCGCTTAGCACCATCCAACCTTGACGGAAACCCGCCACACGGTAAGCCTTTGATAAACCGTTGTAAGTAACGGTTAATAAGTCAGGGGCAAGTGCTGCAATGTGGTGATGAACCGCACCATCATAAATAATTTTTTCATAGATTTCGTCTGCAAAAATAATCAGATTATGCTGACGAGCAAGCTCTGCAATTTCAAGTAAAATTTGACGGCTATACACCGCACCTGTTGGGTTATTTGGGTTGATGACTAAAATCCCTTTTGTACGAGGAGTGATTTTTGATTTAATATCTTCAATATCCGGGAACCATTCATTTTCTTCATCGCACAAATAATGCACCGCTTTACCGCCAGCCAAAGTTGAGGCGGCTGTCCATAACGGATAATCAGGCATAGGAATCAAAATTTCATCGCCATCATTGAGTAATGCTTGCATCGACATCGTAATCAGCTCAGAAACACCATTACCGATGTAAACATCGTTCACGTCCATTCCACGCATACCTTTTGATTGGTAATACTGCACAATCGCCTTACGAGCCGAATATAAACCTTTTGAATCGCAATAACCTTGTGCTTTCGGTAAATTACGAATAACGTCCACCAAAATTTCATCCGGTGCTTCAAAACCAAATGGAGCAGGATTACCAATATTTAATTTTAAAATTTTATGCCCTTCTTCTTCTAAACGGAGAGCTTCTTTATGAATTGGTCCGCGAATATCGTAACGAACCTGTGCTAATTTATCTGACTTGGGAAAACGTTCCATTGCTAACTTCCTATATGATTAATTCTGCTATTTCCGCATACGATTGTTTAAAAAATCGATACTTTGGAATGAATTTGCAAACATTACTCTAATTTGAGAGGAAAAAAAAGAGGAAATACGTTAAAATGATGACCTTTTTTTAAATCAGCTAAAAACAAGCGGTATAATTTTTTCATTCTTTTGCAAATGTCTATTTTTAACCAATTAAAACAAGAGCTTATAAAAATTTATTCAAAAGTAGGAAAAGGAGAAGGCTTAATCAGCATTCAAGCCTCCGTACCGCTATTTGAAGAAAATTTACCGCTACTTGGTTGGTTAAAAGCACAAAATCAGCACTACCCACACTTTTTTCTACAATATCGTGATAAAGATGAGACAATTGCAACTATCGGAGCAATTCGTCAATTTCATACCCTTGAAACCGCACAAGCCTTTATTCAACAATACAATTTGCCTCTAATCGGTGGATTACAATTTGAAGGTTACACTCAGTTTATTTTGCCTCAATTCACATTGGTAAAAAATCAGCAAAATTTGACCGCTTGTTTCTATTTCGATAGCGATAATATGGAGCAACAAGCGGTTGTTTTTGCACAATTTCTTGCAAATTTTGAGCATATTGAAAAATTGAGCTTGCCCGATAATCCGTTGCAATCCGTTGCAGCAGCCAGCAGTTTTGAGCAATGGGAAAGCAATATCAACAAAGCGATTTGTGCTATTGGACAAGGCGAGTTTCAAAAAGTGGTATTGGCAAACGCCATCCGTCTGCATTTTGAAAATCCGATTTGCAGCTATGATCTGATTGCACAAAGTCGCCAAATCAATCAAGGTTGCTACCATTTCCTCTGGGCTGAAAGTGCAGAGGTTGCATTCATTGGTTCAACCCCGGAGCGTTTATATCAACGCAAAGACAAGCAATTTTTTACTGAAGCTCTCGCCGGCACAGCAGCAGTTACACCAAGTGAAACCCAAACAGAACTGAATGCACAATGGCTATTAAGCGATCCGAAAAATATCCACGAAAATCAATTAGTTGTTGATGATATTGAGAGCAATCTTGCCGATTGTGTTACTGAATTTAAAGTATCTGAAGCGAAAATCAAACGGTTGCACAATGTCCAGCACTTACGCCGCCAAATTCAAGCTACGCTAAAACAAGGTGTTTTTGATAGCGATTGTTTAAGTCGTATTCACCCCACTGCCGCTGTGGCAGGGCTTCCTCGCCCAAAAGCAAAACAATTTATCACTGAAAACGAACCCTTTACTCGCCATTGGTACGCAGGCACTTTGGGGGTAATGAGTAATGATGAAGCCGAATTTTGCGTAACACTCCGTTCTGCCTTAATTTCACAAAATTCAATTACGCTTTATGCAGGGGCTGGCATTGTAGAGGCATCCGATCCACAATCGGAATGGCAGGAAATTAAACGTAAATCACAAGGTATCGCTAAATTATTGAATATTGATTTAGTAACAAAAGGGGATCTGTAAGGCAGACTTTCAGAACTTAAGCTCTTAATTATTTATTTCTCTATTTTCATTTCCATCTTCCTAAAAAAATACATTATCGCTACAAAATTAGTAGTGGATATTCCCATAATTAAAAAATTTTCATTAGGGAAACGTTTACGTAAGACTCCTCAGACCACTCATTCTTATTTTATATAAAAAATGTGATAGACTCCTCGCAGTTTCGTTTTTATATTTAAGGAATAACTGAATGAAATTCAATAAAAAATTAATTTTAACATTTGCTGCAACCTTAGTTTTAAGTGCTTGCGGAGGGAGCGGTAGCGGAGGTTCGTCTTCAACACCGAGCCAGTCCAAACCAGTACTAGAAACACAAAATAACACTCAGGGACAAAATGTTCCTCAGACACAAAATGCTTCTCAGGCACAAAATACTTCTCAGGCACAAAATGTTCCTCAGGTACAAAATGCTCCTCAGGCACAAAATACTTCTCAGGCACAAAATGCTCCTCAGGGACAAAATACTTCTCAGGCACAAAATGCTCCTCAGGTAGAAAATGCTCCTCAGGTAGAAAATGCTCCTCAGGTAGAAAATGCTCCTCAGGTAGAAAATGCTCCTCAGGTAGAAAATGCTCCTCAGGTAGAAAATGCTCCTCAGGTAGAAAATGCTCCTCAGGTAGAAAATACTCCTCAGGTAGAAAATGCTCCTCAGATAGAAAATGCTCCTCAAACAGAGCTTACTCCGCCCGTACTACAGCCACAATCACAAAAAATTGACGCTTCTTTTGAGAAAATTGGTTCAGTAAAACTCAATAAAGACGCTCAAACTCTTGAGCTTAGTAGATTCACTTTGGTGGATAAAGCCGGTACAAAGCCAAAATTTGATGTGGTAAGCGGTAAACAAATTATTGAAGAAAAAGATTTTCTCGTATTAAATTTGGCTGATATTAATGCTGAACAACTCTCTAGCGATTTTCTTATCCGCAGTAGCGATGAGCTATTCTATGGCTACTATAACGATACAAATAGCAAAAACCTTGTCGATGCTGCCGATAAATTCAGTCAGTATTTTGTCGTGTATGATGAGAAACGAGTAAATAATAATATCTCTGATAAATTAACAGCAACTTACCATAAAAAAGAAGGATTTGTATATGGTTCAAATCCACATACTAAAGAATTTGCCGCACGTATCAGCAAATTGGGTGATGTAGAAATCCAATTTAAAGATGGTGTAGCAACTGGAAGAGTGAAAGATGGAAACTCAGATATCTTTAATATTACTGGTAACACCAAGCAGTTAGAAATTGCACCAACAGAGGGTAACCCAATTATTACGGCAATTTTAACCCAAAATCAAAAAAGCTATACTCCAGGAATGGAAAAAGCAATTATGGAAACTAAGTTTATTGATTCAAAGGCTGGTAATTCTGACCAAAAATACTTAATCGGTGAAGCAAAAAGCGATAATTGGCAAGCTATAATGGTTAGCGAGAAAAAATAAAGTTATCTTCTGCTAAAAACTGAAATAAAAAGACTGAGTCTGGATAATATCGGCTCAGTCTTTTAAATTGAAGAAAATCATCTTCTAACTTCTACTTATTCAATCCCCACAATTTTATGCGTTTGGATACTTAGTTGCCATTTAGGCTTATTTGGACGCTGATTTAATAACCCAATCTGGGTGATGGTTTCCAACAAATTCATTTTTCCCTCTTTTTCACAAGGCGAAAGGTAATAATGCTCTGCTTTAATTTTATTTTCCAATTGCTCACAAAACGTTTGAACCTCACCATCCACCACCACTCGCACTTCATTAGCAAATTCAATGCAACGGCGTTGATATTTTTCTTGATACATTCGTTTTGGGCTAGTTGCTATATAATCAATTTGCGGTGGTATTTCTTTTAAACCGTTAGTTTCAATCGCTAAAAAATAGCCTTCTTTTTTTAGTTGATTAAGTAATAGCGATAAATTGGGCTGAATAGTTGGCTCTCCACCGGTGATGATGATATTTTTTGCCGAATAACTTCTTACTTTGGCAAGAATCTCATTTAACGTCCATTGCTCAAATTGATTGTAATTGGTGTCGCACCACGGGCAAGTGAGATTACATTTGCCAAAACGCACAAAAATTGAAGGCATTCCGGTATTAAAACCCTCGCCCTGCAAACTCTCAAAAATTTCAACTATCGGAAAGCTTGGGTTAGAAATCAATTCTGCCATTATTTGCTGTACTCACAATAAGACGTTGGCGTTTCCCACAGGCGAATTAAACTTACCGTCAACCCCACTTTCTCGAGCTTTTCAAACATATATTTTGCCATTTCTTCTGCTGTCGTCCGGCTTGGAATACCGTAAACTTTCGATTTTAAATCGATAAGCAATTGTGCCACTTGGCTTTCACGTTCGTTGTGTAAATCGTAGATAAAGGCGTGATCCATCGGATCTAAAATATGGGTTTTCACTATTGCCTTCAGATCCGAATAATCCATCACCATTCCACGTTTTGCTCCTTCTTGGAACAGCTCTCCTGCTACTTCAACTTGCAATTTATAAGTATGTCCGTGCAGGTTTTGGCATTTTCCATCGTGTCCATCAAGCATATGAGCCATATCAAAACTAAATTCTTTTGCAATTTTAAACATTGGATTGTCCTCTTTCCGCCAAATATTCATTCAAACCTTTTTCTCGCAAAATGCAACTCGGGCAGTCGTGGCAACCGCCTTCAATGCCTAAATAACAAGTGTGGGTATGCTCACGAATATAATCAAAAGCCCCTAATTTATCGGCTAATGCCCAAGTTTCTTTTTTGGTGAGATACATCAATGGTGTACGAATGTTGAAGTTGTAATCCATTGCTAAATTTAGTGTTACATTCATCGATTTCACAAATACATCTCGGCAATCCGGATAGCCACTAAAATCGGTTTCACACACACCGGTAAAGATAGTTTGGATGCCCTGCCCTTTAGCATAAATGGCGGTATAAAGCAGAAAAAGTGCATTACGCCCATCAACAAAAGTATTAGGCGTGCTACCTTGTTGCTCAATTTTAGCACTATTATCCATTAACGCATTGGTGGTAATGGCTTTAATCACAGAAGTATCAATGAGCGTTTGTTTCACGCCTAAATCTTTGGCGATCCATTCAGCTTTTTCAAGTTCAATAGAATGGCGTTGTCCATATTGGAAAGTAAGCACTTCCACATTTTCTTTACCAAATTCAGCAATGGCTTGGAATAAACAAGTGGTAGAGTCTTGACCGCCTGAAAAAATCACAACGGCTTTTGGAGTTTGAATTGTCATTTTATGTCCTTAGTTTTTTTGCGTGGGAGGTTTGCGAACCACGAATTAGTCAATACAAGCGGTTACAAAAAACATCGCTTTTTGAATGTTGGCTTTGCCAACGGCAGCGAAGTTGTGAACAATCCTTACAAGGATTGTGAATAATTTTGGCTTATATTTTACGAAAGGCGGCATTTTACAGAGAAATAAGATAAAAGGCTATTTAAATAGTACCAACTAACGCAATAAATCAAAGAATTTACTTTCTCTTATACCTAAAATTAACTAGAATTAGGGTAATTTTATTGTAAGGAATTAGAAAATGCTCACGCCTAAAAACTTAGAAGCTATTGCTCAACAATTACACAATGCGTTACCCCAAAGTCTAAAAAATGTAGGTAACGATCTAGATGAAAAATTCAAACAAATTCTACAAGCTCAGCTTGCTCGCCTTGATGTAGTAACTCGTGAAGAGTTTGATGTTCAATCGCAAGTTTTACTTCGCACGCGCGAGAAATTAAATGAATTAGAAAAGCGTCTTGATGAATTAACTAAAGATGCTCAATCCTAAACCGATTTCAATTTGTAAATTCGTAAAAGGAAATAAAAAATGCAGAAAATCAATCCTGTCCAAACCTTTGCTTGGAATGCTTTGACTCAGCATAAAGCAGATAATCTCCCCATTCCTCAACTTTTCGCCGAAGATGCCAGCCGTTTTGATAAATACTCCCTTCGTTTTGAAAATGAATTGCTGGTCGATTTTTCTAAAAATGCGATTAATGACAAAACCTTAACCCTTCTTCGCCAATTAGCAAATGAATGTGGTCTGGATTCAGCTAAAAAGGCAATGTTCTCAGGTCAAAAAATTAACCGTACCGAAAATCGTGCCGTTTTACACGTAGCATTGCGTAACCGTTCTAATACGCCAATTGCTGTTGATGGTAAAGATGTAATGCCGGAAGTGAACGCTGTATTAGCTAAAATGAAAGCGTTCTCTGAGCGTGTGATTTCAGGCGAGTGGAAAGGCTATACAGGCAAAGCGATTACCGATGTGATTAATATCGGCATCGGTGGCTCAGACTTAGGACCTTATATGGTAACAGAGGCGTTACGCCCTTATAAAAATCATCTGAATATGCACTTTGTATCAAATGTCGATGGCACTCACATCGCAGAAGTGTTACGCAAGGTAAATCCTGAGACGACCTTAGTTTTAGTTGCTTCAAAAACCTTTACAACGCAAGAGACAATGACTAACGCCCTTTCAGCTCGCAAATGGCTATTGGATTTTGCTAAAGATGAATCAGCGGTGGCAAAACATTTCGTGGCACTTTCAACTAATGCGAAAGAAGTCGCAAAATTTGGTATTGATACTGAAAATATGTTTGAGTTTTGGGATTGGGTAGGTGGTCGCTATTCACTTTGGTCTGCAATTGGCTTATCTATTGCCCTTTCTCTTGGCTTTGAAAACTTTGAGCAGCTTCTTGCCGGTGCTCACGCAATGGATCAACACTTCTTATTAGCTCCAATTGAACAAAATATTCCAACAACGTTAGCTTTAGTGGGTATTTGGAATAACAACTTCTTAGGAGCAGAATCTGAAGCAATTTTACCTTACGACCAATATATGCACCGCTTTGCGGCTTATTTCCAACAAGGCAATATGGAATCAAACGGTAAATTTGTGGGTCGTGATGGTAAGCCTGTTACACATCAAACAGGTCCTATTATTTGGGGCGAACCCGGAACAAACGGTCAGCACGCGTTTTATCAATTAATTCATCAAGGGACTAAATTAATTCCTTGTGATTTTATTGCACCGGCTCAAACGCACAATCCGTTAAGCGATCATCACAACAAATTACTTTCTAACTTCTTTGCTCAAACTGAAGCACTCGCATTTGGTAAATCCAAAGAAGTAGTAGAAAAAGAATTCTTGGACGCAGGCAAAACGCTTGAAGAAGTCGCTGAAATTGTACCGTTTAAGGTGTTCACCGGTAATAAACCGACTAACTCTATCTTAGTACAAAAAATCACACCGTATAGCTTAGGGGCATTGATTGCTATGTACGAACACAAAATTTTCGTACAAGGCGTGATCTTCAATATCTACAGCTTCGACCAATGGGGCGTAGAGCTTGGCAAACAACTCGCTAACCGCATTTTGCCTGAGCTAGAAAATAATGAAGAAATTACCAGCCACGATAGCTCAACCAATGGCTTGATTAACCAATTCAAGGCTTGGAGATAACCAATACAAGCGGTTAAATTTTCATAAAATTTTGCAACTCGCAATCTATAAAGTAAAAGCGGACAAATCTGTATTTGTCCGCTTTATTATTGATATTAACTGATTAGGCTTTTTCTACTTCAAGTCGCTCGAAGGCTAATACTTTGCTTTCTAATTTTCTGAGTATTACCGTCATAATGCCTGTACTCACTAAATAGATCACACCAGCCATTCCGTAAATGGTTAGAGCATCATACTCCGTGCCATATAATTGGCGAGCATAGCCCATAATATCCATAAGCGTAATGGTTGAGGCAAGCGATGTACCTTTGAAAACTAATATAATTTCATTACTGTAAGACGGTAAAGCTCGTTTTAACGCATAAGGAATTAAAATTTTAAGTGTATCTAAACGGCTTAAACCCAATGCTGCACAGGTTTCCCATTGCCCTTTTGGAATTGCTTTTACCGCACCGTGAAACAATAATGTCGTATATGCGGCACTGTTCAATGATAATGCCAATACGGCACAGAACCAAGCATCTGAAAACAATCCCCATACAGCACTTTGCGTGATCCACTCAAATTGTCCCGGTCCATAATAAATCAGGAAAAACTGAACTAACAATGGTGTACCTGTAAACAGTGTTAAGAAACTATTAACCACCCATTTTACCGGGCGATTTTCCATTGAAAGTAAAAAAGTGAGGCTTACTGCCAACATAAAACCAACAATCAATGCCACTGCCATTAAAGCAAGACTGGTTGGAATACCCTGTGCAATCACGCTCAAATATTCTTGCCACATATTATCTGCCTCCTCTTTCAAAACGAGTAAAACGCAATTCAAGACGGCGGATAAATACCTGGCTGATTAAGGTAATCGCTAAATAAATCAAGGCTGCTAAACCATACCAAGTGAACGGTTCGTGAGTACGAGTGTTAATCAAGTCAGTTTGACGCATTAAATCGTGAACACCGATAAGCGAAACCAATGCGGTATCCTTCAGTAATACTAACCATTGGTTACTCAACCCAGGTAAAGCGTGTCGCCATACTTGAGGCATCACAATATGAATAAAAGTATAACTGCGGCTTAAACCAAGAGCCGCTCCAGACTCCCACTGCCCAAGCGGAATAGCTTGAATTGCACCACGCAAACTTTGTGAAGCATAGGAAGCAAAAATGAATGAAAGTGCCACAACACCACAACCGAACGGTCCAACTTCAACATATTGCCCTGTCAGCAATTCCAATACTTCAGGCGTACCAAAATAGATCAAAAAGACAACCAAAATTTCCGGTAAGCCGCGTAGTAATGTTAAAAAAGTACTCGTTGCTTTACGCACAACAGCCCACTTACTTGTTTCTAAGGAAACAAAACCAATAGACAGCACAAAGCCAAGTAGTAAAGAACAAACCGCTAACCCTAAGGTCATTAGGGTTGCGGTGTAAATTAAGGGGAGATAATCAGTAAACATCAGATTATTTTGTCATCCATTTATCGTAGATTTTTTGGTATTCGCCATTCTCTTTAATCGCTTTAATACCTTTATTTAGGCTTTCAACTAACTCAGCTTTAGATTTGTTTACCGCAATACCTAAACCATTATTGAAGTATTTTTTATCGGTAATTTTTTCGCCAATAAAACCTAACTCAGGGTTTTTATCGAACATTTCTCTTACCACATCAGTATCACCAAAGATAATATCAATACGTCCATTTTTCAGGTCTAAAATAGCATCTTGTAAACTAGCATAAGATGACACTGAATACTGCTTCGCTTCATTTGCAATATATTGTTGGTAAGTAGTACCGTTCTGCACGCCTACTTTTTTCGCTGTTTCAAGCGTTAAACCTTTATCTTTTACCGCAATAAAGCTTGCAGAACTTTCATAATATGGCTCAGAGAATAACACCTGTTTTGCACGAGCTTCTGTGATATCAATTGCTGAAATTGCTGCATCAAAACCACCACGACCTTTCACTAAACTTGGGATTAATGAGTCAAACGACATACTTTTGAAGTGGCAAGTCGCATTAATTTCTTTACAAATCGCATTGGCGATATCCACATCAAAGCCGATAATTTCACCTTTCTCATTGGTTAATTCAAAAGGCGGGTAGCTTGGCTCCATTGCAAAAGTAATTTCTTGCTGTGCGTTTGCCATTGCGGAGGTGGCAATTAAAGTCGCTAAAAGTAATTTTTTCATTGTTGTGTTCCTTATTTTTATTAGGAGTGTGAAAGATAATTTGCAAACTCAGCGGTTTTCGGTTGCATAAAACAACTTGCATCGCCTTGTTCAATAATTGAACCTTTTTCCATATATACCACTTTCGTTGCTACTTTGCGAGCAACACCAACTTCGTGGGTTACAATCACTTGCGTGATGCCTGTTTGTTGAAGTTCTTTAATAATATCAACAACTTGAGCAGTAATTTCAGGGTCAAGAGCTGCTGTCGGTTCATCAAAAAGTAGTACTTGTGGCTGCATCATTAAGGCTCTTGCAATTGCTACACGCTGTTGCTGACCACCGGAAAGATGCAACGGAAAACGATCTGCAAACTCGCTTAAACGTAAACGTGCCAAGTGTGTTTTCGCACGGCTTGTTGCTTCTTCTTTGCTTAGCCCAAGCACTTTCATTGGAGCTTCAATTAAGTTTTGCATTACTGTCAAATGTGGCCATAAGTGATATTGTTGAAATACCATTCCCACTTCACGGCGTAATAAACTTACTTCTTTACTATTTGTTTTCGCGGCTAAATCAAATTTATGATTTGCAATTGCTAATGTGCCAGATTGCGGCACTTCCATTAAATTTAATGTACGAATTAAGGTACTTTTGCCTGCCCCACTTGGACCAAGCAAGACAACTGTGTCGCCTTTTTCAATCTCTAAATTAATGTCAAATAAGGCTTGGTTTGAGCCGTAAAAAAAATTGACATTTTGAATGCGAATTGCCATTCGTTAAAATCCTACTACACTTTAAAATAATGAATGAATAGTAATTATTCCTGCATAAATATGCAATAACTTTTTTATTTTATTGTAATTTTTTACTAAAAAATGACCGCTTGTCGAAGTTAAAAGAGTACAAGCGGTTCAATTTCTTCAGAATTTTGCAATTTATTGCGTTATAATCCGCTCAATAGAATTTTAAAATGCTTGATTGAATATGATTAAGACGCTTTTTTCCCTATTTTTAAGCCTGTTGATGATAGGCTCATCTCACGCAGGGCTTTTCTCTTCTAAACCTAAATTTTTAAAAGCGGAAGAAGCCTTTGTTTTTTCGTTAGAAAACCGCAATGAAAACCTGCTACTTAATTGGGACATTGCCGAAGATTATTATCTCTACAAAAAAGAGATCAAAATTACACCACAGAATATTGAACTTGGCGACATCAAATTCCCAGCGGCTGAGCAGTATAATGACGAATTTTTCGGGCAGGTTGAAATTTACCGCAACGAACTACAATTAGCCGTGCCGTTTAAAGAGGTTAAAGATAATGCAGCTATTGAGGTGGTTTATCAAGGCTGCACCAAAGGTTTTTGCTACCCACCCGAACGACTAGAGCTGAAATTCGATAGTATTCTTACCGCAAATCCTGAAGAACTGGCAGAACAAGCGGTTGAAAATAGCGAAAATTTTGCAAAATCAGAACAAGATAAACTTGCCGATAAGCTATCAAACAACCGCTTTTCGATTTTTTGGTTCTTTGTTCTTGGGTTAGGTTTGGCTTTCACGCCTTGTGTACTGCCAATGTTACCGTTGCTTTCTGCCATTGTGATTGGCAATAAAGAACGACCTTCTACCGCAAAAGCCCTATTGCTAAGCCTAGCCTATGTTCAAGGTATGGCTCTAACTTATACGTTACTTGGCTTAATTGTAGCGGCAATTGGTTTGCCATTCCAAGTCGCACTGCAAAGTCCACCTGTATTGATTAGTTTATCCATTGTTTTCATTTTACTTGCTTGCTCAATGTTTGGTTTGTATGAAATCAAACTACCAAATAGCTGGCAACAAAAACTGAATGCAATGAGCCAAAAACAGCAAGGTGGTGCATTTGGCAGCGTTTTTGTAATGGGTATGATCGCGGGATTAATTGCTTCCCCTTGCACTTCAGCCCCTCTTTCAGGTGCATTGCTTTATGTTGCTCAAAGTGGCGATTTATTAACCGGAGGATTAGCTCTTTACTTATTAGCATTAGGAATGGGGCTTCCGCTTATTCTTATTACACTATTTGGTAATAAAATTCTGCCGAAATCAGGCGAATGGTTGCTAAAAGTCAAAACTGCATTTGGCTTTGTGATGCTTGCACTGCCTGTATTTTTATTAAGCCGCGTATTGCCAAGCCACTATGAGCCCTTTTTGTGGTCGGCTCTTGCCGTTGCATTTTTGATTTGGTTATTAGAGACAATTCCATCTCATTCTATAATCAAAAAAATCATCAAAATCTTTTTACTCATTGCTTTAGCCTTTGCCGCTAAGCCTTGGACAGATCTAGTTTGGAATGGCTCTCAAATCGAGAAACAAAATACTCAACACTTAACGTTAGAGCAAATTCGCTCACTTGCAGATTTAGAGGCAAAATTGACCGCTTCCAAAGGTAAAAAAGTGATGCTAGATCTCTACGCAGATTGGTGTGTTGCCTGTAAAGAATTTGAAAAATATACATTTACAGATACTAATGTTCAGCAAAAGCTCAATGAGATGGTTGTTTTACAGATCGATCTCACCAAAAACTCCACAGAGAACATTGCATTTATGCAGCATTTTAATGTATTAGGTTTACCTACAATCCTGTTTTTTGATGAAAACGGCAATGAATTAAGCCAATCTCGTGTTACCGGTTTTTTAGAAGCGAACCAATTTTTAGACCGGTTAAATAAACTTTAAAAGAATAAAAGGAAGAAAATGAATCAAGAAAACCACAAAATTGAAGATATTATTCGCATTTTTGATGACTGCTTTGCGACCGAATACAATACTCGGTTAGAACGTGGTGGCGATTACCCTATCTATTTACCTGCCTTTTTGGAAGAAGATGGCGTAAAAAGTGAACGCCCTTACAACGTGATTTTATTTGCTCACGGCTACTACAGCAGTGCATTGCACGAAATTGCTCACTGGCTGGTTGCTGGTGAAGAACGCCGAAAATTAGAAGATTTCGGTTATTGGTATGAACCAGACGGCAGATCTGCCGAACGCCAACGTGAATTTGAGAGTGCGGAAATTAAGCCTCAAGCAATAGAATGGGTACTCGCGACCGCTGCCGGCTTCCGCTATTTTGCGAGTGCAGATAATCTCTCCGGCAACCCGGGCGATAATTCTGCATTCAAACAAGCAGTATATGCTCAAGTAAAAACTTACGCAGAACGAGGTTATCTCCCTAAACGAGCTGAAACCTTGCGTAAAGCATTATGTGCGTTTTATGGCACGCCTGATGTAATTGACTTAAAACAATTTAATATTGAACGGATTTAGTTGCAAAAATCTGAAAAAATATGACCGCTTGTAAACATTACAAGCGGTTTTTTTGCAAAATTTACACACCAGACAATTTGCTAACATCATCTTCTAATTGATACTTCACTCTCCATCTAATTTCAGCGTACACTTGTTACTTTTTCCTAGATTTATCGGATAAAAATAGTTATATTAGAGTACACTTGTTCACTGAAATTTAAAATAAAAAATAGAATGATGACATCTTTAGACTTCCACTTTATCAATCGTTTTCACCAACAAGCTCAGAGATTACCTCTCCAGCCCGCAGCTCGTTTTCTCCTAAATGGGAAATGGGTGGAGTTGAATTGGGTAACATTGCAAAAACATATTGATGAACTTTCTTACGCTTTGCTAGCTAGTGGTATTGAGGTGCAAGACAAAGTGGCTATTTTCGCACAAAATATGCCTCGTTGGACGATTGCTGATATCGGCACAATGCAAATTCGTGCCGTTAGCGTGCCAATTTATGCAACGAATACTGCTAAACAAGTTGAGTATATTTTAAACGATGCCGATATTAAAATTCTCTTTGTTGGCGATCAAGAACAATATGATATTGCTATTGAAATAGCGAACAAGTGTCCACTATTACAAAAAATAGTGGCAATGAAACAGTCTATTAAATTGCGTGATATCAAAATTGCTCAACATTGGCAAGATTTTATCAACGTATCGCCAAATGATACTGAATTGAATCAACGATTAAATGATAAACGTTTAGATGACCTATTCACTCTTATTTATACATCAGGCACAACAGGTGAACCCAAAGGGGTAATGCTAGATTATGCGAATTTAGCTTATCAGCTTCAGGCTCACGATAAAGCACTTCCGAATATCAATGAAAATGATGTATCGCTCTCATTTTTACCCCTTTCTCATATTTTTGAACGGGCTTGGGTCTATTATGTTCTACACCGAGGTGCTATAAACTGTTATTTGGAAGATCCCCATCAAGTTCGTGATGCTCTTACTGCACTAAAACCGACTTTAATGTGTGCTGTACCAAGATTCTATGAAAAAATTTATGCGGCAATATGGGATAAAGTAAATCAGGCACCCAGCCACCGCCAAACCTTGTTTAATTGGGCAATTCGTTCGGCTCAATCCCATTTACTTGGTAAAAAAACAACTTTTTTAAACCGCTTGCAATACATCATTGCAGATAAATTGGTTTTATCCAAATTACGTTCTCTTCTCGGTGGAAAAATCCGTATGATGCCCTGTGGTGGTGCAACACTTGATCCTTCTATAGGTATTTTTTTCCAAAGTATTGGTATCAACATTAAACTTGGGTATGGTATGACTGAAACTACTGCCACAGTTTCCTGCTGGTCAGAGAACAATATCAATGTTCATTCAATTGGTGTCTTAATGCCTGGTACAGAAGTTAAAATCGGTGAAGAAAATGAGATTTTAGTACGAAGTGGAGCCGTTATGAGGGGATATTACAAAAAGCCTGAAGAAACCGCTAAGGCTTTCACAGCAGATGGATTTTTGAAAACAGGGGATGCAGGGGAACTTGATGCTCAAGGTAATCTTTATATTACAGATAGAATTAAGGAGTTAATGAAAACCTCAAATGGCAAATATATTGCCCCACAATATGTTGAAGGGAAAATTGGTAAAGATAAATTTATAGAACAAATTGCCATTATTGCTGATGCGAAAAAATATGTTTCTGCATTGATTGTCCCTTGCTTTGACAGCCTTGAGGAATACGCCAAGAAACTGAATATCCGCTATCAAGATCGCCTAGAGCTGATAAAAAATGCTGAAGTGGTTAAAATGTTCGAACAACGCATAAATGAATTGCAAAAAGATCTTGCTAGTTTTGAGCAGATACAAAAATTTACCTTATTATCTCAAGCATTTACAACTAAAATGGAAGAAATTACGCCTACCTTAAAACTGAGACGAAAAGTGATTTTAGAACGCTACAAAGAACAAATTGAGCAAATGTATAAGTAGCATAACTCTTTGAGTTTTAAGTGAAATTCACATAAAAGCAGATCGCAATGATCTGCTTTTTGTTATACAGCTGCCGTTACCACAATTTCCACTTTCCAGTTTGGATTAGCCAATTTCGCTTCAACCGCAGCTCTGGGTGGAGCATTATTTTCGGCAACCCATTCGTCCCACGCTCGGTTCATTTCAGCATAGTCTGTCATCTCTTTTAAATAAACCGTTGCCATTAAAATTTTGCTTTTATCGGTGTTAGCTTTTGCTAACCATTTATCAATTTCAGCCAATACTTGCTGGGTTTGAGTATAAGCGTCGGCTGTTTCATCAAGCGGCACTTGCCCTGCTAAATATGCTACGCCATTGTGAATGGCGACTTCTGAGAAGCGATTACCAACTTCAAAACGTTGAATCATATTATTTCCTCTAGCTTTTTAAACATTGTCCTTTATAAGCTTTATGCCCTTTAACTTCCTGTCTAATCTCCATTTTTTGATTAGAAAAATCCGTTACCATTAATTCAATAGTTTTATTATTTTCAGTATCAGACAGTGAACTAAATAAATTCTCTTCAAATTGTTGTAAAGCAGGATCACGCTGCAATTCAGCCCATATCTCGGTACGATGAGTGCGTTGTAATGACTGTGTTACGATACGATAAACAATTTTATTATTCTGTAAATTCCAACGTCCATTTTGTTGTATAGAATAAATAAAAATTGGTTTTTGTAGCGGGTAATTAATTGTGCCTTGATTGATAATATTACCGTTTGATGCAAACTTCAGATTATCTATCGTGCTAATATTAAAATCGTCGTAATTAATCGTACATTTCCAATTGCCAATTAATTGGTTAGAATTAGAAATGCTTGATGAACAACCGGCTAATGCGAATGCGGTTAAACCTAAAAAAATTAACTTTTTCATATTCTCTTAAAAAATAAAGCGGTAAAAAAATCTTATTTTTTGACCGCTTGTATGTGATATAAAAATTATTCTACTTTAACAATCCAGCCTTCCGGTGCTTCAACATCACCAAATTGAATGCCTGTTAATTCTGTATATAAACGGCGGGTAATTGGACCCACTTCCGTTTCAGAATGGAAAACGTGGAACTTATCTTTGTGCTGAATACCGCCAACAGGGGTAATTACTGCGGCTGTACCGCACGCACCTGCTTCAATAAACTGATCAAGTTGGTCGATATATACATCGCCTTCAATCGCATCCATACCTAAACGTTCTTTGGCAATATAGAGCAATGAATATTTGGTAATACTTGGTAAAATTGACTCTGAAATCGGCGTGATAAATTTGTTATCTTTAGTAATACCAAAGAAGTTTGCCGCTCCCACTTCTTCAATTTTCGTGTGCGTTTTCGGATCTAAATAAATTGCATCGGCAAATTTACGGGTTGCCGAACTTTCTTCCACTGCTAATTTGTGTGGTAATAAACTTGCTGCATAGTTTCCGCCCACTTTTACGCCGCCAGTACCCATTGGAGCAGCACGGTCATAGTCTGTTGTAATAAAGTTAGATGGTGCTAATCCACCTTTAAAATACGCTCCCACCGGGCAGCAAAATACGGAGAAAATAAATTCAGGAGCCGCTCTCACACCAATGTTTTCGCCAACACCAATTAAAAATGGGCGTAAGTAAAGCGTTGCACCAGAACCATAAGGACCTAACCAGTCTTGGTTTGCTTTAACCACTTCTTTACAGGCACGAATAAATAATTCAGTCGGCACACGTGGCATTAATAAACGATCTGCCGTACGTTGCATACGTTCTGCGTTTTGATCAGGGCGGAATAGGTTGATTGAACCATCTTTACAGCGATAGGCTTTTAAACCTTCAAAACATTGTTGCCCGTAATGTAAAGCGGTTGAGCCTTCGTGAATATGCAATGTATTGTCTTGCGTTAATTCGCCTTCATTCCATTTACCATCTTTCCAGTGAGCAATGAAACGGTAATCTGTTTTGATATAGGAAAAGCCTAAATTTGCCCAATCTAACTCTTTTAATGCCATTGTTGTGTCCTTTTATTTTTTTAATGTTGCTAATTAATTCAGATATTCTAAAACAAAATGGAGGTTGAAGTAAGGATTTTTCAGAGAAATTGAGTGAAAAAATTAGGACTTAAATTTATATTTTTTTACACTTTATCAGCTATTAAATAGCCTATTCACTCGCTAACATTTTCAGATTGGAGAAACAACCAAGCACCATTGTTTTCCCTAATATAATCCTAATAATTTCAATGAGTTAATCTTACTAGATAAAAAGAAAACTTACTCCCCATCAGATTTAAATTATCTGCTTATACAAGCGGTCAAAAACGAATAATTTTCTGCAAAATATACCTATCTTTATAATGAATAGCTTTTTCGGTCGATGAGAAACGATTCAAATGAAGCTAGAAGGACTAAGCACTGTGGAATACAGCACTCAGTCCTTGAATTAAATCAATCTAACTTTTCGAGACAGAGCTATTTTTAGCCGCCTTTTTCATCTCTATTAAATTAACCAATAATTCCAAACTGCTGTGCTAAGAATAATAATGCAAAAGCAGTTAAGTAAATTAAGCCAACGACTGCTAACCAGAATAATCCGCCTGTTACACGGTGCTCGCCTTTCAGCACTAATGAGAAGTTTAACCACGCAAAAATTGGCGTTGAAACAAACGATGAAATCATTGCAAATTTCAGCATTGTTGCTACATCACTCATAAATACACTAATAATTAAGATACCAATTGCTGATGTGAGTGTTAGCCAGATCGCTAATTCTGTTTGAGAATGCTCTTTACGGTTCGTTAAAATACGCAATGCTTCTGCATTCGCACGAGAATATCCGTCAATAACTGTAATGGTTGTACCAAACATACACATAAAGGCAATGAATGCAATTAACAGCTTAGACCAATCACCAATTGCAAAGGCATACATTTTGATCAATTGAGCAATGTATTTTACACCGGCTTGCTCAACTTGTTCGCCTGAACCATATTGTACCAATGCCCCTAATGCTAGGAAAACAATTGCTAAAATGGCTGTGCCAATATAGCCCACGTTGAAGTCAAAAATACCGTCTTGATAGCTGATTTTACTAAAACGTTTTTTAGCAATAACCCACATTGAGTTAATTGCTGAAATTTCAATTGGTGCCGGCATCCAACCCATTAAAGCAACAATAAAACCCAGTGCGGCTAAATTCCACGGAGACGGCTCAATAAAATCAGGGGCAACTGTAATTCCACCCTTTAAAGCCGCAATCACTACTGCAGTTACTGTTGAAATCGTTAGAGCAATCATAATCCATTTAGATAGAGAATCTAAGAAACGATATTTCCCTAAAAGCAATATTCCCCAGGTTACTACAATCACGATTGTCCCTGCCATTGGAATGCTTAAATCAAATGGAACACCTAATGCTGAAAAAATAAATTTTAAGATCGCAGCTGTAACAATGCCTACAGCAGCCGTATTAATCATTGCGGCAATCACATTTAGAATAAAGAAAATAACGAGATAAATACCACCTTTATCTTTATAACCTTCTAATAAACTTTTACCGCTTGAAAGTGTGTATTGCACGCCAAAACGGAAAAACGGATACTTAAACAAGTTCGCTAAAATAATAATAATTGCTAATTGCCAGCCATAAATTGCACCTGCTTGAGTTGAAGCAACAATATGCGAGCCACCTACAGCCGCTGATGCCATTAAAATACCGGGACCCATTGCGGCAAACTTACTTTGCCAAGTTGAACGTTCTATTTGTTGTGTCATATATTCTCCAAAATATGTGTAAGACCTTGAATAAGTTTCCATTCTACTCATAAAATAAAGTAAAAAATAGATGAAGAAAAATCTTGTTAAAAAAATGATAAAATTATTATGCTACTTAATAAATTGAAATTCTTTTATATGGCGATCATAAAAATAATTTAACAAAATTTAATGCTAAAAATATAACTAAAATCAGATAAAAATAAAATTTGATTTTTTTGCCAAAAATATAGGAAGGATATGAAACAGAGGGGAATTTGCAAATTTTTAGCCAAATTCAACTGCTTGTAGGCAATAAAAAAGTGCGTTACCGCACTTTTTTATCCATTAAGATGAAATTATTTTGAATAGCGTTGGAATACTAAGCAGGCATTTGTACCGCCGAAACCAAAGCTGTTAGACATAACAGTCGTTAATTCTTTATCTTGGCGTTCAGTTACAATATTCATACCTTCAGCTTGCTCATCGAGGGTTTCAATATTAATGCTTGGTGCGATGAAGTTGTTATCTAACATTAATAATGAGTAAATTGCTTCGTGAGCTCCTGCTGCACCAAGTGAATGTCCAGTCATTGATTTGGTTGAAGAAATAGCAGGCTTTTTATCACCAAATACATTGCGGATTGCCCCCAGTTCTTTTACATCACCCACCGGTGTAGATGTGCCGTGAACATTAATATACTCAATCTCACCATTTACCGTTGCCATTGCTTGTCTCATACAACGCTCAGCACCCTCACCACTTGGAGCTACCATATCATAGCCATCAGACGTTGCACCATATCCCACAATTTCAGCGTAGATTTTAGCACCACGGGCAAGAGCGTGTTCTAATTCTTCTACAACCACAACCGCACCACCACCTGCTATAACGAAGCCATCACGATTTGCATCATAAGCACGGCTTGCTTTGGTTGGTGTGTCATTATATTTAGAAGATACCGCACCCATTGCATCAAATTCAGTTGCACATTCCCAAGAAAGCTCTTCCGCACCACCTGCAAAAACGATGTCTTGTTTGCCTAATTGAATTAATTCCATTGCGTGCCCGATACAATGAGCAGAAGTCGCACAAGCCGAGCTGATCGAATAGTTCACACCACGGATTTTATATGGTGTTGCCAAACAGGCTGACACGCTTGATGCCATTGTTTTCGTTACCGCATAAGGACCAATACCTTTCACGCCACGCGGACCACGCACCGCATCACACGCTACTAATTGACTATGAGCCGAACCTGTACCAGCACCGATAACTAAGCCCGTACGGTCGTTAGAAATTTGTTCTTCAGTTAAACCTGAATCTTCAATCGCTTCTTTCATTGAAAGATAAGCATAAGCCGCTGCATCGCCCATAAAACGGTAAACTTTACGGTCAATTAGCTCTGCCGGGTTTAATTTAATTGTCCCTGCAACTTGGCTACGCATACCTACTTCAGCAAAATCAGGCACGAATTCAATGCCCGATTTTCCTTCTTTTAATGAGGCTAACACTTCTTCTTTATTGTTACCAATACTTGAAATAACACCTAAACCTGTAATAACAACTCTTTTCATTTTGTTTCCTTCATCATTTTGTTCTGAAAAAATAGTTAATTCAGCTTACACTTGTTCACTCAAATAAGCTACTAAAACTTGCTTATTTTACACTAAAATTATGACTGGTCTGAACTCTTTTAGAGAAAATTGTATTTTTTACTTTTTTGAGCTATTACCTTATACTATCATTACTTTTCAGCTAAAATGTTAAGTGGATCACATTTTAAAAAGGAAATTAGCGTGAAAACACTCTCCCTTGAAGCTACTACAGCAAAAATAGTAGAAGGAACTGCTATTAAGGCAAGTAAGGGAAATTTTTCCCAAAAATTAGCTTTAACTAAAAAAAGAATTGATAAACTTAATGCTTATCGCATTGAGCGGGCTATTAGTGCCAATAATCAAAGCTTTGTCCACGTTTTTTCATTGATCCCATTACTTATTCATTTTAACCACCCAAGCCTACCTTCATATGTAGAAAATGCACCGCAAGGTATTTGGCATTTTGAATTATCTGATTATCAAAAAAACTCATTAATGTCTTATAGCTTTCACGAGGCTATTTCCGATCATCATTTAAAAAATCAAACTCATTTTGATGCTCTCTACTGTATGGGGAGCACGGGGTCTATTACTCAAACCAGTCTGTCAGATTTAGATTTATGGTTATGCTATTCAAACACGCTTACTATTGAACAATATAAATTAATGGAGCTTAAAATTACTAAGCTACAAGAATGGGCAAAAACCTTTGATGTAGACATTAATATTTTCTTAATGAACCCGGAGCAGTTTAAAACTCAAACTTACAGTAGCGGTGTAACAGATGAACACAGTGGTTCAGCTCAGCATTTTTTCTTGCTTGATGAATTTTATCGTTCAGCCATACTACTTGCAGGTAAACGCTTACTGTGGTTACATCTGCACAAAGATGAATATCAAACTGCTCATAATAATCCTGAAATTGATTTAAACGAATGGGTAGATTTTGGCGATTTCTCCAGTCTTTCTACGAGCGAATTCTTTGGGGCAAGCCTATGGCAACTCTATAAAGGGATCAATAACCCTTACAAATCAGCCATTAAGATTTTATTGCTGGAATGCTATGCCCACACTTACCCGAAAACAAAATTAATTTCAAAAGAGTTTAAGAAAAAAATTCTGAGTGATGAATCAATTGAATACCATTTTGACCCTTATCTAGCAATGCTTGAGCTAGTTACCGAACATCTTATTACTCGCAAAGAATGGGTAAAATTAGACCGCTTGCGTGTCTGTTTTTATGCAAAAGCGATTGAAGGGGAAATCAGAAAAAACTGGCGTACAGAAGCGTTACAATCTTTGGTTGAGCAATGGTCTTGGAATGAGGCACAAACTACATTATTACAAAATCGCCTAAACTGGAAAATTAAGCAAGTGATGAGCCACGAAAATATGCTGATTGATCACCTGCTACAAAGCTATCGTAACTTAATCCACTTCGCTCGAAAATTCCATCTTAATCCGAGTATTATGACCAATGATACCGACATTTTAATGCGAAGACTTTACTCTGTATTTGAAACTTTGCCGGGTAAAGTACCGTTAATCAATCCGAAAATATCGCCGAACGTAGCAGAAAATGCCGTAACTTTTATTGAAGTAAAAGCCGGTAGCTCAATGCAACCAGGTTGGTATTTAGTGAATCAAGCACCCAAAAGTCAATATGATTCAAACCTTCGCTATGTTCACTACAACAAAAGCCCGGTTAAACTGATTGCTTGGGGATTTTTTAACGGCATTATAAATGCCAATACCCATTTGCACACGGCGAGCAATAACCTAAATACGCAGAAATTACGCCAATTTATTACCGATTTACGCTTAACTTTCCCGATTCAAGCACCAGAGATGACACAGGAAGATATGTATCATCCGAATAAAATTCGTAACTTAGCGATTGCGATCAATTTAGTGCAAGATCCGACGGAAACCATTACTGACTTGCCTAAAAAAGTTTGCCAAAGTGATCTATTTAATTTTGGTAAAACTCAAAAAACCTTAGTCGGTAGTGTCAGCATTATTTACCGAAATGTTTGGAATGAAATCCGCACTCAGCATTTCGACGGCGAAGATGCCATTTTAAAAGCCCTGAAATTAGTTTCTAATCGAATTTATCAAAGTGCAGCCTCACCAAATTCCGTGAATATTTTTTGCTATAGTAAATATTTACGCAGCGATCTTCGTGAGTTTGTTGCTGATTTAGTGCATAAATGTATTGCAATTCAAACAGGTTGTTTACTGCACGCCGATGAGCTACGCCACTTAAAAATTGCGGGCAAAACGTGGCAAGTGATCTTCCGTAAACAGACTGTTGGCATTAAGCAGATTGAAGAACAAGCGGTCGAAAATCGTGAAAACATTGCAAATCTAACCGCTGATATAGCCAAAGAGAAAAAACCATTTCCTCAAAAAATCAGCGAATTTGCCAGCGAAGGCTTTTTGCAATTCTTCTTTGAAGATAACCAAGATAGCAGTTTTAATGTGTATGTGGTTGATGAAAAAAATAGTGTGGAAAGTTACTATAATTGTTCCGGCAATAAAGAAGAAAAAATCCGAAAAATCAATAAATTACAACACAATAAACAGCAGAAGGAAGAAACAGACATCTCATTTGGTAGCTTTAACCACCCACAATTTTATCAACTTATTTCTCCCAATGGCGAGTTGTCTATTGTGCCGTTCCAAAGCCGCCAACATTTAGACTACCTCGCTGCTCAAGAAAGTAAATGCTAAATTACTCAAACATAATGAAGGGCTGCGTTTAAAAGCAGCCCTTGAACCATTTTTATTGATTAAAGCTTCACTGGCTCAATAATTTCACTCGGGTAGCAACCTAACACTTTAAGATAGCTAGTTACTTCTTCAAGTTCTATCAACGCTTTTTGCGTATTTTCGGAATGAATATTCGCTTCTAATTCCACATAAAACATCTCTTCCCAAGGCTTACCATAAATCGGACGAGATTCTAGTTTTGTCATACGGATATTATGGGTTTTGAATACCATCAACGCATCCACCAATGCACCGGCTTGTTGAGTGGTGGTCATCAGCAGTAAAGTTTTGGTTTGCACCTGTGGCGAAACTTGAACCGCTTGTTTTGCAAGCACAATAAAACGAGTGATATTATTCGGCTGGTTAGCAATCTCGGTTTTAATGCTGGTTAAACCATAGAGCTTACCGCCATCTTCATTCCCTAGTGCAACAATATTCGGCTTATTCAAACGTGCCACCATTTGCATTGCGTGCGAGCTGCTTTCGCAATATTTGATATGTACTTTGTCTAAAGTTGCCAAAAATTGACTGCATTGCTGTGCCGGCTGTGGGTGGGTGTAAACGGTATCTACTTCCGCTAAATCCACATTGCCGTTTGCCAACACACAATGTTTGATGGGATAAGCCAATTCTCCCACTAAAGTTAAATCGGTATGCTGTAATAAATCATAGACTTCATTAATCGAGCCTGAAGTGGTATTTTCAAGCGGTAGCACGCCAAACTCCGCCTCGCCCGAGCTGACTTTTTCAAACACTTCATCAAAAGAGCCACAGCTTAGCTCCAGCAACGCCCCTTGATATTTTTTGGCAAATTGACGAGTTGCCATATTGGAATAAGAGCCACGCATTCCTAAAAAAGCAACTGACACCTGCTCTTCTTTCTGAGCGTTGAGTTTATTTTGCAGATAAGTTTGCTGAGTCAGCACTGAATCTTCAATAATACGCTGGAAAATTTGGGTAACATATTGCGGATCGAGCTGATAATTCTCCGCTTCCGCAAAATTGACCAACTCTTGCAATAACGCTTTTTCACGCTCTAAATCCCGTAACGGCTTTTGCGTGATCTCTTTGCTACGTACCACATCAAACGCCAAACGGTGGCGTTCAGCAAGTAGCTTTAATAAATTGCGGTCAAGGGTGGTAATTTGTGTTCGAATATCGGATAAATCTAAAGACATAGGTACATTCTCGTTATAATGAATGCTGGAAATTATAACCTGTTCCCAAAGAAAGAAAAGACAAGCGGTCAAATCTGCAAAAAATTTTGCAATTTTGACCGCTTGGGTATTTTCATTTAACGCTAGTTTGCACTACAGGCTTCAGATGCCGTTACCCAAAATCCCTTTGTGTCTGAGTAACGCATCAAGAGTTGGTTTTCTACCACGGAAGCGTTCAAATAATACCATTGGTTCTTCTGAGCCGCCACGGGTTAAGATATTATCTAAGAAAGATTGCCCAGTTTCTGCATTGAAAATACCTTCTTCCTCAAAGCGTGAATAAGCATCTGCTGAAAGCACCTCCGCCCATAAGTAGCTGTAATAGCCTGCCGCATAGCCACCGGCAAAAATATGCGAGAAACTGTGTGGGGTTCTTGCCCACTCCACGCCTTTTGCCACCGCCACTTTTTCTTTCACTTCTTTTAACAATGCCAATACTTGACCTTGTTTGGTAGGGTCGTACTCGGTGTGTAGGCGGAAATCGAACAAGCCGAACTCTAATTGGCGTAATACAAACATCGCCGCTTGGAAATTTTTCGCTGCAAATAATTGCTCTAATTTCGCTTTTGGTAACGGCTCCCCAGTTTCGTAATGCCCTGAAATAAAGGCAAGTGCCTCTTCTTCCCAGCACCAGTTTTCTAAGAATTGGCTTGGTAATTCCACCGCATCCCAAGGCACGCCGTTAATGCCGGCAACATCGCCCACATCAATTTCAGTCAGCATATGGTGAATACCGTGTCCAAATTCATGGAATAAGGTAGTAACTTCATCGTGCGTAAACAATGCCGGTTTGTCGCCAATCGGCTTGTTGAAATTACAGGTTAAATAGGCAACCGGTTTTTGGAGTGAACCATCCGCTAAGCGTTTTTGGTTGATGCAGTCGTCCATCCAAGCACCGCCACGTTTGTTTTCACGAGCGTATAAATCGAGGTAGAACGAACCACGCAAGCGGTCATTTTTGTCAAAAATATTGAAAAAACGCACATCTTTGTGCCAAACATCCACACCTTGCGGCTCTTCCACACGCATACCGAAAACACGTTTCATCACTTCAAATAAGCCTGAAAGCACACGGTTTTCAGGGAAGTATGGGCGAAGTTCTTCATCATTCACTGAATATAACGCCTGTTTTTGTTTTTCGCTGTAGAAAGTAATATCCCATAAATCCAAATGCTCTACGCCAAAGTGTTCTTTGGTGAATTTTTTCAATTCGCACAATTCATTTTTACCTTGTGCTTTTGAGCGAGCGGCTAAATCGTTTAAGAAATCCAATACTTGTTGTGGATTTTCTGCCATTTTGGTGGCAAGGGAATAATCCGCATAGGTTTTAAAGCCAAGCAGTTGCGATCTTTCGTGGCGTAATTTTAAAATTTCATCAATGATGGCACTGTTATCCCATTTGCCTGCATTTGGACCTTGATCTGAGGCTCGGGTTACGAAAGCTCGGTACATTTCTTCACGCAGTGCTTTGTTTTCGCAGTAAGTCATCACCGGCAGATAGCTTGGAAATTCAAGGGTAAAGCGGTAGCCTTTTTTGCCTTTGCTTTCAGCCGATAATTTCGCAGCTTCAAGTGCCGATTCCGGCAAGCCTTTTAATTGAGCTTCGTCAGTAATTACGATGTCCCAACCCATTGTGGCATCTAGCACATTATTGCTAAATTGTGAGCTAAGTTCCGATAAACGAGCAGAAATCTCGCCATAGCGTTTTTGTTTGTCGGCAGGTAAAGAGATGCCCGATAATTCAAAATCTTGCAGGCTGTTTTCTATCGCCTTTTTCTGTGCAGTCGAATAGTGAGCAAATTCAGGGCTGTTTTTTAATTTTAAGTAGCCTTGATATAAGCCTTGATGTTGCCCCGCCCAAGTGCTGTATTCCGATAATAACGGCAAGCAGGCTTGATATTCTTCACGCAATTCAGGGGAGTTTTTCACTGCATTTAAATGCCCGACCGGCGACCACGCACGAGAGAATTTGTCGCCCGCCATCGCTTGCGGCATATAGAAATTTTCCCACGTTGGGTTTTCAATTTTTGCCACCGCTTCAATGGTTTCACGGCACTCTTTAATCACGGCTTCCACCGCAGGTTTGATGTGTTCAGGTTTGATTTTGGAAAACTCAGGCAAGCCTGTGTAATTTAAAAGAGGGTTAGACATTATTTTTTCCTTTTATAGTCAAAATGAAAATTCGTATCAAAATAATACACAAAGTTGGAGAGAAAAGAAAACAAGCGGTCATATTTTGCAAAAAACCTACAAAATATAACCGCTTGTCTTTAGAATTTGACTGTGTGTCCGTAACTTTCAATAATTTTTTGGATACGCTCTAAATCTTCTTTCGGTGGTGGCAACACGCCGTCCAGATCATATTTATAGCCTAAGGTTTCCCACTTGTGTGCACCTAAGCGATGGTATGGCAATAGTTCCACTTTCTCAATATTATCCATCCCTTGAATAAATTGTCCTAAGCGATGAGCAGAATCATCATCGTCTGTATAGCCCGGCACGACCACATAGCGAATCCAAGTCGGCTTATTCATTTTGTGTAAATAGCGAGCAAAATCAAGGGTACGTTTATTAGACACACCAACCAAATCTTGGTGAACTTCATCGTTTAACTGTTTTAAATCTAACAGAACTAAATCGGTAACTTCCAGCATTTCATCAACCACAGGGCTATAGCTACGAACAAAACCGTTGGTATCTAAACAAGTGTTAATACCTTCTGCTTTACAAGCTCTGAACCAATCACGCACAAATTCCATTTGCAACACTGCTTCCCCACCCGAAGCCGTTACGCCACCACCGGTTGCTTTCATAAAATGCTTGTAAGTCGTTACTTCTTTCATTAGATCTTCAACGGTAATTTCTTTGCCACCATCCAGATCCCAAGTATCGCGATTATGGCAATATTTACAACGCATTAAACAGCCTTGCAAGAAAAGAATAAAGCGAATTCCCGGACCATCTACTGTGCCACAGGATTCATAAGAATGGATACGTCCAACAACAGACATTTGCTTACCTCGAACCTCAAAAAATTTTGACAAATTGTAGCAAATTTTTAGATTGTTCGCAGAAATAAATCAAGCCATTAAACTTTACTCAGCGAGAAATCCCAACTATTTTTTGATCTCTTTCAGAAAATCAACTAATAGCGATTTTTGCGTTTGGGTTAATTCCTGCCAATATCGGTCGGCTTCATCGCTATTCCAATCAAATCCTTCCATACAATCGGCAAAAAAGTAACTGATCGGCGTTTTCAAAAAAGTCGCAATCGCCACCAAATGTGCCACGTTGATCTTATTCGCCCCACGCTCATAGCGTGAAAGTTGTGGTTGAGAAATATCCACATACTCTGACAACCGCTCTGCGGAATAACCCATTTCTCTGCGTTTTTGTTGAATTCTTTGACCGACAAGACGGTCGATGTCTGTTGAAATCAGCTGTGCCATAGTTATCTCATAAAATTATGCGTTTATGGCATAATTTTTTGTGATTTTGTGCATTGAATGAATACCAGTAGAGGAATACAATTAGCACAAATTATTCATCTACTGACTAAAATTTCTTTATAGGAGATAAAAAATGAATAGCTTGAAAAATTTTTTCGGTTTTTTCTTTGGGTTTAAAGGCAGAATTGGTCGCTTACATTTTGCTATTTTTCTACTTCTAATGATTCCTCTAAATTTTGTTATAGCTACTATAATGCCAACAGTTTTAGAAATTATATTTCACTCAATTAGAGCCAACCAACTTGGTTATGCTTTATTAAGTATTTTGTTTGGTGTTGGATTAGTTACGTTATGGATTGGATTAAAATATTCTCATTTAGTACGTAGAGCTAATGATTATGATGTATCAGGTTTTAAAAGTGGGTTAGTCATAGCTATCTTTATTCTGGATCTTGCTTCATTTTACTTCCTCTTTATCCAAAATTGGTTTACAAAAGAACTTTTCAGCTTAACCATTAATATAAGCCAGTTAGTATGTTTAAGTTATATGTTATTCACTAAAGGTAGTATTGGAGAAAATAATTTTGGCAAACCACAAATTCTGTTTTGGAATAAAACGAATTCTTAATTAATCTTAATAGGAGAAAATTATGTGTAGTTTAAGAAAATTGACTGTATTAGTTGTTGGACTAGCTTTTTCCTTGAGTTCTTTTGCAAACGGGTGGGAACATGCATCCCTTAAAAGTGAAGAACATATGAATGGGAGCTGGAAGAAATGTCATTACGAAACATTATCTGGATTTAGATTTACTATTAATACTACTGAATTGAGTTGTCTTTTAAGTTTAGAGGTAAATGTAGAATTAGGAAAATGGAGGAAATGATATGTATGATTATAAAATACTTAAAATAAAACAACCATTTATTCATTTACCATATAAAAATATCAATGAGTATGAAAATTTTCATAATGAACTGTTAGAGTGTTTTAATGCAGGTTATGAAATTGTACATAGCGAAGATGTTAGTTATGTATATCATCACGATATCTATTCAGATGAAGATAAATCAAACGGAAAGCTATTTATTTTGAGGAAACCTAAGTAAGTTTTATACCGCTTGTTACAGGCGGTATTTCTCTATACAGTCTTTAGTTACCGAGAATTTGCTGTTTACCATACATAGGGAGTAAAAATGAAGAAATTTCTACTTACTTTATTCGTACTTGCCATTTCCTTACCAACCCTCGCCTGCGATGAAGACTACGGTCAAGGACAACGCTATTCTACAGGTTACTATCTTAAGAACGGAAAGCTCACAAAAAGCAAAGTCAGAAACTGCTCAAATGGAATGCAAGAACAGAGCCATACTTGATAATGGTGTTATAGTGAGTTTTATCAACATCAATTTAGCAATGACAACAGGTGGTAACGGCTATAAAACCGATGCTTATATCAATGGGAAAGAGGCGAAAGAAGTGAAACGATTAAAAGGTATTCCCGCTCACTTTAGAGGTCAGTGCTACCAACCTAAATCGAAAGGTTCAAAACAAATTTATTGTATTTAGCGTACTCAATTTATCGACAAACAGCCCAATTCAGGGCTGTTTTACTTTAAAGTTGATTATTTTAAGTATATTCCAACCAATTACAAGCGGTCAGTTTTCCGTAAAAATTTGCAAACCTAACCTGCGTGGTATTTGGCTGCTATCTCTTTTACCAGTAAGTCAAAATCACTTTCATAACTCAAATCTTGTTTCACTCGGTATTTTTCAAATTCACTTAAGGCAAATGATTTAGCGATTTCAGCAGTAACTTTGCCGGCATCTTGTAAAATTTCTCGGTCTGTGGCGGCAAGAAAGCGATTGAGGCGGGTTTCCCAATCTGCCATTGTCATAGGAATTTGGCGTTCTGCCATATCTTCTGCCATATCTAAATAAGCCGATACCAGCCGTTGTAATTGTGCAAGCTCATTGTCAGACAGGTAATTTTTGGCAACGACTACATCAAAGGGATAAATTTTACCCTGCGGAGCGTCTTTCCAATTCGTTAGCCCCATATTCGGTTTTTCGGCATTGGCTCTTGCCATAATCAGTTCAGCAGCAGTATGTCCGTGAATTGCCCAGTGCAATTTATTTTGTACTGTAGCAAAAAAGCGTTTTGTGGCAGTGGCGGTGCGGTCGTAATCCACTGCGGTTGCATAAATGTCGGTGATTTTTTGGTAGAACTTGCGTTCGGATAATCGAATTTCCCGAATGCGGGCGAGCTGTTCTTCAAAGTATTTTTTGCCTAAAATCGTGCCGTCATTTTTTAGCCGTTCATCGTCCATCGCAAAGCCTTTAATCGCAAAGCTCTGTACAATTTCAGTCGCCCATTTGCGAAACTGTACTGCTCGCTCGGAATTAACTTTATAACCTACTGCGATAATGGCAGATAAATTATAGTGCTTCGTCTGGTAACTTTTGCCGTCTTGGGCAGTTATCCAAAAAAATTGGATAACTGAATTTTCAGCTAACTCATTGTCATTAAAGATTTTTTTAAGATGATAGCTGATTGTTCGTACATCAACATCATACAACACTGCCATCATTTTTTGGCTTAGCCAAACATTTTCATCCGCATAAATCGCTTCAACTTGGCTTTCGCCAGTAGCAGTAATAAAAGTGAGATATTCCGCTACAGAGGAACGAATTAAATCTTGCTTAGACATCTCTTTCTCCCATATAAAAATACTGTAATTATAAACAATATTTCTAAAGCTGTGTAAATGAATAACTATTTTTTTCGAGCGAGCTCACAAAAAAACCGCTTGTGGCATAAATGCCACAAGCGGTTGATTTTTCTAAAAGTTTTGCAAATTGCTATTACATACTTTCAGTAAAGGTACGAGTAATTACGTCCATTTGTTGCTCTTTGGTTAAAGAGTTGAAACGTACCGCGTAACCTGATACACGAATGGTTAATTGTGGGTATTTCTCTGGGTGTTCTACCGCATCCAATAACGTATCGCGATTTAATACGTTCACATTTAAGTGCTGACCACCTTCTACCGTTGCTTCGTGGTGGAAGTAGCCGTCCATTAAGCCCGCAAGGTTACGTTTTTGTGCTTCGTAATCTTTACCTAACGCATTTGGTACGATTGAGAAGGTATAAGAGATACCGTCTTTCGCATAAGCAAATGGTAATTTAGCCACAGAAGTTAATGAAGCAACCGCACCTTTTTGGTCACGTCCGTGCATTGGGTTTGCACCCGGTCCGAATGGAGCACCTGAACGGCGACCATCTGGCGTATTACCTGTTTTCTTACCGTAAACCACATTAGATGTGATAGTAAGAACAGACTGAGTTGGGGTTGCGTTGCGGTATGTTTTAAGTTTTTGAATTTTCTTCATAAAACGTTCAACTAAATCAACAGCAATGTCATCTACACGGTTGTCATTGTTACCAAATTGTGGATATTCGCCTTCAATCTCAAAGTCAGTTGCTACATTTTTCGCTACACCAACTACTTCGCCTGCTTTATTTTTGATTTCAATATCTGTACGGATTGGTTTTACTTTCGCATATTTAATCGCTGAAAGTGAGTCAGCCGCCACAGATAAACCTGCGATACCACACGCCATTGTACGGAATACATCACGATCGTGAAGTGCCATTAATGCCGCTTCGTATGCATATTTATCGTGCATAAAGTGAATGATGTTTAAGGCAGTAACGTATTGTGTTGCTAACCAGTCCATAAAGCTGTCTAAACGAGCCATTACGTCATCGTAATCTAAGTATTCGCTTGTGATTGCTTCAGATTTTGGACCAACTTGGTCGCCTGATTTCTCATCAATACCACCATTGATTGCGTATAATAAGGTTTTCGCTAAGTTTGCACGAGCACCGAAGAATTGCATCATTTTACCTACAATCATTGGGCTTACACAGCACGCAATCGCATAGTCATCATTTTGGAAATCCGGACGCATTAAGTCATCGTTTTCATATTGTACTGATGAGGTATCAATAGATACTTTTGCACAGTAACGTTTAAACGCTTCCGGTAACTGTTCAGACCAAAGAATGGTTAAGTTTGGCTCCGGAGAAGGACCCATTGTGTAAAGAGTGTGTAAAATACGGAAGCTGTTTTTCGTTACTAAAGTACGACCATCTAACCCCATACCTGCTAAGGTCTCAGTTGCCCACATTGGGTCGCCTGAGAATAATTGATCGTATTCAGGTGTACGCAAGAAACGCACCATACGCAATTTCATTACTAAGTGGTCAATTAACTCTTGAGCTTCTTGTTCGGTGATTTTGCCTGCTTTTAAATCACGCTCAATATAAATATCTAAGAATGAAGATACACGACCGAACGACATTGCCGCACCGTTTTGCGATTTAACCGCTGCAAGGTAAGCAAAATAAGTCCATTGTACCGCTTCTTGTGCATTGGTTGCCGGTTTAGAAATATCGTAACCATAGCTTGCCGCCATCTCTTTCATTTTGCCTAATGCACGGTGTTGCTCAGCAATTTCTTCACGCAATTGAATAGTTGCTTGAATATCTTCACCAGATTCCAAACGAGCTTGTAATGAAGCAAACTGACGTTGTTTATCTTTCATTAAGAAATCTGCACCGTAAAGTGCCATACGGCGGTAGTCCCCAATGATACGACCACGACCATAAGCATCCGGTAAGCCGGTAATTACGCCTGATTTACGGCAACGTAAAATATCCGGTGTATAAACATCAAATACGCCTTGGTTGTGGGTTTTACGGTATTCAGTAAAGATTTTTTCAACTTCAGGTTTAAGTTCACGACGATATACCTGACAAGAACCTTTTACCATATTGATTCCACCAAACGGCATAATCGCACGTTTTAACGGAGCATCAGTTTGAAGACCCACGATTTTTTCTAATGATTTATCAATATAACCCGGTGCGTGTGAAGTAATGGTTGATGGAGTATCGCAATCAATATCGTACGGTTCGTGCGTTTTGTTTTCGACTTTAATCATTTCCATTACATCTGCCCACAATTTACTTGTTGCAGGTGTTACTTCAGCTAGGAAAGATTCATCGCCTTCATACGGTGTGTAGTTTTTTTGGATAAAATCACGCACATTTACTTCAGTTTGCCAATCGCCGGCGGCAAAACCTTCCCACGCTTTTTGTTGAGCGTCTGTTAATTGAGTCATTTTAAGTCCTCTATGTTAGTAAGTTAAAACGGGAAGCGGTTAATTTTTGGTAAAATTTTGCAAAAATTTGACCGCTTGAATCTAAAATCTTAGTGCTTTCTAATGTATAAGAACCACTGCATTAAGCCAATGAAGAAAACGCCACCCACAATATTGCCTAATGTAGCAGGAATAAGGTTCTTAAATACAAAATGAGATAAATCTAAATCCGCAAATTGTGCAGGATCAACATTAATTGCCGTCCAAAACTCCGGAGCGGCAAAATGAGAAATTGCAATTCCCATTGGAATCATAAACATATTTGCCACACAGTGTTCAAAACCGGAGGCAACGAACATTGCAATTGGCAACATCATAATAAAGGCTTTATCGGTTAGGCTTTTACCTGCATAAGACATCCATACTGCGATACATACCATAATGTTACAGAAAATACCTAAACAGAATGCTTCAAACCAAGCGTGATGAATTTTATGCTGTGCCGTATTTAAAATAACCAAGCCCCATTGCCCTTTAGCCGCCATAATCTGACCGCTAAACCACACAAGCAATACAATTGAAATTGCACCAACAAAGTTACCAAAATAAACCACTACCCAGTTTTTAAACATTTGTAGCCAGTTAATTCTTTTACTTGCTCTCGCCACAATCGTAAGGGTTGAAGAGGTAAACAATTCTGCTCCAAATACCACACACATAATAACGCCAAGCGAGAAAACCAAACCGCCAATCAGCTTAGCAACACCCCAAGGCATTCCACTCGCACCTACTTGGGTTGTAGTATAAAATACAAAAGCTATTGCAATAAAACCGCCTGCAGTAATGGCAGAAAGAAAGGAATAAAATTGATTTTTTGTTGCTTTATAAACCGCACCATCTTCTGCGATTTTTGCCATTTCAGCAGGAGAAAACATCAGATAACCTTAATTATGAGAATTGAAAAACCGATATATTTTGAAGGAATTATAGACCTCTTCGTTTCATCTTTAAATAAAATCTTACATAATCAGAGGTATTTCTACTCTTTTTTTTGATGTAGAACAAAATCCCTTAAAAGCACAACATTTAATCAAATTCGAACAAACAAAATATTAACAAATTAACAATGAATTTATGACAGAATATATCACTTCATTTTTCAGCTTATTCTTCTCTGAACAAAACCAACTCATTACAATGTTTTTTAGCGGACTACTCAGCTCGACCCTATTGCCGGGAAATTCTGAGATCATTTTTACCACACTTGCAAGCCAGCATATTGTGTCAAATGAAACACCTTACCCATCATTATTTGTTTTAATAATTGTTGCGACCTTAGGAAACAGCTTGGGTAGCTTAATTACTTATGCTATGGGCTTGTTAGTACCTCACTCGAAAAAAACGGATCGTCGCTATACACAATGGGCATTAGAAAAAAGTAAAAAATATGGCATTTTAGTCTTACTTTTTAGTTGGCTACCCATTGTTGGCGATATTTTCTGCGGCATCGCAGGCTGGCTCAGATTCAATCTTTGGCAAAGCATTATACTTATTGTAATTGGCAAGCTATTGCGATACCTCTTTCTACTGGCAACACTCTACCCTGTTTTGAAGTATGTTTTATAAAGAACAAAGCGGTTGTTTTTAGTAAATTTTTTACAAAAAACAACCGCTTGTATTTAATTATAAGCCTCTTAACGCTTCGATACGTTTTTCTAACGGTGGGTGGCTCATAAATAATTCTTTACCACGTGCACCATTAATCATAAACGCAGCAAGAGAACCGTGCAACTCTTGTGGCTCGTGAATACGCTGTAAACGTTGTAAAGCCGCAATCATTTTCTCTTTGCCGACTAATTGTGCCGAACCTGCATCTGCACGGAATTCACGATGACGGGAGAACCACATTGCAATCATTGTTGCTAATACACCAAATACCATCTGCAACACAATATCTACCACCCAAAACACTAACGTGTTAGTGCTTGAGTTACCGTTTTCATCACGAGAACTTGCCGCAGCAGTTGAAATAATACGAGCTAAGAAAATCACGAAGGTATTTAATACACCTTGTAAAAGCGTCATTGTTACCATATCGCCGTTAGCAATGTGTGCCACTTCGTGTGCGACTACCGCTTCCGCTTCATCTTGGGTCATTGAGTTAAGTAAACCTGTACTTACCGCAACTAACGAATTACTCTTTGTTGCCCCTGTTGCAAATGCGTTTACATCTGCTGAGTGGTAAATGGCAATATCCGGCATCGGGATATTTGCTTGCTGTGCTTGGCGTTGAACAGTGTTGAATAACCATTGTTCCGCTTCATTACGAGGTTGTTTAATTACTTCTGCCCCAACTGAGCGTAACGCCATTGATTTAGATAAAAACAGAGAAATTAAAGAACCACTGAAACCAAATACTAAAGAAAGAATTAAAATCCCACCAACGCTTTGCCCTTGAATACCGGTTACATTAAAAATAATATTTAAAACAATCCCTAAAACAAAGGTAATCGCTAAGTTGGTTAATAAGAATAAAATGACACGTTTTGCCATAATGTTGTAAATCTCCAAAAATAATAGATGCAATGTTGCCTAATTAAGATAATGCTTTTGTCAGCAAATTCAAGAGTTTGTTCACAATTATTCCCATAAATTTAACTGCTTATTTACTTTTTTCTCGGGAAAATGCACATTTAAGCCGATTAAGCGGATTTTTCGCTTATTTCTACGTACAAAAATTTGCTCTAATAATTCCTCAAATCGCTGGTAGGCAAAGCCTTCGGTAGTTCGCTCAAGCGTGGTTTGGGTAAAGTCATCAAACTTCAATTTTATGCCTAATTTTTTAAATTCAGCTAACGGCACATCTGACCAGTTCCGCTGAATCCTAAATGCTAATTTATCAAATAGCTCCGCAATCACTGATTTGGCTTGCTCAAACGTCCAAATATCATCAAGTAACGTATTTTCTACCGCTAATGACTTTCTTAGGCGATAAGGCTCTACTATTCTTTCGTCTATGCCGTGGCTAAAATCCCACAATCTTTGTCCAAATTTACCAAATTCACGATAAATCATCGCTTTTTCTGCTTGCTGAATATCGCCACAGGTTTCAAAACCAAGCTGATTTAATTTTTCATTAGTTACTTTGCCTACGCCGGGGATTTTTGCAAGCGGTAGATTTTTCACAAAATTTTGCACTTCATCAGGAGTAATCACAAACTGCCCGTTCGGTTTGTTTTGATCGGAGGCAATTTTGGCTAAAAATTTCAGCGGAGCAACACCGGCAGAGGCGGTTAATTTCAGTTCATTGAAAATATCATTACGGATAGCCTCTGCAATCCAAGTGGCAGAACCTGAATAAAGCTCGCAATCACTCACATCTAAATAGGCCTCATCAAGAGAAAGAGCCTCTATAATATCGGTATAACAATGAAATATTTCATGAATTTGGGCGGAAACCGCTTTATACAACGGCATATTCACCGGCAATAAAATCAAATTTGGGCATTTTTTCAAAGCGGTTGCCGTTGCCATCGCACTGTGCAAGCCAAATTTTCGGGCTTCGTAATTGCAAGTTGTCAGCACACCACGTTGATTTGCACTGCCACCTACCGCCACCGGCTTGTCGACCAAAGACGGATCTTCTCGCATTTCCACCGCAGCATAAAAGCAATCCATATCAATATGGATAATTTTCCGCTGACTTTTGCTTTGATTCGACATTTGCAAAATTCCCCAACAATCACACCGCTTGCAACAAAATAACTGTATATAAAAACAGTTTCATTTTATGCCCTTGTTGTTAAAATTTCAAGATTAAATCAATATTAAAAAAGGATAAAAAAATGCTCTACGGTTTAGCCATTGTGCTAATTCCCCTTTTTCTTGGTTATCTAATCACCGTTAAAAACCAGCACTATATGGCGATTGTCAATAAAGTCGTGAACATCTGCCTTTACCTGATTTTGTTGGTGATGGGGATTTCGCTCGGGCAAATTGACAACATCTTAACCGAGTTGCCACAAATCGGCGGAATGGCGTTTAGTTTAGTTGCTATTTTGCTTCTCTCAAACATTGCAGGTTTAGTGATTTACGACAGATTACAACCAATGAAAAGAGAGCAAATCAGCCAAGACGAACTCCCTTCTCGTCTGCATTTACTCATTGATTCCTTTAAATTAATCGGCGTAACCTTATTAGGCGGCATTATTGGCTATTACACTAAAGGCTCTGTGAATTTCCCTCTGCACGCCAGCACTTATGTTTTAGAAGTGATGATTTTCGGGGTGGGTATTCAGCTTCGCAATAGCGGTATTCCATTGCGAGAAGTATTCTTTAACAAACGGGGCATTTACACTTCAATAGTGATGATTGCAAGCTCGCTAATTGGTGGCATAATTGCCTCATTTTTACTCAATATTTCACTTGCTAAAGGCTTAACCTTTGCGTCTGCTTTCGGTTGGTATTCCCTTTCAAGTGTGCTGGTGAACGATGCTTGGGGTCCTATTTACGGCAGTATTGCTTTTTTTAATGATATTTCTCGTGAAATTTTATGTCTGTTTTTAATACCGCTCTTTATGCGACAATTCCCCTCAACCGCAATCGGCATTGGTGGAGCAACCTCTCTTGACTGTATGCTCCCAATCATTCAAAAATCGGGCGGTATTCAAATTGTGCCACTTGCCATTAGTTTCGGCTTTATCGTCAATTTAGCCGCCCCGCTATTATTGGCGATTTTTATTGGGTTAGAGGGTTAAACTACCGAAATTCCGCCTCCATTGACTTGGGCTAACAAAATGTTTAGTTTTAAAATGTTGGCGGAAAGAAGTAGCCGTTTGAAAGCCTATTTCTGCTGCAATTTGCTCTATACTCAAATCACTGCTCTCCAATAATTCTCTTCCCCGTTGCAAACGAGTTTCTATTAACCATTCGCCTACTGCCATACCTGTCGCTTTACGAAAATGGCGAGTAAAGGTACTACGACTCATTGCTAAGCGTTCAGCAAGTTCATCAATAGTATGTGCATTATTTAAATTTTCTCTTAGAAAATCCAATAATTGATTGATAGTTTGGTTATTGGTTCGTGTTGCAATCGGCTGTTCAATAAACTGTGCCTGTCCCCCATCTCTATGAGGAGCAGAAACCAACATTCTTGCTAAACGATTACTAACTTTCACACCGTGAAATTTTCGTACAATAGCTAAGCAACAATCTAAACCAGCCATTGCTCCAGCAGAAGTAATTAACCTATCTTGTTCAACATAAAGAGCATTTAAATCTAGTTTTATCTGTGGAAAACGCTGACTGAAATCAGCTTCAGCAAACCAATGTGTTGCAGCCGTTCTGCCGTTTAATAAACCACTATAAGCTAACGCATAAGTACCATAACATAGACCTATAATTGTTGCACCACGCTGATAGTTTCGTTGTAAAGCCTCACTAAATAGTGAACTAGGTGGCGTATTAAGATCTGCCCACCCTGCAATAACAATGAGATCTGCTTCATCTAAGTAATTTAAATCCTCATCGGCAGAAATCGTAATTTTCCCACCATTTCCGACCGCTTGCAGTTGTTCTTCTGAAACCGTTTTGCATTCAAAAAGTGGCAATCCATCTATCTCCGCCATAAAAATCATTTGCGGAGGTACGAGAACGATAGGATTGAAATTTGGGTAAAGTACAAAAGCAACTTTAGGCAAATTCATTATTTTTTCCTAACAAATAAAATTGACCCAATTCTTTCGATTACTGCTCTAAAAGTCAATATTTCTTACTGCTATTTTTGCCGATAATAACCCTCATCAACAAGCAGTCATTTTTAATGAAATCTCACGTAAAGGAAATATTATGAAATTAAAAGCTACTCTTGCTTCTCTCACATTAAGCTCAATGCTTATCAGTACAGCAAATGCTGAAATCAGTTATCAACATATTCGTAATGCTACGGCAAAAATAACTTATGGCAATGCAACTTTTTTAGTTGATCCTTACTTAGCTGAAAAAGGTAAATATGCCGGTTTTGCCGGCACTAAAAATAGTGAACAACGTAATCCTATGATTGATCTGGCTGAACCTGTAGAAAATATTCTAAAAGGTATAGATGCGGTTATTGTAACGCATACTCACGATGATCACTGGGACGAAGTTGCACAAAAATTAATTGATAAAAATTTACCGATTTTTGTACAGGATGCAAATGATGCTAAGATTATTCGTGCTCAAGGATTTAAAGATGTGCGAGTAGTCGGTAAAAATACGGAATTTAAACAAGTAAAATTATCTAAAACAGGGGGTCAGCACGGCACAGATGCTATGTATTCCAACCCGGCTTTAGCTGAATTATTAGGTAATGCAATGGGCGTAGTATTCAAATCTGAAAATGAGAAAACCCTTTATATTGTGGGCGATACTATTTGGAATGAGCAGGTAGAAATGGCATTAAATCAATATAAACCTGAGGTTATTGTGATGAATACCGGGCACGCAGAATTAGGTAATTCTTCTGATAGTATCATTATGGGAACGGCTGACGTAGCAAAAATGGCAAAAATAATGCCAAACTCATCAATTATTACAGTACATATGGATAGCGTTAATCACGCAACAACGAGTAAATCAGATATGAAAGCATTCATCAAAGGGGCGGATTTTGAAAAACGCGTTTATGTACCAAATGAAAGCGAAGTATTAAAATACTAATATCACATCTAACCATAACAAGCGGTCGTTTTTAACTAACATTTTGCAAAAAATTGAGTAAAAATCACCGCTTGTTTGCTTTTATTTCTCCCTTTCAAGCCAATTTCCGCTATAATCTTCAAGCTTTCCCCGATATTCGGGCAATCATTTTCAAAATTCAAAAGGATAATTTATATGATGCGTTCTCACTACTGCGGTCAACTAAACCGCTCGCACGTTGGACAAGTTGTTACCTTAAGCGGCTGGGTTCATCGTGTTCGTAATCTTGGTCGTTTTATTTTTATGCAAATTCGTGATCGCGAAGGTATTGTGCAAGTGTTTTTTGATGAAAAAGACGAAGCAATTTTCAAACAAGCCTCTGCCCTGCGTTCAGAAGCCTGCGTACAGATTCAAGGTGAAGTGATTGCGCGTGATGAATCGCAAATCAATAAAGAGATGGCAACCGGCGAAATTGAAGTGTTAGTGAAAAACTTAGTGGTGTATAACAACGCTGAAGTTATGCCGCTCGACTTCAACCAAAATAACTCGGAAGAACAGCGTTTAAAATATCGCTACTTAGATTTACGCCGTCCGGAAATGGCAGAAAAACTGAAAACCCGTGCCAAAATCACTAGCTTTGTTCGCCGCTTTATGGATGAACATGGTTTCTTAGATATCGAAACTCCAATGCTAACCAAAGCTACCCCTGAAGGTGCGAGAGATTACTTAGTACCAAGCCGTGTGCATAAAGGCAAATTCTATGCTCTGCCGCAATCGCCACAGCTTTTCAAACAGCTTTTAATGATGTCGGGCTTTGACCGTTATTATCAAATCGTAAAATGTTTCCGTGACGAAGATTTGCGTGCAGACCGCCAGCCTGAATTTACCCAAATCGATGTGGAAACCTCATTCCTGACAGCGGAAGAAGTACGTGCATTAATGGAAGAGATGATTCACGGCTTATGGAAAGCGACCTTAGGTGTGGATTTAGGCAAATTCCCAATGATGACATGGCAGGAAGCGATGCAACGTTTCGGCTCAGACAAGCCAGATTTACGTAACCCGCTTGAAATGGTCGATGTTGCCGATATTCTAAAAGAGGTGGATTTCAAAGTTTTCAGCGGTCCGGCAAACGATCCGAAAGGGCGAGTGGTCGCATTGCGTGTGCCAAACGGTGCAGCCTTAACCCGCAAAAACATTGACGAATACACTCAATTCGTTGGCATTTACGGTGCAAAAGGCTTAGCGTGGGCGAAAATCAATGATGTGAACGCCGGCTTAGACGGTATTCAAAGCCCTGTGGCGAAATTCTTAAATGAAGAGGTGTTAAAAGCACTCTATGTTCGTTTAAATGTACAAAATGGAGATATTATTTTCTTTGGTGCAGATAACTGGAACGTGGCAACCAACGCTATCGGTGCATTACGTTTGAAAGTGGGTAATGATTTAGGCTTAACCGACACCACAGCGTGGAAACCGCTTTGGGTCGTTGACTTCCCAATGTTCGAGCGTGATGATGAAGGCAATCTTTCTGCAATGCACCACCCATTCACTTCACCGAAAGATTTATCACCTGAAGAGTTAGTGAAAGATCCGGAAAATGCGGTGGCAAACGCTTACGATATGGTGATCAACGGCTACGAAGTAGGCGGTGGATCGGTGCGTATTTTCAGCCAACATATGCAACAAACCGTGTTCAGCATTTTAGGCATTAATGAAGACGAACAACAAGAAAAATTCGGTTTCTTATTAGATGCGTTAAAATTCGGCACACCACCACACGCGGGCTTAGCATTCGGTTTAGACCGTTTAACAATGCTGATTACCGGCACCGATAATATCCGTGATGTTATCGCCTTCCCGAAAACCACCGCTGCAGCGTGTTTGATGACCGAAGCTCCAAGCTTTGCGAATCCGAAAGCGTTGGATGAGTTAGCGATTGCGGTGAAAGCGGTCGAAAAAGCTGAATAATTTGCAAATAGCTTTTAGCTCCCGGCACAAGGTGTGCCGGGTTACGCATAATTGAGCAGCTCTGCTGCTCTTTTTTATGCCTAAAACAAACTCTGCTGCCCTAATAAATGTTCCGGTACAGACTTTATCTGAAATCCTTTCTCCGACAAAAAGCCTTTTAGCGTTTGGATATTATAAAAGGCGTGGCTTTTGGTGGTGTTTTCAAAATAGAGGTAGAGTTTGTCAAATTCTGCTTTCTTTTGCACAAGCAACTCTGCCAAGCCTGTCAACTCTTCGTCTGAATAGCGGTAATCGTGGCGTTCGGCGGCACTTTGCCCTTTCCACCAATTTGGGTTTCTGCCGTGTAATCGCAAATAGGCGGTACGTTGATTAGCGAAAAAGTGAAATGCCGGCAAACCGATATTTTGCGGATAATCCACATTGCACCAAATCAAATTCGGACTTTTGGCAAAGGTGTCAAACACCGCAGGAATATGCCAACTTGGATGGCGGAACTCAATGGCAAGCGGATAATCGCCAAACCATTGGCATAATTCGGCAAGGTAACGGCGGTTAAGCGGTGTGCGTTCAAATTGAGTGGGGAATTGCACAAATAAATTTGCTAACAAGCCTTGCTCACTCAGTGGCGTGAGAGCATTTAGAAAAGCCTCTGCTTGCCCTTGAGTTGCCGTGCGGTTATGGCTGAAATCTTGATGTAGCTTTACCGAAAAATGTAGCCTGTCTGCGGCTTTTTCTACCATTCCTTCAAAGGCTTTTAAGCCAATCGGGGCGTGGAAAGTGCTGTTAATTTCAAGGGTGTCGTAATGTTGGCTATATACCGCTAAAAAATCCTCTTTCTTGGTGCCGTAAGGGTAGAGCGTGCCGATTAAGTCGGTGTCGGCATAGCCGCCGGTGCCGATGAAAATCTGTGGAAACATTGTATTCCTATCATTTTAATTTTTTTTGCAAATTTTAGTGATTTTTAGACCGCTTGCAAACTGTTAATAAAAGAGTAAGATTTATTATCTTTTGTTGTGAGGGATCACTATGTGGATTTGGTTTACTCTACTTGCCGCGGTGGCTCAAGCTGGTCGCAACGCCTTTCAAAAACAGCTCAGCCGAGATGTGCCGGTGCTGGGGGTAACGCTTGCCCGTTTTTTCTATGCCGTGCCATTAGCAAGTGGCTATTTGGCGTTTTTGTATTGGCACGATGAATCACTGACTTTACCGAATTTTCCACCGATCTTTTTTGTGTATGTGGTGGGTGCAGGCTTGGCTCAAATTTGGGCGACCTCATTAATGGTACAGCTTTTTCATCTCAAAAATTATGCGATTGGGGTGGGCTTAGCCAAAAGTGAAGCGGTATGGGCGGCGTTGCTTGGGGTACTATTTTTTGGCGTAACGATCAGCACACTTGGCTGGCTGGGTGTGGTTTTAGGGGGCGTGGCGATTTTCTTAATGACCGGCAGTGGCAACTTACGCCAACTTTCGTGGAAAACACTGTTCCTCGGCATCGCCAGCGGTTTATGCTTTGCCCTCACATCACTTTGGGTGCGAGAGGCAAGCCTGCAACTGAACAGCCATTTTTTGATTTCAGCCGCTTGGGTACTGTTTTCGGTGATCAGCTTTGAGGCAGTGTTATTGGTCGCTTATCTCGCCATTTTCCAACCCGACACGCTACGGAAATTTTTCCGTTTCCCAAAATTAGGGATTCTCACCAGCCTGTTTTCATTTCTCGGCTCTTTCAGTTGGTTTAATGCGATGAGTTTAAATCACGTTGCCTTTGTGAAAACCCTCGGGCAGGTAGAGATCTTCTTTATCTTAGGTATTTCCTATTTTGTCTTTAAAGAACGCCTTAAAATTCAAGACTTTATCGGACTGATTTTGGTGGTCATTGCAGCAATTTTGGTGGTAATAAATTGATGAACTACAAAAACCCTAATAGTGTTCTCGTGATAATTTATGCTAAAAACACAAATCGGGTACTAATGCTACAACGCAAAGATGATCCTGATTTTTGGCAGTCGGTAACAGGCTCGATTAACGTTGGCGAACAACCGTTTGAGGCGGCATACCGTGAAGTATTCGAGGAAACCGGTTTGCAAATTTATGCCGAAAAACAACCGCTTGTTGATTGTAAAAAGCAGATAGAATTTGAAATTTTTCCGCATTTTCGGTATAAATACGCACCTAATATCACACATTGTGTCGAACATTGGTTTTTATTGCCGCTTGAAAGCGAACAAGAGCCAATTTTAAGCGAACATCTAGCCTATCGTTGGGTTTCGGTTGAGGAAGCCGTCGAAATGACAAAATCCCCGAACAACGCACAGGCGATAAAACAATATTTAACAACATTAAAATAAGGACAACAAAATGGCAGGTCATAGTAAGTGGGCAAATATTAAACACCGCAAGGCAGCTCAAGATGCTCAACGCGGTAAAATTTTCACCAAATTAATTCGTGAGTTAGTAACCGCAGCCAAATTAGGTGGCGGCGATGTAAGTGCAAACCCTCGTTTGCGTTCAGCAGTCGATAAAGCATTATCCAGCAATATGACCCGTGATACTATCAACCGTGCGATTGAGCGTGGTGTGGGTGGTGGCGATGACACCAATATGGAAACCAAAATCTACGAAGGCTACGGTCCGGGTGGCACAGCCGTAATGGTAGAATGTTTAAGTGATAATGCAAACCGCACCATCTCACAAGTTCGCCCGAGCTTTACAAAATGTGGTGGCAACTTAGGTACAGAAGGTTCTGTAGGCTATTTATTCAGCAAAAAAGGTTTAATTTTAATTGCGTCTGGCGATGAAGATGCTTTAACCGAAGCTGCGATTGAAGCCGGTGCAGATGATATCCAAGTACAAGAAGACGGTTCATTTGAAATCTATACCTCTTGGGAAGATTTAGGTGATGTACGTGATGGCATTGAAGTAGCAGGCTTTAAAATTGAAAGTGCAGAAGTAACAATGATTCCATCAACCACCGTTGAACTTGATGCAGAAACTGCACCAAAATTACTTGATTTAATTAATCGCCTTGAAGATTGTGATGATGTACAAAACGTGTATCACAATGGTGAAATCAGTGATGAAGTAGCGGCGTTGCTTTAATTAAACAGCCTATTAAAAAGCGTAAAAATGGGGATAATTTGAGTTATCCTCATTTTTTTATGAACTTTTTTCACATAGCACCTCTCTAAATGAATAGAGGCGATTGCTTCTAAATTCTATGAAAATTACTTAAGGAGAAAACTATGAAATTAGTCAAATTCGTTCCCGCTCTAGCCGCAACTTTAGTATTAGCCGCTTGTTCTAATGCAAATAACCAACCGGCTCCTCAACCAACTGTAGATCCTGTAGCAAAAGTAGCTGACCAAGCAGCTCAACAAGTAAATGAAATTGCAGGCAATGCAGCTCGCGGAGCGGCAGCTGTTAAAGTGGAAAAAGCGACTGACAGCTCAAAATCAATCGTTTATCGTTGTTTAAGCGGTAAAAGAGTAACGGCAACTTACGCTTTCCAAGGCGATGAAGCAAAAGCGGTAAACTTAGTATTAAAAGACGGCAGAAAATCGCAAAAAATCCCAACTTTAACACGTAATGCTGAAAACAAAGATTTTACCTCATTCGTTTCTGATGAATACATTTGGAACGTAGATAGCAACTTCTCTCTTGCCAATGCAACCAAAGAAACTACCGGTATGCTGACGAAAAAAGGTAAAGATTCTGACGATATCTTAGCGAAACTTTGCGATGTAGATAAAAAATTAACGAAAAAATTAAATAAATAAGCATTGATTAATTAAACTATAAGCGAGAAGATATACCTTCTCGCTTATTTTATTTATAACAGAAATGGCTATTATTTTAGGAATTGACCCTGGCTCTCGGGTAACTGGTTATGGGGTCATCCGCCAAAACGGGCGGCATTTAGAATATCTTGGAAGTGGTGCAATTCGCACAACAGTGGAAGATTTACCAACTCGTCTTAAACGCATTTACGCTGGCGTGAGCGAAATTATCACTCAATTCCAGCCCGATATGTTTGCTATTGAACAAGTCTTTATGGCAAAAAACCCGGATTCTGCGTTAAAACTAGGGCAAGCACGAGGTACAGCAATTGTGGCTGCGGTCAATCACGATTTACCGGTATTTGAATATGCTGCGAGATTAGTAAAACAAACGGTTACTGGTATTGGTTCTGCGGATAAAATTCAGGTACAAGATATGGTAACCCGAATGCTACAACTCTCAGCTAAACCACAAGCAGATGCCGCTGATGCTTTAGCTATTGCGATTACTCACGCTCACTCTATTCAACATTCTTTAGTTGTAGCAAAACAGAGCCAACAAAGCGTAAGTAATGAGAAAGAGCAGATTTTAGCTTTAATGAAAACCCGTTATAGCAGGGGGAGATTTAGGTTGAAAGGATAGTAAAACTTGCTTGTAACTACTTTACAAGCGGTTATTTTTCCCCTATTTTTTACAAAATCCCAGATATTTTTATTCTGTGGAATTTCTCTTTACGCCTTATAATCCGTTAGATCAATTTCCTGATCAGCAAACTGTGCTAAAGCTTGCTGGTGGGTAATATAAATAACTGAAGAGCTTGGTAATGCTTGCTTTAATAATCCTAGCAAATAATAAGCAGATTGTTCATCTAGGCTTGAAGTTGCTTCATCTAAATAAATCAATTCCGGTTTATTCAATAAAATACGGGCAAAGGCGATACGTTGTTGCTCTCCTCCAGAAAATACATTATGCCAAGCGTGATTTTCCCTTAAACGGTTTTGCCATTTACTAAGACCTACTTGTTCAAGTACTTGATTCATTCTCTCATCAGTATAAATATTATGATTTGGGTAGCTCAAAACATCAGCAAGTGATCCTTCATTTAAGTAGCTGCGTTGTGGTACAAGTAAACTGGATTTAGTTGGGCGTTTATACCGCCCATCATAATAATCCCAAATACCACTTAACACACGCAATAGTGTAGATTTACCTAAACCACTTTTTCCCTTTAAGCGAATCCATTTTCCTGCATCAATGGCTAAAGAAAGTTGATTGAACAAAGCTTGATTTTCGGGGGTGTAAATGGAAAGCTTATCTGTTTCAAGCATTTTATTTGTTGCTTCTGCCTCAGACTTAACTACATTTTCCAATTCGTCCATTTCTTGCTTTAATTGGCTAAGACGAGAAATTGCCGATGTCCATTTTGGAATAATAGAATAAGCAAAAATAAACCAGCTGAAGGCATTAATCACGACACTAAATGCGTTGCGAATTTGCATAATCCCACCGAAAGTAATGATTTTCGCTGCCAATAACGGAATGGAAAACAGCACGGGTAATAGCATAGAAAAACGATCATAACCTACAGTAAAAAAGCCGAGATTACGTTCTCTATCCATTAATAAACGCCAGTTTTTTACAATCGCTTTAAATTCTTCTATTAGAGTGGTTTTTTCTACTCTTTCACCTTTATAGAGAGCAATCTGTTCGGAATTATCTTGCTTACGAATAAGACTTGTACGGAAATTCGCTTCATAGACTTGTTGTTGATAATTGAGCGTATGCAATTTCCGTCCAATTAAATGTGTGATTAATGTGCCAAAAATCGAATAAATCAGTGCAACCCAAACTAAATAACCTTCAACTATATATTTTTCACCAAAAATTTCAAACTCGGGTTTGCCCGATAAATTCCAGAGCACCATAAAAAATGCCCAAAGTTGTACTACATTAAAAATAAATGAAATAGTTAACTCAATGCTATATTCAATAAAAAGGCGAATATCTTCCGCAATTCGCTGGTCTGGGTTATCCATTTTTTTGCGATGTGCTAAGCGATAGTAGATCTGCTTAGAAAGCCATTGATCTAAAAATTGCTTGGTCATAAATTCACGCCAATGGATAATCAATAGCTTGCGTAACCAAGTCCTATATACGCTTATTAACACAAAAATAGAGAGATAAATTAAATATTCACTCAAAAGTGAGTAGGCTTTCTCAATTTCTAAATTAGCCAACGCATCATAAAATACTTTAGACCAATCGGTAATTTTTACATTCAAGTAAGTAACAATTGAACCAATACCAATAATAACTGCCGCCATCAGCCACGACAACCAGCGATTCTTATTAACCCAATAAGGCTTACATAAAGCCCCTAAATTTTTAAAAAATCTAATCACGAAATACCCTTTTATTTTATTGGAGTGGTAATAAATACTTTTTTATTTGCTGGATTATAAATATTTTTAGCCATTACTTTTATTTTTTCTAAACTGATTCCATCAGCTAAATACTGCATATCATTGAGATATTGTGGTGTACCAAACTGATTTTCGCTCAGCATCAAACGGCTAAACCAAGTGTAAGGTTCTTTCAAACGTTCTTGCTCTGCTTTCAAAAATTGAGCCTTCGCTATTTTGATATCATCAAGTGTAATTTGATTTGCTAAACCTTCTAGTACCCTCTGAGCTTGTGCTATCAGATGATCTGTTTTTTCAGGATTTGTCGTAAAGCTCAACTCTGACTCTACTCGCTGCGTGTCTGGATTAAGTGTACTTTCAAAACGTAAACTGTAAACACCTAAATGTTGATCTCTGAGTGATAACTTGAGCTTATTAGTCGCAATCTGTTTGAGTAATGATACCAATACCGCATCTTTTCCTTGCCATTTGTAAGGAGTAAAGCTCCACATTTTCACATCATCTTTAGGCTCTGGATTCATCGCAAAACGTACAATGCCTTGCCCTGCAACTGGTAAAATTTTGGTCGAATTTAACCGCTTGTTGCGAGGTACATCAGCTAAATATTGCTCAATTAATGCTACCATTTCTGATTTTTTCAGATCATTTAATACAAAATAGGTTGTTGGAGCTGACATCATCTTTTTCCAGTGAGAATTTAAATCCTGCTCGGTTAAAGCATCGAGTGATAGTTTAGTAGGCAAATATTCATTCACTGCTTCGTTATCAAAACGTAATTTGGAAAGCTCTCTCAATCGCTCATTTTCCACATTTTTTTCGTTTTGCAAATCAATGGTACGAGAAATAGATTCTTTGGTTTCATCTAGCCCCTCTTTCACTTTAGTTTCAACTTGGTAAGCATAGAACAAACGGAGTAAATCACTAAAATGAGTATTATCTACCGTAGCATTAAAGATTAATTTTGTTTCTGTTTGCTTGATGGATAAATTCACTTTATTTACCTCTTTCCAACGTTTAAGTTGCTCAATTTCCCAATCAAGCGGTGCATTTTGTGCAATTAATTTTGAAGCAAGCTGACTCTGCCATACGCCTAATCCTTCTGCTTTAAAACCAGCTGAACTTTGTGCTTCAAAATAGGTTTTTTCTTTCGCAATAGCCGACTTCAACCACACAACTTTATCGCCATTTGATAGAATAAATTGAGTTACCGATTGTTCAGGAAATATCTGCTCATTTAATACTTTACCTTTACTACTCAAGCTATTGAGAGACATTGGCTCAATCTCTGCCTCTTTTTCTGGAGCAATAATTTCTAATTGTCTTACTTCTGCTTCCACACTCTCCACATTATTTTTTGTGAGAGTTAATGACGTAGAGCGAGGAGGTTGGTAATTTATAATACGATCTTTTGCTGAGAACCATTTCAAAATGCGATTATTAATATCTTCTACCGTTATCTTTTCAAGTAAAGGTTGAGTCATCATCGCTATTTCTAATTGAGTCAAATAAGGTTTATCAACTAAAATCGTATCTACCATCCGTTGCATCCATTGGGCAAAATCTCTATCTTCTAAATGATTTTTAGCACTTTCAATCTGTGCTTTAATTGGCTGTTTTTGTTTTTCTAACTCTTCAGCAGTAATAGGGAATTTTTTTATACGCTCAATTTCTTTTAAAAGTTGGTTTAAGCCTTTCAGATGTCCTTTTTCTTCTACACTGGCAAATAGACCAATTGCAGTCGTATTTGGGCCAATATCTGATTTACGAGGTAAGATATTTGATACACCTTTTGGCAATGAACCACTTTGATTACGTAAGCGTTGCTGTAAGGCAGCTAATGCAAGCTTATCAACCAGCCTTTCAAAACGTCCAAGATCATCTTGACTGTGTGTTTGACTGTCATTTAAGCGAAACACATAAGAAATTTGGCTTATTCCGCTACGAGGATCTTGGATTTTATTAATTAGTACTCTATCTGAAAGTGTTGGGTCTAAATAATCTCGTTTCGGTACCGGTTTCTCAGCTAGTGAACCAAAGTACTTTTTTATCAACGTTTTCGCCTCTTCCTGATTTGTATCCCCCACAATTAATAATTGCATATTGTTCGGCACATACCAGGTTTGATAATATTGCTGTAACTGACTTGCCGGCATATTGGCAATACTTTCGGGCGTGCCAATAACCGGGCTGCGAATATAGCGAGAATCCGCACGAATTGCGGCACTGCGTTGTTGGTTCATTGTTGCTCCAACTCCCTGCCCTTGCCGCCACTCTTCCATAATGATTTTCCTTTCAACATCAAGATCAACTTGCGTGAGTTTGGCGTGAAACAGCATTTGTGATAACGCTTCAAGGCTTTTCTCTAAGTTTGATGTTTTAGGTGGCGTTAGCATATAGGAGGTATTATCATAAGTCGTTACCGCATTGTAATTACGTCCTCTTACCCATTTTTGCTCGTGTAGATACGGCATCAAACCGTCCGGATATTTTTCGGTTGCACGAAACACTAAATGCTCAACCATATGAGCAACCCCTGCTTGCTCATCGGTTTCATCAACTGCTCCGGCATAGACTTTCATTCGAATTTCCAAATGATCTTTTTCGCTATGCAACGGTAAAATAGTGTAACGCAATCCGTTATCGAGTTTCCCTTGAATCGGATTGGATTTTTCTGCAAGGCTAAATGCTGAGAGCATCAATAAAATCGCTGTTAAAATAAAACGCATCTACTCACCTAAAAAAGAAAAGCCTCTCGTTAAAAAACGAGAGGATCGTATAAAACAAGCGGTCATTTTTATTTAACAATTTGCAAAAAATCGGAAAAATTTAACCGCTTGTACCTATAACATTACCAGTTGTAACTCGCACCTAACCAGAAGTTGCGACCCATTTTGTAAGTATTTGTAGAGCCTGAAGTTTGGGTAAGGATTTTGCGGTTTAACACATTATTGATATCAAGTGTTAATTCAAGGTACTGATCTCTAACCGTTGGCTGTTTATAAGCAAAACGCCAATCCAAATTGAAGTAACTACCTTGTTTTTGTTCATCATAAATTTTCACTTTACCTTCATAGCTACCACAAGCTGTAATTGATGTTGAACAAGTTGCCGAAGTCGTTTTGTAGTAACGATACCCCGCATTATAACTAAAGCGTTGGCTCCAATCTAAACGAATAGACGGAAAATAAGTATTTAATTCCAAGAATGTTGACCAAGCGGTATTATAATCTTTTGCTGGCAAACCATCTGTGAGTGGCTTTAATTTGCCATTTAAAATCATCATATCAATGCCTTCATCTTCCGCAGTTGAATCATAATCTTGATAATTTTTTCTAGTATCGCTAATTTGAGCACCAAAGTTTGTATCCAACTCAACAAAACGCCATTTCCAAGGGGTCAATGGTTTTGCAGTTAAAGTAAAGGTATCATTTTTACTACGACCGTCATTCGTCATATAGAAAGTTCTCACACCATCAACAGTAGTCGAAGCACGTGTAAATTGATTTTTACCGTGGCGATTTACCCATTTTAATGTCCAAAGCGTATTAAAGGCTTTTTGAGCAACACCTAAAGTGTATTCATCGCTATAGGGTGTTTCTAAATCAGAAACATCATAGCTTGCATTTTGCACGTTTTCCGTAAATGCCGCTGTTGCCGAATTTCTAGTGTAAACTGTTCTTAAATTATAGCTATTGCGAAGTTTATACGTCAGCATCGTACCTGCATAATAGCGGTTATAGCCCCCAAACAATTGCGTATTTTGATTACCAAATACGTCATAACCTAAAGAAACACGAGGAGCAAAATTCGGATTATTGAGATATTCGTCATAATCAAAACGCAATCCTAATGTTGCGGTGAAATTCTTCCATTTCATACTGTCTTCTGCATAAATAGCATAGGTATTATCTGTTGCTTTTACCGTTCGAGCAGGATAAACAGTATAGCTTCTCAAATATTGTTCACCGGCAATACAATAAGTACAGGCTGTTGCAGTTGTTTTAGCATAGACATTCGTATAAACATCTTCAAAACGTTTATATTTTGCTTTGGCCAAATCAATTTGCCAACCAAAAGAAAAATTATGAGCAACTGAGCCTGTATCAAACTCATTAACTTTATAATCTTGTTTTGCTGTCCAAGTGGTTTTTTCTGTGCTAAATTTGCCGTACCCACCTTCTAAAGCAGAAATACAGTTCCCTGTTTTAGAATTGTAGGTACTACACCAATTAATACTTGCAGTTGGCACATAGTAGTTATAAATATTGCTGGTATGGTTGATTCTATTGCCCGATTTCTTATAGCCCAAATTAGAAGTCATACTTCCCCAGCTAAAATTATGATCCCACTGTAAATTAGCTTGTACACCACCACCAGTGTTAGTAAATTTACTGTCTTTCATATTCTCTTTATAATAACGAGATTGATGTGGTGAGTACATCACAGTCGCTTTAATTAAATCGCCGTTATCGGGAAAATAAACACCTCGTAAAATATAAGTTTCATTGGTTCTGCGTTGATTTTCCCAAATTCCTAAACCAGTATGTTGATAAGGGATTTTAGACTCACTGCGACTATATTGAAAAAGAATCCCTGCTTTTTCACTCAATGGCTGATTTAACACTAAACCATACTGTTGTTTAGTAAACATTGGTTGTTTATTTAAACTATCTGCTATTTCAAATGAAGTAGGGTTATCTACTTTAAATGAAGCCCAATCATCACGGGTAATGCGGTAAAACATTTTGCCGTGATGAGCAGACAAATCAGGATCTTTCAATTCTGCATTAATAACACCACCTGTAAAATTACCGTATCTAGCAGATATATTACTATCAAATGCTTCTACATTTTTGAGCAAGCTACTATCAATCCAAAATGATTGCGTTCCACCTCCTGGTAGATCTGTTGGAGAATAGCCATCAGGATCTTTTGCTTCTTTAAATGCATTGCTAGTTGCTGGATTTAAATTATCATTATTAGACAATCCATCAATTGTATAATTATTGTTATAGAAAGCCTCACCGTGAATAGAAACTTCATTTGGTGCAATCTCACCACCTGTAATTGATGTATCTGATGTATTCGAAAACTGAACATTAGGGTTAATTCTTAATAGTTCCGTAATATTTCCATCTTTGGTTGGGCGACGTTTGATTTGCTCTTCTGTCAATTTTTGCGTACCCACTTGTTGACTGAAAGGAACTCCAGAAACAATAACAGTATCCAATTTAACTTCTTCTGAAGCTGAATCATCTGTATTACTTACCTCTGCAAATGTGGTTGCTGAGATGGAAAATGCACTTACAAATAATGCAATTTTGTTCAGCTTAAATGATGTTAAGATTGTCATAAAATTCCTTTATAGGTAGTATATTGAAACAATTGCTAAATCGCTTTAGCTTAGTTGTGCATATATTATAGGAAATTGAAAAAGTTTCAATATAAATGAGAATAATTTTAAATAAAGTTACCTACTACTATAAATAGCAAAAAACCGCTTGATAGTTTCACTAACAAGCGGTTCTTTTTGTAGAAAATGTTGCAATTACTCGCCTTCAAATGGTGCAGAGAAACGTTCGATCCTCGCACCAATGCCACGTAATTTTTCCTCAATGTGTTCATAGCCACGATCGATATGATAAATTCGATCTACAATGGTTTCACCAGTTGCAATACAGCCGGCTAATACTAAGCTAATTGAAGCACGAAGATCAGTTGCCATAACTTCTGCTGATTTTAAACGATCTACACCATAGCAAATAGCAGTGTTACCTTCAATTTCTGCTTTAGCCCCCATACGGATTAATTCCGGAATATGCATAAAGCGGTTTTCAAAAATCGTTTCAGTAATACGGCTTGTGCCATCTGCGACTGCATTTAGCAAGGTAAATTGAGCTTGCATATCCGTTGGGAAGCCCGGGTGAGGCATTGTGCGGATATTTACCGCTTTCGGGCGACGACCAAGCGAATCTAATGTAATTGTATCTTCTGTAACATCAACTTGCATTCCTGCTTCACGCAATTTTTCAATTACTGCATCAAGCGTGTCAGCTTTGGTATTACGACAAGTAATGCGGCCACCTGAAATTGCAGCAGCAACAAGGAATGTACCCGTTTCAATACGATCCGGTACCACGCTATGTTCACAACCACCTAAATGTTCGACACCTTCAATAGTGATCATATCAGTCCCTGCACCGGAAATTTTCGCACCCATTGCATTTAAGAAATCAGCAGTATCCACAATTTCAGGTTCACGGGCAGCATTTTCAATCACAGTTGTGCCTTTTGCAAGCGTTCCTGCCATCATCACCGATAAAGTCGCCCCTACGCTCACTTTATCCATATAGACTCTTGCACCATTTAAACGCCCTTGTGAGGTCGCCTTTACATAGCCTTCGTCTAATTCAATTTGTGCACCCATTTTCTCTAAACCTGAAATGTGCATATCTACCGGTCTAGCACCAATAGTACAACCACCCGGTAATGAGACCTGACCAATTTGGAAACGTGCAACTAAAGGTGCTAACGCCCAAATAGAAGCTCTCATTGTCTTAACTAATTCGTATGGTGCGACATAATTATTGACGTTGCTTGCATCAATATGTACAACGCCTTTTTCAGTGCCTTTCTCAATAATTACGCCTAATTGACGTAAAATTTTAAAGGTAGTATCAACATCTTTTAAATCAGGTACATTTTTTAATGTAACCGGTTTTTCTGCCAAAATAGAGGCAAACAAAATAGGCAAGGCTGCATTTTTTGCACCAGAAATATCTACCGTTCCACTCAAAGAGAATGGACCGTACACACGAAATTTTTCCATTTGGGATTAGTCCTAAAATTAAGAATAGCAATTTATTCGAATTTGTAGGGGCAAATTGCAATTTGCCCCTATGATTATTAACCAACCATATTTAGCAAACGTTCAGTTTTCCATTTTTCTGTACTGAATACTTTAATGGTTAATGCGTGAATTTCATTTGTTGTGAAATAATCTGCTAAGGGAGCATAAACCGCTTGTTGTTGTTTTACTTTTGAAAGTGCGGCAATACTATCACTCACTACAATTACACCAAAGTGGGCATTTTCGCCTTGTGCGTGAACTTCGGCTACATCGGTTAAGCTTTGTTTTAAAATTTCTTCAATTTGTGATGGAGTCATTCTAAGTCCTAATTCTTTAAATAATAAATTGCTCAAACCAACCATCTAAATCATAGAGTTCTGCTAATGTTTTCACAGAATCTGGCGTGTTGATCAGAGAATTTGGTATTACTTTATGATAATGATTTAATAATTCAGCAAGTAACGTAAAGCCGGCAGAATCCACACGAGTGATCTCTTTTAAATCCCAATATAACTTTTGATTGCCTTTTGGGGATAAAAAAGAAGCACGTTGCTTCCATAGTGGAAGCAACGTGTTACGAGTTAATTCGCCCGATAGTTTCACAAATAGACTTTCATTGTTTTGCTGAATGTCCCATTGTAATGTTTTTTGAGGCATAACTAAACACCTTATTTTAAGGTGATTGGTTGTTTTGCTGATTGAGCTACTTGTGCAGTTAAGGCATCAATTCCCTTTTGGCGAATTACACCAGCCCATTCATTTTGTTTGGTTGCAACCATACTCACACCTTCAGCAGCCATATCGTAGGCTTGCCATTCACCGCTTTTACTGTTTTTACGCCATTTAAAGTCTAATTTAATTGGCTGTGCCGCACCTTTACCAGATACATTTACACGAATGCTCACAATTGATTTACCATCCACTGATTTCGGACTTTCAATTTGCACTTGTTGATCTTGATATTGCGTTAAAACTTGTGCATAAGATTGCTCAACAAATTGACCAAATGCAGTAAAGAAAGCTTCTTTTTGTGCATCGGTTGCAGAGGCTAAATTTTTGCCTAATACTAACTGACCTGCATATTTTACGTGAACGTGCGGCATTAAATCGTTACGCACGATAGTACGTAAATATTCAGGATTTGCTTTTATTTTGCTTTGATTCGCTTTGATATTGCCAAATAACTTATCTGCTGTTTGTTGCATTAATACATAAGGGCTGGTTTCTGCAAATGCTGTGGTTGAAAATAATGCAGACACTGCTACTAAACCTGTTACTATAATTTTTTTAATGTTTTTTAACATTATTGATACTCTCCAAAATCTCTAATCACTTAGAGGTTCTTATTATTTGAATTACTCTGCCTTTGGTTCTACAGAATCATTCGCTTTTTCATCTTCAGTTTTATTTGACTTTTTATCACCATATAAGAACTGACCGATTAAATCTTCTAATACCATTGCAGAGTTAGTATCTACAAAAGTATCGCCTTCTTTCATTATTGCAGTTTCGCCTTCAATCATAAAGCCGACATTTAACGCAACATATTGTTCACCTAATAAGCCAGAGGTTTTAATTGAAAGTGAGCTGGTATCCGGAATCTGATTAAAATTTTGATTCACATCTAAAGCTACTTTCGGAGTATAGGTTTTTTGATCTAATGAAATATCAGCCACACGACCTACTACCACCCCCCCAACTTTAATTGGTGCACGAACCTTTAGTCCACCAATATTGTCAAAAGTTGCGTAAAGAGTGTAAGTTTTCTCACTAGAGAAGCCTTGTACGTTTGCTACTCTCAATCCTAAAAAGGCTAAAGCCCCTAAGCCAAGTAGCACAAATAATCCTACCCAGAATTCATATTTAATTGATTGACGCATTGTCTGTTCCTTTTCCTAAAATCAACCGCCGAACATAATCGCAGTTAAAATAAAATCTAATCCCAAAATTACAAGTGAAGCATTTACCACTGTTTTTGTGGTCGATTGGCTAATACCTTCTGAAGTTGGTACACAATCATAGCCATTAAATAATGCAATCCAAACTACAGCAAAAGCGAAAATTACACTCTTAATAAAGCCATTGATTAAATCGCTGGCATTAACCGAGTTTTGCATTACTGACCAGAAACTGCCGCCATCAACACCTTTCCAATCTACCCCGACAAGCGAGCCACCCCAAATGCCGATTGCGGTAAAAATCACTGCCAGAATCGGCATTGAAATCACTCCAGCCCAAAAGCGAGGTGCAATAATGCGTCTAAGTGGATCAACCGCCATCATTTCAAGGCTGGAAAGTTGTTCTGTGGCTTTCATTAAACCAATTTCTGCCGTTAGTGCCGAACCGGCACGCCCTGCGAATAATAATGCGGTAACTACAGGTCCAAGTTCTCGTAATAATGAGAGAGAAACCAATGTGCCTAGACTGCTTTCCGCAGCAAAATCCACTAACACCACATAGCCTTGTAAGCCTAATACCATACCGATAAATAGGCCCGAAAGCATAATGATTAAGAGAGATTGCACACCGAGTACATAAAGTTGCTTAATCAGCAACGGCGTATGTTTTCTAAATTCAGGCTTACCAATTAATGCTCCCCATAACATAAAGGCTGAACGCCCTAAGGTACGGATAAAATTAATCACAAAAGCCCCAATAGAGCTAATAAAATTAACCATTAAACAGCTCCTCCGTATACTCTTTTGCCGGATAGTGGAAACGTACAGGACCATCCGCTTTACCAGCTAAGAATTGTACTACCTGCGGATCGTTACTTTCTAACAACATTTCCGGTGTACCTTCTGCGATAATACGTTTATCCGCCACAATATAGGCATAATCAGCAATACTTAACACTTCTTTCACATCGTGAGAGACTACAATAGAGGTGAGATTTAATGCTTGATTTAGCTCTTTGATCAATTCCACAATCACCCCCATACTAATCGGATCCTGCCCGGTGAAAGGCTCATCATACATAATCAGATCAGGATCCAGTGCAATAGCACGAGCAAGTGCCGCACGACGTGCCATACCACCGGATAATTCAGAAGGCATTAAATTTGCAGCTCCTCGAAGCCCAACCGCTTCAAGTTTCAACAATACTAATTTTCTAATGAGCTCTTCAGGTAAGCGTGTATGCTCTCGAATCGGGAAAGCCACATTGTCAAATGTAGAAAGATCAGTAAATAAAGCACCAGATTGGAACAACATTCCCATCCGCTGACGAATTTCGTAAAGTTCTTTGTTGTTGGCTTTACAAATATCTCTGCCATCAAACAATATTTCGCCTGATTCAGGTAAAATTTGCCCGCCAATTAAGCGTAATAAGGTGGTTTTACCTATTCCAGACGGACCCATAATGGCAGTTACTTTGCCTTTTTGCACTTGCAAATTGAGATTGTCATAAATCACCCTCTCCCCTCTTTTGAAGGTTAAGTTCTTTACTTCAACCAAATTTTCCGTTTTAGACATCAAAATAGGACTCAAATTAATAAAAGTGATGTATGGTCCATTAAATTTGAGAGAAAGTCAAAAAACTTTTAATAATCTGACAAAACTTTAGTTCGCAAGCGGTCTGATTTTAGAAAAATTTTGCAAATTGATGAACTGACAAAAAAAGGGCTTGTCTTAGTAAACACGAGCGATTTCACTCGTAAATTATAAAAAACATAGGATATGAGGAACATACACAATATGAATAAAACACTCAAAAAATCATTTTTAACCGCATTAGTTTTAGGCTCAAGTATCGCAGCTACGCCAATGGTGGCACAAGCTACATTACCCACTCAAGTGGATGGTCAGGCAGTACCTAGCTTAGCACCGATGTTAGAAAAAGTTCGCCCTGCGGTAGTAAGCATTGCAGTTGAAGGCAAAACAAAAGGCGATTCTCGCCGTACTCGTGATATCCCACCCGAATTTGAATTTTTCTTCGGTCCGAATGCGGATTTCTTTGGTGATCGTCAATCAGCACCTCGTAACTTTCGTGGTGTAGGTTCAGGCGTTATCATTAATGCAGAAAAAGGCTATATCATCACAAATAATCACGTTATTGATAATGCAGATAAAATGACAGTAAAACTGGAAGATGGACGTGAATTTAATGCGAAATTAGTCGGAAGTGATCCACTTTCAGACGTAGCATTAATCCAAATTGAAAATCCGAAAAACTTAACCGAAATTAAATTTGCTGATTCCGACAAATTACAAGTGGGCGATTTTACAGTCGCAATCGGTAATCCGTTTGGCTTAGGGCAAACGGTAACATCAGGCATTGTTTCTGCACTGGGTCGCTCAACAGGCAAATCAGATGAAGGTTATGAAAACTATATCCAAACTGATGCCGCAGTCAATCAAGGTAATTCAGGTGGTCCATTAATTAACTTAAAAGGGGAATTAATCGGTATCAATACTGCTATTATCTCTCCTAGTGGCGGCAATGCCGGTATTGCTTTTGCAATCCCAAGTAATATGGCAAACAGCTTGGTAAGTCAAATTATTGAATTTGGCGAAGTAAAACGTGGAATGTTAGGTATTAAAGGCGGCGAACTCAATGCAGATCTTGCAAAAGAATTTAATATCGCTACCCAACAAGGTGCGTTTGTAAGCGAAGTATTACCGGATTCAGCCGCAGCTAAAGCAGGCTTTAAAGCAGGTGATGTGATTACTGAAATCAACGGTCAAAAAATCCGTAGCTTCAGTGAATTAAGAGCAAAAGTTGCTACTTCTGGTGTAGGTAAAGAAATTGAATTAACTTACTTGCGTGATGGCAAAGAAGCAAAAGCAAAAGTTACGCTACAATCAGACTCAGAAGCCAAAACCACCGCAGAAAATATCATTCCTTCATTAAAAGGAGCGGAGTTTAATAACTACAGCTCAAAAGGCATTAAAGGTGTGGAAGTTTCAAGCGTAGAAAAAGGCTCAATCGCCGAAATGCGTAGCTTGAAAAAAGGCGATATCATCATTGGTGTAAACCGCCACTCTGTTGAAAATATTGCGGATTTACGAAAAATTTTAGATGCGAAACCATCTGTGGTTGCTCTAAATATTGTGCGTGATAGAGCAAATTTCTATATTATTTTGCAATAAATAATAATTAAAATAAGGTGGGCTTACCCACCTTATTTTTTCCTAACTTAATTTAGTATTAACAAAATCCAAAAATGCCCTCATTAGAGCTGACTGATGGCGATGTTTGACGTAAAGTAAATGCACAGTAAAGTCCGTTTTGGGTAAATCAGAGAAGACCTCTACTAAGCCACATTCATCAATCAAGCGATTTGCCGTTGTGAGTGAAAGCATTCCTATGCCACGCCCATTTTTTATCGCATTTTCAATGGCACATACATCATTACTGGCAAAGGTATAAGGTAATTCCAGCAATTTTTTACCGTTTGGAATGCGTAAAAATTTCTGGTCTGCTCTCGCCCAGCCCACAAGTGGGAAATTAGCCAAATCCGTAAACGTATTTGGTGTACCAAATTTATCCAAAATATCGGGATGAGCCAGCCATTTGACACGGTTTGTCATTACTTTTTTGGCAATGACGGTGTCGATATGAAGCTCCCCTACCCGAAAAGCAAAATCTATGCCGTCTTCTACCAAATCCAAAATGCGGTCGGTTACTTCCAAATGCACACTCACCTTTGGATATAGCTCACAAAACTCATCTATCCACGTCCAAATTTCCTCCATTCCTGCAGTGGTAGAAATACGAAGTTTTCCGCCAATTTGGCTATCATCGGTAGTAAAGTTTTGCGTGATTTGGGTCAGATTATCTACGCTTTGGGCAATTTGCTCGTAGAGCTGTTGCCCTGCCATTGTGGGCTTTACACCTGTTTTTTGACGGTCAAAGAGTTGTACGCCTAGTGATCTTTCAAGCTCGGCAATTTGACGGCTAATGGTAGCTATTGGTACACCAAGTTTTTCTGAAGTTTTGGATAGAGATCCTGTTTGGACAATACTGGTAAATAGAGGAAACGTATTGAGGTTCATTTTGGATTTTCAATTTTGATAATATTAGGCTTAATTTAATCAATTTGTATTTCGTTTTTCAAGAATTTTTCAGCCTGTCAGAAAACTAAACCTGCCAAGCCTTCCCCTCTTCCCACTTCTCCACAAAAAAATCCATTACGGCTTGTACGTTGATCGGGCGGTAGGCACTGGGTGGGGTGAGAATGGCGACATAGATCTCTTGGTTGTCGCTGGCAATCGGCGTATCGGGCAAAATCGGCACGAGTTTGCCCGAGCGGATTTCATCACACACCGCCCAGTCGGGCATCATCACAATGCCGTTTCCAGCGACTGCCATTTCAATCAGACTGTTGCCGTTGTTGCTCACAAAACTCTCTTGCACCTTAATCACCTGCTGGCTTACCCTTTCTCGCCAACGCAATAACCCCAACTGCCCACGATAAATCAAGCCACGATGGTTTGCTAAATCGGCAATGTGTTGCGGTGTGCCAAATTCGGCTAAATAGTCGGGCGATGCCAGCAGTAAAAAACGCTGTTTGGTGATCACTTTGAGCTTTAAATTGCTGTCGTTCAACGCCGCCACACGGAAAATAATGTCCGCTGTTTCGCTGTAAGGATCAACAAATTGATCGGTTTGGGTCAGGTTGATGATTAACTTTGGATAGCGTTTGGCAAATTCAGCCAAATAAGGAATAACGTGTTTTTTGCCGAATGCAACAGGGGCGTTGATCCGAATAATCCCCGATGGCTCTCGGTTACAACTATCCAACTCATCGCTTAACGCATAAAATTGACTCACAATGGCGTGGGCGTGGCTGGCAAAGGTTTCACCAGCTTGTGTCAAGCTCATCGCACGGGTACTTCGGTAAAACAGCGTCTGCCCAAAATCGTCTTCAAGCTGTTTGATTTGGCGAGAAATCACCGAACTTGCCACATCGTATTGGCGAGCCACTTCAGAAAAATTCTTTTCACGCGCCACCGCAAGAAAAATTTCAAAGGCGTGAATGCTGGTGTTTTTTGCGTTCATTTATGCTAATTTGGTAAAAGTGTTTTGCGATTGGTGTGATTTTAGCAAGTTTTAAATGTGATTAGAATACGCACACTTTTTTAATCACACAGAGTATTTTTTTATGAACAACCGCATTTGCCAAATTTTAAACATTGAAAAACCCATTATCCAAGCCCCCTTATCGTGGCTGACGGACGCTCGCCTTGTGGCATCGGTGGGCAACGCTGGCGGTATGGGCGTGTTAGGGCCGAACGCTGGCTTAACCGCCGAAACCGCCGTTTCTACCCCCGAAGAAACCGCCCAAAAAATGCGTGAAGAAATCCAAAAAGTCAAAGCGTTAAGCGACAAACCTTTTGGTGTCAATTTAATCCCAATGGCAGAAAACGACATTTGGACACCGCCAATGGTGGAAGTCATCAAAGATGAAAAAGTCCCTGCGGTGGTCTATACAGGCTATGGCGAAGGCACGATTAAGCCTGAGCTGTTTGCCGAACTCAAACAGGCAGGCGTGAAAATCATCTACCGTGATTTAAACCCCACGCCACAAAATACCAAATTGGCGGAGCTGGTAGGGGCGGACATTATTGTTGCCACAGGTTTTGACGAAGGTGGCACTTTGCCTGTGGTGGCTTTGGGGACTTTTTCCATTGTGCCACTCATTGCCGATAGCACCGATTTGCCCGTAATGGGAGCAGGTGGTATTGTGGACAGACGCACCGCCAAAGCGGTTTTGGCACTGGGGGCAGAAGGCGTGTTTGCAGGCTCGCTGTTTTTATCAAGCGTTGAGAGCCGTATGCACCAAGCGGTAAAAGAGCGACTGGTGCAATCTAATGGCTTGGATTTAATGCTGTTTCGCACAATGCCAGCCTATTATCGTTCACTGTCAGGCAAGCTGGCTGAAAAACTTGTGGCAATGGACAAGGCAGGAGCAAGTAACGAAGAGCTGGGTAAAACAATGGGCGGTTTGCGTGGCTTGCGTTTGGGAATGCTAGAAAACAACAGCGATGAAGGTTATGTGTCGCTAGGCTGTGGTATCGGGGCGATTACACAAATTCGCTCGGTGGCGGAGATTGTTGATGAATTGATGATTGGGATTAAGGGCTAACTGGTTTTTAAAACACCGTTTATCGTGATGATAAGCGGTGTTTTTTTATTGGAAATAATTTTTCAGGCTGCCTAAAAACTTCATTCCCTTAACGCATTTAACACCACTTCAAAGGCTTTGGAATGGTGTTTTCGGCTTGGGTAATAGGCATAAAACGGTTCATAAGTTATTCTCAATTCACCTAGAATTTCAATCAGTTCGCCCGATTTTAATTCCTTTTCCACCATAAAATACGGCATAAAACCAATACCCAAATGGTTTTTTATCGCAGGCATTGGGTCGGTGTTTAAAATCAGCTGACCTTCGGGCTGATAGGATACTGTTTTGCCCTGCACACAAAAATCCCACGCAATCGGATTGCGATCCGCCCCCAAGCGTAAGCCAATCAGACGATGATGGTCTAACTCATTAATTTGCTTTGGTATTTCCTTATTTTGCAAATAATTCGGTGTGGCGACTAGCGTTGCAGTTAATGGCTGTGAAATTTTGACCGCCACCATATCTTTTGCCACATCATCACCCAACCGCACGCCCATATCAAAACCTTCGCCGACAATATCCACAAAACGATTTTCGCTGTGTAATTCCAGCTGAATTTGGGGATATTGGCTCAAAATCGGGGCAATTTTCGGCAAAACGACCATTTCTATGGCAATTTGGCTGGCATTAATCCGCACCGTACCTTTGGGCGTATCTTGATTTTCGGTAAGTTTTTGCACAGATAAATCAATCGCTTGTAGATAAGGGGAAATGTCGTTTAACAGCGTTAAACCGTCGGGGGTGGGCGATACACTTCTTGTTGTACGGTTCAGCAAGCGGATATTTAAGCGATCTTCCAAATTGCTGACACAGTGCGACACCGCCGAAGCGGAAATACCGAGCTTTTCTCCCGCTTTGGTAAAACTTTTCTGTTCCACCACCAGCACAAAAGTACGTAAATCGTTTAAGTTTTGCATAAAAATGATTGAGTTGAGTGTTTCTAACATTATAGCAAATTTGTGAATTAAATTCACAAAATCATCAAATTTACCCCAGTTAATCCGCACAATTATTTTCGCTACAATGGACACATTCGCTAATCAATGGAGTTTACTATGTTAAAAAAACTTTCACTTTCATTCTTAACCCTTTCACTTTTTAGCTCATTTGCCCAAGCGGAAATTCAGGCAGGTTCGGGCATTGCCGTGGTGCAGACCGAACAAGGTATGCTACAAGGCTATATTCAAGACGGCATTTTGACTTACAAAGGCATTCCCTATGCCACAGCACAGCGTTTTATGCCACCGCAAAAAGTGGAAAAATGGGACGGCACACGCCTAGCCATTCGCTATGGCAATATCTGCCCACAAAATGCGATGAACCCGATGAACACTTTTCTGTTTTCGGGCGGACAATTTTCTCAGAGCGATGAATGCCAAAATCTGAATGTTTGGACACCCGCTATTCACGATGGTAAAAAACGTCCTGTAATGGTGTGGTTGCACGGTGGTGGTTTCCAAGCAGGTAGTGCGGTGGAAAGCGATACTTATCACGGAGAGAATTTGGCTCGCAGTCAAGATGTGGTTGTGGTTTCAGTTAATCACCGCCTGAATGTGATGGGGCATTTGGATCTGTCGGCATATGGCGAACAGTATAAACATTCGGCAAATTTAGGTGTGCAAGATCTGGTGGCATCACTGGAATGGGTGAAAGCCAACATCGCTCAATTTGGGGGCGATCCTGAAAACATCACCATTTTTGGCGAAAGCGGTGGCGGTGCAAAAGTACTTACCCTAATGGCAACCCCATCAGCACTGGGCTTATTCCATAAAGCGATTGTGCAAAGTGGTGCGGTTGAAGGAATGGGAGCAACGCTACCTAATCAACAAGTTAGCCGTCGTGTGGCAGAGCTGACCTTGCAAAATTTAGGCATTGCTGACAATGAGTTAGAAAAACTAAACAATATCCCCTTTGATGAGTTAGAAAAAGCATCTAATCAAGCATTGAAACAGACTGCCGAAGAGCAAAAAATCCCAGCCTTGCGTGGTAGTGGCTATTCGCTTTCGTGGTCGCCTATTTTGGATAATGGCTATATTCCACAACAACCCGTAGGCGAACAATATCCTGCGATGGCAAAAGAGATTCCGTTGTTGATCGGCTCAAATTTCAGCGAGTGGGAGAGTTTTCCGTTGCAACTGGATTTTGGCAAAAGCCTAGCGGATAACCGCAACACTTGGACAAACGAACAAATCCAGCAGAAATTAAACGCCCGCTTTGGCGAGAAATCCGTTGACATTCAAACCGCATTTAAACAAGCCTACCCAACACGCAATGTGGCTGATGTGTTGTATGCGGATACTTTTTTACGCTTGCCGGCGATTAAAACCGCTCGCTTAAAAGCCGATCAAAAAGGGGCAAATGTGTATCACTACCTGTTTAGCTGGGACACTCCTGTAATGGACGGTATTCCAATGAGTTATCACACCGCAGAAATTCCGTTTGTGTTCAACAACATTGAAAAAGCCCAATTTGCCACAGGCGGCGGTGAGCAAGCGAAAAAGCTCGCCCAAACAATGAGTACCGCTTGGGCAAACTTCGCCAAAACCGGCAACCCAAACGGCAACGGCTTACCACAATGGGACGCTTACAACCGTGAAAACGGAGCAACGATGATTTTTGATAACGAAGTCAAACAAGTGCAACACCACGATGAAACCTTGTTAAAACTGCTTGCACCGAATGCAAAGTTTTAATCATAGATTATTCAAACAAGCGAGAAATAAAATGATGAAAACGCTAACCACATTTTTTATCGCCCTGTTTGCCTCACAAGTGGCACAGGCGAAAAATCTGATTATCTACTTTTCGCAGCCCGAAAATTACACCGCTGAACAACTGGTGGACGGCGTGTCGGGTGCGAGCAAGCTGATTAAAAACGGCGAAATGCTTGGGGCGAATGAATATCTTGCCAAAGAAATTCAGAAAACCACAGGCGGCGAGCTGTTCCGTTTGGAAACCGTCAAGCCTTACCCGACTACGCACCAGCCGTTATTGGATTACGCCCAAAACGAGCAACGCCAAAACATCAAACCCGAATTAAAAGCCCTGCCGAATTTAGACGGTGTGGATACGGTATTTTTGGTGTATCCGATTTGGTGGTATAAAGCCCCGATGGCGTGGTACAGCCTGCTTGAACAAACCGATTTCAGCGGCAAAACCATTGTGCCGGTTGTCGGACACGGCGGCAGCCGTTTCAGCGGTACGGATCGTGAATTGAAAAAATTAGCCCCGAACGCTGTCGTCAAAGACGGTTTTGAAGCCTACTTGCATAAAACCGTCCGAGCTGACAGCGAAGTGGAAGCAGAATTGGCGGCGTTTTTGAAAGAGAATGGGTACGTTAAATAAACGGATCCCCCTCTTTAGTAAAGAGGAGTTAGGGGAGATTTGTGCGATTTTGAAGAGCCTTAAAATCTCCCCCAGCCCCTCTTTTTCAAAGAGGGGAGAAAAATTATGAAGAAAAAATACCTTTTCCAACTCGCCCAAGACTTGATAATGGCTGCCGTACTGCTGTCGTTATTTGGTTATCACTTATATGAAGAAATTACTCACGAATGGCTGGGGCTGGCGTTTTTCGCCTTGATTATTTCGCATTTAACGCTCAATACGTGGTGGCTGAAAAAGCTGTTTACGGGCGAATACAGTGGCTATCGTACTTTTCAAACCACGGTGAATTTTGCCACTTTTTTGCTGTTTTTGACCGCTTGTATCAGCGGTATTTTGCTCTCTAAGCATCTATTTGCCGAAATGCCGTTCCACTTAACCAATGATTTCACCCGTAAAATCCATATGACCAGCACCCACTGGCTACAAATTACCGTAGGCGTGCATTTAGGGTTGCATTGGAAAGCAATTACCAATCTATTCGCTAACGCCTACCGTTTGAATTTGGAACACTGGTTGGCAAAATATCTAATCCCAACCTGTTGGACGATTATCGCCGCCTACGGTTTTTGGGTGTTTACTGAACGGGAACTCTTGCCCTATTTACTGATGCAGGTGGATTTTGCTTATTTTGATTATAGCGAATCGCAAGCGGTCTTTTATTTTGATTTTTTTGCAATGTTGATTGCAGCGGCTTATGCAACACGGATTAGTGTATGGGCGGTGTTTTTTCGTATTAAGGAATAAGAATCTGAAAGATTGTTGAATTTAATTCATAACTTCATCAATTTTACCCTATCTAATCAAAATAATCCCAACAATCTATACTATTCTCACTTTCAATCCCACAGGAGAAAAACAATGGAAAAAGTCATTTTAAACAATGGTATAGAAATGCCGATGATTGGTTTTGGTGTGTACCAAGTCTCTGATGATGAAACGGAAAAAGCTGTATTGCAGGCGTTACAGGCAGGTTATCGTTTGATTGATACTGCTGCGGTTTATGGTAATGAAGCAGGTGTAGGACGAGCGATTCAAGCCAGTGGTATTCCTCGTGAAGAAATTTTTGTGACCACCAAACTTTGGATTCAGCGTGAAAACGGCTACGAAGGCACGAAAAAAGCGTTGCAGGCTTCGTTAGAGCGTTTAGGGCTGGATTATGTGGATCTCTATTTAATGCACCAGCCGTTCGGCGAAGTACACGAGCAGTGGAGAGCAATGGAAGATCTCTATAAAACAGGCAAAGCACGAGCGATTGGTGTGAGTAATTTCCATATGGACAGAGTAATGGATTTGATTACTTGCCGTGAAATTGTGCCAGCGGTCAATCAAATTGAAACCCACCCATTCTATCAGCGTGAAGAAGAAATCGCTTTTCACAAAGAACTGGGCATTGTGCAACAGGCTTGGGCACCACTTGCCGAAGGGAAGTTTGAGATTTTCAGCAATCCTGTGTTAAGCAAAATCGCCGAAAAACATAGCAAATCGGTGGCACAAGTGGTGTTGCGTTGGCTTAATCAACAAGGCGTGGCGATTATTCCAAAATCGGTAAAAGCAGAACGTATTGCCGAAAACCGTGCGATTTTAGATTTTACGCTCGATAGTCAAGATCTTGCCGACATTACTACACTTAATCGCAACGAGATTATTTTTGATCACCGAGATCCGAAAATGATCAAATGGTTGGCTGAATTTAGAGGATAAAACAATGAAGAAATCTATTTTAACGACACTGTTTTTGGGGCTTTTGGCGACTCAAACCTCTTTTGCCCAAGAACCGTTAATGATCGCCAAACAGGGGAGTTTTGCCGTCGGCGGCACAGTGAAAACCAGCGAAGGCAGTTACACCCCCATACCAGCGGAAATTTCCGATAAAACCAGTGCATCATTTTGGGACGCATATGGAGCAAGCGTGAAAGCAGGCGGAATGAGTTTGCACGGCGACCACGCCTCGGTATTTTATCAAGTTCCAGCCAACGCAAAATCACCCCCACTGGTCTTTTTACACGGCTATGGCGGTTCAATCCGCACTTGGCAGACCACACCAGATGGGCGTGAAGGCTTTGATACGCTCTTTTTACGCAAAGGCTACCCGATTTATTTGGTCGATCAGCCAAGAAGTGGATCGGCGGGCAAAAGCACTGAAAAAGCTGAAATTACCGCCACACCTGACGAGCAATTTTGGTATGCCCAATTCCGTATCGGTGTGTATCCGAATTTTAACCAAGGCGTACAATTCCCCCAAGATAAGGCAAGTTATGAGCAGTTTTTCCGCTCAATGACCCCAGCCACAGGGGCGTTTAATGTGGGGGTAATCACCGACAGTATGGCGAAATTGTTTGAGAAAACGGGTGATGGCGTGTTCGTTACCCATTCCGCAGGGGGCGTAATCGGCTGGACAACGGCAATGGCAAGCGACAAGGTCAAAGGCATTGTGGCGATAGAAGCTGGGAATTTTCCATTCCCTGAAAGCGAAGTTCCCCAAGCCTTAACCAGCAAATTTGGTGACGTTAGCCCAATTAGTGTGTCGTTTGAGCAGTTTAAAAACTCACGCAAATCCCAATCGTCATCTACTTCGGCGACTTTATCCCCGATGAATTAGACGGCACGCAAGGAGGCGAACAGTGGTTTATCCGCAAAAAACTGGCTGAACAGTGGGTGGACGTAGTGAATAAACACGGTGGAAAAGCCGAAGTGATTCACCTGCCGAAAATCGGTATCAAAGGTAACACGCATTTTCCGTTTATCGACTTAAATAACACCGAAGTAGCGGACGAAATGGCAAGATGGCTGAAAGCGAACGGGTTGGATAAATAATGATGGGATAATTGAACACACCGCTTGTGGCAACGCAAGCGGTGTTTTTGTTTGTGCAATTTGCAAAAAACATTTTTGCTCATTTTGCAAAAGCAGTTTTGCGATTTGTGTGGTTTTTCCATAATGAACAATCGGATACACTGATTTCATCTTAAAAATCTTGTGATTAAGGAAAAACAAATGAGCAAACAAATTCAATTTACCCAAACAGGTTCGCCTAATGTGTTACAAATCGTTGATGTAGAAATCCCCACCCCAAAAGCGGACGAAGTGCAAATTCAAATCCACGCCATTGGCTTAAACCGTGCCGAGATGATGTATCGTGAAGGGGCGTATGTGATTGATCCTGTATTCCCTGCCACAATGGGTTATGAAGGGGCAGGTATCATCACTGCTGTGGGGGAAAATGTCAGCGAATTGGCTGTTGGCGATCAAGTCAGTGTGATTCCGTCTTTTATGTTCACCGAATACGGTACATACGGCGAGATCGTCAATATGCCAAAACACGCTGTGGTTAAACACCCTGAAAATTTAACGATGGAACAAGCCGCCGCAAGCTGGATGCAGTTTGTTACCGCTTACGGTGGTTTGATTGAGTTTGGTAAGGTGAAATCAGGCGATGTCGTGGTGCTGGGTGGGGCAACCAGTTCGGTCGGTTTGGCGGCAATCCAAATCGCCAAAATGCAAGGGGCAACAGTAATCGCACTTTCTCGCACCCACGCCAAAGGCGATGTGCTTTTGGAGAAAGGGGCGGATTTTGTGCTTGCCACAAAAGAAGACGATGTAACCGCCAAACTGCTTGAGATCACGGGTGGCAAAGGCGTGAATATGGTGTTTGACCCTGTGGGCGGCAAAGAAGCCGCAGCCATCATCAACGCAATGGCACAAGATGGTCGCTACATCATTTACGGTGCATTAAGCCACGATGATATTGCCGTGCCTGTATTCCCGATTTTGGGCAAACATTTAACCGTGCGGGGTTATGAACTCTTTGAAATCACCACCGTGCCTGAAAAACTCGCCAAAGCCAAACAATTTGTCTATGACGGTTTGGCAAGCGGTCAGTTACGCCCAGAAATTGACAAAATCTTTGCCTTTGATGAAATGGTCAAAGCCCACGAATATATGGCGAGCAATCAGCAGATTGGTAAGATTGTGGTTAAAGTTTGATTTTTGAAAAAAACACCGTTTATCGTGATGATAAGCGGTGTTTTTTTATCTAAATTTTGCAAAATTATTTATGCTTATTTTGCAAAGCTATTTTGAAATCTGTGTTGTTTCTAAATAAATTCATTCATCTAAAATACCCCTATCTTTTGAATACAAGGAACAACCAATGAACCCAAAATATCACCCCCTTTTTGAACCCTATACCCTTAACAATGGCGTAACCATTGCCAACCGTTTAACCGTTGCCCCTTTGACGATTTACGACTCTGGGGTGGACGGCGAGATGACGGACGCAGGTCGCCATTTTTGGCAAGATCGTTTTCATGGCTTTGGCTTGTACATTATGCTTTTTACCAATGTGCACCCAAGCGGTATCGGTTTTGAAAGTCCGAATGCGTTTGACGAACGCCATTCGCCGACTTTGCGTGAATATGCCGAGCTTGCTCATCAGCAAGCCGACAAAGCGGTGGTGCAAATCGCCCATTCTGGCTTGCGTGCCGACCCACAAATGACGCAGGGATTTGAAGTCATCGCCCCAACAGGCGATATGTACGGTCGTTTTCGCACGATGAGCAAGAACGAAGTGTGGGAAATGGTGCAAAGCTATGCCAAAGCGGCTGAATTGGTAATGCAGGCAGGGTTTGACGGTGTGGAAATTCACGGAGCGAACGGCTGGCAAATTCAGCAGTTTGTGTCGGCAAGCACCAATTACCGCACCGACTTTTGGGGTGGTAGCCTAGAAAAACGCCTAAATTTCCCCCTTGAAATCGTCAAAGCAATTGACCAAATGCGTCAAAAACACAATCGCCCTGATTTCATCATCGGTTATCGTTTTTCGCCAGAAGAGCCGGGCGAAAAAGGCATTACGATGAAAGAAACTTTAGCATTGGTGGACGCTTTACTTGAACAGCCAATCCAGTATTTGCACATTTCGTTGTGGGATTTTTATAAAAAAGTTCGCCGTGGGGCGGATAGCAATCTTACCCGTATGCAAGTGGTTCACGACCGCATCGCAGGGCGAGTGCCGTTTTTCGGTTAGGGCAATCTTTACACCGCAGACGATATGTTGCAGGCGTATCAAACAGGCTGGGTGGAGAGCGTGTCGATTGGCAAAAGCATTATGCTCAACCCTAATTTGGTCGAGCTGCTTCAAACAGGGCGAGAAAACGAAATCCAAACTACCTTTGACTGGGAACAAGCCGACTTTTATCGCTACACGCCTGCCATGCTACACGGCACACAGACAGGACACGATTTTTATCCACCAAGCAAACAACTTGGCGTGCGTTATAAATCAGAGCATTTTTAGCCATTAAAACAAGCGGTCTGTTTTGTGAATTTTTTTGCAAAACAGACCGCTTTCTTTTCTATTTTGTCCCTACATTCACTGTCCTAATGTCCTACTTGCTTATTAATTTTTCTCTCTAGATAATACAACCCGTTTTGCAAAACACTGGCATTCTCATAATGAGAATATTTCTTTAATTTAATTATATAGGAGCTAGTAATATGGCTATCAATAAAACTGGTAATGCAAATCCAAATTTTCCTAGTACAACAGGAAATAAATCAGGTAATGGACGTGGTAATAATCCACCAAAATCAAAATAAATAATCAAAGGGGAGTATTTCTCCCCTTTTCTAGGAGCAATTCTTATGAAAAAGAAAATTGCAGTTCTTATCGATGCTGAAAACATTAAAAGCTCGTACATTCCTAACATATTAACTAAGCTAGATTCTTACGGAGAAATTACTATTAAGAGAATTTATGCTGATTGGACTCAACAAAGAAATAATAGATGGAAAGAATATGTAAATAGCTATGCAATTAAAACTATCCAAAAATTCTCTTACACAGTTGGTAAAGGAAGTAGCGATACAGCACTAATTATTGATGCGATGGATCTATTGCATAGAAATAAAGTAGACATTTTTTGTATTGTATCTAGCGATAGTGATTATACTGGATTAGCTCATAGAATCAGAGAAGATGATCTAACCATAATAGGCATAGGAGAATCATATACCCCTAGTGCATTTGTTGCTTCATGTAATCATTTTATTTATATTGATGATGGAGTATGTGAAAAAGTATCTAGTAACAAGTTATCATCTCAACAAGTCAAAAAGATTGATTATGATATAATCAATAAGGCTTTTAATCTAATTAAATTAGATGTTGGCACAATACTCCAATCTAGATTTAAGGAGTCTTTATCTAAAATAGATAAAAATTTTAATGTTAAAGATTATGGTTTTAAGAAGTTCCACGATTTTTGTAAGTCATTGAATGGATATGAACTAATTAGGCATAATGATCGTAGTACATTCTCTATTAAGAAACTATAGGTAAATTTATGGGAAGAAAAGAAATTAAAGATACAGCTGAAGCAACTATTTTGAAGAAAAATATAGAGAGAATTCTAAAAAATCTAGGTCTTGAAAATAAATGGAAGAAGATAGCCTCAGATCTTTTAGATGATTTTTGTCAGAAGGGAGAGTATAAAAAAAATGATGTTCGTAGTTTAGATAAATTGGCAGACAGAATAAAAACAAATTTGTCTTATAAAAAACGAAATAATACAAAATTCTTAACAGAATTATATAGATCGCTTTGTAATTTAGAAGAAGTAAAAAAACTTGACATCCCTAATTTTGACACTTCTGAATCAGGTGATTCAATTAGTGATTTATGTAAAAAATATCTTAAAAATTTCTTAGAAAGAAAATTTGAGATACCTAAACCAGATCTAGATATACTTATAAAAAATGCTCATATGGGGCATACTCTTGCAAGAAGAACACTTGGTGATTATTACCTATATGGTGGCAATTTAGGGATACCTAATTTTATTGAAGCTCATCACTATTATACTTTTGCTATTGAAGATAATTGTTATATTTCCGCTTATCAACTAGGGCAGATGTATGAAAATAAGAATGGATTTTTTAATCATATAGCTATTGCATATAAATACTATGAGTTGTCATTGCAATTCTATTTTATTAAATTAGCTCAATGTATGGTAAATAAAAGAGATTTTCCAAATTTCCCTAATGTTTTTAGTAAAGTTGCCTATTATGCAGGATATTTAAAAAATGAACATGACGATCAAACATTCTATGCAATGTCTTACTTAGGATATAAAGAAGGAGATAAAGTTTGTTCACTTTTTTTAGCATATAGCTTACTGATTGGAAAAGGTATAGACGAAAATTTAGATCTAGCAATAGAAATTTATAAAGAGATGATTGCTAATGGAATAAAAACTCATTCTGACTTAATAGCTTTATCTTGTCTTGCTTTAATTTATAGGGATATATTGAATGATGTGGAATTATATTCTAAATATAAGAATTTATTTGTCGATCTTTATCCTAATTTATCAGATGAAGAGATTGTTTTTAGAATGGAGAATACTATATTTGAAATTAATCCTAGAATGATTATGAGTTATATAAGCACTAAAAATAAAGATTTGTGGAATTGTAATAATCAATTTCAAAGCTCTCATTTTGAATTCTTATCCAGTGTTGATAAGATCATACATAAAGAGAGAAACCACAATAATTTGAAGTTTAAACAAACTGTTAGATTAGAGTTTAAAAATTAAAACTGGCTCCAGTTGTTTCTAAAAATGAATAAAAGTATCTTCTATTATTAGCTTTGTTTATTTACTTCCTGCTACTCAATGTAGTTTTACGAATTTTATTTTGAATCCGTGACAATTTGTCACGGATTCATTCTCTTTCGCTTTAAATACTTGTAAGTCAATTATTGCTAAATCCGCAAAATTCCTTTGCTTATTTCCCACTTTTTCTACAAAAATCATTGCCTATAATTTGCCTTAATTCAGATGAAATAAGGAAACAAGATGCAACAACTTCACATCGCCACCCATACAGGCACAATTCTGCACGGTGCGTTATTTGCCAGTATAGCCAAGTCGGACACGGTGGTCATAGCCATTACGGGCATTCACGGCAATTTTTATTCCAATCCGTTTTATTACAACATTGGCGAGACGCTTTCGACAAATGGCATTGATTTTATTTACGCCCAAACTCGCAACGCCTTTGGGCAAATTCCAATTCTCAACGCCAAAACAGGCGAAAAAGAGCGGATTGGATCGTGGAATGAAGATGTGTCGGCTTATGTGGATTTTGCCGAGCAACAAGGCTATGGGCGGATTATTTTGGCAGGGCATTCTTTGGGGGCGAACAAGGTCATTCATTATCTATCAAGCACCCAAGATAAAAGGGTGGATAAATTTATCCTACTTAGTCCTGCCAATGTTACCCATTTGACCAACCAAATCAGCGAGCCTGAACGCACCTTTATCAAGGCACAGGTCGCTGACGGCAAGGGGCAAACATTGTTGCCGTTTGAGCTGTTTGGCTGGTTGCCTTGTGTTGCCGACACCGCTTATCAGTGGCTGTATTCGCCTATATTGAACAATGTACATCAAGAAACGGACGGCGATTTTTCACAAGTTCAGGCAATTAAGCATTCTGGGGCGTTGCTGATTGGCACGCTGGACGGCTTTACTTATGGCGATCCTTGCGGATTTTTGCAAAACATCAACCGCTATTTTCCAACAGCCGAGCAAAACAAGCTGATTTTTATTGAAAATACAGGGCATACTTATCAGCAAAAAGAGCAACAAGTGGCAGAGCGTTTGTTGGCTTTGGTGCAAAAATGGGGGCAATAATGGCGTTTATCACAATCAGCACCAATCAGCCGATTTCGCCTGAGCAACAAACCGAAATTGTACAAGCCTTTGGCAAGGCGGTGGCGTGCGTTCCCAATCAGCACAGAGCATTTTAATCAGCTTTGAACAAAAAACGATGTGGTATCAAGATGATAGCTCTGTGGCATTGGTGCAGTTTCGAGCCATTGGCAATGCCACGCACACAGGCTACCCTGAATTAACCGCCCAAATCAGCCACATTTTGCACCGCACTTTGGGCATTGCAAGCGGTCGAGTTTTCGTGGAATTTTGCAACATTACTGCTTTTGGCGTGGGGGATTTTTATGCAGAACAATAACCACAAAACCGTGCAAATCTACAATTTTACCGACCCGATGATGGGGCTAAGTTATGAAAGCGAGCCATTTTTCAGGCAGCTTGAAACCCATTTTGGCGAGCAAGTTTGCCTGCGATTTGTGATGGGTGGATTGGTGCGAGATGTGGCGGATTTTATGATAGCCAATGATTTTAAAGATGGCGAAGAAAATGCGTTCGTCCGCTACAATGCTCGCCTTGCACGGATTTACGAGAGCGAACAAAGCATTAGTGGAATGCCGATAAAAATGGACAGGCTTAATTTATTTGCCAAAAATCGTACATCATCCATTCCACTTAATTTAGCCTTTAAAGCAGTGGAGCTGACTGCCCCAGAAAAAGCCGAAACGTTTTTATACCGTTTGCGATTTGCCACCATTGTCGAACAGCGGATAACCACCGATGAAAGCATACTTGCCCAAGTCGCCAGCGAAATCGGTATGGATAAGGCGACCTTTTTGCAAGCCTATCACAGCAAACAAGCCAAACACGCCTTGCAAAGCGATTTTAACCTGCGAGCCAAACTCGGTGTGCGTGCCTTGCCTGCCTATCTGTTTTGCTATGGAGATAGGCAGATTTTAACCACAGGCGTGCTGGATTTTACCGATTTTGTAGCGATGATTGCCCAAATTTCAGACGGCAAAATCAAGCCAAATTTGCCCACGCTCAACAAAACCACTTTGCAAAATTTCTTGGCAAAACGACCGCTCATCTCGCTTACCGAAATCCGTTATGCCTTTAATCTGACAGATAAACAAACGGTGGTGGATTGGCTTAATCAAGTACAGAATGAATGGCGGTGGGTTAATGGGGAGTTTGTGGAGAAATGCTGATTGCCTAAACCCTCAAACTCTCCACCACCACCTTCAACGCAGGCGAGATGTTGCGGTGCGGATAATATAAATACAACGCAGGCAAACTTGGGCAATAGGCAGGCAACACAACAACCAATTTGCCACTCGCCAATTCATCGGCAATAATTTCTTGCGGTAAATATGCCAAGCCCAAACCGTGCAAACAAGCCGTTTTGACCGCTTCATCGTCATCAAACAGCCAACGGCAAGGCGGGGTTTGGGTAAACGGTTTGCCATTAAAAATCAGCTCCCATTCGTATAATTTGCCATTGCTCATCACATAGCCAATGCCTTGATGAGTTGCCAGCTCGTCAGGCGTTTTGATTAAACCAAATTGCTTGATGTAGCTTGGACTTGCCACAATCGTCATCGCCAAAGGCTCGCTGATTTTTACCGCTATCATCGTCTCGCCCACATCATCGCCCAGTCGCACACCAGCGTCAAACCCTTCGGCGACAATGTCTACAAAGCGATTGTTGGCGGACAAATGCACGGTAATATCAGGATATTGCGTTTGAAAATGAGCAAGTTTTGGAATCAGCGTATTTTGCACCACTTGTAAGCCTGCACTGATTTTTACCGTGCCACTTGGGGCATTGCGATAATGGGCAAGGTGGGTCAATTCGCTATCAAGTTGAGCAAAACTTTTTTGAGCGGTGGCAAACAGCTTTTCGCCTGCGTGAGTAAGCGACACAGTACGAGTGGTACGGTTAAACAGTTGTAAGCCCAAGCGATTTTCTAGCAGTTTAATGGTTTTGGATAAAGCTTGGGGCGAAATGTTCAATTTTTCAGATGCTCGGGCAAAGTTTTTCTCTTGGGCGACCAACAAAAAAGCGTACAAATCATTGTAATTTTGGCGATGTGGCATAGGTGTATTATCAACTTAAAATTGATAGTTTAGCAAATTTTTTGCATATTATCATCCGATAAATGGGCTTGTATAATACGCACATATTTTCAACAACCAAAGAGATTTTATGAAAATCCAAACCTTAACTTCCGCTCTTTTATTAAGCACCGCACTTTTGGGAGCAAATGCTATGGCAAACACATTGCCAGTTTCGGCAACACAAATTACCGTTCCTGCTCAAAATATTCAACTCACCCAAGAATGGGACAAAATTTTCCCAAAATCAACCAAAGTAGAACATCGCAAAGTTACCTTTAAAAACCGCTTTGGCATTACTTTGGTGGGCGATTTGTACATTCCCAAAAACGCCAAAGGCAAATTACCAGCGATTACCGTTTCAGGACCTTTTGGGGCGGTGAAAGAACAAACATCAGGGCTTTATGCACAAACAATGGCGGAGCGGGGCTTTGTTACACTTGCTTTTGACGGTTCGTACACAGGCGAGAGTTCAGGCTTGCCTAGAAATATGCCAAGCCCAGAGATTAATACCGAAGATTTCTCTGCCAGCGTGGATTATTTGAGCAATTTACAGATTGTGGATAAAGACAGAATTGGCGTTTTGGGTGTTTGTGGTTGGGGCGGATTTGCCTTAAATGTGGCAAGTAGCGACCCACGCATTAAAGCGGTGGCAACTTCCACAATGTACGATATGACCCGTGTGGTTGCCGAAGGTTATGCCATCAATATGCACCCCAACGCACAAGGCACTTACGACCGCATCGCACCACAAACAGCGGACGCACGCCACAAAATGCGTCAAGAAATGAGCAATGTCCGCACAAGTGCCACACAAAACGACTATGCTGATTTACAGCCTGCCAACAATTTGCGTGCCAAAGACTTTACCGCCGATACGCTATTGTTTGTTAAAGAATATTCCGACTTTTACACCACAAAGCGTGGCTTTCACCCCCGTGCGGTCAATTCTAGTCCTGACGGCTCTTGGGCGACCACAGCGATGATTGGAATGCTCAATATGCCAATTTTAAAATATGCTGACGAAATGCGTACGCCAACTTTAATCGTACACGGCGAAAAAGCCCACAGCCGTTATTTTAGCGAAGATGCGTTTAAAGCGATTGGTTCATCAAATAAAGAATTGTACATCGTGCCAAACGCTACCCATGTTGATCTGTACGACAACCAAGCAGGTAAAATTCCCTTTGATAAATTTGAACAATTTTTTAAAGCGAATTTAAAATAACGCCCAAGCCGTCCAAAACTTTATTTTTGGACGGCATTACTATTAGGAAACACGATGAAACCATTATGGATATTGGCAATTTTTGCTTCGTTTTTAACCGCTTGCCACGCCCAAACACCAACCCAAGCACCAAAACAGGAACACGCAATGCACTCGTCCGTCATTTCTTTAAGTATTAACAATCAATTATTTGATTTACAATTAGAAAATAACCAAACCGCCCAAAGTTTTGCCAATCTGTTACCACTGGATTTGGCAATGAACGACCATCTAAATAACGAAAAATTCGCCACTTTGCCAAACGCTTTGCCTACCAACGACAAAACCGCAGGGCAAATTCACGCAGGCGATGTGATGCTTTATCAAGGCGATACGATTGTGATTTTTTATGAAAATTTTGACAGTAATTATCGCTACACTAAAATCGGCAAAATTCGCCAAACTGACGGCTTAAAAAACGCTTTGGGGCGTGGTACAGCACAAGTCAAATGGGGCAATCCATAAACACAACACCGTTTGCAGGAATGTAAGCGGTATTTTTATTTTCAATTCATTTTTAATATCCCAATCATCTCCCCCCATTCATCAAACACTTTCGGGATTTTTCAAAGTTCGCTCCGTTCAAATGCGTATCGGTGGCTTTCTAGGGCGATGGTGGCAAAAATATGGGCTTGGTAATCCCAATTTTTATCGTCTGCTTTTATCCGTTTGGCGTGGGCGATAAAGGCGTTTTTTAATAAAGCGTGCATATCATCATACAAATGGTGGCGGGGCGTTTTGATTTTCCACAGTGCCAAAATCAGCCGTCTTTTTTCCAATAAACGATTGCCAATGATTTGCATAAATCGCACTAAATCCTCACTTTCAAAGCGTTGTTTTAAAAGGGTTTGATATTCGGCTTTGATTTGTTTAATCAATTTGCCCGCCAAATCGCTTTTGCCCGAATAATAGCGATAAAAAGTCGTGCGGTTAATCAAGGCTTTTTCAATGATTTCTTGGGCTTGGATTTTTTCAAAGGGCTTTCCGTCCAGCAGATCGATAAGAGCGTTTTGGATCATCAGGTGCGTTTTAACAGTGCGTAAGTCCATACTTTTTTCATTTTGTGCATACAGATTTAATATTTTATCTGCTTATCAGGTTAAATTCAGCTATTTTAATGTTTGTTCGCTTGGGGGCGAATCTCTAAAATACGCTCATTGATTGATATGATTAAAGTTCATTGCCTGACAACGGGTTGGGTGCAAATTAAAATTCATCATCAGTTGGCACGTTTTTTGGCTCGTCCTTTACGTGTGTTGGATGTTTTAACCGACAGCAAATGGTCGCCAAAATTGCCGATTGGTTGCTGGCTGATTGAACACCCAGAAGGGTTGATTTTGGTGGATACGGGCGAGAGTAGCCGTGCCAATGACAAGGGTTATCAGCCGTGGTGGCACCCATTTATGCAGTTTTGCGAACGCCGTGGTGTCAAGGCAAGAGAAGAAGTGGGCGAAGTGCTAAAAGCCAAAGGCTTTGACCCGTTAAAAATAGACACGGTGGTGATGACCCATATGCACGGCGACCACGCAGGTGGATTGCCCAATTTTCCGAACAGCCGATTTGTCTTGACCGAGATTGAAAAACAGGCGATTGAAGCCCCAAATGCGGTGTTTAATGGCTATTTGACCAAGCATTATCCTAATTGGTTCGCCCCTGATACGATTGCCTTTAATGACGGTGCGTTTGAAAGTTTTGAGCAAAGCCACAAACTCACCAAAGACGGCAAAATCCGCCTAGTGCCAACCGCAGGGCATACGCTTGGACATCAGGCGGTGATTGTGGATATGGGCGAGTACTATATTTTGATTGGCGGTGATGCGTCTTATTGTGAAAAAGATATGCTGGCGGGCAACATTGACGGCGTGTGTATGGACGGCAAATTGCACCAAGCAAGCACCGCTAAAATGCGTGAACTGTGTAAACGCAAGCCAACCATTGTGCAACTGGCTCACGATGAAAAGAGTGAATATCGGCTGAATAATAAAGTGTTTACGGTGGTAAATAATTAGCGAGAAATGACCGCTTGTTGAAAGGCAAGCGGTGTTTTTTTTATTGAAATTTTGCAAAATATTTTCAGACGGCTTAAATCATTCATCTTTCCATTTTTAAAAACCAAATTCCATTTTTCGCCATTCAATTATCAATAATAAAATTCTATAATATCCCCATATTTTTTAATGGGAGAACCCAAAATGACCGACTATCTTGACAATTCAACCAAAAAAATCAAACTCGCCCTGCAACTGGTTTCGGGCTATGCGTCCGAATTTCAATCGTGGCGATTGCCCGAGAGCCACGAAAAAGCCTATAACGACATTGATTTTTATGTGGAAATGGCAAAAACGGCTGAACAAGGCAAAATCCACACCCTATTTATCGCTGACACGCCGTCCTTTGGTGGGGCTGGCGGTGGCACGGACATTGCCACTCGCTCGCCTGCTTTTCCGCTTGAACCAATGGTAATGCTCTCTGCCGTTGCCTACGCCACACAAAAAATCGGAATGGTGGCAACTTTTTCAACCACTTACAACCTGCCTTATAACCTTGCCCGTCAATTAAAAACGCTGGACACCTTATCTAAAGGGCGTGTGGGCTGGAATGCCGTTACCACAGGCACGCCTTTTACCGCTTATAATTTTGGCGACAAGCCCTTGCCCGACACCGCCACACGCTACGAAATGGCACACGAAATGGTGGAAGCGGTGCAAACTTTGTGGGGGACTTTTGGCGAAAATGCCTACATCACCGACAAAGCCACAGGGCAATTTGCCGATATGAGCCAGATTAAACCAGCGGGTTACAAAGGCAAACATTATCAAGTCAAAGGGGCGTTGCCCATTCCAGCCACACCGCAAGGACAACCGCCCATTTTTCAGGCAGGCCCAAGCCCAGAAGGCATTGAGCTGGCAGGACGATTTGCCAGTGGCGTGTATGCCAATCCGTTTAGCATTGAAGAAGCCCGTGCCTATCGCAATGTGTTAAAACAAAGTGCAATGGCACACGGTCGTAACCCTGATGAAATCAATATGTTTAGCGGATTTATGTTTACCATTGGCGACACTTATGAAGATGCACTCGCTCGCAGAATGCAACTCATTGACTTTATGAGCGATGATGAATTTTATGGGCAAATTCGCTATTTATCGGCGATGATAGGCGTGAATTTGCACGGTTTGGATTTGAATGAACCCTTGCCAATAGCCCTACAAAATCAGGCGACACCGCACCCCAATGACCCCCGTTCGCCCCGTGCGGTGGAGCTGATTAAACAAGGAATGTCGCCCAAAGAAGTGCTTGCCAATGGCGTGATTAACTATCACCCTGTGGTGGTGGGGACGGCTGTTGATGTGGCGGATTTTATGGAAGAATGGTTTAAAGCGGGGACGACAGACGGCTTTTCGCTTACCCCTGACAGCCAAATGGGCGTGCGTGAGTTTGTGGAAAAAGTCGTGCCGATTTTGCAGGAGCGGGGGATTTATCATTTGGATTATGAAGGCGATACGCTAAGGGAGCATTTGGGCGTACCGTATCAGTATGGGTTGAAAGGTTAAAGGAAAGGGAAATACCGCTTGGGGAAAGGCAAGCGGTGTTTTTTATTGGAATTTTGGAAAATGGGTTTTTGGGCTGGCTGCAAACTTTGAGAAATGAATCGCTCCCAGTCCGTCAATTTGCTTGCCGTAAGAGGCAGGGCTGCCCACGACACGGAGCAAAAATGCGTCCCGTGCCTGCCCTGCCACCTGGCAAGGCTTTGGCAAATCAGCCAAATTAAAAAATGTGCCTTTTGATGTGCCACCACGCATATAAGTGGCGAGGATTGGGGTTTGCATTTTGGTTATTCCTTTTGTGGGTTTGTGCTACTTACATATTGATGATATAAAATATCCGCAAATTCACTTTCGGACAATTCGCCAATGACCAAATCACGCATTGCATCCGCCATTAAAATATGGTCTATCGTAATTTCATAATCATTAAGCGATAAATATTCTAAGGCAACCACCAATCCTGTGCGTTTATTGGCATCAGATAAAGCGTGAGCCATTGCAATGCTATTAGCATATTTACTGGCAATTTCAAACACATCATTTAACCCTTCATACAAAATCGCATTATTAATCCGAGATAATGCTCCTTGTAATTTGCCAATATCCGCTTGTCCTTTCATGCCTTTTCAGTAGAAAGAATATAGGCGTTAATTTCAATAACTCGTTCAAATGGAAAACAAATAATTTCCATTACATATCCGCCAAGCGTTTAAAGGTTTCTTTATGCGTTCGTAATACCAATTTGGTTTCAGATTTAATAATATGTTGCCCTTGTTCGCCTGTTAAATCCAGCTTTTTGGTTGCAGGGATTTTTGGGCGGTTAGTTTGGCTAATACCATATTTTGAAAGTTTGTTGCTCATAAAATTGTCCTTTGGGTGTAGATACCTATTATGCATCCTTTTGGGATTGGGGTTTTAATGGTGCGTGGTACGGCACCTTACTTTTATCGGTTAATCATTAGAATTGTTATTAAGCAACTTAGAAACAAAATTGCGAATACTATCAATCTTTTCTTTCTGTCTTTTTTTTTAGGCATCCAATCGTGTTTATCTGTGATTTGATATAAGTTTTCACTAGAAAATGTTGTTAAATGTTTATTGTTATCAATATTTTTTAGCATAATTTTTACAGGGTCATAAATGGATGAATTTTCATCCAAAAATTCATCAAAATATTTATTTTCTATTTCAGGAAAATTTTCTGTTTTAATTGGCGGAATGGAATATTTTTCATTTTGAGAAAATATTTGTAAATTTGTCAAATAGACAATTCTATTATCTTTATCAGTCCCTGCAATAATAGATAGAGATAATAAATTTTGACCATTATTCATTCTTGCATATTCAGCAAAAATAAATTTCTCACCAATATGCTTAGTAATAAGCTCTTGTGGTATACCCAAAATAATTGCTTTGGGTATTTCAGTTACATCAATCAACTCAGTTAAACTAGCAATTCTATCTCCGTCTGTGGATATAGAATTACTATTTTGTTCTCTATCAGGAAAAATCCATATATTTTTCATTTATTTTTTCCTTCATTCTCATATATATCGCACAAGACATTATTAAAAAAATGTTCAAATAAATAAGTATCGGTCATACTCATATAATGCACACTATTTATGCGATTTGCTTTGCTTTGACCTAGTATTTTTTTGTACATAGACTGTATATTTGAAATGTAATCTTTTTCCGAAAATAAATTATCAATTTCTTCCAAATCATCTTCTTTAATGATTGTATCAATTTTATTTAATAAAATATGAATGGTTGATGTCTCCTTGAATTTTGACATATTTTCGGATAACCATTTAAAATCAGATTTCAATCTAGCCAAATAAACATCATCATTATTTTCAATCTTTTGAATGTCAATTAAATAGAAAATAATATCTGCTTTGCTTGCAATGTCAAGCCAATAGCGGTCTCTTGCATCAATTTCGCCACTCGTGTTTGTAGAGTTTTTGCATTTAAATTCAATAGTTTCACTATAATCAGCGTGGGATAATTTATAGCGAAAAGTGAAATTCTTAACTTTTTCATTTGCACGAGTTTGGTTGTAATCCGTACTCACTTCAACACCACACAAACGATTGAATAAGCTATTTTTTCCACTTGCAGTCGCCCCCAAAATGGCAATATTCTTACCATTCCACCAATTTTTAACTTGTTTAAACAGTTGTGGGCTTTTTTCAAGAAGTTCGGGGATTTTCTTCAAAACTCCAGTCTTGGCTAAAACATCAAAAAGAATTTTTGCATACTTCATTTTTTTACCTGTATCTTTACTCATTAACATACACCTTATTTGGTTGATTTAATTGAGCCAACAAGATAAATCTACCACAAAATTGCCTTGTCTTACACAATTTATAAATTTTTAGCTATCTAAAAATTTACTCGCAAACTCCCTTAACACGCCCCCCGCCTTATAAGTTCTCACATCGCTATCACTGTCTAGGCGACATAACACAGGCACGGTTTCAATCTCGCCATTTTTGCGTTTAATGACAAGCTCTAATTCACAGCGAGCCGAGATTTCCCCTTGTACCGCATAAATTTCCGTACCGTCCAATTTTAGCGTATGGCGATTTTGACCGCCCACAAATTGCAGTGGCAACACACCCATTCCCACAAGGTTGGTGCGATGAATGCGTTCAAAGCCTTCTGCGACAATCACTTTTGCACAAGAGAGCTCTAATGACAAGCGGTGTTTTTTTATTGAAATTTTGCAAAATTAATTTCAGGCAGCCTGAAAACCTATCTTTCCATTTTTAAAAACCAACTTTCCAAAAATCGCCATTCAATTGCCAATTATAAAATTTTATAATACCCCCATTCCATTTATTTTAAAGAGAAAATTTTATGAACCGCATCACCCAAATCTTAAACATCAAACACCCCATTGTCCAAGCCCCAATGTCGTGGCTGACGGACGCTCATCTGGTGGCGAGCGTGGCGGACGCTGGCGGACTGGGCTTTTTAGCCCCACACGCAGGGCAAACGACCAACCCCACTTCCAACGAAGTGGGTTTTGGAGCGTATGCGTAACGAAATCCGCAAGGTTAAAGCCTTGACCAATAAGCCTTTTGGCGTGCCGTTTATGTTGTCGTATGATTTTTCGCTGATTCCCTTAATGGTGGATTTGTTTATTGAAGAAGGCGTACCTGTGGTGCTGGACAACGGCTGGCTTGACCCCGAGATTTACGCCAAACTCAAAAACGCGGGCATTAAAATCATCTGCCGTTTGCCCAATCCCAATTTGGCGGACGCTTTAAAAGCCCAAGCATTAGGGGCGGATATTTTGGTGCTGACGGGCTTTGACGAAGGTGGCACTTTGCCGATGAAAGAAGTGGGCAGTTTTAATGTCTTGGCGGAATTTGTCGGTAAAGTGGATTTACCGATTATGCTGGCGGGCGGGATTGCCGATAAAAAAGCAGTGCAAGCAAGTCTGGCACTTGGGGCGGAAGGCGTGTGGGTTGGCACGGCATTTATCGCCACAACTGAATGCCGTAGTCATCAAAAAGTCAAAGAATGGATTGTCAATTCAACGGCTAATGATTTGTTATTGTTCCGCACCGAGCCGTATTATTACCGCTCTTTGCCAACACAGCTTGCCAAAAAATGCTTTGAAATGAGCGAAAATGGGGCAACTCGCTCTGAAATCGCCAAAGTGATGAACGCAGGTACAGGAATGCGTTTGGGTATGCTGGAAGGCGATTTTGACAATGGTTATGTGTCGGTCGGCAATGGCATTTCACAAATTGATAGAATTAAAACCGTGAAAGAATTGATTGATGAGTTGATGGGTTAAATTGGCAAAATCCAACACCGTTTAAATGGGAATTTGAGCGGTGTTTTTCGCTCGCCATTTACACATACCCTAGAAAAATACCACTTACACTTATTTTTCCTGCTGTCCTTCCAACATCTGACTTGCCATTTCCATACTTTGAATAATCGCTCGGCGGTTAATCGCATCATTGTTGCTATCTAGCACTTTCCGCCAGTAATCAAGTGCTTGTTGGTAGTTATTATTTAGAAAGCCGTCCGAAGCCCGTAGCAATAAACTAGCACTTTCATTTTTATCTAAACTCAAAGCTTCATCAATAATTGCGTTGATTTCTACGGTCATTTTCTGTCCGTTATCGTAATAGCGGGCGGTGGCAATTGCTCCTAAAATGGCAGCTTTTTTACCAAGTAGTTTTTGAGCATTGTCGTAGCAAACTAAGGCGGAGTCGAAGTCATTGCTTAACACATAAGCCTGCCCTAATTCATACCACAGGTCTCCACTATTGGGATTTTCTCTTAGCTGATTTTGTAGACTGATAATGTAGCGTTCATTTTTTGATGTGCCGTGCTGTTCGCTTACTTGTTGCTGGAAATCTTTGTGGACTTTCAAGCCTTCTTGTACAACTTGATAACGCCCTGAGAAAGCATAGTAAGCAGTTCCTAACAATAAAATTGCGATAAGTGAAAGCATTGCCATTTTAGCAAGCGGTCGATTTTTAACGTTATTTTGCAACTCATTTTTTTCAAATTGAGCCTTCTCAAATTGGTAACGCTGCTCTGCCTCACGCTCATACTCTTGCTTCACATCCTCTGCAAAATATTGAGCAAATTTGACCGCCTGTTGATAATTTTCTCTGCTTAATTGATCACGGGTTTCCATTGAATTTACTCTTATTTGGTTCTATTTTTTCGAGTTCGCCATAAAATCGCAATAAACAATAAGCCGAACAATCCAACCGGTAAGCCCCAGAGCACCCACGTTTGTGGTGTAAGCGGTGGCTGGTAATTCACAAAATTGCCGAAACGTTCGGTCATAATGCGGATAATTTCCTCATTACTTTTGCCTTCATTTACCATTTCATACACTTCAATCCGCAAGTTATAGGCGGCAGTTGCGTTTGATTCCACCAAATTTTGGTTTTGGCATTGTAAGCAACGTAAAGAGCGAGCAAGTGAAATCGCCCTTACTCGGTCTGATTCGTTTTTGAATTGGAAAGTATCTACCATATCCGCTTGGGCGGTATTAATGCAAACACTCATCGCAAATACAAGCGGTAAAATTTTGGCAATTTTTTGCAAAAGTGAAAATAGGTTATTTATCATTCACTATTTTTCCTTCCTAAGAGCCTCTAATCTTGGCATAAAATCTTGGGCGAAATCCGGGTTGTAGCCTTTTTGTTGATAACGTACCACGCCGTGTCGATCAATTAAATAGCTCGATGGGGCTGATGAAACTTTAAGCGTTTGAATTAAATAGCCTTTTTCATAATCATCAATAATCAAGCTAAATGGGTTTCCCCAGTTTTGTAACGCTTTAAGAGCATCATTTGGGCGGTCGCTATAGGTTAAACCGACAATTGGCACACCTTGCTGTTTGAGTTCTAATAAAATAGGAAATTCTTTAATACACCAAGTACACCAACTTGCCCAAACGTTGAGAATATAAGGCTCTTGAGGCAAGCTGTTGTTATTTAAATGAGCATTGCCATCAAGTAAGTTTTTGCCCACAAATTCAGGGAAAGGCTTGCCCTGCCAGTCTTCGGTTGGTGAAAGTGCATCTTTATTCATTAACGGCACGGCAAGAAAGCCCACAATCATTACAAGTATCAAAATAGGAATAAGTAACAGTGCTTTTTTCATTTTTTATGTTCTCTACGATAGCCGAATAATGCCAAAATGGAGGCAATAATCATAATAATACCACCCAGCCAAAGGGCTTGCACATAAGGCTTGTAATGCAGGCGGAAAGCGTATTCTAAATTACCGAATTTATCGCCCATAACAATGTAAATATCGTCTAAATAGTGGTGATAAAGCCCGACCTCTGCCATCGTCATCGTACGCACATCGTAATAACGTCTTTCAGGCGTTACTGTTGCAAGCACTTTCTCATCTTTACTAATTGAAAATACGGCTTGTTCTGAGGTGTAATTTGGACCAATTAAATCGTGATAATCTTGATATTTGAAGGTAAAACCCGCTAATTCCGCCTGTTCATTTGGTTTTAAACGCACGCCGATTTCATCGCCATAATAGCTGTTCATCATCGCTCCAATCACGCAGATCGCAAAGCCGATGTGGGCTAATCGCATTGCAAGCGGTTTTATTTTGAACATAAATGGCAAATAAGGGATATGGGTTAAAATAATCCATACCGCGAAACTGATGAACACAATTGGCAGTAGCACGAAATCAAAATGCGGTCTTTGTGAAATAGAGGTGTAAATTATGCCGAGAGCCAAGCCTACTGCCACAAGGAATAACCATAATTTTACTAAAATCTGTTTAGTTGGGATCTGTTTCCAGCGTAGCACTACTGCAAATCCCATCACTACCATTAGCAGTAAACTAAGCGGAGCAAAAACACTATTGAAATATGGAGCACCAACCGAGATCGATCCCCAATTCATTATGGTAAAGATCATCGGATAAAATGTACCTAACAATACGACACAAGCCGCTACACTAAATAAGCCGTTAATCAGTAGGAATGCAGTTTCTTTCGAGAGCAAATCAAAACGAACTTTGCCTTGCCATAAATTCGCTCGAAAGGCGAAAAGGGCTAATGCAACGAAACTGAGGCTAAAAAAGAGGATAAGAATTGCCATTCCTCTGTCAGGATCAACCGCAAAAGCGTGAACAGATGTTAAAACCCCAGAGCGAACAATAAAAGTGCCTAATAAACTTAGAGCGAAAGCGAAGATGGCAAGTAAAATTGTCCAGTAGTAGAACACGCCTCGTTGTTGGCTCACAATCAAACTGTGCACTAATGCTGTGCCTAATAACCAAGGCATTAATGAGGCATTTTCAACAGGATCCCAGAACCACCAGCCACCCCAGCCGAGTTCATAATAAGCCCACCAAGCCCCTAAAATAATGCCTGCAGTAAGGAAACCCCACGAAATCATCGTCCACGGGCGGATCCAACGCATTACTGCCACGTCCATTCCACCGGAAATTAAGGCAGCGACAATCATCGCAAAGCTAACCGCAAAGCCTACATAGCCTAAGTAAAGTAGCGGAGGGTGGAAGATTAAACCAATATCTTGCAACATTGGATTGAGATCTCGCCCTTCCGGTGGAGGTGGAAAGCCTCGCTCGAATGGGCTAGAAACTAACAAAATGAAAAGCAAGAAACCAAGCGAAATCAGCCCCAGCATTACCAAAGTTCGATTGGCAAACAAGCGGTCAATTTTTTGCGAAAATTTGCAAAATACCGCAGACCAAAGCACAAGAGCAGTAAGCCAAAACAGCATTGAGCCCTCGTGTCCGCCCCAAGTAGCAGCAAATTTAAAGAAATCAGGAAGTTGGCTATTGGAATGGGCTGCGACATAGATAACAGAAAAGTCATCTATCAAAAAAGCATAGGCTAAAGCAGAAAAGGAAATTGTGGTAAAAGTAGCTTGCAAATAAGTAAACAAAGGCGATAACGCTAGCCAATGGTATTGCTTGCGTAGCTCTCCCCAAAGTGAAAAACCAATTTGAAAAACCGCTGAAATTGCAGCCAATAAAAGTGAAAAATAGCCCAGTTCAGGTAGCATAATAAATCCCAAAAATGACCGCTTGTGAAGGTAAAATAGGACGAAAATAGATGTTTAATTAAATTCCCATCTTTAGCAAAGAGGGGGGCTATATTAGCCCCCACCCTATTGCTTAAATAATGTTTTAGCTTATCGCTTAGCTTGCAACCGTAAGTTGCCCTGCATAGAGGATAAAGTAACGTAAGCAGAGTACACCGATTAAGTCGAAAATAGAAATTAAAATAATAAATTTCACATTATGTTTCAAGCGGTGGCTACCAAAAATATTTGCCGTTAATGGAATAGCGATACCAATTAACATTACGCCGATCCAGAATACGCTACCCCAGAAGCCTGAAAGTGCATTTGTTAAAGCAAGTGATTTATCTGCCCCACCGAAGTGTAAGCCCACGAAGAATGCCACAATTAAACCTAATTCAGTTACCATAATCGGCACTTCAAATTTGTGCATAAAGTGGACTTCGTGGCTTTCCCCCGATAATTTACCGGCAATTAATACCATCAGGAATGTTGCCGCAATACCTGAAGATGCACCGGATGCTAAGAATAGTGCCGGTAACACAGGGTTGTTTAACATCGGATAGCTGACTAAGGCTGATAGTAGGAAGCCTGTGTAAGCCCCTAATACCGCCGCTAACACGAATAAGATAAATTCAATCGGTTTTAACAGTTTTGCTTCGGCAAAATCGATCCAACCTAAAGCAAATTTAAACATTGGTAGGTAGCGGCTAATAAAGCAGGCTAACCAATCTTTAAACATAATTGCAATCCAAACAACGAGAACTGCCATATAAAGTTGGAATAACATCACCCCCATCGACATTACCGATGAAAAGTTGTAGTTGAACATTAATTTCCAGAATGTCCAAGGTTTGGTCAAGTGGAAAATTAGCAACAACAAACCAATGATGGTTGGTAATGTACCAAGAATTGCCGCACTGCGAATAATCCAGTTTTGGCTTGGTTTTTCGATTTTTACACCGCTATTACGGTAAGCAATCGCTAACTGTACCGCACCTGATGAAATACCAAGTAGAAATAAATAGATAGCGATGGTGCCGTCCCAAACAAGGTTTGGGGTTTGGAAAGGTACATATTCATTCATTATCTATGTTCTCCTTTACCAAATGGAATGTGATACAAGTTCGGCTCTGTACCGAGCGATGTTTTCGTGCGATAAACAGGGTTGTTTTTCACTTTGTGGAAAATATCGCTGGTTGGATCGTTCATATCACCGAAGGTTAATGCTTTGGTTGGGCAGGCTTCAACACAAGCAGGTTGTTTGCCCTCAGCCAAGTTGGTGTCACGACAGAAGTTACATTTATCTGCCGATTTTTTCTCTGGGTGAATGAAACGTACACGGTACGGACACACCGCAATACAATATTGACAACCCACACATAAATCTGAATGAACATCCACAATCCCCGTTTCCGGATCAACAAACGATGCACCTGTCGGGCAAACACTTACGCAAGGTGCGTTAGTACAATGTTGGCAAGATTGACGGAAAAACTCATACTGTACATTTGGGAATTCGCCAAACGGCTCGCTACGGATAATTTCTAATCGAGAAACACCTTCCGGCACTTTGTTTGTAGTACGGCAAGCGTCCATACACGCAGTACAACCGATACAAGAGGTTTCATCGTGTACCATCGCATAGCGAATTTTCTTTTGTTCTTTCTCAGTAGCAAGAGTTACTGAGGTAGCAAGCCCGGTGCTTGCTACGACAGCTATAGCACCTGCCCCTGAGACGAAATCTCTACGGGTGCAAGTCATTATTTTATTCCTTTTGCTTCTGTGGCTTTCATTTCAGGATTTTTAAATTCTCCTGAATGAATTTTAGTATGACAATCTGTACAAAGTTTAATACGATCTTTTTCAGGAATGTCTTTCATCGGATCTTTTTCCGGGTGAATTTCATGACAGTTCGTACAAGTAATTTTTGTTGCGTGTGTGTCGTGAGCCCAGAATTTTTCACGCAATTTCTCTGGTGTATGGCAAGCTACACAAACTTGATTTTGCTCATTAATAGAACGCTCAAGATCTACATTACTTGCTTTACCGTGAGGGTTAAAACGCATTACGTCTTTTACCCCTTTACGATGGCTTTCAGAGATATTCCCGTGGCAACTCACACAGGTAAGTTGCTCGCCTGTATTTGGACTTTTCACATCTTTTTGGAAATGTTTTCCTGCGTGATGGAAAGGCTTACCTGTTGCATTCGCTGTTTCGTGACATTGCGTACAGTATTTGTTTGGATCACGGCGAGCATCTTGAGCAATTTGTGAATTATCCGCTTGTTCAGATTGCCAAAGTGGTTTTGGCGGAGCCGGCATTTCTGCACTAGCGGTTGAAATTGCAAAAAAACTTGCAAATGCGACCGCTTGTAGGAGGGCGATTCTTCGCCCTGCTTTTGAGATTAAATTTTTCATAGTATCACCTCAAGCTACATTATTTTGCATCTGCTTTTGGTGCGTCTTCTGCAGGCAATAAGCCTTTAGCACGAGCTTCTTTTTCCCATTGTGGCACAACTGTTTTTAAGAATTCATCTTTCGCAGCTTGCTCTTTAGGAATATCTAAGCCAATCGCTAATTGTGCTTTCTCTTTGGTTGAGATGTCTGGAATTGCAACCGGAGTGGTCACGCCGTGTTTCGCTAATACTACACCTAACTCTGCACGAGCATCTGCTGCACGGTCAATACCGGTTGCGATAGTACGTAGCATAACATCTGGTGCGTGGAAGTGGTTACCGTGACCTGCTGCTGAGTAGTCCCAACGCCATTGAGCGTGACGGATTGCAGTTAAAATATCTTTCATTTCAACTTCTGTTGCACCGGCTTCCCAAGCCGCTTTCGCTTCGAAGTGAGCTTTCACTAATTGATCTTCTAAACGAATCATCGCTTCTTTCACATCGTGTTTGTATTGTTTCACACGTTTTTCAAGTGTTTCTTTGCTTTGCTCGTGGCAAGTTTTACAAGTCGCTTCAAAGTTATCGAACGGATTACCGATTTTGTGTTCGGTGTAAACTTTTCCGTCTTTATCTTTCACTTTTGGCATATGGCAGTCAATACAAGTCACTCCGTTTTTACCGTGTGTACCTTGAGCCCAAACTTCGAAGTCAGGGTGTTGGGTTTTTAACATTGGTGCTTTAGATAAGGCGTGTGTCCAGTCGGCAAAGTTGATTTCATCGTAGTATTTTTCGATGCTATCTACATCAATACCGTTTTTCCAAGGGAAAGTTACGTCTGTTTTATTTTTGAAGTAGTATTCCACGTGGCAGTTTGCACACACGGCTGGACGTTGTCCGTGCTTGTCTAAGTCTTCAAATTTCCAACCAATGGTATTTAACGCACGCAATACGTGAGGACGTGCAACACGAAGTGCTGCTTTACCTTCTTTAAACTCTTCTGAAGCTGTATCGTGGCAGTCTGCACAACCAATTGAGTTTACGACTTCTGAACCATATTTTGCCCATTTAGGGTCAAAATAACCACGCTCACCTTTTTCTTCAATTAAGCGAGCAACATCCGGACCTTTACAGGTCCAACAAGCTGAAGGCTGTGGACCGTCGTTTTCATCTTTAGGTGCCCCGGTACGCAAAATATCACGCACATCGGTAACCGCATAGTAATGCCCACGTGGTTTGTTATAATCTTTAGAGAACGCATAGCCTGCCCATAAAATCACATAACGTGGGTCATACTCTAACGCACTACCACGGTCGGTTGATTGAGAAGTCGCTTTCCAAGAGTTATACTGGAGCGGATATTTCTCTGCAAAAAGGTGGTTTGCAGACTCAACCGTTACGCCTAATTTTTCGTGTTTAACGGCTTTATCTGTTAAAGACTCTTTTTTTGCTTCTTCTGCTAAAGCCGGTTGTAAACACCCCAATATTGAAATTGCAGCCACCATTAGGCTTTTCGTGAATAATTTCATTTTGGTTCTCCCACTCAGGTAAAAAATTATTAAATATAAATAAGAATTTTTCCTATTACATTAATAAGAAAATTCTAATAATTCATTAAAGAGAATATGAAATTTAAATCAACTCTACTATCTCAAAGTGAATATTTTTTGAATTAAATCAAGAAAATTCCGCAAAATACCCCTTAAGGGTTAAAGCCTTTTACAGCCTAAATAAAAACGACTTTTATTTGCTTAAATTATAGATAAAATCAATTCTTACTTTAGTCAAAATTAAAGTTTAAAAAATAGTGAATTTGTGGTATCTATAACATTTTTAACAAATAATAAAAAATGCGAAGGACACAACATAATGAATGGTGCAAGATTTATTACTGAGAGCCTAAAAGCTCACGGTGTAACTCATCTTTTTGGCTATCCGGGCGGAGCAATAATGCCAACCTACGATGCCATATATGATTCGGGCTTAGAGCATCTTCTCTGCCGAAATGAGCAAGGTGCTGCAATGGCAGCTATTGGTTACGCTCGCTCAACAGGAAAAGTGGGCGTTTGCATTGCTACCTCAGGACCGGGAGCGACCAATTTAATTACCGGATTAGGTGATGCAGCACTAGATTCTATTCCTATCGTTGCAATTACCGGGCAGGTTGCAAGCCATTTAATAGGTACAGACGCCTTCCAAGAAGCAGACGTTCTCGGGTTGTCGCTCGGCTGTACTAAGCACAGTTTTATCGTTCAAAGTATTGAAGAACTACCTGAGATTTTAGCCCTTGCGTTCCAAATTGCTCAAAGTGGCAGACCGGGTCCTGTATTAGTTGATATTCCGCGAGATGTTCAATTAGCTCCTATTAATGCTCAGCCCATTGTTTATACGAAAGAGAAAGCCCCTACACAAAATGCAGAGAAACTAGCTGAAGCCAAAAAACTATTATCAGAAGCTAAACGCCCTGTACTTTACGTTGGCGGAGGCGTAGGAATGGCTGACGGTGTACAAGCGGTCAGAAATTTTGTAAAAATTGCAAATATTCCTTCTGTTTCCACACTAAAAGGATTAGGCACTATCGAACCAACCGATCCGCTTTATATGGGTATGATTGGTATGCACGGCACAAAAGCCGCTAACTATGCCGTGCAAGAGTGCGATTTACTCATAGCCTGCGGTGCTCGTTTTGACGATCGTGTAACCGGTAAATTAGACACTTTTGCTCCTCACGCAAAAGTCATTCATATTGATATTGATAATGCTGAAATTAACAAGCTACGACAAGCTCAAATTGCCCTACAAGGCAGCCTCATAGAAGCAATTAATTATTTAGCTCAACCGTTAGACATTGATGCTTGGCGTGAAGATGTACGTAATTTAAAACAGCAATTTGACTTCCAATATCAAGAAAATAGCGGTAATGGTGATATCAATGCGGTTGCGTTATTACATACCTTGTCTAACCGTAAAGCAAAAAACAGTGTCGTAACAACCGATGTTGGTCAGCACCAAATGTGGTCGGCACAACATTTAACTTATACCGATCCGAAAAACTACATTACCTCAGCAGGCTTCGGCTCAATGGGCTTTGGCTTGCCTGCTGCAATCGGAGCTCAAGTTGCTCGCCCTGAAGATCAAGTCATTGTTATTACAGGCGATGGCTCAATTTTAATGAACATTCAAGAACTTGGTACTATCAAGCGTGGTAAGCTGCCGGTAAAAATTTTGTTGCTGGATAACCAACGTTTAGGAATGGTTCGCCAATGGCAATCTCTGTTCTTCCACGGTCGCCACAGCCAAACAATTTTAGACGACAACCCGGATTTCGTAATGCTTGCTAAAGCCTTTGATATTGAGGGCGAACGCATTGAAAAGGCTTGCGAAGTTTCGGACGGAATTGACCGCTTGTTAAATGCCAAAGGGGCGTATTTACTTCACGTTTGCATTCCACAAGAAGATAACGTCTGGCCTCTCGTGCCACCAGGTGCTTGTAATGCGGATATGCTGGACGATGATGTGTAGGAGGAAAAATGCAAGAATATCAATTAACCTTAAAAGCCAACAAACGCCCGGAAACTTTAGAGCGTATTTTAAGAGTGATCCGTCATCGTGGTTTTGAAGTAAAAAGTTTGAAGGTTGAAGCAAATAATGCAACATTTGAATTAGAATTGACTTTAGTAAGCCAACGCCAGATTTCACTTTTAACCCATCAATTAGAAAAACTGTTTGATGTTATAGAGATCAATTAGTCAAACTTTTCAAGACCGTGTGTTTTCTACACGGTCTTTTTTTCGCCAAAAATTTACAATTCTCTATCTTTTTGATTTTATTCACATCTTCAAATTTCAACCTATTTTTCTTATTTTTTGCTCTTTACTTTTTAAACCCAACAGATCTAACATACTATATATAGTGTTAAATAATGTTAAAAAACACAACATATTGTGTTAATAATAAAAATGGAAAACCTCAGATTCAGTTCAGAACAAATTGTTTGGCAAGAAGTGCCGAATGAAACTTCACTGGCTTTTCTCATTACAGGCTGTCCGCTTGGCTGTAAAGGCTGCCATAGTGTAGAGAGTTGGAAAGCCTGTGAGGGAAAAGAGCTAACGCTTGATTATCTCAATGAACGCCTAAAACGCTATCAAGGTTTAATTAGTTGCGTGCTATTTATGGGGGGTGAATGGCAAGCGGAAACATTACTCTCTTTATTAAAACGTTGTAAGCAAAAAAAGCTACAAACTTGCCTCTACACAGGCTTAGAGCGGCACGAAGTTCCTCCCTGTTTGCTGACTGAATTAACTTACTTAAAAACAGGTCGTTGGATTGCCGAGCAAGGCGGATTAAACAGCCTGACCACCAACCAACGTTTTATTGATTTACGCAATAATGAAAATCTAAACTACTTATTTATCAAAGGAGCAATGCTATGATTCGCTTAGAAGCGAAACAAATTTCAGAAAAATTAGCTTTTATTGACCACTACATTCAAGCCCAAAATGCGGCTGATGGCTCAAAAATGGACGCTAACGCCAACGTAACACAAAAAAATATTGCCACAATGGAAAACGAGCTGATGAAAGATTTTTTTGTGCAAATTAATCGAGCAAAAATCAACGAAAAAATTGCAAAACTTTTTGATAAAGAGACCGCTTGCGAATACTTACGCCAAATTGAAGCACACGAAATTTACGTTCACGATGAAACCAGCCTCAAACCTTATTGTGTATCGGTTACAATGTATCCGTTTTTGCGTGATGGCTTAACCAAACTGGGGGGCGAATCCAAAGCTCCAAAACATCTGGCTTCTTTTTGTGGCTCTTTTGTCAATTTTGTTTTTGCGGTTAGTTCACAATTTGCAGGGGCAGTCGCTACAGTTGAGTTTTTAACTTACTTTGACTACTTCGCCCGTAAAGATTATGGTGATAACTACCTGGAAACCCATCGTTCCGACATTGAAAATCACCTCCAACAAGTGGTCTACAGCATTAACCAACCTGCCGCCGCACGAGGCTATCAAAGCGTATTTTGGAATATTTCGGTTTACGATAAATTCTATTTTGAGGCAATGTTCGGTAACTTTGTGTTCCCTGATTTTGAAAAGCCCTGCTGGGAAACCACCGCTAAATTGCAACTTTTCTTTATGCAGTGGTTTAACAAAGAACGTAGCAAAGCCATTCTTACGTTCCCTGTAGTAACTGCCGCAATGCTAACTGAACAAGGTAAATGCAAAGATGACGAATTTGCCAACCAAATGGCAAATGAACTGGCACAAGGTAATTCCTTTTTTATTTATCAGTCGGATAACCCTGACTCCCTCGCTTCTTGCTGCCGTTTACGCAATGAAATCAGTGATCACACCTTCTCTTACTCACTCGGTGCTGGCGGTGTAGCAACAGGTTCGATAAATGTGATTACGATTAATATGAACCGTTTAGTGCAAGATAAGCGTGATTTGAGCTCAGAAGTCAGCAAGATCCATAAATATCAATATGCTTACCGAAAATTGATGGAGGAATATTTAGCCAACGGGATGCTGCCTGTTTATGATGCTGGATTTATTTCGTTAGATAAACAATTCCTCACCATCGGCATTAACGGTATGGCAGAGGCTGCTGAATCTCAAGGCTTGAAAGTAGGCTACAATCCTGAATATATTGAATTTGTGCAATCTCGCTTAAAAACGATTTTTGAGGCAAACCAAGCTGCCAGCCAACAATATGGTGTGAAGTTCAACACTGAATTTGTGCCTGCCGAAAATTTAGGGGTAAAAAATGCGAAATGGGATAAAGCAGACGGCTATTTCGTGCCTCGTGATTGCTACAACTCCTATTTCTATGTGGTAGAAGATGAAGAAACTAACGCTCTCGATAAATTCTTACTGCACGGCAAAGAGCTAATTGAATGGCTAGATGGTGGTTCAGCCTTGCATTTAAACCTCGATGAAGCCTTAACTGCTAACGGCTATCGTTCACTATTAGACACCGCCGCTAAAACAGGCTGCAACTATTTCTGCATTAACGTCAAAATCACGATTTGCAACGAATGTAGCCATATCGACAAACGCACTTTACATAGCTGCTCTCAATGCGGCTCGCAAAATATTGACTACGGCACAAGGGTTATCGGCTACTTAAAACGGGTTTCCGCCTTTAGTTCCGCCCGCCAAAAAGAACATAGCTTGCGGTTTTATCATCGAGAAGCGGCTTAACGTTTAAGGTACTTTACAACCCTTTTCTAAAGTTTTATATTGAGCTCTCATTTAGTCGGGGTGCTTGTTTACTCAAATAAAGCAAGCTGAGAAATACCCGTTGAACCTGATGCAGTTAGCACTGACGTAGGAAACTAAAGGCTTAAAACCGATCTATTCCCGTTCGTGTTGGTGCATTGTTTTTTCAATACAATGAGGAATAAACGATGACCACATCTCCCCCATTTCAATCAATCTATTTGCAAAAAATCCGGCAAAATCGACCGCTTGTTCATAATATTACCAACATTGTTGCCGCCAACTTTTCCGCCAATGGTTTATTGGCTCTCGGGGCTTCACCCATTATGGCGACTGCCATTGAGGAGATGGAAGCTGTGCCTCAATTAAGTTCGGCTGTGGTAATTAATATCGGCACATTAATCGGCAAAGAAGTGGAAGCAATGGTGCTTGCCGGTAAAGCGGCAAACCGTTTAGGCATTCCTGTAATTCTTGACCCTGTCGGCGTTGGAGCAACATCTTTTCGCCGCCAAACGGTTGAAATCTTGCTTAACGAAATCCAATTCACCGCCATTCGAGGCAATGCAGGAGAACTTGCCACCCTCGCAGGCGTAAAATGGCAAGCTAAAGGTGTTGATGCTGGCGAAGGCTCGCATAGCCTTGTGGAAATCGCTCAACAAGTTGCTAAACGTTATAAAACCTTAGTTGCCATTAGTGGCGAAACCGATGTAGTAAGCGATGGCTTACGCACTGCGTTACTTAAAAACGGCAGCCCAATGTTCCCACAAATTACCGCTTCAGGCTGTTTATTAAGTGCCGTGTGCGGTGCATTTTTAGCCGTTGCTGAGAAAAAACGCTATTTCAACGTACTGGTTGAGGCTTGTACCGCTTATGCCGTTGCCGGTGAAGTTGCGGCAAAATCACTCAAACCAACCCAATACGGGCAATTTGCAGTCAATCTTTTAGATGAATTAGGGGCTTTAATACCGGAAACGGTTGAGCAATATGCGGAGGTGGAATATGTCTAGCCTACAATCGAGTCCGACAAAAGTTGCCTTTGCCTCAATGGTTGGCACGGCAATTGAATACTTTGATAACTATATCTACACAATGGCTGCAGTACTGGTATTTAACGTGCAGTTTTTCAATAGTGATGACCCTGTTTCCAATCAATTAATGTCGCTTTCCATTCTTGCCCTTGCCTTTTTCACTCGCCCGATGGGGTCGATCATTTTCGGGCATTTCGGCGATAAATATGGACGTAAACAAACCCTTATTGCCTCGCTTTTATTGATGGGCTTATCCACAGTAGCGATTGGTTTACTGCCAAACTATGCCGCTATTGGTATTTGGGCAACGGTACTGCTCTGCTTATGCCGTATCGGGCAAGGTTTGGGCTTAGGGGGAGAATGGGGCGGAGCTGCATTAGTCGCCACCGAACACGCCCCCAAAAACAAGCGGGCATTTTTTGGTATTTTTCCGCAAATGGGAGCTCCTATCGGCTTGCTATTAGCCAATGGGGCATTCTACTTAGTTAATCTCATTTATGGCGAACAAGCTTTTCTGGATTGGGCGTGGCGAATTCCGTTTATTGCTTCTATTGTGATGATTTTTATCGGCTTATATATCCGCATAAAAATTAGCGAAAGCCCGATTTTCCTCAAGGCAGAACAACAAGGAAAAAACCGCCACACGCCACTTAAAACACTCTTTAGCAAGCATTTCAAGCCATTTATGATCGGCGTATTAATTGCCACCGCAGGCTATGTGCTATTCTACATTTTAGTTGCCTTTACTCCGATTTTCGTAAAAAGCCCTGTTGCGGTGTCTAAAGCAGGCTACGCCACAGGTTTGGGCTTGCCGGCAAATCTCTACACCCAATATTTGCTGATCACATCCGTGATTTTCGGGATCGCCATTTTCTTCTCAGGCTTATATTCCGACCGCATCGGTCGCCGTTTATTACTACTCATCGCCACAGGGGCAACCGTAATTTACGGCTTAATAATGCCATTTTTCCTAGAAAACGGCACACCAACCTCAATCTTTATTTTCTTAACCATCGGAATGATCTTAATAGGCTTAAGTTTTGGACCAATGGCAGTCATTCTACCCGAACTTTTTCCAACAGAAGTACGATACACAGGAGCCTCCCTTGCCTACACCGCAGCAGGTATTTTAGGGGCGAGTGTATTTACCATTATTGCGGTTAAAATTAACGAAAACTTCGGCTTATTTGGGGTTGGAGGTTATTTATCTGTCGCCTCATTGTTAAGCTTTTGGGCATTGTGGCAGGTTCACGAAACCAAAGATTTGGAATTGGCGGAGATTTAACTGAAATAAATTAGGCGGAGCTTGCGTCCGCCTAACTATACTTTAACTATTCGTTCCAGCCACTTGCAAATTTTTCCAGATTTTTAACCGCTTGTTGCCAATCTGTAGCCTGCGTAATGGCACTCACCACTGCAGCACTGCCTACACCGGTGCTCATCACATTTTCAATTCTGTCTTCATTAATTCCGCCAATTGCTACCGTTGGAATTTGAAGTGGTGCAACCAGATCGACATACTTCGCTAAATTAACCAGTCCCTGTGGCTGCGATGGCATTTCCTTTGTTTGCGTTGGGAAAACGTGTCCAAATGCAATATAAGAAGGTTGAATTGCTAAGGCTCGCATAATTTCAAAATAGCCGTGAGTGGAAACGCCTAAACGTAATCCTGCTTGTTGGATAGCATTTAAATCCGCTGTGGCTAAATCTTCTTGCCCTAAATGCACACCGTAAGCCTGATATTTTACTGCAAGCTGCCAGTAATCATTCACAAACAAGCGGACATTATACTGTTTCGCAAGCTTTATTGAGCGTGCAATTTCTGTTTCAACTTCTGCAAGCGGTCGATTTTTCACACGAATTTGCAAGGTTTTTATCCCAGCAAGAATCAAGCGTTCAATCCACTCAAAGCTCTCTACCACAGGGTAAAGCCCAAGCTGATAATCAGTTGCCGCAAAAGGTTTTTTCGGCAAATTGAGCGGTACAGAAACCAGTGCGGTTTGAGGGAAGAAATCAATATCTTCCGGGTAGCCTGTGTGGCATAACGAACTTAGTGCAGTTTGCCCTCTCCCTTCTTTTTCCGATAAACCTTTTTGTAAATACGCAGTAGCAACGGTTACGGCATCAGGCAAATCAAAACCTTTGGCTAACATTGAACCCACCGCAGAAGCATAGGTACAACCTGTACCGTGTGTATTAACACTTTGCAGTCTTGGGTGGGAAAAGGAAAAAATGTCTTGGGAGTTAAGCAGATAATCACTTACCGTTTCGCCCTGCCATTCAAAATGTCCGCCTTTGGCTAAAACAGCCTTCACACCTTGTGAAATAAGCATTTGAGCAGCAGTTTTCACATCATCAAAGGTATTAATTTCAGTCTCGCTCAATAGGGCTAATTCAGTTCCATTTGGTGTAATCAGATCAACTAACGGATAGAGTTTTTCTTGCACTACGGGTAATAAAATACTGTCTGAGAGAGCCTGTCCGCTACTTGCTACCGCAACAGGATCGTAAACTACAAAGCAATAGTTTTTACTTTCTAATCGAATTTTTTGGATATATTCACATAAAATCTCAACTTGAGCCTGTGAACAAAGTAAGCCAATTTTGATTGCATTTGGATAGCCTTGAATGAGTAACGCGTCAAACTGCCGGCGGAAAGTGTGATCATCAACAGGTGTTACACAAAGCACGCCGTGTGGGTGTTGGGCTGTAACAGACGTAACCACCGAGCACCCCACTAAATTAAAATCGTGAAAGGTATGTAAATCGGTTTGTAGCCCTGCTCCGGCACAAGAATCTGAACCGGCAACCGTCCAAATCACTTTAGGTTGATGGGTATTAGAAATAGACATCGCAAAATCCTCTTTTTTAAAGTTAGGGTTTGCTTGTCAGAGATGTGGCAATAGGTAAAATTGAATGTTAAAACTTGTTCCCTACGCAGGTACTAACCTACAGGTTCGACGGATCTCGCAGTTGCGATCTCAGCCCTATGGCACTCCGACAAGCATTTTTAGTATAGCTTACAAGCGGTTATTTTCCACAAAAAATTTGCAAAATTTTCTGAAAAATGAACCGCTTGTTAGCATTGATTAATTTACTTTTCCGCAATTTAAACAGTAGAGATACATCTGTTTTGGATCATTAAAACGTGAAAGGATTTCCATTTGTTTCTGCGATTGCTTCAGCACAGGTAAATCAAACCAGTTAGTTAGACTCACTTGTAGCTGAGTTTTGAAATCACGAGCAAGCGTGCCAAATAGGCTGTCGTCTTGTTCGGCAAACCATTGTAAACCGAATCGCTCAACCTTTGCTTTGCTCTGTGCTTCACGTTTTTGATTGATTAAATCAGATAAGGTAACAAAAGCCACATTAAAATTGCCTAACTCATCAACTAAACTGTGTTTTAGTGCATCAGAGCCTAGCCAAACTTGCCCTTGAGCGACCTTATCTACCGCCTCTTTTGACATATTTCTGCCACGAGAAACCAGCTCTAAGAAACGGTCATAGCCATTTTCAATGCCGATTTGCAGCACTTCACCTTGCTCTTTCGGTAGGCTTTTCAAACCGATTGGCTCAGCAAGTGCAGAAGTTGCAATACCATCTTCACTCACGCCTAAGTTTTTAGCTGTTTTTTCAAAAGTTACCGCTAAACCAAAAATGCCGATTGAGCCGGTGATGGTATTTGGGCTGGCGATAATTTTATCGCTGGTTGCCGCAATCCAATAACCGCCTGATGCCGCCATTCCCCCCATTGAAGCAACGACTGGCTTACCTTCTTTTTGGAATGCTTCCACTTCTTGGCGAATAAGCTCTGATGCCATCGCACTTCCACCCGGACTATTAATACGTAAAATCAAGCCTTCTACGTTTTTATCGGCTCTTGCTTCTTGCAGTAATTTTACAATAGTTTCACTACCCACACCTGATTGGTCGCTCTCGCCTGTTATAATTGCCCCTTCCACATTCACAACGGCAATTTTAGGGGCGTTGATATTAGCAAAACGGTCATTTAGCTCAAGTTCATAGTCTGAAAATTCAATGTGGTTATACGTTCCCTCACTGTTTTCACCAAATTTCTCGATCAACTTTGCTTTGCTTTCTTGGTTAGACACTAGCTGTGTTACCCACTTTTGATTTAAGGCGAACTGAGCATCATCGCCTTTTGCAGCTTTATATTTTTCAATATAGTTTTCGGCAGATAAATTAATTTCTTTTGGTTCAATTTTACGGTTGTGAGCGATCATTTCCACCGTTTGTTGCCAAGTACCATTGAGCCAACCTCGAGCATTTTGTTTAGCCTCTTCAGACATATCATCACGCATAAAAGGCTCAACTGCTGATTTGTAAGTACCTATACGGAAAATATGTGGTTCAGCTTCAATTTTATCTAACAAGGTTTTGAAATAAGTATTGGAATAGCTTAAGCCTTGAAGCTCCACAGAACCCGCTTTATTTAAATAAATTTCATCGGCGAATGAAGCAAGATAATATTGCTTTTGTGAATATTGCTCACCAATAGCAATAACCGGTTTGCCTGATTCTTTGAAGCTATTAATTTCATTACCAATAAAATCTAAAGAGGAAAAATCAGCATTTTGTAAATTATGCAAATCCAGCACTAATCCTGTAATTTGCGGATCATTTTTCGCTTTGCTAATCGCCTGCACTACATCAAAAGTTGAAATTTTAAAGGGTTCAGCTCCGCCTAGTTCAGATTGAAGCAAGCGGTAGAAATCAGTAAATTCTTCGCGATTATCCACCAAATAACCATCTAAATTTAAACGTAACGCCCCTTGTGTAAAAACAGGTTTTTGCGTGTTTTGCGAGGAAGCTATAAACCCAACCACAGGCACTAAGAATAGAATAAATAAGATAAAAAAGAGGTTAATAACACACTCTCTAATACAGCGAAACATTTTATAAATCGCTTTTAGCATATTTAACATCATAAATCCCTAAAAATAAAACAGTCAGCACAGTATAAAGCAATCACGGAATGAATAAAATATGCTATTCTTAAACCAAAAGAAATTCATAAAAGGTAATGTTTATGCAAATCTTAGATCTATTACATCATCGCCGTTCTAATAAAAAATTTGGTGATAAAGCCCCAACTCCCGAACAACTTGAACAAATTTTAAAAGCAGGATTGCGAGTGCCTGATCACGGCAAATTAAAACCTTATCGTTTTGTGGTGATTGAAAAAAGCGGAATGCCACAACTTTGCGAGCTCTTCAAAGCTGCGGTTGAAGAATTTGATATGGGCGAAGAACGTTTTAAAAAAGCGGAAAAGTTATCTAATCAAGCCCCTATGATTATTGGTGTAATTGCGAAGTTAGATCATAGTATTGCAAAAGTACCGGCTTGGGAGCAGATGATAACTGCCGGTTGTAGCAGCTATGCCATTCAACTAGCCGCAAATTCACTCGGCTTTGATACGGTTTGGATCACCAATAAATGGGTAAATGGCTCAGCTCTTCGCTCTGCTTTTGGCTGTCAAGAACAAGATCAAGTGATCGCCTTAATTATGCTCGGTTCGCCTGAGGAAGAAGGCAAAATCGCTCTCGCTCCGGAAAGCGAGAGTTTAGATGGTTTTGTAAACTATATAAGATAAAATGAAAACAATTTTAATCACAGGTTGCTCTTCCGGCATTGGATATGCGACTGCACATCATCTCAGAGATGCAGGCTGGCGAGTGATCGCCAGCTGCCGAAAAGAGCAAGATGTCGAGCGGTTGAAATCAGAAGGGTTTGAATGCCTTTTGCTTGATGTAACCCGTTCAGAACATATCCAAAATGCCTTTCAATATATTCAAACAAGCGGTCAATTAGATGCGATTTTTTGCAATGCCGGCTATGGTCAGCCCGGCTGTGTAGAAGATGTGCCAAAAGCTGCGTTGCAAGAAATTTTTGAAACCAATGTGTTTGGGACTTGGGAAGTTATTCATCACGCAATGAAAATCTTCCGAGAGCAAAATCACGGTAGAATTTTAATCAACAGTAGCATTTTAGGTTTTGCCGCAATGCATTATCGTGGGGCTTATAACGCGACTAAATTTGCCTTAGAAGGGCTTGCTGATACCTTACGTTGCGAGCTGCACGGCTCCAATATTTATGTTTCTCTGATTCAACCCGGTCCGATTCAAAGTAACTTCCGCCCAAACTCGGTGGCAAAATTAGAACAATATATTGATGTGGAAAATTCCTATCACAAAGCCCTCAACCAGAGCCAATATCAACGTTTAACCACCAAAGGCAATGCCAATCCTTTTACCTTACCGGCAACTGCCTGTGCTAGAGCCTGTTTAAAAGCACTGAATGCCGAAAAGCCGAAAGCACGTTATCAAGTAACCTTCCCCACAAAATTATTTTGGTGGCTAAGACGGATTTTACCAACCATAGCCTTTGATTATATGAATCGGAAGTTTGGTGGGTAAGCCATTAATTCACGTTATTTTGTGTTAGCTTCTCTAGCCAGCTCTTCCGCAGAATATTTCACAGCAGACATTTTATTCTGTATTTGCTGTTTAATACTTGCCATTTCATTATCCATTTCTTTTTTTCTTTCCTTGGATAGTTCTATTCCTTGATATTTTAAATAAAGAGCATTATTAACAATTTCTAACATTTTATACATTAGATGATACATCTCGTTAAGATCTTCACGCAAATCTAAAGCAAGGGGATGTTTAAGTTTTAAGTTATTTAACTCCAATACCATTTTATCTAGATTACCTTTTAGCTCATTCATATATTGAGATGCTAGTTCCATATCCTGCTTTGTTACTTCTCTTTCAGCACTATTCTTAATTAAAGAATCGGTTTTCAATCGAGTATTTCTTGCATTAGCGTGAAATTCTTGCCCCAATGTTTCATTAAACTGCTTTAAAAGCAATGCATCTTCCCTAGCATTTACATCATAGGCTAAAGATTGCGAAGATAAAAATAATGAAAAAATTAAAGTAAATATAAAGGAAATATATCTATTATTTTTGATTAGCATTAGACACTCCCTTAATAAAAAACATAATTAAAAGTACAATAATATCAATAATCATTATACTAAATAATACAAAACCAAGAAAATACTCAAGTATATCTTCCGCTCCTTCGTGGATAATACGATCTAGTCTAGCAGTGGTAAAAAATATGAAAAAGATAATTAATATGAGTGCAAAAATATTCAAAAACACTAGGTAATTAATATAAGGGTTGCTAGGAATATTAAGACTCCGTAATCGACGTCTTGCAGCGGAGCAAAATATATACCCAGAAATAGAGCCTAACATAATTAGGATGCTAAATATAATCAGGACTTTCTCTAAATCGAAATCACTATACTCTGGTAATATTTCTAGCAATACTTTTGCTCCAAATATAAGAACGAAAATAAATATAGGTAATGTAAATAGAGTAATAATAAAAAATTGTAGCCTGTTAGCTCTACCTTCAAAAGAAAATAATTTTCCTTCAGAAAATAATTGTGATTTAATGTGTTCGATTCCTGAGCTGTTATTCATCATTTTCTCCTTATTATTTTTTACGTTGAATACGAAGTTCTAACACCTTCGGTGAATAATTCCATACAACCTCAAAATAAGGTTGCTCCTTTGTAATTCTTTGCATTACTTTTTCAATAATCTCATCAGAGTAATGATGTAAAATATCCGCATCTTGTTCATAAAGGTGTAAGTCCTCTTCAATCAAAATACGAATCTTATTTTTAACGACATTATTGATAAGCTCATACGCCTCATTAAGCTCTTGATTTTTCATATAGAGTATCTCTTGTTTAGATAAATAAAGGTTTATAGGAAGTGTTAGGGCTTTCTCTGTCAAGAGAAAGCCCGATTAGGATATCCTAATCGGGCTTGTGACTAAAAAGCTGAAATAAACAAAATAATTTTACTTCTTCCACCCTTTCAACGCATCGGCAAAGGCATTGTTACCAAATGCGTTGCGGTTATCACGTTGCAAGCGGTCATTTTTTGGCGGATTTTTGCGAATTTCTTGCGAATTTCGACCGCTTGCAGCCTCACTTTTCTCGGTAGGTTTATCGTCTAAACGCATTGATAAAGCAATACGCTTGCGAGCCGCATCCACTTCCAGCACTTTCACTTTAACCACATCGCCCGCTTTAACCACCGTATGTGGGTCTTCCACAAAAGAGTTTGACAGCATTGAAATGTGGACTAAGCCGTCTTGGTGAACGCCGATATCTACAAATGCCCCAAAGTTGGCAACATTGGTAACCGTGCCTTCTAAGATCATACCCACTTTTAAGTCGGTAATTTCTTCTACACCATCCATAAACACTGCCGTTTTAAACTCGCCTCGTGGGTCTCTTCCCGGTTTTTCCAGCTCTTTGAAAATGTCGTTTACGGTCGGTAAACCAAACTGTTCATCCACAAAATCTTTCGCATTTAGCGAATGGATTTTCGAGCTGTTACCCATTAATTCTGCTAACGTTGATGTGGTTGCCTGTAGGATTTTCTCAACGATTGGATAAGCCTCCGGGTGAACACTAGAGGCATCTAACGCATTTTTTCCACCGACAATTCGCATAAAACCGGCACATTGTTCAAAGGCTTTAGGTCCTAAACGAGGCACTTTTTTCAAGTCAGAACGGCTGGCAAAACGTCCGTTTTCATCACGGAATGCCACAATGTTTTGAGCAAGCGTTTTCGTCATTCCAGCTACTCGAGCCAATAGCGGTGCTGAAGCAGTGTTAAGATCCACGCCTACCGCATTTACACAATCTTCCACTACTGCATCAAGTTTGCGAGCAAGTTGGGATTGGTTTACATCGTGCTGATACTGCCCCACTCCAATCGCTTTCGGTTCAATTTTCACTAATTCCGCCAATGGATCTTGCAAACGGCGGGCAATTGACACCGCACCACGCAGAGACACATCTAAGTTCGGGAATTCATTAGCAGCAAATTCTGAGGCAGAATAGACCGATGCTCCAGCCTCACTTACAACGACAGTTTGTGGTTTATTTTCTTTAATTTCTTTGATCACTTCTTTGGCAAAACGTTCCGTTTCACGAGATGCCGTGCCGTTACCAATCGCAATCAGCTCAACATTATGCTTTTTAATCAAGCTGAAAATCGCCACTTGAGCCTCAGCCTCTCGCCCTGTATGTGGATAAATGGTCGCAGTATCAAGTAGTTTACCGGTGTTATCCACCACCGCCACTTTTACGCCGGTACGCAAGCCGGGGTCTAAGCCCATCGTATTTCTTGCCCCTGCCGGAGCCGCCATCAATAAAGCAGAAAGGTTGCGGGCGAAAACATCAATTGCCTCTTCTTCCGCTTTTTCACGCAGACTACCCATTAACTCGGTCTCTAAATGCAGAGCCGCTTTGATTTTCCACGTCCAAGCAATCACTTGCTCACGCCATTTGTCGGCAGGTTGATTATTGAAAATTACCCCTAAGTAGCTGCGGATAATCTCTTCACAATGGCTGCTTTTTGCCCCTTCTTCCGCTTCCGGATCGGCATTTAACGAAAGGGATAAAATGCCCTCATTACGCCCACGGAACATCGCTAATGCTCGGTGGGAAGGCACGGTTTTAAACGGCTCGCTGTGAGCGAAATAATCACGGAATTTCTCGCCCTCTTCCTCTTTGCCCTCAATCACTTTCGATTCAAGGGTGGCGTAAGCGGTCAAATATTGGCGAAGTTTTGCAAGTAATTCCGCATCTTCGGCAAAGCGCTCCATTAAAATATATCTTGCCCCGTCTAAAGCGGCTTTGGTATCGGCAACGCCTTTTTCGGCGTTGATAAACTGTTCAGCAAGTAATTCGGGCACTTGGTTTGGATTGTTCCATAACGTTTCCGCCAACGGCTCTAAACCTGCCTCAATCGCAATTTGCCCACGAGTACGGCGTTTTGGTTTGTACGGTAAATAGAGATCTTCTAACTCGGTTTTGCTTTCGCAATTTAAGATTTTCTCTCTTAATTCCTCGGTGAGTTTGCCTTGTTCTTCAATAGATTTCAGAATGGTTTGACGGCGGTCGTCCATTTCACGTAAATAGATTAAACGTGTTTCAAAATGGCGAAGTTGGGTGTCATCTAGCCCACCCGTTACCTCTTTACGATAACGAGCGATAAAGGGGATGGTGTTGCCCTCGTCTAATAAAGTCATTGCCGCTAAAACTTGATGTGATCCCACATTTAATTCACCGGCGATAATTTGGCTGATTTGACGATTTAACTCACTGTTTAATTGACTCATTGATTTTCCTTCAATAAATTCGCTCGAGCTTTATCTAATTTTTCGAGCTGGGTTAATGTTTCATTCACTTTCTGCGGGTTTGGCTCTTTTTTCGCACACAGAATGATATTTTCTAAGCTATCTGCTTGATGATAATAGGGTTTTGGGCTTTTTACCGCTTGTTCAAATTGTTGATACGCCTGTTGAAATTGACCCTGTTTACACAAAAAAGTGCCGTAATTATTCAATACATCAGGGCGATTTTCACTTAAATTGAGCGCTTGTTGATAGGCTTTTTCAGCATTTTCAATATCACCTGTTTGTTGATAATAGTAGGCTAATACCGAATAAGGGAGGTAATCTTTTTCATCGTGAGCAAGGGCTTTATCAATATTTTGTTTTGCTTTGGGGAAATCGTTTTGTTCCAAATAGGCTAAAGCAAGATTAATGCGGGCTTTCACTGCTTCAGAGCGATTAAATTCAGGTTCGGAAGAAGATTCTTGCTGAGAAGAACACGCCGCCAATAACACTATCGCCATACAAGCGGTTATTTTTTTAAGAAATTTTGCAAACATAGCGTTCTCCTGTCATCAAAAGGCTAAATTTTACTGTTCAATACCCTATAAGACTAGAGATTTTTGCATAAAGAGGGAAATTTTTCGTGCGATTTTTTCGACGCAGATCGCAAAAATAATAATTGGAAGTTGCGTCGTTCTATGCTTTTTCTCAAGATACTTGACACGCTATAAAATCTCCCTAAACTAATCACTTATGATTACAAGGAATTGTTATGACAAATCCTCAGAATCAGGCTATTCAATCTTTTGATGTGTTTCTGACAAAGCATGCTCACAAAGAATTTTTAGCATTACCGGTTTCGCTCCAAGCAGCAACGGCTGATGTTATTAACGAGCTAAAATTATATGGAAATACGCTTACAGAGCCGGAAGTAAAGTCTTTCAAAAATGGGCTTAAAGAATTAAGAGCTAAATCTAGAGAAGGTATTTCTCGCAGTTTCTTTTTCTTTATAAAAGGCAAGCAAGCCTATATTGTGCATATTTTTCAGAAAAAGAGTCAAAAAACGCCAAAGCAAAACCTTGATCTTGCTATTGAGCGAATGAAGAAATTAAAACAGGAATTAGAAAATGACAAAAGATCTTGATTTAGCAGTTATCTCTTTTGATGAAGTGTTACAGCAAGCGATGACAAATCCTCACTTTAAAGAGGAATTTGACGAGCTGAGAGTACAGAGAGAATTAGCTCAAATGCTAAAACAGGCAAGGCTTGAGAAAAACCTCACACAAGCACAAGTTGCCGAGCTTTCAGGGATTAATGTAAAAAATATCAGTCGCTTAGAACGAGGCGTCGTTTCTCCTAAATACACAACGGTTGTCCGTTACTTAAACGCCTTAGGCGGCTCATTCCAATATGTTCCACATTTAGGATAAGAAAACAAAAGGCAGGAAACCCCTGCCTTTTCTCTATTCAGATTACTGCGTTTTCACATCAATCCCTTGTCCAAACTTGCGTTTTTCTAAGGTACGTTTGGTGCGATCGATCACATCACCGGCAAGCTGACCGCAAGCAGCGTCAATGTCATCGCCTCGGGTTTTACGCACTGTTACGGTGAAGCCGTACTCCATCAGCGTTTTTTGGAAGCGATCAACACGGGAATTTGAACTCTTGCCATAAGGAGCTTCCGGGAACGGGTTCCAAGGAATTAAGTTCACTTTACACGGGGTATTTTTCAATACTTCGGCAAGTTGATGTGCGTGGTCTGTGCTGTCATTAACGTGATCTAACATCACATATTCAATCGTTACTTTACCGTGGTTAGCGTTAGATACCTCTAAGTATTTATTCACCGATTCCATCAACATTTTAATGTTATATTTTTTGTTAATCGGCACTAATACATCACGCAATTCATCATTTGGAGCGTGGAGCGAAATCGCTAACGCCACATCAATTTGCTCACGCATTTTATCTAATGCCGGCACAACTCCTGAGGTGGAAAGGGTTACACGGCGTTTTGATAAGCCGTAGGCAAAATCGTCCAACATAATTTCCATTGCAGGAATCACATTGTTCATATTCAGAAGCGGCTCGCCCATTCCCATCATCACTACATTGGTAATCGGGCGTACACCGGTTACGCCAAAGTTACCGATAATTTTAGAAGCTCGCCACACTTGCCCGATAATTTCTGACACGCTTAAATTTCGGTTAAAACCTTGTTGAGCAGTTGAACAGAAGGTACACGCCAATGCACAGCCTACTTGTGAAGATACACAAAGGGTTGCACGATCATCTTCTGGGATATATACGGTTTCGATTTGCTGATCGCCTACTTGCATCGCCCATTTGATTGTACCATCTGCCGAGCGTTGTTCTACCGCCACTTCCGGTGCTTTGATTTCCGCAATACGTTTTAATTTCTCACGCAATACCTTATTGATATTGCTCATATTATCAAAATTATCTTCCCCAAAATGGTAAATCCATTTCATTAGCTGATCGGCACGGAAAGGTTTTTCCCCCATTTCCGCAAAAAGCTCACGCATTTCTTGGCGGTTTAGGTTTAATAAATTGATTTTTTCTTTAGGTTGGTCTGCTGCTCCACAGGCAGCATTAGTGATTTGTTCTGACATAAAATTAGAAAGCCTCGTTGTTACACGTTTTGTGGCAAAAGGTTAGGACGAACTTGCCCTTGTTTTGCGATGATTTTTAAAGCGTGCAATTTTACTGGTTCTTTTGTTTTAAGGCTAGTGCTTTTTAAGTCAAAATGTTTTGGATAAATAATATCCTTATAAAATATAAGACTATTTACATTAATCTAAATGATCTATAGAATATCAAACGATAATAATCATTCTCAATAACAAAAAGGAGGCTGAAAATGAAATTATCAACAATCAAAAAAGCATTAGTCCTAACCTTTGGCTTAGGCTCCGCAATGGCAATGGCAGAACCGTTTAAAGTTGTAACCACCTTCACTGTTATTCAAGATATTGCGCAAAACGTAGCAGGCGATAAAGCAGTTGTTGAATCAATCACTAAACCCGGTGCGGAAATTCACGATTATCAACCTACGCCAAAAGATATTGTAAAAGCCCAAAAAGCTGATTTAGTATTATGGAATGGTATGAACCTTGAGCGTTGGTTTGAACGTTTCTTTGAAAATGTAAAAGGTAAACCTGCCGTTGTTGTAACCGAAGGGATTACGCCAATGCCAATTACCGAAGGCGAATATAAAAACTTGCCGAATCCACACGCTTGGATGTCCACCGACAATGCATTAATTTACATTGAAAACATTCGTGCAGCTTTAGTAAAATACGACCCTAAAAATGCCGAAACTTACAACGCAAATGCAAAAGCCTATGCTGAAAAAGTCAAAGGCATTGCTGAGCCACTTCGCCAACGTTTAGCCTTTATTCCTGAGCAACAACGCTGGTTGGTTACAAGCGAAGGGGCATTTAGCTATCTTGCAAAAGACTACAACTTAAAAGAGCTTTATTTATGGGCGATCAACGCCGAAGAGCAAGGCTCACCGAAACAAGTTAAAAAAGTGATTGATGGCGTGAAAGCGAATAAAATCCCTGTTGTCTTTAGTGAAAGTACCGTTTCAGACAAACCTGCTAAACAAGTAGCGAAAGAAACCGGTGCGTTATACGGTGGTGTAATTTATGTAGATTCACTTTCAGAAAAAGATGGTCCTGTACCAACTTATTTAGATCTACTGAATGTTACCATCAGCACCATTGTTGAAGGTTTCGAGCGTAGTAAAAAATAACCAGAGTTAAAATGACAACACATTCAACCTCCATTTCCGTCGAAAATTTATCCGTCCGTTACAATAACGGACACATCGCCTTGCACGATGTGTCGTTTCAGCTTGAAAACGGTACGATTTGTGCATTAATCGGGGTAAATGGAGGGGGTAAATCCACACTTTTTAAAAGTTTAATGGGGCTGGTAAAACCACTTACCGGCTCAGTTAAACTGAGTCAATTACCCATTTCTAAAGCCTTAAAGCAAAATTTAGTCTCTTATGTGCCACAAAGTGAAGAGGTAGACTGGCAATTCCCTGTTTCTGTTTATGATGTCGTAATGATGGGGCGATACGGCTATATGAATTTCTTGCGTATTCCTCGTGGAATTGACAAACAAAAAGCAGAACAAGCAATGGAGCGTGTCGGTGTTTTACATCTGAAAGAACGACAAATTGGCGAACTTTCCGGCGGGCAGAAAAAGCGAGTCTTTCTCGCCCGAGCCTTAGCCCAAGAAAGTAAGATTATTTTGTTAGATGAGCCTTTTACAGGCGTTGATGTAAAAACTGAAAATGCCATTGTTGAATTGCTCAAACAGCTCAAAGAAGAAGGGCATTTGATTTTAGTTTCTACTCATAATCTTGCCAGCGTGCCAAGTTTTTGCGATCAGGTGTTAATGATCAACCGAACATTATTAGCCGCAGGCAAAACAGAAGAAACCTTTAATAATCAAAACCTAGAAAGGGTATTTGGTGGTTTATTGCATTATCAAAAATAGTGTTTGAACAATAGGGAGGCTAACGCACTCCCTATTTTTTATTTGTGTTAGCGGATTTTAGAATACGCAAAACTTAAGAAAAAAATGACCGCTTGCACTAGAATGATAGTCGGACCTGTAGCAGCATCAATATGGTAGCTTAGTAAAGTACCAAATACAGATGAACCGACGGAAATCACTAACGCAATGGCAAGCATTTTATCAAACCGCTTTGTGAGCAAGTAAGCAGTAATGCCCGGTATAATCAGCATTGCCACAACTAAAATCACCCCTACAACTTGCATTGCACTGATAATAGTTAAAGCTAATAGTGATAGCAAGCCATAGTGCAATAATTTCACCGGTAAACCAACCACTTTGGCTTGGTTCATATCAAAACAATAAAGTAAGAAATCTTTACGTTTGAGCAACATAACTGCAAAGGTGAAAAGGCTGACTACTACCGTTTGGATTAAATCGCTTTTCGTTACACCCAATAAGTTTCCAAATAAAATATGGGTTAAATGTTCACCCGTATTAAATGCAGTAAACAACAGAATCCCAAAGGCAAACATACCCGAAAACACAATCCCCATAATGGTATCTTCTTTTAAACGACTGTTCTCTTTTAAATAGCCAACCGATAACGCACAAAATAAGCCCGAAGAAAATGCACCAATCGCAAGTGGTAAACCTAATAATGAAGAAATCACCACACCCGGCAATACTGCGTGGGAAATGGCATCCCCCATTAAAGACCACCCCTTCAACACCAAATAGCACGAGAGAACGGCACTCACACTCGCCACTAAAATAGCTGTGATGAGGGCGGTTTGCATAAACTCAAACTGAAGAGGTTCTAAAATCCAATCAAGCATTTTGCTCCTCCACTTCTCGATCTCCTTCTTTCACAAATTGACCCTTTTGCGAAACTAAACCATATTTAGGAGCGAAACAAAATGCAGCGAGAAAAATCAAGGTTTGCAGGCATACAATCACAGCTCCTGTTGCCCCATCTAAAAAGTAGCTTAAATACGCTCCTAGCCCTGAAGTTAGTGTACCGATAATCATTGCAATCATTACGACTTTAGAGAAACGATCCGACAATAAATACGCCGTTGCTCCCGGTGTTACTACCATCGCAATCACTAAAATTGCCCCAACAGTTTGTAATGCCACTACCACACAGGCACTTAACAGGGTAAAAAAGATGACTTTATAGCGTAATGGCGAAATACCGACCGAAAGAGCGTGATGTTCATCAAAAAAGACGAGTAGCAAATCCTTCCAAAATAGGATTAAACCGAGTAACGAAATGACGATAATCAGTACCACCTGCCACAAATCTTCATCAGCAATCCCTAAAATATTTCCCATCACAATGGAATTTACATCCACTGATGTCGGATTTAAGGAAACAATAAACATACCTAAGGCAAAAAAGGTGGTAAAAATAAAGCCGATGACAGCATCTTCTTTAATTTTTGTGAGGCTTTTTACCCAAAGAATTGATAATGCCGCCAAAATCCCTGAAAAAAACGCCCCAACGGCGTAAGGTAATTTTAACGCATAAGCAATGGCAACACCCGGCACGACTGCGTGCGACAAGGCATCACCAATTAAAGACCAGCCTTTTAACATTAAAAAAGCGGAGAGAAAAGCACAAACCAAGCCCACTCCCATACTCACAAAAATCGCTTTTTGCATATAGTTGTAGGCAAAGGGTTCTAATAAAACATCAAGCATAAAATCCCAATAAGTTGTTGATAATAGTTCGCATATACTACCATATAAACCACTTTGTATGTAGGGATTAAACTTGTATTTTGCTAAATATCTAATTTAAAATCGTAAGGATTCGGATAACGATAAATAAAGCCTAGCTCTCTGCAAATTTTGTCTGCTTTTACTACTCTTACAAGCAGTTGATTTTCGTCAGAAAATTGCAAATCCGCCAAGCCAAAGCGTTTTGCCATTTCGCCATAATACGCTTTACGAGTAGGGTGCTGTTCTGCACATAAATGGAAAATGCGTTGCCCGTTTGGTTTAGCTAAAAGTAAGGAAATGGCGAATACACAATCCTCTAAATGGACTAAATTCACAGGTTGGTTCGGTGCTTTCAAATTTGATTTTCCCGCCAAATAAAACACTGGGTGGCGTTGCTTGCCGACTAGTCCAGCTAATCGCAAAATATCGCAATCAAGTTTTTGGCTTAACAACCAATTTTCTACTTTTGCAAGCAACGAATTTGGATCCACTTCAGTATCTTCGGCAAAATTCCCCTCCGACATCGGCAAAACTGAGGTCGAGCTGATAAAAATCAAATGTTTTAAGCCTTTAGCCATCGCAAATGATGCCAGTTTTTGGATACCCGAAAAATACCCCTCTTCACTTGTCGTAGATGGCGGCAAAGTAATCACCATTGCATCAGTTGCCAAAATACGCTCAATGTCAGGCGTAATAGCAAAATGATTTAAGTCTAGCGGATAGCACTCAACCGGCAAATCGCCCGCTGTGCGTTTTGAACCAGCAACTTGCCAGCCCTCATTTTGTAATTTTTGGGCGAGCGGTAAACCTAGCCAGCCTAAGCCGATAATGGTGATTTTTTTCATAAATTTTAGGCATAAAAAAAGCACCTCGTGGTGCTATCTGTTCTTTTTAAGATTGGAGCGGGAAACGAGGCTCGAACTCGCGACCCCGACCTTGGCAAGGTCGTGCTCTACCAACTGAGCTATTCCCGCATATTTGGTATATTATCGAAATGGTGCCCGAGGCCAGACTTGAACTGGCACGCCCCGAAAGGCGAGGGATTTTAAATCCCTTGCGTCTACCGATTCCGCCACTCGGGCTTCGATAATGTTTTGATTTTAAAATTGTCTTTTTCTAAATGGTGCCCAAGGCCAGACTTGAACTGGCACGCCTCGAAAGGCGAGGGATTTTAAATCCCTTGCGTCTACCGATTCCGCCACTCGGGCGACACGATATAGAAAAATTGGAGCGGGAAACGAGGCTCGAACTCGCGACCCCGACCTTGGCAAGGTCGTGCTCTACCAACTGAGCTATTCCCGCAAATTTTAAATTGTTGATTTCTAAATGGTGCCCGAGGCCAGACTTGAACTGGCACGCCCCGAAAGGCGAGGGATTTTAAATCCCTTGCGTCTACCGATTCCGCCACTCGGGCAGCACGATATAGAAATTGGAGCGGGAAACGAGGCTCGAACTCGCGACCCCGACCTTGGCAAGGTCGTGCTCTACCAACTGAGCTATTCCCGCATTTAAAAACGCTACGAACTTCGTAGCGTCTCAACAGGTGCATATTCTATGGATTTCCGATTTAATGTCAAATAAATTTACAGGAAATCTTTAAAAAATGGTTTAAGTGGCGAAAAATAAGGCTTTTTTGCAAATTTTTGCACAAATTTAACCGCTTGTAATTCACTCTAGGCTAAAATTGATGCTTGGTAAAACCTGTTGAAATACCAACTACAACCGTTGCCGCCTTTTCCATTGTATCAACAGAAATAAATTCAAAACGTCCGTGGAAGTTCTCTCCTCCGGTAAATAAATTCGGGCAAGGTAATCCCATAAACGACAAACGAGAGCCATCTGTACCACCTCGAATTGGCTCTAAATTCGGCTCAATGCCCTGCTCCCGCATTACTTTTTCCGCAATCTCAATCAGGTATGGATAGCCGTCTAATACCTCACGCATATTGCGATACTGTTCAATAATCTCAACTTTGCCGCAGTTTTCGCCGTAAATTTTCTGCATTTCTGCTATCGTATCTGTCAACATTTTGCCAAATGTTGCCAGCTCTTCACGCTCAAAACTACGAAGAATATAACGCACTTCTACTTTATCTACACCGCCTTCAATATCGTGCATCATAATAAAACCTTTACGATGCTCACTGGTTGCCGGGGTTAAATGTGGCGGTAAACGGTTCTGGAATTCACACGCTCGTTCTAACGCATTGATCATTTTACCTTTTGCCGTGCCGGGGTGAACGCTGCGACCAAAGAAAGTTACCACTGCAGCATCGGCATTGAAATTCTCATACTGCAACTCGCCAAGCGGACCACCATCAAGCGTAAACGCTACATCGGCACCAAAAGCTTTTACATCAAAATGATCTGCACCACGCCCAATCTCTTCATCGGTGGTAAAACCAATGCGGATCTTGCCATGCGAAATCTGCGGATTAGCTTGTAAATATTCAATCGCCGAGAGAATAATCGCAATGCCCGACTTATCATCCGCTCCTAGCAGACTTGTGCCGTCAGTCGTTACCAATGTGTCGCCAATAAGTTTGTTTAAATTTGGAAAGTCGTTCGGCGAGAGCTTATCACCACTACCGCTTAATAAAATATCGCCACCTTGATAGCATTCAATCACCTGTGGCTTAACGTTCTTACCATTAAAATCGGGTGAAGTATCAACGTGTGCAATCAATCCCAATACAGGAATGGAGATATCCGTATTGGCAGGCAGTGTAGCAAACAGATAGCCGTTAGGATCGAGAAAAATTTCCGTCAGCCCCATTGATTCCACCTCTGCTTTCAAAAGGTTGAGCAAATCCCATTGTTGAGGAGAACTTGGCACGCTTTGGCTTTTCGGGTCAGAAGTAGTGTAGATTTGGGTATAACGTAAAAGACGGTTGAGAAGAGCTTGTTTCATATAATGTCCTTAATCATAGAATTTGCAACATTTTAGCCGAAATTGACCGCTTGTTACCAACAATATTCGGTTTTCATTTCTGTGCGGCACTCTTTCAAATAAAAAACGATTTTTACGAGATAAATCGCAAAAATCGTTTTATGTGATACCCGATTTGTTATGCACTTTTCATTGAAGCTACAAGAGCGTTCAATGTCTCTATTTGTACCTTTTGCATTTCAATAATCTCCGCTTGATGGGATATTGTTTGCTTTAGTTGAGCAATTTCGGAAACTAAATTTTCTGAAGTTGGATTAATAATATTGATACTATGATTATTTCCACTTTCTTGAAAATAAACCACATTTTTCTCGCCTAATGTCATCAATTCCAACATATCGTAATTCAATACCTCACAAATTTGGCGAAGGCGAGAAAGATTAAGCTGGGTTTATCCTCTCTCAATTTTGGAATAACCGTGTACGGAAAGCCAAACTCTTTCAGCCATTTCTTCCTGAGACCAACCTCTCGCTTCACGCAAAAAACGGACTTTTTCATTCACATTCATTTTAATCTCCATAAATTCGGTAGAAATGTTCACTTTGGGTTGATTGTAGAGTATTAAACGATAATGACATAATAAATTTAACATCATTTTAAGGAAAATTATGTCTCGCAGTTACTTATTCTATTTTAGCCTATTAATATCTCCCTTTACATACTCTAATGAAGAAATTGATGAGGCTCTCAAACTAGATCCTCGTGTACAGCAATTTGCTGAAGATTTGATGCACAAACAATACTCCTACGAAGATGCTTTTAAATTTGCAGTTTCACAAGCTAAACAGTGTCTTTATGGGAAAACCACTCCAAATAGTAGGATCTGTCAATCCTATGGTTTTTGGAAAGTTCATCTACGTCAATAATAGGAGAAAATCCGTGAAAAAAGCCCTTTTAGCCTTATCAATCTTATTTGTTTCTTATTCTGCACACGCAGCTAAATGTGCTGATTTTGCAACACAAGCACAGGCACAATCTTATATGCATCAATATATCTATTGAGCTATTTCTAAAGGCAGATGCTCTCTGCCTTTTTCTATTCAGCCACAATATCGTTTAGCAAATTCTCCACAAATTCCAACCGCTTGTGGTTTTCTTCCAGCGGTAATCTGAACTTGAATTTCACCGCCCCTTCAAAGCTGTACACTGCCGGTTGTTTTTGAATAAGCTGAATAAACTTCATCGGATCCGGTTGGGCGATCGGTTTAAATTCCAAATAACCGCCGTGAATGCCGGCATCGATTTTCTTCAAGCCGAGCGGTTGGGCAGCAATGCGAAGTTGGGTAATCGCAAACAAGTTTTTGGTTGCTTCCGGCAGTAGCCCGAAGCGGTCGATCAGCTCGATTTTAAGATCTTTGAGCTGTTCATCGCTCTCACTACTTGCGATCCGTTTATAGAACGACAGTCGCATATTCACATCCGGCAGGTAGTCGTCCGGAATTAATGCCGGTACTCGCAGTTCAATCTCCACTTGGTTTTGGGTGATTTCTTCCAGCGTTGGTTCACGCCCTTCCTGCAAGGCTTTGACCGCATTTTCGAGCAAGTCCATATAGAGCGAAAAGCCGATGCTCTCGATCTGTCCGCTCTGCTCAGAGCCAAGCAGTTCGCCCGCACCACGGATCTCTAAATCGTGGGTCGCAAGGGCAAAACCTGCACCGAGATTGTCGATAGTACTCATCGCCTCCAAGCGTTGTTCGGCATCTTTGGTCAGCGTTTTCGGATGTGGCGTAAGCATATAGGCGTAGGCTTGGTGGTGGGAACGCCCCACACGCCCACGCAGTTGGTGGAGCTGTGCCAAGCCGAATTTATCCGCCCGTTCGATGATAATTGTATTGGCGGTCGGCACGTCAATCCCCGTTTCGATAATGGTCGAGCAGACCAGTAGGTTAAAACGTTGGTGATAAAAATCGCTCATCACTCGCTCCAACTCACGCTCTCGCATTTGTCCGTGCCCGATCACAATGCGTGCTTCTGGCACAAGCTGGCTGAGTTTTTCGGCACAATTTTCAATGGTGGCGACATCATTATGCAGGTAGTAAACCTGTCCGCCACGCAGAATTTCACGCAAAATCGCTTCTCGAATAATCGCTTCATCGCTTTGTCGCACAAAGGTTTTAATGCTCAGACGGCGAGCCGGCGGACTGGCGATAATCGAGAGATCTCGCATTCCGTTGAGCGCCATATTGAGCGTTCTCGGAATCGGTGTAGCGGTGAGCGTGAGAATATCGACGTTGGCTCGCAGTTGCTTGATTTTCTCTTTTTGACGCACGCCGAAACGGTGTTCTTCATCAATTACGAGTAAACCGAGATCCCGAAACGCCACGTCATCTTGCAGAAGCTTGTGTGTACCGACCAAAATATCGACCTTACCTTCGGCGACTTTTTCCAAAATCGTTTTCTGCTCTTTGGCGGTTTTAAAGCGGGAAAGTACCTCAACATTGACCGGATAATTGGCGAAACGGTCTTTAAAATTCTCGAAATGTTGTTGAGCGAGCAAGGTGGTCGGAGCAAGAATGGCGACCTGTTTATGGTTCATCACCGCCAAGAACGTCGCCCGAATGGCGACTTCGGTTTTACCGAAGCCAACATCGCCACACACCAGCCGATCCATCGCCTTCGCTTGGCACATATCGCTGATAACGGCATTGATCGCCATTTTCTGATCGTCCGTCTCTTCGTACGGGAACGTCGCACTGAAACGGTCGAATTCTGCCTTGTCGTAAGCAAAAGCGAAGCCTGTCTGGCTCTCTCTTTTAGCATAAACATCGAGCAACTCCGCCGCCACATCACGGATTTTTTCTGCCGCTTTTTGGCGGGTTTTCGCCCACGCTTCCGAGCCGAGTTTGTGCAGTGGAGCGGTTTCGTCCGCACCACCGATATAACGGCTGATTAAATGCAAGGACGCAACAGGGACGTACAATTTCGCATCGTTGGCATAGTGCAACACCAAGTATTCGGCTTTCATTCCGCCTGCATCGAGTACCGTCAAACCGCCGTAGCGACCCACGCCGTTTTCCAAATGCACCACCGCTTGCCCGATTTTCAGCTCTGCGAGGTTTCGGATTAGCGTGTCAGGGTTGACGGTTTTGCGGTTTTTCTCACTGCGTTTTTGCTGGACTTTTTCGCCAAGCAAGTCGGTTTCGCAAATAATTGCCAAATTTCGACCGCTTGTTTCAATCACAAAACCTTGATCCAAATTGGATATCATCAACGCAAGCGGTTCTATTTCATCGGAAATTTGCAAAATCTGCTTCGGTTTCACGCCCAACGGAGCAAGCAAATCCAACAAGGTTTCACGCCGTCCTTCACTCTCCACCGAAAACAGAATATCGCCCTTGAATGTTTGGCGGAACTGCTGGAACGTTGCAAACGGCTCTTTTGCCCCTGATTGAATGGCTAAATCGGGTAAATTCCCCACATTTGCATTCATTTTCGCCGCAGATTTACGGATTTTCTCAGCGGTTATGCTTAAACGTGGGTAACCTTTGAGCCAACGGTTCACTTCATCAATCGCAAACCAGAGATCGCTCGGTGGTAACAGCGGACGCATTGGATCGACTCGGCGACTTTCATAGCGATTCTGCGTATCTTGTTGAAATTGCTCAGCTTTCTGCTGAATATCGGCATAAGTGATAAACAGCGTGTTCGGGTTGAGATAATCGAACAGGCTCGCCATTTCCGCAAAAAACAGCGGCTGCCAGTATTCGATCCCCGCATTCAAAATGCCCTTGCTGACCTGCTGGTAAATATGCTCCGGCTCACGGCGGATTTCGCCGAAAGTTTCACGGAATTTGCTGCGAAAATGCTCGATTCCGTTGCTATCTGTCGGGAACTCGTGAGCCGGCAGTAGATTGATTTCGGCAATTTCTGCCTTCGTACGTTGGCTATCCACATCAAAGGTGCGGATAGTATCGATTTCATCATCAAAAAAATCCAAGCGGAATGGCTCGTCCGCCCCCATTGGGTACAAGTCCAAAATCGCCCCACGCACCGCATATTCGCCATATTCAAGCACCTGATCGACCGCCCGATAGCCGGCATTTTCCAACTGCAAACGCAGGTTTTGAATTGAAAAACGGTCGCCTTTTTTAATCAGCAACACATTGTTGGCAAGATAACTCGGTGGACAAACCTTCTGCATTAAGGTATTGATTGGCAACAAGAAAATCTGCTTACGCCCTTGTTGTAGCTCGAACAGGGCAGAAAGTCGGGCGGAAATAATATCTTGATGTGGCGAAAAATTATCGTAGGGCAAGGTTTCCCAATCGGGGAAAAGTTGCACAGGCAAATTAGCAAATTGCGGTAGGGATTTTTCCAGCCGTAACGCTGTGCGGGTGTCGGGAGTCACCACCACCGTCAAGCCGTGAAACTGTTGAGCGGCTTGGCTGATCGCAAGCGTATCGGAATGCCCGACAAGGTTGCCAAGAGTTTGATGATCTTGAAAATTGCCGCCGGTTTGCGGCAGATTAAGTAAAATTAGAGACATACAAGCGGTCTGTTTTTGATAAAAAATGACAAATTGACTCTAGTTTACTAAAGCAGGCAGAATTGTGCAAAATTAGATGAGAAATTACAGCATTCAGATCTATTAATTAAAATTTCTGATAGAATAAATCCCCTTTTAAGTTTAACTCAAATAATATTATGAAAAATAAAATTTTAGGAAGTGCATTAATGATTGCGGGCACCACAATCGGTGCAGGAATGCTTGCAATGCCACTAACCTCTGCGGGTATGGGCTTTGGTGCAACTGCTTTATTATTAATCGGACTATGGGCATTATTAGCTTACACCGGTTTATTATTTATGGAAGTTTATCAAACTGCTCCACAAAAAGGTGTAGGGGTAGCAACCCTTGCGGAACAGTATTTTGGTTTGTTCGGACGTGCTTTAGCGACTTTTAGCTTACTTGTTCTACTCTATGCGTTACTCTCAGCTTATATTACCGGTGGTGGTTCACTGCTTAGTGGTATTATGCCGGAAATGGTAGATGCTGATATGAAACTTAAAATCAGCATTTTAATTTTTACAGTGGTATTAGGTGCCTTTGTTGTAGTTGGTGTGAAATCCGTTGATGGTTTAACCCGAGTGCTGTTTCTTGGAAAAATCATCGCTTTCATTGCTGTGTTAGTGATGATGTTACCAAAAGCGAAACTAGAAAACTTAACTGCCATTCCGTTAGATAATTTATTAGTGCTTTCTGCTGTGCCTATTTTCTTTACGGCATTTGGTTTCCACGTAATTATGGGGACTATCAATACCTATTTAGATGCTGATATCGGCAAAATTCGTAAATCGATTTATATCGGTACGGCTATTCCGTTAGTTGCTTATTTATTATGGCAATTGGCTACGCACGGTGTATTAAGTCAAAACGAATTTACGACTATTTTAAAACAAGACCCTACTTTAAACGGCTTAGTAACTGCAACCAGCCAAATTACAGGTAGCACAATTTTAGGCGAAATGGTTCGTTTGTTCTCTGTACTTGCATTAATTACCTCATTCTTAGGTGTTTCGATGGGTATTTTTGAGGGTGTGGGCGATTTATTAAAACGCTTAAACTTACCAACTAACCGCTTATGGCTGACTATTGCGACCTTCACGCCGCCACTGTTGTTTGCGTTGTTCTATCCGGACGGTTTTATTATGGCTTTAGGTTATGCAGGTTTATTATTTGCCTTCTACGGAATGATTTTACCTATCGGTTTGGCGTGGAAAGCTCGTAGACAGCACCCAAATCTGCCTTACCGTGTAATTGGCGGTAATTTAGCCTTAGTTATCGCCTTAATTGCAGGTATTTGCATTATGGTCATTCCATTTTTAATTCAGCTGGGTTATTTGCCACAAGCGGTGGGTTAATAAACTGATAAAGGCTACGATTTATCGTAGCCTTTTTACAAGCGGTTAAATTTGAGTAATCTTTTGCAAGTTAGCCGATTAATTTATATAACGCCCTGATTTGATCTTCTTTTAATGCCCCACCTACTTTTTCTCTGCCGACAAAAATCTTAAACATCGCATTCCCTTTTTTGTTGATAAACACCAACGAAACCGTGCGTTTTCCTCTAAATGGGCGGTCTAATAGATAAATCTTGGCACAATTTTCATAGCGTAAATGCCCTTGTAAACCGCCATTTTCTTTGTGTTCAAAATTGTAAAATCCACGAGAAATTGAACCGCTTGGTAATTTACCAACAAACTCAACAATCGCATCTTCCGTATGCGAAATAAAGGTAATTGCATCGTCCCATTCGTGAATTTCTTGTAGAATTTCAGCAAAGCGTTCCCCATCTGTTACTTTAAGCATATCCGGTGGCAAGTTAAGCATTACATCTTCCAACGAACATTGATATTTTGAAGCAACCATCTCTAAAATTTGCCCCGGATTTTCATTTAATTCATTGCGTAAAGCGGTTTGTTGTTCTTGAGTTAACACTGACATTGTTTCTCCTTTAATCAGATAAAAATCGGACACATTAATGTGTCCGAATACTTGATTAGAACTTAATCTCTATTGATGCTGAGTAATTACGACCCGGTGCATAGAAACGCTGTAAACCTTTTCCGTCCCTATCTACTACATTGGTTGTGCTATTTGCATTAATACCTCTTAAGGCGTCCCAAGTGTGGTAGGTTCGGTTAAACAGGTTATAGACACCCGCCCTTAACGTAATATTTTTAGTCGCTTTATAGTATCCAAAAAGATCAAACACATAGGCTGATTTATTGAGATATTTATAGGTGGTAACTTTGGGAGCATAGCCTCTTGAACTATAAACATTTTCAACAACCTGAGCATCTTTGGCTTTTTTCGCTCCAAGATAAGTTAAGCGATTGAAAATACCCCATTTACCACTCGTAGCTTCGTAATCTAAACCCAAAATCGCTTTAACCGGTTGAATAGATAATAAGCTACTTTCGGTAGAAAGTTTCCCTTTACTATAACCAACTGCACCTGATACTTTCCAGCCATTCAAATGTTCTGTAAATGAACCAAGATTGAGAGCTAATTTTGCTTCCAATCCCCTAATTCGAGCTTTATCAATATTGACCATTTGCTGTCTAGGTGTTTCAAAATATCTTGAACAACCATAATAAGCACATTGTCTATAGTAAATATTGTAGTTTTTAACGATAGTTTCTTGCTCAAATAAGAAATCTTTATAGTTGCTTTGATAAAGATTTAAATCAAAGCTCCCTTTCTTATCTTCCGCAACAACTGAAAGCGTATGAGTAATGCTACGCTCAGCTCTTAAATCAGGGTTAGATTGCCATTTTCCATAAGGGCTATCAAAGGTAAAATACATCTCTGATGCAGTTGGAATACGGTAACCTGAGCCAACGTTATAACCTACTTTCCAAACATCATTAAGCTGAGCTTCTAAATCAAGAAAGCTACTTACTGTTTTAAAAATAGCCTTATCAGGCTTACCCTCACGTTTACACGCGGCACTGCAAGCTGCATTTAGCTCTTGCGGCGTTAATTTTTCATAATTAAAACGTGAACCAAACTGAGCGGTAATAATAGGCGACCAGTTATCAAACGTCGGGTTCCAGACTACTTTGTCCTTAATCGTTGCTCCTAACTGAGTTGTTCTTACAGGATACTGAATAGTGTATTCACTGGTTGGTGCCCCAATAATCGTATCGTAATTGATGTTTTTAAAATCCCGTCTACCGACAAAGGCTGACACCGAAAGCTGATGTTCACCTAAGGCTTTATAAGGAAACTCAAACGGCTGGCTATCCGCTTGCATACTCACTCGAGTATATTTGGTTTTCATTCGGCGATCATAAATTTCCATCAACTCTTTGGGATTGCTCTGGTTTGTGAGAAAGTTCCAAGATCTGAGACCTTTATAGTTTACTGCAGCTAAATCTGTATATTGGTAGTCAATATCGGTTTTAAATAATGCTAAATACTTAGATTCAGGGGTAAAAGCGTAATTTACATTCGCATTAACACGCTTGTTCTGGTCATCAGCTTCACGCCATAATGAACCTATTGAAGTATAAGAAAGCTCGTCAGTATAACGGCTACCTTTTTGTCCATTAATCGAAAAAGCAACTCTATGCTCCGGGTTAAAGGCATAACCTAACTTGAATAAATAATTGTTGGTACGATGTCTTACCGGATCCGGCTTTTGTCTGGCACTAAATAATTCAATATCGCCACGCCCATTACTCTTGAGCTCGTGCCCTGCTCGATGGGAATAGAGCAATGCAACATCCAACTTTTCACCAAGATAGCCGACACCAACCGTTTTAACCCATTCTCTGTTTTTACTTGAATAGCCTGCTTTCGCTAAACCACCAAATCGATTTCCATTAGATACTAAATCAACTGCATCTAAGGTTTTATAGTTTACCGAACCGCCTAACGAACCACTGCCGCTATTAAAAGAGTTTGCTCCTCGATAAATATCAATGCCCGTTGTTAATTCAGGATCAATACTTAGTCTGGAAGAGTTAAAATTACCATAGCGACCATATAATGAGTTTTCTTCCGAATCAGGCAAAGAAACCCCATCTATACTAATACTAACACGGTTTCCCTCAACGCCTCTCATTGCAAAGCCTTTTAGATGGCGACCATTATCACTAATACCGACATCTGTTGTATAGCGAACAAGATCTCGGCTATCATTGATCATCTCTTGCTGAACTGCCTTACGTGATTTCTGAATTAAATTTGCCTTAGTTTCTTTTTCCGTAACTACAACTTGCTCAAGTTCTACCGCTTCCTCAGCGAATACAGGCTGAATTGCAAAAAAACTGAAAAAAAGACCGCTTGCAATAGATTGTTTTTTATTCATATCAAATCCTATTTTGCTCCCCTTTTAAAATTAAAGGGGAGAGCCTTTTTTACTGTTTCGTTACACCAAATACACCCTGAACTTTATCTGATTGGTAAATACCTGATAGATATTTCGCATCATCGCCAAAGAAACCGGCTTGCATTTTGACCTCTTTATTTTCATTAGCAACTCCCGAAATAGAGTTCTCGGTGATTTTACTGTCAAAAGTGTAAGCCTCCACTCTCGTACTTGCCGTACGACCATTTTGAGCTGCCGCAAACTCTGTGTTTAATTCAACACGAGCTGTTTTATCTGCAAAATTCACTTTAGCATATGCTGAACCACTATCTGCACTCCAAGAACCATATTGATATGATGCTTGTCCTACAGTACCCAAATAAGTAAATTCACCTTCTCTAGGCATCTTATCAATCTCGGTTGCTTGACCTTGTGAATAGATATAGCCTTTCTCTGTTTCACTAGAATTATAAACGCCATAGCGAACTATTGCTCCCGAGTGATCAAATAGGCTTGAACCACCTAAATTACGCTTCCAACCACCACGAGCTGAATCAATACCAACATCAACTGCACTCCCTCTATCATCAATTACCGTAATATAACTAATTCCTTCTCGAGTATCCGGAGCATCTATAGATGAAACTGTGCCATCTTTATCTTTTACCAAAACACCACCAGAGAGTTTACCGCTCGCTGCCGTCATTTTTCCTGACGATCCCCCAAAGATTTTATCGCTAATTGGTGCTCGAGATTTTGCCTCTTCTAAATCTGCTTTAGCTTTATTTAAGTCCTCTTGTGCTTTTGCTGCATCTTCTTGTGCTTTTTGAGCATTATTAATTGCATCGTTAGCTTTTTTAGCTGCGTCATCTGCTTGCTTTTTAATGGCTGCCACTTCTTCTTGAGATTTAGCCAAAGCCTCTGCCAATCTAGCATCGCCGGACTCTGTTGCCGCCTTGATAGCATTTTTTAATTGTTCATCTAATTGTTGTACTAATTCTGCCGTTTTCGCTTCATTCCCCTTAGCCTCTGCTAATTGGGTTTCTAATTTTTCGATTTCACTTTTACTGGCAGATTGAGATGAAGCCAGCTTATTTTGCAAGCGTTGTAATGTACTTTGTAGATCAGATAAAGTGGAGTTTAGATCCGTTACTTCGCTTTTTAGAATTTCATACTCTTGTTTATCTACTTTGTTATTAGAGCTACCACTAGAACTGCTGGAAGAACAAGCTGACATACCTAACGCACAAAGAACGGCAAAGGTTGATAATATTATTTTTTTCATACAAATCCCCTTAGGTTTATTCAATTTTAATAAGCATTTAATAATATAAATATCGACAAGGAATATAATTCAAATAAAAACTATTTTCAATATCATTATTATTGATCGAACGCTCATTTTTTCAATATAATAAATAGGCTAACCCAATCATTAATAAGGAGAAATAATGACAACAAACCGCCAAGAGGTTTTACAAAACCGTTTAGGTCCTGAACTAGAAGAACTAAAACAACAAATTAAGACGATTGTAATGGCAACAACAGATAAAGATGGCACTCCAAATGTGAGCTATGCTCCTTTTGTTATTCACAATGGCGAATATAAAGTGCTTATTTCAATTATTGCCCGCCACGCACGAAATTTGCAGGAAATACCTAAAGTTTCCCTAATGCTGATTGAAGATGAGAACAAAAGTCGCCAAATTTTTGCACGTCGTCGTTTAACCTTTGATGCAACAGCCCGTATTATTGAACGCGATCAAGATGAATGGAATATAAGCATTAATGCACTTAAAGCCAGACACGGTGAATTAATTGATGATCTATCTAATATGCAAGATTTCAAACTCTTTAGCTTTAAACCAACCGCAGGTTTATTTGTGAAAGGTTTTGGACAAGCATTTGATGTTGGCGTTGATGATTTAATCAGCTTAGTACATCTCGATCAAGGACACCAAACCCTATAATTTCAATACTTCCTAAACGGCTATAAATGGCAATATTTATAGCCGTTTTGTTTGATACAAGCGGTCATATTTCTTGGAAAATTTGCAATAAATTTAGTACAATAACCAGCACTATTCTAGCGGCAGAATGCCAATCAACAAGGAAATCCTATGCAACCTAAAGCCAAACTAAGAAAAGATTATAAAGCACCAGATTTCACTATTACTGATATTTATCTTGATTTTCAACTTGACCCTGATCGCACCTTTGTAACCTCAGCATTAACTGTTGAACGTAAAAACCCTGATGCGACTACCCTTCGCTTAGATGGTCATAGTTTTGATTTCCTTTCGATTAAATTTAACGGTGAACCATTTTCATCTTATGAAAAAGATGATGAATCTTTAACCTTAAATTTAGCAGAGGTAAAAGCCGATCGTTTTGAACTGCAAATTGAGACAGCCTTAAATCCTACACAAAATACCTCACTACAAGGTTTATATAAATCGGGCGACGGACTTTGCACACAGTGTGAAGCTGAAGGTTTCCGCCAAATTACTTATATGCTTGACCGCCCCGATGTACTTGCAAAATATACGACAAAAATCACCGCTAGTAAGAGCAAATATCCTTACTTACTCTCTAACGGTAACCGTATTGCTCAAGGTGAATTGCACGACGGCAGACACTGGGTGGAATGGCAAGATCCTTTCTTCAAACCAAGTTATTTATTTGCATTAGTGGCTGGCGATTTTGACCTCCTACAAGATAAATTCATTACCAAAAGCGGACGTGAAGTTACGTTAGAAATCTACGTTGATCGTGGTAATTTAGACCGTGCCCCTTGGGCGATGGAGAGCTTAAAACGCTCAATGAAATGGGACGAAGACCGCTTCGGTTTAGAGTACGATTTAGATATTTATATGATTGTTGCCGTTGATTTCTTCAATATGGGAGCGATGGAAAATAAAGGCTTAAATATCTTTAACTCTAAATTTGTATTGGCAAAACCGGAAACTGCAACTGATACCGATTATTTAGATATTGAAGCAGTTATCGCCCACGAATATTTCCATAACTGGACGGGCAACCGCATTACTTGCCGTGATTGGTTTCAATTAAGCCTAAAAGAGGGTTTAACCGTTTTCCGTGATCAGGAATTTACTTCGGATTTATGGGCTCGTTCGGCAAAACGTATCGAAGATGTACGTCTATTGCGTACAGTGCAATTTGCCGAAGATGCCAGCCCGATGGCACACCCAATTCGCCCGGAAAAAGTCATTGAAATGAACAATTTCTACACTGTAACTGTGTATGAAAAAGGAGCTGAAATCATTCGTATGATCCACACCCTATTAGGCGAAGAAAACTTCCAAAAAGGAATGAAGCTCTATGTGGAAAGACACGACGGTTCAGCCGCTACCTGTGAAGATTTCGTTAAGGCAATGGAAGATGCTTCAGGCGTTGATTTAGAACAGTTCCGCCGTTGGTATAGCCAATCGGGAACACCTGAACTCACGATTTCCGATGAATATGATGAAGCTCGCAAAACCTATCGCTTGCATATTTCACAAATGACACCGCCAACGCACGATCAATTGGAAAAATTAAACTTACACATTCCATTGAAAGTCGCGTTATATGGCGAAAATGACGGTAAAAATATTCCGTTACAGTATGAATTATTAACGGTAAGTGATGTATTAGATGTTACCGCTGAGCATCAAACCTTTGAGTTCCACAATGTAACGCAACGCCCTGTGCCTGCATTATTGTGTGATTTCTCTGCTCCGGTGCGTTTAGATTACAACTACACTACCGAACAGCTTTTAACCTTACTCAAACACGCTGAAAATGATTTTGTACGTTGGGACGCTGCACAAATGCTCTACACCAATGAACTGCGTGAAAATTTAAGCCGTTATCAGCAAAATCAGCCGTTTAGCTTCTCAGAAGGTTTAGCAGATGCTTTAACTTTCGTGTTGGATAATTCAGCCAAATCGCCTGAATTAACCGCATTAACGCTCACATTACCGAAAGAAACTGAATTTGCCGAGTCGTTTAAAACCATTGACCCAACGGGTATTTCTCTTGTCCGTGAGTTTATGCAACATTCGATTGCTACCGCATTGCAAGATAAATTATTCATTGTTTATAACCAAAACAAATGTGATGCTTACCAAGTGGTAGCGGAAGATATTGCTAAACGTGCGTTACGCAATGTCTGCTTAAGTTATTTAGCCTTTACTGACTTAGGCAATGCCCTTGTGCATAAACATTACAATAATGCAGACAATATGACTGATACGCTAGCCGCATTACAAGCAGCAACCAAAGCTCAGCTAAGTTGCCGTGATGCGTTATTGGCAGATTTTGAGGAAAAATGGAAGCACGATGGCTTGGTAATGGATAAATGGTTTATGATTCAAGCCACCCGCCCGGACGAAAATGTATTAGCGATTGTGCAAGGTTTAATGGAACACCCAAGTTTCAACTTTAACAATCCAAACCGACTACGTTCATTGGTAGGGGCATTCTGCGGTCAAAACCCGAAAGCTTTCCACGCTATTGATGGCTCCGGTTACCGTTTCTTAGTCGATACCCTCATCAAACTAAATGAAAGCAATCCACAAGTGGCTGCACGACTTATTGAGCCACTCATCAAGCTTTCTCGCTACGATAATCAACGCCAAACCTTGATGCGTCGTGGTTTAGAGCGTTTACGTGAAATGGATAATCTCGCTCGTGATTTATTCGAGAAAATCGAAAAAGCATTGGATTAGATAACAAACCACAAGCGGTTGAATTTTGTAAATTTTTTACTAAAAACGACCGCTTGTACTTTAATCTCTTATCTCAAACCGTTCAAAGGTTTCCCTACCGTTATAATCACTAACGATGACTCGCTCTACTTTTGCAGAAGGTGAACCTTGATGTAACCATTGTTCCAACTGAGCCATTGCTAACTCATCTGCCATTGCAATAACTTCTACCGAGCCATCATTACAGTTTCTCACATAGCCTTTCACACCCAATTTTTCAGCTTCTTTTAAGGTGAAAAAACGAAAAGCAACACCTTGCACCCGACCATAAATCGAAAACCGTTTTACAACCATATTTTCCTCAAAAAATTAGGCTGCTTATTTTTCAATAAACAGCCTAAAAATGATTATTTCACGATGTATAAGTTACGAAGCAAAATATCATCTTGTGGATCTTTTCCTTCATAGCCTTTCACGTAAGGTTTCACTAAGCGTGGATTTACATAGTTGTAAATCGGCATAATGGCAAAATCTTTCGCTAACTGCTCTTCTGCTTTGGCGTATGCCGCTGCACGACCTGCTGCATCGGTTGCTTTGTAAGATTCTGCCACTGCATCATCGTAGGCTTGGTTCTTATAGAATGCCGTATTATTACTTGAGTTCGATAAGAAATACTTAATAAAGGTTGAGGCTTGGTTGTAGTCTGCCGCCCAGCCAGCACGAGAAACATCGTAGTTTGCATTACGGCGTGTATCTAAGAATGTTTTCCACTCTTGGTTCTCTAATTTCACATCAACAATACCGTCTGTACCTTGTTTCCATAAGGACGAAACCGCAATCGCAATCTTCTTGTGGTTATCGTTAGTATTATAAAGAACTGTGAATTTCAGTGGGTTAGATTTGCTATAACCCGCTTCTTCCAACAATTTCAACGCTTTTGCTTTACGTTCTGCCATTGGTTGCGTTGAATACGCCGGCTGCTGGATTTTATCCCCTTCGTGGATATAAGGAGGCGTAAACACATAGGTTGGAGTTTGTCCTTGCCCTAATACTTTATCGGTGATGATGTTACGATCTAAAGCTAAGTTTAAGGCTTCACGCACTTTCACATTATCAAATGGAGCACGTTTGTGGTTAAACTCGTAGTAATAGGTTGAAAGTGTTCTTGCTGTGAATACTTCATTTGGTATCTCTTTTTTAAGAGTTGCAAACTGCTCCGGTGGTAAGGAATAGTTCGTCATATCCAAATCACCCGCACGATAACGAGCTACATCAGTTGTCGCATTAGGAATTGCTAAGAAAGTCGCTTTATTAATCACAGTTTCTTTGTCGTTCCAATAATTTGGATTACGGGCAAAAACGATTTTCTCATTAATGATGTGATCTGCTAAAGTATAAGCACCATTACCCACTAAATTGCCTTTTTTCACCCACGCATCACCTAATTTTTCTACTGTTGCTTTATGTACAGGTAAAACAGAAGAGTGAGTTACAAGCTCCGCCGCATAAGGAATTGGCTGGCTTAATTGCACTTGGAAAGTGTGATCATCAACCGCTTTTACTGCCAATTCTTCAGGCTTTTTCTTACCATCGATAATATCCTGTGCATTTTCAACATTTAAATAAGTTAAGTAACTTGAGTAAGGTGAAGCAGTGAGTGGGTTCACCAAACGCTGCCAAGAGAAAACGAAATCGTGAGCAGTTACCGGCTCACCGTTAGACCATTTGGCATCTTTACGTAATTTGAATGTCCACGTTTTATAATCAGGAGTGCTTTCCCAAGATTCCGCTACCCCCGGTTGGATATTACCATCAGCATCTTTGGTTACTAAGCCTTCAAAAAGCTGATAAGCAACTTGAGATTCAGGCACACCTTCAATTTTATGCGGGTCAAAACTCGAAGGCTCAGAGCCGTTATTAATAACAATTTCTTGTTTGTCTGCTAATGCTGTACCTTCCGGCACTTTGGCTGCAAAAACATTAGCTGATAAGCCTAATACTAAAGAGGTGGCTAACAATGAAAGACGGAATTTTGACTGCATAATTTAAGCTCCATTTATTATAAATAAAGACTGGGTTCAAAATAATATTTTTCAAATTAATTTTTTTAAGTCTAGGGATTATTATTTTAATTGCAAGGGGATTTTTAAAAAAATGTGATAGATATCTCCTTTTAATCTAAAAAATGATGAAAAATATGTCAAAGAAAATAGCTCTATAAACTGTAATAATGACTAGATAACTTGCTGTAACAATCCAACAAATCAGCATAATATGCTAAACATTGATTATTAAAGCTATTTTTAGCTTGATTTAACAGAATAAAAATCCTTATTTTCTGTAAAAATACTATTTTACTTTCATTTTTTTAGTCGTTATATTCATATCCATCATTAACAAGCGGTCAATTTTGCAAAATTTTTTACAAATCTAACCGCTTGAGTACAAAATTATCTTATTGAGTTGGACTATTTTATGCAGCAAGCTAAAACCCTATATCAGAAACTTTTCGATTCACACGTTGTGTATGAAGCTGAGGGCGAAACGCCGATTATTTATATCAACCGCCACTTAATTCACGAAGTAACCAGCCCACAAGCTTTCGATGGCTTACGTGTTGCCGGTCGTCAAGTTCGCCAAGTGAGCAAAACCTTCGGCACAATGGATCATAGTATTTCTACTCAAGTGCGTGATGTGCAAAAACTAGAAGGGCAAGCGAAAGTTCAAGTGTTGGAATTAGAGAAAAACTGTGCAGAAAATGGTATCCCATTATTTGATATAACTAAAAAACAACAAGGCATCGTACATGTGATGGGACCGGAACAAGGCTTGACCTTACCCGGAATGACAATTGTATGTGGCGATTCCCACACTGCTACTCACGGAGCTTTCGGGGCGTTGGCATTTGGTATCGGGACATCTGAAGTAGAGCACGTTTTAGCTACCCAAACCTTAAAACAAGCCCGTGCGAAAAGTATGAAAGTGGAAGTACGTGGCAAAGTGAACCCGGGTATTACCGCAAAAGATATCGTGCTTGCGATTATCGGAAAAACCACAATGGCTGGCGGTACAGGCTATGTAGTGGAATTTTGCGGACAAGCCATTCGTGATCTTTCAATGGAAGGTAGAATGACCGTATGCAATATGGCAATTGAATTCGGTGCTAAAGCCGGTATTGTTGCCCCTGACGAAACCACTTTTGCTTACTTAAAAGATCGTCCAAATGCACCGAAAGGCAAAGATTGGGACGATGCCGTTGAATATTGGAAAACATTAAAAACCGATGAAGGTGCAATTTACGATGCCGAAGTGATTTTAGAAGCAAAAGATATCGCACCACAAGTAACTTGGGGAACAAACCCGGGGCAAGTAATCGGTATTGATGATGTCATTCCTAATCCTGAAGAAATGGCAGATCCTGTTACTCGAGCTTCAGCAGAAAAAGCATTGGCTTATATTGGTTTAGATCCACATACTGATATGAAAAATGTACCTGTTGATCAGGTCTTTATCGGCTCTTGTACTAATGCCCGTATTGAAGATTTACGAGCAGCAGCGGCAGTAATGAAAGGGCGTAAAAAAGCGGAGAACGTAAAACGTATTTTAGTAGTACCGGGTTCCGGCTTAGTGAAAGAACAGGCAGAAAAAGAGGGCTTGGATAAAATCTTTATCGAAGCCGGTGCAGAATGGCGTAACCCGGGTTGTTCTATGTGCTTAGGAATGAACGATGACATTTTAGGCGAATGGGAGCGTTGTGCCTCCACTTCTAACCGTAACTTTGAAGGGCGTCAAGGACGTAACGGTCGTACCCACTTAGTCAGCCCTGCAATGGCAGCAGCTGCCGCGGTATTTGGCAAATTTGTTGATATTCGTAATGTTTCATTAAACGCATAAGAGGTATAAGAAATGGCAGGTATTAAACAACATTCAGGCTTAGTCGTTCCTCTTGATGCAGCGAACGTAGACACTGATGCAATCATTCCAAAACAGTTTTTACAAGCAATTACCCGTGTGGGCTTTGGTAAACACCTTTTCCACGAATGGCGTTATTTAGATGCAGAAGAAACCCAGCCAAACCCTAATTTTGTGCTGAATTTCCCACAATATCAAGGGGCAACGATTTTGCTTGCTCGCAAAAATTTAGGTTGTGGTTCTTCACGTGAACACGCTCCGTGGGCGTTGGCGGATTACGGTTTTAAAGTGATGATCGCCCCAAGTTTTGCGGATATTTTCTACAACAATAGCCTTAACAACCATATGCTTCCAATCAAATTAACCGAAGAAGAAGTGGAAGAGATCTTTCAATGGGTGTGGGCGAATGAAGGCAAACAGATCCACGTTGATTTAGAAGCGATGATCGTTACCGCTGGCGATAAAGTGTATACGTTCGAGTTAGATGAATTCCGCCGCCACTGTTTACTCAATGGTTTAGATAATATTGGCTTAACACTTCAGCACGAACAGAAAATTGCCGAGTACGAAAGCAAAATTCCTGCATTCTTACGCTAATGTCTCAATAAAAAAACGGCTAGAAATTTAAATTCTAGCCGTTTTTTCTATTCTCAACTAGCCTTCCCGACACTCCAGCCAAGGCATACCATTTTTATAATAGGTCGATTTAAACTCTCTTGCCATTAATTCTACATAACTGCCCTCAATCGGCTGATAAGAACGATAACGCACTTCAAACTTCGTACCTCTGGCATTTAAATTAATATTCGCAATATGGTCGAACGGATACGGTTTTCCGCCATCCAGCTGGAAATAGATCCCGAAATTCTCTTGCTTACGGCTCTCAGACCAAAGTGGAAAATAAGTTGCCAGATAAGAGCCATCACCTGTCGCAAAATTCTTACAGTAATAGCTATAGCGTTTATAATTTTTCGGATTATTCAGCTCAGCTTGGCTGATATTCTCTTTTAAATAGCCCACCTGTGGCTTATGTTGTGTTATTTTTGGTGATTGTGATGGCGTACAAGCAAATACCCCCATAATCATTGTTGCCACTAAGGCGATTTTAAATTTTTGCATAAAAATTCCGATAAAATAATATAAAAATTACACCTGATATTTGGTTTTATCACCAATATCAAAATGTAGCGGCATTCGCCATTTTTGAATACTTAACACTAAAAGTAACAAGCCACAAATCACGCTTAGAATTTGAATAATAAAATGCCATTCCAACGCAAATGCTCCCCATAAAATAGCCACTAGAACAGGCTGGAAGTTCAAGCCAAATACTCTAAAACAGAAGTATTCCTTATAACTTAAACCACCAATAACCAGTAGCATCGCCCCCAAGGCTAATAATGGAAAATTAAAGATGTAGAAAAGTAAGCCTAACCACGCTGAAAATTGGAAAATCAGGCGGAATGTTTTGTCATAAAGATGTAAAGACGAAGCCAACATCGTACCTGCCACCAATAAGCCAAGTTGAGCCGTTGATGTGTAATAAGGCAGCAAAAACAGCATTAAGGTGGCTAATACAAAACCGCTACGATAAACAATGACAGTTAAATAATCCCAAAAATCCATTGGCGATTTGATATGAGGATCTGCCATAACTTTCTCCTTAAATGTTAGCCGATAAATGCCAGAGCTTGCTCTACCACTTCTACGCCAGCCCCTTGTTTAGTGGCATTTTCACTTAAATGACGACGCCATTGTCTCGCCCCTTTACAATTTTGAAATGCCCCAAGCATATGGCGAACAATATGATTTAAATAGACACCTTTTGCCAGCTCTCGTTCAATATAAGGAAACATCTTTTCCACCGCTTCTTTTGCCGTTACAAGCGGTCGATTTTCGTTAAAAATTTGCAAGTCAATTTCGCCTAATAGAGACGGATTTTGATAAGCCTCACGCCCAATCATTACGCCATCAACAAATTGTAGGTGATGTTTGATTTCGTCAATGGTTTTAATACCACCATTAATGCTGATGTTCAGGTGCGGGAAATCCCGTTTCAGTTGGTAAACTCGCTCATAATCCAGCGGTGGAATTTCACGGTTTTCCTTCGGGCTTAAACCTGTCAGCCACGCTTTACGGGCGTGGACAATAAAATCACTGCTGAATTGCTGCACTTTTTCAATAAAATCACACAAAAATTCATAGCTGTCTAAATCGTCAATCCCAATACGGTGTTTGACGGTAACAGGAATTTCGACTGCATCTTGCATTGCTTTAATGCAATCAGCCACCAAATCAGCTTTTGCCATTAAACAAGCCCCAAACATTCCGTTTTGCACACGGTCTGAGGGGCAGCCCACATTTAAATTAACTTCCGTATAACCTCTCTCTTCCACCAATTTAGCACAATGAGCAAGCTGAGTAGGATCGCTTCCACCTAATTGCAATGCGACAGGATTTTCGCTTGGATCATATTCTAGCAAATCATATTTAGCGTGAATGATCGCCGGAGCTGTAATCATTTCCGTATAAAGCAAGGCATTTTTGCTAAATTGACGATGAAAATAACGGCAGTGGCGAGTTGTCCAATCTAACATTGGAGCAACTGAGAAACGCCCTCGATAAAATTGTTGAGTATTCGTATCCATAAAATCAAAATAAAGCGGTTAAAAAAGTGTAAAAATTTGCAAAAAGGCGACCGCTTGCAACCTATAAAAACAGGCTGATATCATACTCGAAAAAGGAAGCCAAACATAGTTTTATCAAGGCTTTCTTAGTTTATTGCACACTTTTGAAACAAACGACAAAACACAACATCTAGTGGTTAGACCATAAAATAAACACAATATATTGATATAAAAATTTACAAAATTATTTTCCTTTATAAATCAATAAGCTAACAAAAACGACGTAAAAAGGTTGTTTGTCAAGTCTTGTCTTGAAACTTTTTTTGCATACAATCATCTCCCAGATTGAAATCAAACTTTAAGATAGAGCCTAAGAATATGTCTAGAAATCTTTTCCAAAAACGCTTAAATATTAAGCCGTATGAGTATCCTGAGCTTCTTGAATTTAAAGATGCTATCCGCCATTCTTACTGGTTACATACCGAGTTTAACTTTACCGGTGATATTCAAGATTATCGCACCACTATTAATGATCACGAACGCCACGTTTTAACTCGTGCGATGTTGGCAATTTCACAAGTGGAAGTGAACGTAAAACGTTTCTGGGGCGAGTTATACCGCTATTTCCCAAAACCGGAAATGGACGATGTGGGTGGTACTTTCGCAGAAAGCGAAGTGCGTCATAAAGATGCGTATTCATTCTTATTGGAAAAGCTCGGCTTAAATGAAATGTTTAGCCAAATTCACGAAATTGAACCATTAATGAACCGTATTCGTTATATGGAAAGTTTTATGAAAGATAAAGATGCAGGCAAAGGTGAGTTTGTATTGTCTTTAGTACTGTTCTCTTTATTCGTTGAACATATTTCGTTATTCGGTCAGTTCATTATTATGATGTCATTCAACAAGCATAAAAACCTATTTAAGGGGATTTCAAATGCAGTTGAAGCAACCTCTAAAGAAGAAGAAATTCACGGGAAATTTGGTATTGCGTTATACGAAATCTTGCGTGATGAACACAGTGAACTTTTCACACCGGAATTCTTTAAAGATTTAGAAACCTTGGCAACTCAAGCATTTGAGGCAGAAAAAGGGATCTTAGACTGGATTTTCGAAGAGGGCGATTTAAGCTTTATCACCAAAGCAACGGTAGAAAACTATATTAAGAACCGTTACAACAATTCGTTGAGTATTTTAGGGCTAGAACCACCTCATAATATCGATCCTGAATTGTTAAAAGAAACTGAGTGGTTTGATATTGAAATTCTTTCTACCAAAGAAACCGATTTCTTTAACAAACGTAGTACCGATTATTCTAAAAAAATGAAGCAGATTACCGCAGATGACTTATTCTAATACAGACCGCCCAGACTTCCACTGGTTAAATGAAGACAGCCGTTTATTCTTACAACGTGGCTATTTATTGGAAGGCACAACTGCACTAGACCGTATTCGTTTTATTGCCGAGCACGCAGAACGTAAACTTGGCATTGAAGGCTATGCAGATAAATTCTATCACTATATGGCGAGAGGTTATTTCTCACTTTCTTCGCCAATTTGGTCAAACTTCGGTTTAGATCGTGGTTTACCGATCTCTTGTTTCGGTAGCTACATTGGCGACTCTATCCACGAAATTATGGTAACAACCGCTGAAGTGGGTATGATGAGTAAAATCGGTGGCGGTACATCAGCCTATTTTGGCGACATTCGCCCACGTGGTTCTTTAATTAAGAATAATGGTAAATCAGACGGCTCATTCAACTTCAGTAAGTTATTCGATACGGTAATTGATGTGATTTCTCAAGGCACATCTCGTAAAGGTCAATTTGCCGGCTATATTGATATTGAACACGGTGATATTGATGAATGGTTAGATATTCACACCGAAGGTAACCCAATTCAATTAATGTATTATGGTGTTTGTGTTGGACACGATTGGTTAGAATCAATGAAAGCAGGCGATCCATACAAACGTCAGCTTTGGGCAAAATTATTGCAACGTAAAACTGAAACCGGTATCCCATATTTATTCTTTAAAGACAATGCGAACGCAGGGCGTCCTGATGTCTATAAAGATAAAAATATGACTATTCACGCATCAAACTTATGTACTGAAATTATGTTGCCTTCAAGCAGCGATGAAAGTTTCGTATGCTGTTTATCGTCAATGAACCTACTCTATTTTGATGAGTGGAAAGATACCGACGCACCGGAAACATTAACCTATTTCCTCGATGTGGTAATGAGTGAATTTATTGAGAAAAGTCAATCAATTCCATTCTTAGACCGTGCAAACCGCTTTGCCCGTCGCCACCGTGCATTGGGTTTAGGCGTATTAGGTTGGCATAGCTATTTACAGGCAAATAATATTGCCTTTGATAGCTTTCAAGCAATGCAGAAAAACAATGAAATCTTCAAAACATTGCAACAAAAAACATTAAAAGCATCACAAGAATTGGCACAACGCTTTGGTGAGCCGGAAATTTTAGAAGGTTATGGTCGCCGCAATACTACTTTAATGAGTATTGCCCCGACTAAATCCAGTAGCTTTATTTTAGGTAGCGTTTCGCCATCAGTCGAACCGTTTAAATCAAACTACTATGTAAAAGATTTAGCGAAGATCAAAACCGTGTATAAAAACCCGTTCTTAGAGAAATTACTCCAAGAAAAAGACTTAGATACAGAGGAAGTTTGGGAATCTATTTTACATAATGATGGCTCTGTTCAACATTTAGCACAGCTTTCCGAACACGAAAAAGAGGTATTTAAAACCTTTGCTGAAATCAGCCAATTAAGCGTGATTCAACAAGCCGCTCAGCGTCAAAAATATATCGACCAAGGACAAAGTATTAATGTGATGATTCACCCGGCAACACCGGCACGTGATCTGAACCAATTATACTTAACCGCTGAAGAACTCGGTTTAAAATCCATTTACTACCAAAACTCAATGAGTGCAGCACAGGTATTTAACCGTAACTTGCTCAGCTGCTCAAGTTGTGAAGGGTAATTAAAAACGTAACAATAAAAATGCTGAATAAAGAACGTTATTCAGCATTTTTTATTTAATAAAGCAAAATGATTATTTATCCCTACTCTTCTCTACACAACTTTAATGTTGCTTGAATTAACTCAAATGCAATTGTACCTTTTTGTGGAATTTCAGGTAATGCTTCATCACAGTCAAACCATTTAGCATCACAGATCTCCTCTTCCTGTAGAATAATTTCGCCACTTTCATAATCTGCCAAAAAGCCAAGCATCAATGAATTAGGAAACGCCCACGGCTGGCTACCAAAATAACGTATATTTTTAACTTTCAACCCTGTTTCTTCAAATATTTCACGATGAACCGCATTTTCAACAGGTTCGCCGGCTTCCACAAAACCCGCTAACGTAGTGTAAATTGTGCCTTTATGACGTAAATGATTTGCCAGCAAAATTTGTCTGCCTTTACGCACAGCGACAATAATTGATGGGCTAATAGTTGGATAAGCTCGATTACCGCAAGCATTACAATGAACCGCAATTTCATTATCTGCCAGTACGGTTTTCTCACCACATTTCCCACAAAATTGATGGGAATGAAAGAAATGATTTAACGATACAGCCCTATGCAATAAATGACTTAACTCCGGCTCTCGCCCAATTTGCGTTCTTAAATAAGCGAACTCTCGATGATCATCTTCCCCAGTTGCTTTCACTAAATAAACAGGCAAATTTTGATAAATCCCTATCGCTAATTTTTCACGATCCCCCAAGCTAAACTCTTCTGCCAAACCGCAAGGAATTTCGCTTTTCACTAACGCAATGTCAAAATCCTTAACAATAATCCAATATCCTTTACTCATCTTTTAATCCTAACTGCTTGAATAATTTGCGTTTTTCACTTTCCGATAACACTCGGTATTCTCCGCTGTCTAAATCAGCTAATTCAAAATTGCCTAAACCGATACGAATTAGGCGTAACGTTGGAAAGCCGATATGTGCCGTCATTCGTCTGACTTGGCGATTTTTTCCCTCGTGAATAATCAATTCAACCCAGCTGGTTGGAATGCTTTTTCGCTCACGAATTTTGGGAGCAGATTGCCAATGATAGTTTGGCTCAGAAATCGCTTTTGCTTTCGCGGGCTGGGTTAAACCATCTTTTAACTCCACACCTTTTTCTAATTTCGCTAAATCGGTAAGAGTAGGAATGCCTTCTACTTGCACCCAATAAGTTTTTTGTTTCTCAAATTTTGGGTGAGCTAAACGATGTTGTAGCTCGCCATTATTGGTTAAAAGCAATAAGCCTTCGCTATCTCTGTCTAACCGACCTACAGGGTAAACATTGGGAATGGCGATAAAATCCTTTAACGTTTTTCGCCCTTGCTCATCAGTAAATTGCGTAAGTACATCATAGGGCTTATTAAAGAGCACGACGGTCGTTTCAGCAAAAGTAAGCGGTCGTTTTTTCTCCCGTTTTTGCAAATTTTTAGCAAAATTTGACCGCTTGTTTGGTGCTTTTTTAAAGATTGGTTGTTTCATTTTTTCAAATTCGCCCACGCAACAGAAAGTAAAATAATTGCTCCGCCAATAATCATCTTAAGCGTTGGTATTTCACCAAAACAAAGCCACGCAATTGCAATCGCATAAACCGGCTCAAGTGAGATAATCATTGAAGCGGTACGTGCATTAATGGTATCAAGGCTTGAAATAAACAAAGTATAAGCAAGTGTTGTACACAAAAAGCCAATGCAGAAAATCCAAAACCAATCTTGTGCAGACACACTAGGCAATTCAGTTAGCGAAAAAGGTAGCAGTAAAATCGTTGCAAAAATATACTGCCACCAACTTGCCTGCACACCGGAAATTTTGCTCATTGTATTGCGGTTAAATACCGCAAGAATGCCGTAAACTAATGCCGAAAAAATACCCCAAAGTAAGCCTCGTGTGGCTTCATTACCAAAGGTAAATTCAGGGGTAACTAAAATCAAACCGATGGTAATTGCAATCAGTAATACGACTTCTCGAAAACGTAATTTTTCACGGAAGAATAAACTTTCAAACAACGCCACAAAGGCAGGGAAACTGGCAAAACCCAATGTTGCAACCGCAACACCGCCTACCTTAACCGCAATAAAAAACGTTACCCAATGGGCAGCTAATAAACCACTCGATACAGCTTGTTGCCCGATTTGTTTGAGATTTAGCTTTACAAGCGGTTGTTTTTTCCATAAAAAATACAAAGAAATCATCGTAAATGCGATCATCACTCGCCCGAGAACAATGGTTTCAGCAGAGCTGTGAATTAATGCCCCGAAAATACCGGAAGCTCCGAAAAACACTGCTGTGCCGTGTACTTTCAACAGAGCAAGCGTTCTTTTATCCATTATTTGATCCTCTTGGTTTCATCTTGTGGATCAAATTTACGCTCAAACTCGGCATCAAAAGTATTGCTCTCTTGAGCCGATTGTGAATGAAAGTGGGTGTTTTGCGAGGTAAAACGCATAAAAACTTTATTTTTTACGCTATTAATCACAAAAGCTTGAATCAGTTTTCGGCTAAACGGCAACACGCATAAAATCGCCAAGATATCACTTAAAAAGCCGGGAATAATCAATAAAATGCCTGCTAGAACAAACATTATTGAATTACTCACCGCTTCTGTTGGCATTTTGCCTTGGCTGAGATCTTGCTTAATTGAATAGAGGGTGTAGACACCTCGTAGCTTCACAAACCATAAGCCTAAAAAAGAGATAGCAACTAATAATAAAATAGTTGGTAGCACGCCAATTTCGGAGCCGATGCTAACCAGCAGTGAAATTTCACAATAGATATAAAAGAAAATTCCAAAAAGAACCATTAAAATCGGCATTATTTCCTCACATTTAATTCTGCTTTTGCGGTTAAGTTTTCCGCACCTGTTGCACGCATCACGATATTATCTTCGGTACGAATACCACCAAAGCGTTTAAAATCATCAATTTTCTGCCAATTAAAGGCAGAAGAATAAGCACTATTTTTCCAGCTACTCAGCAACATATCAATAAAATAGAAACCCGGCTCAATAGTCAGTACCATATTTTCTTGCAAATCACGAGTGCAACGTAGGCTCGGATAAGCCTCTGGCGGTGCTTTGTGGCTACCTCTTGCATTCTGTTGAAAACCTGCCACATCGTGAACCTGAATGCCAAGTAAATGCCCTAACCCGTGTGGGAAGAAAGTTCTGCTGATACCTTCCTCAAAAATTTGTTCTGCCGGTAAATGAATAAATTGATGCTCAACTAAAAGCTGAGAAATCATCTGCTGCATTCGAGTGTGGTAATGCAGATAATTAATGCCAATCGATAAATCTGCAATAATCTCTAATTTAAATTGCTCCATTTTAGCAACCAATTCCGCAAATTCTGATGAACTATCAAAAGCATAAGTTCGAGTAAGATCAGAAGCATAACCATTTACCGTTGCCCCCGCATCAATTAAAAAGCTGTGGCGTTTTGTACCGGTATCAAAATCTAATGCCGTATAATGCAACACCGCTCCGTTTTGATTAATCGCCATAATATTGCCATAAGGCACATTTAGATCAGACTGCTGAGTGGCTTTTAAATATTCAAGGTTAATTTCAAACTCACTTTTGCCTGCCAAAAAGGCATCTTTAGCTGCATAATGCCCTTTTAACGCAGAAAATTGAGCTTGGTAAATACTCTCGATCTCAAATTCACTTTTAATTGAACGCTCAAAATTAAGTATATTCAGAAGTTTTTGCGGATTAATTTGGCTAAAGCCAAGTGAATTTGCAAGCAGGCTATCTTCCCCAATAAAAGCACAAGCGGTCGGATTTTGAATAAATTTTGCAATTTCAGTTTCAGACTTAAGTAAAACCCACTCAAATTCAGTGGCAAAAAAAGCTTCCGTCGGTATTTTTGGAGTAGAAACCCAATAATCTTCAGGGGCATAAAAGTAAATTGTTGGTTTATTTTTGCCGTCTAGGAATAACCAGCAATTTTCAGCTTGGGAATAAGGGAAAAAGTAATTAAAATAAGGGTTAATTTTAAATGGGGCGGTTTGGTCGTCTACAAACCAATTTTTCGCTTTGCCTGAATAAATCCATAAACCGTCTAAAAAAGCTTTTTCAAGTAAGTCTTGTACAACATTTTGCAAGCGAGAGAGATGTTCAGAGAATAATGTTTTCATAAGGAATAGAATGAATAAGTTAATTGTAAATAGAGAATTAGATACCTTAGGGCTACGCTGCCCGGAGCCGGTAATGCTGACCCGTAAAACAATCCGCACGATGGAAGATGGCGAAATTTTACATATTATCGCCGATGACCCAGCAACTACGCGTGATATTCCAAGTTTCTGCGAATTTATGGATCATCAGCTCCTGCAAAAAGAGGTTTCTACCTCTCCCTATCACTATTGGATCAAAAAAGGTCTAGAGTAAAACAACCATAGGGCAAATTGCAATTTGCCCCTACATTTTTACAAGCGGTAGAATTTACCTAATTTTTTGCAGATCATTACCACTGATAACGATAATTCGCTAACACACTAAGTGGCTGCTTAAATTTACTACCAGAGATAACTGAAGCCTCTAAGCCTAAACGGTGGTTATTATTTCCTGCCGTTAAGCCTAATGCAGTTTGTACTCTGCCTTTGTTTTCTACCACATCAAATTGATATTGATTCACTCGCACTTTTGCATTATTCGCTTTTTCAGTAATCGCATTCACTTCCGCATAAGGTTGTACATTCCAACCATTATTCAATACAAAGCCTTTTGCGACACGCACGCCTGCACGAGCGGTAAAGAGATTTAAACGGCTTTCATCAGCTTTTCCATTAACGGTATGGTAAGCAAGTTGAGCTTGTGGTGTAATGCTCCAATCATTGCTTAATACAAAACGTTTGCCGATTTCGCTGGAAAGACTAAACGCATTGTATTTACGTTTTTCATCAACAAATTTAGCAGTTAAACGTTCATATTTGACGATGTTATCCAGATACCAGCCTTGTTCATTTGCAAAAGTTGCGTATAAACCGACCGCTTGTGAACGTAATTTCCCTTTGCTGTATTCACTATTAAAATCCACATCAGCACGGCTTGTACCTACAAATCCACCTAAACGCAGATTATCATTAATAGCACGATCTGCCCCAATTTGTAAGCTGTGAGAATCCATCTCAAACCCTGAAGAACGGCTATCTACTGCCACATTTTGGGCTTTAGCTTCACTTCGGCTATTGCTATTTTTTACCCACACATTGCTGGATTTATCAGTTTTTAACTCGCCTAAACGTTGATGAATGCCTTGTAAGTTTTGGTTCAGCAATATACCTTGAGCCTGGCGGAGAGAAACAAGAGCGTTTGTTTTCTCACTTAAGGCTTTCAACACAGGAACTACAACAGGTTGGCTAGGCTGCATTGGTTGAGGTTGTGTCGGTTGAACAACAACCGGCTGAGTTGGAGCTACAGGTTTTGGCTGAACCACTGGCTGACTTGGTTCAGTAGGTGCTGGTGTTACCGGCTTAGCAGGGGGCGTAGGCTGAATAGAGTTATTTTTAACAGGCTCAGCTTGGCGGTTTGCCAATACCCAATTTGTTCCCTCTTTGTTTAAGCGATAACGATACGCCCCTGCATCCACATATTCACGATCTTTTAAGCTAAATTCAGCTCGCCCTGTTTGGGTTTCAACCAAAGTTACTTTTCCGTTAGGTGCATCCGGTTCATTACCGCTATCTTTAATGCCTAATGTGAAATTACCTCTATCTTCGCCTTTTACCACAATTTTGTCAGATTGCTGGTTAGCAAGATCGGTGTTGAGATCAAAATGACCGTTGCCGATTAAGTAATCCGTAATCGTCAAAGTTTGAAATTGATTACCTGTTTTTTGCAATGAGGTTGTAGAATTTGCCATTGCAAGTCCATTTAAATGACTATCGCCATTTACCATCCATTGACTGTTTTTCATTGTAAGATCAACATTAGTATTAGCTTGTGTATCAATGCGAATATCTAATTCGTTGTCTTCGTTTTCCTCAGAAACATCTTTAATATTTACAATTCTACCTGATATCTTACTGCTCTCAACATTCACGGTAGTAGAATAATCACGAGAAAGTGGCTCTGTATCTTCATTGGTATTTACTGCCACAAATAATTCTCTACCAGTAACATTGCTATGATTGATATTCACAACACTATGAGCAGAAGTATAATCTGCATTTTCTTTATACCCATAAGCATCTGGAGTTACCGCATAATTGGCATTAATATCACTATGATTAATATCAATTTTTCCATTATCTGCACTAATAGCCATCGTTAAAATATCATTAGTTAAATTAATTTTTCCGTTATTAAACTCAATGGAAGATCTTTCTCCTGAAGTAACCAACCCAGCTTGGAGAAAACCAGAACCACTAATAGTTACATTATCTGCTATCACTCTAGCATTATCACGAACTACAATGCCCTCTGATTCGGGAGATAATTCAATTTTATGATTTTCAGCTGTTACTTTTGAATTATCTTTTGCAAAAATTGCATCAGCATCTCTGCTTTTTAAAATAATGTCCGCAGAAGTCGTTAAATTACTTTCTCCAGATACACGAATAGCAGTCAATAGTGTTGCAGTATCGTGTTCTAACTCCCCTACTTGTAATGTAACACCAGATTCAATATTCCCATCTGCATTGTGGAGATATACAACTTTAGTATCATAATGACCACTATTTGATACTGTTGCCATTGTTCCTGACGGAATATATAAACTCGCTTTTCGTTTATATTCTAAATCAGAAAGTGAAAAATCATCTCGATACGGATTGTCAATACCAATTAAAACAAAACTACTATCAGTATTATTAGATGACAATGTATTTTTATAATGCTGCGGTATAATTGAAACATTTAAATCATCATCATGATTACCCAACCGAGATGAATGAACATACCAGTAACGTTTATTATTTTCTCTATCATTATAGTTAGAACTTCCAACTTGTAATGTTGAGTAATAACAATCTGAACTTACCGTGCAAGTATGATTAACTACATCTGCGTAAGCATATTGCCCTGCTAAAGCAAGACTTAATGCACTTAATTTAAATAATGCTGTCTTTTTCATATTGTTTATTCCTATTTTATTAGTAAAACAAGCGGTTAAATTTCCCTAAAATTTTACAAATCAACGAAATAAGGCGAACACTGAGGTTCGCCTTATCAATTAGTGTGCATAGCTAAATACTTTAACAACTTTTGTTACACCACCTACATTACGAGCTACTTCTGCGGCAGCATCAGCTTGAACGTGGCTTACTTTACCCATTAAGAAAACTTCGCTGTTTTCGGTAACGACTTTTACTTCCGTAGCTTTTACTTCGCCATTTACTAAGAGCTTAGATTTAACTTGGGTGGTAATCCAGCTATCTTGTGTAATCTGTCCAAAGCCGATTTTTTCGCCTTGTCGGATTTCGTTATAAATTTCCGTTACCCCTTCTGCTCCTGCGGCTAAGTTTTTAGCATTTTCCACGACGTCCATACTCGGTGCTTGACCAATTAATAACACCTTACCGTTGTAAGCCACTACATTAATGCGGGCTTCTTGTTTAATTTGTTCGTCTTTATTGATGTTGTAAGCCACTTTTTCTTCTAAAATTTCATCATCAACCTGTGTGCCTGTTGAGCGTGGGTCAGTAGCCACTTTGGTTGCCACTGCTGCTGAAGTTACTACTGCGGTGGTAATACAGCCTTGTAAAGACAGGAAGCCTAAAGTGAATAAACCTGCTTTAAGCAGTTTTTTTGCTAAATACGTCATAATCTCTCCTTACGAGAAAAGTAAATGGTCGATAAGTTCACAGAGTAAATTAGTATAAAAATGATGGCTTTCAATCACTCTCAACTCATTGGTTGAGGGAGCTGAAATTTCAATATCACTTTCATCTAATAATCCGAGTGTGTGGTCATTATTACTGCCTGTTAAAGCAATAATATCTAAATCTAAATGCTGACTTTTAGCCGTATGAATGGCTTGCAATATACACTCTTCATTTCCCACAGGCGAAAAAACAATGAAGAGATCACCCTCTTTTGCAACCGCTTGTAATTGTTTTTTATAAATTGAATCTAGCTCATTATCTTGTGCAAAAACGCCGGCTAATATGCCGTTAATTTGTAATTGCACCGCAGAAAAGCTCGGTCTTGCCAGCTCATAGCGATGAATTAAGTGGCTAACCAGCAAAGCCGCATTGCCGTAAGAACGCCCGTGCCCGCACACAATCACTTTATCGCCACGCAATAAACACGCCACAATGCGGTTTGCTGCTTCACTTAATTTAGCCGGCAATAATTCTGCTGCAGAAATTTGGGTTTGTATACTTTCGGTAAATCTATCTTGGATTTTATTTAACATCTTAATCTAACCTAAAAAGTTAGGAATCCATAATGGGGATTGGCTTCCATCAAAAGCAACCACATCAAAGCGGCAATTTGCAGTTTCTAAACTTTGATGTTGTTTGAGTAGCCACATATTCGCCGCATTTTGCCATTTTTGTTGTTTTCGGTAATCAATGCTTTCAACTGCCGAACCATAACGATCACTTTTACGCTGACGGACTTCGACAAAAACAATCGTTTGTCCGTCTTGCATAATCAAATCCAGCTCTCCGCCTTTAAAATGTCGGTTAGCGGCAACAAAACGAAGCCCTTGCTGTTCTAAAAACACTCGGGCTTTTTGTTCATAAAAAGAGCCTTGTTCTCGTTTATTAATAAGCCTGTTGAATAGCCCCATTTCGATATTGCAACCAAGATAAACTACGTTCAATATTACAATTTTGTCCGGCTTTTAATTCGCCGGTTAAACCTGAAATTTTATAGCCCGGAATATGACGGAACTCGTTAAATTTCGTAGCAAGCGACCACGCATCAGCTCCCATTGCATATAAACGCATCATTGAGAAATCACTATTGGCTAAATTTTCTGCTTTTTGGTATTCATTTGAAGTAGTATCTGCCAATAACGGCACTTCACTAAATTTTACACCTTCCATTGCCGTATAGAAATCAATGCCATTATTTGGCGAGTTACTGCGTGATGAAGTATAAATTACCAAGCGATCTTTTAAGTTAGAACTATCAATACCTTGTTTAATTTCTACCACTTGTTCTGCACCGCCTAATACATACAAACCAGCTTTAGTTATGCCTGCATTTTGAATAGAAGCAACAGAATCAAGCGGTTGATTATAATAACGTACATCAGCATCAGTGCCACTTAACTGACGCCAACGTTTTGCAAAGGCTTCTGCTGAGCGATTACCAAAATCATCTTGTGGGGCTGCAACGATAGCCACTCGATGACCATCACGGTACATTTTCTCCGCCCCTGCTTGAGCTTCAGACTCCGGCGATAAGCCGTAGTAACAAACTTGAGCAATATTGCGTGCATTTTCCGTTGCGTTTAGAGCTAACACGTTAATATTTTGAATTTCCGGGCTCAATAGCATTTCATCTACCCGAGATTTCAGCAACGGTCCAACAATAATATTTGCCCCTTGTTGTTTTGCTTGGGCAATTAATGAATTTACATCAGATGAGCTTGTATCAAACGTCTGAACTGCTGTTGGATCATCTGCTTTTGCATCATTAAAACCACGCTGAATAATATCGCCTAAAATTTGAGCATCACCACTAAGCGGTAATAATAATGCAACACTATTTAATTGCGTTTGTTGGAAATTATTCACACCTTGTAATTCAGTTGGCATAACCGTAACCGCACTGTGGTTTGGATATTGGTTTTTCCAATTATTAATTGCCTGTGGCATTTGAGCAGGTGTAGTTACATTTTGGTTATAAATATTAATTAATGCTAACCAGCCTGCAAGCTCCATTTCACCGGCTTCAGGCACTGTTCTTTCCAGCATTCCACGATTAGCATCACGTAAGGTTTGCCAAATAATATCGTTATTTTCTTGGCGTTCGCGGTTCATTTTGTAGTAAGCATTTAACTGCGATCTCGCACGTACAATACCAATTGCATCATTCTGATTTGCCGCAATACGGGCTTGTGTTTGAATATAGCGTAAACGCTGTGCAGGACTTAATAAAGAAGGTTGAACCGCTTTTAACTGGCTAATCGCCATTTCATTTTTACCTTGTAAAGCCGCAAGTTGTGCAGAAACTAATGCATATTCTAATTTCTGCACGTCATTCATTTCAGCCACTTGAATTTCACTAAAGGTATTTTGTGCTTCATATTCTTTATTTTCATCAATTAATTTACGTACGGCGAGAAGCTGGTATGAAATTTTATCTTCTTTGGCTCTAGTTTGATCGGCTTTATTGATATAGAACTCTGAGCTTGAATAAGCCTCATCTTTGATGGATTCGGTGATTGGGTTTACCGATGTACAGGCAGAAATGAATAATGCAATTGCAGTTGGCACGAATGCCTTTTTCATTGTTTGGTTTAAAATAGTTGCCATTGTATTTTCCTCGATAGAATATAATGTGCTAAATTTAATGATGAAATCTTACTTATCAAATGAGCTAAAAGCAAATGAAAAACAGACAAAATTCATCTGAAATCAATCCGGACTACGGAATTTTATATATTGTTGCCACGCCTATCGGCAATTTAGGTGATATTACCCAACGTGCGTTAGATACGCTTGGCTGCGTTGATTTAATTGCCGCTGAAGACACTCGCCACAGTGGCTTATTACTCAGCCACTACGGCATCAAAAAACCGTTTTTTGCCTTACACGACCATAACGAACAACAGAAAGCGGTCGTTTTAGTGGAAAAATTAGCAAAAGGCGAAAACATTGCGTTAATTTCAGATGCCGGTACGCCACTGATTAGCGACCCGGGTTTTCATCTGGTTCGCCACTGCCGCCAAGCAGGCGTGAAAGTTGTTCCTATTCCCGGAGCTTGTGCTGCGATTACCGCCTTATGTGCATCGGGTATTGCATCAGACCGTTTTTGCTTTGAAGGGTTCTTACCTGCTAAAACAAAGGCTCGTTGCGATAAACTAGCGGAATTAGAAAATGAGCCTCGCACGTTGATTTTTTATGAATCCACCCATCGCATTTTAGACACTTTGGCAGATATGAAGCAGGTCTTCGGCGAAGAGCGTTATGTAGTGATGGCTCGTGAAATTACTAAAACGTGGGAAACCATTCACGGCGAGCAACTCGGCAATTTAATTGAATGGCTAAATGAAGACAGCAACCGCATTAAAGGCGAGATTGTGCTGATTGTTGAAGGAAAACAACAAAATCTTGAGGAAGAATTTTCCAGCCAAGCAATCAAACTGCTTGAACTCCTCTGCCAAGAATTGCCACTGAAAAAAGCGGCAGCGATTGTGGCAGAAACTTTTGGTTATAAGAAAAATGCGTTATATCAGTATGGGTTAGAGCATTTTGATTAAGATACAAGCGGTAATATTTGGTAAAAAATTTGCAAAATATTACCGCTTGTCAGTTTGCAATAATTACTTCATTTTTTCATTAGTGAGTAACTTACCTTCGTATTCCCCGGTTAAAGACTCAAGGAATGAGGCAATTTCGTTTAACTCTGTATCCGTGAAGTTTTTATTGCTTTGATATTTGCCCATAATACGCACCGCTTCTTTTAAGTCTTTTGCACTGGCATCGTGCATATAAGGTGCAGTTAAAGCAACATTACGCAAAGTTGGTACTTTGAAACGGTGCATATCGTGCGGATCTTTAGTATGAGCATAACGACCTTGATCCGCATCAGTCATCGCCGTGCCACGATCTTTAAAGTAATCGCCATACAAGCCCATATATTCAAAGGATTGCCCGCCCATTAAGCTACCGGTGTGGCAAGTATCACATTTTGCATTTTTGAAATGCCCGTAGCCTCGTTTTTGCTCTGCCGTTAAAGCATTTTCATCACCTTTTAAGAACTTATCGAACGCACTATTTGGGGTTAATAAGGTTTTCTCAAATTCACCGATTGCATCAGTGAGATTTGCTTCGGAAATCTGTGGATAAACTTCAAAGAAACGTTTTTTGAACTCTTCATCTTGTTCAAATTTCGCTACAATTTCGTCCCAGCTCTTCGAGCCCATTTCGACAGGATTGGTTGGTGGACCGCTTGCTTGATCAGCAAGCGTTTTCGCACGCCCGTCCCAGAATTGCCATTTGTTTAATGCGGCATTAAATACGGTTGGGGCATTAATACCACCTTTTTGTCCGTGAATCCCTTCCGCTACCGGTAAATTATCTACGCCGGCTTGTGCGAGTAAATGGCAAGAGTGGCAACTGATAGAACCATCTGCCGATAAACGACCATCTAAGTAAAGATCTTTACCCAATGCCACTTTTTTAGGGTTGGTTGGTAAGCTGTTTGGAATAGGTTGCACAAGGTTTTTCGCATTTACGCCTTCCACCCCTTCTGGTAAGAAATGTGTTTTACGTTGCTCTTCGATCCAATCTAAAATCACTTTCTGTTCTGCTTCATCAGGGCGAGATCCCCAGTGAATATGGATATATTTCGCCGCAGGCATCTCATCGTTACGAATAACTTGCTCAAGTTTCGCTAAATCTGCCTCAGATAATTTACTTGGATCTTTCATTCCTTCAATCATCTGATCTAAACGGAAAAAGCGATTTCCGGTTTCAATATCACTCGCAATAATTTGATTTGCAATAGGAAATTTCGCGTAGCCCGGCAGTTCAGCATTCGGTGAATGGCAATATTGACAACCATTTTTATACATTACACCTAATACCGATTTATGCGATTGCGGTAATTCTGCCGCAGTTGTCGCCATTAATTTTTCTGAATTTGCTTTATCAAAATACGTTGCGTATCCCACTAACCCAAAATATCCGATAGCAGCTAAAGCAAGCCCTGAAAATAGATATTTCTTCATAATAAACCCCTTAATAATCAATAATAGGTACAGGAGATTTTATTATGAGCCAAAACATCCACTAATATTTTGAGTAGGATCAATAGATTTAATTTACTTAAACTATAGTAACAATAGGTAATAGTCGATAAATGTGCAAAAAAATCTCAAAATTTGACCGCTTGTGTTGGCTATTTTGCCGTTTTTCGTCGCAAATTGCGGTAGGCATAAACCAAAAGAGTCAGCATTACTAACAGATAAAACGGTAATAATTGAATGGAAATAGCGTTTGCGATCAAACCAAACAGCGGCGGTAGTAAAAGCACACCCACGTAAGCACTTGCCATTTGAATACCGATTACCGCCTGAGATTTAGCTTCCCCGAAAAATTCAGGTGTGGAATGGATTAAACACGGGAAAATAGGGGCACAACCTAGCCCGATAATAATTAAGCTGACAAGGGTTACATATTTTCCGAAAGGTAAACAAAGCATTGCAATACCGATCAGAATTAAACCAAAACCCAGTTTAATCATTTGATGATTATTTAATTTTAACGTGAGAAAGCCGCTAATGCCTCGCCCAACCGTAATGCCGATAAAAAAGATACTGCCAAAGGCGGCAGCTTGTTCTAAGCCAACTTCTTTTACCATCACAAAATAGCTACTCGCCCAAAGCCCTGCAGTTTGTTCTACACCACAGTAGCCGATAAAGGCTAAAATGCCGTACTTCACACCTGGAATTTTAATGGCTTCTTTTAGGCTGACCGGTTTTGCGGCTTCATTCATTTCCGCAGCAGTTTTCTTGCGAGATTTCCAAAAAGGTAGAGAACAAAATAAGATAACCGTTAGCCCGATTTGTAATAGAGAAATCGTGTAATAGCCACCTTCCCAGCCTCGACCTTGCAAGAGTGCAATACCTAAAATATGCGGACCAATAGATGCTCCTACGCCCCACATACAATGCAGCCAGCTCATATGTCGGCTGGCGTAATGAACTGCCACATAGTTATTCAACGCCGCGTCCACCGCTCCGGCTCCTAAGCCGTAAGGAATTGCCCATAAACACAAAATCCAGAAAGAATCACTTATCGAAAACCCCCACAATGCGAGAGCGGTTAAAGCAACGCTGATTACCATCACGTTGCCTGTGCCGAGATGGTAGGTGAGCTTATCCGACATCAGGCTTGAGGTAATAGTCCCAATCGACATAATCATTGAAACGACACCCGCATAGGAAAGCGGTACACTAAGATCTTGGTGCACTGAAGGCCAAGCCGCTCCTAAAATCGCATCAGGCAAGCCTAAACTGATAAAACAGAGATAAATAATCGCAAGGAGGAGGTTTGTCATAGTGTTACAAGCGGTTGTTTTTAATAAAACTTTTACAAAAAAGTGGCTTAAGGATCTCCCTAAGCCACTTTTATTTTATGTTATTTTACTTCATCTAAATATGCTTTATTTGCACGTTCAAAGGTTTCTTGAACTTCTCTGCTTGGTGCCGGTGTAATTAGTGAAACCACAATAATCATCACGGTTGCAGTAATAAAGCCCGGTATCATTGAATAAAGTTCAGGTAGAGCAAAGAGTTCGGTAATATCAGCCCAGAAATGCACCACTAATGCACCGGTCAGCATTCCAGCAATTGCCCCGAAGCCATTCATACGCTTCCAGAAAAGGGAAAGGAGCACCACAGGTCCGAAAGCAGAGCCGAAGCCCGCCCACGCATTTCTGACTAAACCGAATACTTTGCTGTCCGGATCTTGAGCGATATAAATTGCAAGAGCTGCCACCGCAAGCACCATTAAACGGCTTAACCACACTAATTCTTTGTCTGTAGCTTTCGGGCGTAAAATACCTTTATATAAATCTTCGGTAATCGCACTTGAACAAATCAGTAATTGTGCTGAAAGTGTGCTCATTACAGCGGCAAGAATTGCTGACAATAAAATACCGGCAACCCAAGGGTTGAATAGTAATTTTGCTAATTCAATGAAAATTTGTTCCGGGTTTTGGCTCACATTCCTTGCTTGTTCCGGATTACCAAAGAAATAAGCCATACCGAAATAGCCAATGCCAATCGCCCCTACTAAACAAATAACCATCCACGTCATACTAATACGGCGTGCATTTTCAAGCGATTTCACACTTTCCGCTGCCATAAAACGCACCACGATATGTGGCTGACCAAAATAGCCAAGCCCCCACGCCATTAGGCTAATCACGGCTAGAATACTCGTGCCGGTAAAGATATCGTTATAATCTTTTTGTGCCATTTCGCCTGCACGATCGATTAAGGCTTGCATTTCATCAAAACCACCTAAGTTATACATTACAAACAGAGGCGTTAGAATTAAGGCAAAAACCATTAATGAGGCTTGGATGGTATCCGTCCAGCTTACTGCTAAAAAGCCACCAATAAAGGTGTAAAGAATGGTTGCTACTGCCCCATACCAAATTGCTTGGTGGTAAGGTAAACCAAAGAGGTTTTCAAACACTCTCGCACCGGCTACTACGCCTGAGGCACAGTAAATTGCAAAAAAGAGTAAAAAAATGACCGCTGATAAAATCTTAATTAATTTCGTTTTATCACCAAAGCGGTTGTGAAAGTATTCGGGTAAGGTTAAAGCATCACCGCTGTGTTCGGTGTGAGAACGTAATCTGCCTGCTACTAATTTCCAGTTTAGATAAGCACCGATAGTTAAACCGATTGCAATCCAAGCTTCAATTAAACCGCCTGCATAGACTGCACCGGGCAATCCCATCAGCAACCAGCCCGACATATCTGAAGCACCTGCGGATAATGCTGTTACAAAACTGCCTAAACGGCGACCACCTAAAATATAGTCTGAAAGATTATTTGTTACACGATAAGCAATAAATCCAATTGCAATCATACCCAAAATATAAACAACAAACATTATTGTTGTTGGGTCAAAACCAAACATTATGAATGAACCTCAAAATTTTAATTTTATAAAATATAATTTTTAAAGGGTGCAAGATTACCTGAAATAATCAAAATGGCAATACAAAATTATCGCCCACCTAGCTCGGCTGAAATTTTTTCTGCCGTTTCTTGAATAGCAGGCAGTAAATTTTCTTGCCCAAGCTGATTTAAACGAGCCGTTGAAAGCGAGACGGAAACCGCATAATGGACCTTCTGTTGATGATCAAAAATCGGGCAAGCAATACAAGAAACACCTAGCTCATTTTCTTCTGCATCCATCGCAAAACCGAGCTCACGAATGGTTTCCAGCTCTTTTTTCATTCCCTCAATTGTGGTAATGGTATTGATTGTAAGCTGTTGAATTACAGAGGATTTCGCTTGCCAATATTGGGGAATATAATCTTCGGAATCATAGGCTAAGAAAAGTTTACCCATACCAGAACAATATAGTTGCATCTGTTGCCCGATATAAGCTCTAGTCCGCATTAAACCTGTGGTTGCCTCTAATTTATTAATGAGGATTGCGTGATCTTTCTCTCGCATCGCAAAATTAACCGTCTCGCCTAATTTTAAGTTCAAGGCTTCTAAATGTGGTGCTGCAATGTGTAAGATATTAATTGAGCTTAAAGCTCTTTGCCCAATCGCTAAACATTTAGTGGTTAAACGATAGCTGCCTGCAGTTGGAGCCGGGCGAACATAGCCTTCTTGCTGTAAGCCTTGCAATAAACGGTGCACCGTACTTTTATTCAAGCTTGAAAGCTCCGCTAAGTGGGCTAACGGGCAACCATTAGGAAATTTTGCCAATAATTCCAAAAGCGTTAAGCCACGAATTAAACTTTGGTTTCCAGTGGACTCCTTTTCTTTTTTTTCAATCATCTTGCTCCTCCCAAAATAATATGATTTAACGGTATATCCCAACTTTCAATCGGTAATTGTTCGACTTGCTGGCATTCGTGAGCCAGCCCCACACTTATAATATGAGGAGCTTGAGCAAGTGTTCTATCATAAAAACCACCTCCCATTCCTAACCGATTCCCTGCTTTATCACACGCTACTAATGGTGTAAAAATCATCTCTAGTTCTTGTAAGGGAATGATATTTCTAACATCCGGCACAGGCTCTTGAATGCCCAAGCGGTTAAATTTTAGAATAGTTTTGCAATTGTAATTTACAAACAATAATTGACCGCTTGTAAAAGGGTGGAGAATAGGCAAATAGATTTTTTTTCCTTGTCCAAGCAAAGTATTCATTAAAGGCAGCGGAGAAATTTCACCGTTAAAAGGTAAATAAAAGGCGATATGTGAGGCTTGGTAAGATTCAATTAAAGAAATTGCTTGTGGAATAAGTGATTGAGCAGCTTGTGCTTGTTGCGATGAGGTTAAACTTAAGCGTTTCGCCCGCATCAATTGCCGTAATTGTTCACGAGAATGGCGACAAAAAGAATGAATAGAATTGTTCATATAAGTACCCGAGATGCCGCTACCAGTAATGGTCCTTGAACCAGTTGGTTCAAGGGAGTCAAACGTAACTGCTTTTAGGCTTCTTACTCTTGAATTTGAGCTCAAGGTAAGCTTGCTCACCGGCGGTAGATGTTCAACTCAAAGTTTCAAATTATCGGCTCAGGGACGTAACTAATAACGCACACCCCAGGCAAGATTTATAGTAACGGAATTTAATAATTTTTCCTAGTGTTTAATCACATAAATTGCAATTTCTCAATACTCTTAGCTCTATTCCTAATCAATTAGACTAAAAATCAGCTAATTTTATTGAAATTTTCCGAGAGAATTATCTAGCTGCTCAATGCAAGCGACAAGCACACTTTTATTTTCTGCATTTTGACGCTGTGCCTGCTCTAATTCATAATTTAAATTCAGAGCCACAATAGCTAACACTTTTTCAAGCTGAATAATGCCGGACTGCTCTTTCAATACCGCCACACGTTCTTCCAAACGCTGTGCACAAGCCAGTAAATGCTCTTGCTGCTCAACAGGGCATTGCAAGCGTAGCACCTGACCAAAAATCTGTAATTCGATATTATTTGCCGACATAAATACGAAATCCTCACTTAATCGCTAAATTTTTGCTATATTATGCCATTCTTTAGCAAAATCACAATAATGCAATTATGGCTATGACAAATTCCCAAGAATTTAAACAACTCATCACTCAATTACAAATTGAAGACACCCCGGCAGAGTTTCACGGCTTCTTATGCGGACTGATTGCAGGTGGCATTCAAGATGATTCGTGGAAAACCTTAACCTATCAATTTACCAATGACGGACACGCTTTTTCAGTTGAGCCGTTAAAACAACTAACGGAATTTTACCAACAATTAACCGACAGTTTCTCCCAAGCAAATACCCTATTCAGCCTGTGGCTACCCGAAAATGACGAAGACGGATTTGCTCTTGCTGATGGTATTTCTGAATGGACAAACAACTTCTTACTTGGCTTAGGTGTTGCTCAGCCAACCCTGCAACAAGAAACCGACGAAGTAGGCGAGGCAATTGATGATTTAGATGAAATCGCAAAATTAGGTTACAATGAGGACGATAATAATGCGGAACTCCTTGAAGCTGGCGAAGAAGTGCTGGAATATTTACGAGTGTTAGCTCTATTTTTACATAGCCATTTTGCTTTAGGCGTGCCTAAAACAGAAGAAAAGCCACAATTACATTAATTAATAAATACAAGCGGCCAAATTTCATCTATATTTTGTAAATTTTTATAGGGGCAAATTGCAATTTGCCCCTACAGATGAAATTACAAATTTTTTCAATAAAAACGACCGTTTCATAATCAAAGGAAAAACCAATGCCTCAACTTAAAAATGATCGCTATTTAAAAGCCCTTTTGCGTGAACCTGTGGATATGACTCCCGTTTGGATGATGCGTCAAGCAGGGCGTTATTTACCTGAATATAAGGCAACTCGTGCGATCGCCGGCGATTTTATGTCGCTCTGCCGTAATGCCGATTTAGCTTGTGAAGTAACCTTACAACCTTTACGCCGCTATGAATTAGATGCTGCTATTCTATTCTCTGATATTCTCACTATTCCGGATGCAATGGGCTTAGGTTTGAGTTTCGGTGCTGGCGAAGGTCCGAAATTTGCTCGCCCTGTGCAATCACTTGCTGATGTGAATAATCTACCTATTCCTGATCCTGAAGGTGAATTACAATATGTAATGAACGCTGTGCGTACCATTCGCCGTGAATTAAAAGGCGAAGTACCGCTAATCGGCTTCTCCGGCAGCCCTTGGACGTTAGCAACCTATATGGTTGAAGGTGGCTCAAGCAAAGCCTTTACCAAAATCAAAAAAATGCTTTACGCTGAGCCACAAATTCTTCACAAATTACTTGATAAATTAGCCGATAGCGTGATTTTATATTTAAATGCACAAATCAAAGCAGGAGCTCAATCGGTAATGGTGTTTGATACTTGGGGCGGCGTATTGGCACACAACGATTATAAAGAGTTCTCTTTACGCTATATGCACAAAATTGTTGATGGGTTAATCCGTGAAAATGAAGGTCGTAAAGTACCTGTTACTCTCTTTACCAAAGGTGGCGGCTTATGGTTAGAAGCAATTGCAGAAACAGGCTGTGATGCCATTGGTTTAGACTGGACAGTCGATATTGCCGATGCTCGTAAACGGGTTGGTGATAAAGTGGCACTTCAAGGCAATATGGATCCAAGCGTGCTTTACGCAACACCTGAACGCATTGAACAAGAAGTGAAGAATATTCTTGCCGGTTTCGGTAATGGCAGCGGACACGTCTTTAACTTAGGGCACGGTATCCACTTAGACGTACCGGTCGAAAGCCCTAAAGTGTTTGTTGATGCAATTCACAACTACTCGAAGCAGTATCATAAATAATTCAACAAGCGGTCTAAAATCGATCATTTTTTGCAATTTTGCAAAAAAACTGCAATTTTTAACAGCTTGCACTTATTAATTAATAAGGAAACAAAATGCGAAACCCAATTCATAAACGTATGGAACGCTTTGAGCCTTGGCAAAATGTAACCTTTATGGCTTGTTTATGCGAAAGAATGTACCCTAACTATCAACTTTTCTGCGAAGTTACCGAGCAACCGGAAAAAGCAAAAGTGTTCCAAAATATTTTAAATTTAGTTTGGGAATATTTAACCGTAAAAGGGGCAAAAATTAATTTCGACAATCAGTTAGAGAAATTAGAAGAAATCATACCCGACGTAAATGAATATGAATTTTTCGGGGTTTTACCTGCACAGGAAGCCTGTGAAGCCCTTTCTGAATTACTACACAGCATTATTGCCGGGGCAACTTTAGAACAAGCAATCCGTATCAGCCAAATTTCATTAGGCACAGTGGCAAGTTATCTTGAAATGCAACAAGACAAGGAACTCAGCGAGCAAGAGTTGAAAAATTCAGAGGAAATTCAAGAAGAGCTAGATGTGCAATGGCAAATCTATCGCTTGCTCAACGAATGTGAAAACCGTGATCTTGATCTCATTTTTGATTTAAAAGATGAAATTAGAACAAGTGGCATCAGCAATATCGGGTTAAATATTAACCAATAACATACATATTTACAAAATCTTGCACAATAATACTTTGACAAATCTGAACTTTGAATTAAGCTATGGCAAGGTTTCAATAACTTTTCAGACGTTTTACGTCATTTATTCAAAACACTATCTTAGAGGATAAAACTATGAACAAAACTGAGTTAATCGATGCTATCGCAGCTGGTGCAAACTTAACTAAAAAAGATGCTAAAGCAGCATTAGAAGCAACTCTTGATGCAATCTCTGCAAGCTTAAAAGCAGGCGATCCTGTTCAATTAATCGGCTTCGGTACATTTAAAGTAAATGAGCGTAAAGCACGTACCGGTCGTAATCCAAAAACCGGTGAAGAGATCAAAATTGCAGCTGCTAAAGTACCTGCATTCGTTTCAGGTAAAGCATTAAAAGACTTAGTAAAATAATTCTTTTTAACGATTTGAAAGAAAGCCTAGAATATCTAGGCTTTCTTTTTTATTACACAGAGAATGGATACTGAATAGATGGATGGTACTCATAACCTTCCACTTTAAAATCATCTAAAGTTACCCAAGTTTCTAAATCTTCAAGTGATTTAATCTCAGGATTAATAATTAATTTGGGTGCATTTAACGGTTCACGTTTTAGCTGTACATCACGCATTAGCTCAAGTTGATCTTCATAAATATGAGCATTCACAATTTTATGGAAAGCTTGCCCTGCTTTATGCCCTGTAATTTGAGCCATTAACGCAAGGAAAGTGTAACATTGGATCATATTCCAGTTTAAGCCAAGAGGTACGTCTGCTGAACGCTGAGTACTATTAAGATAAAGCGTACCATCCAGCAATGAAAAATGGTGGCTATGCAAACAAGGACGCAAACACCCCATATGAAATGCACCTGGATGATAGAAAGTATAAATTTCGCCCCGATTATCAATACCTTTTTTCAGATCATCAACAATTTGGCGAAGTAAATCCACTGAACCACCATCAGGTTTTGGGAAGTTACGTCCAACAGCCCCATAAACCAAACCCATATCATCTTCACCTTTACGGTAAGGATTCGCTAACCACGCGGCATTTTCATTCGCATTGGCATCCCAAGATTTAGTTCCCAGATTACGAAAATCAGCAGCATTATCATAGCCTCGAATATAGCCCAAAAGCTCTGCAATTGCCGCTTTCCAATAACTGCGACGAGTGGTAACTAATGGAAATTCTCCTTTCTCAACATCATAGATTAAATCTGCATTAATCACAGTAAGACAGCTCTTACCTGTACGTTCATTAGCTACCCATTTCCCTTCATTTACGATACGATGGCATAAATCTAAATACTGTTTCATATTGACCTCATAAAATTTTTAAGTAATTTTGCCATTTATTCGGTAAAATAGCTAAAACTTTATGACAAACACAATAAGGAGTTATAAATATGAAAAAAACAATTAAATCTATTTTAATGATTACCGCAGTGGCATTTTTAGCCGCTTGCTCATCAAATAAAGGCAGTTGGACACGCTTAAATGAAGCAGAAGTGGATCAAAAATCTTATGCAATTGCTTACGGTGCAACCGCTCAAACCTATAAAGACAGAGTAAACGAAACTTATGACATCAATTCATTTATGAATGGAGTAAATGATTGGTACACTAAAAAAGTATCCTTGCCAATTGAACAGATTCGTGCAATGACAATAAATAGAATGTTAGATCATAATGTCTATGCTTACTATAGTGGTATACTTTATGCAGCCGATTTACAAGCTAACTTTAACCACTTAGATCCAAATTGCTGGAACTTAGTACAACCGACGAGTATGACACAAGGTATTCACGATGCAATGTTAGATTTGCAAAAAAATAAAGTACGTGGTGATGACTATATTAAAAACGGTGTCGAGCAAATCTTACATCTTTGTGTAAAAACGATTGCCGAAGATGAAAATAAAGAGAAAGCTCAAAGCAAGAAAAAGCAAAAATAATATTTAAGCTACAAGCGGTAAAATTTTTAGAAAATTTTACCGCTTTATTTATAACCGTATGAAATGTTTAATATTTATTCTATAAAACTTAAAAAATCATCGTTTTGCTTATTACATAGGCAAACACACGAGAATTTAATATTTTCGGGAAAAAGAATTTGACATCTTTTTAAATTCTAGTAATATGTCGCCCACAGACACAGTGAGTGGTGAGATGGCCGAGCAGGCTGAAGGCGCTCCCCTGCTAAGGGAGTATAGGGTTAAAAAGCTCTATCGAGGGTTCGAATCCCTCTCTCACCGCCATTTACTTTATCACGCACCCGTAGCTCAGCTGGATAGAGTACTCGGCTACGAACCGAGCGGTCAGAGGTTCGAATCCTCTCGGGTGCGCCATTTTATTTATTACTCTAAAAATAAAATGGTTGCTGATAAACTAAATTCTCACAATCTTCAAATACGCACCCGTAGCTCAGCTGGATAGAGTACTCGGCTACGAACCGAGCGGTCAGAGGTTCGAATCCTCTCGGGTGCGCCATTTCATTTAAGTTCTTTCTTTTTATCAATTCTACTACTAAATTAATTAAACTATTTCGTTAAGCTATAATTTCGGCTAGACTTAGCTCTTAAGCTCTTAGTTGAATGAATGAGGATTTTAAATTGAAAGGATTAATTGCTCGCCTTTTTATCGCAATAGCTCTCTTACTTTGGGCTTGGGATATGATTTTCCCTTGGCAAAAAATTATTCATTCAGAAGCTAACCACTACACTCAAATTCAGCAGAGTAAAAAGCTAAAAGTGGGAATGATCAACCACCCGATTTCCTATTTTGTCGGTCCTGAAGGCAAAAGTGGGATTGAATATGATTTAGCGACTGCCTTTGCACAATATCTAAACGTTAATCTTGAAGTAAAAAGCTACGATAGCAGCGAAAAATTATTTGACGCCTTAAAAAACAATGATATTGATATTGCTGCGGCAGGATTACTCTATCACCCGGAATTAAATGAAACCTTTCAAATCGGTCCATCTTATTACTCAGCTTCTTGGCAAGTAGTGTATAAAAAAGGGACAACAAGACCATATCGACTTTCAGACTTGCAAGAAAATGTCATTATTCCAACTGGTTCTGCGGTTATTCCAATACTCAATCAGCTAAAGCAAAAGAATCCTCAATTGAAGTGGCAAATTTCAGATAAATTTACCCAAGAAGAGCTATTATTAAAAGTCGCTCAAGGCGAAATTCCACATACTATCGCGATGTCGGTCGATATTTCTTCTGTACAGCATATTAACCCTAATCTCGCGGTAGGATTCGATTTGACAGATGAAAACCCTGTGTTATGGTATTTAGCAAATAGCTCCTACAGCGAATTACAATCAGCTCTATTGGATTTTATGTCGGATTCTGTAGAGAATGGACTTATTTCACGCATTGAGGAGAAATATTTTAATCATCTGGAAAAATTTGATTATGTTGATATTCAAAGCTATTTGGCAGCAATCAAAGCGGTACTCCCCAAATATGAGCCACTTTTCCGTGAACATAAAGGCGATTTAGAATGGCAAATGTTAGCTGCTATTGCCTATCAAGAATCTCACTGGGATCCAAATGCTACCTCACCAACAGGTGTACGTGGCATTATGATGCTGACAAAAGATACCGCAGATAGAATGAAAATTTCAGATAGAACAAACCCTGCTCAAAGTATAAAAGCTGGCTCTGAATATTTACATATGTTAATGAGACAGATGCCAGAAACTATTCCACAAGAAGATAAAATTTGGTATAGCTTAGCGGCTTATAATATGGGGTTAGGACATTTGTTAGATCTCCGTAGATTAACCAAACAACTGGGCGGAGATCCTGATAATTGGTTAGATGTGAAGAAAAATCTGCCACTACTTGCTGAAAAACGTTATTATACCAATCTGAAATATGGTTATGCCAGAGGCTATGAAGCATTACAATACGTTGAAAATATCCGTCGTTATTATGGCAGTATCATCAATTATCAGCGAATTGAAGAGCAAAAAAAGCTTGAGCAAGAACAAAAAAATTTATCTGATAATCATATAAAAAAGGAGGATAGGTCTGATGAGAAAATTGAAGAAAAAGAAAACGTTACCAACGAGGAAGCTACGTCCACGCCAAATCAAACAAATTAAAGATAGAAAAAGGCTCATTGCTTCACGCAGAAAAGCGTTTATGCAAATGCAACAAGAAGTGTAATATACGTCCCTTTTGAGTTAAAGCTTGAAAGGGATTTTTTATTTATAAAATTGATTAATAAGAAAAGTGGTGGGCGATACCGGTCTCGAACCAGTGACCCCCTCCTTGTAAGGGAGGTGCTCTCCCAACTGAGCTAATCGCCCTTCAGATACGAATAATCGTAATTTGAAGTTTATGATTTTAGTCTTAAGTGGTGGGCGATACCGGTCTCGAACCAGTGACCCCCTCCTTGTAAGGGAGGTGCTCTCCCAACTGAGCTAATCGCCCTTCAGATACGAATAATCGTAATTTGAAGTTTATGATTTTAGTCTTAAGTGGTGGGCGATACCGGTCTCGAACCAGTGACCCCCTCCTTGTAAGGGAGGAGCTCTCCCAACTGAGCTAATCGCCCACTTGAGACTTAAAATCAAAGGGAATTTGAAAACAGAACACTTAAAGTTGAAGTGGTGGGCGATACCGGTCTCGAACCAGTGACCCCCTCCTTGTAAGGGAGGTGCTCTCCCAACTGAGCTAATCGCCCGTTTCCAAATAACTAGATTGTTACAACAACAGAACACTTAAAGTTGAAGTGGTGGGCGATACCGGTCTCGAACCAGTGACCCCCTCCTTGTAAGGGAGGTGCTCTCCCAACTGAGCTAATCGCCCGTTGTTGTGGAAGTGAATTATAGAGATTTTTGCTCTTTCGTCAAACGCTTTTTGCTCTTTTTACCCTGTTTGCTGATTTTTTGCCCCAGAAAATCAATTTTTTACTATTATTCATCCCCAAGAGTAGTAAAATAGACAAGTTTTCCCTTTAAAAATAATGATTAGGCAAATATAAAATGAAAATTGAAACCCTCTTCCCTTTAGATCCAAATGTAAAAGTTCGTACTCGTTTTGCACCAAGTCCAACTGGCTATTTACACGTTGGAGGTGCTCGTACTGCACTTTATTCTTGGCTATATGCAAAACACAACAACGGCGAATTCGTATTACGCATTGAAGATACCGATTTGGAACGCTCAACCCCTGAAGCAACGGCAGCTATTCTGGAAGGAATGGAATGGTTAAACTTAGCTTGGGAACACGGACCTTATTTCCAAACAAAACGCTTTGATCGCTATAATGAAGTTATTGACCAAATGATTGAAGCAGGTACAGCTTATCGCTGCTACTGCTCAAAAGAGCGTTTGGATGAATTACGCAATACGCAAGAAACAAATAAAGAGAAGCCTCGCTATGACCGCCACTGTTTAGGCGAACACTCACACACCAGTGATGCTCCACACGTTGTACGCTTTAAAAATCCGCAAGAAGGTTCAGTAATATTTGATGATGCCGTGCGTGGTCGTATTGAAATCAGTAACAGTGAATTAGATGACTTAATTATCCGCCGTACAGATGGCTCACCAACTTATAATTTCTGTGTGGTTGTTGATGACTGGGATATGGGGATCACTCACGTTGTTCGTGGTGAAGATCATATCAATAACACGCCTCGCCAAATTAATATTTTAAAAGCACTTGGAGCACCTGTACCAACTTATGCTCATGTTTCAATGATCAACGGTGATGACGGTCAGAAGCTATCCAAACGCCACGGTGCAGTGAGTGTAATGCAATATCGTGATGATGGTTATTTGCCCGAAGCATTAATCAACTATTTAGTACGTTTAGGCTGGGGACACGGCGATCAGGAAATTTTCTCTCGTGAAGAGATGATTGAATTATTTGATATTCACTCTGTGAGCAAATCAGCAAGTGCGTTCAATACTGAAAAATTACAATGGTTAAACCATCACTATATCCGATCTCTTGATCCAAATTATGTTGCAAAACACCTTGAATGGCATATGAATAACCACGGTATTGATTTTAGTAACGGTCCAGCTCTTGCGGAAATTATTCCTGTGTTGGGCGAACGTTGTAAAACATTAAAAGAGATTGCTGAAAGTAGCCGCTATTTCTACCAAGAATTTGAAGCTTATGATGAAAAAGCCGCTGCTAAAAACTTCAAGGCTGAAGCGGTTGCATCACTTGCAAAATTATTGGAAAAATTGACCGCTTGTAATGATTGGACAGTTGAAAACATTCACGAGGCGATGAACCAAACAGCTACTGAACTTGAAATTGGTATGGGTAAAGTTGGTATGCCATTCCGTTTAGCAGTAACAGGCTCAGGACAATCTCCTTCTATGGATATTACAGCTAAATTAGTGGGTAAAGAGAAAACCTTAGCTCGCCTTGAAAAAGCAATCAAATTCATTCAAGCGAATAGCTAGTTTTTAATCAATCAGCTTTATCACCAGCTAAAGCCATTGACATATTCAGGCGGAAAGCATATCATTCCGCCCATATCGGGGGTATAGCTCAGTTGGGAGAGCGCTTGCATGGCATGCAAGAGGTCATCGGTTCGATCCCGTTTACCTCCACCAAATTTATTATCGCATCAACAGAAATGTTGATGCAATTTTTCTTTTTATCTATATTAAATCAAACATTACCTGCCAGTTTTAGCATTTCTTCCGCGTTGGCTAATACCGCTTCAGTAATTTTACTTCCGCCTAATAATCGAGCTAAGGCTTGAACACGCTCATTTTTAGATAGCAATGTCATCTGCGTTTCAGTTTGGTTATTTTCAACATATTTTTGAACATTAAAATGCTGATTACCATAACTTGCTACTTGTGGTAAATGGGTAACACATAAAACTTGGCATTTTTTGCCTAATTCACGTAATAATTTACCCACAGTGGTTGCAGCCGAGCCACTAATGCCCACATCAACTTCATCAAAAATAATGGTTGGTGTGGAGAGCTTATTCGCCGTTAATACCTGTACTGCCAAAGAAATACGGGAAAGTTCCCCCCCCGATGCAATTTTAGCTAACGGTTGAGCTTGTTGCCCTAAGTTGCTCCGCAAGTTAAATTCAACAAAATCCGCACCATTTGGCGAGAGTTTCTCAATATTATGCTCTACTTTAATGAAAAATTCGCTATTCTCCATCGCTAAATGCTTAATTTGTTTTGTAACTTGTTGAGCCAGCTTATTAGCTGCTTCTGTTCGTTTTTGATAAATTTCTTCTGCTAATACTAAACATTGCTGATGAGCTTGTTTTTCATCTTGAATAAGCTGCTCTTCATTATCTTCAAAATCAAGTAATGCTTGTAATTCGCTCTTCAGTTTTGAATGGTGTCGCCATAATTCATTCGCTTGAATATGGTGCTTGCGAGCAAGAGAAATTGCTTGAGCAATGCGATTATCTAACTCGTGTAATAATTCCGGATCTTGTTCGATTTTACTTGCTAATTGTGTTACTTCAGAACTCGCTTCTTGCACCTGAATAAGAGCTTCATTGAGCATATCCAACACACTTTGGTAGTGGCTATCTACTTCCACTAAATTTTCAGCATTGCGTATTGCTTTATAAATCAAATCGTTTGCGTTGATTTCATCATTACTTAGCAGATTCATTATTTCATCTGAAAGCTCAGTTAGCTCTTCGGAAGAAGAAAGAACATTATATTTTTCTTCCATTTCTTCAAATTCATTTTCTTTAATCGCAAAGTCATCTAATTCTTCAACTTGATATTGCAATAGTTGCTTACGAGCTTCATTTTCTTGGCATTGCTGCTGAAAGTTTTTTACCTGCTTATTAAGCCCTTTCCAAGCACCATATTGTTTTGCCATTTTAATTAATAAAGGCTGTACAGCAGCATAGTTATCGACAATCTCAAGCTGATATTCCTGTTTTAATAATAGCTGAGGAGCGTGCTGACCATTTAAATGAATAAGGTATTGCCCAAGCTCCCGTAGTTGTGAAACAGGTAACGCTCGATTATTAACAAATGCTTTTGAACGCCCATCAACATTAATCATACGGCGTAAAATACATTCTTGAGGATTATCTTCATCAAGCAGTTCGTGTTCTTCTAGCCATAAATAAGCCGGGCTATTTTTTTGCATCAAAAAAGTTGCAGTAATATCAGCTTTATCTGCCCCATTACGGATCATTCCACTTTCTGAACGGTAGCCTAAGCATAATCCTAACGCATCGATAGCAATAGATTTACCCGCCCCTGTTTCACCGGTAATCACTGACATTCCCTCATTTAGTTCAAGAACAAGATGGCGGACAATAGCAAAATTATTGATAGTAAGTTGAGTTAGCATACTATACCTTACACAAATTAACTGTATAGGCATATAGTACAACTGTTTTTTTGAACAGTAAAGAAAAATAAATAAAAAACTGGAAATTTACACTGTTACAAGCGGTCGTTTTTTAGCAAAAAGTTGTAAAAGAAAAAGACGAACATTACTGTTCGTCTTTTCAATCATACATCTAAATTAGATAAAAATTTCTTGCTGAACTTGATAACCCTGTGGGATTTGTTGCTTATCTTCAAAGGTTACAAATTCCCAAGCATTTTCATTTGCAAGCACTGCACGCAGTAATTTGTTATTCAAGCCGTGCCCTGATTTATAAGCGGTAAGCTCACCAAGAATATTGTAGCCACACATATATAAATCACCGATTGAATCTAACATTTTATGACGTACTAGCTCATCTTTAAAGCGTAAGCCGTTTTCATTGAGAATTCGGTAATCATCTAACACAATTGCGTTATCTAAGCTACCACCTAATGCTAGACCAATGGACTGAAGGTATTCAACATCTTTCATAAAGGTGAATGTTCTTGCACGACTTAATTGTTGAATGAAATTCTGAGCTGAAAAATCCATTGAATAGCTACATACATTCTTCGAGATTAGTGGGTGCTTAAAGTCAATCGTGAAATTAAGTTTAAATCCTTTATCATAAGGTTTTAATTCTGCCCATTTATCACCTTCTTCAACGCGAACGGTTTCTTTAATGCGAATAAATTTTTTCGGTGCATCTTGCTCTTCAATACCAGCATCTAATAATAAATAGATGAATGGGCTTGAACTACCGTCCATAATTGGAATTTCAGGAGCATCTATCTCAACAATGACATTGTCTAAGCCTAATGCTGACATCGCTGCATTCAAATGCTCTACAGTTGAAATACGCACGCCATCATCATTTACCATACAGGTACATAATTGTGTATCACGAATAGAGTCTGCACTTGCAGGGAAATAAACTGCAGGCTCTAAATCAGTACGGGCATAAATAACACCTGTATTAGCCGGTGCCGGGCGTAAAGTTAAAGTTACTTTTTTACCGCTGTGCAAGCCAATACCTGTTACTTTTGCTGCTTGTTTTAATGTTCTTTGTTTAATCATAGTTTGTCCTTACTTTCCAAATTTTGGAAGTTATTGACTATTTCTCATAAAACCCGGAATTGAACTTGGGTTAAAAATCTGTGTTGAGTCTACCGATTGTGGCTTTGGTGCTACAGGTTGTTGAACTTGTTGCTGACCAAATTGGTTAGGCTGATTATAACCTGATGGCTGTGTAAATCCCGGCTGTGGTGCTACTTGTGGTTGTTGAGGCTGAGCCGCTTGTTGTTGATGCATTTGATGTGCATATACAGGTGGTGCTTTTGGCATATGTAATGCTTCTTCCGGCTGACCAATACCTGTTGCTACAAGAGTTACGCTCACTTTACCATCCATTTCAGGGTAGTAGTTACAACCAAATACAATTGCAGCATCTTCAGACGCAAAGCCATAAATTAAATCCATCATAGCATAAACTTCTTCTAATAAGAAATCTGTTCCTGCACTGATGTTAATCAACATACCACTTGCACCTGAAATATCTACATTTTCAAGTAATGGGCTTGAAATAGCATCATTCATTGCTTTTTCTGCACGACCTTCGCCGACTTCGCCTTCAGCAAAGCCGGTACCGATCATCGCGTGCCCTTTGCCAGACATAACAGTGCGTACATCAGCAAAATCCACGTTAATATCGGCACCGGTAGAACCACCCGAACTGGTAATCATATTAGTGATACCTAGTACACAGTTGCTTAATACATCATTTGCTGCTGCAAATGCATCTACGGCTGTTGTTTGTTTACCTAAACCACGTAATTTATCATTAGGGATGATAATTAGAGAATCAACATATTGAGAAAGTTCCTTAATACCTTGATCGGCAAAACGCATACGGCGAGGACCTTCAAAGCGGAAAGGTTTAGTTACAACCCCAACGGTCAAAGAGCCTTGCTCTTTTGCAATTTGAGCAACAACCGGTGCAGCACCTGTACCTGTACCACCACCCATACCAACTGCGATAAAGGTCATATTTGCACCTTTTAATGCATTAGCGATCGCTTCACGGTCTTCTTCAGCTGCTTGTTTACCGACCATAGGGTCAGCTCCTGCACCTAAACCTTTAGTTGTAGCTGCACCAATTTGAATGGTTTGGCGTGTTGTTCTTTTTCTTAATACTTGAGCATCCGTATTTACATCAAAGAATTCAACACCTTTAATATCATCAGCAGAACGCGACATTCTGTCTACAGCGTTACCGCCACCGCCGCCGACACCCACTACCTTAATGATAGCATCTTGCGTTTGTTCAATAATAGGTTCAAACATTTTTATCTCCCTGCGTGTTATATAACACTATTAAAATTTTGACTTGAAGAAATCAAATACTCTCTTAGTACCACGACCAAAAGCACTTAAAATATCTTCATTAGAATCTGAAATTGTACCTTGTTCGGTATAGTTATAGTGACTATATTGTAAAAGCCCTAGTGCTGTTGCATATTGCGGTTTATTCACATAATCAGTTAAACCTGTAATATTGAGTGGATAACCAACACGCACTTGTGAACCAAAAATAGACTTAGCACATTCTACAATATCTTCAATTTGCGAACCACCGCCTGTAATTACCACACCGGCAATTAATTCTTGTTTTATCCCTTTTTGGAATAATTCATTGCGTAGTTGTGTGAGTTCATCTTCAACTACTTTTAATAAATCGTTGTAACATTGTGATGTTACCGTTGCAACTTGAGCACGAGTGAAAGTTCTTGCCATACGTCCACCCAATCCTGCAACCTCAATTTTTTTATCTGCATTATGAGTTGGAGGCGAAATTGCACTTCCATAAGTTACCTTAAGGCTTTCGGCTTCTGGGCGGGAAGTAGTAAATACACGGGCTAAATAATCAGTAATATTATTACCTGCAAATGGAATAACTTTACTGTATCTTAACGCTCCATCAGTATAAACCAATACATCCATCGTACCGCCACCAATATCAATTAAGCAAACACCCAACTCTTTTTCATCTTCTGTTAAGACTGAATAGCTTGATGCAAGTCCTGAAAATACCACTTGATCGACTTTTAATTTTGCGTGTTCAACTGCATTTTTTAAATTTTTAAGCCACGCTTGATGACAAGCAATTAGATGAGCCTGAACCTGTAAACGCATACCTGATAACCCGATTGGGTTTTTAGTTGCAGGCAATCTATCTACGTGATATTCCTGTGGAATCATATGTAATGTTTCCAAACCATCTTGTAATTTAATTGCTTTTGCCATATCAACGGCACTTTCAATATTATCTTGAGTAACAACACCGCCTGATAATGTTGATGAGCCGGCTTCATTTAAGCCAACAATATGTTGTCCTGAAATCGCAAGGGTTACGCCCATAATTTGACAATCTGCAATAGATTCTGCTTGTTCAATCGCTCGTTGAATGGAATTAACGGCAGCATCAAGATCGATTACACCACCACGATCAACGCCTTTAGAAGGGCAAACGCCTGCTCCCATTACATTAATCACACCATCAGGTAATACTTCGCCAACAACGGCAACCACCTTTGATGTGCCAATATCGAGACCTACGATAATTTTTGATTCTGCTGCTTTCGTCATATTATTTTATATTCACTAAACGTTTAATTTTTTATAGGGCTAAATCCAACTGCCGCACCGTGCGGATAACGCAAATCAACATAAGCTAATCGATTACCCTCAGGAATATTAATTTCAGGGAAAATCGTTACAAAACGATCAATTTTAGAAGTCCATTCTCCCCGACCTAATCGCAATTCTACTTGATTAGATAGCTCAATCGTCCAAGACCCTCTATTATCCACCGACACAGAGATCAAATCTAATTTACGAGCATTTAAATCAGCTCGAATCTTATTCCAAGCTTCTAATACATTTTTACCCTGTGAATCTGGTCCATATAATAAAGGCAAACCGTTTTTATCTAATCTATCTTTCGGTAAACTAAATACTACACCCTGTTCCGAAACAAAATTAACATCGTTCCATACCGCAACAGGTTTATGCTCTAACAATGTAATACTTAAACGATCAGGATAAAGTTTACGAACGACCACATCTTTGACCCAAGGAATAGATAAAAGTTTATCTTTGACCTCTTGAATATCTTGCCCGAAATATCCTTTTAGAGCTGGTTCTCCAGATAAAGTTTCACGAATATCCGCATTTGTTGTAAATTGTGTTTTATGGGTCAATGCATAGGCTCGAATAGGGGCTTTATCCCAACTTTCAAGTATGTTTTGCCAGTTACTATATACACCAAATATAAATAGTGTACATAATAACACAATTAATGGTTTAATGAATACTAACCATTTACGAGAAGAAACCGAAGTTTTTGGATTAATAACATTAAAACGCACATTTGTGCTGTTTTTCTTGCGGAAAATCCCCATTAAGCACTTAACTCCAATACACGCTCAACTAATGCTTCAAATGAAATCCCCACCGTTGCTGCTGATTTAGGGAAAATACTATGGCTTGTCATACCCGGATTAGTATTAACCTCCACCAAACGGAATTTGCCGTTACCATCTTCCATCACATCAATACGACTCCAACCTCGACAACCAACCACATCATAAGCAGCTTTTACTAATTGTGCGACTTCAGCTTGGCGTTCATCGTTCAAAGCTGGTAAAACATATTGCGTATTATCTGATACATATTTTGCGTGGTAGTCATAAAATTCACCGTCCGGAATCACTTGAACCGCAGGCAGAACTTGACCATCTAACACCGGTACAGAGTATTCATTACCGGCTAAAAATTCTTCTACTAATACAATAGAATCAAATTTTAACGCCTCTTGAATGGCTGGCTCTAACTCTTCTCTGGTTTTTACTTTAAAAACACCTACACTTGAACCTTCACAAGAAGGCTTTACGAATACAGGTAAACCTAATTTTGCAATAATTTGATCAAAATCGACCGCTTGTCCACGCTGAACCACAACCATATCTGCCGTAGGTAAACCTACTGCATTCCATAATAATTTGGTGCGGAATTTATCTAAGGTTACCGCTGATGCCATCACGCCACAACCTGTATAAGGAATTCCCATTTGCTCCAATGCCCCTTGTAGGACGCCATTTTCGCCAATGCCACCGTGTAAAATATTAAATACACGCTGAATGCCTTTTTCTTTTAATTTTTCAATCGGGAATTCTTTGGTATCAATACCTTCAACGTCATAACCTAAACTTCTCAATGCTTCTGTTACTGCTGCACCTGAATTAAGAGAAACCTCACGCTCTTGCGAAACACCACCAAATAACACTGCAATTTTTTCGTTTTTAATGCTCATTTTAAATCCTTATGCTTTCCAACTTTCTGCTAAACCACGCGAGATACGGCTTACACTACCTGCACCCTGTGCTAAGATTAAATCACCGTCTTGAATAATTTGATCTAATACTTCGCCGAGTTGTTCGGTATCTGACACTAAAATAGGATCAACTTTACCCAAATTACGGATTGAACGAGCTAGGGCTTTACTGTCTGCTCCAACAATTGGCGATTCACCAGCTGCATAAACATCTAATAAAATCAACGCATCAACTTTAGAAAGCACTTGAACAAACTCATCGAATAAATCACGAGTACGAGAATAACGGTGAGGCTGGAATACCATCACTACACGTTTACCCTCCCAACCTTGACGAGCCGCTTGAATGGTTACATCTACTTCTGTTGGGTGATGACCGTAATCATCAACTAACATAATTTTACCGTTAGGACGAATAAATGAGCCAAGCTGATCAAAACGACGACCTGCACCTTGGAAATCTGCAAGAGCTGCTAAAATTGCTTCATTTCCAATGCCTTCTTCTTTAGCAACAGCAAGTGCTGCTGTTGCATTTAATGCATTATGTGTACCCGGCACGTTAAGCAATACATCAATACGTTCGCCACTTGGGCAAACAACCGTATAATGCCCCTGAAAACCTGTTTGTTGGTAATCTTCAATACGATAATCTGCTTTTTCACTAAAACCATAAGTAATCACTTGACGACCAACACGAGGAGCAATTTCCATTACAGTTGCATCATCTGCACACATCACAGCTAAACCGTAGAATGGCAAGTTACGCAGAAAACGCACATAAGTATCTTTCATTTTTTCAAAATCGCCACCGTAGGTGTCCATATGATCCGGTTCGATATTGGTTACCACCGATACCATTGGTTGCAAGTGTAAGAAAGAAGCATCGCTTTCATCAGCCTCAGCAATTAAATAACGGCTTGCCCCTAGATGTGCATTTTTGCCGGCTGATTTCACCAAACCACCGTTTACAAAGGTCGGGTCTAATTTTGCCTCTGTATAAATCATTGAAATCATTGCCGTTGTGGTCGTTTTACCGTGTGTGCCGGCAATCGCAATGCCGTGTCTAAAACGCATAATTTCTGCTAACATTTCCGCACGACGAATAACAGGAATTCTAGCTTCACGTGCCGCCATAATTTCCGGGTTAGTTTCATCAATGGCGGTTGAAACTACCACCACGCTTGCACCTGAAATATTTTCTGCTTGATGCCCGATAAACACTTTTGCCCCTGCTGTCGATAAACGTTGTGTTACCACTCCGTCAGCAATATCCGAACCTGAAATTTGGTAACCTTCATTAAGCAATACTTCTGCAATTCCGCTCATACCGGCACCACCAATCCCAATGAAGTGGATCTGGTTTACACGACGCATTTCTGGCACTAACTTTTTAACTTTATCCTGGAAATTTTTCATTTCTAATCCTACTATTTACTTTGTAAGCGGTTAAATTTTTCGAAAATTTTGCAAAAAACTGTAAAAATTTGACCGCTTGCATCCAACTAATTTGCTTCTTGAATAATCACCTCTGCCACACGCTGTGCCGCAGTTGGCGTTGCTTTTGCTCTGGCTCGCATTGCCATATCTAATAATTTTTGGCGATCGGCAATAAGTGGCTGTAAGGCATTTAACAATGATTGAGGATTAAAATCTACCTGCTCAATAATCACTGCTGCCCCAGCCTCCGCTAAGTAATTTGCATTCAAAAATTGTTGCCTATCTTTATGCTGGAACGGCACAAAAATAGCTGGCAAACCGACCGCGGCAATTTCACAAACAGTTAAAGCTCCCGAGCGGCAAATAACTAAATCCGCCCATTCATAGGCTGCCTTCATATCATCAATAAATTCTGAAGCGATACCATTACCCGTTTGTTGATAAACGTCCTCAATACCGGCTAAATTATCCTTACCCACTTGGTGGCTAATAAACACATTATTACCCAACACTTTTGCGACTTCCGGCACAGTTTGGTTAATCACTCTTGCCCCTTGACTGCCGCCCATCACTAAAATATTAATGGGATAGCCTCGCTCCTTAAAACGCTCGTTTGGCAAAGGTAAAGCGGATAAATCTTCACGCACCGGATTACCTACCACTTCCGCATCATTAAACGCCGTTGGAAAAGCTTGTAATACCTTACGGGCAATTTTTGAAAGCCATACATTAGTTAAACCCGCTACCGCATTTTGCTCGTGTAAAATTACCGGTACACCGCATAATTTTGCTGCGATACCGCCTGGTCCGGAAACATAGCCTCCCATACCTAATACAGCATCCGGTTGATAGTCTTTAATGATTTTTCGAGCTTGCATCACAGCTTTAAAGATCGCAAAAGGGGCTTTTAATAATGTCCCCAGCCCTTTGCCACGCAAGCCGGAAATTTCGATAAAATCGATGTCTATGCCGTGTTTTGGCACAAGAGTGGCTTCCATTCTATCTTTCGTGCCGAGCCAGCGGATTTGCCAGCCTTGTTTTTGTAGCTCTCTCGCTACCGCAATTGCAGGAAAAACGTGTCCGCCGGTACCGCCTGCCATCACTAATAATTTTTTAGCCATTTTTAACTCTTTTTAATAGGAAAATGTATTATTCTACTTGATTTATCTCTTTTTAAGTAAATACAAGCGGTTAAAATTCTTTATTTATTTGCAATTTTTAAATCAGAATAGCTTGTACTACACACTTTTGATTTTAGCGTGCCCAATTCGCTCAGCTCTGTTTTCGTGATCGATTCTCAGCAATACCGCAATCGCAATCGACATAATCACCAAACTTGATCCACCATAGCTCACTAACGGGAAGGTTAAACCTTTGGTTGGAAGTAACCCCGATGCTACACCTAAATTTACAAAACCTTGTAAGAAAATCCAAATCGCAATACCAAATGCCATATAGCCTTTAAAGCGTTCTTCTAAAATTAAAGACTCTTTGCTGATTTTTAAGGCTCGAACCGTTAATAATATCAATAAAAGAACAATACAAAGAATGCCGAAAAAGCCAAATTCTTCACCCACAACTGCCATAACAAAGTCGGTATGAGCTTCCGGTAAATATTCTAATTTTTGGACTGAATTTCCTAAACCTTGCCCCCAGAATTTACCTTGCCCGAATGCCATTTGTGAATTAGAGAGCTGGAAACCATCTCCATACGCATCGGCAAATGGATCCATAAAAGAAGTAACACGTTTTAGACGATATTCAGAAGTCAAAATCAGTACCGCAAATAAGACTGTTCCTACCACGCCTAAAAACATAAATTGCATAATTTTTGCTCCTACAATAAACAACATTGAAAATGTGAGCACAAATAATACAAAGGTACTTCCCAAGTCGGGTTGTAAAATTAAGAGGAAACCGAATACAAATAAAATTACCGCCGGTCGCCAAAAGCTGGCTTTTTCCTTACGGATTTCATCATATTTACGCACATAAAAGCTGGCAAAATAGCAAATTACTGCTAATTTTGCTAATTCCGCAGGCTGGAAATTAAGAATACCCAACGGAATCCAACGCACCGCACCATTAATCGATCTACCGAAAATCAATACTGCAATCAAAAAACTAATGGCAATAAAAAATAATGCAACATTATATTTTTCCCATTTTTCGACAGGAATTTGTACAAAAATATAGCAAAAAATAATTGAGGCAATAATATACAAACCATCACGAATAGCAAAATAGAATGGATCGTCATTAAGCCTTGTGCTTACAGGGATAGAAGCGGACGTAACCATCACAAATCCAATAACCAGTAACCCTAAAAATAACCAAATTAGAGTTCTGTCATAAAGCGAATTAGAAGGGGTTAGTCTGACCCATTTATCCCATTCTGTTTTAAATTTTTCTAACATTATGCTTCTTGTCCTTGTGCCAACGAAACAAACACATCGCCACGTTGTTCAAAGTTTTTAAACTGATCTAAGCTCGCACAAGCAGGAGAAAGTAAAACCATATCGCCTTTTTTGAGTTGTGGGCGAATAGCTGTAATCGCTTCTTGCATTGTTTCTACCAATACACTTTGTTCGCTTAATTTTGCTAATTCGTTGCCATCTTGCCCGAAGCAGTAACAAACAATATTTGGCTTATTAATTAACGGCTTAAGTTCAGAGAAATCAGCTGCTTTGCCATCACCACCGAGTAATAAATAGAGTGTACCAGCTACGCTCAGCCCATTTAGTGCAGCAATGGTACTGCCCACATTGGTTGCTTTAGAATCATTGACCCAACGCACGCCATCATTGGTGGCAACTGCTTGAAAGCGATGAGGTAATCCTCCATAAGTTTGTAATGCTTTGACGATACCCTCACGAGGAACATTGGCAGCTTCTGCCAATGCCATTGCAGCAAGAGCATTCATCTCATTATGACGACCGTTAATTAACATTTGGTTGGTGTTAATAATGGCAGTATCTCCTGCATAAAGTACACCATTACGCATTGTGTATTCTGCATTCTGTTCTGCAAAACGGATTAAATTTTTGACCGCTTGTTCAGGGTAAGTTTGAGCATCTTCACCATTCACGACAATGTTTTCGGCATTTTCATAAATACGCAATTTGGCATTACGGTAATCCGCAATTGCATCATAGCGATCCATATGGTCTTCGCTGATGTTTAAAATCGTTGCTGCTTTCGCTTTCAGTGAATAAGTGGTTTCAAGTTGGAAGCTGGAAAGTTCTAGCACGAAAAGATCATAATCTTCGTCTAATAGACTTAACACCGGCACACCAATATTGCCCCCCATTCCAACCTTCAAGCCTGCTTGCTTAACCATTTCAGCAGTTAAAGTTGTTACTGTGCTTTTACCATTCGATCCTGTAATAGCAATAATCGGGGCTTTCGCTTCACGACAAAATAGTTCTACATCACCCACTACTTCAACACCGGCTTGGATCGCTTGCTGAATTTCAGGCGTTGCCAATGCTAACCCCGGACTAATGACGATTAAATCTGATTTGAGCAACCACTCACTGTTTAATCCACCGGTGTGTAAAGGAATCGTTTTATTGAGTTTATCGGCACCTGCCGGATTAGCTCGAGTGTCAATTACTTGTATATTCGCTTTCTTTTTCTTAAAGAAATCAACACAAGATAATCCTGTTGTACCTAATCCGATAACAGTTACTGTTTTGCCTTGATATTGGTTTTGCATAATTTTTTCTCTAAATCTAAAAAACAGCATAAGGTGCGTAAAAAACGCACCTTATCAATTAACGTAATTTCAGGGTAACTAAGCCTATTAATACTAACATTAGTGTGATAATCCAGAAGCGGACAATCACTCGTGGCTCTGGCCAGCCTTTTAATTCAAAGTGATGATGAATAGGTGCCATTCGGAAAATTCGTTTTTGGCGTAATTTATAAGAACCGACCTGTAAAATAACCGAGAGGGCTTCAACTACAAATACACCGCCCATCACAACTAATAGCAATTCTTGACGAACTAATACCGCGATAATGCCTAATGCTCCACCTAATGAAAGTGAGCCTACATCACCCATAAATACCTGTGCCGGATAGGTGTTATACCACAAGAAGCCTAAACCAGCTCCAACAATTGCCGTACATAAAATAACTAATTCCGATGTGTTTGGAATAAATGGAATGTGTAAATATTGTGCAAAATTGAAGTTACCTGTTGCCCAAGCAATCAATGCAAAAGCAGAAGCGACCATAATGATCGGCACTATCGCCAAGCCGTCTAAACCGTCTGTTAAGTTTACAGCATTACTTGTACCGACAATCACAAAGTAAGCAAGGATAATGTAAAACACACCTAATTGTGGCATCACATCTTTAAAGAACGGTACAACTAATTGAGTAGCTGCTGTATCTTTTCCAACCGCATACATACCAAAAACCGCCACTAAAGCGATTGCGGATAACCAGAAATATTTCCAACGGGCAATTAAGCCGTCTGTGTTTTTACGGGAGATCTTGCGATAATCATCAACAAAACCAACCACTCCGTAGCCAAATAATACAAATAAGGTAAACCAAACATAAGAGTTGCGAAGATCCGCCCAAAGTAATGTACTCACACCAATAGCCGCTAAAATCATAATACCGCCCATTGTTGGCGTACCACGTTTTTTAAAGTGGCTTTCCGGACCCTCATTACGCACTTCTTGACCAAATTTTAAGATCTGTAAACGTCTAATGACCTTTGGTCCGATCCAAAGCCCGATCCCCATTGCTGTTAATAACGCCATAATGGCACGGAAGGTAATATAAGAGACCACGTTAAATGCGGTATTATATTGCACCAGTAGTTCTGCAAGCCAAACTAACATTGCTTAGTCCTTAAAAATAATAAAATTAAAAATTGATATTAAATTGTTTACAAAGCTCGGAAATCACAGTTTCCATCTTTTGGCTACGAGAGCCTTTTGCAAGTAATACAAGTGGTTGTTTTTGTTCGATTTTTTGCAAAATAATCGGTATTAAAAATTCAACCATTTGCTGCTTATCGGTAAAGTGATGTTGTGGATTTTGGCTAATAACCGCACTCTCTTTGCCGAAACTCACAATCAAATCCAGCTCCGCTTGTTGAGCAAAATCTGCCACTTCTTGATGACATTTACCACTTTCCTCACCTAATTCTGCCATATCGCCTACCGCAAAAATTCGGTATGCAGGGTAATTTTGTAGCACTGAAATTGCCGACTTCATTGAATCCACATTGGCATTGTAAGTATCATCAATAAATAAACAGTTATCATTAATTTGTACGGGATACAAACGCCCTTTTACCATTGAACGTTGCTCAAGTCCGGCTTTAACTGCCTCTAAGGTTGCTCCAACCGACATTGCAAGCGAGGTTGCCGCTAATGCATTACTCACATTATGGTTGCCTAAATAAGGAAGCTCAATTTCAATTTCGCCTTGTGGTGTATGAAGCATAAAACGTGAGCCATTTAGCAATAATTCCACATCATCTGCCCAGTAATCCGCGTATGAATCCGAATCTGAGCCGATATAAGAGAAAGATTGAATTTCGTTTGAGCCAATTTCCTTCTGCCATTGTGGATAATAGAAAGCCAAATTGATAATGGCTTTTCCACCTTCTTTCAAACCACGATAAATTTCACCTTTTGCCTGTGCCACACCTTCAAGTGAACCAAAACCTTCTAAGTGAGCAGCGGCTACATTATTCACTAAGCACGCATCAGGTTTGGTAATTTCAGTCGTATAAGCAATTTCACCAATATGATTTGCCCCCAGTTCAATTACCGCATATTTATGCTGTTCGGTTAATCGGAGTAATGTCATTGGTACGCCTAAATCATTGTTTAAATTACCAAAAGTGTATAAAACTTCCTCTTCACAAGCGGTCATTTTTTGTAGAATTTTTGCAGTCATCTCTTTCACTGTCGTTTTACCGGAAGAGCCTGTCATCGCCACCGTTTTCGGATTCAGTTTTGCTTTTAACCACTTCGCCAATTCGCCCAATGCAAGGCGAGTATCTGCCACCACAATTTGCGGTACGTTAATTTCACACTCACGCTCAACAACAACCGCAACGCAGCCTTGAGCAACAGCATTTTCGAGGTAGTGATGGGCATCAAAATTTTCGCCTTTTAATGCAAAAAATAAACCATTTTCGACCGCTTGTCGGGTGTCTGTGCTGGTTGTTTCTACCGCAGTTTCGCCGTTGCCGATAAGGCGAGCGTTTAGGATTTCAGCGATTTGTTGGGTTGTTAGTTTTATCATTTTGTTTTTCTTTAATAATTAGCTACGAGTGTTAATTAATTCTGCCACAAACGCTTGCGTTTGAACGTTGCTTTAGCAACGGCACGCAGTGTGAGCGAAGCGAATAAATCTCCCCTAGCCCCTCGTAGCTCAAAGAAGGGGACTAGATCTCCACAAATTTGAAGTTCATTTTTCTACATAAAATTACAAATAGCCAGATGAACTCAGAATACGCTCTGCACGATCACCCCTCTTTAGAAAAGAGGGGAGGGGGATATTTGATTAAGATACTAAATACTTCCTAGAAACTTCCTGATCTGAAAAATGCAACTTCTCCGTCCCAATAATCTGATAATCCTCGTGCCCTTTGCCGGCAATTAAAATCACATCGATAGATTTTGCTTGCTCAATGGCAGTTTTAATAGCTTGCTCACGGTTGTGGATCACTTGTACCGCAGATTGGTTTTCAAAACCTTTGAAGATATCCGCCATAATTTTTTGGTTATCTTCGGTTCTAGGATTATCATCGGTTGCGATCACGTTATCTGCTAATTGCTCGGAAATTTTTGCCATTAATGGGCGTTTGCCCGTATCACGGTCTCCGCCACAGCCGAAAATGCACCAAAGTTCACCTTCGCAATGTAGATGAGCGGCTTGTAGTGCTTTTTCTAATGCATCAGGTGTATGGGCGTAGTCCACAATCACCATTGGTTTATTTAGGCTTGTGATACATTCCATTCTGCCAGCCACACCAACTAATTGCGGAGCTGTTTTGATGAGTGTTTTAATATCAAAACCTAATGCAAGCAAGCCAGCAAAAGCAGTTAAAATATTACTTACGTTGAAAGCCCCGATTAAACTACTGCGTAATTCACCATTTCCCCAGCTTGATTCAAATTGAATGGTTGCACCTTGTAGCGTAAATTTCACGGCAGTCGCTTTTATAAATTTATGGTTAGTGCTGAAATCCGGGCGAGTACTTACTGCCACTGCATTTGGTAACTTGCTAAGCCATTCAGAACCAATATCATCATCGGCGTTAATTACTTGAGCTTTCGTATTAAGTTCACTAAACAAGCGGAATTTCGCTTCTGCATATTCTTCCATTGTGTTGTGGTAATCAAGATGATCGCGGCTTAAGTTAGTGAATATCGCTAAATCAAACTCCAAAGCTTCTGCTCTAAATTGAGCTAAACCGTGAGAGCTGACTTCCATCGCACAAAAATCTGCACCCAGTTTCACAAAATCAGCAAGGTTACGTTGAATTTCAATGGCTGAGCCGGTAGTGTTTACTGCTTCTTGTACCTTGCCATATAAGCCATTGCCGATTGTTCCCATTACCGCTGATTTTCCGCCTAACAAGTTATGCCATTGAGCCAACAGTTGAGCGGTCGTCGTTTTGCCGTTTGTGCCGGTAATGCCTGCTAACACTAATTTTTGTGATGGATTATCGTAAAACGCCCCTGCGATAGCAGACAGCAATTTTGGTAATTGAGGCACAGAAATGACTTTACAACAAGCGGTACGATCTAAGTTAAATTTTGCAAATTGTGGGGAAAGCTCAACTTCAATTTGATCTTCTTCCGCTTCAGCTAAAATAATTTTTGCCCCTTTCTCAATAGCGTTTGGGATAAATTTTCTACCATCAACTTGATGACCTTTAAGAGCAATAAATAAGTCGCCTTGTTGAACTTGGCGGCTGTCTAACGTCATTTGCTTTAGCTCGGTGAGTTCTTCAACCCAAGCATCAAGCTCTGTGAGAAAAGGAAGTAAACGTTTCATAGCTGACCTTAATTGATACTACGTTCTAATTTGATTTCACGCACGGCACTTTGTGTGTCTGACGTTAAATTATCCGGCTTAATATTACGTTGTTTTAGCGTATAGCCCATAATACGAGAGAATAGTGGAGCTGATACAAAACCACCATAATAGTTACCTGCTTTCGGCTCATTAATGAGTACTACTAAAGCAAAACGCGGATCGCTTGCTGGGGCAAGCCCTGCGGTATAAGCGATATATTTCTCCACATATTTACCGTTTTCTAACTTACGAGCCGTACCTGTTTTGATTGCGACACGGTAGCCATCAACCGCTGCACGGTGTCCACCTTCGCCTTTTGCAGCAACGCTTTCCATCATATGAACAACTTCACGGGTGGTTTTTTCAGGTAGAACTCGCTCACCAATGACCGGGGGATCTACTTTGGTAATAGAAAGTGGGCGATAAATCCCGAAGCTGCCTAAGGTTGCATAAGCACGAGCGAGCTGAAGTGGCGTAACATTCAAACCGTAACCATAAGAAAGTGTTGCTCGTTCAATATCTGCCCAGCGTTTACGGTCTCCGTTTGTACCTCGTTGTTCGCCTAAGCCTAAACCTGTATCTTTACCGAAACCCACTTTAGTGTAAGTATCCACTAACGCATTAGCTGGCATTCTTAAGGCTAATTTACTTACGCCAATGTTACTGGATTTTTGTAAAATACCTGTAATAGTCAAGCTATCTCTTGGGGCAACGTCTTTAATGGTATGTCCATTTATTACAATAGGTCTTGTGCCGATAACTTCATCTTTATAAGTTACTTTATTATGCAAGGCGGTTAATACAGTAAAAGGTTTTACTGTTGAACCCGGCTCAAAAGTATCGGTAATCGCACGGTTACGCATAAGCTCCGGTTTAAAGCTATCACGTTTGTTTGGATTAAATGACGGTGCATTTGCCATTGCCAATACTTCGCCTGTTTGAACATCAACTAATACTGCTGTGCCTGATTCTGCATTATTTTCCTGCACCGCTTTTTTGATTTCACGGTACACCATAGATTGCAACTCTTCATCGATACTGAGCATTACATCTTGCGGATCGTACTGTTTTTCCGAACGAATATTCTCAACAATATTGCCTTTAGCATCTTTACGGATTATTTGTTTACCGTTTTTACCAATCAGCAAAGAGTTAAAACTACGCTCTAAGCCTTCCGAGCCATTCATATCGTCTTTATCGGTAAAGCCAATAAGTTGCGAAGCTTCTTCTGATAATGGATAAAAACGGCGAGATTCACCTTTAATCACTAACGCATCAATATCAAGTTCTTTCGCATACTCACTAATCGCTTCTGATTGATGGCGAGACAAATAGACAAAACGTTGGCGATTTTTGCTGTAAAGCTCGTCCATTATGTCATTATAAGACCGCCCGATTTCTTTGCTTAGTGCTTGGAATTTTCGGCGTTCTAGTTCCCAGTGTTCCTGATCTAAACGAACAAAAACAGAACTTGGATTATTTCTCACTTTCTCTATTAACGTGTTGTAATCCAAGCCTGTAACTTGTGCGAGTTGTGTCCAATAACCTTCACTTTTGGTGTTTAAAATAGAGCGAGGGTCAAAATCTACTTTCTCTTTTGAGATATTCTTTTTCTCAATAAATTTATTCACACTGGCTTCAATCTTACTTTTTGACGTTTCCATTTCAATAGCCAACGCCCGCCAGCTTTCGTTGGAACGTCTTAGCTTAGTATCGAAATATTCTCTTGGATCAAGTGTTAAAGAATACATTGGAACACTAATGGAAAGGAAACGCCCATTGCGATCTAAAATCCGCCCACGCGTGAATTGTAATTCTTTAGTACGAAGCGAGCGGTTATTTGCTTCTTTAATTAATCGTTCAGAATCAACAAGTTGAATATAAGCAGCTTGAGCCAATAGCCCTACTACCATTACCACCATTAAGAGTGCCACCACCCAGAAGCGTTTCGGTAAAAAACTAGGTAATTTTTTACCTTCTACTTTTGGTGGCTCTGCAATTGGGGCTTTTTGTTTAGGTTTTACTTTAACTGACTTGACCATTTTCTATTCAACTAAAATTATTTCTTGTTCTTTTTTAATTGGCTGTAAACCGAAAGATTCCGCAGCGGCATCAACTCTCGCTCTTCCACTACGGCTATTTTCTTCCAATAACAAATTGGTATATTGGCTCTCCAGCTTCTGATTAGCGGAAATTAATTGCCCTTGTTCACTAACAGACAAACGGGTTTGGTGCGTTACCCAAATTGTTGCAACCGCTGAAATAACCACTCCAATTAGCAGTAAAATCGCAACTTTGTTATGACTAAAAATATCGTCAATAATAATTTGGTGTAACGGATAGCGTTCGTTAGCCATTTTCATTCCTTTCATTTACTTAACGTTACTAGCGTTTTTCTGCAATTCGGAGCACCGCACTACGTGAGCGAGCGTTTGCTTCAATCTCTGCTTCACTTGGCATAATCGCTTTTCCAATGGTTTTAAGGGGAATATTTTTATTCAATTCAGCTTCCAATATAGGCAAACCACGAGGTACGTCCATACCTTTGCTATGTTTACGCATAAACTGCTTGACCATTCTGTCTTCAAGTGAGTGGAAGCTAATAATAGACAAACGCCCTTCTGGAGCTAATACGGTTAATGCGGAATTGAGAGCTTTTTCCAGTTCATCTAATTCGCTGTTAATAAAAATTCTAATTGCTTGGAAAGAACGAGTTGCCGGGTGTTTATGCTTATCTTTAAACGGCACGGCATCGCTAATAATTTGGGCGAGTTGTAACGTGCGAGAAATTTTCTCACTTGCAGATTTATTGTAAGAAACGATCGCTTGTGCAATGCGTTTTGCAAAGCGTTCTTCGCCAAATTCTTTAAGCACCCAAGCTAAATCTTCAACAGATACTTGAGCTAACCACTCTGAGGCTGATAATCCTTTGGTGGTATCCATACGCATATCAAGCGGTCCATCACGCATAAAGCTGAAGCCTCTTTCAGCTTCATCAAGTTGTGGGGAAGAAACGCCCAAATCAAGTAAAATGCCGTCAATTTTGCCAACCAATCCCATTCGTTCACAAATTTCAGGAATGGCAGAAAAAGCAGTGTGTTCAATCTGAAAACGTGGATCGTTAATGGTTTGAGCTTCTGCGATCGCTCGAGGATCACGATCTGTTGCAATCAGGCGTCCATTTTCGCCTAATTTGGATAAAATTAAGCGAGAATGTCCACCACGCCCAAAAGTACCATCAATATAGATACCGTTAGGCTTAATTGCTAAGCCATCAACGGCTTCGTGCAATAATACTGTAATATGTTTCGGTGTTTCGCTCATTTTTCTTTCCAATTACTATAGCGATAAATTTTTTAAGGCATCGCAATCCAACATTTCTGCTGAACCACCAAATGCAAGATCTTCAGCAATTTGGGCTTGCCATTGTTTATCTTGCCAGATTTCAAATTTGTTTAATTGACCAACCAACATAATCTGTTGATCTAATTGAGCGTGTTGGCGAAGTGTAGGGCTAAGTAAAATACGACCTGCCGAGTCCATTTCACATTCGGTTGCAAAGCCTTGCATTACACGCTGAATACGGCGTTGAACGGGGTCAAAATTTGATAATGCCAGTAATTTCTGCTCAACAATTTCCCATTCGTGCAAAGGGTAAAGTAGCAAACAAGGCTGACGAATATCGACTGTGCACACTAAAATTCCGTGATGTTTTTCGAGAAGTTCTGCACGGTAGCGGGTCGGGATAGCGATCCGCCCTTTACTATCAATGCTGATTGAACTTGCACCACGAAACATTTTGATTCTTCGCCTTAGTTAAATAATGTTAAATTTAAGAAAAAGATCCACAATCCACCACTTTTTCCCACTTAATTGGGGGATTTTATCTATTCGCGATACATCTATCAAGGAGTTTTCATTTATTTACAAAATAAAAAGACCTATCTAAAAAGATAGGTCTTTCAATATTTGCAAATGTTTGCTCAAATTTAACCGCTTGTTAGCGTTTTAACACGGATTGCACTAACGATACCAAACCATAAACAGCCCAATAAAACAGAATAGCCCCGAAAAACAAGGTTGTGGTGTGAGGTAGCCAGTAATAAATACCCAGCACTTCTGCGGTACGGCATTCTAAACGTTGGTAATCATCAAGTTTAGTCAAATCATTACAATCAAAGGGAATATAGCTAAAAATGAAGTAGCTGATTATTGCGATAACAACTGCAAACAAAATGCTACACAAAATCTGTTTTTTATAATCCATTTTCTATTTCTTCTTTGACTTACTAGCGGTCGTTTTTGTCCGTTTTTTTGCAGATTTTACCGGTTTTTTCTCTGTGGTTTTCTTCGCTTTTTTTACGGTTTTTGGTTCTTTGAAAACAGGTTTCGCTGCGGCTTTTGCCTTTTTTCTAGCCGTTTTACCTGTCGTTTTATGTTCAGTTAGCAACTCAAAGTCAATTTTCTTTTCATCTAAATTCACGTTGATCACTTTTACTCGAACAGTATCACCCAAGCGATAAATGATGCCACTTTCGCCCACTAAACGTTGTCTGTCTGCATCATAATGGTAGTAGTCATTATCTAAGGTTGAAATATGAACCAAACCATCAATAAATAGCTCATTAAGTTTCACAAATAAACCAAAGCCTGTTACGCTTGAAATCACACCATCAAACTCTTCGCCGATATGATCCTGCATAAACTCACATTTCAGCCAATCTGCCACATCACGGGTCGCTTCATCTGCTCGGCGTTCGGTAGCAGAACATTTATCGCCAAATGCATCCATATCATCTAACTTGTAGTGATAACCACCGCCATCAGTATAATGACGTGTATTGCCCTTGCCTTTTTCGATTAAATATTTAATCGCACGGTGCAACAACAAATCAGGATAACGGCGAATTGGCGAGGTAAAGTGAGCATATTCGGTTAATGCTAAGCCAAAATGTCCGATGTTATCCGCCGCATAAACGGCTTGTTTAAGAGAACGAAGTAACATTGTTTGAATAAGCTCTTTATCGGCTCGTTCGGCAATTTGGTTTAATAATACGCCGTAATCTTTAGGTTGTGGAGCAAGCCCAACATCCCACGTTAAACCACATTCACGCACAAATGATTTAAAACTGAGTAATTTTTCTTCACTTGGTTTATCGTGAATTCGGTAAAGAGCAGGTTCATTGGCTTGTTCCACAAAGCGAGCTGCCGCAATATTTGCCAAAATCATACACTCTTCAATCAGTTTGTGTGCCTCATTGCGGATAAGCGGCTCAATGCGTTCAATTCTCCCTTGAGGGTTGAAAATAAATTGATTTTCAATGGTTTCAAACTCAATTGCACCTCGTTTTTGGCGAGCTTTCATTAAAGTTTGGAACATCGCATAAAGCTCTTCAATATGTGGCACTAATGGTGCATAACGCTCACGCAAAATTTCATCGCCTTCTAACATTTTCCAAACTTTGGTATAGGTCAGGCGAGCGTGTGAATTCATTACTGCTTCATAGAATTTGTAATCGACCAATTCCCCTTTGTTGGAAACCGACATTTCCGCCACTAAACAGAGACGATCAACCTGTGGATTTAATGAACACAAGCCATTTGAAAGAACTTCGGGTAGCATTGGAATCACTCGATTCGGGAAATAAACCGAGTTACCTCGATTAAGAGCTTCCAAATCTAACGCCGTTTTCGGGCGAACGTAATAGCTTACATCAGCAATTGCTACCCATAAACGCCAGCCGTTACCTTCTTTTTTGGCAAAAACCGCATCGTCAAAATCACGAGCATCTTCGCCATCAATAGTAATGAGCGGTAAATCACGTAAATCAATACGCCCCTGCTTCGCTTCTTCCGGCACTTCTTCGCTAGTAAATTGACGAATTTGCTTTTCTACCCCTTCTGACCAAACGTGTGGAATATCGTGATTGCGTAATGCAATTTCGATTTCCATACCCGGTGCTAAATTATCGCCTAAAATCTCCGTAATAAAACCCACCGGGCGGTTAAAACCGGCTTTGCGTTCTTGCAATTCCACCACCACAACCTGACCCATTCTTGCTCCCATACGATGCTCATCAGGGATTAGAATATCTTGATTGATACGGCTATCGTCAGGCACAACGAAACCGATACCACTTTCCAGGAAGAATCGCCCAACAATCTGCTTTTTACGGGCTTCCAGCACACGCACGATACGCACTTCTTTACGACCTCTTCTATCTGTGCCGTTCGGCTGTGCCAGTACAAAATCACCGTGCATTACTTTTACCATTTGAGCATTAGGAATAAACCAATCCTCATTTTTCGTCGTGAGTTTTTCGTGCCCTTCTACTTGTAGAAAACCATAGCCATCACGATGACCAATCACTGTCCCTTTCAATAAATCCATCTTTTCAGGCAAGGCATAACGTTTACCTTTAGTAAACACTAACTCGCCGTCATTTTCCATTGCCCGTAAACGGCGGCGAACACCCTCCATTCGTTCTTCATCATAAATGTGAAATGCTTCGAGCAACTCATCACGACTCATCGGTGCGTTATGTTCACGAATAGTATTTAAAATAAACTCTCGGCTCGGCACAGGATTTTCATATTTTTCTAATTCTTGTTGATAATTTGGATCGACTATCATAGTTGCCTCCTTTTGCTTTAATCTGCTCTTATTCTAACTGACTTTTCTTTACAATTGTTAAAAATTGTTCATTTATCTTTTTATTGCTTTTTATTATATAATGCCATTTTTAACATAAACCAATGAGAAGAAAATATTATGACATACCCTGTATGCCCTGAATGCAAAGGCGAAAATACTTATCACGATTCTATTCAATTTGTTTGCCCTGATTGTGCCTACGAATGGAATGGTGAAGAGACCAGTCAAGACGAAGATGTCTTAATTGTAAAAGACAGTAATGGTAATTTATTATCGGATGGTGATGATGTACTATTAATCAAAGATTTGAAATTAAAAGGATCATCAGAAGTCTTGAAAAAAGGCACTAAATTCAAAGGGATTCGTTTAGCAGAAGGCGATCACAATGTAGATTGTGGCAAAATTATGCTGAAATCTGAATTTTTGAAAAAAGCCTAATGGGTAAATTTTACTAGCTACAAGCGGTCAAATTTTTACTCAATTTTGCAAATTAAATTACTAGAGGAATATTATGTTTATTAAGAAATTGTTATTCATACTTACAGCTATTTCATTATTTGTACTTAATGTTCAGGCTACAGAAAATAATCAAGCTGCTAAAACTGAAGCAAATAAAACCGAGACTAAAAAAATGGAAACAAAACAAGCTGAAGATAAAAACCTAAAAGCATTTAACCAAAATGTCAGAATTAATTTGATCCAAAGAGGAACAGCAAAACAAGATAACCAAGATGTTGCTGTATTAACTTATGAGGTCAATAACATAGGCAAAAATCGTATTAAAAATTTAAATTGGTTATCTGCTTTTACCATTAATAATCAAATTTTCTTTGTGCAAGAAGTTCAAACTCAGCTAGATAAAGCTATTTCAGCCAAAAAGAAAACCAATATTACAGTAGTTTTACCAATAAATAATTTACCTGAAAATGTAAAACCTGTTTTTGCTTCACTTGAAACCCCAATTGGTCATATTACTGTTGCCAAGCAGATTGATTTTACTAATGGTAAGAAAATTATCGTGAAAGAAGAATAAAACAAACCCCATTTAAATTTACTTAAATGGGGTTATTTTTTATCTTACTTTGATAAACATTGGCTAAATTCGTTAGCTAGTGCCTGTAAAAACTCAGGATAAGCAGTTGCACTGAGTTGAACTTTCGCACCTAGTGGGTCTAATTGCCCTACATTTACGTTCGTTTCTTTAGCTAAAGTCTCAATTACTTTCGGGGTAAATTGTGGCTCAGCAAATAAACATTGTGCTTTGTTTTTAGCAATATTTTTCTTGATTGCGGCAAGTGTTTTCGCACCCGGTGCAACCGTTGGATTAATGGTAAATGAACCTAATGAATTTAAACCATACTCTCTTTCAAAATAACCGTAAGCATCGTGGAAAGTGTAATAGCCTTTGGCTTTCACCGGCTCTAATTGCTTCGCAATTTCTGCTTTTTTAGCGGTTAAATTTGCTTTGAATTTTGCAAGATTTTCTGCAATTTTGGCTTTTTGTTCCGGTAATTGTTCGCTTAAGCGTGCAGCAATTTGTTCCGCCGCTAACTCACTCGCTTCACTGGATAACCAAATATGCCAGTCTTCATCGTGGCTATGACCGTGATGATCATCGTGTTTGTGGCTATGCCCTTTATGTTCGTGTTTATGCTCGTGTGAATGCTTGTGGTCGTGCTTATGATCGTGGTCGTGAGCATCTTCTTTTTTATCGCTCGCTTTTTCCACCAACTCTTCAATCGCTTCGACATTCTCAAGGGTTAATACCTTCTCTTTCGGCAGTTTTTCGATGCTTTTTTCGAGGAAACTTTCTAAACCATCGCCCACCCAAACCACTAATTGAGCAGATTGTAACTGCGATACATCTGACGGTTTCAAGCTGTAATCGTGTGGAGAAGCGGTTACCGGTAATAATACTTTAGTTTCAGTAACGCCATCAGTAATCGCATTAGCGATAAAGCCCAACGGTTTGATGCTGGTTAATACATCCGCTTGAGCAACTCCCGCCCCTAAAACCGCTAAGCCAATCAATGTTTTCTTAAACATAAAATCTCCTTTTATAAATTTGAAATCAACGTATTCTAGCAAAACCAAATAAAATTTCTATAAATTTTTTATGGGTATTTTTCATCCGCATTTTTCTATATACTTGCAAAAAACTTCAAAAATATGACCGCTATGAAATATAAAAATTTACGAGAATTTCTTGATTTACTTGAAGCACAAGGTGAGTTAGTTCGTATTAAACAAGAAATCGACCCTTATTTAGAAATGACGGAAATTGCCGATAGAACCTTAAGAAAAGGTGGACCGGCATTGTTGTTTGAAAACCCTAAGGGTAGCCAAATTCCTGTACTATGCAATTTATTCGGCACACCAAAACGAGTGGCGATGGGAATGGGGCAGGAAGATACCAAAGCCTTGCGAGAACTTGGCAAGCTACTCGCCTTTTTAAAAGAGCCTGAGCCGCCAAAAGGTTTCAAGGATTTAATCGGGCAGCTGCCGCAATGGAAGCAAATTCTCAATATGCCGCCGAAAGTATTAAGTCGAGCAGAATGCCAGCAAGTGGTTATTTCGGGCGATGAGGTCGATCTCACTAAGTTGCCTATTATGCACTGCTGGAAAGGCGATATTGCCCCACTCGTTACTTGGGGGCTGACGATTACGCAAGGTCCGTACAAAAAACGCCAAAATCTAGGGATTTATCGCCAACAATTAATCGGCAAAAACAAGCTCATTATGCGTTGGCTCTCGCATCGTGGCGGGGCGTTAGATTTCCAAGAGTGGAAAGCCGAAAACCCCGATAAACCATTCCCTGTTTCAGTTGCCATTGGGGCAGATCCTGCAACGATTTTAGCCGCCGTTACGCCAATTCCCGATACACTCTCGGAATACGCATTCGCCGGGCTTTTGCGTGGTAATAAAACGGAAGTGGTAAAATCGATTTCAAATGATTTAGAAGTGCCGGCAAGTGCAGAAATTGTACTTGAAGGCTACATTGATTTAGAGGAAACCGCATTAGAAGGTCCTTACGGCGACCACACGGGTTACTATAACGAACAAGAATATTTCCCTGTGTTTACCGTTACCCATATCACAATGCGAAAAGATGCGATTTATCATAGTACCTACACTGGCAGACCACCTGATGAGCCTGCGGTGTTAGGCGAAGCGTTAAACGAAGTCTTTATTCCGATTTTACAGAAGCAATTCCCTGAAATTGTCGATTTCTATCTGCCACCGGAAGGCTGCTCGTATCGTTTAGCAGTCGTTACGATGAAAAAGCAATACGCAGGGCATGCTAAACGGGTAATGATGGGCGTTTGGTCATTCTTACGCCAATTTATGTACACCAAATTTGTAATTGTGTGTGATGATGATGTGAACGCTCGAGATTGGAAAGATGTGATTTGGGCGATCACCACCCGTTGCGATCCGGCACGAGATACTACATTAATTGAAAACAGCCCGATTGATTATCTTGATTTTGCCTCGCCAATTGCCGGCTTAGGCTCAAAAATGGGGATTGATGCTACCAACAAATGGGCTGGCGAAACCACCCGTGAATGGGGAACACCTATCGAAAAAGATGAAAGTGTGGTAAAACGTGTTGATGAGATTTGGGATCAGCTTGGTATCTAACCTACAAGCGACTAATTTGACAAACTAGAATGAAAGGCGGACAATGTTCTAAAATTGTCCGTTTTAATAGGAGCAAGTTATGTTAAAAGAAAAGGGATATGATGAGTTTTTAGCTGAAAAAATCCGTATTGGTAGAGAACAAGCTCGAGCAGGACAGGGAGTTCCGCTTGAAGTCGCTAAACAGCGTACCAAAGAGAAGCTAGAACGTAAAATTAGAGAGATGGAATTAAGCCGAAACAGAGATGTGGTTTATGGCTAATCTTATTTTAACCACACAAGCTGAAAATGATATTGATGAAATCATTGATAATGTGGTTGAATTTACAGGCTATGAGCAAAGTGGTATTAAGCTCCACACTGATATCTTTAAGAAATTAAAGTTGCTTGAATTTATGCCTACAATTGGCATTACTCGTAATGACGGCACACGAGAAACTTTTGTACGAAATTATCGAATAGTGTATGAGATTATTGAAGAAGATATTTTCATTATTACAATTATTCACACTCGCCGACTTTACCCTCGCCCTTCTTAATAACCCACAAGCGGTTAAATTTGCAAAAAAATTTGTAAATTTAACCGCTTGTGTTTTTTATATTCAACAACAAAATTCAATAAAATTAATTCGCAACAACAGCTACAATTACCTTGCTTTTAAAAGGGGTAAAATGCGATAATACCTCGTTATTTTTGCCTGTAAAAAAGCAACGGAAAATTTGCAAAATTTTGGCAAAAAATAACCGCTTGCAAAAATCTTCAGCAAGCCATAAGTGATTGATTTTGCAGTTTCTTTGAGACAAGAAAAAGTAAACATAAGACAACTGTCAACACTTTTAATTAGGAATTAAGACAGTCGTGAGATAGACATAAAAACATTCCTGAATAATGGGGCAAACAGCCCGTGTAAAATGAACAATAATGAGAAAACACAATGAAAAGAATGTTAATCAATGCAACTCAAAAAGAAGAGTTGCGTGTTGCCCTTGTTGATGGGCAACGTTTATTCGACCTGGATATTGAAAGTCCGGGACACGAACAGAAAAAATCTAATATCTACAAGGGTAAAATTACCCGTGTTGAACCAAGCCTTGAAGCAGCATTCGTTGATTACGGTGCAGAACGCCACGGTTTCCTACCTTTAAAAGAAATTTCTCGTGAATACTTCCCGTCAGACTATGTGTTTAACGGTCGTCCAAATATCAAAGATATTATCCAAGAAGGACAAGAAGTTATCGTTCAAGTCAGCAAAGAAGAACGTGGTAATAAAGGTGCAGCCTTAACCACTTTCATTTCTCTTGCGGGTAGTTACTTAGTTTTAATGCCAAACAATCCGCGTGCAGGCGGTATTTCCCGCCGTATTGAAGGCGATGAGCGTTTAGAGTTAAAAGAGGCTTTAGACTGCTTAGATGTACCTGAAGATGTCGGTTTGATTGTACGTACTGCCGGTGTGGGAAAATCACCTGAAGAGTTGCAGTGGGACTTAAAAGTGCTATTGCACCATTGGGACGCCATTAAAAAAGCGGCAGAGTCTCGCCCTGCACCTTTCCTAATCCATCAGGAAAGTGATGTGATTGTACGTGCCATTCGTGATTACTTACGTCGTGATATTGGTGAAATATTAATCGACAACAAAAAAGTATTCGAAAAGGCGAAAAATCACATTCGTTTGGTTCGCCCTGATTTCATCAACCGTGTGCGTTTATACGAAGGCGAAGTACCGTTATTTAGCCATTATCAAATTGAATCGCAAATTGAATCTGCATTCCAACGTGAAGTACGTTTACCGTCAGGCGGCTCAATTGTTATTGATGTAACAGAAGCCTTAACAGCGATTGATATTAACTCATCACGTTCAACTCGCGGTGGCGATATTGAAGAAACTGCCCTTAACACTAACTTAGAAGCGGCAGATGAAATTGCTCGCCAATTACGTTTACGTGATTTGGGCGGTTTAATTGTGATCGACTTTATCGATATGACCCCGGTTCGTCATCAACGTGAAGTGGAAAACCGCATTCGTGAAGCAACACGTCAAGACCGTGCAAGAATTCAGTTTGCTCGCATCTCTCGTTTCGGTTTGTTAGAAATGAGCCGCCAGCGTTTAAGTCCATCATTAAGTGAAGCTTCATCGCATATCTGTCCTCGTTGTCAAGGCACAGGTAAAGTGCGTGATAATGAGTCTATTGCCCTTTCAATCTTACGTTTATTAGAAGAAGAGGCGATTAAAGAAAACACGGCTCAAGTTCACACCATTGTGCCGGTGCAGATTGCAACTTATTTATTAAACGAAAAACGTAAAGCAATTTCAAGCATTGAAAAACGCCACGAGGTTCAAATTGTGGTTGTACCGTCTGAAAGTATGGAAACCCCACATTTCAGCGTGTATCGCCTGCGTGAAAATGAAGTAACACCAACCTTGAGCTACGATTTGACCAAACATTACGAGGCACGTAGCGAGGAAGAACCACACCATCATTCACATAACCATAATGATGATGCCTTAGTAACTCGCAATGAGCCTGTGATTACCGTTGAATCTGTATTACAAAGCACCGAGCTAAATCTTCAACCTGCACCAACACCGGTTGAGCCGGCGAAACCATCTCTATTCAGCCGTTTAATGGCAACGATTAAAGGCTGGTTTGCAGCAGAAGAAAAAGTGGAAGAAAAACCGAAACCGAAATCTCGCAATCAACGTGATCGTCGCCAACGTCGTGAACGCCCGAACCGCAATACAAAAGCGGAAAATCAAGAGCGTAAACAACAGCAAAATCAAGTAGCGTCTCAAGAAGAAAAAGCTACTCGTACTGAGAAAAAACAACGTCGTGCGGTGGTTGAAGAAGTAGCTGGCGTAACTGATGCACAGGAAAGCCGCAATAATCAACGAGAAAACCAAGTAGAACGCCGCCAACGTCGTGAATTACGCAAAAAAGTGCGTGTTGAGGCAGTAGAAGCTGTAAGTGAAAATTTAGTACCATCAACAGTAGAAACTCTTGCGGTTAAACTAGATGATGTTGAAAATGTGCAAAAAAATTATGACAAACACTTGTGCTTGAACGTTGGCTTAGCCAACGGCTCCGAAGGAGCGAGCATAGCGAGTAATATTCAACCGCTTGTAGCAGTAGAAGCTATTGCTGAAAACAACTCTGAAAGCCGTGATAACAACCGCCAACGCCGTTTGCCTCGCCATTTACGTGTAGGTAATCAGCGTCGTCGTGAGAATCAGCGTGGTAATGCAACTTCTGCAATGCCATTGAGCTCAGCAGTTGCTTCGCCTGAACTTGCCAGCGGTAAAGTTTGGGTACAATTTGCAACTCCGGCAAAAGCGGAAGAAAAAGTACAATTCTTATCGGTTGATCAAATGCTTGAACAGCAAGAAATCCAACCTGTTGAAGCAGAGAAAAAAGCAGCTGATAAGAAAACACTTTCTGTTAGCCCGTTAGGTGGATTTGTTGCTCAGCCGACTAATCGTGATTTAGTCAAAGAAAAACAAGAGGAACACGCTAAGCCTAAAGCAGAAAAAGGATTAGAACCGGAAATTCAAAAATCAGAAGTAAAAGAACATATTGCTCCATTTGGTAGTGTGGTTGCTCAGCCTTCTGAGCGTGATTTGGTAAAAGAGAAGAATGAGCGTGTTGGTAAATTCCAATCAAAAGCGACTTCTGCTCCAGCCATTGAAACAGTATCTCAACAAGTTATTGAAGTGCCTGTTTCAAGCTATGAAAGCAACTATAGTTTTAACGGTCGCTTAGGCACATTCTCTCGTGTTGAACATACCAAAGCGGAAATGACTGTTGCTGCACCACCAACAGAAAGCTTAGACTCTTTTGCTATTAATCAGTGGCAAAATTCTAAATATTATTTCTACGGTAAGGGTTTCGGTGGTTACACTAGTGCGGTAAGCCAAGTGCAATCTGCACCTCGCTCAACCAATATTGAGTAAAAAACTCTAAACTAGAATGCCTATTGATTAAAAATTAATAGGCATTTTTTATAATATGAACTTTTTATGATTTAATCAGCCTAAGCAAATACATTGCAAAATGTATTTGTTTATTTTTTTAATTTAAGGAACTCGGAATGAAAAAAACAATTTTATCTTTATTAGTGTTAGGTACAACAATGACGCTTGCAGCGTGTGATCAAGCAAAAGAAGCAACTCAAGCAACAGTAAACAAAGCTACTGAAGTGAAAGAAGCAGTTGTTGAAAAAGCAACAGAAGTTAAAGAGGCAACGAAAGATGCTATGCAAGCAACAGCAAATGAAGCGGAAGAAGCTAAAAATTCTGTTGTTGAGAAAGCAGCAGAAGTTAAAGCAGTAACTGAAGCTAAAACTGACGAAGTAAAAGAAGCAGCTAAAGATGCTGCACAAACCGTTTCAGATAAAACAGAAGCCACAAAAAATGCAGTAGTTGAAAAAGCAGAGGAGGCTAAAGTCGCAACAGAAGCTAAAGCTACAGAGTTGAAAGCAGCAGCTAAAGAAGCCGCACAAGCAACATCAGATAAAGCAGAAGCAGCTAAAAACGCTGTAGTTGAAAAAGCAGCAGAGTTAAAAGAAGTAACTGAAATGAAAGCTGAAGAAGTGAAACAAGCGGTAGAAAGTAAATAACAATTACTCAAAAGCTCTGCAAATGCAGAGCTTTTTTATCAACTACTCTTATATAAAAAGAGCTAAACTTTCACAAGTTTAGCTCTTCTTAATTATAAACCTTTTGGAATTCGGATTTTTTGACCCGGGAAGATTTTATTTTCGTCTTTAATCACTTCTTTATTCGCTTCCACAATCGCTTTATATTTTGCACCGTTGCCGTATGCTTTCGTTGCGATTTCCCATAAAGTATCGCCTTTTTGGATAACGTAAAACTCATCATCGCCGGCTAACTGTTCTTCTCTTGCAAGTTGTAAGGCATCAATATTCACGTTAGTAATACCGGCTACGTTACCTGCCATCAACACCGCTTTCTCAACAGCGGCTGCACTTGAAGCAATACCGGAAATTTTCGCTACACCATTTTCAACGGTTACATTCACATTTTCAACGCCCGGATTATCTTGGCTCAAATGTTCAGTAACGGCTTTTGAAGCATCTTCTTCTTTGTTAAATAATTTACGACCAATGTCGTCTACAAAATCAAATAAGCCCATAGTAAGTTCCTCATAATAAGACTGGGGGTTTCATTTTACACAATTTCCACCGTTGGAAATAGTGCATTCCAGCTATTAGAACAAGTAAAAGTGAATTAGTTCAACCTCAAACCTCCTGAAAAACGCCACAAGCGGTGCTTTTTCGCATATTTTTTGCAAAAAATGCCGCTTAGATTTTATATTTGCCTGATTTTCAGCTAAAATCTACCGTTTAAGTACATCAATATATTGTTTAGGAATATGCTGTGAAACAAGTGCAATTTTATCTTCTAAGCCAAACCGATTCAGCCGATATTTCAGCCGCTGAAGCTCAGGCTTGTGAACTTGCCGCTCAAGCGTGGCGATTAGGTAAACGAGTGCTTATTGCCTGTGAAACAGAACAACAAGCCTTCAATATTGATGAAGCACTTTGGGCAAGAGATCCTGATTCTTTCGTACCACATAATTTATCGGGCGAAATTACTACTTACCCAACGCCGATTGAAATTTCGTGGAAAGGTAAACGCAACGCACAACATCGGGATTTACTAATTTCATTACAAACAGAATTACCCGATTTTATTAACAGTTTCAATCATATTATTGACTTTGTGCCGGTGGAAGAAACTGCCAAAGTACAAGCACGCGAACGCTATAAACAATATCGCCAATTAGGTTGGCAGCTGGAAACCGTGCAATGCTAAACACAATAAATTGGCAAGCCAAGACTTTTGGGCAACTTTCCACCCAAGAGCTATTTGAAATCTACAAACTCCGCACCGCCGTGTTTGTGGTTGAGCAAAATTGCCCTTACCAAGAAGTGGACGACAAAGACCTACAAGCGGTGCATTTCTTTGCAAAAAATGCAAAAAATCTGACCGCTTACTGCCGTCTAATTCCAAGTGATGATGGCGTACATATCGGCAGAGTGTTAGTGGTAAAAGAGGCTCGTGGTCAACCCGTTCACGTCCAAGCCCAAAGTTATTTGCAAGGGTTTTATGAAAGTTTTGGGTTCAAAGCGGTATCAGGCGTGTATTTGGAAGACGGGATACCGCATTTGGATATGGTTTGGGAGGAATAAATAAGTATGCAAAATAAATTAGCCCAAATTGATCGTTTAAAAGCAGAACTTTCTCAACGTCGTCCATTATCCGCATCTGAAATACAGCGTTTGCGAGAAGAATTTATTATTGAAAGCTCATATAATTCCAATGCGATTGAAGGCAATACCATTACCTTGCGTGAAACCGTTCTGATTTTAAAAGAGGGAATGACGATTGCGGAAAAGCCATTACGAGAACATTTGGATATTATCGGTTTCAAAGATGCCTTTAACTATATTTATGAATTAGTTGCCAATGATGAACCATTAAGCGAGCGAACCATTAAAGATATTCATTCGCTTGTTTTAATGAATAATGCTGAAAGTCGAGGTGTTTATCGCAAAATTCCGGTGCGTATTTTAGGGGCAGAAAATGAGCCTACTGCTCCTTATTTGATTGCCGAAGAAATGCAGTCGTTAATTGAAAAATATCAACAAAAACTGACTGCACTTCACCCAATAGAAGCGATTAGTTGGTTACATTTAGCCTTTGAAAGTATTCATCCTTTTATTGACGGCAACGGACGTACAGGGCGATTACTGATTAATTTTGAATTATTGAAACAAGGCTATTTACCTGTTGATATTAAATTTACTCATCGAGCAAACTATTACCAATGTTTTGATGATTTCCATAAAAATGAACAAGGTATTAGAAGTTTAGTTGAATTAATTAGTCGATATGAATTAACGGAACTGGAAAGATATTTGGCGATTCTGAAACAGAGGACATAAAATGACAAGCCGTGAAGAATTACTCAAAAAACAACGAGAGCTGGATATTCTCTTTACTGCGTGGTTTGAAGAAAAGAAAAAGCACGAAGTGCTGACATATCGCCGTGAAAATGGAGATTTAATCCAGCATTATCCAGATGGCACGGAAAAGGTAATTCAATATGCGGACAGACCTAGCACGGCAAAGCCGTACTAGGTTAAGCATAGCTCAGCCCCTCTGGGGCTAGAAGTTAGAGAAAAATAAGAGCCACAGCGTGGCTCGGTTATGCTTAACCCCACACGGCTCGTGTGGGGTGACAAGCAGTTAAATTTAAGAAAAATTTTGCAAAAAACTTCTCAAAACAGACCGCTTGTAAAATACCAACGATAGCACCCGTCTCTGACGGGTGCTTAAATAAATAGGCACTCGTCGGAGACGAGCTCCATCGGGGGAAATATGTCAGATATTAATATTAATAAATCAAAACTAGAAGATCTAATCAACAATTCAATTCTATTAATGGATGAGTTAGAAAAAATAGAAATTAAAGGTGAGAAACCATTTAAAAATATAAGAGCTACGAAATTTGCCAAATGGCTTAAAAAAGTAAAGGAGAAAGAACTTAGGGGAAATGAAGATAAAGAAACTTTAATAAAAATCTTCTCAAAGATTTACCATTATTCCAGAATCCTTAATTTTGTAAAAGAACATCAAGGACAAATAAAAACCGATACTCTTAGACATTTAATTTCTGGCTCTGAAACAAATATTAATGACGCACACAAATCAGAAGATTATTTCTTTGAAATAGATGTTGCAAGTAGATTTAAAAAAGAAAAACTAAACTTGCTTGATATTACCGATATTATAGTTAATGATAACTTATTTATTGAATGTAAAAAATTGCATTCAATAAAAAAATTCGAAAAGAACATAAAAGATGCTAATAAACAGTTAGATAAAATACCAGAAAAATCATTGGGATTTATTGCCTTAGATTTTACTGATGTATTTAACAAGGATGAATATTTTCAAATTATTTACCCGATAATTACATTTTTTAGGGAAAAGTATTCTGAGCTAGAGATTGATAATTTTAAATCTAATCCACATTTTCGACAGATAATATCTACTTTACTATCACATTCTTTAGAATTTCAATTTAATTTATTACTTAATAAATTAAAGAAGCATAATCCTGATTTTAAATTTAATAAAAACGTAATTGGGATTTTTTATCAATTATATATACCTATTCAATTTGATGAAGAAAGCTTAGTATTAATTAGAGGAGCAACATATTCTATCCTCAAAGAAGATGACAAAGAACTTTGTAAAGAATTATTTTTATCCCTAGCAACAGGGTTTTAAATGTGAAACATTAAAAATAAAGAGAACCAAAATGACAAAACAATTCACAATGGAAGACCGTTTTAACCCTTCCGCCGTAGAGCAAGCCCTCTACCAACACTGGGAATCGCAAGGCTATTTCAAACCGAGCGAAGATTTATCCGCACCAAGCTACTGTATCGCCATTCCACCGCCGAATGTGACGGGCTCGTTGCATATGGGGCATGCTTTCCAACAGACGTTGATGGATACCTTAATCCGTTTCAACCGTATGGAAGGCAACAATACCCTTTGGCAGGCAGGGACTGACCACGCGGGGATTGCGACCCAAATGGTGGTGGAGCGTAAAATCGCTAATGAGGAGGGCAAAACCCGTCACGATTATGGTCGTGAGGCGTTTATCAACAAAATCTGGGATTGGAAAGCCTATTCGGGCGGTACGATCAGCCAGCAAATGCGTCGCTTGGGCAACTCGATTGACTGGGATCGTGAGCGTTTTACGATGGACGAAGGCTTGTCTAATGCGGTGAAAGAAGTGTTCGTTCGCTTGCACGAAGAAGGCCTGATTTACCGTGGCAAACGCTTGGTAAACTGGGATCCGAAACTGCACACCGCCATTTCTGATTTGGAAGTGGAAAACAAAGAGAGCAAAGGCTCGCTGTGGCATTTCCGTTATCCGCTTGCCAACGGGGCGAAAACCGCTGACGGCTTAGATTATTTGGTGGTGGCAACTACTCGTCCTGAAACGATGTTGGGCGATACAGCGGTTGCGGTTCACCCGGAAGATGAACGTTATCAATCGCTGATTGGCAAAACGGTAATCCTACCGCTTGCTAACCGTGAGATTCCGATTATCGCCGATGAGTATGTGGATCGTGAATTTGGTACAGGCGTGGTGAAAATTACCCCTGCACACGATTTCAACGACTACGAAGTGGGTAAACGCCACGGCTTGCCGATGGTGAATGTGATGACGCTCAATGCCGATATTCGTGCGGAAGCAGAAATTATTGGCACAGACGGCAAACCGCTTGCCGGCTATGCAGCCCCAATTCCGGCTGACTATCAAGGCTTGGAGCGTTTTGTGGCTCGTAAGAAAATCGTGGCGGATTTTGAAGCCTTGGGCTTGCTCGATCAAATCAAACCGCACGACTTAAAAGTGCCTTATGGCGACCGTGGTGGCGTACCGATTGAGCCGATGCTAACCGACCAATGGTATGTTTCTGTTAAGCCTTTGGCGGAAGTGGCAACCAAAGCGGTGGAAGATGGCGAAATCCAATTCGTGCCGAAACAGTACGAAAATCTCTACTTCTCTTGGATGCGTGATATTCAAGACTGGTGTATCTCTCGCCAACTTTGGTGGGGACACCGTATCCCTGCATGGTATGACGAGCAAGGCAATGTCTATGTAGCTCGTGATGAAGCGGAAGTGCGTGCAAAACACAACTTACCTGCGGATCTTGTGCTAAAACAAGACGAAGACGTGCTAGATACTTGGTTCTCATCAGGCTTATGGACGTTCTCGACCCTTGGTTGGCCAGAACAAACCAAAGAACTGAAAATGTTCCACCCGACCGATGTGTTAATCACCGGTTTTGACATCATCTTCTTCTGGGTGGCTCGTATGATTATGTTCACGATGCACTTCATCAAAGATGAAAACGGCAAACCGCAAGTGCCGTTCAAAACCGTGTATGTGACCGGCTTAATCCGTGATGAGCAAGGGCAGAAAATGTCCAAATCGAAAGGTAACGTGCTAGACCCGATTGATATGATTGACGGTATCAGCCTCGATGATTTACTCGAAAAACGCACCGGCAATATGATGCAGCCGCAACTTGCTGAGAAAATCGCCAAAGCGACTCGTAAAGAGTTTAGTGAAGGCATTGTGGCACACGGTACGGACGCCCTGCGTTTCACTTTAACCGCACTTGCGAGCAACGGCCGTGACATCAACTGGGATATGAAACGCCTAGAAGGCTACCGCAACTTCTGCAACAAATTGTGGAATGCGAGCCGTTATGTGCTGACTAACGACAAACTCGATTTAAGCGAAGGTGAAGTGGAATACAGCCTTGCGGATCGTTGGATTGAAAGCCAATTCAACCGCACGGTGGAAACCTTCCGCACCGCACTCAGCCAATACCGTTTCGACTTAGTGGCAAATGCGATCTACGAATTTACTTGGGATCAATTCTGCGACTGGTACTTAGAGCTAACCAAACCGATCTTCTTCAAAGGCACAGACGCACAACGCCGTGGGGCAAGTCGCACGCTGGTAAATGTGTTGGAAAAATTACTGCGTTTAATCCACCCGGTAATGCCGTTTATCACCGAAGAGATCTGGCAGAAAGTGAAAGGCTTTGTGGGCATTGAAGCGGATACCATTATGTTGCAAAAATTCCCGCAATTTGACCCGCTTGCGATTGACGAACAAGCCGAAAACCAAATCAACTTCATTAAAGACGTGATTGTGGCGGTGCGTAACATTCGTGCGGAAAGTAACATCGCCCCAAGTAAAGGCTTAGACCTGATCGCCCGTAACTTCTCGGCAGATGAAGTCGCAATTCTCAATGCGAATGAAGTATTGCTCAAATCAATGGCAAAACTTGATAGCGTGAAAGTGCTGGAAACCGGCGAAAACGCACCACTATCGGTGGCGAAATTGGTGGCAAATGGCGAAATCTTGATCCCAATGGCAGGCTTTATCAATAAAGAAGCTGAGCTATCTCGTTTAACCAAAGAGATGGATAAACTCAAAGGGGAAGTGGCTCGTATCGAAGGCAAACTCTCCAACGAAGCCTTTGTGGCAAAAGCCCCTGAGCAAGTGATTGCCAAAGAGCGTGAAAAAATGCAAGAGTATCTGAGTGGTTTAGAGAAATTGCAGGTGCAGTATCAAGAAATTGAAGCACTGTAATTGAACACAAGCGGTCAGGATTTTGTAAAATTTCGCAAAAATCTGACCGCTTGATCTTTTAGTAAAAACTATAAATTAGCTTCTAAAATCGCTTTTAAGCGATCATACCCAGCCTGAGTAAAATGCAAGCCATCGTGGCATAAATTAAGATCGAGCTTGCCTTCTTCATTTTCAAAATGCGTCCAGGTTTTCACATAAGTGAGATAAGATGGGCAGTTTGCCTCAAAATAGGCGTTCATTTCTTTAATTGGCGGATTATCGGTAGTAGCGATGTTATTGACCGGGGTCGCCTCCAACAAGAAATAACGGGAATCCGGCGAAATAGCTTTTAGGCTTGCCACAATTTCCTCAATCCAATCCAATACTTGTTTTGGCGAATAGTCAGGCTCTTTCACGATGTCGTTCACACCTAAAAAAATAAAAACGTTTTTGCCTACATATTGAATACGGTTTGGCTTAATAATCACATCTAAATATTGACGGGTGCTAGTGCCGGATAAACCTAAATTCGCCACACTTTGCCCTGCCAAACTTGGCGTACCTTGTTCCATATCACCCCACATATCGAACAGTGAATGACCGATAAGGCTGATATCCGCCTGTTTTTTAAACTCCGCTTCTTTGGTTTGATAGCGGTTAAAAATATCTTGATCTGTTAGCATAGATTCTCCTTATATAGTAATGAAATATCGCTCCATTATTATACACCTTTGGAAATATTTACTCCAAGAACTATTGACGAAAATTTGATATAAAAAAGCCACTTAAATGTATTAAGTGGCTTGGAAAATTAATTACACATCATAAGTGGTTGAGGCAGTATTACCGCCACGACCTGTCCAGTTGGTGTGGAAGAACTCACCACGTGGTTTGTCGGTACGCTCGTAAGTGTGAGCCCCGAAGTAATCACGTTGTGCTTGTAATAAATTAGCCGGTAAACGCTCCGAAGTATAGCCATCTAAGAACGTAATTGCTGACGACATACAAGGCACTGGTAAACCAATCTCAATTGATTTCGCCACCACTTTACGCCAATCGGCTAAGCAGTTTTCTAAAATCTCTTTAAAGTATGGGTCTGAACCTAAGAACACTAAGTATGGGTTTGCTTCATACGCATCACGAATGTTGCCTAAGAAACGGCTGCGGATAATACAACCTTCACGCCATAAAAGTGCGGTTGCACCATAGTTGATGTTCCAGCCAAAGTTTTCAGATGCTTCACGAATCAACATAAAGCCTTGTGCATAAGAGATAATTTTTGAAGCTAATAATGCACGGCGAACTGCCTCCACCCACACTTTTTTATCACCTTCAACTTTACCGATTTCTTTGTTGAACAGTCTTGATGCCGCAACACGTTGATCTTTAAATGCAGACACACAACGAGCAAATACCGATTCAGTAATTAAAGTTAATGGAATACCGAAATCTAAAGCATTGATACCCGTCCATTTACCTGTACCTTTCTGCCCTGCGGTATCAAGAATTTTCTCAACCAATGGCTCGCCATCTTCATCTTTATAAGCAAGAATTTCAGTCGTAATATCGACCAAATAGCTATCCAATTCGGTATTTTGCCACTCTTTGAAGATTTCGTGCATTTCATCGTAGCTTAAGCCTAAACCATCTTTTAAGAATTGGTAAGCTTCACAAATTAACTGCATATCGCCATATTCGATCCCGTTGTGAACCATTTTCACGAAATGACCTGCACCATCACGCCCCACCCAATCACAACAAGGCTCACCTTGTTCGGTTTTTGCAGAAATGGCTTGGAAAATTGGTTTTACATATTGCCACGCAGATTCATCACCGCCCGGCATAATTGATGGCCCGTGTCTTGCACCTTCTTCACCACCGGAAACACCTGAACCGATAAAACGAATGCCTTTTTCTGCCAATGCCTGCACTCGGCGGTTAGTATCCGGATAGTTTGAGTTACCGCCATCAATAATGATGTCGCCTTCTTCCAAATGTGGCACTAACGCATCAATAAATTGATCCACCACATCACCCGCACGTACCATTAACATTACACGGCGTGGTTTTTCCAATTTAGCGGCTAAATCTTCTAAAGAGTAAGCCCCAATGATATTGGTGTCTTTTGCAGGACCTGCTAAAAACTCATCAACTTTTGACGTGGTGCGGTTATACGCCACCACTTTAAAGCCGTGATCATTCATATTTAAAATTAAGTTTTGCCCCATTACCGCTAAACCGATAACGCCGATATCGCCTTTTACTGACATTGTTTGCTCCTGTTGTTTTTTAATTCGGTAAGCGGTCGGATTTTATGAAGATTTTGCAAAAAATTTTATAAATTTGACCGCTTGTAAATATTAAATCTATTGTTTAGTTAGCCTAAAACAAACTCTACCGCCATTTGGCTATGCAATTCTGCTGTGTCGAAAAACGGTAATTCGCTTTCTGATTGCTGAATTAATAAACCGATTTCAGTACAGCCTAAAATCACACCTTCAGCCCCTAGTGCTGCTAAATCTTTAATCGTTTTGAGATAGAAATCTTTTGAGTTTTGCTCGATTTTACCCAAGCATAATTCATCAAAAATAATCCGATGAATCTCTTTCTGCGTGCTTTCGTCAGGCACAATAGGCGTAATACCACGCTCAAGTAAACCATCACGATAAAAATTATCGCTCATTGTAAACTGTGTGCCAAGTAGAGCGACTTTGCTCAATCCTTTTGCTTGAATGCTATCTGCAACGCAATCTAAAATATTCAAAAACGGAACAGAAATATTATCGGTAATCTGATTTGCTACTTTGTGCATCGTATTGGTGGCGAGCAAAATACCCTCTGCCCCAGCTTGTTCTAATAAACTTGCTTGCTCTGCCAAAATTTCGCCTGCACGTTGCCAGTTTCCCTGTTTTTGGTGTTGAACAATTTCTTCAAAATTCACACTTGAGATAAAAATTTTTGCACTGGAATTTCCACCCAATGCTTGATTTACTGCACGGTTAATATTCAAATAATAAGATACCGTGCTTTCTGCACTCATTCCGCCTAAAATTCCGAGTGTTTTCATAAGATTTCTTCGCTATTTATCTCTATAATTTGTGATTGCCCTGTTTCCAATGTGTCGAGCCATTGCCAATGCTCACGCCCAACTAATTTTCCATTATCTACCGAAAATGTAGTTACACAACGCCCAAGACGATTTTCCAATCTCTGATTTAAATGTTGGTAGCTAAACTCAATTTGACAATCTGAAATCCATTTACCAATTAAAAATCCTTTTAAAATCTCACCGCCTTGATATTCCGCCCAGATCATTTTATCTTGTTGAAAATAATGAAAACGTGTTTGATTACTCACTTCACCACTTTCACTATTTTGCACGGCAGAAAAGATTTTGTTATTAAGGTTAAACATCACTAAAACTTCCGCTAAAGATATTTCGCCGCCTCACTATCCAAAATCCACTCCGTTACGCCATTTTTTGCTTTAATTTTTGCGGCTGGGTAAGGTAGGTTTTCTGCAGGTGTGGTTTGGATTTCTTTTAAAATTTCTGCTTTTGCTGCACCTGTTACTAAATAAGTAATGCGTTTTGCTTTTTCAATTAATGAGGCTGTTTTAGAAATACGTACTTGCCCTGTTTCAGGGTGCTTGGCAATGACAGCAATATTTTGATCGTCAAAATCGGTTTGGTGTGGGAAAAGTGAGGCGGTGTGTCCGTCTGTTCCCATTCCTAAAATAATCCAGTCAAATTCAAGATTTGGCACGCAAGCGGTTAATTCTTGTGAAAATCTTGCAAGCTCTTGTTCCACTGGCTCTTCGCCACAAATACGGTGGATATTTTCTGCCGGAATATTGATATGGTCGAACAGTAATTTTTGTACTTCGCCGTAGTTACTTTCCGGATCGGTTGGGGAAACCATACGATCATCCCCCCACCAAAAATGGAGATTTTGCCACTGAATTTCGGTGTTAAATGGGACTTGTGCCAACGTTTTAAATAATAATTTTGGCGTTGAACCACCGGAAAGCGAAATATGTACTGGGCGATTTTGTTCGCTGTAGGTTTTAAATTCTGCTGCGATTTGCTCTACTGCTGCTTGGGCGGTTGGGAAAATAACTTTATTCATAATTTACCTTGTTATAACACCCCTCTTTAGAAAAGAGGGGAACTGAAATTTACACTTTTTTCTTTAAAGTACCGGACGGTTTTCGCCATACTTTACCGTGTTTAGCAATTAATTTATCTGCTTGAGTTGGTCCCCAAGTGCCTGCTTCATATTCGTAAACACGTCCACGATTCGCTTTGTAATCCAAAATCGGTTGAACGAATTTCCAACAAGCGTGTACCGCATCGGTACGGGCAAATAAGGTCGCATCGCCTTTTAACGCATCCAATAATAAACGCTCATAGGCAGTGAGTAGGCTGGAAGATGAGCTTAAATCCGAATAGCGGAAATCCATTGAAACCTCTTTTGCCTCAAAGCCGGCACCCGGTTTTTTCAAGCCAAAACGCATTGAAATGCCTTCATCCGGCTGAACACGGATAATCAATTTATTTTCCGGTGCATTTTGGCTAAATACAGGGTGTGGCGTAGTTTTAAAGTGGATCACAATTTCCGTTACACGGGTTGGCAAACGCTTACCGGTACGCACATAGAAAGGCACGCCCGCCCAACGCCAGTTGTCGATTTCACATTTTACTGCCATAAAGGTTTCGGTGTTGGAATCTGCCGGTACGCCTTTTTCTTCTAGGTAGCCGACCACTTCTTCGCCATCCACCGAGCCTCTAGCGTATTGTCCTAAAATCACATCATTCTTCACGTCTTCTTCTGACAACGGGTGCAAGCAGTGCAACACTTTCGCTACTTCATCACGCATTGAGTTAGCGTTGATAATTGCCGGCGGCTCCATTGCCACCATTGCTAATACTTGCAACAAGTGGTTTTGGAACATATCACGCATTGCACCGGAATCATCATAGTAACCGCCTCGATCTTCCACGCCGATAGATTCCGCTCCTGTGATTTCCACATAATCAATAAAATTGCGGTTCCAAAGCGGTTCAAATAAGCCGTTAGAGAAACGTAACACCAATAAGTTTTGGACGGTTTCTTTGCCTAAATAGTGGTCGATACGGTAGATTTGATGCTCTTCAAAACATTTGTGGATTTGAACGTCTAATTTTTTAGCGGTTTCAATGTCATAGCCGAACGGTTTTTCGACGATGATACGTTTCCAGCCGAACTCTTCGGTAGTTAAGCCGTGAGCGGCTAAACATTCAGGGATCACGCCATATAAACTTGGCGGTGTAGAAAGGTAGTAAAGGGTGTTGCCACCGGTTTGATATTTATCGTGTAATTCATCAAGACGTGGTAATAATTTAATATAATCGACCGCATCAGAAGTGTTGATTGCTTGATAATAAAGATGTTCGCAAAATTCATCTAATTTTGGACCGCTTGCTTTCTCAAATTTGACTAATGCATCACGCATTTTTTGGCGGAAAGATTCATCACTTAATTCAGAACGGGCAACACCTAATACCGAGAAATGTTCGCCGAGTCTGCCGATTTTATATAAATTGTAAAGGGCGGGAATTAATTTACGAAAAGTTAAATCACCTGAGGCACCAAAAATGACGATACAACTATTTTCAGCATTCATCTTTTATTTATCCTGTATTTGTTAAAATATTGTTTATTGCAAGATTATCATAAAAATTGTTAATGGGAATACCCTATTTGAATAAAAATATTTTATCCCAATTTAGTAAGCTGTTTTTTACCATCACAAAGTAAGGGTTAATAAAAGTTTCACGCTGATTATAGGTTAATGGAGCAAAATTAAAATCGAAAACAGATCCGCCCACTTCATTGAGTAACACTTCTGCAACTGCGGTATCCCACTCGCCTGTATCGCCAAAACGGATGTAACAATCTGCCTGACCTTCCGCCACTAAACCTGCTTTTAAACTGCTTGAACCATATTGTAAGAACTGAGCCTCACGTCCTCCCATTGCTTGCAATACTTTATCTGCGTGGATTTGGCTACCAACGGCAATCACTAACGGTTTTTCAGCTTGTTGTTCTGCCTTTACAAGCGGTCGAATTTTGTCCTGTTCTTGCAAAAATGCACCACTTGCTTCCATCGCAAAATAGAGTTTATCTACGATTGGTGCATAAATTACGCCTAAAACGGGCTGATTTTTCTCGCCTCTTTTCTGTACTAAACCAATCACTATCGAAAACTGATCGGTACGATTAATAAACTGTTGTGTACCGTCTAACGGATCAATAATCCAATATTCTTGCCATTGATTACGTTCAGACAAAGGGATATTACAGCTCTCCTCCGACAAAACAGGCACATCAGGCGTAAGTTGTTGTAAACGAGTAGTTAAAAATTGGCTGATAAACAAATCTGCCTCTGTAACAGGCGTATCATCTGCCTTAATTTTAACCTCTACCGAACGTGCATAAAATAGCTTTAAATGCTCGCCAGCTTCTTTCGCAAGAGCGATAATATTATCTAGTAATTGTTGATTTAATATTTGCATACTTTACCTCCTCAAGATCTATTTTTTATTTATTTTTCTCTTTCAAATAGTCTCTTAACATAAATAAGGCGGATAAATTCCGTGATTCTGCAAAACTCGGTTCTGCCAATAACTCATCTATTTTATCCAGCGGATAACGCACAATTTCCAACGGTTCAGGCTCGTCTCCCTCTAATTTGGAAGGGTAAAGATCTTCCGCCACAAAAACGTGCATTAAACCATACATATGGCTTGGCGAACTATAAAGCGAACGCAGAAAATCTAACTTTTTCGCCCCGAAACCAATTTCTTCCTGTAATTCTCGATTGGCACTTTCACTCGGCTCTTCGCCGGCATCAACAATGCCTTTAGGGAAACTTAACTCATAACGCTCAGAACCAACGGCATACTCTTTAATCATAATCAGTTCATTATGCTGAATAGGCATTACCAGCACCGCAGAACGGCGTTGTGGCGTTAGGCGTTCGTAAACTCGCTCTTCACCGTTGGAAAACCGCAAATCGACCGATTGCACCTCAAAAATGCGAGTTTTAGCAAGAGTTTCAATCTTTAGAATGTCAGGAAGCTGTTTTTTCATTTTATATTACCTTTTTAGAGTTATTTTAGTTGAAAAAACACATTTTCGCTCTAATATTTCAACTATTCTTTTGATTTTAAGGCAGAAAATGAAAAATAAACACGAAAAAGCAGACAATGATAACGAAGTCCGCCTAGATAAGTGGCTTTGGGCGGCTCGTTTCTACAAAACCCGCACTATCGCCAAAGCGATGATTGAAGGCGGTAAAGTGCATTATAACGGGCAACGGGCGAAAGTCAGTAAAGTGGTGGAAGTAGGAGCTATTATCAAACTTCGTCAAGGCAATGAAGAAAAAGAGGTAGAAGTACTTGCCTTAAGCAACCAAAGACGAGGCGCACCGGAAGCCCAACTACTCTATCAAGAAACAGAAAAAAGTGTGAAACACCGTGAGGCAATGGCATTCGCCCGCAAAGCCAATGCCCTTTCAATGCCTCACCCAGACCGCCGACCAAACAAAAAAGAACGACGAGATTTAATTAAATTCAAAGAACAAGAATTTAGTTAAACCCTTGTAATTAGCAAAATAATCCTTATATTGAGAGCCATCTTACGGCAGTGAGCAGTTCTCTCACCTTTTTAATTTTACAAGCGGTGATTTTTTTACAAAATTTTACCTAAAATCGACCGCTTGCAACGAGGAATCATAATGAGTTATACCAAAGACAACGACAAACTTTACCGCTACTTATTCAAAGACCGTGCGGTGCGTGGCGAATGGGTGCGTTTAAACGACACTTTCACCGAAACCCTCAACACTCACCAATACCCGAAAGCAGTGCAAAATTTATTGGGAGAGATGTTAGTTGCCACCAGCCTTTTAACCGCCACTATGAAATTTAACGGCACAATCACCGTGCAAATTCAAGGCGATGGCGCATTAAAATTAGCGGTGGTAAACGGCAACGACCAGCAACAATTACGAGCATTGGCACGAGTTCAAGCAGACATTGCCGATAACGCCACACTTTCTGAAATGATCGGCAACGGCGTATTGGTAATCTCTATTATCCCAACTGATGGCGAACGCTATCAAGGCGTGATTACCCTCGATAAACCGACTATTCGTGAATGTTTAGAAGATTATTTCGAGCGTTCAGAACAGCTAAAAACCCACCTGATTATCCGCAACGGCGAATATGAAGGCAAAGCAGTGGCAGGCGGAATGTTATTGCAAATTATGCCGGACGGCACAGGCTCTCGTGATGATTTCGAACATTTAGCCACGCTTACCGAAACGGTAAAAGACGAAGAATTATTCGGCTTAGAGGCAGAAGAATTGCTCTACCGCCTCTACCACGAAGAGCAAGTGGAAGTGTACCCACCACAAGACACCGAATTCAAATGCGGCTGCTCAAGAGAACGCTCAGGCTCGGCATTATTACTTGTACCCGCTGAGGAAATTGAAGAAATGTTAGCGGAAAAACAAGGCGTGATTGATATGCAATGCGAATGTTGTGGCACGCAATATTTCTTCGACAAAGCTGCGATTGAAGGCTTTAGAGAAGAGGCAGAAAAATTAAGTGCGTTAGGTTTAAACTAATTCACAGAATCACAAGCGGTCAAATTTCTCTAAAATTTTGCAAATTTTTATAGGAATTTGACCGCTTGCGTTTTATTTATTCGAACCCTCAGGGTGCAAACCAATCCCTTTATGCCGTTCCTTTAATTTAGCATTCACGTCCCCCCAAGAGAGATCCGCATTATGTAATAACACCGTTAAGTGATATGCCAAATCTGCAACCTCACTCACTAATTCTTCCCGATCATTTTTCATTGCCGCAATCACGCTTTCCACCGCTTCCTCCCCCACTTTTTGGGCAATTTTGTGCGTGCCTTTGGCGTAAAGTTTTGCCGTATAAGAACTTTCTGGATCGGCATTTTTACGCTCAGCGATCATTCGCTCTAATTTAGAGAAAAAGATCCAATCCGGCTGTTCTTGTTCAAATTGATGAAAACAGCTCTCCGCTCCCGTGTGGCAGGTTTCACCGATGGGGTTAGCAAGAATGAGCAAGGTATCATTATCGCAATCCAAGCTCATATCCACCACATTTAAAAAATGTCCCGATGTTTCACCTTTTGTCCATAAGCGTTGTTTGGTGCGAGAGTAGAAGGTTACTCGTTTTTCATTAAGTGTTTTTTCTAATGCCTCTTGGTTCATATAGCCAAGCATTAACACTTCGCAAGTTTGGGCGTTTTGGACGATAACGGGGAGAAGGTTATCGACTTTTTGCCAATCAATATTTTTCAATTTCTTCATACTAATCTCACCAATTGATTGAATCTACTTTGCTCTATCGCAGAGAAATTAATAACATTCTCTCTTAAAGCTTCATTTATAATTGAAATATTTATTATTAAATGTTCTAATTCTTGTTCAGCTCTTTGTAATATATAATCATTAGAAAATAGAAGCTCTGTATTAAACTGAAACTCCCGATTACTATATTGGACATCAACATTTAATGATTCACTTCTTAACTTTATAAAAGCATTATTTAACTTTATTATTGCGTGCCTTTTATCTCTTTCAGGTAAATGCTCAAGAAAAAATTCTTCAGAGTTCTGATAAGAAAGTAACGACTTATTACCATTAAATGTAAAATAAATATTGAATTGATCAGATATAATTTTCTTTTCATCCACTCTATTTTTATATTTTAATTTCCTCAATAGCTTATTATGCCTTCTATGAAAAGAATCTATACGTTGATTACCATATAATACTTTCAATTCTTTTACTTTCCCATATTCTAATATAAACTGGGATAAATTATTAATATTTAATTGACCTGAATCATGTATGGCAATCCAAGATGAATCTGTTCTAATAATATAAACAACACATGATTCAATATTTTCTGTAAAAAAACCTACATCGTCCTCTATATCTAATACACAAGCTGCATCTTGTGTAATTTCAACTAACCTTTTCATTTTCTAATCTCTACTCTTTCCGTCACCAAATACGCTTTTAGCTCGCCAATGTTGATGATTTGTTTATGAAACACACTTGCCGCTAATGCACCATCAACTTGGGCGTCAATAAAAGCATCACGAAAATGCACCATTTCGCCAGCACCGCCTGATGCGATGAGCGGGACTTGGCAGACTTCACGCACTTTTTTGAGCTGTACTAAGTCGTAGCCGTTGCGTACGCCATCTTGGTTCATCATATTGAGCACGATTTCGCCTGCCCCCCGTTTTTGGACTTCTTGCACCCAGTCGAGCAGCTGCCAGTTGGTTTGGCGAGTACGTTTTTCATCGCCTGTGTATTGATTGACCCAGTATTTACCCGTTTCCTTTTCAAACCAGCTATCAATGCCAACGACAATCGCCTGCACGCCAAAACGGTCAGCAAGCCGGCTGATCAAATTAGGATCGGCAAGGGCAGGCGAGTTGATGGAGATTTTGTCCGCTCCAAAAGCAAAAATCTGCTCCGCATCGGCAATGGTCTTAATCCCGCCCGCCACGCAGAATGGAATGTCGATCACCTGTGCCACTCGCTCCACCCAGCTTTTATCCACCGTGCGACCGTCTGATGATGCGGTGATGTCATAAAACACCAGCTCGTCTGCCCCTTCTTGTGCATAACGCTGGGCGAGCGGCACAATGTCGCCGATGATTTCGTGATTGCGAAACTGCACGCCTTTGACAACCTGTCCGTCACGCACATCCAAACAAGGAATTATCCGTTTTGCCAACATTCGATCGCCTCCGCCACATTAAATTTGCCTTCTAACAACGCACGCCCCACAATCACGCCCGCCACGCCTGTGCCTTTTAGGGCGGCAATATCGTCAAGCGAGCCGATACCGCCTGAGGATTGAAAGTCGATTTCTGGATATTTGGCACAGATTTCACGGTACAGCTCGACATTTGAGCCTGATAGCGTGCCGTCTTTTGAAATATCTGTGCATAAAACGTGTTGCAAGCCGACAGTTTGATAATCCTCGATCAGATCTTCAAGCGATACGCCACTCGCCTCTTGCCAACCGCTAATTGCAATGATTTTATTGCCATTGTTGTCAATATTGACATCTAAGGCTAGGACAAATTTATCCGCACCGTATTTGGCAAACCAACCTTTGACCATTGCTCGTTCTTTGACGGCTGTCGAGCCAATCACCACACTGCTCGCCCCGACCGCCAACAAATCTGCCACATCTTGCTCGGTGCGGATACCTCCACCGACTTGGATTGGGCAGTCGATTGCCGAGATGATTTTGCCGATTAGTGCAGTTTGGCGTTCGGCAGGATTTTTCGCCCCTGTCAAATCCACCAAATGCAGCTGTTTTGCTCCTTGTGCCACATAGTCGGCAAACTGGGCGACGGGGTCATCGGTGTAGGTGGTCTGTTTGGCATAATCGCCTTGGTGCAACCGCACCACTTGCCCGTTGATTAAATCAAGGGCGGGGATAATAATGGATTTTTGCATATTGTTTTTCCTGTATGCCTAGCACGAGCCGTGCTAGGCTGAATAATCCCAGTCGCTCTGCGACTGTCTATCTAAGCTACGGAGTAGCTTGGTTTATCTAGCCCCATACGGCTCGTATGGGGTGCAAGCGGTCAAATTTTTCCAAAAACTTGCAAAATTAGACATTCTCCACAAAATTCCTTAACAACTTCGCCCCAGCTTCGCCTGAACGTTCAGGGTGGAACTGTACGCCGTAGAAGTTTTTATTGGCAATCGCTGCCGAAAACGGCACGCCATAATCGCAAGTGGCGATGGTGTGGGCGTTTGGACGGACGGCATAGCTATGCACAAAATAAAAATGGCTGTCTTGCTCAATGTCGTGAAATAGCGGGTGGTCGGCTTGATACTGCACCTTGTTCCAGCCCATATGTGGTAGCGGTAAGCCGGTGTTTGGCAACAGCTCGGTTTTACCGCCCATTAAGCCCAAAGTCGCCACATCGCCTTCGTGGGAAAATTCGGTCATTAGCTGCATACCCAAACAGATGCCGAGCATCGGCTGGGTGGCATTTTGGATCGTTTCAATCAACTGGCGATCGTGCAGATTTTTCATCGCTGCGATTGCCGTTCCCACACCAGGGAGCAGCAGTTTATCAGCGGATTGGATTTTGCCGAGATCACGGGAGATCTCAGCCTGTATGCCAAGGCGGTCAAACGCAAATTTGACCGAAGACAGGTTGGCACAGCCTGTGTCGATGATAATCATATTACTTCCTTATAAATTTTTTTAATGCCTGTCTATAATTAAATAGTTTAGCTGATAAGTATTTCTAAAATGCTCACCTAAATTATTCATATATTCTTCTTGTTTTTTAATTAACGTGATATCTTCCCGAAATGTATTTGTAATTAAATTCATCACGGCACCTCCTAACTCAGTCAATATAATTACTGGTTCAGATATTTCTGTTTGGGTTTCTGAGGATAATATTAATGAATACTTTATTCCATCAATATGCATCACTAGATCTTTAGAGACCTGATTTGATATCGATGTACTGACAGAGCCAACATGTTTAACAATTCCCATTTCTTCTAATTGATACCAATTACCCCATGTTGTTCCCATATTAAAAATTAGCTCATTAGATTTATAAATTATTCCATTAGTTACAAATGGACTTATCTGTAATATAAGGTTAGCATCAGCCTTTGATAAATTTCGTAATCCTTCTAGAGCTCTATAAGAAAATGATCCTGGCTTCCTCATTTCTCCAGCTAATACTTTACCCCATAAAATATTAAAATGCTCATCTGAAAATCTTCCCGCATTTTTAGTCCATTCTCTCAGCCAATCATTATCTGGCTCATTTAATTCATTCTCAGAAAGCCCTTCGATTTCTTTCAACGTTTCAATAAAAGAATTCATAGTATTTTGTTGCCGTGTCAGTAATTCAATTTTATGATTGATTACTACGATTTCTCCCATAATTTTAGGTTGTTCCTTGGGCTCTGCTTCTGCTAATTTTTTCTTAAGCCTATCAGCTTCATGTTCTGCATATACTTTTGCCTTAGCTTCGCCAATAATTTTTTCTTCTGCTAATTGATTCTGAATTCGTCCAATTTTTAATATCCTTTCTGGGTTATTATTCCAAATATCTATTCCTATTTTTTCAGCAAGATTAATCAACCATCCCCATTCCATAAAATTTCTCATAAAAATATTGAACATACAAGCGGTCAAAATCCCCAAAAACTTTGCAAAAATCAAGCGCTCTTTCGGGCGGGTTAAAACCCGCCCCTACGGTGATTATAAAACACCCTTACTACTCGGCAACTCATTCCCTTCAATACGAATACATTTCCTCAACGTTCTGCCGAATACTTTGAACAGGCTTTCGATTTTGTGGTGGTCGTTGTCACCTTTTGCCTTGATGTGCAAGGTGGCGAGCAGCGTGAAAGCGATGGATTGGAAGAAGTGTTCGGTCAATTCGGTGCTGAAATCCCCCACTTTGTCGCGTTTAAAATCGGCTTTAAATTTGATAAACGGTCTGCCGGATAAATCCATCGTGCATTCCGCTTTGCATTCGTCCATCGGCAGTACGAAGCCGAAACGGGCGATGCCACGTTTGTCGCCGATGGCTTGTTTTAACGCCGTGCCGAGGGCAAGGGCGGTGTCTTCGACGGTGTGGTGTTCGTCAATCCAGAGGTCGCCTTTGGTGGTTATGTTCATTCGGAAACCGCCATGGGTAGCGATTTGGTCAAGCATATGGTCAAAAAAGCCCACGCCCGTGCTGATTTCATTTGTGCCGGTTTCGTCTAGCCACACCTGCACTTTGATGTCGGTCTCTTTGGTTTTACGCACGACTTCGGCATAGCGTGGCGTGCGGTCGCCGATATTGGTGACGGCTTCGCCGAGCAGTTTTTCGGTGATTAAATCCCAATTCAGCTTTTCGGGGTGATATTGCAAGGCACGAATGCCTAAGTTTTCTGCCAGTTGCACATCGGTGGCACGGTCGCCAATCACAAAGCTGTTGGCAGGGTCGAACAGTTTGCGGTCGATGTATTTTTGTAGCAGTTTGGTATGCGGTTTGCGACAATCGCAGCCATCTTCGGGCTTGTGTGGACAAATCAACACATCGTCAAATTCAATGCCTTGTGAGTTGAACAATGCCATCATCGCATTGTGCGGTTTGTCAAAATCTGCCTGTGGGAACGAACTCGTGCCTAAGCCGTCTTGGTTCGACACCATCACAAAGCGGTATTTGTTTTTGAGTTTGAGTAAGGCAGGAATCACGTTCAGCTCAAATTTGAGTTTTTCTAAGCTGTCGATTTGGAAATCGGTTTTTGGCTCGTCAATTAACGTGCCGTCGCGGTCGATGAAAAGGGTTGGTTGCATTGGGTTTCTCCTGTATTGCCTAGCACGAGCCATGCTAGGCTGAATAATCCGAGCTACTCCGTAGCTCTATCTAATCAGTCGCAGAGCGACTGGGTTTATCTAGCCTAGGAGGGCTCGTCCTAGGATTACAAATCTTGTTCTAAGTATTCATCAAAATTCACAATCAAGGCTTTCATTTCATCAATAAAACCAATGTTTTTATGATGCTCTTTCTGCCCCTTAATATAATTGATGATTTTCTCAATCTCGTGTTCGCTGTAAGTCAAAGCACAATATCCCTTCGACCACGCATAAAAATCAGGAAAAAGATCACTGTGCTGTTCCAGCCATTTATGGCTGGCATTTTTGAGCTGTTTCACAAAATCCGACACTGCAAAGCTAGGATGAATTTCCACCAGCAAATGCAGATGATCAGGAATTCCATTAATACGATGGAGCGTACATTTTTGTTGCTGACAAAACGCCCAAATATATTGATATAGCTCTTTTTCGTTTTGCTCGTTAATCGCTGGAACACTTTGCAATGTGCGAAAAACGATATGGTAGTACAGTTTGGTGTAGCTCATAGAACCTCACACGAGCCGTGTGAGGCTCGATAACCCGAGCTGCTCCGCAGTTCTAATCTATCAGTCGCGGAGCAACTGGGTTTATCTAGCCTAGGACGGCTCGTCCTAGGTATTACAATTTACAAATTGCCTCAATCACTCTTTGATTTTCTTCGGCAGTCCCCACCGTAATCCGAATGCAGTTTTGTAAGCCCAACGCTTTGTGCTGATCCCGCAAAATTATCCCCTGTTCCCAAAGAGCTTTAAACACTTTCTGCCCGTCTTGGCATTTGAATAGCAGATAGTTTGCCTCGCTGTCAAAAACTTTTTCGACAAGCGGTAAGTTTCCGAGATTTTTTTGCAAATCGGCACGCAGGGCAATCACTTCCACCACTCGCTCAAGCATTTGCGCAATGTCTTGTGGAGAAAGGGCTTGGGCGGCGATGTCGGAGACAGGCACTGGCAGCGGATACGGGGCGATAACTTTTTGCAGCACGCCAATCATCTCTGCATTGGCAAGGGTAAAACCACAACGTAAGCCCGCTAAGGCAAAAGCTTTGGAGAGTGTGCGGATAATTGCAAGGTGCGGGAAGTTTTTCAGCTCCCAGACTAGGCTCGCTTCGGGACAGAACTCGATATAGGCTTCATCTACTACCACAATCGCTTTGCCCGCGGTCATTTGCAAAAGTTCGAGTAAATCCGACCGCTTGATCAGGTTGCCTGTCGGGTTGTTCGGGCTGCACACGAACACCACTTTCACGCCGTCCAAATTGGCTTGGATTTGTGGCAAATCAAGCTGGAAATCAGCGGTCAAAGGCACGGTTTTGGCTTTGATACCACAAGTATCAGCACTCACGGCGTACATTCCATAGGTCGGCGGGCAGTAAAGAATGCTGTCGCTCGGCTCGCAAAAGGCACGAATAATCAGCTCAATGCTCTCATCGCCGCCACGGGACACCAGCACGTTTTCGGGCTGAACGCCTGCGTAACGGGCATAGCCTTCAATCACCGCCTGCGGCTGTGGCTCAGGATAGCGGTTAAAAGTGCGGTCGGTTAAATCAAAGTTCGGCGAAACCGCGTATTCATTGGCATTCAACCACACATCGCCACTGCCACCCAATCGGCGTGCCGATTGGTACGGGGTCAAGGCTTGAATGTTTTTGCGGGAAAGTTGTGAAATTGTCATATTGTGTTCCTGTTAATTTATAATTAATTTAAAAATTCTTACGATATTGAATAACACCGCTATCATTAGCCAATTTATTATAGAGCTGTTGTGCTTGGTGATTATTTTTATCTGTAACCCAATAAACACGGTTATATTTATGTTCTTGTGCATATTGATAAATATATTCAATCAATTTTTTGCCTATTCCTTGATTTCGATATTCAGGTAAAACGAATAAATCCTCTAAATAACAACAGTCTGTTAAATTCCAAGTATTTGGATGGATAACAATATGCACAAAACCGATCATCTTATTGTCAACAAATGCCCCAAATCCTTTAATATTTTCACTATTTGAAACCTTCTGCCAAGTTGATTGAATAATATCATCCGATAAATTCACTTGATAAAAATCTAAATAGTCTTGCCATAATAATCTCCACTCTGTGAGATTTTGAGATGCTAACGGCGAAATATTAATACTCATATATTTTCCTGTTATTCTTTTAATAAAATAAAATGCTCAATTAATTTAATCATCAACTCTTTTTGTTCAGGCAGACTTTCCGCCACCAGCAACGCCAATGCAACTAACGTATTGTCATTAATCAGTTGCGCTACAGGCTTGGCGAGAACCTTCCTGACGAACTATCCGGAATTTCCGGATAGTTGAATCTTGCTCTAATTCGCCTTCTGAAAACACGTTTGCAATATGTTCGTTAATAGTACGCACATCCTTGCTAAATAGCGTTGCCATTTGTGCCTGCGATAGCCAAACAGTATCTTGATTAAATTGAACTTCAATGTTCGTTGTGCCGTCTTTGCTTTGGTAAATTTCAATCGGGTTTCTCATTATTCCCCCTAAATTCCAGCTATAAAAAAATCTCTCGAAAGTGGTCTTCCGAGAGATTATTTATTGACTACTACACTTGCTCGGAAGATTTATCTTCCGCACACACCAAATGCCCGAAAGATATCAGGTTAAATGGTAGTGATGATGTGAAGTGCAGTTAAAATTCATTGTATTTCTCCAAAACAGTTAAAATGAATTTACGCTAAGACATTCTAAATAGCAAGTGTTTTTTATACGGATTTTGCATTTTTTCCGCTCATCTGATTTGTTAAGCTCTTGCCGAATACACCTTAAATTTGGTGGATTTAGCTAACACCTCGTGTTTGCCGAAGGCTTTATCAAGCAAATCAGGATAAGGCAAAAAGGCATTCGCGACAATGCGTAATTCGCCCCCTTTGGTTAGGTGGTTTTTCGCTTGGAAAATCAGCTCTTCCACCGCACGGTAAGCGGTATCGACCCCATCGTGGAAAGGGGGGTTCGACACAATAAAATCAAAGCGGTCTGAAATATGCGAGAACACATCGCTTGCCAACACTTCCCCCTCTAACTGATTTTCCGCCAAAGTGCGGCGGCTGGATTCAATCGCCATTGCGTGAATATCGCTCATTGTCAGTTTGATTTTCGGGAATTGCTGTTTCAGCGTTGCCCCGATTACCCCTGCCCCACAGCCTAAATCGAGCAGTTTGCCTTTTAAACGGTCTTCTTTGCTGAAGGTGGAAAGTAATAATTTTGTGCCGTTATCCAACTCTGCTGAGCTAAACACAGCAGGTAAGGCGAAAATGTTGAGGGATTCCAAGCGGTAAGATTTCCAGAATTTTTTGCAATCAAAATTCGGCACGGTTTGTAGCTCAAAATGGTACAAGCCACAACGGCGGGCGGAATCAATTTTGGCGATATTGCCAAAGGGTTCGAGCAATTTTTCCACCGAGCGAACACCTGCACGATTTTCGCCAATAATCAACATTTCTTGCCCGACTTGGCATTGCGAGAGCCATTGAATTAGTTGGAATTGGCACTCTTGTTTGTTCTTCGTCCAATAAAATACCGCTAAGTCTGCTTTGAGATCACACTCCAAGCCAAATTGCACATTTGAGCGGTGGCGGGCGTAATCAAAATAGCTACTGAATACCGCTACATTTTTCGCCGTTTTTAGCTGTTGGGCGAAATCATCTCGCACATCGCCAAATAATAATACCGATTTATGTTCAAATAACGCCAAGTGGCGTTCAAGCACTTCGCTTTCTAATGAGAGCATTTTTTCTCGCCTTTTCTAAAAAATTTGCGTTGAATATACCGAATTTAGGCGGATAAATCTTGCAAAACCTGCTGAATTTTGCAAAAAATTTCCTGATTTGGCTGAGTTTTGGTACTATGCCGTAAATTTTATGAGGGTTAAGATGAATAGGCGTGATTTGCTGTTAAATGAAATGGGTATTTCGCAATGGGTTTTAACCAAACCGCAGGTGCTGAAAGGCGATGCCCAAATTCGCTTAAATGAAAGTGTGAAATTGATTGTGGTATGTGAGGAAGACTACCAAACCAGCCGTCTGTTTTCAGATATTCTGTTGGCATTGGGGCTACAAAAATCCCACTATCAATGGCTGAATGCCGAGCAATCTCAACGGTTGGTTTTTGCTCATTCGCCGATTATTTGGCTGATTCAAGCAGAAGAACAAGCGGTTAAAATTGCAAAAAAATTTGCAAATTCGACCGCTTGGCAAGATCTCACAAATTCTAAGCACAAACGCCAACTTTGGCAGCAAATGGAAACTTATTCTAATCATTTGAGGGAAGATCGTGATTGAAGAAATTCAACAAGCTGATTTTGAGCGATTATTTGAGATTGAGCAAAAAGCCCATTTAGTGCCGTGGAGTAAAGGTACACTGCTGAATAATCAAGGCGAAAAATATCTGAATTTAAAGTTGGTGGAAAACGGAGAAATTGTCGCTTTTGCCATCAGCCAAGTGGTGTTAGACGAAGCCACGCTGTTTAATATTGCGGTTGATCCTAATTTTCAAGGAAAAGGCTTTGGCAAGCGGTTACTTTCCGAATTAATTTTGCAACTGCAAAAACGGGGTGTCGCTACCCTTTGGCTGGAGGTAAGGGAATCCAACATTACGGCACAAAAATTGTATGATTTACTCGGTTTCAACGAAGTTACCGTGCGGAAAAACTACTACCCGACTCCTGAAGGTGGGAAAGAAAATGCGGTGATTATGGCGTTGTATTTATAGCGAAATTCAAAAACAAAAGAGCGACCTAAGTCGCTCTTTTTCATTATTATTGTGTGCTTGTACTCGTTGTTGTACGGCTTGCACGTTTACGGTCGTTTTCCGTTAATAAGCGTTTACGGATACGGATGGATTGCGGGGTTACTTCCACTAACTCATCGTCATCAATAAACTCTAATGCTTGCTCTAAAGTGAAACGTACCGGTGTGGTTAAAACAATCGCATCGTCTTTACCTGACGCACGAACGTTGGTTAATTTCTTACCTTGTAAACAGTTTACGGTTAAGTCGTTTGAACGGCTGTGAATACCGATAATTTGGCCTTCGTACACATCTACACCGTGATCGATCATTAATTTACCACGCTCTTGTAAGCCGAATAATGCATAAGCAAGGGCTTTACCTGTCGCGTTAGAAATTAACACGCCGTTTTTACGCTGACCGATTTCACCCGGTTTCACGTCATCGTAGTGGCTGAATGTTGAGTAAAGTAAACCTGTACCTGAAGTCATCGTCATAAATTCATTACGGAAACCGATTAAACCACGGCTTGGGATCACATACTCTAAACGGGTACGACCTTTGCCGTCCGGAATCATATCACGCACTTCGCCTTTACGCATACCCAGTGCTTCCATTACTGAACCTTGGTGTTGTTCTTCGATGTCGATGGTAACTTGCTCAAACGGCTCTTGTTTTTTGCCGTTTTCTTCTTTGTAGATTACTTTCGGGCGAGATACCGCTAATTCGTAACCTTCACGACGCATATTTTCGATTAATACCGATAAATGCAATTCGCCACGACCTGATACACGGAATTCGTCCGGGTTCGGGGTTTCTTCCACACGTAATGCCACGTTGTGTACTAATTCTTTGGTTAAACGCTCAAGAATTTGGCGAGATGTTACAAATTTACCTTCTTGACCACAGAATGGCGAGGTGTTTACGCAGAAGAACATTGTTACTGTTGGCTCATCAACAGATAATGCAGGTAAAGCCTCCACCGCATTAATATCACAAATGGTATCTGAAATATTTAATTCACCTAAACCTGTGATAGCGATAATGTCGCCTGCAAAAGCTTCTGTTGCTTCAAAACGTTGTAAACCCAAATGCCCTAACACTTGACCGATACGACCTTGGCGAGTTTTGCCTTCGCTATCTACCACCGTTACCGCTTGGTTTGGTTTAACCGAACCACGTTTGATACGACCGATACCGATAACGCCCACATAGTTGTTGTAGTCTAATTGCGAAATCTGCATTTGGAACGGTGCGTCTAATTCCACTTGTGGCGGCTGAACGTGTTTAACAATCGCTTCGTAAAGCGGGGTCATATCTGCCGCCAACTCTTCGTGTTCTAAGCCGGCAACACCGTTTAAGGCTGATGCGTAGATAATCGGGAAATCTAACTGCTCATCGGTAGCACCTAAGTTCACGAATAAGTCAAACACTTGATCTACTACCCAATCAGGGCGAGCACCCGGGCGGTCAACTTTGTTGATTACCACGATTGGCTTTAAACCGTGAGCGAACGCTTTTTGCGTTACGAAACGGGTTTGTGGCATCGGACCGTCAAAAGCATCAACCACTAACAGCACCGAATCGACCATTGAAAGTACACGCTCAACTTCGCCACCGAAGTCCGCGTGCCCCGGAGTATCTACGATGTTGATGTGGTAACCGTTCCAGTTAATTGCCGTATTTTTCGCAAGAATGGTAATGCCACGCTCTTTTTCAAGATCGTTGGAGTCCATTACACGCTCATCTACATCGCCACGGGTGGCTTCAAAAGTGCCTGATTGTTGTAAAAGTTTATCTACCAGCGTGGTTTTACCGTGGTCAACGTGAGCAATAATTGCGATGTTACGCAATTTATTAATATCTACATTTTGCATTTGAATATCTTTAAGTTAAGTGAAAATAAAAACTCCCGCCCATCAAAACTGGCGAGAGTCTAGAAATTGGAGGTCGAATTATACAGACTTTTTCCGAATTTGGCTACAAAACAAGCGGTGGAATTTGCAAAGTTTTTTGCGAATTTGACCGCTTGCTACGAATAATCCCTCTCCCCAAAAATCGCAGTCCCAATCCGTACCATTGTCGAACCACACTCAATCGCAGCCACCATATCGTCCGACATCCCCATTGAAAGGGTGTCAATACCGTCAAATTCCGTTTGCAAGCGGTTAAAAAGTTGCTGCATTTTGCGAAGGGCGATTTTTTGTTGCTCCGGCTCGCTTTCCGGCTTAGGAATCGCCATTAATCCACGCAATTTCAAATTCGGTAATTGCGAAATCGCTTGGGCAAGTGGCAACATTTCCTCCGGCTGAATGCCCGATTTGGAATTTTCATCGCTGATGTTAATTTGAATCAGCACATTAAGCGGAGCTTTATCCGCTGGGCGTTGCTCGTTTAAACGCTCGGCAATTTTTAATCTATCCACTGTTTGAATCCAATCAAAATGAGTTGCCACTAACTTGGTTTTATTCGATTGCAGCGGTCCGATAAAATGCCATTCCAATTCAGAGCGATTTGCAAAAAATTCAATTTTTTCGACCGCTTCCTGCACGTAATTTTCGCCAAAGGCAAGCTGACCTGCCTCAATTGCCTCTTGAATTGCCGTAACCGGCTTGGTTTTTGACACCGCCAATAATCGGACATTTTCTCGTTGATATTCGCTTGAAATTTGCTGAATTTTTTGATGAATTTGCATTAAATTCGCTGAAATCGACATTTCTGTTCCTTTGTAAACTAAAAGCAAAACGCTATAATGGCAAAATCATACCATATTTGAGGCAAAAAAATGTTAGACCTAACCAAGATTAAATTCGTAATTACCGATGTTGATGGCGTTTTAACCGATGGCGGAATGTACTATACCGACCAAGGCGAGGTGATGAAACGCTTCCACGTTCACGATGGCTTAGGGGTAAAAATGTTGCAAAGTTGCGGCATTAAAGTAGCGGTGCTTTCAGGTGGCGATACCGAACTACTTCGCAAACGCTTAGAGGTGTTGAAAATTGATTTAGCTCTACTCGGCAAAATGGAAAAACGTTCCGCCTGTTTTGAACTGATGGAAAAAGCGGGGGTTACGCCGGAACAAACTGCCTACATAGGGGACGATACCTTAGATTTGCCTGCTTTTGAGGTATGTGGTTTAGCCATCGCCCCTCGCAACGCTCACGATTACATCAAAGCCCAAGCTGATTGGGTGTTAGAAAAAGCCGGTGGTGAGGGGGCATTCCGTGAAGTTGCCGATAAAATCTTGGAGGCTCAAGGCTTTGACGAAATTTTTAAAACCGCTGACGGATTTTTGAAAATTGCGGAAAAAATGGCACAGTAGTCAAAAAAACAAAGGCGGTTAATCCGCCTTTTTCCCTTCAATATAACGCTCGAAATGGTGGATGTATTCGTCTAAATTGGCGGTCAGCATTTCTTTGTATTGTTCAACAAAATAATTAATCACCTCTTCTCTGGAATCGGCAAGTTGTTGCTTATATTCTGCTTTGCTGGCGGCAACATAGGCGTTAAATCGAGCACAGGCAAACAGCATTGCATTGCTCACTTGAGTTGGGGCGATGTTTTGTAAATGGGCGTTGGCTATGTTGATAAAGCCGTCCGCACGTTGGTAAAAAGTTGGGTCGATTTGTTTGTCGGTAATATTAATCATCATATCCTCGTGTTTCATCGTAAAATCCGGTTCGGGTAAATAAATACAAGCGGTGAGATTTGCGTAAAATTTTGCATAAACGCTTGCGTTTGAACGTCAGCTCTGCCGACGACACGAAGTGCGAGCGTAGCGAGTAAAAAAATCACCGCTTGTAGGCTGTTAATCGTCTAATGAAATGGCATCTTTAATTTTTTTCAATGCTGCATTTTCCAACTGGCGAACACGTTCTGCCGAAATGGCGTATTTGTCGGCAAGATCTTGTAAGGTTGCTTTGTTATCATCTAACCAACGGGTTTTGATAATATCTTGGCTGCGTTCGTCCAACGTAGCTAAGGCATAGGCAAGCTGCGCTGTTGCCTGACCACTGTGTTGCTCGTCTTCCAAATCATCGGCAAAATTGGAGCTGCTGTCCTCAATATACATTGAAGGAGCGTAAGTATCTTCATCATCTTCGCCGGCAGGCAAATCAAAGCCGAGATCTTGCCCGGTCATACGAGATTCCATCTCTCGTACTTCTTCCACCGTAACGCCCAAATCATCAGCAACTTTTTTGATCTCTTCTTCGTTAAACCACGCCAAGCGATTTTTATTTTTTCGCAGATTAAAGAACAATTTACGTTGAGCTTTGGTGGTGGCGACTTTCACAATTCGCCAATTTTTCAGTACATATTCGTGGATTTCCGCCTTTACCCAATGCACCGCAAAGGACACCAAACGCACGCCGACATTCGGGTCAAAACGTTTTACCGCTTTCATCAAACCGATATTGCCCTCTTGAATTAAATCCGCCAATGGCAAGCCATAGCCGAGGTAACCTCTGGCAATGTGAATCACAAAACGCATATGCGAGAGAATCAGTTGCTTTGCCGCCTCAACGTCTTCATCGTAATAATAACGCTCGGCAAGCTCTTTTTCTTGCTCGGCGGTGAGAATCGGATATTGATTCGCCATTCGGATATAGCTATCCAAATTGCCTTGTGGCACAGGCATAGAGGCAGACACTAATGCAGGATGCATCGCTTCTACTGTTGAGATTTCATCTTCTTCTATTTCATCAGCATCAATCAGCTCAGCATCTATAATTTCTGCCTCTTCAATCTCACTTTCATCAAATTTTTTCATTCTATCTGTCTCAATCCCTATGCCAATTTCGACATTATAGCAGTGTTATGCTAAATCTTTTATTAGAGGTAAATAAAAAAGTTGAGTTCCAAGTAAAAGTAGTTTTTTCTTTTTAAATTTTATAATGGCTAAGTATCTGCAAAACTTTTTGCAAATCTGACCGCTTTCCGCTAGAATTACCTAACTTTTGGGGCTGATTTTGGATTCGACGGGATTGGCGAAGCCCAAGGTGCACGTCGAGGTGCGGTAGGCCTCGTAAACAAACCGCAAAAAAATAGTCGCAAACGACGAACAATACGCTTTAGCAGCTTAATAACCTGCGTTTAGCCTTATCTCCTCAGCTTCCGCTCGTAAGACGAGGGTTCAGATAAGTCATCCAAAACGAGATCGTGTGGACGCCGCCGCTTTAGGATCGAAACACTAAATTCAATAAAGCTAGTTTATTCATTGCGTGTCTGTCCGCTGTGGATAAGCGAAATTAAAGACTAGACTAAACGTGTAGTACTGAAGGTAGAGAAATTTCGGACGGGGGTTCAAATCCCCCCAGCTCCACCAAAATATAAAGCCTTAACCTATTAAAGTTAAGGCTTTTTATTATTCAACACCACCCTACAAGATGGGTTCAGATTAGAGATTATTTGCTCTAATAATTACTTATGAAAACGTCTTTGTAATTATACCAATAAACTATAGATAAATATGGATAATAAGATTATTAAAACTCTTGAAAAAGGTTTAGAGAGTAAATCACCTGAAATACAGAAAGCAACATCAACTATAGTTGACACATTAAATACTGTACTTTTACCACTCGCTATACTTAACGAGGGAAGAAAAAAAGTAGAAACATATTTTAAAAAGGACTTTAAAAGAGAACTTGAGGAAAAAATTGATAAAATTCCCATAGAAAATCAGCAAGAACCTAAACACAACATTGCTCGACAAGCACTCCGTGGTATAAGTGATACATTAGATCAACCAGCACTAAAAGATGCATTTTTAAATACATTAGCAAAATCATTTGATGATCGCCAAGATGACAGCTTATTTCTTGCTTATTTAGACACTATTCAACAATTAGGAAGTCAAGGATTATCATTTTTTATAAAATTTGCAGCTAAGTATCAAAATGCAAATTTACCTCATTACCCACCAATTTATTTTTCAGAAAAAAATCAAATTGATTTTTCTTATTCCGCAGTGAAAACAGACATATTAGAAATTCCTAAAAGAGCAATGATAGATAACTGGGTCAGATTAGGCCTAGTTACACTTTCTCCTCAATTTATAACAAAAGCTCCTATTTTGGTGGATAACTCTTTTGTAATGGGTAAAACTTTAAAAAAAGCACTAGAACCACCTGAAATGAGCTTAACTATCTTTGATATTAGACTCACTGATTTTGCATTAGAATTTTTACAAACTGTAGACGAAAACTAATATACCCCCTAGTTCATCAACAAAAAAGCCTTAACTTATTGAAAGTTAAGGCTTTTTCATTTGCAAAATGTCAGTAAAATTTAACAGCTTGTCGGCTAAATACCATCACCGTAGCCAGTGACGCTATGTTCATCTTCAAAATATTGGTTCATATCAAACGCCGGTTTTTGTTCTGAGGATTTACCGATAATGCGTGCCGGTACTCCTGCCGCGGTAGCGTGTTCCGGAACAGGTTGTAGTACCACTGAATTTGCCCCGATTTTGGAATAGCGTCCGATTTCAATATTGCCGAGAATTTTCGCCCCCGCACCAATCATCACCCCTTCTCGGATTTTCGGATGGCGATCGCCATTTTCTTTGCCTGTTCCACCTAGTGTTACGCCTTGTAGAATAGAGACATCATTTTCAATCACTGAAGTTTCGCCCACCACAATGCCTGTTGCGTGGTCAAACATAATGCCACAGCCTACTTTGGCGGCTGGGTGAATATCTACATCAAAAGCAACTGAAATTTCGTTTTGTAAATAAACAGCAAGAGCCTTTCTGCCTTGATTCCATAGATAATGAGTTACTCGGTAGCTTTGTAGTGCGTGAAAACCTTTTAGATAAAGCAGTGGAGTACTCCATTTATCTACCGCAGGGTCTCGTGTGCGAACCGCATTAATATCGCAGGCAGCACTTGCAATAATTTGAGGCTCTGCACGGTAAGCTTCTTCTATAATCTCTTTTAGTGCAATGGCTGGCATAATCGGATTTTCTAGCTTATTGGCTAGAATATAGCTTAACGCATCACCTAAATTATGATGCTTTAAGATGGTTGCGTGGAAAAAACTCGCCAGCATTGGTTCACTGTTGGCAAGCTCTTTTGCTTCTTCTCTAATAGATTGCCAAATCTGATCAATTTCGTTTTGCTGCATATTATTCTCCCTTTCGCTCACGTCCTAATAATGTTTTAACTACATCTAGAGCATTTTTTCCCTCAAATAACATTTGGTAGATCTGCTCTACTATCGGCATTTCAACACCTTGTTTTTGAGCGAGCAAGTAGGCTTCTTTGGTATTGTAAAAACCTTCTACGACTTGCCCGATTTCTTGAATAGCAATTTCAGGCGATTTCCCTTGCCCCAAAGCTAAGCCAAAACGACGATTACGGGATTGGTTATCGGTGCAGGTTAGCACTAAATCTCCTAAACCTGCCATTCCGGTGAAGGTTTTTGGATCAGCCCCGAGTGATACTCCCAAACGGCTAATTTCAGCAAGCCCACGAGTAATTAAGGCAGTGCGTGCATTTGCCCCAAAGCCCATTCCATCTGAAATACCAGCACCAATCGCAATCACATTTTTAATTGCTCCGCCTAGTTGCACGCCGACAATATCATTATTGAGGTAAACACGAAAAGCCTTTGAACAGTGAATACGTTGTTGCATTTCATCAGCAAATACAGGATCGGTAGAGGCAAGTGAAATAGCGGTTGGTAAACCTGCAGCAAGTTCTTTTGCAAAAGTTGGACCAGAAAGCACCGCTAGTGGGTAAGAGTCTCCCAAAATTTCTTGCGTTACTGTTTGCAATAACCGCCCGGTATCTCGCTCAAGCCCTTTAGTTGCCCACATAATACGATGATCTTTAGATAAAAGAGGCTTAATCTGCACTAAGACATCAGAGAATACGTGGCTCGGCACAACAATGAGCAAATCTTTAACATTTTGCAATGCTGTTGATAAATCTGAAACCACTTCCAACGCCTCAGGAAAAACAATATCCGGCAAAAAGTCTTGATTCATTCGAGCCTTAGCAAGCTCTGCCATTTTTGCCGGATTATGCCCCCATAAATAGGTTTTATGACCATTGCGAGAAAGGGCAATTGCTAGTGCCGTACCGTAAGAGCCAGCTCCTAATACGGCGATTGGTGCGGAATAAACTTCTCTCATATATCTTCTCAAATCATTTGCAAAAAAATCATTAAAAACAACCGCTTGTAGATAAAAAAATAGGTATGCAGTGCATACCTATTTCTCTGAAATGCTTAGTTAGCTAATGGCTGCTCTGCACTTTCTTCTTGTTCTTGACGCTGGAGGTAGTCCATAAATAACGCATCAAAATTTACCGGAGAAAGATTTAACGCAGGGAATGTACCGCGATTTACCAGGCTTGAAATTAACTCACGTGCATAAGGGTAAAGTACATTCGGACATTGCGATGCTAAGCAGTGAGCAAGCTGAATACCTTCTAAGCCTTTAATGGTAAACACGCCGGCTTGTTTTACCTCACAAATAAATGCCACATCACCACTATCTTCTAACGTGGTTTGAACAGTGATATGTAATGTTACTTCATATAAATCTTCGCCAATCTCTTTGGTTTCAGTATCAAGTTCAAAACCTAATTGTGGTTTCCACTCTTGATGGAAAATAGTCGGCAAATTAGGAGCTTCAAATGAAACATCTTTCACATAAATACGTTGAATTTGAAGCTCGAAAGGAGTTTGAGCAGCTTCTTCTGTTGAAGAGACTTGATTTTCTTCTGACATAAAATTTCCTTAATAAATAGATTATTTATGTTTCTTAACTGTTGGTAGGCCTGCTGCACGCCAGCCGGCAATACCTTCTTTCAATACATAAAGCTTGCTAAAACCTTGTTTAGCAATAGCATCAGCAACACCGCCTGAAGTAAAACCATTAATATCGACTAAAATTACAGGGCGATCTTTATATTTGTCAATTTGATTCGTTTTGCCTGCTTTTAATTCTGAAGGTAAAACGTGAATACTATCAATAATATGACCTGCTCGAAACTCTTCGTCCGAACGTAAATCAATCACCGCAGCGTCTTCTTTATTAATAAGCTGAGTGGCTTGTGCGTTATCCACAATAGTATATTTACGGGTTGCGTTTTTATAAAAACTGAAAATTACTGCAACAAATAAAGCTACCCACGCAAACACCATAATAGTATGGTTTGCGAAAAATTGCTGTAACTGCTGAGCAAAAGTAAGCTGTTCCATAATTTAATTCCCTTAAAATTGAAAAATAAGCGGCTTTTTTGACCGCTTGTAAAAGCAATAAAAGGTGGACATAAGCCCACCTTAAGGAAATTATTGAGCTTGTTGCGACATTACTTCGTCAAATGACATTGCTTTTTCAGTTACTTTCGCTTTCGCTAATACTGCATCAACAGCTTGCTCTTCTAACACAACATTACGAATATTTTCCGTTAATTGACGATTTTTCGCATAGTGAGCAACTACTTCTGCCGGTTGTTCGTAAGCTGATGCGATATCTGCAATCATATCTTCAACACGTTTTTCATCTACTTTCAATTCGTTAGATGCGATTACTGAAGAAAGTAATAAACCTACTTGAACACGACGTTTCGCTTCTGCTTCAAACAACTCAGCCGGTAATTGTGCTGCCATTTCCGGTTTACCACCGAAACGTTGAACTGCTTGTTGGCGTAACACGTTCACTTCTTCTTCAACTGCAGCAGCAGGCACTTCAACATCGTTTTGTGCGATTAAGCCATTGATTACTTGTGTTTTAACGCGTGAAGTTACTGCATTTTTCAGCTCACGTTGCATATTTTTCTTGATTTCTGCACGTAATTCTTCAACTGATTTTGCATTACCGAATTTTTTCACAAACTCTTCTGTTAATTCAGGCAATACCATTTCTTCTACTTTTTTCAAGGTAATTGCAAATTTTGCTGCTTTACCTTTTAAGTTTTCAGCGTGATATTCTTCCGGGAAAGTTACATCAATATCAAATTGCTCACCTGCTTTGCGACCGACGATACCATCTTCAAAGCCTGGGATCATACGACCTTGCCCCATAAATAATACGAAGTCAGATGCTTTACCGCCTTCAAACTCTTCGCCATCTACAGAACCAACGAAATCAATTGTTACGCGTGATTCAGCTTTTGCAGCCTCTTGGCTTTCTGTCCAAGTTGCTTGTTGCTTGCGTAACACATCAACCATTTTGTCTAAATCTGCATCAGAAATTTCTACTACTGGTTTTTCAACTTCAATATTTTCTAAACCTTTTAATTCCACTTCTGGGAATACTTCAAATTCAGCTGTGAAGCTAAAATCTTGACCAGGTTGGTAGTTGTTTGGTGTGAAAGTCGGGCGACCTGCTAAATTAATTTTTTCTGCAATTACCGCTTCAAAAAATGCACGTTGCATTTCATCAGATAATACATCTTGACGAGCAGCGATACCGAAACGTTGTTCGATGATTGAATGAGGTACTTTACCTTTACGGAAACCATCTACGCGTGCGTTTTTCGCATAGCCTTTTAATTGTTCTTTGTATGCTGCTTCGATTTTGTCAGCTGGTACGTTAATAGTTACGCGGCGTTGTAAGCCTTCTAATGTTTCAATTGAAAATGACATTCTTAAACCTCGGTTTAGGGATATAAAAGATATACAAATAGACGGCTATTGTAGCGATCTATCGAGAAGCTGTCGAGAAGAAAGTCATTGAGAGGTAGAGAAAATAGAACTGTTTCTGCAAAAAAATCAGAAAATTTAACCGCTTGTAAATGTTACTTTCTACAAGCGGTCTTTTTTAAGATATGTCATACATATATAAAAAATCCTCGCTAATAATGTTAGCGAGGATTTTTAACAAAATTAATCTAATTAATTTTTATTAGTATCATCCGTTAATCTATCACCACTGATAACGTAAACCAACACGGCCACTATAACTTTCACGGCTACCACGAGAACTAAATACTCTGTGTTTTCCCCCTAATGCATGACTATATTTAATATCGCCATATAATGTTAACGTCTTCGCTACATTTAACGGAACAGTACTTCCTAAACTTACCTCAAATTGACTACGGGTATAACGCTCTTCTAATGAAGTTGTTCCAATTCTCACAGAAGCTTTTGCTGGCGTTAAATCTTGAACTATATTAGTTGCTAAATACAGATAATCATTTGTTAAACGTAAACCTAAACGTCCCTGCATTGTTAAATAATCTCCGCCACTCACGTTATGAATACCATCATAGAAGCTATTTAAATGGGTATATTGTGCTTTCAATTGTACTTGAGGCTCAACTTTCCATTTTTCCATTATCGGGTAAGCTTTACCCATTTCAATACTTAATCCAGCACCTATCCCTGTTTGGCGTAACACTTTTTTACCATAGTATTTATTTTCTAGTCTTGATAAGTTAGCCACAATATCTAAATAACTGTTATCATTGCCATAAAAAGTTCTATAAGCACCTAAAGAGAACATTTTACTTTTTCCAGAACTGGTGTGTTTATTATCAATAACACGACCATTTTCCGCACGATATTTGTCATAAAAATCGTTATTTGACCAGCTATAACTCAGCATTAAACCGTGTCGAGCATATCCTGAATCAGATTCAGTAATTGCAATATCTTGCCCTACTTGAACTAAACGCTGATCAGCTTCAAAACCAAAACGATGTTTACCTTGAGTAAGGTTTTTATTAAATCCTACTCTCCCCCAACTATTTAAGATACGAGTATCTGCATTTTGTGGAGCTCTTTCACCCACTCGCTCATATAAACGACCAAGTTGCTCAATTCCCATCTCTTGGTTTATCCAATTAGTTTGGAGATAACCTGAGGTAGTTGCTTTATAAATAGCATATTTAGGTTGGGGTTGCGGCTCAGGTTGAGGCTGCGGCTCAGGCTTAGGTTGAGGCTGTGGCTCAGGTTGAGGTTGCGGCTCAGGTTGAGGTTGCGGCTCAGGTTGAGGTTGCGGCTCAGGTTGAGGTTGCGGCTCAGGTTGAGGCTTCGGCTCAGGTTGAGGCTGCGGCTCAGGTTGAGGCTGCGGCTCAGGTTGAGGTTGCGGCTCAGGTTGAGGTTGCGGCTCAGGTTGAGGTTGCGGCTCAGGTTGAGGCTGTGGCTCAGGTTGAGGCTGCGGCTCAGGTTGAGGTTGCGGCTCAGGTTGAGGCTGTGGCTCAGGTTGAGGCTGTGGCTCAGGTTGAGGCTGTGGCTCAGGTTGAGGCTGCGGCTCAGGTTGAGGCTGCGGCTCAGGTTGAGGCTGCGGCTCAGGTTGAGGTTGCGGCTCAGGCTGAGGTTGTGGCTCAGGCTGAGGTTGTGGCTCAGGCTGAGGTTGTGGCTCAGGCTGAGGTTGTGGCTGTGGCTGAGGCTCAGGCTGTGGTTGCGGTTCAGGCTCTGGTGGCAATGCATCTAAAACCCAAGTATATTCAGCAAAGCCCGTAGTGGGATTAATGCGGCGAGCAATTTGAGCTTCTTCCGCACCTTGAGTATTTGCTTTACCGGTAAACACATTATTACCATTATCACCTTTCTCAATGATAACTATAGGATTCTGCCAATTTCCATTTTTCTCAACTTTTTCACGAAGAACATCACCAGAAATACGATCTTTTACTTCAATATTTGTGTTACCTAATGCATTTCCTCTAATAATAAGTTGATCATTTTGCTGCACATCAGGATTATTCCATTCGCTATCCACAATTAATTTAGCATTTTGTTCACCAATGTAATTACCATTTAAGGCAAGTTTATTGTTTGGCTTACTGTCGCCCTTATTTAAATCAATAATGCCATTATTAACAATTTTATCATAACCTATCCAAGTCCAAACAGAATTGAATGATGGAGTTAAAGTAACAATACCATTATTAGTGAGGATATTTCCATTAGTTTTCGTAGGTCTCGCAAGCGGACCAACCTCCTTACCATTATTTAGTTCTAGACCATTTGTTAAATTTAAATGTCCTTCACGTCCAATATTAATATTATGCCAATTTATGATTTCCGTACCTGCTTGCTCCTTGCCTCCCCACATCGTATAAGCATCTATTTTTTGGTTCAAATTCAATACATTAACTACATCAGAAACTTCATCATATGTAGGAGCGCTAGTAAATCTAGAATCACCATTTAGTATTTTCAGTTTACTTATATCTGTATTAGATAAGGTAACCTCATCACTCCCATCATTCATAAAAACATTGCCGATAATTTTACCTGAGCTAGAAATTAAATGATCCTTACCACTACTACCGTAAATATTTCCATCAATTGTACCTGTATTTTCTAGTAGCGTTTCTTGCAAAGAAGCAAAATTAACAGCAGTAGGAGCATGAATAGTTCCTTCATTTAAGAGCGTGGCACTTTGCCCGTTTTTTAAGCTAACTGCTATAGTCTTCGCAGAAATAAGTGAATTACTGCCCAGATTTTTAATCTCATAAACCGTATCTTTACTTCCGTTTACTATAATAGCATTTTCATTGTAACCCGAACCGGTTGTGCTAATTTCACCGGTATTCACTACAGAAAAGCGATCTGTTACCGTCGTCCATTGATAATCAATACTGCTAGTAGGTCGGCTTCCAGAAGAAATTAATTTACCACTATTTTCTATTTCAATAGATTGAATTGGTTTCCCATTTGAAAAGGCTTTATAATCAGGGCTATCTAAGTGAGCAGAATTACGTAATACCAGATGTTTAGCGGAGCCTAAATTAAGACTTTTACGATATGGTCCCTGATCGCCACTTACGATAACTTCTAATGAATCAGCATCAGTATCTTTAATAGTTGTTTTTTTATAGCCATTCTCACCTGTCTCTACAGTTGTGGAGATTTCAGCATAAGTGGGAAGAACATAACATGAAGCAAGAGCTGCAGTAACCAGCTTTGTTGCCAAGGAAAGTTTAAAATTTTTCATACTTAATTTACCTAAGATTGCTATATACAAGTAAAGTGAAGTATACTGCAAAGTATACAAAGTATACAAAGTATACAAAGTATACAAAGTATACAAAGTATACAAAGTATACAAAGTATACAAAGTATACAAAGTATACAAAGTATACAAAGTATACAAACAATAGTTTAACAAAAAAAGCATGCCTTACAGCATGCTTTTAATATTAACTGAATCTAGATCAAATTATTTGATGATTTTCGCTACAACGCCCGCACCTACTGTACGACCACCTTCACGGATAGCAAAGCGTAAACCTTCGTCCATCGCGATTGGGTGAATTAAGCTTACAGTCATTTTGATGTTATCGCCAGGCATTACCATTTCTACGCCTTCTGGTAACTCGATAGTACCTGTTACGTCCGTTGTACGGAAGTAGAACTGTGGACGGTAACCTTTGAAGAATGGAGTATGACGACCACCTTCTTCTTTTGATAATACGTAAACTTCTGATTCGAAGTCTGTGTGTGGAGTGATTGAACCCGGTTTCGCTAATACTTGACCACGTTCGATTTCTTCACGTTTAGTACCACGTAATAATGCACCAACGTTCTCACCCGCACGACCTTCGTCTAATAATTTACGGAACATCTCAACACCGGTTACTGTTGTTTTTGTTGTATCTTTGATACCTACGATTTCAACTTCATCACCAGTACGGATGATACCACGCTCAACACGACCTGTTACTACTGTACCACGACCAGAAATTGAGAATACGTCTTCGATTGGTAATAAGAATGGCTTATCAATCGCACGCTCCGGCTCTGGGATATAAGTATCTAAGTGGTTTGCTAACTCAAGGATTTTCTCTTCCCACTCAGCAACGCCGTTTAATGCTTGTAATGCTGAACCACGTACGATTGGAGTGTCATCGCCCGGGAAGTCGTATTGAGAAAGAAGTTCACGAACTTCCATTTCAACTAATTCTAATAACTCTTCGTCATCAACCATATCGCATTTGTTTAAGAATACGATGATGTATGGAACACCTACTTGGCGACCTAATAAGATGTGCTCACGAGTTTGTGGCATTGGACCGTCTGTTGCTGCTACTACTAAGATAGCACCGTCCATTTGTGCCGCACCGGTAATCATATTTTTAACATAGTCCGCGTGTCCCGGGCAGTCAACGTGTGCGTAGTGGCGAGTTGCTGTATCGTATTCAACGTGTGAAGTGTTGATGGTGATACCACGAGCTTTTTCTTCCGGTGCGTTATCGATTTGGTCGAATGCACGAGCTGCACCACCGAAGTGTTTTGATAATACAGTTGTAATTGCTGCTGTTAAAGTTGTTTTACCATGGTCAACGTGGCCGATTGTACCTACGTTCACGTGCGGTTTTGTACGTTCAAATTTTTCTTTAGACACTTTAATATCTTCCTAAAAAATGAGCCACAGCCCTATTGCTATGGCTCAGGTTAAACAAATTATTTTCTACGAGCTTCAATAATAGCATCAGCAACGTTTTTCGGTGCTTCAGCATATTTTAAAGGTTCCATTGAGTATGATGCACGACCTTGAGTTTGTGAACGTAAGTCTGTTGCATAACCAAACATCTCTGAAAGTGGAACTTCAGCATTGATTTTAACAACGAACTCGTTCGCTTCTTGACCGTTAACCATAGCACGACGGCGACTTAAGTCTCCGATTACATCACCCACGTAGTCTGGTGGAGTTTCCACTTCAACTTTCATAATTGGCTCAAGTAATACCGGGCTTGCTTTTGCAAACGCAGCTTTAAATGCTAATGATGCAGCAAGTTTAAACGCTAACTCAGATGAGTCAACATCGTGGTATGAACCGAAGTGTAAACGCACACCTAAATCAACTACCGGGTAACCCGCTAATGGACCAGATTTAAGTTGCTCTTGGATACCTTTATCAACTGCTGGAATGTATTCACCAGGGATTACACCACCTTTGATTTCGTTCACAAATTCGTAACCCGGACCTTCCGCATCTAATGGGTATAAGTCGATTACAACGTGACCATATTGACCACGACCACCAGATTGTTTTGCGTGTTTACCTTCCACATCGTTAACACGAGTGCGGATAGTTTCACGGTAAGATACTTGTGGTTTACCAATGTTCGCTTCCACTTTGAATTCACGTTTCATACGATCAACGATGATGTCTAAGTGTAACTCACCCATACCAGAGATGATAGTCTCACCAGATTCTTCATCAGTATGAACACGGAATGAAGGGTCTTCTTGTGCTAAACGACCTAACGCTAAGCCCATTTTCTCTTGGTCAGCTTTAGTTTTTGGTTCTACCGCAACAGAGATTACCGGCTCTGGGAATTCCATACGCTCAAGGATGATTGGTGCATCGATTGCACATAATGTATCACCAGTACCAACATCTTTTAAGCCGATTGCAGCTGCGATATCGCCCGCACGAACTTCTTTGATTTCTTCACGTTTGTTTGCGTGCATCTGTACGATACGACCAAAACGTTCACGTTTTTGTTTTACTGAGTTGTAAACAGTATCACCAGAGTTAATTACACCTGAGTAAACACGGAAGAAAGTTAAGTTACCTACGAATGGGTCAGTTGCAATTTTGAATGCTAATGAAGCAAATGGCTCATCATCGCTTGCGTGACGTTCACCTTCAGTTTCATCTTCATTGATACCTTTAATTGCAGGAATATCAGTTGGTGCCGGTAAGTAATCAATTACCGCATCAAGCATTGCTTGAACACCTTTGTTTTTGAATGCAGAACCACAGCATACAGGGATTACTTCACCTGCTAATACGCGTTGACGTAATGCTGCTTTGATTTCTTCTTCGGTTAATTCTTCACCAGAGAAGAATTTTTCCATTAACTCTTCAGATGCTTCAGCTGCAGCTTCAACTAACATTGCACGACGCTCTTCACAAGCATCTAACATATCTGCTGGAATATCTTCATAAGTAAATGTCATACCTTGATCGGCTTCATTCCAGTTGATTGCTTTCATTTTAATTAAATCAACAACACCTTTGAAGTTTTCTTCAGCACCGATTGGAAGTTGTAATGCGATTGAGTTACCACCTAAACGAGTTTTGATTTGGTCAACAACACGTAGGAAGTTAGCACCGGTACGGTCCATTTTGTTTACGAACGCAATACGTGGAACTTGGTATTTATTTGCTTGACGCCATACAGTTTCAGATTGTGGTTGAACACCACCTACTGCACAGTAAACCATTACCGCACCATCAAGAACACGCATTGAGCGTTCTACTTCGATAGTAAAGTCAACGTGTCCCGGAGTATCGATAACGTTGATACGGTGTTGTGGATACTGTTTAGACATACCTGACCAGAATGCAGTTGTTGCAGCAGAAGTAATAGTAATACCACGTTCTTGTTCCTGTTCCATCCAGTCCATTGTTGCAGCACCATCGTGAACTTCACCTAACTTGTGGCTAACACCTGTATAGAAAAGGATACGTTCAGAAGTCGTTGTTTTACCCGCGTCGATGTGTGCACTGATACCGATGTTACGGTATCTTTCAATAGGGGTTTGACGAGCCATTTATTTCTTACCTTTTGGGTTTAAATTGAAATTCTTAATAAGGGTAAGGCTTCATCGCAGATTTGGATGAAGCCTTGAAAAAGTTTGCTTAAACGATTACCAACGGAAGTGAGCAAACGCTTTGTTAGCTTCAGCCATACGGTGAACGTCTTCACGTTTTTTCACTGCTGAGCCTTTGTTGTCTGCCGCATCTGATAATTCGTTAGCTAAACGTAATGCCATTGATTTGTCACCACGTTTGCGAGCTGCTTCTACAATCCAACGCATAGCTAAAGCGTTACGACGAGTTGGGCGAACTTCTACCGGCACTTGGTAAGTAGAACCACCCACACGGCGAGATTTAACCTCAACAGTTGGACGTACGTTATCTAATGCGATTTCGAATGCTTCTAACGCTTCTTTACCAGAACGTTGTGCTAAAGCTTCTAATGCACCGTAAACGATTTTTTCTGCAGTAGATTTTTTACCATCTACCATTAAAACGTTAATAAATTTTGCAAGTAATTCTGAACCGAACTTCGGATCTGGAAGAATTTTGCGTGGTTCAATACTACGACGACGTGGCATTGGAAATTTCTCCGTATATTAAATCTTCAGGATATCCAAAACTCATCTAATGTGCCTAAGGCATATTGACTGGAGTTTATGGTTTAAATATTAAAATTTAGACGTTTGGCCTTACTCAACGGAGAACCATTAAGATTTAGGACGTTTAACGCCGTATTTAGAACGACCTTGTTTACGATCTTTAACGCCAGCACAGTCTAATGCACCGCGTACAGTGTGGTAACGCACACCCGGTAAGTCTTTAACACGACCGCCACGGATTAATACAACGCTGTGTTCTTGAAGGTTATGACCCTCACCACCGATGTATGAAGTTACTTCAAAGCCATTTGTTAAACGAATACGACATACTTTACGTAATGCTGAGTTCGGTTTTTTAGGTGTAGTAGTGTATACACGAGTACACACGCCACGTTTCTGCGGGCAAGCCTCTAATGCAGGAACGTTGCTTTTTACAACCTTTTTCACACGCGGTTTGCGTACTAATTGGTTGATAGTTGCCATTAAAAAAGCTCCAGTTAAAATTATTAAAAATAAAATTAAAAATATCCTTTCACACGAAAGGACGGTAAATTTTAAATTGGTTACGGATAAAAGTCAAGCACAGTAAAAGATTAACAATGATTATTTGTTAATCAACGGCATTAATTTTTCTAGTACTTGTAAAGGTTTAATATTTTCCATTTTATCGGCTTTTAGATAATATTGATTTTGACCGTAAGCTCCGATTAATTTAGGATCGGTTGCTCCGTATAAAATCACATTGGGTTTGTCTAAAGCTGCCGCCAAATGACTTAACCCTGTATCCACCGACACTACCGCTTTAGCTCCCACAATCTGCGTTGCTAATTCTGTTAATCCCATTTTAGGGAGAACCACAACATTACCCATCACCTTAGCTAAACGTTCCGCTCGTTCTTTTTCAGTTTGATTCCCCCAAGCTAACCGCACTTCAATATTTTGCTTAGCAAGCTCTTTTACAATATCCGCCCAATACTCCTCTCTCCAATGTTTATCCGCACGAGTTGTCGCGTGAATGAGCATAACGTAAGCGGTCTTTTTCGACTGATTTTTTGCAAAATATTGTGCAATGCAGTAATTACCTTGTGCCTCAGGCAAGGTATAACCTAATGATTTTGCACATAATTTTCTAATTCGCTCTACTGCGTGCTGTTGGTAAGGAATAGCAAATTTTTCATCATAAAATAGGCTACTCAGCCCTTCACGAGCTGAGTTTTTGTCATAGCCAAACTTTTTACCGTAGGCTTGGCGAGTAACTAGCACAGCACTTTTGATAAGCCCTTGAGCATCAATCACAGCATCATATTGCTCACTTTTCAGTTCTTGCAAAAAATGTTGCCACTCTATCCAAGTAGAACGCTTACATAAATTTTTTCGCCAACGACGAATGGCGACAGGAATAATTTTATTAACAATAGGATGCCAAGTCGGAATTTCAGCAAAATTTTCTTCAACAACCCAATCTACACTCAAATTAGGAATTGTATTTTGCATATCAGTTAAGGCAGGCAAAGTGTGTAATACGTCGCCCATTGAGGAGGTTTTTACAATTAGAACTTTCATTTTGATAAATAACAAGCGGTGATTTTTACAAAAAAATTTACAAAAACGACCGCTTGTAGTGAGTTTATGCTAATAATGCTTGGAGTTTTCCTATTACCATTTGCGGCTCAATATCAATCAAACTTTGATGATACCCTTCTGCTCCATCGCCTTTGCGGATTTTAATTAACCCACCTTCAATCAAGCGGATAATCACCGCATTTTTAGCCAGTGGCGGCGTATATTGTGGGCTGGTTGGACCGTAGAGGGCAACCAACGGTTTATTTAGGGCAGCAGCAATATGCATCAACCCCGAATCGTTACTCACAACCGCTTGGCAATCGGCAATTAAATCTACCGCTTGGTTTAAATCCGTTTGCCCGGCTAAATTTAAGCAATAACGTTGTAAGTTTTCAGGTAGAGATAAGCGGATTTGTTCACCAGCTTCTTCATCTTTTTTTGAGCCAAATAAACGCACAGAATAGCCTTGTTCAATCAACATTTTAGCAAGTGCTGCATAGTGGTAATGTGGCCAGCGTTTGGCAGGCCCAAATTCCGCACCTGGACAAAAGCCAATAGCTGGACGATTTTCCGCATAACTTAATTGCTTCTCAAATTTTGCTTTGGTTTGCTCAATTTCTTGACTATCGGTTTTCAAGTAAGGGTAAGCAATCGGCAATTGTTCAGCGTGAGGAATAGCACCTTGTTCAAAGGCTAACGCAACATAGCGTTGAACCATCATCGGATAATCATTTTTATTTGAGCGAAGATCATTTAAGAAGAAATATCTACTTTCGCCTTTCCAGCCTCGACGTGTTGCAATTTTCGCAAAAAACGGAATAAAGGCAGATTTCAATGAATTTGGTAACACTATTGCCATATCATATTGATTTCTCAATGATTTTCCGAGTTGATAACGCTCACATAGGCGAAATGAACCGTGCCCAATCGGCATTGAAATGGCTTTCCGTACTTCAGGCATTCGAGCTAACAGCGGACGACACCAATCCGGAGCCATTACATCAATTTGACAATTTGGATATTGCACTTTAAGTTGTTGATAGAGTGAATGAGACATCATCATATCCCCCACCCAAGAAGGACCGATAACTAAAATATTCATTTGCAAAATTCTCTTAAAAATCATTAACAATCCTTGTAAGGATTGTTCACAGCTTCGCTGCAATTGGCAAAGCCAACGCCCAAAAAGCGATGCTTTTTGTTCTCGCTTGTTATTGTTTTACACAATTTTCAGCAAGATTTTTTTTCGTTGTATTATATAAAAATGCTTTGCCATTACGCATTTCGTGCCACGTCCAGCGAATATTCGTGTATTTTTTACCATCTTTGGTTACTGCAGGGGAAAGTTGATGAGTCGAACCTTGAAAATTAACCATAATAGTTTCTTTTTTTGTTGTATTCCTTGTAACTCTTTGGCGTTCAACCTCAACTTTTTTATTGTTTTTACAAAGATATAGATTGATTTCTGTCGCTTTCTCGACCTGCTTAATCACAGTTTTAGCAGGTTCTGCCACTTTTTGTACTTTTTCAACTTGCTCAACAGGCGGAATAATCTCGGTTGTACAAGCTGCTAAAGAGCCTACTAATACCGCCAAAACAATAAATTTATAGGATTTGGAAAATAAGTTCATATACTCCTCCTTAAAAACAAAGAAGCAACGCTTGTAGCGTTGCTCTTATTTCCTCATTATTTAAAAGTATAGCTACCGTTTGCTTGGCGTGTAAATTTACCACCTGAGCCAATGCTCATTTCAACCACACGGTTATTTTTATCTAAATGAACAGTTACTCGTTCACCCACTTTTAAATTACTTACTACATTATTTACTTTACTCATCGCATTCACATCTGAGATATTTAAATTATTATCACGGAATACCTGCATTAACGATACACCTTTTGGCACTGTCATTGTTTTAGTAGATACTGCTGCCGAAGCTGTATTTGTTTTAGCTACTTCAGATTTTACAGGTACTTTTTCTGCCGGTTTAGCCACTACTTTTGCCGGCTCTTTTTGTGCCTGTACTACAACACGCTCAGCTTTAGGCTGCTGTTTTGGAGTAGTTTCAGGTTGGAATATTACGCTACCCTCTGTTTTTGGCTTGATTGCAGGCTGTGCAACTACAGGTTTATTCTGAACAGGCTTAACTGCTACAGGTTGCTCAGCAACAGGAGCTTGTGTTGCCTGTGGCTGATTATTTTGCACTTGATTAGAAGCCAGTTGTTCAGTTTGACTTGGTGCTACTGCAGCTGTTGCCTCTTGTTGTGCTTGCGACTGAGTTTCTTGAGCTTGAGCCTGTTCTTGTGCTTTAGCTGCTTCTTGCTCCGCACGAGCTTGTTCTTCCGCTCGTTTTGCTTCTGCCTCATCTACCGGACGGAACTCAATTGGTAAACTACCACCTTGTTGCGATTGCAACTCTTCCACCGTTTCAGGCGTACTTGGTTTTAATAGGAAAAATAACACTAATAATGCTAAACCTAATAATGCTACTAATAATAAACGACGTGTTTTAGGTGGCATTTTCGCTTTAATATCTTTTGTTTTTGCAGTCGCCACAGCTGCCGTAGCTGCTAAGGTTGCCCCTGCTGCAGTTGCTGCTGCATTTGGAATAATACGCTCAGTAGTAAAACTTTCTTGAGCAGGCTTAACCGCTTCAGGTTCTACTTTTTCACTTATTTCAATAGGTTTAGTCGTTATTGCTGATGTAGTTTCTACAGAGATATTTTCTTCCACATCATTCAATACTCTCTCCGTATTCTCTGAGCTAGGGGTAAATTGAAATTCTTTTGTTGATTTAGCTGTAAATACATCTGCTGTTTTATCTTCCACTGTCGCATCAGGTCTTTTCATAATTGGCGTAAATGTATGAGCAGGTGCTTTTGTTGAATGTAGAGAAACATAAGGTTTATTGTTATGTTGAGATTCTATTTGAGCTGACTCTACCTTTTCATTTTCTTGAGTAGGAGTTAAAGGTTCGCCAAAAACAGGCTCTTTACGAAAGTTATTTTGTGTCATATTTATTCCAAAAATAATGGGAGTTAATTCATATAAAAATGTCGTTATTCTAAATCAATTCACGGTTTATTTGAATTTATTTGAATAAATTTACACAATATAGCGGTCATTTTTCATAAATTTTTTGCAAATTGTTGTAATCTCGCTTAATTTCAGACCAAATGCAAGCTAATAAGTTTAGCTTTTTCTATTTTTTCGATCTGTGTCGAAAAATTCATTTTTGCTACTTGCCGTCATTTTAATTCACTTTTACTCTTCTCCTCGAATTTTCACAACCAAAAGGAAAGCCTATGAAAATCATCAAAGCACTAAGTTTAAGTTTGTTACTGGGTTTGTCTTCTTACAGCTTGGCACAAACCGCTGAAACCGCTAAAGTGGCAGAAACAGTACCTGCGCAAGAGGTGGAGCAAACGACTACTCAAATTCAAACCAGTACTAATACGGTCAATATCAACACTGCAACAGCTGCGGAAATTCAAGATAAATTAGTTGGCATCGGTGCCAAAAAAGCCCAAGCAATTGTCGATTACCGTACCAAAAACGGCAATTTCAAAAGCGTGGAACAGCTAACCGAAGTATCCGGCATCGGGCAAGCAACCTTAGAGAAAAATCGAGCTAATATTGTTTTAGAGTAAGGTTTTAGTAGCAGCCAAGGATATGTTGAAGTGGGCAAAACTACAAAGCCCCTATCTGTTTTTTCTTTGTAGCCACTTCAACATCTTTAATTTTTTTATCTATTTTGCATTGTATTTGCTATACTTCGCCCTCATTTAAAAACAGACTTCAGTTTTTAATCAAAAAAAGGAAAACGCAATGCAATTAAAATCATACCCTACTCCGACTTATTTACAGCGTGTAAAAATTGCTCTGCATTACTTATTGCCACAGTTAGCAATTACCAGAACCGCAGGTTGGTTAGCGGAACAAAAATGGGGAGCAGTTACTCATTTCATTATTAAATTATTTGCCAAGCAGTACAAAGTGAATTTATCTGAAGCGGTAAAAACCGAGCCTTCAGATTACGCTACATTTAACGAATTTTTTATTCGTGAATTAAAAAAGGGCGTTCGTCCTATTAATAATGATTTAAATACTATTTGCCTTCCAGCAGACGGTAAAGTAAGCGAGTCAGGCGAAATTTCTGATAACCGCTTATTACAAGCAAAAGGTCATCACTTTACGTTAGAAACCTTATTAGCTAATGATGAAGAAATGGCGGCAAAATTTAAAGACGGCACATTTATTACCACTTATTTATCGCCAAGTGATTACCACCGTGTGCATATGCCGTGCGATTCCACCTTACGTAAAATGATTTATGTACCGGGTGAATTATATTCGGTAAATCCATTTTTAGCGGAACACGTTCCAAACTTATTTGCTCGCAACGAACGTGTAATTTGTGAATTTGATACCGAATTCGGACCAATGGTACAAATTTTAGTGGGTGCCACCGTTACTGCAAGTATGAGTACCGTTTGGGCAGGTGTGATTAACCCACCTCGAGCTGATGAAGTAGTCGTTTGGAACTATGAAACCGAAGGTGAAAAAGCGATTAAATTACGAAAAGGTGAGGAAATGGGTGCATTCCGTTTAGGCTCAACGGTAATTAACCTTTTCCCGAAAGGAAAGGTACATCTCAACCCAGCCTTGATTGCAGGAATGAAAACTCGAATGGGAGAAGAATTAGGTAGACTGATTTAAATACTCATTAGCCCTTTAAAACTGAATATACTATTTAGCTTTAAAGGGCTTTTTCATAACCAAATCATCTAGCTCATTCCAATAAAATAAAACCTACTATTTCACTAAGCCTTTCATTTATGCTATTGTTCTACCGATTTATAAATTAAATAAGGATAGATAATGAAGCTACAACAACTTATCCGAGAAAATCATTTAGGATTACTGTTTCAACAAGGAAATTTTGGTTTAGAAAAAGAGAGCCAACGTGTTGATATCTTTGGTAATATTGTTACCACTCCACATCCAGCCGTATTTGGCAATCGTTCTTACCACCCTTATATTCAAACTGATTTTGCAGAAAGCCAGTTAGAACTTATCACTCCTCCAAATGCGAAATTAGAAGATAGTTTTCGTTGGTTATCGGCAATACACGAGGTAGTTTTACGCTCTTTGCCGGAAGATGAGTACATTTTTCCTTTAAGTATGCCTGCCGGTTTACCGCCGGAAGACCTGATTCAAGAAGCACAATTTGATAACCCCGAGGATGTGAAATATCGTGAACATCTGTCTGCTACCTACGGCAAATATAAGCAGATGGTTAGCGGTGTGCATTATAACTTCCAACTTTCGCCGGAATTTGTGCAAAAAGCCTTTGCATTGCAAACGGAATACTCGGATCTAAAAACCTACCAAAACGCACTTTATATGAAGTTGGCGAATAACTTCTTGCGTTATCAGTGGATCTTGCTCTACTTGCTTGCTGCCACGCCAACGGTGGAATCGCAATATTTTTACGAAAAATCACCGCTTGCAACGGGGCAATTAGTACGTAGCTTGCGTTCAAGCCCTTATGGTTATGTCAATTCAGCTGATGTTCAGGTCAATCACGATAGCCTTGAAAGCTATGTGGAAAGCCTTGAGGATCAGGTGGCGAAAGGGTTGCTGATTGCGGAAAAAGAGTTCTACTCAAATGTGCGTTTACGTGGCGGTAAAAAAGCCCGTGATTTATTAGAAAATGGGGTGAAATATGCCGAGTTCCGTCTATTTGATCTCAACCCTTTCTCCCCTTACGGCATTACGTTGGAAGATGCGAAATTTATCCACACATTCTTGTTGGGAATGTTGTGGCTAGAGGAAGCAAGCGGTCAAAAAGAGGTAGAAATAGGCAAACAGAAACTTTACCAAGTAGCTCTCGAAGATCCAAGAGCGGAAACCGCTTTCCGTACCGAAGGTGAGGTGATTTTAAAGCATATTTTAGCGATGTTAGAAGATCTTGGTTCAAATGAAGAAAGACTTGCTCTTGTGCGTGAAAAATTAGCTCAGTTTGCTGATCCAACGAAAACAGTTAATGGACGTTTACTAAAAGCCATCGAACAATTCGGTAACTATAAAGCACTAGGAGCAAAACTCGCTCAAGAATACAAAGCCCAAGCCTTTGAGCGTTTTTATGCGTTGTCGGCATTTGATAATATGGAGCTGTCCACTCAAGCGTTATTCTTTGATTTGATTCAACAAGGCATTAGCACGGAATTATTGGACGAAAACGATCAATTCCTTGCCCTGAAATTTGGCGATCATTTGGAATATGTGAAAAACGGCAATATGACCAGCCACGATCAATATATTTCGCCACTCATTATGGAAAACAAAGTGGTAACGAAAAAAGTATTGGCAAAAGCTGGCTTTAATGTACCGAAAAGTGTTGAATTTACCACACTTGAAGAGGCTGTGGCTCACTATCCACTGTTTGAAGGTAAGGCAGTAGTGATTAAGCCAAAATCGACCAATTACGGTTTAGGTATTACCATTTTCCAGCAAGCGGTGAAAAATCGGGAGGATTTTGCAAAAGCGGTGGAAATTGCATTCCGTGAAGATAAAGAAGTGATGGTAGAAGATTATTTGGTCGGCACAGAATACCGTTTCTTCGTGCTGGGCGATGAAACCTTAGCCGTACTTTTGCGTGTGCCTGCCAATGTGATAGGAGACGGCGTGCATTCCGTCAAAGAATTGGTTGAGCTGAAAAATGACGATCCGCTACGAGGGGACGGTTCACGCAGTCCGTTGAAAAAAATCGCTTTGGGCGAAATCGAACAATTACAATTGAAAGAGCAAGGCTTAACGGTAAATTCCGTGCCGGCGAAAGGTCAAACCGTTCAGCTGCGTGCCAATTCCAACATTAGTACCGGTGGTGATTCGATTGATATGACCGATCAAATGCACGAGAGCTATAAACAAATTGCGGTAGGAATTGCTCACGCTATGGGAGCAAAAGTCTGCGGTGTCGATCTAATTATTCCAGATCTCACAAAACCTGCCGAGCCACATCTCAACTCTTGGGGCGTAATTGAAGCCAACTTCAATCCAATGATGATGATGCATATTTTCCCATATCAAGGGAAATCTCGCCGTTTAACCAAAGCAGTAATTAAAATGCTGTTTCCGGAAATAAGTAATTAAAATTCTTATTATCTATTCAAGAGGAGCCGTTGATTAATCAATGGCTCTTTATTTATACATCAGCACTCCAATTATATTTTACTTCGCACAAAATCACTCCAAATAAAGAATGAGCATATAACAAAACGAAAGAATACCAGTAACGTTTTGTTATTAAAATGTTATAAATAAATCACAATAAAGCTAATTAACAAACAAAAAATATCTTTATATGTGATATAGATCACACTTCCATAATTAATACATTGCGTGAAATAATTATCATATTAAAATCACACTCCAGTAATAACCTAAATACCTCTAAGGAGTAACAAATGAGCATTGCTATTATTATAGCAACCCATGGTGTTGCTGCAGAACAACTCCTCAAAACGACGGAGATGTTAATTGGTGAGCAAGAAGATGTGGCATACATTAACTTTGTTCCCGGTGAAAATGCAGAAACTATTATGGGTAAATACCAAACATTAATTGATGGACCATTATCACATTGTGATCAAGTTCTATTTCTTGTGGATATGTGGGGAGGAAGCCCCTTCAACGCGGCTAATCGCTTCCAAGATGGTAAAACAGGAATGGATGTTGTTGCCGGTGTTAATATCCCAATGTTAGTCAATACCTGTATGGCTCGTGATGATGTTGAATCACTAGAAGAGCTTGTTGAAGTAGCATTAGAAGCTGGCTCAACAGGCATTCGTTCATTAAACCATCAACCTGAGGTTGCTCAAGCAACTACTCCAACTCAAGAACAAGAAACATCTGTTACCCAACAATCTGAAATTGTCGATGATGGTCGCCGAATGACTATTGCTCTTGCCCGTATTGATGATCGTCTAATTCACGGACAAGTAGCAACTGTTTGGACAAAAGAAAGCAAGGTAAATCGTATTATTGTCGTAAATGAGGGTGTTGCAAAAGATAGCGTTCGCACAACAATGTTAAAAAGTGTAGCTCCTCTTGGTGTTACGGCACACGTTGTTGATGTACCTAAAATGATCCGTGTCTATAACAATCCTGAATATGCAGATGACAGAGTGATGCTTCTCTTCACTAATCCTAGCGATGTGCTGGAACTTATCGAAGGTGGTGTTCCGCTTACGTCCATTAATGTTGGAGGCATTTCTCATAAAGAAGGGAAAAAAATGGTCAGCCACGCTGTTGCCGTTGATCAGAAGGATATTGAGGCTTTCAAAGCTATTGACACAAAAGGTGTTGAGTTGGAAGTACGTAAAGTCTCAAGTGATAGCCGTCAATATATGATGGATTTATTAAAAAAACATAATTTAATCTAAAGGAAATCAATATGGAACTCTCAGCATTACAAATTGTGCTTTTATTCCTCGTTGCCTGTATCTCCGGTATGGGCTCAATTCTTGATGAATGGCAAACTCACCGTCCGCTGATCGCTTGTACGATGATAGGATTAGTGTTAGGCGATGTTACAACTGGTGTTATTGTAGGTGGTTCATTAGAACTATTAGCATTAGGCTGGATGAACATTGGTGCAGCAGTTGCTCCTGATGCAGCTCTTGCCTCTATTGTTTCAACCATTCTTGTCATTGTTGGTAAACAAGATATTTCAACAGGTATTGCTATTGCAATCCCACTTGCAGCAGCAGGTCAAGTATTAACTTATATTGTACGAGCTATCACTGTTGGCTTCCAACACGCAGCGGATAAATCAATAGAAGATGGTAACTTAAACCGCTTAGATTGGCTACATCGTGGTGCATTACTCTTACAAGCAATGCGTATTGCTATTCCAGCATTAATTGTTGCTCTAACAGCAGGTACAGATGCAGTACAAACGATGTTAAACGCTATTCCTGAAGTTGTAACAACAGGGCTCAAAATTGCAGGTGGCTTTATTGCCGTAGTCGGTTATGCGATGGTGATTAATATGATGCGTGCAGGTCATTTAATGCCGTTCTTCTTTGCCGGTTTTGTGATTGCAGGTTTTACTGATTTTAACCTTGTAGCACTTGGTGTACTAGGTACTGTAATTGCAATGCTGTATATCCATATGCACCCCAAATACAATAAAAGCCAACAAGTAGTAGTAACTACCACACCGAAAAATGATTTAGACAACCGTTTAGACTAAGAGGGCATTCAATATGACAACCGAAATCAAAAAAGTAACAAAAAGCGATTTGAATGCCGTTGTACGTCGTTCAAACTTATTCCAAGGTTCGTGGAACTTTGAGCGTATGCAGGCTTTAGGCTTTGCTTATGCGATGGTACCGGTCATCAAACGCTTATATCCCGATCCAAATGACCCTGCTCGTAAAGAAGCTATTAAACGCCACTCTGAATTCTTTAACACTCAGCCATTTGTTGGTGCCCCTATTTTAGGTGTAACTATTGCGATGGAAGAAGAGCGAGCTAATGGTAAAGAGATCGATAATGCCGCAATTAACGGGATTAAAGTTGGTCTGATGGGTCCTTTAGCAGGTGTAGGTGATCCTATCTTCTGGGGAACCGTTCGCCCCGTCTTTGCTGCATTAGGGGCAGGTTTAGCGTTAAAAGGCGAACTTTTAGGTCCAATTTTATTCTTTGTTTTATTTAATATTGTCCGCTTAGCAAGCCGCTATTATGGTGTAGTTTATGGCTATAAAAAAGGATTAGATGTTGTACAAGATATGAGCGGAGGTTTACTACAAAAATTAACCGAAGGTGCTTCAATTTTAGGTCTGTTTATTATGGGGGCTTTAGTCCAAAAATGGACCAGCATCAATGTTCCGCTTGTACTTTCTACAATTCAAAAACAAGATGGTACAACCGAAATTACCACCGTTCAAAGCATCTTAGACAGCTTAATGCCGGGTTTACTACCGTTGCTTTTAACCTTTGCTTGTATGTGGCTACTTCGCAACCGTGTTAATGCAATTTGGATTATTCTAGGATTCTTTGTCATTGGTATTTTAGGTGCTGCAACAGGTGCATTAGCTTAAATAATACCAATATGTAAAATTTCTCTCAAAAATGACCGCTTGATCTTCAAGCGGTTTTTTATAATTTCTATCTACATTTTCCCACTATTCAGACATTATGACAAATGCGATTCTTTTTTTCTTTATTTTACTTAGCTTTAGTTTTGCTATTTACGATCAAATCCTAATGAATAAACTTAAAGGCGAAACAAAACTCACTGTCATACTCAAAAAACAAAAAGCTATTGATAGTTGGTTATTAATTGGTTTAATCATACTATCTATTAGCTATGGCATTCAAAATCAAATTTCAGTATTTACCCTCTATCTACTTAGCACTTGCGTTATTTTAGCCGTCTATTTAGCATTTTTTCGTGCACCACGTCTTTTACTCAAACAAAATGGATTTTTCTTTGCCAACGTTTATTTTCATTACACTAGAATTTACCAAATAAATATAGCTGAAATAAATTCTCGTGAAAAAGTCCTCGTCATTGATTTACACGGAGGAAGAAGGTTACTTGCCTGCCCCGAAAACGAAAATGATCTTCAATCTGTGGTAAACTTTTTTGGTGGATATAGAAAATAGCAAAGCGGTTGTTTTTCTCAAACATTTTGCAAAAAATATGAGAAAAACAACCGCTTGTAATATTAAAAATGCAATTATGCTTTCGCTGCTGCCGCTGCTTTCACGATAACCGCAAATGCCGGAGCTTTCAGTGAAGCACCGCCCACTAATGCACCGTCAATGTCTGGTTGAGTAAATAATTCTGCCGCATTTGCATCGTTTACTGAACCGCCGTATTGAATAATCACTTGGTCTGCTACCGCTTGTGATTTTGCTGCGATGTGATCACGGATGAATTTATGTACTGCTTGAGCTTGTGCCGGAGTCGCAGATTTGCCTGTGCCGATCGCCCAGATTGGTTCGTAAGCAATAACTGCACCGTTGAATGCTTCAACACCGTGTGCGTTGATTACTGCATCAATTTGACGTGCACACACTTCTTCGGTTTTGCCTGCTTCGTTTTCCGCTTCAGATTCACCGATACATAACACCGGCACTAAACCTGCATCTTTTAACACTTTGAATTTTTGGGCGATAAATTCATCGCTCTCTTTATGGTAAGTACGACGCTCTGAATGTCCGATAATGATGTATTTTGCACCAAACTCTTTTAACATTTCAGGGGAAATATCGCCTGTGAATGCACCTTTCACATTCACATCAACATTTTGTGAACCTAATGCAATTAAGCCTTTATCGCTGCAACCACAGCCACAACCTGCAAGTGATGCTTCAGCGTGAGCCAAATACATTACCGGTGGAGCAATTGCTACATCACAGCCTTCAACGCCGTGTAATTCTGCTTTTAAATCTGCAATTAAGGTTTTGGTAAACGCTTTATCACCGTTTAATTTCCAGTTACCCATTACCAGTGGACGACGTGCCATTTTGTTTCTCCTATAAATTGAATTTAAATATAAATCGTTGTGAACTATATCAAATTTTGAAAGCGTTTTGTGGTTTTTATTCGCTTTTTCTGATCTAGATCGAAAGGTTTAACGTATAATTAGTAAATCTATTTCTAATGAGCAAAAAACAATGCAACTAAACTATTTATACTCTGCCCCTCAAACCCAAGGGCGTTTAAAAGCTGAATTTGCCGACTTTATCGTGCGTGAAGAATTGGGCTATGAACTGACTGGCGAGGGAGAGTTTGTGGCAGTTAAAATTCGTAAAACCAATGCAAACACTCTCTTTGTCGGCGAAAAATTAGCAAAATTTGTCGGAATTTCTGAGCGAGAGATGAGCTACGCAGGCTTAAAAGACCGCCACGCCGTTACCGAGCAATGGTTCTGCTTGCATTTGGCAGGCAAAGAAACACCTGATTTCTCTACTTTTGAATGTGAAGGTGTGGAAATTTTAGAGGTTACTCGCCACAACCGCAAAATCCGCGTTGGCTCACTTGCCGGCAATTATTTTGAGTTATTGCTGCGTGATGTCAAAGAAAGCGATAACCTAACTCATCGCTTACAGCAAATACAAGCGGTCGGATTCCCCAATTATTTTACCGAACAACGTTTCGGGCGAGACGGTCATAATTTAACCCAAGCGTTACGTTGGGCTAAGGGTGAGATTACGGTAAAAGATCGCAAAAAACGCAGTTTCTACCTTTCCGCTGCCCGCTCTGAAGTATTTAATTTAGTCGTTTCCCAACGTATTGCAGATGGTTTGATGAACCAAGTGCTAGAAAATGATTACGTTCAGCTTGCCGGCTCAAATAGTTTTTTCTGCGTAAAACAAGATGAAATTGCCGAAACCCAAGATCGCTTAGCTCACTTTGATGTGTTACTCACCGCTCCTCTCATTGGTGAAAAATCGCTTGAGTTGGAAAGCAACCAACCCGAAAAAGCAATTATTGAACAACACTCCGATCTAGTGGAATTAATGAAAAAAGAGCGAATGAGCACTGCCCGCCGAGCAATGATCTGCAAACCTAAAGATCTCGAATGGCAATTTGAGACAGATGGATTAAGATTAAAATTCTTTTTAGATTCAGGTAGCTATGCAACAGGATTGGTGCGAGAGTTAATACGTTTATCGGAAGAGAATGAAGTTTAAATCTACAAGCGGTTAGATTTATAAGATTTTTTGCAATTTGCAAAACTTTCTTAAAATCTTACCGCTTTTTACACTTTTAGACTAAAAAAATTGTCGAAAAATTGTTAGAATTGAATGCTTTTATACTTAGTATCTGTTTAGCAGTAAGATCTAAAGGAAATTATGAGAATTTTAATCAGTAATGACGATGGTTTTCACGCTGTCGGCATTCAAACCTTAGCCAAAGCACTGCGAGATGCAGGGCATATTGTAACCATTATTGCTCCGGATCGTAACCGCAGTGCAGCATCAAGTTGTTTAACTTTGGTCGATCCATTACGTGTGCATCGTTTTGATGAATACAATTATGCGGTAATCGCCGGTACACCGGCAGATTGTGTCCATTTAGCCTTAAATGGCTTGTTTGACGGTAAATTTGCGGAAAAATTTGATTTAGTGGTTTCGGGGATTAATCACGGTGCAAATTTAGGCGATGATGTGGTTTACTCAGGTACGGTAGCTGCCGCGTTAGAAGGTCGCCATTTACCATTACCAAGTATTGCAGTTTCGCTGGTTGGACGTAAGCATTCCTCATTTTTAGATGGCGAAAACCATTTTAATACCGCAGCACAAGTTGTGTTAGATTTGTTGGTAAAAATGGAAAATCAAATGTTTCCGCCAAACCACGTTTTAAACGTGAATGTGCCAAATTTACCTTATACAGAACTAAAAGGCACGATGATCACCCGATTAGGAGAACGCTCAACCGCTGCTGAGATCGTAAAACAGAAAGATCCTCGCAATGCCGATGTGTATTGGATTGGCGTAACAGGCGATCCAATAGATGAAAGTTACGGCACCGATTTTTATGCGTTAAATCGAGATTGTGTATCTATTACTCCAATCCAAGTGGATATGACTGCACATAAAACTATTGCAACTTTAAAAGGCATTTTTAATGAAACTGTTTGAAAAAATTTATGACAAAACTATGGAATGGTCAAAACACCGTTTAGCGACATTTTGGCTTAGTTTAGTCAGTTTTATTGAGGCGATTTTCTTCCCAATTCCGCCTGATGTAATGCTTATTCCGATGTCGATGGCAAAACCGGAAAATGCGTTTAAATATGCTTTTTATACCACTGTTGCCTCCGTATTGGGCGGTATTATCGGCTATTTTATCGGTTTGTATGCGACCGATTGGGTACAAGGCGTTATTGCCAACTGGGGAATGCAGGCAAACTTCGATAGAGCAAAAGCGTGGTTTGAAACTTGGGGAGTGGCAGTTGTCTTCTTAGCTGGATTCTCACCAATTCCGTTTAAAGTATTTACTATATGTGCCGGTGTGCTACAAATGGCATTTTTCCCATTTGTAATAACCGCTGCAATTTCTCGTTTTGCCCGCTTTATTTTAGTCGCAAAACTGTCTGCGTGGGGAGGCAAAAAATATGAAGTCAGAATTCGCCACTCTATTGAATTAATTGGTTGGGGAACTATCGTGCTTGCGGTAGTTGCTTATCTTCTTTACAAATTATTGAACTAAATTTTAAGGGTAATAGAAAATGAAAAAATCACTTTTTGTTTTATCACTTGTCTCATTCGCTTTAGCAGGCTGTTCAAGTAACTCAAGCGAGTCTAGTACATCAAGCGTGGAAACCACAGATGCCAACGCAACTTGGCAATCTGCGGATAGTATTCAAACTGCACCAATGCCGGATTCTATGAATCAACCCATTGCTGTACCGCCGGCACAGCCTGTATATTCAGCCCCACAACCTATTACTGCCGCACCTGCACCAATGCCTGTTTCAAGCGGTAGCTATGGAGCTCAAATGGAAAACGTAGGCAACTGCCAAGTTGTGCGTGATGGCAATAATGCCCCAATTTACGCACAAATTACCAAAGGTTGCTATACCGATAGCTCTTACACAGTGGGTAAAAGTGATACCCTTTATTTAATTGGCTACTTAACAGGCACAAGTGCGAGCCATATTGCTAACTTAAACGGCTTAAGTGCAAATTCTGCCCTAAAAGTTGGTCAAGTACTGCGTGTGCGTTAATAGGCGGATTGAGTGAAAAAATCATTTTTAACATTTGCAATTTCTTGTGCATTTTTGACCGCTTGTGGAACAAGCTCTAAACAGGACAACGTTGATGATCCGAACCTCTTACCTTCAGGCACATTAGAGCCTGTTGCCGGTTCTGGAGCAAGTCAAGGGAGTTACAGCTTACCGTCCGATATTAAATCGACGTCTATGCCTGATACAATGAAATAATTTTAGGATAATCATTTAATGAAAAAACAATTTATACTTTTACCTTTAGTTTCCGCTATTTTAGCTGCTTGTTCCTCGAACAATCCTGCACCGGTGGTTAATGCTTCGGGCAATAATGAGCTTAGTCCAGGTGTGATGCAGCCTGTAAATAGTAATATGGGAGCAATAAATTCAAGCGGTGGTTGGCAGTCTGATATTCAGTCAGCTCCAATGCCAAGCTCAATGAACACACCGGTGCAAACTATTCCGCAGCCTGTTTCTACACCTCAGCCGGTTGCAAATGTGCCGCAGCCTGTTATCACTAATCCTGTGATTACAGAACAACCGCCACAGCCGACGACTACGACTAAAATTGTAAAAAAAACAAAAACGGTAGAGAAAAAAGTCGATCAGAATTTTGAGATTCCGCGTGATGCTAACAATGCTCCGATGTATAACCAAATTCAAAAAGGCTTCTATGATGGTTCAACTTACACGGTTCGCAAAGGCGATACGATGTTTTTAATTGCTTATATTGTGGGCAAAGATGTAAAAGAAATCGCCGCTCTTAACAATATGAGTGAGCCTTATCAATTAAATGTAGGGCAACAAATTAAGACCGGTAAATCAGCTACAGAAACTATTACCGTTGAGGAAAAAGTAACCGTACCGGTTGAGCCACAAATTACTTATCAACAAGGTGCAAATGGTACAACTTACGCTTCTGATGGTAACATTACAGGTCCGGTGAAAGCGGGAACAGGTAATACAGAAGTACCCGTTTCTAATAATGGCATTCGAGCAACAGCAGGAACAGTATCAGCTGTAACAGCTTCTGTAGGTAATGCAAACCAAGTAGAAAATCGTACAACTTCGACTATTCGAGCGACAACCGCCTCTGAAAGTCCATCGTCTGCCTCAAATACAACGGTAGCTCCTACTTCATCAATTAAATGGCAATGGCCAACCAATGGACGTGTTATTTCAGGCTTCTCATCAGCAGAAGGTGGCAATAAAGGTTTAGATATCGCGGGCTCGAAAGGGCAAGACGTGCGTGCAGCGGCAGCAGGTAAAGTTGTATATGCAGGTAATGCCCTACAAGGTTATGGTAACTTAATTATCATCAAACATACCGATGACTTCTTAAGTGCTTATGCACATAACAATACCATTGATGTTGATGAGCAAGATACAGTTAAAGCCGGTCAGAAGATTGGTACTTTAGGTAGTACCGGTACAAACACCAACAAGCTTCACTTTGAAATTCGTTACAAAGGGAAATCTGTCGATCCTGCTCGTTATTTACCAAGAAAATAATGGTAAACTTTTAGCGTAATTTGACCGCTTGTTTCATCTTATATTAGGAACAAGCGGTTATTTTTTATAGGAATTTTACAAATGAGCAAAACTACACGCTGCGATTGGTGCGGTGAGAGCGAACTTTACGTGAAATATCACGATGAAGAGTGGGGAAAACCTGAATTCAATAGCATCAAGCTATTTGAGAAAATTTGTCTTGAAGGACAACAAGCGGGGCTTTCGTGGATTACTGTACTGAAAAAGCGAGAAGCTTATCGTCAAGCATTTCATCAGTTTGATCCTGTAAAAATTGCTCAGATGACAGAAAGAGATCTCGATCAACTAATGCAAAATGCCGGTTTAATCCGCCACAGAGCAAAATTAGAAGCCATTATAAAAAATGCAAAAGCTTATCTTGCAATGCAGGAAAAAGACGAAGATTTTAGTACATTTATTTGGGGATTTGTGAACCATCAACCACAAATTAATGATGTACCCTCGCTTCAAACTGTTCCGGCTAAAACAGATACTTCAAAGGCTATGTCTAAGGCGTTAAAAAAGAAAGGATTTGTTTTTGTGGGTGAAACGACTTGTTACGCTTTTATGCAATCAATGGGACTGGTTGATGACCACTTGAATAATTGCATCTGTAAAACGAAATAGCGATAAAAAAATTAGGCGACCAGTGGTCGCCTAATCTCAATCCTAATTATTGATTGTTTTGAACGTAATCAATTGCTGATTGAACTGTAGTAATTTTTTCAGCTTCTTCATCTGGAATTTCGATATCGAATTCTTCTTCTAAAGCCATTACTAATTCAACGGTATCTAAAGAGTCAGCACCTAAATCTTCAATGAAAGAAGCTTCCGGTTTAACGTCTTCTGCTTTCGCGCCAAGTTGATCAACAATGATTTTTTTTACGCGTTCTTCAATGCTCATTTTGTTTTTCCTATAGTGAATATCGCATAAGTGCGAGAGTTAATTAGTGTAATCGAAATAATTTTAGATACAACCTTTTTATAGAAAGGTCAAACCAGACTATTCCAATACACAAGAATAAAACTGTATCTGTTCTACCATTCTATCATTATGTTTGTCTTTAATCTATAGAGATAGTTCAAATTTCCGGATCTGATTAACGAACTTTCGCTAATTCAGCTCTCATTTGCTCAATGACAGTTTTATAATCAGGCTGGTCAAAAATCGCAGAACCTGCTACAAACATATCTGCACCGGCAGCAGCAATTTCGGCAATATTATTGATTTTTACACCACCATCCACTTCCAAACGAATGTTGTAACCGCTGTCATCAATGCGTTTTCGAACTTCACGTAGCTTGTCTAAAGTGGATGGAATAAAAGATTGCCCACCAAAGCCCGGATTTACCGACATCAATAAAATCACATCAACTTTATCCATCACATAATCTAAATAGTGCAAAGGCGTTGCAGGATTGAATACCAAGCCGGATTTACAACCTAAATCACGAATAAGTTGTAAATTACGATCAATATGTTCTGTTGCCTCCGGGTGGAAAGTAATGTAATCGGCACCTGCCTTAGCAAAATCAGGAATTAAACGCTCAACAGGTTTTACCATTAAATGCACATCAATCGGACATTGAATGCCATAATCTCGTAATGCTTGGCAAATTGCCGGTCCAAAGGTTAAATTAGGCACATAGTGATTATCCATTACATCAAAATGAATTAAATCCGCCCCAGCCTTTAGCACATCTTTCACATCATCACCCAATCTAGCTAAATCTGCCGATAAAATCGAAGGGGCAATCAAATAAGGATTTTTGCTCATATTTCCTCACAATTTATGAATAAATGGTTGTTAGATTAACATAATTTTAAAAATGAAAATCAGATCTAGATCTAAAAATTAGCTTTTTCTTTAAATTCCATAAAAAAGTTATGGAATAAAAATTAAATTTCGTATAACATATATTCCATAATATAATTATGGTTAATAGCCTATTGTCAAATTTTGGAGAAAATATGAAAAAAGGGATTCATCCTGAAAATTATCGTGAAGTACTGTTTTATGATGCCTCTGTACAACAAGGCTGGGTTATCCGTTCTTGTGCATCGACGAATAAAACAATGGTATGGGAAGATGGTAAAGAGTACCCACTTTATACCTTAGATACCTCATCAGCATCGCACCCGGTTTACACAGGTAAACGTCGTGAAGTGAATAATGAAGGTCGTGCAAGTCAATTTAAAGATAGATTTAAAGGCTTTGCTGCAACACTTTCAAATAAAAAATAAGAAGGACATAAAATGAAAATTTTAAATTCATTAAAATCGGCAAAAACACGCCACCCTGATTGTCAAATTGTAAGACGTAAAGGTAAACTGTACGTAATTTGCAAAACCAATCCAAGATTTAAAGCTCGTCAGCGTTAAAAAGAATAGCACCTTAATTCATTCCAATTAAGGTGCTAATTTTTTATAACTAAATGTTCCCAATAATCCACTTAATTTGCTATTTTCCCTCATAGTTCCATTATCAATAAAACAATTCATTCTATAAAACCATTTCCTTATGGCTTATTCCATTTAGTTATTTGCAAGCGGTCATTTTTCCCTTTAAATTTGCAAATACTAAATTTTACCAATTAAAAGGAACTTATTATGTTGAAAAAATTATCAGTTGCCGCATTAGCACTTACTCTTTCTGTTTCTGCATTTGCGAAAGAGAGCTTACTTGAGCGTATCAATAACAAAGGCACAATTACTGTTGGTACAGAGGGAACCTACGCACCTTATACCTATCACGATGAGAGCGGTAAATTAACAGGCTATGATGTAGAAGTAACCCGTGCGGTAGCAGAAAAGCTCGGCGTAAAAGTTGAATTTAAAGAAACACAATGGGACGCAATGTTAGCTGGTTTAAAAAGTGAGCGTTTTGACTTAGTGGCAAACCAAGTTGGTTTAACATCACCGGAACGCCGTGCAACATTTGATAAATCTGAAGCGTACAGCTGGGACGGTGCAGCATTATTAGTGCGTGAAGATGAAACCAAAATCAAAAGCCCGGCTGATGTAAAAGGTGTAAAAACAGCACAAACATTAAGCTCTAACTATGGCGAATTAGCACGTGAAAGCGGTGCGGATATCGTGCCAATCGACGGTATGGCACAAGGCTTACTATTAATTCAGCAAAAACGAGCTGATGCAACCTTCAATAGCCACTTATCACTATTAGATTACTTGAAAAAGAATCTGAATTCAGGCTTGAAAATCGTGTGGGAAAAAGAAGAAAAAGTGGGAGCAGGTTTAGTGGCAAACAAAGGTAACGATGAAGCATTAGCAAAAATCAGTCAAGCAATCGTTCAATTACGCGAAGATGGTACATTAAAAAAATTAGGTGAACAGTTCTTCGGTAAAAATATTAGTGTACAATAATCCGTATTGGATTTGGCTGAGGGGCGACTTCGCCCCTTTTGTTTTTTTAAGTTTAATCTCCCTACTATTTCAAAAGTAAGGGAGATTTTAGGTTTTTAGATGTTAAACGATCTACTACTTTCTATTCCCTTTATGACCCAAGCCCGAGTGGATTTGGTGTTAAGTGGCTTCTTGCCTATGGTAAAAGCCGCCTTTTTAGTCTCTATTCCATTGGCAATTGCCTCCTTTGTTATTGGTATGTTGATTGCTGTAAGTGTTGCGTTAGTAAGAATTAGTCCATCAACTAGCATTCTACACCGCTTGTTGCTGCTATTTGTAAAAGGTTACATATCAATTATTCGTGGCACACCGATGCTGGTGCAGATCTGTATCGTATTCTACGGATTACCTGCGGTAGGTATTTTCATTGATCCTATCCCGGCAGCGATTATTGGCTTCTCTCTAAATATTGGAGCTTATGGCTCTGAAACTATTCGTGCCTCAATTTTATCTGTCCCCAAAGGACAATGGGAAGCAGGCTATACCATCGGTATGACTTATATGCAAACTTTCCGCCGTATCATTGCACCACAAGCCATTAGAGTTGCAGTACCACCACTGAGCAACACCTTTATCGGATTGTTCAAAGATACCTCACTAGCCTCTGTCGTAACCGTTACTGAAATGTTCCGTGTTGCACAACAGGTGGCAAATATGTCTTATGATTTCCTTCCGGTTTATATTGAGGCAGCAATTATCTACTGGTGCTTCTGCTGGGTACTGTTCTTAATTCAAGCAAGACTTGAAGTTCGCTTTAACCGATTTGTGGCGAAGTAGGAGGAAAGAATGATAAAAATCCGTAATATTCACAAAACCTTCGGACAAAATACAATTTTACGAGGGATTGATTTAGACATTCAAAAAGGGCAAGTCGTTGTTATTCTAGGACCATCCGGTTCAGGCAAAACCACTTTTCTGCGTTGTTTGAATGCGTTAGAAATGCCAGAAAAAGGTACGCTAGAGTTTACTGATAATGCTCCATTAATAATTGATTTTGCTGCAAAACCAAGTAAAAAAGATATTTTAGCACTCCGTCGTAAATCAGGTATGGTGTTCCAAAACTATAACCTCTTTCCACACAAAACGGCATTGGAAAATGTGATGGAAGGACCTGTATTTGTGCAGCAACAAGCGGTCGAAATTGCTAAAGAAAATGCAAAACGCTTGCTTGCAAAAGTGGGATTATCAGATAAAGCCGATCTCTATCCATTCCAACTGTCGGGCGGACAGCAACAGCGAGTTGGCATTGCAAGAGCTCTAGCAATTCAGCCAGATTTAATGCTATTTGATGAACCGACCTCAGCTCTTGACCCTGAATTAGTACAAGATGTATTAAATACAATGAAAGAGCTCGCCAACGAAGGGTGGACGATGGTGGTGGTTACTCACGAAATCAAATTCGCCCTTGATGTCGCCGATATTGTAGTTGTAATGGACGGTGGGGAAATTGTAGAACAAGGCTCACCACAACAACTCTTTAAAAACCCACAACACGAACGAACAAAACGTTTCCTACATCAAATTCGGGCTGATGGATAATAAAAAATCGGCTCCTTAATTAACCTAAGGAGCCGATTTTATTTCTATTGCTTAATTAAGCCGCAGCCCACAGCCCACCAAAAATTTGGTAAAACAAGCTGTTTAATAGCAATAGTCCAAAGCCTAATACCATTACCGAGAAATCTAACATTCCTGTTCTTGGAAGTAGTTTGCGGATAAAACCTAACACCGGTTCAGTAATTTGAGCAACAGTATAATCAAGTGGGTGGTTACCCTGTGTAACCCAACTCATCAATGCACGAATTAAGGTGGTGAAAAAGAGAATTTGTCCGAAGGTTTTTACTAAACTTAATAAACCGATTAATACGGCACGAGGCAAATCCAGTCCAAAGAAGATAAATTGCAAAGTAACTAATGCCGCAGCAATCAAAAGTGCAGGAAAGCAGATATTTTTAACCGTTGGAATTAATTTACCAACAGGGGCAACCAAAGGCTCTGTAATTTTGAGCAAGGTTTGCGAAATAGGCAAACGTGGATCAACTCGACAAAATTGTAGCCACGTTCTGAGTACCAGCACAAAATTGAAAAAGCCAACAACTAACGAAATAACAGGGGCTAAAAATTCCATTTATTTCTCTCTTTTATTACTTGAAATTAAAAAAACAAGCGGTCGTTTTTACGAAAAAATTTGCAAATTTTCAGAAAAATATGACCGCTTGTATCAGTGTAAATCAATTAAACTTGTGCTGGGTAATCCCACCAAATATCGAACAACTCGCTTACTTGTACATTTTGTAACCCGTTGTTTTCTAACCAAGTTTTCACTAATTGACGGTGAGATTCATCACATTTGCCTAATTTTTCTAAGCAAACTAAACCTTCCCAATTTAAGTAGCCGTTTGCTTCTAACGCTAAACCGTTTGGTTTGATCACTTCATCAATGAAACGATCAACTGTTTCATCGATTTGGTCGATACCTGTGTTTTCAGCAAAACTAAATTTGATTAAAAAACCTAACTCTTGGTATTCACCTAAGTGCATTTTTTTACGCTGACGAGCATTACGTTGAACTGCCATTTTTTCTCTCCTCTATTAAGTAAACTGTTACTTATTTTTTAACAAAATATAGATCCCACACACCATGTCCTAGCTTGTGCCCTCTTTCTTCAAATTTGGTTAAAGGGCGAAAATCCGGGCGTGGAATAAAATCATTGGTCGGTGATGTATTTTGCAATTTATCCTCAAATTGGCGTAACACTTCAAGCATATGCTCTGAGTAATTTTCCCAATCGGTTGCAAAATGAATAAAGCCGTTTGGGCTTAATTTTTCAATCACTCTTGTGATAAATTCAGGCTGAACAATACGACGTTTGTGGTGTTTTGCTTTCTGCCAAGGGTCTGGGAAATAGAGCTGTAAACCACCTAATGAGCTATCTGCGACACTATCTCGCAGAATTTCCGTTGCATCGTGGCAAATCACTCTCAGATTTTTCACGCCTTTTTCTAACGCATAAGCAATACAAGCTCCAACACCCGGTGTGTGAACTTCTATGCCGATGTAATTGCGATTTGGGTTTTGTTCCGCCATTTCAACCAGCGATTTCCCCATTCCAAAACCAATTTCTAGCACAATGGGGTTATTGTTGCCGAAAATCTGTTCAAAATTAAAGGGGATTGGTTGATAATCTAGCCCTAAATTTGCCCAGTTGTTGTTCATCATATCACGTTGATAATCGCTTAAGCGACCGGTACGCAATACGAAACTACGCACTTTTCTTAAATAACGACCATCTTCGGTAAATTCAGCTTGCTCAACCGTTTTACGTTTTTTATCTGCAAAGGTTTGTTTTTCTGACATTTTCTCGCCTTAAAACTTCACTAATGCAGAACCCCAAGTCCAGCCGCCGCCGAAAGCCTCGAGAAGTAATAATTGACCACGTTTTACACGACCATCACGTACCGCTTCATCAAGAGCTACCGGCACCGTCGCCGCACTGGTGTTGGCATATTTATCAAGGGTTACTACCACTTGGTCCATTTCCATCTCTAATTTTTTCGCCGTTGCAGTGATAATACGTAAATTTGCTTGATGTGGAATGAGCCAATCAAGATCTGATTTTTGTAAATTATTTGCTTCTAACGTTTCTTCTACCACGCTTGAAAGTTGGTTCACTGCAATTTTGAAAGTTGCGTTGCCCTGCATTTCAATAAAGCCGGAACGCTCTTCACCACGCTTTTGACCTTTTAAGGTAAGATTATTGTCCAAATCCGGCGAAGCGTGTAAGTGCGTTGAAATAATCCCTTGCTCCTCGCTGGCTTCTAAAATAACTGCACCCGCTCCATCGCCAAATAACACAACTGTACTGCGGTCAGTTTCGTCTAACATTCTGGAGTTGATGTCTGAACCAATCACTAACGCTTTTTTCACTTGCCCGTTACGCACAAATTGATCGGCAACACTTAACGCATACACAAAGCCCGTGCAAGCAGCTGCCACATCAAATGCAATAGCATCTTGAATATTGAGCAAGCCTTGAATTTGGCAAGCCGCACTTGGATAAGCGTGGGAATTGGTAGTTGTGCCAACCACGATTAAACCAATTTCATTAGCGTCAATTTTTGCCATTTCTAAGGCTTGTTGAGCCGCTTTTGCTCCCATTGTAGCAACGGTTTCATCAGCTCTTGCAATACGGCGTTCACGAATGCCCGAGCGAGTAACAATCCATTCATCAGAGGTGTCCACCATTTTTTCTAAATCAGCATTGGTACGCACCTGACTTGGTAAATAACTTCCCGTTGCTAAAATTTTGCTGTTCATATTTTTGATTATTCTCAATCGATTAAAATAGTAATCCGTTATTATAGCTTGAAAATAAAGAAATTTATAGACTTTACAAGCGGTTGTTTTTGGTAAATTTTTTACTAAAAACAACCGCTTGTAAATTTATTGAACCGCAATTTTGACACTCACGACTTCCTGTGGCTGGAGTAAAGTGTTCAAACGAGCAGTTTCAACACAAACCATTTTCTGATAAGCATTTTCGCTCATTCTGCCTGTTGGCTTATGCCAAGGGTTCCATAAAACCGTTTCTGTTGCATTACGATGTTCAATCACAATGGCTCTTTGGTAAGCGAAATCTTGAATGATATTCGTTGGGTTCGCCGCATAAATACAGTCTATGTTTTGATCTATCCGGCGAGGAGACGGCACTTCAACGTTTTGATTAGTTAATTTATCAAAACAACGGATTGGCAAACCTTGCACTTCCACTTTTTCAATATCGCCCACATTAAAATAAGTATGTAATGCAAGCTGTGCCGGCTCTTGGGCTAAATGGGTAAAGTGTAGCTCGCAAGTTTCGCCTAAAATCATCTCCATTCTGGCTTCCTGTGCTAAAGTGAACACTAAACGAACGTTTTCACTAGAACAAGAATGTTCAACTAAATTCCACTCTCGAATACGTGCCGTACCGTGAGCAGGTTCTTTTACCGGTCCAAACCAAGGGTAACAAATCGGCACACCGCCCCGAATAGCCGTGCCTACTTTAAAAGGCTCAATCTCACTTAACCACAATACATCTTGCTTTGCATTATGTGGCTGCCAACTTAGTAATTGTGCTCCTTGTAATGCAATTTTGGCTTTGACTTTACTATGATTTACTTCCAGCACGTCTAATTCATTATATTTGGTTAATTTTAATTCATTGCTCAAGTTCATAATATATTCCTTTGATGAGTGAAATGAGTGAAATGATTGAAAAGCAACAAAAATGTGAATGAGATCACAAAACTAAGCATTAATTTTCTACCTCTTTTAGGTAGTCGTTATAATAGTTAATATTCTAACATAGATAAGGAGAAAACTATGAAAACGCTCGGCGAATTTATTATTGAAAAACAAGCCGAATACCCTGGAGCGAAAGGTGAATTAAGTGGTATTTTGTCATCAATTCGTTTAGCTGCAAAAATTATTCATCGTGAAATTAACCGTGCGGGCTTAAGCCAAGATATTTTAGGCACAGCAGGCTCTGAAAACGTGCAAGGCGAAGCTCAAATGAAGCTTGATGTTTTCGCAAATGAAACAATGAAAAAAGCCTTATTAGCCCGTGAGGACGTAGCAGGTTTCGCTTCAGAAGAAGATGATGACTTTGTTGCATTTGACACGGAACGTGGTCGCAACGCAAAATATATTTTAATGACGGATCCGCTTGATGGTTCGTCTAACATTGAAGTGAATGTATCTGTTGGTACGATCTTCTCGATCTACCGCCGTGTTTCGCCAATTGGTACGCCTGTAACCAAAGAAGATTTCTTGCAAGAAGGGCGTAAACAAGTTGCTGCCGGTTATGTTACTTATGGCTCATCAACAATGTTGGTTTACACCACAGGTAATGGCGTGAATGGCTTTACTTACGATCCATCACTCGGCTTATTTATTCTTTCTCACCCCGATCTCAAAACGCCGACAGAAGGAAAATATTACTCCATCAACGAAGGGCAATATGTAACCTTCCCTCAAGGGGTAAAACGCTTTATTAAATATTGCCAAGAAACGGACGAAGCCACTAAACGCCCATATTCATCACGTTATATCGGCTCGTTAGTATCTGACTTCCACCGCAATTTATTAAAAGGCGGGATCTACATTTATCCAACTTCAACCGTTTACCCGAAAGGCAAATTACGTTTACTCTATGAATGCAACCCAATCGCCTTCTTAGCGGAACAAGCAGGTGGAATGGCAACTGACGGCTTTAATCCGATTTTGGATATTAAACCAACTGAGTTACACCAACGTGTGCCATTCTTTGTTGGCTCAAGCTCAATGGTGAAACAAGCGGGCGAATTTATGCAAGAATTTGCAAAATAAAACGCTCTCTGAAACAAAAGGCGAACATCAAGTTCGCCTTAGTTTTATCTAATCCACCCTCTTATAAATTCAGTAATTTGTTCCACATCATTAATATCAAGTAAATTCTCTCGCTCAAGAAAATAATCTGTTGCGGTAGCAATCGTCCACTTATCAAGCTCCGGCAATGGCTTTTCAATCTCTTTGCGATGGAGCTGAATTTTCGGCAAAGTTTCGTGTTTAAAGCCTTCCACGAAAACAAGATCGATCTCTTGCGGATTGAATTTTGCAATTAATTGAGAAAATTCGACCGCTTGTTTGGTTTCTGTCATTAACGCCCAACGTTCATCGCACACAATCATTGTCGGATTTGCTCCTGCTTCACGCAAGCGGTGGCTGTCTTTGCCTTTTTTATCCACATCAACATTATGGTGGGAGTGCTTAATCAAGCCAACCCGAATGCCACAAGCGGTCAATTTTGGGATTAATTTTTCCAATAAGGTAGTTTTGCCCGTGCCGCTGTAGCCTGTAATCGCAAGGGTTTTCACCGGAAATTGGCTTACTCGGTTTAAATCTTCCAATGTATTCACGTTCGTGAATGCGGATTTTTGTTCAGAAAAATCCACCACCACACTTTTTTGTGATTGGAAAAACCAAAGCAGACGGCGTTCGCCTGAAGCTAAATAGTGGCTCAATTCCTCTTTTACCGAATGATGAACCAATGCAAATGTTGGGTGTGGTCGCTCGCCATCGTGAACATAGGCAATTTGAGCGTTGTTAATACGTAAGGCAATGTGTAATTTTTGCAATAACTTCGTTGGAATAAAAGGTGTATCACAAGGCACAAAGAGCACATAGTCGCTGTCAATTCTCTCTAAGCCTGATAGCATTCCGCTTAGCGGACCTTGAAAATCGGGCAGACTATCTTGGTAATAAGGGATTGTAGGATAAAGTTGCTGATATTGCTCAATAGAACGGTTTATATTCAGCCAAATGTCGCTAACTTGTGGGGAAAGACGGGTTAAAATGTGTGAAATAAGCGGTTTTCCATCAAAAAGTTGCAACCCTTTTTCCACGCCATTCATTCGGCGAGCCAAACCGCCGGCTAAAATCACGGCTGAAATACGTTCTTCTATTATTTTACTCACAGCTTTATCCCTTAAAATTTTGCAAAAACTAAAGCAAAAGTATATTATTTCGCTTAATTTCCAACAAGATTTTTTAAGGGGCAAACAATGAAATGCAAACGCTTGGAAGAATTATTAGAGTTACTTGGCGAACATTGGCGTAAAAATCCTGACTTACACCTCATTGATATTTTGCAGCAACTTTCGATTGAAGTAGGCGAGCCTGATAATTTTAAAGCCTTGAGCGATGAGGTCTTAATTTATCAGCTAAAAATGCGAAACGCAGATAAGCTTGAGCCTATTCCGGGCATAAAAAAAGATTATGAAGATGACTTTAAAACCGCTTTATTGCGTGCACGTGGAATTTTAAACGATTAAGGTTGTCTTATCCGTTAGCTGGTTTAGCACTTATATTTATCAACATTTTTTGAAGGAATCATTATGAAAAAATTGGCATTAAAAACGTTTTTTGTTGCACTTTCTGCCCTTTTTGCATTTAACTCAACGGCAATCGCCGCTGATCCAACCGCAGGGAAAGAATATACTGAGGTACGTAAAGCCCCATCGGCTCAAAAAGAAGTGGTGGAATTTTTCTCATTCTACTGCCCGCACTGCTATGATTTTGAATTAAGCTACAAGATCCCAAGCCAAATTAAAGAAAAATTACCAAAAGACACCAAATTAGTGCAATATCACGTTAATTTCTTAGGTCGCCAATCTGAAGACTTAACCCGTGCTTGGGCATTAGCAATGGCATTAGGAGCTGAAGATAAAGTAAAAACTGCATTATTTGAAGGGGCACAAAAAGATGCATTCAAATCAATGGGCGATATTCGTGCGGTATTTTTAGCAAACGGTATTACGGCTGAACAGTTTGATAGCGGCATTAACAGCTTTGCCGTAAATGGCTTGGTGAATAAACAAGTTCAATTAGCGGAAGACTTCCAAATTCGTGGCGTGCCTGCATTTTTCGTAAATGGTCAATACCAATTGAATTTAGAAGGCTTTGCAGATTCTTCATCAACGAATGATTTCATTCAACGTTATGTTGATGCAATTATCTTCTTGAGTAAAAAATAATTGTCCCCATATTGAGAGTATGGTTTTACAATGCTGAGTAGGTAAATCCTATTCGGCATTTTTTTATTTTACACTCTCATTCAATTGGAAAGCCTTATGACAAAATTATCCATTCTAAATCTTGTGCCTATTCGTGAAGGGCAAACCGCTAAACAAGCGGTTGATTCTATGGTGAAATTAGCAAAACACGCAGAAAAGATCGGCATTGAACGCTATTGGATTGCAGAACATCATAATATGAAAAACCTTGCCAGCTCGGCAACACAATTACTCATTCAGCACGCACTTTCTCACACTGAAACATTAAGAGTGGGATCAGGTGGCGTAATGCTGCCTAACCACAGCCCTTACATTGTGGCAGAACAGTACGGCACACTTGAAACGCTCTACCCTAACCGTGTAGAGCTAGGGCTTGGGCGTGCACCGGGTACTGATATGCGTGCCGCCACCGCTTTACGCCGTAATGCACAAAGTTTGCCTTTCCCCGATGAAATCAGCGAACTAAAAGGCTATTTTGAGGGCACAAACCCTGTATCTGCCTACCCTGCACAAGGGCTAAATGTGCCGTTTTATATTCTAGGATCTAGCCCCGAAAGTGCGTATTTAGCCGCAGAACGTGGCTTACCTTATGCCTTTGCCTCGCATTTTGCCCCACGTTTTATGGACGATGCGGTGAGAATCTACCGCTCAAACTTCAAACCGTCTAAAGTGTTGGATAAACCTTATGTGATTTTAGGTGTGAATGCAATCGTGGCTGAAACCGATCAAGAGGCGGAACAGCTTGCTACTACTCAAACCCAGTTTTTCTTAAATGTAGTAACCAACGCTCAGAACAATTTGCAGCCACCCGTCGAGTCTGACGAAAAGGTCTGGGAAAATTTTGTGAAAGCTGAGATGGTGCCGCATTTCGGACCTGTTGCTTTTCAACAAAATGCGTTGTACAACCAAGAGAAAACCGTGGTTAGTCAAATGACAGCGTGTTCACTTATCGGCAGCCGTGAGAGTGTTGAACAACAACTCAAAACGTTAAAAGAGAGAATCGAAATTGATGAAATTATGGCAGTAAGCTATATTTTCGATGAGCAAAAACAACATCAGTCTTATACCTGGTTAAAAGAGATTTCAGATAGGGTGTAATATGAGTAAAACAATGCAACAAAAAGCCGCTGACGCACACAATATGTGCAAGCTGAAAGGCGACTCTATGTTAGATAACGCAGACCGCCAAATTGCCTTTGAAGCAGTTTATGACAGTGAAGAAATCGCTCAACAAGCGGTCGAATTTTTCACACAAAAAGCAAAATCGGTAGAAACCGAACCTTGTGAAATTCAAAGTGAAATCACACAAATTGCAGAAGGTTTTCTGATGAAAATGTGGATAACCTTTAGCTGCCAAGCGGAAGTGATTTTATTTCAAATGGCAGTAAGGTAGATATAAAACAAGCGGTTATTTTTGATCAATTTTTTGTAAAAAATCTTCAGAAAATAACCGCTTGTATCATTATGCCTGTTTAACCGCTGCCGATGCACTGCTTGGCTTGCGGCGTTTACCGATATTTTTGGTGTCTTTATGGCGAACTTTTACTTTTTGCTTCGCCGCTTCTTTTTTCACCTCTTTTTTCTTTTTAATGCGGGCTTTTTCTTTTTTGCTCGTTACATTCAACTCGCCATCTTTCGGGGCTTTGGTGCGAGGTTCTAAGCCTTCGATAATACGCGGCTTTAATGCTTCTTCCGTATAACGCTTGATTTTACCGAGCAGCTTGTAATCGTGAGCTTCTACTAGCGAAACTGCTGAGCCTTTTTTGCCTGCACGAGCAGTTCGCCCGATGCGGTGGAGGTAAGTGTCGGCACTATATGGCAAATCGTAGTTGATCACGAAATCCACATCGTCAATGTCGATACCACGAGCCGCCACATCGGTCGCAACAAGAACATTCACAACGCCCTCTTTTAAGCGGGTAATCGCCTGATTACGTTGGGTTTGTGCCATTTCGCCTTCAAGGTAAGTAGAACGCAAACCACGTTTGCGAAGTGTATCGCTTAGCTCTCGCACATCTTCACGGCGACGAACGAACACAATTGCTTTTTCCACTGAAAATTCTCCGATAAGGCGAGCCAACAATTTGGTTTTATGCTCCACGTTATCAGCGTGATAATACCATTGTTGGATTTTCTTACGCTCACGGCGGCTTGGCTCTGCATCTACTTTTATTGGGTCATTTAATAATCGCTCAGAGAAATCCTCTAACAACTCCCCTTCAAGAGTGGCTGAGAATAACCAAGTATGTTTACGCCAACGGGTTTCTGCCGCAATTTTCTCTGCATCTTGCCCAAAGCCCATTTGTAACATTCGGTCTGCTTCGTCAAAAATCAGCACTTCAACCGCTCGGCAATCAAAGTTTTCTTCTTTGATATATTGCATCAAACGACCCGGTGTTGCTACCACAATATCTTGATTACTGTTAAAGACTTCGCCGTGATTTTGATACGCCACTCCACCTGTAATGGTCGCAATACTTAAGTTGGTAAATTGTGCCAGCGCTTCTGCTTGCTCCGCCACTTGCATTGCCAGCTCTCGAGTAGGTGTAAGTACCAAAATACGTGGAGCTCCCGGTTTACGGCGTGGGTAGTCTAATAAATGTTGAATCGCCGGCAGTAAGAATGCTGCAGTTTTCCCTGTGCCTGTTGGAGCAGAACCCAGTAAATCACGCCCTTCAAGGGCAGCTGGAATAGTGGCTTGTTGAATTGCTGTTGGGCGGCTGTAGCCCTTTTTTACTAAGGCTTTTAGAAGTTGGGGGCTTAAATCAAGCTCCTCAAAGGTCATTAATTCGGACATATTCTTTTCTCATCAATAAATTTGATAGAAGTATATCATATTAAAGCCCAAGCCGTGAGGTGAATAAAGCTATGCTTGGTTTGCAAAAAATTGTTAAAATATAACCGCTTGTTATTAACAACTTATAGAGGAAAAAAGATGTTTGTTGAAATTTACGGACGTTTATCTTGCCCGTACTGCGTGCGTGCAAAACAATTAGCTGAAAAAATGAAAACCGAATTAAACGATTTTGATTTTAAATTTATTGATATGATCGCAGAAGGTTTATCAAAAGAAGATTTAGAACCACGTGTTGGCAAACCTGTTGCAACCGTGCCACAAATTTTTGTTGATAATGTTCACGTTGGCGGCTGTACTGATTTCCAAGCCTTTGTGAAAGAAAAATTTGGCATTGTTTAGTAAAAAATGACCGCTTGTAAGCGGTCATTTTTTTAATTATTTTTGCAAATTATTGCTCTTCTTTCGGTAAGCTTTTAATTGCGAAAATTAAGCCTCCCCAGATGATTGCCATTGCAACCACCATTGTAATAATTGCTGCTGTACTCATTATAGTTCTCCTTTTGGTTCATTTTTCCACGCGAGTTTTGAAAGTAGGTAAGCCACAACCGCTAAGCCAATTGCCATACCCCAACCGAAGGTGTTTACAAACCAGCTTGGGTAGCCTTCATAGCCCTCACGATATACTTTCGCAATCTCACTGAATAACATAAATGCAAGCACACCTGCGGTAATTACGATACATAAACGCCAGATAAAGCCAACTTTAAATGAAGAAACTTCGTTAATATGTCTTTCTAACGTACTGAGTTTTTCACTGGTTACAATCACAACTAATGATACGAACGCCACTGCCACAATGCCGAATTGGTTCACGAATTTATCCATTACATCAAGCATTGGTAAGCCTGTGGTTGTACCAAACAACATTACTGAAACAACCATCATTGGAATACCCACCAGTAAAGTTGCTTTTACACGTCCTGCATTCAATTTATCTTGCACTGCTGATACGATAACTTCAACAACAGAAATAAATGAGGTTAATGCTGCAAAGGTTAATGATCCGAAGAATAATACGCCTACTAATGCTCCCATCGGGGCTTGGTTAATGATAGTTGGGAAAGCAAAGAACGCTAAGCCGATACCGCCTTTCGCTACTTCATTAACCTCTTGACCTGCCGCAGTTGCCATAAAGCCAAGTGCTGCAAATACGCCAATACCGGCTAATAATTCAAAGCCACTGTTGGCAAAGCCAACCACTAAACCTGAACCGGTTAAATCTGTTTTTGGCTTGAGGTATGAAGCATAAGTAATCATAATCCCAAAGCAGATTGAGAGTGAGAAGAAGATTTGACCGTAAGCGGCAATCCACACACTTGGGTCAGTTAGTTTTTCCCAGTTTGGTGTAAACAACGCATCTAAGCCTTTTGCGGCTCCCGGCAGAGTTAAAGAATAGCCTACCAAGATTAAGAACATCACAACCAATAATGGCATTAAGATATTAGAAGCCGCTGAAATTCCTTTTTTGATCCCTAAAGCTAATACAGCAATAGCTACTAACCAAACTGCAACTAATGGACCGGTTACCGCCCCTACAAATTCAAAGCTAACACCTTGTGTGATGTCGCCCATTTTTAAGAACTCGCCAACAAAGAAATCAACAGGTTTATCACCCCAAGCACTGTTAAGCGAGAAATAGGTATAGCTTGCCGCCCAGCCTAATACAACGGCGTAGTAGATACCGATAATTACGTTGATTAATACCTGCCACCAGCCGAAAGTTTCAAATTTAGGGCTGAAACGGCGAAAAGAAAGCGGTGCACCACCACGATATTTGTGCCCGATAGCATAATCTAAGAATAGCAACGGTAAACCTGCGGTCAATAATGCAATGATGTATGGCAGAATAAATGCTCCACCACCGTTTTCATAAGTCGTATAAGGGAAACGCCAGATGTTTCCTAAGCCGACAGCCGAGCCAATAGCTGCCATAATAAATGCCCCACGACCGGCAAAGGTTTCTCTTTGTGGAGCTGTTGATGATTGAATAGACACAGTAAATACCTCAAACTTGTAACAGTTTATATAAAAAATGACTTTAAATTGTATGAAATGTGATTATTCACATTTTGAAAACGAAATATGCCGAAATACCAAATAAAAGTAAAGTAGAAAAATAAAATAAAAATGGACTTAAAAATACTAAAATACAAAATTAAATATCGAAAAATAAAACAAAAAAAGTCAAATATTCTAAAACTCAGAATTTTATAGATAAAAGCATTAAAAACCTTTCTTTGCTTAGCATAATTCTTTAGCTAAATTTTTAACAAAAAAATAACACATCATTGATACAATGATGTGTTATTAGCTTAAACATTAGGTAAATTATTCTTATACCGAAGGTTGTTCTATTACTAAATGCTCGACTTTAGCTTGTTTAACCATATTGTCCGCCACCTCAAGAATAGTAACTTTTAAGTTATATAACTCAAATTCCATTCCTTCATCAGGAATTTTCTCTAAATGTTCTAGTAGCAAACCATTAAATGTTCGAGCTTCATCAATAGGTAAATCCCACGCAAATAGTTTATTCAAATCCCTTAAATTTGCCGATCCCTCAATAATCACTGTCCCATCTGACTGCTGTTGAACTTCTTGCTCAAGCGTCGGGGCTGATGAAGTGGTAAACTCGCCGACAATTTCCTCTAAAATATCTTCAAGGGTTACTAAGCCTTTAATATCACCATATTCATCAACCACTAAGCCTATTCTCTCTTTATTGGCTTTAAAGTTCATTAATTGCGTAGTTAATGGTGTGCCTTCTGGAATAAAATAAACTTCATCAACCGCACGCACTAACATCTCTTTGGTAAATTCGTTTTTTTCCAACATTAAACGAAATGCTTCACGCACACGCAAAATACCGAGAATATTATTATCCATATCGCCTTTATAAATCAGTACGCGAGCGTGAGGGGCGTGATTGAGCTGACGCATAATTGCTTTCCAGTCATCATCAATATCAATGCCGCTGATATCATTACGAGGCACCATAATGTCATCAACTGTAACTTTTTCCATATCTAAAATGGAAACAAGCATTTCACGGTGCTCTGCTGGAATAAACTTACCCGACTCAAGTACTACACTACGCAGTTCTTCTGGACTAAGATCTTGTTTATCTTTCTGCTGAATACGCAGTAACTTCAACAAACCTGCAATAATCAGATTCATTAAAAAGACGATCGGGCTTAGTAATTTCTTAAGGGGTGTTAATACAAAACTAACAATAAATCCAACTTTCTCCGGGTAAGTCGCAGCAATCGTTTTAGGCAGAATTTCAGAGAAAACCAACATTACAAATGTAAGTAAACCGGTGGCAATCGCAACACCCTTTTCGCCGGAGAGTTGCATACCGATCATTGTAGCAATTGCAGAAGCAGCAATGTTTACAAGGTTATTACAGATTAAGATAAGACTGAGCAGAACATCCGTTCGTGCTAAGAGTTTTTCCGCTAATTTTGCCCCTTTATGTCCTTGCTCAGCAAGATGACGCATTTTATAACGGTTTAAAGACATCAAGCCCGTTTCCGAACCCGAGAAAAAAGCAGAGAGTACTAAAAGAATAGCTAAGGTAATAAATAAACTACTCAGGGGAATACTGTCCAAAATTGAATTCCTATATAAATTAATCATAAAGTGATCACAATTCGATGATTGTTATCACTCACTTCGCCTAAAAAGCCCGATTTGCAAAAAATCGGGCTTTTTTAACCGCTTGTAGCGATTAATGGACGATCAAACGGCTACCAAAATATCCGATTGTGAGCAACATCATACCCGAAATCGAATAAATAAGCACCCGTTTTCCTCGCCAATGTAATTTCCATTGACCTAATATTTGAACGTTATAAACAATCCAAGCCAAGAATGAGAAAATCGCTTTATGAATATGCTCCGGCTCAAAAAAGTTATGTAGATAAATCACGCCCGAAAATAGTGTGAGCGTAAGCATTGCCTGTGCTGCAAGCGTTAAGGTAAAGAAATGGCGTTCAACCGACATTAAGGGCGGAAGAATTGAGCAAAAGAACATTTTTTTGCTTTTGAGTTTGTGATCTAACCATTTTAACTGGAACGCATAAATTAAGGCGAGGAAAAACAATGCATAAGAGAACAGAGCAATACCTAAGTGGAAAATAAACCCTGCGTTTTCTTCTATATTGCGGATAAAACTCCCCTGCACAAAACTGGCTACCGCCACACTACAAATAGCAAAGGCATATACAACAAGCAGAGGAAACCACGCAGTTTTCCATTTAAGTAACGCAAAGGTTACACAAATCGCCATAATGAAACTCATTAAAGAGATTACATTCGTTACCGTAAAATTCTGCCCTTCTATTAACCATAATTGGTTGTATAACACGGCACAATGCAAAAGAATAGCTAATAAACCAAACCCAAAAACAAGAGTTATATTCGGCTTTTTATTTTCTGTTGCACTTTCCAAATTCACTAAGGTGGGAGCCACCCAAAGCAACGTTAAGGCATAAGCTACAATAGCTAAAATAGGAAGTAACATATTTTCTCGAATCTCGTCAAATAATAATAACTTTCAGAATTTTAATCAAAAGTCGCCTTTTTAGCTAGTTTTTGCGATAGCTAGATGAAAAATTATCCCTAAATACCATAGCTTTTTATGTTAAGTCAAAAAATCCTCTCAATTTCAGCTAATATTCTGCATCAAAAAATAATTTTCCTTTGACTAATTTGCTTTCTATCTGTAATATGCACACCCTATGCAAAAGGTAAAACTACCCCTTACGATTGACCCATATAAAGACGCTCAGCGTCGAGTGGATTATGAAGGCTACATTTCAGGTGAACTTCTAAAACGCTTGGGTGAATCTGTATGTAATGTGCTAAGTGATGCACAAGTTACACTTTCGTTATATGTCGATCCGCAACGTTTAACTGTGATTAAAGGCACAGCTAAAATTGAGGTGGAGTTTGACTGCCAACGATGTGATAACCCGTTTACACACACGCTAGACTGTTCATTTTGTTTCAGTCCGGTGTCTAACATGGATCAGGCGGACATCTTGCCCGAAATTTATGAACCTATCGAAGTAAACGAGTTCGGTGAAGTAAATTTACTAGATATGATTGAAGATGAATTTATTCTTGAATTACCTCTAGTCCCGATGCATAGTGAAGAACACTGTGAAGTGTCCGTGAGTGAACGTGTGTTTGGTGAATTGCCTGAAGAACTAGCAAGCAAACCAAATCCGTTCGCAGTATTAGCTAATTTAAAGAAAAACTAGATCTAGGAGAAAGCCCGTGGCTGTTCAACAAAATAAGAAATCTCGTTCACGTCGTGATATGCGTCGTTCACACGATGCATTAACAACTGCAGCAGTTTCAGTAGATAAAACAACTGGTGAAACTCACTTACGCCACCACGTAACTGCAGACGGTTACTATCGTGGTCGTAAAGTAATCAACAAGTAATTCCTTTCGAGGTATATCTTGGGTGATATCACTCTTGCAGTAGATGTGATGGGCGGGGACTTCGGTCCCCGTGTTACTATTCCTGCTCTGGCAAAAGCCTTATCACAGCATTCAAATCTCTCATTTTTATTATTTGGCAATGAAAGCCAAATTACCTCGTTATTAGAAAAATACTCTCTACTAGATTCTCCTAAAATTCAACTTCATCATACCGAACAAGTTATTGATGCAGATATCCCCTTTTCTAAAGCAATCCGCCAAAGTAAAAATAGCTCTATGCGTTTAGCACTTGAAGCTGTTAAAGAAGGAAAGGCTCAAGGTTGCGTAAGTGGTGGAAATACAGGGGCATTAATGGGATTAGCAAAGTTACTGATTGAACCGTTACCCAATATTGAACGCCCTGCTCTTACCTCACTCATTCCTACAATGAATGGGAAATCAACCGTAATGCTAGATTTAGGGGCAAATATTGAAGTAAGCGATTGCCAACTACAACAATTTGCAGAAATGGGCGATTTATTTGCACAAGTAATGCTAGGGTTAGTTTACCCTCGCATTTCTTTGTTAAATATCGGCACAGAAGAAAACAAAGGTACTGCACAAATTCAAGCTGTTCATCAGCAACTAAAAAAGAGACAAGATTTAAACTACATCGGTTTCATTGAAAGTGATAAATTAACCAGCTACTTAACCGATGTAATTATTTGTGATGGCTACACAGGCAATATCGCTCTAAAAGCATTGGAAGGTGCGGCAAAGAATATTATTTCGCTATTTAAAAAAGAGAAAGCCGATTCTAACATTTGCCGCAACACCAAACGCTACTTGCTTAAATTGATTTTCTATCGCTACTACCGCAAATTGCAAGAAATCAATCCTGATCGCCATAATGGAGCAACCTTGCTCGGTTTATCAAAAGTGATTGTAAAAAGCCACGGCGGAGCAAATGCTAATGCCTTTAGCTATGCGATTGATTATGCAGTTCAGCAAATTGAAAACGATATTCCAAACAAGATCCTGCAAAGATTACATCAACTCGATAAAAAATAAGCGAACCAAAAGTTCGCTTATTTTGATCTTAGCCTTTTAATTTCGCCACACGCAAGCTCACTGCGTTTTTGTGTGCTTGTAATAGCTCTGCACTTGCCATTTGCTCAACAGTTTCCGCTAAGGCTAAAAAGCCCTCAGGGCTCAGCTCTTGCACCGTCATTCGCTTGCTGAAATCCGCTAAGCCTAAGCTTGAATAGGTTTTAGTGTAACCGTAAGTCGGCAGCACGTGGTTAGTTCCGCTGGCATAATCACCCATAGATTCCGGCGAGTAAGCCCCCAAGAAAATCGAGCCGGCATTATCTAAATCCGCCAAAAGTGAGCGGGCATTTTCTGTTTGCACAATTAAATGTTCAGGTGCATATTTATTGCTAATTTCGACCGCTTGCTGCAAGTTTTCAGCAATAAAAGTTCGGCTATGCTCCAACGCTTTACGAGCCGTTTCACCACGAGGTAAAACGGCAACTTGTTTTTCTAATTCCTTATCCACCGCTTTAGCCAATTTTTCATTTGGGGTTACTAAAATCACTTGTGAATCTGCACCGTGTTCTGCTTGGGAAAGCAAGTCGCTCGCCACAAAAGCCGGATCAGCGAACTCATCGGCAATCACCAACACTTCACTTGGTCCTGCCGGCATATCAATTGCCGTTCCTTCTTGAACCACTTGACGTTTCGCTTCTGTTACAAAACTATTACCCGGTCCGAAAATTTTATCCACTTTCTGTACCGTTTCCGTGCCATTTGCCATCGCAATAATGGCTTGAGCCCCACCTACCGCATAAATGGTTTCCACCCCACAAAGGTTTGCCGTATAAAGAATTTCATCGGAAATCGGTGGAGGCGAACAAAGCACAATTTTCTTACAGCCTGCAATTTTTGCCGGAATGGCAAGCATTAAAACCGTTGAAAAAAGTGGTGCTGAGCCGCCGGGAATATAAAGCCCCACTCGATTGATCGGGCGAGTAATCACTTGGCAACGCACACCGGCTTGGGTTTCAATATCCACTTCTTGATTTTGCTGTGCCTTGTGAAACGCCTCAATATTTGCCTTTGCATTTTGAATCGCTTTTTTAAGCTCAGGCGAAATACGGCTTTCTGCTTGCTGAATTTTCTCTTTCGATACAATAAGGCTATCTAGTTTGACTTTATCAAATTTTTCGCTTAGCTCGAATAAGGCTTTATCGCCATTTTCTAATACATTTTGCTTAATTGCCTCAACGGCTGTTTTGATGCTATCGCCAATTACCTGTGCCGGACGAGCAAGATATTGTTCTTGCTCATACTCGCTGAGATTATTCCAAATTAGGGTTTGCATATTTAATCCTTATTTTGCCTAGTACAGTAAAGCCGTACTAGGTTACTCATATTGTTTCTTTGGTTACTTTCTTTGCACAAGCAAAGAAAGTAACATAAAATCCTACGCCAACATTTTCTCAATAGGCAAGACAAGCACAGAACTTGCCCCCATCTCTTTAAGTTGTTCCATCGTTTCCCAGAACAAGTTTTCTTGGCTTACAACGTGCATTGCCACTCGGGTTTGATCATTGGCAAGAGGCAGAATTGTTGGGTTTTCTACCCCCGGTAATAAAGCCGTGATTTGTTCCAATTTGTCTTTCGGGGCGTGTAACATAATGTATTTAGATTCGCTTGCTTGCTGTACACCTTGAATACGGGTAAGTAATCTATCCACTAAAGCCTGTTTTTCGACAGAAAGTGGCTCTTTACGCTGAATTAAACAAGCGGTTGAGCGGTAAATCACTTCCACCTCTTTTAAACCGTTGGCTTCTAATGTTGCACCTGAAGAAACCAAATCGCAAATTGCGGTGGCGATGCCGGCACTTGGGGCAACTTCCACCGAGCCGGTCAAGAGAATGCTTTTAAACGGTACGCCTTGCTCTTTCATATAACGTTTTAACAAATTTGGGTAGGAAGTAGCAATCACTGCATCGGTTAAGTCTTGCACATTGCTATAGTTGCGATCACGATCGAGTGCTAACGATAAACGGCATCCGCCAAAATCAAGCTGGCGGAGTTTTTTATATTCCACTTTCTCGCCTGCTGCTAATCGCCCTAATTCTTCTTCCTCTAACACGTTTTCGCCAATAATGCCGAGATCGACCACGCCATCAAACACTAAGCCTGGAATATCGTCATCACGCACACGCAAAATTTCAATCGGCATATTTTCCGAATAGGCAATCAAGCGTTGGTCATTCCAAATAATTTTTACCCCACACTGTTTGAGTAATTCGCTACACTCTTGGCTTAAACGCCCTTTTTTCTGCATTGCGATACGTAAACGATTTTGTGTTGTCATTGCTGTTTCCTTCTTGTTTTTGAATTTTGAATATAAAGAAAAACCCTCTCGAAACGACTTCCGAGAGGGTTAAATTTAGTTTGCGTTTATGCGTACTCGGAAGTTCTTATCTTCCGCACACACCAAATGCCCGAAAGATTATTCAGGGAAATGATGATGGTGATGATTACGCATAAATGTCATTGTTCTGTTTTCCAAAAATTGAATTGGTTTAAAAGATACTCTGAAAATTGATAAATCACAAGCATTTTTTCTACAAAAATCGGCTTATTTTTCACGAAAGGGAAGAATTTATCGCAAACGTTTGCGTAAAGCGGTATAATTTTTCCAATTTTTTGCAAATCAAACTAGATAGGAATTTTAAAATGCAAATCAGCTTAAAAAAAATCTATTCAGGCAAGGTACGAGACCTTTACGAAATTGATGACAAAAGAATGTTAATGGTGGCAACCGACCGCTTATCGGCATTTGATGTAATTTTAGATGATCCGATTCCACGCAAAGGCGAGATTCTGACCCAAATTTCTAATTTCTGGTTTAACAAATTGGCACATATTATGCCAAACCACTTCACAGGCGATAGCGTATTTGACGTGTTGCCAAAAGAAGAGGCTGAAGCGATTCAATACCGTGCGGTAGTGTGCAAACGCTTAACACCGGTGAAAATCGAATCCATCGTGCGTGGCTATTTAACCGGCTCAGGCTTAAAAGATTACAAACAAACCGGCACAGTCTGCGGCTTAAAATTAGCGGAAGGTTTAGTAGAGGCGAGCAAATTGCCAGAGCCTATTTTCACCCCATCAAGCAAAGCCGAAGTGGGTGATCACGACATCAACATCAGCTACGAAGAGTGCGAACGCCAAATCGGCGTAGAGCTTGCCGCCAAAGTACGTGATGCCGCTCTCAAACTTTACACCGAAGCAGCAGAATATGCCCTCACCAAAGGCATTATTATCTGCGATACCAAATTTGAATTCGGCTTAGATGAAAATGGCACGCTAACCTTAATGGACGAAGTATTAACCCCGGATTCCAGCCGTTTTTGGTCAGTTGATACCTACCAAGAAGGCACAAACCCACCGTCCTTCGACAAACAATTCGTACGTGATTGGTTGGAAAACAGCGGTTGGAACAAACAAGCTCCGGCACCGAAAGTACCTACCGATGTGATTGAAAAAACCGTGGCAAAATACCAAGAAGCGTTGGATTTATTAACTAAATAAAGTATGGCAAGCGGTTGTTTTTCGCTTGTGTTTTGCAAATAAGCAAAAAGCCTGTAAGGAACACTTACAGGCTTTTGCTGTATAACCAAACTATCTAGCCAAGGGGCAAATTGCAATTTGCCCCTACACATATCATCAAATTAACCTTGTGATGAAATACGTTTCATATCTGTCATATAACCACGTAATTCTTGACCGATTAGCTCAATTGGGTGGTTACGGATTGCATCGTTCACATCACGTAAGTAAACGTTGTCGATTTCAACCGCTGGGGTTGGTTCGCCTAAGTCGCCTTTTTCTAAGTTCGGGATAATTTCTTTCGCAAGAATTGGCGTTGCAACGTGAGAGAATAAGTAGTTGCCGTATTCTGCCGTGTCTGAAATAACCACGTTCATTTCGTATAAACGTTTACGAGCGATGGTGTTAGCAATTAACGGTAATTCGTGTAGAGACTCGTAGTACGCTGATTCTTCGTAGATACCTGCTGAAACCATTGTGTCGAACGCTAATTCTACACCCGCTTTCACCATAGCAACCATTAACACGCCGTTATCAAAATATTCTTGCTCAGAAATTTTGATGCCGTCAGCTTGTGGAGCATTTTCAAAAGCGGTTTTGCCGGTTTCTTCACGCCATTTTAAGAGGTTTGCATCGCCGTTTGCCCAGTCAGCCATCATAGTTGATGAGAACTCACCGCTGATGATATCATCCATATGTTTTTCAAATAAGAATGCTAATTTCTCTTTGATTTGCTCAGAAAGCTCAAATGCACGTAATTTTGCACTGTTAGATAAGCGATCCATCATTAAGGTGATACCGCCTTGTTTTAACGCTTCGGTGATCGTTTCCCAACCGAATTGGATTAATTTACCTGCGTAAGCCGGATCTTTACCCTCTGCCACTAATTTGTCGTAGCACACGATAGAACCTGCTTGTAACATACCGCAAAGAATTGTTTGCTCACCCATTAAGTCAGATTTTACTTCTGCTACAAATGATGATTCTAATACGCCTGCACGGTCGCCACCGGTTGCACTTGCCCACGCTTTAGCAATCGCTAAACCTTCGCCTTTCGGGTCGTTTTCAGGGTGAACCGCGATTAATGTCGGCACACCGAAACCACGTTTGTACTCTTCACGCACTTCTGTTCCCGGGCATTTTGGTGCGGTCATTACAACAGTGATGTCCGGGCGAATCTGCTCGCCTTCTTCCACAATGTTGAAACCGTGTGAGTAACCGAATGCCGCACCGTGTTTCATTAACGGCATTACATCAGCCACTACTTTAGAGTGCTGTTTGTCTGGCGTTAAGTTGATCACTAAATCTGCTTCTGGAATTAATTGCTCGTAAGTGCCTACCACGAATCCGTTTTCTGATGCACGTTTGAATGATGCACGTTTTTCGGCAATCGCTTCTGCACGTAATGCGTAAGCGATGTCTAAGCCTGAATCACGCATATTTAAACCTTGGTTTAAACCTTGTGCACCACAGCCCACGATCACCACTTTTTTGCCTTTTAAGAAATTGCAGCCGTCTGCAAATTCGTTACGATCCATAAAGCGGCAACGACCTAATTGGTCTAATTTTTGACGTAAATTTAATGTGTTGAAATAGTTAGACATTGTTTGATCCTTATAGTGAGTCAATGAATGATATTTAATGTGATTATACACAGAAGCATTGTTGCGTAAATTGAAAATATTAATATTTAATATTGCAAAATATGCAATTAACTGTCGTTTGAAAATCTTTTTGAAAACTTAACCGCTTGCAATCTCTGTTATAAAGTAGAAAATAACCACTTAAATTAATAGAAGATAAACAAATGAAGATAAAAAGTATCATTCTACAAACTTGCCTTGAATGTGGGCAAAATGTACGGGTTCCTTTGAGCGAAAAAGGGGACTTCCTCTGCCCTGTTTGTAATAATGTCATACGAAAAGGCAATACTTGGAGCTTACGCCGTAGTGCATTTTTAGCATTAGCCATTTTAATTTTGCTCCCCTTCGCACTTGGCTTTCCACTACTCAGCATTGATTTACTCGGCATAAAAATTAATGCCACCGTATGGGACGGTATTTGGAAAATGGCAACCACAGGCTACCCTTACACCGCATTTATGGTTCTCGTGTGTGCAGTCATTATGCCTGTCTCCTTTGTTTTGCTGATTTTAACTATTCATATCCAGCGGATGATCCACCAACGCCCACGTTATACACTAATATTCCTCACTAAAATTAAAGAGTGGGTAATGCTTGATGTTTATCTGGTTGCTCTCGCCGTTGCAGCATTTAAAATTCGAGACTATGCCAATTTAGAATTTGATATTAATTTAATTGCATTTGTGCTCGTGGTGGTACTAAACACATTACTTTTTATCAAAACAGAGCCCAAACAGGCGTGGGAGCGATTTTACCCTGAATATCACTCACTGCCTTTCGATCACGCGAGCCACCCAACGCTCTGCCCGACTTGTGAATACTGTTTTGATGAAACGATTTTAGATTTGAAAGGTAGACAACGCTGCCCTCGTTGCGAGAGCAATTTATCGATTGCCGATAATATTAAAATTCAGCGTGTCTGGGCGTGTTTAATTGCCGGAACAATAATGATGATCCCCGCCAATATTTTCCCCATTTCAATTACTGAAATGGCGGGAAAAGTTTCCGCAGATTCATTGATGTCCGGGGTGCTCTTGTTTATAGAAATGGGTAGCTACACTGTTGCAGCTATTGTATTTATTGCAAGCATTGCCGTACCTGTAAGCAAAATTACGATTATTTTTTACCTGTTACTTGCTATTCACTACAAATGGAAACACCCTATTCACATACAGATGAAATTACTGCACTACGTTCACTTTGTTGGACGTTGGTCGATGCTTGATTTATTTGTACTTTCACTAATGATGTCGCTACTCGAACGCGGACAAATTCTTAGCTTCTCGGTAGGCGAAGCGGCATTCTATTTTGGTGCAGCAGTTTTCCTTACTATGTTTGCTTCCACCAATTTAGATGCCAGAATGTTGTGGAAGATTCATTATGATAATGAGAAAATAAAGCACAATTAATCTATTTTATTGATACTCCCCTCTCCTTGCGGGAGAGGGAATTTCCTCAATCTACTTTTTCCACTCCACTTAATTTTTCCATTTTCAACAAACTCTGCAACTGCGGCAATAATTGGGTGATCAACCTCAATTGCTGAATTAGAACTAAAGCTAATTCATCTTGTTTTTGCTGGTGTTCTTGCTCAAACTGGGCAAGATCTTGGTCAATAGCGGTCAATTTTTCCGATAATTTTGCAAATGAACGACTGTCATCCGCAATTTTATCGATAATATTCGCGACTTCTCGCCCGTGTGAAAAAAATATTGCGGAAAAATCGACTTGTCGATTAATTTCACGGCTGGCAATGCGGTAAGCCCCTAAGGTTGAAATATAGCCAAGCAAGGTATAGCCAATGCCTAACAATTTCGGAGCAAAAGCTAAATCATTTGCGTATTTCTGTGGCTCACTATACATACTAGTAATCGTATTGCTGAGTGCAGATAAATGGTTGTGTACATCACGGCGGGCTATGCGATAAGGCAGTTGCTCGTTATAACCAAATTGGAGTTGAGCAATAATGTGCCGTAAATAATTTCCGCTGGCTTTTAGGCTATTATGTAAATTACTTTGCAAATTGAGATATTTCCAGTCCGGCCATAAAAATGTTACGGCTAACCACGCAATAGCTGTGCCAAGTAGCGTATCGAAAATTCGCATTAATGTGCTACTTTCTATACTTACGCCTGCAATATCAAGGCTTATCATCACTAATACGGTAATGTAAAAAGTCGAAAAGCCATAATGTACCAAACGGAAAAAGGTATAAAGCGAGCCGGTCAGTACAATAATACCAAGTTGAGCTTCAAGACTAAGCGTTACATTAAACAATTCAAACATTCCACCAACAATTACGCCGAAAATCGTGCCAATCACACGGTGAATTAAGCGGGTTTTCGTTGCGGTATAATTGGGCTGACAGACAAAAACCGCCGTCAATAAAATCCAATAACCTTTGTTATCAAAACCTAAAAGTGGCACTATTGCACTACATAAAAGCACCACAATCGAAAGGCGAACGGCGTGGCGAAATAGTTGTGATTCAAAGGTTAAATGCCCTTTAATTGCTTGGATAATATTGCCAAAACCCGTAATATTTTCGGCTATCAAGCGGTTAGATTTTGTGAAATTTTTACTAAGTGGCTCAATATGCTCTGAACGGCTTGCCCCTTGTTCAATTTGAGCTAATTGGCGTTCAATGTTGGCTAAATTCTCAGCAACCGATTCCCATCGGTAAGTGCTTTTTAACCCTCTTTCTTGATGATAAACCAACGAGTTGAGCAACCCTTGCAATGCTTTCTCACCACGCTCACTGTGTTCATATCTTTCTCGATGACGTAATGCCACTGCAATTTTTTGACACGCAACCGCTTGAAGTTCCATTACTCGCTGGAAGCGAAACATTAAATCGCTATTACTTAATTGCTGGAACAGTTCGTGGTACTGATAATGACTGGAACTCGCCCGTTCTAAAATATCTTGAGCCGTAAAATAGTAGCGTAACATTCGTTGCGTACGTTGCTGTTTGTGCTGTCGTCTTAAACGATAAAATAATGATACTCGCGTTTTATCAAATGCTACCATTACTTCACTGTTCGCTTTGGCAAGTGCCAGTTGTTTTGCGTTTAAATCGTCATCATCGGGGTCAAAATAGGCGGATTTTGCCAGCAAATAGTGGCTTAAGGCAAGGTAAGCAGAAGCTAAATTCTCCTGTACCGTTCGATTCGGGAAAACTAAATATACTAAAATCCCGACCAATCCATATAACAATGTGCCGAGTAGAATCATCACGACATTGTTATACCACAGTACTTCGGGGGTATAAGTTAAGCTGTTATAGATAGCCACAATCAACGTGCCGAAAGCAATAGTGCTGTAACGTTGTCCAACTGCTCCGAGCATTACTAGAAGAAAAGTACAAACCATCAGGACCGGCACGAACAACCAGCCTAAATATAAAGAGACGCTTGCCCCAATGGAGGAAAGTGAAAATGCCACTAGGCTGATGATTAGATTTTTTGCTCGTCCGATAAGACTATTATCTAAATCAACCAAACCACCTGCGATAATGCCTAACATCAGCGGCATCGCAAAATGCGAAATACCAAGCTGCCAAATGCTTACTGCGGCAATATTGAGCGAAATAAACATCGGCAAGGTTTTAATCACACTTTCCGAGAGCCAACTGTTTTGCAGTTTTTTTAAATACTTATTCATCTTTTTATTTGTAAATTTTTACTAACAAACGCTTGCGTTTGAACGTTGGCTTTGCCAACGGCTCCGAAGGAGCGAGCGTAGCGAGTAAAAATGACCGCTTGTAATTAATATCAAATGTTACCCTAAACGCTCCGCCAAATAGCCATCGTAATCCGGCACAATCGCTTCAACCTCTTGATTAAATAAATCTGCATTTAACAAGAAATTAGCTGAAGTTTCATTAATAGCAACAGGAATATTCCACACCGTTGCAATTCGCATCAGGGCTTTCACATCCGGGTCGTGCGGAGCGGCATTCATCGGATCCCAAAAGAAAATCAGCATATCAATTTTCTTTTCTGCAATCAGCCCACCTAATTGTTGATCACCGCCCATTGGTCCACTCATTAATGCTGTTATTTCAAGCCCGGTTTCTCTCGCAAGCAAATGTCCTGTTGTACCTGTGGCATAGAGTTTATGGGAAGCAAGTTGCGATTTATGGGTTTGTGTCCAGCGGATTAAGTCATTCTTACAGCTGTCGTGAGCAACCAACGCAATCTGTTTTTGTTTTGCGATTGTTCGAACGATGGTTTTCATTTTTATCTCCTTTGCAAAATTTTTACTAAATCATACCGCTTATTTTTCGCTTTTGCATTGACTAATCATTGCTTATGGCTAAAATCAATTAAAAATTTCTATTTTAAAATAAAGGATCTCCCTAAATGAATTTATACAACATCAAACACCCAGAAGAACAAGTGAGTTTTGCCCAAGCAGTCCGCCAGGGATTAGGCAAAAATCAAGGATTATTTTTCCCAGAAGTCTTACCTAAATTAGATAATATTGATGAATTATTAGATTTACCTTTAGTTGAACGTAGCCAAAAAATTCTTTCGGCATTAATCGGTGAAGAATTACCGCAAGAAACCTTAAATACAATGGTAAAAAATGCGTTCACTTTCCCTGCACCACTTGCCAAAGTCAATGATGATATTTATGCATTAGAACTGTTCCACGGTCCGACCTTAGCATTCAAAGATTTCGGCGGTCGCTTTATGGCTCAGGCATTAGCGAATGTGCGTGGCGATGGCAAAATCACAATTTTAACCGCGACTTCCGGCGATACAGGTGCAGCAGTGGCTCACGCTTTCTATGGTTTAGAAAATATCAATGTGGTGATTTTGTATCCGAAAGGTAAAATCAGTCCGTTACAAGAAAAATTATTCTGCACCTTAGGCGGAAACATTCGTACTGTGGCGATTGAATCAGACTTTGATGCTTGCCAAGCCTTAGTTAAACAAGCCTTTGACGATGCAGAACTTCGCCAAGCCATCGGTTTGAACTCGGCGAACTCCATCAATATCAGCCGCTTACTGGCTCAAGTCTGCTACTACTTTGAAGCAGTGGCACAACTGCCAAAAGAGAAACGTGATAATGTAGTAGTTTCAGTACCAAGTGGTAACTTCGGTAACTTAACCGCCGGCTTAATTGCGAAAACTCTAGGTTTACCGATCAAACGTTTTATCGCCTCAACTAATGCGAACGACACCGTTCCACGCTATTTAAAATCAGGCAAATGGGAGCCAAATGCAACGGTTGCAACCCTTTCAAATGCAATGGACGTAAGCCGCCCGAATAACTGGTCTCGTGTTGAAGAATTATTTAAACGCAACGGTTGGAGCTTGTCAGACTTAGGCTCTGCGGCATTAAATGATGAAGAAACCGAAGCGGCATTAAAAGCTCAATATGCAGAAGGCTATTTATGCGAACCACACGGTGCAATTGCATACCAAAGTTTAAAAGACCAACTACAAGCAGGCGAAACAGGCATTTTCTTATGTACCGCCCACCCGGCAAAATTTAAAGAATCGGTTGAGCGTATTTTAGAGATTGAATTGCCACTTCCGGAAGCATTAGATAAACACAACAAATTAACTCTGTTATCTGATGAAATGCCAGCAGATTTTGCTACATTGCGTGCTTATTTATTAAAATAAATCTCATCTCAATGGGGCGGTAAGCCCCATTTTCTTTTATTGAAAAAATTTTTTCCTCTTTATTAATTTGTTTAACCGAATTAAATATTAAAAATTTATCGCTAAATCCTATCAAGTAAAAAGTTATGTTGTAAAATACGAAGCATTATGCGTGCAAATATGGCATAATTTACCTATCGGATTAATAGGAAAATATCAAATTGGAGAAATAAATTGAACATTCGAGATTTAGAATACCTAATTGCCCTCGCAGACTATAAACATTTTCGCCGTGCTGCGGAATCTTGTAATGTCAGCCAGCCGACTTTGAGTGGACAGATCCGTAAATTAGAAGATGAGCTAGGCACAATTCTACTTGAACGAACCAGCCGTAAAGTGCTTTTCACGCAAGCGGGCTTAACCCTCGTAGAGCAAGCCAAAGTCGTATTGCGAGAAGTTAAAATTCTAAAAGAAATGGCAAGCAATCAAGGGAAAGAGATGTCCGGTCCGCTCCATATTGGGGTAATTCCAACGCTCGGACCTTACCTTTCTCCAATTATTATTCCTGCATTGAAAAAAGATTTTGCCGATTTAGACCTTTATCTTTATGAACTGCAAACCAATCAGCTATTGGATCAACTTGAGGCAGGTCAGCTTGATTGTGGAATCATTTCATTTGTAAAAGAGAGTGAGCCTTTCATTGAAGTACCGATTTTTAATGAAGAAATGTATCTCGTTGTACCGGAAAATCACGAATGGGCTAAATTGGATAAATTAGATATCAGCTTATTAAAAAATAAAGAGCTACTTTTCCTTGATGGTGGTCATTGCTTACGCACTCACACATTAGATTACTGCTTATCTATTGGTGCAAAAGAAAATCCGCATTTCAAAGCAACTAATTTAGAAACCCTACGCAATATGGTAGCGGCAAATGTAGGTATGGCTCTCATTCCTAAGCTGGCAGCAAAACCAATGGAAGGCATTCGCTATATTTCGTTTGATGCTCCGAAGCCGTTCCGTGCAGTCGGTATGGTTTACCGACCGGGTTCGCCACTCCGTGTACGCTATGAGCGGTTAGCTCAAGCAATTACACAAATTATTAAAACTGAGGTTTAAAATGGCAAATGTGGTGAGCGTACGTGCCATTCAAAAAGAAAAAACGCGTAGAGCGTTACTTGAAGCTGCCTTTAACCAATTAAGTCCGGAAAAAAGCTTCTCCAACCTAAGTTTGCGAGAAGTTGCCCGTGAGGCTGGAGTTGCTCCAACCTCATTTTATCGCCATTTTAAAGATATGGATGAGCTTGGCTTGGCAATGGTTGATGAATCCGGCTTATTGCTTCGTCAATTAATGAGACAGGCTCGGAAACGCATTGCCAACGGTGGCAGTGTAGTCATTGTATCGGTTGAAACTTTCTTTGAACTGATTTCCGACAGACCTAACGTATTTCGATTGTTACTGCGAGAAAGTTCAGGCACATCACAAGCTTTTAGAACTGCCGCCTCACGAGAAATTCAGCATTTTGTAGCAGAGCTTGCCGATTACATTATGGGAAAAGACAACCACAGCGACCGAGATCTCGCCTATATTCAGGCAGAAGGGCTGGTTACTTTAGTCTTTACCGCTGGCTCTCACGCCCTTGATATGAACAACCAAGAGCGAGAAAAACTTAAACAACGAGTGATTATGCAACTTAGAATGCTCATTCGTGGCTCTTCTTATTACGCCAACAAACAAACCTCTCAAAGCTAAAAATAGACGCCTTTGCGTCTATTTTACTCTTTTGTAATATGTGCGGTGGATAATTTTAACCATTCTAATGCTAATCGGTGTTGATCCGATAACGCATTCCACAACGCATCTTCCGATAACACACTATAATTGCCTTTTGTATCAAGCTCTTCATCAAAATTATCGTGCAACTCACGCCATTTTGGATCAGAATAAAATTGGCATAATGGCTCTAAAAGCTCAATGGATTTCTTCCACTGCTCAATGCCTTTTTCTAATTCAGGCAATAACTCCACCCATTCATTATAGCGATCTTGCATGTTTTGAATTTCTTCTTTTCTCATACATTCCCCCTTATTACAAGCGGTTGAATTTGTAAATTTTTTTGCAATGCTGACATAATAGCAAAATTTTAGAAGAATTTAACCGCTTGTAACCTATCACATTACAAATAAAAATCCCCTTCCGAATGATCTGCCCCCCAAAAGTTGGACTAAACAACCAACAGATTAAGGTGCAGATTTTTTATGACTAAATACAACCAATCTTTTAAACAACAAGTGATCGAGTTTTATCTTCAAAATGGGAAAAATCGTTCATTCACCTGTCAGCATTTTCAGCTGGAGAAAAGCACATTACGACTTTGGATTAACCAATATCATTATTATGGTTCCAATGGGTTAGCCGTACTCGGTACTAAACAAACCTATTCCCCTGAATTTAAATTATCGGTCGTACAAGCGGTCAAAAACGGACAATTTTCTGCAAGACGGGCGGCGTTATATTTTGGGATACCTAATCACAGTATGGTAATTCAATGGTTGAAAGCCTTTGATAAACAAGGTATAAACGGCTTATTTCCCAAACCGAAAGGTCGTCCGTCAATGAAACCTAAATACCCGAAAATGCCGCCCCCGCCGAAAACCGAAGAAGAACGCTTGCGTTACCGTATTTTGGAGCTGGAAGCGGAGAATGCTATCCTAAAAAAGTTGCAGGCACTCAACCAAGCAAAAATGCGGAAAAAGCAAGTATCGTAAAAGCATTGCGAGTAGCGTTTCCGCTTGAAATCCTGTTGCAACTTGTCGGCTTGAAACGCAGTACGTTCTTTTATCACTTGCCTGAGAAAGACGATAAAAATGCGGCAATCAAGCAGGAAATTGCCGCTATATTTCACAAAAATCACGGAAACTACGGCCATCGCCGCATTACGCTGGTGTTGAAAAAAACCAAGAAAATCAACCACAAAAAAGTGCAATCGATAATGCAGGCGTTGGAATTGAAAGGAAAATGTCCGCGTAGAAAATACCGTTCTTACCAAGGTGAAGTGGGTAAAATCGCCGATAATCTGTTGCAACGGAATTTCCACTCAACTGCGCCCAATGAAAAGTGGGTAACGGATATTACTGAGTTCAAATACCCTGAAGGTAAGCTCTATCTTTCACCGATTAAAGATTTATTTAACGATGAAATCATTGCTTACGACTTGGCAGGAAGCCCGAATTTTGAACAGATTACCCAAATGATGACACAAGCTATCGCAAGGCTTGACGGGGCGAAACCGATTTTGCATTCCGACCAAGGTTGGCAGTATCAAATGGCGGAATTTAGGACAATCTTGCGGAAAAACGGCATCACGCAAAGTATGTCGAGAAAAGGAAACTGCTTGGATAATGGGGCGATGGAGAGCTTTTTCGGGCGGTTAAAAACGGAGTGTTATTTAGGCAGACAGTTTGAGACGCTTACAGAGCTTGAAAAAACGATTCATGATTACATTCATTACTACAATAATGAGCGTATTCAAGTGAAGCTAAAAGGACTGAGCCCTGTGGAGTACAGAACTCAGTCCTTGAATTAGAGCAGTCTAACTTTTTGGGGTCAGATCAGAAGAAGGGGATTTGAACACATTATAGATTAATTACCACTGGTAACCAACACCTACAGAGCCACCTAAATCTCCACGAGTATTTGCATTACCTTGTAATTTCAAGATAACTTTACCGTTATCGCTTGAGCGAGAGTAACCGACTGCAAGAGCATTTTCACCTTTAAAGGTACCAGCCGCCGCTGCAACCATTGATTTACCCGGAATGTAAACTTGTGGTAAACCTGCTGCTGCGTTCGCACCTGCAATACCGGCACGTAAATCACGGTTGTTACGGTTGATCTTATTATCAAGATTGTTTACCGCACCTTTTAATTGGCTTACGTTTACTGCATCAGTATTTTTCACACCTGCAGCTACATTGGTAATACGGGTTGGAGCATTGTTGTTACCACCAATGTTCAACTCATTTACACCATCTTCAGCTACTTTCGAGCTAAGTTTAGTGCCACCAACTTTCACGCTGTTAAACTCTGGATTATCTGATACTGCAACGTTAATGTTTCTACCAGAACCGCTGATTTCAACGTTACGTCCTGCATTAACTTTAACTTGGCTACCTGCTTTAACCTTGTTATCCACCGGTTTATAAGTGTTTTGGGTTGCTGCATTTGCAGTTGCTTTATCAGTTTCAGAGTTCACACTCCAGCTTACTTCGTTTACTGCTTTAGCAACAGTATTTGCATTAACGTAGTGAGCACCTGTACCATTCGGATCTTGAACGTTAATCGTACCCTCTTCAGCCACAGTTAAGTCAGTATTGTTCACATTAACCTTGATTTCGCCGGCTTTATCGCTAGTAACTGTTGTACCGTTACCATTTACGATATTGATAGAACCGTCTTGATCAGTACCAATGTTGTTACCGTTTACTTTGGTGTAGTTGTTTAACTGTTTACCGTTAATTACATCTGTGCTTACTGGGCTAATATCACCATCTGCAACGTTAGTAATCTTATCTCCACCCACATCTAAGCCGTTATCACCTGATGTTAATGTAGAGCTTTTCGCTGGATCAGTCGCATCACCTACAATAACTTTATTTGAAGTTACTGAGTTGAATTGTACATCATCTTTAGTCGCGTAAGTTACTTTACCATTCGCTTCTTGCTTAACAGTTAAGTTTTTACCTGCAATCATTTCAACGCTATCACCCGGATTGATTAGCTCATCACTACCCGAAAGTTTTTCGCCGCCGTTAGCTGATGTTTTCAGATTGAAGCCAGTTTTGTTAATTGCATTGACTAAATCACCTGCATTTACAAATTTCTTCTTGTCTGCATCAGTATTCGGTGCTTCAAGACTCCCTTTATCGTTAGTATCTAACGTAGTGTTTGCCACATCCACTTTAACTGTCGTAGTAGTTTTTACTTCTCCGTTCGGGTCAATACGTTTTGTTGTACCTAGTGCGACTGTCGTGGTATCACTATCTGCCAAGCGTAATTCATCATCTGGGTTAACTTTTTCGTCTTTATTGTCGAATGTCACTCCTTCAGTATTACCTTTGCCTACTGTGAAGCCTGATGCTTGAATTGCATCTGCCACTTGGTTACCAGTTACTAAACCTGCACCATTATTAACAATCGTTGCACCTTCGGTATTCACCGGTTCTGCACCATCTTTTGGTTTACCGGTGGTCGGGTCAATATTTTCTTTGGTGTAGTAGTTATCCCCCACTTTCACCACAGGCGTATTCACTCCGTCTTTCCGTACAACAAACTCATTAGACTTGGTTACATCCCCAGTTTTCACTGATACAGTAATCTCACGCACACCGGTTGTTGCATTAGTTGCACCGGTTACAGTAGCCAAACCTTCGCCTTTGAATTTCACTTCATTTGCATTGCGTACGTCATCTGCATAATTGTTTCCATCGGCAGACACAACCCAACCCAGTTTCTTCGCATCCGCTACAGTCATTGCATTACTTGGACTCACCGTATCTAAATCTGCTAGGCCATTGTAAGCATCTACAGTTTTCGCTGGAACGCTTGATACAGCTCCATCTTTCAGTTTACCGTTTTCTAATTGATCCGGTGTATAGTATTGATCACCGTATTTCACTAATGGTTTACCGTTATTATCAACTGAACCGTCTAAGGTGTTCGTTCCGGCAGCTACGTTAGTTAACGTAGTTGGCGCAGTCGTGCTGTCTCCATTCGGACTCACCATACTTGCCACAATATTGTTTGGCTCAACTTTAGAGCCTTCTCCCACTTTCGGCAAGCCTGTTGTTGGGTCAACTTTGTAGTAGTTACCGTCCGATGCTTTCGCTACTTTATCACCATCTTTAGTGGTATAAGTGACCGGCAAACCCACCACATCAACACGCACATTGGTTATATCTTGACCCGTTTCGTCATTAAACTCTGTTGTTGCATTCACTTGGGTGTTTGTGCCATTCACAAAGTTTACAACATCGTTTGGTGTCACTTTCTCAGTTTTATTGTCATTTTTGCTGCCTTTATTCGCCGCCAGTGTTGATTCTCCGTTTTGTTTCACAAAGAAACCAGATTTCGCAACCGTCTGATCAAGCTGATCTTTATTTACTGCTTGGTCAGGCTCATTTGCCCATGCTACGTTGTTAAGATTAACTCCACCTTTACCTGGTTTTAGCTCATCCTTCTTATCTTGCTCAATAGAATCAAAGTCCGGATGCTGTTCGTACGATGTTGCAGGCTCGCTACCGTTGGTTAATTTCGCACCATCTTTTGTTACCGGGTTAGCTACAGTATCAATTGCCTCTTTTGAGATATCTGCTAAGCCTGTTTTCGGATCTGCAGGATAGAACTTACCATCGGTATGTTTAACTACTTCATTACCGTCTTTATCAGTGTATTTATAGTCAATCGGCAAATCAACGTCCACTTTAACAGTTGTTGTTGTAACAACTTTACCAGAGGCATCCACTGCTGCTTTCGTTGCTAAGCTTGCAATAGTGCCCTTACCATCTACAAAACGTAATTGGTCATCCGGATTGACACGCTCATCTTCATTTTTGAAGTCTGCAACGGCTAAAGTCTCTTTTTGTTTACCCACGACAAAACCTGCAATTTGAATTGCATCCGCTACTTGGTTGCCGGTCACTAAGCTGTTGCCTCCATTCGGTGTATTTTTCACCTGATTTGCCGAAATTGGCGTAGCATTGTCTTTCGGCTTACCTGTTGTAGGATCAATATCTTCCGTTTTGTAGTAGTTATCGCCTACTTTTACCACTGGTTTATTGTCTGCCGTTGTAACTGCTTCAGTCGGTACTACGCTACCAGCATTTGCACTTACAGTAATTACACGTACACCGTCTTTATCGGTTTCGCCCATTACATCTAAGCCGTTTTTACCCACAAAGCGGACTTCATTTGCATTACGCACATCATCAGCATAGTTGTTTCCGGTGGCAGAAACCACCCAACCTAAGTTGCGTAAATCACCCACCGTTACCGCATTACTTACCGGTGCATTAATTAAATCCGCTAAGCCGTTATAAGCGTTAGAAAGATTATTACCAAATAGCGTTGTTTTATCAATCGCTGTCGGGTTATCGGTTTTATCGCCACGGTTATCGCCATTTAAGGTCGTTGTGCCATTTGCTACGTTGGTTAATGTCATTGGCTTAGTGGTGTTATTGCCGTCGGCATTTTGCATTGAAGCAATGACATCACTTGGCTCAACTTTATCACCTTTACCGTCCGGTTGAGTGTTGAAAGTCGTATTTCCATTCTCATCAGTTACCGGATAAACTTTATCACCTTTTTTATCAGTGTAAACCACAGGTGAGTTATCCGAAACAATTTTTGCACCATCTACATTGAAAGTAACATTTGTACGACCTGCATCATTTTCTTGTCCAACAACTGCTGTTGTGTAAGTACCATTATTAAAATTCACTTGGTCGCCTGCGGTCACAGTCGCTTTCAAGGTTATATTGTTTTCATAAACCGTAAATCCTGCACTATTGATTACATTTGCTAAATCACCGGCATTAACAAAATTCTGTTTGTTAGCCTCAGCCGGAGCTTCAATTTTACCAATTGGCGTATTATTGTTTGCCACTGTCGGTGCTTCAGATACTTTTAATGTCGAATTAGCCACATTAAAGGTGACATTTGCAATCGTGCCGTCTGCGTTCATTGAAACATTTGCAACCGTTCCAGTCCCGTTAACAAAGTTAACCGTATCGTAGGCTTTTACAAAGTCTTTCGCTGTACTATTTTCTTGTAAATTCCAACCTGTATTTAACACATCACCAACAGTTGCAGCGTTGTTATACATTTTCGCCACATCAGCCGGTTTTGGTGCTTCTTGTTGCTTAGTCGGCATATTAACCACTTCGTTAGTCGGTTTACCTTTTTCATCAATTTTCTTATCAGCACTATTGTAAGTTGGTGCTAAGTTACTTTTAACGTTGGTAATATTTACCGGGTTATTGTTTTTATCGCCAATATTAATGTCACCATCTTTATTGGTAATTTTCGGACCATTATCGCCTAATTGAACGCTGGTAAACGTTACATTTTCTTTGGTAGTGTAAGTTACTTTACCATTCGTTTCTTGCTTAACAGTTAAGTTTTTACCTGCAATCATTTCAATGCTATCACCCGGATTGATTAGCTCATCAGCACCAGATAATTTCTCGCCATCTGTCGCTGAGGTTTTTAAGTTAAAACCTGAGCTGTTGATTGCATCGGCAACATTCTTAGCATTGACTAATTTATCGCCATCTTCATTTGAAGGTGCATCAACTTTACCGTCGTTGTTTTCATCTTTTAACTCAGTCTTATTCACAGATAAGTCAAATTCATTTGCACCATTAGCATTTTTGCCTGTAGTTACTTTGATTGAATTATCTTTAGAAATAACCGTTTCTTTAGATTCTTTTAATTGCTTAACATTTACTGCATCACCATCATCTTCACCATCTTTAAGATTAGTGATCTTATCACCGTCCATATTAATACCATTATTATTAATAGTTGGACCATTATTGATAGTGATACTATTGATATCTTTAAGCTCTTTAGCTAATTTAATGTTTAACGTATCTGTACCGTCTGCTTCAACAGCAATATTGCCACTAGAAAGCTCACCAGTCGCTCCACCCTTAACATTTACTTTTTCGCCCAGTTTACGAGTTACATCGTTACCTTTATCGCCACCGAAAGTTAATGATTTAAATGCTTGTTCTGCCGTTCGGTTAATAGCATCATTAATGTTATTAACAGTATTACCATTTACCGTAATCGGAGAGTTATTTACTGTTACATCACCAATTTTTAAGCCATCATTATTGATAGTAGTATCACCGGCTTTAACGCTATCTACCACTAAATCTTTCTTAGTTGCGACAGTAAATGTAGTGGTATTACCTTCAGTTTTTGCATCTACTTGAATGTTATCGCCAGCAACAACTTTTGCGATATCGTTAGTATCCTCTACATTGTTAATTACAGTTAATTTACCATCATCACCTACTTTGATAGTTTTATCATCAACATTAATGTCATATTTAATGGTATTTTTGCCATCTACAACGCTTACATTAGCTGTAGTGCCCTTACCATTAACAAAATCAACCGTATCGCCCGGATTTACTAATTCATTTGTTTTAATGCCATTACCTGCCACATTAAAGCCAGCAGCATTAATGGTATTGACTAATGTATCGCCGGTTACGAAAGAAGTATCGCCATCTTGCTGAATTGGCTGAACCTTGCCGTCTGTATTAGTTGTTGGTGCTGCTTTTTTGATTGATAAATCAAATACGGTTGAATCACTTGCGTCTTTTGATTCTTTTACTGTAACAGTTTTATCATTTGAAGTTACTTTCTCTCTTGATTTCGCAACTTCATCAGCCACCATATAAAGCTGTGAACCGTTGATTGCATCAGTAGAGGTTTTCGTAATTTGACCTGCCGCCACGTTTTGGATTTGGCGTTTGGTTTGTGCATCACCCACTGAAACGACATAGCTTTCTGTGCCAGTGTTGTGTGTAATTTTATTACCTGCAAAACCGCTATAAGTAATACCATTTACTGTTGCTTCGTTTGTGCTTACACCGGCTTGAGCTGTTGAATGGTTACCTAATGCCACCGCACCTGCTAAGTTTGCACCCACATTTGCATTCGCACCTAAGGCTGTACTGTAGATTGAAGCGGTAGTTGCTTCACGCCCTAAAGACACACTATTTTGTTGAGTAGACGAGGCTTTATACCCCATTGCAATAGAGTTTACTGCTGCACTTGCTACATTCGCTTCGTTACCAATAGCAATAGAACTACTTGCTGCTGCTGTAGAACTCGTACCTGTAGCTATAGCATTGTTGTTAGTCGCATTCGCACCAGACCCCATTGCTATAGCACTTGAACCTGTAGCATTGGCTGCACGACCTACAGCAGTAGAGCTCTCACCGCTTGCCTTACTGTCTGTACCAAAGGCAGACCCCATACGACCTGATACAGAGGCTGATTTACCCATAGCAGTACCGTATTCTCCACTTACGGCAGAGTTTGAACCAACAGCAGTTGCAAATCGATTAGTTGCTGCCGACTGACCACCCATTGCAAATGAATGTTCACTAGTCGCATTGGCTTGGTCGCCCACAGCGATAGATTTATCACCACTACTTTTCGATGCGGCACCGATAGCAATCGATTTGATATTACTTGCATTCGCTTTTTCACCGATAGCCACACCTGCTAGTGCTCCTGCGGTTACTACTGCCTGAGTACCTAGTGCAACAGAGTTAGTCCCGTGAGCTTCTGATTTAAAACCAATTGCATTGGCTGCTTCGCCTGTTGCATTTGCAAGGCGGCTTAATGCTACAGCATTTTCTTTAGTGGCGTTCGTTTCACGACCGATAGAGATAGCTGAAATAGCAGTTGCATTCGCTGAAAAACCTTGAGCAATAGCACCTACTTCTGTCGCTATAGCACCATCACCCATAGCAATAGATTGATTGCCTTGAGCTTTAGAACCAGTACCTAACGCAATAGATGATATTCCTGTCGACTGAGCACCGGCAGCACCAGCAAATGAACCATCGTTAGTAGCTGATGCACCCACACCTAATGCTACAGAGGCAGTACCGCTAGCTGAAGTACGGGTACCAAAGGCTGTTGCCAACCCCCCCTTAGCTTGAGATTGTACACCAACAGCAACTGAACCCTCTCCAGCTTCAGTTCCTGTGTAACGGTTAGGCATACCTGGCGTTTTAGTTACCTGATTTCCACGCACAAAGCTATTTTCAAAGTGCACTAAAATATCACCAGTCAATTGCTCATATTTTTTAGCAGCAGCAGTATTATTAAGCTCTTTGGCTTGGGCAGCAGTAAGGGTTTGATTATCCCAAGCAGGGGGTTGAGAGCTAGCTACTTTGTCTAAATCATCGCCACCAATTGCAACAGACGAATTACCGGCAGCCTTTGATTGAGCACCTACAGCAGTTGACTGGTCACCTGAAGCAACGGTTTGATAACCAATAGCAACTGACTGCTGATTAGTGCCTTTTTGCTGGGAGCTATTTAGTGTATTAGCTTGATAGCCAATAGCTACAGCACCTGTAATCGCCTTCGCTTCATGCCCAATAGCTACGTTTTGAGCTGATTGACCTGTAGCATTAGAGTAAGAAGTAGCACTATTACCAATAGCAATACCTTCGCTCGCTTCTACAACAGCATTATCCATCATAGCAAGCGTTTTATCAGCATCTCCGCCTGTAACACGACCATTCATAGATGAGTAAGCCCATACTGATGATGATAGCATCATCCCCGCTGCTAATGCAGTTAAAGTGAACGTTTGTGCAACAAATCTTGAGCTTTTAGAGCCGACTGTACAAGAAGATGATTTGCCCTGTGCTTTGGCAAATTCAGCCACTGCGGTAAATACACCAGTTTCTTTGTTAAAAACAATTTTAAAAATTTTATTCATTAAAAATCCCTTAATAAGGTTTATATGTTAAATATTCAAGCTGCAACATTACTACTTAAATGGGACGCATTATATAGATTAATGATTAGGCTGTCTGTATAGCAATTTAGAAAAGAGTAAATTAATTGTAAAGATTGATAATATCTATTTTGTTCATAAAAACATTAATAAATTCAAATAGTTAAAAATCATTTTTTAGGAGTTAAATTTACTATCTAACTGTTCTTTGATTAAAAACAGAAACGAAATACAACCAGAGAGTGAAACTATCAGATAACGATACTGATAATTTAGCAGATAAAACCATTAAGGCATTAGAAGCGTTTTTACATACGCTGACTGATGAGAGGTATAGAAAATAAAGTTACAAGCGGTAAAATTTTGTGAAAAATTTTACCGCTTGTATTTTACGGTTTTAATCCTTTTGCTAACTGCTCTAGTTCTTTAAGATCTTCAAGCTCCGCTTCCTGCTGTTTTAGATATTTACGCTGAGTATCAAATTTTTCATATTGTTCTCTAACAAAGCTTTCCATTTGTTTATGCGTAATCGTTCCACCATTTTCTAACACAGGAAAACCGTTAAACTCAATCAACATATCTACATTTCTTCGCCAAAAACCCAGTGTTAAATCTTGATTATTTTTCACTCTTAATTCTGCACTCTCAAGGAAAATCATCACTAGACGATTTAAAGAATCCAGTTCGTCATTATTTAAGTAATTTTTAGCGGTAATAATATCGCCTTTACGTACAATTTTACCTTTCCAACCGGTTAAACCCATATTGGCTTTTGTGGCATCAGCTCGTTGGCAAATAAGTTCGGCTGCCGTTTGTTTAGTAATTGCGTAAATTAGCTTATTTTGCGTTTCTGCAAAGAACATTTGCGTATTTTTATCTGTTTTATCGTAATCGCTAGATAGCTTAAATAGCTCTCGTACTTTTTGATAAAAACGCAACTCACTGGCTCGAATTTCCCGAATTTGCTCGAGCAATTCATCAAAATAATCTAACCGTCCTTGAGGATTTTTTAGCCGTTCAGTATCCACCAAAAAGCCTTTATCCAGATAAGAACGTAATGTGGTATTCGCCCATTTTCTAAATTGCACCCCTCTTGGGCTACGCACACGAAAACCTATCGCTAAAATCATTGCCAATGAGTAGTGTTTTACTTGATAATTTTTACCATCTTGGGCAGTTATTAAATAATCCTTAATAACTGAATTTTCATCTAACTCATTGTCTTCTAAGATATTTTTTATATGAATGGTTATATTTGGAACAGAGGTGTCAAAAAGTTCTGCGAGCTGACTTTGTGTTAGCCAAGCCTCATTTTCAACCACTAACAAGGCTACATTGCTTTTACCATCTTCAGTATTATAAATAATTAAATCGTTCATATTTTATTCTGCTTATTGTTGGAAATATTAGCTGTTATTTTCAATAAAATATGTATAAATATCCAGAAATGATTTTGATTTTTTCGATGCAGATCACAAAAATAGAGGAGTTATACAAACAAGCGGTAAAATTTTGTGAAAAATTTACCGCTTGTAAAAGGTTATTTATCCGCTAATTTGGCAAGGAGTTTTTGATGAATACCGCCAAAAGCTCCGTTGCTCATCACTAAAATATGATCGCTTGGTTTGGCTTCGTTAGCAACTCGTTCCACTAAATCATCAATATTTGCTGACCAATAGGCTGGTTGTGATAACGCATTGGTAATCTCACTCACACTCCACGCAATAATATCGGGCTGATAAACAAATACCATTTGTGCATCGTGTAGGCTTGGGGCAATTTCATCTTTATGCACACCCATTTTCATTGTATTAGAACGCGGCTCTAGCACCGCTAAAATACGTTGGTTCTGCCCGACTTTGCCACGTAAGGCATCAATGGTAGCTTCAATCGCCGTTGGGTGGTGGGCGAAGTCATCATAAACGGTAATGCCGTTTACTTCGCCTTTGACTTCCAAGCGGCGGTTAGCGTTAATAAATGAGCCTAATGCGTTACACGCCTTTTCAACCCCAACACCTGCGTGGTGAGCAGCTGCAATTGCCATTAGAGCATTGTGCATATTGTGTTTGCCGATAACCGACCAATGTACTTCGCCTTTTTTATCACCTAAATGAAACACGTCAAATTGTGAACAATCGGCATTCAATGGCTTAGCAAACCATTCATTTTGTTCGCCAATAAATTGTAATTGGCTATAGCTGCCTATTTTGAGCGTATTTTGTACGTTTTTATCCTCAATTGCCGATAAAATACAGCCGCTTTGTGGCATCGTTCTGACTAAGTGGTGAAATTGGCGTTGAATCGCTTTTAGGTCATCAAAAATATCAGCGTGGTCAAATTCCAAATTATTGATAATCAGCGTTTTCGGCGTGTAATGCACAAACTTAGATCGTTTATCGAAGAAGGCGGAATCGTATTCGTCCGCTTCAATTACAAAGAATTTGCTATTGCCTGCACGGGCAGAAATGCCGAAATTGCCTGCTACTCCGCCGATTAAAAAGCCTGTGTCGATGCCGTTTTGGTCTAAAATCCACGCCAACATTCCTGTTGTAGTGGTTTTGCCGTGCGTGCCGGAAACAGCAAGCACCCATTTATCTTTTAATAAATGATCGTGTAACCATTGTGGTCCAGAGGTGTAATTCAGTTGGTTATCCAACACATATTCTACGCACGGATTACCACGACTCATCGCATTTCCGATTACCACCAAATCAGGAGCCGGCTGCAATTGGGCTACATCGTAATTCGGGATAATTTCAATGCCGTGAGATTCTAAAAAGGTACTCATCGGCGGGTAAACATTGGTGTCTGACCCTGTAACTTTATAACCAAGTTCACGAGCGATCATTGCGACACCACCCATAAAAGTGCCGCAAATACCTAAAATGTGGATATGTTTTTTCATTTTCATCTATTTAAAAGTGCACAAGCGGTCGTTTTTTACAAATTTTTTGCAAAAAAGAACCGCTTGTATAGTTAATCAATTAATCAATATTTTTCAATTCTTCTTCAGACAGTTGCTCTTGTTGATTTTGCTCAACACTGCCATCTTTTACTTTAAATTCTAAGTTTTGGAAGTAGGCTTCACGGAAGGTTACATACGGATCTTGTGCTTGTTTTAACAATGCATCTTGCTCCAATAATTTAGAGCGGGTATCAATACCCTGCACCACATATTTTGCAACCGACCAAGGTGTGCCTACATAAGTCAGTACGGAATAGCTCGTTTCTACCGCACTACCGATGCCTTGACGTGGTGTTGTTGCTCCATAAGCAGGTAACATAACATAAGAGCCGGAAGGCACACCATTTGCCCCTAAACTTTCGCCTAAGCTACGCTGTCCGTTATTCAGGCGTAAGCCGTCATCAAGGCTTGCCCAGTCAATTAAACCGCCTAAGCCGAAGATACTGTTGATCCAGAAGCGGTTGAAGTGAACCATTGCTTTCTTGCCCTCACCTTCTAATAGTCGATTAACAAAACTGACAGGTTCATCAAGGTTATTTGCTACATTCACTAAACCGGTTTTTACCGGACTTGGCACGTAGTCTTTCCAGCCTTTTGCAACAGGCTTTAACACATAAGGATCTAAATAATCGTAGTTTACTTTCCACATTGCACGGTTGAAGCCCTCTAATGGGTCATCTCGCACACCGGTTTCAGGGTTAATGCTTGAAGAACAAGCGGTTAAAACCGCAACGCCGAGTACAACAAAAAGTTGTTTTAATGATGATAATTTCATAAGTTTACCTTTTAGGAATAAATTGAGGTCATTTTAACGGAGTTCATTAAAAATACAAAATAAAATACGATTTCCTTTAGAAATCCAGACGTCTAGATTGTTATATGCCTCGCTTTTGATTACAATACGAACAAATCATAAGGAGTATTAAATGGCAGACTGGAACGGCGAATACATCAGCCCCTATGCAGAACACGGCAAAAAAAGCGAACAAGTGAAAAAAGTAACGGTGTCAATTCCAATTAAAGTATTGGAAATTTTAACCAATGAACGCACACGTCGCCAAATTAAAAACCTTCGCCACGCAACCAATAGTGAACTATTATGCGAGGCTTTTTTACACGCCTTTACAGGGCAACCTTTGCCAAACGATGACGATTTAATGAAGGATAGGGCTGATGAGATCCCTGAAGCAGCAAAGCAGAAAATGCGTGAGTTGGGGATTGATCCTGATGAATGGCAATATTAAAACCACCTCGCGTCAGCGAGGTTCTTTTTATGGAATTTAAGGAGAAATTATGTATCAACAATTAGCCAGAGAGGCTCGCTGGGCAATCTTGCTCACACTACTCTATATTTTAGGGTGGATAGGTTTTGCTTATTTTTCGCCACAAGGCAGAGGTATTTTCGGCTTTCCGATTTGGTTTGAGCTTTCTTGTATTTTTTTACCTATTATCTTCACTCTAATAGCAATTATTGTGGTTAAAAAAATCTATAAAAATATCGATCTTGAGGTACATAATGAATAATGAAATGATCTTACCGCTCATTGCCTATCTGCTTTTTGTATTTGGTGTGGCTTTTTATGCATATCGTCAGCGTCAAGGTGGTAGTTTTATCTCCGAATATTATATCGGCGGTCGTTCAATGTCGGGCTTTGTACTGGCAATGACAACTGCTGCAACTTACGTTGGGGCAAGTTCATTTATTGGCGGACCGGGTGCTGCGTATAAATATGGCTTAGGCTGGGTATTACTGGCGATGATTCAAGTGCCTGCCGTGCTATTTTCTTTAGGTGTATTAGGTAAAAAATTTGCCTTACTTTCCCGTAAACATAATAGCGTAACCATTAATGATATGTTGCTCGCCCGCTATCAAAATAAATTTGTAGTATGGATTGCAGGACTCGCCTTACTGCTCTCCTTTTTTGCAATGATGGCAGTGCAATTTATTGGTGCAGGGCGTTTACTTGAAACAACTCTCGGCATTCCTTACCAGACTGCCGTGATTATCTTTGCTATTACCGTTGGGCTTTATACCTTTATCGGCGGGTTTAGAGCTGTTGTTTTAACCGATACCATTCAAGGTTTAGTAATGATGGTAGGAACCACTATTCTACTCGGTGGGGTAATTTACGCCGCTGGTGGAATAGAAAATGCGATGAATACGCTTGAGGCAATTAATCCACAACTTACTACTCCTTACGGTATTGATGAACGCCCACTTGATCTCACCTTTATGGCTTCATTTTGGGTGTTAGTTTGCTTTGGCTTAGTCGGTTTACCACATATTGCAGTGAGAAGTATGGCGTATAAAGACAGCCAAGCTCTACATAAAGCGATGATTATTGGCACTATCGTCATTGCGATTTTGATGTTTGGTATGCACCTTTCAGGCGTGTTAGGCAGAGCGGTTGTGCCTGATCTAAAAGTGCCGGATCAGGTGATCCCAACCTTAATGGTGCAAGTGCTTCCTCCAATGGTTGCAGGTATTTTCTTAGCTGCACCAATGGCAGCTATTATGTCATCTATTGATTCAATGCTGATCCAATCTTCATCAACCTTGATCAAAGATCTCTATTTAGCTATCAAACCAAATGCAATTAATAACGAGAAAAAAATTAAATTATTCTCCACCATTACTACTCTCACATTCACGGTGTTTTTAGTATTTGCAGCCCTTAATCCACCCGATATGTTGATTTGGCTCAACTTGCTCTCTTTAGGCGGTTTAGAAGCCACATTCCTTTGGGTTATCGTATTAGGACTTTATTGGGAAAAAGCAAATGCCACAGGGGCAATTTGCTCAATGTTGGCAGGATTAAGCAGTTATATTGTGATGACAACATTTAAGATCACTATTTTCAGCTTCCACGCTATTGTGCCTTCACTAGTAATTGGGTTGGTTGCGTTTATAGTTGGAAATAAACTATCTCAAAAATAAAATATTTATCTACAAAGCGAACAGACATATTACTATCCTCTACATAACTTTGTAGAAATAAATAAAAACAAAGCCCCTTTCTGATGATCTGACCCCAAAAAGTTAGACTGCTCTAATTCAAGGACTGAGTTCTGTACTCCACAGGGCTCAGTCCTTTTAGCTTCACTTGAATACGCTCATTATTGTAGTAATGAATGTAATCATGAATCGTTTTTTCAAGCTCTGTAAGCGTCTCAAACTGTCTGCCTAAATAACACTCCGTTTTTAACCTCCCGAAAAAGCTCTCCATCGCCCCATTATCCAAGCAGTTTCCTTTTCTCGACATACTTTGCGTGATGCCGTTTTTCCGCAAGATTGCCCTAAATTCCGCCATTTGATACTGCCAACCTTGGTCGGAATGCAAAATCGGTTTCGCCCCGTCAAGCCTTGCGATAGCTTGTGTCATCATTTGGGTAATCTGTTCAAAATTCGGGCTTCCTGCCAAGTCGTAAGCAATGATTTCATCGTTAAATAAATCTTTAATCGGTGAAAGATAGAGCTTACCTTCAGGGCATTTGAACTCAGTAATATCCGTTACCCACTTTTCATGGGTGCAGTTGAGTGGAAATTCCGTTGCAACAGATTATCGGCGATTTTACCCACTTCACCTTGGTAAGAACGGTATTTTCTACGCGGACATTTTCCTTTCAATTCCAACGCCTGCATTATCGATTGCACTTTTTTGTGGTTGATTTTCTTGGTTTTTTTCAACACCAGCGTAATGCGGCGATGGCCGTAGTTTCCGTGATTTTTGTGAAATATAGCGGCAATTTCCTGCTTGATTGCCGCATTTTTATCGTCTTTCTCAGGCAAGTGATAAAAGAACGTACTGCGTTTCAAGCCGACAAGTTGCAACAGGATTTCAAGCGGAAACGCTACTCGCAATGCTTTTACGATACTTGCTTTTTCCGCATTTTTGCTTGGTTGAGTGCCTGCAACTTTTTTAGGATAGCATTCTCCGCTTCCAGCTCCAAAATACGGTAACGCAAGCGTTCTTCTTCGGTTTTCGGCGGGGGCGGCATTTTCGGGTATTTAGGTTTCATTGACGGACGACCTTTCGGTTTGGGAAATAAGCCGTTTATACCTTGTTTATCAAAGGCTTTCAACCATTGAATTACCATACTGTGATTAGGTATCCCAAAATATAACGCCGCCCGTCTTGCAGAAAATTGTCCGTTTTTGACCGCTTGTACGACCGATAATTTAAATTCAGGGGAATAGGTTTGTTTAGTACCGAGTACGGCTAACCCATTGGAACCATAATAATGATATTGGTTAATCCAAAGTCGTAATGTGCTTTTCTCCAGCTGAAAATGCTGACAGGTGAATGAACGATTTTTCCCATTTTGAAGATAAAACTCGATCACTTGTTGTTTAAAAGATTGGTTGTATTTAGTCATAAAAAATCTGCACCTTAATCTGTTGGTTGTTTAGTCCAACTTTTGGGGGGCAGATCACTGATTAGAAAGGGGCTTTCATTATTATATTAGCATATTAGCTAAATCTTATTACCATTGGTAACCAACACCTGCACCTGCGGAGAAGTTTCCTTGACTGTTCGCAGTACCTTGAAGTTTCAAGATAAGCTTACCATTATCACTTGCTCTTGAGTAACCAACTGCCACTGCAGAAGCACCACTATAAGTACCACCAGCTGCTGCGACCATTGATTTACCCGGAATGTAAACTTGTGGTAATGAAGCCGCTGCTGCTGAGCTTGCACCGATACCACGTACACGTTTATCAAGTTTATCAACTTTGTTATTGATGTTAGTAACATCGTTTTTCACTTGTTTTAACTGTCTTACATTCACCGCATCAGTATCTTTCACACCATCTGCAACGTTAGTAATCTGTTTATTACCAGCATTAATACCGTTGTTATTGATAGTTACATCGCCTACTTTCACTTCGTTAGCAGTTACTGTATCAAACGTTGGTTTCATTGATGTTGCAACCGTTACTTCTGAACCTTTGCGTGAAACAACAATATTAGGGACTATAGTAAATTAGCATCACTGCTATACTACAAAAATGAAAATAACCCATTGTAAATTAAAGAAATCTTTGCAGAAAAAACTCCTTGAATTTTTTGTTGCCGAAGAGAATATTAGAACGGCTACTGATTTGCGTGGTATTCAGCTCAGTACGACAGCCCTGCTTTATTATAAAATCAAGCTAATCATTGAATACCATTTATCCCTTGAAACTCACGAAATTTTTGAGGGATAAATTGGGGTAGATGAAAGCTATTTTGGTGGTCATCGCAAAAGAAAACTAAGACGAGGAGTAAGAAATGTTGCCATATTCGGCTTGTTGAAGCGTCAGGGAAAGGTATTTACGGTAGTGATAGAAAATAGCACTGAGGACTATTATTACAAGGTAAACCAAGCTTGACCGCTGGGTTTATAAGGATACTTATCATAGTTATGATGCCCTTGACGTAAACGAATTTCATCACAAATGAATCAATCATTTCGAGGTATTTGCGATGAAACAAAATCACATCAATGGCGTTGAAAATTTTTGGAATCAAGTGAAGCGAGTACTCCGAAAATATAATAGAATTAACAGAAAAAACTTCCCTTTATTCTTGAAGGAATGTGAATTTCGGTTTAACTTTGGCATGCTCAAAAAACGGCTTAAAATGTTGTAAAAATGGCGTGAGATTTAGGGCTAATATCTACTATAGCCCCTAATACAGAATCCATTTTTATCGACTAAATAAAAAAACATCCTTAAAAATCAAACAACAAGGAAATTTAGCCATTTTATAAATTAATAGTATTACTCCAAAAATTCCATATTATTTACTCAATTTTACTTAGCCCTAACGTGCACAGAGAAAGAGGCTGTAAAGCCTGTAAAAAACAAAGGGCATTCATATCTGATGAATGCCCTACTTCGTTAAATACGCCATTAATTTACAATGAAATTTGCCACTCCAATCACGATCACAAAAACCGCCAGCCAAATCAATTGTAACTTCATACTTTTACGATTAATTTCCTGATTATGTAGCCTACGCTGCTCTAATTTTTGCCGATAAATTTCTAAATCTGCTTCTTTAAATGAAAAACCACAATGCGGACAGCTTTCTACGCTGTCGCTGATACGTTTTCTGCACTCCGGGCAGCGGTGTAATGCCATAGTTTCCCCTTACAAGCGGTTATTTATTTCGAAAAATTTTCAATATAGATACGATAATAACTTTGATCATTTCGATTAAAGAAAATAAAATTATCATTCTTTTTGTTTCTCCCCCATAATATAACCATTATCACTATTGGTTGAGAGAATATAATATTTTTGGTTCTCTATTTCTATATAATCATAGGTAGTACGTAAGCCAGCTCTTAAATAACCGATGTGTAGAGCTAATAGCGAAAAATAGAGGAAGATAAAGAGATTAAAGATATGGAGATCTCCTTTTAATATCATCTTTCTGACATCAAGATCAAGTTTCGTATCATTCCACTTTTTCTGGAAAAATAAAACACTTAGTGCGGTAACAAAAACATAGGTAATTGAAATGGAAACAGGCACAATACCCGTAAACACATAGAAAGTGAGAATAACCGGTATGGTAAAAACAGAAACCAATACAATAACTCTTAACCAGCCTAAATGTTGAAAATAATGTAGTTTAAAAACTTTATTTATTAAAGCGTAGCCTAAAGCATAGCAGAAAAAGAGTAACACCGAAACAATGAATACATAAGCAAGACTTCTTGCCATACTGGCATTACCAACCTCAACGTGCCACCAAGGATAGCCGTGAAAAAGTGCTTGTCCCCAGCCATAGCAATAAGCTGTCGAAAAGCTGATGATAGTTAAAAATGCAAGAGAAAATGAGGAGTTTATAATTTTATTAATGTGAGTCTTGAGCATAACAACTTCTCTACCTTCACGAAAACCATAAAGAAGGAATGATACATTTTTTGACAACAGAAAGGAATATTTAATTGACCTTTTTAGATATAGATCCGAATCTCATACTGTAAATTGTAACATTTATTACCCATTTGTTTTCTATGGGATTAATTCACCACAAACAAGCAAGCCTTGTTTTTTGAAGGTTGGTTTGTCGGCAACAGAGAAACTGTGAACAATCCTATAAATAATTTTTTCCAAATTTTTACAATTTTTTTTACTTTTCCTCTTGAACCGTTAAATTTTGCCCCTATTTATGGTTTCGTCTGAACGGGAAATTATCCCGTTTCTTTGTGAAACTGAATTTATAACTAGAGGAATCATAAAATGGGTAAAATCATTGGTATTGACTTAGGTACAACAAACTCTTGTGTTGCGGTAATGGACGGCGACAAACCACGCGTAATTGAAAATGCAGAAGGTGCACGCACAACGCCATCAATCATTGCTTACACAGATAAAGAAACCTTAGTGGGTCAGCCGGCAAAACGTCAGGCAATTACTAACCCGAAAAATACTTTATTTGCAATCAAACGTTTAATCGGTCGTCGTTTTACCGATGCTGAAGTACAACGTGATATCGAAATTATGCCGTTTGAAATCAGCAAAGCAGATAACGGCGATGCGTGGGTAACCGTAAAAGGCGAAAAATTAGCACCACCGCAAATCTCTGCTGAAATTTTGAAAAAAATGAAGAAAACTGCAGAAGATTTCTTAGGCGAGCCGGTAACTGAAGCAGTAATCACTGTGCCTGCATACTTTAACGATGCACAACGTCAAGCAACCAAAGATGCCGGTCGTATCGCTGGTTTAGATGTAAAACGTATCATCAACGAACCAACAGCAGCAGCCTTAGCTTACGGTTTAGATTCGAAGAAAGAGAACCAAACTATCGCAGTTTATGACTTAGGTGGTGGTACATTCGATATTTCAATCATCGAAATCGACAACTTTGACGGCGAACAAACCTTTGAAGTGCGTGCAACTAACGGTGATACTCACTTAGGTGGTGAAGACTTCGATAACCGTGTGATCAACTACTTAGTGGAAGAATTCCAAAAAGAACAAGGCGTTGATTTACGCAATGACCCAATGGCAATGCAACGTGTGAAAGAAGCGGCAGAAAAAGCGAAAATCGAGCTTTCTTCAGCACAAGAAACTGAAGTAAATCTTCCGTACATCACAGCGGATGCAAGCGGTCCAAAACACTTAAACATCAAAGTAACTCGTGCAAAATTAGAAGCGTTAGTGGAAGATTTAGTAAACCGTTCATTAGAGCCGTTAAAAACGGCATTAGCAGATGCAGGCTTATCGGTTGGCGAAATCAACGATGTGATTTTAGTGGGCGGTCAAACCCGTATGCCATTAGTACAGAAAAAAGTGGCAGACTTCTTCGGCAAAGAGCCTCGTAAAGATGTAAACCCAGATGAGGCGGTGGCAATCGGTGCAGCAGTGCAAGGTGGTGTATTAAGCGGTTCTGTAACAGATGTATTGTTATTAGACGTTACCCCTCTTTCATTAGGTATCGAAACCATGGGCGGCGTGATGACCACCTTAATTGAGAAAAACACCACGATCCCAACCAAAAAATCGCAAGTGTTCTCAACGGCGGAAGACAACCAATCTGCGGTAACTATCCACGTGTTACAAGGTGAGCGTAAACGTGCGGCGGATAACAAATCTTTAGGTCAATTCAACCTTGAAGGTATTAACCCAGCACCACGTGGTATGCCACAAATTGAAGTAACTTTCGATATTGATGCGAACGGTATCATCAACGTGTCTGCGAAAGATAAAAATACAGGTAAAGAACAACAAATCAAAATCCAAGCATCTTCAGGCTTAAGCGATGAAGAAGTAGAACAAATGGTGCGTGATGCGGAAGCGAACGCTGAAGCAGATAAAAAATTTGAAGAGTTAGTTCAAACCCGTAACCAAGCAGACGGTATTGCTCACGCAACCCGTAAGCAAATCACTGAAGCAGGTGATGCTTTAAATGCTGACGATAAAGCGAAAATTGAAGCTGCTGTTGCAGAGTTAGAAACGGCGGCAAAAGGCGAAGATAAAGCTGATATCGAAGCGAAAATCGAAGCATTAATCAAAGCCTCAGAACCGCTAATGCAAGCCGCTCAAGCGAAAGCCCAAGCCGGCGAGCAACCACAACAAGCTCAAAAAGATGATGGCGTAGTGGATGCGGAATTTGAAGAAGTGAAAGACAATAAATAATCTTTCCCAGACCTGTAGGGGCGAAACATCTTTCGCCCCTTTTGCATAAGAACGTAGGGGCAAATTGCAATTTGCCCCTACAACAAGCGGTCAAATTCTAAGGAAATTTTGCAAAGGGCAGAACTATGAGCAGATACCTAATAACCTTCGATATGGACACCAACTGTCTAAAAGAAAACTACCACGGTAATACTTTCAATAATGCCTATTACGATATTCGTAATGTGCTGAAACAGCACGGCTTTGAAAATTTGCAAGGGAGTGTTTATTTAGGTAACGAAGGTGTTAGTGAGGCTCACGGAACTATTGCAATTCAAGAGCTTACTGCAAAATTTAAATGGTTTTACCCTTGTGTATCGAATATCAAGTTTTATCGGATTGAAAGCGATTTAAACGCAGATTTCATCGCTTACAACGTGCATAAAGCACGAGAAAAATTTGAAAAACAGTTACAGGTTTTAGAACAAACATTAGTTGATACAGGCTTAAGCCGTATTCAAATAGATGAAATTCTGAAAAAACAGGTGTTTAGTTTAGAAGAACAACCATAACAAGCGGTCACAAAAAGCATCGCTTTTTGAACGTTGGCTTTGCCAACGGCAGCGAAGCTGTGAACAATCCTTACAAGGATTGTGAATAAATCTTAAGGAAATTTTGCAAATGCTAAAGCTCTACCCTACAGCTGAAAAAGTGCAACTTCCGTTCTATAAAATCTACAATCACAAAACAGGCGAAACGGTTATTGCAACGGAAACAGAAAACGGTAATGATCCGATTTTGATGGAAGATTTTATCTGGTTTGAGAAAATTCCTACCACAAAAGCTCTGCTTTCAGAAACGTGGGAAAGCATTGGAAATCGCTCCAAGCAAGGCTTGTTAAAACGAGCCTATACACAGGATTTTGAAAAGCATTTGCCTGACGGCAAAGTTGAGATTTATATTGCGGTAAATCCGCATTGCTAAAACGCATTATGATTAAAACGTAGGGGCAAATTGCAATTTGCCCCTACAGATAATCCAAGCGGTCATTTTTTATAAAAATTTTGCAAAAATACGGAAAAACTATGGCGAAAAAAGATTATTACGAAGTTCTTGGGTTAGAAAAAGGGGCAAGTGAGAAAGACATCAAACGTGCTTATAAACGTTTGGCGGCAAAGCATCACCCTGACAAAAATCAAGGCAGTAAAGACTCGGAAGAAAAATTTAAAGAGATTACTGAGGCGTACGAAGTTTTAACCGACAACGAAAAACGTGCGATGTACGACCAATACGGACACGCTGCTTTTGAACAAGGCGGTGGCGGTTCTGGCGGATTTGGTGGCTTCGGTGGCGGTGGTTTTGGCGGCTTTGAAGATATCTTTAGTGAAATGTTTGGTGGTGGCTTCGGAGGCGGTGGTCGCCGACAACGTGTGGTGCGTGGCGATGATTTACGTTACGATATCGAAATCACGCTGGAAGAAGCTGTAAAAGGTTGCAAAAAGGATATTCGCATTCAAACCTTAGCGGAATGTGATACTTGCCACGGCTCAGGTGCAGAGGCTGGTAGCAAAGTGGAAACCTGTTCTCACTGCCACGGCACAGGTCGGGTTCGCCGTCAGCAAGGTTTTTTTGTAACGGAAGCGATCTGTCCAAGTTGCCACGGCACAGGCAAACGTATTGAAAAACCGTGTCGCTCTTGCCACGGTGATGGTCGTGTACAAAAAGCGAAAAATCTCTCTGTTACTATTCCGGCAGGGGTGGATACCGGTAATCAACTTCGTTTATCCGGCGAAGGGGCAGCAGGCGAAAATGGAGCACCAGCAGGCGATTTATATGTGGTAATTCACGTGAAAGAACACGATATTTTTGAACGTGATGGCTCGAATCTTTATTGCGAAGTGCCAATCAGCTTTACCCTTGCAGCATTAGGGGGCGAAATTGAAGTGCCAACCCTAGACGGTAAATTAAAACTGAAAATTCCGGCAGAAACCCAAACCGGCAAACTGTTCCGTGTGAGGGGTAAAGGGGTGGCAAGTGCAAGAGGTGGCTACACCGGCGATTTAATTTGCAAAGTTGTGATTGAAACTCCGGTTAATTTAAGCGAAGAACAAAAAGCATTACTTCGTCAATTTGAAGAAAGTTTAGAGGGTAAAGCGAAACATCGCCCGAAACACGAAGGCTTTTTCGATGGCGTGAAGAAGTTTTTTGATAATTTAGGTAAATAAAACTTATCACATTATTCATTCAAAAGTGCCTGTTTCAGATAGGCACTTTTTCATTCTATATTTGCAAAAAATTCACTAAAAGTAACCGCTTGTAATAGATTAATGAATACCTGATAATTACCATCAACTATTAAACAATAACTTCAATAGCCCTAAATTATCAAATTAATAGATTGCGAAAAAATCTATAGCCTCTATAATCCCCTTTGAATTGATTACCTATCTTACTTTTTTATGAGGATTCTATTATGTCTAAATGTCCTGTAACACATTTGACAATGAACAACGGTGCACCTGTTGTTGATAACCAAAACAGCTTAACTGCCGGTCCACGTGGTCCACTATTAGCTCAAGATTTATGGTTAAATGAAAAATTAGCTAATTTCGTACGTGAAGTTATTCCTGAGCGTCGTATGCACGCTAAAGGTTCTGGTGCGTTCGGTACTTTCACTGTAACTAATGACATCACCAAATACACTCGTGCTGCAATCTTCAGCCAAGTGGGTAAAAAAACTGAAATGTTTGCTCGCTTTACAACTGTTGCGGGTGAGCGTGGTGCAGCTGATGCTGAGCGTGATATTCGTGGTTTCGCGTTAAAATTCTATACCGAAGAAGGTAACTGGGATATGGTTGGTAACAACACGCCTGTATTCTTCTTACGTGATCCACGTAAATTCCCGGATTTAAACAAAGCGGTTAAACGTGATCCACGCACAAATATGCGTTCGGCAACAAATAACTGGGATTTCTGGACTTTATTACCTGAAGCATTCCACCAAGTTACTATCGTAATGAGTGAGCGTGGTATTCCGGCTTCTTACCGTCATATGCACGGTTTTGGCTCACATACTTATAGCTTCATCAATGCTGAAAATGAGCGTTTCTGGGTGAAATTCCATTTCCGTACCCAACAAGGTATCAAAAACTTAACAAACGAAGAAGCGGCTGCAATTATTGCAAACGATCGTGAAAGCCACCAACGTGATTTATACGAAGCAATTGAGCGTGGCGATTTCCCGAAATGGAAAATGTATGTACAAATTATGCCTGAAGCTGATGCAGAAAAAGTACCATACCACCCATTTGATTTAACTAAAGTATGGCCAAAAGCAGACTACCCATTAATCGAAGTTGGTGAGTTTGAATTAAACCGTAACCCTGAAAACTTCTTTGCTGATGTTGAGCAATCTGCGTTTGCACCAAGCAACTTAGTTCCGGGCATCAGTGTATCTCCAGACCGTATGTTACAAGCTCGTTTATTCAACTATGCGGATGCACAACGTTACCGTTTAGGTGTAAACCACCACCAAATCCCGGTAAACGCACCACGTTGCCCGGTACACAGCAACGCTCGTGATGGTCAAGGTCGTGTAGACGGTAACTACGGTAGCACAATTCATTACGAACCAAACAGCTTCGGCAAATGGCAAGAACAAGCTCAATATGCTGAGCCACCACTAAAAATCAACGGTGATGCAGCACATTGGAACTATCGTGAAGACGATGCAGATTACTTCAGCCAACCACGCGTATTGTTTAACAATATGAATGATGAACAAAAACAAGCATTATTCAACAATACTGCTGCTGGTATGGGTGATGCATTAGATTTCATCAAATACCGCCATATCCGTAACTGCTATGCTTGCGATCCGGCATACGGCGAAGGTGTTGCTAAAGCATTAGGTATGACTGTTGAAGATGCAATTGCAGCTCGTGCAACAGACCCTGCGTTAGGTCAGCCGGGTTTACTATAATTCTTAGGTAAAAACGCAAAAAGAAAAGCTCTACGAAAGTAGAGCTTTTTTATGCTTAAGATTTATTTAACCACCGTAATCTCCCATAATGCATCGCCGATTTGTTGATAATCGGTTACTTCATAGCCTTCTTCCTCTGCCCAATTTGGAATAGCTTCTGTTGCTTGGGTACAATCAAATTCAATTGTTAAGCTATCCCCTTTGTTTAATTTTGCCATAGCTGCTTTTGCTTCAACTAAAGGAAATGGACAAACAAGTCCTGAAGCCGGTAAACGAACATTCATTATAATACTCCTTAAAAATTAACTTTTTAAACGTTGCGGACGAATAATTGTAAAATATGCACCAACCGATGTACCTAAAATCATAATAGGTAATGAAATCCAACCTTGCCACGAGAAAAATGCGGTTTCAACTAAGCCGTTGCCGATAGAGCAACCGCCGGCAAGACTTGCCCCAATTCCCATTAATGCACCACCACCGGCACTACGAAGCATTGTGGTTGCATCTGGCACTCTAAAACGAAATTCATTGGATAATTTTGCAGCAACAAAAGAACCAATTAAAATCCCCAATACTAAAAACACACCCCAGTTAATGAATTTATCATCGCCAAATACAAAGTATTGAATAACATTTGCACTCGGAGAGGTAATGCCTAAACCAAAATTTCGACCTGCTGCATTACTTAGAGGCCACGCTAACAGTGCAATAAGACCAACTAATACCGCTGTTACAAACGGATGCCAACGTTTTTCAAATAAAATATGAGCTAAACCTGTTTTTCGTGGTTTTAATGCAATGGTTTTTCCTCTTGGTTTTCTTAAATGGCGAATAGCCAGTGTTAAAGTAACTACAGTTAAAATAAACACTAAAATCCAAGGTGAAATGCCAAATGTTTCGTAAATAGTGCGTTGTTCAATCACTTTACTTTTTAATTCTTGATTGAACGGGGCTAATACACCTGTTCGCATTGAAGCTGAGAATAGTGCATAAATAATTAACGCTACCCAACTACCAATTAAACCTTCACCGGCACGATACCAAGTTCCTGTTGCACAACCACCTGCATAGATGATACCAACACCGAATAAGAATGCTCCGATAATCACAGCAAGTAGCGGTAAATTCTCTGCGGGAGAGTCAAAAGAACCCGCTTCATATAACAACCAAATGCCGATAGATTGAACAGTAATCGCAATTAAAAGAGCTACAAACATACGGCTGCTTTTAGTTACATAAAGATCACGAAACGCTCCCGTAATACAGAAACGTCCACGCTGCATTACAAAACCGAGTAGGAAACCACATAACAATCCTGTTAATAACATAAAAAATACCTCACTAAAATAAATAGAGAGGTATTAAAGTATAAAGCCGCCTAGATGGCTAATAATCTTTAGTGAAATAATATGCTATTCCGTTATATTAAATATGAGGAATAAAGTCATCTTTACCGCCAAGTTTATTAAAGGCTACTCGTCTTGGATCAACTGCTTTTGCCTTTTTAATCATCGGTTCAACGGTTGAGCCTTGCACTAGAATTGAGAAAGTAACTACGGCATAGGTCATTAACAAAATCAAATCTCGTACATCAATATTTCCTTCTGAGCTAGCGATTACGGCAGAACCCGTTGGTACAGCAAGTGCCATTGCTAATGCCAAGCCGCCACGTAAACCACCCCACGTCATAATCTTGAGCGTATAAGGGTTATAAGTGCGGAAGCGTTTTAACACTTGGTACGGAATCCATAAACTGATGTAGCGGGAAAGTAAACAAATTGGAATTGCCGCAATCATCAACACGCCACCAATAAAGGTAAAATCAACCAATAAGGTGCTTAATCCAATAAGAAGGAACAAGAGATAGTTAAGTGAATGGTCAATCATCTCCCAAAAGTGGTCTAGGTATTTCTGGCTCTGTTCGGAAAAGCCTGAGCGGCGTGTCCAGTTTCCAATCATAATCCCTGCCACAACCATTGTTAATGCTCCTGAAACGTGTAAGTAATTAGCAATCACAAAGCCAACAGTTGGAATGGTAAGTGTGATTAAAATCTCAAGGCTTCCGTCATCAGTGGCAGAAATAAATTTATGAGCAATAAAACCCGTTAATAACCCAAATAAAATGCCCCCAACAGCTTCTTGTAAAAATAGCCCTACTACACCACCCAATGTAGGCTCTTGCCCCCCAAATGCTACGGCAAAAATGGTGGTAAAAATCACTAAACCGATACCGTCATTGAATAAAGATTCCCCTTCAACGTGCATAGAAAGACGTTTTGGAGCTTTGAGACTTTTAATAATTGCAAGCACAGCAATAGGGTCGGTTGGAGAAATAAGCGAGCCAAATAATAAACAGTAAACAAATCCAATATCTAATCCGCATATTCTTGCTACCGCATAAATTAAACCGCCTATTAAAAAGGTAGAAATCAAGGTAGAAATTAAGGCATAAACGGCAATCTCACGGCGTTGCTCTTTCATTAAGGGGAGCTTAATACCCAATGACCCTGCGAAAAGTAAGAAACCTAACATACCGTTTAATAAGAAGCTTTTGAAATCAAGTTGTTCGAAAATGGAAATGGCAAGTTGATCAACATTAAACCAGCCAAGAGAACCGAAGGTAAGAATAAGGAGAGAACCGATAAGAGCAGAAGCTGTGATTGCAATGGTCGTTTGAATATTTTCATTCAATTTTCTTGTAAAAAACGAAATAAACATTGCAAGCCCAAATAGCAAGCAGATATAAGAGTAAAGCTGCATAAAATTTACCTATAAATATGAAAATTGGCGTTAGTGTAAACCTTCTCCGATTGAATATCTATATAAAAAATAAGCAGAATTTACTTTTATTCAATTCTGCCTATTTTGAGTTATGCCTTAACGAGCAACCTTTCTAAAATTTGGTAATAAATCTCACCACATTTGGCTAAATCTTCTACACTCACACATTCATTCACTTTATGAATAGTCGCATTGAGCGGACCAAACTCTACTACTTCTGTTCCCATTAAAGCGATGAATCTGCCGTCTGAAGTCCCACCGCCAGTATCTAAACGAGGCGTAATTTTTGTTACATTTTCGACCGCTTGTACAGTGGCTTCCACCAATTTCCCGTTACCGGCAAGGAAAGGCTTTCCTGATAAATTCCAATTAATACGATATTTCAAACCGTGTTTTTCTAACATTTCCGCCACTTTGGCTTTAATGATTTCATCGGTTACTTCGGTGCAATAACGTAGGTTAAACTGTATATAAAGCTCGCCCGGAATCACATTATTGCTACCTGTACCCGCTTTAATGTTCGCCACCTGTAAGCTGGTTGGTGGGAAAAATTCGTTGCCGTTATCCCATTGATAAGTAGTCAATTCGGTTAAAAAGCCCAATGACGTATGCACTGGGTTTTCTGCTAAGTGTGGATAGGCAACGTGCCCTTGAATGCCTTCAATATATAAATCAGCGGTAATTGAGCCACGTCTGCCGTTTTTAATAACATCACCCAGCACCTTACCACTTGAAGGTTCGCCCACTACGCAATAATGCACCGCCTCATTACGATCCATCAAGGTTTCCACTACTTTTACCGTACCGTCTTTTGCTGCGGCTTCCTCATCAGAGGTGATCAGCAACGCTACTTTGCCTTTATGATTTGGGTTATTTCTCACAAAGGTTTCTGCGGCAACTACCAATGCTGCGAGCGAGCCTTTCATATCCGCAGCTCCTCGCCCATAAAGCATTCCATCTATAATTTCAGCAGAAAATGGCGGATATTGCCATTGGTTTTCTTCGCCGACAGGCACAACATCGGTATGCCCTGCAAAGGCAACGCAGGGTTCATCTTTGCCATTTTCTGTGCCGTATGTTGCCCACATATTTAGCGTGTCGCCAAACGGCAGCCATTCGATTTGGAAGCCGACTTTTGCCAAGCGTTCTGCAATTTCCTGTTGGCAACCTTTGTCTTGCGGGCTGATAGAATCACGACGGATTAGGTTTTGTGCGAGAGAGATGATTTCGTTTTTCATAAGATTACAAGCGGTGATTTTGGGTTATTTTTTTGCAATGTTGAGTTTACGTTCGATCTAGTCCCCCTCTTTAGCAAAGAGGGGAGAAGATCTCAGGTTAATTAAAGGTTAAACGCAGCCAAATACTCTTTTTCCACAAAGCCAATTAAAGCAATATCATCTTTAATCACAATCGGGCGTTTAATTAACGTAGGTTGTTCGATTAAAACTTTTAATGCCGTTTCACGATTCAGATTATTTTTGGTTTCATCATCTAAATTTCGCCAAGTGGTGCTGCGTTTATTTACCAAATTTTCCCAACCGAATTTAGTTTCCATTTCGACCAACCAATCTGTATTTAAACCATCTACACGGTAGTCGTGTAATTGAGGTTGTTGATTGTTTTCTTCCAGCCACTTTAAGGCTTTTTTCACGGTATCGCAATTTTTAATGCCATAAACTAAGGTTGTCATTTTTACTCCTAAAATTAATTATCTGAGTCAATCGTTGCGTGCCAAATTTTCAGCATATCAGCGGTTTCTGCTACATCGTGAACGCGTAAAATTTTTGCCCCGTTTTGAACGGCAATCAATGCAGCCGTAACAGACCCGACAACACGTTGCTCTACAGGTTTATCTAATACCGCCCCGATCATTGATTTACGAGAAAGCCCGGCAAGCACAGGAAAACCTGAATCCACAAAGGCTTTAAAATGTTTCAATAATTGATAATTATGCTTAACTGTTTTACCAAAGCCAAAGCCGGGGTCTAAAATAATATGTTCCTTCGGAATGCCGGCATTGATACAAGCAAAAATTCGCTGATTTAAAAAATCCGCCACTTCTTCCAATACATCGTCATATTCAGGGTTCTGTTGCATCGTTTGCGGATTGCCTTGCATATGCATTAAGCAGACCGGCAAGCCTAATTCCACAGCGGTTTCTAATGCATTCGGTTCGGTTAAGGCTCGCACATCGTTGATCATATCCATACCCACTTTTGCTGCTTGCTTGAACACTTCCGCCTTGGAACTATCGACCGAAATTAAGCAATCAAAACGGGAACGGATAGCCTCTACCACAGGCACAACCCGCTCAAGTTCCTGCTCAAGCGTCACGATTGCCGCATTCGATCGGGTGGATTCTCCGCCCACATCAATAATGCTCGCCCCATCGTTCAACATTTTTTCAACTTGGAACAAAGCCTTATCGAGCGAGAAAAATTGCCCTGAATCAGAAAACGAATCTGGGGTAAAATTTAAGATCCCCATAATCTGTGGCTTGGTTAAATCTAACAAGCGGTCATTTTTTTGAAAATTTTTGAAATGGATTTGCATCTACTTTTCAGCTCTTAATTTTGCTAATACGCCTTTTAATGTTTTGTCCAAGGGTGCGGTAATTACCATCTCTTCCCCACTTTTCGGGTGTTCAAAACGAATAGAATAAGCATGTAGAAATAAGCGGTGCAAACCGACTTCTTTCATTTTGCTATCAAATTCATTGTCGCCATATTTGTCGTCTAAGGCGATTGGGTGACCTGCGTATTGAGTATGCACACGGATTTGGTGGGTTCTGCCTGTAACCGGCGAGGCTTTCACCAAAGTTGCATTTGCATAACGCTCTTCAATACTAAAGCGAGTTTCTGAAGGTTTGCCCTCTTCGCTCACTCGCACAATGCGTTCACCACTTGCCAATTCGTTTTTCAGCAACGGAGCTTTAATCACTTTGGTGTGAGCTTGCCACTGACCACGCACTAATGCCAAGTAATCTTTTTGCACCACCTTTTCACGCAGTTGTTCGTGCAGGCTACGTAAAGCCGAGCGTTTTTTGGCTACCAACAAAATGCCCGAAGTATCACGGTCAATTCGGTGAACCAGTTCTAGAAAGCGAGCTTGCGGGCGTAATGCTCGTAATGCCTCAATTACGCCAAAACTCAAACCGCTACCACCGTGTACCGCAATGCCTGAGGGCTTGTTGATCACCAACATCACTTCATCTTCATACAGAATTTGATCTTCCAATTCCGCTACTTTATTCAGTTTGGTAGAAATAGGGGCTTCGTTTTTCTCGGCTACACGCACAGGCGGCACACGCACGACATCTTCTGCCTGTAACTTATATTCCGGCTTGATTCGGCCTTTGTTTACCCGTACCTCACCTTTACGCACAATACGGTAAATCAAACTTTTCGGCACACCTTTGAGTTTGGCTAATAAAAAATTATCTAAACGCTGCCCGGCTTCATCTTCATTGATAGAAAAAAACTGAACGCCGGCACTAATTACTTTTTCTGTTGTCATTATGTTGTCTTTTAGGGAAAATACTGCCCTGAATTTTAGCACAAAAACCGCCAACCTTTGCAGATTGGCAAAACTTTTCATTTTAATTTAAGGAACCAAAATGACCGATAAAGCACAACCGGCAGCCAATATTGATGTCGTAGCAGAAACCGAAAAAGTAATCGACAAAGTGAGTAGTATGAACTTTGAGACGATGCTCAATGAATGGATTATCCCTTACGGCACTAAGATTTTACTTGCCATCGCAATTTTTATCGTCGGTAAATTCTTAGCACGAATTATCAGTAATTTATTAGGCAAAGCGGCATTAAAATCAACCAAAGATGAAATGCTACAAAGCTTTATTTCCTCTATTAGCTATTTCTTATTGCTCTTAATTGTCGTGATTGCCTCGCTTTCACAAATCGGCATTAATACCAGTTCATTAGTCGCATTAATAGGTGCTGCCGGTTTGGCAATTGGTTTATCACTGCAAAACTCGCTACAAAACTTCGCAGCCGGTGTGATGTTATTAATCTTCAAACCGTTCCGTAAAGGCGATTTAATCGAAACCGGCGGAATGACCGGCGTGGTAGAACAAATGGGCTTATTAGTGTTGGAACTTCGCACCGGCGATAACAAAACCGTGTTATTACCAAATGGCAAAGTGTTCTCAGACAGTATTGTGAACTATTCAAACAACCCAACCCGCCGTATTGATTTTACCTTTGATATTTCTTACGATTCTAATATCAAAGAAGCCAAAGAGATTATTGAGCGTATTTTAGAAACGAATGAATATGTTCTAAAAGAGCCGAAACCTGTTGTTGCTGTAGGTGCTTTAGCGGCAAATAGTGTACAACTGGTTGTTCGTCCTTGGGTTCAAACACCAAACTATTGGTCTGCTTATTGGGAAATTACCGAGCAAATCAAATTAGCATTTGATAATGCAGGTGTGGAAATCCCTTATAATCAAATGGAATTACATATTAAAAACAACTTGTTAGATAATAAAGAACAAGAGAAGTATTAAACAAGCGGTCTTTTTTCAATAAAATTTTGCAAATTGAAAGCGAAGGTTTATACTTTAGCTAAATGACTTAAGAACAGGAGCATATTATGCGTATTGATACCTCTGAGCTTTGCGATCTTTATTCTGACCAAGTGGATGTTGTTGAACCGATTTTTTCAAGCTTCGGTGGAGCATCATCATTTTTCGGTAAAATTACCACCGTTAAATGTTTTGAAAGCAATGGTTTAATTGCCGAAGTATTAGAAGAAGAAGGTGAAGGGCGTGTATTATTAGTTGATGGTGGCGGTGCAGTTCGCCGTGCATTAATTGATGCGGAGCTGGCTCAACTGGCAGTGGATAACGGCTGGGAAGGAATTATCGTTTATGGTGCTGTTCGTCAGTTAGATATTTTAGAAAGATTAGATATCGGCATTCACGCACTCGCTCCAATTCCTGTGGGGGCAGATAATACCGATATTGGCGAAGTGGATACGCCGGTTAATTTTGGTGGCGTAACTTTCTTCCCTGAAGATTATGTATATGCTGATTTAACCGGTATTATTCTTTCGCAAGAATTGTTGGATTTAAACGAAATTAGCGAATAATTTGCAAAAAATTCACAAAAACCGACCGCTTGGTCGGTTTTTTTATTAAGGAAATCGTTAGAAGTTTAAATAAAAATCTTGCGTGAGTTGTTTAAATTCAGATGTATAGCGATTATTCAGATCGTAAATCACCAGTTCTTTTTGTTCGCACACTTTACTTTGCAAACAGAAACTCACAATACTTCGCTTCGGCTCTTTACCTACTTTAGTAAAAATCGACCACTGCTCAATACAATACAAACCGATATTGGGACTTTGTGAAATGAGTTTTTCTGCCGCTTCTGTGGGTAAAATCATTGTAATTCTACCACTTTGGGCTAACCAGTTTTTTGCTTGTTTTAACCAATCAAAATGGCTGGCAGCATTTACCGAACGAGCCAGATCTCGTGCTTTGGTTTTTGTTGCTAAAGAGTCTTCAAAATAAGGGGGATTGCTGACAATTAAGTCAAATTTCTGCTCAAACTGTTGCAGCATTACATCACCTTGTAAAACCGTAATACGATTTGACCACGCAGAATTTTCGGCATTTTTGACCGCTTGTTGGTAAGCATTTGGCTCAAGTTCTAGTGCTGTAATTTTACAATTGTTGTTTGTACGTTGAGCAAGCATTACTGCAATCAAGCCAGAACCTGTGCCTAAGTCTAAGATTTGCTGAACATTTTTGATGTGAGCAATTGCCCCAAGCAAAATGCCATCAGTATTGACCTTCATCGCACATTTATCGTGCTGAATAAAAAACTGTTTAAATTGAAAACCGTTCGACATCACTTTATTTCAACAATAAAAAACCCCGATAGGTATTATCGGGGTTAATTCGGATGATTGCAAATTAGTTACAAGAACAGCCTTTTGCATAGTTAGTGCAGTCTGCACAAGCAGCAGTGAACATCCACACTAATTTTTCTTGCTCTTTGATGTAATCGCTCATTTGAGAAGCAGTACCTTCATCGTTTGCTTCGTTTGCAATCGCAAGAATATCACGTTGCTGACCTAAAAGGGTTTTGAAACCTTCCAACGTGCCGTATAAACACTCTTGAGCCGCAGATACACCAATGTGTTCTTTGATTTGTGATTGGGTTAAGTATTGGCTGAATCCGTTATTTGGCGTATGACCTAAAGTTAAAATACGCTCTGCAATTTCATCGACTTTAGAGACTAAATCATCGTAGATTTCTTCAAATTTTGCGTGTAATTCAAAGAAGTTTACGCCACGCACGTTCCAGTGGTAACCACGCACGTTAGTGTAAAATACTTGGTAAGTCGCTAATAAACCATTTAACTCATCTGCTAATTTTTTTGCGATTTCTCTATCTAAACCGATATTTGACATTGCCATAATATGCTCCTGTTATTAATAGTTAATTATTCAAATTAAATTGCATACTGCTTATTTAATTTATGGTTATCTTACTCCTCAAATAACAAAGAGGCAAATGGTTATAATATATACTTATCATAGCTAAAACCTATCACAAAAATTTATTTGAATGATAATAACTATCAAATTTATTCCTATTCTTTCGGTGCAACTTCTTCAATTGGGATAGATTGCTTACCTTCTGCCTCTTCAGCTTTTGGGTTTGGATTATTTTCTTTCTTCAGTGAAAGAGCATCCCACACACTTGGTTTAGCCGCAACCACGGTGCCTGTGCTGGTACAATAACGCTGTCCTTTATCACGCCAAACAGGAATTTGTCTGCCGCTGTCGCAATTCCAACTACCGTAGCTATTAATCCCTACCCATTGCATAGTATCGAGTTTTGGTAATTTGTACGCCTGCGGTAACGCACGTTCCAAATATTGCTTATAAACATATAACGCACCGCTTGAACCAGTTAGATTGGTATCCGTATTGTTATCTTTACCTAACCATACGGTAGTAACGTGTTCGCCATCAACCCCCACAAACCAAGTATCTCTTGCATTATTGGTTGTACCTGTTTTACCTGCTAATTTTAACTTCGCAAAATCATTTTGCAGACTACGAGCCGTACCTCGTTCTACTACCTGTTGCATTGCGTACATTGTTTGCACCGCAGCTTCAGGTGGAAGCACTTGCTCACTCGCTTTGTCGTTATCACGCTGGTAGAACATTTCGCCATTATGCGAAATAATTGCCTCAATGGTCGTTAATGGTGTTTTTAACCCTTCATTTGCAATGACTTGGTAAGAGCGAGTTACATCATAAGGTGAAATCGAGTAAGAACCTAATAATGTTGATGGATATGGCGGAATTTCTGCATTATTCCAACCCATCTCTTTTTGCTTAGCAATCACTTTCTTCAAGCCCACTTTCATACCGATATTAACCGTTGGAATATTCAGTGAGCGAACGAGAGCATCCATAAACATTACCGAGCCACTAAAGCTGCGATCATAGTTACGAGGTGTCCAATAGGTTGAGCCAACTTTAATGGAAATCTGTCTATTTTGAATAGGTGTATTTAGGCGGAAAAGTTCTGGCTGAGCCAACGCAATGGCGTAAATAGACGGTTTTACCAAAGAACCAATCTGACGTTTTGACTGAATTGCACGGTTAAAGCCGGCAAATTGGGTTAAACGGTCGCCCACAATCGCACGCACTTTACCTGTACGGTACTCTGCCACCACAATGGCAGATTGCAAATCGGTAACTTTTTTATCTTTGCTCTCTAAATCTTCCAAGCCAATAATAACTGCTTGTTCCGCTGAACGTTGCTGTTTACGATCTAGGGTTGTAAAAATTTTCGTACCGGAAAGCTGTGCTGCTTTCACTTCGCCTAACTCATTTTTCAAATCAAGCGTTAATGCCTGCATAAAGGCAGGTTGCTCACGATAAATTGTGCCTTTTTCACGCACATTTAATGGGCGAGCACTTAATAAATCGTACAGTTCTTGGTTTATCACTTGATGTTCAAGCAATAAACGTAACACCACATTACGACGTTCCGTTGCCCCCTGTGGATTTCGCCACGGATTATATAGCGACGGACCTTTTACCATTCCCACCAACAAGGCAATTTGGTCAAGGCTGATTTCTTGAATAGGACGACCAAAATAGAATTGGCTTGCCAATGCAAAACCGTGAATTTGATAGCTACCATTCTGCCCTAAATAAATTTCATTCAGATAGGTTTCTAAAATACGGTTTTTTTCATATCTGAAATCCAAAATAACCGACATCAAGGCTTCATTGATTTTACGCACAAGCGATCTTTCGTTAGTTAAAAACAAGTTTTTAACTAACTGTTGAGTTAAGGTGCTTCCACCCTGGACGGTTCTACCTGCTTGATAGTTAGTAATTAATGCTCGAGCAATCCCGATTGGACTAATGCCATCGTGCTGATAAAAGCGGCGATCTTCGGTTAAAATAAGCGATTCAATCAACAAACGAGGGTATTCTTGCAATCTTAATGCTTGGCGTTCCTCATCACTATCGGAGTGCAACATCGCAAGTAATTTCGGATCTAAACGAAATTCCTCGATCAACTTCCCCTGCACTAAATCTTCAATATAAGTTAATTTATCATCTTTGAAGGTTAAACGCAGCACACGTTGAGCTTCAGGGGTTTCAGGGAAAGGGAAAGCACGACGTAGCAGCACTAAACGATTTTCTTCAATTTTGAAATCGCCCGGTGTGGCAACCTGTGAAACTTGACGATAGCCGTTATCTAACAATGCCTGTTTCGCTTGTTCAAGCGTTAAATTATCTTCAATTTTAATGCTTTCAATGCGAGCATAAACCTCAGCAGGCAATTCCCATACTTGCCCGTCCATTTTGCTACGGATTTTTCCGTCTAGGTAAATGCCGTAAAAGGCAACACTACAAGCCCCGATCAATCCGAGTTTGAACAGGGTAGTAAGAATGTAACTTCTTTTTTTCGGCTTATGCTCAAGCTCTTCTTGGCTATGCTCGTTTAGATCAACGTCTGACATAAAATTAACTTAAATTAGAAAAGGTAAGCGGTCAAATTTTGCAAAAAATTTACAAAAAACAACCGCTTGTATTAGCATAAATTACGGATTACGGCGGAATTTGCTGAAGTCCGGCTCACGTTTTTCATTAAACGCATTACGCCCTTCTTGACCTTCTTCTGTCATATAGAACAACATCGTTGCGTTGCCTGCCAACTCTTGAAGACCGGCTTGACCATCACAATCTGCATTTAACGCCGCTTTCAAGCAACGTAAAGCAATTGGGCTGTTTTGTAACATTTCACGGCACCAACGCACAGTTTCTTTTTCCAAATCTGCGTAAGGCACAACAGTGTTTACCAAGCCCATATCTAATGCTTCTTGAGCGTTGTATTGACGGCATAAGAACCAAATTTCACGGGCTTTTTTCTGACCAACAAGGCGAGCCATATAACTTGCACCCCAGCCACCATCAAATGAGCCTACTTTAGGACCTGTTTGACCGAATTTTGCATTATCTGCTGCAATAGTTAAATCACATAACATATGTAGAACGTGTCCACCGCCGATAGCATAGCCAGCCACCATTGCCACTACCGGTTTAGGACAAGTACGAATATCACGTTGGAAATCTAATACGTTTAAGTGATGCACACCGCTTTCATCTTTATAACCGCCGTAGTCGCCACGCACTTTTTGGTCGCCACCCGCACAGAAGGCATATTCCCCTTCACCGGTTAATACGATCACGCCGATCTTCTCATCAAAACGAGCATCAGAAAATGCTTCGATCATCTCTTTTACCGTGTGAGGGCGAAATGCATTACGCACTTCAGGGCGATTGATCGTAATTTTTGCGATACCGTCTTTAGATTTATGGTAACGAATATCAGTGTAACCTTCGCTATGATCAGTCCATTGTACAGGAGCGTATAAAAATTCTTCACTTGGGTATAGCATTCTTCAATTCCTTAAATGAGGTTTAAATAAAAACTAAGCGATTATAACGGAATCAACCGAAAAAGAAAAAGGCTAGGGATGATTTTAATATTTCTAACGAGGCTTTCTCTTTATTAATTCTCTTCGTTAATTTACTCTGCCACAAACGCTTACGTTTGAACGTTGCGTAAGCAACGGCACGCAGTGTGAGCGAAGCGAATAAATCTCCCCCTCCCCTCTTTGCTAAAGAGGGGGGTAAATCACACAAAATTTAAAACTCATCTTTATTCATTACAATCTTAAATAGCCAGATGAATTTGAAATTATCACAAATGGATCACCCCTCTTTAGCAAAGAGGGGAGGGGGAGATTTGGCAGAGTATCAAAAACAAACATCTAACTATAATCTTATCGATTTTTTGTGATCCCTCTCACAATTCCACACATTACCTATTGTCGTATTTTATAACTGAATTAATGTTATTATAGTTTCAGTATTTTTTGACGTTGAGGCTTTTATGTCATTACCGAATTATTACCAAGATCCAAACGTGCTACACATTAATCGCATTCCACACCACGCCTATTTTATTCCGTTTCAAAAAGGTCAAACGCCTAATCAATTAGAGCGAGAAAAATCGAATCAATTTACGTTACTCAATGGTGAGTGGCATTTTAATTTCTATGAAAGTCTTCACGATCTACCCGATAATTTCCTAAACACTACCTTTGCTCACAAAATCCTTGTGCCGTCTAACTGGCAAACACAAGGCTTTGATACTCACCAATACACTAACATCAACTACCCGATTCCGTTCGATCCGCCTTATGTACCGCACAATAATCCGTGTGGCGTTTATCAGCGTGAAATCGACTTTGAACTAAAACCAAACAAACGTTATTTGCTCAATTTTGAGGGCGTGGACTCCTGCTTGTTTGTCTATGTGAACGACGAATTTGTCGGCTATGGGCAAATCAGCCATAGCACTAATGAATTTGAGATTACGAAGCACCTAAAACAAGGTAAAAATAGCCTTGTGGTTGTGGTGCTGAAATGGTGTGATGGCAGTTATTTGGAAGATCAAGACAAATTCAGAATGTCGGGGATTTTCCGTGATGTATACATTTTGGAACGTGAGCAAAATTACCTGCAAGATTTCTTTATTCAGTATCAGCTTAGCGAAGATTTAAGCCAAGCTCATTTAAGCGTAGAAACCCAATTTACCAATCAGCCTGAGGAAGTGCATTTTCAACTTTTTGATCCGCAAGGCAATCTAGTTTTAGATCAAACAAGCGGTCATTTTTCGGCAAAAATTTGCAATTTGGTATTATGGAACGCAGAAGCTCCAACGCTCTACACGTTGCAATTGAGCTATCAAACCGAAATCATCGAGCAGAAAATCGGCTTCCGCCAAATTCAAGTAAAAAATGGCGTGCTGTTATTTAACAACAAGCCAATAAAATTCAAAGGCGTGAACCGCCACGATTCCGATCCGAAAACCGGCTATGCCATTAGCCGTGAGCAGGCATTAATCGATTTGCGTTTGATGAAAGAACACAACATCAATGCAATCCGCACCGCTCATTACCCAAATTCTCCTTGGTTTACCGAATTGTGCGATCAGCTCGGTTTTTATGTGATTGCCGAAAGCGATATTGAATCCCACGGCTCAAGTGCAGTGTATATTGAAAGTCCTGAAAACAGTATTTTCTTAAATGTGCCAAACCCGAATAAACAGGAAGAGATCCGCCAACAAGCGGTCGATAATTTCTGTTATTTTGCAAGAGATCCTAATTTTAAAGACGCTATTTTAGATCGCAATATCGCCAATGTGGAACGAGATAAAAACCGTACATCGATTATTATTTGGTCGCTAGGAAATGAATCAGGCTTTGGCGAAAATTTTGAGGCGGCAGCTCGTTGGGTAAAAGAGCGAGATCGGAGCCGTCTAACCCATTACGAAGGCTCAATTTACCAACATTCGCAATATCAAAACGACCTCTCCAACTTGGATTTATACAGCGAAATGTACCCAAGCACCGAGCGACTTGATGAATATTTTGCCGAACCGAATAATCGTAAGCCGTTTATTCTATGCGAATACTCACACGCAATGGGTAACTCTTGTGGCGATATGGAAGATTATTGGCAGACGTTCCAACAATATGCCGGTTCTTGCGGCGGCTTTGTATGGGAATGGTGCGACCACGCTCCTCTGCGACCAAATTCTGATAAATACGGCTACGGCGGCGACTTCGGCGAAACCCTGCACGATGGTAATTTCTGTATGGATGGTTTGGTTTCGCAACACCGCATTGTGCACAGCAATTTGCTTGAAGTGAAAAATGTGAACCGCCCTGTGCGAGCAGAGCTGAAAGAAGGTAAAGTTTGGCTAAAAAACCATTTAGATTTCACCAATCTTGCCGATTATCTGACCGTGCATTATTGCTTGAGTGAAAATGGCGAAACCGTGCAGAAGGGGCAACTTTTGGTAAATTGCGAGTCAAATCAGACCGCTTGTTTGCCGTTGGAATTGCCTACTTCGAGCGAAAAATTACAGATTTTAACCCTTGATTATCGCTTACGTGAAGGCTCAGCTTTATTAGCAAAAGATCACTATTTGGGCTTTGACCAACTCGTTCTCAGCGAAAAAATGGTGAAACCCGAGCTTCCCTCTCGTCCACAAGCGGTGATTTTTGTGGAAAATATTGCAAATGGCTGGCAGATCATAAATGGGGAATATCGCTACCACTTCGATAAACTTAAAGGCATTTTCACTGCAATCGAGAAAAATGGCGTGCCGATGATTGAGCAACCGCTTGATTTCAATATCTGGCGAGCTCCAACAGATAACGACCGTTTAATCCGAGAGTTTTGGCAAAAAGCGGGCTACGACAAATGCTACACCCGAGCCTATTCCACCTCGCTTTCGCAAGATGAAAACGGTGTGAAAATCGTAGCAGAATGTGGCATTGTAGCAACTGCTCAAAGCCGAATTTTAACGCTGAAAGTGGTTTATCATATTTTGCCGAGCGGCGAAATTGAGCTAAACGTGCAAGCGAAACGCCCAACCCATTTGCCGTTTTTACCACGCTTTGGGCTGCGTTTCTTCCTCCATAAAGCCAATCATCAAGCGGAATATTTCGGCTACGGCGAGCGAGAAAGTTATATGGATAAACACCATTTAGCGAAGCTCGGACGTTATCAAACCACTGCATCAGAAAACCACACAGCTTACCTCAAACCACAAGAAAACGGCAGTCATTTTGGTACGCATTATCTGCAATTACCGAATTTAACCGTTACCGCAGAAAAGCCGTTTAGCTTTAATTTCTCGCCTTATACACAGGAAGAATTAACGGCTAAAACCCACAGTTATGATTTAGTGGAAAGCGATTCAACGGTTTTATGTGTCGATTATAAAATGAGCGGCATCGGTTCAAATTCCTGCGGTCCGAGTTTGAAAGAGCAATATCGGTTAAATGAAGAAAATTTTGACTGGAAAGTGAAAATTATATTGTAATCATAAGGGCGAATTGCAATTCGCCCTTACCTTTTATAATAACAATATACTTTATTGCAAAGCCATTACTGCTTTTTTATAAACTTCAGATTGTTCTAACAAAATGCGAGCAGATTCACGCAATTTATCAATATCTTTTTCCGGCAAATAAAAAGAGGTTGGAATATTTAATACTTCTTTTTTCAACTGACCATCAGGCAGTTCTTTTAAGCCTAAATTGACAAAAAACATCTCAATTTTGGTTTGCTGTTCGTTGGCATATTTATTCCAACTATCGCTAAATTGGCTATAGCGTTGAAGGTTAATTTGCGTGGTGCTATCAATAGGAACATTGATAATCGTATTCACCACATCTTTCAAGCCGGGAACATTGGCGGATTTATCAATTTCACTTGATACTTCATTTTGAGCATTGACATTAATAACGATAACATTCTTAACCCCCAGCTCGCCGGCACGTTTATACATATCTTCAATACCAACCAAATCTGAAATATCTAATATAGAAGCCAAACCTAAGTTATCCGTTAGTCCACCATCCACTAAATGGATAAACGGGCGTTCTTTGCTATCTTGATAAAAGCTCAGTGTATGTTCCGTTTCTTCAATCTGCTTAGTGGTTAAACCATCAACTACTTTTTCTTGTTCAGTAAAGGCTTTCGGCAAGCTGAAATGACAATTTCCCCCATTATTATTCAATGTAAGCGGAGCAAAAATCAGCGGCACAGAACTTGAAGCCGCCACTGCTCGGGCAATTTCCAAATCATTTAGGTTAAGGCAAAGCCCGTCAAAGGTTTCTTGGGTGAACGTAAGTTGCTGCCCGATATTCATATCCGTTGCACTAATCACGGCAAACGGTCCTTTGCGGTTTCTCACTAAATCGCCAAATTTTTTGCCCTTATAAAGGGCTAAATTAAAGCGTTCTTGCAATAAATCTCCCCGTCCAAATTGCGGTGAGCTTAAACGAGGTAAATTAGAGACCGAAAATACCTCCGTAATAATATCTTTCTGGAAATTTGATTTTAAAAAGTTATTCGCAAATTTAGGAATAATCGCTTTTCCTTCCAACGCAAAATAAGTGGCTAATACCGAACCGCCCGACACACCAAAGGTTATATCAATATTATCTAATAACGTATTTCCCTTCTCTGTGCCCTTCACTTTTGCTTTTTGTAACTCCTCCAACACGCCATAACCCAGTGCGGCAGCCCGTGTGCCACCACCTGAAAACATTACAACAATAATGTTGCCGTCTTTAGCCCCTTCTTTGAATACGCTCTTTTGGCGGTATCCACTATCAAGGCTCACTTGTTTAATGGTATCAACAGGTTTATAAGTAACCAAACTACAAGCCGATAACATTGCTACTACGCCTAAAGTTGAAACAGATTTTATTTTCTTTAAAACAGACATAAGAACCTCTACGCTAATCTGTAACGATTATAATGATTTTATTATACAAGCGGTCGAAATTTACTAAAAATTTGCAAGATTATTTATTATGAGTAAAGAGTAACTTTCACTATATGGGCTTTATTCCATAAACAGAAAGGGATAAAATAGGCACAAATTTAGTTACTCTTTTAAGGAATTTATAAAATGGCAAAACAAATTGCAGTATTAATCGGCAGTGGCAGCAAAACTTCATTTAGTCAATTAACGGTTCGCCACTTACAAAAAATGGCACCGGCAAGCATTCAATTAAACATTGTTGAAATTGCAGATCTTCCACTTTACGACCGTGATTTAGACGAAAACAGCCCGGCACAATACACTCGTGTGCGTGAAGCAGTTTCAAAGGCAGACGGCGTTTTATTCGTTACCCCTGAACACAATGCAGGCATTTCAGCAATGTTGAAAAATGCTATTGATGTGGTTTCTCGTCCAATGGGTGAAAGCAAATGGATTGGCAAACCGGCTGGTATCGTTACTGTTGGAGCAAGTGCTGCTGGTGGTGTACGTGCAGCGGATCAAATTCGTACTATCACCTCCGGTGCATTCGTGAATATGCCAACTCTACCATTTGCATTAAATGTAGGTAACCTATTTGGTGGTGTATTTGCAGAAGATGGTGAAATTGCAAATGATGCGTTAAAAGGCTCAATGCAAAACTTCATTAATGCTTATGCTGATTTTGTAGAAAAATTTTAATTTTTTAACATAATGAAAGCCGTTTATCTCAAAAAGATAAACGGCTTTTTTAGTGCGTAAAATACAAAAATGCTTATTTCACTACATCTTTCAAAATATCTCTTAACCAACGATGGGCAATATCTTGTTCGGTTCGCTCGTGCCACGCCATCATCATCGTAAAGCCTTCTACCTCGATAGGTGGAGCTTGCAAATGCACGTTAGGTAAGGTCTTGGCTAAATGTTCAGGCAGCACAGCTACTAAATCTGAACCTTGTAACAGTTGTGGTAAAAGTGAAATATGATTTACCGAAACCATCACTTTGCGTTGTTTACCTAATTTTTGTAAGGCAATATCTGTTGCTCCGCTAAATTCACCACCGTTATAAGAAAGCATTGCAAAAGGCAGCTCACAAAACTGCTCTAAGGTCAGTTTTTTATTGGCTAGAGAATGCGTATGGCTCATCGCACAAACATAACGCTCTTCATACAGCACTGTTCTTGGCATATCTGCACTTAAATGCTGCTGACTAACCAATGCTAAATCAATTTTATTCTGCTCAAACAAAGTCTTAATATTCTGTCCTTGCACAGGCAATAACGCCACCTGTATATTTGGAGCAAGGCAGCGAAGGCGTAAAATCAGCGGCAGAGCGATAATTTGCTGCACATAATCCATCGCGGCAATACGGAGTGTCATCGACAATTTTTCCGGCTCTAGCTTCGGTGGTTGTAACATCGTATTAATTTCTTGCAAAATTTTACGAGCAGTCTGCCCCAATTGTAATGCCCGTTCGGTAGGTTGCATACCGTGTTGCACTCGTACGAATAATTGATCGTTAAAGCTCTCTCGCATCCGATTCAAAATCCCACTCATCGCAGGTTGCGTAACTGAAAGCCGCTTCGCCGCACGGCTCACATTACATTCGTCTAACAATACGACAAAGGCTTTTAGCAAGTTTAAATCAAGGGTTCTTATATCGCTCATTGTTATACCTTAAATGAAATCAGAAAAATTAGAATGATAATAGCACTTTCAACTATCAGGAAAAACACAAGCGGTCAAAATGCGGTGAAAATTTGCAAAATTTTGAGGAATTTTGACCGCTTATCAATTCCCTTTTCCTGTCCATAATAAAATATGGCAAAAATGAAATCATTATTGCTGGCAAATAAATCCTTTATCTGCTCTCTTCTTCCTATAAAATGCTATAATTCTTAAAATAATTTCAATTATAAAAATATGGTATTACAATGAGCCAATCTCTATTAGATCTACTTAAATCCCATAGTCCGGCACTATTTGATGCGGACGGCAATTTCAAATTTAATGAGTTTCAAACCACCTTAACCCAAGCGGATATTTCTTTTTCCCAAGAAACCTATCGCCTTGACTGGCGGGGCAAATCCTATGCCAAAGCCCTTGTGTATGACGAAAACCGTACGCTTTTGTCCGCTAATCACGCCCACAACGCCCAACATTCAAACAGTCAAAATATCCTAATTCAAGGCGATAATTTAGCTGTTTTAAAGCATTTGCGTGAAGCCTATCGCAAACAAATCAAAATGATATATATTGACCCGCCTTATAATACAGGTTCGGACGGTTTTGTTTATCAAGATGACCGCAAATATACGCCCGCCGAAATTGCAAAAATCACAGGCGAAAGCGAGGAAGTCGCCGAATATATTCACGGATTTATCAATGCTCGTGCGTCCAGTCATAGTGCGTGGCTCACTTTTATGTATCCACGCCTCAAACTTGCCAGAGAGCTTTTAAAAGACGATGGCGTGATTTTTATTTCTATTGATGATAATGAACAAGCCCAATTAAAATTACTTTGTGATGAAATTTTTGGGGAGGGGAATTTTGTTGATACGCTTATTGTGAAGAAAAGCGCAAATGGAATGGGAAGTAAGGATGGATTTTCTACAAATCACGATTTTATTCTAGTATACCAAAAGAATAAAATGGCAGAGCCTTTTTTAGGGATTAGAGCTTCTGAAGACTATATAGATACATTTAATAAGCAAGATGAGTTTGGAAAATACAAGACAGATGGTTTGTTTAGAAAAAAAGGAAGGGGTGCGAGAAGAGAAGATAGTCCTAACTGCTATTATCCAATTTATGCGGACTTACAAACAGGAAAAGTATTTTTAGAACAAAATAAAAATAACTCTCTAAAAGAGATTTTTCCAAAACTACCTAATGGAAAAGATGGTCGTTGGGTTTGGAGCAAACAGTTTGCACAACCTATTATCCATAGACTGTATTCTAGCCCCAAAGGGACAATTTATATCAAGGATTATTGGAGTGAAGATTTAAGACAAAAACCCAGAAGTATATTAGAGGACTCTTCCTATTTAACGGATACTGCAACTACCGAAATAATTAATTTGTTTGACAGTAAAGTTTTTGCAACCCCAAAACCAACTCAGTTAATTATCGATTTAATTGACAATTGTTGCACCAATAACGAAATTATATTAGATTTTTTTGCTGGCTCTGGAACATTAGCAGAGGCGGTTATGAGATTGAATGCAAAAAAACCAATCGAACTTCAAAATCATTTTATATGTGTGCAAATTCTTGAAGATTTAGATAAAGCATATGAGAATTCCAGTTCTGATGGAAAAGAAATTATTAAAAATGCAATAAATTTCTTGGATAAATATAATCTTACTCACGATTTGTATCAAATCACCAAAGCCCGTATTGAAAAAAGCCTTGAAAAAATTAAAGCGGAAAATCCTAATTATACAGGCGATTTAGGCTATAAAGAATATCGCATTGTCCCTGTGCCTGATAATTTTGGCACATTGGCAGAAAGCCCTGCACACGGCTTACAGTTATTAGAAAATCTGCAATTAAGCAATACAGATTGCCAAAATATTCTTACCACTTGGTGTGTACAAGACGGTATGCCTTTGCACCAGACACCAGAGCAGGTGGATTTGGGCGGTTATATGGCGTATCGTTATGACACGGTGCTATATTTGCTTGATACAGGTTTTGACACTTCGCATTTGGCGATGATTTTACGCCGTTTGGACGATACCACCGATGAATTTAATATTGATAAAATCGTCATTTTAGAACCGCACTTTGACAGTAAAGCCAAGCGAGAATTAAGTGAGGCGATAGGTCAATACAAACCCAGAAAAGGCAATAAATTGTATTTGATTCAACGAAATCGTGCAGATAAGGGGTAAAAAATGGCTGGCTTTAATTTTGAAAATGATTTACCACATCAATTATCCGCCGTAGAAGACATTTTGCAAATGTTTGAATATGCTAAGATTTCTTATGCCCAAAATCTTGAAACACGATTAAAAAGCAATCCTGTTTTAGAATTAAACGAATCGCAGAAAAAACGCAATCTAGCAGAAATTCAAACTCGCCCAAGTTTTGCCAAAGCATTAAATAAAACAGGCAATTCGTTATCCAATATTTTTGATATTGCGATGGAGACGGGTACAGGCAAAACTTATACCTACACAAGGGCAATGTTTTCTTTAAATCAATCTTTTGGGGTTAATAAATTTATTGTACTTGTGCCAACGGTTGCGATTAAAGCAGGCACAAAAAACTTTTTGGAAAGTGCGTCCGCCAGAAGTCGTTTTTTTGATGATTTTGGCAAACGCATTGAGCTTTATGAAGTAAATGCCAAAAAAGGCAATAAAAAAGACAAGCAACAAGTCCCAGAAAATTTAATCAATTTTATCAATGCCACCGATGAAAAAACCATTCATATTTTATTGATTAATATGGGTATGTTAAATTCGGAGACGATGAACATTGCCATTGACCAAGATTTATTCCAAGAGGCTCACGGCTCATCGTTTGATGCGTTATCGGCGGTTAAGCCTTTTTTGATTATTGATGAACCGCACCGTGTCAAAGCCAGTGGTAAAACTTGGCAAAATGTTTTAAAACTCAACGCTCAATATATTTTAAGATTTGGGGCAACTTTTGATGGTTTTGAAAATCTGATTCATACGCTAACTTCACTTGATGCTTTTGAACAAAATTTGGTAAAAGGGGTGCGTGCTTTTATTACCGAATTTGACGGTGTTGATGATATGCTCATCAAATTTATTGGACAAAGCGACAGTAAAAGTGAAGCGGTTTTTGAAATTACTCACAGTCATAAAAAGACCCCAAAACGCTTAGAAATTAGCAAAAATGGTTCATTAGGCATTATTCATAGCGAAATGTCGCATTTATTATTAAATGAATTTAATAGCAGTATGGCGGTGCTTTCTAATGGGCTGACATTACAAAAAGGGGAGATTATCTCGCCTTATTCGTTTAATCAATCTTTGCAAGAACAAATGCTCTATCAAGCGGTGATTCGTCATTTTGATATTGAACGCACCCTATTAACCAGAACGCCACGCATTAAACCGCTTTCGCTGATTTTTATTGATGATATTGCAGGTTATCGTGATGAACAAGGATTGCCCGATAGCTTAAAATCTCGTTTTGAGGCAATGGTTATCAATGAAGCCGAAAAAAGATTGGCAAATGAAAGCAATGAATTTTATAAAGCCTATTTGCAAAAAACTTTGGCAGATATTAGCCAAACGCACGGCGGTTATTTTAGCGATGACAACAATAATAAAGACGAACATATAGAAAAACAAATCAATGAAATCTTATATGAAAAAGAAAAACTCCTTGATTTGGATAATCCACGCCGTTTTATTTTTTCAAAATGGACATTGCGTGAGGGTTGGGATAATCCTAATGTGTTTGTCATTTGTAAATTGCGGTCAAGCGGTTCTGAAACCAGTAAACTTCAAGAAGTGGGGCGTGGACTTCGTTTGCCTGTCAATGAATTTATGCACCGTGAAAAAAGCGAGCAGTTTTATTTAAATTATTTTGTGGATTTTAGTGAAAAAGATTTTGTGTCAGATTTAATTCGGGACATCCGTGAAAAATCAGGCGAAAAAGTGATTATTCCAAAAAAATTAGAAGATGAATTGCTTGCCAAAATTTTACTCGCTTATCCTAATGAAACCAAACGCAAAATCATTAACCATTTGGCAGATGATGGCATTATTGATGACGATTTAAATTTATTGGAAAACGGCTGGCAAAAATTACAACTTGCCTACCCTAAAGCCTTTGAATTTGAAAGTTCGTTGAACAATAAAATTCAAACAGGTATCGGTAAAAAAGAAACCGTACTGATTAGAAAAGATAAATATCACGCTTTAAAAACGCTGTGGGAAACTCTAAACCGCCGAGTGGTGTTAAATTATCAAATTGACAATGAACACACTTTTTATGAGTTATTAAAACAATTTTTTGCCAACAATGTAATGGGTAAATTGGACACAAGCTATGCCACAATGCAAGCACAAGAATTGCAGGTGCAGTCTGATGATATTCAGGTGAAATATGGCGGACGAGAAAAGCTGATAGAAAATACAGGCTATGTACTTAGCTATGGCGAATTTGCCAATGAATTGGCGATGAGCTTGAATGTGAGCCTAAAAAGTTTACATCAAGTGTTAGCGGAATTAAATTGGACGGATAACACACATCAAACTCGCCATAATATTAGACATATTCATAGTTTGTTTAGAAAATGGTTATTGCAACATTTTTTGGCAACCCAAACCATTGGCTATACCGAAGTCAATAGCCAAGTTCACCCAACGGCATTTACCGATGATAAAGGCAATGTTAAAGATAGTATTTCATCATCGGATATTGGGCGTGTAGGCGAAAAAGATATGGTAGCGAATAATTATTTGTTTGAAACACTATTTTATGATTCGCCCCTTGAAAAAGAAAATATCCTGCTTAATTTGGATTATGTTACCGTCTTTACCAAAATACCCAAAAATACCATTGCCATTCCTGTGGCAGGGGGCGGAACATATTCGCCTGATTTTGCTTATGTGTTGCACCATAAAGATGGCACACAAACTTTAAATCTCGTGGTAGAAACCAAAGATGCTTATGAATTTGATTTACGTACCGATGAAAAAGAAAAAATCAAATATGCACAAATTTTATTTGATAAATTAAGTGCAGATACAGGCATTAAAGTTGAATTTAAAACGCAATTTAAAGGCAAGCATATTGAGCGGATTTTAGATGAATTAAGAGGGGCTGAATAATAAACCCTCCCTGCTATTCAAATGATAGTGGAATAACAAGCGGTCAAAATCTGCCTGAAATTTGCAAAATTTTGGGAAATTCTGACCGCTTGTTTGCTTTTATATATTATCCTTCCTTATATCTCCATATAAGAATAATCAATTTGAAACGATATTCCCCTTTACTTATCATTCTGTCAGTTTTTTCATAGGAATCCCAAAATGGCTAAATTTAGAAAATTATTCACCCCTTTTAAAATCAAAAATCTTGAACTGAAAAACCGTGTGGTGATGCCACCGATGTGTCAATATTCCGCCACTGACGGCGTGCCGAACGATTGGCATTTTGTGCATTCACCAGCCGTGCGATTGGTGGGGTTGGTTTGATTATTGTTGAGATGACTAATATCGATCCAAACGGTCGTATCACCCCAAATTGCTTAGGTTTATGGAACGATAAATTTGATACGATTGAACTTCACGCCGCACACGGCTATTTAATCCAACAATTCTACTCGCCAAAATCAAATAAACGCACAGATGAATACGGCAAAGATCCAATGCTATTCGGTGAACAAGTCATCAAAGCCGCAAAAGACGTAATGCCTGCGGAGATGCCGTTAATCGTGCGAATTTCAGCACAAGAGTACGGCAAAGACGGTTTTGATAGTGATTATGGTGTTGAAGTTGCTAAACGCTTTGTGGCAGCCGGTGCAGACGTGCTGGATGTGGTGGTGGCGGTGATGGCGTATTACACACAGGCAACCACCCGGAATTTTACGCAGGTTATCAAGTTTATCTTGCGGAAAAAATCAAAAAAGCGACCTCTTTACCTGTAATTGCGGTGGGAATGTTGGACAATCCAGCCGTTGCCGACCACGTTTTAGGCTTAGAAAATGCAGACTTAATCGCCGTTGGGCGTGCATTATTGCGTGATCCGAATTGGGTGCTGAACGCTCAATATCAGCAAAATCAATTTGACGGCAGTCCAATGCAATTTGTACCACACCAATATCAACGCGGCTTTATGTAAACTAATTTTTATCGGAGAAACAAAATGAATTTTTTAAACAAAGATGACGTGTTAAACGCCTTCCACTACCGTGCTTCAACCCGTTCTTACGATGGCAGTAAAAAAATCCCGGCTGAAGATATGAACTATATTTTAGAACTGGGTCGTTTAAGCCCAAGCTCGGTTGGTTCTGAACCGTGGCAGTTTATCGTGTTACAAAATCCGGAACTTCGCCAAGCAATCAAGCCATATTGCTGGGGCATTCCAACGATGGAAACTTCAAGCCATATCGTGGTAATTTTAGCCAAGAAAAATGCTCGCTTTGATAGCCAATATTTTGCTGAAATTATGGATAGACGTGGTTTAGAAGGCGAGGCTCGTGAAAAAGCAATGGCGGTGTATAAAAAATTCCAAGAACAAGATATTGGTATTTTAGACAACGAACGCAGCCTGTTCGACTGGGCAAGTAAACAAACTTACATCGCACTAGGTAATATGATGACCGGGGCAGCAATGATTGGCGTAGATTCTTGCCCAATCGAAGGTTTTGCTTATAAAGAAGTAAACCAAATTTTGGCTGACGCAGGCTTATTCGACCCGAACGAGTGGGGCATTTCAGTGATGTGCACCTTTGGCTATCGAGATAAAGAAATCCGCCAAAAATCCCGCAAAACCTTTGAGCAAGTTGTGCAATTTGTAGAATAATTAAAAAATCAGACCGCTTGTAACAAACAAGCGGTCTATTTTGTTTAATATTTTGCAATTCAGATTTATCAGCGAACATATTGAATTTCATTTAAGAACATTACATTCACTTTAAGCTTAACGGAGAAAATCTATGACTTACCCTGTAAAATCCTATGCTGCATTTAGTGCAACAACTGACCTTGAGCCCCACTCTTTTGAACGCCGTGAATTGCGTGAAGATGATGTGTTAATTGATATTTTATATTGTGGCGTGTGCCATTCCGACTTACACACAGCTCGTAATGACTGGGGATTTACTCACACCTATCCTATCGTTCCCGGACACGAAATTATTGGTCGAGTAACCAAAGTGGGTAGCAAAGCAAATAAATTCCAAATCGGTGATTTAGTGGGCGTGGGTTGTATGGTCGATTCGTGCCGTACTTGCTCGCCTTGTCAGCACGGCTTAGAGCAATACTGTGAACACGGACATATCGGTACTTATGGCTCAAATGACCGCTTTGATGGTTCACTTACACAAGGTGGTTACAGTACAGGCGTGGTAGTGAGTGAAGATTTTGTGTTAAAAGTGTCTGAAAAACTTGATACCAAAGCGGTTGCTCCACTACTTTGTGCCGGCATTACCACTTACTCACCACTGTGCCACTGGAATGTGCAAAAAGGCTCGAAAGTCGGTGTTATTGGCTTAGGTGGTCTTGGACATATGGCGGTAAAATTAGCGGCTGCAATGGGAGCGGAAGTTACTCTGTTCACTCGTTCGGCAGGAAAATCTGATGACGCATTCCGCTTAGGAGCAAGCCGTGTTGTGCTTTCAACCGATGAAGCTCAAATGCAAGAAGTGGCTAATACTTTTGATGTGATTATTGATACCGTGCCATACACTCACGATTTAAAGCCTTATATTCCAACTCTAGCATTAGATGGCACATTGGTTCTAGTCGGCTTAGTCGGTGAGCTAGAACAAACAATCAACACCGTACCGATGATTATGGGCAGACGCTCAATTGCGGCTTCTGTCATCGGTGGTATTAAAGAAACTCAAGAAATGCTGGATTTCTGTGCGGAGCACAACATCGTACCAGATGTGGAAATGATTGATATGCAAAATATCAACAATGCTTATGAACGTATGTTGAAATCAGATGTGAAATATCGTTTTGTAATTGATATGGCAAGTTTAAAGGCTTAAATTGAGCTGATACCAACAACCGATTGAGTGTTAAGCTCAATCGGTTTTCTTTTGGAAAAAGGTAACGATTTTAAAAAAACGCTTAAATTTATGCTATGGATATTAGCTTGCTTAGTGCTAATTGCGACCTACCAATTCTGCTTCGCAAAATACTCTGCCAGAAAATCCACCAAAGCACGTACCGTTAGCGGTAAATGATGACGAGTTGGGTAGAGAGCATATAGAGGATAAATCGGCAATTGCCAGTCGGTCAGCAAAGGTTGCAAACGCCCTTGTTTGAGTTGCTCTGTCAGCATATAGTTTGGGAGCATTGCAATTCCGCCATCTGCCATAATGGCATTAAGTAACGCATTCGTATCATTAACGCAGAAAGGACTTACTAGCTCTAAAATCGTTTCTTGTCCATCTCGATAAAACTTCCAGCTCTTACGGTTTACATTAGCGTGAGCAAGATAGCGGTGATGAACCAAATCTTCGGGTTTATTTGGCACACCATATTGAGCAAGATAAGTAGGTGTAGCAACCAGTCGTGAATGAATAGTGCCTAATTTTCGAGCTACTAGACCTGCATCCGGGTTATCGGTAAAGCGTAGAGCGAGATCGATACGTTCATCAAACAAATCTACTTTCTGATCTGAAAGCTGTAATTGCACCGACACTTTTGGGTGCTTTTGCATAAAAGCTTGTAACGCAGTAACCAGGTGCGAGCCACCAAACGAAATTGCGGCAGAAATCCGCAATGTTCCGCTTAATTCCCCCGAACGGGCGAGGAAATCTTGCTCTATATTCTCTGTTAAGTTTGCAATTTTTTGGCAATATTCAACCGCTTGTTCCCCTGCTTCAGTAAGCGAAACTTTGCGTGTGGTACGTTGTAACAAACGAGCATTGAACCACTCTTCCAACATCGCCACTGCACGACTTACCATCGGTTTAGATAAATCTAATTTTTCAGCAGTGGCAGTAAAACTGCCGGTTTCGACAATGGTTAAAAAGATATTAATTGCTTGAATTCTGTCCATTATTGTGGCTCAAAGGGGTTAAACAATTTTGCCCCTGTTTTGGCGAAATCAGCTGTATTGCGAGTAACCAAAATCAAATGGTGTTGAATAGCGGAGGCTGCAATCCACGCATCATTTTCAGGGGCGTGATCGGGAATATGCAGTTTGGCACAGATTTGGGCGGTGGTTTCGTCAATGGGTAAAATCGGCTTATGCAAAATTTGGTTGAGAAACAGATTTTGCCAATGGCGTAGATGAACACCTTGCGTAGGATCTTTTCGCTCCATCGCCAAAACGCCCCGTTCCAGTTCCATTAGCACAATAGAATTAATGTAAAAATCATTCGGATTTTGCTTTGCCAACCACGCTACTACATTTGGATTAGCCATCCCTTTTTTCACTTTTCGCAGTTCGCTGACCACATTAGTATCGAGTAAAAACATCACTCATCTCCAAAATCGACCGGCGGACGTTGGGCTCGACTACGGGGCTTTAACTCCAACTCAATATCCGCCACATCGGGGGAATGATCCAGATCTAACAAAGCGTGTAAGGCACTTCGAGCGGTTTTTTGCGGTTGATAATCCTCATACTTCAACAACACAAAAGTCGGCTTACCTCGATGGGTAATAATCACCGGTGCGGTCTCCGCATATTTTTGGGCAAGGCTGGTTTTTTGATTAAATTCACGGCAGGTCATTACACTCATAGTCACTCCTTATTTGTAGATACATATAGACAAAGTGTAGTCTTTTTTTATGCTCTTTTCAATTCTGATGATAAAGCAATCCATTTAATGTTTCAAATAATGAAACAATCATATTCACAAATCGCTATTTTTCCCATTTTTTATTTCACTATAATGCACCACATCAAGTCGTTTGGTGGGCGTTGTTGCTGACCAAACAAAAATAAATCAACCAACAAAAGGAAACAAAAAATGAAAAAATTACTATTGGCAACTTTAATGATGAGTGCAAGCATTGCCAATGCGTTAGAAATCAAAACCTATTCAGCCGATGAAAATAGCTTTTCTGTGCAATCCACATTGGTAATGGGCGAAAAAGAAGCGATTTTAATTGACAGTGGCTTTACTCGTGCCGATGCGATGCGAATTGCGGCAAACATTTTGGATAGCAAAAAAACATTAAGCACCATTTTAGTTAGCAATGCCGATCCTGATTACTATTTTGGGGTAGCGACACTCAAAGAAATTTTCCCTAATGTGAAAGTGGTGGCATCGCCTGCGGTATTAGAAAAAATCGAAAGCAAGGTAGAAACGAAATTAAGCGTTTGGTCGCCAAGAATGGGCGAAAATGCCCCGAAAAATGTGGTGCTTCCGGAAGTAATGAAGGAGACCGTTTTAACGCTTGATGGCGAAAAAATTGAACTGCGTGGTACAACTGGCGAACTGGCACACCGCCCTTATGTTTGGATTCCATCACTCAAAGCCATTGCCGGCAATGTAGGCGTATTTAATGATATGCACCTATGGCTTGCCGACACGCAAACTGTGCAATCACGTCAAGCGTGGTTGGCTCAACTCGATGAAATGATTGCTTTAAATCCTGAAAACATCGTGGCAGGACATTCATTCAAAGGCAAAGCGAGCGATAAAACAACCCTTGAATTTAATAAGGCTTATTTACAAAAATATGAGCAAGTTTTAGCCGAAAGCAAAGACAGTGGCGAAGTGATTGCCAAAATGAAACAGGCTTATCCAAGCTTAGCGGCAGAAGGTAATCTTGGCTTAGGTGCAAAAGTAAATAAAGGCGAAATGAAGTGGTAATTTGCCCTTTGTTTCGTGTAAAACCTCTCTCAAATTAGGAGCAAAAAATGAAAAAAATCGCAGTGATTGGTGCAACAGGTTATGTGGGTTCAGCGGTGGTGAAAGAGCTAGCGGAGCGTGGTCATCAAGTGGTGGCATTTGCCCGTAATGTGGAAAACGTGGCGAAAGCCGACAACGTGCAAGCGGTCGCTTTTGACGTAGAAAATGCAAATTTTGCTGAGCAACTAAAAGGCGTTGATGCAGTAATCAGTGCCTTTAACCCGGGCTGGACAAACCCAAATATCGGAGTAGATTTTACACGTGGAGCAAAGGCGATTGTAGAAGCGGCAAAATCTGCTGAAGTACCGTATTTATTAGTCGTTGGTGGAGCTGGTAGTTTATATGTTGCACCTAATTTACAAGTTATCGATACGCCTGATTTCCCAAAAGAAATTTATGACGGAGCTAATGCCGCCCGTAATTTGTTGAACGATTTGCGTGATCGCCGTGATCTAAACTGGGCATTTATCTCCCCTCCTGCCTGCTTAGGTGCAGACGGTGACTTTAGCGAAGAACGTTTAGGCTCATACCGTTTAGGTGGGGAGGAATTGCTGATGAATGGTGATATCCCAGCCGGTATTTCTGTTGCCGATTTAGCCATTGCTATCGCTGATGATGTTGAGCAAAAAGCTCACCTATTCCAACGTTTTACGGTTGCCGCAAAATAAAGATACTTCGTCATAAAGGGCTGTTAATCAGCCCTTATATTTATATTTTATTGAGATCGACCAACGCATCTCGGGTAATGTCGCTGATTTTAGCATTGCTGGTAAGTGTCATCGCCACTTTCATTTCTTTAAGGAAGATGTCGAGCAAGTTTTCCACACCGGCTTGACCGGCAGCACCAAGAGCGTAAACAAAGGAACGTCCGATCATCGTGCAATCAGCACCAAGTGCCAGCATTCTCACTACATCTAAGCCGTTACGGATACCGGAGTCGGCGAGGATTTTGATCTCCCCTTTTACCGCATCGGCAATGCTTGGTAAGGCTTTAGCGGAAGAAAGTACCCCATCTAACTGGCGACCACCGTGGTTAGAGACGATAATGCCGTCTGCACCAAATCTTACGGCATCTTTGGCATCTTCGGGGTCGAGAATGCCTTTGATCACCATCGGGCCGTCCCAAAATTCACGAATCCACTCTAAATCTTTCCACGAAATAGACGGGTCGAAATTATCGGTCAGCCAGCCGATGTAGTTGTTCAGATCAATCGGCTTACCCATATATTTTGACACATTACCCAGAGTATGTGGTTTACCTTGAATACCGACGTCCCATGCCTAGAATGGGTGAACCATTGCTTGCAACACTCGGCGAATATCTTTGTATGGGCCGCTCATTCCAGAGTGCATATCACGATAGCGTGCACCGGGAGTCGGCATATCTACGGTAAATACAAGTGTGGAGCAACCGGCGGCTTTGGCACGTTCTAACGCATTTTTCATAAATCCCCGATCTTTTAGCACATAGAGCTGGAACCACATCGGGCGTTTAATTGCCGGCACAACCTCTTCAATCGGGCAGATTGAGACGGTGGAAAGGGTAAAGGGAATACCTTTGTTATCCGCTGCTTTGGCGGCTTGCACCTCACCACGGCGAGCATACATTCCCAGTGCACCAACAGGGGCAAGTGTTACCGGCATAGAGAGCTTTTCGCCGAACAGCTCGATGCTGGTGTCTAATTGCGACATATCTTTTAACACTCGTTGACGCAGGGCAATGTCTTCCAAATCGCTCACATTACGGTGTAAGGTCTGTTCGGCGTAAGAACCGCCGTCCGCATAGTGGAACATAAAAGGGGGAACACGACGTTTTGCCGCACGGCGGTAATCGTTTGCAGATGAAATGATCATTTAAAACCTCATAAATCATTAAGAAAAAAGTGCGGTTATTCTACTTTAAAATAAAAATAAGAATTACTATTATTTACAAAATATGAGAAATAGATCACATTTTTGTTACAAACCAACCAGCACAAAAATATGAGAGAACAAAAAGTAACCAGCAAAATAATCGATTATTCACAGAGAGAAAAATTACCATTAACTCTTTGATTTAATTAGCATTTATAAAAATAACAAAAGGCTAATTTGAGTTATTCACGCCTATTTTGAAAAATTATCACATCTTTATCCACAAATGGTGGGGATAACTCAATCTTCTTTGATAAACAAAAATGTTTCTGTTTACTCATTTTAAAATTTAACCTTATTTTGATGAGAAAAAAATCAACAACTTGAACTTTATCCAGATCATTGCTTAAGAAAAAGATCGTATTTTCAGATCTGATTAACTACTCTATTTTACAACGTTCAGCGTAGTTATCCTCAGCTTATGCCCTTGAAATTCAATAGTTATCCACAAAGTTATTCACAAGCGGTCGGATTTAATGGATTTTTTGCAAATCAACTCAAAGTATGAAACAATTCTCTTATTCTAAATTTATTCATTAGGTGGTCGAGTGATCGATTTCGATGGCTACCGCCCAAATGTTGGAATCGTAATCTGTAACAAGCACGGACAAGTTCTGTGGGCAAAACGGTTTGGTCAAAACTCTTGGCAATTTCCGCAAGGTGGCATTAACGAGGGAGAAAACATTGAAACAGCAATGTACCGTGAGCTTTATGAAGAAGTCGGCTTAACAAAGAAAGATGTGCGATTGCTTTGGGCGTCTAAATATTGGCTGAAATATAAACTGCCAAAACGTTTGGTACGCAATGAAGGATCTGGTCCTGTGTGTATTGGACAGAAACAGCGTTGGTTTTTATTGCAACTTATTAGTGATGAAAGTCTAATTAATCTAAAAACGACGAAAAATCCGGAATTTGACGGCTGGCGATGGGTAAGCTTTTGGTATCCTGTTCGTCAGGTCGTTTCTTTTAAACGAGATGTTTATCGTAAAGCAATGAAAGAATTTGCACAGGTTCTGCAAAATAATATGCAAAAAAATGCTGAAGATAGACCGCTTGAGAAATCTCGTACCGAGCGTGATGAAAAATTTTCTCACGCGACTAGAAAATCCTTTCAGGACTCCGCCAAACCTTATAAACAGGAAAATCGCAAGCCGTATCGGGGTTGGCATCAACATAACCAAAAAGGAAAATAATAATGACTATTTTGTTAAGCTGTCTATTTTTAGGGGTATTTGTTGGCTTTTTAGCAGGATTATTCGGTATTGGGGGCGGTATAATCATCGTCCCGAGCTTGGTTTTTTTACTGCCAATGGCAGGCGTGCCGCCTGAATATATAATGTCCACCGCATTAGGCACGTCGTTCTCAACCATTATTATTACTGCATTTTCGTCTGCTCAACGCCATCATAAGTTAGGAAATGTTGATGTACAAACCAGCAAATCTTTTATTCCGGCATTAATGATCTCAGTATTTTTATCGGGCTTGGTAGTAAGTAGACTCGATCCGCAAATAATGTCTAAAATCTTCGCTGTAATGGTGTTATATCTTGCCGGAAAAATGCTTTTTACTTTGAAAAAAGTTCCCAAAAATAAACCTCTTACCTTAAAAACTACACTTGTGGGTGGCAGTGTGATTGGAGCATTATCCAGTATGGCTGGCATCGCAGGCGGTGCATTTATTGTGCCGTTTTTAAGCGATCGTGGCTTAGATATTAAACGGGCTATCGGCACATCTTCATTTTGTGGTGCATTTTTAGGTTTATCCGGCACAATCAGCTTTATTGTGAGCGGTTGGGGCTTAGAAGGAATGCCTGATTACTCTTTAGGTTATGTTTACTTACCTGCACTCATCGGCATTACCTCTACTTCATTTTTTACCTCAAAAATGGGAGCAAGTGCCGCCAATGCGTTACCGGTTCCAATGCTAAAAAAAGCCTTTGCAATGTTGCTTGTGGCTATCGCCATTAATATGTTTTTAAAATAAGGAAACTATGAACGAACAATTTATCCAATTCCCACAAATCAGCCCGATCGTCTTTGAAATTGGTCCGATTGCCTTGCGTTGGTATGGCTTAATGTATTTAGCCGGCTTCGCCTTCGCTTACTGGTTAGGAATGAGAAGAGCCAAAAATTCTAACGGCGTGTGGACAACCGAACAAGTCGATAGCTTAATCTATACCGGCTTTTGGGGTGTAGTATTAGGCGGGCGTATTGGCGATGTGTTCTTCTACAATTTCGACCGTTTTTTGCAAGATCCACTCTACCTTTTCCGTATTTGGGAAGGTGGAATGTCATTCCACGGTGGTTTAATTGGTGTGATTGTGGCGATGATTTGGGTATCTTACCGCCAACAACGCAGTTTCTGGCAAACGGCTGATTTTATCGCACCGCTCGTACCATTCGGACTAGGAATGGGGCGTATCGGCAATTTCATTAACGATGAACTTTGGGGACGTGTAACCGATGTACCTTGGGCGGTATTATTCCCAAGTGGTGGCTATCTACCCCGCCATCCATCACAGCTCTACGAAGCCTTTTTAGAAGGTGTGGTGCTACTCTTTATCCTCAACTGGTTCATCAAAAAGCCTCGTCCGACAGGCTCTGTTGCAGGCTTATTTTTAATTGGCTACGGCACGTTCCGCTTTATTGTGGAATACTTCCGAGAAATCGACCCTAACGTAAATACTACTGCTGATTTAATCACGCGTGGGCAATTGCTCTCTTTACCGATGATTATCGGCGGAATCTTGATTATGGCGTGGGCGTATAAAGTAAACAAAGTGAAATAATGACAAGCGGTCGAAAATTACAAAAAATTTGCATAAAACGACCGCTTGTGTTTTTAAGGAGATACAATGAAAAAATACAAAGTAATTGGTTTCGACTTAGACGGAACGCTAATTAACACCCTTCCCGACCTCACTCTAGTCGCAAATGCAATGTTTTTAGAAGCTGGTCTGCCAACGGTTACACAAGAGAAAGTACTAACCTGGATTGGCAAAGGCGGAGATATGTTCTTCCAAAATGCCATTGCTCACACCGGTAAAATCTTCCAAGCGGAAGAACTCGTCAAAATGCGAATGAGCTTTGACAAATACTACGCCACCTATGTGTGCGAAGAAAGTACGCTCTTCCCAGATGTAAAAGACACCTTAGAGGCACTCAAAGCGAAAGGCTACCCACTCGTCGTCATTACCAACAAACCGACCAAATTGGTTGAGCCGGTGCTGTCTGCGTTCGGCATCTATCATCTCTTTGATGAAACCTTAGGCGGGCAATCCCTCCCTAAAATCAAACCTCATCCAGACCCAATGTTCTTTATTTGCGAAAAATTTGGCATTACACCACAAGAATTTCTTTTTGTTGGCGACTCTGAAAATGATGTCATTGCGGCGAAAGCAGCAGGCTGTGATGTAATTGGTTTGACTTACGGCTATAACTATAATATTCCCATTGAGCAATCAGAGCCGACTTTTGTAACATCCGAATTTAAAGACGTGTTGAAAATTGTAGGCGAATAAGGCGACAAGCGGTATAATTTCCACAATTTTTTGCAATTAAAACGAGAAGATAAAATGACCAAACCTATTGTATTTAGTGGCGTGCAGCCCTCTGGTGAATTGACGATTGGCAACTACTTAGGGGCATTACGCAACTGGGTAAAAATGCAAGATGATTATGACTGTGTGTATTGTATTGTCGATCAGCACGCGATTACCGTGCGTCAAGATCCAGAAGCGTTACGCAAATCCACCCTTGACGTGTTAGCCCTTTATTTGGCTTGCGGTATCGATCCGAACAAAAGCACGATCTTCATTCAATCTCACGTTCCTGAACACGCACAGCTGGCGTGGATCTTAAACTGCTACACCTATTTTGGCGAAATGAGCCGAATGACTCAATTTAAAGATAAATCTGCTCGTTATGAAGAAAATGTGAACGTGGGCTTATTTACTTACCCAGTGCTAATGGCAGCAGATATTTTGCTCTACCAAGCCAACCAAGTGCCGGTGGGCGATGACCAAAAACAGCACTTAGAAATCACTCGTGATATTGCTAACCGCTTCAATGCCTTATATGGCAAAAAAGATGCGGAGGGCAATGTGATTGAGCCGGTTTTTGCCGTACCGGAAGTCTTTATTGCGAAATCAGGAGCGAGAGTGATGTCGCTCCTTGAGCCGACTAAAAAGATGTCAAAATCAGACGATAACCGCAATAACGTTATCGGCTTGTTGGAAGATCCGAAAGCAGTAGCAAAAAAAATCAAACGTGCAATGACCGACGGCGATGAACCACCTGTAGTACGTTATGACGTGCAAAATAAAGCGGGCGTATCTAACTTATTGGATATTCTCTCTGCGATTACCGGCAAAACTATCGCTGAATTAGAAGCCGAATTTGAAGGTAAAATGTACGGACACCTCAAAACCGAAGTGGCAGATAAAGTGTCTGAACTTTTAACTAACCTACAAGAACGCTACCACCACTACCGCCAAGACGAAGCCTTGCTTGAAAAAATCTACCGTGAAGGTGCAGACAAAGCCCGAGCGAGAGCCAAAGCAACTTTAGATAAGGTCTACGAATTAGTCGGCTTTGTGCGTTACTAATTGAGTAGAAGCCAAAAACAAAAATGCTCTTGAATTATCAAGAGCATTTTTTGCAAAAAATTAGTAAAAATCAACCGCTTGTCGTCATCTTATTTACGTGCGTTATAAACTTTCATTGCTTCCGGTACAAGACGAGCTAAGTTAGCTTGGCGATCCGCATTTGACGGGTGGGTTGAAAAAATCGACAAACCTGAATCTCCGTTTGCTTTGCTCATTTTAATCCATACATTTGGTGCTGCTGATGGGTTATAACCTGATTCAGCCATCAACATTAAACCAACTTCATCTGCTTCATTTTCTTGGCTACGAGAGAATGGCTTAGTAGCAATCAAATCAACACCGGTACTTAATAAACCTTCAGTGCTTATACCTGTTGAAGCTGTTACTGCAATATCTGCAATCGTGCCTACAATGCCACTAATCATCGTTACTGTACGATCCGATTTTCCGTGTTCTTTTAAGGCGTGAGCCATCTCGTGTCCCATCACTACCGCAATTTCATCATTAGATAAATCAAGTCTTTCCACTAAACCGGTATAGAATGCCATTTTACCGCCCGGCATTGCCCACGCATTGAGTTCATCCGATTTTAAAACCGTGATTTCCCAATGGAAAGGCGTACCTGTTGCATTTGACTTTTCTGCGTAAGGCTTCATCTTATGAAATACCGCGTGCACACGTTTTGCGGTAGGAGATGTAGTATCAATCGCATTTTGCTGATGAGCTTGTGATTTTACTTGAGCATAACTGTGAGCCGCCTCTTGGTTAATACTTTCCGTTGTAGCACAAGAGACCATTGCAGTGGCTAAAAAAGCTGAAAGACCTAATTTTTTAATAAAATTCATATCGATTTCCCACAAAAAATGCCAAACAAATCTGCTTGGCATTCAGATCAAAAATTATTTTTTAGCACGCTCAAAAGATTCTAAGATTTCTTGGCGGGCTTCATTTACATCACCCCAACCTTCAACTTTTACCCATTTGCCTGCTTCTAATGCTTTATAGCTTTCGAAGAAGTGCTGGATTTGTGCTTTTAATAACGCCGGTAAATCACCTACATCTTTAATGTGGTCGTACTCTTTGCTTAATTTCGTATGCGGAACTGCAACTACTTTTGCATCACCACCTGCTTCATCGGTCATTTTTAACACACCAACCGGACGGCAGCGAATTACTGAACCTGGTTGTAATGGGTATGGTGTTGGTACTAATACATCAACCGGGTCGCCATCTGATGATAATGTATGGTTTACATAACCGTAGTTTGCCGGGTAAAACATTGCGGTTGCCATAAAGCGATCCACAAATAATGCACCTGTCTCTTTGTCCACTTCATATTTGATTGGATCTGAATTTGCAGGGATTTCAATAACAACATAAATATCATCTGGTAACTCTTTACCAGCTGGAACTAATTCTAAGCCCATTTTGGTTTCCTTCTAAAATTGATGGTTAAATAAACGGCGTGATTATAGCTTATTTTCATAAAAAGATAAAAGCCCGTTTGTATTTTGTATCAAACTGTTTAATTTTCCGTAAAATTGCTTATAAACCACACACTCAACATTTTTTAGAGAAAAAAAACTTGCCAAACTTTCAAAAATCCGTATGATATGCCCTCGTTACGCAAGATTATGGGTCATTAGCTCAGTCGGTAGAGCAGCGGACTTTTAATCCGTTGGTCGAAGGTTCGAATCCTTCATGACCCACCATTATCTTATAATACCTCTTTGAGGGTCATTAGCTCAGTCGGTAGAGCAGCGGACTTTTAATCCGTTGGTCGAAGGTTCGAATCCTTCATGACCCACCATTATCTTATAACACCTCTTTGAGGGTCATTAGCTCAGTCGGTAGAGCAGCGGACTTTTAATCCGTTGGTCGAAGGTTCGAATCCTTCATGACCCACCATTTATTCAAATCACATTTGCAAATTTTTCTGAAAAAACGACCGCTTTATAGTAAAATTCAACTCGTTTTTCCTTAATTTATTCAATTTCAATGTTAAAAAAAATCCTTATTGCATTAGGTCTAGCCGGTGTTATCGTCTGTGGTGGGCTATTTTATGGCTACCAAAAACTGAATGCCTTAGCAGAACATAAAATTACCGTTCAAGAAAACCAACTTTTTGTGTTGGAAAAAGGTGTTTCCAGCCAAAAACTTGCTACTTTATTAGAAGAACAAGGCATTGTTACGCACAATGATGCGGATCTACTCCCCTATTTGATGCGACTGCACCCTGAGTTAAGTAAATTCAAAGCCGGGGCTTATTCCTTAAATGGTTTAACAACCGTAAAAGATTTACTCGCTCATTTAAGTTCAGGGAAAGAAGTGCAATTAAATGTGCAGTTTATTGAAGGCAGAACATTCAAGGTTTGGCGTGAACAACTTAGCCAAGCGAAATATTTACAACAGACGCTAAAAGATAAATCAGAAAAAGAAATCGCTGAATTACTGGGTATTCCACACGAAAAAATGGAAGGTTGGATTGCCCCAGATACTTACAGCTACACGCCAAACTCCACAGATTTAGCCTTGCTAAAACGTGCTTACCAAAAGCAGAAAACAGCGTTAGAGCAAGCTTGGCAAAATAAATCGGAAAATCTACCGCTTGCTAATCCGTATGAGATGTTAATTCTTGCATCTATTGTGGAAAAAGAAACCGGCGTTGCAGGCGAACGCCCTCAAGTTGCTTCGGTGTTTATTAACCGTCTACGCATTAAAATGCGTCTGCAAACCGATCCAACAGTGATTTATGGAATGGGTGATCGCTACGATGGTAATATCCGCCGTAAAGATTTAGAAGAAGTAACGCCATATAACACTTATCAAATCGATGGTTTACCACCAACGCCAATTGCGATGCCAAGCGAGGCTTCTATCAAGGCAGTGGCGAATCCTGACGATACACCGTATTTATACTTTGTAGCCGATGGCACAGGCGGACACAAATTCAGTCGTACCCTGAGCGAGCATAATAAAGCGGTACAAGAGTGGATTCAAATTGAACGTAAACGCAAAAATAATCAAAGTAACGAACAGAAAAAATAGCGAGAAATCTATGCGTGGAAAATTTATTGTGATTGAAGGCTTAGAAGGTGCAGGTAAAACAACTGCTCACCAAGTAATTTTAAAAGAGTTAGAGCAAGCAGGTATTCAAAATATCGTGATGACCCGTGAACCGGGTGGTACTCCTCTTGCCGAAAAACTCCGTCATTTAATTAAGCACGAAACCGAAGAGCCTGTAACTGATAAAGCAGAATTATTAATGCTCTATGCTGCCCGTGTTCAACTGGTGGAAAATGTCATCAAACCGGCACTTGCCGAAGGTAAATGGGTGCTGGGCGACAGGCACGATATGTCCTCCCAAGCCTATCAAGGTGGTGGACGTAAACTAGATCGCAAATTACTCGAAACCTTAAAAGAATCAGTGCTTGGCACTTTTGAACCCGATTTAACGATTTATCTCGACCTTGATCCTGTTATCGGTTTAGAGCGAGCCAGAGGCAGAGGCGAATTAGACAGAATTGAACAGCAAAGTTTAGATTTTTTCTATCGCACCCGTGAGCGTTATTTAGAACTCACGCAAAATAATGATAAAGCAGTCATTATCAATGCAGAACAATCAATTGAACAAGTTACCGCAGATATTCAACACGCAATCAGAAATTGGCTGAAATAATGTACATTTGGCTTGAAAGCACTTACCAACAAATAATCGCTTCATTTTTAAATGGATACGGACACCACGCCCTGCTGTTTAAAACCGATATCGGACTTGGCACAGACACTTTAATTGAAAAAGTGGCTGAGTGGTTACTTTGCACCGAAAAAACAAGCAACGAACCTTGCTCGCAATGCAAAAGTTGCCAACTTATACAAAGTAAAAATCACCCTGACCTCCATATCTTAGAACCTATTGAGGGAAAAGATATCGGTATCGATCAGGTGCGAGAGTTGATCGCTAACCTACAAAATTTCGCCCAACAAGGAGGTAATACGGTTGTCTATATTCGAGGAGTAGATCGCTTAACCGAAGCCAGCAGCAATGCTCTACTCAAAACCCTTGAAGAACCACGTGAGAATGTCTATTTCTTGCTGGAAGCCCCGTTGCAATCTACCGTGTTAGCGACCATTCAAAGCCGCAGCCAAACGTGGGTACTTTATGCTCCACAAACTACGGAAGCAATGCAATGGTTGCAAACGGAATTTCCTACAACCTCAATGCACGAGCTAGAAACCGCTCTCCGCCTTTGTCGCTCTCGCCCACTTATTTGCAAAACTTTTCTGGAAAATGACCGCTTGCAACAACGAAAAGCGTTCCTACAAACCTTCTGGCGTTTCTATAAAAGCCGAGATGTTGTACTACTCTTTCAAGCCTTCGACAAAGAAAAAGAGGATGTTTTACAACAACTTGAATGGCTCGAAAGTTTCTTCAATGATGCTCTCAAATCCAAAATGAACATCATACAAGGTTGGCTCAATCCAGATCTCCAAAATGGAATTATCCCATTTAGTCAGCAACTCACCGCTCACGGATTACTGCAAGGGCAGCAAATCATCCAACAAACCCAGCGAGATTTAGTGCAAATAAATGCGGTAAATCAGGAATTGATGTTATTGGATTGTTTAACGAAGTTGGTTTTGATTTTTGAATAAAAGGAAAAAAATGAAAGACTTATTTATTATAGATTCACACTGTCATTTAGACTCTTTAGACTACGACACCCGATATAAAAATATTGATGAAGTGATTGAAAACGCAAAAGCTCGTGGCATTCATCATTTTCTTTCTGTTTGTACCACTGTTGGGCGTTTTGAAGCAATGAAAAATTTAACTGCTCATCGCAATGACGTATCACTTTCTTGTGGCGTACACCCATTAAATGTGGAAGATGAACCTTTTGATTACGATAAACTCTTTGAATTTGCTCAAGATCCAAAAGTGGTTGCCATTGGCGAAACAGGCTTGGACTATCACTACACACCAGAAACCAAAGCATTACAGCAATCGCTCTTTGTTCAACAAATTGAAATTGCAAATAAACTGAACAAGCCATTAATTATCCATTCTCGCTCAGCACATCAAGATACAATGGATATATTAGAACAAAATAATGCAGAAAAATGCGGTGGTGTTTTGCATTGCTTTACGGAAGATTGGACAATGGCAAAGCGTGCCTTAGATATCGGATTTTATATTTCCATTTCGGGTATTATTACCTTTCGCAATGCGGAAGAATTACGAGATGTGGTTAGAAAAGTACCATTAGATCGTCTATTAGTGGAAACAGATTCGCCTTATCTAGCTCCCATTCCTTATCGAGGAAAGCCAAATCAGCCCGCTTATGTGAGAGAAACTTGTGAATATGTTGCTACATTAAAAGGGGTTTCAACAGAAGAATTTGCTCGCATTACAACCGAAAATGTGCAAAACTTATTTAAAATTCAATTATAAGGAACAGAATATGAGAATTATGCTCAAATATTTTCTAATTTTAGTCTCACTTGCCTTTTTTATTGTGTTAGGCGGAGCAGTTAATTACGCAATGCCAAGCTATGAAGAAACGCTAGTAACGGGAATGGAAGTTCGCAGAATGGATAAAGACGGCGTGATTAGCAAATCAAACCCTGCTGATGGTCAAGTGCGTGATGTTTACTTCCTCTTTACCGAAGAGCCAGAAACCAAGAAAGTGATGGTGTACCGTAACGAAGATACGGGCTGGGGCTTGCCGCCTTATTTCAAATTTGGTTCAGCGGATATTCAAGCCAAAGCACAAGCCTACGCAAATGAGAAACAACGTGTGCAAATTAAATATTACGGCTGGCGTATTAACTGGCTAAATGAATTTAGAAATATTGTTTCTATCAAGCCATTAGCTGAAGCGGAAACTGTAAGTAAACCGATTATGAGCTATGTCCTTTATGCTGTACTCGCTTTCTTATTCTTCCTCTCGGTGCAATTCATTCGCGGCATCTTTAAAGATTAAGCTAATTAAACCTTTGACAAACGGTTCGATTTTGTAAAAAATTGAACCGTTTTCTTTTTATCAAAAATATCAAATGACTTATTATTTTATTGCCGATCTGCACTTAAACGAAAATCAACCTGAAATTACCGATCTTTTTTTGCAATTTATGCAAGAAAAAGCACCGCTTGCTGAGTCAGTTTATATCTTAGGCGATCTGTTTGATTTTTGGATTGGCGATGATGAAGAGTCTGAACTCATTTCAACTGTTAAAAATGCAATTAAAACCCTCACGACAAGCGGTACAAAATGCTATTTTATTTGTGGAAATCGTGATTTTTTAATTGGGAAACGTTTTAGCGAACAAACGGGTATGATTATTTTACCTGATTATCACATCATTGACTTATTCGGCACATCCACATTACTTTGCCACGGCGACACACTTTGTACTGATGACGTAAAATACCAACAATTCCGTAAAAAAGTCCACCAAAAATGGCGACAAACAATCTTTTTAATGTTTCCACTTTCTTGGCGAATTCATATTGCAGAAAAGATCCGCGCTAAAAGCAAACAAGAAAAGCGTGGTAAATCCGCTGAAATTATGGATGTGAATAATGAATTTACATCTCAAATTGTCGCTAAATTCGGCACAAAGCAACTTATACACGGACATACACATCGCCAAGCAATCCATCAACATACTAGCTTTACGCGTATTGTATTAGGCGACTGGAAAGAAAATTACGCTTCTATTTTGAGAGTAACCAAACAAGGGGTAGAATTTATATGATTGATGTCATTATTCCTTGCTACAACGCCGAAAACACGCTTGTTCGAGCTGTTCAAAGTGTATTAAATCAACCGGAATTAAATCTACTATGGCTGATTGATGATGGCTCAACTGATAATACACTTGCTCTAGCTCAATATTTACAAGCCCAAGTACCTGATAAAATTAGAGTAGAACAAATGCCTCAAAATAATGGCGTGGCAAAAACCCGTAATTGGGGAGCATTACAAAGTGAAGCGGATTTAATCGCCTTTTTAGATGCTGATGATGCTTATGAAAACGGAGCATTACAGGTAGCCACAAAGATTTTTGAATTCAAACCTGAAACTGCTTTGGTTCGCCTGGCATTAACGCCGATTGACTTAGATAAACGCTACAGTACCCACCCCAATTTTGGCCAAGCTTGGCAATATATGCGAATGACCTGTGGAGGAAATGTCGTATTCCGTCGCTCATTTTTCTTAGCTTGCGGTGGATTCCCACATCATCAACTCTTTAGAGAATTAGGTGGAGAAGATGGTGCATTAGGCATAGCAACTACACAAATCAGCTCAGTAGCTACAGCATTTAACGATGTTGGCGTTTTACACTACTACCGAGATGGAATGCACGCCGAAAGATTACTGAATGCGATTTTATTTAATGAAAAAGATCCTAATGTTACTGAAGAAAAAATGAGACAAGCCAACCTAATTACTGAAAATATTGTTAATAATGTTAGAACTCTACAGGGATGTCTTAATAGTAAAGAAATTGGCATTAAGCCTTACACACTTGAATGGAGCTAAAAACAAGCTGTAACTTTCCCTTAATAACAATCGGTCATTTTTATACCTTATTTTGCAAAATAACCTTCTATGCTATGGTTATGGTTATGCTAAGATAAAAAACAAAAACCCCTAAGTATCTCTACTTAGGGGCTCTTTATGCCTTGTTTATTTATGTTTATGTCTTCGTTCTTTTCTTCTGTCTCTTCCGCTTTCGCTTCAAATTAAAAACCCGACGATGCTCTACTCTCACATGGCGAATCACCACACTACCATCGACGTTACTGCGTTTTACTTCTGAGTTCGGAATGGAATCAGGTAGAACCACAGCACTATTGTCGTCGGGAAAATCCGTTAAAATCTAAAAACAAGCTGTTACTTTGAGTATGCTTTCTCTGTTCGTCTTTTCTTTGTTTGTCTTCTGTTTAGTCTTTACTCTACTTCGCTTCTCGTCTTTCTCGCTTTCGCTTCCAAAAACACTTGAGCGTTGTATAGTTAAGCCTCTCGGGCAATTAGTACGTGTTAGCTCAACGTATCACTACGCTTACACACCACGCCTATCTACGTCGTAGTCTCCAACAACCCTTACAGACTTATAGTCTGGGAGAACTCATCTCTTGGCAAGTTTCGTGCTTAGATGCTTTCAGCACTTATCTCTTCCGCACATAGCTACTCGGCAATGCGTCTGGCGACACAACCGAAACACCAGCGGTGCGTCCACTCCGGTCCTCTCGTACTAGGAGCAGCCCCAACCAATTCTCCAACGCCCACGGCAGATAGGGACCGAACTGTCTCACGACGTTCTAAACCCAGCTCGCGTACCACTTTAAATGGCGAACAGCCATACCCTTGGGACCTACTTCAGCCCCAGGATGTGATGAGCCGACATCGAGGTGCCAAACACCGCCGTCGATATGAACTCTTGGGCGGTATCAGCCTGTTATCCCCGGAGTACCTTTTATCCGTTGAGCGATGGCCCTTCCATTCAGAACCACCGGATCACTATGACCTGCTTTCGCACCTGCTCGACTTGTCTGTCTCGCAGTTAAGCTTGCTTATACCATTGCACTAACCTCACGATGTCCGACCGTGATTAGCAAACCTTCGTGCTCCTCCGTTACTCTTTGGGAGGAGACCGCCCCAGTCAAACTACCCACCAGACACTGTCCGAGTACTCGTTCCGAGCACTTCGTTAGAACATCAAACGTTAAAGGGTGGTATTTCAAGGACGCCTCCAACAACACTGGCGTGTCATCTTCAAAGGCTCCCACCTATCCTACACATCAAAATTCAATGTTCAGTGTCAAGCTATAGTAAAGGTTCACGGGGTCTTTCCGTCTAGCCGCGGGTACACCGCATCTTCACGGCGATTTCAATTTCACTGAGTCTCGGGTGGAGACAGCCTGGCCATCATTATGCCATTCGTGCAGGTCGGAACTTACCCGACAAGGAATTTCGCTACCTTAGGACCGTTATAGTTACGGCCGCCGTTTACTGGGGCTTCGATCAGGAGCTTCTCTTTCGATAACACCATCAATTAACCTTCCAGCACCGGGCAGGCATCACACCCTATACGTCCACTTTCGTGTTTGCAGAGTGCTGTGTTTTTAATAAACAGTTGCAGCCAGCTGGTATCTTCGACCGGTTCAACCTTCACCCGCGAGGGGCTACAATCTACGCCGGCGCACCTTCTCCCGAAGTTACGGTGCTATTTTGCCTAGTTCCTTCACCCGAGTTCTCTCAAGCGCCTGAGTATTCTCTACCTGACCACCTGTGTCGGTTTATAGTACGGTTCAGTGTAATCTGACGCTTAGTGGCTTTTCCTGGAAGCGTGGTATCGGTTACTTCAGCACCGTAGTGCCTCGTCATCATCTCTCAGTGTTAATGGAAGACCGGATTTGCCTAATCTTCCCACCTACCAACTTAAACAGGGATATCCAACACCCTGATAACCTAACCTTCTCCGTCCCCACATCGCAATTACACCAAGTACGGGAATATTAACCCGTTTCCCATCGACTACGCTTTTCAGCCTCGCCTTAGGGGCCGACTCACCCTGCCCCGATTAACGTTGGACAGGAACCCTTGGTCTTCCGGCGAACGAGTTTTTCACTCGTTTTGTCGTTACTTATGTCAGCATTCGCACTTCTGATACGTCCACCAAACTTCTCAATTCAGCTTCTTCCGCTTACAGAACGCTCCCCTACCCAACAATGTATCCATTGATGCCGCAGCTTCGGTGACTAGTTTTAGCCCCGTTACATCTTCCGCGCAGGCCGACTCGACTAGTGAGCTATTACGCTTTCTTTAAATGATGGCTGCTTCTAAGCCAACATCCTAGCTGTCTAAGCCTTCCCACTTCGTTTCCCACTTAACTAGTACTTTGGGACCTTAGCTGGCGGTCTGGGTTGTTTCCCTCTCCACGATGGACGTTAGCACCCACCGTGTGTCTCCTATGCATTACTCTTCGGTATTCGCAGTTTGCATCGGGTTGGTAATCCGGGATGGACCCCTAGCCGAAACAGTGCTCTACCCCCGAAGGTATTCACATAAGGCTCTACCTAAATAGATTTCGGGGAGAACCAGCTATCTCCCGGTTTGATTGGCCTTTCACCCCCAGCCACAAGTCATCCGCTAATTTTTCAACATTAGTCGGTTCGGTCCTCCAATTAGTGTTACCCAATCTTCAACCTGCCCATGGCTAGATCACCGGGTTTCGGGTCTATACCTTGCAACTACACGCCCAGTTAAGACTCGGTTTCCCTTCGGCTCCCTTATTCAGTTAACCTTGCTACAAAATATAAGTCGCTGACCCATTATACAAAAGGTACGCAGTCACAGAATAAATCTGCTCCCACTGCTTGTACGCACAAGGTTTCAGGTTCTATTTCACTCCCCTCGCCGGGGTTCTTTTCGCCTTTCCTTCACAGTACTGGTTCACTATCGGTCAATCAGGAGTATTTAGCCTTGGAGGATGGTCCCCCCATCTTCAAACAGGATATCACGTGTCCCGCCCTACTTGTTGTTAGCCTAGTACCACAAGAATGTTTTCGGATACGGGATTATCACCTTCTACGATTGAGCTTCCCAGCTCATTCTCCTAACAAACTTGCTATCACTAACTGGCTCTTTCGCGTTCGCTCGCCGCTACTAACGAAATCTCGGTTGATTTCTTTTCCTCGGGGTACTTAGATGTTTCAGTTCTCCCGGTTTGCCTCATTATCCTATGTATTCAGATAATGATAGTAGATTCTTCATCTACTGGGTTTCCCCATTCGGATATCTTGGATTAAACGCCTCTTATCGACTCATCCAAGCTTTTCGCAGATTAGCACGTCCTTCTTCGCCTCTGATTGCCAAGGCATCCACCTTGTGCGCTTAGTCACTTAACTATACAACCTCAAATGTTTTCATTTAAATTTTCATTTAAATCAATCAAACGATTTTATTTGAAGCGATATTATTCAACTAAACACTTGAGTGCTTTTGTTCACTCAAGATTTTTTATACTCAGACTTTCAATTTATTCACTATTGCTTTTTGCTTTTTGCTTTTTGCTTTAGTGAACTTGAAAAATCTCTCAGTTTTTCAGCTTGTTTCTAAATTTTTAAAGAACATTAGACAATCGGCTTTCGCCTATCATCATACCTAAAATCGCAAAAATCTCGGTATTTTCTACCGCTTGCAACCTTAGGTATGATGATTGGTGGAGATAAGCGGGATCGAACCGCTGACCTCCTGCGTGCAAGGCAGGCGCTCTCCCAGCTGAGCTATATCCCCAATTCATCTTCCGTTGTTTTCACTCTTGCTCGGCTTTCGCATCGTTCGAGTGGTGGGTCTGAGTGGACTTGAACCACCGACCTCACCCTTATCAGGGGTGCGCTCTAACCACCTGAGCTACAGACCCAACGGATGACCTTCGGTTTTGTCTTTACTTTCATCTATCAAACAATCTGTGTGAACACTTGCTGTCGTTCTGGCTTTACGCCATCAAGCTCTCGCTTCTTGATTCTTGGTAAGGAGGTGATCCAACCGCAGGTTCCCCTACGGTTACCTTGTTACGACTTCACCCCAGTCATGAATCATACCGTGGTAAACGCCCCCCTTGCGGTTAAGCTATCTACTTCTGGTACAACCCACTCCCATGGTGTGACGGGCGGTGTGTACAAGGCCCGGGAACGTATTCACCGCAACATTCTGATTTGCGATTACTAGCGATTCCGACTTCATGGAGTCGAGTTGCAGACTCCAATCCGGACTTAGACGTACTTTGTGAGATTCGCTCCCCATCGCTGGCTCGCTGCCCTCTGTATACGCCATTGTAGCACGTGTGTAGCCCTACTCGTAAGGGCCATGATGACTTGACGTCATCCCCACCTTCCTCCGGTTTATCACCGGCAGTCTCCTTTGAGTTCCCGACCGAATCGCTGGCAACAAAGGATAAGGGTTGCGCTCGTTGCGGGACTTAACCCAACATTTCACAACACGAGCTGACGACAGCCATGCAGCACCTGTCTCAGAGCTCCCGAAGGCACACTCGTATCTCTACAAGCTTCTCTGGATGTCAAGAGTAGGTAAGGTTCTTCGCGTTGCATCGAATTAAACCACATGCTCCACCGCTTGTGCGGGCCCCCGTCAATTCATTTGAGTTTTAACCTTGCGGCCGTACTCCCCAGGCGGTCGATTTATCACGTTAGCTACGGGCACCAGACTCAAGGTCCAATCCCCAAATCGACAGCGTTTACGGCGTGGACTACCAGGGTATCTAATCCTGTTTGCTCCCCACGCTTTCGCACATGAGCGTCAGTACATTCCCAAGGGGCTGCCTTCGCCTTCGGTATTCCTCCACATCTCTACGCATTTCACCGCTACACGTGGAATTCTACCCCTCCCTAAAGTACTCTAGACTCCCAGTCTGAAATGCAATTCCCAGGTTAAGCCCGGGGCTTTCACATCCCACTTAAAAGTCCGCCTGCGTGCCCTTTACGCCCAGTTATTCCGATTAACGCTCGCACCCCCCGTATTACCGCGGCTGCTGGCACGGAGTTAGCCGGTGCTTCTTCTGTAGTTAACGTCAATTGATTGCTCTATTAAAACAATCACCTTCCTCGCTACCGAAAGAACTTTACAACCCGAAGGCCTTCTTCATTCACGCGGCATGGCTGCATCAGGGTTCCCCCCATTGTGCAATATTCCCCACTGCTGCCTCCCGTAGGAGTCTGGACCGTGTCTCAGTTCCAGTGTGGCTGGTCATCCTCTCAGACCAGCTAGAGATCGACGGCTTGGTGAGCCATTACCTCACCAACTACCTAATCTCACTTGGGCTCATCTTATGGCAGGTGGCCCGAAAGTCCCACCCTTTAGTCCGTAGACATTACGCGGTATTAGCTACCGTTTCCAGTAGTTATCCCCCTCCATAAGCCAGATTCCCAAGCATTACTCACCCGTCCGCCACTCGTCAGCAAAGAAGCAAGCTTCTCCCTGTTACCGTTCGACTTGCATGTGTTAAGCCTGCCGCCAGCGTTCAATCTGAGCCATGATCAAACTCTTCAATTAAAAGTTCAATCGCTCAATACTGCTGACATAAAATAATCACACTAATTTAAGTAAACTTAAAAAAGTTAAAATGAATTTCTAGTTAGCACCTATTAAGACTTCAAAATTAAAAAATATTTTTAAAATCAAGTCAATCAACAAGTGCCCACACAGATTGTCTGATAAATTGTTAAAGAGCAAAAAAGAATTGGTCGGCGAGATAGGATTTGAACCTACGACCCACTGGTCCCAAACCAGTTGCGCTACCAAGCTGCGCTACTCGCCGTCAGTTACTCATAAGAGTATATTTAAATGGGGTGGCTAATGGGATTCGAACCCACGACAACTGGAATCACAATCCAGGGCTCTACCAACTGAGCTATAGCCACCATTGTGTTGATAGTGCTGCATTGACTCTGGCGCGCTCGACAAGATTCGAACTTGCGACCTTTGGCTCCGGAGGCCAACGCTCTATCCAACTGAGCTACGAACGCTTTGATTTACATCAATAAGTTATTGCGTCGCAACGGAGGCGTATATTATAGATTTCCATTCCCCTTGTCTAGCACTTTTTCAAAAAAATTTAAAAAAACATCTCATTTGATTTTATTTTATTCAAAACGTGTAATAAATATCAAATATGCTGATTTTTAGAGCTGATTCGTTACATAATAATAAGCATATCTCAGCAAATTGAGTTGTCGTTGCCAACGTGTGGGTTGATGTAATAAGCGATAAAACCACTCCAGTCCTAAATTTTGCCAGATTTTAGGTGCTCTTTTTGTCTTTCCGGTAAAAACATCGTAAGTTCCCCCTACCCCCATATAGAGAGCCTGCGGATATTCTTTATAGACTTTTTGAATAAATAGCTCTTGCTTTGGCGTTCCCATTGCAACACTGATAAATTTCGCTCCACTTTGCTTAATTTGGGTAATAAGAGAGTGTTCATCTTCTTCATTAAAATAGCCGTGATGCGTGCCGACAATATTGACACTCCATTTCGCTAACTTAGCTTCAACTAACTTTAAATTCTCAGAAGTGCTACCCACTAAAAAAACAGGCACATTCAACTCCCCTGTTTTTTGCATTAGTTTTTCCCATAAATCTGCTCCTGCAATTCTTTCTATTTCCATATTTGGATATTTCTTTTTTACCGACTGAACAATGCTGATCCCATCTGCATAGTTAAACTCAGAGTCAGCAATCACTTGGTGTAGCTGTGGATTTTTTTCTGCATTAATCACTTTTTCCGCATTAATGGCGATCAATCTTCCCTGTTGAATACTCTGCTCATTCATTAAAAAATTTGCAAAAATTTCCTGATTTTTAACCGCTTGTAACCTAATGCCACGAATAATGACGTTATCGAACATCTTGTTTCCCACCTATTAACTTCGCTAATAGCCAACAAGCGGCAAAAACAATCGTAAAAAAGAGGAAGCGAGAGACAAAAGCGTCCATTCCCTCTCGGACTAAAACAATCAAGTTGAACAAATTACCGAAACAATACGCCTGAATTAATGCGGAATTGACTGCTTTTCCATAGGTAAAAAAGTTATCTAACATTTTAATCAAAAACGCCACAACCGCCATTCCAATCGCGATCAACCCAAATCCGCCCATAATATAGAAAGAACCTAATAACGTAGGTGAAATGGCTAAGCCTGAATGATTCCCCAAAATCACTTTAGTAAAATAATTTGCCGTGTTCCACGCAATATCGGGGCGTTCTTGCCAAACAGATTGTGGAATATAGACATAGAAATCCCTCACAATCGGCATTAAGCCTTGATATTCCACATCAGAAGATAATAAGCGGGCGAGATTTTCCCAAGGTGAAAAGGTATCTCGGCTCAAATATAAAAAGGTGTAGATCGTTTCACTGGCAGAAAGATTCAATTTATAGCGAGCGAGAGCGAGGAAAAACATTGCGATTACACCACTTAACCCTAGCCAAACTACAGTGGATAGTGAAAGATACTTTTGCTGCAAACCAATCAGCAAGAAAAATGCCACTGCCAATGCTAAATTTGCCCTTGTACCGCCTACGGCGAAATAGGTTAGTAAGCCAAATAATCCGCCGATAATCAGCACAGTCCACCACGCTTTTTTGTTCTTATATAAGAAGAAAAAAATCAGCAGAGCCGGCAATAAAAAGTAGAAAAAACGTTTTAATGCTGAAAGCACGACCCAATCTTTAGCGAACAGTTGGCTATACTTTTCTAATTTAAAGAAGAGGAAACCGTTTAAATAAAGGAAGTAAAATAACGTTGAAATGGCAACTAACGCCAACATACAAGCGGTTATTTTTGCCTGAAAACTTGCAGATTTTGGCTCAAACGGCAGTGAAAAACGGCAACAGTAAGAATAAACGACAAAATAAATGAAATAGCCCACTCCGCTTGTCATAAACACCAACCATTGATGTTCAATATTTGGGAGTAAGTAATCAAAGCCTAATGCCATTGCGAGAGAAAGCGGGAAGCCTGCGTAAAAGGTAATAAAATAGATCAGACTGAACAGTAAATGGAAAGTAAAGCCCGATTTCTGATAAAGCCGATAAAGTACGGTTAAAAATAGCCCTACGGAAACGAGGTAAAATCCGCCAAGAAACAGTAAATTATTCATTATGTAAATTCAGTTAATTGTGTTTGCCATAATTTCAGATAAGTTTTAGGAAAAAACGCAATGTTGTTTTTATTCATATCACCTAATTGTTGTTTGGCAGCTTGAATTTTTGAAAATGTCATATTCTCCGCCAACAGATAAGGCACTTGCTCGGCTTGCATATCCAAACCAAACGGATTATTCGGGTGCAACACGCAAGGAATATTCTGTTGGATCAACAAACAAATCGTACCAATGCCTTGCTGGCGTTCAAAGTTAAAATAGCCGAGATCGCATTGTGAAAGCAATAAAAGATATTCGTCAAAATCCAATTTTTCTCGCAGAATTTGTAAATTTTCCGCTAAAAATAACCGCTTGCCCTCAGCTTCCACTTGCTGAATATAACCTTCATTATTTGCCGGATAGCCCATTGGCACAATAATTCGTACGTTGTTGCCCAAACGCTGCTGTATTTCCTTTAATGCTTGAATATGATTATTAGAAGGATCGCCTGAATTGCCTAATAAAATAGTTAATTGATCATTTTTAATTCTCTGCACGCTATGTCGATCCGGCAATTTCGTTGCGAAATAGATTAACCGATCCTGTTCCGATCTTGATCTTACACGTCGCCAGAAATAATCCAGATCACCCCTTGTTGCCCAGACTTGCTTTAACTTACGTTGAGCAAACCGCCTAATTGGATAAAATAACCTAAATTTCCAAGAAGCTGAGACTTCGTATAAATCCGCTCCCCAAATATGCCAGATAATATTTTCTGTTGATAATTTTCCTAACGCAATGGCAAGCCAAACCCACAGATTAAACTGACCGTGTAAGATAAAACAAGCGGTCGGATTTTGCTGATTTTTTGCAATGAGTGCTTGAGCAATTTGTTTTTGAGTAGAAAAAGTCGTTATCTCCAAATCAGGGAAATAGGTTTTAAGTATATCCTTACCCACTACATAAAAATAATGGGAAGAAGGCGGCAACGTAGGTAGCAACTCTTGTTGAAAAAACGTTAAAACACGCTGATTATGGTGTGGAATATCCGAGCCTAAAATATGATAAATCGGTTGCATAACGTTATTTCCTTCAGCCAAAAAATACTTCCAATTTTAACAAAAATTGACAATTCTGCCGAAATTTCTTTTGCATAAATGCGACTAAAAAACATCACATTTCCAGCTAAAAAAATGCTATGATGTGCGAGTTTTTATTTATTAATTTCGCTACGAGGAATACTTATATTATGTCGAACGCAATCGCTAACGTATCTAAACTGATTCAAGACAATGATATCAAATTTGTCTTATTAAAATTTACTGATATTAAAGGTAAAGAGCACGGAGTTTCATTACCAGTCAGTTTGGTCATCAATGATCTTGAAGACTTATTTGAGGAAGGCAAAATGTTCGACGGCTCGTCCGTTGAGGGCTGGAAAGCGATTAATAAAGCCGATATGCTTTTAATGCCAATTGCCGAAACTGCTGTTGTTGATCCTTTCGCTCGCATTCCTACCCTCACTATCCGCTGTTCAATTTACGACCCTAACACAATGCAGTCTTATGACCGCGACCCTCGCTCTATCGCTCAACGTGCAGAAAACTATTTAAAATCTACCGGTATTGCCGACAGCGTGATGTTCGGACCTGAGCCGGAATTTTTCCTGTTTGACGATGTGCGTTTCAGCACCGAGATGAACAATGTCTCATACAAAATTGATGATGTTGAAGCCGCTTGGAATACTAACCGTAAATTTGAAGACGGTAACAATGGCTATCGCCCATTGAAAAAAGGCGGCTACTGTGCGATTGCCCCAATTGATACTGCTCACGATATTCGCTCAGAAATGTGCTTACTGATGGAAGAAATGGGCTTAGTGATCGAAGCTCACCACCACGAAGTTGCAACTGCGGGTCAAAATGAGATCGCAACCCGTTTTAATAGCTTAACGTTAAAAGCGGACGAAACCCAAATTTACAAATATATCGTGCAAAATGTAGCGGTTGAACACGGTAAAACAGCCTGCTTTATGCCAAAACCGTTCGCAGGCGATAACGGTTCGGGAATGCACTGTAATATGTCGTTAAGCAAAGACGGCAAAAACGTCTTTATGGGCGACAAATACGCAGGCTTATCTGAAACTGCCCTTTACTATATCGGTGGTATCATCAAGCACGCTAAAGCATTAAATGCCTTCACCAACCCAACGACTAACTCATACAAACGTTTAGTCCCGGGCTTTGAAGCACCGGTATTACTGGCTTATTCGGCAAGTAACCGCTCAGCATCTATCCGTATTCCGGCAGTAACCAGCCCGAAAGCGACTCGTGTAGAAGCTCGCTTCCCAGACCCAATGGCGAACCCTTACCTTTGCTTTGCCGCATTATTAATGGCAGGTTTAGACGGTGTGATCAATAAAATCCACCCGGGCGATGCAATGGATAAGAACCTATATGATTTACCACCGGAAGAGTTAAAAGATATTCCAACAGTTGCTTCATCGTTAGAATCTGCTCTTGATGCGTTAAGCAATGACTTTGAATTCTTAACTCAAGGTGGCGTGTTCACTAAAGATTTTATTGATGCGTATATCGGCATTCGCCGCAAAGAAGTGGAGCGTGTGAATATGACCCCACACCCGGTAGAATTTGAACTTTATTATTCATAATAGAGAACGGCTGAGAATAATCTCAGCCGTTTTTTCATTGTTCGAAAAAGCTTATCACCGCCTCAATAACTCTAGATTGTTCTTGCTCAGTGAAATTATAAAAGAGCGGCAATCTCACTAATCGTTCACTTTCTTTTGTAGTAAAACAATCTTCCCCACTAAATCTGCCAAACTTCCCCCCGGCAGGGCTGGAATGCAACGGTACATAATGAAACACTGTTAAGATCTTTTGAACTTTCATAAACGCAATAAACGCCGAACGTTCAGCTAAATCTTTCAGTTTCAGATAAAACAAATGCCCGTTATGTTGATATTGTTCTGCCGAACTTGGTAGCACTACTCTGCCTGTTTGAGCTAACGGCAAAAAGGCTTGCAAATAGTTCTGCCACAAAATTAATCGTTTTTGATTAATTTTATCTGCCACTTCAATTTGAGCATACAAATAGGCAGCTTGAATTTCCGACATTAAAAAACTCGATCCAATATCCTGCCAACGGTATTTATCCACCTCGCCGCGAAAAAACCTGCTTCGATCCGTGCCTTTTTCCCGTAAAATCTCTGCTCTAGCGATCAATGTCGGATCATTCAGCACGATTGCTCCACCTTCGCCACCCGCTGAGTAATTTTTGGTTTCGTGGAAGCTATAGCAACCAATATGCCCGATTGAACCTAATGCTCTGCCTTGATAAAAGGCATTAACCGCTTGAGCAGCATCTTCCACTACATAAAGCCCGTGCTTTTCAGCAATCGCCATAATTTTTTCCATCTCGCACGCCACGCCTGCATAATGCACAGGCACAATGGCTTTGGTTTTCGGTGTGATTGCTTGCTCGATTTGGTTTTCATCAATATTCATTGTATCAGGGCGAATATCCACAAACACGATTTTCGCCCCACGCAACACAAAAGCGTTGGCAGTAGAAACAAAAGTGTAACTTGGCATAATCACTTCATCACCAGGCTGAATATCCAACAAAATCGCAGCCATTTCTAAGGCTGCCGTGCAAGAAGGTGTGAGTAGCACTTTACTGTGCGTGAGGTTTTTCTCCAGCCACTGTTCGCACAAATGGGTAAATTTACCATTGCCTGATAGCTTTCCACTCGCCATTGCTTGTTGAATATAGCCAAGTTCCGAGCCAATAATCGGTGGTTGATTGAATGGGATAAGATCTGTATTTTTCATAAATTGCTTAAAATTGCAGGATAAAACCAATAATAGACCGCTTGTATATTTGCCCCTAGAGATTGGTACAACCGAGCAGCCTTCAGATTACTACTTTGCGTAGCAACAAATAACTTATCTACCTGCTGTTGCTTCGCCCAATAGATTGCAGCGTGCAACAATGCAGAACCCATCCCTTGTTGCTGAAAACGAGGCTCTACCGCCAGTAAGCCAATTTTAGCTTGCTTACCGGCGAATAAACGAACGGTAATCGCTCCTTGAAGTTGCCCTAATTCATTTCGTTTAATCAGGCAAATATCATCAAATTCGCCTTTTACCGCATTTTCAATCCAAGTTTGATAAAAACGTTGATTTTCCTCTATAGAAAAATAAGGCGGGCGGAAACGGCTATTTGGAAAAGCAGAACCAAATAATGAAATTAACTCAGGCAAATCCGCCGCCTTTGCTTCACTACAAGCGGTCGGATTTTGCGAAAATTTTGCAAGATCGAATGCAAATTCCACCTCGCCTTCTACAAAGATAAAACCTTGTTTTTGCAGTCGGTCTATGTGAACAAAATTATCAGCTGCTACTTTTGCTTGCACGATTTCTCTGCCGAAAAAATCAGAGAGCCATTTATCAGGTGCGATCATCTTAGCCATACTCCTCGGCAATCAAGCAAATATTTTTGTTTTACACGATCAATTGAGATTTGTTTGAATGGTGTATGATCAACCAATAGAACAATAATATCTGCTTGGGAAAGTGCTGTAGCAGTATCAACTAATGTTATATTTTCTAACGATAACGTCTGAATATTTGGTTCAACCGCCATCACACTGCCTTTATGCCATCGAGCTATCTGTTGCGTAATTGCTAGGGCTGGGCTTTCTCGCAAATCATCAATATCCGGCTTAAAGGCTAAACCGAAACAAGCAATGGTTAGATCACCGAGTTTACAATTTTTCTCTACCGCACAATCCGCCACAAGGGCTTTGAGTTTTTCTAACACCCATTGCGGTTTGGCATTATTTACTTCTCGTGCAGTACGAATTAAACGGGCTAATTGAGGCGATTGAGAAACAATGAACCAAGGATCAACCGCAATGCAATGTCCGCCCACGCCGGCTCCGGGTTGTAGAATATTCACTCTTGGGTGCTGATTAGCAAGCTCAATGAGCTCCCACACATTAATATCCAGCTCATCGCAAATCATTGAAAGTTCGTTGGCAAAAGCGATATTTACATCACGAAAGCTATTTTCCACCAGCTTACACATTTCAGCCGTGCGTGCTTGGGTTGAAATACAATTTCCTTTTGCAAAAATTTGGTATAAATCGACCGCTTGTTGGCTGCATTGGGGGGTTAAACCACCAATAATGCGGTTATTTTCCACCAATTCTGTCATTATTCTGCCGGGTAAAACACGTTCAGGGCAGTAGGCAATATGCACATCGGCAGGAAAGGCTAAATCGGGACGAGCTTGGCTTAACCACTCGGCTAATTTTTCTGTTGTACCGACAGGCGAAGTGGACTCAAGCACCACCAAATTCCCTTTGCGTAAATAAGGGGCGATAGCTAAAGCAGCATTTTGCATATAGGAGAGATCGGGCTTTTTCTCTAATAGCGGCGTTGGCACGGCAATAATAAAGGCATCAGCCTCCTCAGGCGTTTGAGTTGCAAAAAAATGTCCATTTTTGACCGCTTGTGTAAAGGCTGTTTGCAAATCAGGCTCAATAATATGAATTTTGCCTTGCTTGAGGCTTGCTACAACTTGCTCATTAATATCCACCCCAATCACTTGCTTACCTGCATTGGCAAAAGCCACCGCCGTTGGCAGCCCGATATAGCCTAAGCCAATAATACAAATTCGATTAAATTTAGTTTTTTGCATCTTTACCCATTAAAAATAGAAATGGCACACTAACGTATGCCATTTTAATTATACATTTTCTAATGTTGCATTCGTTTTTGCTCTTACTGCAAAACTCAACACAAAGCCGATAAGCAATCCACTTAATGCACCAATCATTAACCAAAATAGGCGATCCGGCGATTCTGCTTTTAGTGGAACAGATGGCGATTTCACCAAACGATAAGCTTTTAATTGGTTATCTAATGGCTGAACCGAACGCATCATTTGCAATTTTGCCGCCCAGTCTTGATTACCTTTTGCTCCAACATTTAACTCTGATGCCGTTTTAATTTGTTGGAATAACACCTTCCATTTCGCAATTAAATCGGCGTTTAACCTCTCACGAGCTTGAGTATTTACCAGTGGAATAAAATCCGTTAATAATTTTTGAGCATCTTCTGCATTTTCTAACGTTAAACTCAAATTATCGGCAGAAGTGGCTACATCTTTTTGGAAACTAAACTGCTCCACTAATTCAGCTGCAACAATCGCTGTCGATTTTTTCTCAACTTGTGCCTTTAACTTCACAACTTCACTTTCTACTAAATAGGCTTGGAGTAAATCTGCTGAGGTTAAATTACGTTTAAATTCTTCATAAACTTGTTCAACCGCTTCTTTTTGTACAGTTTGATTGCTAAGCTCAGGCGTACTACTACTCAAAAAATGATAGGTAGAGAGTAACGAATAGTAGTTACCTAAATCAGGTACATTCGGTTGTTCAAATTGTGCGGTTACTTTCCATTTTTCCGGCTGCGAATAACTTAAGCCATAACCAGCACCGCCCCCAATGGCAGCAAATAAAATTAGAACTAAAAAACGATAAAATAGCGTTTTCACAACAATTTCCTTTAAACTTGTTTAGTGCGTTTTGCACGGCGTTTCAAACGGCGAATAAAACGCGTTATACGCCACGCGTGGGTAATTGAATAGGCGTATAAAAAGAACAAACCGATGAACATCAACATCATTACCCATTGGTTCCAGTAATATACTTCGCCCAATATGCCAAGTGTGGCACAAAAACCAGCCCAAAGTGTAATCACTAACAGGGCTTGGCGAGAGGTTAATCCTGCTCGCATCATTAAATGGTGCAAATGCAAGCGGTCAGGTTTGAACGGACTTTTACCTTTTTTCAAACGGCGAATAATTACTGCCACCATATCAATAAGAGGAACGGCAATCAGCCATAACCCTGTAATCGGGCTGATTGGTGAGCCTTGTCCTTGCGTGCTTAACAGTAAAATCCAAATAATAGTAAAGCCAATCAGCATACTGCCTGAGTCGCCCATAAATACTTTCCATTTTGCACCGAATAGACTTAAGTTAAACATTGCATACGGCAGTAGTACAAGAATGATAGCAAAACACCAATAGCCTAAAGTTGGCTCATCTTTAATAAACATTAATGTGCCGAGCCCTGCGAAGCTCACACTTGAAAGTCCTGCTAATAAGCCATCAATACCATCAACCATATTGAAGGCATTAATAACACCAATCGTAATGAAAACGGTAAATACAATGCCAAGCCAGCCTAGCTCAATACTAAATGGGGCGATTATCTGCCCTAAACTGCTCAGCGATAAGCCACTGTAAATCATCGCCCCTGCTAACGCGGCTTGAATGCCGGCTCGCAGTAGTGGACTGATGTCAAAGCGATCATCTAACACGCCGATAACCAGCAAAATAGAAACTGCCGTGAGATAAAGCTCCGGCAGTCGCATATCTTGCCACTGCATAAAATAAAAGGTGAGATTACCGATAAATAATGCAATACCACCAATTAACGGGATTAAACCTTGATGGCGTTTACGAAAGTTTGGTTTATCGACTAAACCCACAAATTCCGCCACTGGTCGCATAACGATTAAGGCAAGAAACGAAACGATAAAAACGGTAAGAAAAGTAAGCCACATAGTGGGATTACCTCAAAAAAATGAGCAATAAAATAGATGTTCAGCATAGCACAAGGCAGCAAAGTCGCAAAATTTTTTAGCGAAAATAGGGGCTTTTCAGTACAATAGAGAGCAAATTTATCAAAACTGAAAAGGAATTATTATGTCAATGTCAGAACAACTATTTGAACAAGCCCAAAAAGTGATTCCGGGCGGGGTAAACTCCCCCGTTCGTGCATTCAAAGGAGTCGGTGGCACACCTGTTTTTATTGAAAAAGCCGCAGGTGCTTATATTACGGATAGCGATGGCAAACAATATATCGACTACGTTGGTTCTTGGGGACCAATGGTGCTAGGGCATAACCACCCGGCTATTATTGATGCCGTATTAAAAGCCGTGCCAAACGGCTTAAGTTTCGGTGCTCCAACTGCGGCTGAAATCACCCTTGCCGAATTAGTCTGCAAATTAGTACCATCGATTGAAATGGTGAGAATGGTAAGCTCCGGCACAGAAGCTACAATGTCTGCTATTCGCTTAGCTCGTGGCTACACAGGGCGAGATAAAATCATCAAATTTGAAGGCTGCTACCACGGGCATTCTGATTCGCTTCTAGTGAAAGCCGGTTCAGGTGCTTTAACACTTGGCCAGCCAAGTGGTCCGGGCGTACCGGCAGATTTTGCAAAACACACGCTTACTTGCACTTATAACGATTTAGATTCGGTGAAAGCAGCATTTGAACAATATCCAAATGAGATCGCTTGTTTAATTGTTGAGCCTGTTGCCGGTAATATGAACTGTATTCCGCCACAAGAAGGCTTTTTGCAAGGCTTGCGTGAGCTTTGTACTCAATACGGTGCAGTATTTATTATTGATGAAGTAATGACGGGCTTCCGTGTCGCACTTGGTGGAGCTCAATCTTACTACGGCGTTACACCTGATTTAACTACACTCGGCAAAATTATCGGCGGCGGTATGCCGGTGGGTGCATTCGGCGGTAAAAAAGAAATTATGGAACACATCGCCCCAACCGGTCCGGTTTACCAAGCAGGCACACTTTCAGGCAACCCGATTGCAATGGCAGCAGGCTTGGCGTGCTTAACCGAATTATCAAAATCAGGCAATGAGGAACTTCTCGCATCGAAAACTAAAACATTAGCCGAAGGCTTTAAAACCCTTGCTGATAAACATAACGTACCACTCACAGTACAATATGTTGGCGGAATGTTCGGCTTATTCTTCACCGAACAAAAAGCAGTAACCAACTTCCAAGAAGTGATGAAATGCGATGCCGCGAAGTTCAACCACTTCTTCCACTTAATGTTGGAACAAGGTGTATATTTAGCACCATCTGCATTTGAGGCAGGATTTATGTCTTTAGCTCATAGTGATGAAGATATTGCTCGCACGTTGGAAGCGGTGGATAAAGCGTTTGGGGAGCTTTAAGAAATTTACAAGCGATTGGGTTTTGGGGAAATTTGACCGCTTGTATAGTACAGAATGGCACAAGCATAGACACTTAAACTATCAGTATCATTAAAAAAGCACCCGTAAGAAGACGGGTGCTATCAAGAAGAATAACTTTATATCTTTTAGAACTATAAACTTTATTAAAGGTTAAGCTCGAACTAAAAAGCACCAAGCTTGATAACCATAGTCCTTTGCATATAAGACTTTTGAGGATTTACCACGTACTTTCCGTTGCGGTGTACAAATCCATTTAAAGCCTTTAGGAGCAGGTTTATGCTGTTGCATATTATTTACCTCAAAGGTTTAATTACCTTCACTTGCTCGTAGACAACAACATATCGATTAGTTTAAAATAGCGAACACTTTTTTCAGAAAGTTTGTTCTTCAATATGCTTTGGATATTGCGGAAGGAGAACAATATCGAGTATTGATACGCCAATATCTTTACTCTCCATAAACCCAATCTTTATGATTGGGTTTTTATTTGCCAAATTTAGCTATTCTTGTTTGAGCACATTCATAGCTAACACCGAATAATTCTGCAATATCTCCAACAGACATATCTTGATAGAGTGCTATATAGCTGTCTGGTAATAAAAGTCTTCCTGCAAATTCATTCGCTTGCCATTCTGCATTACAATAAATTTTAGTACTGCTTCCTACTGGGCGAGCTAAACCAATATATTCTTGATGCAATATACCATGCCCAATCTCATGTGCGATAGTAAATCGATCTCTACCATTACCATCACATGCACCATCATAAACACTTTGTCTTAATAGAATATCACCTGTTGGTAACGTTAATCCAAGAATACCTTTCATTTCATTATCTGGAAGTATATGATATTTCTGATATTCAAATTCCAACAAGGCAAGCACATCTATTGCACCATGTTCATTTACCCAATGTGGGTTAGCCTTTCGAATAAACTGAGTAATAGTATCAATTTTTTGTTTAGATAGCGCAGGGACTGAAAACCCCTCTTGATAAAATACAGAACTCATTATTTAACTCCTTTTAATAAGTTCAATAATTCTTGTTTTCTTGATTCATCTAACTCATTGAAATTACGACAAAACGCACCAACTAACATCTGATCTAAGGAATTTTGTGGAATTTCGATAGTACTTTGCTTTCTCGTTGTATCAATAGATCGATATAAATCTTCTTTTTCTTCATCAGTAAAGGTATAACTATTAATTAATTTTTGTTCTATATCTTGGGGAATTGGTTTATTACCATTCTCTATGGATGAAAGAAATGCTGAACTAAAACCTAAAGCATCCGCCATTTGTTTTAGTAAGATATTATGAACCCCTCGATACCCCCTTATAAATTTACCAAAATTTGTTAGTTTCATGATACACTCCTTTACATAAGATAAATCTTAGCTTTCAATCAGCTAAATTAACCTATCAGTTAAAATATTAACATCCAGGTTAATTTAATGCAAATATTACTTATTTAATCAACAATCAAGTGAATATTTTATGAACAAAGCCCCTAGAACTTCCATTCTAGGGGCTTCGTTTAATTTATCGGTGTGGCAGCACCACCACACCCTACGAGCTATTACTCTTCCTCACCCGCATTTAACAACGCTGCTAAACTTTGAGTTGCATCGTCTGCAACGAATTCAAATTCAGCTTCGATGTCTGCATCAGTAACAAATGAGTTTTCTTTTGCAGCTGGAGCTTCAAACTCATGGGCTACTGCGATGCCTGCTTCAAGTTGTGCACGTTTTTTCGCACGAGCTTGGTGGTAAGCAAAACCAGTACCTGCCGGGATTAAGCGACCAACGATTACATTTTCTTTTAAGCCACGTAACTCATCTTGTTTACCTGCCACTGCTGCTTCAGTAAGCACACGAGTGGTTTCTTGGAACGATGCCGCCGAAATAAAACTTTCTGTTGCAAGTGATGCTTTGGTAATACCAAGCAATTCACGTTCAAACTCAACAAGTGGTTTGCCTTCTGCTTCACGTTTGCGGTTAGCAATTTTCACACGAGCTACTTCGACTTGTTCTCCGTCTAGGAATTCAGAGTCGTAAGCGTTGGTAATGGTTGCTTTACGTAACATTTGGCGAACGATAACTTCAATGTGTTTATCGTTAATTTTTACCCCTTGTAAGCGGTAAACTTCTTGTACTTCGTTTACAATGTAGTCTGTTACTGCGTGTACGCCACGTAAACGCAAGATATCGTGTGGAGTTTCTGCACCATCAGAGATTACATCACCACGTTGTACCATCTCGCCTTCGAATACGTTTAATTGACGCCATTTTGGAATCATTTCTTCGTACGCTTCGCCTTCAGCCGGAGTAATTACCAAGCGGCGTTTACCCTTGGTTTCTTTACCGAATGATACGATACCTGAAATTTCTGCCAAGATTGCCGGATCTTTCGGTTTACGTGCTTCAAATAAATCTGCTACGCGTGGAAGACCACCGGTAATATCTTTCGTTCCTACAGATTCTTGTGGAATACGAGCTAACGCTTCACCCACCGCGATTTCTGCACCGTCATCTAAGGTTACAATCGCTTTACCCGGTAAGAAGTATTGTGCCGGAACGTCTGTACCCGGAATTAAGATATCGTTACCGTTGCTATCAACTAAACGTAGTGCCGGACGTAAATCTTTACCTGCAGTTGCACGCTCACCCACATCTTGCACTACGATTGATGATAAACCGGTTAATTCGTCCGTTTGACGAGTTACCGTTAAGCCATCAACGATGTCGCTAAATTGGATACGACCTGATACCTCTGAGATAACCGGCATTGTGTGCGGATCCCAGTTTGCTACTACTTCACCTGCATTTACTTCTGCACCGTCATTTTTCGATAACACTGCACCGTAAGGCACTTTGTAGTTTTCTTTGGTACGACCAAAGGTATCGATAACAGTTAATTCCGTGTTACGTGAAGTTAATACGATTTTGCCGTCTTTGTTAGTTACGAATTTCGCGTTAGTAAGCTTAATCGTACCTGCATTTTTCACTTGAATGCTAGATTCTTTCGCTGCCGCAGATGCCGCACCACCGATATGGAACGTACGCATCGTTAACTGTGTACCCGGCTCACCGATAGATTGTGCCGCAATAACACCCACTGCTTCACCTTGATTAATTAAGTGTCCACGTGCGAGATCACGTCCGTAACATTTTGCACACACACCGAAGTCTGTATCACAAGTTACCACCGAACGTACTTTGATCACATCAACTGACTCACGATCCACCACATCACACCATTTTTCATCTAATAAGGTATTACGTGGAATTAATACTTCATCTGTACCCGGTTTTAACACATCTTCCGCTACCACACGACCTAATACACGATCACGCAGAGCTTCTTTTACATCACCACCCTCGATTAATGGGGTCATCACGATACCTTCGTGTGTACCACAGTCATCTTCGATGATCACTAAATCTTGTGCTACATCCACTAAACGACGGGTTAAGTAACCTGAGTTCGCTGTTTTTAATGCCGTATCCGCAAGACCCTTACGTGCACCGTGGGTAGAAATAAAGTACTGAAGAACGTTCAAGCCTTCACGGAAGTTTGCCGTGATCGGCGTTTCGATAATCGAACCATCCGGACGTGCCATCAAGCCACGCATACCCGCTAACTGACGAATCTGTGCCGCAGAACCACGAGCACCGGAGTCTGCCATCATAAAGATGCTGTTGAATGATGCTTGTTTTTCAGGATTACCTTCACGGTTGATGACTTCTTCCGTTGAAAGGTTTTCCATCATCGCTTTTGCAACACGTTCGTTTGCCGCCGCCCAAATATCGATTACTTTGTTATAACGCTCACCGGCAGTTACTAGACCGCCATTGAATTGCTCTTGAATTTCAGCAACTTCTGCTTCAGCTGCTTCAATGATTGAGTATTTTTGTTCTGGGATAACCATATCATCAATACCAACCGATGCACCTGAACGTGCCGCGTAGGCGAAACCTGTGTACATAATTTGGTCAGCTAAAACCACAGACTCTTTCAAGCCTAAACGACGGTAGCTCTCGTTAATTAATTTCGAGATCGCTTTTTTACCTAATGTTTGGTTGAATAAGCTAAATGGCATACCTTTTGGTGCAATCATCCATAAGATTGCACGACCGATAGTGGTATCCACTAATTCAGTTTTAGCAACAAACTCGCCTGTTTCATTTTTCTCATATTCGGTTACACGCACTTTAACACGAGAGTGTAATTCTGCCTGACCGGTACGGTAAGCTTTTTCCGCTTCACGTGGGTCTAGGAAGTACATTCCTTCGCCTTTACCGTTTACTTTCTCACGGGTCATATAGTACAAGCCTAATACAACGTCTTGAGATGGTACGATAATCGGATCACCACTTGCCGGTGAAAGTACGTTGTTGGTAGACATCATTAACGCACGAGCTTCTAACTGAGCTTCAAGTGTTAATGGAACGTGTACCGCCATTTGGTCTCCATCGAAGTCCGCGTTGAACGCCGCACACACAAGTGGGTGTAACTGGATTGCTTTACCTTCGATCAGTAACGGTTCAAACGCTTGAATACCTAAACGGTGAAGCGTTGGTGCACGGTTCAGAAGAATCGGATGCTCACGGATAACTTCTGCAAGAATATCCCATACGATCGGATCTTCACGTTCTACCATTTTCTTCGCAGCTTTGATAGTTGATGCAATGCCACGAGATTCTAATTTAGAGTAGATAAACGGACGGAATAATTCCAATGCCATTTTTTTCGGTAAGCCACATTGGTGTAAGCGTAAGTATGGACCTACGGTAATTACTGAACGACCTGAATAGTCTACACGTTTACCTAATAAGTTTTGACGGAAACGACCTTGTTTACCTTTGATCATATCTGCCAAAGATTTTAACGGACGTTTGTTAGAACCGGTAATCGCACGACCACGACGACCGTTGTCTAATAACGCGTCTACAGACTCTTGTAACATACGTTTTTCGTTACGCACGATGATATCCGGTGCAACTAAGTCTAATAAGCGTTTTAAACGGTTATTACGGTTGATTACACGGCGATATAAATCGTTTAAGTCAGAAGTTGCAAAACGACCACCATCAAGCGGAACTAACGGACGTAAATCCGGTGGCAATACCGGTAATACTGTCATTACCATCCACTCAGGTTTGTTGCCTGATTGCAAGAACGCTTCTAAAGTTTTTAAACGTTTAGTGATTTTTTTACGTTTGGTTTCAGAGTTAGTTTCTTGTAACTCTTCACGCAATACTTCGCACTGATGTTCTAAATCTAAATCACGAAGTAATGCTTGGATACCTTCTGCACCCATTTTCGCTTCAAACTCATCGCCCCAACGCTCTTCAGCATCCATAAACTGTTCTTCGGTTAATAGCTGATTTTTCTCTAAATCAGTCATACCCGGTTCAGTTACTACATAGCTTTCGAAATAAAGTACACGTTCAATATCACGTAGCGGCATATCTAAAATTAAGCCGATACGGGACGGAAGTGATTTTAAGAACCAAATATGAGCAACCGGACACGCTAATTCGATATGACCCATACGCTCACGGCGTACTTTAGTTTGGGTTACTTCAACACCGCATTTTTCACAAATTACACCACGATGTTTTAAACGTTTATATTTACCACATAAACACTCGTAATCTTTTACCGGTCCGAAAATACGTGCACAGAATAAACCATCACGCTCTGGTTTGAAGGTACGGTAGTTAATCGTTTCCGGTTTTTTTACTTCACCGAACGACCAAGAACGAATCTTGTCCGGTGATGCTAAACCAATTTTAATCACATCAAAATCATCGCTTGATTTTGTTTGTGCTTTTAAAAACTTCACTAAGTCTTTCACTTTTTTGCCCCTAGGGTAGGTTTTTAAGTTCGCCCCGCAATTAGCCGAGCGAGTAAATTTTGTCTACAAGCGGTTAGATTTTGCAAAATTTTTACGAAATTTGACCGCTTGTTGTAGTTTATTCTCCGATCTGCTCCCCTCTTTTCTAAAGAGAGGAGTTTGATCAAGGGAAAATCAACTATTACGCTTCGTCTAACTCCATATCGATCGCTAATGCACGGATCTCTTTGGTGATTACATTAAATGACTCTGGGATACCCGGCTCCATATAATGTGTGCCGTCTACGATATTTTTGTACATCTTCGTACGACCGTTCACGTCATCTGATTTCACTGTGAGCATTTCTTGTAAGGTGTAAGCAGCACCGTATGCTTCTAATGCCCAAACCTCCATCTCACCGAAACGCTGACCACCGAACTGTGCTTTACCACCCAACGGTTGTTGAGTAACAAGGCTATAAGAACCAGTTGAACGTGCGTGCATTTTGTCATCAACTAAGTGGTTCAATTTGAGCATATACATATAACCAACAGTTACAGGACGCTCGAATTTCTCACCTGTGCGACCATCGTAAAGGGTAATCTGACCTGAAGTCGGTAAGCCACCTAATTCTAATAAGCCTTTGATCTCCGTTTCGTGAGCACCATCGAATACAGGTGTTGCAAGCGGTAAACCTTTACGTAAGTTTTGTGCTAAACGCATTACTTCTTCATCTGTGAAGGTGCTTAAATCAACCACTTGTGAACCGTGTCCTAAGTCATACGCTTTTTGGATATATTCACGTAATTTAGCAATTTCTTGCTGTTGCTTAATCATCTTGTCGATCTGATCACCGATACCACGAGCCGCTAAGCCTAAGTGAGTTTCTAAGATCTGACCGATGTTCATACGAGATGGAACACCTAACGGGTTCAACACGATTTCAACCGGCTGACCGTTTTCATCGTATGGCATATCTTCAACAGGGTTGATTTTTGAGATAACACCTTTGTTACCGTGACGACCAGCCATCTTATCACCCGGTTGGATTTGGCGTTTAACCGCAAGGTACACTTTAACTACTTTTAACACGCCCGGTGCTAAATCATCGCCTTGAATGATTTTGTTACGTTTGATTTCAAGTTTACGTTCAAACTCTTTGCGTAACTCTTCGTGTTGTTCCGCTAACTGCTCTAATTGATTTTGTTTCGCTTCGTCATCTAAAGTTTGTTCTAACCATTTCTCACGAGCAACGCCATCTAGTGCAGACTCTTTCACGCCGCCTTCGATTAACAAGTTGCGAACACGAGTGAATAAACCGGCTTCTAAGATTTCTAACTCTTCAGATAAATCTTTCTTCGCTTCACGAAGTTGAAGTTCTTCGATTTCTTTCGCACGTTTGTCTTTCTCTACGCCATCACGGGTAAATACTTGAACATCGATAACCGTACCTGAAGTACCGTTTGGTACACGAAGTGAAGAATCTTTAACGTCTGATGCTTTTTCACCGAAGATCGCACGTAATAGTTTCTCTTCCGGTGTTAATTGGGTTTCACCTTTAGGGGTTACTTTACCGACTAAGATGTCGCCACCTTTCACTTCCGCACCGATGTAAACAATACCCGATTCATCTAATTTGCTTAATGCAGATTCACCCACGTTTGGAATATCTGCTGTGATTTCTTCAGCACCTAATTTGGTATCACGAGCTACACAAGATAATTCTTGAATGTGGATTGTCGTGAAGCGATCTTCTTGAACCACACGCTCAGACACTAACATTGAGTCTTCGAAGTTATAACCGTTCCAAGGCATAAATGCCACACGGATATTTTGACCTAACGCTAATTCACCTAAGTCTGTTGAAGGACCGTCTGCTAAGATCTCACCACGAGCTACCGGCTCGCCTAAGTTCACACAAGGTACTTGGTTGATACAGGTGTTTTGGTTTGAACGGGTGTATTTAATTAAGTTATAGATGTCGATACCTGCTTCACCCGGAATCGTTTCATCTTCATTCACTTTAACTACGATACGAGATGCATCAACATATTGAACTGTACCACCACGTTTTGCAACAATCGCTACACCAGAGTCAAGGGCAATTGGTTTTTCCATACCCGTACCGACTAATGGTTTATCCGCACGTAATGTTGGAACTGCCTGACGTTGCATATTCGCCCCCATCAACGCACGGTTCGCATCGTCGTGCTCTAAGAACGGAATTAACGCTGCCGCCACAGAAACCACTTGTTGAGTTGAGATGTCCATATACTGAACTTCTTCTGGCTTGAATAAACCTGACTCACCTTGCTGACGGCAAGTTACATAAGTATCAGTAAAGCGGAAGTTTTCATCTAAGTTTGAGTTCGCCTGAGCAATGATATTATTGCTCTCTTCAATCGCTGATAAGTACTCGATCTCTTCTGTTACTTGACCATCAACCACTTTACGGAATGGGGTTTCTAAGAAACCGTAGTTATTGGTACGAGCATACACAGAAAGTGAGTTGATCAAACCGATGTTTGGACCCTCTGGGGTTTCAATTGGACACAAACGACCGTAGTGAGTCGGGTGAACATCTCGAACCTCAAAGCCCGCACGCTCACGGGTTAAACCACCCGGACCTAATGCAGAAATACGGCGTTTGTGCGTAACCTCTGAAAGCGGGTTATTTTGGTCCATAAATTGCGAAAGTTGTGAAGAGCCGAAAAACTCTTTCACTGCCGCAGAAATCGGTTTCGCATTGATTAAATCTTGTGGTGTTACGCCATCTAAATCACCTAAAGATAAACGCTCACGCACTGCACGCTCAACACGAACTAAACCAATACGGAATTGGTTTTCTGCCATTTCACCTACAGAACGGATACGACGGTTACCTAAGTGGTCGATATCGTCCACTTCGCCACGACCGTTACGGATCTCAATTAATTTTTTCATCACACCGATGATGTCATCGTTGCTTAAAATGCCAGTGCCTTCGCCTTCTGGAATCTCCAAAGAGCGGTTAAATTTCATACGACCTACCGCAGATAAATCGTAACGCTCTGCAGAGAAGAACATATTATCAAATAACGCTTCTGCCGCTTCTTTTGTTGGTGGCTCGCCCGGACGCATCATACGGTAAATTTCCACTAACGCACTTAAACGGTCGTAAGTTGGATCAACACGTAATGTTTCAGAAATGTATGGACCGTGATCTAAATCGTTGGTAAATAGTACTTCGATCTCTTTATAGCCTGCTGCCGAAAGGTTCGCTAACATCTCCATTGAGATTTCCATATTCGCAGGGCAGATCACTTCACCTGATGATAAATCAACATAATCTTGTGCTGCTACTTTACCGACGATGTACTCAACCGGCACTTCAATTTGGGTAACGTTATCTTTTTCTAATGCACGAATATGACGAGCAGTGATACGGCGACCCATTTCAACATACACTTTACCGTTTGCCGCAATATCAAATGAAGCTGTTTCGCCTCTTAAACGCTCAGGCACTAACGTCATTAATAATTTGTTATCAACAATTTCAAATTTAACTTTCTCGAAGAATAAGTTTAAGATTTCTTCGGTCGTGTAGCCTAATGCACGCAAAATGATAGTTGCCGGTAATTTACGGCGACGGTCGATACGGGCGAATAAGTTATCTTTCGGATCGAACTCGAAATCTAACCAAGAACCACGGTAAGGAATAATACGTGCGTTATAAAGCACTTTACCTGAAGAGTGGGTTTTACCTTTGTCAGAATCGAAGAACACACCCGGGCTACGGTGTAATTGAGAAACAATAACACGCTCAGTACCGTTGATAACGAAAGTACCGTTGTCGGTCATTAAAGGGATTTCGCCCATATACACGTTTTGCTCTTTAATATCTTTGATTGTACCGGCAGCAGCCTCACGGTCGTAAGACACTAAACGCAATTTCACGCGTAATGGTGCAGCATAGGTTGTGCCACGAATTTGACATTCACGCACGTCAAACACCGGCTCGCCTAATTCGTAAGAAACGTATTGCAATTCAGTTGCACCGTTGTTGCTCACAATCGGGAAAACTGAACGGAATGCCGCTTCTAAACCTTGTTGCCCTTCAGGATCTTTTTCAATAAATTTTTCAAAAGAATCAAGCTGAATTGTTAATAGATAAGGTACGTTCAGAACTTGTGGACGTTTGCCAAAGCTCTTACGGATACGCTTTTTCTCGGAATATGAATATGCCATTTTTTAAGATAGCCTCTGAAATATATTTTGGTTGAGATTACACAATCCGACACGAAAGACTCGGTTGGAAGTGGCATTATAAAAAACTGTACGAGGTGTCATTTTCCAATCGCCAATCAAGCAGTCAAAAATCACTACTGCAAGCGGTCAAATTGGGCAGGAAATTTGCAAATTTTGTTGATTAAAATGACAAAACCAACACTTGCGTTCAAGCACAAAAGGCTGACCGGTCAAGCCGTCAGCCAATTTTTACTAAAAATGGTTGTAAATTATAGCGGGTTTTACAAAATTTTACAACAATTTGACCGCTTGTTTTTATGGGAAAAATTATTGGTTTTTCTCTTCGTCTTGAGCTAATTTACTACCGAAAAATAGGCTTGCAAAACCGATAGCGAAGATAGAAATTAAGAAATAATAGCCCCATTCAACATAATTAATGGTTGCTTTTGAACCTTGAATAGTCACTACATTTCCCAAAGTAAGAGCATATCCACCACTAATACATAAAACAACAATCACTTTTCCGACTTGCACTGAGCTGATTCCAAAGTCAGGTATTTTACCTTGAGCTAAATACAACCCAAATCCAGCGATAATAAATAATCCAGCTAAAACAATAAAAAACACCATAATCCATTACCTTATTTTTTGTACTCTTTTTCTACATCGGAACACATTGAAGCAATCTCAACAGAATAACTATATTTTTCTACTACTTTATCCTTTAAACAAGCCTGCTCAATCAGCTCTAATCCCTTGAGTTTACTTCCTGTCTCCCCTAGTCTATTTTCCTGCTTATAACCTAGCAAATATAAAACCCCTAAAGTATATTTACCCAAAACATCATTTTTAGTGGCTGCTTTTTTAGCATAAAAATAAGATTTATCAATACTTCTATCTTTATCTCCCTGCAAATAGCCAGTCAATTGGTGATAAGCTTCAAAGCCCATCACATTAGGTTGCTCTTTTTTAAGTGCTACATTTATGTCTTTTTGTGTATAAGTCCCCCCCAGAAGTCCTTGAAAAATTTGATTTGCTACTAAATTTTTAGGAATTGGCTTAGCACTCACCAGAGTCGAAAGAGAAAAGGTTGCAACGGTAACTAATAAAATAGATTTAAGAAATTTTTTGTACATAATAAATCCTTAGAAATGGTTTGATAGAGATGTTTTACTTCCTATGTCAATAGGAAGTAAAGGGAGTATACTCCCTTGAAAAATTGATTTTTATTTGTTCAATTTTCCTTAAAGTATTCTAGCGAGAAATTAGAAGAATGATATAAACGATAGGCTACATTTAGTATTCATTAGTAGATTGATAGGTTTATCCCTAAAAACAATACTAAGGGAATGAAAAATGAAACGCTGACCAGCCACCCGATTCGACATACTTTCGCCAATAATCTTAGAAAAATCCGCCGATTAAAGGATATTTCTCAAGAGGCATTAGCTTTTGACGCCGAACTGAACCGAGCTTATATAAGTGATGTCGAAAGAGGGAAAAGAGCCATCTCAATTGATGCGATGGGGAAAATAGCCGACGCCCTAAACGTCAGCCTAATAGACCTACTGAAAAGCGACTATTCAGTAGATGATTTAATTCAAAAATAAAAAAACAAGCGGTCGTTTTTCTACTATTTTTTGCAAATAATCTCAACGTAAGGCGGGGCTTGCCCCACCGCTACAATATTGATTAAATCATTGCCGCACCGTAGGGGCGAAACATCTTTCGCCCTATTCAAATATCAAATACCAAAAAGGGCAAAAAATATTTTGCCCCTACATTTTTAACACGTCCAATCTTGCCAATTTAATGCTTCAATTCGCTCGAACTCTTTGACATTATGCGTTACTAATATCGCATTACAAGCTAAAGCGTGACAAGTAATCCATAAATCATTTCCACCAATGGGCTTGCCTTGTAACTTCAATTTATTTGCCCAAACACCATAAAATTCACAGATTTTTTCATTTGGGTAAACAACTGAAATACGTTGTTTCAACTTTTCGATATTCGCTAAGGCTTTTTCCGGATTAGCACTGCCATTTGCTCCTTTGAGCAATTCAGCATAGGTAATAAAGCTCATAACTAATTGATCACTTGGCGTAAGTTGTGCTACACGTTCTGCCACCGCAAGCGGTCGATTTTTCATTAAATAAATCAAAATATTGGTATCAAGCATATAGATCATAAATCATCTCGCTCTTGTGGTGGAGATGTATCACGATCTTCCAATGCCTGAATAAAATCATCATCAAAATCGGAAAATAAAGCTAGAAATTCCATATCGGCTTGAGGTTTCACCGGACGCAAAATAACATCGCCATTCTGCCCTTGTAAAATCTCTACGGTATCTACGTCAAAACGGAAATCAAACGGAATCCTCACCGCTTGGCTATTACCACTTTGGAAAACTTTTGTTCGCATACCACGCCCTCAATATATACATTAAATGTTATGAGTATATACTATGCTTATTTTTCATTGATTGCAATAGCCGTTTTTATGCACAATATATATGTTTATCCGATAAACATATCAATAAAATACCTTTAAATTCTCGTGATTTTTAAACATATCTATTGAAATCTAATAACAAGCGGTCGTTTTTCTGCCATTTTTTGCAAAAAATCGGATAAAAATCACCGCTTGCAAAAACAAAACCCCGATGTTTCCATCGGGGTTTGTTGAACTTGAAGTTCGGGAAAAGTTAAATCAAAAATTATTTGATTTCTACTTTCGCACCAGCTTCTTCTAATTCTTTCTTAAGTGCTTCAGCTTCACCTTTAGAGATGCCTTCTTTTAACGCTGCAGGTGCTGATTCAACTAAGTCTTTAGCTTCTTTTAAGCCTAAACCTGTTGCACCACGTACTGCTTTGATTACAGCAACTTTGTTTGCACCAGCTTCTGCTAAGATTACGTCGAATTCAGTTTTCTCTTCTGCTGCCGCTGCTGCTGGAGCTGCTGCTGCAACTGCTGCCGCTGCTGAAACGCCGAATTTTTCTTCCATCGCTGTGATTAATTCAACGATTTCTGATACTGATTTAGAAGCAATCGCTTCAATGATTTGTTCGTTAGTTAATGACATAACAATCGATTCCTAAAGTAAATAAAGTTAAACGAATAAAGAAGTACTGCTAAAATTAAGCAGCTGCTTCCATTTGGTCGCGTAATGCTGCAAGAGTGCGAACAAGTTTGCCTGCCGCAGCTTCTTTCATTGTGCCCATTAAACGTGCAATTGCTTCTTCGTAAGTCGGTAATGTCGCTAAGAATGCAACATCTTGTCTTTTACCTTCAAAGGCTGCACCTTTAAGTTCAAACTCTTTGTTTGTTTTCGCAAATTCAGTGAACAAACGTGCTGCTGCACCTGGGTGTTCATTTGAGAATGCGATAAGAGTTGGACCGGTAAACGTATCTGTTAAGCACTCGAATTCTGTGCCTTCCACTGCACGACGTAATAAAGTATTACGTACAACTTGCATTGTAACACCAGCTTCGCGAGCTGCTTTACGTAACTCAGTCATTTTTTCAACTGTTACGCCACGTGAATCCGCAACAACAGCTGAAAGTGCACCTTTGGCAGCTTCGTTTACTTCAGCAACAATCGCTTGTTTGTCTTGAAGATTTAATGCCATTGGTTTTAGCTCCTGATACACTCTACTCTTTCAAGTAGAATTTACAAAAAATCCCAAAAATATCACCGCTTGTTTTACAACAAGTTGCAATCTTCTGAGCCTAAGGTGTACAGAAGCAGAGAATTCTGTCTGTTCACCATCTATGTAGGATAATTAAGTTTTCACCCCTACAGTCTTAGACGGGGCTTAGATTAGGCTAAGCACCATCAGCTTGCTCTCGCAAGTTAAGGTCGCAAATTATACAGATAATCTGCGACCCTGTAAAGTTTTAACTTCTAACGAGAAATTAAAGTGAAGCTTGATCAACCGCTACACCAGCACCCATAGTTGTAGAGATGCTTACTTTCTTGATGAAGATACCTTTAGCAGTTGTTGGTTTAGCTTTAGTTAAAGCCGCTAACAACGCTTGTAGGTTTTCTTTTAATTGCTCAGGTGCGAAGTCTGCTTTACCGATAGTAGTATGGATAATACCATTTTTGTCATTACGGTAACGGATCTGACCTGATTTTGCATTTTTAACTGCTTCAGCAACGTTTGGAGTTACAGTACCTACTTTCGGGTTTGGCATTAAGCCACGTGGACCTAATACTTGACCTAATTGACCTACAACACGCATTGCATCCGGAGAAGCGATAACAACGTCAAAGTTCATTTCGCCTTTCTTGATTTGCTCTGCAAGATCTTCCATACCCACTAAATCTGCACCCGCTGCTTTCGCTGCTTCTGCGTTAGCACCTTGAGTGAACACAGCAACACGTGCCGTACGACCTGTACCGTGTGGTAATACTGTTGCACCACGTACGTTTTGGTCTGATTTACGAGGATCGATACCTAAGTTTACTGCAACATCAACACTTTCAACGAATTTCGCTGTTGCGAATTTTTTTAACACTTCAACTGCTTCGTTGATGTCATAAGCTTTAGTAGAATCTACGCCAGCTTTAATTGCTTTCATTTTTTTAGTCAATTTAGCCATTGTATTATTCCTCTACGATTAAGCCCATTGAACGAGCAGTACCAGCGATTGATTTCATTTTCGTTTCGATAGTTGAACCAGTCATATCTGCTGCTTTAGTTTCAGCGATTTGACGGATTTGCTCTTGAGTAACTGTACCCACTTTATCTTTGTTCGGTTTACCAGAACCTGATTTGATACCTACCGCTTTTTTCAGTAATACTGCTGCCGGTGGAGTTTTGGTAACGAATGTGAAAGATTTATCTGCATATACAGTGATAACAACTGGAATTGGTAAACCTTTTTCTAAGCTCTCAGTACGAGCGTTGAATGCTTTACAGAATTCCATAATGTTAACACCTTGCTGACCTAATGCAGGACCAACTGGTGGTGATGGGTTAGCCATACCCGCTGCAACTTGCAGTTTAACGTAGGCTTGGACTTTTTTTGCCATTTTAAAGTTTCCTTTGTTGTGGGTGATAACGCTGAAAATCAGCTCCCCTGTGGTTTGTTTTACATAAAAATACGAGCCAAACGGCTCGTATGAGGGCAGTATTATAATGAGTCGGCGAACGTTTTTCAAGCAGATTTTCTATTTCGCAAGAAATCAATGAAAATGAACCGCTTGCTATTTCGCTTTTGCAGAATGTTGCGTATTTTTGACCGCTTGTTGTGCATTGGCTGATGTCATAAAGCAGAATGCAACAATAGCGGAAAAAGTCAATTGAGCTAGTTTTTTCATAAAGTCCTCTCATAGGTTGTGGTATGTTACCGCTACAAATTCTATTCAATATTTATGACACTTTAATGACAACAAACAATAAAAAAACAAAACCCCGCATTTGCGGGGTTATTAATAAATTTGTCTAAATTAAGACTGTTTCTCAACCTGACCAAATTCAAGCTCAACCGGTGTTGCACGACCGAAAATTGATACAGACACTTTCAAGCGACCTTTTTCGTAATCCACTTCTTCTACTGTACCGGCAAAGTCTGCGAATGGACCTTCTGTTACTCGAATGCTTTCGCCCGGCTGGAATTCTTTTCTGTGGCGTGGTTTTTCTGCCGTTTCTTGAACACGGTTTAGAATGCGATCAGCTTCACGCTTGGTAATTGGTGCAGGACGATCCGCCGTACCGCCAATAAAGCCCATTACACGCGGAACACTTTTTACTAAGTGCCAGGTATCGTCATTCATTTCCATTTCCACTAACACATAGCCGGGGAAGAATTTACGCTCAGTTTTACGGCGTTTGCCACCAACATTTTCTACAACTTCTTCGGTTGGCACTAATACTTCGCCAAACTGCTCTTCCATTTTATGAAGTTTGATGTATTCGCGTAATGTTACTGCCACACGGTTTTCAAAACCTGAAAATGCTTGTAATACATACCAGCGTTTTGAGCTGCTTTCTTTTGCTTCTACTTCACTCATTTTAGAACCTTAAATTTGTTAAAAATGTAATTAATGCCACAATAATTGAATCAATACCCCATAGCACTAACGCAACAACCACACACATTGCAAGTACGATTAACGTGGTTTGCGTTGCTTCAGAGCGGGTTGGCCAAATAATTTTGCGAAGCTCTGTACGAGAATCTTTTATAAAATGAATTGCTTTTTGACCTTGATTAGTAATAGCTGCGAGTGCTACTGCTCCAATCAATAAAACCACCAATAAAAGCACTCGAACAATTAATGAAAAGTGTGATGCAAAATAAGTATTTCCTACTGCTGCAACCACTAAAAGTGCAATGGATAACACCCATAATACGGTATTTACACCTTTACTTTTTGCCCCTTTGTGTTCAACTTGTTCAAGGGACTTTGTTTTAATCTCAGTAGCCATATATAACCTAGAAATGAATAAAAAAATCGAACATTTATTTTTAAAGCGTTAAATTCTATCATTTTCTACAAAAGTTGCCACGATATTTTGCTAATTTTATATAAATCTTTTTACTATGTGCTATCACGCTCTACTAATTTAGTTGATAACTTCACTACCATTTCATCACTTAGCAACCTTTTCCCCTTTAGAAGAGTAGTTAATTGTTTACCTGCTATTTTCCCCATTTGCTCGTAAGGAATTGCAATTGTTGTCAATCTAGGATAAGAAATATTCCCGACTTCTAACCCACCAAGACTAGCAACTGCAATTTCTTTAGGAATATTTATATGCCGCCGTAATGCTTCATATAGTGCCCCACAAGCTAATTGATCTGATAAAAAAACCAATGCATCTATATTTCCCCAATTTAACAAAGCATCGTTTAATAATGTAGCTCCTGCAGAAAAAGAAATTTCTTCAGCAATGTGGTGAATCATTAAGGGATCAATATGTTTGGTAAATAATGTAGTATGCCAACTTTCTAAGTATTGTTTAAAAATCTGTAAATCCTGTTTAGCCGAAAGTAAACCAATTTCACGATACCCCTTTTTTATCAAAAAATGGATCATATTTTCCATTGCTTCTTTACTATCAATTCCTACATTTAAATGAATAGGATTATCCTTAATTGTTCCTATTTCAACAGTCGGAATCTTACTATTTTTGATCCACTCACTTACCTCTTCAGGGCATTCTACATTTAGAAAAGCAATTGCTTGCGGAGCGTGATTCAATAACTCTTTAAACCATGATTTTTGTGTAGCTATTAAAATAACAATTTGTAATTCTAACTCTGATAAACTTTTCTGTAATGCAGATAAGATAAGCGTATTTTCTACAGAAGTAATTGATGACGTAACTATCACTAAATTACGAGCCTCTGCTGATGCTAATTGTCGTGCAGAAAAATTAGGGACATATCCTAATTCAATAACAGCTTCTTCTATACGTTTGCGTAATGGCTCTGAAACCATCTCAGGGGTGCGTAATGCACGCGAAACTGTCATTTGCCCAACACCAACTACTTTCGCAACGTCTGCTAAAGTAATTCTGCCTGAAGATCTTCTATTTCTAATTGGTTCATTTGTCATAATTTATTCCTAATATTTAGTATTATAGGATAAATCAATATATTGCGATTTAATAAAAAAGAACCAATCCTCTAAACGCTCAAAAAACAGCCAACCAATTCTCAAAAATGTTAACGCTATCACATTTTTAAATTTTTCTGTTTGATAGCGTTATCATTTTAACTTTATAGTATAACTACATATTAATTCTGTTTAATAAACAATCAATGGAGATTTAATTATGAAAATTATGGCTGTTTGTGGTTCGGGTTTAGGTAGTAGTTTTATGATGGAAATGAACATCAAAAAAGCACTAAATAAAATTGGAGTAGAAGCAGACGTAAGTCATACTGACCTTGCTTCTGTTACACCAAACGACGCAGATCTATTTGTAATGGCTAAGGATATTGCAGCAAGCAGTAATGTGCCTGCAGACAAAATTATTGTCATCAAAAATATGGTTGGCTTGGCAGAATTTGAAGAAAAATTAACCGCTTATTTTAATCGTTAATGGGGTGTTGTATGGAATCTTTACTCTTTTTTATCTTAGATATTCTAAAAGTTCCCGCTGTATTAGTCGGTATAATCGCAATGGTAGGGCTTATTGCTCAAAAAAAATCATTCTCTGATATTATAAAAGGTACAGTTAAAACAATTCTAGGTTTTTTAGTTTTAGGTGGTGGTGCCACTATATTATTAAGCTCTCTGACACCGTTAGGTGGGATGTTTGAACATGCCTTTAGTGTACAAGGTATAATTCCAAACAATGAAGCAATTGTTTCAGTGGCTGTAGAAAAATACGGAACTGCTACTGCACTAATTATGGCATTCGGTATGGCGGCAAATATCATAGTTGCACGTTTTACTCGTTTAAAATTTATTTTCTTAACAGGTCATCATACATTCTATATGGCCTGTATGATAGGTGTAATCCTTACAGTAGCTGGTTTCGAAGGTATACAACTCGTATTTGTTGGCTCGCTTACTCTTGGATTGATTATGGCATTTTTCCCTGCTATTGCTCATCGTTATATGAAACAAATTACTGGTAGTAACGACGTTGGTTTAGGTCATTTTGGTACTTTAGCTTATGTACTTGCAGGGTCAATCGGCAGCCTTGTAGGTAAAGGTTCTAAATCTACTGAGGAAATGAATTTACCTAAAAATCTTAGTTTCTTACGTGATAGCTCAATTTCTATCTCACTCACAATGATGGTAATTTACTATATTTTAGCAATTGCATCAGGTAGTGAATACGTTTCGACTCTAAGTGGAGGGCAACATTACTTGGTTTATGCAACTATTCAAGCTATTACCTTTGCAGCTGGTGTTTATGTAATTTTACAAGGTGTTCGTTTAGTACTCGCTGAAATAGTACCCGCTTTTACTGGTTTCTCGGAAAAACTGGTACCAAATGCAAAACCCGCTCTTGATTGTCCAATTGTATTCCCCTATGCACCTAACGCAGTATTACTTGGTTTCCTAGCTAGTTTCTCAGGAGGTGTCGTTAGCCTAGCTATTTTAGGTCAACTTAATTGGGTATTGATTTTACCTGGTGTTGTTCCCCACTTTTTCTGTGGAGCAACTGCTGGCGTATTCGGTAATGCAACAGGCGGTCGTCGTGGTGCAATTATAGGAGCTTTTGCACACGGTGTATTAATTACATTCTTACCTGTATTTTTACTTCCTGTACTTGGTTCATTAGGCTTTGCTAATACTACTTTCTCAGACTCTGATTTTGGTGGAGTCGGGATTGTACTAGGTAATATGGCACAACTATTTGATAAAAATATGATAACTGCCATTATTGTTAGTTTATTCGCACTACTAGTTGCTTATAACTACTTCGCCAATAGAACAAATTCTAAGGAGAAGGAATAATGAATGAACTCGAACTTAAAAAATTCGCTAATCAGATCCGAGTCGAAACACTCAAATCATTAGTTAATTTAGGATTCGGTCATTTTGGTGGTAGTTTATCTATCGTTGAAACCCTTGCCGTATTATACGGCAAGGTAATGAATCTAGACCCTAAAGATCCACAATGGTCTGGAAGAGACTATTTTGTATTATCAAAAGGGCATGCAGGACCCGCTCTCTACTCTACGCTTGCTCTAAAAGGTTATTACCCTCTTAATCAGTTACTTACTTTAAATAAAAACGGTACTAATTTACCAAGCCACCCCGATAGATTAAAAACTCTCGGGGTAGACGTAACTACCGGCTCGCTTGGACAAGGTATTTCTATTGCTGCAGGTATCGCTCTTTCCCACCAATTACGTAAAATGCCAAATCGAACCTTCTGCATTGTTGGTGATGGAGAATTGAATGAAGGGCAATGTTGGGAAGCATTTCAGTTTATTGCCCATCATCAACTCACTAACTTAACTATATTCGTAGATTATAATAAACAACAGTTGGATGGTTACTTAACCGATATCATCAATCCCTTTGATTTAGAAAAGAAATTCCAAAGTTTCGGGTTTTCAACTGTAGAAGTAAAAGGCGATGATATTATGACACTCTATAAAATTCTATCACAGTCGCATATTAAACCGTTAGTAGTTATTTTAAATTCCGTAAAAGGACAAGGTGTATATTATTTAGAAAATTTGAATAACTGCCACCATCTTCGTTTAGATCAAGATTCTCGTCTAGCTATAGAACAAGCTATTACCCAGTTGGAGGCCAAATATGCAAGTTGATGCATTAGAAATGCGTAAGATCTACGCCGATACTTTGCAAAAACGAATGGAAAATAATCCGCTTATAATCCAACTTGAATCAGACTTAATGAGCTGTATGACTATGGATAAAGTACAAAAACAACTTCCAAATCAAGTTATTAACTGCGGTATTATGGAAGCAAATGTAGTTGGAATGGCTGCAGGTTTATCTATTGCTGGACATATTCCATTCGTACATACATTTACTGCTTTTGCTAGTCGTCGTTGCTTAGATCAATTATTTATGTCCATTGATTATCAAAAAAACAACGTAAAAGTCATTGCTTCTGATGCAGGCATTACTGCTGTTTACAATGGAGGAACCCATATGTCATTTGAAGATATGGGGCTAATACGTGGACTAGCTTATGCAAACGTATTGGAAATTACCGATGGTACAATGATGGAAAACATTATTGAGCAACTGGTTGATTTAAAAGGCTTCTACTGGGTTCGTACTATTCGAAAAAATGCTATTACCATCTATCCGAAAGGTGAAAAATTTACCATTGGCAAAGCTAAAGTACTTCGAAAAGGTAAAGATATTAGCCTCATCGCAAATGGTATTATGGTTGCAGAAGCATTAAAAGCGGCTGATTTATTAGCTCAAAGAGGCATTCAAGCTACAGTTGTTGATATGTTTACATTAAAACCTATTGATAAAGAATGTATTATTGAATGTGCAAAAACTACAGGTAAAATCGTAACTTGCGAAAACCACAGTATTCAAAATGGTTTAGGTTCTGCCGTAGCAGAAGTAGTAGTGGAAACCCATCCTATACCAATGAGGCGAATAGGAATTAACCAACGTTATGGTCAAGTTGGGTCGCAAGATTTTTTAATGAAAGAGTATCAACTGACCTCTGAAGATATTATGAAAAAAGCTCTTGAGTTATTTTAAACATTCCCATAGAGTACCAACTCTATGGGTTAAATTTTTACATAACCCCCACTTACCTGCCTAATCACACCTAATAATTCCAATCCCAGCAATTCCACCAAAAGAGCTTCTATCGGCATTTCTACTGCTTTTGCTAAATCATCAATAGAAATCGGGTCTAGGTTAATATGTTGATAAATTTGCTGCTGACAAGCGGTCAGATTTGGCAAATCTTTTGCAAAAATTTTCTCTTTCTCAACCGCATGTAAGGACTTACTTACTGATAGTGAAGGCTTATCAAATAAAGAGATTTGCTGTGGTTGGTATTGATGACTAATAGCTTCTAAAATATCTGCGACAGTTTCCACTAACAACGCCCCTTCTTTAATTAATTTATGGCAACCTTGAGCATACGGGTTTTGCACCGCATTCGGTAAGGCAAAAACCTCTCTCCCTTGCTCCAACGCATAGCGAGCAGTAATCAATGATCCGCTATTGATAGTTGCTTCAATCACTAAAGTGCCGAGCGATAAACCGCTGATAATCCGATTACGACGAGGAAAATTTTCTGCCATCGGTGGCTGATTGGGTGAAAACTCTGACACCAACGCACCACCTAAATCCACAATCTGCTCCGCTAATTTTTTATGCCGAGCAGGATAAACCTGATTTAAACCACTCCCCAAAACCGCAATTGTGATGCCTTGCTGTTCAACCACTTTTTTATGGGCAAAACCATCAATGCCAATCGCTAATCCGCTGGTTATGGCTAGATTATGTTGAGTGAGTTGTTCAGCAAACTGTCCAGCCCAATATTCTCCATAAGGGGAATAATCTCGACTACCTACAATTGCAATTTGTGGTAATGTAAGACTTTCTACTGCCCCCCTTATATAAAGCAGCGGTGGTGCAGTGGAAATTTGACGTAAAAGAAACGGATAGCTCTCATCAAATAATGTGATAATTCGTTGGTTTTCTTGTTCCGCCCAAGTAAGGGATTGCTCAATCCAATTTTTATCCGGATTAAACCAACGTTGAATTTGCTTTTCATTCCAGCCCATTTGCTTAAGCTGCAATTTGTCATAATCGCAAAATTGAGCAAAATCAACCTCGCTTAATAATCGCCCAATCCGCTGTGCACCAAATTGCGGAACTTGTAATAATCGTAATAAATTGTATTGATATGCCATTTTTATTCCTCAACACTTCCCTAATAATAAGAAAAGGTTTAAAATAGCCAAACGAATTTTTTAAACTTTTCGAGAGAGATCACAAAAATGGCTGTATTAGAGGTTGTACTCTACCCTGATGAAGGGCTTGCAACAATGTGCGAACCTGTAGAACAGGTTGATGAAGAATTAAATCGTTTTATTGATGATATGTTTGAAACAATGTATGAACACGAAGGCATCGGTTTAGCCGCACCGCAAGTGGGCGTATTAAAACGTGTGATTACGATTGATATTGAAGGCGATAAAACCAACCAAGTGGTTCTCATCAACCCTGAAATATTAGAAAGTAGTGGCGAAACAGGTATTGAAGAGGGCTGCCTCTCCATTCCAGGACACCGTGCCCTAGTGCCACGCAAAGAAAAATTAAAAGTGAAAGCCTTAAACCGTAAAGGCGAGGAAATTATCTTTGAGGCAAACGACTTATTCGCCATTTGCATTCAACACGAAATCGACCACCTAAATGGTGTACTATTCGTGGATCATATTTCCGCTCTCAAACGCCAACGCATTAAAGAAAAAATGCAGAAGCTGAAAAAGCAGATTGCGAGAGCAAAATAAGTATCTACAAGCGGTTAAAAAAGCGTAAAAATTTGCAAATTCAATGCAATAAAACCATAATAAATCAAGTTGAACAGTTAAAAAGGATAAAAAAATGATTATCGTAACCGGTGGTGCCGGAATGATCGGCAGCAATATTATCAAAGCGTTAAATGAAATCGGTCGTAGAGATATTTTAGTGGTAGATAACCTGAAAAATGGCGAAAAATTTATCAATTTAGTGGATTTAGATATTGCCGACTACTGCGATAAAGAAGATTTTATTGCTTCTATTATTGCTGGTGATGATTTTGGCGAGATTGATGCGGTTTTCCATCAAGGTGCTTGCTCGGCAACCACCGAGTGGGATGGCAAATACTTAATGCAAAATAACTACGAATATTCAAAAGAGTTATTGCATTTCTGCCTGGATCGACAAATTCCGTTTTTCTATGCCTCAAGTGCTGCAACTTACGGTGGACGCTCTGATAATTTCATCGAAAAACGTGAATTTGAAAGTCCGTTAAATGCCTACGGATACTCAAAATTCCTATTTGACGAATATGTCCGCAGCATCTTACCGGAAGCCGATTCGCCGGTTTGTGGATTCAAATACTTCAACGTTTACGGACCTCGTGAACAACACAAAGGTTCGATGGCAAGTGTAGCGTTCCATCTCAATAATCAAATGCTAAAAGGCGAAAACCCGAAATTATTCGCAGGTTCTGAGCAGTTCTTGCGTGATTTTGTTTATGTAGAAGATGTGGCAAAAGTCAATCTTTGGGCGTGGCAAAACGGTGTATCGGGCATTTTCAACCTTGGAACAGGTAAAGCAGAGTCATTTGAAGAAGTGGCAAATGCGGTAATCAAATACCATGGCAGAGGCGAAATTGAAACAATCCCATTCCCGGAACACTTAAAATCTCGCTACCAAACTTTCACACAAGCAGATCTCACGAACTTACGAGCTGCCGGCTACACAGGTAAATTTAAAACTGTGGCAGAAGGTACGGCGGAGTATATGGTTTGGTTGAATCGTAAGTAACTATATCTCTTTGTAAATAAAAAATAGCGGTCATTTTCTTGTAAAATTTTACAAAAAAACGACCGCTTGTTATTTATACTATATCACCTATTTTACAGAAGAATACTGCCCACAAACGAAAGACCGAAACCAACTAATCCAATTAGTGTTTCTTGTACTGTCCACGTTTTAAACATAGTCTTGGTATCAATTTCCAAGAAACGGCTTACTAACCAGAAACCACTGTCATTAACGTGAGCCAAAACAGTTGCACCAGATGCAATCGAAATTATGATAAAACATAAATCAAATTCACTTAAACCTGTGCTTGCTGCAACCATAGGTGCAATCAATGCAGAAGTAGTGGTAATTGCAACTGTTGCTGACCCTTGAGCCACCCTAAGAGCAGTAGAAATTAAGAATGCTGTTACAATAATCGGCATTCCAGTATCAGCAAATAAGTTAGCTAATACATCTCCGATACCGCTTGCACGTAGTACACCACCAAACATACCGCCAGCACCCGTTACTAAAACAATACCGCAAATCGGTCCTAATGCGTTATCACAAATTTTTTCAATTTGTTCAACACTACGTTGTTCTTTTAATAAAAAGATCGTAACTAATAAACTAATAAGCAAAGCAACTGGCGTTTTACCAATTAAACGTAAACTTTGCACCCATAATGCTGATCCATCTACAACTTTTGCAACTGATAAAGTATTCAAAACAGTATCTAACATTATTAAACATAATGGCATTAATAAAATAACTAATACCTTTCTAAAACTTGGTGGGTTTAATACGGCTGTTTCATTAATTGGTGCGGAGTTTAAAAACGCTTTTGGAATAGGTAATTCAAATTTTTTGCCTAAATAAGTACCATATAAATAAGCTGCAAAATACCATGTTGGAATTGCCAAAACTAAGCCCACAATGGTAAGTAAGCCAATATTAGCTCCTAATAACTCTCCTGATGCTACAGGACCAGGGTGAGGAGGTAAGAAAGCGTGAGTTACAGCAAATGCCCCCGCTGCAGGGAAAGCATAACGGAATAATGAGCCACCAAACTGTTTTGCTACACTAAAAATAATTGGTAGCATTACAACTAAACCAGCATCAAAGAAAATTGGGAAACCAAATAAGAAAGATGCTACACCAAGTGCAAAGGGTGCTCTTTTCTCACCAAACTTGTTAATTAGAGTATCAGCTAATACTTTTGCACCACCTGTAATCTCTAATAAACGCCCTATCATTGCACCAAATCCAACTAGTAATGCAACGGCAGCCAATGTATTACCAAATCCACCTAGAAGTGTAGGTAGAATCTTATCTACAGGTATTCCAGTTACAATAGCAGTGAGTAAACTAACTAAGACTAAAGCAACAAAAGCATGTACTTTAAATTTGATGATAAGTAGCAATAGCAATGCTATTGACGCAATTAAAACAAAAATTAACATAAATTATTCCTTAATAATAAAATTAAACGGCAGCAAGCATACCGCCATCAACAAAGAGTAAATGTCCATTTACAAAATCTGAGGCTTTAGATGATAGGAAAACGGCTGCTCCAATTAGCTCTTCAGGATTTCCCCAACGAGCAGCAGGTGTACGTTTACATAACCAGTCAGAAAATTCCTTATTTTCAACTAAAGGACGAGTTAATTCAGTTTTAAAATAACCTGGAGCAATACCATTCACCTGAATATTATAGCGAGCCAACTCTACACACATCCCTCTCGTTAACATTTTTACTGCTCCTTTAGAGGCTGCATATGGAGTGATTGTGTCTCTTCCTAACTCACTTTGCATCGAGCCGATGTTAATAATTTTTCCTGATTGTCGCTTAACCATATAACGAGCAACAGCCTGAGAAACAATAAATACCGATTTTTGATTAACCTTAATAACCTCATCATATTCTTGCTCAGGGAAATCACAGAATGGATAACGGCGTTGTATACCTGCATTATTAATTAAAACATCTATTGTTCCTATATTGCTTTCAATATAGTCTATTGCTTGATGTACTGCTTGTGTATCAGTAACATCAAAAGCAACAGCATAAGCTTTCAATCCTTTCGCATTAAGCTCATCAGCTACTAATTGAGATTTTTCTTGATTGGTACTATTAATAATAACCTCAGCACCATATTCCGCCACACCCTCAGCTAACAAACGCCCAATGCCTCTAGCTGAGCCTGTAATTAAGATTCGTCTATTTTTTAAAGAAAATAAATCACGCATCATTGCCTCCCGGTTATGCAAATGTTAGCTGAATTTTTGAAATTTCATTTTTATTGCCTGCTTGCTGTAGTGCAGTTTCCAGCTGCTCAAAAGAATATACAGCAGAAAGTAATGGTAGCGGATTAACTTTACCCGAACCCAGCCATTCCACAGCAGTATTAAACTCTTCAACAAAACGGAAAGAGCCTTTCCAATTAATTTCTTTGGCAATAAGTGTCATCATATTAAATTCAGGAATAGGTGCTCCCATACCAATTTGCACTACAGTTCCTTTTGCTTTAGTTACTAATAAGCAACGTTCTACTGAAGATGAATGTCCCGATGCTTCAAATGAAACATCAAACTCACCTTTATGCTTTAAGTAGTCAGAAAAATCACTATTTATTGCGTGTAATACTTTGGTTGCTCCCATTTCTAATGCTAGATCTAAGCAACGTTGACTAATATCAGCACAAATAATTTCAGTTGCACCAAGAGCTTTTACAGCAGCAACAGTCAAACATCCAATAGGTCCCACACCGGAAATAAATACTTTTTTACCTTGTAAATCTCCACCCTGTTTGGCAGCATGAATAGTGACGGCTAATGGCTCTGCAAATGCCATAATATCGTCAGAAACTTCTTGGGGATATGGAATACATTGTGTGTCATCTACCACTTTATACTGAGTAAATCCTCCATCAACGTGAGGGTTATACATCGCACTCCCAAAGAATCTCATTGTTTCACATTGATTAGTTTCCCCACTCAAACAATATTTACAATTGAAACAAGGCTTACTCGGATTAATAGCAACTTTCTGCCCTTCAAATAACGCTCGAGAGTTAGTTTTTACAACTTTACCGATGACTTCGTGCCCTAAAATCATAGGGTGCTTAATTTCAAAGTTACCAACTTTTCCATGTTCATAATAGTGAAGATCTGAACCACAAATTCCTCCTCGTGTAATTTGCACCAATGTTTGTCCTTGATTTTGTTCATCAAAGTTAATTTCTTGTGAAACAACATCAACTGACTTTTTTCCTTTCACAACACAGGATAAGGTAGATATTTTCATAGCATTTTCCCTCATATAAATGTTATCGGTAACATATATAAAAATTAATAAATAGTAAACGGTTGCGTAATTTTTATTTTAAATTTGTGATCTACTTCAAATTTCTTAGAAATAGCAGATGATTTTTCGTTTTAAACTGCTAAATTAAGCTCAAATAAGAGTTACCGATAACATAGGAGCAGACAATGTCTCAAGGAAAAGCATTTATCTTAATGGGGGTATCCAGCACCGGTAAAACCTCTGTTGGTACGGCTGTTGCACAGAAATTAGGGTTGAAATTGATTGATGGGGATGATCTTCACCCTCGTGCGAACATAGTGAAAATGGCAAGTGGTACACCGCTAAATGATGATGACCGCCGCCCGTGGTTAGAGCGAATTAACGATGCCGCTTTCAGCCTAGAACAGAAAAGCGAAAAAGGGATTATTGTCTGCTCGGCATTAAAGAAAAAATATCGTGATCAAATCCGCGAGGGCAATGCTGATGTAAAATTCCTATTCCTAAACGGCTCATTTGAGCTGGTGCTGGAACGAATGAAACAACGCAAAGGACATTTTATGAAACCCGAAATGTTGCAAAGCCAGTTCAACACTCTCGAAATTCCACAAGCAGACGAACCGGATGTGCTCTTTATTGATATCGACGGTAGTTTTGAAGAAGTGGTGGAGAGATGTGTGGAGGCGGTTAAACCATTGTTAGCCAAATAACACCGTAGGGGCAAATTACAATTTGCCCCTACACACTCTCTCCCAAATGAATCTGATACCCCAAATTGATGATCGGGCTTTGTTGCGGTATGCCGTGAATGCGGTTGAGCAATTCTTGTGCTGCCACTCTGCCCATTTGTAAGCGAGGGGTAATCACGCTGGCAAGCTGTGGAGTAAGGGATTGCCCAACATCGTGTCCGTGAAAGCCTGCTATTTTGATCTGTTCCGGCACAGCGATGCCTAAACGTTGGCATTCAAATAATGCTCCGATGGCTAAGTCGTCATTGGTGCAGAACACACCATCTAGCTGCGGTTGTTGAACTAGAGCTTGGCGGAGTTGTTCTGCTCCGAGCGTAAAAGAGGAATGCTCTTCGGTCGTGATATTCAATGGTGTCAAACCGTGTTTTTGCATCGCCTGCTCGTAGCCCTGCATTTTAAGTTGAGAGCGTTTGTCCATTCTCGCCCCGAAATAGGCAATGTAGCGGCTTCCTCGATTGATCATCGTTTCCACCATCGCTTGTGCCGCAGAAATATTGTCAAATCCGACCGCTTGTTGAATGCTACCTTCGCACTCCATTATCTCAATCACTGGAATACGAGCTACTTCCAGCATTTTTAGCGTGCGGGCAGAATGGTGATTTTCAGAGAGAATAATGCCATCAATATTATAAGAAAGCAGCGATTCAATCCGTTTCTCTTCCTTCTCTTCGCTATAACCGTAGTGAGCAAGCATTGTCTGATAGCCCGCCTTGTCGGTAATCTGTTCAATGCCTTTGATCACATCCGCAAATACTTGGTTGGTAAGAGAGGGAACAAGCACGCCAATCGCTCTACTTTTGGCGTTCGAAAGAATATCAGGGGCTCGATTCGGAATGTAACCAAACTGCTCAATCGCTTGTGCTATGCGTTCTCCCGTCTCTTTCGCTACCGTGTTCGGATCACGCAGAAAACGGCTGACTGTCATTTTGGTAATGCCGAGATGGGAGGCAATATCTTGCAAAGTAGGGCGTTTGTGTTTGGTCATTTAGAATGCGTTGAGTAATAAAAAATATTGCTCATTATATGCAAAATTTTGCGTAAAAACGACCGCTTGTAACTACTCTTCCCGAAACTCTTTCGGGGTTTTGCCAAATTCTTTTTTAAACACCGCATAGAAGTACTGTAAGGAAGGGTATCCACACACATTGGCAATCTCTTGGGTCGAAATATCGGTAAATTTGAGCATATATCTTGCTCGAGCCAGCTTTTCCTCGTGGATAACTTGATGAATGGTTTTGTTCATCTCCTCTTTAAAACGCTGTTCAAGGTTAGAGCGAGAAATCTTCAGATGATCCAACACTTGCTCAACCTTGATTCCCTGACAAGCCCGATGGCGAATGTAGTGCATTGCCTGAATAACCAGAGGATCTTGTAAAGAACGGTAATCGGTGGAACGGCGTTCTTCCACTTTCAGCGGAGGGATCAAAATCGGTTTAAATGAAACAGGCAGATCGTTTAGTTTGCGGTAAAGCAACTTCGCTGCGTGATAGCCAATTTGTGTTGTGCCTTGTGTAACAGAGGAAAGCGACACACGGGAGAGATATTGAATCAGCTCTTCGTTATCAATACCAATCACACAAAGCTGCTCCGGCACGGCAATTTTTAGATGTTCACAAGTTTGTAAAAGGTGTCTGGCTCTAGCATCTGTTACCGCAATAATTCCTGTGTGAGGCGGCAAGGTTTGCAGCCATTCACCGAGTTTCGTTTGCAGTTCGAGCCAGTTATCGGAATGAGTTTGGTCGCCAATGTAACAATTCGGTTGATGTTCATATTTTTCCATCAGCTGAATAAAAGCGTTTTGACGCTCTACCGCCCAATGTTTTTCCGTTTCTGCCGGGTAGCCATAAAAGGCAAACTGGTTAATACCCTTTTGTTTTAAGTGTAGAAATGCTGCTTCTACCAACGCATAGTTATCGGTTGCGACATAAGGTACTTTCGGGTAAAAATCAGGATTTTGATAAGAACCGCCCACACCGACAATCGGTACATTAATGCCTTTTAGTAGCTCAACGGTTTCAGGATCGTCAAAATCGGCAATAATACCGTCAATGGAGAGGCTTTCAATGGTATTTTTATGATAGACAAAATCATCTTCAATAAAAATATCCCAAGAGCATTGAGAAGCCTGAATAAACTGCCCAATCCCTCGCATTACGCCACGATCGTAAATTTTATTTGCATTAAAAAGCAGGGCGATTTTATGATATTGCTCTGTCATTGTTCCCCTCCGTGAATAGAATAATATTAAATCAAAATCGGGGAACAAGCAAAAGCCACGAAAATTCGTGGCTTGCTCTTAGAAATTTACCACAAATGATGCACACTTGGGCGGATTAAGCAGTTGTAAATCTCTTCCACTTTTTGCATTTCATTTTCAGTAAGTGGCGGGAAGTTATCCACTGCTGCGTTAGTAATCACTTGTGAAACTTTACTTGCACCTGGAATTACTGTACTAACGGCTTCATTCATCAATACCCAACGTAATGCGTGAGGAATTAAATCTTCCGTACCGAATAAGGCTTTCAGCTCTTCTACTGCTTGTAAGCCAAGTTGATAATCCACACCAGAGAAAGTTTCGCCTTTATCAAAGACTTCACCTTGTCGGTTGAATGTTCGGTGATCATCTTTGCCAAATTGTGTGCTAGCACTGTATCTGCCGGTTAATAAACCACTTGCTAACGGCACTCGGGCAATGATGCCCACATCTTTTTGCTGTGCGGTTGGGAAAAGTTGCTCCAACGGTTTTAGACGGAACATATTGAAGATGACTTCCATTGCGGCAATATCGTAATCCATTGCCAGCAAACCTTCTTCGACAGTTTCGATACTCACACCGTAGTCGATCAATTTTCCGCTAGACTTAAGCTGTTCCAATTTTGCAAAAATCTCATCATTGCGATACACCGAGGTTGGCGGGCAATGGAGCAAAATCATATCTAACTTTTCTGTACCTAAACGGCTTAAACTACCCTCAACAAACTTTTCGATTGCCTGTGGCGTGTACATTTCAGCTGTATGTGGATTTAACGCTCGCCCACACTTGGTTACCACATAGAAAAAGTCAGGATATTTTTTCAAGATTTCGCCAATCGCTTTCTCGCTTTGCCCGTTGTTATACACATCAGCCGTATCAATAAAATTGATGCCTTGCTCATAGGCGGTTTCTAAAATTGCCATCGCCTCTTGGTGATTAAACGGATCGCCCCATTTCGTCCCAAGCTGCCAAGTGCCTAAACCAATTTCTGACACCATTTTGTTGGTTTTACCAAATCTGCGTTGTTTCATAAGTATCTCCGCTGAGTGAAAGTGATGTTTCTGTTTCAAAACAATTTAGGGCTATTAAAGATTTACATTTATATCATTCTAGACAAGCGGTCGTTTCTTGCAAATTTTTTACAAAAAACGACCGCTTGCATCAGGGGAGCAATTAGGCTTTTTTCTTGCTAACAGTATCCATCCATACTGCAAGCAGTAAAATCGCACCTTTTACGATATATTGCCAGAAGGTTGGCACATCAAGCATACTCATTCCGTTATCCAGTAAGGCGATGATAAATGCTCCGATGACTACACCGTAAATTGTGCCGATACCACCAGCCAAACTTGCTCCGCCAATCACACAGGCAGCGATAGCATCAAGCTCGGCATTTTGCCCTGCTGACGGAGCACCAGCTCCTAAGCGAGAGCTTAAAATCAAACCTGCAATGGCGACTAATAATCCGTTTAATGCGAAGATGGAAAGTTTGATTTTTTCAACTGCAATACCGGAGAGACGTGCGGCATCAATGTTACCACCAATCGCATAAACGTGGCGACCAAAGGCAGTTTTACGAGCTAGGAATGTGCCTGCAATCGCTAATACCACTAATACCAATACCGGGAATGGTACGCCACGATAATCATTGAGCAGATAAATTGCCCCTAATACTATCATCGCTACAATGCCATATTTGAAAGTTTCTTTTGGGAAGGTAGGAACGGTTAAATTAAGTTTTTGTCTTGCCTTACGTTGGTAGCTACCCCAAGCAATAAAGCAGAGAATACCGATTGTACCTAAAGCCATACCGACCATATCAGGCAAGTAGCCTTGACCAATTGTTGTCATTTCATTGCTAATAGGCGAAACCGTTGTACCGTTAGTGATACCGACTAAGATGCCACGAAATGCCAACATACCTGCAAGGGTTACAATAAAAGATGGTACTTTTTGATAAGCCACCCACCAGCCGTTCCACGCCCCGATCATCAAGCCTAAAACAAGTGTAACCGCAATGGTTAGCGGTAAAGGCCAACCCCACCAGACATTACTGATCGCAGCAAAGCCGCCAAGTAAACCCATTAGTGAACCAACAGATAAGTCAATTTCAGCGGAAATAATCACAAATACCATACCAATGGCAAGAATACCTGTAATGGAAGTTTGGCGTAGCAGGTTAGAAATGTTTCTGGCACTTAAATAGGCACCATCTGTTGCAATTGAGAAAAAACTCATAATCACCACGATGGCAATCAGCATAATATAGACTTGTAAATTGATTGATTTTAACTTGTTCATAGATTACTCCTTGAGTGCCGCTTCCATCACTTTTTCTTGGGTTAAATTTTGGTTGATGAGGTTTGCTTTGATTTTGCCCTCGTGCATTACTAACACACAGTCGCTAATGCCTAATACTTCTGGCAATTCGGAAGAGATCACAATAATCGCCATTCCTTCTTGAGCTAATTGATTGATGAGTTTATAAATTTCATATTTCGCCCCCACATCAATACCTCGTGTCGGCTCGTCTAAAATTAAGATTTTCGGATTGAGCAGCAAACATTTTGCTAAAATTGCTTTTTGCTGATTACCGCCACTTAAACGTCCAATGGCTAATTCAGGCGAGGAAGTTTTTACTTTTAGTTTGGCAATAGATTGGTTGATAATGGTCTCTTCAAGCGGTTCATTTATCACTTTTTTTCCAAAACAAAATTGCGGCAATGCAGAGAGAGTAATATTTTTGCCAACTCCCATAATCGGTACAATGCCGTGTTTTTTGCGATCTTCCGGCACCATTACAATGTGATTTTCAATGGCTTGAGCACAATTTTTGATTTTTATTTTTTGGTTATTGAGATAAACATCAGCCTGATATTTGCCTTGATAAGATCCGAAAATACATTGTGCCATTTCGGTTCGCCCCGAACCGACCAAACCTGCTACACCTAAAATTTCGCCTTTATGTAGCACAAAATTAGCATTATCGACCCGCTTGATATGCGTATTAGTCGGATGCCAAGCGGTAATATTTTCAACACGGAGAATTTCTTCGCCAATCTCGTGCGGTTCGTGTGGATAAAGCGAGGTAATTTCACGCCCCACCATCATCGTGATAATGTCATCTTCACTCATACCGATTGCCGAGCGAGTGCCGATATGTTCGCCATCACGGATCACGCAAATTTTGTCGGAAATAGCTTTAACTTCGTTCAATTTGTGAGAAATATAAACGCAAGCAATATTATGAGCTTTTAAGTCTTTAATTAGATTAAGCAGAATATCGGTTTCTTTTTCAGTAAGAGAGGCGGTTGGTTCGTCCAAAATTAATAAACGTACCTGTTTGTTCAAGGCTTTAGCAATTTCGACTAATTGTTGTTGCCCTAAGCCTAACTCCCCTACTTTGGTGTTTGGGTCAATATCCAGTTGCACTTGCTCTAACAAAGTTTTACAACGTAGATACATTTCATTGTCATCTGTAATACCTGATTTGGTAATTTCATTCCCTAAAAACATATTCTCCAAAATCGACATATTTTTTACTAAGGTCAATTCTTGGTGAATAATGGAAATGCCTTTTTCTTCAGTATCTTTAATATTTTTGGCAATCAGTTTTTCGCCGGAAAAATAGATTTCCCCTTCATACTCACCGGCAGGATAAATGCCACACAATACTTTCATTAAGGTTGATTTGCCTGAACCATTTTCACCACACAAAGAAAGTATTTCACCGGTTTCAAGGGAAATTGAAATATTATTTAATGCTACAACTTCACCAAACTTTTTAGTGATGTTCTTCATTTCTAATAATTTCGCCATACTTAGCCCCTTATTTTCAAAAAATGGCGAGGAAGCCTCGCCATCTAGAAAAATTAAAGTGATTTATTTATATACTGCGTCTTTAGTGTGGAAGCCGTCTTTAATCACGGTGTCATCAATATTGTCTTTGGTTACTACCACAGGCTCTAATAAGTAAGATTCAACCTCTTTGTTGCCGTTATTTAATTTCGCATTGCTTTCAACTTTTTCTTCTTTACCCAGTGCTACTGCAATTTCAGCTGCTTTATCTGCAAGATTCGTAATTGGCTTATAAACAGTCATTGTTTGTGTACCCGCAATAATGCGTTTGATTGCCGATAAGTCTGCATCTTGACCAGAAATCGCCACTTTGCCAGATAAGCCCTGAGCACTTAATGCTTGGATTGCACCACCTGCAGTGGCATCGTTTGAAGCCACTACTGCATCAATGTTGTTTTTATTGGCGGTTAAAGCATTTTCCATAATTTGTAAGGCTTTTTCCGCTAACCAAGAATCCACCCATTGGTCGCCCACCACTTTAATTTTGCCGCTATCAATATGCGGTTGTAGCACTTTCATTTGTCCTTTACGGAATAATTTCGCGTTATTATCAACAGGTGAACCACCCATTAAAAAATAATTCCCTTCCGGTTTTTGCTCGATAATGCTTTGTGCTTGTAACTCACCCACTTTTTCGTTATCGAATGAAACATAGAAATCAATATCTGCATTATTGATTAAGCGGTCATAAGCTAAAACTTTAACACCTTCTTTTTTCGCTTCCGCAATCACGTTTGATAACACTTCGCCGTTAAACGGAATAATCACTAATACATCAATATCTTTGTTTAGCATATTCTCAATTTGAGAAATTTGAGCTGTTGCATCACCATTTGCTGACTGCACAAACACTTTTGCACCTAAGGCTTCCGCTTTATTCACAAAAATATCTCTATCTTTTTGCCAACGTTCTAAGCGTAAATCATCGATAGACATACCGATTTTCAGATCTTTGGCAATTGCCGAGTGGCTAAATGCCATTAAGGTGGCGGTAGCAACTGCTAATAATTTGGACTTGAGTTTCATAGTTCACCTCATTGGTTATAAAAATAATGTTTGAGCCTGTTCTCGCTCGCTCAAAGTCTGGGCTGATTTCAAATGAAGTGCAATTATCATATTTCTCAATACCATTACGATTTTTCACTTTTGTGATCTACGCCACATTAACCAATAATCTAAATTAAAAAACGAAATATCGTAATTGAATGGTTTTGATAATTCTCCAATGATGTCGCCGAAACATCATTTTTCCAATACATAGGAGCATTGTTATGTCTAACTATTTCGACAAAATCTCAAAAGTACAATACAAAGGGGCAAACTCAACCAATCCTTTCGCATTCAGACACTACAATCCAAATGAAGTGATTTTAGGCAAAACAATGGCAGAACATTTGCGTTTAGCGGTTTGCTATTGGCATACATTCTGCTGGACAGGGAATGATATGTTCGGTGTAGGTTCGCTTGACAGAAGCTGGCAAAAAACCGGTGATTTACTGCAAGGTGCGAAGCAAAAAGCGGAAATTGCCTTTGAATTTTTCCAAAAATTAGGCGTGCCTTACTACTGCTTCCACGATGTAGACGTTGCACCGGAAAGCAACAACTTTAAGGAATATCAACACAATTTCAACACCATTGTGGATATTTTAGAGCAAAAACAAGCAGAAACCGGCGTGAAATTATTATGGGGAACCGCAAACTGCTTTACCAACCCTCGCTATATGTCAGGTGCTTCCACCAACCCAAATCCGGAAGTATTTGCGTGGGCGGCAGCACAAGTTTTCACCGCAATGAATGCCACCAAACGTTTAGGCGGTGAAAACTATGTATTATGGGGCGGACGTGAAGGTTATGAAACATTACTCAATACTGATCTCAAACGTGAACGTGAACAAATCGGTCGCTTTATGCAATTAGTGGTAGAACATAAACATAAAATCGGCTTTAAAGGCACACTATTAATTGAGCCAAAACCACAAGAGCCAACCAAACACCAATACGACTATGATGTCGCAACCGTTTACGGTTTCTTAAAACAGTTCGGTTTAGAAAATGAAATCAAAATGAACATTGAAGCCAACCACGCTACGCTTGCAGGGCATACATTCCAACACGAAATTGCAACCGCAACGGCATTAGGCATCTTCGGTTCTATCGACGCAAACCGCGGCGACCCGCAATTAGGCTGGGATACCGACCAATTCCCGAACAGCGTGGAGGAAAACACCCTTGTAATGTACGAAATCTTAAAAGCAGGCGGTTTCACTACAGGTGGTTTCAACTTTGATGCAAAAATCCGCCGCCAAAGTACCGACCCGTATGATTTATTCCACGCCCATATTGGTGCAATGGATGTATTAGCATTATCACTAAAACGTGCAGCGAAAATGATTGAAGACCAAGCGTTGCAAAAAGTAGTGGATAATCGCTATGCAGGCTGGAATCAAGATCTAGGTCAGCAAATATTAACTGGCAAAGCCAGCCTTGAAGATCTTGCTAGAATCGTAGAAACCCAAGACTTAGATCCAAAACCGGTTTCGGGTCAGCAAGAATATTTAGAAAATTTAGTGAATAGCTATATTTATCGTTAATCTACAAGCGGTTGTTTTTTGTAAAAATTTTGCAAATTTAAGCTCGATCTGATCCCCCTCTTTAGCAAAGAGGGGTGATGGATCTCCAAAACGTTAAATTGCAAATTTCCCGAATAAAATGACCGCTTGTATTCAATGACAAAGGAATATTTATGTATATTGGAATCGATCTCGGCACATCGGGTGTGAAAGTCGTGTTACTCGATGAAAATCAACACATTATTGCCATTACGCAAAAATCATTGCCTATTTCCCGCCCACAGCCATTATGGTCTGAACAAAATCCGCAAGATTGGTGGAATGCCACTAATGAAGCAATGCTTGAACTCGTTTCGAAACACGATTTAAGTGGAGTAAAAGCTATCGGTTTGACAGGGCAAATGCACGGAGCAACCTTACTAGACAACGCAGATAATGTGCTTTCCCCGGCTATTTTATGGAATGACGGACGCAGTTTTGCTGAATGCGAAGAGTTGGAAAAACTAGTGCCTAATAGCCGTGAAATTACTGGAAACTTAATGATGCCGGGCTTTACCGCCCCGAAATTGCGTTGGGTGGAGAAACACTTACCAAATGTAGCGGAAAAAGTGAGTAAAGTGTTGTTGCCGAAAGATTATTTAAGGCTCTTAATGACAGGCGAATACGCTTCTGATATGTCCGATGCCTCCGGCACAATGTGGCTTGATGTAGGTAAACGGGATTGGAACATTTCTCTGCTGAATGCCTGCGGATTAGACATTGAAAATATGCCAAAACTATTTGAGGGCAACCAAATCACAGGCTATTTACGCCCAGCTCTTGCCGAACAGTGGAAAATGAAATCTGTACCGATTGTGGCAGGTGGTGGCGATAATGCCGCAGGTGCAATCGGTATTGGCTTATACCAAACAGGGCAAGCAATGCTCTCACTCGGTACTTCAGGTGTTTATTTTGTAGTGAGCGATAAATTCCACGCTAATCCACAAAAAGCGGTTCACAGTTTCTGCCACGCCTTACCGGATCGCTGGCATTTGATGTCGGTGATTTTAAGTGCGGCATCTTCGGTCGATTGGGCGGCAAAATCGCTTGGTGTTAAAGATGTGCCAACCTTATTCCAACAAGTTGAAGCTAACCAAACTGCTTCTGATGCGATTTTCTTGCCTTATTTATCAGGCGAACGTACACCGCATAATGACCCTTACGCCAAAGGCCTATTCTGGGGTTTAAGTCATAACGATAACCAAGTTACGATGGCAAAAGCCGTGATTGAAGGCGTGAGTTTTGATTTAGCGGAAGGGATTGATGTACTTCACGAAACCGGCGTGAAAGCGGAAAATATTGCCTTAATTGGTGGGGGAGCAAAAAGTGCCTACTGGCGACAACTGCTTGCCGATATTAGCGGTAAAACCTTTGAATACCGCACAGGTGGCGATGTTGGTCCGGCATTAGGGGCAGCGAAACTGGCTCAAATTGCATTAAATCCAAACCAAGATATTGCCGAGTTCTGCCAGCCGCTACCGTTAGAACAGGTTTATCAGCCAAACCCGGCTCGCTATGCGGAATATCAAGAAAAACGCCAAAAATTTGCGGAAATTTATCAGAGGTTGAAGGGTTTATAAAGACTAACAAGCGGTCATTTTCTCGCAAAATTTTGCAGAAAAATGACCGCTTGTAATCATACCTTCGAAAATAAATTAATCACCAATACACCAGCTAAAATCAACGCAATACCAACCAAGCCTGCCAAGTCTATTTTCTGCCCGAATGCGAAATACGCAACAATGGCAGTAAGCACAATTCCTACACCAGACCAAACCGCATAAACAATGCCCACCGGTAAGGTGCGGAAAATAATTGAGAGAAAGTAAAACGATAAGCCATAAAGTGCCAGCGAGCTAATGGTTGGTACGGCTTTGGTAAAACCATTGCTTAATTTTAATAAGTTAGTAGCAGCAATTTCCAAACAAATTGAAATCGCTAATAAAATCCAAACGTTCATTGAGTTCCTTATAAGTAGTATATGTGGCTATTTTAGCATTTTTTGCTACAATCTTTTTAGTCAAATTAGGAGGTGTGTAATGGCACAGGTTTATATCGTTCACGGTTATACAGCAAATGCCGATAAACATTGGTTTCCGTGGTTGGAGCAAGAATTAGCAAAATTGGGCGTTAGCTGTGAGCGGCTGAATATGCCCAATTCGGAAAATCCATCATTAGATGGTTGGTTAAATCATCTTGCACAAAATGTGGAGCTTAACGATCAAACCATTTTTGTCGGGCATAGTTTGGGCTGTATCGCCATTTTGAATTTTTTAGCGAAAAATTACGCCAAAATTAAAGGGGCAGTGTTTGTGTCCGGCTTTTATCAACCCATAGAAAATTTACCCGAACTGTCTGCCTTTACCAATTATTATGCGATTTTACCGAGCGTATCGCATTTTCCAAGCTATGTAGTGAGTGCGTTAGACGATACTATCGTTAATCATAAATACAGCGATGCTCTCGCTCAACATTTGCAAGCGGACTATATTCGCCTAAATCAGGGTGGACATTTCTTGGATAGAGAGGGTGTAACCGAATTACCTGTGGTGTTGGAGTTGGTGAAGAAGTTAATTTAATGAAAAAATGGGAGGGCTTAACCCTCCCGACAATAATTACAGCTTGATAAATCCATCATAAATATGTGTTGCATCGCCTGTCATATAAAGAGGATGCCCTACGCCTTGCCATTCAATAATGAGTGAACCACCGGGCAAATCCACCTGTACTTTATTATCCAACAAGCCTTGCATAATACCGACCGCTACCGTGCCGCACGCCCCGCTGCCACAAGCTTGGGTTTCGCCTGCACCTCGCTCATACACCCGTAATTTGACGTGATTGCGATTCACCACTTGCATAAAGCTGATATTCGCTCGTTCAGGGAAGCGTTCATGGCTTTCGAGCAAAGGTCCGAGTTCATTCACTGGTGCAGTTTTTACATCATCTACTTGTAGCACACAATGTGGATTACCCATCGACACCACCCCACATAGAACGGTTTGCAAATCAGTGCGTAAAATATAGTTTTTCTCAAATTTATTCGCCGTAAATGGGATTTGTGCAGGTTCCCAAATCGGCTCGCCCATATTCACTCGCACTTTGTCGTCATCTTGCACCGTCAGCACCATTTTGCCTTTTGCGGTGCTAACATAAATATCTTTTTTGCTAGTTAAACCCTTTAAGGTTACAAAACGGGCAAAACATCTCGCCCCATTTCCACATTGTGAAACTTCACTGCCATCGGCATTGAAAATGCGGTAGTGAAAGTCCAATTCCGGATCGTAAGGCGGTTCGACTAATAAAAGTTGGTCAAACCCGATTCCGCGATGTCGGTCTGATAAAGTGCGGATCATCTCCTCTGTCAGGTACACATTTTGGGTTACACCATCAACCACCACAAAATCATTACCAAGTCCGTGCATTTTTGAAAATTGCATACTTTTCCTTAAATTTTTTAAAGCTTTTATTGATTTAGATTATAGAGATTACTTTGCTTTATTGATATAGTAGCCGGCGATTAATTTAAGAAGAAATATCAATTTCTTTTGTGATCGATTTCATTTTTTTAATATAAAGGAGTCAGATTATGTCTGCTATGTTTATTATCCAATTTGCTATAGTGTTACTGTGCATTTTGGTCGGTGCTCGCGTTGGCGGTATCGGATTAGGGGTATTTGGTGGTTTAGGTTTAGCCATTTTGTCATTTGGCTTTGGCTTAAAACCGGCAGGATTACCGATTGATGTAATGTTTATGATTATGGCGGTAGTTGCAGCAGCGGCTGCAATGCAAGCCGCCGGTGGTTTAGATTATATGATCAAAATCGCCACTCGTATTTTGCGTAAAAATCCAAAACACATTACCTTTATCGCACCACTTGTAACTTGGACATTTACTGTGCTTGCAGGTACAGGACACGTTGCTTATTCTGTATTACCTGTAATCGCTGAGGTAAGCCGCCATAACGGTATTCGCCCTGAGCGTCCTCTCTCAATGGCGGTAATTGCCTCACAATTTGCGATTGTAGCCAGCCCGATTGCAGCGGCAGTCGTCGCAGTGGTAGCATTCCTTGAACCACAAGGCATTACCTTAGGCGATGTGCTGATGGTTACCATTCCTTCAACATTATTAGGTTTAGGTTTAGCTTGCGTATTTGTGAATAAAATGGGTAAAGAGTTGAAAGACGACCCACACTATCAAAAATTATTGCAAGATCCTGAGTATGTGAAAGCAAACCACATCACCGCAAACCCAACCGAATTACCGTTAAAACCAACTGCAAAATTATCCGTTGGCTTATTCTTATTCGGTGCATTATTAGTAGTTTTAATGGGTGCGATGCCTTCACTTCGCCCAGTGTTTGACGGCAAACCGATGGGTATGGCTCACACCATTGAAATCGTAATGTTAAGCGTAGGTGCATTAATCATTTTACTCTGCAAGCCGGATGGCAATGAAATTACCAAAGGCTCAGTATTCCACGCTGGTATGCGTGCGGTAATTGCGATTTTCGGTATTGCGTGGTTAGGCGATACCTTAATGCAAGGTCATATGGATGAAGTAAAATCTATGGTGTCAGGCTTAGTTGAAACTGCACCTTGGGCATTTGCATTCGCACTATTCGTACTTTCTGTATTAGTAAATAGCCAAGGGGCAACGGTTGCAACTCTATTCCCTGTGGCGATTGCAATCGGTATTCCTGCACCGGTATTAATCGGGGTATTTGTTGCCGTAAACGGCTACTTCTTCATTCCGAACTATGGTCCGATTATTGCTTCAATCGACTTTGATACAACGGGTACAACTCGCATCGGTAAATATATTTTCAACCACAGCTTTATGCTACCGGGCTTACTCAGTATGATTTTCAGTATCGGCTTCGGTTTATTACTATCGAATATGTTACTGTAAAAGTTCCACGAAAAACCTCCCGATTGGGAGGTTTTTTATTTGCAAATTTTTCAGCAAATTTAACCGCTTGTTAGACAACGAGTGAGCAAAATGCCACAAATTGTGAGTACAATGCCGCCCACTAAATGCAGGCTTAATACAGTGATAAATTCTCCCCATTTTTCCGCTAATAATTTCTCGCTTAACTCTGCGGAAAAACTTGAAAAGGTGGTGAAACTGCCGAGAAAGCCTGTAATAAATAATAATCTTTGGCTATCGCCTAAATTAAACCCCATCGCAATACCAATCAGAAAGCAACCAGCCCAATTTGCTAACAATGTGCCTAATGCAAGCTGATTAAGTAATGGATTCACCCACACGCCTAATTGCCAACGAGACAATGCCCCAAGTACTGCACCGGTTGAAAGTATAAAAACTGAGTACATATTTTGCCCTAAAAAATGATTTGTAAAATTATACCTAGAAATAGTTGATTTAAAAAAATAATGTGATGGATTTCACAAATTTAAAATTTCCCATTTGCTTAAAAAATGGTGTTTTGGCAATATCAGCTCGAAAATATTTTCATTTTCAAACATTTCTTTATTGGTTTTCAATCATTTCTTCTTAAGGGGAACGTTATGGACAGAACCTTACGCAATGCTTGTATCGGCGAATTTATCGGTACAGCTTTCATTCTCTTCTTTGGTGCCGGCTGCGTAGCGGCTGCACAAGTTGCTGGTGCAAGTTTCGGTTTATGGGAAATTGCAATTGTTTGGGGCATTGGGGTATCAATGGCAATTTATATTTCTGCCGGGATTTCCGGTGCTCACCTTAACCCAGCTGTAACTATCGCACTCGCTGCATTTTACGGTTTTGAAAAACACAAAATTCTACCCTATATCATCGCTCAAGTAGCAGGTGCTTTTTGCTCTGTTGCACTTATCTATTTTATGTATAGCGATCTCTTTGCAGCAGCCGAAGCAGCTCAAGGTCTTGTTCGAGGAGAAACTGTTGGTTTTGCCGGTGTGTTCTCAACCTATCCCAACCCAAATATTACATTATTAACGGCATTTATTGTGGAATTTGTGATTACTGCCGTGTTAATGTCTACCATTTTAGCAATCGGTGATGATAAAAACGGCTTACCAAATAAAGCCTTAGCGGCATTGCTCATTGGTTTATTAATCGCTGTTATCGGTGGGGCAACCGGTCCATTAACAGGCTTTGCGATGAACCCGGCTCGTGATTTTGGACCTAAACTCTTTGCTTTCCTTGCAGGTTGGGGCGAAATTGCACTCACCGGCGGTAAAGAAATCCCTTATTTCATTATTCCAATTGTTGCTCCAATCTGCGGTGCGTTATTCGGTGCTTGGGGCTATAAAAATCTTATTCACAAAAACCTTCCGGCAAATATTCAGGAGTAATCTATGGACAAACAATATATCATCGCCCTTGATCAAGGCACAACAAGCTCCCGTGCGGTATTACTAGATAAAAATGCCAATGTTGTTGAAGTGGCACAACGTGAATTTACCCAAATTTATCCACAAGCCGGTTGGGTAGAACATAACCCGATGGAAATTTGGGCTACCCAAAGTTCGACCTTAAATGAAGTGGTGGCAAAGGCAGGTATTAGCCCTGATAGTATTGCTGCAATTGGTATTACTAACCAGCGTGAAACTACCATTGTGTGGGAAAAAGAGAGCGGTAAACCTGTTTATAATGCGATTGTATGGCAATGCCGCCGTACCTCTGATATTACCGATAAATTAAAAGCAGACGGACACGAAGAGTATATTCGTAAAACCACAGGCTTAGTTGTCGATCCATACTTCTCCGGCACAAAAGTAAAATGGATTTTAGACAACGTAGAAGGAGCAAGAGAAAAAGCAGAACGTGGCGAGTTATTGTTCGGTACGGTCGACACTTGGCTGGTGTGGAAATTAACCCAAGGGCGTGTGCATATTACCGATTATACAAATGCTTCTCGTACGATGTTATTTAACATTCACACCAAGCAGTGGGACGATAAGATGCTGGAATTACTGAATATTCCACGCTCAATGTTACCGGAAGTGAAAAATTCCTCTGAAATTTACGGCAAAACCAATATCGGCGGACAAGGCGGTGTGCGTATTCCAATTGCAGGTATCGCAGGCGACCAACAAGCGGCTCTTTATGGTCATTTATGTGTTAAGGAAGGGCAAGCGAAAAATACCTACGGCACAGGCTGTTTTATGCTGATGCATACAGGTAATACCGCTATTCAGTCCGAAAACGGCTTATTAACCACCATTGCTTGTAATGCGAAAGGCGAGCCTGAATATGCGTTAGAAGGTTCTGTCTTTATTGCGGGAGCCTCCATTCAATGGTTACGTGATGAGCTAAAAATTGTTCACGACAGTTTCGATAGCGAATATTTTGCGACGAAAGAAGATAGCTCAAACGGCGTTTACGTTGTACCGGCATTTACCGGCTTAGGTGCACCATATTGGGATCCGTATGCACGAGGCTCAATTTTCGGTTTAACTCGTGGGGCAAACCGCAATCATATCGTGCGTGCAACTTTGGAATCTATCGCTTACCAAACTCGAGATGTGTTAGAAGCAATGCAGTCTGATTCAAAAGCGAAACTGCAAGCATTGCGTGTTGATGGCGGAGCGACAGCAAACAACTTCTTAATGCAATTCCAAGCAGATATTTTAGACACCAAAGTTGAGCGTCCAAAAGTGAAAGAAGTTACTGCGTTAGGAGCTGCTTATCTTGCCGGTATTGCAGTTGGTTTCTGGAAAGATTTGGAGGAGCTAAAAGATAAAGCAGAAATTGAACGAACCTTCACACCGGATGGCGACCAAGAAAAACGAGCTAAACGCTACAAAGGCTGGAAAAAAGCGGTTCGCCGTTCATTAGAATGGGCGAAAGAGGACGCTGAAGAGTAATTTCCAACTTAAACTAAACAGAAAGGGAGTATCGGCAACTATACTCCCTTTTAAGATCTTTTAGTTATATCACATAGTCATTTTGATTTGTTGTAGAAGAATGTTTTATTTATGATTAGCCTATTCAACCCATAAATTGATAAGGAATAATTATGTCAAAATTTCAAATTCACACTATTGAATCTGCACCGGAAGCCGCACAAGAAGCATTAAAAGCGGTACAACAAGCAAATGGCTTTATCCCAAATCTTATCGGCGTGTTAGCAAATGCCCCGACTGCGTTAGAAACCTACCGCACAATAGGCGGTATTAACGGTCGCAACAGCTTAACTGCTGAGGAACGTGAAGTGGTACAAATTACTGCAGCGGTGGTAAACGGTTGTGGATTCTGTGTGGCAGGTCATACTAAAATCGCGTTAAAATTGTTAAAAATGCCTGAAGAAGTCGTAAATGCGTTGCGTGCAATCTCTCGCATTGATTCTGATGATAAATTAGACACTTTAGCTCGTTTCACTCTTGCAGTAATGCTACAAAAAGCAAAATTGACTGAAGCACAACTCAATGAGTTTTTTGCTGTAGGTTATAATCAACAAAATGCAATTGACGTGATTTTAGGTGTGAGTTTGGCAACGTTATGCAACTATGTAAACAACATTGCAGAAACTCCAATTAACCCAGAGCTACAGCCTTTTGCGTAATAGGGATCAAATCAAATTAGGACGCTTTCAATGCGTCCTTTTTTATATCTACAAGCGGTTCTTTTTATCTCATTTTTTGCAAATAAAAAAGAGGCAAACATTTGCCTCTCCATTTCTTAACAATTCGCCAATACCATTCTTAACTGCACTGCACTTGGGGTAACAACGGGTAAGAATGCGGCTTCTTTCCAGCGGCGGCTGAAGCCTGAGGTATCATTTTTCAAATAGCCACGCCCACCACTGGCTTGTAGTTCTAACAAAATGGCTTGTGCAACCACATTCACAATATCGATTCTGGCTTGAAATAGCTCTTTCGGGTGGCGAACGAAATAGCCTTCGTCATTTAAGCCATTAAATAGACGAGTTTTAATATCGTTTAAAGCATCAACTTGAGTTTGCCATTCAGAAGTGAGAATCGCTCGGAATGAGAGCAATTTTTCAATTTCCGCTAAACTTTTTTCCACTAAACCAAAGGGTAAACCAAATTGTAAACCTAAGAACGCAGGGCGAGTTGCTGCTAAAAACTCCGGAGCGTTATCAGCCAGAATCCATTCATCTAGTAATTCCACATTTTCAAATATGAGAGCGGTAGTATTCGTCCCTTGTAACGACATAAACTCCAATTCTTTGGTGCGGGTTAAACCTTGAGCCGTAGAAGGAATCGCAATCACAATCGGTTTACGCTCATCTTCAAAACCCGCCACAAAACTTGCTACAAAGCGGTCTGAACGTAAATTCGTTACCCACGGCAGGCGACCATTTAAATAACGTTTGCCGTTTTCTTCACTAATTTTGACATTTAACTCTTCGATGCCAGCCAGAAATTTCATCGCGTTCGATAACCCAGTGCCGGCAGTTAAATTGCCACTCAGCAAATCTGCCAAATAGATTTCTCTAGGAATAGGATTTTTCGAAGCAATAATATGCTCAATAAAAGTACGATGTCCCCACGAAACAAAAGCCGCCACTAATGAGTGATTACCCAGCTCAGAAATCGCTTTAATCGCATCAACTAAATTACCGCCATTGCCCCCCAATTCTGTCGGCACCCCAATTTTGAACAGATTTTCAGCCGCAATTTTGCGAATTAACAAATCAGCGTGCTGGTTAGATTGATCTAAACTCTCTGCGTGTTCTTGCAGCCATTCAATAAAAGATGTCGAAAGTACTGACATTGTGTTTACCCCTTATAATGTGTTATTAAGGTTATCTTAATAGGCTTTTTTATTGCGATGAAATAAAAGAAAGGAAAGTAATATGCTTTTTTGGAATAAACAAGCGGTTATATTTTGCAATTTTTTTGCAAAAAACAACCGCTTGTAAATGATGAAATTATTTTCCGCCTTTCGCTAACGCTAAGCGAATTAAACTATCCAATGCCCAGCCAATTAAGCCAATGATGACAATTACTGCCATTAATTCAGAATAGGCTAATCTATCGCGAGTGTCTAAAATGAAATAGCCTAAGCCTTCGTTTACGCCTAACATTTCACAAGGTACAAGCACCACCCACGCAATACCAACTGCCACTCGTAAGCCCGTTAGAACGTGTCCTGTAATAGCAGGCACAACAATTTTACACAACAATTCTTTGCGAGAGGCTGACATCACTTTACCCAGTTGTAGCCATTGCGAGTCGATATTTTTCACCCCTGAGGCGGTGGAAATAATTAATGACCATACCGTTGCAAAAGCGAGTAAGAAATAGATCGGCAAATCACCTACGCCTAATAACATTACGATGATGGGCATCCACGAAAGTGGAGAAATCATTCTCAGCAGCTGAAATGATGGCGTGCAAAGCATTTCCAAATGGCGGGAAAAGCCAAGTAATAACCCAACGGGTACACCAATTAACAATGCTGCCGCTAATCCTACAACAATTCTTTTTAAACTTGCCAATAAGTGCGGAAAAATTTCACCCGAAGAAATCAGCCAACCAAAACTCTCCCACGTTTTGGCTGGAGCTAACATTGATGCCATCGGTAATCTTTGGCTTAATAACGTTGTGCCTAATTGCCAACTTAAAAGCAGTAGCAATAAACCTGCTAAGCCATAAATATATTTCTGTTTCATACTGTTCCTTAATCTCTATATGCTGATTTCTTCCGTTCTTGTCCAACCTGCTTGTAAGTTGAAGGTTTCAATCCAACCTCCTTCTTCAATCGCTTTTCGCACAAACTTTGGTTCGTTAATCGCTTTTGCGGCTTCTACAGGATCAAGCGGTTGTAAGAAGGCGTTATTGCCTGCGATGTGTGTTTCTTTCAGCATTTTCACCAACTCTTCCATATAAGAATCAAACGGATAAGGTTGAAAACCAATGCGTTCTTGGTGCCAATGCGGATTAACAATCGCCCCCGTTTCCACATATTTATCCATCTGTGCTTGACTTGGGGCTAGTACGTTTTCCAACACTTTTTGATCGTGCGGCGTATAGCCACTGCCTCTAGCCAATAATTTAGCAGTTTCCGCACGGTTGGCGAGAGTAAAAACCTGAGCTTCGGTTAAAGCATTCACCACTTTTTGCACCCATTCGGGGCGATGTTGAATGTCGTATTCGTGCATTAAGGTTAAGCAACAGGCGTGATCTTTCCACACATCGCCGCTAAAACGCAGTACTTTGCCGACCCCTTTAGCTTCTGCTAATGCATTGAAAGGTTCTGCAACAATAAAGCCAGAAATAGCTTCACTTGCAAGTGCCGCCACCATATCAGAAGGAGCCATTACACTTAAACGCACTTCACCGCTTTTCGGCTCTTTTTCGGTAATTTTCAATCCATTTTCACGCAATAAACGTTGCAATACGATGTTGTGAATCGAATACCAAAACGGAATTGCTACCGTTTTGCCCGATAACTCTGCAATGCTATTAATTTCAGGGCGAACCGTGAGAGCTGAACCTGCTAAGTGATTCCACATCACCGCTTTCACCGGAGCATTTGCCCCATATTTCGCCCATAAACTCATCGGCGAAAGCAGGTGCACCACATTCACATTGCCGCTTAAAAAGGCTTCTACCAACTGTGCCCAACTGCGGAACATCACCGGCTTTTCGACCTTCACGCCGTGCTTTTCAAATAATCCTTTCGCGTGAGCGACAAGCAAAGGGGTTGCATCGGTAATCGGCAAATAGCCAATCACAAGCGGTCGATTTTCCGCATTTTTTTGCACCTGCTCACAGGCTTGTAATAACGGAAAGCTCCCTGCAACCGAAAACAGGCTGAGTAATTTCATAAAATCTCTGCGTTGCTGATCCATAAATCCCCCTAAATCACGAAATCAATCTCTGGCTGATTTGTCTGCTGAGACTGCTTGAGAGATTGTAAAATATCCACTCGAATATGATTTAAACTAAGCAAATCGGTACGAGGGAATGGATAAGACAAATACCATTTCCCAACAATATGAGCAGGCGTGCCGCCAAGTAATAGCACATCATCAGAAACTAATAAGGCTTCATCAATATCGTGCGTTACCATAATTGCCGCGGCATTATGGTAACGAACAATATCGTGTAATAAGGTTTGCATTTGGCTGCGAATGACTTCATCAAGGGCAGAAAACGGCTCATCAAGCAAAATCACTTTCGGCTGACGAGCTAAAGCTCGAGCTAAATTCACACGCTGAGCCATACCGCCCGAAAGTTCGTGCGGCATCGCATCAATAGCGTGGCTTAAACCGACTTCCTCTAATGCTTCTTCTACCCGTTTTTGAATATCTGCTTTTGAAAGTGGCGTGCGGCATTTAAAATCCAGCCCAAATGCCACATTATTTCTGACCGAAAGCCAAGGCAATAATGTGGCAGATTGGAACACAAAACCAACATCCGGGTGTGGCTGGCTGATTTGTTCCCCAAACAATGCGACATTACCACTTAATGGTTTATCTAAACCAGCAATCACACGCAGTAATGATGATTTACCCACACCGCTCGGACCTAAAATAGAAGTCAGCGTACCGCTATTTACCTCAAAATTCACATCTTGCAAAATTGTCTTGGTTTGCCTGTTTTTCTCATAGCCAAGAGAAAGATCAGTAACAATAAGGCTCATAAATCCTCTTTTTAATTGTTTATTTTGGATGCAGAAAAAATAGAGGAAATTGTCTATAAAAGAAAAGAATTAGAAATTTTGATATAGAACGATTTGTTATAAAAGTGTAAAAAACCTCTTTTTTTAACCGCTTGTGATGCTAAAAATCTATCTATTTATGCATATAAAAGTAAAGCCATAACAGCTGCAAAATGGCTATTATGGCTTTGTTTAGGTTCGATTTAGCGTTCCCTTAAACTTTCTGTAACAGATTCTTCTAATGGACTGAGCAAATAACTCATTACACTTCGCTCACCTGTTTTGATTTCAGCGGTAATCGTCATACCTGAGCCAAGCTCTATTTTATGACCGTCCGGAGATGAGAGTGCTTGTTTGTCTATACTGATAGTTGCATTAAACACCAATCCTAAATTAGGTTGTTCGATAGCATCCGGGCTGATGTGTTTAATCCTTCCGGTAATATAGCCGTATCGGGTATAAGGGAAAGTTTCTACTTTAATGATCACTTCTTGCCCTGCAGCAACAAAGCCGATATCTTTGTTTTGAATCAGAGCGGTAGCTTCTAATACATCATCTTCCGGCACAATAATCATCAAGGTTTCAGCTGTGGTAACAACACCACCTATAGTATGAATTTTCAGCTGTTGCACCGTACCGGAAACCGGAGCTCTGATCATAGAAGCTTGTCTACGTTGGTCATTTTTTTCCAACTCAAGCCGGAGCTGACGCTCATTTTCAATATGCTGTTTTAATTTTTCCAATACATCGCTTTTAAAGAATTGTGTGATCAATTCAAGTTCTTCTTTCACATTGAGAAGATCACTTTCTAATTCATTTAATTTTGAACGATAAACCGCCAACTCGTTTTGTGCTTCGATGGCTTTATTTTCTTGCGAGAGAAGTTCGTGTTTAGATAAAGACTTTTGTTGATAAAGTTTTCTAAAGTCCTTTAACTTTTCTTGCTCAATACGAGTTGCACCTTCATATTTACGAACGTAAGCAGATATGGTCTGTTTTTCTGCATCTTTACGTTTATAAGCTAAAGTTTTCTGCGTTTTTTGTTTTTGCCAAGTCGTGTATTGCTCTTCGATTAAATGCTTAATACGTAACCTGTCTTCCTCCGATGAATCTTTAAATTCAGTGTTGGATAAATCGATAACCGGTAATGACTCTTTTTCAATGGCAGTAAGTAGGGTTTGGTAGCGATAGTTCTCTAGTTTTGCCAAAGAGAGTGAAGTAATGGTCTTTTTGATATCTGCATCAGAGCCCAAAGCAGTTAAACTGACTAATAATTGACCTTTTTCTACAAATTGCCCGTCCTTAACAAAAATTTCTTGTACGATCGTATTTTCAATCGGTTTAATTTCTTTACTTCTACCACTAAAGGTTAATTTACCGGGTGCAGTTGCCACAATTTCCACTTTACTGACACTTGCAAGCACAATTGCCACCGCTAAAAACAGCATAATTAAATAGGCAATTAGGCGTGGCTTTTTAGAAACCGGGGTTTCAATCAGCTCTAAATGTGCCGGTAAAAACTCACTTTCATCTTTTTTTCTGTTTGGGTGGTCTAATTCTTTACGAATTTTCCATACTTCTACCCAAATATTTTTATAGCGTAGGAAAAATTCATAAATACCACTAAGCCATATTTTCATTGTTTTCCTTCTTAATTCAGTTGTAATTGATGTAAGTAGGAGTAAAGCCCGTTATTGTTTTGCAGCAATTCGTGATGCTTACCTTGTTCTACAATTTCCCCTTTTTCCATCACAATAATTCGGTCGGCATTTTTGACTGTTGATAACCGATGTGCAATCAAAATCACGGTTCTTCCTTGGCATATTTTTTGCATATTTTTCATAATAATATGTTCAGATTCGTAATCGAGAGCACTAGTCGCTTCATCAAAAATCAGGATTTTAGGGTTGTTCACTAAAGCTCGTGCAATCGCAATCCGTTGCCGCTGTCCGCCGGAAAGCCCTGTGCCTTGTTCACCAACAATAGTGTTATAACCTTCACGTAGCTCTGAAATGAAATCATGAGCACCAGCTAATTTTGCTGCATAAATCACACGTTCCATTGACATTCCCGGTTCGGATAGGGCTATATTTTCTCGGATACTACGGTTTAACAGGACGTTATCTTGCAAAACCACCCCGATTTGACGGCGTAGCCAGTTTGGGTCAGCTAATGCAAGATCGTGCCCGTCAATAAGTACCTGACCGTTTTCAGGAATATAAAAACGTTGAAGTAATTTTGTTAGTGTACTTTTACCTGAACCTGAACGCCCAACAATCCCGATTACTTCCCCTTTTTTAATCTCTAAATTCACATTATTTAAAATCGTAGGAGCATCCGGTTTATATCTAAAACGAATATTTTTAAACGCGATGTCGCCTTGTATTTCAGGTAGTGATAATTTTCCTTGATATTGTTCGGTCGGGGAATTTAAAACATCACCTAAACGTGTAACAGAAATACCAACTTGTTGGAAATCTTGCCAGAGTTGTGCCAAGCGGATTACCGGTGCAATCACTTGCCCGGAAAGCATATTAAAGGCAATTAATTGTCCTATGCTAAGATCACCTGAGATCACTAAGTGTGCACCCAACCAAAGGTTGATTACCATTACGGTTTTTTGAATAAGCTGAACTCCCTGTTGCCCAATGGTTGCCAATACGGTTACACGGAAACTTGATGAAACATAGCTTGCCAATTGTTTATCCCACGTATCGGTCATTTGTGGAGTAACAGCCATAGCTTTAATCATATTGATAGCAGTTACTGATTCAACCAAGAATGATTGGTTATCAGCACTTCGAGCAAATTTATCGTCTAAACGTCGCCTTAAAATCGGACTAATAAAAATCGACCATAAAATATAGCAGGGTAATGAGCCGAGAACTACTAGGGTTAATTTCGGGCTGTAATACCACATCACTGCAAAAAAGACAAAAGAGAACAGTAAATCCAAGACCGAAGTTAATGCTTGTCCGGTAAGAAAATTCCGAATTTGATCTAATTCTCTAACTCGTGCAACCGTATCGCCAACCCGTCTGTTCTCAAAATAAGAAATAGGTAGCGATAACAAATGCCGAAATAATTTAGCCCCTAATTCCACGTCAATCCGGCTGGTACTGTGGGCAAAAATATAGGTCCGTAAACCGCTTAATACAATTTCAAATATGATCACAATAGCTAAGGCAACAGTAATGATATTCAAGGTTGAAAAACCTCGATGTACCAATACTTTATCCATTACCACTTGGAAGAATAGCGGTGTAATTAGAGCAAAAATTTGCAAAAAGATTGAAACAATTAAGGTTTCTAGAAAGATTTTTCGGTATTTGATCACCGCAGGAATAAACCAAGTGAAATCAAATTTTGCTAACTGCCCCACGACAGAGGCTCTGGAAGTAACCAGAATTAACTGCCCTTGATAGCAAGCTTCAAACTCGTCTCGTGATAAAATTTGCGGTGTATCTTTTTCCAAATCGTAAGTTAAATAGCGGTTATTATCGGTATCCACTTTTACTAATAAAAAATGTTTACCGTTATCTTGCCAAACTAAGGCAGGTAAATTAACCAAATGTAAGCGGGAAATCTCTTTTTTAATGTGTTTTGCTTTCAACGCTAACGATTTTGCGGCTAAAAGCCAAGAGGTTAAAGAAAGCCCTTTTCCATCAATATCAAATTTATGTTTTATTTCTTCCGGATTAAGCGAAATATTATGATATTGTGCTAACATCGTAAGAGCGACTAAACCAAGATCATTCCTTTGATGATTTGCTTCCATATTGTCTCCTTTTATAAAATAAAAGGGCAACTCCATAATGTGCAAAACAATATAGAGTTGCCAATCATTAAAAATTAAGCTGCTCTAGCAAATTGAAGAGAAGATAAATTTTGATCTGACATTGAAGTCGGATTCACTAGTACATTTCTCGAATCATTAGACGAAGTAAACGAGCTCACAGATGAAATTAATTTATCTAAGCTGTTTGTTACATTTCGACTACGCTTGAGCAATTCATAGTTATCAACTACTTTTGTCAGTTCATTCTGATCGATTTTACCGTTACCTTTTGCGATAAGATCATCGACTTGACTTGAGGTAATCCGCTCACCATTTCGCCCGATGATTTCTTCAATTTTCTCATCTTTAGTTGCTTGATAATTACGCACTTCTTTAGCAAGATCAGCTTCACGGAACCAGTTTTGAATAGTAACTTTCTCTTTCTTAGTATTCGTAATGACAAGATTATATTTAACTTTTTCGAACGTTAAATCTTTTAAGTTTGAATCAGAGAACGATAATTTATCATTACCCTCAGAATCACTAATAACGTCATTACCATCGCCTTGACGGTGAACAAAAATATCATCGCCTTTATCGCCATATAAGAGGTCGTTACCTTTACCCCCATCGATAAAGTCATTGCCATCACCACCATCAATGACATCGTCTCCTTTGCCTCCGAGTAAGATATCATTACCACCGTTACCGTTAATAGTATCTACACCATCACCACCGTGGAAAATATCATTAAATTTACTTCCTTTAAAAATATCGTTATGCGATGTGCCGATAATTTCTTCAACGGATTTTAAAGTATCTTGAGTGTAATAACCGGCGTGTTGTGTATTATCACTATGACGATACTCTATTTTCTCTTCACGACTACCTACTAACGCCGTATGTGTTGAAGTAACTTCATGTAATGCTTTTCCTGTCTCAACAAAACGTTTTACTGTATAGCTACCTTTTTGCGTTTCTTGGGTTGCATCAATAGTAAGTGCACCATAATTACCTCTACTATAGTGAACGCGATCGTGCCCTTCCCCTCCATCAATTTCTGTTGTACCGGAACCAACAAAGACATTATCATCGCCTGCTCCAAGTTGAGCGACAATTTTTGTTTCTTTGGTTTTAGTTACATTACCTGCTTGATCTAGCTCAATACCGATACGTTGCACCACATTTGTGAGATCTAAAGTAGAACTTGCTGCCCCATCTTTAATTTGCCAGCTATCTACACGATTAATATTGAGCTTAGTAATGTATTCATACTTACCGGTTTGTACTCGCTCACGATGCTCAGTACCTGGTGTTAATAATGGCGTTCTGAATAAAATATGTTGTGTTTTTGCTCCTCCAGTATTACTTACATCAATAATACCTTTTGCCGAGTCTAGTTGTACCAGCTTGTCGGCTTTAAGGTGTTTACCCTCTTCAAAAGCATCAACATAGGCTTTACCACTGATAACTTTGTCCCCTAATCGGCTAATACCGGCTAAATCACCAATATTTTTGTCCCATTGTTGCTGAGTAATAGCAATGACACGTTCAGCTTGTAATTCTTGATTTAAGCTGAGTAAGAATTTCATATTATCTTGTAATCCGGCTAGGTAACGTGCATCGTAGCCATTTTCAAAGTAATTCTTACCTGGATTATTTTTTTCCCATTCCACAATTTTATTGTGAATTTTGTTTGCAACGTGTTCAAACATCGCTTGTTTAGAATACTGCAAAATGGTTGAGATAACACCGGTAATACCAGATACAAGTAAAGCAATAGGAGCACCAACTAAAGAACCTGCAGCAGCGGCAGAAACACCACCTGAAATTGCAGCCAATGCTGTATTGATTGCCGTTACAGACGCATCGATCGTACCTGTTCCTCTTTGATATTGAGCAAGTAGATCATCCCCATCGTAACCTAATTTTTTGAAACGCTCAGCGTAACTTTCTAATGCTTTGGCGTGATTAAATTTATCAGCGATCCCTGCAAATGCTAGAGGGCTGATAGCAAGTGATACTGTAGAGGCGATCAATGCCGCAACAGGACCCGTAGAAGATAAACCTGCCGCAACACGTTGAGCTAAAATATAAGAGGAAACAGCTTTGGTGATGTTGCCAACAACTTGGTTTACAAGCTCAAAGCCTGCACCGACTTTCTTACCTGTAGAGGCATTTTTATCTGCTAGAACGAGAGCTGCTGTTGCACCGGAAAGTAAACCGGAAATCACTTCTAAACCAAGACCGGCTTTACTGAAGCCACTAAAGTTTTTAAGTTTATCTCCTAAAGCACCTAAACCTTTTACATTCTGCAATTTTGAACCAAATTGATTAATTTTATCTGCAAAGGTATCAAATGTTTGCAAAGAATTTGCAATATTTTCAATCAAGGAATTTGTCAAGTCCAGACCGGCTTTAGCTAACTCAAGCTTACTTCCTTTATTTTTCAAGATTTCATCTAAATCCATTCCAGCAAGAACTGAGCCAAGGATAGATTGAATACCCGATAATAAAGTTTGTGCATTACCCAAATTTTTAGCCACATTTTCTGATGAACCTGGTGATTTACTGATTTTGTATTTTTGAAGCAGTTTATCAAGTTGAGGAGCAGACAATACAATTCCACGCTCGCTAAACCCAAGAATATTTTGAATTGTACTTAAACTGTTTTGAGCGGTAGCAATACCATTACGCTCTTCTCTTTGTACTTCAATACCTAATTCGTGAGCAGCTTTGACTAAATCCTGTAAACCGTTTCCTCTTCCTGAATCATATTCATAATCTTTTGGAATATAGAGGATGAGCTTTTTCGCTCCGGCTTTTAAAGATTGACCGGCTTGGTTTAAAGATTGCCCTGTTTTATGCAAACCGGATTGCAATGAATTTTTTAAGTTTGTTGAAATATTAGCAAGTTTACCCATAAGGGATGTCTCCTTTTATTTAGTAAAATTAAACTCATTTTTAAGAGCTGCCCCCAGCTCTTCTTGATATGTATCGAAACGTTTTTTTGCTGTTTTTTTATCTAAGTTACCCCCTTTAAAATAGGCAATTTTGCCCAGTTCTTTTTGTTTTGGATAAAAACGTATAGATCTGACGAGAGTATCAGGGTATTTCTGACACATTTTTTTATAAAGTAGCTGGGAGTGCCCGAATGGTGCTACCCAATCAATAATCCAACGTCTATCGCCAGACTGCCATTCTTCCGGTGTTAATGAACTAATATCCTTAATATATTTCACTTCAGCCTCAAGGCTTAAATCTGCCCAACTGCAATATGCAATTGGAACATCATTATCAATAAGTAGCATATATTGTTCATTTTCAATTGCCGGAATCACATTACGAGCTAATAGCTCACAATTCCACTCTCTATGAAGAGGTGAGTTCATCCACAACCAAGTAATATTTCCCAGTAGATTAAAGTAATATTGATTCATAATTTGCACTCGATAATTATTCTAAATTAGGGCAAATATTTTAGCACAATATATCCATTATGTGATCCTACCACAGGATTTTTTACTGCATTATTGGGTTTAAGTATATTTTTTGTCTTTTATATAAACCAATTGTAAAATAAAATGTTTTAAAACCATACAAAATGTGTGGAAAATAAACAAAATAGTTACATTGTGAAATTAATGTAACATTTACTTTTCGTTTTATTTAAGAAATAGATATCGTTTTATAAAATAGCGGTGAGGGATAAAATTTTCTAAAAAGAGATGAGTACTAAATAAAATGCAAGCGGTCTGATTTATGCAAAGTTTTGCAAGAATCAGACCGCTTATTTTAAGCTTCTGGGATTAATATAGCTTTCATCGCTGACTTTAAATTTTCCAGCATTTCATAGCGTTTGCGGTACATTGAGCGTTTTTTGCTTGGAATTTCGTCCATTTTTTTACTTTTCAATTCCAGTGGTAATTGCCAATATTTTCTGTTCTCACCGTTTGATTCAGCAAAAATTGCATCATAATCCACCACATAACGTTTGCTTTGCACTAGGCGGGATTTGTTTTGATATTTCTGTGGAATGCCCAACAAACTCTCGTAGCCCAATACAGAAGTCAAGGCTTTCATTGCTTCCACCATTAAATAAGCAGGACGTAAGCCATAGCAGCCTTTGGTGAGTTGTTTTACTAATTCTTTTGAACCATCAAAATTCGGACCTTGAATCACCGCAATTAACAGTGCGTTATTTAATTTTCCGAAAGTTAATAAATAGACAAGCTGATCGGCAGGTTTATAGCGGAGTTCTAATGCCCAAAAACCTTCCATTGGTTGATGTTCATTAATATTTAATATCAGCTCAAAATCAGAAATGACCTCACCGAAACTGACTTTTTGTTCCCATAATGGTGGAAGATGGCTTAGCTTTTGCGGTAAAAACAACAAATTATCACACATCTGCTCCAAGCGTTGCGTAGAGGAAAAACGCTTGTCTAAAAAGCGGTGAGCGAGTGGATAACTGTAATTCGGTCTGGCATTGAGCAAAGGGAGCAATTGTGGGTTTTGTTCAATGAATAGTTTGAATTTCTGAATTTTATCTCGGTGTAGCCAAGAACGCAGATTAAAACGCAAGCGTTTTCCGGCATAAGATTTTGTCCCTCTATTCGGGTAAAGTTCATGGGCATTCGGCCATTGGTACTGATTTTTCATTTTCATCACATTGTACAAGCGGTCTGATTTACTCAAAAATTGCATAAGAATGAGGCAACTTGTTTATTTCAAATTAAAGAATAAAACGACTTAAATCTTCATTTTCCACCACATCATTTAACGCTTCGGAAACATAGTTTTCGTCAATTACGATTTTTTCTCCACGACGCTCGCTCGCATCAAACGAGATGCCGTCCATTAAGCGTTCAAGCACGGTGTGTAAACGTCTTGCCCCGATGTTTTCGGTTTTCTCGTTCACTCGGAAAGCACTTTCCGCAATGCGGCTGATACCTTCTTTGGTAAACTCAATTTCAACGCCTTCGGTTTTCATTAGCTCACGATATTGCAGCGTTAATGAGGCGTTTGGCTCGGTTAAAATTCGCTCGAAATCTTCTTTGGTTAATGATTTTAATTCCACACGAATCGGTAAACGACCTTGTAACTCCGGTAATAAATCAGACGGGCGAGCTACTTGGAACGCACCTGAGCAGATAAACAGAATGTGGTCGGTTTTCACCATACCGTGTTTAGTGTTTACGGTTGATCCTTCAATAATCGGCAGTAAATCACGTTGAACCCCTTCACGAGAAACATCTCCACCTGAGTGTTCGCCTTTTTTGCAGATCTTGTCGATCTCATCAATAAACACAATCCCGTGCTGCTCTACAGCTTCGATTGCTTGTTGTTTGAGTTCTTCAGGATTAACTAATTTCGCCGCTTCTTCATCTAACATCACTTTTAACGCATCTTTAATTTTCATTTTGCGTTTTTTGGTTTTGTTCGGCGACATTCCCTCGAATAGAGATTGTAACTGAGAAGTCATCTCTTCCATTCCCGGTGGCGTCATAATTTCCACACTCACTTGAGCGGCAACATCAATTTCGATCTCTTTATCGTCTAGCTGACCTTCACGCAATTTTTTGCGGAACGTTTGGCGGGTAGATTGATTATCTGACTCTTGAACATTCCCCCATTGATCTTTCGCCGGTGGCAATAACACATCTAAAATGCGATCTTCCGCCGCATCTTGAGCACGCATTTTGTTTTTTTCTACCGCTTGTTGGCGAACCAATTTCATCGAAACGTCCGCTAAATCACGGATAATCGAATCCACTTCTTTACCCACATAGCCGACTTCGGTAAATTTAGTCGCTTCCACTTTAATGAACGGAGCATTTGCCAGTTTTGCCAAACGGCGGGCAATTTCCGTTTTACCCACACCGGTTGGACCAATCATTAAAATGTTTTTCGGCGTAACTTCTTGGCGAAGATCTTCAGATAACTGCATTCTTCTCCAACGGTTACGCAAAGCGATTGCCACCGCACGTTTTGCATCTTTTTGTCCGATAATATGAGCGTCTAATTCTGAGACGATTTCACGAGGGGTCATTGACATATATTTTGTTCCTTATTAAGTCGTTCCCCTCTTTAGCAAAGAGGGGTTAGGGGAGATTTGGCAGTATAAATTAGCGAAGTGAGGGAAATCTTTTACATTCATATTTAATGAGATATGTAGTGGCAAAATTGAGTATTTTCTTCGTCAATCACTTCTGCCCAATCTCCCCCCTGCCCCTCTTTGCTAAAGAGGGGAGTAAAATTTAAACTTCTTCAATCACGTGGTTATGATTACTGTAAATATCAATATCGCCGGCGATTTTTAACGATTCGGCAACGATCTCTTTCGCAGAGAGGTTATTTTCGGTGCGAAGTAATGCGAGAGCGGCGGCTTTGGCGTAGTTTCCGCCTGAGCCGATTGCCAGTACATCTTGTTCCGGCTCAATCACATCGCCTGAACCTGAAACCAGCAGGAACTCACTTTCATTTGCTACGATCATCATTGCTTCTAAACGGCGTAAAGCACGCTCAGTACGCCACTCTTTTGCCAATTCCACCGCTGATTTCACTAAATGCCCTTGATGTAATTCTAATTTTTTCTCGAATAAATCACGTAGAATAAAGGCATCAGCCGTTGAACCGGCAAAGCCTGTTACCACTTTGTCTTTATATAAACGGCGAACTTTACGCACTGTGCCTTTTTCAATGCAGTTGCCAAGTGTTGCCTGACCATCACCACCGATAGCCACTTTTCCGTCTTTTCGCACGCATACAATTGTTGTCATTTTAAATCCTTCTTTTTAGAAAACTTTCGCTTATATGGGGCTCATTCTCTGCATTTCAATTACAAGCGGTCGTTTTTACTGAATTTTTTGCAAAAAAATGGCTTGAATTTCTCAAGCCATCTTCTTTTTTATTTTAGTGAGCCATACGGTTTAAAATCTTTTTACCTTTAATTTGGTGGTAAATCGCCATCACAATATGACCAGCCGATAACACAAATAGCCCCCACGCAAGTTCGCCGTGAAAGTTGTTACCCAGTGAGACCGCCCATTCGATTTTTTCTGTAGAGCCTTCCATCACTTTCACACCAAACACGTCTAACGGACCTCGTGCTGCCCCATATTGGCGGATTAAAGCAATGGTTGGTACAGCAAGCATTAACACATAAAGTGCAAAATGTCCGAGTGTAACAAAAATATTATCAGGTGCAGGGCGGTTATTTCGATTGATGATCGCCCAAATCACTCGAATAACGATAAGCAACATTAAAATTGCCCCAACAGATTTGTGATAAGGCAACCACTCACGAAACGCCTCTCCCTGAAGCCCTGTATAAAGCATAAAACCAAAGCAAATTGCCATCGTCCAATGTAATGTACGGCTGATTGTGCCGTAAACTTGTGAATTATCTGAACGCATAAGTTCTCCTAGTAAATGTTCGGGCGAAGTATAATAGAAAAAGTACTTTTATACACAAGCTATTTCCGATTATTGCAATTTTCGATTTAATCGTATTCCGTACGGCTTACTGTTTTCAAATATCACATCTACTTTATAAGTCAAAACTTTCACATTTTGTTTTTTAGCTCGCTCAAGCAATTCTGCATATTTAGGGTCGATCTGTTTTGCTACTTCAAACTTCTCAATGCCAGTATGTAAAATGGCGAAAAATATGACCGCTTGTAGCCCTTGTTCGGCAATATTTGCCAGTTCTCGCAAGTGTTTTTGCCCTCGTTCGGTTTTCGCATCGGGGAACATTCCCACCCCGTTTTCCATTAACAATGTGGTGGATTTCACTTCTACAAAACAATCCTGCAAGCGGTCAGATTTTAATAAAAAATCGACACGGCTGTTCTCATTTCCATATTTTTGCTCGGGTAAAATTTGCTGATACTCAGCAAGCTCGCTAATCCATTGATTTTCCAACGCTTCTTGCACAAGCTGATTGGCTCTCAAAGTATTTACGCAAATGAAATCGCCCGATTGTGTTTGGGTCAGCTCCCAAGTGTGGGCGTATTTACGTTTCGGGTTATTGGAAGTGGAAAACCAAACCGTATCGCCTACATTAGCACAACCTGTCATCGCTCCGGTATTCGGGCAATGAATGGTAATTTGATCGCCGTGAGGTAGCTGAATATCGGCAAGAAAACGCTTATAACGACGAAGCAAAATGCCACTAGAAAGAGGAGGAAATTGCATTAGTAAAAAATCCTTTTAAAATGACCGCTTGTATCTTTTCATCATCGGCAGAAAAACAGAAAGTAACGCTGTGCAAATGACGATAATAATACCAATCCAAGTGATAAAGCTCAGTTGCTCCGATAAAAAGAGTAACGCCATTAATAATCCAAACACAGGCTCAAGAGCAAGCAGAATGCCTGCGAGAATAGGGGATGATTGGCTAATGCCTTTGTTCCACAACAACATTGCTAAACTGGTACAAATAATACCGAGATACATCACACTCGCCCACGCCGACAATCCGGTTGGCAATTGCCAATCTTCGGCGAAGAATAATGTGATGGGTAAAGCGGTAATTGCCCCTTGTACTAGTGTGATATTGGTTAAATCTGTAACTTTAACGGATTGTAAAATGTCTTTGCTGAGATACATTCCAATAATAAAACTCAAACTGCCTAACGTTACGAGCAATAGCCCCAGCATATTAATTGAACCGCTATCATCACTCCCTGCTGCCATAATTAGAATGCCGACACAAGCGAACAAACTTAAGATAAAATCTAGCCTTGTTGCCCGTTTTTTAAAGCAGAAATAGCCCACCAATACCGTTAAAAGCGGATTTAGCCCAAGCAATGCAACCGCACTCGCCGCTGAAGTTAATTTCAAACCTGAAAATTGCAAGATTACACAGAGCGGAAAAGTAAGAAAACTAATCAACCAAACTTTAATTTGCTGATTTTGCTGAATTTTTCGATAGGCTCGCATAAAAAACGGCAGAGCGATAAATGCCGCCAGCGTCAGCCGAATTTGCATAATTTGCACAGGGTCAAATTCAGCAATCGCCACTTTACCCACAATAAATGAACTTGCCCAAATTAAGGTTGCAATCAGTAAATATACCATTTTAGATCTCGTAAAATTCTAGCGGTAGATCGTCAGGATCTCGGAAAAAGGTGAAACGTTTGCCGGTAAGATCATCAAGGCGAATGCCTTCGTGTGCCAAATTGTGCTGTTCTAAAAAGGCGATGGCTTGTTCAATGTTTTCAACTTTGAATGCCAAATGACGTAATCCGCAAGTTTCAGGCGAGCTAAAGCGAGGTGGCGTAACCGGAAAGCTAAATAATTCAATTTGCGAGCCGTCTTGAAAACGTAAGTCTAATTTGTAACTATCTCGTGCGGTTCTGTAGGTTTCTTCAATAATTTCCGCACCTAAAATCTGGGTGTAGAAATGTTTGGATTTTTCATAATCCGACACAATCATAGCAACGTGGTGGAAGCCTAGAATAGGAGATTTCATTTTTTCCTCGATGTGTAAAATTTTTGGCAAAAACAACCGCTTGCAGTATGATGATTTCTTTTTTCGATTTCAAGATGTTTAATGAATAGCAATTCTTCACAATATCCGTTAGCAACAGCGAAAGTGTCTGATCCATTTGCAAAATCTGTATTAGCTTGGTTTGAGCAATACGGGCGTAAACATTTGCCTTGGCAACAAAATAAAACCTTGTATAAAGTTTGGTTGTCAGAAGTGATGTTGCAACAAACTCAAGTTGCCACCGTTATTCCTTATTTTGCACGTTTTACGGAACGATTTCCAACTGTTACTGACTTAGCTAATGGCTCTATTGATGAAGTGCTGCATTTATGGACGGGCTTGGGCTACTACGCACGAGCGAGAAACTTGCATAAAGCAGCACAGCAGATTCGAGATGAATTTGGTGGTGAGTTTCCCACAACATTTGATGATGTGTTGGCATTGTCCGGTGTGGGGAGAAGTACAGCGGGGGCGATTTTGTCTTCGGTGTTAGATGCTCCGCACCCGATTTTAGACGGCAACGTTAAACGTGTGTTAAGCCGCTATTTTGCGGTGGAAGGCTGGGCTGGCGAAAAGGCGGTTGAAAATCAACTTTGGCAGTTAAGTGAAAGTGTTACGCCAACGGAACAGGTGGCTGATTTTAACCAAGCAATGATGGATTTGGGGGCGATGATTTGTACTCGCTCTAAGCCCAAATGCCTGCTCTGCCCGTTACAAGAACATTGCCAAACAAATACAATGCAAGCGTGGGATAAATTCCCAGCCAAGAAGCCAAAGAAAACGCTCCCCGAACGCCAAGCCTATTTTTTAATTCTGAAAAATGGCTCAAAAGTGTTATTACAAAAGCGGGAAGCAAAAGGTATTTGGGGTGGATTATTTGCCTTTCCACAATTTGGCAGTTTAGAGGAACTCAAGCGGTCAGATTTAGTAGGAAATTTACAAATTTCGCAACAATTAACCACTTTTAGACACACATTCAGCCATTTTCATTTAGATATCACCCCCATTTTGGTAGATCTAAATGTGCAAAAAATAGCTAAAATCTTACCGCTTGTGGCAGAAGAAAACGCAGGAAATTACCTTTCTACTGTATCTTCAGAGGCGGATTATTGGTATGATTTCAGCCAACATAATGAAATAGGTTTAGCCACGCCGGTTAAACGCATTTTAGATGAACTGGCGTTTAGCGTAACAAACAAAAATTAAGGATTAGATTATGGCTCGTACCGTATTTTGCGAATACCTAAAACAAGATGCCGAAGGCTTAGACTTTCAACTGTATCCGGGCGAACTCGGCAAACGTATTTTTGATACTATCAGCAAACAAGCGTGGTCTGAGTGGATCAAAAAACAAACAATGATCGTTAATGAAAAAAAACTCAGTATGATGAATCCGGAACATCGCAAATTACTTGAAGAAGAGATGGTCAATTTCTTGTTTGAAGGTAAAGAAATCGTCATTGAAGGCTACAAGCCAATCGAATAATTCAAGGTTAAATTCAAAATGAAAAAATATGCAAAATATTTGCCAATGCTGGCAATTATTCCTTTTCTTATTGCCTGTGGAAGCAATAAATCTTCCAGTGGTAAAAAACCGAAATCTACTCGTGTAGATTATTCAAAAGATACTAATGGGTTAGATATTTTAACCGGTCAGTTTTCTCATAATATTGATGATATTTGGGGAAGTAATGAGCTTTTAGTGGCGAGTAAAAAAGATTACGTAAAATATACGGATAAATTCTACACTCGTAGCCACATTTCCTTTGAAGAAGGGGTGATTACTATTGAGACCTTAGGCGATCAAAATCATCTCCGCAACTCCATTGTTCACACTTTATTAATGGGTCGAGATCCTAAAGGCATTGACTTGTTTGCATCAGGCGATGTGCCAATTAGTACAAATCCGTTCTTAAAAGGTCAGATAAAAGATCAATTCGGTCGCGATATTACTAATGTCGCTCTTGCAAATGATTTTGCTACCTATCTTATTCAACATAAAGCCCAAACTCGTCGCTTAAAAAATGGTCGAAATGCGATGTATGTAGCGATTAAAATGGTGGAAGGGCACGTTGAAGTCCGTGCAAGACAATACTTACCGCTTGTGCGTAAAATGGCGAGACAATATGGCATTGAGCCAAGCCTCATTTTAGGGATTATGGAAGTGGAATCGGCATTCAACCCTTATGCGGTAAGTTATGCGAATGCAATTGGTTTGATGCAGGTTGTGCCTCGTACTGCTGGACGTGATATTTTTGCCCGTAAAGGTATGGGGGGGCAACCAAGCCGTGAATATCTCTATAATCCATCAAATAATATTGATGCAGGTACGCTCTACTTAACTATTTTGCGTGATGAATACTTAGATGGCATTGCTGACCCTGTTGCAAAACGCTATGCAATGATTTCTGCCTATAACAGTGGTGCCGGAGCGGTATTGCGGGTGTTTGATTCCGATAAGTATGAGGCAATTGATAGAATTAACGATTTATCTGCCGATGCGGTTTATCGTATTTTAACCACCGCTCACCCATCTTCTCAAGCAAGAAATTATTTAAGAAAAGTAACAACAGCGAGAGAAAAATATCGAAATATTCGATAATGCGTGAATTATGTTGTTTTTTAGCCTAAAAGTATAAAAAAAGCACATTTAAACAGGCATTTTTTTAAATTCAGCAAAAAGTGTTTGACGTTGGGGACTGAAATCAGCATAATGCACCACGCAACGACGTTGCCTCGATAGCTCAGTCGGTAGAGCAGGGGATTGAAAATCCCCGTGTCGGTGGTTCGATTCCGCCTCGAGGCACCATCTATTCCTCCTTAGTTCAGTCGGTAGAACGGTGGACTGTTAATCCATATGTCGCAGGTTCGAGTCCCGCAGGAGGAGCCATATTTTGAAACCCTGATAAGAAATTATCGGGGTTTTTACTTTTTACAAATGCACAATTGAATGAGATTGTTCAATTTTTAGTATTATGCGATCAAAAAGGTTAAATTTCTGATAATTATATTTGACGAAGCCCTAAAAAATCAGCATAATGCACTCCGCAAATGACGAGTTGCCTCGATAGCTCAGTCGGTAGAGCAGGGGATTGAAAATCCCCGTGTCGGTGGTTCGATTCCGCCTCGAGGCACCATCTATTCCTCCTTAGTTCAGTCGGTAGAACGGTGGACTGTTAATCCATATGTCGCAGGTTCGAGTCCCGCAGGAGGAGCCATATTTTGAAGCCCTGATAAGAAATTATCGGGGCTTTTTCCTTTTTCGCACTTTCTTTTAATCGTTTTAACTGCTGTGCATAAAATTATAAAAAATTATGTGATTTACCTCTCATTTCTGAAACAAATATGAAAATTTTACTTCACTTTTAAGAAGTATTCGGAGTATTATCCTCAACACAATAATTAAATAATAATGATTCCTCGAATATCGTCAAATTTTACGACATAGCCTAAACCCCTATGTCGTTTTTTTATTTCCCTATAATCCCACCGCTTTTTTTTGTATAATGTCCGTAATTTCCCGCTTGCAAGCGGTCATTTTTTTCTAAAATTTTGCACATTGAGAACCCAATATGTTTGAGAACCTATCCGATAGACTTTCCAAAACCCTGCGTAACATTACGGGTAAAGGTCGTTTAACCGAAGAAAATATTAAAGACACCCTGCGTGAAGTGCGTATGGCATTGCTTGAGGCGGATGTTGCCCTACCTGTGGTGCGTGATTTTATTAATAAGGTCAAAGAGCGTGCAGTAGGCGTTGAGGTAAACAAAAGCCTCACTCCGGGTCAAGAATTCTTAAAAATCGTCCAAAGCGAATTAGAAAGTGCGATGGGCGAAGCCAATGAGGAACTCAACCTTGCGGCTCAACCGCCTGCGGTCATTTTAATGGCGGGTTTACAAGGTGCGGGTAAAACCACCTCGGTCGGCAAATTGGCGAAATTCTTAAAAGAACGCCACAAGAAAAAAGTATTAGTGGTCTCTGCCGACGTTTACCGCCCGGCGGCGATTAAACAGCTCCAAACGCTTGCTGAAGCGTTAAAAGTGGACTTCTTCCCTACCGAAACCAGTCAAAAGCCGGTAGCGATTGCTGAAGCTGCACTCAAACACGCTAAACTCAATTTCTTTGATGTGTTGATTGTCGATACCGCCGGTCGTTTGCATGTTGATGGCGAGATGATGGAAGAGATCCAACAAATTCACGCTGTGCTGAACCCGATTGAAACCTTGTTTACCGTTGATGCAATGACCGGTCAAGATGCGGCAAATACGGCAAAAGCGTTCAATGAAGCATTACCGCTCACCGGGGTAATTCTCACCAAAGTTGATGGTGATGCTCGTGGTGGTGCGGCACTTTCTATCCGCCAAATCACCGGCAAGCCGATTAAATTCTTGGGTGTGGGCGAGAAAACCGATGCGTTAGAGCCGTTCCATCCTGATCGTGTTGCCTCCCGTATTTTAGGTATGGGCGATGTAATGTCGTTAATTGAAGACTTACAACGTTCGGTCGATCAAGAAAAAGCTGAGAAAATGGCGGCAAAATTCAAGAAAGGGGACGATTTCACCCTTGAAGATTTCCGTGAGCAGCTTATCGAAATGAAGAAAATGGGCGGAATGATGTCGATGTTAGACAAACTCCCAGGAGCGAAAAATTTACCTGATCACGTTAAAAATCAAGTGGACGACAAAATGTTCGTGAAAATGGAAGCGATCATCAACTCTATGACGCTAAAAGAGCGAGCTAACCCGGATATTATCAAAGGCTCACGCCGTCGCCGTATCGCACTCGGTTCAGGTACACAGGTACAAGATGTCAATAAACTACTCAAACAATTTGACGATATGCAGCGTATGATGAAAAAAATGCGTAAAGGCGGAATGTCGAAAATGATGCGTGGAATGAAAGGCTTAATGGGCGGAGGAATGGGAGGCTTAGGTGGTCTTGGCAACTTAGGCGGAATGTTCGGCAAGCGGTAAAATTTTCACATTTTTTTGCAAAACACAAAGGCACAAATTCAGTTTTGTGCCTTTTTCATTGAGGAGTTTTAAAGATTAATATACATCTCGCATTAAACGCCCTTCTGCCACAAGCTTTGCAATGATATTATTAAAATCATCCACATAAGGCTGACCGCCGATTTCTTCCGCAATTTTAATGATTTCCGCATCAATGGCTTTGCTCATTGCCTTACTTCCACAAATGTAGAAATAAGCCCCCTGTTGAATCAATTTCCAAACGAGTTCGGCTTGGTTAGCTAAAGCGTTTTGCACATAAAACTTCTCCGCCTGATCGCGTGAGAATGCAGTAAATAGTTGCGTTAATGTGCCGTTGGCGAGATAGTTTTCCAATTCTGCTTGATAGAGAAAATCTTTCGAACGATAACGCTCCCCAAAAAATAGGTAGCTTTCCACATTTTGATATTGGCTTTCTAACTCTTGTAAAAAGGCAATATGCGGTGCAATACCTGTACCGGAACCAATCATTACTACAGGAGCATTTAAATGTTCAGGTAAACGGAAGTTTGGATTTGCTTTTGCAAAAATTGAAACAAATTCACCCGCTTGTAATTTGGCTAGATAGTCGCTCGCTGTGCCTTGGTAAGCTCTGCCGTTTAAATCATAATAGACGTGTCGAACGCATAAATCCACATAATCAGAGTGCGTTTTACCACAAGAGCTAATTGAATAAGCACGAGCGGATAAGTTGGATAACATCGGCTCTAAATCCGCTAATGTAACGGTTTTGTTCGGGTCAAAATCTTGTAGCACATCTAATAAATCTCGTCCGTATAAATATTGTTCTAGTGCTTTTTTGTTGGAAATTTTCGTTAAGTCTTTTAACGCTTGGCTGCCACAAATTTTTTGAATATCACGCAGCACATTTTTACTTAATAAGCGTAATTCTTTATTGCGTAGTACATCAAGAGCCTGTGTATCATCAAACCACTCAGCATATTGGTTTAACAGCTGTTCAGGCTGGTTTACTTTGATATAAATTAAATCCCCTGCTTGATAGAAAATACCGCTATTCTTAAGCGATAATCGAAGATGATAAACAGGCGGATTTGAATTGGCTAAATGCTTAATTTCTAGCACTTCTGCTTGATAAGTCGCATCTTCTCCATACACTTGTACAGAAAGCTGATGGGTTAGCGGAGCTTCATTAAGCTGAGTTAAAACCTGCTGCACAAGTGGCAACCACTGTTTAAAGATTTCTTGATAATTTAGGTCTGCATCTACCCTTTCAATCACGGCTTGGGCTTGTTTTGCCTGCAATAAGCAGTCTAATTGTTTGCTATAGCCACAGAATTTATCGTAAGTAATATCACCCAGTCCGAAAATGGCATATTTCACATTACAAGCGGTCAAATTTTCCAATTTTTCTGCAAATTCATCAGCATTTTCAGGTGGTTCGCCATCACCAAATGAACTGGTTAAAACCAGCAATAAGCTATTTGGTTTGAAAGTGGTTAAATCCGTTTCATTAAGGGTGGAAAGGCTCATTGAGTAGTGATTTAAAAAAGGTTGTTGGGCTAACTGTTGGGCAAGTTTCTCTGCGTTGCCAGACTCTGAACCATAAGCGATGTGAATATGGGTAATGAGAGACATAAAAACTCCTCGAAAACTAAAAGGAATAAAAAATTGCGTGCAAAAGAGAGCTTCTTTTACACGCAATCCTAGCTTTTTAATTATTCGCCGTAGAAGTCATCAAAGATTTCTTTGGCTGTTTCTACTGCTTCAAAGTTTGTCATTAAATCGTTAATTACACGGCGAACGCTGATGTAACCTGTGATATTGCCTGCTTCATCAAACATTGGCTGAACGGTGGTATCAACCACATAAACTACACCACCTTTACCGCAGTTTGGTACGATACCCGTCCAAATTTTACCTGCTTGAATGGTATCCCACATATTTTTATAAACTTCTTTCGGCACTGCTGGGTGGCGAACGATATTGTGAGGTTGTCCAATTAACTCTTCTCGAGAAAAACCTGTTAAACGACAGAAAAGATCGTTAGCGTAAGTAATTACACCTTGTAAATCGGTAGTTGAAATCACTAAGGTATCTTGTACTGCTTTTAAGATAGCTTCATTTGAAGGAACAATTTGTTCAGCCATTTTAAATCTCCCATTAGATAGATTGATGTTGTAATTTACCAGTATCAGCACTGATGAATACAATTAGCATAATAGATAGCCATTGTGATGTAAATTAGAAATAGTGCGAGTTTGTGAAAAATATCCTAGTAAATTAATAAGGTTACTTTTTTGTTAAATATCAATTCCAAAATCATTAAACACACGTTATTTAAAAGTTTATTTTTTGTTGCAAAGTTATTTGTTTGAATATATTTTGCAATTTAATTAATTTAGCCTACAATCACTTTATTGAATTAATAATATGCAAACTCAAAAGGAAAACTTATGTCCAGACCACTCAATTTTGTGATGATTTCCCCTCACTTCCCTACGAACTTTGAAACTTTTGCCGTTCGTTTGCGTGAAGCGGGTTTTAATACCTTAGGTATTGCCGATGCACCTTATGAATCGCTTAGCGAAAACCTTCGTAATTCTTTAACGGAATATTATCGTGTCGATAATATGGAAGATTATGAACAGGTTTACCGTGCAGTTGCCTATTTTGCTCACAAATATGGGCGGATTGATCGCATTGAATCGCACAATGAGTATTGGTTGGAATTGGATGCCAAATTGCGTACCGACTTTAACGTGTTTGGTTATAAAACTGACGATATGTTGGCAATTAAAACCAAAGCCCAAATGAAAGAAGTTTTCCGTAAAACAGGCTTAAAAGTGGCAAAAGGTCGAGTGTTCAAAAATGATGAAGATGCTCGCAAATTAGCGAAAGAATTAAAATTCCCGGTGATCATCAAGCCAAACTCAGGCGTCGGAGCAAGCGATACTTATAAAATTAAATCTGCTGAAGAATTAGAAGCCTTTTTTGGTTATAAAACGCCAACCGTTGAATACATTATGGAAGAGTTTATTGATGGCGATATTATTACCTTTGACGGTTTAACCGACCACCAAGGCAATATTGTGTTCTACTCCAGCCTGGAATATTCTGAAGCGGTATTAGATACCGTATCTAAAGATAGTGATATGTATTACTACGTGCCACGCGAAATTTCACCAAAATTAGTTGAAATGGGTAAAAAATGTGTGGACGCTTTTAACGTCAAAGAACGCTTTTTCCACTTTGAATTTTTCCGTGTGAAAGGCAGTAAAAAAGACGAAATATTGCCACTTGAAATTAATTGCCGTCCACCGGGTGGTTTAACCATTGATATGTGGAACTACGCCAACGATTTTGATGTATTCCGTGAATTTGCAAATATTGTGAAAGAAAACAAATTCTACTCAGATATTCAACACCCTTGGAATGTGGTTTATATTTCTCGCAAAGCAAATCAAAACTATGTAAATTCAATTGAAGCCGTATGTGAGAAGTTTGCAGGCAATATTATCAGCGTGCAAACTGTACCGGGCGTATTTGCCAAAGTAATGGGCGAGAAAGGCATTTTAGCTCGCACTGAAACAATGGAACAAATGCGTGAAATCGCACAATTCGCACAAGCTAAGCAATAAGAGGTGAACTATGCATTTTGAAAAAAGAAGCCACTGGAGTGGCGAATTAGGGCGTGAGATGTCATTCAACGTTTACGGACACGCAGGCAAACCCGTTATTGTTTTTCCGTCATCAGGCGGTAATGAAAATGAATATGGCAATTTTGGTATGATTGATGCGTGCCGTTCATTTATCGAAAGAGGTTTGGTTAAATTCTATACGCCGGACTCTTATGATGCAGAATCTTGGTTATCTAAGCATAAATCAGGACACGATATGGCATTGGCTCACAATGCTTACGACCGCTACATTATTCACGAACTTGTGCCGTTAATACGCCACGAATCGCAATGGAATGGCACAATGATGGCGACAGGTTGCAGTATGGGAGCATTCCATACGGTGAATTTTGCCCTACGCCACCCTGATTTATTTGATGTTGCTATTGCGTTAAGCGGTGTTTACGATGCACGTTTCTTCACAGGCGAATTTTATGGTGATCAAGCGGTCTATTTTAACTCGCCGATTGATTATGTATGGGGACAAAACGATGATTGGTTCTTAGATCGTTATCGTCAAAACCATTATGTTATTGCCGTTGGACAAGGTGCTTGGGAAGAACAACACGTTGAAGATACCCGTCGCCTACAAGAAGCCTTTAAGGCAAAAGGTATTGAGGCTTGGTTTGATTATTGGGGTTTTGATATCGACCACGACTGGCCGACTTGGCGTAAACAGATACCTTATTTCTTAAATAAATTAGAAAGACAAGGGATTATTTAATTAGATTAAATAGACAAGCGGTTGATTTTGTAAAAAATTTGGTATAGTGGACAAAATTGAGTCTGTAAATTAGGTTAAAACCTTGTAATATAAGGCTTTAACCTACTTTTTATAAAAATGCCTAAAAAATTGCATTTTCTGCTCATCTTTTAATCTCAAAAAATACGGTAAAATTAACGGTATCCAACGCTATAAATGCCTTGATTGTAACCGTAACTTTGTCGCATCTAAGCGACTTAATTCCGAAGAAATTTGGTTTAAGTACAGTTCTCAAAAACAAACGATTCAACAACTTGCTTTTGAATACCAATGTTCTGAACGGACGATTAGAAGGCATCTCGAAAAAGCGACAAAAGCCGAGCAAAAATCTCTTCCTCAAACAGTAAATATCGTGATGGATACCACTCACTTTAAACAACGTTTTGCTGTACTTATCCTAATGGATTCCTTATCTTTAAAGCCGATTTATTTTCACTTTATTTCTGCGGAGAAAAATCAATATTATTTTGACGCTATCTCAGCGTTAATTGAAAAAGGAATTAACATTCAATCAATTACCTGTGATGGAAGAAGAGGATTATTAAATGCTTACCCCAATATTCCTACCCAAATGTGCCACTTCCATCAAATCGGGCGAGGTATTTTTTATTTAACAAAATCACCAAAATCAGAGGCAGGAAAAGAGCTACTATCGCTTTATTACTCACTTAAATTTCAAACACAAGAGACACTTACTCTAGCCCTATCTGTATGGTTAAATAAACATAAAGGTTATTTCAATGAACATTCTGCAACCAACCCAAAACGATTTAAACATAAGCGATTACGGAGTGCTTATTGGGGTTTAAAACGTAGCATAAACTATCTATTTACCTATCAAGCGTATCCCGAGTTAAACATTGCACATACAACCAACTTGGTGGAGTCATTTTTTAGACAAATGAAAGTCAAATTAGTGCCACATCAAGGACTAACTGATGAACATAAGATGATGTTTATAAAGGATTTTGTTTGCCAAAAGAGTTGAAAATAAAGCCATAGCAGACTCAAAAATGTCCACTATGGCTAGTTCATTGGGAAATCAGACTCAATTTTGTCCACTATCCCAAAAATTTTGTAAAATCAACCGCTTGTAATTTATAGATAGAAATTAGAAAATCGCTTCTAAACGTACAAATGTGTGAATAAAGTGCTTACGATCTTTATCTTTATCGTTGTAGAAACTAATTTCCGGTTGGATAAAGAGCCAATTACGCCAAATTGGTTGGCGGTAAGTTACAAATGGTCCCCAGTGATTAAATCTTGATAAATCTTTATCTAAACGTCCACCGAAGCTGATACCGTAACTGATATGCGTAAGCGGTTTGAAGTTATGCTGACGATATAAACTGTTTCCCCAGCTTCTTTCTTCATCTAAATCATTACGATACTCAAAATGAGTATGATTCATAATGAAGGTTGTATCCGTTTCATTATATTTATTTTCAAAGTTTGTGCGTAAATAGTGCTTACTCTCCGAACCATAACGATAGATTTGTTCTAAACGAGTAGTAAATTGGTCGGTAATTTTCCAATCTTTACTAACACGGACACGCCCGAAAATATCGCTACCGGAACGAACACCAACGTCAAAATCGGTTTCAATCCCTAATGCTTTAATACCATCAGACCAACGTAAACCGATAGAAGCGTTAGAATCTCTTGCTTCGCGGGAATTATAACGTTTGTTAGCCTTAATATCTTTGTATAATTTTCCAACGTGGTTTTTATCGGTTAATTCATTATCAAGCTCGTCATCACCAAATACCACATTTAGATGTTTTTTTAATACGGGCAATTTGATTTTACCGCGAACACGAGGCTTAACGGTAAATTTGTCATATTTATCCCAGCGGCTGTCTAGCATAACACGCAAAGAAGCCGTACCGGGCTTGTCTGGGTCAGCTTCGCCTAACCAATCGTTAATATTATTTGCCCAACGGTCCAATGTATTACTGGCTTTGCTATGTTGCTGATCAACCCAATTTGGATCATTTTGTTGTGCCACAGCAAAAACAGGGGCAACTGCAAGTAAAGAAACAAGGTATTTTGTTCTCATAATAACTCCTCCTTTTAAAGTAGCTCCCATCATAATTCAATTTATTTGCCATTACAAAGAAAATTACAATGCTGTTTGAGGAAAATAACGTTCAGTTAATTTCACACATTCTGCTAATGAAATGGTGCGAAATTCAGAGAGAGTTTGTTGTAATCCTCTTGCGATAACATCTTGTTCTAAGAGATAACAACGGGGCAAATTTGCAAAAAATTGTGGATTTTTGACCGCTTGTAACACGCCATCTTGCCATAAAATGACGGCATCATTGTCATTCAAATGATGTAACAGACTAAGCATTTCATCATCATATTGTGCTTTGGAAAGGGTATAAAGCATTGTATTCCTTAAAAAGTCATCACTTTTTCAGCTTGATTGAGTAACATCATTATTTCAGCTTGCGTTTTACATTGAACATTTGGCAATATCCAACGTGCATTCTCCAATCTACGCACATTCACGCTCTCTTGGCAGACAAAACATTCACTTAAATCATAAAGATCTAACAATTTAAACGTAGAGATATGATCTTTTTGCAGAATTTGTTCCGGCTGTTGATTTGAAATTAAATTGAACACGCCATCATTGATAAAGCAAATAGCGAGCTCTTGCTCATCACAAAATGCACTTGCCGCAAGTAAGGCATCTAGCCCTTCACGGCTAACTGATGAACCAAAAGGAGGCTGGGTAAAAAGAAAAGCAATTTTATATTTTTTCATTTTAAAACGTGAGAAGTCTGTCCGCTTTTAATACAGCCTGGCTGAATTCACCAAGCCCTGCGAGGGTAAAACCTTGTGCTAAATTGGTGGTGGCGGAAGAGGAAGTTTGCTCATCCACAATGCCTCTACGCTGAGCGGCGGCGATGCACAAATGCAGTTGCAAGCGGTGTAATTCGGCTAATTTTTGCCATTTTTCGATTAAATTAATTTCATCACTTGCAGGATTAACCAATGTATTGGCATTACTTACGCCTTCTTGAAAAAAGAATACTTGGCGAATATTGTGCTTTGCTTGTAATAATTCTTCCGCCACTTGGTAGGCTAAATACGCCCCTTGCGAGCCATAAACGGGAGATTTTATCGCTAATACATAGTCCATTAATCACTCTCCCCTTTCTCCGGTTGCTTGATTTGGCGAATGTAGAGATAAACCGTGTGGCGAGAAATATCCAGCTTCTCAGCTACTTGGTTAATCGCATCTTTAATATCAAAAATGCCTTTTTCAAACAGAGAAATTACGATTTGGCGATTTTTATTATTGTTAGAAATCGTTCGATCCGCCATCACATCATCAATGGTGGTTTGAATGGTTTGAGCTACTAAATCTTCCACCGAACTGGCAAAGGTAACATCTGCCGCTTCGTCTTGCGGAGCAATAAAGGAGCTGAGGAATTGCGAAGTCGGCACTTCTAAATTGATATTAATGCACAACAGTCCGATAACGTGCTGCTTGCCGTTACGAATAGCCACCGTGATAGATTTCATCAACACGCCGCCTTTTGCTTTGGTGAAATAAGGCTTAGACACGCTATCCGTTGCCATATGATGTAGCGATTTTAACGCACGGTCAGTAATCGGTGAGCCAATTTTACGATTGGTATTGTGTCCGTTTGCAATATAAATCGCGGAATGTTCAAGAAACTCTAATGAATGGAGAACAATTTCACAATGCTCGCCGATAAGAGCGGCAATGCCATCTACAATGGGGAAGTAAGAAGCAAGAATTGCGTGATCTTCATCAGAAAAAGGCGTGAATTTTTTGGTCATAATATAAATTACAAGCGGTTAGTTTTATCACATTTTTTGCAAATCTTATAATAAATCTAACCGCTTGTGTAGCTTCAATGAGAATTGAATATCAATTATTTCTTAGCATCTGCCGCTTTAAAATCTAATAATTCAATTTCAAATTTTAAGGTTGAATTGGCTGGAATTTTACCTGCTGCACGCTCACCATAGCCCAATTTCGGTGGAACAACAATTTCCATTTTACCGCCTTTTTTCAACATTGGGATTGCTTCAATCCACGCCGGAATGAGTTGGTTTAATTGGAATTCAATCGGCTCACCACGATCGTATGAACTATCAAACACCGTACCGTCTGTTAAAGTACCTTTATAGTGAACTTTAACCGTATCTTGCGGTTTTGGAGATTCGCCTTCACCTGCTTTTTCAATTTTGTATAACAAGCCCGAAGAGGTTTCTTTCACGCCGGCTTGTTTTTTGTAATCTGCACGGAATTTATCGCCTGCTGAAACAGTGGCTTTCGTTTTTTCTTCGTTAATTTTAGCTTCTTTCGCTGACAAATAAGCATCTAAAGATTTTAACTGTTTTTGTAAATCTTCATCAGTTAATTTACCTGTTTTCTTCAGTGTGTCTTGCACACCCGCTAAAATTTTATCCTGATTATAAGTAAAAATCTCTTTTTGTGATTCGATCACACCATTGATATTTTTACCCATTAATACACCAACCGCATAAGATGATTCATCAACAAATTTTGGATCAGCTTTTTCTTCAGCCATTGCATTTGTTGCAAAAAATGCCCCTGCAAGAACGGCAGCTACGGATAACTTCATTTTTAACATAATTTTTCCTTATAAAAATAACTGTTAAGAAGACTTTAGATAGGGTAAAGTGTAATTTCATTTCACACAACCTTTTTTTCACTAAAATGGATAATAATTGTACATTATCGGCAAGAATTACCGAATTGGAGACGAAAGTTGCCTTTCAAGAGTTGATTATTGAGGAGTTAAATCAATCATTAATCGAGCAACAATTTGCGATAGATAAGCTACAAACTCAAATTCGCCATATTGCTGAAAAATTAAAAGGGGCTCAAGTAAGCCAAGTGGCTTCACGTTCTGAAGAAACACCCCCACCTCACTATTAATGCTGTTAAAATAGCATTTTTTAATTAAATAGAATTGTAGAGAAAGCAAAATAATGAAAATTGGTATTATTGGTGCAATGGCACAAGAAGTTGAAATTTTACGCAACTTAATGGTTGAACCGAAAATCACGGAATTAGCAGGCTGTAAAATTTTTGAAGGAAAAATTAACAATACGCGTATTGCGTTATTACAATCAGGCATTGGTAAAGTATCGGCTGCCATCGGTACAACATTACTTATTCAGCTCACGCAACCTGATATGATTATTAACACAGGTTCTGCTGGTGGCTTAGACTCAAACTTAAATGTGGGCGATATTCTCATTTCAACCGAAGTACGTCATCACGATGTTGATGTAACCGCTTTCGGCTATGAAATCGGGCAACTTCCTGCAAATCCAGCCGCATTTGAGCCAAACGAACAATTAGTCGAACTCGCCCAAAAAGAAGCGAAAAAAGCAGGTTTTAATGTGGTTTCAGGCTTAATTTGTAGTGGCGATGCCTTTATCAATGGCAAAGAAAAAATTAACGAAATCCGCCAAAACTTCCCAAATGTTGTGGCAGTAGAAATGGAAGCGGCGGCGATTGCTCAAGTTTGTAATGGTTTTGGCGTGCCGTTCGTGATTGTGAGAGCGGTTTCTGATGTGGCAGATAAAGAGTCTCATCTATCATTTGAAGAATTTTTACCTTTAGCGGCTGAGAAATCATCTGCTATTGTGTTAGCAATGCTGAATGATATTGACTAACTATTTGCAAAACTTTATCAAAAAATGACCGCTTGTTATCGCTATTTGCGGCAATTTTTTGTAAAATCTCGCTAGTTTTTTGCCTACAAGACAAAAGTTGTAGGCATTTTCTTTTTTAATTGTTGAGAGTTATATGAGTGCTACCCCGAATATTGGTTTTATCAGCTTAGGCTGCCCTAAAAATTTAGTTGATTCCGAACGTATTTTAACCGAGCTGCGTGCTGATGGTTATAACATTATTCCAAGCTATGAAGATGCCGATTTAGTGATTGTAAACACCTGCGGATTTATTGATTCTGCGGTGCAAGAATCATTGGAAAGCATTGGCGAAGCCTTAGAAGCAAACGGAAAAGTGATCGTTACAGGCTGCTTAGGAGCAAAAGAGAACCAAATTCGCGAAGTTCACCCGAAAGTATTGGAGATCACAGGTCCGCACAGTTATGAAGCGGTGATGAACCACGTTCACAAATATGTGCCGAAACCGGAATTTAATCCTTACACTAGCCTTGTACCAAAACAAGGCGTAAAACTCACACCAAAGCATTACGCTTACTTAAAAATTTCAGAAGGCTGTGATCATCGTTGTACATTCTGCATCATTCCGTCAATGCGTGGCGATTTGGCAAGCCGCCCTATCGTACAAGTATTAGATGAAGCAAAACGCTTGGTGGACGCTGGTGTAAAAGAGTTATTAATTGTCTCTCAAGACACCTCTGCTTACTCATTAGATCGCAAAAAAGAAGAAGCCACTAAAACCGTTTTCTGGAACGGTATGCCGATTAAAAGTAACTTAATCACACTTTGTGAGCAATTAGGTTCAATGGGCGTTTGGGTGCGTTTGCACTACGTTTATCCGTATCCACACGTAGACGATTTAATTCCACTAATGGCAGCAGGCAAAATTCTGCCGTATTTGGATATTCCACTTCAGCACGCCAGCCCGAAAATTTTAAAAGCAATGAAACGCCCCGGCTCGATTGAAAGAACCCTTGAGCGTATCAAAAAATGGCGTGAAATCTGCCCTGAATTAACGCTACGTTCCACTTTTATTGTCGGTTTCCCGGGCGAAACAGAGGAAGATTTCCAACTATTACTCGATTTCTTAAAAGAAGCCCAACTTGACCGTGTCGGCTGCTTTAAATTCAGCCCGGTGGAAGGTGCAGTTGCAACCGATATGCCGGATCAAGTACCGGAAGAAGTAAAAGAAGAACGCTTCCACCGCTTTATGCAGTTACAGCAACAAATTTCAGCCGAGCGTTTACAGGCTAAAATCGGTAAAACCTTACCTGTAATCATTGATGAAATTGATGAAGAAGGTATTATCGGGCGTTCAATGGCTGATGCACCGGAAATTGACGGTGTCGTGTATGTTGATAATCTTGAAAATAAAGACGTGAGTGTCGGTCAAGTTATTTCAGTAACCATTACCAATGCAGATGAGTACGATCTGTGGGGAACGTTGAACTAAGGACAAAATTATGTCAGAAGAAAAACAGCCGAGTGTCATTCGCTTCGAACAAGCGGTGGCTAACAAAGATTATGATTTAGCTTGTGCTGAACTATTATCTATTCTCAACAAGTTAGATAGTCATTTTGGGAATATTTACGATATTGAATTTGATGCACCTCATCAATTAGATGAGTTAGAGCCAGATAGAACAATTTATTTTTGTACTCGTATGGCAGTAGCCATTACGCAATTATTCCAAGATCCTGAATTAGAAATATCGGAATCTGATGCAATTAGCTTTCTAACTGCACAACGTTGGATTGCACTTATTTTCGCAAGTTCTCCGTATATCAATGCAGATCATATATTGCGTACTTATAATCAAAATAAGACTTCCACTAATCCAAATGCAGTAGATTTAGAAGCAACTATACAAGCCTTAACCAAATTCTGTATTTTATATTTACCAGAATCGAATATTCTGTTGAATCTAGATGCTGCCTGGAATGCTTCTAAGGAACTTACAGCTTCACTGTGTTTTGCATTACAATCACCTCGTTTTATTGGAACACCTGTTGCATTCACAAAACGTGCTGCTATTTTACAATGGTTTCCTGAAAAATTAGCCCAATTTGAGAACTTAGATCAACTGCCTAATGCAATTTCTCACGATGTATATATGCACTGCAGTTATGATGTTAAAAACAATAAACATAATATCAAACGAGCATTAAACAGTGTTATCCGTCGCCACTTACTGGCTGCCGGCTGGGAAGATAGGGAAATTAGAACTCTTGGCTATAAGAGTGGAAAACCTATTATGGTAGTATTAATTGAGAATTTTACTTCCTCACATTCTATTTACCGTACACATTCGACTTCTTTAATTGCAGCTCGTGATCATTTTCATATAATTGGTTTAGGGGGAAATTCCATAGATGAAGCAGGCAAATCTGTTTTTGATGAATTTTACACCTATCCACAAAGTGGCACTTTATTCGACAGATTGCTCTTGCTAAAAGAAATTTGTGATAAATATAATCCAGCGGTTTTTTATATGCCTAGTATTGGTATGGACTTAACAACTATCTTTGCAAGTAATACCCGCTTAGCTCCAATCCAAGCAATTGCATTAGGTCATCCGGCAACCACGCATTCAGATTTTATAGAATATGTGATTGTGGAAGATGATTATGTCGGCTCTGAAGAATGCTTTAGTGAACAATTACTACGTTTACCAAAAGATGCTTTGCCTTATGTACCTTCAGCATTAACTCCAAAAGAGATAACCTATAACCTACGTGAAAAGCCTGAAGTAGTTAATATTGGTATTGCTTCAACAACGATGAAATTAAACCCATATTTCTTACAAGCACTAAGGGCTATTCGTGATAACGCAAAAGTGAAAGTCCATTTCCATTTCGCATTAGGACAATCGACAGGTATTACACATCCATATGTAGAGCGTTTTATCAAAAGTTATTTAGGTAATGATGCAACTGCCTACCCACATCAACCATACGCTCAATATCTAAATATCCTAAAAAACTGCGATATGATGCTAAACCCATTCCCATTCGGGAATACTAATGGCATTATTGATATGGTAACCCTAGGTTTAGTCGGCATTTGTAAAACTGGGGATGAAGTTCACGAACATATTGATGAAGGATTATTTAAACGTCTTGGATTACCTGAGTGGCTTATTACTCAAACCGCAGATGAATATGTTGCTCAAGCAATTCGTTTAGCGGAAAATCACGAAGAACGTTTAGCTCTCAGACGGGATATTATTGAGAATAATAAACTGCAAACCTTATTCTCTGGCGATCCAAGCCCAATGGGGAAAATATTCTTAGCCAAAGTAAATGAATGGCTGGAAACCCAACATTAAATTACCGATAAAGTTAAAGCCTAAGTAATCATTAATTACTTAGGCTTTTTGCAAAAAATTTATCGAATTTGACCTCTTGTATTAACCTAAAGCAGCACCACTTAAGCCGATAAAGAAACCTGCAATAGTTGCACTCATTAAGTTCGCTAATGTACCGCCAATTACCGCTTTTAAGCCTAAGCGAGCGATGTCTGAACGGCGAGTTGGAGCCATACTGCCGATACCACCAATTAATACTGCAATGGAGCTAATATTAGCGAAACCACATAATGCAAAAGTAATAATTGCTTTGGTTTTATCGCTTAGTTGCACAACTGAATCAGGTTGCAGATACTTGGCAAATTCCAGATAACCTACAAACTCATTTACCGCTAATTTCATACCGATCATCTGCCCTGCAATATCAGCATCTTCCCAAGGCACACCAATAATAAATGCAAGTGGTTGGAAAATGTAACCTAATATAATTTGTAGCGTTAAATCTTCACGCCCAAATAAGCCACCAATTCCGCCGATAATACCGTTAAGTAATGCAATTACCGCAATGAAGGCAATTAACATCGCACCAACATTAATCGCTAAAGATACCCCTGAACTTGCACCATTAGCTAAGGCTTCCACCACATTATTTGGTTTATCGATTTCAACATTTTCATCAATGGTATCTGAAATGTGCTCGTTTTGCGGATACATTAATTTCGCAAATAACAAACCTGCTGGAGCAGCCATAAATGATGCTGCAATTAAGTAAGTTAAAGGCACACCCATTCCTGCATAACCAGCCATTACAGAACCTGCGATAGATGCTGTTCCACCCACCATCACCGCAAAGAGTTCTGAATCACTCATTCGGCTGATATAAGGTTTTACCACTAATGGAGCTTCTGTTTGCCCAACGAAAATATTCGCTGCCGCAGACATTGATTCCGCCTGTGAAGTGCCGAGTAATTTTTGTAAGCTGCCACCAATAATTTTAATCACCCATTGCATCACGCCAATGTAGTAGAGTAATGAAATCAGTGCAGAGAAGAAGATAATAATCGGTAATACTTTAATGGCGAACACAAAGCCAATACTGCTATTGCTTGGATCAGCTAAGTTACCAAACAAAAATGAAATCCCTTCATTACCGTAATTGATCACCTTACTCACGCCATTTGCGGTAGCAAGTAACGCATCACGCCCTGCCGGTACATACAGGATAAGTGCAGCAAAAGCAATTTGAATGGCTAATGCTCCAAATACGGTTCGCAAATTAATTGCACGTCGATTATTAGACAGTAAAGCCCCAATACCTAATAGGACAAATACGCCGATAATACTAATGAATATATCCATAGAGAACTCCGTTAGTAGATAGTAATAATTTTGTTTATTCCACACTGTTTGGCAAATGCCGCCAGTTTATCTGTTTGCTCAATGCTTGGTACAAAGCAGGCTAAACCTTCTTCGTCTCTTGCTCCTTTAGTATGCACCCGAATAATTTTGAGCAATACGTTTGGATAAGGCTTAAGTAATTGAGCTACTTTTTCGAGTAAATGATAGGCATCATAAAACTCGTTGAGGTAAACCAAACGCACTTCTTCCACCTTATCAAGCGGTAATAATTTGGCTAAATTTTGCAAATTACGAGCCAAGTTTTCAGGCTTAATATGATTAACGCTTGGAATAACCTGTTCAGGCACTTTGCCGGTTTGATTTTTTCGATCAAAGCAGAGCGTTTGTAAACCTACTCCATCACCTTTGAGATCAAACAGAAATTTATCGGTAACCTTAATTAACGGCTCTGTTGCCTCAAAATCAAAAAAGCCACTGCTATCTAAATAACAGGTTAAGCCTTTTCGGTGAAATGCTTCAAACAGCGGAACTAATTTTTTATGATGAATCGTCGGCTCGCCACCCGAAATAGTTACTCCCCGAATAAAAGGCACAGCCTCCATCACCTGATCATATAAGTATTGCAAACTAACCTGTTTTGCCTCCTCTGTATAACGAGGAATTGTTTCCGGATTATGGCAATACAAGCAGTTCAGCTTACAGCCTTGTAGAAAAATACTTGTGCGGTTACCCTGCCCTTCCACATTAGAAAAGGGAATAATGCGATGCAACGGCACAAAAATATCAGAAAGTGCAGCCATTTTATTGTGCCGCAGTTACATTTTCTTCATCACGCAACTGACGGTCGAATACTTTGGCACAATCGTCCGTACCCGCACCATACCAAGTGGTATCACGCAATACGGCTTCGCCTTGACGGTAACGTTCCACCTCACTTTTCTTCACTAAATAACCCGTTACGCGAATTAAATCGGTATTTTTCAAGTAAGTGGTAATGTAGCGATAACCTTGTTCAAATGAGCCATCAATAATATCCACAACGGCATCTAAATGGTCGGTGTAGGTTTGGTCAAACGCAAACAAATCGCCTGTACCCGATGGGAAATATTTATGGAAAGGGGCGGATTGTTTTAAATGAGCCAACAGTGTTGGTTCTTGACCGACACGAATACGGTGAGCCGGCGTATTCAATTTATCTTCTGCGTGGTTACTTGCCCCAACTTGAGCGTGTAGTAAATAGTGATCGTTGGTACGTTCTGCATACACACCTTGATGAGCATTATTGACTTCTTGAAGTTTATCCATAATCAGGGTTGCAATTTCATCGCCACGCTTGCTCTGTCCGAAGGTTTCGCTTAAACCTTCTTGCTCTAATAAATGATTGACTGCATCAGCAAGCCCTACAATCGCAAACATACCCGTGAAGTTCGTGCGTTTAATAAATCCTTCGTGAACTAAGAAACTACTTTCAAAGAAGTTACTTTCTTCTACCAAGAATTTATGGCGTTTATCCATTGTAGAAAGTGCTAACTTGGCTACTTTTGGCAATAGTTTATTGACCATTTCATCTACCGTTGCACACGCTCGCCCAATCGTCCCCAAACGTAAACGGGTTAAGGTGTAAGCACCGCCACATTCCGGTAAGGCGTTATAACAACTCGCAATGCCGTATTCATCGCCTAAATCTTGGTGGTAGTAGGCATCATTGGCGAAAGAAGGTTTTGAAACCAACAAGCAAGCTTTCGCTGCTAATTCCGCAAATTCACGAGAGGTTTTGGTTTTATCATAACGAATCGTCATATTCGGCGTGGTGTTTTCAAGTTCAATCACAGCTTTTAAGATTAAACGCCCTGCTTTGGTATCATAAGGTCCAATATTAGCGTGGCAGAATGAGTCTGAAATGGTTTTATCGATATGATTTAAGAAACGTTTAATTTTGATGTAATCTTGTTCTTCATCGGTAATAAACGGATCTAATAATTCATCTAAACGCCCGATATAAACAGGGAAAGTGGTAATTGACGGAACGTGAGAGTAGAGAATCAATAACCCGTCCAGCACTTCATCAAGATTGGTTGGCGGTGGTAAATCTAAGAATTTACAACCTTTTTGAATATAAACATTATAATCAGGCAGAATATAACGAGGGCGGTAAATCGCATAACCTTCACACAGATCGCAAATCATCTGATTGTTAATATACGCCCACTCTTCTTCGGTATAACCGAGTAACTCAACGGGGCTAAATAACCGCTCGGCAATATTACCCAAACTCATCAACTTTTGTTGATAAGTTAAATTTTTTGCTTTTACCACATCAAGTATATCTTGTAATGAAGCCTGCATAGCATTCTCCTTTTATTGGAAATATCAGGAGGAATTTTAACTAAGCTCGGCTAAAATTACTGTGATGTAGATCACAGTTTCTCTTTTATATATCGAAAAAGAATAAGGCAAACGATTGCTTGAATTTGCAAAAAATTCACTTTTTATGACCGCTTGTTTCTCGTCATAAAATTAAGGTGTAAAATAAGGTGATGACAACATTTAATATCAGAAAGGAATAAACATAATGGCACATAAACATTTCAATCATCACTATCTGGAAATGCAGGAACATTTTTTATATGTGCCATACTTACATCACCATCGCCGTATTCGGGTATTGCTGCCGAAAGATTATCATCACGAAAAATGGGAAACTTACCCTGTGTTATATATGCACGATGGGCAGAATGTGTTTTACAGCAAAGAGTCTTACTCCGGGCATTCGTGGAAGATTATTCCAACCATTAAATCGCACCCGGAGTTACCAAAGATGATTATTGTCGGCATTGATAATGCAGGCACAGAACGTTTAAATGAATATGGTCCTTGGAAAACCACCACAGGTTCAACACCTGAAACCAAAAATGCAGGTGGTTTAGGCGGCGATTATGCCAAATGGGTGGTGGAAACAGTGAAGCCGTTTATTGATATCCACTATCGAACCAAACCACAGCGTGAGCATACATTACTTGCCGGTAGCTCAATGGGGGGCATTATCACTGCTTATATGGGAAGTGCCTACCCTCATATTTTCGGGCATTTAGGCGTATTCTCTCTTGCCTCGTGGTTTAGCGAGCCAGATTTCCTACGCTTTACGCACCAGCACCCAATCCAACCAAACACCAAAGTGTTTATTCAAGTTGGCACAAATGAAGGCGATGAAATCGATTCACACTTTATCTCCAATATGAATCAAACCTATATTGACTGCTCGCTCAATTACTACCGGTCGCTAATTCGCACCGGCGTGCCACTGGACAACATTCTCCTACGCATTATGGCGAACGAAATCCACCACGAAATGCACTGGGCTGATCATTTTGTCGAGTTTTTACATTTCTCGCTCTTAAAACGCTAAACAGGCTGTGCCGATTGCAACAGGATAAAAGATGAAACTCAACCGAGCCATTGCTGACCGTATTGTAAAACGCACGATGCAGATTATTCCCAATTCCGTCAATGTGATGGATAACGAAGGCGTCATTATTGCCTCCGGCGATACCACTCGTATCGGGCAGCGACATACCGGGGCAGTGTTGGCGTTACGTCAAGATCAAGCGGTCGAAATTGATGAAAATCTTGCAAAACAGTGGCACTATGAGGCAAAGGCAGGCATTAACTTACCACTACACTATCTCGGCTCTACTGTGGGGGTAGTAGGAATTTCAGGGCAACCGCAAGACATTCGCCAATATGCTCAGTTAGTGAAAATGGCGGCAGAGCTGATTATGCAACAAGCCTTTGAGCTGGAACAAGAGCGTTGGCAACGGCGTTATCGTGAAGAATTTGTGCGAGCTTTGCTAAAAGGCACACTCAGCACGGAAGAGATTCACGAACAAGCGGTCTTTTTTGAGCAAGATTTTGCAAAACCACTGTCGGTTATATTGATTAAAGTGAATACGCCAACCGCTGAGAAATTGCAACACTTAATAGATTTCTTCGAGCACCATTTCCCTGCATTGCTCACTGCGGTAATTAGCTTGGATAAAATCGCCTTATTGAATAATTTATCGAATGATAAATCACTGATTCGCAATACCTTAAATAAACTGACTGATCCCGAAATTTCCTTTAAAACAGTGGTAGGTTTGTCGGTTGAAAATTTATCACAAACCAATATTTCATACCAAACCGCTCGCTATACGCTCAACTATGCCGAGCAGATCCAAAGCCGCAAGCGGATTATTTATTTTGAAGATTTCAAACTGCCGGCTTTGCTACATAGTTTTAGCCACTCTTGGGAGGCAAAAACGTTACTTGTCCCTTTCCAAGCATTGCTGAATTCAGATAAAAAACAGGTGCTACTGAAAAGTCTTCGCCACTATTTTTTTGCAAATTGTGATCTGGATCACGCCGCACAAAAATTGTTTATCCACCCAAATACCCTACGCTATCGGTTAGAGAAGATCGAGCAGATTACCGGCTTATCTTTCAATAACATAGAGCAAAAATTTGTGCTTTATCTTGGTGCGGTTTTATCGTAAAAATTGTAGAAAAATACAAAACAAGCGGTCATTTTTAACAAATTCTTTGCAATTTCATATAAAGATTTTTACCGGCAGATCTCCAATAATGGGTTGATTATTCTACAACGAGGAGACTGATTATGTCCGGTATTGCACTTATTCTCACCTTTGTGGTGGCAATCATCATTATGATCTATATGATTGCCAAACTGAAAGTTCACCCTTTCTTGGCATTAATGTCGATTTCATTGGCATTGGCTCTATTAGCCGGTTTACCGCTGGCGAAAATTCCGTCTATTGTCGGCGAAGGGTTTAGTAACACTTTTAAAAGTATCGGGATTGTCATCATCTTTGGGGCAATTATCGGAACGATTTTAGAAAAAACAGGAGCAGCCCTGAAACTTGCCGATATGGTAGTTAAAGTGGTTGGGCAAAAACGCCCTGAGCTTGCAATGCTGATTATGGGCTGGGTTGTCGGCATTCCTGTTTTCTGCGATAGCGGTTTTGTGGTGTTAAACCCTATCCGTGAAGCGATTCGCAAAAAAATCTTGGCAAATCCGGTTGGAATGGCAGTTGCACTGAGTGCCGGTTTATATGCTGCTCACGTTTTTATTCCTCCGACACCCGGTCCGATTGCAGCTGCGGGTGCAGTAGGATTAAGCCATAACTTATTATTGGTTATCGGAATGGGCGTTGTGGTATCAATTCCTGTGCTAATTGCCAGCTACTTCTTTGCAAAATATATCGGCAAACAAGTCTCGGTTAGCGAAGAAGCGGAAGCAGATAAAATCATCAACCAAAGTTATGAAGACTTACTGAAACACTATGGAAAATTACCGAATGGCTTTTTAAGCCTTGCCCCGATTTTTGTACCGATTATCTTAATAGCGTTAGGCTCTATCGCTAAAATCGCAGGCGTAAGTGGTGATTTCGGTATATTCTTACAGTTTGTCGGCAACCCAATTATCGCTCTTGCAGTTGGTGTCGTCTTTGCGATTTTCTTACTGGCTTCGAGCGGTAAAATGGCAGAGTTTGACAGCTTAACTAACGATACCTTGAAATTAGTCGGACCAATCCTATTCATTACCGCAGCAGGTGGCGTGTTAGGTAATGTGATTACTCAAGCAGGTTTTGTGGATTACATCAAACAAAACGCTCACATTATCAGCACCGCAGGCATTTTCTTCCCATTCTTGATTTCAGCTATTTTGAAAACCGCACAAGGCAGCTCAACAGTGGCGATTATCACCACAGCTTCTATTATGGGAATGTTTAACGCCCCTGATTCACTAATGAACGCATTAGGTTTAACCAGCGAAATGGCAGCTGCCTTAACCGTGATGGCAATTGCGGCAGGCTCAATGTGTGTCTCACACGCCAACGACAGCTATTACTGGGTGGTTACTAACTTTACCAAACTCACGCCGCAACAGGGTTATCGCACACAAACCACGCTAACCTTCATTATGGGCGTGGTTGGTATTCTTACAGTGTATCTACTCTCATTAGTATTATTGTAAGGAAGTATGATGAAGATTGTAATTGCTCCCGATTCATTTAAAGAGAGCCTGACCGCTTTAGAGGTGGCTCAGGCAATTCAAACAGGTTTTTCCCGCATTTTTCCGAATGCTGATTATGAGCTTGTACCAATGGCAGACGGCGGTGAAGGTTCAGTGCAATCGCTGATTGATGCCACTCAAGGTAATTTGCAAAAAATCAGCGTAAAAGCACCGCTTGCAAACCAAGTTGAAGCGTTTTTCGGGCTATCGGGCGATAAAAAAACCGCCTTTATTGAAATGGCGGCGGCAAGTGGCTTACATCTTGTACCAAACAACGAGCGAAATCCACTGATCACCACCAGCTACGGCACTGGCGAGCTGATTAAAGCCGCACTCGATTTCGGGGTGGAAAAAATCATTCTCGGCATTGGCGGCAGTGCTACTAACGATGGCGGAGTGGGAATGTTACAAGCTTTAGGGGCAACATTCCGCAATGCGGAAAAGCAAGAAATCGGCTTTGGTGGCGAAGCGTTAAATCAAATTCAACAGATTGATTTAAGTGGTTTAGACCCACGTTTATCTCAAGTCGCCTTTGAAGTCGCTTGTGATGTGGATAATCCGTTATGTGGTGAGCGTGGGGCTTCCGCCATTTTTGGACCGCAGAAAGGAGCAACACCTGAGATGGTCAAAACCTTAGATAATGCTCTCCGCCATTTCGCCAAACAAGCTCAAATTCAGCTTGGTATAAATATTGCCGATACCGCAGGAGCTGGAGCGGCTGGCGGGATGGGAGGCGGTTTATTACTGCTGCCAAATGTTACACTTCGTTCCGGAGTGAACATTATTATTGAAGCCACTCGTCTTGCCGAAAAAGTGGCAAACGCAGATTTAGTGATTACAGGCGAAGGCAGAATGGATGCTCAATCCATCGCAGGTAAGACCCCGATTGGCGTTGCCAAAACGGCTAAGCAGTTTGACAAGTCTGTAATTGCGATTGTCGGTTGTTTACGAGAAGACTACCCTGTGGTTTATCAACACGGTATTGATGCAGTGTTCCCGATTATCCGACAGTTGGGTAGTCTTGAAGAAACGCTGAAACTCGGTAAAGAAAATCTGATTTCCACCGCAGAGAATGTTGCAAGGCTATGGAAAATAGCGGCAGCTAAATAAAGCTATTTTCAACACATAAAAATAGAGTTCTAGTTGATAGCTAGAACTCTATTCTTTTATAGAGGCTCATTAGCCCCAGTATTTCTCAATTTCTGCACGAATCGCTTCAGCAGTTTGTTTGCCTTTTTCCCCCACTAATGCACGACCGGCAATAAAGGCTTTGGCATTTTTAATTTCTTTGAACAAGTGGATATCTTCCGGCACAATACCACCAGTGATAGATACTTCAATGCCTAGATCAGACAGTTGCTTCATTAACTCAATATCTTCTGCTGTCCAGCCTTTACCTGCTAATTCTGCATCACGAGAGCGATGATAAATTGCTTGCGTAACCCCTAATTCCACCCACTCTTTCGCATCTTTTTCAACTGTCCAGTTGCCGTAGATTTCAATTTGAATCTCTTTTTTCACTTTGAGTTCCGGGTGAGCTGCATTGAACTCATCAGCTACTTTTTTACAAGCAGCTTTGGTTGCCGGATGAGCAGCGGCAGAAACAGTGAGCCAATCTGCACCTGCTTCAAACGCCATTTTCGCTAAAATTGCACCACCGTCGGTGGTTTTTAGATCGCACACAATGATGTGATTTGGGTGTAATGCACGTAAGGTAGAAATAGCTTTCATACCTTCTGCAAAGGCTAAAATTGTGCCACATTCTATGATTTCTACTAAATTTTCAGCTTGTTTTGCATCCGCAACGGCTTTTTCTAAACTGAGTGAATCTAATGCGATTTGTAGTAAGGGTTTTGACATATTAATATTCCTCTGTGGATTTTAAAATTTGTTAATACTAGCCGTTCAATGCGTTATCAATCATTGCATAAACATCATCAGCAGTTTTACAGGCTAAGACTTTTTCTAAATTGACCCCTGTTTCACTCTCTTCATCGTCTAAAACTTGGGTAATTTCCATCAAACCTTGCATATGGCGGTCTGAATCGCTCCCTGCAAGGGTAAATAACACAGAAACAGGTTCATCTTCGCCATCAAAATAAACAGGTTCTACCAAAGTTACTAACGCAAATGACGTTTTAACCACACCCTCTTCAGGGCGTGCGTGTGGCATTGCTAAACCCGGTGCAAGAATAATATAAGGTCCCATTTCTTCAATTTTACTGATAATGTTATCGTAGTAACGAGGTTCAATAGCCCCTGATTTTTCAAGTAAATTTGTACCTAGTTTAATTGCTTCTTTCCAGTTTGCTGCTTTTTGATTAAGAAGAATTGAATTGTTTTCAATAAGAGATTGTTTTAAGTTCATTTTCTTTCCTTAAAGATAATTACTATACAAATCATAACAGATTAATAACTAGAATTAATTAAAACTTCTTCACCATATCCACCTGCTTGTGGGAACGGTAAATAAGTTGAATTGGTTGCACGCAATAAACGAATACCACGAATACCCGCCTCTTTTGCTGCAAGAATGTCATCATCACTATCGCCATAATGTAACTGTACATTATGTTTTAAAATGCCTGCCGTTTTATTAAATTTAGTTTTAAGTTGATCTACGCCGTGTCCACCCATAAAATTCACGGGCTGCATATCTTTAATGCCAAATGTTTTTGCTAACAATGGTGTTAATTGATCATCTTTACCGGCTGTACGCCCTGTGATGAAGAAAACTTTATCTCCTCGCTCTTGATGCATATTAATAAGTTCACGGGCAGCCTCTTTTGGAATAGAGTATTTATCACAACCTGCATTGATTTCATCCCAGAAATCTTGATTTTTCAGATAACTGTAATCATTTGGTGAATATTTTTCTTTACCATAATAGAAACAACCGCTACTTGCCAATACAGTATCATCAATATCAAAACTAACATTCATTGGCGGCTTTCCTTCAAGGCTTGCTTTGATTTGCTCGACTGAAACCCAATGAATTGGTGCTTGTTGTTTTTCAATGCTACGAGTGTCAAAACCCGGTTGAGTGTATGGTTCTTTTGGTGCTGCTTGAGCAGAACATACTAAGGCGGTGGATAGTAAAGTGAATAGAAAAGTACGAGAGAATTTCATATATTATTCCTGTTAGTAAATTTCCCCTTACAAAGTAAGGGGAATTAAGATTATTTTGCCTGATGTTTGTTGATTAATTCAACTAATTCATCGCCGAATGAGTTCGGGTTTAGCATATTTTGCACGCCGAGTACCGCTTTACCCTCTGGTACGTCGATTTCATTGGCTAAATGTTTACTTGATACAATAATATCTACTTCACTTAATTTGCCTTTGTAATCAGTTACCGCACAAGAGTCCATAATATTTGGAATACCGCGTTTGTCTAAATAGCCTTTGATCTTCATTTTCATCATCATTGATGAGCCTTGACCTGAGCCACACACCGCGAGGATACGAATCGGATTTGCAGAATTTTCAGCATTTTCGACCGCTTGTACCGCCGCTTTTGGAGCTTCCTCAGCTTTCACTTCATCTAAGCCGTAGCCGTCTAACTGTTCAAGGGTTAAGCCTTTTGCTGCCGCTTCCGCTTCTTCAGCACGAAGTTGTTTAGATGCGAAGAACATATACACCATCGCCGCTGCTACAATCACGAAGAAGAAACCCGGTACGCTGATGATACCTTGCAGGATTGGTGGGAAGAATAATGCCCAGTCTGCCATACCCATCCAGCCGTTGAAAGTGGTGCCTTGGCTTGCAAGCATTTGGATAACCCACGCAGAGCCTAACACTTCGATGATACCCATTACAAAACAGATTTTCATCACCGCTTTCCAACCACCGAATTGGTTTGCGAACACACCGATTGTGGCGTTAGAGAAGAACATCGGGATAAAGCCTGGAATAATCAATACCGGTGAGCCAACCGCTAATAAACCGGCAACTGCTACGAATTGACCAATAGCACCCCACATAAAGCCGAATACCATCGCATTTGGTGAGAAGGCGTAGATGGCCGCACAGTCAATTGCCAATACTGAGTTTGGAATTAAGCGTTCTGCGATACCTTTGAATGCTTCTGAAAGTTCCGCCACAAACATACGCACACCGGTTACGATGATTTGAATCGCTACCGCAAATTTCAAGCCCATTTCAAGAATGTACATAAACCAGTTGGTTTTGCCGGCAAGCTCTTTTAAGTTATCTAAACCAAAAGAAAGTAAGATAATGCCGAAGAAAACGGTCATCACTAAAGCAGTCGCCGAAATACTGTCGTGGAAAATGTTTAACCAGTTCGGTAATTTCATTTTATCCACAGTATCGTTTTTATCGCCAAGTTTCGGGGCGATTTTCACCGCAATCCAAGAGGCAATTTGTTGTTGGTGACCGATAGAGAAACCAGCACCGCCTGTGACCGCTTGGGTCGGTTTGTACATAATGTTGGAAGAAATACCCCAGTAAAGCGCCATTAACACAGAGGTATAAATCACGGTTTCCCAAAATGAAGCACCGATAATCATATAGAACACTGCAACCAAGCCCGCTTGTTGGAACATAATATGCCCTGTAAGCATAATCGTGCGGATACCGGTTAAACGGCGGAACACCACGAGCAAGATATTTAACAATAATGCACCAATTACGGCATAACCTACCCAAGAATAGTTTTCGCCCATCGTTTGAATGGTAGATTGCATACTGGTGTAAGGGTCAATAACCGCGCCTGCTAATTGGTGATATTTTGCTAATCCGTCAATCACCGGTTTGAAGTTAGTCACCAAGAAACCGGAACCGGCTTGTACAATCATAAAACCGACGATGGTTTTAATTGTGCCTTTAAGTACGGTTGATGTGTCTTTTTTAAGAAGAATGTAGCCCAAACAGGCAACAATACCCAATAAGAAATGTGCTTTATTTAACACCTGCTCCTTTAAGAAAAGGAGAATTTCAGTTAAAAAGTCCATAATTTAGCCTCTTTTTGAGAGATTTGAATTTGAGGGAAATATAGCCTATTACGGCATCAATTAAATGATAAATGCTCTTATCAGATTGCAAAAGATTATTTTTTATTATTTGTGAGCAAGATCACATTTTATTTTTATATACTCTGATTATTTAATTCCACTGTTATAAATAGCTATAAATACTATTTTATATTTAAAATATAGATAACTAACAAATAGTTAAAATATATTTTTATAAAAATAAATACCAAAATTAGACTTAGATCACATTTTTCTAAAAAAGTAGTTGGCTATTTAATTATGATTATATATGATTTATTTTGATTAAATTATTCTTTTAAATGAACAAAACAGGAGTTCACAATGAGCAAAATTCAAGAAATTACCCGTGAAAGCTGGATTCTTTCAACTTTTCCAGAATGGGGGACTTGGTTAAACGAAGAAATTGAAGAAGAAGTTGTGCCTGAAGGCAATTTCGCAATGTGGTGGTTAGGCTGTGTAGGTGTTTGGATCAAAACCCCTGCCGGTGCAAATATTTGTATGGATTTATGGTGTGGACGTGGTAAATCAACTAAGAAAGTAAAAGATATGGTGCGTGGGCATCAAATGGCAAATATGGCAGGTGTGCGTAAATTACAACCAAACTTACGAGCTCAACCAATGGTATTAGATCCTTTTGCGATCAATGAGGTTGATTTCATTCTCGCTTCTCACTATCACTCAGATCATATTGACGTAAACGTCGCTGCTGCCATTTGTAATAACCCTAAACTCGATCACGTTAAATTTGTTGGTCCTTGGCATTGTGCGGAATTATGGAAAAAATGGGGCGTGCCGGAAGAACGTATTATCATCGTGAAACCAGGCGATGTAGTGAAATTAAAAGACGTCGAAATTCACGCTTTAGACTCTTTCGACCGCACCTGTCTCGTAACTTTACCTGTTGAAGGTGCTGAAGAACGAGGTGGTGAGTTAGCCGGACTTTGTCCGTCTGACGAAGAAATGGGGCGTAAAGCAGTAAACTATGTGTTTAAAACCCCTGGCGGTAACATTTATCACGGTGCAGACTCTCACTACTCAATCCAATTTGCTAAACACGGTAAACAATTTGATATTGACGTTGCTTTAAATAACTATGGCGAAAACCCTGTCGGTATTGCCGATAAAATGACTTCTGTCGATTTATTGCGTATGGCAGAATGCTTACGTTGTAAAGTAATCATTCCTGTTCATCACGATATTTGGACAAACTTTATGGCAAGTACGCAAGAAATCATTGATTTATGGCGTATGCGTAAAGACCGCTTGCAATACCAATTCCACCCATTCATTTGGGAAGTGGGTGGCAAATATGTTTACCCTCGCGATAAAGATTTAATTGAATACCACCACCCTCGTGGTTTTGATGACTGCTTCGAGCAAGAGCCAAATATTCAATTTAAATCAATGCTGTAATGGCTACTTAGAGGCGAATTTCATTCGCCTCTATCTTTAAGGTTCATTACAACTTACAATAACAATGCAAACAAGGAAGGAATAATGAACGAAAGCTACAGACACAAAGAATTATTAGCATTGCTGGGCGAACGTAAAGTTCTCTCAACTACTGATATTATGCAGTTGCTAAATATTTCGCCTGCCACCGCAAGGCGAGATATTAGTAAATTAAATGAGCAAGGCAAATTAAAAAAAGTGAGAAACGGGGCAGAAGCAATTTTTTCACCTTCAAATAAAGAGCCTAAAAAAACCAACAATGCCAAAGAAAAACAACGTATTGCTGAAGCAGCTGGGCATTTATGCAAAGAAGGAGAAAGTTTAATTTTAACTTGCGGCTCAACAATGGAAATGCTCGGCAATGTACTCTGTGGGCGAAAATTGCAAATTATTACCAATTATCTACCGCTTGCAAATCAGTTGATTGAAGGCTCTCACGATGATGTAGTGATTATGGGCGGGCAATATAATAAAAATAAAAAAGTAATGCTCTCGCTCAACACCCAAAATGAGATGACCTATGCTGCGACTACAATGTTCACCAGCGGTAAAGGATTAACCACCGAAGGTTTATTTAAAACCGATATGATCATCGCCAATGCCGAACAACAAATGGCAATGCACGCCGAACGTTATGTAGTGCTAATGGACAGCACCAAGCTCGGCAAAAAAGTCGGAATGTTATTCAAAGAATTTGATAAAATCGATTTGCTGATCACCGGCAAAGAAGCCGACCCCGCAATTATTCAAGAATTAAAGGCAAAAGGATTAGAAATTATTTTGGCATAACAAGCGGTCTGATTTCGGCAAAATTTTGCAAAAATCACACCGCTTGCTGTACTCTTTCTATACAATAAAAATCAACCTTAGGGAAAACTATGAGAAAACACAAACTCGGTATTTACGAAAAAGCCTTGCCAAAAAATATTTCGTGGCAAGATAGACTTTCCATCGCTAAAGTCTGCGGTTTTGACTTTGTGGAAATGTCGATTGACGAAACGGACGAACGCCTCGCCCGCCTTGATTGGAGCAAAAAAGAGCGTATTAAATTAGTGAAAACGATCATTAATACGGGTGTAACTATTCCATCAATGTGCTTATCAGGGCATCGCCGTTTCCCATTCGGTTCTCGTGATGAAGCAACGCGTCAAAAAGCCTATGAGATTATGGAAAAGGCTATCCAATTAGCAGTTGATCTCGGCATTCGCACCATTCAGCTTGCCGGCTATGATGTTTATTATGAAGAGCAAGACGAAGGTACGATCCAACGCTTCCAAGAAGGCTTAGAGTGGGCTGTAGAGCTTGCGGCAAGCAACCAAGTTACTATTGCAGTGGAAATTATGGATACCAAATTTATGAGTTCCATCACTCGCTGGAAAAAATGGGACGATATTATCAAATCTCCTTGGTTTACGGTGTATCCTGATTTAGGTAATCTCTCTGCGTGGAATGATAACGTAGCGGAAGAACTTAAATTAGGAATGGATAAAATTTCAGCAATCCACTTGAAAGATACCTACAAAGTAACTGAAACTTGCAAAGGACAATTCCGTGATGTGCCGTTCGGTGATGGCTGTGTAGATTTTGTTGCTTGCTTTAGAACGCTGGCTGAATTAAATTATCGTGGTGCATTTTTAATCGAAATGTGGACAGAAAAAGCAGAAGAGCCAATCGCTGAGATTATTAATGCTCGCCGTTGGATTGAACAAAAAATGACAGAAGGGGGCTTCACGCTATGACTCAATTAACCGAATTAACACCGGCATTACAAGCATTAAGAGAACGTGTTTTAACAGCAAATTTAGAATTACCAAAACACGGTTTAGTTACTTTCACTTGGGGCAATGTAAGTGAAATTGACCGTGAAACAGGCTTGGTTGCTATAAAACCATCAGGTGTTGAATATGATGCAATGACGGTTGAAGATATTGTGCTTGTTGATTTACAAGGCAACCGTGTATATGGCGATAAAAAGCCATCTTCGGACACAGAAACTCACTTAGAACTTTATCGTGAATTTACAGATATTGGCGGCGTAGTACATACGCATTCACGCAACGCTGTGGGTTGGGCTCAAGCAGGTAAAGATCTGTTAGCACTCGGTACAACACAAGGTGATTATTTCTACGGTGCAATTCCTTGTACACGTAAAATGACTCCTGAAGAAATTGCGGGCGGATATGAGTTAGAAACGGGGCGTGTAATTGTGGAAACTTTCCGTACTCGTGGTATTGAGCCAACTGCTATTCCGGGCGTATTAGTGCATTCACACGGTCCATTCACTTGGGGTAAAAACGGACACGATGCGGTGCATAATTCAGTTGTGCTAGAAGAAGTTGCCTATATGAATTTTATCAGCCACCAAGTTCGCCCGGATATCGAGCCAATGCAGCAAGAATTGTTAGATAAGCACTATCTCCGCAAACACGGTAAAAATGCTTACTATGGTCAATAATTCAAACTAAAAAATCAGCACAGCAATGTGCTGATTTTTTTATAACTAATCTCTATAAAAAAGTAGTTCTAATTCTTTCCCTTTTTATTTTACTTCTCACACAATAGCCTTCATTATCTCCAAAATGTTTATGCAATATGAATTGGACTTATATTTATAACAGTATCCCCAAATTTTTAGATGCAGCTTGGCTTACCCTGCAACTCTCGTTTTGGGGAATTTCCCTTTCTCTCTTTTTCGGGTTGATTGTTGCCGTTATTACTACTTACAAAATACGACCGCTTGATAGTATTGCAAAAGGTTATATAGAGCTCTCTCGTAATACGCCTTTGCTCATTCAACTCTTTTTCCTTTACTATGGCTTACCGAAAATAGGGATTAAGTGGGACGGCTTCACTTGTGGTGTAATCGCTTTAGTTTTTCTGGGTTCTAGTTATATGGCAGAAAGCCTACGAGCCGGTTTACAAGCTATTCCCAAAGGGCAAACAGAGGCTGCAAAATCTATCGGCTTAAAACCTTACCAAATCTTCCGATATGTTATTTTCCCACAAGCGTGGGCAGTATCTATTCCAGCCATTGGGGCAAATGTACTCTTTTTAATTAAAGAAACCTCTGTTATTAGTGCTATCGCCGTAGCAGAATTATTATTTGTTACTAAAGATATTATTGGTATGGATTACAAAACCAACGAAGCGTTATTTATGCTATTCATTGCTTATTTAATTATCTTGCTACCAATATCGCTTCTGGTCCGTCATTTTGAAAACAGAGTAAGGAAGGCCAAATATGGGGTTTGATTGGTTATGGGAAGGGCAAAATGCCGCCCGCTTGGCTCAAGGGCTATGGCTAACAGCTAAAATATCCTTTATATCCGTTACACTATCGCTCGTTTTCGGCACATTATTTGGCTTGATTATGCGTTCAAATAACCTGATTGTACGCGGATTTGCTCGTTTTTACCTCGAAACAATACGCATTGTACCAATTTTAGTTTGGCTCTTTATGCTCTATTTTGGACTATCAACTTGGTTAGATATTCATATTAGCGGTGTTTGGGTTTGTATCTGGGTATTTACCTTATGGGGAACAGCTGAAATGGGCGATTTAGTACGAGGGGCTTTAGCTTCAATCGAAAAACACCAAATCGAATCCGCCAAAGCAATCGGCTTAACTCGTATGCAAATTTTTCGCTACATTGAGTTACCGCAAGGTACTCGCCGACTGCTACCAAGTACGATTAATCTCTTTACTCGAATGATTAAAACCAGCTCACTTGCCGCACTCATTGGGGTAATTGAAGTGGTAAAAGTAGGACAACAGATTATTGAAAACTCGCTACTCACTAGCCCAAATGCTTCATTTTTCGTTTATGGGCTCATTTTCGTGCTTTATTTTATTATTTGCTACCCACTTTCATTATTGGCGAATAAATTAGAGCATAAATGGGAAAGTTGATAACTAGGCTAAATATAGCTTAACCCCAAGCCCTTTAAGTGCATCTTGTACATTTTCAAATAATCCGTTATCACAAATAACTTGATCAAATACGGTTAAAGGGCAAACAAAGAAAGTAGCCACCTTTCCATATTTAGAGGAATCGGTTACTAAAATATTCTGTTTTGATGATTGCAATATCGCTTTTTTTACAGGAATTTTATTTTCATTTGGCGTTGTTAAGCCTTTCAAACTCCAAGACGAAGTTGAAATAAAGGCAATATCAATAGAAAGATTTTTAAGAAACTCCGCAGCAAGTGAACCTGTTGTTGAGAAATTTTCTTTACAAACACTCCCACCTATATGAATTAAATCACATTTTCCTGCATTACTAAGATAATGAGCGATTACAAAGTCATTTGTAATAACCAGCAGATCTTTTCTCTCTGCAATTTGATGAGCAATTTCTAAGGTTGTTGTTCCTGCATCAAGATACACAGTAGTATGGTTTGAAATCAACTTTGCCGCTAAAGTACCAATGGCGGATTTTTCATCGTGAAATAAAGTTGATTTATCAATATGTGGTAACTCAGCCGCTAATCGCTCAACAGATTGAGCCCCCCCTGAAACTAACGAAATTCTGCCTTCATCTTCAAGTTTTTGAATATCACGGCGTATAGTCATATGCGACACATTTAACTTATCTGCCAAAAATTGAATGCTCGCCACCCCATTATTATTAATAAATTGCAATATCTTTTGTTGTCGTTCGATAGGAATCATTTTTTCGCCTAATTTTAGTTGTTGTTACAAATTATATCAGATTTAGCTTCCAAAATTAAAATCACAAAATTTAACATTAATTGTTAATATTTGTGATCTTCATCACAGATTTTATCTTTCCGATTGGTTAATATACGTCCAGCAAGTTCATTAATTTATTTGAGGGAATAAACAATGAGTCAAAAATATAGCGTTGCCGTTGTCGGCTTAGGTGCAATGGGTATGGGGGCTGCAAAATCTTGTATCGCAGCTGGTTTAGATACCTACGGTGTAGATTTAAATCCAACTTACTTAGAAACCCTAAAAACAGCAGGGGCAAAGGGTGTTGGCAATAGTGCGGTTGAGTTTGCAGCTGATTTAGATGCAGTACTGTTATTAGTTGTGAATGCCAACCAAGTGAACGCTGTGCTATTCGGCGAGAACGGTTTAGCACAACATCTGAAAAAAGGTACAGCGGTGATGGTGTCTTCAACCATTTCTGCACAAGATGCGAAAGAGATTTCACAGAAATTAACAGATCTTGGCTTAATTATGTTAGATGCCCCTGTTTCAGGTGGTGCAGCTAAGGCAGCACAAGGTGAAATGACCGTAATGGCATCAGGCTCAAGTGAAGCGTTTGAGAAACTAAAACCTGTTTTAGATGCTGTTGCAGGAAAAGTTTATAACATCGGCGAAGAGATCGGCTTAAGTGCAACTGTGAAAATTATCCACCAACTCTTAGCGGGTGTGCATATTGCGGCGGGTGCAGAAGCGATGGCATTAGCCGCTCGTGCCGGCATTCCGTTAGATCTGATGTACGATGTGGTAACTAATGCAGCAGGTAACTCTTGGATGTTTGAAAACCGTATGAAACACGTTGTTGATGGCGACTACACCCCGCTTTCAATGGTAGATATTTTTGTAAAAGATTTAGGTTTAGTAAACGACACTGCAAAATCATTACGCTTCCCACTTCATTTAGCAAGCACAGCGTACTCAATGTTTACTGAAGCAAGCAATGCAGGTTACGGCAAAGAAGATGACAGTGCGGTCATCAAAATTTTCAGCGGTATTGAGCTACCAAAAAAGGGAGACAACTAATGTTAGGCATTATTGCAGATGATTTTACTGGTGCGAGCGATATTGCCAGCTTCTTAGTAGAAAATGGCTTACGCACCGTGCAGATGAACGGTGTACCAAAAACGGCATTAAACGGCGAAGTTGATGCGATTGTAATTAGCTTGAAATCCCGCTCAAACCCAGTTGATGAGGCTATTGCACAATCACTTTCTGCCCTTGAATGGCTAAAACAGAACGGCTGCACACAATTCTATTTTAAATACTGCTCAACGTTTGACAGTACCGAAAAAGGTAATATCGGCCCAGTTACCGATGCGTTAATGTCAGCATTAGAAACTGATTTCACCGTAGTAACGCCAGCCTTGCCTATCAATGGTCGTACGATCTTTAACGGCTACTTATTCGTTGGTGATGTGCTGTTAAGTGAATCAGGTATGCGTAACCACCCAATTACCCCCATGAAAGATGCCAACTTAGTGCGTTTAATGGACGCTCAATCTCAAGGTAAAACAGGGTTGGTTGCTTATGCTGATGTGATTCAAGGAGTGGAGCGTGTGAAAGTTCGCTTTGCCGAATTAAAAGCACAAGGCTACAAATATGCCGTTGTAGATGCAGCGGATAATTCGCAACTTGCGGTACTTGCCGAAGCCGTGGCGGATTTCAAATTAGTCACCGGTGGCTCAGGCTTAGGGGCTTATATGGCGGCTTACCGTTCAGGTGGTAAGAAAGGCACGAATGCATTTGTGCCAAGCAAAGGCAAAACCGTCGTACTTTCAGGCTCTTGCTCAGTAATGACGAACAGCCAAGTGAGTGCGTACAAGCAACAAGCTCCAAGCTATTTCTTAGAAGCAGAAAAAGCGATTAATAACCCGAACTATGTAGAAGAAATCTACCAATGGGTTGTTGAGAATTTAGATGGCGACTTGGCTCCTTTGGTTTATGCCACAGTACCGCCGGAAAAACTCAAAGAGATCCAAACCCAATTCGGCGGCGACAAAGCCAGCCACGCTATTGAAACAACATTCGCCAAGTTAGCGGAAAAACTGCACGCATTTGGTGTAACCAACTTTATTACCGCAGGTGGTGAAACCTCTAGCATTGTAGTTCAACAGCTTGGATTTAGTGGTTTCCACATCGGTAAGCAAATTGCACCGGGTGTGCCGTGGTTACAAGCGGTCGAAAAACCAATTTTTCTTGTATTGAAATCCGGAAACTTTGGAAAAGAAGATTTCTTCTCTTATGCACAAGGAATGTACCAATGACCGAACAAGAACAAAAAATTGAAATGGTAAACCTCGCTCGCTCTTTATTTGAGCGAGGCTATACTGTAGGCGGAGCGGGTAATCTTTCCGTTCGTTTAGATGAAAATCGTATTTTAGTTACACCAACAGGTTCATCACTCGGACGGCTACAGGCTGAGAGTCTTTCAGTTCTAGATATGGAAGGAAATGTACTTGAGGGCGATAAACCTTCTAAAGAATCGATTTTCCATTTGGCAATGTACCGGAAAAATCCAAATTGCAAAGCAATCGTGCATCTACATTCAACTTATTTAACTGCACTTTCTTGCTTAGAAAATCTGGACACAGATAGCGCAATGAAAGCCTTCACACCATACTATGTAATGCGTGTTGGGAAATTGCCCGTTATTCCTTACTACCGACCGGGCGATAGCAATATTGCAAGAGAATTAGGCGAAAGAGCCTTAGATGGTAAAGCCTTTTTACTGGCAAATCACGGTGTTGTAGTAACAGGTTCAGATTTAGTTGATGCAGTGGATAACACCGAAGAGTTGGAAGAAACCGCCAAACTTCATTTTATTCTACAGGGTCAGAAAGTCCGTTATCTCACTGATGACGAAGTGAATGACCTAAAAAACAGAGGAAAATAAAATGCCTAAATTTGCAGCAAATTTAACGATGATGTTTAACGAAGTGCCGTTTTTAGAGCGTTTCGAAGCGGCAGCAAAAGCAGGATTTAAGTATGTTGAATACCTTTGGCCTTATGACTACCCAGCTGAAGAACTCAAATCTAAGTTAGAGAAATACGGCTTAAAGCAAGTGCTATTCAATACTGCAGCAGGTGATATTTCTAAGGGTGAGTGGGGTGTTTCGGCAATCCCGGGGCGTGAAGCTGACAGCCATCGTGATATTGATTTGGCATTGGAATATGCTCTCGCATTAGGTTGTGAAAATGTGCACGTTATGGCTGCGGTTGTGTCGGAAGGCGAAGATCGTGAAGCCTATAAACAGACTTTTATCAAAAATGTGCAATATGCCGCAGACAAATTTAAACCGCACGGCATCAAGGTGTTACTGGAAGCACTCAGCCCTGAAGTAAAACCAAACTATCTGCTAAAAAGCCAGTTTGATACATTGGAAATTGTAAAAGCCGTTAATCGAGACAATGTATTTGTTCAGCTTGATTATTTCCACGCACAGAATGTGGACGGCAATCTTTCTCGTTTAACCGATAAATTAAACGGCAGATTTGCTCATATTCAGATTGCATCTGTGCCGGATAGACACGAGCCTGATGAAGGCGAAATTAACTACGAATACATTTTCAACAAACTCGATGAAATCGGTTATGACGGCTATGTGGGTTGTGAATATAAACCAAGAGCGGAAACAACCGCAGGATTAGGTTGGTTCGAGCAATATAAATAGAGGATAGATAAAATGAATATCGTCATTACAGGTGGAGCAGGCTTTTTAGGACAACGCCTTGCAAAAACCTTATTAACTCAGCATTCAGACAAAATTGAAGAATTAGTGTTAGTTGATGTGATTAAACCAACGGCACCAAATAATGACTCTCGTGTACGTTGTTTAGAAATGGATCTAAGAAATCCAGAAGGTTTAGATGCAATTATTACCGAAAAAACGACCGCTATTTTCCATTTAGCTGCAATCGTGAGTAGCCATGCAGAGCAAGACCCTGATTTAGGTTATGAAATTAATTTCTTAGCAACTCGTAATCTCCTTGAAATTTGTCGCAAAAATAACCCGAATATTCGCTTTATTTTCTCTAGCTCATTAGCGGTATTTGGCGGCGAGCTACCAGATGTAATTACTGATAGTACAGCAGTTACACCACAATCAACTTATGGCTCACAAAAAGCAATGTGTGAATTGCTCATCAATGACTACTCTCGCAAGGGTTTTGTTGATGGCATTGTGCTTCGCTTACCTACAATTTGTATCCGCCCGGGTAAACCCAATAAAGCAGCTTCTTCTTTTGTAAGCGGTATTATCCGTGAACCTTTACACGGGGAAGAGGCTACCTGCCCTGTATCAGGCTCATTACGTTTATGGCTTTCCAGCCCGAATACGGTAATTAATAACTTTATCCACGCATTAACTTTACCTAGTTTGCCACCACGCGACTGGCACGTGATTAATCTACCGGGTTTTACAGTAAGCGTAGAGCAAATGCTATCTGATTTAGTTTCAATAAAAGGAGAACAAATCTTAGACAAAGTCCAGTTCAAATTTGATGAAAATATTAACAATATTGTTGCCAGCTGGCCGGTTGAGATAGATAAGGCTACAGCTCTCAAACTTGGCTTTACGGCTGATAACAACTTCAAAGAAGTCATCCAACAATTTATTCAATATGATATGTAATTAGGAGCAATTCTATGTTTGGCTTACCCATTCCGATTATTGGACTATTAATTGCTGTATTTGTCTTAGTCTATTTAGTATTAAAAACACGTGTTCACGCATTTATTGCAATGTTAATTGCCTCCGCCCTTGCTGGTCTTATCGGTGGAATGTCCGTAAATGATACTTTAGGTGCTATCAGTAAAGGTTTTGGTGGCACATTAGGTGGTATCGGTATTGTTATCGGCTTGGGTGTAATGATGGGTAGTGTGCTTGAAGTTTCTGGGGCAGCAGAAAAAATGGCATACAGCTTTATCAAAATGTTAGGTAAGAAAAAAGAAGAATGGGCATTAGCTATCACAGGCTATGTAGTTAGTATTCCTATCTTCGTCGATTCTGCTTTCGTTATTCTTTACCCTGTAGCTAAAGCATTAGCAAAAAACGGTAAACGCTCACTCTTAACCTTAGGAGTTGCTCTTGCTGGTGGCTTAGTGGTAACACACCACACTGTACCGCCAACACCGGGTCCTTTAGGTGTAGCAGGCTTATTCAACGTTGATCTTGGCTTAATGCTCTTAGTAGGTATGGCGATGGCAGTATTACCAGTTGTAGGAATTATTCTATATGCTAAATGGTTAGATAAAAAATACCCAGAGTTCAACCAACAAGTTTTCACTCAAGAAGAGTTAAAACAAAAATTTGATGACTACATCGAAAGCCGTGAGAAGAAAAATTTACCGAGTTTAGGTTTATCTTTATTACCTATCGTGCTTCCTATTGCCCTAATTTTCATTAAAGCAATGTTTGATTTAGCAGCAAAAGGCAATACGGAATTAACTCAATCAGCTATCTATCAATTCTTCGCTTTCGTCGGTCATCCGATGATTGCACTTGCGTTAAGTGTATTAGTTGCTGTTTATACACTTCTTCCAAATACTGATAGAAATACAACTGCACTTCATCTTGAAGAAGGGGTTAAAACTGCAGGTATTATCTTATTAGTAACTGGTGCTGGCGGTGCGTTAGGTGCAGTATTGCGTGATAGCGGTGCAGGTAAACAATTAGCAGAACAAATTGCACAATTACCGATTTCGCCAATTTTAATTCCGTTTATTGTTTCAACAATGGTTCGCTTTATTCAGGGTTCTGGTACAGTTGCAATGATTACAGCAGCGTCTATTTCCGCTCCAATCTTAGCTCAAATTCCGGGCGTGAATATGTTATTAGCAGCACAAGCGGCAACAATGGGCTCACTCTTCTTCGGTTACTTTAACGACAGCTTATTCTGGGTGGTAAACCGAATGATGGGTATCAATGATGTGAAAAAACAGATGATTGTTTGGTCTGTACCAACCACTATTGCGTGGGGTATCGGCGGCATTAGCGTTATTCTAGCTAATCTTGTTTGGGGTAACGATGGTTCATTATTTGACCTTGCATTCCCTGTTGGTGTGATGGCAATTATCGCTCTCTACATCAAGGCTCAAAATAAAACCTTCAATAAGTAATCAATGATAAATAGACTATGAGAACACTCTCATAGTCTATTTTTATATACAAGGAAATATGATGAAAAAACCACTCTCTCTTCTTGCTGGTCTAGCATTCTCTACCTTCTTATACGCAACCGATGAAGTTAAACCTAACGGAGAAGTAAATATTAGATACCGCAGATAAAAATGCTGTGCCGTATAACTTAAAAGAAGCTAACAAAGAACCAATGAAATTCAAAATCAAAGAGGCAGACGGCAAAATTGCAGAAAGCGAGAAAGTACAAGCGGTCAGAATTCCTGAATTTTTTGCAAACCTCTGAGCCTGAAAACATCAAAACAACCTACCTGGACGACTTCGTAGCAAAACAGGTGTTCTTAGATAATCCAGAAAACAAGCTGAACTATCGCCTCTATTCGCCCTTGCAAAAAAATGATAAAAACTACCCGCTTGTTATTTTCCTACACGGTTCAGGACAGGTTGGTCCAGATAATCTTGCTCACCTTATTTTGAGCAAAGATGCAATTGCAACCTTACCTTATGAACCAAGTTTTGTTCTTGTTCCACAATATGAGCAAGTCTTTGACCCATTTGACAATACGGTAAAAGGGCATCATCAATAACAACCCTTATAATACTTGGGACGCTATCTATAATAGCCCTGAAGTGATTGAGTGGTTACTTCAACAAAAACGCCACTAAGTTGAGGTTATCATTCGTACGTAAAATGAAATTAATCTTAAGGGTTAGGTAACATTTCCGTTACCTAACCCATCTAAAATCCGCTCTATTCTTATAATCAAAAGTTATACAAAATAGCGTCTTATAATTTCCTTTCCTAAAAATTTTTTTGCAAAATGAACTCATCAAATAACTTAACCAACGCATATATGCCTTTACTCTCTATTCAAAATTTGCATAAAAAATATGGCGAGACTGTCGCAATTAATAATCTGAGTTTAGATTTGCATAAAGGCGAAGTTGTTGTGCTGCTTGGACCTTCCGGTTGTGGTAAGAGTACTTTGCTTCGTTGTATTAATGGATTGGAAGATAAACAAGGTGGCACAATTACGATGCAAGGTGTCGGTGAATTTGGCAAAGATTTGAGCTGGGAGCAATCTCGGCAAAAAGTGGGAATGGTATTCCAAAGCTATGAATTATTCTCCCATTTAAATGTTATTGAAAATATTTTACTTGGCCCATTAAAGGCTCAAAAACGCAGTCGGGAAGAAGTGGAAGCTCAGGCAGATTTACTCTTAAAACGAGTTGGTTTATTTGATAGAAAAACCGCTTTTCCACGAGAACTGTCTGGCGGGCAGAAACAACGGATCGCCATCGTTCGAGCGTTGTGTATGAACCCTGAAGTTATTTTGCTAGATGAAATTACGGCAGCACTTGACCCTGAAATGGTACGAGAAGTGTTAGATGTGGTATTGGAATTGGCAGATGAGGGAATGTCAATGCTCATTGTTACCCACGAGATGGGGTTTGCAGAGAAGGTAGCCGATCGTATTGTATTTATTGATAAAGGCGAAATCATCGAGCAATCTTCTCCACAAGAATTTTTTAAAGCACCGAAAACCGAGCGGGCAAAACAGTTCTTACACGGTTTAGATTATTAACTACTATTTGAGGAATTATTATGAAACGTTCAACACTCTTAAAAACCTTACTGGCAACAGCACTTGCAGCTTTTACATTAACTGCTTGTGATAACAATGGCTCTACTCAAGCGAAAGATAGCGTCGCTCAAATTAAAGAAAAAGGTATAATCCGCATTGGGGTATTTAGCGATAAACCACCATTTGGTTACATTGATGCTAATGGTAAAAGTCAAGGTTTTGATGTGGAAATTGCGAAAGAAATCGCTAATGATTTGCTAGGTAGCCCTGACAAAGTGGAATTCGTACTCACAGAAGCAGCAAACCGTGTGGAATACCTAAAATCAAATAAAGTAGATTTAGTCTTAGCCAACTTTACTAAAACACCTGAACGTGCGGAAGTGGTTGATTTTGCCGAGCCTTATATGAACGTAGCATTAGGTGTGGTTTCTCCAAAAAATGCCCCAATTACAGATGTTAAACAACTTGAGGGCAAAACCTTATTAGTGAATAAAGGCACAACAGCTGATGCTTATTTCAGCAAAAACCACCCTGAAATTCAGTTATTAAAATTCGACCATAACACCGAAACCTTTAATGCATTAAAAGACGGACGTGGCGTTGCTCTTGCACACGACAACGCATTAGTTTGGGCTTGGGCAAAAGAGAACGTAGACTTTGATGTTGCAATTGGCAATATCGGTCCATCTGAGCAAATTGCACCGGCGGTACAAAAGGGTAATAAAGCGTTACTTGATTTCGTGAACAAAGAAATTAGCGAACTTAAAGCGAATGGCAAATTAAAAGAAGCTTATAAGAAAACTTTAGTTCCTGTTTATGGCGAAAAAGAAGATCTTTTAGCAAAATAAGTAAGTGAACGGATTGCTTACCTTGCGATTGATTAGCATAGACTATTTGCAAAAAATTCTACTTTTTTGACCGCTTGCAAGCTTCAAGGAAGAAAAAAACCTTATTCAGTGATGAATAAGGTTTTTCTTTTGTTACTCTACCGTTACCGCTTTTGCAAGGTTACGAGGTTGATCCACGTCTGTGCCTTTAATTAATGCGATGTGGTATGAAAGTAGTTGTAACGGCACGGTGTAGAAAATTGGGGCAGTTACTTCATCTACTTTTGGTAGAACGATGGTTTTAAAGCCTTCTGCTTCTTCAAAGCCGGCATCGTGATCGGCAAATACATATAATTGACCGCCACGGGCACGTACTTCTTCGATATTTGATTTCACTTTTTCAAGTAAATCATTTTCCGGTGCAACCACCACAACCGGCATATCGCTGTCGATTAACGCTAACGGACCGTGTTTTAATTCACCGGCTGCGTAGGCTTCAGCGTGAATATATGAAATCTCTTTTAATTTCAAGGCTGATTCCATTGCGATTGGATAATATTCGCCACGTCCTAAGAATAACGTGTGGTGTTTGTCAGCAAAATCTTCCGATAATTTTTCGATTTGTTTATCGAACACTAACGCACTTTCAATTTGAGCTGGTAAGCGTTGTAAAGATTGCACGATGTGATGCTCTTTTTCTTCGCTCATATTCCCTTGTAAGCGACCGATTGCCACATTTAATAACAATAAGCAGGTTAATTGGGTGGTAAAGGCTTTAGTTGATGCTACGCCAATTTCCACACCGGCTTTGGTTAAGAATGCTAAATCAGATTCACGCACTAAAGATGAACTTGCCACGTTACACACCGTCATCGCCGCCATATAGCCAGACTCTTTCGCTAAACGTAATGCCGCTAAAGTATCTGCGGTTTCGCCTGATTGAGAAAGCGTGATTAATAAGCTGTTCGGGCGTGTTACAAATTTACGGTAGCGGAATTCTGAGGCGATTTCCACATCACAGCTTACGCCGGCTAAAGATTCAAACCAATAACGAGCCACCATACCGGCATTGTATGAAGTACCGCAAGCCACAATTTGCACGTGTTGCACTTTAGAGAGAATCTCAGTGGCATTTGGAGCAATCGCTGAAAGATCCACTTTACCGTCTTTAATACGACCATCTAAGGTGTTCATAATTGCCACCGGTTGTTCAAAAATCTCTTTTTGCATATAGTGGCGGTATTGACCTTTATCAGCAGCATCTGCTTCAAAGTTACCTTCGTGAATTTCACGTTCTACTTTGTTGCCTTGACGGTCGTAAATCTCAACAGAACGGCGGGTAATTTCTGCTACATCGCCTTCTTCCAAATAAGCAAAACGGCGGGTAACGCTTAATAATGCTAACGGATCTGAAGCTAAGAAGTTTTCACCTACACCATAACCGATTACAAGCGGGCTGCCTGAACGAGCTACAATTAAATGTTCCGGCTCTTCTTCGTTTAATACCACTGTGCCGTATGCACCACGAAGTTGTACTACGGTTTTTTGTACCGCTTCTAATAATGAAGAAGCTGAACGCAATTCCCACTCAACTAAGTGTGCGATAACTTCTGTATCGGTTTGCGATTGGAACACATAGCCACGCTCTTGTAACACAACTTTTAATTCTTCGTAGTTTTCGATAATACCGTTATGTACCACCGCAATTTTACCGCTACGGTGCGGGTGAGCGTTGGTTTCTGATGGCTCGCCGTGTGTTGCCCAACGAGTATGAGCGATACCTGTACCGCCTAATAATGGTTTTGCTTCTAATGCATCGTCTAAAGCTTTTACTTTACCGACACGGCGAACGATCTGCATTTTTTTCTCATCGGCATTTAATACCGCCACACCGGCTGAATCATAGCCACGATATTCTAAACGGTGTAAACCATCAACTAAGATTTCTGCGACATCACGCTGTGCTACTGCACCTACAATTCCACACATAAATTTGCTTTCCTATTAATAAATAACGATAAAATAATTTTGCTTGTGAGGGCGAATTGTACTTCGCCCCTACATATCTGTTTTAATATGCTTACTTCGCAATAAGCACTTCGACACCCATCTTTTCGATTTGTTCTTTCGTTTCGAAACTTAATTGGTTGTCGGTAATAATTTTGGTGATTTTCGACCATTCCAATTCAATATTAGGCATTTTTCGCCCGATTTTTTGTGATTCAATCAACACAATCACTTCTCGGCTCACATCTGCCATCACTTGACTTAACCCTACCAATTCATTGAAAGTAGTTGTTCCACGAGCGAGATCTAACCCATCAGCCCCAATGAAAAGTTGGTCAAAATCATACGAACGTAGTACTTGTTCAGCCACTTTTCCTTGAAAAGATTCTGAACGGCTATCCCAAGTACCACCTGTCATTAATACTGTTGGCTCGCATTCCAAAGAGGTTAATTCCGCTGCTAAATTCAGCGAGTTGGTCATCACCACTAAACCTGTTTGGTTTAACACTTTAACCAAAGCCCCCGTCGTGCTGCCGCTATCAATAATGATACGGTTATGATCTCGAATACAATCTCGAGCGGCTTGAGCAATCATTTTCTTTTGAATCGAAAGTTGCTCAATAAATTCTTCCTCCATCATTTCTGATGGGATTTTCACTGCTCCACCATATTTTCGCAATAAAAAACCACTTTCTTCTAAAGCGGTTAGGTCTTTGCGAATGGTAACTTCTGAAGTTTCAAACAGTGTAGCGAGTTCATCAACACTCACTTCTTGTTGCGATTGTACCATCTGTACAATTAAATGACGGCGTTGTTGCGTGTTACGTTTTGACATTACAATCTTCACTTAAGTTTCGTTTCAAAACTTTGTGCATTATAAAGAAAGAAAATAAAAAGAAAAGCAAGAAATCCATAATTTACAAAATCTATACAAAACAAAACCGCTTGTTCTTTGGCGATACAAGCGGTTCATTTCTGTCAATTTTTTGCAATTATTTGATTTGGCTACCAATTACACCACCAAGTGCCGCACCACCTAAGGTTGCACCCGTTGAATTACCGATCACATTGCCTGCAACACCACCAACAGCAGCACCAATCGCTGTATTACGTTGCGATTTTGTCATATTGTTACAGCCTGATACTGCAACCGCTAAAAGGGCTACTCCGACAACTTTTAACATAGATTTCATATTAATCCCTCATTATTAATCAATTTCAAATCGGTCAATCTCCTTGACCCAATTTATAAGATTTTATCTTTTGGAAAAGGTTCAATAAATTAATCGTTAAACCTCTACTCGATTACCTATATCTTTCAATTCTGAGAATTTTTCAACCAATCTTGGCATATCATCAAGGCTCATTGCAAAACTCCACATATAAGTAATGACGGCATAAATATGTCCAGCCTCTACCTTTTTATTTGCAAGAATAGCTAAGGTTACGCCAAATAAAATGCTCAACACAACGCCAATAACCAAAAAGCTCACTGCTTCACGATTAGAAATGGCAATCCGAATTTTCGATAACAAATCATAGTGTTTAACCAATTCAGCATTTCTAATACGTTCGATAGTATGTACTTCATTTTCAAGGCGATTATTCAGTTTAAAATAGAGCCGATCATTTTTACGTGTATAGCTCGGTAAAATCAGCAAAAATAGTATTAAAATCGTCAACGCAATCACACCTGACCAAAATTCAATAATCAGCAACATCACTACTGAGCCGACAATTGAAAATGAAGCTGTAATCAAAATCGGCAAATGCTCTTCAAAAAAGGCGACAAATTGACGAGCTAAGTTTGCGTGAGCCGTTGCCGAAGAAGTTGTACCTTTTTGCTTTTCATTAATAATTGCCTTGATGGGTAAATCGGCATAAATTCTAACAAACGCTCGAGTATCCACCGCTCGTCTTGCTGAACCAACCACCCAAATAATTAAAACCACTAAAGCATACACTAAGGCGTTGAAAACATTGCCCGCCAATACTGCATTTACCGCAAAGCTACCAACAAGTGGATAAAGCAAAATCAATACATTTTCTAATGCCACAAGCGAAAAGGTTGCCAATAATTTCGAACGGTGAATCTTAGCAATATTTTTTAACGTCTGAATTGTTCTAGCCACTATGTTTCTCCAGCTTTTGGCTTAAAGCAGTTTGCAATGCTTTAAACTCATCAAGTAAAAATTTTATTCTCTGTATGCCAAACGCATTAATAACTTGATTTTCTCTGCTCAGTAATTCTTCAATAATAGGTTGAGCAAATGCTCTGCCTTTATCCGTAAAATACAAGGTTTTTTCTCGTCTATCTTGCTCACTGATAACACTTTGCAAAATTTCCTCAATTTCCCACCGCCTGCATAGCGTATTAATCGTTTGTTTGGCAATTTGGCATTTTTCAGCAATGTGTTTTTGGGTACAAGCTCCTTCTACCCAAAGCGTATAGAGAATGGCTAATTCATTTTCATTAATTTGATGCTTTTTTGCGAACAAGCCGTAACTTATCAACATATTGGTACAAGTATCGCCGATTTGATCGAGATAATTTTGCAAACTTTTCTCCTAAAAATAATCCTAAAATTGACTAATTTTGTCATATTAGTCATTTTTAGGACTAATTTCAACTTTTATTAGAAGCTGATTTGCAAAATCCCAAGCAAATTCGACCACTTGTTTGGTTGAACTGTGAAGCAGTTCACAGAATTACGTCCCGTTTTTTGCTATATTTCGCCTAATTTTCTCCCTAACTTTAAGGAAACCACAATGAAATTGAAAAAATTAGCTTTGACAGCATCTACTTTATTACTCGGTTCATTATTTACTCAATCAGCATTGGCGGAAGGTCGTTTAACGGTTTATTGTAGTGCGACGAACGAGCTTTGTGAGCAAGAAGTTCAAGCTTTCGGTAAGAAATATGATGTAAAAGTTTCGTTTGTGCGTAACGGTTCGGGTAGCACATTAGCGAAAATTGAAGCAGAAAAAAATAACCCTCAGGCGGATGTTTGGTACGGCGGTACGCTTGATCCGCATTCACAAGCGGCAGAAATGGGCTTGTTAGAACCTTATCAATCGCCAAACCTTACCCAAATTATCGAAAAATTTCGTGATCCTGCAAAATTAAAAGGCAATTATTCCTCTGCGGTGTATATGGGGATTTTAGGTTACGGCGTGAACTTAGATCGTTTGAAAAAATTAGGTATTGAGAAAGTGCCGACCACTTGGGAAGAGTTACTTGACCCACGTTTAGCAGGCGAAATTCAAATTGCAGACCCGCAAAGCTCAGGTACGGCTTATACGGCGATTGCGACTTTCGTGCAACTTTGGGGCGAAGAAAAAGCCTTTGAATACTTCCGTAAATTACACAAAAATATCTCACAATACACCAAGTCAGGCATTACGCCGGCTCGTAACACCGCTCGAGGCGAAACTACTATCGGTATCGGCTTCTTACACGACTATGCTATTGAGAAGAAAAACGGAGCAAATATTGAGATGACAGCCCCCACTGATGGTACAGGCTATGAGCTTGGTGGTGTGAGTATCTTAAAAGGGGCGAGAAATCTTGAAAATGCGAAATTGTTCGTGGATTGGTCGCTTTCTAAAGAAGCTCAAGAACTCTCTTGGCAAAAAGGGAATGCATTCCAAGTTTTAACCAATACAACAGCAGAAGCCTCGCCTTATGCTCTCAATCCAAAAGATTTAAACTTAATTGACTACAATTTTGAGAAATATGGATCAAGTGAAGAGCGTAAACGCTTGATTGACAAATGGGTTAATGAAGTTAAATTAGCGAAATAATCCTATCTTTTAGAGGGGGCTTTCCCCCTCTTTTCTATCTGTGAGGTATTATGCAGAGTTTTTCTTTTTCCCGACCGCTTGTATGGGTGGTTATCGGTTTACTCGGTTTTCTCTTATTGCCCGCTAAAGCATTAGATTATGGCTTGTTTGATTCAACAAAAGACGAGCTTTTTAATGCGATGGGTTGGTCAAATTTAAATATCACTTGGGCGTGGTTCTTACCGCTTTTTGCATTTTTATTGCCAAATCCGACCGCTTGTAAACGCAGAGCTAAGCTAGAATTAGTCGGCTTAGGTTTATTATTTGCTTTTATTTTCTTATCGGCAATTGTACTTAAAATCAGCTTAGGCTATGCGGTATTGCCTCTGATTATTGCCATTACAGGGCTAGCCACCAATAATCTCGCTATTCTTAAAGTAATGCAGGGCGATCGCTTTATTATCGGCTCATTGATTAGCATTATTTTGCTGATTTTCTTCTTTATTGTTTACCCAACCATTGCGATTTTCGTTTCAATGTTCTACAACGGCGACGAGTTTGTGCCAAGCCAAGTGCTAACCATTTTACAACAGCCTTATGTGGCACGAGTGGTGGGGAACTCTTTATCGGTTGCGGGAACGGTAGGCGTACTTTCCACCCTGTTTGGTTTGGCTTTTGCACTTTATACCACTCGTATTGCTAAACGCTCTGCGTTCATCGGGCGAATTTTCTCGATTTTACCTATTGTTACTCCTCCCTTTGTGGTAGGTTTAGGCGTAACGCTAATGCTTGGGCGTTCAGGTTACGTAACAGAATTTTTAGTGGAACACTTTGGTTTTGCCAGTAACTGGCTCTATGGTTATACCGGGATTGTGATTGCTCACACCCTCGCACTTACACCAATGTCTTTTATGATTTTGGAAGGAGCGTTGAAATCCATTCATCCGTCTGTAGAAGAAGCCGCTTATACCTTGCGTTCTAATCGCTATCAAGCCTTCTTTAACATTATTTTCCCGTTACTCAAACCTGCTCTGGCTAACTCATTCTTGGTAGTCGCCATCCAATCCCTTGCCGATTTCAGTACCCCATTAGTTTTAGGTGGCAGTTTTGATGTGATCGCTACTCAAATCTACTTCTATATTGCTGGCTCGCAACTTGATTATGCCTCAGCAAGTACACTTGGGGCAATCTTGCTCGTGTTCTCGCTTGCGATTTTCGTGATCCAATATCTCTGGATCGGCAACCGCTCTTATGTAACGGTATCAGGAAAATCTTATCGTGGCGATGTGCAAGATTTACCAAGCGGTATGAAATGGCTCATTATTTGCACATTGTTGTTCTGGGGAACGTTCAACTTGGTGCTTTACGGCAGCATTTTCTACGGCAGTTTTACCGTGAACTGGGGTGTGGATTACACCTTAACGCTTGATAACTACATCAAGCTGTTCGGGCAAGGCTTTAGCGATGGCGGTTTCCCATCACTCATTCAAACCGTGTTGTTCGCCGCTGCTGCCGCTCCAATTACCGCTCTGTTTGGTTTGTTGATTGCTTATGTTACGGTTCGCCGTGATTTCAAAGGCAAAAAAACGTTGGAATTTCTAACTTTACTTTGCTTTGCCGTGCCGGGAACGGTAGCCGGAGTGTCTTACATTCTCGCCTTCAACGATTCACCGATTTATTTAACGGGTACAGGTATGATTATTATCCTCTCAATGGTAATGCGAAATATGCCTGTAGGTATGCGTGCCGCCATTGCCGGTTTAGGGCAATTGGACAAATCGTTAGATGAAGCCTCTCTTTCGCTAAAAGCCGGCTCATTTAAAACAATGTTGTTTGTGGTGTTACCGCTCCTCAAGCCAGCCTTGCTTTCCGCTTTAGTAACCAGCTTCGTGCGGGCAATGACTACCGTGAGTGCAATTGTATTCTTAGTTACTGCTGATACGCGTGTTGCAACCTCTTATATTCTCAACCGAGTAGAGGATGGCGAATACGGTATTGCGATTGCTTACGGCTCAATTTTGATTGTTGTGATGATGGCGATTATTTTGATTTTCGATTGGATCGTCGGCGATACACGTATTGCTCGCTCTAAGGCAAAGAAAATGTAAAAAGACATCTACTCTCTCCCTTTATGGGAGAGAGACAGAAAAATACTTCGTTCAGAAGTATTTTTCAGAGAGAGGGATATAATTAAAAGGACAAAATATGAATAACGATTTCTTAGTATTAAAAAATGTAACTAAATCTTTCGGCAAAGCAACTGTTATCAATAATCTCAACCTCAGCATTCCAAAAGGCAAAATGATTACCCTGCTTGGACCTTCAGGCTGTGGAAAAACCACCGTACTACGTTTAGTCGCAGGTCTAGAAAGCCCGACTTCTGGGCAAATTTTTATTGATGGCGAAGATGTTACCCAAAGCTCAATCCAGAACCGTGATATCTGTATTGTATTCCAATCCTATGCACTCTTTCCGCATATGTCGATTGGCGATAATGTCGGCTATGGCTTAAAAATGCAAGGGGTGCCGAAAGAAGAACGATTACAGCGTGTGAAAGAGGCGTTGGAATTGGTCGATTTAGCGGGGTTTGAAGACCGTTTTGTCGATCAGATTTCAGGCGGACAACAGCAACGAGTGGCTCTGGCACGTGCGTTAATTCTAAAACCAAAGGTGCTTTTATTTGATGAACCATTAAGTAACTTAGATGCTAACCTTCGCCGTTCAATGCGAGAAAAAATCCGTGAATTACAGCAACGCCTGAATATTACTTCACTTTATGTTACTCACGACCAATCGGAAGCCTTTGCGGTGTCTGACCAAGTAATTGTGATGGATAAAGGCATTATCAAACAGCAAGACACGGCAAAAAATCTCTATTTACAGCCAAACTCGCTATTCCTTGCCAACTTTATGGGCGAATCGACCATTCTGCCGGCGAAGAAATTGGATGACCAAATCCAAATTGGCAATTTCAGTTTTATTCTTGCTAATTCAGCGCGCTTCAATGTACCGAACGGCGACTGCTTGGTTGGTATCCGCCCAGAAGCAATCCGCTTGCAAGCTGATGGTGAAGAAAATCAACGTTGCCAAATCAAACACGCGGTTTATATGGGTGCTCATTGGGAAATTGCAGTGGAGTGGCAAGGCAAAGAGCTGATGGTAAACCTCAACCCTGATCAATATAATGAAAACCAAGCGGAATATTATATTCACTTAAGCCAAAATGGTATTTTCTTGTTAAATCAAGAATAGCCCTAAACACAAGCGGTCTGATTTGCAAAAAAATTTACTAATCAGACCGCTTGCTATTTAAAAAGCATTAATTATTTCTGTTTTTTTAAAAACTCAACGGCAGTATCTGGGAAGTCAGTAAATACACCCGTTGCCCCTGCTTTATTCAATAGTGCGTCATACATTTGATCTACATTTTCAAAGAATGGAGCTAACGCATCTTTACGCACAGTGTAAGGGTGAATTTCTAACTTATGTTTAGCTAACTCTTTTACAAGTGGGGTATATTTAATATCTCCTACTTTTGAGTTTTTATCGTCAATCAACATATACCAGCCCGGACCTACGCCATCAGCATATTTTGCCACTTCCGCCATCGCTCCTTCTTTGAACATCCAGTCGTAGTCGTAGTTAATCCATTTGCCGTCTTTGTCTTTCTCTTCGGTCTCAAACCAATCGGTGTACGCCACAAGTTGTACTAATTTCACATCCATACCAAGCTGAGGAAGTAATTCAGTTTTAATGCGTTTTAACTCATTGAAATCGAAAGTTTGTAGATAAACTGGCGATGATTTTTTATCGTAGCCATATTTTTTCAACACTTTCAACGTTTCTAACGCAATGTCTTTACCTTCTTTGTGGTGTAACCAAGGTGCTTTAATTTCTGGATAGATCCCAATTTTCTTACCCGTTGATTTTTCTAAGCCTTGAATAAACTCAATTTCTTCTTCAAACGTATGAATTTTAAAATTGGACTGCCAAAGTGGGAAACGTTTTGGATAAACTTGAACCTGCTTACCATCTTCAATTTTGAAGTTTTCAGTCATTTCCAGTGTGCGAATTTCTTCTAAGGTGAAATCTGCTACATAGTAACGCCCATCTTCACGCTTACGTTCCGGAAATTTTTTCGCTACATCGGTTAAGCCATCTAAGAAATGGTCGTGGATCACAATAATGTGATTATCTTTCGTCATTGCAAGATCTTGCTCTAAATAGTCCGCTTGTTGCCCGAATGCAAGTGCCTTAGACTCTAAAGTATGCTCAGGTAAATAACCACTTGCACCACGATGAGCAATAACTAACTTATCCGATTGTTGTGCATAGGCACTCAATGTCGCTGCTGATAATGCTAATGCCGCAACTAATGTTTTGAATTGAAATTTCATAGAATTACCTCATTGTGTTAAAAATAAAGGAAGAACATTTCTGCTCTTCCTTTTGCTAATAGATTAACGACTATTTACCGTAGTGGTCGCCTAATTTTGCTTTGTGTTTACCTTCTTCAATCATCACGATAAACATCAGTAACACAGCTAATACGCCACCTACGATCATCACATAGAAGCCACCGTCCCAGCCAAATTCGTGAGCAGCCCAACCTACTACCGCAGATGCAGAAACTGTACCACCTAAGTAACCGAATAAACCGGTGAAACCTGCTGATGTACCTGCAGCTTTTTTCGGTGCTAATTCAAGGGCGTGTAAGCCGATAAGCATTACAGGGCCGTAGATTAAGAAACCGATAGTCGTCATCAAAATAAAGTCCATTAACTGATATGGGTTTTCATACCAAGCACGGCCGGCATATTGTGCCAATTCTGCTTCCGGCGTTGCTGGGTTCAGCCATAATGCCACAACCGCTGCAGTGGTTAAAATCATAAACACGAAACCGGTTAAACCACGTTTACCTTTGAAGATTTTGTCAGACACCCAACCACATAATAATGTACCAGGAATTGCTGCAAGTTCATAAATAATGTATGCAGACGCAGTACCTTTAATGTTGAAATGTTTCACTTCACCTAAATAAACCGGAGACCATTTCAATACGCCATAGCGGATTAAGTAAACAAATACGTTCGCAATTGCGATGTACCACAAGAGTTTATTTTTTAATACATAAGTGAATAAAATCTCTTTGGTGGTTAATTCGGTTTCAGATTTTTTCTCATCATAATCATCCGGATAGTCGTTACGCCATTTTTCAACCGGTGGTAAACCGCAAGATTGAGGCGTGTCTTTCATCATAAAATAGATTGGAATCGCCGCAATCATCGCTGCAATACCCGGATAGTACAACGCTTGTTGCCAAATATCTTTTGCGGTTGCTTCAACACCATATGTGTTGTAGAAAATTGCACCGGCTAAAATCACCATTAAGCCCGGTACCATACCACCCACGTTGTGAGCACAGTTCCAAATAGAAACGATAGTACCGCGTTCAGATTTAGACCACCAGTGAACCATCGTACGACCACACGGCGGCCAACCCATACCTTGGAACCAACCGTTTAAGAAGATCATCACGAACATTACTGCAATGCCTGAAGTTGCCCACGGCATCAAGCCCATCATAGTCATACATAAACCGGACAGTAATAAACCGAACGGTAAGAATACTTTTGGATTTGAGCGGTCTGACATCCACGCCATCACAAATTTTGATAAACCGTACGCTAAACCGGCACCGGTACCGATGATACCGAGTTCCGCTTTGTTGTATAAACCGGCTTCAATTAAACCTTTTTGTGCTAAGTCGAAGTTAGCACGCACAAAATAATAAGCGGCATAGCCGAAAAAAATACCTGCAAACACTTGCCAACGTAAGAATTTGTATCTTGCATCAACTTTGTCCGCCGGCAACTCCGCAATATGCGGAGCGGGTTTAAATGGACCAAACATTTTTATTCTCCAATATAATTATTAAGTCATACCTATTCTTAGGTCGGTCAATAATATCTGAAAATAACAAATGACAAAGTTATTTTTTGCAAAAGTGTGATTTATTTCACAAAATTTTCACTTTAAACCATTTTAAATTTTCGAAAATACGCATTTTGTTCTTGTATATCTAATCTAACTACTTATAAAAAAGCCACTTTACACAACTGAAAAGCAGTAACTTACGATTTAAATTCAATAATTTTGTGATATAGATCTGATTTTCAAACAAATCTATTTGAACTCATTTTATTTTCGTTTATGCTAATAAAGTTTAAATTAAGTTCAAATTCGAGCAATCAGCATCGAACAAAAGGAGCAAAAAATGCAAAGAAATCAACAACTCGCTCAAGTGCAACAAACGCAAAAATGGGATTTCATTATTATTGGTGGTGGTGCAAGCGGTTTAGGTATTGCAGTAGATACCGCCTCTCGTGGCTATAAAACCTTATTGTTAGAAAGCCACGACTTCGCTAAAGGGACATCAAGCCGTAGTACTAAATTAGTACACGGTGGTGTGCGTTATTTAGCCAATGGTGATGTCGCATTAGTAAGAGAGGCATTGCGTGAACGTGGTCGCTTAGCTAAAAATGCGGCTCACCTCTTTAAAAACCAAAGTTTCATTATTCCAAACTACACCCTTAAAGATTGTTTAATGTACCGTGTTGGTTTAGGAATGTACGATATGCTTTCAGGCAATCTCAGTTTAGGTAAAACCCAAAACATTGATAAAGCTGAAGCAAAAAGACGTTTACCAACATTAAACGATTTGGGTTTGCGTGCAGGAACAGTTTATCAAGACGGACAATTTGATGATGCTCGTTTAGCCGTAAATATGGCTCAAACAGTGGTAGAACAAGGCGGAACAGTGCTAAACCACGCTAAAGTAACGTCATTGCACAAAACACCACAGGGCAAAATTGATGGCGTAACTTTCTACGATGAGCTAAACCAACAAGAGCATACAGTATTTGGTACAGCAGTGATTAATGCAACCGGCGTATTTATGAATGATATTTTAAGTATGGATCACGGCAGCCCGAAAAAATTCGTTGTGCCAAGTCAAGGGATTCACTTAGTGTTAGATAAATCATTCTTACCAAGTAATGATGCATTAATGATTCCTAAAACCTCAGACGGTCGTGTGCTATTCGCTGTGCCTTGGCACGATGTGCTAGTCGTAGGCACAACGGATACGTTAATCGAACACCCATCTTACGAACCTATTCCGTTAGAACAAGAGGTAAACTTTATTTTAACTACTGCTGGGCAATATCTGACAAAAAAACCAACCCGAGATGATGTAAAAGCCGTATTCGCAGGACAACGCCCGCTTGCTGCACCTGAAAAAGAAGGTCAAAGCACGAAAGAGGTTTCTCGTAGCCATAAAGTTTTAACCGACCCGACTAGTGGCTTGGTTACTATCACAGGTGGTAAATGGACAACTTATCGCCAAATGGCAGAAGATACGGTGGAAGAAGCATTAAAAGTTCACCCACAATTAGGCAACAAACCTTGTAGAACGGTCGATTTATCTATTCACGGTAATATTCCAGCAGAATTAGTTAATTTACAAGATCATCTCTACGTTTATGGTTCAGACATTCCGGAACTACGAGGCTTAATGACCGCTTACCCTGAATATGCGGAAAAACTCCACCCAAGATTGGATTACACTGTGGCTGAAGTGATTTGGGCGGTTCGTAATGAGATGGCTCAAACAGTAGAAGATGTATTAGCACGCCGCGTTCGCTTACTCTTTACTGATGCAAGAGCTGCAATTGACAGTGCAGCTAAAGTTGCTGCAATTATGGCGAAAGAAATGGGTAAAGATGAAGTGTGGCAACAAGCCCAAGTATCTCAATTCCTTGAAGTGGCAAAACACTACTTACTTGTGGATTACCAACCGCAAAATTAATCACAAGCGGTCATATTTTTCATAAAAATTACAAAAAAATAGCGAACTTAATGTTCGCTATTTTTATTTCAATACTTTAGCCTTTGTAAACCGGCAACATCTCAAACATTGCAAGGAAGTGGAATACCGCCACCAATACACCAAACAGGATAACCGCACCAATCAATAGATTGCCACCACCCACTTTAAATCCCTCTTGCAAACCTTGCTGGCGAACTTTATAAACCAACACAGCAGGGATAATGCACGTCCAAATCGTTGCTACTGCCCCTGCATACCCAATCGCCGTCACAAAACCGAATGGGAACAGAATAGAGAGTACCAACGGCGGCAAGAAAGTAACAAGATAACTTTTAGTTCTGCCTGCTTTGTCATTTTGGAAACCAAAGAAGTCTGCCAAAAAATCAAACACTCCCAACCCCACACCGATAAATGAGGATAAAATTGCCGCCATCGAAAACGCATTCAATGAGTGTTTGACTGACGCTGAATCAACCACACCACCTAAGATTTTCAACAACACATCCACATTACCACCGCTTTCAATAATAGGGGCAAATTGATCTCGTGGTAAATTACCGAAAATACTTACCACCCAAACAAAGTAAAGCAGGAATGAAATTAAAGTACCATAGAAAATTGCTTTTGCCGCTTTTTTCTCCTCACCGTAGTAAGCTCGCATTGATGACACTGAGTGATGATAACCAAAGGAAGTTAATGCTACAGGTAACATCATCATCGCATATTTAAAGTAGCCTGAATCATTGGTGGATTGGGTGTCAAACAACGTATCAAAGCTGATATTTGCCGTTAATCCCAAAATACTAAATGCAAAGCTCAGCACCATAAAGACGATTAGAATAACCGAAATTCTGTCCACCGCACGAGTTGAATGCCAGACAAAAGCCCCAAACACCAACACAAACAACGCTGAGGCAACTTTGCTACTTAGTCCCAGAAGCTCTTGTAAAATCAAACCGGAAGAGGTGATATACGCATAAAGTAAAATCCCACCAACAAAATAGACTGCTAAGTTATTAATCATATTAACTTGGCAGCCTAATACATCTTTGGTAACTGTATTAAACGAAGCTCGTAAATCATACTTTCTATAGGCTTCTAAAAGCATAAAACCAGAAAGCATCATCACTGACATAGTTAGCAACAACACTAATATTGTCCAGATTGTCCAAGCCCCTGAGCCGGCACTAGGAAGTCCTAGCATTCCCGCACCAACACACACGCTGGCAATAATACACGCACCGCCAAAAACAGAAGGTTGTTTTTTCATAAGGAACTCCTTATTGAATATTATTTGGCTACCCCTTCCTTAGCAGGGGTAGCTATTCGTGTAGTTATTCCACTTCTTTTAATAACGCGGTGAAATGTCTTAACACTTTCGGTTCATAGGTAAAAGTCAGCCCTTTGATATTTGCAGCATTTTCTTTCACTTTTTGGAACGCTTCAATAATAAAATCCATATGAGTTTGGGTATAAGTTGCACGCGGAATCGTTAAACGTAGTAACTCCGCAGGGCAAGGCAGTTGTTTGCCTGTTTTCGGGTCGCGTCCAAGCAGGAACGAGCCGATTTCCACCGCACGAATACCTGCTACTTTATACAATTCACAAGCAAGAGCTTGTGCCGGGAACTGCTCTGGTGGGATATGTGGCAACAGTTTGCCTGCATCCACGAACGCCGCGTGCCCGCCAGCTTGTTGGCAAACCACACCGATCGCTTCCAAACCATCCACTAAATATTGCACTTGATTGATGCGATATGCTAACCAATCTTGACGCATACCATCACGCAGCCCGACGGCTAAACGCTCCATAGCACCGCCTTCTAAACCGCCGTAGGTTGGGAAACCTTCCTGCACTACACAAAGCGTGCGGCATTCAGTATAAACGTCGAACCATTTATCATCTTTAAAGCAGAGCAAACCGCCCATCTGTACCATCGCATCTTTTTTCGCCGACATCGCCAACATATCAGCATATTTATAGCTTTCAAAGGTAATCTGCTCAATCGTCCAATCTTTGTAGGCTTCTTCACGCTGCTGAATAAAGTAGGCATTTTCGGCAAAGCGGGCAGAATCCATCACTACAGGGATATCATATTTCTGGGCAATCGCATACATACCTTTCATATTTTCAATTGAAACAGGCTGACCACCCGCAGAGTTACAAGTAATGGTACAAACAATATACGGTACGTTTTTCGGTTCAGCTTCTAAAATCGTTTTTTCGAGCTGTTCTAAGTCAAAATTACCTTTGAAATCGCTACGCACGCCGGTATCAAACGCCTCTTTGGTATAAGTATTTTTCACCGTGCAACCGTTGATTTGACTATGCCCTTGCGTGGTATCAAAGAAATAGTTGGAGATCACCACCATTTTGCTACGATCTAAGCCCTTTTCCTGCTCACGCTTTTTGATCAACACAGGAATATAGATCTGCTCCGCACCTCTCCCTTGGTGGGTTGGAATGGTATATTGATAGCCAAAAATCTCTTTCACAGCATTCGCCAACGCATAGTAGCTACGACTACCACTATAAGCTTCATCACCACGTAGCATTGCAGCTTGCATATCTTGAGTAATTGCCCCCGTACCACTGTCGGTCAGCAAATCAATAAAAACATCATCGCTGTCTAATAAAAATGGATTCATTCCGGCTTTTAAAATCGCTTGATCACGATATTCACGCGTAGTGCGTTTAACAGGTTCAATAACACGAATACGGAACGGTTCAGGTAAATGTTTAAAATTTTGCATAAAAAATCCCTTACTAACCTTAGTTAGCAAAAATAAAAATAGAAAGATTGATTAAAAATAAAAGAAGAACCAATTGGTTGAATTAGCAGGAGATTAAGGGAAAGAAAAAGGAGAGCTTATGATCGAGATTAAACCATCGACTTAATACACTTTTGAGAAATTTCATAATATGTCCCTCCATAATATGTTTCTCAAGGGTTGGTAGAAAATAGTGATAGATAATGGTTGGATAAGTATATAGAAAGTAAAGCTTTTATCATCTCCTAAATATCAAAAATGTGATCTAATTCACAACATTTACACCAGAAATAAAATTAATGCGAATAAAAACAAGCGGTCAATTTTGCAAAAAAAGTTGTAAAATTGACCGCTTGTATCTTGATTATCGTCTATTTTGCTTCTGCTTCAATAAAAACAGAGCAATTAATCCCAATGCGGAATAACCAACTCCTTTAGTTTTCAGGAATTTCTTCAACATAAACTCTAATACTGCCGTTGTTGCAACAGGAGACGAAATAAGCGATAAGCCCGTATTTCTCGCTTGTTTAAAGGGTTGAACAATATCATTTTTAGTTTTTTTGGTTTCCGCTTTAAAACGCATTCTCAGGGCATTGCCTTTCATTATCAACAATTCTTTCTCGGTTAGTTTTAAATCTTCCATTTTATTACTCCCCATTATTATCCCTAAAAGTATCTTTAAAAGTTAATGCACTTTTAAATGCGGCAATATCTAATTTCAGTTCATCTAATGTGCTTTGCATAAAACTGGTTTGTTTTTTCAATGAAGCTATAATTCCCCAAACAAAAAGTAAAACTAACACTAAACTTATGCCTGAAATAGCAAAAAATGCTACTACTTTATATTCTGGTAATAAATAATTATCTAAAGCAAATAATAAACTAACAAATGCAAATAATAAAAATATAAAGACTAATAATGCTAAAACTAAAACAGAAATTAATTGATTTTTTTGTTCATTAATTTCCAACCTTGCCATTTCACCACGAACTTGAATTATTTCTAATAAAGTAACAAGACTATTTCTAAATCCGGATTTAATATTATCTAACATATCACATTCCTTGTATTAAACAATAAGCCACACCAAAAGGTGTGGCTTAATTATCTAATTAAAACATTTTAATTAATTTAAAGAAAATTATTATCTTCTTGCAACTAAAACACCTAATAATAACCCAACCACACCGGCAACAGTAATTGCTTTATATGGATTATCTTGCACTAAGGTATCTGTTTGTTTTGCAACGTTTTTAGCACTCTCAACAGTATCGTCTTTTAATGTAGCGAAACGATATTTAACATCATCAAACTGTTCAGATAATCTGTGTTTTAATTTTTTATATTCTTCTGTAGATGAATCTGATGTTTCGTTAAATAATTCTTCTGCATTTTTTAAGATTTCACGAATTTCATTCGTTAATTCTTCACGTTTTGCATCTAAACTCTTAGCCATAATTACTCTCCTTAATATTTAGTGAATATGACATAAAACATAATTCATTTATGCTTCACTATTTAAAATACAGACACTATACACCGATGTCAATCTTTATTTTTAAACTTTATTTAATTTAATTTTAAAATTAAATAAACCACAAGCGGTCATAATTTGCAATTTTTTTACAAAATATGACCGCTTGTTGTTATTTTCTGTTATAGAAATTATAGGCATTATCAATAGTATCAAAGGTATGCATAATCCCCTCTTCTAAAACCATTGCTGAATCACAATATTCTTTGATAGAGGCAGGGCTATGGGAGACTAAAATGAGTGAGCGATCCTTGCGTTTTTCAAATAGTTCGTGCTTACATTTTGCTGCAAATCGAGAATCCCCTACCGCAATAACCTCATCAATCAAGTAGCAATCAAATTCAATTGAAAGTGATAAAGCAAAAGCAAGTCTTGCTTTCATACCGGATGAGTAGCTTTTTACCGGCTCATATAAGTATTCGCCTAGTTCAGAAAATTCTTCTGTAAAGGATTTTACATAATCAAAATCTGCACCATAAATTCTACTTACAAACCGTAGATTATCCATTCCGGTTAAACTTCCTTGAAATGCACCACTAAATGCCAAGGGCCAAGAGATAGACATTTGACGATCAATTTCACCTGTTGTTGGTGGTTCTACACCACTCATTAAGCGAATTAGTGTTGATTTCCCTGCCCCATTTCTACCTAAAATACCGACTTTTTCACCTTTTTTCAGCTCAAAATTGATATCTTTTAATACAGTTTTCCAACCACTATTTGTTCGATATCGCTTACTTACATTTTTAACACTAATCATCTTGGTTCAATTCCTTCGCTAAAATTCCTTACCAGCAATAATCCCAAGAAAATAAAAATAATATCACTGACAATAATAAAACTGATACTTTCATAAGTAATTACTGTTTCACCAAAATAACCATGACGAAACATTTCTGTACCATGAATCATAGGAAACCAAAGAGCTATTTCTTGTGCCTTAGGGGGGAGGTTATGGACAAAAAACATTGCACCAGATAGGGGAAATAGTACAAAACTCAAAATCCCCCATATTTTCCCGAAAGCTTCAACATAATATGTAATAGCACAAATAATCAATCCTAATCCAAAAGCAAAAAATGCCATTAATATCCAAGCTATTAGCATATAGAATACATCGTTAGGAGGCTCAATCCAACCTAAGGTAATAAATGCTATCATTATGAAAATTTGTGCAACTGTTGCACCAGCAACCTCCAACAAAACACGAGAAAAAATAGTATCTAATGCCCTTACATTTCGATGATATAGAAGACTAATATTTGCCTCAATAGCCCCTTTGGCTCGATTAGATGCATTTCTCCACATCATAGTAATAGGATACCCTGTAATCATAAAAGCAATGATATTCAGCGTAGAAAATTGATCGGCTTTGCTATATGACCATAATAGTGCAATAAGTAAAGTTAATAGTAGAGGTTCAACAAAAAGCCACAAAAAACCAATATTTTTACGTCCATAGCGAGTAATTAACTCCCTCATTAAAAGAGCGTGAATTACTCTTTTTTGAATAACGCAAGAACGTTTAAACGTTGTATTATCACCATATCGCATTAGTTTTTATGCTCTTTGATACTTGCAACCAACAAACTTAATACCCCAAATAGAATTAAGCCGATAAAGAAAGTCGCAATAATATTATAAATTCGGTAGGGTTCTAATGCCCAGTCCGGCTTGCTTGGTTTACCAATCACCTCTAAATAAAGTTGCTGACGATCAGCTTCACCACGCGTATTTTGTAATGAGGTCATTGCTGCGGAAAGTTGTTGCTGAGCAAGCTCATTTGCTAATACTAAACGTTGATATTCTGCTGTTTGAGTTGCAACAGAAGTACTTCCACCGGAAAGTTGTTTTGATTGTTCATCAATTTCTTTTCTCAAACTCTTTTGTCTTGTTTGTAGTGCTGCAACTTGAGGATTCTCCGGTGTAATAGATTGCAGTTGTGCTAACTGAGTTTCAACGCGGATTAATTCGCTTTTTAAAGTTGAAATTAACGAAAGTTGAACTCCTGACTGAGCAGGTAAATCATAAATTTTATTTTTTGTACGGTACTGGCTTAATGCTAGAGCTGTATCACTCACATTTTTTTCAGCATCTTGAACTGACTGTTCCGCAAACTCAACAGTATCCTTTCTAGCCCGCTCATTTAAACGATTAATTAAATCCTCACCTTGTCTGAGAAGATTTTCATTAATTTGTTGCCCTTCTTCAGCATTAAAGGCTCGAACGCGTAAAGTAGCAATGCCAGAAATCGCATCAACATCAATATTAAGACGCTCTCTAAAATAACGATAAAATGCTTCTTGTGAATCATTTAAACCCAAACCATTAAAACGGCTTAAAATATCACCTTGTGTGCTATAAAAGCTTTTTACAGGTAATTCCGTTTCAAGTTGCTCCAACGCAGTACGCGAACGCATATACTCTTGTACAGAATAAGTATCATCTTGTGAACGAGAAAAGCCGGAGTTTTGTAATATCGCTCCCACACCGGTTAAGCTAGATTGATTACGAGGAGAACGTACAACAAAACTTGATTCTGAAACATAAATATCAGAAGCAAATAACGTGTAATAGATACTCGCACAAGCTGTTGGAATAATTACTGTTAGCCAAAGTAATGGATTGGCTAAAAAACTTTTTTTCTTTTTCGACATAATGTCCTCAATAAATAGCTTATAAGCGGTTATTTTTTTAGATTTTTTTGCAAATATATTTTTAATCAATAATTAAAAAGTTCTGATCGTATTCGCTGTACCTGTAATTGGCGATGTAATCGAGAAAATCATTCTCAAGAATTTTTGGAATTCAGACAGTGGTGCATTTGATACATAAACGATATCTTTATCCTGAACAGGAAAACGCTGTAATAAAAACATCGATTGTGGCTCAAGTAGATTTACTTGATAAACCGTTGGTACATCCATTCCTTCTGTATAACCTTTTTCACGCCATAAAGACTGATCGTTATAATCTAATTGTGTAAATGGAATATGACGGAATACAAAAACACCTCGGGGGTCTGAACGCTCATCAATTAAACCACCCATTTTACCGATAGCCTCGGCTAAAGTGATTCCTTTACTTGAAAAACGCACCTGCTGATTATTACCCACTGCCCCTAATCCGGTAAAACTATAAGGCGTGTTCATTAAAGCTACAACATCACCGGAACGCAACACAATATTTTGCGATGGATCTGCAATTAATATTTCAAATGCCATAGAACGCACTTTATTTCCACGTGTTAAACGAACAGTTACATCTTCAATATTTTCACTTGTACCGCCTACTGCTGCAACTGCATCTAAAATGCGTTCATTATTCGCACTTAACGGCATACGGATACTATTACCTTGACGAACTACTGTTACATCAGATGATAAATTACTCGCAATGCGTACTAAAGCTTGAGGTTGATTTGCTTTACGACTTAATGCCCCAACGATTTGGCTTTGAACAGCTTCTGGTGTTTTACCTGCCACTTTCATATTACCAATAAATGGTACTGTTATCGTCCCATTCTTATTAACCATTTGCGGAGGAAGTTGGGTTAAATGCCCGCTCCCTTGCCCCTCAGTACTAAATGTTCCACCGAATAAAACCGCAGGCGGAGCTTCCCAAATAGAAATTTCCAATACATCCCCCACATTGACTGTACCGGCATAACCACCGCCACCCATTGAGCCATCAAAACCCGAAAAACGTTGGGCTTGTTGGGCTTGGTATAAATTCTGTGCGGTAATATTATCTAGTTTGATTAGATTAACTTCGGGTAGGTTTGCTTCAGATGTTCTCTCATTTGCCTCTAACACCTTACTATAGCTAGGACCTGAGGTGGGTAGACTAGAGCAGGCTGAAAGTAAGGTTATTACTGCTAAAATAGAGGTGATTTTTTTTATCTTCATATGCATAATTGTTAATTATTAAGGTATGAGTAGTATATCATATATCTCTTTACTCTGGGTAATATATGATATTGAATCAATAGAAGGTAAAGTAGTAAAATTTACCAAAATCTTGCAAAAATTTAAAAGTTTTAAAGAATACTTATCTTTTAAGAGATTAAATGATATAATCCTTAGTATAAAAGCCAGTTAGTTTAGTAATATCTTTACAAGATAAAGTTAAAATTAAATATTTTAACCAAATTTAAGATATTTTTTATCATTTACTATTATATGTTATTTTCATCAAATCTAAGTTTTTAATTATGTTTTCTATGCAATCTTTACAATTTCCTAGGTCTAACTTAGAAAAGGTTAAAAAATTATATTTAAATCTTGTATATGGTCGTTATGATTTAAATTTAACAGGTTCATCTCTGGTTTTACACCCTAACTCAAAGGTGTCTTTTAATAGTTACCTAAACTCTTTTTACGAAAGTTATTGGGAACAATATACTACTCTCTCATCTATTACCCTCTCTGTAAAATTCAAAGGTGATTGCATTATATCTATTTATAGAGATAGCCCTATGAATGGATGCTACCTACTATTAGACTCCCATTTAGTTTCATCGGAAATGAAGACCATAGAATTAAATCTATCTTTGGATGATTTAATTCCTGATAGCGGTCGCATATTTATCGATATAGATTCCAAAGACACTCATACTGAAATTGAGTCTATTGAATTTTGTATTCCTAATACTATTGATAAAAAATTAAGTATTGGATTATGTACCTTTAATAAGGAAGATTTCTTATGCCAGAATTTAGAGTCCTTAGTAGATCTTTCTAAAAAACTACCAAACTTAAGCAAGATTATTATTGTTAATCAAGGAGATTTATTTTCCAATAAGAAGCTAGTTAAACTAATAGAGGCTAATCCAACCTTAATTCAAGTTTATAAGCAAGGTAATTTAGGTGGAGCGGGGGGATTTACTAGAACATTGTATGAAGCCTCTCAAAATGAAATATCAGATCTCCATCTATTAATGGATGATGATATTATCCTTGACGCTAATGTTATTAAAACAGCATTTTGCTTTGCAAGCTTAGCTAAAAGGGAAATTGCTGTCGGTGGGCAAATGTTAGATCTATTAAGACCTAACTTTATGCACGAATACGGTGGAAAATTGGATCATAATGGCAATATAAAAGCAATTTTTCATAATTTAGATGTTGCTGATATGGCAAATTTCCATTTATTTAATAAAGTAACGAAGATTGATTATAATGCTTGGTGGTTCTGTATGATTCCAACGAAGAAAATAGCAGAAATTAATCTTCCAGCACCGATTTTTATTCGTGGTGATGACTTAGAGTACGGATTACGATTAAAAAATAATGGTGTAGAAACCGTTGGGTTACCTGGCGTTGCTTTATGGCACGAACCGTTCTATGCAAAAATCGGTGGGTGGCAAACGTATTATGATTTCAGAAATAGAATGATTTTGACAAGTAGCTATGAGCAATTAAAAAGTGAAAATGTAAATAAATTATTCTTAAAAATTTATAATCTTTTATTATGTCACGATTATCAGTCTGTTAAATTAATTTTAGAAGCTATTAATGATTTCGCTAAAGGAACCGCATTATTTGATGTCCCAGCGAATGAAGTTCATAAAAAAGTCAGCGATATTGCCAAAAAATTTGCACCGGTGAGTTTAGAAAGCACCGTATTTAATCCAGCTGGTGAAAATGAATTAAAACCAAAATGGATTTCAACTGAGCGAAGAATTAATTTCGCCAAACAAACAATGTTGCTTTATATGAATGATTTTTCTAAGCATAAAGCCAAACATTTATGGGATAGAGATGTTGCTCCTCAAAATGTTGCCTGTAAACCTTATATTAAAACTAATGGTATTCAGAGCTATTTTTACTTATATTCGCCTGATAAAGAAATTTTCCGCCAATTACTTTCAGAGATACTAAAAGCAAGAAAAACATACATTAATGCAATTAAAGAAGATAATTGGAATACAATTAACGAATATAAGAAATTTGATTTTTGGAAGACTATATTTTCATAAACGCCTATATTATAGGCTCCCTATTATTTTTTATAGTAGGAAGTCTATTGAATAGCAATAAAATATGGATAATAAAATGATTTCAAAATTTCATACGCTAGTAAGAAGGAATATATTAATGGAAAAACCACTAGTTGTTTTTGGAGACTCTTCTGCAGAAATATTTGATTATATTTTTGGGAAGAATAAAAACTATTACCCATTTTGGGCATCTGGCTGGAGTGCTAGAAGTTTAAATCAAATTAAACATTCTGATGTGGATATTAAGCCTTATGCCTCTATCTTAGAAACATTACCTAAAGATTCTATTATTCTACTCCATTTTGGTATGACAGATATTGAATTTGGTTTACCTATACTAGCAAGAGATACTGGATTTTATAATCTTCCTTTATTCTTGAAAGAAATGATTGATGGTATAATTGCTTTTCGAGCATTTTTACAGAAAAATTACGGTTTTGAAAATATATATCCTGTATTTACTTCACCACCTATCTGGTTGCCAAGTAGTCATTGGGAAAATGTCTTTAAATTTAAGCCTTTTCCTTTAAAAATTAGAGGGCAAATGCTGCTAGATTTTGCTAGTGAAGTAAGCAAGTTGACAACGAGTATTAATTGCTTAGATAAACTGATAGTATCATATAAAAATCCTATTTGTTCACCTGATTATACAAGGGCTAGGGTTAGTCATCACATCGATTTTATTGAAGCACAAGACCTTGTTTATTCTGCTTTATCTGAATTAGAAGGTATGCTCTCGCAAAGAAACCCAAAGCATACAGTACATTATATTCATAAAAATGTCGGTGTTGATACTGTAAGGAAAGAGCAGCAACCAAGAGCAAATACATGTATATAAGTTAAGTTGGATTATTTTATGTCTAAAGAATTAGTAGTTTTTGGAACGTCATCAACTGAGGTTTTCGATTATATTTTTGGTGATAATCCTCATTATTATCCATTTTGGGCATCAGGTTGGAGTGCAAGAGGATTAAAAGAACCTAATAATGTAATGGGACCTTATATTCCTTATTTATCCCAAATATCAAAAGATGCAAATATAATTCTCTGCTTTGGGGACGTAGATTTAGATTTTAACCTACCTTATAAAATCCATAATCAAAGATTCTATAATTTTCCTAAATTTATAGATGAAATGTGTGAGGGAATTCTAGCATTAAGAGATTACCTGAATAAATTAGGTTTTTCAAATATATATGCTGCTCTTCCTATAGCTCCTATAGGATTACCTGATGTATATTGGGCATATCCTCCTTTACCTCATAAAACAAGAGGAAATTTATACTTAAATTTTGTAAAAAAATTATCTCATTCTATTCCTATGGTTAATTGTTTTTATTCTTTAATTGAGTCGGTAGATAATCCTGTTTGTAGTTCCTCATTTTTAAGGGATAAAAATGATCACCATATTGATTATGTAAAAGCACAAGATGTAGTTTATTCTAATTTATTAGAAATTGATGGAATTTTAGAGCAAAGAAATCCCAAGCATACCGAATTATATGTACATATGCCTAAGCATATTAAGTCTATTTTAAAGGATAATTCCCCTAGAATAAGGACTTGTAGATAATGTTATGAAAAGGATTATTTAGTTTAATTATGCGTGATATTATTGTTTTTGGTTCATCTTCATCTGAAGTATTTGATTATATATTTGGGAATAATCCTCAGTATTATCCATTTTGGGCATCAGGTTGGAGTGCAAGAGGATTAAGAAATTTAAAAAAATCCAATGAAGATATGAAACCTTATATTCCTTATCTTGAAACGATTTCTAAAGATGCAAATATCTTTCTTCATTTTGGTAATGTAGATATTGATTTTAATTTACCTTATAAAATGCATCATCAACATTATTATGATATTCCTCGTTTTTTAAATGAAATGTGCGAAGGATTATTAGAAATGAAAAAATTCTTAAATAGGATGGGATTTTCTAAAATTTTTGCTGTTTTTACAGCTCCTCCAACAGCTCTTAAGGATGATTATTGGGATTATCCTCCTTTACCTTACAAAGTAAGAGGAAAATTGATGCTAGATTTTGCAAACAGAATTTCTGAAGTTATTCCAACCATTAATTGCTTATATGCGTTAATAGATTCAAATAATAATCCAATTAGTGCTCCTCGCTTCGTTAGAAACAATCCTGATCATCATCTTGATTATATTAAAGCCCAAGAGATAGTATACAATCATATTAATAATATAGAGGGAATGTTAAAAATGAGAATACCAAAACATAAGGAATTATATGAGCACTTAGGATATGCTCCCGATGTTATTTTAAAAACGGGTAAGCCTCGTCCAAGAACTTGCAGATAATACAAAATGGGAAAAAATATAGCTATAGTTATAGTAACCCATAATTCAGAGAGTGTTATTGGTAGATTACTGGAACATATATTATCGCAGAGTGTTAAGGTTAATAATGTTATAATTGTCGATACTGCAAGCAATGATCAAACAGTATCTGTTATTAACCATTATAGAAAGGCTATCAACATAACTTTACATATTACCAGAGAAAATATCGGGGGTGCAGGTGGTTTTAATATAGGGTTAAAAGAGGCTATTCATCTTTCTAGTGATTTTATAATTACTTTAGATGACGATGCAGTATTAGAAGATGATGATTTCATAAACATACTATTAAGTAAGAAATATGAATATGATTTAGATGTTGTTTCTCCTATAGTAGTTGACATAAAGAATAGAGGCAAAACAGCTTTTCTTTACAATGTAGAAGGCATAAAATATAGTGATTTAGATAAGGTTAAACAACATAAAATCATTAAAGGAGATTTAAAATTATTTAATGGTGCATTATTTGATTATAATGTAATTAAGGAGATTGGTTATCCTGATCCTGTTTTTTTTATTCGAGGTGATGAGGTAGAATATAAGAAAAGAATTATTAAATCGGGATTTAAAGTGGGGGTTGTAACGGAAGGCGAGATATTTCATCCAACATCTTTAAATGAAATATTTGAGGTTGGAAATAAGGTATTCTATCATATTGATAATAAAATCAAGAATTTCTTTTCTGTTAGAAATAAATTTTATATGTATAGAGAAAATCTCAAAGGATTTAAAAGAACAAGAAAGATTTTTATAGAAATTGTAAGTTATATATTCTTTTATCTAATTCATAGAAAATTAGATTTTAGAGGATGTTATAATTATTTCATAGCTTCTTTCTTTGGTGTTTTTGGTTTAATGAGGAATGATTTAAAATTTTTGAATAGATTTCTATTATAATCCTATATTACATTCATCTGAAACAAAATTAATTATTTTATAGGTAGATTTAAATGAAAAAGTTTTTATTAGTTGGTGCTGGATTCTCGAATGCAGTAATTGCAAGAGAACTTGCTGAGCAAGGTTATCAGGTTACAGTTATAGAGCAACGTAATCATATAGCAGGTAATTGTTATTCTGAACGTGATTCTGAAACAAATGTAATGGTGCATATTTATGGACCTCATATTTTCCATACTGATAATGAGCGAGTTTGGAATTATGTTAATAAGTTTGGTGAGTGGATGCCGTTTGTTAATCGTGTAAAAACAATTAGTCAAGGAGCAGTTTATTCCCTTCCAATTAATTTACACACAATTAATCAATTTTTTGGTAAAACTTGTTCACCAATGGAAGCAAAATCCTTAATTGAGAGCCAAGCTGATTTATCTATTGAAGATCCTCAAACTTTTGAAGAACAAGCGATGCGTTTTGTTGGTAAAGATCTATATAAAGCATTTTTCTATGGATATACCAAAAAACAGTGGGGCGTGGAACCAAAAGAACTGCCAGCAAGCATTCTAAAACGTTTACCTGTTCGTTTTAACTACGATGATAACTATTTTGCTCATAAATTCCAAGGTATGCCAAAAGATGGATATACGGTAATTGTAGAGAACATTTTAAAACACGAAAATATCCAAATTCGCCTTAACACTCCTTTTAACTCAGAGATGAAAGCTGATTTTGATCATATCTTTTGGTCTGGTCCATTAGATGCTTACTTTAATTTTGAACAGGGACGTTTAGGTTATAGAACATTAGACTTTGAAGCATTCAGAATGGATGGGGATTACCAAGGTAATGCAGTAATCAATTATGGAGACGAAGAAGTTCCATATACTCGAATTTCTGAACATAAGCATTTTGCTCCTTGGGAACAACACGAAAAGACTATTTGTTATAAAGAATATAGCCGTTTCTGTGAAGAAAAAGACATTCCTTATTACCCTATTCGTTTAGTGAAAGACAGAGCTTTATTAAGTCAATATGTAGAAAAAGCAAATAAAGAAACCCAAGTAACATTTGTTGGGAGATTAGGCACTTATCGTTATTTGGATATGGACGTAACAATTAAAGAAGCTTTAGAAACAGCAGATGAAATTAAAAAGGCTATTAAAGAAAATAAAGCGTTTAAGCCTTTCTATGTGAATATGGATATTTAAACTACCTGAATATCTATATTTAAAATGTATTACTCTTTTATCTTTTCTCAAGGGATTTTAAAAATCCCTTTTTTGCAAAGTTTTTTACCTGAATGTATTGTAATCCGAAAATCTTATTTTGCGATTAAGTTTCTCTCTAAAACTCAAGTAGATCAAGTTCTCGGCTGGGGGCTTCGCCCCTCTACTCAAAAAGCCCGTGCTTATGCAGTTAAGCACAACTTGCCCTTTGTATCATTAGAAGACGGCTTTCTTCGCTCATTAGGTTTGGGCGTAAAAGGCTATCCACCATTTTCTCTTGTGTATGATGATGTAGGGATATATTACGATACGACTCGTCCATCTCGTCTAGAAAATCTATTACTGAACAAACCTCTGCAAGGTGAAGCTAATATCAAAATCGCAGAGAAAGCTTTATCTCAAATTTTAACTTACCAACTGTCAAAATATAATCACGCATTAGATTTCTGCGAGCAAGTCCCTCCAGAGAGTAAGATTGTGTTAGTTATCGACCAAACCTTTGGCGATATGGCAGTGAAATATGGTCAGGCAAATGAAGCTGATTTTAATAATATGTTAGAAACAGCAATAAGTGAAAATCCTGATGCTCAAATTTGGGTAAAAACCCATCCAGATGTGTTAAGTGGTAAGAAAAAAGGCTATCTAACTGATTTACCCCAATATACCGATAAAGTACGGATTATTACCGAAGATGTAAACCCGGCAAGTTTAATTAAATGGTGTGAGAAAGTGTATTGCGTAACTTCTCAAATGGGGTTTGAAGCATTGTTATTAGGCAAAAAAGTGATTACTTTCGGCGTACCCTGGTTTGCCGGTTGGGGGGTAACGGATGATCGAAATGAGAATGTTCAATCACTTTTTCAGCAAAATAGAAGGGTAAAACGTTCATTACTTCAGCTTTTTTATGCTGCTTATTTTAATTATAGCCGTTATATTAATCCAAATACTGGCGAGAGTGGTTCAATTTTTGATGTGATTGATTATTTGCATAAAGTAAAAATATTGAATCAACGTCTAAGCGGAAATATTTATTGCATTGGAATGTCATTATGGAAACAGGCAGTCATTAAGCCATTTTTTAACCCACCACAATGTAAATTGTATTTTGTTCGTTCGCTAAATTCTCTAAAAAAACGACCGCTTGCAGAGAATGCAAAAATTCTTGTTTGGAGTAATGGTAAGCCTGAAATTCTACAATTTGCGAAACAAAATAATATTCCGTTACTAAGAATGGAAGATGGTTTTATTCGTTCTGTTGGGCTAGGAGCAAATTTAGTTGCTCCACTTTCATTAGTGATTGATGATTTAGGCATTTATTTTAATTCGGAAACTACTTCTCGATTAGAACAAATTTTATTGAAGGCAGAACATTTTTCTGATAATGATTTGTCTAATGCTGAAGCTCTAAGACAAAAGTTAGTTGCAAGCCATATTGGAAAATACAATGTAGGTAGTGGCGATGTCGATTTTAATGCTCAAGGCAAAAAAATTATTTTAGTACCGGGGCAGGTTGAAGACGATGCTTCAATTAAATCAGGTTCTCCACAAATTAAGAAAAATCTGGATTTATTAAAAAAAGTCAGAGAGCTAAACCCTACAGCCTATATTGTTTATAAACCGCATCCTGATGTAGTTAGTGGAAATAGAATTGGCAATATTCCAAAGTTGGAAGTTCTCCATTTTGCTGATCTTATTGTCGATAATGTGAATATTCTAGATTGTATTTTAAAAGTGGATGAAGTGCACACAATGACTTCTCTAGCTGGTTTCGAAGCATTATTAAGAGGTAAAAAAGTGCATTGTTATGGAATACCTTTCTATGCTGGTTGGGGGCTAACAGAAGATTTATTACAAATAGAACGCCGTAATAAAACACTTACATTATCACAATTAATTGCAGCAACATTAATTTATTATCCGCTTTATATTGACCCCATTCAGGGTAAATTTATTGATGCCAATCAAGCCATTAATTTATTAATGCAACAGAAGCAACAATTATCTAATCACGGTATTAAGCGTTCTTGGATAAGTAAACAATATGGAAAGTTAAAACAACTTTATCGAGTTTTTAGTCAAACTTCACAGCATTAATTAAATTTAGCGAAGGTCTCTGAATGGAACATTATTTAGATGAATTAATTAAAAATAGCCAACGGATTTTGTTATTACAAGGTCCGATAGGATATTTTTTCACAGATTTTGCAAATTGGCTAGAAAAAGAACAAAAAACCGTCTTTAAATTAAACTTCAATGGTGGTGATGAATATTTTTATCCGAATGATAGATCAAATACTTTTGCTTATCGTGATAGTTTAGAAAATTTTGAAAATTTCTTAGTTAATTTTTGCCGGAAAAATAAAATAGATAATATCTTATGTTTTGGTGATAATCGTTATTACCATAAGATAGCTAAAAATGTTTGCTCAAATTTAGATATTATTTTCTGGGCATTTGAAGAAGGTTATTTCCGCCCCGAATATATTACGCTTGAAAAATGGGGTGTAAATGCATTTTCTCCACTGCCAAGAAATCAATCTTTCTTTTTAGAATATTCAAAACTAAATTCGCCTGAGCCTGAAAAAGTTTCAAAAGGCTTTAAATATATGGCAAAAAGAGCGATTCATTATTATTTAAAAGCCTATGAGAAACGTAAAGAATATCCTAAATATCAACATCATCGTTTTATTAATTTAGGGTATTATCTTAAATTATGGTCAAAATCTCTCATAAAAAGACTATGTTATTGGTTATATGATAGTGGCTTTGCAAAAAGAGTAGAAAATGGTGAATTCGGCAATTTTTTTATTGTACCACTACAAGTTTACGATGACACACAAGTAAGAATACATAGCGATCAAAAAAGTGTTGAGATTTTTTTACGAGAAGTATTAACTTCTTTTGCAAAATTTGCTCCCTCACATTTAAATTTAATTATCAAACATCATCCAATGGATAGAGGGTTTATTGATTATAAAATTGTAATTTATGAATTTTTAGAAAAATACCCTCATCTAAACAATAAAGTTTTTTATATTCACGATGTACCTTTACCTGTTTTCTTAAGAAAAGGGAAAGGTATGGTTACATTAAATTCAACAAGCGGGCTTTCAGGTTTATTACATAATATGTCGGTAAAAACCTTAGGGCGAGCAAATTACGATTTTGAAGGATTAACGGATCAGCAATCATTAGATACTTTTTGGGTGAACCCACAACCACCAAATGAGGAAGTCTTTAAAGGTTATCGCCAATATCATTTACATAAAACACATATTAACGGTAATTTCTATAATAAATCTATTCTTCGTTATCCCTATAATTTATAAACCAAAAGCGGTCATAATTTGCAATTTTTGGTATAGTGGACAAAATTGAGTCTGTAAATTAGGTTAAAACCTTGTAATATAAGGCTTTAACCTACTTTTTATAAAAATGCCTAAAAAATTGCATTTTCTGCTCATCTTTTAATCTCAAAAAATACGGTAAAATTAACGGTATCCAACGCTATAAATGCCTTGATTGTAACCGTAACTTTGTCGCATCTAAGCGACTTAATTCCGAAGAAATTTGGTTTAAGTACAGTTCTCAAAAACAAACGATTCAACAACTTGCTTTTGAATACCAATGTTCTGAACGGACGATTAGAAGGCATCTCGAAAAAGCGACAAAAGCCGAGCAAAAATCTCTTCCTCAAACAGTAAATATCGTGATGGATACCACTCACTTTAAACAACGTTTTGCTGTACTTATCCTAATGGATTCCTTATCTTTAAAGCCGATTTATTTTCGCTTTATTTCTGCGGAGAAAAATCAATATTATTTTGACGCTATCTCAGCGTTAATTGAAAAAGGAATTAACATTCAATCAATTACCTGTGATGGAAGAAGAGGATTATTAAATGCTTACCCCAATATTCCTACCCAAATGTGCCACTTCCATCAAATCGGGCGAGGTATTTTTTATTTAACAAAATCACCAAAATCAGAGGCAGGAAAAGAGCTACTATCGCTTTATTACTCACTTAAATTTCAAACACAAGAGACACTTACTCTAGCCCTATCTGTATGGTTAAATAAACATAAAGGTTATTTCAATGAACATTCTGCAACCAACCCAAAACGATTTAAACATAAGCGATTACGGAGTGCTTATTGGGGTTTAAAACGTAGCATAAACTATCTATTTACCTATCAAGCGTATCCCGAGTTAAACATTGCACATACAACCAACTTGGTGGAGTCATTTTTTAGACAAATGAAAGTCAAATTAGTGCCACATCAAGGACTAACTGATGAACATAAGATGATGTTTATAAAGGATTTTGTTTGCCAAAAGAGTTGAAAATAAAGCCATAGCAGACTCAAAAATGTCCACTATGGCTAGTTCATTGGGAAATCAGACTCAATTTTGTCCACTATCCCCAATTTTTTTACAAAATATGACCGCTTGTAAAACGTGTTTAAAGTCCGTTAAATCATCGCTTTAAGTGCCTCAGTTAGTTTTTGATAACGCTGATATTTCGTCTGATATGCTGAGTAATTTTCAGTATTTGGCTCAAACACTTGCATTTCTGCATTTAGGGCTTGTACTTGACTAATATCCAACCCAACACCTTGCATAGCCATCAATGCCGCACCTAAGCAGCCTGTTTCTTCCACTTGTGGTACTTCGAGCCTCATTCCTGTTAGATCCGCCAACATTTGCATCCAGACTGTTGATTTCACCGGTCCGCCTGTAACTCGCAGCACATTAGTTTGTGGGAAGCGAATAAACATACGGTTTAAGTGCGTCATTAAGCTAAACAGTACCCCTTCATAAATCGCTTGCAGCAAGTGCATTTGCGTATGGTAAGACTGCATTCCGTAGAAACTTGCCTGCATACCCAAACCTGCATTTGAGCCGTAAAGAAACGGCACAAACAACACCGAGCTACCTGCCGGTGGTAATGCGGCAATGCCCTCATTAATTTCTTGGTAGCTTAAATTGCTCCATTGTTTAACAAACCATTCCAAGTTGCCTGCCGATGTCGGGCTTGCCTCGTGCACAATAAATTTACCTGACTCATCATAACGCCCATAAACAAATGGTAATTCTTGGCTTAAATCGATATTATCAGTAATACCACTTACCACCGACCAAGTCCCTAGTACCACGTTGAGTTTTGTTTCATCATCTAAACCTGCACAGCGAGCCGTTGAAACCACATCAAATAAACCACCAACAACAGGTGTACCTACGGCTAAACCTGTTAATTTTGCCGCATCTTCAGTTACATAACCTGCAATTTTATTCGGCTCAATCACCGGCGGTAATTTTTCCAACACATCAGACATACCGAGCAAATCAGCTAAGCTTTGATCGTATTCACCCTTCGCCATATTGTAGAGATTACTTTCAGAAATATTGGTTTCCTCACAATGTAGCTCGCCGGTTAAACAAAAACGCAAATAGTCGTGCGACATCAGCACTGAGCCGATTTGTGCATAACGCTCGGGTTCATTTTTCTGTATCCATTTCAAAATGGAAACTGGATGACCTGTCCACAGCGTTTGGCGAGTGATGGGGTAAAGTTTCTGTGGAATCCCCTCATCTTGCCACTGTTTCACAATCTCTAAAGAGCGTTGGTCGGAAGAAAGAATGGCACGCCCAAGCGGTTGCTTGTTTTTATCGAGCAAAAATGCCCCTTTACCTTGAGCGGAAATACCAACGCCTTTAATATCGCTTGGGTTTACGCCACTTTTTTCGATCGTTACACGTACCACTTCCGCACAAACCGCCCAAAGCTGTTGCATATCACGCTCTGCGTAGCCTGCTGTTTCGCTAATTACAGATACATTTTCACGATGAAGTGCTTGAATATTGCCTTGATTGTCAAAAAGTGCCGCTTTGATAAAAGTACCGCCGCAGTCAATGCCGAGTGTGTAATTCATCATATTTTCCTTACAACCTGAAGAAGAACAACAAGCGGTTGGATTTCGCAAAAAATTTGCAATTTCTTACCGCTTGTCGGTTTTAATGCGAAGTTATTATGTTAAGAGACTTACTTTAGCTTATATTATTGTGCCAAAGCATCCACTTTTTTCAATAATTCATCGCCGTGTTTTTCAACGAAGGCTTTACGAACTTCTGCTTCCACTGCCGCTTTGAACGGTGCGTTGTCCACTTGCTCGATAACTTCGATGCCTGCTTTACGTAATTTCTCGATGATCTCTTTTTCGTTTTTCACGTTAAGATCACGTTGGAATTGACCCGCTTCTTTCGCTGCTTCTAATAATGCAGTTTGAAGTTCAGGTGCTAAGCTGTCGAATTTCGCTTTGTTCATTACCACGATTAACGGAGTGTAGCCGTGGTTAGTTAAGCTTAAGTGTTTTTGTACTTCGTATAATTTTGCCGACCAGAAAATACCGATTGGATGCTCTTGTGCATCTACCGCACGGGTTTCTAACGCGGTGTAAAGCTCAGATAACGGCATTGGCACCGGGTTACCGCCTAATAAGTTAAACGCTTGAATGTACATTGGGTTTTGGTTGGTACGAACTTTTAAGCCTTTGATGTCTTCCGGCTTGTTCACCGCGTGTTTTGAGTTAGAGAACGCACGGAAACCAACATCCCAGAATGCTAAGCCTTTTAAGCCTTGGGCTTCTAAATCTTTTAATAAGCCTTGACCGATTTCACCGTCTAACACTTTGTAAACGTGCTCACGATCTTTGAAGATAAACGGAATGTCGATCACGTTTAATTTTGGCTCTAAACCGGTGAAGTTTGGTGAACCTGACATTTCAATATCAATAGTACCGCCACGCACACCGCTGATCATGGTTTGTGCGTTACCTAAGGTGCTGTCCGGGAATAATTTTAATTTGATTTCATCTTTGGTTTTTTCAGCCAATAACTCATCGAATTTTTTCGCTGCGATGTGTTGGCTGTCGGAGCGTGGTGCTTCATAACCGAAACGTAGTGAAGTTTCAGCCATTGCTGAAGAACTCATTACGGCTACACCTGCAACTAATGCGGCTAAAGTTTTTAAGTTAAAAAGTTTCATAGGGTTCTCCTGTGATTAAAAATTATGGTTTACAAGCGGTTAAATTTGTTCGTTTTTTTACAAATTTTCTACAAAATCTGACCGCTTGTTAGGTTAAAAATTCATTACTGCATCCAGCTTAAAGGGACTAATATTAATGATGGGAAGAATACAAATAAGAGTAATAATCCAATCATCATCATTAAGTAAGGGAATACGCCCTTAGCTGCTTGGTCAAACGGTAATTTTGACACACCGGTAATCACGTTTAACACGTTGCCCACCGGTGGGGTAATTAAGCCGATTGACGTATTTAAGATGAATAACACACCAAAGTACACCGGGTCGATACCTGCTTCTTCCACTAACGGCATCAATACCGGGGTTAGAATTAATACGGTTGGGGTTAAATCCATCACCATACCGATAATAAATACTGCAAGCATAATCACCAATAATAGGGTTGTTGGGCTTTCAATTAACGGCTCTAGTAATTCGGTGAGCATTGTCGGTAACTCTGCCACGGTGATTAACCAACCGGTTACGTTCGCTGCTGCCACTAAGAACATTACCACAGCGGTCGTTTTTGCTGCCGCTAATACCACTTTGTATAAGTCTTTGAACTTCATTTCACGGTAAACGAACAGCGAAACAATCAACGCATAGAAAGTCGCAACCGCACCTGCCTCAGTTGGCGTGAACATCCCTGAGCGGAAACCGCCGATGATGATCACTGGTAACAATAACGCCCAAATACTGTTTTTAAACGAGATACATAACTCTTCTTTGGTTGCTTTGGAGAAGGTCATTAAATCCAAGCGTTTAGCTTGCCACCACCAAAGTGCTGCTAAGCAAATACCCATCATAATGCCCGGGAAAATACCCGCTAAGAATAATTTTGTGATGGATACGCCACTTGCCACACCAAATACAATAAACGGAATACTCGGCGGAATGATTGGGGCGATAATCCCTGCCGTGCCGATTAAGCCCGCAGATTTATCAATCGGATAACCGGTGGTTTTCATCATCGGTAACAACATTGCCGCCACCGCTGCCGTGTCCGCCACCGCAGAACCGGAAAGGCTCGCCATAATCATTGCAGCTAAGATTGCCACAAAGCCCAAGCCACCCCGTTTGTGCCCCACTAACTTCATTGGTAAATCGATAATGCGTTTAGACAAACCACCTTCGTTCATAATTTCACCGGCAAGGATGAAGAACGGGATCGCCATTAGTGAGAAGCTGTCTGCACCACTGACGATTTGTTGAGCAAGGATTTGAGCATCAAACAGATCTAAGTGCAGCATTAAAGCCACGCCGCAGACTAAAAGTGCAAATGCAACCGGAATGCCTAATAAAATCGAGCCAAGTAATACGGAAAGAAAAATTACAACAGTCATTTACTTTCTCCTTTCGCAATTACGCCAATGGTTGCAACAATGCGTACAACAATTAAGATACCGATTAATACACCTGCAACCGTGCTTGCAAGGAAAGTAATTCCTTGCGGTAAGCCCGAAATTGGGGCAAAGTTATTCAAGTTAAGATTAAATTGAATCCAACTACCATCTACAATTAAGTAGCAGCAGAACAACATCGCTAAATCAGTAAACACACTTAAAATATTTCTACCAACCGGCGATAATTTATCTGTCAGCATTGTTACTCTAACGTGCTGGTTTTCACTAAACGCCAATACCGCACCTAAGAAAGCAAGCCACACAAACATATAACGTGAAACTTCTTCTGTAACGTTAATACTACTATTAAAGCCGTAACGTAATACGACATTGAGGAAAACCAAGATAGACATAGCGGATAAAATAATTACCACCAATGCCTCTAATGCTTTTCCAACTAATTGAGCAAAGGCTTTCATAAACTACCTCAAATTTCACTCATTTTAATTTTTACCACCACTTTGCGGATTTTTGCTTCTCCTGCCAAAATGGCTGTTCGGTGTGTATCCTCAGGAAAGAACACCGCAAAGTTGCCGGCTTCACAGCGGAATTCATTTTCATTTTGCACTGATGCATAAAATTGAATATCACGCTCAGGGTTATATTCCACCGCAACAGGGTTATTGCCTAAATCAATGGATGCCGCCATTAATTCCACACCTTTGTGTAAATATTGCACGTCTAAATAATTTTGATGCACTTCCGGCTGATAAGCAGATTTTTCTTTCGTTTCAAGATCTAACACTTGAACGTAAATATCACGCCCTTTGAGTTCGTAAACGCCGGCTTCCATCGCATCAAAATCGGTATTTTTTAAATAATCCAAGGCGAATTGAATCGCTTTTGGATATTGAGCAGGATTGTAATTTGAAATATGACCGAAAAACATTGATTGCTCCGTTTTGCAAAATTTTTTGGAAATTGAACCGCTTGTATTTTTTCAGATGAACGATACATTCGCTCGATCTAATCCCCCTCTTTAGAAAAGAGGGGAGTTTTTCTTTACAACGCCTGCAATTTCGCCCAAACGGTATCATCTACCGGAATGCCGTTGGCTTTGTTATCAGCAAGAATTTGGGTAAATTCGTGTCCCGGTAAGCGAACTGCTACATCTGGGTCTGCACGCTCTGCTGTGCGAACATAATCCATAATACGGTTGAGTTTTTCGTCTTTGGTTTTGCCGTCAATTAAGCGATCCACTTCAATAGCGATATAGACTTGTGAAACGCAGTATTCGTCATCTTTATCTTCGGTTACTGCCGCTGTAGATTCACCGTTAGAAAGCAATGTTGCGATCATATCTAACACAATAGATAAGCCTGAACCTTTCCAGAAGCCCATTGGCATTAAGCGGCGGTTTTTCTCCACAGTTGCCGGATCACGGGTTGGGTTGCCTTCATCATCAAAACCGGCATCTACGAAAGTTTGGCGACCTGCTAAGCGGTGAACTTCCAACATTCCGTAAGAGTACATTGAACAAGACATATCCACCATTGTGATTGGGGTAGTTGGCACAGCGATGATAAGCGGGTTTGTACCTACACGGCACTCTTTCGCCCCCCAAGGTGGCATAACCGCTAAGGCGTTTGTCCAGCAGATACCAATATAGCCTTTCTCTGCCGCTTGCCAGCCGTAAGAACCGCCACGCATCCAGTGGTTTGCGTTACGCAATGCCACCACACCGATACCGTTTTGTGATGCAAGTTCCATCGCTCTGTCCATCATTTTTTTCGCAGTTAAGTTACCGATGGCTTGGTGGGCGTCCCACTGCTCGATTGCACCTAATGATAATACCTTCGTCGGCTCGGCTTCAGGAATCACATCACCGTTCTCTAACTGTTGAATAAAACGTGGGAAACGGTTTACCCCGTGTGAATACGCACCAGCTTGGGTAGTATCCGCAAACACGGTTGCACACTCTTCCGCAATTTCTTCACGCACATTGCGAGAAAGTAACACACGTTTAAATTGAGCTTTTAAATCTTCATAAGATACTCGAATAGTCATTTTGTACACCTCTAAAAGTTAAAATTTCAAATAGTAAAATTACGTTTCATAAGGCACTCTTAAGGCAGTTTAAAGTCAATCAAAGCAAAAATATAAAAATCATTTAAAATCAAATGGTTATAAATATTTTTGTAAATTTGAGAGGTAGATCACACTTTTAACAAGGCAAGCAAGCGGTCATTTTTTTGTAAAAATTTACAAAAAAATAACCGCTTGTATTGAAAGAAATTAGAGTGGGAAAAGCAGAGGAATCACAAATACCGAAACCAGCATCACCAGCACCGTAAACGGTACACCGACTTTGACGAAATCCACAAATTTATAACCAGCCGGGGCAAGCACCATTGTGTTTACCGGTGAGGAAACCGGTGTCATAAAGGCAGCAGAAGCGGAAACCGCTACAATCATTGCAAACGGAGCAGCTGAGTAGCCTAATTGGTTAGCGATAGCAATCGCAATCGGCATCACCAAAATCGCCGTTGCGGTGTTGGAAATAAACGCACTTAGAATTGCCGTAAAAACAAATAATACAATCAAGACAAAATGCACATCTAAACCCTGCATCACATCAAGTAAAAGGCGGACGGTTAAATCTACCCCACCTGTTTTTTGTAAGGCGATAGAAAACGGCATCATACCCACAATTAAAATAATGCTTGGCATATGAATGGAATCATAGGCACTTTTCACATCGACACAACGGAATTTGCCTAGCATTAAACAAGCAATTAATGCCGCCATTACATTCGGCACAATGCCTGTAATCATCAGCACCACCATTGTGAATACAGAAAAAAGAGCATGCGGTGCTTGGCTTAGAGCCGGTGGTGCATTTTTGCTTTCTGTTGGGGCTCTTAGCAAGAAGAAATCACGGTGATCGCCATCCATTCGGTGAATTTGCTGCCAAACCCCCATTACTAATAACAAATCCCCAAATCTCAACGGCGTATCAAGCAATTCATCTTGTATGATTTCACCACCCCGTTTTAAACCGACAATACTTAAATGATATCTTGAGCGAAACTTTAACTCTCGAATGGTTTTGCCGATACATTCAGCCTCAGGCATTACTGAAATTTCCGCCATACCTACCGAGCGATAATGGGTTGAGAAAAACTCACCCTTTAGTTCAATCGGGCGAAGCTTAAGCTCCTCGCAACGTTGTTGATAGGCTTCATCGTCTAAGGCGGTATCGAGTAACAAAATATCTTTGGGCTGAAACACTTCATTTACAGAAGCATTTATCGTGATGGTTCTGAAATGTTTATTACGTTGAATGGCGACAATGTTCAAGCCGTGCACAATGCGTAAATCTAGTTGTCCAATGGTTTTGCCGACACAGATAGAATCTGGCTCAACTAATAGCATTTTGGCTCTGCCACGTAGTTGGTATTCTTCAATTAAGTGAGACATCGAAAAATGTTTAGCTGAGTTTAGCTCTTCACGCTGTTCACCATTATCTAACCAACGGCGGGCAACAAGCATATAGCCGATACCTAGCACTAAAATGATTAAGCCAATCGGCGTAAAGCTAAAGAAACTAAAGCCTTCAAAGCCCGATTTTACTAATTCGGAATGAGCAACAAGATTGGGAGGTGTAGCAATTAAGGTCATCATACCGCTGATCAAGCCTGCCACACTCAACGGCATCATTAAACGGCGGGGGGAAATTCCCATTCCGGCACAAATCGCTAATACCACAGGAATAAAAATCGCCACAATACCGGTGGAACTCATAAAAGAGCCTAGCCCTGCAATGGAAAGCATTAATAGCACTAATACCTTTGTTTCACTTGCTCCCGAAACACGCATCAGCCAATCGCTTACTTGATTTGCTACCCCTGTTCGCACTAAGGCTTCACCCACAATAAAAAGGAGAGCAATCAGCACTACATTTGGATCGCTTAACCCAGCTAATACCTCTTTTACCGACAAAATGCCCGTTAGGCTAAAAAAGAGCATTACGATTAAAGCGACAACATCCATCCGCAGTTTGTTTTGGATAAATTGCCAAATGGCAAACACAAGGAGAGCCATTACCCAAAAGAGCGGCTGCTGTAAAAAATCAGGCACGAAAGCAAGAAGCGATTGCATAGTCTTATCCTCCAAAATAGTTAGAGATAGATTACACCGCTTTAGGGAAATAAAAAAGTCGAGAAGATCAAAAAGAGAAGGAATTTAGGTGGATACACTGCGTGCATCTATTAATTTATATTTGTAAAATTTTAGCAAAATCTAACCGCTTGTAAATGGACGCACAGAGTGCGTCCCTAACGATTATAACGGGCTTTCCACATTTAACTGTTCATCAATTTCAGTAACCGCCAAAATCAAGCTGGAACGCACGATCTTTTCTAACCGCATTTGCTGCATTTGAAACAACATTGAATCTTTATTGCCTTTTGTTGCTTTTACATTCAGCAATTCATTAATCGGCAAAAAATCGACGTGGTTTAAATCTTTGGCAAATTGCACCACCGCAGGGTGGGAGAAGGAGAAGTCTTCTTCCTCTTCGCTTAAATGGGATTTCACTTCAAGAAAAAGCGAAATATCTTCAAACACTTTAGGCGAAATCACACCTAAGCCGAGTAAAACTTTTAAGCGAACAGAAAGATCAGCGAGTGGACCTTGATGTTCAAACAAGGAATCCACCACTGATTTTAATGCAAAATCCGTTTTGCGAAACACCCGCTCAATCAACTGTTCCACCGCATTGGTGAACAGCTGATTTGTGGTGGCGAGAAAGCCCCGTAACGTAGCTTCCTCACTCAGTTTGTCGATGTAGTCCACAATATCCAGACTTACTGATATAACCCAACAACCTTCGCAATCACAGCTTGGTCGGTTAAACCGGTGTATTTCTCAACTGCTGCGGCTACACCGTGATTTGCAATAAATTGGCTCAATTCGACCGCTTGTGGGTCTTCTTCATTACGATATTGCAACGCCATTACCACGCCATTCACTAAGTTGCTGTGTGGTAAACCATATTCTAATGTGCCTGAAAGTGGCTTAATTAAACGGTCATTCGGGCTGAGTTTGCGGATTGGCTCACGACCGACACGGTTTACATCATCATTTAAGTATGGGTTGGCGAAACGTTTAAGAATTTTCTCGATGTAGGCAGCGTGAGCTTGTGCATCGAAGCCGTAACGCTTAATTAGCACCGTACCGCTCTCTTCCATTGTGGCTTTAACTTGGGCTTTGATTTCATCAATTGCGATTGCTTCTTTGATCCATTGCACACCAGCTTGTTTACCTAAATAAGCACAAATTAAATGCCCTGTGTTAAGCGTAAATAATTTACGCTCCACAAATGCCATTAGGTTATCGGTTAATTCCATTCCTTTAATATCTGGAATTGAGCCTTTAAATTGAGTTTTATCCACAATCCATTCACTAAATTCTTCAACCGTTACTTCAAGCGGATCGTTTTCGTTTAGCTCTGCCGGTGGCACAATTCTATCTACCGCAGAATCCACAAAACCGACCAATTTTTCCACTTCTGCTTGTTGCTCAGCAGTTAAGTTTTCAAAAATTTTGCCTTTAAAGAACGTTGTACCACGCACCATATTTTCACAGGCAATAATGTTTAACGGTTGAGTATTACCGCTTTCCACACGAGCCACTAGTGCTTTTGCAAAAAGTGGGGCGATAAAGCCTAATACGTTTGGACCAACGGCAGTGGTAATTAAATCAACTGTTTTAACTTGTTCAATCACTGCCGCTTCATCTTTAGAATTGATCGCCGCAATATTTTTAACCATTTCAACACGGCTTGCATCGCCCACAATTTTCACGCCATACTGTTTGTTTTGGTTGATTTGGTCAATTTGAGTTTGGTTAATATCAGCAAAAGTAACGAACACGCCGCTATCTGCCAATAATTTACCGATAAAGCCACGTCCGATATTGCCTGCACCGAAATGGAGTGCGTTCATAATTTGTTCTCCGAAAAAATTAATATAAAGACAAAGGGCGAAAGTCGCCCCATAATATTATTTAGCCAATAATGCTAATACTTCATCTACATTTTGAGTTTGCGTTAAAGTTTGCATTGCTTGTTCATCATCTAAAGCGTTGGTAATCGCACTTAAAATCTGAATGTGGTCATTGCCTTTTGCCGCAATACCTACTACTAATTTCGCTACACCATCTTCTTCATCGGTGAAGCGAACACCGTTCGGATATTGACAAACGACGATACCGGTTTTGAGTACGCTATCTTTCGCATCCGCTGTACCGTGTGGAACGGCTAAGCCTTCACCTAAGTAAGTTGAAACCAGTTGTTCACGAGCGAACATTGCATCAACATAACTTGGTTGCACAAAGCCAGCTTTCACTAATTGTTCACCAGCAAAGCGGATAGCTTCTTCTTTGCTGTTTGCCGTTAAACCTAAGAACACTTGCGATGCTTGAAGTTTTAAGCCTTCTTCTTGTGCTCCTTCAACCACAACCGGATTTGCAAAATTTTGGCTATTTTCAACCGCTTGTTGTGGCTGGTTGTTGCCTAATTTCGCAATTAAGCTATCGTAAAACGCACTGTCTAAGAAGTTGGTTAATGATAAATGTTGAGCCGTTGCCACACGTTGTTGAGCACGAGGTGTCAAGTCTTTGTGAGTGATAACCAACTGTGCATCTTTCGGTAAATCGTTAATCGCTAAGTTTTGTACTTCAATGTTTAAGCCGGCTGCTTGTACTTTTTTACGTAACATACTTGCACCCATAGCACTTGAGCCCATACCTGCATCGCACGCTACATAGATTTTACGGATATTGCCGTTTACCGCAGCTACCGCAACACCTTTGCTCTCTGCTTTCATTGCTTGGGTTTGTGCTTGTGCATCTTCTAATGAAGCATCAGTTTTTTGTGTTTTAAGTAATACTGAAGCAATCGCAAAAGTTACCGCACAAGAAAGCACTACAGAAGCAATTACCGCAAAATGTGCACCCGGTGCAGTCATCGCAAGGATTGCGAAAATAGAACCCGGAGATGCCGGAGCGATTAAGCCACCGCCTAATAATGAGTTAGTTAAAACGCCTGTTGCACCACCTGCGATTACCGCTAAGATTAAACGTGGGCTCATTAACACATACGGGAAGTAAATTTCGTGGATACCACCTAAGAAGTGAATGATTGATGCACTACCTGCCGTTTGTTTTGCTGTACCACGACCGAAGAACATATAAGCAAGCAAGACACCAAAACCCGGACCCGGATTCGCTTCGATTAAGAACAGGATAGATTTACCCACTTCTTGTGCTTGCGCTGTGCCAAGTGGGGTGAATACACCGTGGTTGATTGCGTTGTTTAAGAACAGGATTTTCGCCGGTTCAACAATGATTGACGTTAATGGTAATAAACCTGCTTCAACTAATGCACCCACGCCAGCACCTAATGCCGCAGAAATTTGGGTTACAATACCACCGATGAACGCAAATGAAAGCATCGCTAAAATCATACCGATAATACCAACCGAGAAGTTGTTTACCAACATCTCAAAACCGCTTTTCACTTTACCGTCAATCGCTTTATCGAATGCTTTAATCGCCCAGCCGCCTAATGGACCTACAATCATTGCACCTAAGAACATCGGGATTTCAGAACCCACGATGATACCCATTGTGGTGATTGCACCCACAACCGCACCACGTTCGCCACCGACTAATTTACCACCGCTATAACCAATCAAAAGCGGTAGCAAATAAGTAATCATCGGACCAACCAGTTTAGCGAAGGTTTCATTCGGCAACCAACCTGTTGGAATAAAGAGAGCAGTGATGAAACCCCAGGCAATAAATGCACCGATGTTTGGCATCACCATATTAGAGAGAAAGCGTCCAAAGCCTTGAACTTTCACTTTTAAATTAGACATAAGAACCTCGAAAAGGAGAGAAAATTAGGGTTGAATAAATCCTGTGCAAAATAGCACCATTTTAAAAAGTTACAAAAATATTTCTCTCAAAAATGTGAACTAGATCACATTATTTTTTTAGGCGTAATTTAAAAAATGTGATCTTGATCACATTTTTAATTTTAATACAAAAAAACCAAACAAAATTTGTTCGGTTTTAATCGTAGGGACACACTGCCTGCATCCAAAAATATATTTCTTTTGCAAAATTTTAATAAAAAATAACCGCTTTTAAACGGACGTACGCAGTGCGTCCCTACAAAATTAACTCGAGAACTCTATCAAGCCGGTAACTTTACCGTTGTCATCAACTGCAATAAGCGAGTGAATTCTAAGTTCTTTCATTAAATCTTCCGCTTTGACTAAGAATACGGAATCATTAATCGTTTTAGGATTACGGGTCATAATTTCTTCTGCGGTTTTGCTTAGGCTTTCCGCACCGTATTTGGCTAAAGTTCGACGAATATCACCATCGGTAATAATCCCTTCCAATTTTCCCTCGTGCATAATGACTGCAACGCCCATTCTGCCTTCGTTCATCACAGATAAACATTCAGTAAACGGGGTATTGAGATCGGCAATCGGCAAGTTTCGCACCATCACATCTCGCACTCGATTTAACAATCTTCTACCAAGGCTGCCACCCGGGTGGAAGCGGGCAAAATCTTCAGGGCGGAAATTACGGGCTTTCATCAATGCAATCGCCAATGCATCACCTAATGCCATAGTAACCAACGTCGAGCTGGTTGGAGCAAGATTGTTTAAACAAGCCTCACGCTCTACGCCGATATTTAAAATCACATCCGCATTTCGCCCAAGTGTGGAGTAAGGATTGCCCGTCATCGCAATAATTTTGTTACCGAAATTTTTCAGGCTGGGAATCAGCTTATTCACATCATCGGTTTCGCCACTGTTAGAAATTAAAATGACCATATCAATCGGCTTTAACATTCCTAAATCGCCGTGGAAAGCTTCTGTTGGATGAAGGAAAAAACTTGGCGTTCCTGTGGAGGCAAATGTCGCCACCATCTTTTTCCCCACTAATCCTGATTTGCCAATACCACCTACCACCACTCGCCCTTGACAAGCCAGCATCATTTCAACGACCTCATTAAATTCTTCAGAGAGTCGATGGTTTAGCGTGATAATCTGCTGAGCGTAAAGGCTTAGCGTTTCTTTTGCACTGTCTAAATGATTCATTTTTGTGCCCTTATACAACTAACAACTCAATTCCTTTCGATTTAATTTGTTCTCTCATTTCTTGAGATAATCCTTCATCGGTAATAATAGTATGGATTTTCTCTAAACCACAAACGATATTGGGGCTTTTACGTCCAAATTTACTGGAGTCCGCAAGTAAGACAATTTTATTTGCAGCATCGCACATTAGAGAACTGACTTTATATACTTCATTGAAAGTCGTTAATCCAACATCTAAATCTAATCCATCAGTACCGATAAAGAGTATGTCAAAATTTGAACCAATAAAAGCTGATTCAGCAAAATAACCGTGAAATGATGCTGATTTTTCACGAAATGTGCCACCGGAAATAAGTAAGTTATACGATTTATTGAGTTTTAAAATTTCATTAAAAATCGTTAAACTATTTGTCATTAAAGAGAGATTATCAAATGGTTTTAGATAGGGAATCATTTGAAGCACTGTACTGCCCGCATCAAAAATAATAGAGTTTCCTTCATTAATTAATTCTGCGGCTTTTTGTCCAATACGTTGTTTTTGTTGAAGATTAATCCCTGTTTTTTGTGAAATTGGTTTATCTTCCTTATCTGTAGTTGCTATTTTTTCTTTTCTATCAAAGGTTTCATCCGAAATTAACACAACACTACCATAAGTTCGTAGCACTTTATTATCATCTTCTAAAGCAGTGAGATCTTTACGAATAGTTGCCCCTGTTAGCTTAAAATAAGCTGCAAGCACATCCACTTCCGTTCTACCGTGATTGGCTAAATACGCTAAAATTTGTTGTCGTCTTTCAAATGGTTTCATTTTTATCTCCAATTAGCAACGATTGGAGATTTCAATCTATGCTAATACTGTTTTAACTTTGTGATTACATCTAAAAGGGAAAACATTCTTTCATCAGCAATCGAAAATTTTTCGTTTTGATAATGTGGATTAACTAAAAAAGTGGTTAAATTTGCCGCTTTTGCTGCGATTAAGCCCGTTACACTATCTTCAATAACAATGCATTCTTGTTTCTCAATACCAAGTTTCTTTACTGCACTCAGATAAACAGCCGGGTGTGGCTTGCCGTAATCTTCGTCCATTGCGGTACATTGAATAGGGAAGTAATCCCATAATTTTAAACGATCAAAAACCGCCTCGATAATAACCGGTGGCGATGATGTTGCCACAGCAAGTCTGATATTATTAGACTGTAAGAAATCCAATAATTCATATAATCCTGCTAACGCAGAGCCTGATTTTTGTATCGCATTACAACCATAAGTAAGAATAGCCTCACTTAATTCGGCATTAGAAATCGTTAAATTGAATTTTTTTATCCAAGTTTCGCTAAGTTCATCTATGCGTTTACCCCTTGTAAATTTTTCACAATCTTCAACCGTAATATTAATTCCTAACGTTTCTAATACTTCAATTTGGGCTTCCGCCCATTGGGGTTCTGAATCAATCATTACCCCATCCATATCAAAAATGACACTGCTTATCTTCATTCTTTCCTCTCTATATTATCTCATTTCAAATAAAAAATATTCAAAATGAAATAAAAATTATATTATTTTTGATCCTAAGCATTATATCCGGAAGAGATAGCTACTTTTAAGGCAAACTGTGAGCGTTTATCCGTTGGAAAGATTTTTTCTGGTACAATTTCATCAATGGATAAGCCAATTACATCATCTAATTTTTGTGGTCTGGCAAAAACAGAGAATCCTTTCATACAAAGGCTATCAACAATTTTTTTCTGCTCATCAAATACCAGCACAATAATGGATTTTGGATTAAAGCGACCACTGTTACGCCCAACAGTTACTTTTCCTTTCCGGCTAATTTCCATAAAGGCTTGATTAAATGCTTTGATTTGAAGCCACCCGAATAAAATTTGTAAAAGCCACATTACTATAGCAAAAATAATGAAGACGGTTGTTGAATTCATTGCTCCTCCAAATAAAATACAAGCGGTCGATTTTGTTCATTTTTTTGCAACTTCCATAATGAACAGAACCAACCGCTTATGCTCTTAGAACATCACCTGTCCGCCGGTAATATTAATAGACTGTCCTGTGCAATACGCTGCTTCTTCGCTGGCATAGAATTTTAAGACATTCAATACATCTTGATAATCACAACCACGTTTTAAAGGTACTTTATCGATATAAACCTGTTCTACTTCGCTTTCCGGAATACCAAGTTTCGCTGCATATTGTGGAATTAACGATTGGAACATCGGTGATTTCAATAAATTACCTAACATTAATGAATGCACGGTAATGCCTTTATCTGCTAAATCTAACGCTAAAGATTGTGTCAAGCCTACGCCGCCAAATTTTGCGGCACTATAACCTGAATTATATTTACTACCAACTTTCCCTGATTTTGAGTTAATTTGAATAATCCGTCCTTTAATTCCATCACGAATCATTAAACGAGAGAAATGTTTTGCGGTTAAGAAATAACCTGTTAAATTCACTTTTACCGATAAATCAAAATCGTTTAAATTGAAATCCCAAATAGGCGATGCTTTTGCCGTGCCTGCACTATAAACTAATACATCTGCACGCCCAAATGCGGCATCGGTAGCATTAGCTAATGCTTCAACACTTGGTTCATCTCCAGCATCTACTTGCACGCCAATCGCATTACCTTCGCCTTGTTTTGCATTAATATCTTTAGCCACTTTTTGTGCATTTTCACCGTTTAAATCAGCAACAACTACACGATAGCCAGCATCAGCTAACCCTTCAGATAAAAAAGCTCCAAGTGTTTGACCACCACCTACAACGATAGCCACTTTTTTTTCATTTTTCATAATGTATTCCTCTAAATTTTCAATTTGAAATAAGTTGTAATCCGTTATTAATCACGCTTGATAATCAAGGTTGAATTTTCCGATAAACCTTGCGGTGGTGTTCCGATAACGTGAACACTTCCCGGAAATTCAGCCTCTGCTGAACTATCAAAGCGGAAAGTGATGTGTCCGAGCGATGATAAGTTTTCTGATGCAACGCTACCGACTGCTGTAATTGGATAATCTACACCATCAAACTCTGCAATATCACCCACTTGTAAAGGGCTGCTTAATTCAGATGGATTATGAATGAAGCAATAATCTTCCAAGTCTGCAGGAGCACCCTGTTTAAAAGTAATTAACATATTGTCTTGTAAGGATTCTTGAGCAAAATTACCAATTTTAGTAAAGGTCGTTGTATAAATAATTGCCATATAGATGTTCTCTCTTTATTTACAAGCGGTGCATTTGGCAAAAAAATTTGTAAATTTAACCGCTTGTAATTCATTATTGATAGATAAATGCTGAAACTGCCCAAGCAACCAGCACTGTTGGTGCCCCGGTTAAGAAACGACCGACCAATACGGAAGGAACGCCCACTCTTACGGTATCTTGTTTTGCTTCTGCCATTGAAAGACCGACAGGAATAAAATCACAAGCAGCTTGAGCATTAATTGCGAATAAAGCAGGTAAGGCTAGATGTGGTGGAATATTGCCTAAACCGATTTGTGTACCTACTAACACCCCAATAACTTGTGCAATAACCGCTCCAGGACCTAAGAATGGCGAGAGGAGAGGGAATGAGCAGATCAAGGCTAAAATCACTAATCCGATTGGACTGTTAGCTAACGGTGTCAAGCCGTGTGCAATCACATCTCCTAAGCCTGAAGCAATAATGATCCCGATTAAGGCGGAAACGAATGCCATAAACGGTAAAATGGTTTTAAGCACGGTATCAATCGTATCTCGTCCTGCTTGGAAGAATAATGCTGCAACAGAGCCCATTCCCATTCCAATTTTTGCTAATAAACCATCACTTTGCTCGGTAATTTTTTTACTTGAGTCATACTCTTTCGCTTGGCTTGGGACGACTGTTTTGGGCTCAGTAACTACAGAAGAAGCCTCTTCTGCATCAACTAAGCGAATGTTATGTTCTTTTACCGCCGATACATAAATATCTTCTACGATAAATTCAGCTAATGGACCTGATTTACCTGTTGCGTGAATATTAATAGTTGGAATACGGCGTTTCGGATAAAGCCCACAACGTAATACACCACCACAATCAATAATCGCAATACCAATTTCTTCCGCCGGTGGCTCGCCATCTTTGAAGCCGTCTACTGCCTCCCAGCCTGTTAATTCCACTAATTTATTCACAATGGCAGGGCGTGTTCCTCCTGTCATATAAAGCACTTTTTTGCCTTCTACTACAGGTAATGTTAATGGACCACCCCAACCGCCATTGCCTTTTTCAATATAAATAGCTTTGTTACTCATAATACATTCCTCTACTTTTCATTCTGTTTAATTAGTGAGATAAATGAACTTCTTTATCTAATGTAATACCCATTCGCTTTTCAAAAAATGCGGTAGTGAAGTCCGTAATCCAGCCACGGAAGAAGTTAGTGAACATACCTACTAGCAAATAACTGATAGCTAAAGGACCAAGTGGTAAGCCTAGTGTGGTTAATCCACTGGCGATACCTAAGTAAACGAATAACTCACCCGGATTGATATGAGGGAATAATCCATTCATTGAGTGGCAACTATAAGATGCAGCTGCATAGTAGCTTGGTTTGTAACGCTCAGGTAAGAAACGCCCTAAGCTCAATGTCATCGGATTACAAAAAACAAATGTTCCGATAACAGGTAAGATTAAATAGCGAGAAATCGGGTTTCCTGCACTGCGTTGTGCAAGCCTTTCAATACGATCTTGCCCAATGAATTTGATCAATGCATTCATTACTACCAGTAATGAAATTAAAAGAGGCAAAATACCATTTATCATTCCAACTAAGGTTTCACCACCTTTTTGGAACAAACCGATAAACCATTCTGCTCCGTGTGTGATTGTTTCGATCATAAAGACCTCCGTATTTTTCAAAATAAAAATTACATTTTTTCATCTCTGTGTCGAGATGTGCAAATAGTAAAACATTTTCATTTTGAAAACTGTGATTAAGATCACAAAACCAGAAAAACATTTCAAATCAAATCAATTTTGTTTTATTTTGAAAACAAATATAGATGAATACTTTGATAAGAAAATGAGAGAGGGATTAATAAAAGAAAAAGCTCAAACCTTTGTTTGAGCTTATTTCTTACATCACTTTTGCAGAATATTTCAATTTTTCGACCGCTTGTATTAACGCTTGATTATCCACATTCGCTTTGGCGACTACGGTTGCGGTTCGTTCTTTCATTGAGGCTTTGGTCGAAATTACGCCTTCTACCGCTCGCAATTCTTTATTTACTAAATAGACACAAAGCTGGCAGTACATTTCAGGAATGTGAAGTACAACCGTTTTTTCAGCTTGTTGCATTTCGGTTTGAACGGCTTTTTCTTGTGCATAACTTGAATTAATCAATCCAAAAGCCAACAACACAGATGCGACATATTTTTTCATTTTATTCTCCACCCCACATTTCTAAAATATAAGGCAAAACATAAGGGTAAGTTAGAAAGAACATCACAATAACAAACACCACCCAATACAAAATCACTAAGGTTCTGCGAGAGAAGTATTTGGTGCAAATAATCTTATTGGAAAAATTAAGTAGCCAAAAACCGTAGCCAAATGCACAAAGTGAAAGAATTAGCATTGGAATTTGCAAAAATTCAAGCTGATTTAATTCCATCAGCCAAGGAGATGAAATTCCAAACAACAAATAAATGAGCGGTGCAATGCAACACAAGGTGGAACTCACCGCTGTTACTACAGCGGTGATACACATTGTAATGAATTTGTTGTTATAGCTACTATTATAATTCTTTGGAGATGAGCTCATAGCCAAATTCTTTTGCATCAAAGGAATTTAACGGATCGCCACCTACTTCTGCATACGGATAACCGAAGTTGTTAAGCGGTGCTAACTCAGGTTGTGGATATAAGTTGAAATCACGACCGTGATTAAAGCCGACCCAGTTCATTTCCCAGTTGCCGAATAAGTATTTCGACACCGCTTGAACATCAGCATCTGCCACTTCTTTTTTCTCGGCTAAACGCATTTTCGCTACATCGGCAGAATCCACCGGCACCCAACCGAAGCCGGCTAAATAAAATTCCGCACGGCAGTGTTGTCCGCTGTTTTCGTTTGCAATACCATCTTTTGAGCTACCGAAAGCGGTTTTGGAATATTGGCTCATTTTATCCGCTTTACCTAAACGGATACCAAACACTTCACGTGCCGGAATGCCTGAAGCACGAGCTAATGCCACAAATACAGAGTTGATGTCGGTACATTTGCCTTTCAGCACTTTGGTGGTTAAGATTTTTTCCACATCACCATCACCGCAACCTAATACGGAATTATCTCTCTCCATATTGTTTACAATCCAGTTGTGGATAAGTTCAGCTTGTTTCAGTGGATTTTTCTCGTTACCCACAATTTTATCGGCATACTCTTTCACAATACCGTCTGTTTTAATGTGTGCGGTTGGTTTGAGGTATTCCAACACATCCACAGAATAGATGATTTTTTCCGGCATTTGGTAATCTTTCAACGCCCCTTGAGCCATTGGCTCACGGTCTTGAGTTTGGATAACCAATTTCACTTTCATATCACGTTTCGGTGCATCTTTATCCCAAGTGGCATAAAGGGTTTTTGCACCATAAGCGTTATTTTCGGTGATATACGCCGTTTTATAGCTGCCTTCAAATTCAATGGATTTAACAGTTTGATAGTCGGTATCAGACGGCAGCGGAATCCATAAATTCGTTGTGCCGGAAGAACCTTGTGGAACCACTAAATCATAAGATTGGGTAAATTCATAAGTATGAGTGTTGGTGTGGAAATTATTGTGTTGAACCGGGGCTGCAAAAGCAGTTGCACAGCTTGATGCAACAAGAGAAGCAATAAGTTTATTCATTAGAAATGATCCTTATTAGATTGAAGAAACAGTTAAAACTTAACATATTAAGTATTCTAACTACGGATGAGGTTGCATATTAGCCAATTGAAGGGGGAAAAGCAATGGGAGTTAGCTAAATTATCAAGGAAGCATTATTAGATTTAGATATAGTTGTAAAAAATATCTTCTGTGATATTATAATAAATAACATACCTGCTATGCCTATGACTAAGTTCACTTAGTTACGCACAAATTTGCAGGTTTTTTTTTACACGGAAAATAGAAATGAGCCAATTCATCAAACCAGCTAAATCTAATTCAGAACTTGTACAACAGTGGAAAGAGAGAGGTTTAATTATTCCCGATGAAACCCGTGCCGAACGCTATTTAGAGCATATTAGCTATTATCGTTTTTCTGCTTATACGATTCCCTTTCAACAACTAGGTAATACTTCTCATCAATTTAAGCCTGATACCAAATTTAATGATATTCTTAATTTATATATTTTCGACCGTGAACTAAGATTAATAGTGCTTGATGCGATTGAACGTATTGAAGTTTCTATTCGTACAAAAATTAATAATGAGATGAGCATACAATCTCAAAATCCTTTTTGGTATATTAAAGAAGATTATTTCCAAAATAATTTTAATCTTTACCGCCTTCTAGCTAATATCGAAAAACAACTTACTGATGAGCAACAACGATTAGAACGTGATGAAAAGCATATTTTAAAAAGATATAAAAACAACAATATTGACGATAAAGAGCGTGATCGCTTACTCAATAATGTTCGTAAAGAAAATTTCTTACGGCATTACCTCACACAATATAACACACCTAAATTATTACCTTCTTGGATGATGATTGAAATGCTAACTTGGGGAGAGTTAAGCCATTTATACTCAGGATTATTAGAAAAATACCAAAAGCCAATAGCACAACATTTTGGTGTACAAGCACCTATTTTAGAGTCTTGGCTAAAAGTCTTAAATGATGTACGAAATATTTGTGCTCACCACAGCCGACTATGGAATAGAGAATTTGGACGTATTATTAAAATCCCAATAAGTAAAAACACACAATGGCTTTCGTCTGCAATTTCATTGAATAATACAAATATCAATGCAGATAAGCGTCTTTATCCTATTTTGGTTGCTATTCAAGTGATGTTATATGAAATTAGCCCTAATTCTACCTGGATAAAAAGACTAAAAGAATTATTAGATAACTACCCTCAAATTCAAAAAGAATATATGGGGATTCCACAAAATTGGGAGTTGGATAGTTTTTGGGATAAGGCGTTAAGATAGAGAAATAATATTCCGAATTTAGTTAGATATTTTGACTAACAGTTAGATCTTTAAATTAACTGAGTATTAAAAGGCACAAACGTGGATGCTTATGCCATAAGAGGGAAAATGAATATATTTTCCCCCATTTTTTATTACAAGCGGTCAGAAATGATCAAAATTTTACAAATAGATTTTTTGCCCTGATTTTGCACTTTCAAATACACCGTTAATCACTTTGAGTACAAAAATGACTTCCTCTAGCTTGATAATCGGTTCGGCATTGTGGGCTATCACTTGGTATAAATCATCAAACAGATTTTGATAACTGACTTCTGCATTTGGATAGGGCTGGCGAACCACATTGCCTTCCACTTCAGTGTGTAAAATTCCCCAGTTCTCCTTTTCTTCGATATTCCAATCTTTGCCAATAGGTTGTACGCCATTTTTCAGCAAATCTTCTTGATTATCGGGAGTTTGTTTCAGATAAGAGCCTAATTTTCCGTGTAATACAAATGTCGGGCTAGGTTCACGAGCATATCGGCTGGCTTTCAGCACCACTTTAAAACCGTTAGCATAATAGAGCTGAATATCAAAGTTATCATCAACCAACGCCCCTTCGTGCTGATAACGCACATCAGCATACACCGCCTCCGGCTTTCCAAAAAGATACAAAGCTTGGTCGATTAAATGTACGCCTAAATCATACACTAAACCTGTACCAAGCTCACCTGATTCTTTCCATACTTTGGCATTTTTCTCTTTCGCATAACGGTCAAAACGAATTTCGCAATCTACCAACTCTCCCAGTAAATTTTGCTCCATTAGCGATTTTGCCGTCGCAATATGGCTGTCCCAACGGCGGTTTTGGTACACATAAAGTACCTTTTCTTGCTGTTTAGCAAGTTCTGCCAATTCTTCCGCTTCAGCAACTGTTGCCACTAACGGTTTCTCAACTAAAACGTGTTTGCCTGCAAGCAACGACTCTTTTATCATTGCATAATGGGTTTGATTCGGTGTGGTAATCAGCACTAAATCCACTTCTGGCGTTAAAAGATCGTTGAAATCCCGCACTGTTTCTGCATTCGGCAACCATTCTGCCGCATTGTTAGAGGTACGTTCATATACCTTTACAATATTAAAACGAGCATCTTGTTTCAAAAACGGGATATGAAAAACTCGGCTGGAAAAGCCGGCACCTGCGATGGCAATATTGATGGGTTGCATAGAAAATCCTCATAAAAATTTTATCTGCTAGAATAAACAAGCGGTCAAATTTTAAGAAAATTTTGCAAAAAACAGATAAAATACGACCGCTTGTTTAACTAATCATAGGTTTTGCAAACAATATCTTTTTCTTCACAAAACATTTCACTGTGGTTTGCACGGCATTGCTTTTGTACATTTAATTTGGCTCTGCCTCGGCTACTATGTTCACTACGATATTCCTGAGTAAATGGCTTTAGAGTACAAATGTGAACCTCTTTGGAATCAAGTGGATCTGAGACACCAATTATAATCGGCATAGGGATACCGGCTTGCCCTGTAGGAGTAACCGGCACGACACAGCTACTTAATAACATACTTAAACTTATTAACCAATAACGCATATTTTTTCTCCTTTTAAAATGTATAATAAATCAGAACGGAGCATCTTTATCGTTACAGTAAGCTCTTAATATCTTGCCTAATTTCTTGGTATTTTTATTAAAATTGCGGCATTTAGGGCATACCAAAAGATGCAACTGCAAACGCATATGTTGTTGCAAACGAAGTTTCTCATCACAAGACTGTGAAATAAGTTCTGTTGCTTGTCTGCATTTCATTTTGATTCCTCTCTAAACCAATTGCGAGATAAACACTCTTGTAAACGTAAACGAGCACGATAAAGTAATACATTTAAGTTAGAGAGAGAAATTTCACATTCTTGGCAAATTTCCGCACTACTCATCTCCAAATGTTCACGCATCATAAATACTCGTGCTTGCTGGGCGGGTAATTTATTTAAACAAATATCAAAAATTGCCCAAAATTCTTTTTGGTAAGTTGATTGAGCTATCCCCCTCCATTCAGTTACATCTTGATGTTCCAACCAATGATCGTGGCGATCGAAAAAGGCACTTGGTGATTCTTCTTCCTCACATAGAGAACTGACCGGAATATGTCGTTTTCGTGTTCTGAGGAAATCTAAAATTTTGTTCTTTAAAATAGCAAAAATCCAAGTTTTAAGTGCAGCTTCTCGCCGAAAAGAGGCTGAATGCTTATAGGCATTGGTTAAGGCATCTTGTACAACATCCTCGGCTAAATCTTTATCGGCTAGTTGTAGGGTGGCAAATTTAACCATTTGCTTTCTAATCTCTTCTATCTGTATAGAAGATAGACTCTTCATATATCTCCTTTAGGGAATACCCAATAAAAAATTACACTTATTTTGTAAGAATTCTAGATCAGCTTAGTCCAAAATAATAACAACAATTCATAAAAAAAGGATAGTTCGATGAAAAAATTAACAATTCAAGATGTTACACCTGAAACTATTTTCTACCAACGCCGTAAAATTATTACCGCGTTAGGTTTAGGTATTGCAGCTTCTGCATTGCCTAACGTGAGTATGGCAGAAACACAAAGACACTTGCAATCACTACAGTTTAAACCGGATCCAAATAAAGGGCTTGAACTCACTCCGGAAAACAAAGTAATAGGCTATAACAATTTCTATGAGTTTGGCGTGGATAAAAGTGCACCAGCAAAAAATGCGGCAAACTTTAAAACCGATCCTTGGACATTAGAAATTGGCGGCGAAGTTGAAAATCCGTTTAGTTTAAATCATCAACAATTGCTTAATACGTTTCCACTAGAAGAACGCATTTACCGTTTTCGCTGTGTTGAAGCGTGGTCAATGGTTGTGCCGTGGATAGGCTTTGAATTAGCTCGCTTAATTGAGATGGCAAAACCAACCAGTAAAGCCAAATATGTGGTCTTTCACACTTTATATGATCCTGCACAAATGCCGGGGCAAAAAAATCGCTTGCTAGGTGGAGGGATTGATTATCCTTATGTAGAAGCTTTACGCTTAGATGAAGCCTTAAATTCACTAACATTACTATCCGTTGGTTTATACGGTAAAACCTTGCCACCGCAAAACGGTGCACCTATTCGCTTAGTCGTGCCTTGGAAATATGGCTTCAAAAGCATTAAGTCGATTGTGAAAATCACCTTTGCCGAAAAACGCCCACTCACTACTTGGGAAAGTCTTGCTCCAAATGAATATGGCTTTTATGCTAACGTAAACCCGAATGTTGATCATCCACGTTGGTCGCAAGCATCTGAACGAGTAATTGGTGCAGGCGGGTTATTATCCGTCAAACGCCAACCAACACTAATGTTTAATGGCTACGAAAATGAAGTGGCAAATTTATACCGTGGCTTAGATTTAAAGGTGAACTACTAATGTTAACCGGATTACGCATACTTATTCATATCGGCTGTTTATTACCGTTAGTTTGGGTAGCTCAGCTATTATATACGGGTAATGAAACAGTATTAGGTGCCGATCCGATTAAAGAGCTGGAGCATTTTCTCGGTTATGGTGCGATCGTCATTTTTTGTATAATGTTTATACTTGGTATTGCCCTACAATACCTAAAGAAAAATCAGTATCAAATTTTACGCCGCCCATTGGGCTTATGGGCGTTTGTATGGGCAGCTCTACATATTTCAAGCTATCTATTGTTAGAATTAAGCCTTGATGTAAAATTATTTTTTAGCGAGCTTGCCGGTCGCCCATATTTGATTTTAGGAGCCGCTGCTTTTTTCATTCTAAGCATAATGGCAGTAACTTCGCTGCCAATGCTAAAACGAAAATTAGGAAAACGCTGGGGGACGATTCACCAGTGGGCTTATCCTGCATTAGTATTGGCTATGGTGCATTATTATTGGTCGGTAAAAAGCGTAACATTCGACCCAATTATCATTGGAATCTTAGTACTGTTTATTGTTGCTCATAAAATACAGGCTAAATTTGCAAAAAAATAGCAAAATTACACCGCTTGCAGTAGTCAAACCACATACAAAAAATAATGGCATAAGTTTACTCACTTATGCCATTTTTTATATGCTTTAACGTTTATTAAAAATCCTCAAAATATTGCTGAATAGTTTTGATATCTTTCGTTTGGGTTAAAGATAATTGCAATAACACACGAGCCTTTTGCGGATTTAACGTGCCGGAAGCAGCAAAGCCATATTTACTATCATCAACCTCCGCATCACGAGTAGTATAGCCAGTTGGCACACGAGAAGAACGTACCACCGCAACGCCTTTTTTCGCTGCTTCCTCTAATAATGCAAGATTTTCCGCATTCATATTACCATTACCAACACCTGCCACTACAATGCCTTGATAACCCGCATCTAACAAGACTTTAAGCGGCTCTGTCGGCATATTAGCATAAGCATAAATAATACCGACTTTAGGTAATTCATTTAATTCATTCACATTAAATGGGGTATTAACGGTATGTTTGCTTTCCGGAGAGCGTTCATAGTCTACTTTACTATTATGGACGTAACCTAAAGACCCAAAATTCGGCGAACTAAATGTTTGCACCGCAGTCGTGCTGGTTTTAGTCACATCTCTCGCTCCCAATACTACATCGTTCATTGCCACTAACACACCACGCCCGGCAGATTTTGGATCTTTTGCCACCACAATTGAGTTATACAAATTCAATGGACCATCGGCACTCTTTTCTGTTGCCGGACGCATCGCACCAACTAATACAACAGGTTTCTCACATTTCACCGTCATATCAAGAAAATAAGCGGTTTCTTCCATTGTATCTGTACCGTGGGTAATGACAAAACCATCTGTTGCTGCACATTGTTGATTAATCGCTTTAACCAGTTTTAACCACACGCTATCCGACATATCTTGCGAACCGATTTTAACAATCTGTTCGCCTTTAATATTCGCCAATGCTTTCATTTCTGGCACGGCTTCAATTAAGGTTTCAATATTCAATTGCCCTGCTTGATAAGCACTGCTATTCGCATTCTGCTGACTACCGGCAATAGTTCCACCTGTCGCTAAAATAGTGATATTAGGTAATTCTGCCGCATTGGCTGTTACAAATAAGCCACCTAACATTGCTGCTAATGCTAATTTTTTGAATTTCATATAAAGCTCCTTAATTAAAAAAACTAAAGAGAGATAATACCGATAAATCAGTGTAAATAATTTGATCTGGTACATAAAATAGGGGATTAATTGCTGGGTAGAAATAGGTTATATCGCTATTTTCATTTTGGGTTTTCTACTCATAGAATACCCTTAACTAAAACATAATAAGCAGAACTTACGCAAAATTCTCCGACAGACAAATAAAAAATAAGCCCCATCGCTATTTCTCATTTTGTATTTTCTACTCATAGAATACCTTCAACTAAAACACAATAAGCTGAATTTACTCAAAATCTCCCAGCAGACAAGCAATAAATCATAATTTTTCGACAGAGATCGCAAAAATACAAGCGGTCAATTTCACTTAATTTTTTGCAAATAGGAAAGATAGCACTCGTCTCGGACGAGTGCTGTAATTTAATAGAAGGAAAGTTACGTTTAACAGAGAAGAAAAAGGCACTCGTCAGAGACGAGCGCCATCGGGGGTGGACGCTTGCGCCATTGGAAACAAGCATCGAATGCCTACGCCTTTTATTAAAGTTTAACTTATATTCTTAACCCAATTACGAATAATATCAATATCAATTCTTTGAATTGAAGCCATTTCCTCTTCTGAGAGAAGCTTTTTATTAATAATAGAAACTGTATTTTTTATAAACTCTATTGCATTATCTCTTTGGTAATTTGGATTTTTTTTACATTTATTAATCATTTGCCGAACAAGCCCAGAATCCAACCCTAGCTTTAAATTATGTTCCACCTCAATTTCTTTTAGAGAAACATAATTATTAATTTTATATAAAATCTCCCACACTTCTTTTTTAGATACACCTAACCTTCTAGATAATTGATTTATCCCTAAAGAATCAGCCCATGTTTGGGCACTTATTATAGCATGACTATCGAAACAATAATCCCTTGCAATAGAATCCATATCTTTTGAATACATTTCATAAGCAATAAATTTTTTAAAATTAATAGCATCTTTAATTAAACTAAATTTAGAAGACCTTGAGTAAATCTCCTTATTCACACTAACAATATCAACATCCAATACATTATTAACTTTTAATTTGCTATTATAAACATCTCTAATTTTTTGAAAATCATTTCCATCTTCATTATTTATTATATAATAATAAGTAGATGACAATAGTGAAAGTAATGAATGAAAAATTCTCTCTATACCCCTAATATTATCAATTAGATATTCCGTACTTGTTCTTACAAAATCACTAAACCCAAGACCTTCATTAGAAAATATTTCATAAACAATCTCTCTATCAACAGCGTTCTTACTCACAACTCCACCATGTTTTTTTTGCAATTTTCTAGATGCTATTCTTCTTAAAGCTTCTACATTGTAATAAGGTTTATTTATTGTAAAATCAAATATACTTTTTAATCTTTCATCATAGATAAAACTATTTATGCTATCCAGTATTTCACCTTCAAACAAATAGGCGTCATCACTTTTTATAACTTTAGCTAAGTCCTTATTATGTTGTTTTTCTTTATAATTATCAATATAGTCTCTTATTTCCCATATCCTTTTCCAAAAAACACGCCAATTATTTATTTTATACCCAACAAATGATAACTCTTTATGAAATTCATGTAACTCATACAGTATCTTTTCTTTATCTTTCGGTTTCTCAAGGTCATTTGTAATTGCATCTAGAATTGGCATTACTACATAATTTCTGCTAGCTATATAGTTTACCTTTTCATTTATGCTTATTGTTAATTTTTCCAGTTCATTATTAACACCCTCCCTATTATTATCATCACAAATAAAGTCAATATGTTGAAATTTATCATTGTTATCTTTAATACTTCTAAATGGATCAAGGCATATATATTCTTTATCTTGAACAATTAATGGGGAAAGTAATCTATACATTTTATTGCTATCTAAACTAATCTTTTCATAGCAGTTACTTAAATTACTTATTTCATTGATTAATACAGAACACCCTTGTTCACTAATTCTCTGATTTCGTAATTTCTCTGCCTCTTTCTTCTGTATCAGAGCTATTTCTTCTGCTTCTTTATTCTTCCTTTGAATAGCCTCATATGACACTTTTTTTTGATTTCTAATATAAATTAATGCAGTTGCAATAATAGAAATTGCTGTTGCTATATCAAGACTTGTTCCAATATTTTTAGATATTTCAAATGAATTAAGCCATATAAATAAATTTTCAAACATAGTATGCTCCATAATTATCTATTTCATAAAAAACACCCGCCAAAGGCGGGTGTTTCCATTCATCATTTCAACGCTACACGTGCACTACGGAACAACCGCATCCAAGCCCCGTCTTCCATCCAATCTTCCGGGCACCAAGAGTTGCTTACCGCTCGGAACACACGCTCAGGATGTGGCATCATAATTGCAACACGTCCGTCTGTGTTGCCGATAGCGGTGATACCCAATGCCGAGCCGTTCGGGTTGGCTGGGTATTGTTCGGTTGGGTTGAGGTGGCTATCGACATATTGGGCGATCACCAAGTTCTGTTTTTGCAAGTTTTCGAGCTGTACTGACCGCTTGAATTCCACCTGCCCTTCGCCGTGGCTGACCGCAATCGGCATATGGCTGCCTGCCATTCCGTTGAACCAGAGCGAGTTAGTGTCGTTGATTTTCACCATTGCAGCACGGGCTTCAAAGCGTTCGGATTTGTTGCGAACGAAACGTGGCCAGTTTTCTGTACCCGGAATGATTTCCGCCAAGTTCGATACCATTTGACAACCGTTACATACGCCAAGTGCTAAGGTGTTCGGGTTAGCGAAGAATTGGCTGAATTGGTCACGCAACATTGGGTTGAATAGGATCGATTTCGCCCAGCCGCCGCCTGCACCGAGTACGTCGCCGTAAGAGAAACCGCCACACGCTACCATTGCGTTGAAGTCGTTTAGGTTGCGTCTGCCGGAGATCAAGTCAGACATATGCACGTCAATCGCTTTAAAGCCGGCACGGTCGAAGGCTGCTGCCATTTCATAGTGACTGTTTACGCCTTGCTCACGCAAGATCGCAATGCTTGGTTTCGCCCCTTTGTTGATAAACGGCGCAGCGATGTCTTCATTCACATCATAGGTTAAGAATGCAGATAAGCCTTTGTTATTCTCATCTTTTTTCGCTGCGAACTCTTGGTCTGCACACTCAGGGTTATCACGTAAACGTTGCATTTGGTGGGTTAATTCCGCCCAGATACCACGCAATTCAGAGCGTTTTTCGCTTAACAGTTTGCGAGAGCCACGGCTGATTTCAAAGCGGTTATCCGCATTCACAGAGCCTAATTCTTTGGTTACGTGAATCAAGTTGTGAGCTTTTAACACCTCACGCACCGCATTTAGTTCGCTGTCAGCAACTTGGATTACCGCACCCAATTCTTCATTAAATAGCACCGCTAAATCGTTGTCGCCAAGGGCTGAAATATCCACATCCACACCGCAGTTACCGGCAAATGCCATTTCCGCTAAGGTGGTGATTAAACCACCGTCTGAACGGTCGTGGTACGCCAATAATTTATCTTCTGCTACTAAGGCTTGCATTGCGTTGAAGAAATCTTTTAAGGTTTGAACGTTTACTACGTCCGCCGGTTTGTCGCCCAGTTGTTTATAAACCTGTGCTAATGCCGTTGCCCCTAAGCGGTTGTTGCCTTCGCCTAAGTCAATTAACAATAAGCGGCTTGCCCCTTTATCAGTACGAAGTTGTGGAGTAACCGTTTTACGTACATCTTCAACACGGGCAAACGCCGAAATCACAAGAGAAAGTGGAGCGGTAACCGTTTTCTTCTCACCGTTTTCTTCCCAAGTGGTTTTCATCGACATTGAGTCTTTACCCACTGGAATGGTGATGCCAAGTGCCGGGCAAAGCTCTTCGCCCACTGCTTTCACTGCTTCATACAAGCCGGCATCTTCACCTTCGTGACCGGCTGCCGACATCCAGTTCGCAGAGAGTTTAATGCGTTTGAGGTCGCCGATGTTGGTTGCCGCAATGTTAGTAATACTTTCCGCTACCGCCAAGCGAGCCGATGCCCCGAAGTCTAATAGTGCAACTGGCGCACGTTCGCCCATTGACATCGCTTCACCGTGATAGCTATCAAGGCTTGCAGTGGTTACCGCACAGTCTGCCACCGGAATTTGCCACGGACCGACCATCTGATCACGAGCCACCATACCCGTTACCGAGCGGTCGCCAATCGTGATTAAGAAGGTTTTTTCGGCAACCACTGGCAAGCGTAATACACGGTGTAATGCTTCTTTCAGGTCGATACCATCCGTTGCAAGCGGTGCATTTTCAACAGTTTTTTGCGAAACCTCACGGTGCATTTTTGGGGTTTTGCCGAGCAACACGTTCATCGGTAAATCAATCGGATCATTGCCGAAATGCTCATCGTGTAGGGTTAAATGTTTCTCTTCGGTCGCCTCACCAATCACCACAAACGGGGCACGCTCACGCTCACAAAGTGCGGTGAAAAGTTCGAGTTTTTCAGGGGCAACCGCTAACACATAACGCTCTTGCGATTCGTTACACCAAATTTCGAGCGGCGACATCCCTTTTTCATCGCATAGGATTTTGCGTAAGTCGAACTTACCGCCACGCTCGCCATCGTGTACCAACTCCGGCATTGCGTTAGATAAACCGCCCGCACCCACATCGTGAATAAATAAAATCGGGTTCTCATTGCCCATTTGCCAACAGCGGTCGATCACTTCTTGGCAACGACGTTCCATTTCCGGGTTTTCACGCTGCACAGAAGCGAAGTCTAAATCTTCTTTCGATTTGCCCGATGCCATTGACGATGCCGCACCGCCTCCCAAGCCGATATTCATCGCCGGACCGCCAAGTACGATCAACTTCGCCCCGACAGGGATTTCGCCTTTCTGAACGTGTTCGGCACGAATGTTACCGATACCGCCTGCGAGCATAATCGGTTTGTGATAGCCACGCACTTCTTCGCCTGCAAAGCTATTCACTTTTTCCTCGTAAGTACGGAAGTAACCTAATAAAGCAGGGCGACCAAATTCATTGTTAAACGCAGCACCACCAAGTGGACCTTCGATCATAATATCGAGTGCTGACGCAATACGGCTCGGTTTAGACAGTGGATTTTCCCAAGGCTGTTCAAAGTTTGGAATCACAAGGTTAGATACCGAAAAGCCTGTTAAACCGGCTTTCGGTTTTGCTCCACGACCTGTTGCAGCCTCATCACGGATTTCACCGCCCGAACCGGTCGCAGCCCCCGGGAATGGCGAAATAGCGGTTGGGTGGTTGTGGGTTTCCACTTTCATTAAAATATGGGCTTGTTCTTGGTGGGCACGGTATTGACCGTCTTGATCCGGAAACCATCTGCCAACCGTTGAACCTTCCATTACCGCTGCATTGTCTTTATAGGCGGAAAGCACATAGTCAGGGGTTTTCTCGAAGGTGTTTTTGATCATCTTGAACAGGGATTTTTCCTGTTTCACGCCGTCAATCGTCCAGTCTGCGTTGAAAATTTTGTGGCGGCAGTGTTCTGAGTTCGCTTGGGCGAACATATAAAGCTCAATGTCGTTCGGGTTACGCCCTAGTGCGGTGAAATTTTCCACCAAATAATCAATTTCATCTTCCGCCAACGCCAAGCCTAAATTGACGTTTGCTTCTTCTAACGCTTTGCGACCGCCACCTAAAATATCTACGCTGGTGAACGGTTTTGGTTCCTGTTGTTTGAATAACACCGCTGCATCATCTGCATTGCGAATCACAGTTTCCATCATACGGTCGTGCAACAAGGCTGCAAGTTTGCTTTCTTCTTCAGCAGTTAAAGCACGTTCAAATTCAAAATAGTAAGCTAAACCACGCTCCACACGGGCGATATTTTCTAAGCCACAGTTATGGGCGATGTCGGTCGCTTTGGACGACCACGAAGAAATCGTGCCTAAACGAGGAATCACGATAAAGGTTTCACCAACAGGCTCGTGCTCCGCAAGGGTTGGACCGTAGTGTAATAACTGAACTACTTTATCTTCTTGCTCTGCCGAGAGTGGTGCGGTTAAATCTGCAAAATGCAGATATTCTGCGTAAATCGATTTCACCGGCAGATTGGCGGCGACAAATTTTTGTTGAAGTTGATTTAAACGAAATTCTGAAAGGGCAGGCGAGCCACGAAAGATTTGCATAGTCATTTGATTTGATTCCGTATTTTTAAGAAATGGATAAGAATTGGGGCTTATTATATCGGATAACGCAAACGATTGCTATAAATCACGTTATTGATAAAACAAAGAGGAAATTGCAAAAAATGAGGAAATTTGACCGCTTGCATATGTACTTACTCAAGGTATAATAACTTTGTTATTACATTATAAAGGAAAAACCAAATGCAAGTATCACTTCGTAAGGTAGGAAATTCACAAGCGGTGATTATTCCAAAGGCAATTTTATTACAACTTGGGCTGGCAAATCAGTTAGAAATGGAGGTTCAGGAAGATAAAATTATTCTCTCTGCACCGAAAAATATCCGCAATGGTTGGGCGGCGGCAGCTCGTCAAATTGCAGAACAAGGCGATGATGAGTTGCTTGATTTTCCGATGGATTCTGAGGACGAATGGATATGGTAAGGGGTGACATTTATTTGGTCAATCTTGACCCAACCGTTGGCAGCGAGATTCAGAAAACCCGTCCGTGCGTGATTATCTCTCCGCCCGAAATTCACGACTATCTTCGCACCGCATTAATTGCCCCAATGACAACCGGCAGTCGCCCTGCTCCGTTTCGCATTCCTATTGATTTTCAAGGAAAATCGGGACTGATTTTACCTGAGCAGATCCGTGCAGTGGACAAAACTCGTTTAGTCAAAAAAGTAGGTGAGCTAGAAAATGAAAAGCTCGCTCAGTTATTAGCTGTATTACAGGAAATGTTTGCTGAATAGCAAAATTTTTGGAAAAAGTGACCGCTTGTAACATAAAAAATACCCGATTGAGAATGTTAGTTCAATCGGGCATTTTAGTCTGATTTAAGAATTAGAACGTGTAGTTCACACCTGCACGGAATTCACGTCCACGAGCTGATAATTGACCACGCTGACCGTGTGCGTTGTATTTTTTATTCGCCACGTTATCCACTGCAAAGTTTACATTCACGCTATCATCTTTAAGTGGTTTCCAGTTTAAGGTGATATCAGTTACATTGTAGCTGTCTTTACCTGTACCTGTATTTGTTTGTAATGTTCCGCCCGTAACGAAGAAATTATCTTCAGGTTTCACTTTCTCAACAATACGGTGGTGTACGCCAACTTCTAAATTTGGTTGTTCAAAGCGATAGCTTAAAGAAGCTGTCCAAGTACGACCGATAGCTGATGCGTATTCCGGGTTACTGCTTAACAATGCAGTTTCAACTAACTTATCTTGATTATTACGTTGCATCACGGTTTGTGTGTAGAAACGAGGTTTGCTATGAGCAACACCAACACGAGCCGTAAAGCCGTTATTGTGGTAGCCTGCATTTAACTCATAACCACGATTTTTAATTTTACCGCCATTCACAATCGCTTGTGCTGCATTACCGTGGTTATCACGACCATTTGTTGTGCCTAAAGCATCTTTGATATGTTGCCAGAAGTAGCTACCATCAAAGCTAAATGTGCCGTCATTATAGTTGAAGCCGATTTCAGTATTGCGAGCTTTTTCTGCTTTGGTGTTATCACCAATTGTTACCATACCACGCTTACCGTGTGCCATTAACGCATCGTGCAGACGAGGGCTACGAGTTGCATAGTTGTGGCTTGCACTTAAGCTTAAGTGTTCAATTGGCTCATAGATAAGACCAACGCTTGGGCTGAATGCACCATTACTACGCTCTTTACCATCCATTGCTTTGAATTTGAAGTGGTCGTAACGTACACCGGTAGTTAAAGTTACTTTATCTACTGGAGCAGTAATTGCTTCAACATACACGCCGGTATCGGTTTTCTCTTGGTTTTTCACAAGAGGGTTAAATTTAGTGTGTGGTTTAGCTTCTTGGTGGCGATAGTTCACACCGTATTTTAATAATACATTTTCGTGAACGGCAGAATCAAAGTTTACATTCGCACCGTGAGTAACAACTTTAGTTTTCGTTGCATAATCTACATTACCTGCGTAGCCGTTACCTTTTTCGTGTTCAGACCAACGACCTTGCACTAATTGATAAACGTTAGCTGTCGCTTCTTGAGCAAAGCCTAAGTTTTTGCCAGTCCATTCTAAGTTAGTTCTTTGAACCGTAATTCTACGGTTAGCTGGAGCTTGGCGTTCTACAGTTAAGCGGTTGTACGGAGAAACCTTTGTGCCGTTAGGTGCTACATCAAATTCTTCACGCACTAAACGCTGACCTTCATTTCGCTCACTTGAATGGCTTAATACAAAACGGTGATCTCCTAATTTTGCACCTAATTTAGCTAAGAAGCTGGTTTTATCTAATGCACTATACGGAACACGGTTTGTGCCGAATTGGTTTACGTAATCTTTACCGCCTTTATAGTCGCGATCTCTCACAAGATTACCTGAAACTAAAGCATCAAAGATTTCACCTTTACCATATAAGGTTGCATTGAAATTGTGAGCGTGGTTTGTGCTGATACCTGTACCTAATTTTGCACCGAAGTTTTTATCGCTGTTTTTTAATAAATCTAATGCATCAACGGTTTTAGCAATTACTGCACCATTAGTTTGACCAATACCGGCTGAAGCACTGCCTGCCCCTTTTTGTACAGAAACAATTTTCACCAATGCCGGATCTAACATATGACGACCTTGATGATACAAAATTTGGCTATCTGAGTAAGTGTTATCTACTTTTACATCAATTGAGTTTTGACCCATACCACGAATATAGAGATATTGTGATGTACCGTTACCACCACCTAAGCTAATTGCCGGCTCATCTTTTAATAAACCACGTAAGTCTGTTTGTGTGCTCTCATCTTTTTTCTGTGTTGTTACCACATTGCTTTGCACTTTTAAGCCTTGATTGTCGGTTACAGTAACAGTATCTAATGCTACTGTATCTGTTGAAGCAGTTTGAGCCATTGCATTTGCAGCAAGTACGCTCAATACTGCAGCTGAAACAGGAAGTAATTTAAATTTTTTCATTCGAAACATTTCCTTAGGTAAGTTATTTAAGAGGATTACCAAATTTTGATATTAAAAACAATTCTCAACATCAAACAAAGCGAATTTTACAGAGATAAAAATGGTTGTCAATTAGTCTGAAATGAAATTTCACAAAATATATTACAAATTTCACAAAAAGTTCCCTAAATTTAACCGCTTGCAACACAAAATGTGATCGCCTTCTAAAAATCAAATTTGCTTGCTCGACAGCAACGCTACAAGCGGTTAAATTTGGAGAAAAATTTACAAAAAGGATAGATTATGCAGCTGCGACACAAACAGATAATGGAATATATAGAACAGTTTGATGAAGCTAACGTTCAAGAATTGGCGGAACATTGTGGGGTTTCTATTGAAACTATCCGCCGAGATTTAAATAAGCTAGATAAAGATGGATTATTACATCGCACTCACGGAGGGGCAGTGAGCCACAAAAAGCGAGATATTGGTCGCTCATTTACCACCCGACAACGACTGAACAGTGAGGCGAAACGCAGTATCGCAGAAAATGTGTTGGAATATTTACAACCTGAATCGGTGATTGCTTTAGATGCCAGCTCAACCTCTTGGAATGTGGCACAGCGTATTCCAAATATTCCCTGCACCGTTGTCAGCAGTTCAATGCGGATTATCTACAGCCTTTCACACAAACCGCACATTAAAACGATTGCTACCGGTGGTATTTATTCCGAAAAATACGATGCCTTCTATGGTCCATTATCCGAGCAGTTACTGACCCGTTTAAAAATTGATTTGGCAATTCTTTCTTGTACAGGCATTGCAGACGGTGCGATTTGGGAGTCTAACGAAATTAATATTTCCCTTAAACGTAAATTAATTGCGAACAGTAAACAGGTTTTTTTATTAGCCGATCACAGTAAATTTGAGCGTAAAGACTTGTTTCGTATCGAAGATTTATCTTGCATTGATAAATTATTTATCAACCAACCCCCACCAGACTTTCTCAAAAATTATTGCTTAGCACATCAAATTGAAATCATTATTTAGTGATTTCTGCCCGAATTTGCCCGATTTTTTCAGAAATAAAACAAAATCGGGCATTCTTTTTTCACTCATTTTTACCAAAATCCCCCATTTTTTGTGATCGCACTCACAAAATTTAAACTAAATTCGCATTTTTCTTCATAACTCATATTGCGTATGCATAATAAATTCAATCACAAATTTTTTTAACCAATCGGGAGAACTATTTATGACAACGTTGAAATCTACCCCTGTAAAAATTGGTATCCGCCCAACCATTGACGGTCGCCGTTTAGGTGTGCGTGAATCACTTGAAGATCAAACAATGAATATGGCAAAAGCCGTTGCACAATTAATTCAATCTGAAGTCCGCCACCCAAATGGCGATTTCGTTGAATGTGTGATTGCTGATTCCACCATCGGTGGCGTTGCCGAAGCTGCGGCTTGTGCCGAAAAATTCAAACGTGAAAATGTCGGTGCCGTAATTACTGTAACCCCTTGCTGGTGCTACGGTTCTGAAACCATTGATATGGACCCACATATGCCGAAAGCCATTTGGGGCTTTAACGGAACAGAACGCCCGGGTGCGGTGTATTTAGCCGCTGCTTTGGCAGGTCATAGCCAATTAGGTTTACCGGCATTCTCTATTTATGGCACAGAAGTGCAAGAAGCAGGCGACCAATCCATTCCTGCGGATGTGCGTGAAAAATTATTACGTTTTGCTCGTGCAGGCTTAGCGGTGGCAACCCTACGTGGCAAATCTTATTTATCTATCGGTTCAGTTTCAATGGGTATCGCGGGTTCTATCGTAAACCAACAATTCTTCCAAGAATATTTAGGTATGCGTAATGAATATGTGGATATGACTGAAATTAAACGCCGTTTAGATCGCAACATCTACGATGACGCAGAATTTAAATTAGCGATGGAATGGGTGAAAACCTATTGCAAAGAAGGTGTTGATGTGAATACACCGGAAAACCAACGTAGCCCAGAAGAGCGTGCCAAACTTTGGGAAGATGTGGTGAAAATGACCATCATCGCCCGTGATTTAATGGTCGGCAACCCACGTTTAGCAGAATTAGGTTATGGCGAAGAGGCATTAGGTCATAATGCGATTGCAGCCGGTTTCCAAGGACAACGCCAATGGACAGACCATTTACCAAACGGCGATTTCTTAGAGGCAACGCTCAACTCAACCTATGACTGGAACGGTGTACGAGCACCATACATTATGGCAACCGAAAACGACAGCTTAAACGGCGTGAATATGTTGTTCGGTAACTTATTAACCGGTCAAGCCCAAGTATTTGCGGATGTGCGTACTTACTGGAGCGAAGATTCTGTTGAACGTGTTACCGGCTGGCGTCCGGAAAGTGGCTTTATCCACTTAATCAACTCAGGTTCAGCAGCATTAGACGGCACAGGTCAGCATACCGACAAAGACGGCAAACCTGTTATCAAACCGGTTTGGGAAGTAACAGAAGAAGACGGCAAACGTTGCTTAGAGAATACCCGTTGGTGTCCGGCAGTGCACGAATATTTCCGTGGCGGCGGTTTATCTTCTCAATTCTTAACCAAAGGCGGAATGCCGTTTACGATGCACCGCATCAACCTCATCAAAGGCATTGGTCCTGTATTACAAATTGCGGAAGGTTGGTCAATCGACCTACCGGAACACGTTCACGACACCTTAAACAAACGTACCAATGAAACCTGGCCAACCACTTGGTTCGTGCCTCGCTTAACCGGTAAAGGTGCATTCGCAGACGTGTATAGCGTGATGGCAAACTGGGGAGCAAACCACTGTGTAGCCACTTTCGGACACGTGGGGGCAGACTTAATCACTCTTGCTTCAATGTTACGCATTCCGGTTTGTATGCACAACGTGGAAGATAAAGATGTATTCCGTCCAAGTGCGTGGAACGGTTTCGGTCAAGACAAAGAAGGTCAAGACTACCGTGCGTGTGCAAACTTCGGACCGCTTTATAAATAAGCACTTACAAGCGGTTAAATTTGTAAAAAAATTTGCAAATAAGACCGCTTGATCAAACCTAAAACGATACGGACGCACATAGTGCGTCCCTACAAGGAAATAACAAGGGGAAAACCTATGTCTATTGCCCTTATTTTTGACTGTGGTGCTACAAACCTTCGCACTATTGCAATCGACCAAACAGGTCAAATTGTGGCGGCACATCACTTACCGAATAATACACAACCGGGTGCAGAAAATCCTGAATTCCATATTTGGGATATTGAAGAAATCTGGTCAAAACTGATGACCTGTGCCAAACAAACGCTCTCTCAACTTTCAGAACAACAACGAAAAGAGATTGTTGGGATTTCAGTTACCACTTTTGGCGTGGACGGTACACTTTTCGATAAAGCCGGCAATCAACTTTATCCGATTATTTCTTGGAAATGTCCGAGAACTCTGTCGATTATGGAAAATATCGCTAACGATATTGATGTGGAGGCACTATATCGTCGTAACGGGGTGGGTCATTACAGTTTCAATACGTTATTTAAGCTCTTATGGCTTAAACGCAACAAACCCGAAATTTATGCTCAAGCGGACAGTTTCTTATTTATTTCTTCTATCTTAACGTATCGCTTAACCGGTGTGAAAAGCACCGACCGCACTATGGCGGGAACCTCAATGATGACAAACATTGAAAGCGATCATTGGGATAAAGAAGTTTTGGATTTACTAGGCTTAACCGAAAACCACTTCCCACCGATGAAAAGTGCGGGAGAAGTTGTGGGAACATTAAAAGGAGACATTTCCCACGAGCTTGGTTTAAGCGGTCAAATTCCGGTCATTTCTTGCGGACACGACACCCAATTCGCCATCTTTGGCTCGGGAGCAGGCTACAACCAACCGGTTTTAAGCTCCGGTACTTGGGAAATTTTAATGGTTCGCACCCCACAAGCGAAACCGGAATGGCAATTCGTTCAAAACGGTTTAACCATTGAATTTGACAGCCAAGCTGGCTACTTCAACCCGGGTGTGCAATGGGTTGCCTCTGGCGTGATGGAATGGTTTGGTAAACGTTTCTTCTCTGATGTAGCGGGTACGCCAAACTATTACTCAACGATGATTAATGAAGCCAGCGAAGTGCCTGCCGGCTCAAACGGCGTGAAATTAGTGGGTAACTTTGACGGTACAACCGGACAGACAGGCTCGATTATCGGCTTATCTATGCACACCGCGCGTGGCGAAATTTACCGTGCAGGTTTGGAATATATGGCTTATCGCTTAAAAGCCGGCTTAGATGTGTTGCAGCAAGTGGGTAACTTCAATGCCGAGCGTTTAATTTGCGTAGGTGGCGGTTCTAAAAATGCGTTATGGAACCAAATCCGAGCCGATGTTTTAAATTGCCCGATTGATGTGGTGGATTTCCCTGAAAGTACCGTGTTGGGTGCAGCAATGTTTACCTTTGCCGGTGCTGGCGTGTTTGAAAATCCAAATGCCGCACAACAAGCAATGAAACCGAATGTAAAACGGGTTGAGCCATCAGAAAACAGCAATTTTTATAAATAGGAGTTTGAAATGTTAAAAGGTATCCACCCGGCAATTTCACCGGAATTATTAAAAACTTTAGCGGAAATGGGGCACGGCGATGAATTAGTGCTTTCAGATGCTCACTTCCCGGCACATTCCATTCATCAAAAAGTGATTCGTACAGATGGTTTAAGTGTGGCGACTCTATTAGAAGGCATTTCCGCTCTGTTTGAATTTGACCAATATGTGGAAGCCCCACTTGCAATGATGCAAGCTGTGCCGGGCGATTCTCTCGACCCAAGTGTAGAAGAGCGTTATCTCGCTGCGATTAAAAAAGTAAATGGTGTAGCACCGAAAGTAGAACGCGTTGAACGTTTCGCTTTCTACGACCGAGCTAAAACCGCTTACGCTGTGGTGATCACAGGCGAATTGGCGAAATACGGCAACATTATTATTAAAAAAGGCGTAACGCCAGTGCCTTAATCGCCCATTACAAGCGGTTAAAAAAACAAAATTTTTTACAAATTAAAAGGAGTTTATTATGAACAGACAGCAACTCTCAAGACAAATCATTGATACCTGTCTTGAAATGACCAGACTGGGATTAAACCAAGGGACAGCAGGTAATGTCAGCGTACGTTATCAAGACGGAATGCTTATTACTCCAACCGGCACCCCTTATGAAGAAATGACTGAAGAGTCTATCGTGTTCGTTGATGCCAACGGCAAACACGAAGAGGGAAAACTCCCTTCAAGCGAATGGCAATTCCACTTGGCAGTGTATGAAGCTCGCCCCGAATTAAATGCAGTGGTTCACAACCACGCGAAAAACTGTGCAGCGGTGTCTATTTTTGGGGAACCGATTCCGGCAATCCACTATATGATCGCTTGCACCGGCACAGACCATATTCCTTGCGTGCCTTACGCCCCTTTCGGTACAAACGAATTAGCAGGTTATGTGCGTGAAGGCATCAAAGGCAGTAAAGCGATTTTGCTTGCTCACCACGGTTTAATTACTGCAGACAAAACCCTTGATAAAGCCTTAGGTGTGGCACACGAAGTGGAAGTGATCGCCGAATGGTATTTAAAACTTCTTGCTACCGGCAAGCCAATTCCAACCTTAAACAAAGCACAGATGGATATCGTATTAGAAAAATTTAAATCCTACGGTTCTTGGGTTGAAGGCGAAGACTAAAACTAAAAAAACAAGCGGTTCTTTTTTGAAAGAAATTTACAAACGGAGTGCAGTATGTCAAACGAAGTAATACTGACGATGAAAAACATCAGCAAATCTTTTGCCGGTGTGAATGCATTAAAAAATGTTGAGCTTACCCTGCGTAAGGGCGAAGTTCACGCCCTAATGGGGGAAAATGGCGCAGGCAAATCGACATTAATGAAATGTATGATTGGTGTGCATAAAGCTGATCAAGGCGAAATTGTGTATAAAGGCAAACCTGTTCAATTTGAATCGGTTTTAGAGGCACAAAAAGCCGGTATCAGTATGATTTTCCAAGAGCTGAACCTCATTCCACATTTAACCGTGGCAGAAAACATTTTCTTCGCTCGTGAGCCTTTAAAACACGGCTTGGTCGATAAAGAGAAGATGATTGAGGAATCGGCAAAATTATTGGCATTATTTGATATTGATGTTGACCCAACTGATGAAGTCAGAATGTTATCAGTGGCAAAACAACAAATGGTGGAAATTGCCAAAGCTCTCTCTTTCGATGTTGAAATTCTGATTATGGATGAGCCAACCTCAGCCTTAACAGAAAAAGAGATCGATAAACTCTTTGAATTAGTGGATAAGCTACGTTCTAAAGGCGTGAGTATTGTTTATATTTCTCACCGTATGGAAGAACTTAAACGCATCTGTAACCACATTACAATTTTCCGTGATGGGACTTATGTTTCTAACCATAAATTTGATGAAATCACAATGGATGAAATCATCACCAAAATGGTAGGTCGTTCTCTGGATAATCACTTCCCGCCAAAAACTGCTGTCGTAACTGATGAAATTATTCTTTCGGTAATGAACGCAGAACGCCACGGCGTGTTTGAACCACTTAACTTTGACTTGCGTAAAGGCGAAATTTTAGGTTTCACAGGCTTAGTGGGGGCAAAACGTACTGAATTAGCCCGTGCGATTTTCGGTGCAGATCCACTTGATGGCGGTGAAATCTTTATTCACGATCAAAAAGTGAGTATTAAAGACCCGAGCGATGCAATTCAAGCCGGTATTGCCTACTTATCTGAAGACCGTAAACTTAACGGTGTGGCGGTGAGAATGTCGATTCGTGAAAATATTACGATGGCATCGATGGATAAAGTCTCTAACGGACTTGGTGTAATTTCCTACGAAGAGGAAGAAAAAGCCTCAAATACCTTTATCGACAAAATGGAAATCAAAACACCAACCATTGAACAAAAAGTGCAAAACTTAAGTGGTGGTAACCAACAAAAAGTGGTTATCGGCAAATGGTTGTTCCGTGAAGCGAAAGTGATGATCTTCGATGAACCAACCCGTGGTATCGACGTTGGGGCGAAATACGCTATCTACCAACTCCTTGATGAGTTAGCGGCAAGTGGTGTCGGGGTAATTGTGATTTCATCTGAATTACCGGAAGTATTAGGTATTTCAGACCGAATCATTGTAATGCGTGAAGGCAGAATGACCGGTATGCTTGAAACCAAGAAAACCAACCAAGAAGAAATTATGCATTATGCAACAGGTGTGAAAAATATGTTTGCTAAAGAATATGGGGTGGCAAAATGAGTGAAAAACAAAAAGAAATGTTACGCAAAATGGCAGCATTAGCAGGTTTAGTTCTGTTAATCATCTTCTTCAGCGTAACCAATGAATACTTCTTTACCTCTAACAACATTATGACGGTAGGTTTACAAACCTCTACCATCGCCTTAATCGGTATCGGGGCAACCTGCGTAATCTTAACCGGCGGGATTGACTTAAGTACCGGTTCAGTTGTAGCACTTTCCGGCGTCGCAGCAGCAATGATTGTAAACGCAGGCGTGCCGGTTCCACTTGGTATGATTTTCGGGATTATCGTAGGCGGTATCTGCGGTTTAATCAACGGTGTATTAGTTACCCGTATGCAACTCCCACCGTTTATCGCAACACTTGGTATGATGATGGTGGCTCGTGGTTTAGCACTCTATGTTACTAACGCTGCCCCTGTTTCAGGTATGCCGGAATCCTTTGCTAACTTAGGTAACGGTGCGTTATTTAAAATTGTTGAAGAAGGGGCTAACGGCTTACCAAAAGTGGTGTTTGCCGGTATTCCATATCCTGTAATCATTATGATCTTTATCACCATCTTGTTCACTTTCGCTTTAGCTAAATTGAAAGTTGGACGTTACTTATACGCAATTGGTTCTAACGAAGAAGCGGCTCGCTTATCCGGTATCAAAACCAATATCGTAAAACTTTATGCCTATACCGCCAGTGGCTTACTCTCTGGTTTAACAGGTGTAATTCTAGCCTCTCGCTTAGTAACTGCACAGCCAAACGGTGGTGTATCTTACGAGCTAGATGCTATCGCCAGTGCTGTTGTTGGGGGTACATCACTTTCAGGTGGTATCGGTACAATCCCTGGCACACTGATTGGGTCATTCATTATCGGTGTACTCCGTAATGGTTTGAATATGAATGGCGTCTCTTCATTTGTTCAAATGATTGTCATCGGGCTTGTGATTATCGTAGCGGTTTCTCTTGACCAACTACGTCAATCTAAAAAAGCCGGTAAAAAATAATCAACTCTCATAGGAGAATTTAAAATGAAAAAAACCGCATTATTCACTGCAACTATCTTAGGTTTATCAACCCTTTTTGCAGGCTCAGCGTGGGCAAAATCCGATGAAATCGCTGTAATCGTAAAATCAGCAAACTCAACTTTCTGGCAAAACGTACGTAAAGGTGCAGAAACTGCCGGTAAAGATATTGGTGGACAATACAAAGTAACTTTCCAAGGTCCTGAAGCTGAAACTGCGATTGACGCCCAAGTAAATATGGTGGACAACGCTGTAAACCGTGGTGTAGCAGGTATCGTACTTGCAGCATCTGACCCGGTTGCATTAGTACCGGCTGTGAAAAAAGCTTATGAAAGCGGCATTCCAGTGGTATTAATTGACTCAGGCATCAACAGTGACGGCAAATACTACCAATCATTCCTAGCGACCGATAACCGTGCGGCGGGTAAATTAGCGGCTGAAAAATTATTAGCGAAAGTGAAAGGTGGCAAAGTGGCAGTAATGAGCTTCACCCAAGGTGCAGCCTCTGCGATTGAGCGTACCGGTGGCTTTGTTGATGAAATCAAAGCGAAAGCTGATTACAAAATCGTAGGCCCATACTACTCAGATTCTGATATGACCAAAGCATTGAACCAAACTGAAGACGTTTTAGGTTCTAACCCGGATATCGCAGCAATCTTCGGTGCAAACGAACCAACCGCTGTCGGTATGGCACGTGCAGTGAAACAAAAAGGTTTTGCAGGCAAAATCGTAGCAGTTGGCTTTGACGGTAACTCAGACCTACAAAACTTCGTGAAAGACGGCACATTAGACGGCATCGTGGTGCAATCTTCTTACCAAATGGGCTATAAAGGTGTAGATACCATCGGTAAATTGATTAAAGGCGAGAAAGTTGAAAAAGTGATCGATACCGGGGTGGTGTATGTCACGAAAGAAAACATTGATAGCGAAGAAGCGAAAGGTGTTCTTTACTAAACACCAAGTTAAACAGGGTGGGGCAACCCACCCTTTAACCAAAAAGGAAAACTCTATGTCAAACTCTCTTACCGATAAAGCTCTTGTTGTGATTGCAGCCCTTGGTGGCAAAGAAAATATTGTTGATGTTTACTCCTGTATCACTCGCTTGCGTGTTGAAGTCAAAAATACCCAAATTGTTGAATGGGATAAAATCAAATCGGTGGGTGCTTTAGGTGTAGTTACTTCAGGCTCCGTGATTCAATCCATCTTTGGTAGTGAAGCAGAACACTATCGTGATGAAATAAAACGTATTTTAAATATTTAGTTTTAACTGCTATTCCTAATGCATTATCAGCCGAATTTATTATTACAAGCGGTGAAATTTTTATAAAAATTTGCAAAAAATCGCCATAATTTTACCGCTTGCAAGTTAACCGAATTGTTTAACTTTTAAGAAGGAAAATATTATGTCAAATCGTCTGATCCTTAACGAAACCAGCTATCACGGTAAAGGTGCTATCCAACATATTGTTCACGAAGTGACAAGCCGTAGTTTCAAGAAAGCTCTTGTGGTGACAGATAAAGACCTTATCAAGTTCAATGTGGCACAGAAAGTGACCTCTTTACTTGATGCAGCTGGTCTCCCTTATGAAATTTTTGATGAAGTGAAAGCCAACCCAGCAGTTGATGTGATCAAAGCCGGCGTAGAAAAATTTAAAGCCTCCGGTGCAGACTATTTAATCGCTATCGGTGGTGGCTCACCAATTGATAGTGCGAAAGCGATTGGTATCATCATTAATAACCCTGAATTTAGCGATGTGCTTTCACTTGAAGGCGTTGCCCCAACCCACCAAAAATGTGTACCGATTATCGCTGTACCAACCACAGCAGGGACTGCCGCAGAAGTTACCATCAACTATGTAATCACAGATGAAGAGAAAAAACGTAAATTCGTGTGTGTGGACGTACACGACGTGCCGGCAGTGGCATTAGTCGATCCGGATATGATGGAATCAATGCCGAAAAGCCTTGCAGCAGCAACCGGTATGGATGCACTTACCCACGCCATCGAAGGCTATATCACCAAAGCCGCTTGGGAATTAACGGACGCCCTACACTTAAAAGCGATTGAACTTATCAGCCGTTCACTACGCGGTGCGGTAGAGAAAAATCCAAAAGATATTGAAGGAATGGCTCTCGGTCAATATGTGGCAGGTATGGGGTTCTCAAATGTGGGCTTAGGCGTAGTGCATAGTATGGCACACCCACTTTCAGCTTACTACGACACCCCACACGGTATTGCGAATGCGGTGCTATTACCGTATGTAATGGAATTTAACAAAAACTACACCGGCGAAAAATACCGTGAAATTGCCCGAGCAATGGGCGTCAAAGGTGTTGATGAAATGAGCCAAGAAGAATATCGTAATGCTGCGATCAAAGCGGTTCAACAACTTTCACAAGATGTGGGGATTCCACCAAAACTTCACCAAATTGGCGTGAAAGAAGAAGACTTACCGGCACTATCGGTAGATGCTTTCAATGATGTCTGCACCGGTGGTAACCCTCGTGATTGCACCCCTGAAGAATTGTTAGAAGTGTATAAAATTGCATTCTAATTTTCTACACAGCAAACAAAATCTAGTTTATAAAAATGCCCGATTTTTTCAATTTTATGGAAAAATCGGGCATTTTTATTGGTTTTTAATCAGAAATAAATGTGATCTTATTCACATTTATTTATCAAGCTTAACATAAAAACAACAATTCATTTGCAAAACTTGACCAATTAGCAAATGATAAGTATGAATTTTCCATAGCGGATATAAAAGGAGCAAATGATGGTAAAACAGTATCAAATGTACATTAACGGTGAATTCGTCCCAGCATTAGACGGACGCACATTAGCGGTTTACAACCCAGCAACCGAACAAGCAATTTCCGAAGTACCACGCGGTGGTGAAGAAGACGCTAAAATTGCCATTGATGCAGCCGAAGCCGCACAAGAAGCGTGGGAACGTTTACCGGCTGTACAACGTGGGCAATATCTGCGCAAAATTGCGGTAGGCATTCGTGAGCGCGCCGATGAAATCGCTCGCACCATTTCCGAAGAGATGGGGAAAACCCTTTCTCTCGCCACTATTGAAGTGCATTTCACGGCCGACTATTTAGATTATATGGCAGAGTGGGCTCGCCGTTATGAAGGCGAAATTATCCAAAGTGACCGCCCGAACGAACATATTTTCCTCTACAAAAAAGCGATTGGTGTGACCACCGGTATTCTGCCGTGGAACTTCCCGTTCTTCCTTATTGCGCGTAAAGCTGCTCCTGCATTGGTAACAGGTAACACTATCGTGATTAAACCAAGTGAAGATGCACCAAACAATGCGATTTTATTCTCTGAAATCGTGCATCAAATCGGCTTACCGAAAGGCGTATTTAATGTCGTCACTGGCTACGGCAACGAAGTTGGCCCAGAGCTTTCTGGCAATGAAAAAGTGGGCATGGTGTCATTTACCGGTAGCCAATTCGCCGGACAAAAAGTGATGGAAGCCGCAAGCAAAAATATCATCAAAGTGAATTTAGAATTAGGTGGTAAAGCCCCTGCAATTGTCTTAGATGATGCTGATTTAGAACTCGCAGCAACGGCAGTAGTAAACTCTCGTGTGATCAACTCAGGGCAGGTGTGTAACTGTGCAGAACGTATTTATGTTCACAAATCCATCAAAGAGCAATTCATCCAAAAATTAGTGGAGAAAATGCAAGCGGTCAAATATGGCAACCCATTAGAACGTGATGATATTGATATGGGACCGATGGTGAATGAAAAAGGCTTGCACAAAGTACAAGAAATGGTGAGCCACGCCATCCATCAAGGTGGTAACTTAGTGCTGGGTGGTAAAGCGGTGGAAGGTACTGGTTACTATTTTGAACCGACTATCATCGATAATGTGGACAACACGATGGATATTATGAGGCACGAAATCTTCGGCCCGGTCATTCCTGTTGCCACTTTTGAAACCATTGATGAGGCAATCAAACTCGCCAACGACTGTGAATACGGCTTAACCTCTTCGGTTTATACGCAAAATATCAATAAAGCGATGAAAGTGATCTCTCGCCTGAAATTCGGTGAAACCTATGTAAACCGTGAAAACTTTGAAGCAATGCAAGGCTACCACGCAGGCTGGCGTAAATCGGGCATTGGCGGTGCAGATGGTAAACACGGTTTAGAAGAGTATCTGCAAACCCAAGTCGTTTACTTACAGTTTGATGATAAAGTCTAATTTTTAAGATAAAAATTCAAAACCCCACTCATTTTTGAGCGGGGTTATTTTTAATCAATTTTGTATCCAAATTGAAAACAATAAGAATGAAATGTTATTCAATAGTTAAATAATTATTTATGATTACCTCATCTTGATTATTTAATTTGCTATTTGAATTAATTAGGTGCAAAATGCTCTTGCCATTGTGAAATAACGTTTCATAAAATGGAGTAACACAATAATTCTTTCAAATTAGGATTTCATTATGAGTATTTTCCAACAAACAAACCCAAACCGTCGCCGTTATGGTTTAGCTGTATTTATCGGTATTATTGCAGGTATTATCTCAGCATTTGTAAAATGGGGAGCAGAGCATCCATTCCCACCACGTAGCCCGATTGATTTATTCACCGCAGCTTGTCCACAACCTGTTTTAGATGCAATGAATGCCGCAGCAGATCAAGTTGCCGCCAAAACAATTGCATTACAAGAGTGTTCACGTGCGTTTTTAAACCCACCGGCGGTGTTCTTGCGTGATTATATCGGCATCGACCCTTACAACACCGTTGCCTTTACCTTTGCAGATCACCCATTCAACTCAATCGGTGTAACCCATATGATCTTCTCTTTAGTATTTGCGATTGGTTACTGTATCGTTGCGGAAATTTTCCCAAAAATTAAATTCTGGCAAGGTATTGGTGCAGGTATTATTGCAAACATCTGTGTTCACTACATCACATTCCCTGCTTTAGGATTAACACCACCTGTTGCTGAATGGCCTTTATACGAACACATTTCAGAATTAGTAGGTCATATTTTCTGGTTCTGGACCATTGAGGTTATCCGCCGTGATTTGCGTAACCGCATTACACGTGAACCTGATGCAGAAGTGCCGTTAGATCAACCTTTCCGTTAATCAACTACAAGCGGTCATATTTGCTTAAAAATTTACAAACAAAAAAGAGCATTGCTTTAAAACAATGCTCTTTCTTTTATAAGAAAAACACCCCAATTTGGAACAGTTTTTCAATTTCATCAATCTGTTTTTTGTCGTTTACAAAAATAATCACTCGGTCGTTTTCGTGAATGACGGTGGATTTGTGAGCAATAATAACTTCCTCGCCTCGTACCACCGCACCCACAATTGCACCTTGTGGCAATTTTATTTCTCGGATTTGTCTACCAACCACTTTTGAAGAGCTTTCATCGCCGTGAGCGATGATTTCTACCGCACCGGCAACACCTAATTTTAACGAGGAAACTTGTAAAATGTCGCCTTTTCTAACATAACTTGCTAACGCTGAAATAGTAGCTTGTTGTGGAGAGATTGCAATATCAATAGTACCACCTTGAATAAGGTGTAGATAAGCCGAACGCTGCACCAAAATAATCACTTTTTTTGCACCTAGCCGTTTTGCCAGTAGTGCGGACATAATATTGGCTTCGTCATCGCTCGTTACCGCAAGGAATAAGTCGATATTTTCGATATGCTCTTCAAACAGCAATTCTTCATCAGAAGCATCACCAGTTAAAACAAGTGTGTTGGAGAGTTTCTCTGCTAACTTTTCGGCTAGTTTTGGATTGCGTTCAATAATTTTAACTCGATATTGATCTTCCAAATCTCGTGCCAGAGACGAACCAATACTCCCACCACCTACAATCATAATGCGTTTATGAGGCTTATCTAGGCGTTGTAGTTCCCCCATTACCGCTCGGATATGTTGAGTGGCACAGATGAAAAAGACTTCATCGCCTGCTTCAATAATAGTTGAACCTTGTGGCACAATTGCTTTATCTTGTCGGAAAATCGCCACAATACGAGCTTCAATGTGTGGGAGATGATCTCGCAATGCGGAAATCGGGTAGCCCACTAGCGGTCCACCATAATAGGCTTTTACGTTTACAATGCTCACTAATTCATTGGCAAATTGGGTAATTTGCAATGCTCCCGGATAGTGAATCAGGCGTAGAATATCTTCTTTTACTAAAATTTCCGGAGCGATAATATGATCAATTGGCAACACATCATTATTAAATAGTCGCTCTCTTTCCCTCACATAATCGGCATTACGAATACGAGCAATTTTGGTCGGAACATTAAATAGCGTATAGGCAATTTGGCAAGCAATCATATTTACTTCATCGCTACTGGTAACGGCAACTAATAAATCTGCATCATTTGCTCCCGCATCTCGGAGTGTTCGAGGAGAGGCAAATTCACCACGAATAACTTGTAAATCGTGCTTATCTTTTAACTTGTCTAAGCGTGCAGGATCGTTGTCGATTAAAACAATATCGTTATCTTCACTCACTAAATTTTCTGCCAGTGTAGAGCCTGCTTGTCCTGCACCTAAAATGATAATTTTCATTTAATTTGCCACTTTTTGTAATTTTGCGTAGAAGAAACCATCGCCACCATTTTGGTGTGGAAAAAACTGCTTTTCCAATACTTTTTCACCGTTAAAATCCATTTCCACTAATTTTGCATTTGGCGTTTCTTGTACAAATCGTTGAATTTGTTCGCTATTTTCTTCAGGTAATACCGAACAAGTTGCATAAAGCAAAATACCGTTGGGTTTCAGTCTATCCCATAATGCTCTTAAAATATTACCTTGTAATTGTGCCAACTCCGGAATGTCGCTTTCTTGGCGTAGCCATTTAATATCAGGGTGGCGACGAATAACCCCTGTTGCGGAACAAGGGGCATCTAATAAAATACGGTCGAACATTACATCATCGTCCAACCATTCTTCAGGTTTAGATGCATCACCACAAATCACGGTTGCACTTTGCTGAAGTCTGACTAAATTTTCTCGCACTCGGTTTAAACGGCTTTCTTCAATATCTAATGCGATAACTTTTGCATTCGGTGCTTTTTCTAAAATATGAGTGGTTTTTCCGCCCGGAGCAGCACAGGCATCTAAAATAGTTTCACCATTTTCTGCTCCCAGCAATTCTGCCGACCATTGTGCGTGAGCGTCTTGCACCGTTGCCCAACCTTGCTCGAAATTGTGTAGTTGATTTACGCTAACCGGCTTATCTAATAGCAAGGCACAATGAGGGGAACAAGCGGTCAGATTTGCTGAATTTTTTGCAACTACATCGCCAAGTAATACGGCATAGTCTTTTGCTTTGATATGTTGCTGATTGACCCTAATCCACATTGGTGGACGTTGGTTGTTTGCCTCCACAATTTCTCGCCAATTTGGATAGACTTTTTTAAGTTTGTTCACCAGCCATTCAGGGTGTAACGTTTGCCAATGTTTATCCACCTTTGCCAAAATTTCGTCCTGCTCTCGCAAGAAACGGCGAAGTACACCATTGGTTAAAGCTCGGAAACTATCTAATTTTAGCGATTTGGTTGCATTAACTACTTCATCAACCGCCGCGTGGGCAGGTACTCGCATATAAAGCAATTGATATAACCCGACCAGCAATAAGCAATGCACTAAACGGGTTTTGCCTTTTAGGGGTTTTTCTACCAATAATTTGATGATCGACTCTAAACGAGGCAACACTCTGCACACCCCAAAAGTAATTTCTTGTACCAAAGGGAAATCTTTTGGGTCAAGCTGTTTTTGAGCTTCAGGAATAAGGGTTGAGAGCGATTTCCCTTGATCTAAAACTTGTAAAATAATATTTGCACTCACTGCTCGAGAAGAAAGTGCTTTTGTAGATTGTTTTTTCATAAATAAAAATGCCATTCGACAGAATGGCACTATTGTAACTGAATGCGAGATTATCTTAAAACTAAAATTGGCTTGTTTGTATTACGAGCAACTTTTACCGTATTAGAGCTTAATCCTTTTGCTTCCGGCTTACTACTTGCAAGCATTAGGATTAAATCAACCGCTTTCTCATCAGCAATACGGCAAATTTCTTCGTAAATTGTGCCATACGCAACAATGTGCTGCACTTTTGAACCTTCAGGAAAATGTGCCTCCGTAAACTCGTGCAATTTCTGATTTGCTTCCTCAACAACCGCTTTATCAAAGTTTTTTGGTAAAAACGCTGAAATGAGACTGTTATCCACAGGTTCAATAATAGAAGCCACACGATAAACTGCATTTGGATTATTTGCAGTCATTTTTAACGCAGTATCTACCACATATTTCGCACTTTTAAGATCTGCTAAATCAATAGCTATCAGTATTTTGTTATACATAATAAATCCTATAGGGAGGGAATGCCCTCCCATTTACTTATGATTTTTTCACACGACGACGTTGGTTTGCCACCACGCCAAACACCACTAACAAGGCTGGAATGAAAATCCAATCTTTAGCTGGTGCATCTTGTGGAACTGCAACATAGTGAATAGTTTGATCCCAGTTTAAGCCTGCTTTAGCCGCTGGGGAATCAATCTCAACCATATCAATCACCACTTTTGGTGTTTCTACTCCATCAACTTCGATTTTTTCATCAGTTTGAATAAGCGTTAAACCTAAGTTTTTCAAACGTTCTTCGCCGGTTGAACCTTCCGGTACAGGTAATTGAGCGTAGAACTCAATTTCTTTACCGTAAGGGTTTAAGCCTTCCACTTTTAAGGTAACGCTTTGACCCACTTTGCTCTCAAGTAATTGTTCTTCAAACTGCACCGGCTCAATATGGCGTTCTGACGGATAAATTCTATCCATAAAGAAGCCCGGACGGAACAAGGCAAATGCCGCAACCACAAGCAACACCGTTTCCCACCATTTGTTTTTGGTAACAATATATTGCATTGTTGCAGAGGTAAAGGCGAGAACCCCAACAGTTGCAGTAATAAAGACAACCCAGCCGTGCCCCGGATAACGCAGATCAATTAATAATAAGTCGGTATTAAAAATAAATAAGAACGGTAAAATTGCTGTTCTTAAGCTATATTTAAACGCAACCATACCTGTATTAATCGGGCTACCGCCTGAAATTGCCGCTGCTGCGAAAGAAGCTAAACCAACAGGTGGGGTAACGTCAGCCATAATCCCGAAATAGAACACAAATAAATGCACAGCAATCAATGGCACAATTAAACCGTTTTGGCGACCAACTTCCACAATCACCGTTGCCATTAATGATGACACCACAATGTAGTTTGCCGTAGTTGGTAAGCCCATACCTAAAATCAAGCTGAAGATGGCAACTAAAATCAACATTAGTACAATGTTGCCCATTGATAGTAACTCAATCACACTTGAGAGCTGCACACCGAAACCTGTTAATGCAACAACCCCCACAATAATACCTGCGGTTGCAGTTGCAAGGGCAATACCCGTCATATTACGACCGCCAGCCTCAAGGCTATCTACCACATCTCGAATACCTTGCTTGATAATCTCTTTAGTTACCGTCTCCTTACGGAAGAAATTGAGTAACGGGCGTTGGGTTAATTGAATGAAAATTAATGTAATTGTTCCCCAGAACGCAGATAAACCTGGCGAAAGCATTTCCACCATTAAGCACCAAAGCAACACAACAACAGGAATGAGGTAATGTAAGCCTGCATTTACGGTTGGTTTTCTTTTTGGTAGAGAGACAATCTCTGAATTTGGATCGTCCGCTTCTAAATCAGGGTAGTTTGCTACACGGCGAATTGCCAGTAAATACCACAAGCCTAAGAAGACGCAAACGATAATGAAGGCATAATCTTCAGCGACATTACGAATCCAACCTAAACCGTAGTAAACCCCGATAGCCAGACCAACAATCACTAAAATTGAAGCAACAGTTCGTAACAAGAAAACTAAAATCGGGCTTGGTTCTTCCGCTCTTGGTAAGCCTTGTAAATTCATCTTACAAGCTTCTAAATGCACGATATAAACCAATGCGATATAAGAAATCAATGCCGGTAAGAAGGCGTGCGTAATCAATTGACTATATGGCATATTCACATATTCAATCATCAAAAATGCCGCTGCACCCATTACCGGTGGCATAATCTGTCCGTTCACGGAAGATGCCACTTCCACCGCACCCGCTTTTTCTTTAGTAAAACCAACACGTTTCATCATTGGAATAGTGAACGTACCTGTAGTTACCACATTCGCAATTGATGAACCGGAAATTAAGCCTGTTAATGCAGAAGAAACCACCGCTGCTTTTGCAGGACCACCACGCAAATGCCCTAAATAAGCAAAAGCGGTCTTAATGAAATAGTTACCTGCACCGGCTTTGTCTAACAATGCACCAAACAACACAAACAAGAACACATATTTCGTTGAAACACCGAGTGCGACACCAAACACCCCTTCGGTGGTAATCCATTGTTGGTTAATAATTTGGGAAAGTGAACCTGAGCGATGGCTTACAATCCAATCAGCCGGAAAATATTGCCCGAAAAAGTTATAAATCAGGAACACAATCGCAATAATAACAAGCGGCAAGCCTAAGCTACGACGAGTAGCTTCAAGCACTAATAAAATCCCTAAGCAACCTGCGATAATATCTTGTGTATTAGGTGCACCAAAGCGTTTTACCAAGCCTTCATAGAAGAAAATATAGTACAACGCCAAGCAAGCCCCGACTATCGCAAACACCCAATCAATCTTTGGAATACGATGTTTTGGTGAAGTTGCAAAAGCAGGATAAGACAGGAAAGCCAAGAACATCGCAAAGGCTAAGTGGATAGAACGAGCTTTGGTGTCATCTACCACCACATTCAAGTTAATACCTGCTTGAGTAAGCCATTCTTGGAAAACAAATGGCAATGGAGAAGCGTAGTAAATTTGGAAGATAGACCAAAGAATAGCGACATACACAATGGCTTTTTTCGCCAAACCGGACGGAGTTCGACCACCTGTATCGTTTGAAGCGACCATATCTTGTAGGTCATCATAATCAGCTTTAGATTCAACCGACATAATAATTCCTCAAAAAGACAAGCGGTCATATTTGATAAAAATTTGCAAATTTTCTCGAAAAAACCACCGCTTGCTAAACAAAATACTATGGATAACTTATAGATCAAAAGGAAAAATCGATAAATTATCAACAGCCTTATAAACGCAAAAAACCAGCACGCCAAAAAACGTGCTGATTACGCATAAATCTAAGATAAAAGTAGACTATTTAATCCAACCTTTCTCTTTGTAGTAACGCACAGCCCCTTCGTGTAACGGAGCAGAAAGTGCATTTTTAATCATTTCTTCTTGTTTTAAATTTTCAAACGCAGGGTGTAAACGTTTGAAACGATCGAAATTATCAAATACCGCTTTAGTTACATTATACACTTTATCTGCATCAACATCGGCAGAAGTTACTAACGTTGCATACACACCGAAGGTTTCTGTTGGCTCATCAGAACCTTTATATAAACCGCCCGGAATAGTTGCTTTTGCATAGTATGAGTGATCTGCCACTAATTTATCGATTTCAGGACCGGTTACCGGTACTAATTTTGCATCACAAGATGCTGCTGCTTCTTTTAATGCACCGTTCGGATGACCTACGTTATAAGTGATTGCATCTAAGTTGTTATCACACATTACCGATGCCATTTCAGCCGGTTTTAACTCAGAAGCCACTTTAAAATCTTTATCCGTCCAACTTTTTGCAGCTAAGATAACATTCATTGTTGCACGAGTGCCGGAACCAGGATCACCCACGTTTACACGTTTTGCTTTTAAATCATCGAAAGATTTGATATTCGCATCAGTACGAGCCATTACGGTGAATGGTTCAGGGTGAAGTGAGAAAATAGCACGGATCTTATCGTTTTTCTTACCTTCAAATGAGCTTGAGCCATTATATGCGTGATATTGCCAATCTGATTGTGCAATACCCATATCCATTTCTTTCGCTGCAATTGAGTTTAGGTTTGCAACCGAAGCTCCGGTTGAAGGTGCATTACATTTTAAACCTGTTTTCGCTGAATCACGGTTTACTAATTGGCAGATTGATTGACCAACAACATAATAAACCCCGGTTTGACCACCTGTACCGATAGTTACAAATGTTTCAGCAGCTTGAACTGAAGCTGTTCCCATCACAAGGCTTGCAAGGAAAGAAAGTTTGACTAATTTTTTCATTTTTTAGCTCCTAAATATTAAGAGGGAAAATAAGAATTTTTGTTTTTGAGCCACCGCTCCAAACACCATAAGAGATACGAAACTTCTTTGAGTTGCATTTGCCTCTTGGATTTTGAGTTTTAACATAGATTTTTAAATTAGTAAATTTATTTTTAATAATAAAAAATTCTATTCTGAATTAATTTGATGCAAAAGTTTCACAATCTCGTAACAAATGTACATCACCTTTGCGTCTCAAAAAACCGGAACGGTCGAAATATTCAATTAACTGAACTGTTAATTTTCGCCCATAACCTAACTCATCACGCAATTGATTCACCGAAATCGAGCCATTTTCCGCTATAAATTTCTTAATCAATGCGGCAAATTCGCTAATTTGCTCACTTAATAAGAAGCGGTCTTTCACAATCGGGATCAAATAACCTAACTTGCCTGCTTTATACAGAAGATTACGCATTTGGGTTTCATCAATAGAGAGCGAGCTCGCAATATCTCGCACCCAAAGTGCTTGATTAGTTGCTTCAAAAAGCGGTCGAATTTGTTGCCAAATTTGCAATTCGCTCGAATTAAACTCAATGCGATGTTCAGGCAAGTGCAACCAACCTCGGCTATTTGCCAAGACTTTTTGCTCCACCAAATCATCAATAAATTGATTAGCCAAATGTTCAGGCAAATCCAATAACGCAATGCGATATAAACGGGCTTTGGTTACACCGATTTGATCTTGGTGCTGCTGATGATATTCCGCCATTTTTTCCAACACTCGTTGCTGAGCTTGGGCTTTAAAATCGGCATTGAATAACCATTTTGAAGAAATATCAAAGCCAAGTTTTGCAATATCTTCAGCAAAACATTGCTCCGCCCATAATAGTAACGGCAAATCCATTGCTCTGTTTTGCAGATAAAGATCAATGCGTGCTGAAAAATCATTACAAGCGGTCGTTTTTGCTAAATTTTTTACCAATGCTAAACGCTCATCCGTGCGTTTATGGCGTTTCGGCGAGTGGATTTCCAACACTTCCGCCCCCGCTAAAGTTTGGCTGTCATCGCCACTGCGGATAATCAACTTATCATTTACCGCAATATGCAATGGCTCGTCTAAAATCACTTCTGCAAAATATTGCTGATTTTTGACCGCTTGTTTGCCCTCAAGCAAATTGAGTTTGCCTGTAATGTGCGAGGCGAAGTGGTACAAATGGACAATGCTATTCTCTTTTAAGGCTTGATTTGCCGTAAGTAAAACCGTAATACGGTCGGTGGCAAATTTCGGCTCAAGCTCGGTAATCCAATCGCCACGCTTGATTTCTTCTTTTTCCACGTTTGCAATATTTAACGCCAAACGTTGCCCTGATACTCCCGTTTCCGAAGGTGTATTTTGAGCGTGAATGGCTTTCACACGCACTTTTTTACCGTTGGATAAAAACAACTCAGAGCCAACGCTAACTTTGCCTGCCACCGTTGTACCTGTTACCACCAAGCCCGCTCCTTTCACATTAAATACACGGTCAATCGCATAACGGAACGGCTTATTTATTTGATGATTTTGCTGATTAAGCTGAATTAAATGAGCTTTTAATTCTTCAATACCTTGCAATGTTTTGGCTGAAGTAACAAAAGTTTTCGCCTCCGCTAAAAACGGGTAAACGGTTTTCACTTGTTCAATTAGCTGGCTAATTTGCGATGCTTCGGCCCGGTCCGCTTTGGTAAGCACAATCACAATATGCTGGAAATTCAGCAAACGTAAAATTTCCAGATGTTCTTCTGTTTGTGGTTTAATGCCTTCTTCGGCAGAAATAACCAATAATGCGTGGTTAATACCGCCCAAACCTGCCAACATATTGGATAAAAAACGCTGATGCCCCGGCACATCAATGAAGCCTAAAATATCGTTATCTATCGGCAAGTAAGCATAGCCTAAATCAATGGTCAGCCCCCGTTTTTGTTCTTCGGGAAGATGGGTCGTATCTGTGCCGGTTAAGGCTTGTAAAAGAGAGGTTTTGCCGTGATCGACGTGCCCTGCGGTTACAAAAATCATTCTTTCTCCAACATTGTTAGTAATTGTTCAAACTCCGCCACCGATCTTAAATCCAACCAAAATTTCTGGGTTGAAAATCTGCCGATAATCGGGCTTGGGAAGGTTTTAAATTGTTTTTCTAATGCCAGTAAATCACTCTGTTTTTCGGCAGAAATGGTTACCGCTACCGAAGGTAAGGTTTCAGACGGTAACGCACCACTACCTATTTGGGCGAGGCTGGGTTCAATTTGCAAAATATAAGTGGAATTTAACCGCTTGCTTAATGCGGCTTTTAGTCGTTCTGCTTTATGTTGTAGCACCTCGACCGATTGGGTGAGTAAGTTTAAAGTCGGTAAATCTTGAGTGATTTTGTCAGGGAATAAATAGTGGCGAAGTGTTGCTTCAAGAGCGGATAAAATCACTTTATCGCAACGTAGCACCCGTTTTAATGGGTGTTGTTGCAGTTCTTCGATCATCGTTTTGCTCCCCACAATAATGCCGGCTTGCGGACCACCTAATAATTTATCGCCCGAGAATGAAACCAAGCTCACGCCTGCTGCTACTTTTTGCTGCACCATTGGTTCAGCAGGTAAATTTAACGCTCGCATATCGGTTAGCGAACCGCTGCCTAAATCGCTAATCACAGGCAAGTTAAACTCTTTGCCTAACGCCACTAACTCTTCTTCCGACACCGAGCTGGTAAAGCCTTCAATATGATAATTGCTGGTGTGAACTTTCATTAAAAAGGCAGTGTTTTCGGTGATCGCATTACGATAATCTTTTAAGTGGGTGCGGTTGGTTGTGCCAACTTCCACCAACTTACAACCGGCTTGAGCCATAATATCGGGAATACGGAACGCTCCACCAATTTCCACCAATTCGCCACGGGAAACAATCACCTCTTTGCCTTGAGCAAAGGTGGAGAGCATTAACAACACCGCGGCGGCATTATTATTGACCACGCACGCAGCCTCTGCCCCGGTAAGTTTTTGCATTAGTTCAGAAATATAATTATCACGATGCGAGCGTTTGCCCTCTGCAATATCAAACTCTAACGCCACATTATTTCGCATTGCGTTGGTTGCTGCCTCAACCGCTTTTTCTGACCATAACCCTCGCCCTAAATTGGTATGCAGCACCGTGCCGGTAAGGTTAAAGACGGTTTGAATTTTTACTTCACTCAATGATTGAAGTTGATTTGCCAAGCAAGCAAAAAATTCATTGTCATCAGTAATAAAAGAGGGAACAGCGTGATGATTGACAATAAATTGCCGAGCCTGTTCAATCAACAGGCGTGATTGTTCCACCACCGTAGAATGTGTAAAATTTTGGCATAATTCGACCGCTTGCGGTTGCTTTAAGAGATGATCGATAGACGGAATTTGGCGAAATAGTTGCTGCATAATCGGTTTCTTTAAGAGAATAATTTGGATAATTCTAATAAATAAAGTAGAATATTGCCACACATTCGGAAGTGCGTCATCTCCGGTGAGGTGGCAGGATTTCAAATCCTGTTGAGGACGCCAGCGTTCTCGGGTGGGTTCGACTCCCATTCACTTCCGCCAAATTCTAAAAGCCGTTAGCAATAGCGGCTTTTTTCATTTCTACATATCACTCACTTTTTATCAAAAATGCGACCTATCTCACATTTTTCTACTTTTCTATTTGTAGTAAATATTTATTAAAGTATAATTGTTTGGAGTATTTCTTCACACCAAAATCTAGTCCATTGACTACCTTTTGAAGTCTAAAAAAAGGAAACGTTATGTCAAAACTATCTCGTGATACTATTTTAAACAAAATTCAAAACGGGCTGATTGCCTCTTGCCAACCGGTGGACGATGGTCCGATGGATAAACCTGAAATCGTTGCTGCAATGGCAGCCGCCTCTGTGATTGGTGGTGCGAAAGGCATCCGCATTGAGGGTGTGGATAATTTAAAAGCCACCCGTCCTGTGATTAATGTGCCAATTATCGGTATTGTAAAACGTGATTTACCCGATTCGCCAGTTCGTATTACTCCATTCTTAGAAGATATTGATGCGTTAGCCGAAGCCGGTGCGGATATTATTGCCGTGGATGGTACGTTCCGTACTCGCCCTGTGAGTATTGAAGATGCAGTAAAACGCATTCACGAAAAAGGCTGTTTAGCGATGGCAGACTGCTCAAACCTAGAAGAAGGCTTACATTGCCAACAGTTAGGTTTTGATATTGTAGGCAGTACAATGTCGGGCTACACAGGCGGACCAATTCCTGACGAGCCGGATTATCAATTAGTAAAAGATTTAAAAGCCGCAGGCTGTAATGTGATGGCAGAAGGTCGTTACAACACTCCAGAACTTGCCAAAGTCGCGATGGAAATCGGTGCGGATTATGTAACCGTTGGTTCAGCACTTACTAGATTAGAACACATCGTTAGCTGGTTTGCCGATTCGGTGAAATCTGCTCAAAAATAGAGGTAGCGTATGCGTTGTTTAGCTATAGATATTGGTGGTACGAAAATTGCGACGGCGATTGTTCACAACAATCAAGTGGAACAACGTAAGCAAATTCAAACTCCAACCGACCGACCTCAAGAAGACCAAGCCGCAAGTTTACACCAAGCTATTTCAGAGATTATGCAAGGCTACCAAGGGCAATTTGATTTTATTGCGGTTGCCTCAACCGGCATTATCAACCAAGGGGTTTTAACCGCTTTAAACCCTAAAAACTTGGGGGGATTAGCAGAGTTCCCACTGAAAGAGAGTATCGCCCTCCACACTGATAAACCGATTGGTTTATTAAATGATGTACAAGCAGCGGTGTGTGCGGAATATTTATTTGAGAACGCACAAGCGGTCAAAAACTTTGTATTTATTACCGTTTCCACCGGTGTGGGCGGCGGTATTATTTTAAATGGCGAGTTACAAACCGGCCCGAACGGCATTGCCGGTCATATCGGACACACTTTAGCCGATCCAAACGGCCCGGTGTGCGGTTGCGGTCGTGTGGGTTGTGTTGAAGCCATTGCTGCCGGCAGAGCGATTGAGGCAGTTTCCAGCAAATGGGCGGAGCCTTGCTCACCTAAGGAAGTGTTCGAACGCTTTAGACAAGGTAATCAACAAGCGGTCGAATTAGTAGAAAAATCTGCAAAAGCCATTGCTAATTTAATTGCAGATTTAAAAATCAGTTTAGATATACAAAAAGTGGTTTTAGGTGGTAGTGTGGGTTTGGCGGAAGGGTATTTGCCGCTTGTTCAACGCTACTTATCAGAAATGCCTACTGTTTATCAATGTGCATTAGAAAATGCAAAATCCGGACAAGATGCCGGCTTAATCGGTGCAGCATATTGGGCGGAAAATCGCATTAAACAAGGATTAACTCTTTAACCAAACTCTTATTTTGGAGATTCAAATGAAAAATTTAAAAGGTATTTTCAGTGCGTTACTCGTTTCTTTTAACGAAGACGGCACGATCAATGAGAAAGGTTTACGTCAAATCGTCCGCTACAACATCGACAAGATGAAAGTAGACGGTTTATATGTGGGCGGCTCAACCGGTGAAAACTTTATGCTTTCAACCGAAGAGAAAAAAGAAATTTTCCGTATTGCGAAAGATGAAGCGAAAGACGAAATTGCATTAATCGCTCAAGTGGGTAGCGTAAACTTAAAAGAAGCGGTAGAGCTAGGTAAATACGCAACCGAATTAGGCTACGACAGCCTATCAGCGGTAACACCGTTCTACTACAAATTCAGCTTTGCGGAAATCAAAAACTTCTACGAAACCATTATTCGTGAAACCGGCAACAAAATGATTGTTTACTCAATCCCATTCTTAACAGGCGTAAACATCGGTGTAGCACAATTTGCAGAATTATTCCAAAACGAAAAAATCATTGGTGTGAAATTCACCGCGGGCGATTTCTATCTATTAGAGCGTCTGCGTAAAGCCTTCCCGAACCACTTAATCTATGCAGGTTTTGATGAAATGATGTTACCGGCGACCGTATTAGGTGTGGACGGTGCAATCGGCTCAACCTTCAACGTAAACGGTATTCGTGCTCGCCAAATCTTTGATTTAGCTCGTGAAGGTAAAATCAAAGAAGCATTTGAAATCCAAAACGTGACCAACGATTTAATCGAAGGCATTTTAGGCAACGGTTTATACCAAACCATTAAAGGCTTATTGGAAGAAGAAGGCGTTCAAGCAGGTTACTGCCGTGAGCCAATGACCAAAGAACTCAACGCACAACAAAAAGCAGTTGTGAAAGAGTTAAAAGCGAAATTCCTATAATTTCTTATAAAACTACAATAAAGCAATAAAACTTTGCACCTTGATGTAACCAACTACTCAAGGTGCTTTTTTATATTTGCAAAGCCTCCCATCTTCGCTAGAATACTCCAACTATTTCTAACAAGAGATTTACTATGACATCAATTTGCATTATTACCGGCAGTACCTTAGGTGGAGCGGAATATGTTGCCGATCACCTTAATGATGTATTAAGCAGCCAAGGTTTTGAGGTGGAGTTATTTAACCAAGCAACCCTTGCAGATATTGAAGGGAAATCAAATTTAATTGTGGTAACTTCTACCCACGGGGCAGGAGAGCTGCCGGATAATATCCAACCGCTTTTTAATGATTTAGCTGCAAGTACTGCCGATTTCAGTGCAATGAAATTTGGTGTGATTGGCTTAGGTAGTTCCGATTACGATACCTTCTGCAATGCGGTCAATATTGTCGAAAATGCGTTGAAAGCTAAAGGAGCAAACCAAGTGTGCGAATCTCTCCGCATTGATGTGGTGAATAATTTTGACCACGATGCAAGTGCTGAAGAGTGGTTACCTAATTTTGTGGAAAAACTATAAAGGCTGCCAAATGAACAAAGCAAAATGGATTAAAGTTGCGATTATTTTAGTTTATTTGTTTAGCCCGGTGGATATTTTACCTGAGGCGATTTTAGGTCCGCTTGGCTTAGTGGATGATGCCGCCGCAATTTTGTTACTGATTCAAACCCTTCTGAAAAAATAACTTGCAAAATTCTAGCGAAAAAAGACCGCTTGTATCTCTACAAGCGGTCTTTTTTCGCTAGAATTTTGCCAATTATGCTTTCACGTTTTCTTTTAAGAAATCAAGTAAGCTCTCTTTGGCAATCATCTGTTTCTCACCGTTGCGGCGGTTTTTGTATTCAATCTCGCCGTTTTCAAGGTTTTTCTCACCAATTACCACCATATGTGGCACGCCGATTAATTCCATATCAGCAAACATCACACCCGGGCGTTCTTTACGATCATCAAAAATCACATCCACACCTTGTGCTTTTAAGGTTGAATATAACTCTTCCGCAAAGGCTTGAACGCTTTCTGATTTGTGCATATTCATCGGCACAATTGCTACCGTGAACGGAGCAATTTCATCACTTGACCAGATAATGCCACGCTCATCGTGGTGCTGTTCAATCGCAGCCGCCACCACACGGGTTACACCGATACCGTAACAACCCATTGTCATCACAAGCGGTTTACCGTCTTCGCCTTGAACGGTTGCTTTCATTGCTTCGGAATATTTTTTCCCTAATTGGAAAATATGCCCCACTTCAATACCACGTTTGATTTGAAGTGTACCTTTACCGTCTGGGCTTGGATCGCCTTCCACTACATTACGTAAATCAAACACTTCTGGCATTGCCACATCACGTTCCCAGTTCACATTGAAATAGTGTTTGCCGTCAATGTTCGCACCGCAGCCAAAATCTGACATCAACGCTACTGAGCGGTCGATAATCGCCGGAATTGGTAAGTTAATTACCCCTAATGAACCGACACTTGCCCCGATTTTGGCTTTAATATCCGCTTCATCCGCAAATTCAAGTGGGTCTGCGACTAATGGATGTTTTTGGGCTTTGATTTCATTTAAATCGTGATCGCCACGAATCACTAATGCGATTAATGGTTGTTCTTCGGTTGAACCTTTTACGATCAAGGTTTTTACCGTTTTTTCAATCGCTAAACCGTGATTTTCCACTAACTCATTGATTGTTTTTGCATTTGGCGTATCCACTAATTCCATTGCCGCCGTTGGTGCTTGGCGTTCGCCCACAGCAACCGCTTCCGCCAATTCAATATTTGCCGCAAAATCTGACTCGGTTGAGAACACAACATCATCTTCACCGCTTGAAGCTAACACTTGGAACTCGTGCGAAGCCGAACCGCCAATCGAGCCGGTATCCGCTTGTACTGCACGGAAATCTAAACCAAGACGAGTAAAGATATTGCTGTAAACTTGATACATCACATCATAGGTTTCTTGTAGGCTCTCTTTGTCTGTGTGGAAAGAGTAAGCATCTTTCATCACAAACTCACGGGAACGCATTACGCCAAAACGAGGGCGAACTTCATCACGGAATTTGGTTTGGATTTGGTAAAGATTCAGCGGAAGTTGTTTGTATGAAGATACCTCACGGCGAACTAAATCGGTTATCACTTCTTCGTGCGTTGGACCAAGCACGAAATCACGCTCACCACGATCTTTAAAACGTAGTAATTCCGGACCATAATCGTTCCAACGACCAGATTCCACCCATAATTCCGCAGGCTGAACCACCGGCATTAATACCTCAATCGCTCCGCCTTTGTTCATCTCTTCACGAATGATATTTTCCACTTTTTTCAACACACGAATCCCGGTCGGCAACCAGTTGTATAAACCTGAAGCCATCGGGCGAATCATACCCGCACGCAACATTAATTGATGGCTCACCACCTGAGCATCATTCGGGGTTTCTTTCAGGGTTGAAAATAAATACTGACTTGTACGCATTGTTATTCCTATTTCTCTTAAATATTAAAATCTCAAAAATCTGCTTATTTTAAAACAAAAGCGGTCAAATTTCCGATCTTTTTTGCAATTTGCAAAATTTTTCGGAAATTTAACCGCTTGTTGTGTATTGCGTTAAAAAAATGTTAGGATAAGGAAAACTTGATAAAGGAGATCAACTATGGCTAGAATATTTTTATTAGTTGCACTGGTTTTAGTAGCATTTATTGGCGGTAATTATCTGATCGGCAATAACGATAAGAAAGAAGAAAAAGTAGAAACGGTTGAACCAGTAAAAACGGAAGCTCAAAAACCATCTCAACAAGTTGCAGAGCAACACAAAGAGTTGGAGGTGAAAAAACCTGAGCCTCTTCCGCCTGTTACAAAAGAAGAAGCAGCTCAAGCAAAAGATTCTGAACCAACACCAGCACCGAGTGAGCAACAAGCATTACCGGAAGAACAATCACTTGAAGGTCAGCAACAGCAGCAACCTGTTGATGTTCCACAAGCTAATCAAGCTCAACCAGAGCCAAAAACATTAGCCAATGAGCAAAAACCAGAAGCTCACGCAAAGACGCTTGAACACAATCCCGCAACATCAACAAGCGTAGCCCCTGAGGCTAAACCAGCCGTTCAGCAAACCACCCCTGAAGAATTATCTAAAGCCGTGGGTCAAGAAGAACCTGCTCCACATAAAGAGCAAGCCTTGCCGGAAGAGCAATCTTTAGAAGGTCATCGAGAGCAAAAAGCGGAACAACAACCAGAAACTAATAAGCAGTAATTCTTTCTAACAAAAAACACCTTCATTGAAGGTGTTTTTTTGTTATTACCCTAAGAGTTTATTCATTCGTTTAATAAATGCCGTTGGGTTTTCCAGCGTGCCTCGTTCGGAGAGTAATGCCTGCTCAAACAGTAATTCAATCCACTCATTAAACTCATCATCACTTGCAATATCCGCTACTTTTTTCACCATAGTATGATCCGGGTTTAGCTCGAAAGTATATTTTACTTCCGGTGCTTGTTGCCCCATTGCAGCAAAGAGTTTTGCCATTTGGGTGGTCATTTCGTCGCTATCGGTGGAAACCACAGCAGGGGTATCAGTTAAGCGATGAGTGAGCACTACATTTTTAACCCGTTCACCAAAGTAGCCTTTTGCTCGCTCTAAGAATGAGCAAAATTCTGCCTCTTGGGCTTTTTGGATTTCTTCTTCCGCTTTGTCGGCAAGGTCGCCTAAGTCTAAATCCGACTTGGTAATGCTTTGTAACGGTTTACCGTCAAATTCGGTAAGATGACTGATTAACCACTCATCAATGCGGTCGGAAAGCAATAATACTTCAATGCCTTTTTTGTTAAATAGCTCTAAATGCGGACTGTTTTTGGCAGCACTATAGCTGTCGGCAGTTAAGAAGTAGATCGCTTTCTGCCCCTCTTTCATTCTTGCAATATAATCAGCAAAACTGACCGCTTGTTCGCTACTGTCTGAGTGCGTTGAAGCAAAACGGAGCAAGCCTGCCACCTGTTGCTTGTTGGCAAAATCTTCGCCCACGCCTTCTTTCAACACTAAGCCGAACGCTTGCCAGAATTGAGCATATTTTTCCGTATCGTCTTTCGCTAGTTTTTCCAGTAATTGCAATGCACGCTTAGTCAGAGCAGAACGGAGCGATTGGGTTACTCGATTTTCTTGCAGAATTTCACGACTGACGTTGAGTGGCAAATCGTTAGTGTCTAACAGACCACGCATAAAACGTAGATAGTTCGGCATAAACACTTCTGCATCATCCATAATAAATACACGCTGAACGTAGAGTTTCAAACCGTGTTTCTGCTCACGTTGGAATAAATCCCACGGAGCTTTGCTCGGCACATAGAGCAAGCTGGTGTACTCTTGTTTACCTTCCACTTTGTTATGCGACCAAAGCAACGGATCGGCAAAATCGTGGCTGATGTGCTTGTAGAACTCTTTATATTCTTCGTCTGAAATCTCATTTTTCGATCTCGTCCAAAGGGCTTGAGCTTTGTTAATTTTTTCCCATTTTTGACCGCTTGTTTTACCTTCGTCATCATATTCGTTGGTCTGAATTTCCACCGCTAAGCCGATGTGGTCGGAGTATTTACCGATAATCTCACGCAAACGCCATTCATTTAAAAATGCCTTTTCTTCTTCACGCAAGTGTAGAATGATTTCCGTGCCACGATCAGCTTTCTCAAAATCAGCAATGGTATATTCCCCTTCGCCTGCCGATTCCCAAATCACGCCTTGTTCGGCTGGCACGCCAGCAGCACGGGTTTTGACGGTAACTTTATCCGCTACAATAAATGAAGAATAGAAACCCACGCCGAATTGACCGATAAGCTGACTATCTTTGGCTTGTTCTGTGCCGAGTGAGGCTAAAAATTCTTTTGTGCCTGATTTCGCAATCGTGCCTAAATGGTCAATTACCTGCTCACGAGTCATACCGATACCGTTATCGGCAATAGTAATTGTGCCGAGCGTTTCATCAATCGATACACGCACACGCAACTCACCATCGCCTTCATATAGAGCCGGCTCGGAAAGGGCTTTGAAACGGAGTTTATCCGCCGCATCACTCGCATTTGAGATCAGCTCACGCAGGAAAATTTCTTTGTTAGAGTAGAGAGAATGGATCATCAGCTGTAACAGCTGTTTTACTTCCGACTGGAAGCCACGGGTTTCTTGATTTGCCATTGTGTATTCCTTTTTCATCTAAAAACAGAAACTAAATGGGGCAAGCGGTCAAATTTTCAAGATTTTTTGCAAAAAATGGGAGAAAAAATACCGCTTGTCTGTAAGAAAAATGATTAAAAAATAGAGAAAACGTTATTTTCCCCTTATACTTGTTTCCAATAATGGTTATTTGAATAAATATAATGAGCGAACAATTATTAGACGGTGTCCCTCTAACCGAACTTTCAGGTGTAGGGGCAGCAATCGCAGAAAAACTAGGGCGTATCGGCATTAATAATGTGCAGGATTTGTTATTTCATCTACCGATGAGATATGAAGATCGTACTCGAATTACGCCGATCGCAGATGTTCGCCCCGACACTTACTGCACCATTGAAGGCTATGTGCAACTCACTGAAGTGCAGTTTGGTAAACGCCCTATTTTGTCTGTGACGTTATCGGACGGCACGAGCAAAATTATGCTCAAATTCTTTAATTTCAATGCAGGAATGAAAAACAGCCTTGCTACAGGCGTTCGGGTGAAAGCTTTTGGTGAAGTGAAACGTGGGCGTTTTATGGCGGAAATTCATCACCCTGAATATCAAATTATCCGCAATAATCAACCGCTTGAACTGGCGGAAACGCTCACGCCGATTTATTCCACCACTGAAGGCTTAAAACAGGCATCATTACGCAAAATGACCGAGCAAGCCTTAGCGGTATTAAACAATGTGAAAGTGGCAGAGTTATTGCCCGATGAGTACAATCCACACAAATATAGTTTAAAAGAGGCGTTGCAGTTGTTGCACCGTCCGCCACCAACTATTTCGGCAGAAATTCTAGAAAAAGGCGAACATCCCGCCCAAAAACGACTTATTTTTGAGGAATTACTGGCTCACAATTTAGCGATGCAGCAGCTCCGTTTAGGAGTCAAACAGCAATTTGCCGAACCACTGACCTATAAAACCGATTTAAAAGATCGCTTTTTAGCCAGCCTACCGTTCCAACCAACCAATGCCCAAAGCCGAGTGACGGCGGATATTGAGCAAGATTTAGCACGTCCAAACCCAATGATGCGGTTAGTACAAGGCGATGTGGGTTCGGGAAAAACGCTGGTTGCGGCTTTGGCAGCTCTGTTAGCGATTGATAATGGCAAGCAGGTTGCCCTAATGGCTCCGACTGAAATTCTCGCTGAACAGCACGCTAATAACTTTGCCAACTGGCTTAAACCCTTTGGGATTGAGGTCGGCTGGCTTGCCGGTAAAGTGAAAGGCAAAGCAAGAACCGCTCAATTAGAGGCTATAAAGAATGGTGAGGTGCAGATGATCATCGGCACACACGCACTGTTCCAAGAGGCGGTAGAATTTCACCATTTAGCCTTAGTGATTATTGACGAACAACACCGTTTCGGTGTGCATCAACGCTTAACACTGCGTGAGAAAGGGGCGAAAAATGCTAACGGGCAGGAAATTTATCCGCACCAACTGATTATGACTGCCACACCAATTCCAAGAACATTAGCAATGACGGTCTATGCCGATTTAGACACCTCCATTATTGACGAACTCCCACCGGGGCGAACGCCTATTACCACCGTGGTGATTTCGGAAGACAGACGAGCAGAAATTGTTCAGAGGGTTTATCAAGCCTGTAAAAACGAAAACCGCCAAGCCTATTGGGTGTGTACCTTAATTGATGAATCGGAAGTGTTAGAGGCTCAAGCCGCAGCAGCAATTGCCGAAGATTTGCAACGAGCCTTACCGGATTTGCGTATCGGTTTAGTACACGGTCGAATGAAACCGCAAGAAAAGCAAGCCATTATGGCATCATTCAAAGCGGCAGAATTGGATTTACTCGTGGCAACCACCGTGATTGAAGTGGGCGTGGACGTGCCAAATGCCAGCCTCATGATTATTGAAAACTCAGAGCGTTTGGGCTTGGCTCAACTTCACCAATTACGAGGACGAGTTGGGAGAGGAGCAACCGCTTCCCATTGTGTGTTAATGTATAAACCGCCGCTCGGCAAAATTTCCAGCAAGCGTTTACAGGTAATGCGAGATAGCCAAGACGGCTTTTTCATTGCCGAAAAAGATTTGGAAATTCGAGGCACAGGCGAAATTCTCGGTACAAAACAGACCGGAATGGCAGAATTTAAAGTGGCAGATTTAATGCGAGACCGCAAAATGATTCCGCTAGTGCAACACTACGCTAAGCAAATTATTGTGGAAAATCCACCGCTTGCACAGGCATTAATTAAGCGTTGGTTAGATGATAAAGCGGAATATACCAACGCTTAACAAGTTGATGATTAGATTAGCCGATATTTTTGATAGAATCGATTACCAAATTCCAAAAACGGTCTTTATCTAATTTTTTCGCTACCCAAGTATTGCACGGTTTCGGTGGGTAGCGGAAATCTGCGACCGTCATTCCAAGTGTGTGCGTGCCGGTTAATTCAATATTGACCGGCACTTGTTCCACTTCAATCAAGGTTGGGTCAATCACATAAGCTACCGCACAAGCATCGTGCACCGGTGGGGCATCAAAGTTTTGCACTTGTTTATACTTTTTGGAGAAGAATGCTAAAAGCTCAACTACAAACTGTCCCGGTTTGCTATTTAAGGCTTTGAAACATTCTACTACATCAGGGGTTGCAAGGGCTTGGTGAGTTAAATCTAAGCCAACCATCGTTACTTTCCAGCCCGCATTAAATACTATGTGGGCGGCTTCCGGGTCAATCTTGATATTAAACTCCGCCACTGCACTCCAGTTACCTGTGTGATAACCACCGCCCATCAGCACCACTTCTTTCACTCGCTCAATAATGCGAGGCTCTAATCGAGCAGCTAACGCAATATTGGTTAAACCGCCGGTTGGCACTAAGGTGATCGTTTTTTCAGGGTGCGACATCACTAAATCAATAATTAATTGAGCGGCGTGTTTTTCGGAAAATTGCTGAGTAGGTTCAGGTAGTTTAGGACCATCCATTCCTGAATCACCGTGAATATCAGGGGCATTTTCCACCTCACGCACAAGTGGGCGAGGGCAGCCTTTCGCAAAAGGAATATTGCGGATATTGGCAATTTCCGCTACCGCCAATGCATTACGAGACACTTTCTCTAATGTTTGATTGCCTACAACTGTAGTAACAGCGAGTAAATCAATATTCGGATTTCCCCAAGCTAACATCATCGCAATTGCATCATCGTGCCCCGGGTCGCAATCTAAAATAATTTTTTGAACCATAATTATATTTCCTTTATAAAACATAAAATAACTACATTACTGAGCCACCAATTCCAATAAATAAGCCTGCTATAGCTCCACTCATTAAGTTTGAAAGCGATCCTGCAATTACCGCTCTAATACCTAATTTAGCAATATCACTGCGGCGGTTTGGAGCCATACTACCTAAACCACCAACTAAAATTGCAATAGATCCCAAGTTGGCGAAACCACAAAGAGTAAAAGTGATAATAGCCACTGTTTTAGGACTGAGATGAACTGCTGATTCAGGACTTAAATATTTAAGAAAATCAACATAAGCAACGAACTCATTAAGAATGAGTTTTTCACCAATTAATGCACCGGATACTTGAGCTTCTTCCCAAGGAACACCTATTGCCCAAGCTAATGGTTGGAATAGATAACCAAGTATTGATTGCATAGTAACGCCTTCTTGTCCCACTAATCCTGCAAGAGCTGAAATAATCCAGTTAAGCATTGAAATTAAAGCTATAAAGGCAATCAACATACCACCAATATTAATAGCTAATTGAACACCCGATGCAGCACCTGAAGCAGCAGCTTCAATAATATTTGCTGGTTTTTCCTCTTCATCTACCAATGTAATATCATCATTAGTTTTTTCTGTTTGTGGATATAACAATTTGGCGAATAGTAAACCTCCCGGAGCAGCCATAAATGATGCTGCAATAAGGTAAGGCAGAGGAATCCCCATTCCTGCATAACCTGCTAATGAAGCTCCTGCAATAGATGCTAATCCCCCAACCATAACAGCAAACAACTCGGATTGAGTCATTTTTTGGACAAATGGTTTTACCAAAAGTGGGGCTTCTGTCTGTCCAACAAAGATATTGGCTGCCGCAGATGTAGATTCAGCTTTTGAAGTACCTAGTAATTTTTGCAATCCTCCACCAATAATTTTGATGATAAATTGCATAATACCCAAATAGTAAAGAGTAGAAATTAATGCAGCAAAGAAGATAATAGGAGGAAGGACACGAAACGCAAAGACAAAACCTCCACCATCAAAAAGCTCAAACATTTTATCACTGACTAAACCTCCAAACAGGAAATTCATTCCATCAGCACCAAAACTAATAATTTTCGCTACACCATCAGATATAGCTATAAGCACATTACGACCAATAGGTACATATAAAATTAATGCTCCTATTCCCATTTGAATAGCAAGAGCACCTATTACTGTACGATAATTAATAGCTTTTCTATTATTTGATAATAAAAAGGCTATCAATAACAAAATACAGATACCTAATAAACTGTTTAAAATGTCCATAGGATTCTCCAATGCCAATAAAGGAAAGCCACTAGAAAAAAACTAAACGGCTATAATAACGTTATGAGTTAAAATAACTGACCGCAAGTTGTGCTCCAACTTTCGCGTTATTTTTAACCAAATGGATATTTGCCTCAAGACTTTTACCTCCTGTCATTTCTACAATTTTACCTAATAAGAATGGGGTAATATTTTTTCCTACTACTCCTTTTTCTTCCGCTTCCTGAACAGCACTTGCAATAATATTATCAATATATTCAGGATCTAAAGCATACTCCTCAGGAATTGGGTTTGCGACAACCATACCGCCTTTTAAACCTAACTCCCATTTAGTTTTAATTGTTTTAGCAATATGTTGCAAGTCATCAGAAGAAATAGGTAGAGGTAACCCACTATCACGGCAGAAGAAAGCAGGTAAATTTTTTGTTTTATAACCAATAACAGGAACACCTTTTGTTTCTAAGTATTCTAATGTTGCTGGAAGATCTAAAATTGACTTAGCCCCTGCACAAACTACCGTTACATTGGTTTGAGCAAATTCATCTAAATCTGCTGATATATCTAAATTATGTTCCCAACCTCGATGAACACCACCTAATCCACCAGTAACGAAGAATTTAATTCCTGCAAGTTCTGCTGCAATCATTGTTGTCGCAACTGTTGTTGCTCCTAAACGTTTTGATGCAACAATCTCAGCTAAATCTCGGCGTGAAACTTTCGCAATACCCTTGCTGCTACCAAACATTTCTAGTTCATCGTCAGATAAACCAATTTTGATTTTTCCATCAACAATTGCAATTGTTGCAGGTACAGCACCATTTTCTCGTATAATTTGCTCAACTTCTCGAGCCATTTTTACATTTTGAGGATAAGGCATACCGTGAGAAATAATTGTTGATTCTAATGCAACAATTGGCAATCCCTTTGCAATACCATCCTTAACTTCTTGTGATAAAACTAAATATTTATTCATAAAAATTCTCCATTTCTGTTTGTAGCTGAGTTTTACTTAAATTTGGTCGAACAGTAAATTCCGACTGAATTGTGTAATAAGCATTAGTCATACCAGCTAAAATACATTGCTGTTCATTCTTATCTTGTAGCCAAGCATCAATAAATGCAGCACTAAAAGAATCTCCAGCACCTGTTACATCAACAATTTTAGACGGTTCTAATTGTTTTACTTGATACCACTGGTAAGCATTTTTACTTGCAGATAAAACTCCTTTTGAGCCTGAAGTAAGAATGATATGTTCTACACCATAATCTAAAACTTCATTTACGGCTTCTTTTAGTTTTTCTTCTGAATCCAATACTCGTCCAACAAAAGCCCCAAGCTCACCTTTATTAATAAACAAGTAATCAACACCACTAAGTTGTTTTGGTAAATGTTTCATCTTTGGTTCAGATACAGCAATAATCGCTAACTTAATTTGCTGTTTTTGAGCATAAGCACGCAGAAATTCAACCGTTTCTTTTGGGCAATTTAAATCAACAACCAAACATTTTGCATTACGTAGATAATTCTGTTGTTTAATTAGTAACTCAGGCTTGAAATAATCATAAATAGACATATCAGCTAAACCTAAATACATTTCTCCATCAATATCTAATAATGCGGTGTAGCACCCTGTTGATTGTCCTTCAATAACAATCGCCGATTCTGTATTCATAAAAGGAGAGGATAATGTTTTAATTCTAGACCATTCAGGATCATTGCCTACTGTAGAAATTAAAACAACGTCTTGCTCTAAACGCCCTAAATTTTCAGCAATATTACGAACAACACCACCAATGGACACTTGTGAAGTGATAGGATTTGAGGTATACCCTTGTAATTCATTATCTGTTTTTATTTTTTTATCAAGATTTGCGGCACCAACACAGACAACGGAATTTCGCTCATTAAAGACATAAGCTTTACCAAGTAAATATTCTTTTTTGACGAGGCTTGAGATAATATTTGCTACAGCAGAACGGGAAAGTCCCACTTGATCAGCAATATCCTGTTGAGAAATAAATGGATTTTTACGAATAAGTTCAAAAATAATACGTTCATTATCTGTCATAAAATCACCTCTAACAAACATAAGTTTATTCATTTAAACGTTTGTTTGGATTTTTAGCTAAAAAATAAACGATTGCAACTGGTTATTTTTAGAACTGTGAGATAGATCACAAAATAAATGGGCGAATAACATTCGCCCATTTTGGATAATTAACAATCTTGTTTGCCGTATTGTTCTTGACGTAGTAATGCACGCACACTTACATCAAATTGGCTTAGTACTTCTTCGGCATTTGCTGCATCAGTACCTCGAGCATCTAAGTAGAACTTAATTTTTGGTTCAGTACCTGAAGGGCGGGCAATTAAACGGCTGCCATTTTCTAAAATGAATACTAAAATATCATTTTGACGTGGCGTTTTTGTATGATCGATAAATTCAACTACCTTAAATCCACCGATGTCTGCCGGCGGATTATTGCGTAAAGCGGTCATTAATTTGCCGATTTCTGCTAAATCGCAAACTCTAATAGAAATTTGACCGCTTACATAAGCCCCAAACTCTTTCACAAATTCTGCGGCGTAATCTGCCAGCGTTTTACCCTCTTTTTTCAAGCTGCAAACTAAATCTAAGAATAAAATTGCCGCTGAAATACCGTCTTTATCACGCACTTTGTCAGGATCAACCAAATAACCTAACGCTTCTTCAAAGCCGAATAATAAGTTTTCTACTTTGCCGATATATTTAAAGCCGGTAAGGGTTTCTTCTGATTCAAAACCGTATTTTTTCGCAATTTCTGCTAATGCAGGGGAAGATACAAGTGAACAAGCCAGTACGCCTTTTTTGCCCTGTGCGTGGTACTGTTTCGCTAAATACCAACCTAAGAAACAACCAATCACGTTGCCGTGAAGAGGTTTCCAATTACCTTGAGCATCCGGGACGGCAACCGCTAAACGGTCAGCATCGGGGTCATTTGCAATAATGAATTCTGCATTTTTCGCTTTCGCTAATTCAATCGCTAAATCTAATGCCCCTTTTTCTTCCGGATTTGGGAAGTTTACCGTTGGAAATGAGCCGTCCGGCTGAATTTGTGCTTCTACTAAATGTGGTTGCGGTAATCCTGCTTTGGCTAAGGTTTTGCTTAATACTTCATACCCCACACCGTGCATTGCGGTGTAAACGTAGTTGATATCCGCTTTTGGCTGTTTTGCAAGCGAGGCAGTTTTTTCAATATATTTATTTACCACTTCATCATCTAACACGGTGAAATCTTGGCTGCGAGGTAAATCAGAAATACTACCGCTTGCGACTTTGTCGATTAACGCTGCGATCTCTTTATCCGCTGGGGAAACAATTTGTCCACCACCGTTGGCTTTACCTAAGTAAACCTTGTAACCGTTATCTTCAGGTGGATTGTGGCTCGCAGTAACCATTACACCGGCTGTAGTGTCAAAATATTGAATGGCAAAGGCAAGCACAGGTGTAGGTAATTTGCGAGGAAGTAAATAGGTTTTAATGCCTGCCGCAGCCATAATTTCGGCAGTATCACGAGCAAACACATCAGAATTTTTACGACCATCGTAACCAATCACAATAGACGGTTCTTTATCATAACCTTTCACAAATTCTGCTAATCCACCGGCAGCTTGTGCAACCAATACACGGTTCATACCTTGAGAGCCTGCTTGTAATCTGCCACGCAAACCTGCCGTACCGAATTGTAAACGTCCATCAAAACGAGCTTCCAACTCTGCTTTCGCTTTTTCATCCGTTTGTGCCGCTTGAATGAGCTGTTCTAACTCTGCACGCGTTTCAGCATCAGGGTCTTGTGCTAACCAGTTTTGAGCAACTTGAAAAATAGTCATTTTTTACTCCTTTATAATTTAAAATTTGACTTAGACTAACGCAAAGAGCCTTTGTTTTAAAGGATTTATTTGCTTTTTTGTGATCGAGTTATCAAATAAAACTCAGGCAAACGTTTACTTTTTTATCTAATATAAAATCGGACACAAAAATGAAATTTGTGAGAAATCTCACAAAATATGATTAACTCAATTGACAAAGTTTATAAACACGACAAAAATGTCTACCTCTTTTTCATTACATTATACTAAGGTTTAGTTATGTTTTGGTCTTTCTTATCAGCCTTGATAATCGGCGGATTACTTGGTTTTATTTTTCAACGCTCCCGCTTCTGCTTAACAGGCGGATTTCGTGATATGTATCTCCTCAAAAATAATCGTATGTTTTATGCTTTGCTAATCGCAATTTCGGTGCAAAGTATAGGCGTAGTTTCCTTAATGGAATTGGGTTATATCACTTTACCTTATAAAGATTTCTCACTCCCAACCACTATTATCGGTTCATTAATTTTTGGTATGAGTATTATCTTAGCAAGTGGCTGTGCTACCGGTACTTGGTATCACGCAGGTGAAGGGTTAATTAGTGCTTGGATTGCATTATTGATGTATATGATTAGTGCTGCTGCGATGCGATTTGGTGCATTAAGTGATTTTACAAAATCAATGATGCAATACGGCAAAATAGAGGAAAACTTAGCTGTTTTATTAAATATATCTATATGGTGGTTAATCGGGATACTTATTACTATTACTGGCTTTTTAGTTTATCGAACATTGTCAAAACCAACACTTAAAGTTGCTTCTTTACCACCTAAATGGACCGGTATTCGCCACTATTTATTCGAAAAACGTTACCACCCATTTTTTGCTGCTGTATTAATTGGATTATTAGCTTTTGCCGCTTGGGGAGTAAATGCTCTGTATGGGAAATCAGCCGGATTAGGTATCACAGGTCCATCGGCTAATATCATTCGATATACTGTTACCGGAGATGCTAAGTTAATAAACTGGGGAGTATTCCTTGTATTAGGCATTATGCTTGGTTCTTACATTGCAGCCAAAGGGAGTAAAGAGTTTAAATGGCGGATGCCTGATCTAGCAACTTGTCGGAACAGTGTCATCGGCGGATTATTAATGGGAATAGGAGCTTCACTTGCCGGTGGTTGTACGATTGGCAATGGTTTAACGGCAACAGCAATAATGAGTGCCAAAGGCTGGATTTCACTGTTTTTTATTATGCTAGGAGTATGGATTATGACTTATTTCATCCATATCCGACCGACTAAACAACCTCAATAAGGAGAAAATATGCGTTACGAGCTTGATACTCAAGGGCATCTATGCCCTTATCCATTAATGGAAGCTAAAAAGAAAATTGTTGATTTAAATATTGGCGACGAGTTGGCTATCCAATTTACTTGTGCTGAAGCTACGGAAAATTTACCTCGCTGGGCTGCTGAGAATAATTATCCTGTTACTCATTTCGCTCAAATTGGTGATGCTGCTTGGGAAATTGTTATCCAAAAAGCTTAAAAAGAACAAGCGGTCATATTTCACAAGTTTTTTGCAAAAAACTCTCAAAATATAACCGCTTGTAGCTAAACTAAAATAGTCTAAATTTAGAATCCGGCATCTTTTTCTAACTGTTCAACTAACGCATCCGGTAAACCTAGTGCATTCGCTAAGTTTGCTAAGAAAATGATTTCTTTACGCTCTAAGTTTGTACATACTGCACGAGCAGCAAGGTAAACTTGAGTCGCAAGAGCTTGATCGTTACCTACTTGACGAGCAATTTCTTCTACGCTTGCAGGACTATTCATTTCTTGACTAATCCACGATAATACTTCCGGATCTTGTGATACTTGTGCAACAATTGCGGCTTTTTCATCTTCAGTAATTGCACCATCTGCTGCCGCTGCGGCAATCATTGCTTGTAAAATCACTTTACTTGCTTCATTCGCATCAACTTCTTCAAAATTATCTTGGCTTAATTGAGACTCTGACGCATTTTGTTCTTGATATCTTTGATATGCTTGATAAGCCAAACTACCCAGAGCGGCTAAAGAACCTAATTTCGCTAAACCTGAGCCGCCTTTGCGTCCAAATAACATTGAAATAAGACCTAGAGCAGCAGCACCACCACCTACTTTGGCGATTTGGTCATTTGTCGTATTACCTTTGATTAATCCGTTAGTTGCTGCATCTTTTGCCGTATTTAACACTTGGTTTAAAATTTTATTGAAATCCATTTTTCGTTCCCCTGTAGGTAAGTTAGTCGTTGGTGAATAGAATTCATTTACTTAGTCTTTTTAATTTAAAAAGAGTTCAATTCAATATTAAAGATAATGACCACAACAATGTTTAAATTTTTTGCCCGATCCGCATACACAATTTTGCTTTTGACTTGGTAAAGGAATAGTAGGGTCTACAAAGAACCATTTACTCTCTATTTTGACAAAAAGCGATAATTCGTGATGTGCTTCTTTTCCCTCTTCTGTATCAAAAAATGCCTTAAATTCAACCTGACTATGTATTTTTGAAAGGTTAGGTAAATGTTTAATGATTTCTAAACCAGCCCATTTTGTATTTTCTCCCCACATTTTCATTGCTGCTTGGTCAAGATATTTTTGTTGGTTTGGAACTGTAGTTTCAACAATATAGGGAATATTAACCAACGTATAAGCTGAGTAACGAGAACGCATAAGTTGTTCTGCTGTTTGTGGTATTTCAGCTTTTAAATGAAAAGGCTCACAACATTCAGTATATTTTTTGCCTGATTGGCAGTTACAAGCGGTCATTTTTTCTCACTTTTTTACATATCAAAATGGAGTAAAATTTTACTGTAGAAATACAAAAAAAGGAATTTAATCTAAAAAAACGTTACATACCCTATGTGGATAACTTATGAAAAAAGATTGAATTATTTGGGAATTACACTGTTAAAAGTTTCTTTATTTTAGCTTCTGTGGATAACTTTAGATTTTATCCACAGGTTAGATCTTCTTTTAGTGAGATCTATTCACGACCATTTTTGGATTTAACTTGTTGTTTTTCCTGTAAAAGATCTTTTACTCACATAAAGTAGCGGATCTAATAAGATTAACAATAAAGATCTTTATATAGATCTATATTATCTTTAGCAAAGGAACTTTGGATCTTGTTCAATTTAAATTTTATTTCCCTGATGATCCCTTTTTAAGCTAAAATACACGTTTATTTTTGCACAGTATTTTTGAGAGAAAAGGCGATATATGATTTATAACCAAATTTACGATGTGATTGTCGTAGGTGGCGGACACGCGGGAACTGAGGCTGCACTTGCTCCCGCCCGTATGGGGTTAAAAACCCTACTTTTAACACATAATGTAGATACTTTAGGGCAAATGTCTTGTAATCCTGCCATTGGGGGGATTGGTAAAGGGCATTTAGTGAAAGAGATTGATGCAATGGGCGGCTTAATGGCGATAGCTACCGACTTTGCAGGGATCCAATTTCGTACATTAAATAGCTCAAAAGGCCCAGCGGTACGTGCTACCCGTGCTCAAGCTGACCGTGTGCTTTACCGTAATGCAGTGCGTACAGCATTAGAAAATCAACCCAATTTAGATATTTTCCAACAAGAAGTCGTGGATATTTTAGTGGAAAATAACCGTGCGGTCGGTGCGGTAACAAAAATGGGGCTAATTTTTAAATCTCGAGCTGTTGTTTTAACGGCTGGGACATTTCTTGCGGGTAAGATCCACATTGGTTTAGATAATTATGCAGGTGGTCGAGCGGGCGATCCGGCGGCAACGATGTTAGCTGATCGTCTACGTGATCTGAATTTGCGTGTTGATCGCTTAAAAACAGGGACACCACCACGTTTAGATGCTCGTACCATTAATTTTGATGTTTTGGCAAAACAGCACGGTGATGATGTGCTACCGGTAATGTCATTTATGGGATCGGTGGAACAGCACCCTCGCCAAATTCCTTGCTACATTACTCATACAAATGAACAAACTCACGATGTGATCCGTTCCAATTTGGATCGCAGCCCGATGTACACAGGGATTATCGAAGGAATTGGTCCACGTTATTGCCCGTCTATTGAAGATAAAGTGATGCGTTTTGCCGATCGTAATTCTCACCAGATCTACCTTGAGCCAGAAGGTTTAAACACGATCGAAGTTTACCCTAACGGCATTTCAACCAGTTTACCGTTTGATGTGCAAATGGGCATCGTAAACTCAATGAAAGGTTTGGAAAACACCCGCATTATCAAACCGGGTTATGCTATTGAATATGACTATTTCGACCCTCGTGATTTAAAACCGACCCTTGAAACCAAAGCGATTGACGGCTTATTCTTTGCCGGTCAAATTAACGGTACAACAGGCTACGAAGAAGCCGCAGCACAAGGCT